>NZ_AP042459.1:0-2735001 GCF_055395365.1 Syntrophomonas erecta subsp. sporosyntropha
CAGCTTTTACTCTTTCATCTTTTATAGCAAACTCGCACATTGCCACAAAAGATGGCATCTTACCAGGAGCTGTAGTGGTAGAAGCTTTATCATCTAAAGAACCAAATTTATGAATACGAACGAGATCAAAAGCATTGAGGAGTAATCCACTTGCTGGGTCTGTAGCATGATGGCTGTATGCGAATTTATCATCATAGATAATCACACCGGCACTACTATCAGCTGGAATATAATCGTATCGTCCTTCCATAGCAGATGGGGCATAAACTGCACCTAAGAATTTCTCAATTGCTTCACGTACGGGATAGGCACGACAGAATGTTCCTACCACACCTTCCTTTAAAAGCGGGTCTGCTTGCTCTTTAAGACTGCGATTTATAACTTCAGACTGCCTGCTTGATACTGGCCAAGTTGATGTATCTCGCCAGTTTTGATATTTTGAAAGATAAACATCAGGGTCAAGCAATTCTCCATCCTGCTCTTCATAGACAAATTCACCATTAGAGGAAGTAGATGGCCAATACATAAGGCGATGGGCTTCATAAGTCGTATCATCGAAAAGATCTATGCCGATTTCTTTTGCCACCATACGTCCAACGGCTGCGTATTCTTCTTCGCTGATTTCACGAGCGAGAGGAACGATTAGCCTAAGTCTTGGATTTTCCGGTGTATGCTTATGGGTGGAATAAACACAGCATTTGAAATCAAAAAGCATACTGATTTGTTCCCAGATGTCTGGTCTACCGTAATCCATATCTAGGGTAAGCAAAGAACGGCATAAAACATTGCCCTTCTTTCGCCTTCCCCCTTTTAAATGGCCTCCGACAAAACCACCCACATCTTTGATATCATCTTGTTGGCCTCTTTTTAATTTCCGATATTCTTCTACTGTTTCCGTAGTACGTTGTGTTGTCTTTACACGGGCACAAAAATCCTCCCACGAGATATCTTTGTTTTTCCATTTCTTGTCCATCCGGCTGTTGCCCACAGCGATTTTCATAAGCTTTCGACCTCCTCATGCTCCGGACTAAAATATCTGACCGTTTGTCTGCGTTTCTTGGCTACTTCAATCTCCCTTGCCATCCCGCTTGAGATGGTATTGCCTAGCACCCAAACCTCGGAGCATTTGCCCATAAGCACGATGTCCATAAATATGGCAAGTTCCCGTTCCTCTGGATTTTCATCATCCATAAACTGTGGAAACATAAGGTGGGGAGCAATCGGAATACAGTTTTGGTCTAATGCAAACCTGCAAAAACTGCGAGCCTTTTTAATGTTTCCTTCTACATCACCGGAATAGGGAGAACAAATATATACAAGTGGCTTAAAGGCAGATTTTTTCTCTGCCTTTTTCTTTCTTATTAAGTTGGTCAGTGCCTCATGGGGAGTTGGGTCATGGTATCCTTCATGATTGAATTTATCAATTCCCATTACACACCCTCCATTTCTATCTGCGGCAAAATACCATCTGCCTTCAACAGTTCGTAAATGAAGAGTCTGCCTTTTTGAGTCCAATATGTATGGACTTTTGTATGCAGTTCACCGTTACTACCGATGTAGCTATGTGTCTTGGTACTGGTATAGCCTTTTTCTGCATACTTCTGATATAAAAGCCAGATACCACCTTGTTTAAATTGGATACCCTTTTTATTAAGATAGCGGTTCATCCAAATAGCTGACTTGCCGTAATCTTTGGCAATTGCTGATGTAGAAATGAGGTCTTTGCAATTTAGAACTACATCATAATAGGAGACTTTCGGTTTCATTTCCGCAATCTGCTGATTCTGAACAGCAATCGTACCTTCAAGTAATTTATTTTGATTCCTTACTTGATTTAGTTGCTGATTGGCAAACTGTAATGCCCTTGCCATGATTGCTTCTGGAGAGTTCCATCGTCTTTCAATTTCAAGAAAGTACCCGCGGTATTGTTTTCCTTTTGGAGTACGCTGTATCATGCATAGCTCTTTTGCCATATCAATTGTTATTTGGTGGTCAACAGCTGGTCTTCCACCTGTACTTTCCGACAGAAATGTCGAAAAGTCCGTACCCTCCACAAATCCATACTCACACATTCTTGGAAACCATTTATCATAGGGTGTTTTCACTTCCAAAACTGCATGCAAATCGCGGCCAAGCACTGTGGGGCGGTCATTTTCATAATTGATTCTTACTAATTCGTCCATACGAATTACCTCCTGTAATATAGTCAGAGAGGAAACCCCTCTACCTAATAGCCACAGGAGGTAATGAATGTTGAGGATTTTGAAAAATATATTTAATCTTTTTGATAAAACGGACACTCATAGCCATCAGCACTAAGTAACAGCCCTTTTGCCCATGTTGGTGTTCTAGCCATTTGCTCACAAATAGTAGAAAGTGACATACTCATATCCGCTTCGATTATAATTTCATCGTGCACATGAGCCACAATGGAACAATTCTTTAACGTCTGCATGGCGTGGCACAAAATGTCACGACTGATTGCCTGGACAATATTCTCTACAAATTTTGGACCGTAGCTTTCGATTCTTTCCCACTTTTTCGTCCCACCGATACCTTCATAAGTAACTGACTCACCACCAAATACATTCTCTCCCATACGAGGTTTCACATAGGAAAGCCGCCTGCCGGAAGGAAGGACAATAAAGAGCATCCCACTTTGATATATAAATTTAATACCGTGTGTTTCTGTAGGAGTTTTCTGCTTAACGCAGGTTTTTACAGCGCGGTCAACATCCCACCATAGTTTTGTAATATTGGGATTGGATTGTCTCCAAGCCGTTACAAGAGGTTGAAGTTCCTCTTCTTCAATTCCCATCTCCAAAGCACCCATTGATTTCAATGCTCCAACAGATCCACCGTAACCTAGGGCTAATTCAGCAATTTTTCCCTTCTGACGAAGATGTCCATTAACACCGTTTTTCTCCACAGGTACATTAAACATCTGAGATGCACTTGCACAGTAAATGTCACCGCCATTTTGGAATACATCTATTCTCCATTTTTCTCCCGCAAGCCAGGCGATAACGCGAGCTTCAATCGCTGAAAAATCTGCAACTATAAACTTCATGCCCTCCTGTGGAATAAAAGCAGTTCGGATAAGTTCCGACAGTACTTCCGGGATAGAATCATAAAGTAAGGTAAGAGCATCAAAGTTTCCGCTACGAACTAAAGCACGAGCCTGTTCCAAATCGGGCATATGGTTTTGAGGGAGATTTTGTAGTTGAATAAGCCTGCCCGAAAACCTACCAGTTCTGTTTGCTCCATAAAACTGAAACATTCCTCTTGCACGACCATCATTACATACTGCATTCTCCATTGCTGTGTATTTTTTTATCGATGATTTTGCAAGCTGCTGACGAAGTTCCAAAACGGTGCCTAGTGGTTCAGGTGCTGTCTTTAACATCTCAGCAACTGCTTTTTTACCAAGACTATCTGTTTCCAATCCGTTATCAGCAAGCCATTCTTTCATTTGTTGTACAGAGTTTGGATTCTCCAAATTAGTTATATCCTGCATTAAAGCCATTAGCTTTTCCCGCGACTGTTCATCCATCTTGACGGCTTGTTTTACAAAAGCCATGTCAATAGCGATACCACGATCATTGATTTTCTGGTCAAGATGATATTCTGACCATATATTCTCTGGAAGCGGGAATTTAGATAGTCTCTGCTGTATTGACATCTCGGCTTCCACATCACGGAGGTTATATGCTTTAAATCGCTCCCATTTATCAATATCGTGTTTTGGCAGATTACGAACTCGTCCTCCGTTTGATTTAGTAGGGGAGCAAGGTGTACAGAAATATTTAATGAGGTCTTTGCCTTCCGTCAATTTTTGTTTTTCCAATCCTAAGACTGCACCGACGCCCTCAAGTGAAAGTGGAAGTCCCATATAAGCCGACCATATCATTGAACATTTCCAGGATGTAGGGTCAAGATAATCAGTAAGGTTAAGCCATTTTGATAGGCAAACACGCTCAAACATAGCATTAAAGGCCCATTTGGTAATGGAATTATCCATAAGAGCATTGATTATTTCTTTTGGGATTTTCTCTCCGCAGGCAAGATCGACCACCTGAACTGCACCACCATCAACCGAATAACCAAACAATAGAATTTCAAAATCATCACTCTCGGCATAACGGTAAACTCCACATTTTTGAAGATTGGCACTACTAAATGTCTCAATATCAATAGATATAGAATTCATGTATTACACCCTTTCCAATGCAAACGAGGTGACAGAAGAACAACTTCCACCACCCCGTTTGTATTCATACTTTAGCTGTTATGCTAGGAAATCATCATCTTCAATTGTGGTGAAATCATCAGCCGCTGTGGTTCTGCTGCCTAATGGCTCTCCGTCTCTAATCTTCTGGATGTTACCAAGTCCGCAGGCCACACCCTTGTTGCCGTTAGAATTGAAAGCATAGAAATTAAGAGACACTCTTGCATAGCAACCACTGTATACCTCATTGCGATCTAGAATAGGCTTGATTGCTTTATCAACAATCTGAGGCGGAGTAGTGCTGTTGGCATTTACGAAATAATGTCCTTTATAAGCCTCATCATCTCGCTCTACATCACCATCTCGAAGTGGCAGCTTGATAGCAGTCTTATTTGGTTTTTTACCGCCAAACTTTGCAATACCCTCTTCAATAGCTGCATCAACTGCTGCATTGATGGCATTAATGGTTTCCTTATCCGATTTAGGGATCAATACCGATACACTATACTTTTCTGCCCCACCATTGATGGATACCGGTTCCCAGCCATGAAAGTAGCTGAGACGTGTGTTTACACCAGTGATAACCTTCGTTCTGTTTTTATTATTCATATTCACATTCCTCCGTTATTTCGTTAAATTCGTTTTTTGCGTTTGATACGTTCATAGCCGGACGCTTATCCGATAGCGGGACCAGAGTCGGCTTTCCCGGTGGCTTGTATATAAGATCACCGAGTATCTTCTCAAATTTTGATTTGCCCATCAGCCTTTCCATTTCCGTAAGAGTGATGAGACTCTGACGAAAGATATCTTTATAACCGTTTGCTTTGGCTACTTCAGCCACAGCATCTTCATCCTTGTATTTGCGGACAGATCTGCCCTCAACAACCTTAAAACCATGCCACTCTTTCCCATGATTAACAGCTGCATCGGTGGCATATGCAATGATTTCATTTGCCCACTTCGTAAGATCGGACAGTTTAGATAGAACTTCCTCGATTTCAGAGTCCGTAAGTAGTGGGGGTAGCTTGAATTCCGATTGTGCCAATTTCAGTTTTTCCTCGGCCCTAGCACGGCATTTAACTGCCGCTCGACAGAAAGTACACCACTCACCCGGAAGATATTCACCTTCACCGTCATAAGCTTTTTTAGCCTTTGGTTTTAGTTCTTTTTCTGCCCAATCTTTTAGATCCTCTACCCGTATTGTCCATGTGCTGACATTCTCTCTGCGTGGCTGGAAAATGGTCATGGAAACTTCCTCGATGTCGTACAAACTATCGTAAATTTCTAAAGCACCCAGTGCGTACAACTTCATCTGTGGATTGTCCACCGCATCTACCAATACTCCCATGCCATACTTGAAATCAATAATGTGAAGTTTCCTATCGGCAATAATGATGCAGTCACCGGTTCCAAATCCCTGTGGAACATAGCAGGAAAAATCAAGACGCTGTTCGATTAGTATTAAAGGGTCTGTGCAGCTCTGCTTTGCCAGCTCAAGCTGTTCCATTACAAATTCCACATAGGCATCACTATGTTCTTCCATCGCATCGGAGTTATAAACTGAGACAGGACGCTTACTTCTCATGTGAAGTGCTTTTTTGAGTTTATGTTCGCAAAGAGCATGGGCGGCGGTGCCTTCAACGGCTGCACTGGATTCGTTATTAGCAAACTCCAGTTCCAATCGTGCAGACGGAAGGCAATTCAGCCACCTATGGGCTCCTGATGCGGAAAGAACTGCATGATCACTCATTACCAAGTCCCTCCGCATCTTTTAACATATCTGCATAATGTTTCGGGTCAACTTCACTTAATTTAGAGCCACCGTATTTTTGGATTATTTCTCTTACTTGAGCAGTAAGACCGACTTGACTCTTTTCAGCGAGTTTTGCTCTGACTTCCTCCAGAGTGATTTCCTTTTTATTTGGTTCAGGCTCTTTTACAGTTGTAGTTGGTTCTTTTGTTTCGACAGGTTCATTGCCCGCCATTACATCCGCAACCGCTTGTATGCTGTCTGCTAAAGAGCGCATATCGGAAACCACATCAAGGAGTAGCTTGATCTTGCTCATGGCTTATTCCTCCTTCCTTAATCTCACTGATGGCGAGTTCCTGTACGGTGTCACCCGGAACAAGGATGGTCAGTTTCTGCTTATCACCAAGTAAGAAACGAAGGAAACGCTCCCTAATGGTGACGTTTCGACAGGAAACAATCCCGCCAGACTGTGGTTTTTTTGAAACACTGATTTTCAAGTTGTGCTTCATGTATTCACCTCTTTCCGAGAGCGTTTATGTGCTGCCCTCTAACTATTAGCCGTAGCAAGAGGGGAAAGTTGAGGATTTGGGATAGATTTTTTTGAAATTCTTTTTAGCTGTATCTAAACGGTGGGAAATGGCACTTACACTTACCCCCTCACGTTCTGCATACTCCATTACCGAAACACCATCCAAGACTATGGCTATCAGTAGCTCTGCTTGTTTTTCCTTGAGCGCCTTGCGAATAATTTCACAGATATGCTCATACTCTTCTTTTTTATCTCTAGCCATTTCATCTGAGTAGTCATGGAAGTAATCCATATGGTCGGTTTCATCAACCTCTTGGTCATCCTTGCGGAATGGTTTCTTTGGCATACCTCTGTGTCTGTCAAATTTGTGCCAGTTATTGTATTCCGGCTTGTTGAAGCGTTCGTCCATTATCTCCTGTGGAGAGCGCCGGGTCACGGTTTCTTTGTCCTCTGCAGAAGATAGCCTGTCCTCATAATCCGCCTCAATCATTAAGGTGAAGTCCTCGTCTGGTACCTCCAGATAGATTGATTTGTTTTCGTGCTGAATTCTAATTTTCATTTTGCATCCTTTCCGCCGGATTGCATTGGCGGCAAAGGATACAAAAATAGGCCTGCACCAGAAGTACACAGACCTTTTTATCCTGAAAATGAGCGCAATAAGGTAAGGTACTTCTATTGCACCGCAACAATCCTTACGGATTGGAGCGAAACAATATGTATCCTTTGCCCTTATTGCAAATCAGGCATTCGATATTTTTTTGTAGACGAGGGACGGTCTTAATTTAGCTACTTACGAAGGACCTTTCCTTCGTCTAATATTATTGTAAGGTAGAAATGGACAGCCTTGGCGGACACCTCATGCCCGGTAATTTCAGGCTCAAAATGATGCTTTTCTCCACATAAATACCTAAAAACAGCAATAAAAAAAGCCATACACAAACCCCTAAAAGGATTCATGTATGGCTCATGTGCCTAACAGCTAAAAAAACGGACATCCCGTGTCCGCTTTTTCAAAAATATTTTGAAATTTTATAATGGATCTGCACCATGTTCTTGTAAAAACGCTCTAATCTCATCCATCGACTTTGGATATAGGTGAGTCAGGGCAAAATTATACCAAATATGACTATCGTTATTGAAGTTTAACGAAAAGGGGGAATTGCGAATTATATGACTACTAATATTAGGTGGTAGATGAAGTCCAAGGCAAATTAAAATGATTGAATTTAATGACCCTTGTTCTTCACCATTAACGATTCGCCTTATAGTGCGTTCGTTAACCATCGTTCTCTCCGCTAATTCTTTAAATGTTACATCTTTCCACTCACGCACTATTTTCAGACTAGTATGATAGTTAGTTGGCAGTTCACCATATATACGATTCTCTTCCATAAGTTTTGCTGCCAGCATTTCTGCCTTTTTTTCTGGCGAAGCATGCTGATATCCTCTTCCATATACTATATCAAAGGCGATATCTGAAGCTTCATCCCTATTTAAGAAACATTCACTATGATATCGTTCCTTACATCCCGACTTTATTGATAAATCAAATATCAAGCAGCACTCATCCATATGGTTACGTGCATAGTCAGTTAGTACGGTCTCCCCAAATATATCCTGAGTTACATACTTGGGATGGTTTAAAACAAAATGTGCATCAACATATTGGTAACTACCATCCCTTACAAGAGCACTTAATGTAGGGTTGGTAAGTCCCTGAATTGCCGCATCTTCCGCACCAATGGAAAATGTCTGGTTTTTTTCAAGCGCACCCTTCCTAAACCTATGAGGTTTGACGTAACGACCATCTATGTAAGTAAAAGTTCCAATTGCTTCCTCATACCCAGCATCAATCATTCGGATTTTTGCTGCGGTTCGAGAAACACAGAAAAACGTAGCCAAAGCGTCAATAACTGGCTCCATTACATCTATAAGTTCAGACGTTCCTAATTCCGTACGAAATTGCTTAATATATTTAAACGCTTGGGTTTTAAACATTGCAAGAGGCATTTGTATCTTTGGAGTGAGAGCATTTGCCTGCCATTCCATCCAATCAGTTGCATCTCTGCTATTGTCTTTTATGCCACCAACTACCTGACACTTAATTCGTGTTAGACTGTTGTTATAGAGCCGCTCCAATTCAAATGCTTTTCTATGCTGATCCCAATGAACACACTCATGGACAATGGTATTGTTTACCGATCCTAGATTACGTAGGAAGAACGCTTTTGGATCAACTATGATAGTTCTGGCATCTACATGTGTCTGTACCATTTCATCACTGTCTTCATCATAGAATACTGCATCACAATCATGAAAGTATAGCTGTCCAAAAACAGAGAAATCCTTTGTAATTTCTCTCATTTCCACTTTAAGACCCATTTTTTCTGCTAGTACTTGTGGTTCAATTGCCATTGGGGTTTTTAGTGCTTCTGGGTAATGTCTGCGAAGAAAGTCTGTAGCGACAGATTCAAGTTGCTCCTTATGAATGATAGGGACAAGAGAGTCCGACATAGGTTTGGGCTGCTTATTTTTACTGGTATACTCAGTTACACTAGAGATTGTAAAGTCATCTAAATTGCAAGCCAAATCTCCTGAACATGTCAGCATAAACCACTGCCTACAATTTTCCGATTCATCATAATGATAGTCTGACTCACGGACTTCTAATTCAGTTTCTACAACAACATCAAATTCTATTTTCATACCTGGTAAGTCATTAACAGATACAAACTTTACTTCTATATCTGATAATTCTATGCCTCCAATATTTCGAACCCTGTATAGCCTTAAGTCCAAATCATCGTAGTTGTCCGTGGTGTAACTTTGTATAGCAGCAAATACTTCATTATAGAATCTATCTGCCACATAGTCTTTAAATGAACGATTGCTTGCCAAAACACTCCCTCCTGACCCCATATGAATTTATTAAGAAATTTCCTTTGTTTAGAACATTATCCTATAGGTAAATTATAGCACATGTTATCGGTATCTCAATATTTATTTTACATTCGTAAATTTTAATTGTACCTTTACAAACTTTATGATAGACTTTATTTAATAACTAAGGCGAGGTGACAATATGTCCATAAGTTATAAAAAACTATGGAAGCTTCTTATTGATAGAGACATGAAAAAGAAGGATTTGAGAGAAGCAGCTGGTATCAGTACAGCCTCGATGGCTAAACTGGGTAAAAACGAAAATGTTAATACTGAAATCTTATTAAAAGTATGTAAGGCTCTTAATTGCGACATTTCAGATATTATGGAAATTGTTAACGACGATGACTAACAGGAATTTGTCCTAACAAAGAGATATCAATTAACACTGGATATAAAATGTTTTCATGAGGGGTGGAAAGGCATGGCAAAAAAGAATGATGATTTTTTTAAAGAAAAAAAACCTTGGTCTGAGGTTAAAGATGAACTTCTAGGTTGTTATTTTAAACCTTATGTATCAAAAATTCTTCATACATATAAGCCACTTGTTTACGTTGATTGTTTTGCTGGTAAAGGAAAATTTGAAGATGGTAAACCGGGTTCACCAATAATTGCACTCGATATAATAAAAGATTGCATGAAAAACACCCGAATGAACTCGGTACAAATAGGCACTAATTTTATTGACCTAAACTATGCTGATGACTTACATGAAAACCTAAAAGATTATCCAGATGTTAATATAATTTCAGGAAAATATGAGGACACGATTGTAGATTTGCTGTCAGACAAAAACGGTTGCAATGTTTTTTTATATATCGACCCATATGGGATAAAGGCACTGCAGTGTTCTCTTTTCGACAATTTTGCTATGGGTCGCTTTAATTCCATAGAGCTATTAATAAATATGAACTCTTTTGGCTTTGTGAGAGAAGCTTGTCATGCCTTTGGCACTACATATAAAGATGTTTCTGTTTTTGATGATCTTATAGAGTATGATTCCACTAAAATGGATGCCTCAGAAAAGTCTATTGCAGAACTTGACGAAATTGCAGGCGGGGATTATTGGCAACCCATTATCCAAGATTATAAAAAGAATAATATTGATGGTTATGAAGCAGAATCTCTGTTTGCTGAACAATATTGCAATAGGTTAAAACTAAGTTATTCTTATGTCTTAAATATGCCTTTAAGAATTAGAAAAGGTCAACGACCTAAATATCGGATGATTCACGCAACAAATCATAGAGAAGGCTGTCTACTTATGGTTGATAATATATGCAATCGCTGGCAGGCGTTGCAAGAAATTCAAACCTGTGGTCAGCTTACCTTGTGGGAAGAAAATTGTGAAAACCAAATTGTTGATGATGAAGATATTGAAAAAAAGACTATAGAGCATTTTTCACAATATAAAAACTATATATCTCTATACGAGGCTCTTGCTGCGTTTTTTATCAAACATGGTGTTATTTGCTCAACAAGCATAGTGAAAGCAATAATTAAAAGATTAGAAAAGGAAAACCGTATTGAGGTTGTTCGCAATCCTGCAACAACAAAAAGGGGTAAACCCTCCTCCTTTATGGATGAAGGAAAAGGGAAAACAATAAAAATAAGGTGGCTACAATGAAAAAAGTCAATAATTTCATACAAAGAAAATCGTTAATTTATAAAACAAATGTAGAGTATGGCGATTATACAATTAATCATATTCAAGGTTGCTCTCATGGATGTAAATATCCTTGTTATGCCTATATGATGAAAAAGCGATTCGGTAAAATCAAAACTTATGAAGACTGGATAAAACCAGCAATTGTAGAAAACACCTTAGAATTACTTGATATGGAAATACCCAAATTCAAGGATAAAATAACAACTCTACATCTTTGTTTTACTACAGATCCCTTTATGTACGGATATGATGACATAAAAGCATTGAGTCTTGCGGTTATACGAAAACTCAATGATGCTGGCATTAAGTGTTCTATCCTTACTAAAGGTTTATTACCAATTGAACTTAAGGAATATTCCAAAGACAACGAATATGGTATAACGCTGGTTTCACTTAATGAGGATTATAGAAAAAGAATAGAACCTGGTGCGGCTCCTTACAAGCAACGATTATCTTCATTACGAGCATTACACGATGCTGGGTTTAAAACATGGGTAAGTATTGAGCCGTACCCTACTCCAAATATAATAGAGCAAAACTTAGATGATATTCTTGAAGCAATAAGTTTTACCGATAAAATAATATTTGGTAGAACGAACTATAATAAGGAGATTTCTGCTTTTAAGCATCACAAAGAGTTTTATAATGAACAAGCTAATATAGTAATTGAATTTTGCATATCTAAGAACATGGACTACCATATAAAAGACGGTACGATTACAGAGGAATAAGATATACTAAAACGAGCCTATTTACACTGTAGGCTCGTTTTTAGAATAAAATAATACAATTTGTAGCTAATGACTTATGATAATATTCCCAATCCTCTTATTATATGAGATAACCTCTTTCTATTCCTTCAGCAATTGTTCCCTCCCAATCAGTTATAAGATATTCTCTTACATAATTATATAAATGTTCAACAACGTCAGTATAAATTGGGTTACTTACATATGTATCAAGATACCTATATTCCCTGTCTGTATTTCGCTGTTTTCTCAAGACATAAATTTGATCAACTTTGTATTTTTTCAAATTTACCGCCTCTGTAAGCTTCAGTCTTTCTGCAACAACTAAATATAAAGCATTGGGATTTCTTGCTTTTAATTGTTCGGCAGCAGTAGAAGAACCCTCAAGCATTGTTTTATCTAAATAAGTTTTGCATTCAATGGCAACAGCGGGAATGTCAAAACCATGTTCTTCTATTTCGTCGGATCCTGTGCATTTAAACTTTGCCTGAATTCTTGTCCCTATCACAAAGTCATGATCTTTAAGTTCTATTTTTATCTTAGGACTTCGGGTCATTTCGGTATAATTACTGTGTCTAAAAAATATATCTTTGAAAGCATGTGATTTCCCAATCAAAGCATATTCGAAAAATTCCTTTACTAAATCCCTAAATAAGTAGTATAAAAATTCTTCAAGAACAGTAGAATGTAAATTTGACCTCGAATCAAACTTTTCAGCATAATGTTGTTGATCTATGAAATCCTTATAATCATTCAGAAGTTGGACTCTTCTTTCAATTATTTCTCTCTCATTTTCATCAATTTCAATACCTGGTCCAATTAACTCTTCATTTGCCTGTCTCCATTCATCGTATTTGACCCTAATCTCAGCCAAATACCTTCTTGAAATCTCATCCGTGTATTTTACCTTGCCATTTTCTTTTTGTCTGAGATTATCCCCATGTACGTACATTATTCAATCCTCCCATTTATTTATATTGTATAACCTTTTATTAAGTTATCTGCTAACGCTTTAGCTAATAAGGGAGGTACTGCATTCCCAATTTGACTATATTGACATAAATATGCTTCACCTGTACGTCCCTCTCGTTCTAATAACTTCTTACTGACTACAGTAGGCTTCCCTTTAAATACATACCAATCTGGAAATGATTGTATCCTAGCACCTTCGCGCGCAGTAAAATTTCTATTTTTATATGGATGAACAAAATTGCTATAAAAAGCCGCAGTTATTGTATTACATATTTTATTAGGATGCATCCTCCTACTATTTTGGTCATATGACTTTTCTGAAATAGCTCCACTCCCATTTCTTTGCATTGGCTTTAAATGCTCAATCTTTATATCTGATACAGATTGTCCCCAAGTCATATTTGCAAATCTTTCTACTACTCTCTTCGTATGTTTCATAGCTACATGATTATAGACTTTATCGCTACCTGATCTTAGCAATTTTTGATAATCATTCTCTGCAGCTTTGGTATATTCCATTATTTCACTTCCTTCTCTTGCTTCAATTTCAGGAAGATCTGAAATAGCTTGCCATAGAGTTGGACAGGGTTTTAATCCTTCTACTACTTCATCAATATAATGTGTTTTTTCTGGAAATACATTTTTTATCTTTTTCTTTGTTCCCACAATAAAAAATCTAGTTCTATTTTGTGGAACTCCATAATCATATGCATTCAGCAATTTCATTTCAACGAAATATCCTAACAATTCTAATTCTTTTTTAATAATCTCAACTACTTTTTCTTTCTTCGCTGTTTTGGCATTAACTATGTTAGGAACATTTTCCATAACCAGTATTTCCGGATTGAAAATTCTTGCCATTCGCAAAAATTCAGTAAAAAGTGAATTTCGGGGATCCTTAGGATCTCCTGCATTCTTTCTGCAAATAGAGTATCCTTGACATGGCGGACCTCCAATAATAATGTCTGGCTTCTGCTTAATTGCATTAACTATATATTCCTCACTCATATTTTCAATATCTCCAACAAGAACGGTTGCATCGGGATGATTAAACTGAAAAGTCTCAGCCGCCCATTTATCTTTTTCTATTGCTCCTATAACATTAAATCCTGCTAATTGAAAGCCAAGACTGAATCCACCAGCTCCAGCAAAGACATCTAGTAATTTATATTTATGTGTCATCTGTACGGTCTCCTTATTTTTAAATCTAGCATCTATAGGTTTTTGTGCATCCCTAGGTATCGCCCATGCCCAACCTAATCGACTTGCACCAAGTATTTTGCCTTGTTGGCAAAGCTTTTGCACCCTTCTCTCTGAAATACCCCATTTTTCTGCTGCTTCTCTTGACGTTATATACTCCAAATTTGCCACCTCATAACTTCTAGTGTACTTATATAATTATATACGCTACTCCGAACAATATCAAGAAAATAATTATGAATAAATGTACATCCATTCTATCTACTCGACCCTACGATTTTATCTAACCTGTCAACTCAACCCTACACACATTTTTTACAGTTGACCTATTTCCTCATAAACAAAAACAAGGATTTCCGAGGTTAAAAGGCACCACCAGACATCAGGTAGAAAACCCTTCACTCTTGGAAATCCTTTATTTATCAGTGTTTTGAATAGTCCTATTTATCAACCCTTGACATCAATACTACGCACTCCACATGATGCGTCTGCGGAAACATATCTACTGGTTGGACGGTAGTTATGACATATCCCATAGAGGTAAATACCTTTAAATCTCGGGCCAGGGTGGAAGGGTTGCAGGAAACGTAGATAATTCGCTTTGCTCCGGTTTTAACAATGGCTTGGATAGTTTTTTTCTGGCATCCTGCTCGGGGCGGGTCTAGTACTACTACGTCAAATTGCTGATTTAGTTTAGCAATTATGGATTCACATGGTCCGGCATAAAAATCAACATTATGAATATTATTAATAACTGCATTATGCTTAGCATCCTCAATCGCCCCTGGGTAAAGCTCAACTCCGGTAACCTGGGAAGCATGTCCGGCCAGGCTTAAGGTAATGGTACCAACACCGCAAAATGCATCCAGTACTTGCTCATTCCCTTTTAAACTGCCATATTGGAGAATAAGCTGATAAAGTTTTTCAGTCTGCTGGTGATTTACCTGTAAAAATGCCAGGGGCGATAACCGAAAAACAATTCCACATAATTGTTCTTCTAAATAGGTATCACCATGGAATGTCTCAATTCCATTGGCTTGCTTTATATGTATAGAAACCTTCCCAGGTAAGGACAAAGCCCAGCTAATCAAGGCCTGTTTATTGCAGTTCCCACTATAAATTAAGCTCATATGCCCAGTCCTGGACGAACGTCTGAGGGTGAAATCCACTCCTGGTTCTACCTCCAGGGCGGATAGGTTGTCGGCCAGACTTTTTTGTATCAGTTCCATATCCTTATGAATCAGGGTACAGCCATGCAGCGGAACCAGGTTATGACTAGCTTCCCGGTAGAAGCCCAGGTCCATTCTGCCATTGATCTTGCCAGTATGCCATACCACCTTGTTACGGTAGCGCCATGGATCTGGCATTCCTATGACAGGCTGTACTTCAGTTTCTATTCCCCCTAAACGCCTTAAATTGTCCCCCACCACTCTCCTCTTTAATTCCAGTTCCTTGGAATAGCTTAAATGCTGGTAGGCGCAACCGCCACAGTCATAATAGGCTGGACAGATCGGCTCTACCCGATCAGGTGACGCACTGCCCAGCCCCACCAGCCGTCCCCGGGCAAAGCGTTTATGGTCGCGTTCTATTTCTACCTGGACCTGTTCGCCAGGAATAGCATAAGGAATAAACACCGCTTTACCATTAATCCGGGCTACCCCTTCTCCTCGATGGCTGATGCCTTCAACTTGTACCAGCATTATACTGACCTCCCTTATACACTCGATCCCTAAAGTTGTATTAATTTATTATCTTGCAAATAGCCAATTAATGCAAAAAGCAGGGTTTTATAATGGCAAATTGATCCCGTTCTCTGGTTATTTTAGAGAAGTTATTTATTATTCCCCGTTTATCGATTACTAATTGGTGTTTTTTCGAAAAGACTTAATCCACTTGAAGCGGTTCTCCTCCAACGTTAGTATTGAAATGAATCATGTCTAGTTTTGAAAAAGGCGAGAAAATAGATAACCGCTATAAAGGAGCTAAGAAGAAATGAGCTTGATTGGATTAGATAAGAAACGACCGTTTATAAAGCTACCTCTTACCCGGTGGGAAATATGGCTCGAGGTTTTATCAGCACTCGGGATACTTATGCTTTTGTTTTTAGTATGGCAATCATGGGGTACTTTACCAGATAAAATCCCTTCCCATTTTGGGATCACGGGACAACCGGATGCATGGGGTAATAAAAGCAGCTTAATTACCCTTCCTATAATCGCCATAGCTACACATTTATTATTGACTATTGTCAGTAAATATCCCCACACTTTTAACTATCCAGCTAAAATTACTGAAGAAAATGCCGAATTTCAATATCTAATGGCTCGGTACCTAATAGCTGTATTGAAGGTAGAAATCATCTGGTTATTTGCTTATATTGAATGGATAATAATAAAAGTTGCCCTTGGAAAAACAACTGGATTGGGTAACCTGTTCTTACCGGTATTTTTGCTTGTTATGTTGGGAACCCTGGGTGTCTATTTTTATAATACCAGCAAGAAAAAATAAAAATGGCTATTCACTTTTATAGCAATAGATCTTAGGCCTATGAAAAATCTCCTGGACAGGGGATGGACAGGGGGACAGGTTTCCTGTCCCCCTGTCCAGGAGATAATTTGATTATTAGTATTTGATAAATTTTTCTCCTGAAACACCGCAGATGCTGCATCTTTCAGGCTGGAATTTTTCGATATTTCCGCATACAGGACAGAGATAATAGAAAACTTCTTCAGTCTGGTCGAGGTTTTCTAACGCTTCTTTATAAAGTTTCGCATGAACCTCTTCCGCTTTCATCGCAAAGGTAAAGGACATAAGCGCCGCTTTGTTTCCTTCCGCTTCGGCTTCTTTCACAAAGTCAGGGTACATCTCCTTATACTCATGAGTTTCCCCTGCAACGGCATCTTTCAGGTTATCAGCTGTTGAGCTGATTTTCCCTGCGACTTCAAAATGCTTTAAGGCGTGTAGGGTTTCAGCATCAGATGCAGCCTTGAATAGTTTGGCGGCATTTAACTTTCCCTCTTTCTCAGCTTTCTTAGAATAAGCCAAATACTTTCTGTTAGCCTGAGCTTCTCCGGCAAATGCCTCCATCAGATTGTCAAGCGTTTTGTTTTCACTCATTTTTTTGCCCTCCTCAATATTATTAAAAGTTTCTAATAGTCTTTCGGCAACCTCTTTGGGGAAACCATCCAGTTGCTTCTGGTTGAGAATCGACCGCAGAAATTCCCGAACGTTTTCGCTTTGCGGAAGCATATATCCTGCTTCACGGATAAGGTCCTCCGCCATAATGTGATTGGATTTTTCAATAGCGGCGGCCAACTTTCCAGGTAATCCGGCAGCGATATTCTCCTGTGCCGATTTGCCACGCATAAGGGATTTAAGTGCATTGACAACTGCTTCGGTTTTGACCTGCTGTGGTGGATACTCTTCAGGTACCATGGAAATTGCAGCGGATGGGCAGGCGTCAGCACAATCTCCGCAGCCGATGCACTTTGCAACATCGATGATGCTGTTCTCTGTGTCTGTTGCTCCGGTAGGGCATACGTAGAGGCATAAGCAATCTTTCGTACACAAACGTATATTTCTTACTGCATATTTCTTAGACATTCTCATTACCTCCCCTCAATCTTTTCAAATTTCCAATTTGGCACCTTACAAACAGGACAAATATCCGGCAGGGTGTCTCCTATGTAGACAAAACCGCAGATGGTACAGACGTAGACGCCGGTATTTTCGAACATTGCGTCGCCCTCTTTCTGATATCGGGTCAAAAGGGACTCTAAAATACGCGTAACCTTCTCATTCCAGACCAGAGCACGAAGTGCACCCCGGTCCCTGGCGTCGGATACCACTACATTGGCGCTTAGAAAACCTTCCTCAAGGTCTTTTTCAATTAAAGCAATCAGCTTGTTAAAATCAGGATCCTTGGCAGGCGCTGATGCTGTCTTAAAATATCCGGCTAGTTCCTTAAATAGATCCGCTTCTTCCGGCTTATACTGTTTTTCGCAACCGCGCGCAAGATTCGTGCAGAGAGCACTGATTTCCAGCGGAGACAGCTCATGCATATCCGTGGACGCCTCAATTACAGGATTCTTTTTTTTCTCAGTAGGTGCGGCAGATTCGCCCTGTTTATCAAATTCCTCTTTTGTAGCTCCGCAGATTGGGCAGACCCAATCACCTGGTAGGTCTTCCCACCTTGTGCCCGGTGCAATGCCCGCTTCGGGAATACCCTTTGCTTCGTCAAAGATGTAGCCGCAAACGGAACACACATATTTCTTCATAACATTACCTCCTTCACTTGTCATTTGTATTTGAAAGGCATCTCGGACAGATACCTTTGAAATATACGTTCTTACCATTAATTTTGAAATTGTTCAATATCATTGAATGTCAAAGAATCTATATTGATTCTTGCTTTTAATCTTCAAATGAAGGTTTAATTAACTCACTGACTATGTTATTGATGTTGTAATAATTACAAAATGGTTACCATTACAACATCAATTGTAGTCATTTAAAATTAAAAATGCAATAGTATATCGGGGACAGGGGGACAGGTTTGCTGTCCCCTCCCATAAAAATATTACCCTGACCTTACTAAATTCGTCCTATCATACCTTTATAAATCCCTGTTATTCTTGCCAAATATCTTATGCTAACCCCGAGCGTTTTCAATAGTTTACGGGTAAATTTATCTCCTTTTGCCATAGTTAATACTCTAATAGTTAAATAAGAATTAGGGGACAAGGGGACAGCAAACCTGTCCCCTTGTCCCCTTCTTTTAATATGCTTAATTTATTGGCTAATTTCCACCCGATCGAAGTAGGTAAAGCCCAGCGGAGATACATGCAAGTTTTTAACATAGGGTTTAACCATGCTATTCTGCGTGTAGAAGAAAACCGGCGCCATGATGGCCTCATCCAGGAAGAGTTTTTCCGCCTGATGCAGAATAGACATCCGTTCCTGTTCATTGCTGGCTGTTCGTGCCTTCTTAACTAATTGGTCAAACTCAGCGTTTTTCCACTGTGGGTCATTATTGCCATTATCAGTAGTGAAAAGATCAATAAAGGTCATCGGGTCATTGTAGTCCCCAATCCAACCATCACGCGCAATCTGGAAATCTCCCTTCTGGCGGGTAGGAATAAATACTCCCCATTCCATATTAGCCAGCTTAATATTGCTGATACCCAGATTCTGTTTCCACATTTCCAGCATAGCTTCCGCCAGAATCTTGTGTTCTTCGGTACTATTGTAAATAAGAGTTACTTCTGGGAAACCTTTACCACCAGGATAACCAGCCTCAGCCAGTAACTTTTTAGCCTGAGCTACATCGGCCTTAACCGGAAAGAAATCTCCACCAACACTGCGGAAATCCTTATCCGGAGTAGCATCAGGTATTCCGAAAGGTACAAAGCCAGTAGCTGGAGTCCCGGTTTTTCTTATCTTGTCAACAACAGTCTGACGATCAATAGCCAGGGCAAAGGCTTTTCTAACCTTAACATTGTCAAAAGGCGCCTTCTGAGTGTTAAAGGCATAATAGTAAGTGCCAGCCTGAGGAATTATATTTAATTCATTTGACTCCTTCTTTAAACGGGCAATCTCAGTTAAAGGAATGCTATCAATAACATCCAGTTCTCCCGCCTCATAGGAAGAGAGCATGGTGCTTTCATCACCAATAAAGGTAATCATAATACCGGCAATCTTAACCCGATCTTTATCCCAGTAGTCTCCATTTTTAACCAATTTAAGATGGTCTTTACTTACCCATTCCACCGCCTTGAAGGGGCCGTTACCAATATAAGTTTCCGCCTTACGCGCCCACTGATCACCATTCTTCTCTATGATATCCTGTCTCACCGGCATCAGGGTGGGGAAAGAGGTTAGATTCAGAAAATAAGGGGTAGGTGCATTCAAGGTTACCTCCAGGGTGTTTTCGTCAATTACCTTGATACCTAAGTCTTCGGCTTTAGCGTTACCAGCATTAAACTCTTCGCCATTCTTAATATAGAAAAGCTGATACGCATACTCGGCTTTGGTGTTAGGATCTAAAGCGCGCTGCCACGAATAGGCAAAATCCTTGGCGGTAACTGGTTTACCATCCGACCATTTTGCATCTTTACGCAGGTGGAAGGTATAAGTCATGCCATCAGGAGAAATATCCCAGTTCTCGGCTACTCCTGGTATAGACTTATTGTCAGCATCCAGAGCGGTTAATCCTTCGAAAACAGCTGCAGCAATAGTTCCTCCATCAGTAGAGGTATTCTGAATAGGATCAATGGTTTCGGGTTCTTGCCCGTGATTATAACGGACTACCTTTTCCTCACCAGTTTTACCGCCCCCACCGCAGCCAGCGACCAAGATGGCTAAGAGCGATAATATAAGCAGACCTACAAGAAAACGTTTTTTCATTAATTTGCCTCCTTTGTTATTAAAATAGGACGCGGGAATTGTACCTATTCTCTATTAAATTTCCCCGGCACGATGACAGGCTACCTGATGCCCGGACGAAATTTCCATTAAGGGGGGAGCCATCTGGCTGCAAATTTCCTTTACGTATCCACAGCGCGTACGGAATCTACAGCCCGAAGGTGGATTTACCGGGCTGGGAATCTCTCCTTCCGGTACTATCTGTGCTTTAGCTGCTGCCGAATCCGGATCAGGAATGGGAATAGCTGAAAGCAGTAAACGGGTATAAGGATGGAGCGGGTTTCGATATAGTTCATTACTATCAGTCAACTCCACCAGTTGACCAAGGTACATAACCCCTACCCGATGGGAAATATGCTTCACCATAGCCAGGTCATGGGCAATAAAGAGATAGGTTAATCCTAACTCAGCCTGTAGTTCCTCCAGCAGGTTTACCACTTGAGCCTGAATAGATACATCTAGGGCAGAGATGGGTTCATCACAGACTACAAACTCTGGATTCACCGCCAGGGCACGGGCAATGCCGATACGCTGACGCTGCCCGCCGCTAAACTCGTGGGGGTATCTATTAGCATGTTCCGCATTAAGGCCTACCCGAATAAGAAGTTTCTCGATGCGTTGACGCCGTTCCTTACCTCTAGCCTGCCCGTGAATATCCATAGGTTCAGCAATTATATCCCCTACTGTCATACGGTTGTTAAGTGAGGCATAGAGGTCCTGAAATATAATCTGCATACGCCGCCGCAGGGGACGTAACTCACGTTCACTTAACTGACTGATTTCACTACCGCCGAAAAATATATGTCCATCAGTAATATCGTAAAGCCTTATTACGCTCCGTCCCAGAGTAGTCTTACCACATCCGCTTTCCCCTACTAACCCCAGAGTTTCCCCTCTATATATAGAAAAACTAACATTATCCACTGCCTTTAAGATATTTTTCTTTTGGGCAGTGGCAGAATTAATTACAAAGTATTTTTTAAGACCTTCGACCCTAAGCATTTCTATAGACTGGTTCATTTATTTCGCTGATCTCCTTTCCCCCTGCCGGGCCTGGGAATGTAAAAGCCAGCAGGCAGCATGATGGCCCGGATTAGGCTGGATTAGCTCAGGCCTTGTTTCAGCACAGATACGCATAGCATACTGGCAACGGGGCCAGAAGGGGCAGCCCGGCGGTGGTACAAGAAGGTCGGGGGGTTGTCCATCAATAGGAATAAGCCGTCCTTCATCCATCTTACGAATATCGGGTACCGACTGTAATAGTCCCCTAGTATAAGGATGGTATGGATCATAGAAAATATCCCGGGTAGAACCCTCCTCTACAATAGTCCCCCCGTACATAACTAGAATGCGACTGCACAATTCCGCTACCACCCCAAGATCATGGGTAATCATAATAATTGAGGTATTAAATTGCTGCTTTAAATCTTTCATCAAAGCCAAAATCTGGGCCTGTATAGTCACATCCAGAGCTGTGGTAGGCTCGTCAGCAATGAGTAAACGGGGTTGGCAGCTTAACGCCATGGCAATCATAGCCCGCTGGCGCATACCTCCGCTAAATTCATGGGGATACTGGTGAAAGCGTCTCTCCGGATCAGGAATACCAGTTAAGGCCAGTATCTCCACCGCTTTATTTTGTGCCTCAGTCCGGGAAAGGTGCTGGTGCAGCATCAGGGGTTCCATAATCTGGTTGCCCACAGTGTAGACTGGATTTAGGGAAGTCATGGGATCCTGGAAAACCATACTGATCTCATTTCCCCTGACCTGCTGCATCTGGGCTGGGGATAAATTAAGCAGATTTCTACCACCAAAATTTATACTACCCGCCTTAATCTTAGCGGAAGCCGGTAAAAGTCCCATAACTGATAAAGAGGTCACACTCTTACCACTCCCCGACTCACCCACAATGCCAATGGCCTCCCCCTGGCTTAGGTTAAGACTCACCCCGCGCAAAGCCTGAACCTCTCCGGCATAAGTATCAAAAGACAACTCCAGGTTTTTTATTTCCAGTAAATTCTGCATGTGGTTTACCTACTTTCGTAACTGAGGGTCAAGGGCGTCGCGTAGCCCATCTCCCAGGAAATTAAAGGCTAGCATGGTAATAGCTATGGCTATGGCCGGGAACAAAAGCATATGTGGATAAGAGCGAATACCGACAACTGCGTCCGAAGCCAGCATCCCCCAGCTAGCTGCAGGGGCTGAGACTCCGAGTCCGATAAAGCTTAGAAAAGCCTCGGTAAAAATCGCTGCTGGAATACACATGGTAACAGTGACTATTATTGGTCCCATGCAATTAGGAATCAGATGCCGGAAAAGAATACGTCCGGTATCTGCTCCCATAGCTCGGGCCGCCAGAACAAAGTCCTGCTCTTTCAGATAAAGAATCTGTGCCCGTACTATCCTGGCCATATCCACCCAGTAGACTAGTCCCAAGGCTATAAAAATACTTTTTAACCCCGGCCCCATCAAAACCATGAGCAAAATTACCGTTAAGACTAAGGGAATAGAATAGAAAATATCCACTATCCGCATCATGATGTTGTCGATCCTACCCCCAGCCAGTCCTGCTATTCCGCCGTAAAGTACTCCGACCACCAGGTTAATGAAACTAGCAACAAAGCCGACCGCCAGTGAAATACGCGCCCCATATAGCACTCGCACCAGCATATCCCGGCCCAGAGTATCAGTACCAAACCAAAACTGACTACAAGGTCCCACCCCTTGCTGGTCCAAAAACTGCTGGGAATAAGTATAAGGTGAAAAGAGGGGCCCGAAGATTGCCAGCAGCACCATAGCTACGATGGTAAATAGGCCCAGCATGGCCAGCTTGTTTCCCTTCAGACGACGCCATACATCCTGCCAGTAGCCGACAGCAGGTCGCACCGGACCATTATTTTCATCTGTTTCCTGCTTAAGAGGAATAAAGCTGTCTGGGCCTAAGGATTTTTCACTGATTTCTAACATATGTCTGTATCCTCCCCTATTTGCCCAACCGGATACGGGGGTCAATAACTCCGTAAAGCAAATCCACAACCAGGTTCATGAAGATAAGAAATGCTGCGTAAAAAATAGTTACCCCCAGAATAGTGGTATAATCCCGATTGCTAATAGAAAGCACGAATTGCTGCCCCAGCCCGGGAATGGCAAAAATCTTCTCAATAACAAAGGATCCGGTTAAAACCCCGGCAATGAGCGGTCCCAGATAAGTGACGATAGGTACCAGAGCATTACGCAGGGCATGTTTATATAGAACTGTACGCTGGGGCAATCCTTTGGCCCAGGCAGTACGGATATAGTCCTGTCCAATAACCTCCAACATACTGGAGCGGGTAAGCCGGGCAATATAGGCGGTAGGATAAAAAGCCAAGGCCACTGCCGGCATAATTACACTTTGCCAGGATACCCAGCGTGAAGTAGGCAATAATTCTAGTTTTACTCCAAAAATATAGATGAGCAGGGTGGCCAGAACAAAATTGGGAATAGCTACCCCTAGAGTAGCCATAAACATAGCCGTATGGTCCTGCCATTGGTCCTGACGTAGAGCGGAAATAACCCCGGCGGGAACACCGATTAATAGCATAAGGACCAGTGCGGACAAACCAAGTTGAGCCGAAATTGGAAAGCCCTGAGAGATAATCTCATTGACAGTTACACCTTCATACTTAAGCGAAGGCCCAAACTCCCCATGGGCCAAGCCCTGAAAATAATAGCCATACTGCTTCCATAAGGGCTCATTCAGATGATACTGAGCCTCGATATTTTGCTGAATAGCTTCCGGTAATTTTTTATCCCGGGTTAAAGGATCCCCGGGAATTGAATGCATGATGATAAAGGTGATAGTTATTATTACCCATAAAGTAAAAAGTGAAGTCGCGATTCGTTTCGCAACATATTTAAGCATAACCTGTATTGCCTCCTATTTTCTTTCTATAGGCTTTATTTCCAATTAGGGCCATATATCAATCTAATACTGCTGTTTTCGCCATATATCAACTATTCTAATTGATTAGCCACTGACTTTAAACTGGAAAACAAAGGGGATAAGGAGGGACAGGGTGAGAAGGGGCTCATTATTTTTAAAGGGTTTATACTTCACTATTTCATTCTGCCGGTGGGAGCTATTATTCTGGGAGGAGTCCATCAGATAGATAAAGTCGCTGAAGTAATGGTAGCTTTTATGACAATAATGTATCTTGCCGGAAAAGCAAACAAGAACCAAGTCCGCTCAGAAAAGCAGCATAATAATTAAACCATAAATGATTAAAAACCAAGTCTAAAGTAAATTGGATGTTTAGCATACACATAAACCAAGAAAAAAGCCACCAGAATATATATTTCTAGTGGCTTCTTATTAATTCCGAATCAAATTTTGTGGATGATTTATCTAGACCCGATTACAATAAACCGAATTTATCGATATACCCAAAAACAAATACCATTAAAATAATTATTGGTAGGATATAGGTAAAATAGAATCTAGCTTTTACGGGAACTTTAATTCCTACTCCGGTATTAGCCTCTTTGATGAATTTTTCCCATCCCCATCCATAACGGCTAACACAGAATAAGACGTAAACCAGGGAGCCTAAAGGTAAAATATTGTTGCTAACTATAAAATCTTCTAAATCCAGAATAGCAGAGCCTTCTCCTAATGGAGCAAAGCCACTCCAAACATTAAATCCCAGTGCACATGGTATTGCTAAAATGACAATGGCAAAGAAATTAATTAACACTGCTTTTCGCCTGGACCAACCAAAAAGGTCAATACCAAAGGAAATAATATTTTCGAATACAGCAATAACCGTAGATAAAGCAGCAAAAACCATAAATATATAAAAGGCAATACCCCACAATTGTCCAGCGGGCATAGCATTAAAAATATTAGGCAGGGTGATAAAAACAAGTCCTGGACCACTGCCAGGATTAACACCAAAGGCAAAACACGCCGGGAAAATAATCAGGCCGGCCGTGATGGCCACAAATGTATCTAAGATAGTGATGTTAATGCCCTCTCCCAGCAAGGTTCGGTTTTTGGAAACATAGCTGCCGAATATGGCCATACTCCCCATTCCGATGCTAAGAGTAAAAAAGGCCTGTCCCATAGCTGCATAAATTATTGTCCACAGCCCATGTTCGGCAATACTGTCGAAATTAGGTAAAAGGTAAAAAGAAAGTCCTTCCATGGCATTAGGTAAGGTTACCGCACGAATTACCAGGGCAATCATAATAACGAAAAGGCTGGACATCATAGCCTTAGTTATTTTTTCAACCCCATTTCTTAATCCCAAAGAACAAACACCAAAACCTAAAATGCAAACAATAACCATAAACAGTATGCTTGTACCTGCACTAGCAGTAAGCCCACCAAAAACTGCCTCTATTTCTACCGGCGTACGCCCAACAAAATCCCCTCTTATCATAAGAAAAAGATAGGCTATCATCCAACCTGCAATAGTCGTATAAAACATCATTAATAAATAGTTTCCCGCCATGCCAAACCATTTAAAAATGTGCCATTTACTCCCTTTCGGCTCTAATACATCAAAAGAAGCCGCCACGCTTTTTTGACTGGCACGACCCACGGAAAATTCCATGGCCATAACTGGCAAACCAAGAATTAAGAGAAATAAAATATAGATAAGTACAAAGAGGCCGCCCCCATAGAGACCTGTAATATATGGAAAGCGCCATACATTACCCAAGCCGATGGCACAACCAGCCGATATTAAAATAAACCCCATTCGCGATGCAAATAATTCCCGCTGCATCAAATCTCTCCCTAGTTAAAATTACCTTATCTAGTATAGAGGTATAGGATACTTTTTGCAATGGGACAAGGGGACAGGTTTGCTGTCCCATCTTCTTCCCCCTGTTCCCTCCTTAGAAATTGTACCACCCTGGTACCGGTTCTAATGATTTCGGATGAATTAGGCGCCGAGGTCAGATAGGATAAACAGTATAGTACGGTACTACTATCGCTATATTGTGCCCACGGATTCACTGATCGGATCGGCTATACGCAATTGTAGACCTTAGTACCGGAAAAGAACTGCAGTTAAGAGATTTGTTTAAATCAGGAACCGTTATAAGGGGATTATAAACAAAGCGATCAAGAGATAGATGCCGTTTGACCCAGAAAAATACTTTTCCGAATTATTAATAGAATGGCAAGGTACCCAAAGATCAGCCAAACTATATTGAAGATGACAATTTGATCATATATTTCCCGCTCTATGACATCGCCTCTATGCTAGCGGCATTCCGAATTTAAAATTCCTGTGTCCGCCACTGGGATTAAATCAGTGGACAAGTGGAGGGGACAGTAAACCTATCCCCTTGTCCCCTTGTCCCTGGAGGATTTTTAAAACTTTTTCCCCTGCTCAAACGTTATATTAGTGTAAGGCAATTTAAATGATACGTATCAGCAAAAGGAGTCATTAATTATGGGCAAACCCATTCAACAACAATTGTTTACAGAATATATTCTATCTAATAAAGAAAATTACTACCGACTCGCCTATAGTTACGTTAAGAACAAGGATGATGCCCTAGATATTGTGCATGAGTCCATATGTAAAGCCATGATCTCCCTAAATCAACTGAAAAAAGCGGAGGAAATTAAGCCATGGTTTTACAGGATTGTGGTTAACACCTCTATAGACTTTATAAGAAAGCATAAACCCATTGAGCTTGTAAATGAGGGAACTCTGGAGTTTTACAACCCGGTAGAGGATACCTACCAGAATCTTGATTTACATAAGGCATTGGATAGCTTACCCCCCAATTATCGCAGCATAATCATATTAAGATATTTTGAGGATTTAAAGATTAAGGACATCGCCACTATCCTGGATGAAAACGTTAATACCGTTAAAACCAGATTGTATTCCGCTCTGAAAAAACTACGGCTACAGTTAAAAGATTAACCGTCAGGAGGCAAGACATGAACGACAAAAACCTGTTGGAATTAAAAAAAGAATATATGAATATTCCGATTCCTGATGAGTTGGAGTTTACCGTTAAAAAAGCCCTGCAAGAAGGAAGTAAAATCGCCCGCAAGCGATATACCCGCAGAATATGGATGGGAATGGCAGTTGCTTCGGTTCTGCTGTTTACGGTCACACTTAATGTCAGCCCTACAGTTGCTCAAGCTTTATCAGAAGTTCCGGTCATAAAAAGTATCGTTAACGTGCTTACTTTCCGGGAATACCAGGTTAATGAGGAAACCTATAATGCGGACATAAAAGTACCAGCAGTGGAAGGTCTGGGAAATAAGGCATTAGAGGATAACCTGAACAGCAAGTATTTAGAAGAAAATAAACAGTTATACCAGGACTTCATGGCTGATGTGGAAGACTTGAAAGCCAATGGAGGTGGTCACCTAGGAGTATCCAGCGGATATGAAATTAAAACCGATAATGAGCAAATATTGTCTATAGGCCGCTGGGTAGTAAACACAGTGGCATCATCATCCACAACCATGGAATTTGACACTATTGATAAGAAAAACGAAATTCTGATAACCCTGCCTAGCCTGTTTAAAGATGATCGCTATATTAATACTATAAGTGAAAATATTAAGCAGCAGATGCGACAACAGATGAAAGCCGATCCAGAAAAAGTATACTGGGTAACCGGTTCAGGTGAAGAATTGCCCCCCGAATCGTTTGAGAAAATCGCCCCGGATCAGAATTTTTATATTAACAATGACGGAAAACTAGTTATCTCTTTTGATAAATATGAAGTAGCTCCCGGGTACATGGGCGTAGCAGAGTTTATCATTCCAACTGAAGTAGTTTCCAATCTATTAGTGAGTAACGAATATATTAAATAACACTTTGGGACAAGGGGACAGCAAACCTGTCCCCTTGTCCCCCCTTGTCCCCACATTTATTCCGTTTTTTCCCCGTTATTAATTGCAATCTGCGATTCTGATACATAGGCATTATTTATTTCTAAGACTTCTCTAAAAAAACTCAAAGGAACAAATGTAGTTTCCTCTACTAATATGGGAACACTGCCTAATTGAATCGGGGGATTTTGTCCATAAATATAGTTGTCAACTCCGATAGTTAGTGAAATATCTTTATCCAGCATAATGCTCCGTACTTCGTTATTCCACGTTACATCAAATCCCAGAGCCTCAGCAATAGCACGCAAGGGAACCATGACAGTACCCTTTTTATCTTTATAGGCTGCTGGTGCTTTTATGACTACATCATTGACTACAACATCCATATTTCTAACTACACCAGCCTCATCCCCTGCAGATGGAAGCTCTTGCATGGGAGGATTTTCTTTTTCAGACAGTACCACAATTTTTTCCGGATTAGTTTGGGCAGGTATGCTTCTGGTGGATGTTGAGTATTTGACTACTAACTTTCGGTTGGCTAGCTCGCCTTTAAAAGCATTTCCATCCTGCGAAACTATTTCTGTTTCAGGAGAGATATTAAGTTCTAGACTATTATCTGCACTAACCAGATCTTTATCAAATATATCTACTTTTACATTTTGCTCCTGATTCTCAACTACAACTACTTCAGCACAGTATTGCGGCGGGTAAATCATGATCATAAATGCGTTAGCGTTAAAATATCCTGTAATTGTAGATCCAACCTTTATTTCAGCATTGTCTAAGATGTAAGTTTCATTAGTTATAACGATATTAGCTGGATTTCCCGCTTCATTTTCGACTAGTATATACTTCGAACCCTGCACTCCTTCCCGGATAGTTACTTCTTTAACTACCCCGGTAAAAGAGCCAAAACTAAACTGATCTTTTTCACCTAATTGTGCACTTACCGGCCCGAGTTTACCAGTTCGTGCTATAGGATTCTGATTGTCTACATAATCAGCTGATACTGGTGCAACTGCTGAAAGCGACAAAAACGCAACCGATAATAGGCCTGCAAGTATTTTAGTGCTTTTCATACTACCATCTTTCTCCTTTTCTATTTAGTTTTTGTTGCTACCCTTTAATACGCTAGTTAGGATTATAGCTTTCAGGCGAGAACATAATTGAATTAAAATCCTGGAACAGCTTCCATTTTTATACCCTAGTAATTAGATAGTCCTAGTGGTAAATTGATAGCGATAGAACTACATTTCAAAAACACTTGGGAGGTAATGACAATGTTAAGGCAGCATCAAATTGCCAAAGTCCTATGGACGGTATTGCGTATTTATGTCGGGTAGAGTTGGCTACATTCAGGCTTGGGCAAAGTTATGGGTGAAAAGTCAGCTGTATGGGTTGGTTCCAAGGCTGGTGTCGCAGTTACCGGATTTTTAAATGGTTCATTACAGAAAGCCACTGGGCCCCATCCAGATGTTCAATGGTGGTATGCCTGGTTTATTCAACACTTAGCACTCCCCAATGCTAAGGTTTTTAGCTACATGGTAGCTTACGGGGAAATTTTGGTTGGATTGGCCTTAATTATGGGCGCATTTACTACGGTAGCTTTACTGGCAGGAATGATGATGAACTTTAATTACCTGTTCGCTGGGACAGTAAGTAGTAACCCTGTATTTATCTTAGAACAACTTGTTCTCTTATGGGCTGGTAGTGCAGCATTGTATTATGGTTTGGACCGTATGATTTTACCGGTAATTAGAAATTATCTGAAATATGGTAACTTAAAGTCTTCCACTCAAAATGCATAGAAAATCTTTTTTGGGGACAGGGGGGACAGGTTTACTGTCCCAGAGGGCACAGAGGGCAATGGGATGGGACAGTAAACCTGTCCCCCCTGTCCCTTTAGATGCGAGCTAAAACCAGCATTAAAAAGTAATGACTGATACTGCCTAACAAAACAAAAATGTGAAAGACCTCATGGAAACCGAAACCAGGTAAATTTATAAAGGAACGTTTTCTTCCATAAATAATGCCACCTATCGTATACAAGACGCCACCAACAACCAACCAGACAAAACCCATCAATGGTAGTGTTTTGGTTAATGGAACAAAAGCCCCAACGACCAGCCATCCCATCAAAATATAAATAGCGGTTGTTAACCAGCGAGGTGCCGCAAAATAAAAAAGGGTTAGTATTATACCTCCTAAGGCCAGACCCCAAATGGCTAGGAGTAACCCCGTTCCCCATAAACCCTGAAGAGCGATAACACATATGGGAGTATAAGTCCCCGCAATCATAACATAGATCATGGCATGATCCAGTTTTCTTAAAAGAAGATTACCAGCTGTCCCCAAATCAAGCCAATGGTACAAGGTACTGGCCAGGTACAACAGCATCATAGTAATCCCAAAGACGGCAAAAGCCCCAGCATATGATTTTCCCCCCGTCCGGGCACCGTAGATCAGCAACCATACCGTACCAATAAGTGCCAGTAAAAAACCGGTTAGATGACTTATAGCCGAGGCCGGATCCCGTGCCGGCCATATTGGTAAGGACCCTCTACGAGTTTCATTCACATTTACACCTTCTGATCTTGTTTATTCTTAATTCATATTAACAGATATACAGGTACATAAATGATGAGATTCTTATTTTGGTATTAAGTTGTATTTTTATCTAAAGGGGCACTCCCGATCAGGAGTATGAATAATTTATGAAAAGGCAATACTCATGACAGGATGATTCAGGAGGTTGCAATAGTGTACCATATTCCCATATTGTTTTTCCTGTTACTAGTGTCAGCACTATTACTGCAGTTTTCCGGATGGGGTTTAATTATAACCGGTAACCCTACTTACCTCTTTGCAGTTTTCATGTCTACAGCAGCTATGGTCTGGACCAGTTACCAGCTTTTTGTTCTCCTTTACAACCGTAAATTAACTAATTCCAACCAATACCATATTGTCATAATCGACAACCATACTGTGCGTAAAGATCCTTTGCTTAATCGGATAACTCCCCATACTTGAAGTTATAAACACTTGTCCCTTAACCCCCGTTCCCATAGCTCGTTTCGATAACACTATTTTCACATGAAATCACCTTCTTGAACCGCTAAATGCCGTTGCCTTACCCGTTACCTGAGCTTAGACAAGCCAAGGACTTAAACCATTTAGCCATTACTTGCCATAAAAAACTACTCACAAAGAGTGCTAAAATTTAGTTCATCTAGTAAAACCTCAAACTGAAATCACTTCTCCAATCCCAATAAAATTCAAAACTATTTACAAAAAGAAGAGTAAGGAAAACCTTACTCTTCTTTTTACTATCATTTATTTTACAAATCGAATCCTTATAAGCTGAGCTTAATAAAATAGTTATAAACATCTTTACCATTTCACACTTTTCTGTCAGCAGCTGCCAGACTATATTAAGAGAAACAAGGAAACAGAAGCAGCATCCCCTTGTTCTTTATCAGTTTATTTTTATAGTTATTCCCGTTCCTGAAGGGTTTTTTCGATAATTTTTTCGGCAATTTGACCAGGTACTTCTTCATAATGGGAAAATTCCATATCAAATTTGCCCCGGCCCTGGGTAATTGATTTTAGGTCTATAGTGTAACGTGCCATTTCCACCAATGGAACTTGAGCCTTAATAACCTGCCTTTTACCAGCCGGCTCCATTCCCAGAACTCTTCCCCGTTTAGTATTAAGGTCACCGATTATGTCGCCCATATACTGGTCGGGTACTTCTATCTCCACATTCATTACGGGTTCTAGTAGCACTGGTTTAGCTGTTTCCATACCTTTTTTAAAGGCCAGACGGGCTGCCGTCTTAAAGGCCATTTCCGAGGAATCAACTGAATGGTAGGAACCATCATAAAGAGTAGCCTTGACATTGGTTACTGGATATCCTGCCAGTACACCTTCTTCCAGGGCTTCTACAAGACCCTTTTCTACTGCCGGGAAGTATTGTCTGGGTACTGAACCTCCAAATACATTTTCTTCGAAGGCAAATTCACCGTCGGCATAAGGCTCAAACTTAACCCACACATGGCCGTATTGTCCATGACCACCACTTTGTTTTTTATGTTTTCCTTCCACCTCAACTGTGGTCCGAATCGTTTCCCGGAAGGGAATGCGCATTTCTTTGGCAACAACGTCCACGCCAAACTTGCGGGACAGTTTTTCCATAATAATGTCGGCATGTGTGTCACCCATAGTAGTTAAAATAGTCTGTTTAGTTTCGGCATTTTTTTCTACGGTAATAGCCGGATCTTCTTCCCTAAGTCTTTGAATGGCACCACTAAGTTTGTCTTCATCACCTTTACTCTTTGGTTCGATAGCCATACTCAAGGTGGGATGCGGAAAATCGATGGGATCCAGTATGGAAGGATTGGCCTTAGCGGTTAGCGTATCACCAGTAGTAGTCGCTGCCAATTTGGCAACTGCTGCAATATCTCCGGCATGTAATTCGGAAACAGCATGTTGTTCTTTCCCAGTCATGATTAATATCTGGGCAATCTTCTCATCTTTTTCCTTATTGGCATTATATAATACACTGTCAGGTTTCATCTTACCGGTGAATAAGCGGAACATAGTAAGCCGACCAATATAAGGGTCAGCAATGGTTTTAAATACCTGAGCAGATAGAGGATCGTTCTGCATATCTTTACCATCCACTACCGGGTTACTATCCGGAGTAGCTGCACAATCAACACAGAAGTCCATTAAGGGAGAAATAGCCATGTTGTTAAGTGCCGATCCACAAAATACAAATACCGCCGAGCCTTTAGCAGCCGCTTCTTTTATCCCCTGCAGAATTTCATCATTGGTTAGTTCTTCGCCTTCCAGGTATTTGGTTAACAGATCATCATTTGCCTCGGCAGCGGCTTCTACTAACTGTTCTTTATAGGACTCAACATCATCCATCATATCGGCAGGAATTTCTTCCTCAGTAACTTTACCCGAACCTTTTTCATATATGTAGGCCTTCATTTTTATCAGGTCTACAACACCTTTAAAATTATCTTCTGCACCAATAGGCAGCTGGAACGGTACAATGATGTCGGAGAAGGTTTCTTTCATTTCGTTAAGCACTTTGTAAAAATCAGCATTTTCCCGATCCATCTTGTTGATAAAGGCTATTTTAGGTATATCCGCGAAATCCTCCCAGATGATTTCCGTCTGAACTTCTACCCCGGCAGTAGCAGCAAGAACCATAACCATACTATCTACTACTCGCATGGTCCCCACAACTTCAAAATAGAAATCGCTATATCCGGGGGTATCGAGGAAGTTTAGTTTATGATCCCGGTACTCACAGGGTACCAGGGAAGTATTTATAGTAATCTTCCTTTTAACCTCTTCCGGTGAAAAGTCAGAAACAGTGTTTCCGTCGTCAACCTTTCCCATCCTTTTGGTAGCCCCTGTATTAAAAAGCATTGCTTCTACCAGAGAGGTTTTTCCAGTTCCTCCATGGCCCACAAGAGCAATATTGCGAATTTGACTGGTGGGGTAAACCTTCATTAAACAACCTCCTCATCATTACTATAACTGTAAAAATGGTACTATACTTTAAGTAAAGTCGCAAAAGTTTTTTACAGTTTTCCTTATACCTGGGTCTATTTTTTCTGAAATACAAAAAATATCCAATAAAGAAATATGGCCACAAGTATAAAGATAATTAACTGGTAAAACATAATACCCTTAAAAACGTCTACTATTAGCGTAAAAACAATCCCCAATGACAAGGGAAAAAGAACTAATTGAGTGAATGGTTTATCTGGATATTCTGGATCAGCCATCTTTTTTTTAATATACGATAAGTTAAGAACAATAAAAAACAGCAGGGTATTTATAGCCAGGCTTAATATCATTACCTGACTCCTGATACGTCAAGGTACCTGGCAAAGGTGTCCCGGTATTTCTGAATTAGACGATAATCGGTAAGATCCAGGTGAATGGGCGTTACACTTATAAAACCTTCATTAACCGCGGTTACATCACTTCCTGGATCCTGCTCTTCCTCTACAACTCCCCCCCCTAACCAGTAATAGGTATTACCCCGGGGATCCTGCCTTTTTTCGAACAGGTTATCATAATTACGTACCCCTAGTCTGGTAATACGGGTTCCTTTTATTTCATCCCGATCTAATGAAGGAATATTTATATTTAACAAAGTAGTCGGTGTAATACCTTTTTCCATTACAATACGAACAGTATCACGGGTAAAACGAGCTGCAAAAGAGAAATCCATATCTATGTCATAGGAATCCAGTGATACTGCAATAGACGGACATCCCATAATTACACCTTCAGCCGCCGCCGATACAGTTCCGGAATACAGCACATCAGTTCCCAGGTTCGGACCATGGTTAATTCCTGACACTACCAGATCGATTTTTTCCTTAATTAAGCCACTTATAGCTAGCTTAACACAATCGACGGGTGTTCCACCTACTATCCACCCAGCTTTAATACCGGGTAGATCAGCCGGACTTACTCTAATTGGATCAAAAACAGTAATCGAATGTCCGGTGCCACTTCTTTCCCGATCCGGAGATACTACATAAAGCTCAGCGAAAGTACTCAACTCACGGATCAGGGTATGAATTCCCCGGGCATGAATCCCATCATCGTTTGTCAGCAAGATCCTCATTCAAAAGAAACCCCCCGGTCTAATAATTTTATGTGTTTAATTGGCCAGTAAGTCATAAAAGCCTTGCCTTTTAAACGATCGGTAGTAAGCCAGACATTCCACATATGACTGTCAAAACTATGGTTACGGTTATCGCCTAAAACCATCAGGCTTCCCTCGGGTATTACTACCGGCCCATATTCGTAATCCAGTTCTTCAGCCAGGTATGGTTCGGATAGAGGTCTACCATTGATCAGTACCCGACCGTTTTTCATTTCTACCGTTTCACCCGGTAATCCAATAACCCTCTTTATGTAATCCTGGTCGGAATGTAAACTCTCCGGGGGTTCCAAAACAACAATATCCCCCCTCTGGGGTTCTTTGAAACGGTAAATAAATTTATTTACCATCACCCGGTCCTGCAACTGTATAGTCGGTAACATGGAACCAGTCGGAATAATCCTGCCCTCTATCACGAAGGCACGCAGCAGCATAGCTAAAACAAAAGCAATTAAAATAATGCTAATTAATTCCTTTAAAAAATCACGCAATTCTCTACCCATAGCTCACCCCGATCTATCAAAATTCGTATATATTGATAGTCATTTCATCCTTTTCTTTATCCTTGGTCAACCCAAACATAATGTTTTTATTCTTTAAATTTTTGTTTAAAAAATCAATAATATATACTAGTTCACCATTGTCTTTAAAGTTTTTATAAGCAATTAACTCCAGTTTACCCTTTTCCTCTTCCATACGAGCCTTTTCTCCTTCCCAGTATATTGTAGTTTAACAGTACCTTCTTGACAAGTTCACCTATGGTCAGGTCTAAAACCGAGCCGTTATATTATAAGATAGGCAGGTTTTAGTCTTTCGCCCGGTAAAAATCCCTATAGAATTCTAATTCCCACCTAAGTCAGATTACCCGAAGAACCGGATGAATCTGGGGAATTATTCGGACATCATGCAGGTAATAAAGCAGATATTTCTGCCATTCTAAAACTTTTTGTATATCTACCGACTCTACCCCATTAGTTGGGGTAACCGGTTGTAATATTACAGGTATGTAAGGATCTGTTTTCTCTATAATGGCAGCAGCTTCTTCAATTTCTCTAGAGGTGGTAGTGTTAGTTACCACTATCTTTACATAACATTTTTTATCCTTAGCAATCTGCAAAAAATGGCGGTGTTGGTCCCATAGTACCTGACCGGTGGAGGAAGGAAGTTTTATATCCATACTTACCATGTCCAGGTAGTCAATACATTTTTTCAGATGATCAGGAAGAGTTCCATTAGTTTCCAATAAAAACCAGTAGCCTTCTCTTTCTAAACAACTGGCTGCCCGGGCTATAAATTCCGGATACAATAAGGGTTCACCTCCGGTAAAGCTTACCCATCGGGACGAAAATGAACGAATCAGTTTAACTAATTGTTCAACGGTCACCGGATTCTCTATAGGTAAACGGTTATCCCTATAGCCGGCCTGCGGATAAAAGTATCCGTAATTACGCCGGGAATAGCTGGCCGGAGTATCACAATAACTGCACCGTAAATTGCACCCGCTTAGCCGTACAAAAACCTGCCGGGTGCCAATGGTTAAACCCTCCCCCTGTACACTTTCCATAATTTCATCTAACTCAGCAGTCAATGCCAATCCCTCTCACTTTACAACGAGCCTGATAGATTTGTTCTAGTTCCTTTTTATAACGAAGCATAACATTCTCCGCAAAGGCTTTAATATCGCTAATCCCTAGCTCCGTAAGCCCTACTGTCTTAACCGGGGTACCTTCGGTTTGAATATTTAGCCCCACATGAATCAAAGTAGAAACAACTGAGCTAGTAGCAATAGAAACCGACAATTTAGCCCGGTTAACATACAAATCATCCCCAAAACGCGTCACTGGAACCTCAAATTGTTCTAATTCTTCCTTAACTGCTACGATTAACATGCGCTGGCGATATACGGCTAACTCCAGGTTAGTATCAAAGTGTTCTACCAGAAAGTGGAGCATAAGGGGTGAATATATATGGGCACTTTCCAGCACATCTGCCAGATCAACCATATGATCCAAGGATACTTGAGCAGCACCTGAAAATGCAACCATGGCATCCCCTAAAATATTAAAGTTACGGTAGATCCAATGAGGAGCTAATTGTTCCCCGGTATAATCCATGCTCCTGTCAGTAAATAAAATCTTCACAATAATCAATTCCTGCCTTTCTGAAGGCTTGCAAGTTTTTTAGACATGAAGGGCACTTTCCACAAGGACGGTTTCCGTCCTGGTAGCAGCTCCACAACATGCGAAAATCTATACCCAGACTACTAGCAGCCTCTATTATTTCTACCTTATCCATATCCAAAACATAAGATACTGCCCGGACACCATTACGGGTTGAGTAAATCATGGCCTGGTTTACCGCTTCTATAAATCCTCGGGAATTATCAGGAAAATTATCCGCTTCTTCACGGTTAAAGCCGCAAACAACCAAACCAGCTTCCAGGTCCTCAGCTAATGCGGCCGCCAGGTTAAGAAAAAGCCCATTACGGTTAGGTACCCAGGGATTAATAATTTCATCTGCCCCCGGTTCGGTTAAATCAGAGCTTAATTTGCTCATAAAAGGTAATTCAATAACCTGATGAGGGATTCCATAGTGGGAAGTTATATTACGAGAGGCTCTTAACTCATTAATTCTGGCCTTCTGTCCATAATCAATGGTTAGTGCCAGAATGATTTCGGCATCCTGGGCGGCCAGCAGCATGGAAACCACCGAGTCTAAACCTCCCGATAACAGTGCTACTGCTTTCACTTTTAATCATTCCCTCCATAACTGGCCCAGGTACTATTAGATTCCCATACTCGTACAGTCTTAATACTGTAACCAGGTAATTCCTGACTAGCCTGATCATAAATATAGTGAGCCAAATTTTCTGCAGTAGGATTTATTTCATCAAAGGGACTTACTTCATTGATCATCTGGTGATCAAAACGCTGCAAAATAGTAGTCAGCACTTGACGGGCACGACGAAAATCAACCAGCATACCCAGATCATCTAATTGGGTCCCGCCTATAATTAACTCTACCCGCCAGGTATGCCCATGAATATTTCTACAATTACCCGGGTACCGATTTAGCCGGTGGGCTGCTGCGAATTCCTGTACGACCATAATTTTATACTCCATAGATTATCCTCCGTATAACCCCCATATTTACTGAATAGATTTTACCATCTATTGTACAGCTATGGTAATAATGCAAAATTTCCTATTGCGATAATGCAATGGTCAAAGCATGTACATATATACGTTGTATCTGTACAAATTAAGTGGTACTAACTGGGGAAATTGCAATTTTGCATTATCAATAATGCAAAACTACTACGAATTATCATGTTTCCCTTGTACTAAAAGACTAACGCTTGTTTAACCTCTAAATGTAGTTTATATCTGATAGAACGTTTTGCTACCACAATAACACTATATCTCCATCTCCTGGCCAAATTAGTCTAACTATACCATTTGCAATAAACATGGCATGTTTATTGCAAATAAACCTTTATACCAGCGTGGTCCGAGTTTGAATGACCGGGGGGTGGTGCAGGAATTGTCTTTATGTAACCAGGGTCACGCTGTAAGCCGGGATTTTATACAGAAAAAAGAGAGAGGTAATGTAAACCGTTAATCAAAAACGGGACATTAGCTGCCTGGCTAATATCCCGGTTAGGTTTTCATTTTATATTTTACTGTTCTTTCCGGCTTATTTCCATAACATTTTAAAGGGGGTTAATTCATGGCGCTAGTTTTAAATGCAAATAACGAGTGGATGGATCTATATAATGAAAAGCTGGTAACAGCCGATGAAGCTGTTAAGATAGTTAAATCAGGTGATTGGGTGCAGTATGGTGAATTTGTCATGCAGCCCAGGGAATTAGATGCTGCCCTGGCCCGTCGGGTTAACGAACTGAAAGATGTTAAGATAAGAGGAGTAACAATTACTATGGTACCGGAAATTGTTAAGGTTGACCCTAATCGGGAACATTTTTGTTTAAATGATTGGCATTTTTCCGGTTTTTCCCGGGCCTTACAGGGAAAAAACCTGTGCAATTATATTCCTTTAACCTATCATGAAGCCAAAAGGCTAGTCCTGGATCATAATGACATTGATGTGGCTTTTGTATTAGTTACACCAATGGACAAAAACGGTTTTTTCAACCTGGGCACTTCAAATTCCATCACTTCTTATGTTATTCAAAAAGCTAAAAAAATTATCCTCGAAGTAAACAACTCGGTACCTGTTTGTCTAGGCGGAAATAGTGAATCAGTTCATATCTCTCAGGTAGATTATGTCGTAGAAAGCCAGAACAACACCGGCCTTTTAAACCTTCCTGAACTTCCCATTAGCGACACCGACCGGAAAATTGCCGAAGTTGTAATGGAAGAAATGGAGGACCGGTGCTGTATCCAATTAGGAATAGGTGCTATGCCTAATGCTATAGGAGCTATGATTGCCGAATCTGATCTTAAAGATCTGGGAGTTCATACTGAAATGTTGGTAGATTCTTTTGTCGATATGTATTATGCGGGACGCATTAGTGGTAAATATAAAGCCCTGGACAGAGGTAAAATGGTATATACGTTTGCTATGGGCACTGACAAACTCTACAACTTCATGGACAACAATCCTATCTGTGCCAGTTATCCGGTTCACTACACCAATGACCCCTTTGTAATTGCACAAAACGATAAAGTATTTGCTATTAATAATGCCATTGAGGTTGATTTATACGGTCAGGTGGCTTCTGAATCATCAGGGTTCCGGCATATCTCAGGAACCGGAGGTCAGTTTGATTTTATTTTTGGCTCCTTCCGTTCGAAAGGTGGTAAAGGATTTATCTGCCTAAGTTCTACCCGTACTACCCCTGATGGCAAGGTAGAATCCCGAATTCGCCCCACCTTATCCCCGGGAACTATTATTACCGTTCCCCGCTCTATCAACTATTACGTGGCCACTGAATATGGTATTGCTCTTATGAAAGGGAGGACTACCTGGCAACGGGCCGAGGAATTAATTAATATTGCCCATCCCGATTTACGGGACGATCTCATTAAAGAAGCAGATAAGATGAAAATTTGGGTTAAATCCAATAAATTAGAAGCATAATAAATAGCCTGCCTATCGCGGGTGCCCCCCCATTGTTCGACACCCGCAATTTTTTTATTTTATTTTTATAGATGATTCCATCTGGCCTGCCCCTGAATCAAGCTGGTGTTGAATACATAAACATCGAGAGCCACGTTGACTGAAGCATAGCAGACGCCCCCTGGGCAGGTACGGGGGCGGAAGGAAGCAAAGGTAACGTCAGTGGTCCGAACGTCCCCTTGCTCCCCCCTTGCTTCCTAGTTTTTGATACTGAGGCTGTATTTTCTGGCTTTGCGTGATACGGTGGAAGGATCAACTCCGAGTATTTCCGCAGCTTTGTAACAGGAATTAGCCACGGCAAAGGTCTTTTCCAGTAACATTTTTTCCACATTTTCCACTGCTATTTTAAGGGGGATGATCCGGTTTACGCTTACGGGGTGATCATCATCTCCTAGATTACCGTTGTCATTTGTGAAAATATAGGCCGGTAGATGTGATACCAATATTTTTTCGGTGCTGGTGGTAACCACCAGTCTTTCAATCAAATTCTCTAACTGCCTTATATTTCCTGGCCAGCTATAGCGCATTAATAATTCAATAACATCAATATCTAATGATTTCTTAAGATTATAACGTTGGTTAAAGTTATTTATAAAATGGCGTACCAGCAAGGGAATATCTTCGAGCCGGTCTCTTAAGGCAGGTACACAGATGGGAACTACATTAAGCCTATAGTATAGGTCCTCCCGGAACTCTCCACTACGAACCATACTTTCCAGATCTTTATTAGTTATAGCGATAATACGGACATCGATGGGTATAGGTTTTGTCCCCCCTACCCTCAGGATTTCCCGTTCCTGAATAGCCCGGAGTAGTTTAACCTGCAGGTGGGGCGGTATGTCGCCAACTTCATCCAATAGAAGGGTACCCTGGTTGGCAACCTCAAATAGTCCGGGCTTGCCTTCTTTTTTAGCACCAGTAAAAGCCCCATTTTCATAACCAAACAGCTCAGACTCAATTAAATTATCGGGAATAGCGGCACAGTTAAGTTTTACAAAAGGGCCGGATTTACGCAAGCTATTGCGTTGTATGATCTCAGCTATAACTTCTTTTCCTACTCCTGATTCACCAGATATAAGTACAGTTGAATCAACTCCGCCAATCTTGATAGATTGATAGACAATGTTTTCCATTTCTTTGCTTTTAAAAACCAGATCTCCAGATAGTTTTACTTTCATTTGACTCATTTGACTTTCAAAATGCTTTTTTAGGCCTTCTAAGCGTTCCAGTTTCTGCTTTAACATGTTTAATTCAGAAATATCGCGCACATTATTGACTACCCGAAAGATATTACCCTGTTCATCAAAAACGGGAGTTCCACTTACCAGAAGTGTGGTTCCGGTGGCTGTAGTTGTGGTGGTGGTAATTTGTCTTTTTTGTTCCAGAATCATTAAAGTTGCTGAGCGTGAGATTACCCCATTATCTACCAGTTCCCGCATAGTTTTATTTATTACTTCCTCTTCTCCTAACCCGGTTATCCTTTTTATAGCTTTATTAACCCGGATGGTCATACCCTCACCATCAGTAATATATAGGCCGTCAAAACTGGAATCAATTATGGCATCCAGTTCTGCATTAAGGGATTTTACATAAGCCAGCTCTCTAGTAACTTTTTCTAGTTCAGAAATATTAGTTAAAATAGCCACCGCACCAACGATTTCACCGTTGCTAATAACTGGAGCCCGGTTGGTTACAAAAGGTATATTACCTATATGTAGCTTAATACCAAATTCAGATCGCCCGGTTTTAACAATATCCATCAGTTCACTTTCTGGAACTACCTCATTTATATAAGCACCAATTATGTCTTTCCCCAACAAACCAGTATATTTTTCGGCCGCCTTATTCCATATGCGGATAACTCCACGGTTATCAATGGCCGCTATCGGATTGTAAGCGGAGTTTATCACCGTGTTTATCTGTCCAGATAGCTCAGCATTTATCTCCTCTAAGGCCAGCATAATATCAGACTTAGTAATAAAGCCTACTAACTGGCCATCCTTCATTACCGGATAACGTCCATGATGTAAAACATCTACATCCCGGATATCGTCATCAGGATGAAGTACCCTTACACTACTAGTCATAACCTCCAGTATAGGCCGGTCCATGTTTGCCTTGTTCACCAAGGCCCTTATTAAATGGGTCTTAGTAATTAAGCCTATTATTTGGCCATTTTTCATTACCGGCGCACCATCAATCTTGCGATCCAGAAAAAGAGCAGCAGTTTCCCACAGAGTCATATCCGGGTTTAGGACAATAACCCCGGTACTCATGAAGTTACCAACCTTCACTACCCCTACCCCCTTATTAAACTGTTCAACCCCCGAAAATTTTTTATCTTTCTATCTCTAAAGAAATGCAATTAGGTATTTCTCGTTTTACCACGGCTGCTATGATTATTAGTTTGCTTTAGCCTTAACTCCTTCACAGATTATAACCGTGGTGCACACTGTCCTATCTTTCTATCATGATGCTTGGCGGAAATACCTCTTGAATGATATATAATATTATAGGCTACTATTATAATTATAAGTTCTTTTCGGTTAAAATTGTTTATTTCCGAAGCATTTTTTTTGAGGTGATAGTATTATGAGTTCTGTTAATCCCTTGTATCCCAGAAAATATACTTGTCCGATATGTAAAACTTCCTTCACTTCTTTCCAGATTCGCAGTTCTGCCGTATTCGTTGAAAAGCGGGAAAGCGATTTTCATGTCATTTACCGGGGAACAAGTCCTTTGCACTACTCGATTATCGTATGTCCGGAATGTTATTATGCGGCTTCCAACAAAAGTTTTAATAAGGAAATCCCCGCTAAACAGGCTGATCAGTTAGCAGTAGCCTTGATGCAATTACGGCCCGCCCAAAAAGAGGAATTCGGAAAAGAGCGCACTCCCGAACAAGCCCTAAAATGTTTTCAACAAGCTATACGAACCGCCCAGCTAAAAAAAGCCCCACCCGAAGAACTAGCCGGACTTTTATTGGGATCTGCCTGGATAGCCCGGGAAACGCTTAAATTTGATTTGGAAAGCACCTACTTGAATGAAGCATTAAATCAATACCTGGAAGCTTTTCAGAATGGCAGTGGTAGGGTTGGCAATCTTAGTGACGTTAAGGCCACCTACTTAATAGGCGAATTACACCGGCGCATCGGTAACTTCTCTGAGGCGGTAAACTGGTTTAATAATGTCATTACACATAAAGATATCAAACAAAATCCCCAAACTGAGAAATTAGCTCGGGAGCAATGGGCCTTAACCAGACAGGAAACTTTAGAAAACCCTGATTCCCGTACTTCAAACAGCAAGGACCAGGATAACAGCACCGAAACTAGGACTAAAAACATCCCTACAGCAGTCTCATCAGGAAATAGCCCTACACCTGCTCTGCAAAAAAAGAGACCTTTAATGCAGATGCCCATGCACTTTTACGCTGATCAGATCGATTGGTTAAACCAGCTAGTAAACCGGGGATATGAAACAACCGGAACATTGGTCACCCGGGAACAGGTAGTCAGAGCATGTTTGGATGCATATATGCATTTTTTAGATTCCCAGCTTCCGGCAGGCTTCGAAACTGAAAAGGATCTTTATAAACAATTAGCAGAATTATTACCCTCTAATAACATGCCGGTAAGTTAGATCATAAAACCGGATTACGATGGTCAACCACCTCTTTTAAAAAGTGTGGCTGACCATCATATTAACTTAAACATTAGTTATTATAAGATTCTAGACAGGGGAAGGGAAATCCACGTCATTAATTTAGCTGGGTTATTAGCTTTATGCCTTTATGGCTTGATTCAGATTAAAAGAATATAGGTAACGTTCTTTGACTTTACGGCCCTGGATTGCTTCCAGGGCTTTTTGGTACCAATCCAACTGTACCTGATATTCCTCCACTAAAATTCGGATATTATCAGCCAAAACCTGGTCAGTTTTAAAATCAATTAACACCAGACCATCCGGCTCCTCAAAATAAAGGTCAATAACACCCTGAATAAGCATATCTTCATTAGAAGCAATCCCCGGTAACACCTGACCTGCCGTACAAGCCAGATTAAACGGGGTTTCCCGGTGAATTTTACTGGCTGCCAATACCCTCTGTCCCAGAGGTGATCTAAAAAAAGCCAGAATATCTACTGGTTTTACAGCCTGGGATTCCAAACTGGTTATAAACTCTTTATCCACCAGATCATTCAACTGCTCTTTTATTTGTTCAAGACTACCTACCCGGCTAAAATCCAGATGCTGCATTACAGTATGTACGACAGTTCCTCTCTTCCAGGCCGGTAGTTTACAACTATCTTTATCATCCAGCTGGGGAGAAGCTAGACTGGGAATATTATACCCCAAACTGCGTAACTCGGTGACTTCTAGCCGCTTTAATTGAGTAACTGATAATTTAGATGGTATTTTAATGGCTTGGGCATGGGGGTATGTCCAATCCAGACGGGTATTGATTACATTATCCATTTCTGAGACTGGTAATGGTTTTAATCCTGACAGCCATTCCCGAATACAAGTTTCCTGGGTGCTGCTTTCCACCTGCTGAGCCGCTAATGCAGTGCGATTTATAATTTCAACTTTCCATTGACATTCATCATCGATAGTATTTTCATACCATACCCCATTCAGATCCCGCAGAACTTTTCCAGCCGGATGCCGCATAACTACAGGAACTACCCAGTCCAGGAAACACTTGGCTCTGGATAAATGATAAAAATTCATGGCTCGCGACCATTTATTTACTGCTTTTTCTAAATCCTTCACCCCCCCTATCATAATGAGTTTTTCTTTCGCGCGGGTGCAGGCCACATATAAGATTCGCATTTCTTCAGCCAGATTTTCCAATTTGATCTGATTCTTTATGGCCAAACGAGCCAGGGTGTCGGTATAAGCTCTCATTTCCAGATCAACTAAGCGGGGTCCTAGTCCTAATTCCCGGTGTAATACCACTGGTGCTTTACTGTCAGAAGTGTTAAATTGTTTGCCCAAACCGGCTATCATAACCACCGGAAACTCTAATCCTTTACTTTTGTGGATACTCATAATACGCACTACATTTTCATTTTCCCCCAGGGCTCTGGCTATTTCCATATCCCGCCGGCTGCTTTGTAACCGGTCTATAAAATTAATAAAGGAAAATAGTCCCCGATTACTTGTTTCTTCAAACTGCCTGGCCCGGTCATAAAGGACCCTCAGATTGGCCTGGCGCTGGACACCGCCGGGCATAGCACTGACATAACTATAGAAACCCGTTTCTGTAAGCAGCTTCCAGATAAAATCATCCATGCGCATATACCGGGCTGCATCTTTCCAGGCTGCCAGCTGTTCTAGCATGGCAATGAGGTTTTCGCTAAGCTGGTTGCTATGATTAGTAATATAGTGGTCTATAGCCTCAAAATAACTCCCCTGCTTGCAGGCTGCTCTTATCTTCACCAGCTCACTAACCCCAAATTGAAAAATAGGTGATCGCATAACACTTAACAGTGGAATATCCTGACGCTTGTTATCTATTACCCGTAAAAGATTCATAAAAAGGCTTACTTCCAAGGTATCAAAATAGCCACTGCTCACATCAGCGTAAACCGGTATTCCGTGATTACCTAAAACCTCGGCAAACTCCCCTGCCCAATTACGAGTAGTTCTCAGCAGAACAACTATATCCCGGTATTCTAACCGACGGTATTGTTTTATACGCTGGTCATAAATCCGGGTGTTAAGCAGGCTTTGAATCCGCCGGGCTACCTGACGGGCCTCCAGTTCAATAACACCGGGAGCATCATCTTCCTCATTTTCAGCGTCTGTTTCAGGCTCAGTACCCGTCTCCACTAAATACAACTCTACATCGGGATTAGGCGAATCGTAAGCCGGTATTCCGCAATACAAAAAAGCATTTTCATCATAGTCGATTTCTCCCAATTCCCTGGACATGATATGTTGAAATAAGCAATTAACAGCGTTTACTATTTCCTGCCGGCAGCGGAAATTTCTGCCTAGATCTATACGCCTTTCAACCCCACCATCGACACTAAAACGTTGGTACTTTTTCATAAACATGGAAGGATCAGCCAGGCGAAACCGGTATATACTCTGCTTTACATCACCGACCATAAACAAATTATCACCGCGACAAACCGCATTAAGTATGGCTTCCTGTACCCCATTACTATCCTGATACTCATCAACGAAAACATACTCGAACTTTTTCTGATAGTCCTGAGCAGCTGTTTCTTGTTTAAGTATGGCCAGGGCATAATGTTCCAGATCGGAAAAGTCTAATAGACCTTTTTCTATTTTATGTTCATTATAAATGTCACGGAAGGACCGAACTAAATTAAGCAGGTATTCTATACGGGGATAAAGCTGTTGAGCCTCCTGACAAAGTTCTTCCGGGGTATGGTTCAACATAGTGGCCAGACCGGAAATCGTCTTTTTCCCCTCTTCTCGTAAACTTTTAGCCATATCAACTAAAAAACTATCTACATCACCACTAATTCGTTTAAGCCGGGGGTGTTTTACCCGCTGTAAAGCAGTCCTAAAACCTGTAAAATCCTGCTTTAAAAGCTCCAGAAGTTGTTGGGCTAACCGGGTATCTTCTTCCAGGGCCTCCAAATAAACATCCGGACCACCAGGTAATTGGGCCAGTTTACAGGCCTCTTGAAATAAATCCCGTGCACCATTTAACTCGCGAACCACCTGCTCTTTAATAGCCATTACCCAGGGACTACCCGGCAAATTGTCTTCTTTTAGATCAAATTGAGCGGCAGCTTTTTGTAGCCATTTATCTGGTTCTGGCTGGCTATGAATAAAATCATAAATCTGGATAATAAGATCACGCAGGGGTAGATCGTTTTTGCTGCTGCCGAACATTTCCACCAGATCAAAAAAGAGTTCATTACCTTGTTGATACTCCTGTTCCATCAGCTCTTCCAGGCTCTCAGTTCTTAATAGCCCCGTTTCATTTTCATCCCCCACTCGAAAGTCGGGATCAATATCTACCATATAAAAATAATTACGTATTACTTCGGTGCAAAATGAATGTAAGGTACTAATCGAGGCATAATTTAAAAGACTGAGCTGACGACGAAGGGAAGCCTGCTGTGAAACATTGTGGTCTAACTCGTTAGCCAGAGCTTCGGCTATCCGCTCCTTCATTTCCGCAGCCGCAGCTTTGGTAAAGGTTACCACCAACAAGCGATCAATATCTACCTGATCTTTCACCAACAGCTGAATAATTCTTTCTACCAGAACAGCAGTTTTCCCTGAACCGGCTGCAGCTGATACCAGTAGGTTACACCCTCTGGCTTCAATAGCCTGGCGCTGTTCGTCAGTCCATTCCGGCATCTTTTCCCCCCCTTTTTTCGGCTATTCGTCTCATAATTTCCTGGTCATTAATTTTCTTTAATATACGGTAATTATTATCTTTAAAACGCGGGTCGAACTGGCATATAGCCGAAAACCGGCAATAATCACAAGCCTTCTCCTTTTCCTTCTTGAATGGATTAATGCTTATATTTCCATTTATGATTTCTTTTCCAACTGACTGTGCTTTAGCCTTTACATGAGTTATTAACTGATTCCATTCATTTTCATCCATCACTGACGAATTTTTCCCCAATTGCTGGTCTTTATTAATACTAACCGGTATCACATCTGAATTGCCCTGCAGCTCTATATCCATGGACCGGATAATATTAACATCCTTTAAAACCAGGCCCTTCATCCGAAATTGACGACGGAGCTTATCCTGTACTACCTGTGCTACCATTTGGTCAGTTTGGATGAGGGGGTCATCAATCTTGAAATAGAAAATACCGGCTGGTTTGACCTGCCGTAAGTTATCCCCACCACTATCTAAAACTGCACTCATATACAATACCAACTGTAAAGTTAATCCATAATAAATATCTGATAAAACAAACTCTCGTCCACCCGTTTTATAATCTATTATTTTAATATAACGGGTATCTTCCTGGTCTAACACATCAATACGATCAACTCTGCCTTCCAGCAGCATACGGCTGCCATCAGCCAGTTCAATCTGGATAGGAGGAAAAGAACCACCACTTCCAAACCAGACTTCATATCCCCAAGGGGTAAAGTTGCCTTTTTGCAGGTGACCCGCTACTGTCCACACTGCCCTCCGGTTAATCCGCTTAAGACGGTTAGAAAGATAACGATAATGGTAGGTGCTAGTAAATACACCATCACCATACTGCTGAACTAGTTCCTCCATTACCTGATCAGCCAGCCGGTAAGATTTCTCCTCATCCAGACTATGCCAGTCTAATTGCTGGTCATCTAACCGGCAGGAAAATTCTAATAAGCACTGGTGAAAAAGATCACCTATATCCGGCATTTCAATACTAAATTGTTTTCTGTCCACCGGTTTTAGACCATACCTGATAAAATGGGCAAACGGGCAGGCAGAATACTGTTCCAGGCGGGAAACACTAGTACGTAACGGTTTACCAAACAAGCGGTTAACCTGGGAATTTCTATACACCTGGTTACTGTGGAAAAAAGCCTGTTGTATCATTTGCAAGGAAGAATTCCAGGCTGGGTGATTCACATACCACTTATAAACATCCCACCAAAATCCTTCTATCCCTTGGCCATCCAACTGCCGTCTTATCTGTTCCACCATAATTTGAAAAGTGCTTTCTGGAACTGCCACCCTTTGCAGTTGTTGTCCTTGATCCATAATAATATCAGAAGTAGGCCGCAAATGCGGAAACAAGCGGCGTATACGGTCGATCAACAGGGAGGGGCGCAATGATCTACCTTCTTCATCTGCTAAAGAAAAGGAAAAATACAGGTAGTTTTTAGCCTTTCCCAGCAGGGAATAAAGTAAAAATCTCTCCTCATTAATGGCATACTGCTTGGTGTTTTCCCACCTTAATCCATTTTGGAGCAGGCGATTTTTTTCCTCCTCTAAAAACAACCCTGGCGGGGTCCCAGGGGAGGGTAAAACTCCATCATTAACTCCAATAACATAAAGAACTTCGACAGTTCCGATACGAGAGCGTTGCACATTTCCTACCAAAACCTGATCCAAAGTAGTAGGTATAATTCCAATTTCATAGCTGGCAAAGCCGGCCCGCAAAACCTGATTATATTCTTTTAAAGTTCCCCTTTGGTCACCCAGGATTTCAGTCATTTGCTCAAATATTTCTACTACTATATTCCAAATTTGCGCGCTTTCATAGACTGGTTCATAATGACCGGAATCCTGTAATTTGATAATCCATTGAGCTAGTTTCTGCTGGATATTCATTTTCTCCAAAAATGTTAACAAAGCCTTGGTAAAATGGGCATATGGTTGTTGGCCCTTTATACTATTCTCCAGATCTTCTAGTGTAGATACCAGGTATCCCCTTATGCTCTCAATTTGCTCCAGGTTCTCAATATCCCCATCGTTTCGGTTACTAAACGGCTGCTTCCAACACTGTCCTCTGATACCGTAGCGAATAACATGGTTTTCCAATAATTCTATCTGATCAGCGTCCAAACCCATCAAACCCGTTTTTAAACACCGGAAAACATCTTGATAGCGATAACCATTTTGCACTATATCCATTAGGGCTAGGATAAATTCTACCAGTGGATGGCCCATAATATCACGCTTACTGTCCACAAAACAGGGAATACCATAGCGTGGAAAGGTACGCTTAATTATATGAGCATATCTATCCATATCCCCACAAACTACCGCTATATCCCGCCAGCGTAATCCTTTCTCCCTGACCTTATACAAGATATCAGCCGCCAGGTTTTCCACCTCGCTATAAGTGTTAGTAGCAGCAAATAATTGAATATGCTCGGGATTATAAGAATAGATACGGGCCGGAAAAGCATATAACTCCTTTTCCAGGTGTACTAAATCTGGCTTTCTAAAAGAAATAACCTTCCGGCTATCCAGGGTTATAACCTCCTGATCCAGATCTAGTTGCCGGGCTATTTCGCGTATACGCCGATAGAATCCTGATGGGAAATCGAATAAGTCACGGTCACGGGAATCCAAGTTAGGATCAAGAGTAAAGGTTATGGTAACCTCTGTGGCCACCTCAGCTAATTTTTCCAGCATTAATAACCTTAAAGGTGTAAAAACATGTAAACCATCCAGCCATATGCGAGCACCTTTTAAAAATGGAGCGGCTATGATTCGCTCAATGATAAGAAGTTCCCGATCCTCCAGATCAAGATAGCGATCTTTTAGAAAACGATTAAAACCTTCAAATAATAGAACACTATCCTGTAATTTGTTCCGTAAAACGATATCTTCATGAAGGTCATGGCTGCACTCTTTAAGATCAGAAGGAGTCAGGTCATATTGTTTCCATTCCGCCAGCAGTTCGCTCAATTGGCGCACAAAGCCTTCCTGGTAAGCCGCTTTACGATAGACCTGAAGCTGAAAAGAATTTTCATCGATAATCTTCCGCAACACCATGTTCTTTCCCTGTTCATTTAAAAGGCTGCGGACAGCTCCACCTGCTTCGTTAAGCACCCTCTCCCCCAGACGGGTTAAACTCAACACTTCTACCCTCATAATACCCGGAACCTTTAAGAACCCAATAAGCTCCTGTTCTGCTTTAAGGGTATACTGCTCAGGCACCAGCAAAATCAGCTTATTACTAGAACTATCACCCGCATAATGGCTAATCTCTTCCATAACCTGACGAGTCTTTCCGGTTCCCGATCGGCCTAATATGTATCTAAAGCCCATGAATCCACCTCCCTCACTCTCATTAAAACCTCCTCAAACCGACTCTTGTTTGTATTATATCAGCTTTGCCAGATAAACTGTCCAAATAGGCCAGTGTAACCGGACAAGCCTCTGCACTCCCGGTAGAACGGCCGAATTTCCGCTTTATTTCAGGGATAAAGAATTCTATAATTAAGTAACGGTAACCAAAACAAATATTGGTAGGTGGGCGAGGAGGCTTCATGAAGACAGGTTTAGTTTTTTTGAGCGTAGGAGTGATTTTAATATTTTATGCCTATTGGGCCTATCGTAAGGCTGACTGCAACTTGAGCAAAACGAAGGAAGAGGACCTGGTCAGCTATTACCTAGATCTGGCTCTTAAGCTATATCCTGGGGCACTTTGGAGTGCTTTGTTGGGAATTTTTTTCACTATTATTGCCCTGGTTATCATCGTTATTAACCTGCCCTTGATATTTTAAGAACCTGCCCAGGGCAGGTTTTTTAGTCTAATAAAAGAATACGTGCCCCCACAGCCAGTAGTGCTATTCCCAGTATATCCAAGTACTGAAATTCGATCTTTTTCATGCCAAAAGCACCTAGTGAATCAATTAGGAAAGCGGTAGATACCTGGGCTACTATAATTGCCGTGGTAGCATTTCCCACCCCAATCTGGGGTATAGAACGACTGACAGCATAAATGATAATTACGTTCAAAATACCACCCAGCAGTGAGTACCAGGGAACCTGTCCCAGTTTCGCCAATCCCCCAAACCCTACCCCAATTGTAAGTATGATGACCACAACTGTGATAGTTCCAATAATGTGTACCATCAGGGTTGATTCCCATACCCCTAAAATTTTGCCTAGAGCCGCATTGAAAGTACCTTGTAAAGCCATGGCCGCACCAGATAAAGCAGCAATTCCCACGTATAACCAATTCATATTCGCTTTTTCCCCTCTGCTTTTTGGCTTATTGTCAGGTTTTAACTTAACTTTTATGCGTTTTTACAGGAAGGTGGCTATAAATATAATAGCCATCCCTAACCAAAAGCCATACCATCGGGGCTGCCTGCCTTTTATCCCGGCTTGGGGCCATAGCTGGAAAAAAACCAGATAAAGCATGATGCCAGAAGCAAACCCCAATAACAGGGGTAAAAGCTGGGGTAAAATAAACGTGATGATACTGCCCAGAATAGTCCCTAAAGGGGTAATCAATGCTAGCAATAGCATTTGTGACAATATTTTATATCGGCGCATTCCGGCCATAAGCAATGGGGCAGCAATAGCCATCCCCTCGGGAATATTATGTATGGCGATTCCCAATGCAATCACCATCCCAGTACGGGCCTTCATCTCATGTCCCAGGGCAATAGCCATACCTTCAGGAAGATCGTGCATAGCAATTCCTAGCATAATCAAATATCCCAGGCTAATCAGGCTATCTTTTTCTTCTGACTCCCGGTTAAATAAACAATATCCCAAAATAAACAGTATAGCTATCCCCAAAAAAACTCCTTCTAGCACTGGTTTTATCCCGCCATAAACCAAAGCAGAAGGAAGCATATCAAAAATGACCACGGCCACCATAACTCCGGAAGCCATACCCAGAAAAACCGCCAAGCTAGCATTGCTCCACCTTTTTTTAATAAATAATAATACAGCTCCCAAAGCCGTACAGGCCCCGGCAGCTATGCTAACTATTACAAGGTTAACCATACCTTTATTCCCCGTTTCCTGGCATTTAATTCATACCTATGCCTTACCAGGGAATTTTAGGTTTGGATTTTATATTTTCCTAGGCGATTTATATTTTATTATTTAGCTTTTTAGACTTTGGTGGCAGCTGGCATTAAACAAGGTTGAATTGAGCATACCGTATAATTAAAGACCCCTCCAGGAGCCTTTACTGTAGCCTGCTCTCCTAATTTCTTCAAGATTAGTGCCTTACCCATCGGCGACAGATACGATATAGCAGTAGCACCGGACTCTTTGCTATCTTTAGTAATTGATTCGCAAATAAGAAATTCAAGTTTTTTATTGTTCGCGGAGTTTTCTACTTTGACCCGGCTGCCAATCATTACAAAAGGCAGTTCATCCTGAATCCCTTTCTCAGTTTGAGCTTCTGCTAGGGCTTGTTCAAGAGCAGTAACGTAACGCTCCAAAAGATTTTCCAGTTCCGCCCGGCCGTTACAAATCTGCGGAAATGTTTCGTCTATAATCCTGGTCCGGTTTTCTTTAACCTCTTCCAAGTGAGTATTCATATAATTAATAATACCCATTGACAAAATATTACCTTGCACCCCAACACTCCCTTTCTAAACCCTTCTAAAAGTAATTAAATGGTAGTAAATTCAGAAAAAGCCTGTGGGCACCCCGTCCTATACGAACGGGGCGCCCTTTGCATACAGGATACTCCACTTGCTAATGGTTGTCAATAATGCATGATTATCCCAGTTAGAGCCAGTATTTAGTTACTGGTATATATATGTCACACTAGGTCAATAAATTACCGTTTCCTATATTAGGTATATTAGGTGATATTTTAAATTAAAAAACTGACCAGTATACTGTCAATGCTAAACTAGTCATAAATGCCACCCGGTCCTCATAATTTTCATGTAAGGAGGTGTAAAATTTATGCCCATCGAAATTAAAGCTATAGGAAAAGCTCTCATTATTTCCGTCCTGCTATGCCTGGTATCTGGCATTGTTGTTTACTACTCCGGGTTACAGGAAACTTTACTTCCCTCACTAGGTAAAATCATCCTTATTATCAGCGTTTTTTGGGCAGGGTGTTATGTTAGCAGGAATTATGGAAGCAAAGGACTGGTCAGAGGTATTAGTATGGGAATTATATTTTTTATTTTAATGCTTATTGCCAGCCTGGCATTTAATTCTTCCATTAGCTTTAAGAACTTTTTATTCACCATGATAATATGTGTTATATCAGGGGCTTTAGGCGGTATTCTGGGCATTGGCCTAAGCGAAACTTAACCCCCTAAATGCTGCAGTATTTTTGCCGGGGGGGAACAGATATTGTAAGAGCCGTACCTGGCTAAAGATTACGGCTCTAAATTTATGTTCAACTTTTTTAATTATAGATTTCTTAATTAGACATCTAATTCAGGTATAGCAAGACCAACCCCAGGCACACCAGACCTATTCCCACTATCAATCTTATACTGGGCATCAGGCCTTACCTCCCTGGCATAATTATTAATGTCCTACCACAGGATTCCCATTGTAATGATGTTACTTTTCGGTTTCACTTTTCCCTGATATCTTAAAGAGCAAGTTCCTTAAGAACCCGGGAATGCGAACATAGATAACTTTCACCTGTATTCCCCCTTCAGATCAATCAAACTTTAATCTTATATTATGAGTAAACAGATAAAAAGGTTACCTAAAATCTTCATAATTGCCAAACCATTTTTTAACCTCCCTGGCTAGTTCGGCTTTTTTTATACTACTTATATTTTTGATAGGAATACTATTCTTGAAAACCCTTCCATAAGGTTTGCCTTGTAGGCGGTTATCAAGAACAACTATAATTCCACGATCATTTTCGCTTCTTATCAGGCGACCAACACCTTGTTTAAAACGGACTGCCGCATCCGGCAACATGAAGGATATAAAACTGTTCTGTCTTTTCAACCGACAGCTTCGGTCAGATGCACTACTATATGGTTCAGAAGGAGGACGAAATGGAAGCCGTACTACGACCACACAGGTAAGCAGATCCCCTTTGAGGTCAATCCCCTCCCAAAAAGTTTCTACTCCCATTAACCAGCTACAAGGTGAAGTAGTAAACCTCTGCATCAGGGTTCCAAAATCCCCATCCTCATTTTGCACTAACAGTTCTACTCCCATTTGTCCGCAAACTGGCCGGATAGCTCCGGCTACACTCTTTAACTGTCGGCGAGAAGTAAATAGTACTAAAGCTCGACCATGAACTGCTGCCATCAATTCAAGCAGAATACTACTTACTTCCTGGTTAACATTCGGCGCAAAGGGATCACAGATATCTGTTACCGTAAAAAGATGCGCCTGTTTTTCATAGGCAAATGGAGAATTTTCTAATAAAGTGTTGACTCGTTCAGATTGATCCCCCAGACCAATACGTTGCAGAAAAAAATTAAAATCTTTCTCTATAGCCAGAGTAGCCGAAACCATTACCAGGCTATCCAGGTTACTAAAAAGCCCATCGGCCAGTAATTCTCCAATCTGTATCATGGACGAAGCTACAGTGATAGACTTTCCATGTTCATATTCAATCCAAAGAATGCGGTCATCTCGCACCGCATCTTCCTCCAGTACCATAAAAGCCCGATCAGATACATCTCTTAACGAAAGTAACACAGAATTAAGTTCCGCTTCTTCCTCTTCTCCTTTTAATTCATCTCTGAGGTCGGTGAGTTTACTAATAAGATTATGGGTACTGGCCTGCCAGTCAAGGTATACCTCCACCAGCCGGTTGAACCAGTCCTCCTGCAGTTCTTCTGTTTTCAATACCCGGGCAAAATCCTGTTCAACCGGTGTCAAATCTCCCACTACTTGAAAGACTTCCTGGGTGAGCCCAGCCATACGTTCCACTAACTGCCTGATCTCATTAATTTGCTCCTGTAACTGGGTATATCTTCCCCGTAATAGCTGTAAATAGCCCCGGTCATAGCGGGCATCACGACTGTGCAAAAAGCGCAGCGTATCCATAACTTCATGATAGTTGAAGCGATTAGATAGTTTATCAAAGGATTCCCGATCAAAGGTATGGGCCTCATCAACCACCAGGTAATGATATTCGGGAAGTATCTGGTGATCCATGACCAGGTCTGATAACAAGAGGGCATGGTTAGTAACTATGACATCTGCCTTCTGCAAATTCTTCATCATCTTAAGGCGAAAACATTTTTCATGATAGCGGCAGAGTTCCTTACGGCAGCTGTGCCGGTCAGCCGCAAGAATGGGCCAGTTTTTCATTAAGTTACTAGATAAACTAAGTTCACTGCGATCGCCAGTCTTGGTTTTTTCCGCCCAGGCAAGTATGGCTTCAATAAAATTCTGTTCATCGGGTTCCAGCTTTTTGCGTCCCCCCAGGATACTCATATATTTGTTCCAGCACAGGTAATTTTCCCGTCCTTTGGCTTGTACACATTGGAAACGCTGCGGAACAATCTGCTGGAGATCAGGTATATCTTTATCCACAATCTGCTGTTGCAGAGCCCTGGTTCTGGTGGATACTACCACCTTTTCTCCTTCCTGAACCGCCCATAATACAGCTGGAAGGAGATAGGCAAAAGTTTTACCTACTCCGGTACCAACTTCAGCCACTAAAAACTCTTTATCAATAAAAGCATCTGCCACTTCGCCGGCCAAATTAGCCTGTTCTTCCCGGTAACGATAACCAGAAACTATTTCCCCTATTTTTCCCCCCGGGGCAAAGTGTTTCATCACATTTTCACGGTTAAATTCCAGCATAAAGCACCTCTGTAATGTACCTGTTTTTCTTTGTCTATTATAATTGAAATAGCCATAAAAAAACTGCCCGGTTATAGGGCAGTAGATTTTACAGGTTAGAACCTTTCTAATGCAGATCAATTTTTTGAACATGATTCTTATGTCCGACTTTTTCCACCTCGTAAACACCTTCAATAACAACATTGTGGCTGCTCAAATCATAAGCATACTGTGCTAAATGTTCCGGCCGCAGTTTTACCGACAAACCACAACTGGATGATATTTCTCTTAAAGTAGGAATTACCATAAAATCCGCCTGTAAAGATTTCAATATTTTTTCTGCCTTTAGGGCATAAGAAGTGGTAGCAAAGGTAAAAACGCAAAAATTATCTAATTTAAAAAGACCTTTTTCCATCCCCTAAAACCCCTTACAATTCAATAATACCGGTATTAAAAAAAGTCCCCTTAACTTCGGCAATTACTTTTTCCTGATCAACTACCTGAGCCCGGGTAAATATCATTTTGTTTCCTGCTTTAATGACCGATCCCTGAGCGGTTAATGCTCTTCCAGGTGATGCCGCCGATAAAAAGGATGTAGAACAATCTACAGTAACCCCATTTATACCCAGGGTTCGAATAGCATTACCCATGGCTGCATCTGCCAAGGCCATAATTAAGCCACCGTGGATAAGTCCCAAAGGATTAGTGTGTTCCCTTACCGGGGTCACCCACACCTCCGCATAGCCGGGTGCCAATTTTTGCAAATGAATAGTCAAAAGCTGATAAAAGGGAGTAATGGCTATAGTATCACTTATATACTTAAATAAACGCTCATTAACACCTGCATTTTCCGTTGGCAAACTATAATCCCCCAATATTTTATTCATTTTATTATAGCATAATAACCGGTATCTTTATGTATAACTTTTAATTATACATTGGTCATTATATAAACTTAAAACCCCCCGATCGGGAAATATTAAATATAAACATTAACTAACCCGGTTCCAATTTTATAAACGATCTAATACAAATATGCTTTTTATAAGACTAAAATTCGGAACACCGATTATAAAATTTAACTAAAGGGGGAATATTTATGAAGCAATTGCAGATAAAGCTGCCTATCATCGCCATTGTAGCACTCATATTAATGCTGGGACTAGTAATTTTTTCTCTTTATTACCCATTTCCATCCCGTAAACCGGAAGATACTAAACCGGTAAAAGAGCCCCAATGGTATATTGTTTTTTCAGTACAGAATCAAAAGGCGACTGCTTATACGGCACCGGCTTATGGACCTGTCTCTTCTAGCGGCCAGCATTACTCCATTGGTTCGGTGGCAGTTCACCCCCGGGTACCTGTAAAATACGGAGGAGATCCCCTCCAACCCATTATTCCTTTCGGCACCGTTATACATCTAAAAAAACCTCTGGTTATTCAAGGTAACCAATATTATGCTTTTAAAGTTACCGATACCGGTGATATAAATTATCGTTTATGGCCTGATTATCCCTATTGGATAGATGTTTTCCATGGAACTACCAGTAACTATACTGTTGAGGAATCCAGTAATTTTGGCACCGATATGGTCGATTATTTTTGGATCGAAGAGTGGCGTTAGCGCCTATTACCAATCGCCTGTAATAATATAATCCAAAAAAATAAAGAACCCGCCGATAAGCGAGCTCTCTTGTACTGATAAATCCACCGTGTTTATTTTATAAATCCTTTATCTTTATTGATTTTGGTAAGGATTGTAACATTAACTGGGCAGTAATTTGTTCCCAAATCGGCTCTAAATATGCCTTAATACGAGGATTAGCAGCGGGATTATCAGTATTAGCAATACAACTGGCTATTTCCGCATCAAATGGAATTTTACCTACACAGGGTACCTCCTCTGCTACAGCCCACTTTTCTATCTGCTTTACCTTCTTTGGGTTAATATCCCACTTATTGATAATCAGTATTTCCCTAATGCCACGGGAGCGGACTAAGTGATGAATCCTTTGTAAATCATGAAATCCTGATAAGCTAGGTTCAGCTACTAATACTACCAGGTCAACTTCAACTAGTGACGATATTACCGGACAACCAATACCCGGTGGCCCATCAGCCACTATCAAAGGAATACCTGCTTCTTTGGTTCTGGCGCGGGCGGCGGCTTTTACCTGGGCTACCAGTTTACCGGAGTTTTCCTCCCCTGGCCTCAACTTTGCATAATAAACAAAATGTGAACCACTTTCCCCCTCAAACCAGCGTCCGGAAGGATTAGGCTTCATATTTATAGCTTCAACTGGACAAACTCGTGAACATAAGCCACATCCCTCACAAAAAAGCGGGTTAATTGAATAATCATGAATAGCATCAAAACGGCATAAATCTATACATAAATCACACTGTATACATTTGTCACGGTCCAGAATAGCGCTCTTTCCGCCGCTGAAGAAGTGCGCCTGTACCTCCTTAGGTTTTAGCAGTATAGGAAGATTAGAAGCATCAACATCATAATCACAGGCAGTACAATTTTTCGCCAGGTGAATAAAAGATGCTGTCAGAGAGGTTTTACCGGTTCCCCCTTTTCCGCTTATAAACAAAATTTCTTTCATAATCGTTACTCCTTAATAAGTCCGGAATAAACCTGGCTATGGTTTCAATACTATTTTTAAAGTCCGGCATAGCTATAAAAGGATCTACTCCTCGGGCATAGGCCCTGGCCAGATCTCTACTAAAGGGGATACGAGCAATAATCGGAAACCCGTTTTCTTCGCAAAGTACTTCTATACCACCATCATCACCATTCCAGCGGTTAATAATCACCGCGGCAGGTATGTCCAGCATCTGGACGGCTTGAAACGATAGTGACAAATCATGGACTCCAAAAGGGGTAGGCTCAGTTATTAATAAGCAAAAATCACTATCCCGCACTGCTTCAATCATAGGGCAGGTAGTCCCGGGAGGACAGTCAATAATCTGCAAAGAAAATTCATCGGCACCGTTTTTGGCTGCTTTTATTACCGGCAGACTAATGGCTTCCCCAATAGACAACCGGCCTGTAACCAGCCTGCCTTTACTGTTAAGCCGGGTGATTTCTAGGGTCCCTACCTGGTAATCATCTTCTTTAATGGCCCTTTCCGGACACAAATAAGCACAAGCTCCACAGGAATGACACATTTCTCTTAAAACCATTATTTTTTCGGGTAATGCCACCAGAGCGTTAAAATTACAGACTTCGGCACACTTTCCACACAAAGTGCAGGCCTTTTCATCTACTACCGGCACCTGCCGGGTAACTGCCCGTACCTGCCCTAATTCTCCTGATAAAAATAAGCCTGCATTAGGTTCCTCCACATCGGCATCAATTATTACCAGGTTTTGATCAGCCAGGACCCTAACCAAGGAAGTAGCTATTAATGTTTTTCCAGTGCCTCCCTTACCGCTGGCTACTGCTATTTGCACCTTTTATTCCCCCTTTCAAAAACCCGGACAAGTAGGGTTGCCCGGGTTTAATTTCTATAGCTAGATTATATTTTTAACCATGACATTCCCCAGCGTGAGCATGTTCTGAGCATACCTCTCCGGTACTTTTCAGCTGGCCCTTAAGAAAGCTATCCATAACTTTTTTGAAGTCACCTTTAGCACCAACCAAGGTCTGAATGCCTTCCAGCTCAAACAATTCCTGAGCTCTTCCTCCCATTCCACCGGCAATAACTACCTGTACCCCTTGCTTTTTTAAAAATCCAGGCAGCATTCCGGGAACATGTTCAGGATTTTTAATAAAATTCCACTGGTTCTTTTCCGTATCGTACAGGGCAAATTCCTCGCAGTGCCCAAAATGGGGGCAAACCATATCCCCTTCTTTAGGAATAGCTATTAACATTTGACACACCTCTTTATCTAATTGTTAGGACTGTTAATTTCCGGTAGTTTACCTTCGTAGTATTCTTTAACTGCCATAGCAACAGTTTGGTCTGCTTCTGCCGCGTACATTTTAATACCTGCCGCTTTAAGTACCTTAAAAGCTTTAGGGCCTATGCGGTTGGTCACCACCACATTGACCCCTTCTTTAACCAATGTTTGGGCTGTCCCAATACCCGCACCTTGATTAGCGTTAACACCACTATTCACCAGTGATGTATATTGATCACCGTTAAAATGATTAATTATAAAATAATTACATCTTCCAAACCGTCCATCTACTTTAGATTCAGGATTTTCACCAGTTGCACAAACTGCTATTTTTTTCACTATCTTGGTTCATACTCCCTTCCGGTAACCATAATCAAAAATCTAACTGCCCCTGCTAAAATTGCCCAGGCGATCTAAATCAGACCGCCTGGGTTTTCCATAAACTCTCTTATTTGTCAATAGTATTAAGGTTATCTAGTTCCCTTTGCAACCATTGACGGTAAGTTTCAGCCTGATCCCAGTTATTTCCCGTCTGACCTTTCCAACCAATACCAAAACCCCTGCCGTTCACACCACAGAATCGACCTGGTCCCAATCCATCAAATCTACCTCGCCCCGAAATATTCCGGCAACGTCCTCTGCCTCTACCGCTACCAGGGCCTTCATTTAAAGGACCCCTTCCATTTAATCCTGGCATAGTTTTCACACCTCCTTATGTGGTCATATGTCCGTTTTCATAATACTCCCGCATGTGGGCATATGTCAATAAACTATATTAAATTTTTTACCCTAGATCCCAGGATTTAATCCAGAAGCATTAATCTTTTTTTATAAACAGAGTCTAATTTTTACTAATCCCATTTAGCCCGGTTGGATAAATTACAACCAGTTTGTGGACAGTATTCTCTATATAACTCGGGGAACAATAAGCTATATAGTCATCAAGGAGGAACTAATAAATGAGCCATAATATAGATGATAAATTACGTAATCATATCCAATCTTTATTGGAAAAAAGCAAAGATCTTCAAGGGTACCAGCTACAGGTAGAAGTTATAGAGGGTACCGTTCACTTACAGGGTATAGTAGACACCTTGAAAGAAAAGAAACGGGCTGCACAAATAGTGCGTGGGGTTATGGGAGTAAAAGGTGTAAATAACGGTATTACCATTAGTACTGATGGGGAAATTGATGGAAAAGATGCGGGTATGGAGGTCCGGGAAGAATTAGAAGAAGATCCGCGGGTTAATACTAATCATATTGGGGCTGAGTGTAGAGGCGGGCACGGTAACGTTGTTTTAAAAGGAAACACTGATGATCCGGCTGAGATTGAGGCAGCTCAGGAAGCAGCCTCCCAGGCCCGGGGTGTAACCAGAGTACTTAATCAGGTAAGTATCAGCGAGAAAGAACTTAGCCTGGAAGAAATTTTCCACAGCCAGGTAAATAATGATGTGGAACCAGAAAGCTAATAATCCTATCGGGCAGTTTTACCCTACCGATTCAATACAAACTAAAAAAAGGGTTAGTATATTACTACTAACCCTTTTATCGTTATCTGTAACTACGGCTACGTCTAGCCTGGAAGCAATCCCGGCAATAAACTGGTCTATCACCGGTAGGCTCAAATGGTACAGTAGTTTCCTGCCCACAAGCAGCGCATACTGTCTTGAACATTGGACGGTCATCTCTACGAGAATTACCGTTACGCTGTTGTTTACGTGCCCTTCTGCATTCTGGGCAACGGCCGGGTTCGTTCTCAAAGCCTTTTTCAGCATAAAACTCTTGCTCTGATGCTGAGAACAAAAATTCGTTGCCACAATCCTTGCATACTAAATATTTATCTTCAAACATTCAATCATCTCCCTTCTGGAAATACTCTTGACTCAGTTCCCCAAAAAGGAGACACATCCTAAGAACAAGGCAAGAAAAGTATAACCTTATTATCATGCTATGTCAAATAGAAAGTTTCTTATCTGGTGCTATAATATAGTACAAATACCGCCCCGATTAGTGGTTAGACTAGTATAATAGTAAAGTCATATCACCAAAATTCGTTTTCTCTAGCTAGCAACATTATAAAAGAGTGGAGTGATAGGAGTGCTAAAATTATGTATTCTGGACGCTAACACCTTGGGTGAAGATGCCGATTTGAGTATTTTTAACCATCTAGGCCAGGTCTCTATTTATCAGAATACAGAACCAGACCAAGTAGTAGAAAGAATTAAAGACCAGGATATTGTTGTAACTAATAAAGTAATTTTAAACCAGTCCAATCTGGCTGCTGCTCCCCATATTAAGCTAATCTGTATATCTGCTACCGGCACTAACAATGTTGATTTAAACTACACCCGGGAACAAAATATTGTCGTAACTAATGTGGCAGGTTATTCCACCTATAGTGTGGTCCAGCACACTTTTGCAATGCTCTTTTATTTACTGGAATCTTTACCCTATTATGATAATTATGTTAAGTCCGGTCAATATGCACAAGGTAGTAATTTCACTCATCTGCAATTTCCCTTTTGCGAACTGCGGGGCAAGACCTGGGGAATTATAGGATTGGGTACTATTGGTTCTGCTGTAGCTGAAATAGCCCGAGCTTTTGGTTGCCAGATAGTTTATTATTCCACTTCCGGGAAAAATAATAGTAAGATCTATACTAGAGTGGATCTGGCTGACCTGCTTAAACATGCTGATATAATATCCATACACGCCCCGTTAAACTCCCAGACAATTAACCTTATCAATTATGAAAAGTTACAACTGATAAAACCGGAGGCCTTGTTACTAAATTTAGGCCGGGGCGGTATAGTCAATGAATCCGACTTGGCTAAAGCCCTTAATCAGGAGTTAATCGCCGGAGCAGGCTTGGATGTTTTAGAGCATGAACCAATTAATTCTGATAATCCCCTATTACAGGTAAAACATCCCCATCGTCTCTTAATTACCCCCCATATTGCCTGGGCTAGCGTGGAAGCCAGAAAGGCCCTTATACAGGAAATTCACCTTAATATTGAAGCTTTTCTCCGGGGGGAAAAAAGAAATATAGTTAATTAAAACTGATCTACTACTGGAGAATATGGGATGGATAATATCGGCGAAAAAGAAATATAGTTGACTAAAGCTCTTACCACAAAATAACTATTGATAATAAGATTAACCGGTTATATAATACTTAAGCGGCAAACCTGCGATGTTCGTTGATCTTGTTTATTTTAACCTACAAATTGAACAAGGGAGCTTTGGTCTACTAGTCCATGTCAGGCCTTAGTTAAGGAGGACGACAGAAGCTATTAGCCAGGCACCCACTTTATGATAAAGTGGGTTTTAAAAAATAAATGACGGCAAAGCGGGAATTAGGAAACCCTCAAGCAAGGAAAGCCTGAGGGTTTTACTTTTATACGAAACAACCCAGGAAGCTTTTGCTTTTGCTGGGCTTCTTCTTAACAAGATCACACCTGTGAGAAGCAATAGGACCTCTTCCTGGGTCGACCTTTAGTTATATCCGAGAGCGTACATTTTTTATCAATTGATACATAGAACCTAACATCATATCTGCGGGATAGTAGGCCATGGCTTCCTTGATAAAGGTATTAAATAATTGCTCAGCTATAGCTTCCTCACCTATTCCCGACTCAAGTTTATCTTTTATATCCGCAAATACTGCATAACAGTTTGCCAGGCTTTGCTGATAGTAAGCATCTACCTCTTTAGTTCCTATGGGAACTTTCCCGTGTCCGACACCTAGTATACTGGTGGAATAGGCCATTAGTTTTTTTATAGAATTTATATATAAATCATAATCCTGAAAGAATACCGGAGACATTAAACCCTCTGATAAACGGTAACCGGCTGCATCGGAAACAAACATTACCTGATCCTTTTCTAGATAAACTGCAATTGAACAAGGACTGTGGCCGGGGGTTTCCAGAATGGTCATTTCTAAATCATCTGATAAATTAATATGTTCACCGTCATGAAGAGCTCGATCAACAGTAAGATTTTTAGTATCCAGCGTAATAGGCTTTTCATCCAGGAGACCGGCTTTAACATATTCATCCGAAACAATATTATCGGCTCTTTTCATTACACCCAAGACTTTGTCCAATGAAAGAACATTCATAGTAGGAAGGCTGGCCAGCACCTGAGCAGCAGGAAACATTTCTTTTAACATGGGTATACCACACACATGATCAAAATGCGAATGCAATGCCAGGATGTATTTCACCTCGGGTGGGTTTTTTAATTGGGACCACTGGTTAGCAAATATAGAAACACCGGCACTCATCCCACATTCTATGAGTGCAGCTTCCTTATTGCCGACTACATAATAGTTGAAGTTGCCATTGCCAAACAATAACACGTTATCAGTAAGCCTTTTCATAAAATAACCCCCTATATTTGCCGGAATAATAACTTCTACACAACCTTTGCATTTAAGAGCTCCTAACTTGATTTTATCAATAGACTTTCTTATAAACAATATACGTTAAAGAACAAGATATTTTACAGTAATATTAGAATTTATATTTTATATCCATAGTACAGTTTAAAGCGGAATATTATTTAATCATGCCCAACTACTAAGTATTACTAGCTTTTAAAAGCCATAATCGCTAAACTAGTAGTAGTTTTAATCAATTTTCGTTAACTATCATTGATTATAAGTAATTCATTTCATATTTATAGGTATTTTGCTACTATGGAGAACCTTTTTGCAAAACACTATGAACTCAATCACAAAGACAGTATCGTAAAAAGTTATTAAGTTTACTCTATGGGATAAGCAGGATTGTAAAATGTAGTACAGTTGTTTTGCATAGGAAATAGATTTATTGAATAAATGTATAAAAAAGAGATGGGTAGGACATTATCAAAATAGTAAATAAAAAGGAGGAATAACATGCTTTCGTTTACAGATTTTAATAATTTGTCTAATGAGGAAAAGCTTACATACCTACAAAAACTTCGCAACCAACGTAGTGTTAATGATATAGCCAGTGCCTGGGGAATATCCAAATCTAAGTATTATGCTATGGCACGGGAAATTGGACTGCCTATGAAAGCCCGGGGAAAAAGAGCTAGAAAAACTAATTCATCCCCTAGTACTGAAACACAAAATGCAAATAATACCCCGAATCAGATAACAACCGAACCGGAAGAACAAAATAACCGGAGTAAGTTTTCCTTTTCCCTGGATACCCAGGGACCTGCCAGTATGGTTTATAATGTGTTAAGTATTTTTAAGGACACCGGTTTTTCAGATGATACGGAAGTACGTTTTAAAATCGAGATAACTGAAGTTTAAGACAATTTAATTTCTTTTTAATAAAAAACAAGGGACTTATGATTTTAATCCCTTGTTTTTTTATTATTATTGATACATTTTTGACTAGAAATGATTATGGCCATTTACTTTTATAATATGTCAATATTTTGTAGGTTTGACCACCGCTTAATTTCTCATACTATACTAAATATATCTTGAAGGGGTGATTATATGTCAAAAAACAGCCGTTTATTAGTACCGGAATCACAACCAGTAATGGATTATCTAAGAAAAAAGGCCCTGGATGAAACTGGTTCTAAGATTACCAATGGTTATCATGGTGATATGTTAACCAGTCAAGCCGGACAGATTGGTGGTATAATTGGCGGCCAGATGGTAAAAAAAATGATCCAAAACTTTGAAGAAGAATTGGCTAATAAAACTAACGGAGATTAGCATGCAAGATGGTTCCTAATTCTCCTACTACTACGACTGCCTCTTTTCCACTGGCTATTCCATAGAGAAAATTTTCAGTGGGGACTGGGACCTCCCCCCACTTTAGTCCGTCTGTAGACTGCAAGACAACCCCAGGGCTGCCGCAGGCCAGGAAACCTGTGTCATTATAGATTACTTTTTGTAACCAGGGCGGAGATGTGGTAATGGAATGGTCCACCCATTGCTTTCCATCTCGGGATACTAATATTAACCCGTGATCGCCGACAGCTACGAATAAGCCCTGGCCACAGGCCACCCCTTGAATCATGTGCCAATTTGTACCAGATTCTACTTTATACCAGGATAAGCCATCATCAGAAGATAGAATGGTTCCTCCATCACCAACTATGGTAAACTGTCCATTTCCATAAGTTATATTTAAAAGATTAGCATTCGTTTTTGAATTAACCGGGTTCCAAACAAAACCATCGGCAGAAACCAAAATTAAGCCCTTTTCCCCTACTACTACTAACTGGTTATTACCATAAACAACCCCAAATAAGCGGTTAGTCACCGAAATTTTTCTTCTAGCCCAATTAATCCCGTCAGCCGAAAATAAAATAGTTCCCTGATCCCCTACTGCTATATAGCCCCCCATAGCAGGGGTAATACCAAATAATGATATATTGGTGTCTGAATTACACGCTGTCCAGGTAGTAGCATTAAGCGAACGTAATATTGTTCCTCCCTCTCCTAAACAAAGGAACATATTATCATCGCAAATAATACCATACAGTTCCCCATAAGTGCCGCTGGTTTTGCACACCCACTCCTGCTCTTTAAGTGATTGGTAGATTATACCCCCCCGACCTACAGCAATAAATTCCTGATTACCATACACTACCCCCATTAAAAGCTTATAGTTTTCCGACCTGTTTGCAGACCAGCTGACTCCGTCCTCAGAAGTGAGTATTACACCAAAATTATTCTGATCTTCGCCTACTGCAGTAAAGGTGCCATTTCCGAAAGCCACTCCTTTCAACCAGACCTTAGTATCTGAATTACTGCTTTCCCAATGTTCTCCATCAGCCGAGGTTAATATAACGCCGTTGCGGCCTACCGTAACAAATAAATCGTTTCCATAGATAACTGATTCTAAGCGGTTTAAGGTGGGAGATTCATGAGCTAACCATTCCCAACCATCTGGTGAAGTTAATATACTTCCATTCATACCTACCGCAACAAATATTCCATTCCCATAAGTTATGTCATCCAGCCAGAAATCCCCTATGTTTTTACTTTCCCACGTCTCACCATCTGGGGACCGCAAAACGGTTCCTCCCTGCCCTACTGCCACAAACATCCCATTTCCATAGGCTACCGAATCAATCCAGATTTCTTCCCCGGAATCAACCACTGTCCATACATGAGCATCGGGAGATGTTAAAATAAGCCCGGCTGAGCCTACACATATAAATTTACCATCCCCATAGGTTACTCCCAAAAGGTAATTACTGATGCCGGTTAGTATGGTTTCCCAGTCACTACCATCTAATGAGGTCATTATGGTTCCATACTGGCCCACTACTACATACCGATCATTGCCATAGCATCCAGTCTTTAAAGTATTTCCCCGGGGCAAAGGATTTTTCCACTGCCAATCATGAATAGCCATTTAATTTCCACCATCCCTTATATACCTCCACCTATAGTGGTTTTAATAAAAAATTATCAGTACTTAGTACTGCTATTTATATAGGTATGAATAAGAAACCAAAGTAGTGATATATAAATCTCAAATTAATAACTAAAAAACTAGAGATATAACGGGGATGGAGCATAAAGCCCTCATGTTTAGGCATAATAAGGTTGATATAGTTTGGGAGGTGACAAAAGTGGCTAAAACTATAGCGGTGGAAGGAAATCTTAGCCCTGTAAAGGATTTTCTTACCGCCCAGGGATGCCAGGTAATTGATATGGAAGAATCCTATCGTAGACGGGCTGATGCGGTAGTTATCTCCGGCAGTGACCAGAACTTAATGGGAATGCAGGATATGACCCTTGATACACCGGTAATTAATGCCAGCGGTAAAACACCACAACAGGTCTGGGAAATGATTATGCGCTATGATCAGCTGCAACACTAGTTTTTCATAATAGACTATAATATGGGTGTTTTAGGTGAATGAAAGAACATTATAGACTATAATATGGGTGTTTTAGGTGAATGAAAGAACATTAATAATGACCGCTTACCTGGCCACTATCTGTTTTAGTAACCGCCGGAGGGACTACTTACGTTGAAGACTGCTGGTTAACCCACCTGGTGAAACATCAGTTAAGACTTACCAATCAACTCATCTTTGTACATCAGCATACCCAGGAAGTCTGTTTTTCAACAGTAATCCCTACCACCAGTCTTTTTTACTGGTGGTAGGGATTTTTTCATCGTATTTCTCTATGTTTTAGCACAATTCCGTGGGTATTGGCATATCATTTCTACGGTTAGAAGGCATAGGTCTTCATACCGGGATTTCTTTCAAAGCCGCCGATCTGCAGGCAGATTGGCGACCGCAATAATTTTTACTATGTCATGGTCTAAAACATACTATAGTTTAAATTCCTGCATAAGGCTATTTAACCGTTCGGCATTAGTAGCCAGCTGTTCTGATGCACCTCCAAGTTCTACCGCTGCACAGGTAACTTCACTAGTTCCCTGAGCTATTTCCTGGGAACCTGCCGTGGCTTCCTCTAAACTGGCTGCAGTAACTTCAACTGCCTGGGTTATTTGGCTCATTAATTGGGTAACAATTTCCATACTATGGTTAATATTTTCAGCCATTTCCGTAATAAAATTACTATCTTTTTTATAATGATCCCCTATGTCCATCATAAAATCATAGTCCTGATTAACATCCTCATTAATAAACCGCAATAATTCATGGCAGGTAGAGATTAGATCATCGAGAACCCCTTTAACCTTAAGAGTGAGATTTTGAATAGCATTTACCGCCTGGGAAGAATCTTCCGCTAGTTGTCTAACCTCTTCAGCAACTACGGCAAACCCACGTCCCTGGTCTCCGGCCCGGGCTGCTTCAATGGCGGCATTTAGCGCCAGCAAATTAGTTTGATCGGCCAGGCCGGCGATACTTTCGGCCAGGCCAGAAATCTGTTCCACCACCTGAGCATGATCGATAGCCTGAATAACTTTTGTATGGATGTTCTCATAAATCTGCTTAGTCGATTCCCTCGACTCTCCCATTTTTGAATGTACTGTTTCAGCCCGCTGTTGAATTTCCTGTGATTCTTGGCATCCCTGTTCAACTTTTGCAGATACTTGGCCTAATGTTGTAGTAATATCCTGTATGGAAGCGTTTATCTCCTCAGATGCTGAGGAAACCTCTTCTATCCCAGTAGCTATCTCCTCGGTTGAAGCTGATACCTGCTGCATACTAGAGGCTATATTTTCACCTGATGCTGCTAATTCTTGACTGGAGGCAGCCACCTCCTCAGCATTATTAGTAACCTCTCCTATAGTAGTGCGCAGTTTCAGGGTTAGTTCTTGCATTGATTCTCCCAGAAGACCCAGTTCATCTTGACGCCCCTTTAAATTTACGGGAATATCTATGCTAAAATCCCCGGTAGCTATTAGTCCAACATGTTGGGAAGCTGCAATCACTGGGACCGAAATCCGCCGGGATATGATGAATCCCCCCCAGTCCACTGATTATAAGGGATATTAAAACCATAAAAAGTACCGATTTTTGTGCTGCTGCGGTTATCCCTACCGCCTGGAGGTTCATTTCATCTGCTTCCTGGGTATTATAATCAGCCAAATCTTCCAAATCTGCATTAACTTTATCCAATAATGGTTTAGCATGGACCACAAAATAAGTAAAGGAATCACCACTGCTCGACTCTAAAAGTTGGACGGCCTTCTCTGTCTCTGATCTAAACTGGAGACTGTTGGCCTGTAGGCGGGAGTAGATATCTTTTTCTTTGACGTCTACCATTCCTGCCTTTTCAAATCGTTGGCTTAGAACATCATATTCCTTAGTGTGAATATCAATTTGCTTAATTAGATCCTGACGCTGCTGATCAGAAAGATCAGCGACTAATATTAACTGGTAAAGCACACCTTCAATCGCACGATTTTCAGCCCGCATGGCCTCACTGTATTTAACTGGCAACAGATTCCCGTTATACATGTCATCAATGCAACTATCTAAAATATTTATTCGACTATAGCCCACATAAGTAATAGCCATCATAAAAACAATCTGTATACTAATTATGATCAACATTTTATAGTTAATCTTTAAGTTATCAAACCATTTCATTTATATTGCTCCTTTCCTATACTGAAATTAAATAATAACAAGATTAGTAAAAACCTATTTTTATGAACAATCGGGAAACAAATGGAGCAATTATTTAGTCAGCTACCTGACAAATATTTTATATGCTACTTTTATACATAAGCTCACCTCCAGAGGACCTATGTCCCATCTAAAATGCATATTCTTCCCAACCAATTATGGACTATAGTCACCTATATTGCAAGAAATACGGAATAAAAGACCACCGGGGCATAAATACCCCAAAAGCTGTACTAAATACACTGTCACGTACAATATGGGCTAAAAAATAGGATGAAAAGGCAATTGTTCATATAGATACAACCCTGGCACACTTTCCATATACCGTTCAACCAACATGCCAAGCATACAGAAAAAGCACCCCGCTGCGAGGTGCATGGAAAGTACTGGAACGTTTCGTCCCTTCGTTCTTAATTTACATTGTGGTAAAATACTTAGCCTGCTGCGAGAGCTACTCAAAAATTAAAACAGGGTGAAATAAGGGAACAGCAGAGCCATCCTTATTACCACCCTATTTACTGGGTACCATCGTCTGAACAAAGTTCTTATCCTACTCTATTTACCTAGTTACCCTCGTACTCTGCCCTTTGCTACTTAAGATTCTCAGGGTTAAGCGGTTTAAGTTCAGGAAGTACAAATAGTCCATCCTGGCGAATCAACTGGTTATCAAAATAAATTTCGCCTCCACCATAGTCTGGAGTTTGAATCAGGACCAGATCCCAGTGAATAGCCGATTTGTTTCCGTTGGGACATTCATCATAAGAATCTCCTGGTGTAAAGTGAATGGACCCACTGATTTTCTCATCAAACAAGGTATCCCGCATAGGTTTAATAACATAGGGGTTTACCCCTATGGCAAATTCCCCTATATAACGGGCTCCCTCATCGGTATTCAGAATACGGTTAAGCTGCTCGCTGTTGTTGGCCCGGGCATTTATTACCTTTCCATCTTTAAATTCCAGATATATCTGGTCAAAGGCCTTTCCCTGATATAGTGCCGGTGTATTGTAGGTAATATGGCCATTAACTGAATCACGTACTGGAGCCGTGAAAACTTCCCCATCGGGAATGTTTTGTTTTCCTGCACACTTGATCGCAGGAATCCCTTTAATGGAAAAACGCAGATCAGTACCGGGACCTTTAATGTGAACTTGGTCAGTCTGGTTCATCAATTCCACCAGAGGATTCATAGCCTTAGCCATACGGGCATAATCCAGATTGCAGACCTCAAAATAAAAGTCCTCAAAACTTTCCGTACTAGTATTAGCTAGTTGAGCCATAGAAGGAGATGGATAGCGCAGGATTACCCATTTTGTCCGGGGTACCCGGATCTTCATATGTACTTCCTGTAGAAATAGCTTCTGGTATAACTCCATCTTTTCCGCCGGGATATCGGAAAACTCAGCTGCATTATCGCCGCTGCGAATTCCTATGTAGGCATCCATATCGGACATACGTATTGCCTCGTAGTGAGCCATCATTTTAAGCTGTTCTTCGGAGGCCTGCAGTATCAAAACCCGATCCAGGGAACGCTCTTTAATGGTTACAAAAGGCAGACCGCCAGCTGCATAAACTGCTTTAACTAATTCTTTGACCAGGGGAGCCTCCAGCCCAATGGATTCAATTAATACCTTTTCTCCCGGTTGAACTTCGCAGGAGTAATTAATCAGATTGTTAGCTAGAATTATTATTCTAGGATCAGTCATAGGTCATCCTCCTAATATTTTAATCGACTAGAGCAGGTGAAACAGGTTTAGCAGGTTTGAAACGATAATATAGATAAGTCCTATTATAACAGGTGCTATTATAGTTATAGCTATGATCATTCGGGCTGTCTTTTTACGTTTTATGAAATCTGGCTGGTAAACATCTATTGCTTCAGATGCCGAAGACGGCAGATATTCATCATCACCGGTTAATAATTCCAATGCTTGCTGGTAACAGGAATCGGGAACATAAATATCAACCCCGGTTAGGGAAGATCCCATATAAATTCGAAGATAGTTACCAGTTCCCTGTTCTTTACGAAGTACCGGTATATTTTCGGAAGCCAGGAGTGATTCGATTACCTGGCTTTGATCATTATCATGAACATTGAGCAAGCGTTTCCATTCTACAGGCTTTTTCTCCATGTTTACCTCCCCGTTTGTTTTCATACCGGTATAAACGAGATTTCTTACAGTTTTTATTTATTGTAGCTTTCCTTATCTTAATTAACAACTAGACTGGTTTTCTGCTAAAATCTTTAAGTTGAGTTATAATTAAGTTTGAATTTTTTTGGATTAAGGTGAGTAATATGTATGATTTAAGTTTAGCCCCGGCAGTAATACGCTTTTTGTTTGGTGGAGGAGCAGTAGTAGCCTCTACTTTACTGGCCCGGGCCTTTGGAGGACGGGTAGGCGGTATATTCGCAGCTTTTCCGGCTGTTTACCTGGCCGCTATTATCAGCCTGGCCCTTGATTACCATGGTGATAAACTGATGGAAGTATCCATCCAAATTTCCCAGGGAGCCCTGGTGGGGATGGTAGCTAATATTATCTGTGCACTGTGTGCCAGCTACTTTATATATAAACGAGGCTGGAGCCGGGGACTAATACTAGCTTTACTAGTATGGTCAGTAGCCTCCGTAGGCATATACTTATTATGGAAGTCGGTGATTTAAATGAAAAATTCTCCATTTGATGATCTATTAATCAGATTTTTACTAGGCGGAGGCGCAGTAGCGGCTTGTTATATTTTTCTGCAGGTTATTCCCTGGAAATCCTTTGCCGGTGTCTTTGCTGCTTTTCCGGCCGTAATGATAGCAGCAGTAATCATGGCTGGGGTTTTTGAAGGATCAAAACAGGCTGCTGACATTGCCCTGGGAGCTACAGCTGGTATGCTGGGATGTACAGTTTGCGTAATAGTTGCGGTCCTGGGTTTCATTTATTTACAACAGTGGGGCCTATCTTTGGTTATCGCAACTATAGCCTGGTTTATAAGTTCATTGTTTTTTATCAAACAGATTCACCACTGGTTACAAAAAAGAGCCAAACATATCTAACTATCAGCACCATCCTCTTCCCGGATTAACTCAAACCGATTTACAATCCGGTTTTCCTTTGTTAGCTCTTTTTTGCCGCAAAATATTTCATAGGGCCGGGCATAATCCCGTCCCGATTCCAAATCTTTGTAGATTACCAGGGGACAGTAATTTTCCGTATGCAGGGCTATTGTTATTATTTCATAAATATTGCCTTTAAAATGTCGGTAACGCTGTCCCGGCTTTATATCCAGGTTGAAGGGAGGAGCATTTATTTCCTTACGAATGATGCTTAACAGCTGCCGGTAAGCGTCATCTAGGGATCCGATATTATAAATTACGTAGTCACTGGCACTTATGTCTAACACTTCCTGGTAGGCCTTTTCGATGCGGGCTGCTTTTTTCTCCCGGTCTTCATTCCCACTTTCAATTGCTTTTATAATATCTTTCATATCGCGATATATATATATACTCACAATGTTTCTCACCCCCAGCCGGGCCTTAAGCATCCTTAAACCCTCCAGGGTCATGATAATGATTCCATTTTTACCAGTTTCCTTTACCCGGCTAATTTCCTCATGGGTCAATCCATAAATCTGATCCAGATAGTTTACCTCTTCCAGAATGCTTCCATTTATACACCATTGCAAATACTTATTTCTGTCAATGAAATAATAGTTCTTACCCTCTTTTTCGTCGGGACGCGGGGAACGGGTAGTAAAAGATATGATCGGGGTCATAAAATCACTATCATGTAGGAGCAAATAATCCATCAAGATTGATTTCCCTGCTGCCGGTGGTCCAATTAATACAAAAATCTTCATAATTACTTTACCTCCCTGCCCCAGAAACTTTACTGCTAACGCCTCATAACTTTTTTATAACCAATTAAGGTTCTATTAATTGTATCGTCTTAAATATTGGAAAAGTATACCGAAGGCTAAAACATATTTCCAAACCCTATGTTTACACTTAATCTTATTTAAACTATATTCTGAACATACTAACAGAAAAAGGAGTTTAATTAAAATATTAAGACTCATGAACTAAATGCAGATCTCACTAGTACAAAGGTAATTTAATGGTGGAACAGGCCTGGCTCCCTCCGGGGGGATATACGAAAAGCACCGGTTCAGGTTGAGATAATTCCTCTCCAGTGCCAGGATCTATTTTTAGATATTCAAGGTGAACTCTACGCCTGATTTGTCGCGGACTTAAGGATTTCATCTCTGGCAGGAATTGCTGTAAAAAAAGCTCGTCCTTAAGCCATATATAAAGTTTTTTATTCCAGTCATCCGGATTGAAACTAATCATTCCTTCGGGTAGATTAACTGACCGCTGGTTAGTCAGATAATCCAGTTTAAGCACCTCGCCCACCAACAAACTGTATTGAGGGTAATAGGATTCTATAAACTGTATTAAGATAGTATATTCGGTTGCTCTCTGGTGATGGTGACTAAATAAATCCCGTAATGCCCAATAGTGCCCAAATTCTTCATAAAATTTAAAAGCACCGTGCTGGAAACATACTCTGGTCAAATACTTTAGAGTGTGTTTGAAAAAACCACTGTTATAATACCGTTCTACCAAATCCTCTATACGAACTAACTTGATAAGCTGGCCATAGGACAGACAGTTAGAAGAAAGAACCTGGTACGGAGGGTGGCTTTGATAAGCATATTCCAGTCTATCAGCCTCATCACGTAAAGACGAACCTTTTAATAATTTTAAAAAACCCAATTGAATTACATCGGCCTGTAAAGCATAAACATCATCAAAAGACTGTCCAAAACGCTCATAGCTTTCATATGGTAATCCAGCGATCAAGTCTACATGCAGGTGAAGGTTCCCTTTGACAGCTAATCTTTTAACATTGCGCTGTAGTGATTGCCAGTCGGCAGTGCGGTTTACCGCTTGCAGGGCTTCCGGGCAGGTAGATTGGATACCAATTTCCAGATCAAAAATTCCAGCCGGGACTGTTTCTAAAAAAGATAGCATTTCCTCGGAAAGTAAATCGGCCCCCATCTCGAAATGAAAACGGGTCGAGATATTATGCCTGATGATAAATTCCATAATTTCACGGGCACGTTTTTCATTACAATTAAAGGTTCGGTCTACAAACCGGATTTCTTTAACCTTTTGTTGCATGAGAAAAGCCAGGTCGGATTTGACTCGTTCCAAAGAAAAAAAGCGCACTCCTTTAATAGTAGAGGAAAGGCAGTAAGCACAATTGAATGGACATCCCCTGGAAGTTTCATAATACAAGGTGCGGTTTCGATAATAATTGAGGTTGTCTAAATTATATGTAAAAGGAATAGTGTCCAAATCCTCAATTAAGGGTCGGTCTGGATTCTCCACAATAGTTTCGCCATAACGATAGGTTATTCCCTCCACATTACTTAAAGAATGAGAATGAAATAAGGCGGTAAACAAGGAAAACATCGTTGCTTCTCCTTCTCCCCGCACTACTATATCTACTTCCGGATTTAATTCCATAAATGACCTGGTTTCATATGAAACTTCGGGTCCCCCCAGAACAATCATTACCTCGCCATCAACCTGACGTAAATCGCGTACCAGCTTCATCACCAGTTCAATATTCCAAATGTAACATGAAAAACAAACCACCCGGGGGTGTTCCTTATATAGTTCGGAAAGTACATAATTAAGTTCATCATTTATAGTAAATTCTCTGATATGAATTTGCCAGTGTGGATTATGACAATATGCTTTAAGATAGGCTAGTGCCAATGATGAATGTACAAACCTGGCATTTAAAGTGCTTAAAACCACCTTCATCTATAACGTTTCTCCTTAAACTAAATATAGGCCAGGAAGCGCGCTTCCTGGCCCATGTTCATTATTGTTCCCCAATTATTTTTAATTCTGGTTGCAGGTCAACCCCATACTCCTCACGGGCCCTGGTTTGAATATGGGTAATCAAGGTTACTACATCGTGAGCCGTTGCATTACCAGTATTGACAATAAATCCAGCGTGTTTGGTGGAAACCTGAGCACCTCCTATAGTATGGCCTTTTAATCCCATTTTTTCCACCATTGGTCCTACATAATATCCTTGCGGCCGGCGAAAGGTGCTGCCTGCACTGGGCAGATCCAGGGGTTGTTTTTCCCGGCGCTGGCGAGCCAAATCTCTCATTTTAGATTGAATCTCTTCCCGTTGACCGGGCTTTAATTCCAGCAGGGCCGACACTATAATACAGCCGTTTTCCTGGAAAATGCTCTGCCGATATCCCATCATAAAATCTGAAGAATTAAAGGTTTTAAGATTACCCTCCTGGTCTACGGCTGAAACTCGTACCAGTACATCCTTTATTTCGCCTCCATAAGCACCGGCATTCATTACTACCGCTCCCCCTAGGCTGCCGGGTATTCCTTCTGCAAACTCCAGCCCACTAAGTTCATAAGCAGCTGCTTTTCGGGCTAATTCTGACAGGCGAATACCGGCTTCAGCTACTATTTCATGACCGGATATATATAAACTTTTCAGGTTATTTCCCAGCTTAATAGCAACTCCCCTAAAGCCTTTATCTAATACTAGTAAATTACTACCCAGACCAAACACAAAATAAGGTATATTGTGCTGGCGACAATAGTTCACTACTGTTTGTAATTCAGCTACACTTGACGGGCATACTAGGACATCTACCGGTCCGCCGATTTTAAAAGTAGTATGATTGCTCATAGGTTCATTAAATAAAAGTTTTTCATTGTTAATTAATTTTTTAATTCCATTGTACATAAGTGTTCTCTCCATAATAACTCTGCTAGTAATATATTAACCGGCTTTATGAAATATTCTCTCCACTGACCTTTATAGCCAGTTTAGGTGCTTCAGGAATGTATAATATAGAGGCACCAGACCCATGTTTTTCTAAAGCCTGGTTAATGGCAGTTTCTAAATTTGTTACTGGTTGCATGAATATACTCCGCACTATAGCCGGATTTAAACAACTGTATAAAAGTATATCAGCCTGTTCAAGAGTTCGGCAGATAGCGTAGGCTTTATGCCCCCCTAATTCAAAATGACGGTGAAAACGCTGCCTGATATCCTGAGGGGATCGGGCTTCGGTTACCCATTTTTCAAAGGTATCCTCCCCTAGCCCTTCCGGGCATTCAGCAATCAGGATAATGGTTCCCCCTTTTTTTACCGCTAATGCAGCAGCATCCAAAGCCTTTTGAGCCTGGTATATATTAATATCTTTAGGGTAACCCCCACAGCCGGCAATAATAATGTCTGCTTTCTCTTTTATAGATACTACACTCATCTTTTCACAAAAGCGTACCGCTTCCATCCAAGCATAATACAGATCACCAGCCGCAGCATAAACAATTTTATCATGGGAACTAGTCACTACATTAAGAATAAAATCCACTCCTACCATCCGGGCAGCTTCCAGCATTAATGTATTTACCGGATTGTCTTCATAATTACCCAGGCAGGCCCGGGGGTCATCCATCATTTTGTGATTTAACTCTATTAAAGAGCGGGCCGCCACCCCGGGTAAAATTGATTTCCGTCCCCCGGAATAACCAGCAAAATAATGTAAACCTACCAGTCCGGTAGTAACTAGTAAATCGGCTTCAGCCACAGTCTGATTTATAATCAGTTCCATTCCATTACTTAACCGTCCCAGTGATAGCAAGTGGGAATCACAATCATGATTTTCGATTTTATAACGGGAACAGACATCGGCACCGAATATAGCCAGGTTCTCCTGGTAGCTGTGGGGACGATGTATACCGGTAGCTACTACCAGTTTGATATTTTCCGGTTTAATTCCGGCTTCCTCCATCTCATGCAATAACGGTGGGAGCATGGTTTTATACGGAGTAGGTCTGGTAATATCATTAACAATAATTACAGCAGTCTTAGGCTGCTTGCACCGGATTATCTCCTTTAGCCGCGGAGTCCCTACCGGATGAGACAAAGCTAAGCTAACCATTTGTTCATTACTGCGATTTTCTTTTGCTGGCCCTAGTAAAGAAAGTGTACCGGCGTAATTCGTATCCGGAATTTCAAACTGTATAAAATCTTTCCCGAACGGAGTATTAACTCTCATATTAATCACCTTTTAAAATCTCTTTCTGCAAAATTAGCTGTTAAGTTACCAGGCTGGCTAAACAAAACCTAACTGTACCCTTATAACAATCATTCCACAATAAGTTGCCAAGGATTATAAAACGAACGGTTAGCGAATTACAAAAGATATTGAGATAGTAACATTTAGCTGCTCCTTACCCTTTTAAACGTCCTTCCCAGATCATTAGGCCTGTAATTTATCTAATAAAAGGACAAATACCGGCAACTATGAACAGTCCCTGTATAATTATACATTTGCTTTATATGAAGAATAATACCTGAAAAGACGAGTAGCTTTAGTTTTATATGCTGCTCAATGCTTAAATTATACCGTATTCATTGGGATTTTATAATTCTCCTCTCTACCTATATGTTATAATAGCAGAGAATTTATAGTATCGTTTTAAAGGATAGTCTGTAAATAAGGGGGAAGCTAGCGTGGAAAATGCTGAAATAAAAAAAGAACTGGTGAAAATTCTGGGGAAAGATAAAGTGCTGGTCGATGACCTGGACTTAATGTACTACTCCTACGATAGTTCTTTTTTAACTAAACTGGAACCGGGGAATCCTTCTGCAGTTGTTCTGCCGCGCTCTACTGAAGATGTACAAAAGGTAATGCGCTTCGCCTTTGAAAATAGTATCAATGTTGTCCCCCGTGGAGCTGGAACCGGGGAGACAGGGGGATGTGTCGCATTAAAGGGCGGCATTATTCTGGATTTATCTAACTGGGATGAAATTGTTGAAATTGATGCCAGCAATATGCAGGTTATTGTACGGCCTGGGGTGATTCATGCCCGTTTAAATAAAGAATTGGCCGCTTTTAACCTGTTTTTCCCGCCTGATCCAGGCAGCAGCCAGATGTGTACCATAGGAGGCATGGTAGCTAATAATGCCAGTGGATTAAGAGCAGTAAAATACGGCTGCACCGAGCAATACATCCTAGGATTAGAAGTTGTGCTCTCCAATGGGGATGTTATTTACACCGGGGGTAAAAAGGCCCGGGTTATAAAAAATGTGTCTGGCCTTAATCTTACCAAACTGATGGTAGGGTCAGAAGGGGTACTGGGAATAATTACTCGGATTCGCCTGCGTTGCTGGCCCAAGCCCAAAGCCCGGGGTATAGCCATGGCAGTTTTTGATCACTTAGACGATGCCCCTGCTACAGTTTTGGATGTATACCAGGCAGGAATTCTTCCTTCAGGCATTGAGATCCTGGACAGCTCTGCCATCGGAGCAGTAAATCAGTTTAAACCGGAAATTAACCTGCCTGAGGCGGAAGCAATTTTACTTTTTGAAGTGGATGGCAATCCCCCCAGCGTGGAATACGAAGGCAAGATGATTGCTGAAATTGCCGGTCGTCGGGCCCGTAATGTGGAATGGGCTACTGACCCCCAGAGGATGACCCAGCTATGGGAAGGAAGAAGTGTTACTGCTACCGCCGCTGCCCGGGTTCGTCCCGATGGTAGCCGGGTATTTGCCGGAGAAGATATCAGTGTTCCCCTATCCCGAGTTGCTGATACTCTGAGATCCATACGTGCCCTAGGAGAAAAATACGGTATTAAGGTAGTCAATTACGGTCATATAGGAGATGGCAATGTCCATACTGCTCCAGTTATAAATCCAGAAAACCCGGAAGAAGTAGAAAGGGTTTTAAAACTGGTAGACGAGATTCATTTACTAGCCATTGAATTGCAGGGATCTACCACTGGAGAACATGGGGTGGGTGCGGTCCGTCGCAAATATGCTGAATTAGAACATGGCCTGGCGGTTGATTATATGAAAGGTATTAAAAAGGTGTTTGATCCCAAAGGGATCATGAATCCGGAGAAGTTGTTCTAAGATTAGAAAGGAGACCCTTCCATGGAGTTTAAGAAAATACCTCCGGTACGGGATCAAATTATGAAATGCGTACGCTGCGGAAAATGTCGCAGTGTCTGCCCGGTTTTTGAGGAGATTCGAAATGAAACGGCTGCTCCCCGGGGGCAGGTTTTTATGGTACAGATGTTACGGGATGGTAAAGTCAAGCCTGAAAATAAGGTCAACGAAAGACTTACCAACTGTTTATTATGTGAAACCTGTAGTGCAAACTGCCCCTCAGGTATTGATGTACATGAACTAAATGCTGCTGCACGTGCGTATATATATGAGCAAAATCCTTCCACCACCAAAGAGTTGGTTTTTGATACTCTCTGGACCCGTCCCGGGTTGCTGCGTACTTCCACCCGGTTGATGTGGGGGGCCCAAAAAACAGGATTACAAAAATTAGCCCGTAACCTTGGTCTTACCAAACTATTACCCGGTGATCTTTCCCGGGCTGAAAAAATATTAACTTCTGTACCAGGACGTTCAGGACGCAGCCTGATAAAAGAGGTAAACCCGGCCCAGGGCCAGAAAAAATTCCGGGTCGGATATTTTCTGGGTTGTGGTACAGATTTACTCCACCCTAATGTGGCTCGAGCTACGGTTGCAGTATTAACCAGAAACGGTTGTGAGGTAATAGTTCCTCAGGAAACCCGCTGTTGCGGACAACCTCACATAGCCAACGGAAAGCTGGATACGGCACGAAAACTGGCTGCTCATAATGTTAAAATATTTAATTCCTATGACTTTGATTATATAGTCACTGATTGTGCTTCCTGTTCGGCAGCCCTTTCCCATAAAAACATGCAGTTTCTACTGGGAGGATTGAAGATTGAAGACCAGGCTATGGCCTTCTCGGACCGGGTTATGGATCTTACCAAGTTCCTGGTGGAGGTGCTGGATATTAAGGTACCTGAAGATCCGGCTGCTGATAAAGTAAAGGTAACCTATCATGATCCTTGTCACCTGGCTAATGCTCAGGGGATTAAAAAGCAGCCCCGCGAATTATTAAATAGAATTCCCGGGGTGGAATTGGTGGAAATGTCGGAAGCTAATCGCTGTTGTGGTGGATCGGGAACTTATAGTCTTACCCATTATGATCTCTCTATGAAAATACTGGACCGCAAAATGGATAGTGCTATGGAGACTGGTGCCCAGATTCTAGCTACCTGCTGCCCCAGCTGCATGATGCAGTTGCAGCACGGAGTAAACCGACACAAATGGAATTGCCAGGTAAAACACCCTATTGAACTATTAGAGCCCTTTTATGGAAAAAATCCAGCCGAAATTGGCGGCTGATTAATAATTTATCAGGTATTTAATTTTTTGAGAGAACTGCTAAACAGAAGTAGTTCTCTCTCTTAATTCCTAAAACCATCTTATTTCCTGGCCCTCGCCAGCTTATCCATTATGTTTAAAAACTAACCCCTTAAGTACAGGCTAATTACACATTAACTTGAATTATCACTAGATTTGTTATGATTAGTGTATGTCCATCTTTTAATCTAAAAAGGAAACAATTTTAATGAATAAAAGACACATAAAAATTATATTCCGGCAGGTACGGGATGCTAATCTGAAATACCGGCTAATTGAAGACGGGGACCGGGTAGCAGTAGGGATGTCTGGTGGTAAAGATAGTTTTACCCTGCTTTATCTCTTGTTTCTGCTGCGAAAATACACCCCGCTTAATTTTGAGCTATATCCTATTTATATTGACCTGGGTTGGGACAATGAGATTGATAGCCTTAAAGACTTTTGTTCTCAATTAGGTCTGCCCCTGACTATAGAAACAACTAACATCGGTGAGATTGTGTTCCATGCCCGTCAGGAAAGGCACCCTTGTTCCCTATGTGCAAACCTGCGTCGGGGGGCTTTAAATAGAACCGCGAAAAGTTTCTACTGCAACAAGGTGGCTCTGGGACACCACCTGAACGATGTAGTAAATACCCTTTTTATGTCTATGTTATACGAAAGCCGCTTCCAGGTATTTAAACCTAAGACCTATCTGGATCGTATGGACATCACGGTAGTCCGTCCCCTGGTTTATGTAGAGGAGCATGCTATTCAATTACTAGTGGAATCTATGGGCTGGAATATTGTTGAAAACCGTTGTCCGGCCGATGGTACCACCAAAAGAACGGAAATCTCAGCCTTGCTAAACCATATCGAGGCAATCTATCCGGGCGCCCGTCGTAAATTTTTAGCCAGTCTGGAAAACGTAGGCCCGGATGTCTTTTGGAAGGACCAATAGCAATATATTTTAGATTTTTAAAGGAACATATGTTTTGGATACTTTCTCAAATATGTTATAATTGGTTAAAAATCTAGGGAGGTCCGCATATGACCGATAACCAGCATCTTAATGAAAGAGAACAAGCCATTCTCGACTATATAAAAGACAGAATACGCAATGTTGGTTACCCTCCATCAGTGAGAGAAATCGGCCGGGCCGTAGGATTAAAATCCAGTTCAACTGTACATTCCTATCTAATCCAGTTGGAAGAAAAGGGTTTTATACGAAAAGATCCTGCTAAACCCCGGGCCATAATACCGGTGGATAACGATATGTCTGTAGCCGAGGAGGCCCTAAGACTGCCGGTAGTAGGTCAAGTGGCGGCAGGAACCCCCATTCTCGCTGAACAAAATATTGACACTTACCTGCCCGTACCCCAGGACCTGGTAGGTAGCGGCAACCACTTTATATTACGGGTTAAAGGGGAAAGTATGATAGAAGCTGGTATTATGGATGGAGATTATCTGATTGTACGCCAGCAAAGTGACGCCTCCAATGGTGAAATTATAGTGGCTCTACTTGATGACGATGCCACCGTAAAACGCTACTATTTGCGGGATGGCTATGTGGAACTCAAACCAGAAAATTCGTCTATGGAACCGATTATAGCTCCCCATATTCAGATAGTAGGCAAAGTAACCGGATTGATGAGAAAGATTAGTTAAAAAGATATTGGAATGATTTGATTAAAGCTCCTGGCAGGTTTATTACCTAATCCAGGAGCTTTTGCGATCAGATAAACATTTATGGTTTGATTTTCTCCGGGAAAGCCCCTAAACCAGCTGGTTTGAATACATAATTATACCGGGCCCGTTAAACGACACATGGTTGAAACACCCTCTTAAGGCCTAGCAGTGGAAAAGAGTGAGCGGTCTCTCCCCAGGGCGCCATTAATATCCACTACCTTTCATCACTAAGGTCGTTGAACATGGATGTGAATCGGTCCCTTACCCCGGAACCTTAGACAAGCTAGTGTTTCCCAGGCGGAACATGACTATCGAAATATTTATGTTGCTTATGCCTTTATTTCTTTTTGGTTGGAGTCAATAAATGGGGAAAGAAAGCAAGGAGTCCCGTGCTTCCTAGAATTTCTCCAGGTATTGGTCAATTTCCCAATCATAAACCCGGGAACTATAGCTTTCCCATTCCTTCATTTTTGCCAGAACAAAACGGGAATAAATATGGTCCCCTAGTGCTTCCTGAATTAGTTTATCCCGGCTTAGCTCGTTAACTGCTTCGTAGAGGTTTTCCGGTAAAGAATGAATACCTTTGAGATTGCGAGTAGCCAGATCCATTTCGTAAATATTTTGCTCAACAGCCGCAGGTGGCTGTAGCTTGTTTTTAATTCCCTCCAGACCTGCTTTTAGGATTACCGCCAGACCCAGATAGGGATTACAGGTTGGATCAGGATTACGTAATTCTATACGCGTTCCAATTCCCCGGCGGGCCGGTATTCTTATCAGGGGACTGCGGTTACGATAGGACCAGGCAATATATACGGGTGCTTCATATCCAGGTACCAGCCTTTTGTATGAATTTACTGTGGGACTGGTAATAGCCGATATGGCCCGGGCATGTTTAAGTACCCCGGCCATAAAATAGCGGCAGGAGTCACTCAGCCCGTCCTTAGCTGAGGGATCATAGAATATATTCTCACCTTCCTTAAATAAGGAAACATGTAAATGCATTCCTGATCCTGCAATTCCGTAGATAGGTTTAGGCATAAAAGTTGCATGCAACCCGTGTTTCCTGGCTACCGTTCGGACTACAATACGGAAAGTGACAATACTATCAGCAGTAGTAATGGCATCTTTATACTTAAAATCTATCTCATGCTGTCCTGGAGCTGCTTCATGATGAGCCGCCTCTATTTCAAAACCCATACTTTGCAAGGTCTCTACCATGTCCCGGCGAGCTTCCTCTCCCTGGTCTACCGGCGGCAGATCAAAATAGCCGGCCTTATCATTGGTGTCTAGTGTCGGGGTTCCATTTTCATCGACATGAAACATAAAGAATTCCGGCTCAGGACCTACGTACATGGTATAGCCAAGCTCGGCTGCTTCTTTCAGTACTTTCTGCAGGGCATAACGAGGAGATCCTGCAAAAGGTTGGTTATTGGAATCATAAATGTCACAGATTAAGCGTGCTGTTTTACTGTTTGAATTAGGGCTACTCCAAGGCAGAATCAGGAAAGAATTAGGGTCAGGTTTTAGATACATATCCGATTCTTCAATGCGAACAAAACCTTCAATGGATGATCCATCAAACATCAATTCGCCATCTAGAGCCTTTTCTAGCTGTTCACTAGTAATAGAAATGCTTTTCATAACCCCGAGTATGTCTGTAAATTGCAGGCGAATAAACTTAACATTTTCTTCGGCTGCCTTCTTCAATATATATTCCTTATGCAAAATTACCCCTCCAGAATAACGCTCTAACTAACGTCCCTAGGATACCATATTTACCTACTACCAAGCAATCAGGGGACTATTCAGAACACTATAATCAGGAACGATACCAGCATAGCAATACCAATGATAACATTGAAAACTACCCCGGAAAAGACACCGATTAAAGCCCCTACTGCGGCTCTCATAGCGCGGTAGGGATCATTTTGGGCTACGTATTCACCCGCAAATGCTCCTACTAGGGGACCAACCAGAATTCCTACCGGCGGAAAAAAGAACAGCCCAGCTATAGTTCCTAATAACGCACCCCATACTCCATATTTTCCTGAGCCAAACCATTTAGCTCCCATTACCGTTGAAAGATAGTTAAACAACAGGGATAATAATGTCAACCCGCCTAATACCAGCAGATAGCGTGACGATATTAACTGAAATCCTTCATACCAACCATAAGCGGCAATAGCTATAAAAATTAGTGGAATCCCAGGGAGCATGGGTAATACTGTACCTGCCAAGCCTATGAGGATAACCAGGATTACCATAGCCAGAACTGTACCATTCATAATACGCTAAGTCCACCTCACTCATTATTTTTTAAGATTATTTGCTCTACCAATTGGGCTAAAACATAACGCCCATGCTCATAAGTAAGTCCCCCCTGCATATATACACAATAAGGCGGGCGCAGGGGTCCATCACAGGATAGTTCGATGGAGGAACCCTGGACAAAGGTGCCGGCGGCCATGATAATTTTATCAGCGTATCCTGGCATATCCGCAAATTCAAGATATACATCACTATCCACCGGGGAATTTTTTTGAACTAGCTGGCAATAGTCTTTAATCTGCTGCCCCGATCCTAACACAATGGTCTGAACAATATCATTACGGGGTTCACTCCAACGCGGGTAAACCTCATAACCATGCTGGCCAAATACATAGGCCGCTAAAACTGCTACTTTTAGCGCCTGTAACACCGTATGGGGGGCCAGAAAAAATCCCTGATACATGGGCCGGTTCTGCCCCAGGCTAGGTCCTAATTCTTTTCCCAATCCAGGAGCGACCAGATAATCAGCCACCTGTTCCACTAGAGGAGTTTTTCCACATATATACCCTCCTCCACCAGCCACCCCCCCACCCGGATTCTTTATTAAAGAACCGGCCATGATATCAGCTCCTACGCCGGTGGGTTCAAGTAAGCCGGTAAATTCACCGTAACAATTATCAACCATAACAATGGTTGAAGGAGAATGCTTTTTTACTAATTGAACTAAATCTTTAATCTCCTCCGGGCTAAGGGCAGGGCGCAGGCTATACCCACGGGAACGCTGAATCAGCACCATCTTAACCTTTTTGGATAAGATGGCTTTAATGTTTTCCCGTTCCGGGTGCCCTTGGGCGTCCAGAGCCACCTCTTCATATAGTATCCCCCGCTTTATCAAAGTACCGCCTACAGCCCCATCGCCGCATCCGATTATATTACTTAAAGTATCATAAGGACTTCCCGTAATGGACACTAAGCGATCCCCGGGATTAAGTAGGCCAAATAAACAGGCTGATATAGCATGGGTCCCGGAGATAATCCTGGAGCGCACCAGGCTATCCTCACTCTCGAAAACTTCAGCATAAATTTGTTCCAGGGTATCTCGCCCCATATCGCCATATCCATAACCAGTAGTAGAATTAAAGTGAGTATCACGAACTCGGTGGTTTTGAAAAGCCTTAAGCACCTTAATTCCGTTCTGATAGGCGATCTCCTCTAATTCCTGAAAATATTCGTGCAGGTTTTTTTCCGCTTCCTTAATCACTGTTAGAGCATTCAAAGAATCGTTCACATCCTTTAATCTTTAGTAAAGTGAGTAATATTTTGAGGTAGAACCAGTAGTGTACTAAATCAGAACCACCTTGTTCATCTTAGAGAACCACTCTGGTCTTTCTCAGAGCCGCCGTCAAAAGACGGCAGCTCCAAGTATTGTTTTATTCTTTTAGACCATGACGTTCCCTCATTGATATTTCACCATCAATAAGAATAGTATAGGAATCATGAACTATACGATCCAAAATGGCATCGGCTAAAGTATCTTCACCTATTTTCTCGTGCCATCCCCTGGGATCAAACTGCGAGCAAAAAATAGTCGATCCAGTTTGATGTCTGGCTTCCACAATTTCCAGAACATCCATGGCTTGTGGTTCTCGTAAAGGCCTTAATAACCATTCATCCAGAATCAGGAGGCTTACTTTTTTGTACTGCTTCATGACTTTTTGATAAACCCCTTCACCTCGTGCAACAGCTAATTCATTGAGCAAATCTGGAAGACGAACATATTTAACAGTATAATAATTTCTACAGGCGGCTATACCGAAAGCACACCCCATATAGGTTTTTCCGTTTCCAGCAGCACCCATAATGATAATGTTATGCTTTTCCTGTATGTAGTTACAGGTAGCCAGGCGTAAGAGCTGGGTTTTGTCCAATTTCCTGTCCGGGTGGTATTCAATATCTTCCATACATGCCTCGGGAAAACGGAATTGCGCTTGTTTGATTAAACGGGCAAGCTTATTTGTTTTTCTTCTTGACCATTCAATGTCTACCATTAGCCCTAAGCGTTCCTCAAAGGATAGTTCCTGATATTTGGAATCAGATAGCTGGTCTCTATAGGAATCTGCCATTGCCGTCAGTCGCATTTCATTGAGTTTTGTTATCGTGCTTTGGTTAATCATGCTTCTTACCTCCAAAATAGTCAGCACCACGGGTAAAGCCGAAGTTTTCTGCTGTATTTTTCTTTGAAGTAGCTATTGGGTTTGTTCCTTCTGTCAGTTTGTCTTATCCGGTTTTCAAGATAGTCTGGATGCTCTTTAAATTCGGACAAGGCGTATAGGATAATGCCTTCCTACAGGCGGATTCTACTCTGTTTACAGAATATTTGTCCGCCAGTTTCATTAGTGACATACAGGAACGATATCCTTGCTGTTCTACTTTATGTGAAGATAAGATAGCTTGCATGGCAGCCTCTGTGTTAGGACCAACAGTTCTAGCCCAGTCCATGAAGCGCTCGCCGTTCCATGATAGATACTGTTTATGGTTGTCTGGCATATGTTCCGGTAATATTACGGGATCGTTTCCTTCCCCATAAATACGGACATGAGATGCTATACGGTGGTTATGATAAAAAACCTCAATGACTTTACTTGTTACACGAATATCCACCTCATGTTTGATGTATTCATATGGAACCGAATACTTGTTTTTATCAACATGTATGAGATAATCATACTGTACAATAGCTTTTTTCCAGGTAGCTAACTCGTATGGGGAAGCGGGTAGGGGTAAAAGCAAAGCCTTCTCTTCTTCAAGGAACGCACTCTTCCTGCTTCCCGGTTTCTTTTGAAATGGTTTTTCATTAAACTCGTCTAGTTTGATAAAGATGGCCTCATTCAATTCCCTTAATGAAAAAAACTGCTGGTTCCTTAGGGAAGCAATGATCCAGGTGGTGATGATCCCAACTGTCCCCTCTACGACACTTTTATCTTTCGGGTGTTTCACCCGGGTTGGGATAACAGCAGTACCATAGTGTTCTGCCATCTCGTTATAGGTTCGGTTAATAGTAGGCGTAGGTCCTGAAACTCGATCAACTCCTGTCTTAAGGTTGTCGGGTACAAGGATTCTAGTAACGCCACCAAAGTACTGATAAGCATGGATATGGGCTGTAATCCAGCTCTCCATATCCATTGATAAAAATGCCTCCACATATGCAAACTGGCTGCACGGAAGTGCTGCAACAAATACATAAGCCGGAATAATTTCGCTGGTAATATTGTTAATGATGGATACAGTTTTTCCTGCCCAATCCACCTCCATAATTTCACCGGGTTTACGTTGGATACGCATGGTAGCTTTTGTTGTACTTGCGTAGCGTCGATAATATCTGCAAAACTGACTGTACATAAGTGGGATCTCACCGCTTAAATGGCACTCCTCACAATATTCATTCCATAGAAGGGTAAGTGTTACGCCACTCTTAGCCATTTCCTTATGAATACGCTCACAATCCGGCATCTTCCGGCTAGAAGAAACACATTTTTCAGGAAATAGAAGCTGATGTAACTCGCCATCTGTTCGGTCTGAAGGTAGCGGCCACGAAATACCACGTTGTTCTGCCCGTTCCAGGACGGCAGTAATGGTATTACGTGAACAATGACAGCTAGTGGCTATGCCTCTTTTGCTCATACCCTGGCTACTAAGCCTAAGGATTTCACGATACTGGGTCATAATATCGACCTCCCGTATAAGATTTACACTGATAAACAGTGCATATCCTTACTATACAGGTGTGGTTTTCGCTATGACCATAATGGTTCTATTTTAAGACCACAGTGGTTCTAACACAGTACACTGATGGGTCTATTGAAAGCTAATTTGCAGTAAAGATAGATGTTAAAATGTAATATAACTATTTTCCCCCGAATTATCTACTCTGGCAAGGGTTTTACACAGGCTATTTCTGCGGTACCAGTTTAAGCGGCTTAGGATAATCTACCGTAAATACAAAATAGCTCCCCATAATAAGGGAGCCAAATACTACTTATATTTAAAAATATCAGGGTCCGGTAAGTCGCTTTCTTCTATTGCCATCAGATCTTGGCGGCGCAGGTTGTTGTTGTCAATAATACGCAGGGCCTGCAAGCGTATTGATTTTTCCACCAGGTTGCGCACATAGCGAGCATTTCCACTATGGGGGTGACGATTACGAACGAATTCATTTAGGTGACTCTTAAGTTTCCACCGGGCACGATTAGTTAGTTCATAATCCCTTTCCAGATACATCTGTAGAGCGATCTGAAATAATTCTTCACTTTCATAATCCTTAAATTCCACATGGATAGGAAACCGGGAACGCAACCCAGGATTGGAGCCCATAAAAGAGTCCATTTCATAAGAATACCCGGCCAGGATAATCACCAGGTTTTCACGATGGTCTTCCATAGCTTTGACTATAGTGGCTATAGCCTCCTTGCCGAAATCTTTTTCCCCCCCCTGGGCTAGTGTATAGGCTTCATCAATAAACATGATCCCCCCTAGTGACTTTTTTAACATCTCCCGGCATTTTTGGGCGGTATGACCGATGTATTCTCCTACCAAATCAGCCCTTTCCACTTCGACAAGATGGCCTTTGCTTAGGATGTCTATTTCCTGAAAGATGCGACCCAAAATACGGGCCACCGTAGTTTTACCAGTGCCTGGATTACCTTTGAAAACCATATGCAGTACATTGGGACAGGCCCTTAGATGTAATTCGCTACGCTTATTTTGAATAAGTGAAAAAGCGGTTACTTCGGCTAGTATACGTTTAACCTCACGTAAACCCACCAGCTTTTCTAATTCTTTAAATGAGTCACTATTTGAGAAAGACCCAGACGGTAACTCGGCTAATACCCGCCTCTGACCGTTATCCCTTTCCATGTACTTCATGGATATTTCCATACGGATCACCACACTTCTTAAATCTAAGCTATTATATGATAAACAGATAAAAGTGGTGATACCATATTCCATAATGAAACTGTTGCTATAATGTTAAGCACCAGGTCCCTCCATTCCGGAGGGACCTGGTGCTTTCAAAAACAACTTTCTAATAACAACTAGTTCTTAAATTATATAACCGGCTAAACAACGCCCCTTTTTAAAATCAGTGTCTTGCCAAGATTATTAAGCGTCCTTTGAATTTAAATTAAACTATTCAGTTATTTAAAAATACTGGGGACCAACGGCCATAGCATTAATCATAGCATTAGTTACAGCTGCAAAATCCACGTTCTTGCTTTCCACATTTATTAATTCCACCATATAATGACAACATCCGGGGCAATCCTCACACTCACACCAGGTAAAGCCAAAAGAATCTACTGTTTCAACCTTAACACGTCTGTAACCGCCACTACTACTTGCTTGTTCAACTTTCTGGTCTTCCGCACCTGCCCAGCCACCATAATAAGATTCTACATTTATGAATCTTTCAAAGTTCCAGGTGCCCAGACTGACTTTTGCTCCATTGCAAACCTTGCTAAGCTGGAAAGTAAGGCGCAGATCACTAGGATAATAGCTATCTTCCTTATAGGTAATGATACTGGAAAAATCCAGCTTTACGGTAGGATTTTTAAATCCGGTGGTGTCTAACGCTACTACAGCCACAACATAAGGATTAAATAGTTGCGAGCGACTTTCGCTATGAGACGGTAAGATCACACCTGATCCGGTACCACAGTTTAAAATAACCTGATTACGGACGGGGCGACAATGGTCATCATGGTGATCGTGGGGACAATGTGGATCCATTTTGTAATTAGACATAAAACCATCCTCCTTAATTACCTTTTAGTGTTTGCCTTATATTATTCAAAATTAGAGAAAATTGTTACATTTAGGTATTTATCCTAATTATTGTTTTTATTGCTACCATATGGTTACTAAATCTTCTACCTAAAGGAACACTTTGGCCCTAGTTTTGCATTTTATATAAGAAAAAGAAAAAGGAGGGTGAATAAATGGCATCTATAACTCTTTTACCAATCCAGGACACATATATAGCTGAATGGTATCCCGAATCTAACTTTAGAGGTACGCCAGCATTATTTGTTAGTCGCTATTTGCAACCTGGAGATGGCTACCGGTCAATTCTACAATTTGATCTTGACAACCTGCCCTCAACTAGTACTATTGAAAAAGCTGAATTAGAGCTAACTATGTATCGCAATGAGGTATCTTCCCATGAACTTTTGGTAGAGATCCACGACTTGTTGTTTGGTTGGAATAAAAATCTAATTTCCTGGTCTAACCAGCCGGATCATAATAATATACCGGTTAACAGCATTATAGTAAAAAGCGATACCTCCCTGGGGAAATTGCTTATTTATGTTACCAAATTAGTAAAAGGATGGTATGATGGATCAATCCCCAACAACGGATTAATATTGATAGGCAACGAAAACATCAACAGTTTAGTTGCTTTTCGCAGCACTAATTTTACGAACAGCTTTGATTGGCCCAGGCTGCATGTTTCCTTTGTTGATGGTATACTTAATAGCTATGATGTCGAACAAATCACTATACCTGACTGCCCTGAGGTTCCTATCATCACATCTACTCCTGTTTTTCTGGGTGCCAGGAAACAAGCCACGTTTTTAGTAGCTAACCAGTCTGATTCTAGTCATGTTAAAGCAATGGTTCAGGTAAGTTATAGTCATCTACCTGGTGCTACTTATTTTGATGTGGGAAATTGGGTACCTTTAAAACGGCATGGTTATGTTGGTGAGGCAGTAGCTCTATCTACTTACGAAGCAGCTGAGTATGTGCGGGTTTTAGTGACAGGATCAGGAGGAGAAACCGTAAAAATCTATCCCCGAACCAGGGAAATTTAAAAATTATTACGGGCTAAAACTGGTTTATTTACTATAGGAAAAACAAGCTGTTGTTCATGGGTTAAAAATTAATAATACAAGGGAAAACCCGGGGTAAACCCCGGGTTAGTCATCTTCGTTTTTAGCATCTAGATTAAGCAGGCCAATTGATTTAATGGGTGCCACTGTAGAAATGGCATGTTTATAGACAAGTTGCTGTTTTTGATCCATCTCTACGATAACTGTAAAGTTGTCAAATCCCTTTACTATGCCTTTTATTTGAAACCCGTTCACCAGGTAGATTGTGACCGGTATCTTGTCTTTCCGGACCTGGTTCAAGAAGGCATCCTGAAGGTTAAGTTGATTTCTACTCATAAATATGTGTTACCCCCATTCCCTTTTAAAATCTATATCTACCTTAATAGTTCATTCTACACTGCATATAATTGTCCTTCCCAACGGGTGTAAATTTTTTCTACCATCTCATCTTCTGAGTAGCGGCCCACATCAATCCAAACTATGCGTTTATCCCTCTTAAACCAGGTATATTGACGTTTAGCATAACGTCTCGTTTCCCGCTTAATCTCCTCCACCATATCCTGAAAGGTTACAAATCCCTCTAGGTAGAATAGTACCTGTTTATAACCTAGTGCCTGCATGGCATTGTAACGCAGATCATATCCCTGCTTCCAGAGCCCTTTTACTTCATCAATTAACCCTTGTTCCAGCATTAGATCCACCCGACGATTAATGCGGTCATAGAGCTGCTCTCTTTCCAGGTACAGTCCGACTGCCACCAGATTATATCTATCAACCTGACGCTTCTGCTGACTGGAAAAAGGTTTACCGGTCAGTTCATACACCTCCAGAGCCCGAATAATTCTTTTTTCGTCATGGGAACTGATTTTAGCAGCATATCCAGGATCAACTGACTCCAGGTGTTTATAAACCTTCTCTAATCCCTGGTACTTTACCCTTTCTTGCCAATAGCGGCGTACCTTCTGCTGTGAAACCATAGGAAAAAACTGATATTGATCAACTACCGCCTGGTAATAAAGCCCCGTTCCACCTACTAAAATGGGTAATTTCCCTACCTGATTCAAATCCCAAATCAGCTGTTGGGCCTGGCACTGGTAATCAGCTACACTATAGGGATTATTTATATCAACAACATCAATAAGGTGGTGAGCTACTTCTTGCCTTTCGATGGGAGTAGCTTTGGCGGTTCCGATATCCATTTTTTTGTATACCTGCATAGAATCACAGGAAAGTATTTCACCCTGGATTTTGCGGGCCACTTTTATGGCCAGGCTGGTTTTACCTACTGCGGTTGGCCCTACTATGGCTGCCACATTTAACAAAAGCTTCACCTCAAACAAAAATAATTCCATAAGCAATCCGGTAGTGGGCTTTTAAAACAATATCATCCACCTGCAAGCGCTGAAATTCTCCGCTATCAATAGTTTCTTTGATAACTACCCTTTTTCTGGCTACCCGGCGGGCCGCTTCCAGAGTAGACCTATTTAAAGGTTGTGGATTGGCTAAAAGGCGCAATGGGCTTAAGGCCTGACTTTTAAATACCGGATGTCTGAACATTGGATCAAAATAGACTACATCATATGATTTATTGGTTATTTTTTCCAGGTAATCATGGTGGTCAGTATGAATAACCTGGATGCGATGAATAGGTTCATCTAACCATCCCACTCCCGACTGGTACATTTTCATGCCCCAGCGCACCATTGCCGCTACTAAACGGGACGATTCTAGCCCAGTGACCCCCATTCCTGTAAAGTAGGCAGCCACTATGGCATCTGCTCCCAGGCCCAGGGTACAGTCTAAAAACTTATCACCCGGTTTAAGGTCACCTGCTTTAATCAGGGGATCACCCCCACCCAGCTTGCGAATATTACCGATCCTGGTTTTAGCCATATTAGGATGAAAGAAAAATTCCTCATTATTTAGATATAATACGGGACCAGACGGCTTCCATACCACTACCCCATCGGCTCCGTTTTCTTTTTTTAGTGTAGTTAGTCCCTTTCCCTGCCGGGGAATAAAGGTCAGACCACTATCCTTTATAAATCCGGTCAGATATGGATGTCCTTGCATAGAATGACTGGTGGTTATAATTATATTCATATATTATATCCCTGTGCTTTTCTAACGTTTAAACATGCGATCAAGATCACGTCGCTCCAGTTTGATCATAGTGGGACGACCATGGGGGCAGGTACGATACATTTCCAGTGAATAGAGTGTATCAATAATTGTACCCATTTCCCGCCCGGTTAAACGGTCGCCAGCCTTCACAGCTTTACGGCAGGCCATACTTATACAGGCCGCATTATGCAAATCAATATCTTTTCCATTCTCCAATAGATCTAGGATATCAAATATAATATCTACTTCACATCCCCGCATGGAAGCAGGCCCAGCTCTTAACAACATAGTATTATTGCCGATTACCTGTAAATCAAATCCCAACTGTTGTAGTAAAGGTTGGTTAAGCTCCAAAAGATCCATTTGCGGGGTGGCTAACTCTATTGGTATAGGCATGATAAGTTGTTGGCCAGGTTCCCCCCTGCTATTGTTCCGTTTTATCCCCTCATATAATATTCTTTCATGAGCAGCATGCTGGTCCACAATCCATAGATCATTACCCTTTTCCAGCAGAATATAGGTATCCATCACCTGCCCTATAATACGGTAACCATCTTCTACAACCTCTCGCTCCTGGTCTACATAAGGCAAGGCCATATTAAACTGAGCTTCCGCAACCTGTTGGGGCGGGAAACCAAATTGGTCCAGGGTCTGATGCTTATAACCGGGACGACCGGAAAATACCGGTGAGCTAGGTTTTTCGTTATTAACCACATTTTTAAAAACTGCCTGCTGGTCCTGTACCCAAATTTTTTGGCGCACTATTTTAGATACCATGCTAAAAATAGCTGATTCATCACTAAAGCGAACTTCTGTCTTTTGGGGATGAACATTTACATCCACCAGATGCATAGGTATTTCTAAACTTAAAATCACCACCGGATACTCACGGGAAACAAGCAGTCCTTTATAAGCAGTATCTATAGCTTTAAACAACATAGGACTACGAATCGGGCGACGATTTACAAAGAAAAACTGATTCTTACGATTACCTCGGGTAAAATCAGGTGAGGATACCAGTCCAGATACACTATAGTTATCCCCCTGGTAATTTATACCCAGCAAACGCTCACTGTAATCTGCTCCATAAAGAGCTGCTACGGTTTCACGCCATAAACCATTGCCGGGTGATTTAAAAAAGGTTTTCTTATCATTTTGATAAGTAAAAGAAATATCCGGGCGGGCTAGTACATAACGACATACCATTTCATAAATGGCATTACCTTCACTAACCGGTGATTTTAAAAACTTGCGCCGGGCCGGGGTATTATAAAATAATTCATTTATTACCATACGGGTTCCGGCGGGCCAGGCATACGGTTCTATTGTACTTACCTGACCTTTTTCGATACAGGCATAAAATCCTTCCTGCTGGCGAGCTGTATAAACCTCTACCCGGGCTACCGCCGCTATGCTGGGCAAGGCTTCTCCACGAAACCCCATTGTATTAATACGAAATAAATCAGCTTCATTTTCAATTTTACTGGTAGCATGCCGCAAAAATGCCAGTGAAAGGTCGGCATGACTCATGCCGGCTCCGTTATCCTCTACAATAATACGTTTAATACCGCCACCGACAATACTTACTCCGATAGATGTTGCACCAGCATCGATAGCATTATCCAGCAATTCCTTGACAACTGATGCTGGTCGTTCGATAACTTCACCGGCAGCAATTTTATTTATCAGATGATCATCTAAAAGATGAATACTCATGGTAGTATAGTCTCCGCCTCAATCTTTATATCATAGGCCCGGAACTGATCATTAACCCGGTCCTGAAGATAGACCAGATCATAATTGCCATTTTTTATCATTTCCTGGTAGATACTTTGTCCATAATTATGGCAAGCAGAACATGTATTCACCGGAATATTAATACAAAATACCCGGTAAGGTATGCCATTACGCTGCTGGGCACTGGAATTAATCATGCGAAATCCGCTGCATTTAGGGCAGTTACGTACTTGCACCGCCTGTTCCTCGTGAATATAGTCAGTATCATAAAAGATGTTTTTATATTCGCTAAAAAAAGCATCTCCGGTACGACGGTTCTTTTCTATGACTTCTTCCCGGCTCCGAAAAGCCTTAAGCTGCTTCTCCACAATTGTCTGGATGTATTCCAGGTTACTGCTGGATTCCCGCAGCTTTTCCGGATAAAAATCCGGTTCCCGTAAATTACTGTAATCAATCCCCGCCATGGCCATCATAATACCCATATTAATATAGGGAAGAGCCGTTTCAACCGAATAGCCCCCCTCGAGAACGGCGATATCCGGGGCCAGCATTTCATTTAAGCGGGCATAACCCTGGGCCGTAAAGCGCATATCAGCTAAAGGATCAGTGTAGTGATTATCCTGACCAGCCGAATTAACAATCAGATCAGGTCTAAATTCCTCCATTATGGGCATTACCAGATTTTCCAGAACGTAAAGAATTCCCCTATCGGTAGTACGCGGCATAAGAGGAATATTGATATTGCTACCATAAGCCAGAGGACCACCCAATTCATCTGTAAATCCGGTACCAGGGTAAAGAGTCCGACCATCCTGGTGAAAAGATATAAATAGTACATCCGGGTCATGATAGTAAATTTCCTGGGTTCCGTCACCATGATGTACATCGGTGTCCACAATGGCTACTTTTTTAATACCATATTTAGACCGTAAGTACTCAATCATTATCGCTTCATTATTAATATTGCAAAAGCCGCGGTTACCGTGACTGACCGTCATGGCATGATGCCCCGGGGGCCGTATAATGGCAAATCCATTTTTTATTTCGTCATTCATAAAGGCATCAGCAATGACCAGACCCGAACCAGCCGCCACTAAATGTGCTTCGATTATCTGGGAGGGAAGGTCAGGAACTAAAAAATGTGCCCGGGAAATATCCAGAGGAGTAGCCAGTCGAGGCAGGTATTCCTTAACCTGCGGGAGATCCATGATCCCTTCCTCAAAAATCTGATCTCTGGTATAAAGAAGTCGTTCTTCTCTCTCTGGATGGGTAGGGGAAATGGCCCAGTCGAAAGCCGGGAAAAATAATACTCCGGTCGGTTTCATATACTCACCCCCTGGTACTCTTTAATAAAACCAGGTGCAATTTGCACCCCAACATCAAATATCTTCCCTACCCGATCCCAACCACGGACCAGGTTAAACTGTTCTTCCTGAAAAAAGGAGTAATCAGACAGGTAATCATTCATACCCCGGCCTGCCCCTAGCTTATTAAGATAATCAAGGGCTAGCTTGCGAGCCTCTTCCAATTGAAACTTACGTGGGTTATGGAGGGACTGGGTTACCCCTCCTGGTTCCAGAGAGCATATGCCCTGTTGGGTATCAATATGCAAATATACTGCCAGAGTAGGTCTGACCAAGGCCGCTCCCAAGGCGTTTGCTACCGGCGCATAACGGTGAATGAAACCGTCCACTTCCAATTCCTGGGCTAGCCCAGGAATAATAGCCGGAGCAGCCGCACCTATACCGATAACCTGGTCCAACCTAAATTTAGTCCGGTTGACTACTTCCCAGACCCGATAAGCCGGTTCATTTTCCCATTCCGTAAACATCTCCTGAACTGCCTGGGTCAGACGATGGTTTACCTGGGTTACCACCCGCTGACACATCTCAGTCACATCCATTTTCAGCCCGCGGGCCAATTCCTTTAGTTTTTCTTCTGAGCGCTGAAAATCCCCTACTTTAAGCTGGAGAGAATAATTATAAGCATCAGTAACAGTTGGGTAGGAACCCCCGAAACATACCGCCGGCCCTAGGCGATAAGAGGCGATGACCATCTTCCCTTGTTGATTAAGCAGGGCGCTGTCACCACCCAGGGGTATCGATTTCACGGAAAAGGCATCAATATGGGTGTAATGTCCTTCTAATCTAGCCCCATGGGAAGCATACAGGGGCTGCCCTCCTACGATCAATGAAAGATCCGAGGTAGTTCCACCTATGTCGACCACCACCGCATTTTGGTTATCTCCGATCAAAGCTACGGCTCCCATGGTACTGGCAGCCGGTCCAGAAAATACTGTTTCACAGGGAGAGGCTAAAGACGATTCTAATGGCATAGTACCACCATCAGCCTTAAGAAAATGCAGTTCACATCCGGGAAGACGTTCTTTAACAGATTGGGCCATTTTTTCAGCAAATATTTGCCATTCCGGTTGAATCATTGCGGTAAAATAAGCAGTAGCTGCTCGCCGGGGAAAGTTTAAACGGCTGGAAAGATTACAACTCATCACTACCTGTAAATCAGGATAAGTTTTCTTTATAATACCAGCAACCCTATTCTCATGAGCCGGATTACGATTAGAAAATTTTCCGGCAATGGCCACCCGCCGTATGCCTTTATCATATATCCGGGCTACAGTGGCCTTTATTTCTTTATCATCAGGATGGTCAATCTCTCGACCGCGAAAATCAATGGCCCCTTTAATAAAATAAGTATGGCTGGAAATCTCATATGAACTATAGGGAAGCCCGTAACCAGGCATAATTATCAGTGCAGTAGGTTCAGTACGTCCAGTGGCAATCAGATTAGTCACCAAGGTAGTACTTAAAACTACCCGGGTTACCTGGTCACTACTACTCATATCGGCCAGAAGTTGGTCCAGGACTCCTAAAAGACTTGCTTCCAGGTGATCATTATTAGTAGGCTTTTTGGCAGTAGCCACAATATTCTTGCCGGCAAACACAACTCCATCCGTATAGGTACCGCCAACATCTATTCCGATTAACATGCCCACACCTCCTTAAAAAAGGCATCTAATCATTCAACCGATCCTTCCACTCATAAAGCACCTTTAGCGCTTCCCGGGGAGTCATCCCATCCAGTTCAAGATTTTCCAGTTCATCCAGCAGGGGATGCCGCTTTTCCGGAAATAATTCTAACTGACATACTTCAGGAGCTTTTCGCTTCTGACCATTATCCTTCTCTAACTGTACTAGGATTTCCTGGGCCCGGACAATAACCGGCCTGGTTATTCCTGCCAGCTCTGCCACATGTAACCCGTAGCTTTTATCAGCTTTACCCGGCAAGACCTTTTTCAAAAATACTACTGATTCCCCGGTATCATTAACCGATACACATAAATTTACTATTCCGTCCAGTTGTTCCGCTAAGCTGGTAAGTTCATGATAATGAGTTGCAAACAAGGTTTTTGCTCTAATATGGGTATATATATATTCCGCTACGGCCTGGGCCAAACTGAGACCATCATAGGTGCTGGTACCTCTTCCGATCTCATCTAGTATTACCAGACTATTACGGGTAGCATTATTCAAAATATTAGCCACTTCGACCATTTCTACCATAAAGGTACTCTGCCCAGAGGCTAGATCATCTGAGGCCCCTACCCGGGTAAAAATCTTATCGACTACCCCGATATGAGCACTTTCGGCAGGTACCAGGCTGCCTATCTGGGCCATAAGGGTAATTAATGCCACCTGGCGCATGTAGGTGCTTTTCCCCCCCATATTAGGTCCGGTGATAATGGCAAAACGATGGTCTTGATCAAGTTTAATATCATTGGGAATAAAGCGGGTTTCTTGCAAATGTTTTTCTACTACCGGGTGGCGTCCATTTTTTACCGCGATTAAATACCCGTCATCAACAATCGGTCTTACATAATCATTTAAAAAAGCAGTTTCAGCCAGTGAACCAGCTACATCCAGAATGGCTACCTTAAAGGCAGTATCCTGTAAACGCATCAGTGCCTGGCTAAGCTCTTCCCGGATCTTCAAAAACTCCTGATATTCCAGGTTGAAAAGTCGCTCCCGGGCTCCTAAGATTTTTTCTTCATATTGTTTTAATTCCTCACTAATAAACCGCTCGGTATTTACCAGGGTTTGCTTGCGGATATAATCTTCAGGGACCAGGGGCAGGTTGGATTTACTCACTTCAATATAATAACCAAAGACCTTATTGTATCCTACTTTGAGATGCTTAATGCCAGTACGCTCTTTCTCCTGGCTCTCAAATCCCACCAGCCAATTAGAACCGCGGTGAGAAATATCCTTTAGTTCATCAATTTCACTATGATAGCCTCGCTTAATTATATTGCCCTCTAACAGGCTGGCTGATGCGTTATCATCGATGGCCTGGTCAATTAGTTCCTGTACATCATGCATAGGATCCAACTGGGCAATCTCTTGTAAGAAATTGCTTGTACAAACGGATAGAACTTCTTTTATAGGTATAAGGGATTCCAGAGAAGCTTTAAGAACTAAAAGGTCTCTAGGATTAGCAATCTGATTGCCAATTTTCCCAGCCAGGCGTTCCAGGTCATATACATTCTCCAGTAAAGACCTTATTCTCCCCCGTAATTCAAAACTGTTTTTTAATTCCTCCACCGCATCTAGTCTCTTATTTATCTCCTCTACATCTCGTAAGGGAAGCTCAATCCACTCTTTTAATTTCCTTCGACCCATAGCTGTGCAACAGGAATCTAAGACTGCCAGTAGGGACCCTTCCCTTTTTCCATCCCGGATAGTAGCCGTAAGTTCCAGATTGCGACGGCTGGCCAAATCCAGCTCCAAATATTGGTCGATCTGATAAGGTTTTAGAGTGCGAATATGGTATAAAGAGACTTTCTGGGTTTCATCCAGGAATAATAGAATCTGAGCTGCGGCAATTAAGCCAGCCTGATAATCCTTGAGACCAAATCCCTCCAGAGTTAGAACTGAAAACTGCCGGCACAAGATTTTCTGGGCCTGTTCCACGGTCAGATTGCTGTCAACAGAAGTAACCATAGGGCCAGTTGCAAGCCTAGTTTCATTTTGCCATAAGGTCCTATCCGTATCGGGTAGCAAACACTCAGCCGGATTTAATCGTTGCAGTTCATTTTCTACCAGCTGCCAGACATCTTTTCCCCCTATTTCGGTTACTATAAATTCACCAGTAGATACATCGATACTGGCCAGTCCAATAATCTCATTAGTTTCTGCCAGGCTGGTCAGATAATTATTACTACCTGCATCCAGCATGATATCCTCCATGACCGTTCCCGGAGTAATGACCCTGACTACTTCCCGGCGAACTAGCCCTCGGGCCTGTTTAGGATCTTCCACCTGTTCACAGATGGCCACTCGATAACCACGGTTAATTAGCCGGGCGATATAATTGCTGGCTGAATGATGGGGTACTCCACACATTGGTATACGGCCTGCTTTTCCTCCATCCCGGGCCGTAAGTACTATTTCTAGTTCCCGGGCCGCAATTTCAGCATCATCAAAAAACATTTCATAAAAATCACCTAAACGGAAAAATAGCAGGGCATCCTGATACTCTTTTTTTATATCCAAATACTGTTGCACCATCGGGGTATGCTGGGACAATAAATACAAACCTCCCCAATAAAGAAAGACTTAGCTAGCTAAGTCTTTCTTTATTTGCACTTTTAAAGGCCGCATCATTTTACTGGTGGCAGCTTCCGCCACAAGAATCACAGCCAGAGCTGCAGCCACCGGAAATAGCCTGATTCATAGCGAAATAGACCGCCTGCATCAGGTTATCAAATTTCTCCTGAGCAATCATCAACTCCTGGATAGCAGCATTGGCATTTAACTGCTGCTCCAAAATATTGATATGATCCTCTTCCGCTTTAGTTACCAACAGTCCATCATTATATTTATTCTCTAATTTGGATTTGGCCTCCTGGTAACGCATTATCAAATCATAAGCTGTCCGATCGGATGTAACCTTAGATTGCAAAACCTTAAGAGTAGTAACCTCATCAGAATCAGCCAATGCGTTACCCAGATCAAATGCCAGTTTGATTATCTCTTCTGTAGTCAATATTAAATCCTCCCAACTGTATATTTAGTTAATTAGTTCCCCGAACAAGGAAAAAGTTTTACCTTCTGTTATTCTAACATTAATCAGCTTACCGATTAACTCCTCCGGGCCAGAAAAAATAATAATTCGGTTAGTTCGAGTCCGTGAAGTTAATTTTTCTCGATTAGTTTTGCTGGGACCCTCGACCAGCACTTCTTCAATTGATCCTACTAAAGATTCATTAATTTCCCGGGCAATTCTATACTGCACTAAATTTAAACGGGCTAGCCGGGACTTTTTAACCTCTAATGGTAGCTGGTCCTCGAACTCGGCCGCACGAGTACCCCGGCGTACCGAATACATAAAGGTAAAAGCAGCATCAAAGCGGACCTTTTGCACCATATCCAGGGTATCCATAAAGTCCGCTTCAGTCTCACCTGGAAAACCAACAATCAGATCACTGGTAATAGCAACTCCAGGAATTCTTTCCCGCATTTTCTGCGCCAATTCCAAGTAATGTTCACGAGTATAGCGGCGGTTCATCCTTTTAAGTACCTGGTTACTCCCCGCCTGCAAAGGAACATGTACATGCTCACATATTTTAGAATGGGCAGCGATGGTATCAATCAATTTATCTGACATATCTTTAGGATGGGAAGTAGTAAAACGTACCCTTTTAATCCCTTCTACCTCAGCCGTCTTTAACAAAAGATCGGCAAAATCAACCTTTTCATCCAGACCCAAACCGTAAGAATTCACATTCTGACCTAGCAGAGTTACCTCCTGATAACCCTGATCAGCTAGTTTTTTTATTTCATTAATTATATCAGCTGGGAGCCGGCTACGTTCCCGGCCACGAGTATAGGGTACAATACAGTAACTACAAAAGTTATTACAACCATACATAATATTCACAAAGGCACTTAAACCGGCTTTGCGGCTGGAAGGAAGGTTCTCCACCACCATCCCCTCCTGATCCCACACCCTAAAAACGGAATGGCGTTTGTCCCGTACCTCCTCGATCAAAGCCGGAAGTTCGTGAATATTATGGGTTCCAAAGACAATATCAACCCCCATTCTTTTTAACCTTTTCTGTACTTCAGGTAACTGGGCCATACACCCCCCAAAGGCAATCATTACATGGGGGTTTTTTCTCTTAAGAACACTAATTTCACCTAGTTTGCCATAAACCTTATTCTCAGCGGAGTGACGTACACTACACGTATTGAACAATATAATACTGGCTTCCTCCGGACGTTCTACCGGCAGGTACCCCATCCCTTCAAGAAGTCCAGCCATAATTTCTGAATCCCTAACATTCATCTGACAACCGTAAGTCAAAATATGATAACCAGACGGATTGTATTGATCCTGGTTCATTTCCTTATATCACCTCGTGTTTATATATTATACAGCTTTTTACACAAAAAACTAAAAATCTATAGTAAAATCTCTAATACCTAAAGACTTTTCTATTTCGACCCCCGGCCTTCATTTCCAGCAAGTTAGGCTGCGGCCATCTTGCAAAGTTTTACATTCCCCATCATGGTTTTTGCACTTTACCATCAGGTTAGAATAGATACAGAAAATACTAATCCGGGAGGTTTAGCTCCCGGACCTTATTATTTGCCTTATTTTGTACGATTAATTACTCCCTTTAGCCAATTCCTCTTCTACGCTGGTTTTTATTTCCGGAAACATCAAAGCACCCGCATAGCGTGGTTGTCCATTAATCAAGGTAATCGGATAGGGATAGCCCATCTGTAGCACTTTTTGCATAATAGGGTAATTATCCAGACCTTCTTTATCAGCATCAACATATTTAACTTCAACCTGATTACCAAAGCTCTCTTTTAAGATATCGGCTAGATGGTTGGTCATTTCCTTATGGTCAATAGTTGGTCCGCAACTATCAGCAGCATCACAACCACCACTACAGCAGCTGCAACCCCCGGTTGCGACCTGGGTACCGTGGATAATTTCCACTAGCACAGCCCGTTTTTCTGCCATTAAAATTCCTCCTTACAAATAGGTCCGAATAACTTTTTTAATGATCATAATTAAAACCTGTGCCCTTAGTATAATCGAAGGTTATTAAGAAAGAAAATTCGTTTTAACCTCTGGTTTAGTGATAAACACCTTTAACCTTTTACTCTTTAGCCCCCTAACCGACTTGGACAAAGTATCTTAATCTGGTACCTTTTAAAACAGGAGGGGGCAATATGCAACGTAAAAGGTACTCACAAGAATTTAAAGATCAGATTGTTAAAGAATCTCTGGAAGTTGGCAATGCCGCTATTGTGGCCCGGAAGAATGATTTATCTGCCAACATGGTCAGTCGTTGGGTTAGAGAACATAAGAATCACAATAGTATTGGAATAGGACCAATCCCTGTTAGAATCGGACCATATAATCAAAGCGCTAAAGCATTGGAATCTGAAAACGAGAAACTTAAAAAGTTGCTGGGCGAAAAAGACCTTGAAATAGCCATTCTTAAGGATCTTGTAAAAAAAACGAACCCACAATTCAAGATAAAGTAGATATATCCAGCAAATGGATATCAAGAGGATATCATAAAACCCTTGTATTGCGATTGGTCGGGCTTAGCCGCTCAACATACTATTACCATTTGAAGCATCCAGTTTCTGCACTTAATCACAGAGGCGGCCACCCGACAACTGCAAGTACCTGCACTAACGATGGCAGATTTGTAAGCAATGAACAGGTTAAAGAATGGCTTTGTGAACTCATCTTCGCTGAAGGAGAATACTATGGTTACCACAAATTAACCTGGGCGCTCAGACGGAAATACCAGCTTATCATCAATAAAAAGAAAGTATATCGTTTGTGTAAAGAACTGGATATATTGAAACCGCAGCGTAAACTTAAAGCAAAGCATCCCAGACGACTGGCACGGAACCATGAAATTACTTCTTCAAATCGTCTGTGGGAAATCGATCTCAAATACGGCTATATTACTGGAGAAAACCGTTTCTTTTATATTCTGCCTATCATAGACGTGTTTGATCGGGTTATTGTGGATTACCACATCGGCCTAAACTGTAATGCTCAGGATGCTGCACGTACTGTACAGGCAGCCATGTTTAAACGTCAGGTATATGGAACCGATGATTTAGTCATCCGAAGTGACAATGGGCCACAGTTTATCAGTCATCATTTTGATGAAAGCTGTATTAAATTCGGCGTTGAACATGAGCGTATTCCTTGTCGTACACCCAATAAAAATGCTCACATTGAATCTTTCAATGCCATCCTAGAAGGAGAATGTCTGAGCAAGCATGAATTCCAAAGTTATGCCGAAGCTTACGATACGGTAAGCCAATTCATAAAAGACTACAACGCAGTGCGGATTCATTCCAGTTTGAAATATCATACTCCAAATGAAGCGTACCACCTGTTACAGCAGAAATCCTTAAAAATCCAGTCTGTAAGGGTATAATAATGATCCTGGCAAAGCCAGTTTATATAAATTTTCAAATTCTAAGTATCAGCCAGACATTAAGAGTTTTTGTACAATATTAGGGGGTCAGTCCGTTTATTTTTACAGGCGAACTAAATAAAGCTGCCATGGTTTTAGTTACTTGTTCCGTTGCTGATGGGCCTAATTCATAGGCATATTTAAAGATTAAGTGGATATAAGGTAGGAAAAGTGACTACTTCTAAATCCAGTATATTGTTTCTCTCCCATTTACATGAGAGTGTTTCTAAGCTAATCAGCTACATTTTATCCAACACCGTAGTAAAATTCTCGTAATCATCAATATTATCCAAATCGTTACCTAATTGATCCCTTATCTGCTGGATCTGCGTCTGGTAATCCAGGTAATTATGCCGTTTGTTTTGAAATTCACTCCGGCTGGCCAAATCCGCCAACAGATGATCTACATACCCCATATGCTGCATTACTTCCTGTAATAATTCCTGGGAATTCAAAGTGTTGCCTCCTCTTTTTAGCCTATTGTTTACATAGCCAATAACAATAATGCATCCAAATAGGATAAAAATAATTACAACTTAATGGAGCTGGCCCTTATTTAGCTAGACACTAATACCTGAATCTAGTGTACCTGTTAACTAACCTGATTATTTTAACTAAGTATTCCTTCAGAGATTATATTATTCCTAAGTTCTGTAATCAACCATAGCTATTGGCCCATCTTTTCTTGCACCGATTTTAGCTTTTGGTCCATTGAGGCAGTTTTGTCCCTCCGGTCGTCAATTCTTATGGTAGTTGAAACTCGCATGGCACCATGCTGGAAAGGAACTTCATGCAGCCTTCTAACTACCTCAAAAAGCACCTCGATATCTCCCTCTAAAACGGTACCCATCGGTGTTAATTGCGATTTTATTCGTTTTTCATTCTCTAAGACCTTTTCACAATTAGCAACATAACTGCTTACACTAGTTGATTTTGTTCCGATAGGAATAATGGTTACTTCTACAATAGCCATAAATAAAAACCTCCCTTATATCAAACTGCCAACTTAAGACAAGCACCTCGCAGCAAGTATCCCTTAGCTGACACTTTATTCGCGTCCTTTACTCTCCTGCTACTTAAGCATGTTAACCAGTTATAGGGCAGACAATTTTTCACAGCACCCCAGCACAGGATAAAAATTTTATTTTGTATTTATTGCATTAAAATAGGTTATAAGTAAACTAATGAGCAACTTAACGTTACTATTAAGTAGACATTTCCATACTGATACGGTTAAACTAATTTACGTACCCATCAAGTAGATGGCTCTTAAATTTTCAGTTTTAAGTAGAATGATCAGCGGAGGGATTATTTTTAAATGCTTTATGGGCTTTTTTTTGGAATTTACGTAATAGCAACTATAGCACTGTACCATATCCTGGTAGTTAATTTCCACCAGTATTTTGGCCGCTGGCCATCCACAGTAATATTTCTGGCTGTAGGTTTAGGCTGCGTGTGGTTGTCATTTAAAGCCCCTAACCAGGGAACGTCAATGTTTTGGGGCTATACTGCCTTCCTCAATCTCTGGTCTATCAAGGAAGTTTCGGATCATTCCAAGCGGGTATTAGCTGAAATAAATGCTGATTCTGGAGAAGCCTAACCGAAAAGTATCGTGAGGCAGGGGTACACAACTAGTAAGAGCCATCCTTCTGGAAACAACTATCCCCCTGCCTCCCCTTTTCTCTTTTTCTATTTTCAGCCATTAAGCTTAAACCCCCGCTAATATCGGTGGAACAGGCAATCATAACTATTAGTTGAAAATAGAGCAACGATTCTTCTGTTCCTTTCTAATTAATCAACTACAACTTTATATAAGTTTTCTAGTACCGTATCGATCTCCTCTTTAGTGGTGTATCTGCCCAGACTAAAACGAATAGCACCCCGTCCCACTTCATCTGAAACTCCCATAGCCTGCAAAACCGGGGAAATTGAGGTTAATCCTGCATGGCAGGCAGAACCAGTTGAAGCAGCTACATCCCTCAAATTATGCAAAACTTCATGTCCATTTAAGCCTATAAAACTGACGTTTAATGTATTAGGAAGCCTTTTTTCTGGGTGTCCGTTTAATTGCACTTTTTCACCCAATTTCCCTTTAAGTTTTTTATAAAAATATTCTGTTAAATGTTTAACATCATCATTTTTTAAAGCCTGTTTGGCTATTGCACACGCTTTACCAAGTGCAACATCAAAAATGATATTTTCTGTTCCCGCGCGCTGTCCGCATTCATGTCCAGCCCCATGTACTAAGGGTTCGATTTTTAATCCTTTTTTTATATACAAAGCACCAATACCTTTGGGTGCGTACAGTTTATGTCCCGCAACCGTTAAAAAATCAACCCCTAATTCTTTAACATCAATAGGCACCTTACCTACAGATTGTGATGCATCTGTATGCAATAAAACATTACGTATCCGGCAGATTTCCGCTATCTTATCTATAGGCTGCAAGGTACCTGTTTCATTATTAGAATGCATAATTGTAACCAAGATAGTTCTATCAGTTATTCTTTTTTCTAGTTCAGCGATGTTTACTATGCCATATTTATCAACTGGCAAATAGCTTATCTCATAACCCTGTTTTTTTAAGTAATTACAGGGGTTAATAACAGCAGGATGTTCGATTTGCGAAGTGATAATATGATTACCCTTATTTTTATAAGTAAAGGCAACTCCCTTTATAACAGTATTGTTTGACTCACTTCCCCCACTGGTGAAAATTATTTCTTCCGGCGAGCAGTTTAAAAGATAGGCAACCTGACCTCGAGCATATTCAACCGCACTTTTAGTAATAGCGCCTAATTCATGACTGCTAGAAGGATTACCATAATTACCATAAATATAAGGAATCATTGCCTCGGCTACATCCCGGTCTATTGGTGTTGTAGCATTATAGTCGAGATAAATCATAAGATCCTATAATTCACATCCTTTATTTTAGTGGGTATATTCAATAATATTTATGCCCTCTCCTAATTTTTTTACCATTGCTTCTTGGATTGGTTTTAAATGAGGGCAAACAAAACCAATCGGAGTACCTTTAGTAATGCAGGAAGCTAGTACAATGGTATTTGCCCCTTCCTATAATCAACTAACTTTTTTGAAGAAGGAACGAGGACGAATTCGGTTGTCCCCTCTTCCACCGAATCGTCCCCGGTTAATTCATTTTATATCCATGTATACATAAAAACCATATTATCTTTAGCCGGCTGTGGTTATAAGCCCTTTCCCTTCCCGGAAGGCCCGCAGGTTTATATCTAAAGCACGTTCTGGTACCCGTTTAACAATAGCCTTCTCGACTTCCTCGGCAGGTAAGCCGATAGCTTCACTGAGCATACCAACCAAAACTACATTAGCTGCCCGGACATTGCCACAAGACCTGGCAATACCAGTGGCATCTACAATTCTGGTTTTCGGAACCAGCCTGGCTATCCGCTCAGCTATATCATCCGGGTACTTCATCTTCCCACTCATTACTGGCAGGGGATCAACCCGATCATCATTAATGATAATTATCCCGTCTGGTTTTAGATAGTCTAACCAGCGGGCTGCCTCCACTTTTTCAAAGGCCAGAATAATATCAGCATCACCTTTTTTAATAATTGGTGAATAAATCTTGTCGCCATAACGCACCTGGGAAACTACACTTCCCCCGCGCTGGGCCATGCCATGGATTTCCGATACTTTAACATCATAATCCATGTTCACCGCCACATCCGCAATAATCCTGCTGGTGAGCAGGGTGCCTTGCCCCCCAACGCCTACAATTAATATATTTGTTATACGGTCGCCCATAATTATCCCTCCATTACCTTGATAGCGTCAAATTTGCATACCTGAGGACAGAGCCCACAAGCAACACAGGTATTGGGGTTCATGGCCGCTTTATTTTCTTCCTCCTGGAAATAAACGCCGGTACACCCGATTTTAATACACTGTTTGCAGCCGGTACAGGCTTCCGGATCCACATAATAGCTTACCTCTGCTTTAGTCCGATTTAGCAATGCACAAGGTCGTTTAGCAATAATTACCGAAGGTTCACGCCGATTTAGTTCCTCTTTCAAGGCTTGCTCTAGTTCCGCCAGATTAAGTGGATCCACTACCCTAATGTTTTTGATACCTATCGCCCGCACTAAAGCCGGTAAATCCAGTTTAGTAGTAGGTTCATCGGTAATTGTATATCCCGTAGCCGGGTGATGTTGGTGTCCAGTCATGGCAGTAGTATCATTATCCAATATCAATACGGTTGAGGTACCTTGATTATAAACAATATCAATTAATGGGGTTATACCCGAATGAACAAAGGTAGAGTCACCAATGACCGCCACTAATTTGTTAGCAAATTCTTGTCCCCGGGCTTTCTCCATACCCATAGCCATTCCGATACTGGCCCCCATACAAACACAGGCATCTATGCCTTCCAGCGGGCTAAGCGCACCCAGGGTATAACAGCCTATGTCCCCCATTACCGTTAAGCGCATTCTACGTAAAGTATAAAATACACCCCGATGAGGACATCCCGGGCACATTAAGGGCGGCCGGGGAGGAATCTGGCTATCCAGTTCAATAGCTTGAAGAGGTTTCTCATCACCTAAACGTTCCCCAATCATCTCAGGACTATATTCACCTAAAAGGGTAAAAATCTCCTTACCCTGCACATTAATTCCCCAGGCTTTTATCTGTTGCTCGATCACTGGTTCCAATTCCTCAACAACTACTAATCGATCCACTTGTGCTGCAAAGGAACGGATTAATTTCTCTGGTAAGGGGTTTACCATGCCCAGTTTTAATACCGAAACCTGAGGAAGAACCTCTTTTACATACTGGTAAGCTACTCCACTGGTGATTATACCCAGACTACGCTCTCCCCACTCGATATGGTTAAGAGGAGTTGATTCAGCGTATTCCTTTAATCGTACCATCTGTTTTTCTACTTCTACATGCCGGCCCCGGGCATATCCGGGCAGCATAACATATTTAGGAGCATCCTTTTTATATTCCTTAATCCCAACTTCTTGTCGTTCTCCCTCCTCAACCAGGGTCTGGGAGTGGGACAGCCGGGTAGTAACTCTCAACATAACCGGGGTATCGAATTCTTCGCTGATCGCAAAAGCCATGCGGGTAAAATCTTTAGCTTCCTGACTATCGCCAGGCTCTAATACCGGAAATTTAGCAAAAAGGGCATAGCCCCGGTTATCTTGTTCATTTTGAGAAGAATGCATCCCGGGATCATCAGCCGATACCAGCACAAGACCACCATTAATACCAGTATACGAAACCGTATACAAAGGGTCAGCAGCAACGTTTACTCCTACGTGCTTCATAGCTACCAGAGTCCTAGCTCCTCCAAAAGATGCACCTATAGCTACCTCCAGTGCTACTTTTTCGTTAGGAGCCCATTCAGCATATATCTGATCAAATTTAGCCAGATTGCTGACAATTTCTGTGCTGGGAGTACCGGGATAGGCTGTGGCTACTGTAGCCCCAGCTTCATATGCTCCTCTGGCAATGGCTTCATTACCAATCATAAGTCGTTTCACTACTTTTTCCTCCTCGTCCCCTTGAGCTCATTAATAGTAAGAAACCTCTCGTCCGCAAGGGAGGAGAGGTCTAGACCCCAACGCAACCAATGTTACACTCATTATAATTATTTAGCACGATGATACCATACAATTATACAGCCTGTAAACGCTAAAGTAGCTGGTTATTATTTTTACCCAGACCATCCCATTCATAAACTGCATCACAAACTACCCGAGCCATAGCATATACATGGCTAAGACTACCGGCATTTATAGCCCGCATACTACGGTGGTCCAGCCGGGATCCAACTATCCCTACCAGGGACAGATTTCCTATGGCTGGCAGCCGTTTGGCTAATGCTTTACCCGGTACCAGTAAGCCACGGCGCAGCTTTATAGCGCCAATGTCAGCTTCCATGCCTACTGACGCATCGATAGCAATTTCCAATCGGCCCGGATGTTGCCTCTTAATCAAAGCAATTTTTGTAACCAAATTACGAGCATGAATAGGATCTTCCAGGGTTCCGTATACCTCCAGATGGGGAGCCACCTCTTTAATCATGGTTCCCACTAGAGGCCCAAAGCAATCCAGGATATGACGGTCTGATCCTATACAGATAAAAATCGGAGCATCCTCCAAATGAGAAAATAATTCAACAAATGCTTGTACCAATTCCTGCTTTACGTCTGCATCGCTATATAATTTTTTTAAGATCATAGAGCTACTCCAAATTATTATTTGAGTACTTCTATTAAACTTCTAACAAAACGCTCATTTTCCTCCTTATTTCCAATAGTAACCCGAATAAATGTCGGATAACCAAAAATATCACCGGTACGAACAATAACACCTTTCTCCAATAAGGCCTGAAAAACTCCGCGGCATTCTTTTCCGGTATCTACAAAAATGAAATTAGCCTCAGTAGGAACATATTTCAAGACTAGTTTTTCAAATTCACAATAAAGGTATTGCTTACCTTCCTGGTTGGTTTTCCGGCTTTCGTTCACATGGTTTGTATCATCCAGGGCAGCAGTTGCTGCTACCTGGGCTAGGTGGTTGACATTAAAAGGTTCGGTGACCCGCTCAACCGCCTGAGCAATCTCAGGGGTAGTCAGAGCATAGCCTACCCGAAGTGCGGCCAGCCCATAAATCTTCGAGAAGGTCCGCATTACTACTACATTCCGACCCTGACTTAAATATTTAGTTCCGCTAACATATTCTGAACTTTCAACATATTCATAATAGGCCTCATCAAACACCACCAAAACATCTTCCGGAACTGCCGCCATGAATTGGTCTATTTCTTCACTGCCTACGATTGATCCGGTGGGGTTATTAGGATTGCAAAGATAAATAATTTTCGTCTTACCAGTAATAGCCTTTTGCATGGCTGGTAAATCATGCTTAAACGATGCATCTAGTGGTACAGCTACGCAATCTGCCCCCATAATACGGGCAGTGAATTCATATTCCATAAAAGAAGGTTCGGCATATATTACTTCATCACCCGGACTCAAAAAAGTCTCCGCCAACAATTTTAATAGCTCATCTGATCCATTGCCGACCAGAATACCTTGCTGATCAATTCCAGTAAGTTTTGATATTTTGTTTTTCAGATAATAGCAATTACTGTCCGGATAAATGTGCAGATCATTTAATGCTTTCTCAACTGCCTTTTTCCCCAGAGGAGAAGCCCCTAAGGGATTTTCATTGGAAGCCAGCTTAATTACATCATCAATACCCAGTTCCCGTTTAACTTCCTCGATGGGCTTACCAGGTACATATGCTTTAAGTTTAAAAATCTCAGGCCTGGCCTTATCCTGCACAAAATCACCCATAAATAATCCTCCTTAATATGTTTTCATCTATTTATTTTATTCCTTTTAATAAAGGATCAATAGGTCGTTTTGAAAGTGAGACCCACCCACCGCTCACAAGCTGGCAGAAAATAAACCGTTCCCATATAAATATTATCCGGTAAATGAGAAAGGGCAGTTCGTTTTAGGAAGCAAACGAACTGGCCCATTTATCACGTATGAGGTCGTTAATACCAGGTATTTCACAATTAGGCATTTTCGGTGGCCAGTTCTTTTTTACCAAAGACTTTACCTAGATGTTCTGGAGAATACTCCGGTGTTAACCAACTCACCAAAGGAACCACCATTAATGGTACGATCATGGCTAAGGTTCCAAAAAACGGTGATCCCCAAGCCTGCAGGGTCCTTATAATACCTGGGCTTATGAAATCTGGTGCAGTAGCAATAATAAAATAACCGCCCAGGGATATGAAAAGACCCGTAATCATGCCGGCCCAAGCCCCAGCTCGGGTAGTTCTTTTGCCATAAAGACCATACAGATAAGGAGCCAGGAATGCTCCTGCTACCGTACCCCATGACAAGGCCATCAGTGTTAAGATTATTCCTGGCGGATTTAAGGCTAGCCATAATGATAATCCTACAAAAACCACACACAACACCCTTACCAATAGCATGGTTTTCTTCTCATCTAGATCCGGGTTTATAGCTCCTTTAACCAGGTCTATAGCTACTGATGAGCTGGAAACTAGTACTAATCCAGACAGAGTTGACATTGAAGCCGATAATACTAATAAGAGTATCAGTACCGCTACTAATTCCGGCAAAGCCTGATTAATAATGTTAGGCATCAGTAAATCCGGACTAGGCTTTCCTCCATAGACAGGTAAAGATTTAAAGAACAAGTGGCTTAATGAGCCTACATAATAAGCCCCTCCGGTGATCACCAAGGAAAATATGGTAGAGACAATTGTAGCCCGGGGAATAACCTGCTGGTTTTTAATACCGTAGAATTTTTGAATCATCTGGGGCATTCCCCAGGTACCCAGACTTGTTAACAGCACCAGCGAAATAATTCCTACCCATCCAGGAGGCCCTACCGGGCTTACCAAACCAGGATCGATAGCTTTTAAAGACTGGTATCCTTTAAGTATACCTCCTACAGCATCATTGCCGACCACATACTTTACCATTAATATTATGCCCGCTAACATGATAATTCCCAGCATAAAATCAATTAAAGCTACCGCTTTATATCCCCCCAGCACCAGATATAGTCCGGTAAGCAGGGTCATAAAAATTAGGGCCCATACATAAGGAATGGAAAAAATCTGCTCAAAAAGATAGCTTAATCCCATAAAAACTGAAGCTGAGTAGGGTATAAAGAATATAAATATAATCAGACTGGCAAAAATACGCATATTAGGGGAATCATAACGGGCTTCAAGAAATGAAGGCATAGTGAGCACATTCAACCGACCGCTGAGTTCCCGGGTACGGGAGCCCATTATCTTCCAGGCCAGAAATGTTCCTATAAGGGCATTACCTATCGCAATCCATACGGCAGATAAACCGTAACCCCAGCCAACTTTTCCAGCAAATCCTATGATCAGAACTGCAGAAAAGTAAGTAGTCCCAAAAGAAAAAGCTGACATCCAGGGACCCACTGAGCGGTTCCCTACTACAAAGTCATCAATAGTGTTAGTTTTGGTTCTCGTATACAGGCTTAATCCCAGTATCAAACACACAAAGCCAAACACCATAACCCATTTAAATAACATTCTACCGTCCTCCCGTCCAACATTTAAGATTCTTTAGTAAATTTGGCTCACCTTAAACCTTGTATCTCCCTAGCCTATCTACCGTACTATCCTACCATACTCCTGATAAACTGGGGTAAAGAGAATGCTGCTTCATGTACACTCTCATTATAATATTTTAAACCAGATAAGCATGTCCTGTCACCCTGTATTTTCACCGGATTATGTTTTTTGCTCCCTATAGTAAATGTCCACGGTCCGCTTACATAAGTGGGGATACTGGCTAAATAAATATTTACCCTGGGAAATACTGCCCCCATATTTTTATGCACACTGCGAAAAGCTTCCTCGAAAAAAATGGGTGATTCTGATTGTACAGTTACCATACCATCCTCTGCCAAAATCGAGTATATGCTTTGATAAAAATCACGACTAAAAAGTTGTACTGCCGGTCCTACTGGATCAGAACTATCAACTATAACCAGGTCATATTCTTGGGTAGTTTCGGCCACATATTTAATACCATCACCTATATGAAGATTTAACCGGGGATCATTAAAAGCGCTGGCTACTTTAGGAAAATACTGCTGGCTTACTTTCACTACCCGCTCGTCAATTTCCACCATATCTATTTTTTTAACAGTTGCGTGTCTTACCACTTCACGCAGGGTTCCACCATCACCACCACCAATAATCAGCACCCTTTCCGGATGGGGATGGGCATATATAGGTACATGCACGATCATTTCATGATAGATAAACTCATCCTTTTCCGCAATCTGAAGTGCTCCATCTAGTATGAGGGCTTTCCCCCATTCAAGCGTATCCACTACTGCTAGTTTTTGAAAAGCAGTTTTCTCCTCGTGGAGAATTGACTTGAGTTTCCAGCGAACCTCATATCCTTCGGTGTGGTTTTCATAAATCCAATAGTTACCCAAAATTAAACTACCTCCTAACCGATTTTTTGTCCTTAGCGGCTAGCTAAAAGATCTCTAATCAATTCCGCACTGGACATTACTGAGTCCGGGTCGTTCCAATCCGTTGCTAGCACCGTTGCCCGAATAATCTCATCGGTCTCCGGGGGAATATCCTTTTGCATAGTCCATTTTTTTAATAACCTTACCAGGGTAGGGTTATCCCGTTTTACAATCACTTCGTCCAGTAGATTAAGTAAAAACTCCATTTCCCGAGGTTCAAGTTGATGGGTTATGCCTAACCGGGTAATCAGGGTAGCAGTCTCATCGTAAACCTTCTTGGTACGCCGATCATCCCTTATCATCAGAGTGCAATCCTTTCTGCATCTTGCATGATCTGACGCTGCAGATCAAAAGTAATGGGAATACGGACTCCACTACGACCATCCCGGTTTTTATCAATATAAATATAATAATTGGGATTAAGATATTTTTTTAATTCCTCATTTTCTTCCAGTTCTTCACGAGGTATGGGACTTAACTTTAACATCAGGTCAGATTCGTTTTTCATGCGCTTAGCCCCTTGAAGACTGCCATCCGGATTTAACTGTACTAGACACATAACCACTATTTTAAGATTTTGAGCTAAAGTTTTCAATGCCTTTACAATCTGTTCGAGCATTTGCCATTCCTGCAGACGGGGATCCAGCTTATCCATTCTCCCCACGTAGTCAACTACCATCATATCAATATTCTTTTGGGTTTTGAATTTTCGAGCTACTGATATAGTCTTCTCAGGAGTCAGGTTGGGACAAGGGTAGGAGTAAAAGCCGCTTTCCCGCAGGCGTGAGTATCCCCTTAAAATAACTGATAATTCCGTTTCATTAATATCTCCACTGCGAATACGTTCATGTTCGATACCGGATAAAATTGATCCCCACCTTAATGCGATCTGTACCCGGCTCATTTCCGTATTAAGATACACTACAGTCCTCTGCCCTTCCACAGCTACTGCTTTAGCCGTGTGGAGAGCAAAGGCAGTTTTACCATGTCCGGTTTGCGCTCCCAGGATAACCAGATCTCCTGGTTTATACCCTAGAGTAATATGATTGAGGGTGTCAAAACCGGTAGGTAAACCCTCTAAGGGCAGAACACCCTTGTGCTGCTCGCGGATCTCTTTAAAACGGATAAACCGCTTTTCCACCTCATCGTAACCTAGATTAGCCACATCTTCCGGTGTATCTATACGGTCATCATGATCTAAGGCGGTAAGATTAGTTAACTCCTCTTCCGCCTCCATAAGAATCTGATCAGCTTCCAGATCAGTTTTTTCCTTAAGCAGTTGGTAGCCTTTACGCAAAAAAGACTCAAATCTACGTAGACGCGATTTATCTTTTACTTTTTTTATCCAATACTTAATGTTTTCATCGTCAATATAATGCTCAGCTATATACTGAAGCTCATCAATATCACGCGGATTAGTAAATACACCAAGGTTATGCCCTTCCTTTAAAAGTTCCACATAAGTAGGCCTAATTTCCCTCTCAAATAAGCTACAGGTTAATTCGTAAATAGTAGCATGCTTAGGAGAATAAAAATCGGAAACCACCAGGGTATGATAGGCTTCCACACAAGCCTCCTCTGAATGAAGCATAGCTGAAAGTACCCGTCGCTCACTCTCCAGGTCAAAAAGTATATTATCATCTATTTGCTGAAGGGGGTAATTCACCTTGATCACCGTCCATAATAAAATCGGGATATAAAATCCCGATTATTATTATACCTTATATTTTAATGTTGGTATTTTTTAAAGATTACTTTTCAGTTCTTCTATACTAGAAGGAGCCACATATATCTCATATTCATTTTCGCTTCTCTTATGGGACTTTTTCCCACCGGATGAGTTCTTTTCTGATTGCTTGCGAGCTTTAAAATCTTTAATTTCCTGCTCGGCATCTTCAGGACTACGAATTTCTTTGCTCATCCAGTTATAAAGCACGCTATCAACATACTCCAGTCCACCGTTTTTCGTACGCTGGCACATGATTTGCCCAGCCTTCATGATCATAGTATGGGTGAAACCCCAATCATAACGCCACTTGTAATAAACATTCTTACGTGCTTCAGCATTCATGTCTATCCCGGTAAAGCTACCAAACTCAGCAATATCCGGATCAAACTTTTTACGGCGCATACTAAAGATTTTATCGGCATCTACACACTTGCTAAAGTACATATTTAAACCTTCCACCGTATTGATGGAATATTCTTTTAGATCGCGAGCTATGCTAGTAATATCGCGAGGATTATGTATGTTTCGTTCAAAACACAATTCCAACATCATAAGCAAGAACTGAGGAGTAAATGCCATATCATTAAGCCAACGTTTTAACTCGGTCGCCATTTTTACACTCATGAGATTACCTGTTTTTTCAGAGATAAAATCAGCTACCGTTTTAAAATTACTATCTGAACAAGCCAGCATATCTGGTAACTGTCTTTTTTTCTCCTCTTCCAATTCCAGTTCCAGCTGTTGGATACGATTACGATACTCCTCCAAAATCTGCTCCGTAGGCTCGTCCTTTGGTTGGTAATCCTTATGAGTATGAGATATTTCGATATGATCCCGGCCTATTAAGGCCTCTAGTTTTTGGAACAGCGGTTCCAGGCTAATATTCTTACTAGCAAACCCGCCCGGTTTATCTTCCACACTTATTATTTCTAGCTTTTTAAGCCGACTAATTCGGCGGGAAAGCTTTTGTTTGGTCATAATAGGACAAAGCTGCAGTACCTGTCCGGCACTAACTCCGGTCTGAAAAAGGGGTTTAGTACGTTCCAGGGTATAAAAAATTGCCGCTAAAACGCCGATATCCTCCATATTCAGATCAAGCTCTTGTCCGTAGTAAAATAGTGCGCCGGGAACATTGGAACTACCCCAGCGCATTATTTCTAATATAGCTGCTTTTCCGTGCATTTTGTATCTTGCCCCCATAACCCGAAGTACAGAAATTATATCACCTTGGTTCAGTACTTCTCAAGAAATGCAGCTTCTAGTTTTAGCCAACAATATCTAACAATACGATCATAAAAGCGAAATAAAGAGTTAAACACAAACTAATTGAATCAATTCCCTACTTGACTGATTGCCTTGGCAGTATTTTCCTAAACTAATGGCTTTCCGGACAATAGCAGACCTAAGTTATTTATTATCCGTATCGTGTTTAAACAACGTATTAACCTGGGTTATCTTGTCTATAATCTGATCGTACTCCGATGCTACCCACTTTTCCCGGAACATATCGTTAACTTTTAGCCTTAACTGTAAGTACATCTGTTCCGCTAACAAGGCTTTACTCATGTTATCTCCTGTTAGCGGAGTAGCAGACTGAACTCTCTCCGACGGTTTCAATTCAAATTCATCCATCCAGTCCGGGATAAACACGGGTATACGCATTTCTTCCTGGATATAATCAGCCAGGTCCTGTTGCGCCTCTTCCTCACCGTGTACTAAAAAGATACCTTTCGGTGGTACGACAAACTTCTTAATCCAGTCTACCAAACCGGCCCGGTCAGCATGGGCTGAATAGGATTCAATACTACGGATATCAGCTTTAACTACTACTGATTCGCCATGTATAGTCACCAGTTTTTCACCATCCAGGATCCGTCGACCCAGGGTTCCGTTAGCCTGGTAGCCCACAAATAATACTGTACTTTCCGGTCTCCATAAATTATGTTTCAAATGGTGTTTAATCCTACCCGCATCACACATACCACTAGCAGAAATAATAATAGTATTTCCCTTTACCTTATTTAGTTCCATGGACTCTTCCTGAGTTTTAGAATATTTCAAATTAGGTAGTTTAAAGGGATGATTCCCCGAAGCTACCATCTGCCGGGTAGTATGGTCATAATACTCCAAAAATTCGCCAAATATTTGAGTAGCCGCAATCGCTAGGGGGCTATCAATATAAATATCAATAGTTGGATCTAATTTTCCCGCCATATAAAGCCGATTAAGATCATATAAAAGGTCCTGGGTTCTTTCTACTGCAAAGGCAGGAATAACTAAATTACCACCTTTGTCCATAGTGTAATTGATAACTTCTTCTAGCGTTTCTAGACGCCGGAATATGCCTTTATGAAAGCGATTTCCATAAGTAGATTCCACCATCAGGTAATCGGTATTTTCAATAATGCTGGGATCCTTGATAATAGGCTGATTACTATTACCCAAGTCACCACTGTATACCAATTTCGATGTTTTATCATTTTCATTTATCCATAGTTCGAGGATACAGGATCCTAAAATATGACCGGCATCCCGGAGACGCAATTGAATACCGGGAACAATTTCAAAAGTTTCATCCATATTTAGAGAACGAAACTGGCTCAGACATTTTTCAGCATCCTCTACGGTGTAAATCGGTTCTAAGAGCACTTTTCCGGCCCTTTTCAGCTTGCGATTCTTCCTTTCTATCTCTGATTCCTGGATATGTCCGGAATCAGGAAGCAGTACACTCGCCAACTCCTGGGTAGCATGACTGCAATAAATCGGACCTTTAAATCCATGTTTACAAAGTTTAGGAATCAAACCGATATGATCAATATGTGCATGGCTTAATATTACAAAATCAATCGAACTCGGGTCGATGGGAAACTCCTTATAGTTGCGCTCTTTTATGGCTTTGCTCTCTTGAAACAAACCACAATCAACCGCAAAACAACCCGGTTCTGATTCTATTACATGGAAAGATCCAGTAACCGTTTTCGCTGCGCCCAGGAATCTTATTATCATAGTTTATTTTCCTCCCCTACGTGTACATTACGTTTACTTACAATTATACCGCAACAATCTGGCGCGCGTCCTTTTTTTTAGCCAGTTTACCAAACTCCTGGTAAAATTCAATTACCTCCATACGTATAAGATTATGATTAGAACTCTTTAAGGCCCTCTCCAGATTTTCAAAAGAATTACGCCCGAATTCTCTAACTATTTCATTACTATCCAAATCTTCTACTAATTCACTATAGCGGGTATGCACCTGTTCAAATATTCCATAATACAATTCTTTTATCTGCATCACCCGCCGACGAACTTGTTGAAAATCGAAATCATCCTTTTCTACCATATAGATTAGGCTATGAAATAAATTATTAATAAGGCGGTTATGGAAAACCGCTACCATTGACTCACGGCGATATTGCCTAGTCAACAAATAACGTGTATATTCTTTTAACTCCCGCTGGAATCCAGGGCCCAGTATCTGATAGGAATTTATTAATTCGATCTCGCTGGCACTAATGTCTCCTAACATAGTAAAACCTCCTTTAGACCGCTACTAAAGGAGGTTTCCACTTTACCAGGAATTTTCCTGCCGTTAATTATCGTATAATTACCGGGGAATTCAGGACTATTCGCTATGATTCAGCAATATGGATCATGCCTATCCGTTTTTTTATCGATTTCTGTGTCGAAGAATAAAATTTCCCATACGTTCCAGGGCCTCTTCGATGTTGCTTATGCTGGCTGCATAACAGCAGCGGATAAAACCCTCACCATTAGAACCAAAGGCATTACCTGGTACTACTGCTACCAGTTCTTCCTTAAGTAATCGCTCACAAAATTCTTCACTGTTCATTCCAGAAATCTTAACAGAAGGAAAACAGTAAAATGCCCCTTTAGGCTCAAAACATTCCATACCTATTTCCCGCAATCCAGACAGGATAATTTTACGGCGGTTATTGTAATCTTCTACCATTTTTCGCATCTCAACTTCTCCATGACGCAGGGCCTCTACAGCTGCCTTTTGTCCCATAATAGGGGCACACATAATGGTGTATTGATGCACTTTGGTCATGGCCCCTATAATATCTTTATGTCCACAGGCATACCCAACTCTCCACCCAGTCATAGCATAAGCTTTAGAAAAACCATTCAGTACTAGAGTACGGTCCCGCATCCCTGATAAAGAAGCAATGGAACTATGTTCGCCCTGGTAGGTTAACTCCGAATAAATTTCGTCGGATATAACCAGCAAATCGTGTTTCTGTATTATAGGGACCAGAGCCAGTAGATCTTCCCTGGTCATGATTCCCCCGGTGGGATTATTCGGGTAAGGTAGAATAAGTACCTTACTGCGCGCAGTAATATGCTGCTCCAGAACGTCAGGCCGGAGACGATATTCATCCTCATCATAAGTAGGCACCGCTACTGCTTTACCATATGCTAAAGCAGTTCCAGGAGCATAGGCTACAAATGATGGTTCCGGGATTAGAACCTCATCTCCCGGTTCAAGCAACACCCTTAAAGCCAGATCCAAAGCCTCACTTACTCCAACCGTAACTAATATTTCACTAACAGGAGCATACTCTACTCCGATCTTTCGTTTTTCATAAAGAGCTATTTCTTCCCTCAGTTCCGGTAAGCCGGCATTAGAAGTATACATGGTATACCCTTGTTCCAGGGAATAAAAACATTCTTCCCTGATATGCCAGGGAGTTACATAATCAGGCTCACCTACGCCCAGAGATATTACTCCCTCGGTCTGGGAAACCAGGTCGAAAAACTTACGAATCCCTGACGGGGGTATAGATTTTACTATGTCTGATAAATAACAGTTCATATCGTTCACGGACTAACCACCAACCTTTTATCTTCATGGGGTTCTTCAAATATAAAATTATCCTGTTTATAGCGTTTGAGAATAAAATGAGTAGTAGTGCTCTGTACCTGTTCCAGGGTCGAAAGCTTATGAGAAACAAACCAGGCCACGTCTTTCATAGTATCTCCTTCAACCACTACCGACAGGTCGTAAGTTCCACTCATCAGGTAAACACACCTGACTTCTGGAAAACGACAGATGCGCTCCGCTACCCGGTTAAACCCAACTTCTCTTTCTGGAACTACTTTAACATCAATCATGGCAGTGACACCGTCATCTCCCATCTTTTCCCAGTTAGTTACCGTATTGTATCCCAGAATTACTTTTTCCTTTTCCATCTTCTTGATAGTGGCTGCTATCTTCTCCTCATCCTCATCAAGGATTACTGCCATAGTTTTGGTACTTAACTTGGCATCATGCTCAATAAGGTTAAGGATCTTTTTCCTCAATTCCAAATATCCCAGCCTCCTTAAATTAAGTATCTGTTAATATCACTAAAATTTTACTATTCCACTTGTACGTACATATAAGAATAAAAAAAAACCCTCATCCTCAAGGGACGAGAGTTGTTCTCCCGCGGTACCACCCTAATTGGCTCGGGCCCAGCTTAAAAAGTCCTTTAACGGTAGACCATCCGTCTGACCTGGCACCCTTACCGGGTGTTTCATCAGCACTCACAGGCGGCTTTCATTGGCCTTTTACTACCGGTTTCCAGCTACCCCGGCTCTCTGTAAGCAACCAAGCCAACTACTTATCTGCTCATCGTGTTAATATATCAATTATTAGACTATACTATCATTAGGCTGGCTAACCGTCAAGGTATTATTTAAAGAGCAGGAATTTCTTTTTAAGTAACTGGTATTCAGCCACATATCCTAATAACATAACCGCGAAAACCCCCAGAAAAATTGTCCGCTCTTTGTTAATCCGCGACTTCAAAACCAGGATGGTTTCTTCTTTTTGCCCGGCGAAATTAAAAATACTCTGTCTTTCTTCTTTAATAGCAGTCAGCTGCCTTATGGTGCGATATAGTTCATCTTGAGTCTCATAATAACGGTTCCAAGTATTAATCCGATCACTTTGTAAATCCTTAACCCATTTAGTCAGGGTATAAACCTGGTCGCGGGTAGGGACTTTACAGGCATCATAAATAGGAATTCCCCGCGCGTTATATGGTGTCGGGATTCCTGACGTATAGGCGATCGTAGGCACTAAATCAATTAGCATGGTATTTTTAATTGGCAAGTTCATTTTTATACCTGGACCGTGAATAATTAAAGGCACTGCATTACTGGGAGAAGAACTCCTTGAGGAGGTAACTACAAGCATTGATTCATAATAAAGACCTTCTCTCCGTAAAAAATTTACAAAATTGCCTAATTGTTCATCAAGACGGCTGATACTACTATAAAAGGTTTTTTCGTTTAACGATAACAAAGCCTGCATACAATCATCTATATATATGTAGGTAAAAAAAGGTTTATCTTTTTTAAAACTTTCTATGGTAGTTTGAAATACCTCCCGATCACTAGCCTTAGATTCCAATTTAATATAGCTTTGAGGAACATTTATAAGAGCCTCTAAACGTCCCCCCGAGCCATCTACTACCATAACCTTTTTTCCCTGTTTACGCATCACATCCAGAACTGATTCCACTGCTACTTTATCGCCGCGGGTAATAAATTTATGTTCTTCGGGGAAGGTGCCGGTAAGTAGTGACGCTTCCGCTGCTTCTACTGAATTAACTTTGAAAGCATAAGCCTTTTTATCGATAACCCCTTCACTAGCCATATGATCCATATTAGTCGTTAATGAACTAACAAAACCTTCGTAGTTGAGTCCATCCACACTGATAACAAAAATATGCTGGGGCAGTTTTAATGATTCCTCCTCCGCCGGTTGAGTTTTTTCTGCCGCTGTAGCTGGTACTGCTAGTAATGAAATAATTGTTATTAATAATACTAATCCCCCAAGGGCTTTTTTCACCCTATCTTCCCCCCCTTAAAAGGTCTTGTATTATATATATTGAAGGGAAAAGGGGTTTATACCAGGTCTAATATCTGCCACTGCGTATTATCGAGTAGACTAAAAATAATCCCAGTATAAGTGCTATTAAAAAGCCAACCTCAACTAAAGGTATACGGTTTAGAATCCCACTGGCTGCTTTATCTACCACCAGGGAGGTGCCAATAATAATACTGGCCAGAATGATGGCTACTGATAAGCGATTAGACATGATATCCAAACGAGAAGAAAGACGGTGCAGGTTGGCATGCTCCATCCTGATTTTTAACTCACCTTCCTCCAGCATTTTTAAAATACTGTCTATTTCGCGAGGAACCGAACGGGCTACACTAGCATAATCAAGCACCATATCACGCAAGTTATCTGCTAATCGTTCGGGAGCCAGCCTTTTTAGTAATAGTTTACGACCATAAGGCTCAGCCATGTCTACAATACTTAGTTGGGGATCTAGTTGCGAGACGATATTTTCCACGGTCATCATCATTTTCACCATCAAAGATAGTTCAGCCGGTAACCGCATTTGATATTTGACCGACAATTCTATTAATTCTGATAAAGCTTCCCCTACATTAATTTCTGACAGGGGCAGTCCATAATACTTTTGCTGCAAACGAGCCACATCACGGCGAAACTCTTCCCGGTTTACATATTGGCTGCCAATTCCCAGGTCTAGTAGCGATCTGGTTACGCTATTGGTATCATAACGCATCATACCAATAAGTAGGTTCATACACCTTTCCTTGAGCAGATCATCCACAATTCCCACCTGTCCAAAATCATAAAATATGATTTTTTCCCCGCTGGTTATGGCTATATTGCCAGGATGAGGGTCGGCATGGAAAAAACCGTAATCATAAATCTGTTTAAAAAGAGCATCAATTAAATTACTGGCAATACGCTTAGTATTGAAGTCTTCTTTTTTAAGATTAATAAAATCAGATATCTTAATGCCACTTACATATTCCAAGGTCAAAATACGGCGGGAAGATTCGGCCCAGTAAACCCGTGGTATTATAACATCGGGGTTATTCTTAAAATTACGATAAAAAGTATCCGCATTACGGGCTTCTCTTTGAAAATCTAATTCGTTTCGTAATGCTTCCCCCAGCTCGTCCACGATTTCACTAACCTTATACAAGCGCCCCCAACTAGTCCTTTTCTCCAGCATACGACTCAGTTCATAAAGAATCTCCAGGTCAATCTCTACAGTTCGGTCTATTCCAGGGCGTTGTACTTTAACTACTACTTTTTCCCCCGTGGTTAGGACTGCTTCGTGAACCTGGGCCATGGATGCTGCTGCAATAGGATTTTCGCAGAAATATGCAAATTCGTCCAGATCTAATCCCTCTTCTTGAAAAATCCGTACTACTTCAGAATAAGGGAAAGCAGGTACATCATTTTGCAGCTTCTCCAATTCTTTTACAAAGGACGCACCTAATATATCTGGTCTAACACTAAGTAGTTGTCCCAGTTTTACAAAGGTAGGGCCCAATTCTTCAAAAGCAAGTCTTAAGCGTCGGGCTATATTAGGAGCCCGCCAATCCTTAGGAATCCGGTTAGATGCATCATTACGCTTTAAGCGGATTAGGGTAAAACGATCAAATATAAAACCAAAGCCATGTTTAATTAAAACATTGGCTACCTCCCGATAGCGGGGCAGATGGTTAATATGACTTAAACCAGTTCTAATTACCACCTTAATTCCTCCACCAGAAATACTGCCGGGGATATCCCGGCAGCCATATTAAAAAAATTATTCTTGCCCAATTTTTTGTTCCAGTGCTTCAATTCGGACCTGTAAGGCCTCCAATTCCCCGCGGCTAACTAAGGGTAGCTCTTTTTTAAGTTTGTCCACTTCCTCCTGGACCATTTTCCGCATCCCCTCTTTTTCCTCTTCGCCCCGGGTTACCATATCATCAATAACCTGTTTAGCTTCATCACGAGTCATTTCGCCTTTCTCCACTAATTCGGATACCATTTTTTCCGCCCGTTCACGGGTCACACTGAATATTCCCAATCCCAAGTATAGGGCTTTCTTCATCATGCTCATCAGGCCTCCTCCTTGCTACTCATTTTTATGGTTAATATACCACAATCAGCCTTCGCTTACTATTATTCACCCCAAATACGAAACTAATCCAAATTAGTTTTTATTGTCACCAAAACTTTGATTCCACCCATAATATCATGAAAAAACATTCTTTAAAAAGCATCCTAATAAGGGATTATATAGCTACCTTCACCATTGGGGATTTTCACCATGTAGTCAACACTCATGCCGGATAGAAGTAAAAAAGCCGGAACTATCTATTTTTAGATAGTTCCGGCCGGGTTAGGAGGCTAATTTAAACCTAAGCCTGTGCAGCTTTACCTGAAGCACTAACCTTTTGTTTTTTAGCCGGTCTTAGATAAGCAAAATAATAGAAACCTGCTACAAATACGCCACCACCAACGATATTACCCAGAGTAACCGGAATCAAGTTATTCATAATAAAGCCACTGTAGGTAAATAGTCCAGTAACCGCTTCCGGAGTCATAGCAAATTGCTGAGCTACTGCTCCCGGAGCAGACTGAGCTACACTAATACCCATTGGTATAAAGTACATATTCGCCACACAGTGCTCAAATCCACTGGTTACGAAAGCCATAATGGGGAAGAAACAGGAAAATATTTTACTTACAACATCTTTGGAAGCCATGGCCAGCCATACCGCCATACAAACTAGCCAGTTACAACCAATACCGCGGAAAAAGGCCTGGGACCAGTCCAGACTAAGTTTCCCTTTAGCAATTGCAACCGCCTTAGTACCGGTAGCACTTAAAGCTGTCACATTACCTGCAGTATCCGTAGCGCCCACATAGTAAAGACCCATGAACACTATGTATACCAACAGTAAAGAACCTACAAAGTTAGCGATAAAAACGACTACCCAATTGTAAAGCAGCCCCCCCCAGGTTGCTTCACCATTTAGACAGGAAATTGGTAAAAACATATTGTTCCCGGTAAAAAGTTCTGCTCCACCGATAACTACCAACATCAGACCTACTGAGAAGACTGCACCAAAGAAAAACTGTGATAAGCCGCCTAATTCCGGCGGCCAGGTGGCCCCAACTACGGTAGCTAGATTGGCTCCAAAGCCAATATAAACCCCTGCCAGAATACCTAAGGCAAACATTGGGCCAAAGGCTAGTTTGGATTTACCAGTGCCGGCTTTAGAACAAGCCGCAGCTATTTCCGCAGGTGATAAAAAGTTCATTACCTGTTCACGCTCCTTTTCTATTTTTTCACATTCCCCTTTTATAATGAATCCTGATGTTTTGAAGTTAGCCTCCTACCCCATTAATGATCCTTATCTCTTTAAAGCTTTTCCAGACGAGCGGCACAAACCTTATATTCAGGTATACCGGCGACTGGATCTAAAGCTGCCGCATTAGTAAGCAGATTAGCGGCAGCTTCACTAAAGTGAAACAGGGTAAATACCACATCATCAGCAACACGATCAGTAATACAGGCTTTTACTTCAATGCTGCCCCGACGAGTAGCTAATTTAACCTTTTCTCCATCGATAATATTAAGTTTTTTAGCCATAGTCGGATTAATCTCGACCCAGTTTTCCGGTACATGTTGGTTAAGGGCCTGAGATCTACGGGTCATTGTTCCCGTATGGTAATGATAAAGATTCCTACCCGTAGTTAAAATCAACGGGTATTCTTCACAAGGTACCTCTGCAGGATCATTGTATTCCACCGCTGAGAATAACCCCTTACCGCGACTAAAATTACCATCCTTGTGCAGGTAGGAAGTCCCGGGATGATCTTCCGTAGGACACGGCCACACCAGACCTTTACCCTCCAGACGGGTATAATTCATACCTGCATAAGATGGAGTTAGCTTGCGTATTTCTTCAAAAATCTCTTCGGCATTTTTATATTGCATAGGATAGCCCATGCGGGTTGCCAGGTTGCTAATGATCTGCCAGTCCTCCTGCGCCACTCCAGGAGGATTAATGGCTTTACGAACCCTTTGAACACGACGCTCAGTGTTACTGAAGGTACCATCTTTCTCAGCAAAGCTAGCTGAAGGGAAAACCACATCTGCCTTCTGAGCAGTTTCGGTAAGAAAGATATCTTGGACCACTAAAAATTCCAGTTTATCCAGAGCTTCTTCTACATGATCCAGGTCGGGATCACTAACCATGGGGTTTTCTCCCATTACATACAGGGCTTTAACATTACCTTCATAAGCCTGATTAATAACAGCTGTCAGAGTTAGCCCATTTTTATCCGGTAGTTTAACTCCCCATGCCTGCTCAAACTTAAGTCGTGGAGTTTCATCGATTACCTTCTGGTAAGCCGGATAAGTTACCGGTAAACATCCCATATCACAGGCACCCTGAACATTGTTCTGTCCTCTAAGGGGGTTAACTCCGGTACCGGGACGCCCCATATTACCGGTTAACATAGCTAAATTACAGCATGATTTTACATTATCCGTGCCAGTACTATGCTGGGTTAAGCCCATTGCATAACAAATGGACCCGGCCTCCGACTCAGCAAAAAGACGAGCCGCCTTAATAATATCCTGGGCGGGCACGCCGGTAATTTCCGATGCATACTCCGGCGTATACTTCTGAACAACCTGTTTCATCTCTTCATAGCCTTCGGTGTTTTGAGCTATAAAATCACTATCCAATAAATTCTCATTAATGATGACATTCATCATACCGTTAATTAAGGCTACATCACTGCCAGGCTTATGCTGCATGTAGACATCAGCATACTTTGATAATTCAATTTCACGCGGATCAGCTACGATTAATTTGCCCCCGTTGTAAAGCACATTTCTTTTGATCTTCATACCAATAACCGGATGGTTTTCCGTGGTATTAGTACCAATAACAAAAATACAGCGAGCATCTTTTTCCAGTTCATTAATCGAATTAGTCATTGCTCCGCTTCCAAATGCTGCCCCCAGACCGGCGACAGTAACGGAGTGTCAGAGCCGGGCACAATGGTCAACATTATTAGTACCCATCACCGCCCGGGTAAATTTCTGAGCTACGTAGTTTTCCTCGTTAGTAGCTCGAGCGGAACTAAAGAATGCAAAACTATCCGACCCATAGGTGTTTTTTATATTAAGGAGCCGTTGGCTTACTAACTCTAAGGCCTCATCCCAGGAAGCCTCTCTAAGTTCGCCATTTTCTTTTATCAAAGGACTGGTCAGACGATCAGGAGAGTTAATGAAATCCCAGCCAAAACGACCTTTAACACATAAGGCCCCTTTATTGACCGGACTCCAGTTTTCATCTCGATTTGACGTTACCCCTACTACCCGGTTGTCTTTAACATTGAGCTCCAATGTACAACCAGTTCCACAGTAAGTACAGGTAGTAAGGACCCTTTTATCAATATCACTGGGTCTGCCCTTACCGGCACTAACCCGGCTGCTAAGAGCCCCTACCGGACAAACCATTACACATTGTCCGCAAAATACACAGGGAGAATCAGCTAAATCACCGTCAAAAGCAGTAGCTATCTTTGCCTGATGACCACGATTACGTACATTAATGGCCCGGGCAACGGTTATTTCTTCACAGGCTCTTACACAACGGGTACACATAATACATTTTTCATAGTCACGAACAATAAATGGATTGGCATCGGTGATGGGATACCCTGGTTGACCACCTTCCGTGTAGCGGCTCTCGGTAATCCCATATCTATAACAGTAATCCTGTAAGCGACAATCCCCGTTCTTTTCGCAGGTATGACACTCCATTTTGTGACGGGCTAATAGTAATTCTAAAATCACTTTTCTGGCCTCTACGATAGCCGGGCTTTCCGTCTCAACAACCATCCCCTGCTCAGCAGGAGCAACACAGGAGGCTGCAAATAAAGGACGGCCCTTTACCTCTACCAGACACATCCTACAGGAACCAGCCAGTCTCAAATCTTGGTCATAGCACAGGGTCGGTACTTCTATTCCATGTATTTTACAGGCATCCAGCACGGTGCTACCGCGCGGAACCTGCACTTCCTTGCCATTGATGGTTAAGGTTATCACAGTTAATCCTCCTTTCTTTTAAGATAAAAGGAGCTTGCGCCCATATTCGTAATCAAAATGCTGCATGGTTGTAAGGATCGGCCCTGGTGCTGCCTGACCTAAACCGCACAAACAAGCCCTGGTCATTACCTGACACAAAGTCTTTAGTTTGGCAACATCCTCCAGCGAGCCTTGCCCAGCATTTATTTTTTTCATAATTTCATAATTGCGGAAGGTGCCTTCCCGGCATGGGTTGCATTTACCGCAGGATTCATGTTCAAAAAATTTGCTAATACGGGTAACGATATCGACAATATCTCTGGTTTCATCCATAACAAATACCGCTCCGGTACCCAAGGTAAAACCGGCATTTCTCATGGAATCAAAATCAATAGGAGTATCTAACATCGAGGCTGGAATAAAAGCTCCCGATGTTCCACCGATCTGTACAGCCTTAAGTTTTTTACCATTCGGTATACCTCCACCGAATTCGTAAACTACTTCTCTAACTGTTGTATTTGTGGGTACCTCTATACAGACAGAATTGACGATATCCCCGGATAAGGTCAAAACCTTAGTGCCCGGGTACCCCGGTGCCCCTATTTGGCTATACCATTCGGCCCCTTTATTAATAATCTCCGGAAGATTAGCAAAAGTCTCAACATTGTTAACCACTGTAGGTTTCCCCCACAGGCCCGCAACTCCTGGAAACGGAGGTTTAAAGCGAGGCTCACCCCGGTGTCCTTCAATAGACTCTATGAGAGCAGTTTCTTCACCGCAAACATAAGCCCCGGCACCCATACGTACCTCAATGTCAAATTCGCCCAGTACTCCCCGGCTCTTAGCCTGAGCAATCGCCTCATTAAGATGCTCAACCACATATGGGTATTCACCCCGGCAATAAATATATCCCTGACGCGAATCAATAGCATGGGCACAAATAGCCATGCCTTCCAATAAGGTATGGGGATCCTTTTGCACTATAATCCGGTCCTTGTAAGTTCCTGGCTCCCCTTCATCTAGATTACATACCACATATTTAACTTCCCCTGGCGGTACAAATGACCACTTCATTCCAGCATTAAAACCAGCTCCACCTCTCCCCCTTAGATTTGATTTCTTAACTTCATTGATCAAATCTTTTGGAGCCATATCGCGGACTTTTTCCAATGCGCTATAGCCCCCGGAGGTGATATAGTCATCAATACTCTTAGGGTCGATCTTATCGGCATTGCGTAACACAATGCGCATTTCCTCAGCCATCTACTTACCTCCCCTCTCTTTCGTCGGCTACAAGCTTTCTGTAGTACAATCCCTTCTAATCTCTCTACCCAACCTGAACCGGTATCAGATATCTTTAAACATCTTACCAGCACCCAGGTTAATATAATTTCCTACCTGGTAGTTCCGCAGGCTCGGTTCTATGCCAATACCGAAACCATTGAGGAGGAACTCCATAATTGCTTCTTGACGCCAAAGTTTCAGGACGCTCTCTTAGTTGGAAAACTCCTGCCTAATAAAAATATTTAGTTGAATAAATCAGGTAGTTAGGATGAATAATGTGTTCAAAAGCGTAGAAAAATGTTTGAAAAAATCAGTGTGCTTTATACAAGTAGGTTTACTATATCTTCACTCCCCAGCAGCTACCCATAAATACAGGTTATCTGGTGTCAATTTAACTCGAAATAATCTGTGAGCATCACTAGAAAATGTGGTCAATATAACCTTTTTTTATTGAGGTAGGTATAATAACAGGTTATTTAGGTATATTTTGACCATCACCGGCATTCAGCCAGTAGGGTAGGAACCTTGGCGACGGTAACATCATGGTAGGGACGACTATTTATAGTAACCACCACAGATCCCTCGCATTGTCCCACACATTCAGCAAATTCAAAGGTGAATTTACCGTCCGGGGTTGTTTCCCCCACCTTAATTCCTAATTCACGTTCAAATGCCTTAATCACTTCGTCAGCCCCAGCAATATGACAAGGTGCACTTTCGCAAACCCTTATAATATACTTCCCCCTGGGCTTGACCGACAGATACGAATAAAAGGTGGCCACCCCATACGCCTGAGCCTCCGAGACCTTAAACACCCGGGCAGCCTCCTCAACCGCTTCGGGAGGTATATAATTAAACTCCTTCTGCAGCGCATGATAAGCTTCTATTATGCCCCCTGGTTTATCACTAAATTTGGCTATTATGTCTTTGTAGTTTGCCATTTTCTATCACCTCCTTAAAACTGCAAACACGCCAGAGACATGAAATATTAATCCTTTCTTCTTAATTCGCCAAAAAATTATATCAAGCCTTCTTATTTAACATATATATTATCTATACTTTGTCTTACCATAACTATATCTTATGGGAATAATTAAGTCACCCTTCTTGTTCGAAAAATCATTACCATTACTACCATATATTAATATGCCTTATTAATTTTTTTATTATCCTGGAATAAAAATTAGGTATGGGTGATCAGAGAAGAAAACATTAAAAAAGCCCCCGTTCCAGAGGGATTGTTAAGGCATAGGCATAAGTCTACTACCTGCCCGGGAGAATATAATAGTAAAGTCCCGCAAAAAAAGGGCCTCGGTTGACCCTTGCACCTTCCTGCGGTTAATAATCAAAGGTGAGGTTCCGGATAGGGGGACAACAGAACTATTCCCCTACCTACAAACCCCACCCTTGTCATCCGTGCTCCATTATTCCTCAATCTTACTACAACAGGAGTCGGATCCCTGCTGACAGCAGTCTTTAGTAACATTGGCTGGATTTTCCCGGCCTTCCCGATAGTTTTTTATGGCTTCATGCAGAGCATCGGCAGCCAGGTTAGAACAATGCATTTTAATCGGCGGCAGACCGTCCAGAGCTTCAGCTACAGCTTTATTGGTAATCTTCTCTGCTTCTTCCAGGGTTTTCCCCTTAACCATTTCGGTAATCATACTGCTAGTGGCAATAGCTGCAGCGCAGCCAAAGGTTTGAAATTTGATATCTTCTATTTTATTTTTTTTTACTGCTATTTCAATATGCATTATGTCCCCACAGGTAGGATTTCCTACCTCACCTATACCGTTAGGTAATCCAATCTTGCCAACGTTGCGGGGGTTCATAAAATGCTCCATTACTTTTTGTGAGTATGCCATACTTTTCCTCCTCTACTTTCCGAGTGGTGACATCGTACGCAGATTCTTGATTATCAGGGGTAGTTTCTCCAGAACATAATCAACATCCTCCCGGCTATTGTCCTTGCCCATGGTTAGTCGTAAGGAACCGTGAGCAGTTTCATGAGGCAGACCAATAGCTAACAAAACATGCGAAGGGTCCAGGGAACCGGAGGTACATGCCGAGCCACTAGAGGCCATAATTCCATAGCTATCAAGCATCAGAAGAATAGACTCTCCTTCCACATAATCAAATACTACGCTAACACTTCCCGGCAAGCGATTCACCGGGTGCCCAGTTAAGCGGGAATTGGGAATAGTATCTAAAATGCCCCTGGTTAAATGCTGGGCTAAGTCTTTTAAGTGAGGCATGTTTTGGGAAAGTCTCTCTTTAGCTAGTTCAGCGGCTTTTCCAAACCCTACTACACCTGGTACATTAACCGTACCAGCTCTTAAATTACGTTCATGTGCTCCTCCGTGCATATAGCTGCCGATATAGACTCCCTTTTTCACATAAAGACAGCCTATTCCCTTCGGTCCATACAGCTTATGACTAGAAGCAGAAAGAAAATCTACCCCCAGATCCCTAACGTTTACAGGAATCTTTCCCGTAGTTTGTACCGCATCAGTATGAAAGACAGCCCCAGCTTCATGACTGATGGCGGCCAGTGTCTTAATATCCTGAATAGTTCCTATTTCATTATTAGCATGCATTATCGAGACTAGAGCAGTATCTGGTCGAAGTGCTGCCTGGAGGATGTCAGGTTCAACCAACCCAACAGAATTTACAGGAAGAACCGTAAGTTTAAATCCTTGTTTGGATAAATATTCACAGGTATGCAAAACCGCATGATGCTCAATAGCCGAAGTAATAATATGTTTGCCCTGCTTCTGACGCTCATGTTGCATAAACGTGATTATCGCCTGATTGTCAGCTTCAGTACCTCCGGCAGTAAAAATTATCTCTTCAGGCGAAGCACCAATAAGCGAAGCTACCTGTTCTCGGCCATGCTCAACCGCCCGGGCCGCCTTCTGTCCCTGAGAGTGAACACTGGATGCGTTACCATATATATCTGTATAGTAGGGTATCATAGCATTAAAAACTTCTGGATCGACTGGAGTAGTAGCACTATGATCCATATATATAGCTTTCATTTCTTAAACCTCCCTTTTAAGGTTGTGGATTGAGCTCACTCTGCCCTTAAAAATTGGCTGATTTATAATCATAATGTATACTAATCCCATCGGATATGTCAAGTATCAAGTTTAGCATTTTGGACTGGTCGCCTGTTTTAATTTAGGATAGGCGATAAGACCGGCCCAATATGGATTTTGGCAGCTTAACCGGCTTCCCCCCGATTGTTAATAACTCAGCCTAATTGCGGTCATCTTTTTAATTGACGGGTTATTTTTATTTCAGCTTTACCGATTGGCAGTCGGGTACTTAAAAGGATGACCACACGGGGCATGGGCGATAAAGTTCCAGCCCAGTGCTTATTATTTGTTGATCACCCCTGACGATCAAATTTTTCGTAAACACAGCCGATTCGCCAGGTGATCCCGGTCGCCATTTTAACACCTAGCTATATTACCCTTGTCTGCTTTAGGTAGTCCACAGCAAGATTATGCTTTTATATTCGATTTTTAAGAAGTATTTAATCAGGAGTAGTCTTGCCCCAATCACAATTTCCTTGATAAGGATACCAAGAAAGAAATAGGGCAGCTTACACGTATAGATAGAATAGAGTTAAGATATGGCAGCTATGTAATAGCTTTACCCCAATATCTTTACAAAAAATCCTATAACTTGGGAGGCAAAATATGAAAACCAATTATTTACGACGAAGTAGCTTAAAAAAATACCTGGTATTACTGCTGATCACCCTAATTATGCAAAGCTTGTTAATTAATAACCGGCCTGCCCAGGCAGCAGCCAAGGCTAACGTCGAACACATCTACAATGAAAAGATTGCCCGGGGAATTATGTTTCAGGAACATAAATATAATAGCTATCCGGGATTTCCACCCCGGAGTGAAAGAGAATTTATCATCACGGCCGATCTAAATGATCCCACCGTAAAAATTATTACGGGCAAAGCTCAAGACAAAGTACTTAAGCTGGAAACCCTGTCCAAACAAATTGCTCGTGAACAGTTAAAGGGGCAAAACGTAGTGGCAGGTATTAATGGTGATATGTACAACATGTCCCTGGGTACGGCCGACTATGGCATTCCTCTGGGGCTGCAGATAAAAGATGGTAAGATACTGGTTAGCTCTGATAGCGTGTGGGCAGAATCCCGGTTTCCAGTCTTTGCGATTACTAAAAACCGCCAACCCTTAATTGACTACATATCCCTGGATGCCAAACTATCTGTAGTTGATGCTTCTTATGAAGCTAAACATGGCGTACCTAATCCCCATTCAGCTTTAACCACAACCATTGATATTATTAACCGCACCAACACCACCTTAATGGCTGATCAAATGATTTTGGTAACACCGCAGCTGACCGATAATCCGACTGTAGGCTTTACTGATGAACAGGCAATGAATGGGACACTGACCGTTTTGAAAATTACCAGTGGCTCTGAGGATGATTCTATCCAAATTGGCCGGGAATATGAAGCCGATGTAGTTTCTGTCAGCGATACCGCCACCGGTTTGCAGCACATAACGGTTCCTGCTGATGGCATGGTGTTAGCCAGTCAGGGGGTCAAAGCTTCCTGGGTAAGGCAACATATAAAAAAAGGCGATAAAATCAGATTTTCAGTCAACTTGAAAGACCGGACAGGGAAAAACCTTTACCTTGATCAGGCAGTTAGTGCCTGGCTGCCCCTGGTTGAAAACGGGCATGCGTTAACAGCGGCCGAAATGCTGGAAAAATGCAAGGATGACTGGGGTGGCGGAACTGCTATTATCCAGGCTACCGATAAAGCCAGGACCGCAGTCGGATATACAGCGGACCATAAGGTTATTGGCCTGGTCTTTGATGGAGGTGGAGAAGGCCAGGACAGTTATGGTATGGATCTTCCCGGAATGGCAGTAAGGATGAAAGGACTAGGGGCTGTAGCCGCTGTCAGTCTTGATGGGGGTGGATCATCACAGATAAATTCTCGCCTATTCGGTGAAACGGAAGTCCAATTAAGAAATCGTCCTTCTGACACCAAAGAACGCCCGGTAACCAATACCATTCTTTTTATATCCGACGTACCTAAGGCCTCTGATATTAAGAAACTGAAGGTTAACAGGGACATTACTATTTACAAGAATAGCAGTTATGCTTTTCAGGTACGAGGACAAGATAGCTACGGTAATCCGGCTGATTTGACCAAAACCGATATCCGCTGGAATATTAGTCCGCTGGGTAATGCTGCCGGCCATTCGGTGAGCGGCACTATTGATCAGAAGGGCCTGTACGTAGCCGGGAATCGACCGGCAACCGAAGCGGTTTATGCCGGTATCGGCCCGGTGCAAAGCTATGCTACGGTGACTATAGTAGATGCCATTCATTCTTTAGGTTTAACAGATAGTGGTATGCTGGCTGTCGCACCGAATGGTCAAAAGCAATTTCAGTTGGTAGCTTATGCCCAAGATGGCCGCCCCATTATTATTTCTAACTCGGCCGCCCAGTGGTCAGTAACTCCATCGACAATTGGGAACATCGATAATAACGGGCTCTTTACCACAAAGGGAAAAGGAAATGGTACAGTAACGGCCAAAGTAGATGACAAAGAAGTTTCGATTAATGTGGTGGTAGGACAAGAATCCCAGTTAATCGACAGCTATGAAACCTTAGATACCAATACCTATTCCATTACCGGTTATGCCGGGGGCAGCTGTCAAATCTCCAGAGATCAGGTCAATCATGGCAGCCAAAGTCTGAGAGTGGATTATGATTATAGCAGGTGGGCCAGGGTATACAATGGTACAATTAATGTCATAATGAATGCGGATAAACGAGGGGCTAGTTATACCAGTACCATACGCCCCAAAAAGCTTGGTATGTGGGTATATGGTAACGGACAGGCCCCCTGGTTGCGTGTCAATCTCTGCGACGGAAACGGAAATAGAAGAACCTTAAACCTGGCCTCCCGCATCGACTGGGTCGGCTGGAAATACGTTGACGTGGACATTCCTGCCGATATTCCCCTGCCAGTCTCCTTGGATTACTTTTATATGGTGGAAACTGATAAAAGTAAAAACCTCCGTGGTACCGTCTATTTCGACGACGTCCGTTTTATCTATTAGACAGGTAGGACAGGGGGACAGGTTCACTGTCCCACCGGCACATCCAGGGACAAGAGGACAGGTTCACCGTCCCATAAGCATATCCGCTCCCAGCGAGTCAGAACCAAATACAGCCGACCAGATTAACATCGCTAGGCAATATAGGTAGAGGTTTTCCCAAAGATGACTAGGTTTAGTTTCTGATCAAGATGATCAAGATATGGAAGTAATCCGGGTAACATTTTAGAAAACTTAGTTAAATAGTGTCTGACCACAGTAAGATAACAGCTTTTTAACATCAATTTCCAATATTCAAATACCGGTTGTAGTGGTATTTTTAAGTTAAGAGTTTAAGCTGATTATTTTCGTTATTATTACATTAAGATTTATGAAATACCAAATGTAAGTAATGAGTACATAGGCGAGGAAGTTAAAGTGCGACAAAATCCTAAACAACGTATAGATCCGAAGGCAGTTAAATACTGGCGCTGGTCGGCAATTATTAAGTCAATTTTTTTATTCTTGTTTCCCGGGGTCTGTTATGCGGGGGTTCATCTATGGAATTGGCCAGCTTGGATCACGGCTATTTTGCTGATTATATCCTTGACAATTGCTATTTTTTCAATATTTTTTGTGCCCGATATTACCTGGAAGACATGGCGTTATGATGTATCCGACCGGGAAATCGATCTGTTCCGAGGAGTGTTTGTCAAAACTCGTACCCTGATTCCGATGGTGAGGGTCCAACATGTAGATACCGAACAGGGACCACTACTTAAGCATTTTGGACTGTCTACTGTAACCATCTCCACAGCCGCTGGAACTCACAAGATACCAGCGCTAGATGATGTTACTGCAGCCATGTTACGAGATCGTATTTCAGAACTGGCCCGGGTGGTAGATGAAGATGTATAAGCCTCAACGGTTACACCCTATGGCTATATTGGATTTTTTGGTACGCAATATATATAAACTGGTCCAGTCCTTGCTGCCCCTTTTAGTTCTTTTTATAGGAGATACAGGTAGCCGCAAATGGTTGTTAGTGGCACTACCAGTCGTATTGGCTCTATTTGTGGGTTATTTTATTGCTTACTGGTTTCGGTATGTTTTTTATATAAGTGGACAGGAATTACGCCTGGAATATGGGGTTATGGTAAGGAAAAAAAGATATATCCCTTTCGAACGAATTCAAACTGTGCAGATTACGGCTGGTATCTTACAGCGCCTGTTTGGACTGGTCAAGGTGCAGGTGGAAACAGCCGGAGGGGGTAACCAAGCAGAGTTTGTGCTGGCAGCCCTATCCCGGGAAAAAGCCGAGGAATTGCGCCAAACGATACAGATGAATACACAATTTATAAAAAACGATAACATTGCGGAAACTGATTTAATTGACTACCAACTTTCTACCCGCTCATTATTACTATTAGCCAGTACCTCTAATGGTATTGGGGTAATTTTCAGTGCCATACTAGTAGTTTTTTCACAATTAAATGAAGTATTTTCTACCCTGAATATCTGGGGTAAACTAGAAACTATCGCTGAGAATCTGTTCACCGGTAAAGCAAGCCTGATAATTATAACCGGTTTAGTCCTGCTGCTTTTCGCCTGGCTTTTATCACTACTGGGGACTATTATCAAGTTTGGAGGATTCCGGGTGGTAAGAGACGGTGATACTTTAAAAATAACCCAGGGTTTTCTGGAAAAACAACAGTTAACTATTCCTATTAAAAGGATTCAGGCCATAAGGCTGGTGGAAGGCATACTGAGGCAACCACTGGGTATGGTTAGCGTGCAGGTTATAAGTATAAGCAATACCGGAGAAAAAGGCGAAGGTAGTATTCTCTTCCCCTTAATAGCCAGCAAAAATTTAGGGCCTTTTCTTAAAGAGATTGTGCCTGAATTTGCTATATCTCTTGAAGTGCAGAAATTACCGGTCCGGTCCAAAAATCGTTACTTATTAGTTAATATAATACCTGCTTTTATTATCGCAGTTTCATGTACTGTATTCCTAACCTGGGGCTACCTGGCTTTTTTATTACTGCCGGTAGCAGCCTGGCTGGGTAATTGGCAGTTTAATGATACCGGCTGGCAGTTAGAGGATAATAAGCTGTTGCTACGAACCCGTAGTCTGGGCCGGGTAAGTACCATTGTTCCCCGCAGAAGAATTCAATCTATGCATTTATCCGCTAATTTTTTCCAAAAGCGCCGCAATATTAACTCTCTTACGGTAGCCATAGCTTCTGGTAGCACCGTGGCTGGCGCTAAAATTAAAGGTATAGATAATAAAAACAGTAAGATGATTGCCAACTGGTTTAGCTACTGATAATAGTTCACCAATGTTAATACCTCCTGCGCCAGGTATCCCATAATGCTTCCTTTAAATAACAAACGCTTTTGTCACAAGCGAGAGCGGATTTCACCCTTTTTGTGCAGGATCTGGTTACTCCTTTGCACGCCGCCGGTAAGACATTAACCCTGACCTTGCATGCGCCCAACTCAGCCTACCCTGGTTAGGACTATGCTGCTCTAGGTAGGTTAGCCGATCAAATCATAATTATGGCTTATGATTATGGGCCCAGACCAGAGCCTAATGATCAGGTAGAGCAAACAGTAAAGCTTGCCAGTTCCCAGGTTGCTGCTAATAAGCTTTTACTCGGCATATCCGTTGTTAGCGAGTCAGAATCAAGTATAGCCGATAAAATCAACATCGCCAGGCAATACGGACTGGGAGGTATCGCCCTATGGCGGCTAGGTTTGGTTTCTGACCAGGAATGGAAAGTAATCCGGGATAACATCTTAGATTAAACGGTGTATAGTGGGACAATGTACCTGTCCCCGTGTCCCCCCCGTAAAACACCAGAAAACACAAAACCACGGAAAATCCCGTGGTTACTTGCTTTATTATGGTGGGCCATACAGGAATCGAACCTGTAACCTTCTGATTAAGAGTCAGCTGCTCTGCCAATTGAGCTAATGGCCCTAGTTGTGTGCCGCAATTAGTATTATAACTCCCTAACACTGATAAATCAATAAGTTAAATAAACATTTCCCGTAATTAGAATAGTTATAAATACTTTATGGCAGTACCTGTAAAACATGTCAAACAAAATTAATGGAAAGTCACCCCTAATTACTGTGCAAATAGAATCACCGGTAAGCAATTCCATAATCTTCGTTATAATCTTTTATTAATCTGCTTTATATACTATTACGCTTGCTTAATTTCCGCTACCTTTCGTTAATTCTTATAGCACCGCCCCTAATTGGGATAAAAAAACACCGCACCCGGCGGTGTTTTTTATCTTATTCTGCTGTCGAATCCATAATTATTTGCCCAGTTCCTCAGCCAGCGCTTTACTTTTCTCTGCTAGTATCATGGCTAGATCGGCAGCATCCTGATTTTTACCAATAATTAAGGCTGAAGCCAGATCAGCAAACAGCTTTTTTAACTCCATAAAAAGTTTAGTGATCATTTATCCAACCTCCTATCCGAGCGTTTCTTGTCGACGGACTAGCTGTTACCCTTTAATTTGCATTATTAATATATGTTGATTATACACAAAATTAAGGGGAATTTGCACCCGCTTTTATAACCGGATGGAAACCTTTCCCTTATTTTTTGCTATATTTCCATGCTATACTGGTAGAAACACGCATAAAGCCGTATTAAGGCTTAATGTAAGCGAGATTAAAGGAGTGGTTTAAAGATGAGGAACAAGTTAATAGGAGTAATTTCCACCCTAGTGATGATTTTACTCCTGGCTACCCCAGTAATGGCAGTCGATGTACAGGTCAATGGTAATAGTATTACTAAATTGGCCTCACCAGTATTACAGGATGGAACTACTTTAGTTGATTCGGTTACTTTGAGCAGGGTTTTAGGAGCCAAGTTAAACACCGGTGATAACCAGGTTGAATTTCAAAAAAATGGGCACGTATTAAAACTTAATGCTAATAATCTGATTGCAAGCCTGGACGGTAAAGACATAAAGCTCCTTTGTGCTCCACAAGTTAACGGTAACCGCTTGATGGTCCCCCTGCGCCCCATAGCTGAAGCTCTAGGTGCGACAGTAACCTGGCAGCAGGATAGTCAGACGGCCGGGATACAGTTTGTGGAACAGAAACAGGATTTGACCTCCGAGCAAATGCTGGCTAAATCTTCAGAATTAATACAGGACTTTAATACTTACCGGACCACCGGTAACCTGACCACATCTATTAAAACTAAAACATCCGGTATGGATGTCCCCCAGGTTCCTGAAATCAAAATGGATGTAGATGTAGACTCCTACTACCAGAAGGATCCCTTAATGTTTTACATTATAGAAGGCTTATCCATGTCAGGTATCCCTGATACTCCTGCAGAGTTGCAAAATATGAAAATAGAAATTTTGATAAACGAAAAAGGTATGTACATGAATATGCCTCCTAACGGCTGGGTACGTACACCGATGGAAGGAATAGATATTAGTTCCATAATGGAAATGTACAATAGCCAGGATCCGACCGTAATTATGAAACAGTTTAAGGAGTTCGGTTATATAACTAGTTTTAGTGAAGATACCACCATTGATGGTACTGACTATGCGGTGATCAATGTTCTGGTTGACCAGGATAAATTTACCGGTCAATTCGAAAAGATACTGGAAAGTATGCCTGCTGTGCCCCAGGGACAGGCTGAGTTGAAAGATGTATTCAAAAATACCCAATTCGATTTATTCTATAGCTTTTATATTGATAAAGAAAACTTGTTAACCCGTTTTACTGATATGGATGGTAGTATTTCGATGAATATAGCTAATCCGGAAAATTCTGCTGAAAAAGTAAATATGGAAATTAAAATTCAGGGCCGGATGGAATCTAGCGATTTCGATGTTCCTTTTACTGCCCCGGATGTAAGCTCAGCTAAAGATATCACCGAAATTACTCCGCCTGATACGGTACTTGAAAACTAATTACTTTATATACCACTAGCTTTAATTAGCATCGTGAAAAACTAAGGGTACGCTTACAGTAACATATTGTAGCGTACCCTTTCATTATTAAATATATAACGATACCTTAAGAAAGGCGTTCTAACAGCTTGCCTACCACATCTTTCATTTCTTTTGATTCGTACTCCTCTATTTTACCTTTGTCAACCAGGGCATTGAAACTAGCATCCCAGGGAAGGCCGCCCAGAAAATCAATATCGGTATCTGCAGCTACTTTGGCCCCCTGAGTCTTGCCGAATATCTCCAGCTTTTCATGGCAATGACTACATACAGCATAACTCATGTTTTCTATCAAACCCAGGATAGGAATATTCATTTTTTGGGTCATTTTGATGGTTTTCTTAACTACCATAAAAGCCAGATCCTGAGGAGAAGATACAATTACAATACCACTAACCGGAAGTGACTGCATTACCGTTAAAGGTACATCACCAGTTCCCGGTGGTAAATCCACCACCATGTAATCCAAATCGCGCCAGTCAACTTCTTCCCAGAATTGTTTAACCGCACCGGCCAGCAAAGGTCCTCTCCAGATTACCGGATCATCCTCATTAGGCAGGAAAAAGTTTATAGACATCAGTTTTATCCCCAACGCCGTCTCAGGAGGTATAATTCCATAATCGGTAGCTTTTAAACCGGCGGTTTTGCCTAATCCGAAGGCTTTAGGCTGACTAGGGCCAGTTATATCAGCATCTAATATTCCTACTTTCTTACCCTGTTTGGCCAGGGTGGTGGCAATTAAGCCGGTGACGGAAGATTTCCCTACCCCACCTTTACCGCTCATTACTACAATAACATGTTGAATATCATTTAGTGCCCCGAGTAAGGATTTTTCCGGTTCTACCCCACAATTACCCGGGGTGGAATTACATCCTGCACTCGATGGACAAGTTTTACATTGATCCGACATAATATACTCCCTTCCAGCATAAATCTTATAATCCAATTATAAACACCATAACTTACCCTATGCAAGTAATTTTCGTGCATATGCCCGCTTGTTCTTCAGGGTGAACGGGAATAGAAAACCCTGGTTAAACTTACGGGCCTACCTATGCTCCAGTTAGTAACGATAAACCGTTTAACCCACAGCTATTGGTAACAGCTAGTGGCAAATATTATTTTTTCATATATGCTCATCAACTAGTTCAATATACCAGATCATAAGAAAAATAAACATTCTTCATTCCAGTGAAATTCTATAACTTTTATGACAATTCTGCCTTCCTAACCGGAAACACTAGAATAGCCTGGCACCTTAACCATGGTAATAGGTGATCAACCTGGGCAGCAGACACACCTGGCTGCAGATACTGGTACCTTAACCACGGTGATCGGTAGATCCTGCTAATACTATCCTCCAGAGCGATCACACCTATCAGAATTAGTCCCTTAGCCCCCCTTACTTCAAAGGACAGATTATTCTTATTATTACTTAGTATTGGTATATATCGCATAGATATAGCCCCATCTTTGTAATTCCATCGGTGTTTTATCTCGATATTTTATTTTATGTCTGATCCAAAGATAAAAATTACTACCTACTTTCCTATGATATCCTATAATATGAAGAGAAAAACACTATCCAATTCGGATAGCTACAACTCATCCTATCACTGAAAACGGAATATGATAAGAAATAATCGAAAGTACTGGTAGGCTTTTCCTTTCGTTTAGTGTAAGCTCAAGGTGGTTTTTTCTCGTATTATATTATGGAAAGTGTTGAGGAGCTGGTCATGTGATTACCGACGAAGTGCTGGCTGAGCAGGCCTTAAATGGTGACTTATCAGCATTTGAGGAACTGGTTAACCGCTACAAAAAAAGTGTTTTTGCTATCGTGTACCGGATGGTTGGCCAGTATCAGGAAGCTGAAGATATTTCCCAGGAAGTTTTTATCCTGGTCTATGAAAAACTTTATCAGTTTGATCGCCGGAAAAAGTTTGGTCCCTGGATCCATCGCATCGCAGTAAATACTACCATTAGCGCTTTGCGTAAGAAAAAGAAAGTCATAAGTATAAGTTTTGACGATAGTTATGGTAAACCTTATCATGAATATCCTGGTTTTTATAAGGCTGACCCACAGCTTATGTTTGAGCGTCAAGAATTAGCCGATGAAATAAATTCGGCAATTAGCGAGCTATCTGATAATTATCGTACCGTCTTAATTTTACGTTATCAATTAGATTTGACTAACCAGGAAATTGCAGATACTCTGGGCATCACCAGGGAGAATATTGAAGTACGAGTACACAGGGCCCGCAAAGCCTTGCGGCGGGAACTGCAAAAAAAGTGGCAGGAAAGGGGTGTTAGTGATGAATTGTCAATTGGTAGATAATTATATTTATGCTTATTGTAATGGCACCCTGTCCCCCCATTTGCAAAAGGAATTAGAGACCCATATGGTTCATTGCCAAACATGTAAAAATAATTACCAGCTGACCCGAATGGAAAATGAAATATTGCAAGATATTTCAAATATCCCGGATCTTTCAGAAAATTTTACCGGCCGGGTAATGACGGCTATTCAGACTTTACACCCGTGTGCTGATCTGAATATAAAGAACACCCGACGTAAACAACTCCCTTGGAAGAATATATTACTAGGTTCAGTGGCTGCGGTTATGATTTTGCTCTTTTTCGTTATGGTTCCAGGTTTAACAGATGTTTATTCTACTCGTGTTGCTGATAAGGGCAATGCACTGCTAGATTTTACTACCCCTGCAGATGAAAGGGAATCAATGCCGGAAACTTCTAAAGAAACAATGGATAGCAAAACAGATAGTAAAAAAGAAGCACCACCTATAGCTGTAACTACTGATGCTTTGTCTTCGGAGTCACCGGATTTAAATAGGGATGAAAGTCACTCTCCTAACCTACCATCATTAGATTCACCCCGGGGAAAAACATTTAACACAATTGCTATCATGGCAGATAAAGAGGCAGTAGGATCGGCATCTAGTCGGATGGTAGCAGAGGCTAATAAACAGTCTACTGGGCCCAGATCTCGTCTACTTAATCTGTATCCGGCTAATCTTCCCTCTGCTTATCAACTTGTGCAGATAATGGCTGATGAGGAGGAGGAAATTAGCTTTAAGTTTGCAGATAATCAAAACAGTACTATGGTGATTACTATCGCAGTCCATCCAGATGATACGAACACAGATACAGCTAAAATGCTTTATATGGCATCCGTTTCTGGAAAAGTGACTTCATCCAGTGAACCACCAAAAACTTCAATATCCCAAAAGACAGCACCGATTTATATGGATAATACCACCCAGCCAGGCTACACCTGGGTTACGGTTCAATCCGGCCAAACTTACACAGTTACCCTTAAAGGTGACCTTTCCTACGAGAAATTAGCTAAATTGGCTACTATGATTCAGATTAAGGAGGTCACGAAATAATGGTTCGGGCAATTAAAATGTCATATTTAGTGGCGTTTTTAGTAATGACTTTATGGCTTATAGGGGGATTAAATACTCCTGTCCAGGCTTCCCCGGCCACTACTTCCAGGGAGCTAACCCCTGTAGTAGTGGTAAGCGCTAATGCGGAAGTCTCAGTGCCACCTGATCAGGCCATCATATCTTTAGTCGTCAATAATACTGATAAAAGCCTTAACCAGGCCCAATATGAAAATACCTGCCTTTCCCGTCAGGTGATACAGGCATTAACAAAGGAGCAAATATCCAGCATGGATCTCCATACACTTAATTATAGTATTTATCCTCAATATAATTATGAAAGTAATTTGCCCCCTGTCCTGACCGGATACCTGATAAGGAATGAAGTATTGGTTATAATTTCTGATTTTGATAAGCTAGACCAGATTTTACATACGGCTATTAATAGCGGTGCTGATTGTAATTTTATTCGTTTCGAACCTAAAAACATTACTACCGTGGAAAACCTGGTTCTAGAAAAGGCCCTACATAAATGTCACGAGAAAGCAGCTATCGTTGCTGCTACTGCCGAACGTACCCTGGGGAGTATAATTGATATTGAGAAAGACTTTTCCTCCTCGGGGCTGGTGAAACCACTTAATACTAAAGATTTTAATGGGATGATCTTAAAAAAAACAGTTCCCCTTCCCCCAGAAGATGTAAAAGTGAGTTCACATGTAATCGTTACATTTGAACTTAAATAATCTAGTACGCAAAACCGATTAGCCTAATAAATAGGATACACTCCCCCACCGATGTTCTAGTAGGTACTGGTACAAACCTTAACCTGAATACATGCAGTAATCCCCACAAATCTTAACTTTGCTGCATAATCGTAGCCGGAAGCAGCACATATATATTTATAATTACTGGAATAAAAACTGATTATTATGACACATAAAAAAAAAGCAACCACCGAAAGATGGTTGCTTTTTTAAACTTATGATGCTATGTGGCGCTTTTCGTAATGAGAAAATTCCATAGAAAATCCGGCTCTTCCCTGAGTCAGGGAACGTAACACGGTAGAATAGCCAAACAGCTCTGCCAGTGGTACACAACTGCGTATCACTTGAGTGTTATTCTGCATTTCCATGGATTCAAGCCTGCCCCGGCGGTTATTAATATTGCTTATAATATTACCAGTAAACTCTTCTGGTGAAGTAATCTCCAACTTCATAATCGGTTCTAAGAGTTGTGGTCCCGCCTTTTTCATACATTCCTTGGTAGCCAGCATAGCTGCAGTTTTAAAAGCCATTTCTGATGAGTCTACTTCATGGTAAGACCCATCTAGTAAGGTGGCTTTAACATTTACTACCGGATACCCTTTTAAAACTCCCTCGGTCAGGGCCTGTTTTATTCCTGCCTCTACTGCCGGAATGTATTCGCGGGGTATAGCACCACCTACGATCCTGTTTACAAACTCAAAGCCTTCACCCGGTTCAAGCTGCAATACCACATGAGCGTACTGTCCTTTACCACCAGTCTGTTTGACATAGCGAGTATTTTGTTCAGCCGAAGTGGTAATGGTTTCTTTGTAAGCAACTTCAGGCTGTCCCAAGTTAAAATCAACTCCAAACTCCTTGGATAAGCGCTCGGCCACAATTTCCAGATGAAGCTCACCCATTCCCGCAATTAAGGTCTGTCCAGTTTCCTTATTATACGAAATCCTAAAGGTAGGATCTTCCGAGGCAACTTTAGCCATAGCCTCTCCCAGTTTGTTCTGGTCGGATTGGGTTTTCGGTTCAATGGCTATCTGGATAACCGGTTCAGGAAATTCTATTGATTCTAATAATATTTCGTGTCCTTCTGCACAAAGGGTATCACCAGTATTAATATCCTTCATACCGATCAAAGCTACTATATCACCTGCATGAACCTCATTTACTTCTTCACGATGATTGGCATGCATTTTCACTAGACGACCAATCCGCTCTTTCTTGCGCTTGGTAGCATTAAAAGCATAGCTGCCTGCATTAATAGTGCCTGAGTAGACACGAGCAAAGGCCAGTTTACCTACATGGCGATCGGCCACAATTTTAAATACCAGGGCAGCAAACGGTTGATCAGGATCGGGAATGACCTCTAAATCCTCGCCAGTTTTCAGGTCAATTCCCCGGGTAGGAGGAACATCCAGCGGGGACGGCAGAAACTCAATGATCCCATCCAGTAATGGCTGCACCCCAATATTACGGTAGGAGCTACCGCAGAATACCGGTACTACATTGCCATTTATACAATTTTCACGGATAGCTTTAAGCAGTAATTCCTCTGGTATAGGTTCGTTATTAAAATACATTTCCAATAATTCTTCGCTGGTTTCGGCCAGGGCTTCCAGCATTACCTGGTGCCATTCTTCTGCCTTATCCTGATATGCCTCGGGAATCTCAATTTCCTGGATCTCATTACCTAATTGACCGGCGAAAGTATAACATTTCATACCCACCAGATCAATAATCCCTTTAAACACCTCTCCATCAAAAACAGGGATGGTTAGAATTAACGGATTAGCACCCAGCCGGGTTTTTACCTGTTCAACTACCCGGAAGAAGTCGGCCCCGACTGCATCCATTTTATTTATATATGCTATCCGGGGAATGTGGTATTTATCAGCCTGCCTCCATACCGTTTCAGATTGAGGTTCTACCCCGCCTTTGGCACAGAAGATGACCACAACTCCGTCCAGAATACGCAGACTTCTTTCCACTTCCGCAGTAAAATCAACATGTCCGGGTGTGTCAATGATGTTAATTGATTTTCCTTTCCATACACACTTGGTAGCCGCCGAAGCAACCGTTATCCCCCGTTCTTTTTCATAAGGGAGAAAGTCCATAACGCTTTGTCCATCATGGGTTTCACCAAGTTTATGAGTTAATCCGGTATAGTATAATATACGTTCTGAAGTTGTCGTTTTCCCGGCATCAATATGTGCTATAATTCCAATATTTCTCAAGTCTGCCAGCATAAAATAGTTTCACTCCTCCTATAGCCTCTAAAAACGAATCGGCATCACTATAAGTAAATGCCGAAATCGTCCCAAATAACAAGTTTTTACGATTTTTCCCCTAAAAACACACCCAAGGCTAAATTATATGGGCCTCTCTGTACTTTGTCAAGAACAAATCATAAACTGCTCATAATAATATTATTCCACCCTATCAGCATTTTGATACTGCCCATCACTTGGCCCTAAAACCGGTAATCTAATCTGTACCCGGGTTCCGATTTTAAATGAACTAGTTAGGAATATGTCACCACCATGAGCTCTAATAATTTCCCTGGTTATGCTTAAACCCAGGCCGCTCCCCCCCTGTTCCCGGCTACGGGCTTTATCAACCCGGTAGAACCTTTCGAATACATGTGCTTGGTCTTCAGACGGGATCCCCATACCCGTATCTTCTATTATTATATTTATGGTATTATCTTCTTCTCTTATTTTAAGCCAGATGCTCTTTCCAACCGGGGTATATTTAACCGCATTGTCGACTACATTTATTATGGCCTCCCTTAGCAGGTGATAATTACCCCAGACCATATATTGCCTATTCGGATCAAATTCCTTATTAAAGGATATCTGCTTTTGGGCACAAATCGGCGCCAGGGTACTGTAAACCTGGGGGAGAATTTCTCCTAGGTCAACGGGCGCATAATTCGGCGGCTCCCGTTCCTCTAATCGTGCCAACACAGTCAGTTGGGTTATTAATTCCTGCAATCTTTCTAATTGATCCCGGACATCCGCTATAAAGTCATAACGCGGAATCTTACCCTTTTCCAAATCCAATAAGATATTATCAACTAATAAGATTGACGTAGCCAACGGGGTCTTTAGTTCATGAGAGGCATTATGAAAAAACCTGCTGCGCTGGTTTCGTACTTTGCTCAATTGACGGCTCATATCATTAAAGGACTCGACTAACTGAGCAAGTTCATCTTTCCCCTTTACTTTAACCTGTCTGCCTAGATACCCTTCTTTAACCTGGTTGGCAGCCCGAGTCAGTTCCACTACCGGATTTGATATACGCGTGGCCAACAAAAAACCTAATCCAGAAGCTAATATTAAAGCCATTAAGGAAAATATAAGAACCTGTTTGCGGATATCATGATAAAGGCTGATAATATCATCCCCAGGAGCCGATACCATAATGGCTCCCCGGATAGTTCCCCCGGATATAACTGGTGAAGAAGCATAAATAGCTGTTTTACCAGTAGGAAGGGTATGAACCCCCCAGAAGCTCTTACCTTTTAAAGCCGATAGTAATTCGGGGTACCCAAGAGACCGATTTGTCAGCCCAGATTCATTTTGAGAGTCAGCTACTAGCTGCCGTTTATTATCTAATATCAAAACCCTCATTCTATACTTAAGGGCATTTTCTCTGGCTACCAGACCTAACCGTTTAGGAGATTCTAAATAATTAGATGCTTCAACTGCAATGATGCGTGTAGAAGCAATTAAATCTTCTCCCCTGATTGCCAAGGTTCGTTGTAACATGGATCTCATAGTTATAATATTAAGGCTGATTAACAAAACAATGATAATAACCAGGTAAGCCAATAACAGCTTTCCCTTAATAGTACGGAAACAATTATACCAACTCCCGCCAGTAGTATCCGACTCCCCAGCGGGTTAAAAGATAAACCGGCTTACGCGGATCGGACTCTATTTTTTCTCTTAAGCGCCTTATGTTTACATCCACAGTTCTTTCGTCAGCAATATCTAGCGACCATATTGCATCGAGCAGCTGTCCGCGAGTAAATACTCGCCCCGGCTCGCTCATGCAAACGGTTAATAAATCAAACTCCTTGCTGGTAACTTCCAGGTATTTTCCCCCTTTTTTTAGAGTACGCTGATCCAGGTTTAGAACAAAATCATCATAGCGTATAATCTTAGCTGGTCGGGGCGTAGTACGCCGTAACACTGAATGCACTCGGGCGATTAGTTCGCGTATGTTAAAAGGTTTAGCCAGATAATCATCAGCCCCTATTTCCAGTCCGGCTATTTTATCGAGATCATCCCCCCGCGCAGTTAGCATAATAATAGGCAACCCGGAGTCCTGCCTAATTTTTCGACATAGGCTAAAACCGTCAATACCCGGCAGCATCAGGTCCAGAATCATTAAGTCATATATACCCTTTCGCGCTTCCTCCAAGGCCGTTATCCCATCATAAACCCCTACTGCCTCATGCCCTTCCTGCGTAAAAGCATGTACTAATCCTTTAACTAGGGATTTTTCATCATCAACCACCAGTATTCTAGACATCGAACTCTCCTCCCATTTCGAAAAAGGATGAGTATAAACTACTTTTATAATATTATCACAGCCTCTGGCACCCGGGCACAAGTTAAATAACACCATATAACCCAGTGTATACGTGGGAAGCAGGATCACTCCTTTTTTAACACCTTAACAAGATCACACCCAAGGGAAGCAACATAACCGTCCCTTTGCTTACTATTGAGTTAGTAAAGGGCCAGTAATTCACTGGCCCCCATATATTGGCTTAGGTTTTATTTGTTTATTTCACCAAAGGTGATATAGCTTTAAATTGGGGAGTTCCCGCTTCTTTAAGCAGGTCAAAGGTGACAGTTTCTGCGTTGGTAATAACGGCACCCATTTCCTGCATGAGACTAAGAGCATTTTCATAGTTTTCATCAAATCTTGAACAAACCGCATCTCTTACCAGGTGAACATAATAACCGGCCTCTATTAAGTCACGTGCAGTTTGAAACACACAGACATGAGTTTCACTACCAGTCACAATTATTGTTTTCCTCCCAGTTTGGCGGATAAAGTCCATTAAACCTGGTAAACAAGCCGAAAAACATGTCTTTTCAAAAACCTCACAAGCAGGTAAATTATCACTTATTTCCGGTACGGTTTTGCCCAGGCCCCGGGGGTATTGTTCGGTTACCACCACAGGTATATCAAAGGTCTTAGCCACATTTATAAGCAGGTTAGTATTTTTATAAACCCGTTCCCGGTCTTTCATAGCATTCATCAGCTTTTCCTGCAAATCAATTACCACTAACAGAGTATCCTGAGCATCTAGTTTGAATTTTTTCATCTGTTGATACCTCCTTTGAATATTATCATGATGCCTTGATTTAAAAATATATAATTGAGAGATATCGTGCCCGCACTACCGGGTCTTATTTTAATACGAATTACTCGCCTACCGGTTTAAAGTTGGCCCTGACTATCGGAGCAAAAACCATCTGGGCTACCTTCTGATCGGGTAAAATTTTTACCGGCTTATCAGTTACATTTAAAAGCAGTACTGTAACCTCTCCGATATGTTCGGAATCTATGGTTCCTGGTGCATTAGCCACCACAATGCCTTTACGGGCCATCCCGGCGCGGCTGCGCATCTGGGCTTCATATCCATCTGGTAACTGAAGGGCTAAACCGGTCGGAAAGCTTTTTACCTCTTGAGGATATAATACTGCTTCCTCCTGAATAGCTACACTAATATCACATCCTGCTGCCCCGCGGGTATCATATTCCGGCAGGCGAGCCCAATTTACTAGTTTTTTAAACCCTACTTCCACTGTTTGCATGTCACGATTCCCCTTTCATACCTTTCCTTATATTATACCCTTTTTAAGGGCTTCTTTTTAAGGAGTCTGGTTATAAAATCTTATCTTCCCGGGGCATGAGCATAAAATATGGCCTCTAAAATTAACCGTCTTTAGAGGAATTATGCTAATTCAAGTGTATAGTAAATAGTATAGTTACTATTCACTAAAATAACATTGATCAGGAGTGAACATAGTGCAGGATTTTATCAAAAGCATCATTATAGTAGTACTGATTACAACTTTACAATTTAATTCTCCCTTGTTAGCCGGAGCAGCTGAATATAAGGACCTATCTGGACACTGGGCACAAAAAAACATCGAATCTCTAGTTACTTACCATTATATTAACGGTTACCCAGATGGCACTTTTCGTCCTGATCAGCCTATTAGCCGGGCCGAGTTTATCACTTTATTACTGAATATACTACATGTAAAACCATCATTTTCCCTGACGGGACCATCTACCCATTGGGCTCAAGCACAAATCGACCAGGCAGTTGATCAGGGTATTATCCTTCTTCATGAATATCCCTATGGATATGAGCCCGATGGCAGCCTTAACCGAGGGGAGTTAGCCACCATGGTGATTAGAGCCTTAAAAAAACAGCCTGATTACGGTCCCCTGCCATTTAGCGACGCTGAACAGATAGCTAACAGTGCTTACCGTGGTTATATAAAAACAGCCTATAGCGAGGGTATTATATCTGGTTATCCCGATGGGAAATTTAAACCTTATAATCCCGTTACCCGCGCCCAGGCTGCTACTGTCTGTTTAAACCTAATAGATAAACTGCAGAGTACCGGTCCTATCTGGAATCCGGCCTATTCTAGTGTAAGCAGCCAGAAAATAGCCGGCCTTATCCATGATGACCACCGCTATGATCCATTTTATGTGGATGTATATATCGACGGCGAAACAAGTCCCTATTTTCTATCGGATGTAGAAGTAATTAATCAATATTCTGTTAAACTAGCCGGAAGGACTTTCGCCCTTCCCAGCGGCGAATTAAGAGTATATCTACAGGGGGATTATTATCTTCTCTCCCGGGTAGTAAATGATTCCCAGGGAAAGCCGGTTATAGAGGTAGGCAGCCGTATTAAACAATGGGAATACCTTAATGTTTCCGATATATATGCCATTTATGATTCGGAAGGTGATCGCCTCTCCCCCAACAGTATAGACTCCATTCAATTTCGTATTGATGGGGATTACTTCGATTTAGACCAGGTGAAAATAGATAGTGAGGGCGTATTTTTAGTAAAAAACCGCCGTTTTCCTGCTGATCAGATTACCATACGGATACGAGAAAGCAATGACAAATCTTATCAGCTTAAGTTGAAAGAAATACGTTTTCGGGGAGATGAAATTATCCTGGACTGCAACGAGCGGGAATCAAATTTTGCCAGCCATGTAGAAATTAACGGCCGACGTTACCGGGTATCCCAGGTAACGATTTACCGCGGCAACACCCGGTATGATTTAGATGATATCGAAGTTTTTTCCCGGGATCGGATAAGGATAGATGATACTAATTATAATATCAACAACTACACCTTTAAATGCGAATACAATAACCGCAAAGAAGTTATCAAAGGTATTTACTATGATCGTGACGATGAACTAATTGTAATTCGGACTGATAATATTGATAGTATCGCGGTTAGTGATCTGGTATTTATTCGTAAGGGGGTTGAGCTCACCTGGCCACCTTCCCAGGTAGAACTGCGGATAAACAACCGCTGGGTAAGATTGGATAACCGGGATCTATATATTATAGATCCCGATAGCTTTGAGTACGATGGCCGGACTTATGATTTCTTAGATACCAGGATTAGAAGATCTAATACTGATGAATATATAATAAATAGAACCTATTGGAATGATAAAAGGGATGAACTGGGAATAGAAATAAGCTAATACCGCAGCTAACACGGAGGGTAAAACCGATATGAATGGCAGTGCTTAGCAGAAAATCCCCTTGTTAAGCTTGGCCTACAACCCCAAAGAAAAAATCCCCCCAGGCAACAAGTAAAGCAAAAATAATTAGTAAAAAAATTAAGGAGTTCTTAATGAACTCCTTCTTTTACTATGGTGCGGCAGAGAGGACTTGAACCTCCACGAAGTTGCCCCCACTAGAACCTGAATCTAGCGCGTCTGCCAATTCCGCCACTGCCGCTTGTTTTATTTAGTTTGCTCTCAGCAAGATTTATTATAGTATACAGGCTAAACGCTTGTCAAGAAATGAATTAGGTTTTATAAGACTACTGATATTTCCCTTGCCAGGTGTTTCTTTTAGCCATTTCATGATCGATAGCATTTAACACTTCCCATTTGTGCAAACTCCATTCGGGTCCTATTAATAGTTCCCGGGGGCTATCTCCAGTAAGCCGGTGAATAATCATATCTTTAGGCAACTTTTCCATAATATCAACTACCAGGTTTATATATTCATCTTTTTCTAAAAAACGCAGCTTATTCTGCTCATATAATTTAACTAACCCGGTGCCCTTCATAAGGTGAAGCAGGTGTATTTTAATGCCCTGCAGGTCAAGATTAGCTACTACCTCACCGGTAGCCAACATATCCGCTCGGTTTTCGCCAGGCAGCCCCAGGATAATATGGGCTACAGTTTCAATATTTAGGCGGCGTAACTTAGTCAACGCCTGGTAAAACTGCTCATAATCATAACCGAGATTAAGATTATGGGCTGTCCGGGGATGGATAGTTTGTAAGCCTAATTCCACCCATAGGTAAGTACGTTCATTAAGTATAGACAGCAGGTCTAGTACCTCTTCCGGCAAACAGTCCGGCCGGGTAGCAATGGCTAGTCCTACAACACCAGGCTGTTTAACTGCCTGGCTGTATAATTCGTTCAGATGGGTAACATCTGCATAAGTGTTGGAAAAGGCCTGAAAATAAGCTATATAAGATCCTTCCCGCCACTTCCGGTGCATCATGGTCTTGATCTTTTCAAACTGCTGCGGGATGGTGAGATTACGACTGCCGGCAAAATCACCTGATCCCTTGGGACTGCAGAATAGACATCCTCCTGTTCCCAGGGTTCCGTCCCGGTTCGGACAAGTAAAACCTGCATCCAGGGGAATTTTAAAGACTTTTCCTCCGAACTTCTTACGCAAGTGATAACTTAAGCTATGATATCTCTTACCATCCCATAGTATGGCCGGGTCCAGTTGGTTACTCATTATAAATCGCCTCTTTGCTCTAGTTCCATAATATAATATCATATAAAAAATAACTCTAATCAAGCTTGTAGCCATCCGGTTAGTTTTGCCTTGAAACCTGTCAAATACCATGGTAACGATATACTCATGGTATTAAATAGGATCGAAAGCCTATGACCAAGCAGTGACAACGGAAAAAATTACCATTCCATAAGATTACCGGATGCGAATTAAGTAACGTTTTCTTTAAACCTTTAGCAGTATATAATGATTAGGTATGGAATTTATGGGGGGATAACATCTATGGGATCAATATTTAAAGAATACCGGTTAGTCGCCATTATTGTTATTGTAGCAGCACTGATCGGCTTAATAGCAGTATTTAGCCAGGATAAACTGGTTACAGTCTATCCACAGCAGCTCGTGATGCTAACTGACGATGATTTCCGCCTGGCTACCAGCCAGGGTATTGTTAACGTAGGTCAAAGTCATTGGGATGAAGTTACTGCTTTATACCCCGAGGGAAAGACCCTGGGTATGAGTACTATTTTTTCCTCCAATGATTTAGATTGTTTGTTTACCTTTACTAAACATGAAAACATCTTACATCGCGTCCATATTCAAACCCCGGATATTCCCACCTCCCACGGCAGCAAAGTGGGAGATGCTTTTGAGGATGTTATCGCTTTATATGGACAAAATTATGCTTATGTTTATTCTCGTGGCCATCCCGATGACTTTGATGCTGTTTACGGTAGTGACAATAATCGCAGTATAATTTTCCAGGTAAGGGGTAATAAGGTAACTAAAATCATATTACAAAATGACCCTATAAAACGTTAAGTTTTACTGTCATGCTCGTCTATTGACGGCAAAACCTGCTGAATGCTAATATATGTGTAGTGTTGCAATAACCGAATCCATTCATTCTCTTATCGAGAGTGGCTGAGGGACTGGCCCAATGACGCCCGGCAACCAGCCAAATCTGGTATGGTGCTAATTCCTGCAGATTGCATTGTCTGGCAGATAAGAGCAAGATATAGGTGTATCTTGCCTCTTTGGGTTAGCCCAGGGGGCATTATTTTTTGCAAATTGGGAGGCTTAACCCTTGATTGAAATTAAAAATCTCACCAAAGTATACCGGACACCTACCCAGGAGGTTCTAGCCCTGGACGATGTCAGCCTTTCTATCAATAAAGGCGAAATATTCGGTATCATCGGATTAAGCGGAGCCGGCAAAAGTACATTAATACGCTGTATTAATATGCTGGAAAAGCCCACCAGTGGATCGATTTTAGTAGGCGGACAAAATATTACCAGCCTGAGCAAACACGAATTACGTTTTGCCCGTCAGAAGATCGGTATGATATTCCAACACTTTAACCTTTTATCCTCACGAACAGTTTTCGATAATGTTCTATTTCCACTGGAAATCGCGCGCAAACCGTCTCAGGAGGCACGGAAAAAGGTGGAATCATTATTGGAACTGGTCGGGCTTGCAGATAAGGCTAAAGTGTTTCCCGACCAGCTTAGTGGCGGGCAGAAACAAAGAGTAGGTATTGCCAGGGCTCTGGCTAATGACCCGCAAATTCTGTTATCCGATGAAGCGACTTCGGCTTTAGACCCGCAAACAACCCGATCTATTTTAAAGCTGCTCAAAGATATTAACCGGCAGCTTGATATTACCATACTTTTAATTACCCATGATATGAATGTAATTAAGCAGGTATGTGACCGGGTTGCCGTTATTGATAATTCTCGTATTGTGGAAGTGGGAGATGTCCTGACTATGTTTTCTAATCCGGGCACTTCAACTTCGCGCAGCTTTATTAGCGCGGTAATGAAAAATGAACTCCCCGAAGATCTAGCTAACTTTCAGACCGATTTGGATCACCAGCATAGCTGTGTGGTGCGGGTATCCTTTATCGGACCATCAGCCGGCGAACCTATTATATCATCAATGCTGCGCAAATTTGACATCACTTCTAATATTCTATTTGGTAACATTGATCGGGTTAAGGATACTCCTTTTGGCAACCTGATTTTAGAACTTATTGGTGATGCTGCCATCCTGGCTCAAGCCATGGATTATCTGCGTAGTAAAGGTCTGGAGATTGAGGTGTTGAAAAATGATTGAGCTATTATCGGCGATTGACTTATCGGTATTACTAGGAGCAGTAAACCAGGACTATAGTTGGGTTACCGAGCGGGTTTTAATTGCTACCTGGGAGACTATATATATGGTAGCTATTTCTACTGCTTTAAGCTATGTTTTTGGTCTTCCTTTAGGGGTTATTCTGGTTACCACCGAAAAAGGCCATATTCTAGAAAATATGCCGGTAAACAAAATATTAGGGTTTCTGGTCAATACCTTTCGTTCTATACCCTTTATTATATTTTTGATCCTGGTTATTCCTTTGACCCAATTAATTGTAGGCGGTTTTATAGGTACGGTTGCCTCCATGGTTCCATTAACTCTGGCAGCCATACCTTTTGTGGCGCGGATGGTGGAAACTTCATTAAAAGAAATTGATTGGGGACTTATTGAAGCTGCCCTTTCTATGGGGGCTAACTCGTGGCAAATCATTACCAAAGTCTTACTACCGGAGGCCAAACCGTCCCTTATTCTGGGCGTGGCTATAACCACCATCAATTTAATTAGTTACTCGGCCATGGCTGGTATAGTGGGAGGAGGTGGATTAGGAACTCTCGCCTATTATTTTGGTTATCAACGCTATGAAACCGGTATTCTCTGGATAACCGTAATAGTACTCATAATTATGGTACAGGCCATTCAGGTGCTGGGTGATAGCCTGGCAGCTAAAACAGCTAAAATAAGGAGGTAAACAGGCAATGAAAAGGTTTTTAGTTTTAACCCTGGTATTATTGCTATCGATATCATCCCTAGTTGGTTGCGCCGTTGGCAATGATAAGGACAGCCAACCATCTGCCCAAGCAGATAAAATTGTAGTAGGTGCTACTGCTAAGCCACATGCCGAAATCTTGGAAGTAGTAAAACCATTATTAGCGGAACAAGGTGTTAATCTGGAGATAAAGGAATTTACCGATTATGCTTTATTAAACCCGGCTTTAAAGGATAAGCAAATTGATGCCAACTTCTTCCAGCACATACCTTACCTGGATGATTACAATGCTAAAAATAACGCTGATCTTAAATGGGTAGTTAAAGTTCACAATGAACCTATGGGGGTATATTCTAAACAAATAGATGATATCGGCAAAACAGCCGACGGTTTTACAGTAGGTATCCCCAATGATGCCACTAATGGTGGCCGGGCCCTCTTAGTACTGGAAAGCGCTGGTTTAATTAAACTTAAACAAGGTGTAGGGGTACTGGCAACTGATCGCGATATAGTTGAAAATCCCCAAAACCTCGATATCAAAATGATGGATGCTCCCATGCTGGCCCGGGCCCTGGAAGATCTTGACCTATGTGTTATTAACAGCAACTACGCACTGGAAGCTAATCTAAATCCGGTTAAAGATTCTATTTTTATGGAGCCTAAAGATTCACCCTTTGCTAATGTCCTAGTCGTAAGGGCTGGCGATGAAAATAAAGAAAGTGTACAAAAACTTATCAAAGCTTTGCAGTCACCTGAAGTCAAAAAGTTTTTAGAAGATAACTATCCGGATTCCTGCGTCCCGTCTTTCTAAAATCTTAATTATATAACAAAGCAAAACCCCTGTCCTATAGCTAAACCATAGGGCAGGGGTTTTTCATTACATATTGTACAAGATTAACAAGCATGTTTAATGCTATGACAGTTGGCCTTCGAATCTTACCATATATTTACCCATGAGGCTTTAAACAGGTAGCTGCTAATACCATCAATCCAGTATTACTTTAAGTCCCGGCATTAGCTTGACCAGATTACTTTAGTCAAACCATATTAAACAAAGAGGATTACGTAGAATAATCCCATTACAATCAGGCCCAGGGGTAATCCGAGCTTCGCCCACTCGGTACTGCTTATCTTCAGCTTAGAAGCAGATATAATATTGGGGATATTTCCCGGTATTAACATTCCGCCGCTAATCAGCAGTCCCATCAGTATGGCTTCAATCTGCATGGTACTCATCTGATTACTAATTTCAGCCGCAGTCAGGGTAGCATTATCCAGCACAGCTGATACCATGTTTACCCAGTACAACAGCTTATAATTTAAAGATAGTACATATTTATCAATAAGGGGCTGAAAACCTTCACCCAGGAATACCAGAGCCATAACAAACAAGTATACCTTCAAAGCACGGATAATAATACCCTTCCAGTTTTCCTGTTCAACTTCCTCTTCTTCTACTTCAACAGTAGCAGCAGCAATTTCATTTTCACCTGCTTGTTTATTATCTTTTAAAGCACGGGCCGCATATAATCCTCCCAGCACTCCAAAGGCTACAACGGTGGGAATAATAAATTTGCCCAATAAACGTACCAGGTAGAAGAAATCCTGATTTAGCTTGGATATGGCAATGGTAGCCAGTGGTTCACCAATAGGTGTTAGGGCGGCACCCAAACCTATGGAAAAACAGGCTATAATACATACATTGATCTTATGTTTGCGCTCCAACGGCAACAAATAAATTACTTCTACTAGCACAATAGATGCGATAATAGCCGTAATAACACTGGACAGCAGCCCTAATATGGCCACTACCAGGAATACCACTATCGGCACCGGTATCTTCTCATATACCTTGTTCATAAACTTCTGGAACTTATCGTGCAGCAAATAGAATAGTGCTCCGGCGATAAAAACCGCTGATGCAATCATAATTGGTTCTTCCAGGGCTTTTAAGGCCAACTCCTTGCTCATGAGGCCGGAAATCGAGCTGGCAGCCACACCCATGATAAATAGGAAGGCTTCCAGGTTTTCTTCGACCTTCTTGACGGCAAAGGGAAGCACCAATACTAAAATGAGAATACCTACAAGTCCAGCAATAACCATATTATCTCTCCTTGCTCTGTCTTTTGGTGAAATATTGCAATGGCCAACGTCCTATTTGAATTTACGGCAAAAGAATAAAAAAATCAAGGGGAGCTTTTAATAAATATTAATCTTTATGGTATAATAAGCAGTTTCTGGCCCGTTATTTTCAATAATTGTGGCTATAGCCGTATTTATAAAGAGAAAAGGTGAGGATTGATCCTCACCTTTTCCGAAAGGAGGTGCAACAATATAATGACTATTTAAGCTTCGGTTGTGGCTAGTTCTTCCTTTAAGCGTTTTTCTTCCGCACTTAATTGCGATTCTATTTCCTCAGCCCATAAACGACCGGCATCAGGATCACCTTTAAAGAAGTTGCCACCATAGGTTAGCAAACAGGCCAGGATACCTACTGCAAAGGCGTAGGCTGCCCCCTGGGCCAGTAAGGCACCGCCTATGACACCGGCAATACCTAAATCCTTAAAGCTTCTTGCTTCCATGGCACCGATACGTACACTAACAAATCCCTGCACAATCATGGTTAATGACAGTGCTACCGGAAGAATTGGTTTGGTAATGGTTACAATAGGCATCAGCCAGTAGCCTGTAAAGGTTCCCCAACGGAAGGAGGCGGCCCCGCCCAGCAGGGAATCCATACTGTCGCGCCCTTTCTTATAGCGCTCACAAACTACCACCTGCATAGCGGCCCACAAGGGACCACACATGGAAATATCAGGGCCAAATACACCCATGATGCAGTTTCTGATACCAAATATTAAATGGGCGCGATTCGGGTTATATTCGACATGCTCATCATCCCTGGCAATCTCAGCATCTTTAACCAAAGCCTGGCTCTGAACTACGTCACCAAACAGAACTATATAGGTAGCCAGAATAGTTGGGATAGCCATAATAAACTCTTTGGCGGAAGGCCAACCTAAGGCTCCCCAGGGAACCCACTCGGTCCATAAAACTCCAAATGCCGGTTTAGTAATGCTCCACTCAATCTGCGGCCAGGCACATTCCCCCAGCAATGGTGCAACAATAATAGCTACTACTATACATGGGAGTATACCCAGATTGGCCACCGACTTCCAGATCCCTCCCTGAGTGGATAATTTCTGAAAGTGGGTTGAAAACAGCAGATAGAAAGCTACCGCCAAACAAATGGTGGTGGTAATCGGAAAAGCTTCGAATTTTCCACCATCTTTAAAGATCATAAATATAGCTGAAAATCCTGCCCCCATTATGACACCGGATTTAATGGCCTGGGGCACTAAGCTGATCAAACGACCGGCTAGTCCGGTAACACCTAAAAAGATGGCGAATATGCCTAGACCTAGTTCAAACGCAATCAGGGCATGCATCCGCGGTACACCGGCCGGGAAGGTTAAACAATAGGCAGTCAGCAGGGGGATAGCCGGGGTAATCCACCCGGGTACTACTGGATCTCCCAGTAATGTATGCCAGGTATATAGAAAACCATTCAAAATAACTATAGCGATAGCTACCTCAAAAGGCATCCCCAGGGTTTCCTGTAAAACCGGTATAATAGAGAGACATACCGCACACATGATTAATCCCTGAATATAGTCAGCCCATTCAAATTTATAGTGGACGCCGGGAAGGCGAACTTTAAACGGTCCAGCAGATATAAACCGGTTTTCTCCACCATATTGACGAAACTCACGCATATATTAATCTCCTTCCTATATATAGACTAATAAGGAAATCACTATTTAAAATAAACCGACTTAACTTGATCCTCAATTTCCTGACGAAAATCTGGATGCGCAATATTAATAAGTGCCTTCATTCTTTCCCTTACCGTCTTACCCCTTAAGGCGGCAATACCGTATTCAGTTACTACATAATCAATATCATTACGTGAGGTGGTAACTGCTGCACCCTTATCCAACAATGCTACTATTCTGCTAACTTTTCCCTTAGCAGCCGTAGAAGGAAGGGCAATGATAGATTTTCCGCCTTTAGACCGAGCCGCCCCCCTGACAAAATCCACTTGTCCGCCTACTCCGCTAAATTGAACAGGCCCCAGGGTATCGGCAGCTACTTGTCCTAGCACATCTACCTGTAATGCTGAATTTATTGCTACTAAATTGTCGTTACGCATAACCACATAAGGATCATTGACATAATCTACTGGATACATTTCTACCGCGGGGTTTTCATTAACCCATTCGTAAAGAGCTTTGGTACCCATTAACAAGGTTACTAGCATTTTGCCGGGATGAAGGGTCTTTTTGGCACAATTCACTACCCCGTTCTTGGCTAGTTCCATTACCCCATCGGAAAACATTTCTGAATGGACCCCTAGGTCATGTTTATCGGTAAGAAAATTCAGTACCGCATCAGGTATAGCCCCTATGCCAAGCTGTAGGGTAGCTCCATCATCAATTAACTTAGCAATGTTTCGCCCAATTTCGGTTTCCACCGGACCAATGTTTGGTTTAGGAAGCTCAATAATCGGCATTTCGGAAGGAACAAAATAGTCTATTTCTTCAACCCTCACAAAGGAGTTACCATAGGTTCTGGGCATATTGGGATTAACCTCGGCAATAACTAATTTAGCCGATTGTATGGCCTGCATGGTATAATCCACTGAAACCCCCAGACTACAAAAGCCATACTGATCAGGAGGCGTTACAACGACTAAAGCTACATCTATGGGCATTTTCCCATCTCTAAACAGGGTAGGGATTTCAGAAAAGAAACAGGGGGTATAATCGGCCCTTCCTTCAGTAACTGCTTTGCGGGTAGGTCCACCAATGAATAAACCATTATGGCGGAAGTGTCCCTCCATCTCCGGTTGAGCATAAAGGCCTTTGCCCATAGCTACCATGTGAACTACTTCCACATTTTCCAGTTCCTCTGCCCTCTTAACCATTACCTCAGGCAATATTCTCGGTTCACCACAGGCATGGCCTAATACTACCCGGTCACCCGATTTAATATTTTTTACTGCTTCCTCTGCTGTAACTATGCGGCTATTATAATGTGCTTGCCAATTTAACAACTTTTAGATCCTCCCTTCCGTAAAATCTTCGTGCAAATCAGGTGGGGTAAGTGATGGGTAGGAACCTGCACCTGGTCCAGCAAGCTCCCACCTACCACTATCCAACTTGCGGCTTGATCTTCAATTTCGAAAATATTTACACAACACACCGAACAACCACCTATGATAAGCCCTATATCAGCACCGTCATTAACTAATTCGACATCAGTTACCTCTTTTAGCCTGGAAATAACTTCTTGCACCAATTGGGAACGGTTGATGTTCGGATTGCATCCTCCACAATACTTTACTCTTAACTTCATCTAGACTACCTCTCCTAGTTTTTGAAGATCTCACCTAATTTGGTCTACTTGATCTACTTGGTACTTTTATAAAAGACTGGGGTAGCTGTTTTTCTTGCCGTGATAGATATAGATTACTTTTTTTGACGATTTGTTGAGTTTAATTACTGCTTCTATTTAAACCTGACTATTTAAGAATTTGATTTTAACCTGCTATGACACACCCAGTCAAATCATATTTATTTCCAATCTATATCCGGGTTTTCTCTAATACCGCAAAGGGTTTCAGCCAATTGCTTACGGTGTTCAAGATCCACCAGACGGGTAATCATAATTCTTTGGGCCTGTGGTGATCCGGCACCGTGCATAGACTCGGTCAAATAACCTACTGCTGCACAACCCAGAGTTAGGTTTTCTATCAGCCGTAACATTCTCTGCCGGTTTTCTACCGGTACTTCAGCACGGGAAGCGGAATATTTCTTAACCAGAGGACCAATTTCCGGATGGTTAAAGTCCTGTTCCGAAGGCATGGTGACAAAATAACCTCCCGCCAGATCCTGAGCTAACCGGGCAATTTCATACGGGAAACGAGTTACGTTCTGCTTACAGATGTTAGCCAACAGTAAATCAATCAAATAGTTACCAGCAGCAGTTTTTCTTCCTTCCGCTGAACAAGCGATACCGCAGGAATACAGGGTTTCGTTTAGATGACACATTTCGATAATTTTATCTTTTACGTGGGAAGCCTTCCCAGCACCCTGGTAGTCAGCAATGGCTTTGGCCGCACCAATTAAGGTATCACCTACACCTACTTTACATCCACCATAACTCTGGCGATGATAGCCGGCAAAACGTTCTACCAGCATTCCGGAAAACTCTGTTTCACCATCCATAAATACCCGTTCCCAGGGAACAAAGACATCATTGAAAATGGTCATAACTTCTTGACCGCCAAAGTATTTGTTACCGATATCAATGTCTCCGCCTTCTAGTTTACGGGTATCACAGGATTGACGGCCATATACATAAATCATTCCCGGAGTATCCAGGGGGATAGCGAAACAAATGGCCCATTCTTTCTCATCTTCTTTAAGGGTATTATTAGGCATAACCAGGATCTCGTGAGAGTTAATCATACCGGTCTGATGTAATTTGCATCCCCGGACTACCACTCCATCTTCTCTTCTTTCAACTACATGCAGGTAACTATCCGGATCAGGTTGCTGTCCCGGCCCTTTGGAACGGTCACCTCTGGCATCGGTCATACAGCCATCTACTGCCAGGTCTTTTTCCTGCACATATTTCATGTAGTTAATAAAGCGCTCATGATATTTAGTACCTTTAGCTTCATCAATTTCAAAAGTGGTGTTGAATACCGCATTAAAAGCGTCCATACCAACACATCTCTGGAAGCAGCAACCGGTTTTTTGACCCAGGAGGCGCTGCATCTTAACCTTTTTAACCAGGTCTTCTGTACTCTGGTGTAAATGAGTGAAACGGTTTACCTTTTCACCGGTCAGGTTAGAGGTAGCAGTCATGATATCTTCGTACTCTGGATCCAGGGCCAACTTGTAAGTCATAGCCATGGCATTAATGGAAGGACGAATTATAGGATGGTCAGCATAATTTTCTACCTTTTCTCCAAACATGTAGAGATCGATTTTCATTTTTCTCAGGTCATCTAAATACTCTTGGGGAGTCTTTAAAGCCATGTAAATCACCTCTTTTTAAAATTCCGTAACTTTTCCAGTCTAACACCCCATGCATACTAGCAAGTCCCTGTTATTACTTCGCCTCCTTTTACCATTCATCAACCTGCTGCCCTATTTATTTTGCAAGGTCTGTGCCAACTGTTTAGAGATGATGATAAAAAAGCCAGATTGTCTAAGATAAATAGCCTTGACAACCCGGAAAAACAGCTACTCCAGCCTGGATTATGAAGAAATTTTAGTTTGTATCAGGTCTCCTATCTAGACAAGCTTTCCACCATCTACTTAGCGATACCTTTTTGTATCAGGTAAATGGCAAACATCTTAAAAGAAGTACCTGCCGGCCTTTGATAAGACTTAATCATAAAAAGTGTTTCGAATACTAACCAAATTACTTCCGAGTTAAAACTATATTCAATACCCCGATAAACCGTCCCTTGAGCCTATTTCCCACCACCACTAAAACTTACTGATCAACATTTGTATCGCCGATACCGTTTTGTATCGCCTTTTCTTCCTCTATAACCACTCCATAACGAGCTGCTTTACGCACCACCGTAGGTTGGCTTACCCCCAATACAGCTGCTGCTTTGCGAGTTGAACCACACCTCTTTAGCGCATTTTCAATTAAATGCTTTTCCAGGTTCTCCACCGCCGATTTCAATTTAGGAATGGCGGAGCTATTTTTCATCTGCAAACATCCATCCGACTCATCGTTACTTTCGGGCAGGCAGATATCATATATGACATCACCAGGATAAGTTACTACCGCCCGTTCAATGACATTTTCCAATTCGCGGATATTTCCGGGCCAATCATAATTAATCAATTTAGTAATAACACTACTATCCAATCTTTTATTTAATTCGTACTTGCTGTTAAAAAGATGCATAAAATGTGAAGCTAGAGCTGGTATTTCCTCTTTACGCTCCCTTAGAGGAGGAACATTAACTGGTACAACATTAAGCCGATAAAACAGATCCCTGCGAAACTGGTCCTTAAGGACCATTTCCCATAGATCCCGGTTAGTAGCCGCAATAATGCGGACATCAACTTTGATCGGCTTAGTTCCCCCCACCCTGGTTATTTCCCTTTCCTGAATAACCCGTAAAAGCTTAACTTGTAATTGCAGTGGTAACTCTCCAATCTCATCCAGGAATATAGTTCCCCCATTAGCAATTTCAAAAAGTCCCATTTTGCCGCCTTTTTTAGCCCCTGTAAAAGCACCTGACTCATAGCCGAATAGTTCAGATTCAAGCAGGCTTTCGGGAATGGCACCACAGTTAATACTTACCATAGGCTTGTCCTTTCGTATGCTATTGCTATGCAATATTTCCACGATTATTTCTTTTCCCACCCCGGATTCACCAGTTATGAGAACCGTAGAATCAACCTGGCCTAATCGCATTACCAGATCAATTAAATCCTTGGCTTTGTGGGATTTGAAAACATATTTATCTGAGGTTCGATATTTATTTAATTGTTCTTGATAATGCTGGCGAAGTTCCTGGGCCTGTTCCCGGTTAGATATCAGGGTACGGTTGTTAATAGTTAACTTTTGACTAAATTCAGTTTTACCTGTCTCAATAATACTGTCTAGGGTACTATCAGGAAGTATATTAGTAAGGGGCCGGCCGATAGCCTCCTCCCGGCCTACCCCCAGTATCTTTTCCGCTGCGGTATTAAATACCCGTATATCACCTTTTTCATCAATGGTAACAATACCATTATGAACTGAATCAATAACCGTAGTTAGTTCCTGTTCCAAGCCTTTAGTAGAATGGTAATAGGTCCGGGCCAGATCAGACCTGGTAACAATTCCCACTACTTTGCCCTGTTCCACCACCGGGAAACGTCCTACCCTGTAGGGAGTAAGTTCCTGCAGGTCCTGCTCAGCAGTAATATGGGTTACCTGCCGTTCCATAACCTGTTCCACCAGGACTTCAAGGTCATCCCCACCACTCACCGCCCTAAGGATATGGGACTTAGTCAACAGACCCGCCAGGTTACCTTCCTCATCAACAACTGGTGCCCCATCAATATGGTTTTCTAAAAAAAAACCTGCTGCTGTCCGCAAAGATTCTTTGCCGCTAAGCACCAGGGGATTGTGAGTCATAATGTCTTTTACCTGCATAATTCCTCATCCTTTGGATTGATTTTTAATATATACTATAAAGTTAGACTATTTTCGACAGAATAGCAAACATTATTTGGGATTAAATATGTGGTAATTTTTACACATGGTACAATTATTGCAAGCTATAAATAATAACAGTGAAAGGAGGAATATTAGTGGCTCACGATTTTTGGGAGGAACTAAGAGATGTACCTGGCGAAGATGCTCTCCTTACCAAAGGGGGTATGAAAATCAGCTTTTCCCGCCGGGAATTGTCTGACTACTTTAATATCCTTTTAGAAAAACGTCCCCTGGAAATACTGGCCGGAGAAACAGCTTACTGGGTACTAATTCCTAGCCTAATCGCAGTGTACTCGTTTCCAGTGCTGCTATTTATAACTAAGAAGATTGGCTATTCTTTACTGGCAGCACTTGGTCTGATGATGTCCATGTCTCTTTTTAACCAGAGTTCCTATAACTATTTTATTAATAAATACCTGGTTAAACCGGCATCGAGTAACATTCCCAAACTACTAATCAATATGATTTTTGCTATTCTCCTATACCGGAATGGCTACAGTATTCTATACGCCCTGTTACCTTTTATCTGGTATATACTTGTAGATCGGATTCCGATTATCTACCTGTTATCAGAGCTTTTAATGCTGCGCGTAAAGACCTGGATGTATAATCTGGCTGATCCAGATGGAGTACTGCGACAGGTAGGATGGTATTGGGCTAAAAAGCATAATCTGGAACAGAGTGAAACCGGAAGAGTTCAAGGCAAAAAACCTGACACTACGTAGATTCGTCCCTAGACATCCCTTTAACCAAAAAACAGAGGCGACCGGGCCCTTAATAGGGTCCGAACCCGCCGCTCTGGTTCTTTATACTGCTGGTTATAAATTTCAATCCCGCAATAAAAATCTATACACTGTAGATTCATGTAGTCAAATTAATTTAAATGAAAGTGGTGAAAATATGTATAAAGCAAAAGGATATGAACAGGTTAGGGTTATTTTGCCGGATTATCCGGAAGAATATGAGTTTTTGGATTATTTAACGGTGGCCGCTTTCAGTTTTCATCAAATTTTTAACCGGCGTTGTGTAATTGCAGTTGCTGATATTGACAAATACCGCGTTTACCTGCCCGGAAAAGAGATTGATCATAAACTAAAAGCTGGGGATCAACTCATTCCGGGTTCAATTATGTACCAGGCAGTTCATACCGGAAGCCGGGTCAGTGTCCGCAATGACAGCTCCCTTTTCGGGTTTCCTTATATCGGGACGGCTTTTCCAGTAATTGATCCCAAAGATAATATAGTGGGCGGAATCATTTATTGTGAAAACATTAAAATGATGGAAGAGATTAGTTTAGCAGCAGAAAATCTTAACGAAGCTACCCAACAAGTGGTTGAAATGGTTGGTTCATTAGAACAGTCTAATACCGGATTAGACCGGATTGGTAACCATCTCCATGAACAATCCATGCAATCTCTCGAGAAAATTAGCAGCACTGATCAAGTGCTAGGATTTATCCGGGGAATAGCTACGCAAACTAATATTTTAGGTATTAATGCCGCTATAGAAGCAGCTCGGGCTGGACAGGTGGGAGCCGGTTTTTCGGTGGTAGCCCAGGAAATCCGGAAGTTATCAGATGAAAGCGTGGGTTACATAAAGGTTATTGATGAAATCCTCCATGACATCCATGTAGCCTCAAACAATGTAAATGGTGAAGTAGAAGGAATTAGTGATGCGGTACAAAACCAGGCAGCCATCGTTCAGGAGCTGGCAGCCGTTGTCCAGCATTTACATTCCATTGCAGAAACCTTAAGCAGGCGGGCTGATGCCATCATTACCGACTAAATTAACCAAAAGGAAGCAAGGGGACAATCCTTTTGTTTCTTTTTGGTGCAATTTGGCAATCGATATAGATATATAAATGGCGCTGCGTTAAAATATTTTGCCATATTTTGTGCAGCGCCGGCCTGCTCTTAAAACATTTATAGCTGCCAATAGCTTATTAATACCTATTGCATTGCTAAAAAACGAATTTAATAGTCTTAAAGGTATTATTAATTTAACTGTTTTATAATATTGACCATTTCTATAGCCGATATGGCAGCATCTACCCCCTTATTACCAGCCTTGGTTCCAGCCCGTTCGATAGCTTGCTCAATGGTATCAGCAGTAATAATACCATAAATTACCGGTTTGCCACTGGCTAGTCCTACCTGGGCTATACCTTTAGTGACCTCTGCTGATACATATTCAAAATGGGGAGTAGCCCCACGAATAACCGCCCCCAGACAGATAACGGCATCATAATTCATCAGGGCCATTTTTTGTGCCACTAGCGGTATTTCAAATGCTCCCGGTACCCATACAATTTCAATATCATCAGTTTTTACGTTGTGCCTGGTTAAAGCATCCAAACATCCGGACAGTAACTTACTAGTGATAAATTCGTTAAACCGGGATATTACTATACCTATTTTTTGCCCTTCTCCAACCAGCTTACCCTCATATATTTTGCCCAATTAAATTCCTCCTAAGTCTATTTTAGACGGGTACAGGATTATCTTCCCATCCCTATTCATGGTACTAATGATTGAAATGATTAATTCTAACTGAGATTTTATAGGCCAGCCAGTATATGCCCCATTTTTTCCTTTTTAGTTTGCAGATAGCGGCGATTTTCTAACTTACAGGCTATTTCTATAGGCACCCTTTCCACTACTTCCAGACCATAACCCTCTAATCCTTTTATCTTTTTAGGGTTATTAGTCATCAAACGCATTTTACGTACCCCCAGATCAACCAGAATCTGAGCCCCGATACCATAATCCCTCAAATCAACCGGAAAACCAAGTTCCAAATTGGCTTCAACGGTATCGCGACCATTATCCTGTAGGTGATACGCCTTAATTTTGTTAACCAGTCCAATACCCCGCCCTTCTTGGCGCATATACAGCAATACTCCTTTACCGGCCTCTTCTATCATGGTTAGTGCTCTACTAAGTTGGTCTCCACAATCACAGCGGTTAGATCCAAAAACATCACCAGTTAAGCACTCAGAATGGACCCTTACTAGTATGGGTTCATCTTCTTCCCATTGTCCTTTAACTAGCGCAATATGCTCCTTACCATCTAAAAGAGACTCGTAGGCAACCGCGGTAAAATTACCATAACGGGTAGGTAATTTGGTATCTGTTACCTTGAGAACCAATTTTTCTTTACGACGCCGGTATTCAATCAGATCGGCTATAGTAACTATTTTTACATTGTGCTCCCGGGCAAATTCCATTAGCTGGGGAACACGGGCCATTGTCCCATCATTATTCATGATTTCACATATTACTGCCGCAGGATATAGTCCTGCCAATTTAGCTAAATCTACCGATCCCTCAGTATGGCCGGTTCTGGTTAAAACTCCCCCCGGACGATAACGTAACGGAAAAATATGACCGGGTTTACGAAAATCTGCTGGAACAGAATCGGCAGATATCAGCGCCTTAACCGTAGTAGCGCGCTCATGGGCTGAAATTCCCGTGGTAGTAGTTTTATAGTCTACTGAAACCGTAAAGGCAGTTTCATGATTATCAGTATTGTCAATAACCATAGGTTGGATTTCCAGCTCGTCCAGCCTTTCCCCAGTCATGGGTACACAGATTAATCCCTTGGCATAAGTAGCCATAAAGTTTACAATTTCGGGAGTCGCCTTCTCAGCAGCTACAACAATGTCCCCCTCATTTTCGCGATCCTCATCATCTACTACAATTACCATTTTACCTTCTCGTATATCATTGATGGCCTCTTCAATAGTATTAAATTTAAACATAAATCCAACCTCCTTTATAAGAATCCGTTTTCAGCCAGCACTTCGACACTTAGACCACCCTGTTTATGATCTTTATCAAAATTCAGGAGATGTTCTACATAACGTCCAATAATATCACTTTCCAGATTAACCCCATCGCCGGGTATTTTATTCCCCAGAACAGTCTGCTGGGCAGTGTGGGGAATAAGTGATACGGTAAAACTATCTGGAAATACATCGATAATCGTAAGGCTTATACCGTCAATGGTTATTGACCCTTTGGGTACGGTGTATTTTAATACCTGCTGGGGGGCTTTGATACAATATATAATAGCTATATCCAGCTTCTCTTTCTGAGCTATAGTGCCCACGGCATCCACATGTCCCTGCACTAGATGTCCTCCCATCCGGTCCCCTAATCGCAGAGCTCTTTCAAGATTCACAGGGTGACCTGAGCGTAGGTGCTTTAGGTTAGTTTTATCTACCGTTTCAGGCATTACATCCACCGTAAATTGTTGATCATTAAAGCTAATTACGGTAAGGCAAACACCATTTACCGCTATGCTATCACCTATTTGGACATCTTCCAGAACCTTTCCGGCTTCTATGGTCAGTTGAAATGATTGTCCCCCACGTACCATCCGGTTTACTTTTCCCATTTCTTCTACGATTCCAGTAAAAATAATTCATCACCAACCTGTATATGCAGTTATTAAATAATCTTCCCCCAGCCTGGTTAATTGTGAATCCTTGAGCACCAGAGCCTGGGACATTAACTCCACTCCTGCCCCTCCAACCGGACCAGGTGCATGGCTTCCTCCCACGATTTTAGGTGCAATAAACCAGTATAATTTATTTATCAAACCCCTTTCCAGCATAGCACCATTCAAAGTACTACCTCCCTCCAGGAGAACACTGGTTATTTTTTTCTGACCCAGATAACCCATGATTTCTTCCAGATCTAGAGATTGGGGTGACCCGCCAGTTACAACCACCTCAACCCCATAATTCTCTAATCGCTCTATTTTTTCCCTGACAGTATTTGGAGACGTAAATATTATGGTTCTTTGATTGCGACTGGTGCTTACAATTTGGCTTTCCAAAGGAATATTAAGGTGACCATCGATAATAATTCTAACCGGATCCCGGGTATCCTCGCCTTCCAGACGAGTGTTTAAAAGGGGATCGTCAGCCAATACTGTACCAATTCCCACCATGATAGCTTGATTAATATTGCGCAGGTGATGAACATAATAGCGGGATTCTTCACCGGTGATCCAGCGAGAGCTACCGCTTTTAGTAGCTATCCTTCCATCTAAAGTCATAGCCACCTTTAAACTTACAAAAGGTTTCCCAGTGGTAATATAGTGAAAAAAAACTTCATTCTGACGTTGGGCTTGCTCCTCCAGTACCCCCACCTCAGTTACAATTCCTGCTGCTTTTAGTTTTTGCCACCCCCGACCAGCAACACAGGGATTAGGATCCAAGGTAGCTATAACTACCCTAGCTACCTGAGCCTTAATCAGGGCATCTGCACAGGGAGGAGTTTTCCCAAAATGGCTGCAGGGCTCCAGGGTAACATAAATCGTAGCCCCCCGGGCTTTGTCACCAGCTGCATTAAGGGCATGAACCTCGGCGTGGGGGGTACCGGCTTTCTTATGGTATCCTTCGCCAACTATCTGGCCATCTTTAACAATGACCGCACCTACTAGCGGATTAGGACTAGTTTTCCCTAATCCTTGAGCTGCCAGTTGTAGTGCCCTTTGCATATAATAAATATCATCTTTACTTACCATGGCTAAACTAACTCCCTAAATTCCTAGCTTAATTTTACCAATTACACCACAAATTTTTTAAAACCTATAAAATACAAAAAACCCGATTTTCCTCGGGTTTTTAAGCGCACAACTCTATTGCATGCCTGCAGGCACACCTGTTATCACTACTTCTCCTCCCATCCAGACTGTTACTGTCGGCCCCGGAGTCTCACCGGATCCTGCCTTACGGCTTGCGGGCTATACCGCCGATAGGGACTTCCACCCTTCCCCGAAGAAAGTATCTATTAAAATATGTGGTTTTTTTCTATACTAGCACTACTACAGGGCCGGGTCAATAGTTCCCAGATTCTTAAGCCCGCTCAAGGCTGATTTTATATCCTGCGATCCAAAAACAAAGGAGCCTGCTACCAGTATATTAGCACCAGCCTCCACTACTAATTTACCTGTCTTTAAATTTATCCCCCCGTCCACTTCTATTTGCGGGCATGAATTCCCTTCGATCATCTGGTACAGCCTTTTTATCTTATGTACCGCCCCAGGAATAAATTTTTGTCCGCCAAATCCCGGGTTAACACTCATAATAAGAACCAAGTCTAGGTCATGTAAAATATCTTCCAGCATATGTACGGGCGTAGCCGGGTTTATAGCCACCCCAGCTTTTACACCTGCTTCCCGAATACTATGAACAATCCGATGCAGGTGAGAACAAACTTCATAATGCACTGTAATAAGATTAGCTCCTGCATCAATAAATGCCGGAATCAGGTTTTCCGGTTTTTCCATCATTAAATGAACATCTAAAAACAAATCGGTTAACTGGCGAATGTCAGCAACCACCTGTGGCCCTATGGTTAGATTAGGAACAAAATGACCGTCCATAACATCAATATGAAGCCAATCAGCTCCTGCCACTTCTACTTTCCTAATATCCTCTCCCAACCTGGTAAAATTAGCTGAGAGAATTGATGGAGCAGTTATAATCACCGATAGCACCTCTCGTTTTTTATTACTTCATCTAACATAGTAAGATAGTTATCATAGCGTGGTTGGGCAATTATCCCCTTTTTTACAGCTTCCTTCACTCCGCATTCAGTTTCCTTATGATGCAGACAATCCCGAAAGCGGCACCCAGCTATATAAGGGGTAAAATCTGAAAAATACCCGGCCAGATTATGTTTAGGCATGTTAGGAATATCAAGAACACTAAACCCGGGGGTATCAGCTATCCATCCGCCCAAATCCAGAGGAAATAATTCAACATGGCGGGTAGTATGCTTTCCTCTGCCTATTTTCTTACTTATTTCCTGGGTTTTTACATCAACCGTTAATAATGCGTTTAAAAGGCTTGATTTACCTACCCCTGATGGTCCTGCCATTACCGCAATTTCGCCCTTAAGCATTGCTTTTAAATTATCTATACCACATCTATTCTCGGCCGATGTTTTAATAACTTTAAGGTTAGCCCGGGGGTAATAATCTGTAATTAATTGTGCTTTATTATGGGGAGAAATATCGCATTTATTAACTACTATGCACGGTTTCAAATCATTATAAAAGGCCAAAACCAGCAGTCGATCTAACAAAATAAGACTAGGGGCAGGCTGATCAGCCGCCATAATGATAAGGACAGTACTTACGTTGGCTATTTTAGGGCGGTAGAGCAAGTTGTCCCGGGGCAGGATTTTTTCCAGAGTTCCTTTATCATGGGGTAAAGGTGTGATCAAAACCCTATCACCAGTGACTACCTGATCCTTAATTTTTCCGCGCAGTTTACATTCGTAAACATTCCCGCATGGACCCTGAACATAGTAGAATCCACTTAAATGCTTAAGCACCAACCCCTTAATGTGAGCCGACATAAATACCTCCCGTCATAAATATTTAAAGCTTACTATTTTACAATTTCACTGTTCTATAAGGCTTACCATTTAATTGAACTTCGGCAGTGGCATTGCCGTAATAGCTAACCCCAACATAAACTTCATCACCTGCAGCATGGGTCTGGTTGTAAACTTCTCGCTCTCCCTGGCTATCTTTTAACTTGATTACCACTTTATAGTAACTTTGTTCCTCGGGGAGCTTTATACTTATAGCTTTACTCTGTGCTACTGGTCCAGGACCTTTGCTGACGGTAAGGTTTACGGTACTTCCCTGATCAATTAATACTCCGGCAGCCGTATCCTGATCTATAACATAATCAGAGAAAAACTGATTACTTTCCTGACGTTTTGTTTCTCCTATCACCAATTGATTTTCTTCAATTTTACGACGGGCATCGTCTACTTTCAATCCAATCAATTCAGGCATTGGTATTCTTTCCGGAGCCTTTCCCTTACTAATCAAAAGATCTATCTTGGTTCCAGGACCGGCACTACTTCCTGCCCGCGGATTTTGTGATATTACCAGTTTTTCTGCGTATTTGTCATCATATACTTCATCAATTTTTCCTGGTTTAAAACCTTCATTACGCAATATAAGCTCAGCTTCGTTTACCTCAATCCCTATCAGTCGAGGTACTTTTAAGGCTTCCTGACCTTTACTAACAATAACCTCAATATCCCTGCCTTCCTTTACTTTTTGTCCGGCGGAAGGTTTTTGCGAGATGATATGATTCTTAGGTACATCCTCACTGTTTTGCTCAGCTACTACTACCATTTTTAATTTCACCTGATTAAGCTCATCATTAGCCTGTTTTATATCCATATTTACAATATCCGGAACCACTACTTCCTCTCCGAAAAAACTCCCGCCCATTTGGAATAGTGCTCCCAGTAAAAGACCTAATATACCTAAAACTATAATTGCCACACCCAAAGGGCGTATTTTCTTTTTGCCCATGGTATCTTCCTTTCCTTCTGAAACCGGTGGCATAATTATAGTATGGCTATCAGTACGTTTCTTATATGATGAAAAACTATTACTATGCAAATTTAATAGAACGTTGCGCATTTCTTCAACAGTAGCAAAACGATGCTGGGGCTGTTTTTCCATAGCTTTAAAAATTACGCCTTCTAAAGCTACTGGAATAGCACTATTTATAGCCCGTGGAGATGGTACCTCATCATGAATATGTTTTAGCGCAACTGTAATAGGACTTTCCGCATCAAAAGGTATTTCCCCGGTAAGCATCTCATATAGTACACAGCCTACTGAATATATGTCGGTAGCCCGGGTTATCGGTTCACCTTTAGCCTGTTCTGGTGAAAAATAGTGTACTGACCCTACTATATTTCCACCAAAAGTTATGGTTTTTTTGCTGATAGCTTGGGCTATGCCAAAGTCAGCCACTTTAACCATGCCACTAGGAGTAATTAGGATATTATGAGGTTTTATATCACGATGAATAATCCCTTTTTCATGAGCATGGTGGATACCGTCACAAATCATAATAGCAATATCTACTGCTTTATCTACTGGTAGAGGAGCTGTTTTCTCAATGAGGTCTTTTAAGGTTTCTCCCTCAACATATTCCATAACTATAAAGTAAATATCATTATCCTGACCCACATCATAAATATTTACAATATTAGGATGGGAAAGCCGGGCCGCCGCTTGCGCCTCAGTTCTAAATTTCTGTACAAAACCGGCATCCCTGGAATATTCCTCTTTTAATACTTTAACAGCTACAATACGGTCCAGTATCCGACAGCGGGCTTTATAGACAGTAGCCATACCCCCCTCGCCGACTTGTTCCAGCAGCTCATAACGATTGCCCAAGATAGTGCCTAGCAAAACGTTTACCTCCTAATTCAGCCGTAAAAGAATTAATGTTATATTGTCATACCCGCCCCGATCTAAAGCCTGCCGAACTAGACCCTGGGATATCTGGCTTACCTCGTTATTATCCAGTATAATCGCCAGTATTTCATCGTCTGTCAGCATATCAGTCAGACCGTCACTACAAAGCAAAACGTAGTCACCGGGCATAAGCTGTTCCTGGAAATTATCGATAGTAACCTGTAATTCAATTCCTAAAGCCCGGGTTAAAATATGATTATATGAATTACCGCGTATCTGATCTTCGTTGATTAATCCCTTGTTTAGCATTTGTTCAGCCAACGTATGATCGCGGGTAATTTTTCGGATATTTTTGCCGCGAATTATATATATGCTACTGTCTCCTACATTGGCAATAGTCATAAAATAATCAGTAATCATTGCCGCAGTTACAGTGGTACCCATATCATCAAGATAAGGATTGCTTTTTGCCTGTTCATATATCGTACGGTTAGCCTTCTTAATAGCCGTGTTTAAGATGACAATCGGATTATTTCCCTGATCCTGTTCAGCAGTTTCTCTGAAAATATCAATTGCTAAACGGGAAGCAACCTCTCCCCCTTTGTGACCTCCCATCCCGTCACAGACCACAAAAATACCCCTTTTTTCATCAATTAAATAGCTATCTTCATTTTTTTCCCTTACTAGACCGGTTTCTGAAACCCCAACAACTATCATAAACCCACCTCTATTTACTGAACCACTAAGGGATTAAGATTTAACGCTCTTTTTTCAGGCATAGCTGTCCACAGGCCGCTTCAATATCTCCTCCCCGTTCTTCGCGAATGGTTACATTTAAACCACCCTGAACTAGCCAGTTATAAAATTGCCAGTTCTTGCTACCAGGAGGTTTTTTGAAAGAAAGTGTCTCCACTTCATTATAGGGAATTAAATTTACATTGGCTAGAAGTGGTTTTATCATCATGACCAGTTGGTCCGCATCACGGCGACTGATATTTACATCATCCAGCATAATATATTCAAAAGTAACCCGCCGATTAGTTAAACTAATAAACTCCTCCACCGCAGGAATTAATCGCTCCAGGGGATATTTACGATTCATCGGTACCAGATAATTGCGTAACTCATTATTAGCAGCGTGTAATGATATGGCCAGAGTAACCTGTAAATTCTCCCGGGCTAAACGTTCTATACCACGCACCTCACCTGAAGTAGAAATGGTGATATGTCTTTGTCCTAGATTTATGCCCCGGGGAGCATTTAAAATGCCAATAGATTCCAGAACTGCATCATAATTCAGGAACGGTTCCCCCATACCCATATAGACTACGCTGGAGATAATATTTTCTTCATTACTGCGCAGTCTTCGTGAAAGCTCTTTTTGCGAACCTAAAAACTGACCTGCTATTTCATAAGCTTCCAGATTACGTTTAAATCCTGATAGACCCGTAGCGCAAAATGCGCACCCCACAGCACAGCCTACCTGGGTAGACAGGCAGAGGGTATAACGATTGCGTTCTTCAGGTTGAGGTATCACTACGCTTTCAATTCTCTTACGGTCCTCTAATTCCAGCAAAAATTTGCGGGTTCCATCAGCTGATACTCTTTGTTTCAGCACCCGGGGTATAGCAATAACGGCGGTTTCATCCAAACGCTGTCTGAGCTCACGAGGTATATCACTCATCTCATAGAAAGAACTGGTCTGTTTTTGGTAAATCCATTTATAAATCTGACGGGCTCTAAACCTGGGTTCATTCAGGCTTTCTATATAGTCTTCTAACTCGTTCAGACTCATGCCCAGCAGCTGGGTTCTGCCCTGGTCATTCAAATTGCTTTCCTCCTCATTAAAGCATAAAACATACCATCGGTTCCATATTTACCGGGAATAATAGTCAACATTCCCCGGGAAGCCGCCTGCCGATCCTGTTCATCTAAAGGAAAAAAAGCGATATGGTCCGCGAAGCCATGCATTTCAAAGCGGGGATATTTATTTAAAAAAGCCTCAATTACAGCTTCATTCTCTTCCGTTGCAATTGTGCAGGTTGAATAAAGCAACCAACCATTATCACCCACTAATTCTCCCGCCTTTACCAGCATATTGCCCTGCAGTGACGACAGAACAACTAGGTCTTCTGGCTTTTTATGCCAGCGGGAATCAGCCCTACGGTTTAGCACTCCTAGTCCGGAACAGGGAGCATCCAGAAGAACCCGATTAGGACGTCTGGTTGGATTAGGAATATTTAATACATCAATACATTCAGTCTTAACCACTTTTATTCCCATACGCAGGCAATTTTCCTCTAACAAGCCCACTTTGCGGTGGTACAATTCATAGGCACGAATTTCTCCTTGATCATTCATGTATTCAGCCAGGTGGGTAGCTTTCCCCCCTACACCAGAACACAGATCGTAAACTAATTCTTCAGGCTGCGGATTTAATATGGCAGCTGCTAACATAGAACCCTCATTTTGCACATAAAAATAGCCCTTCTTATATGCATTAAGGTTCAACATGGAGGTATTTAGTTCCTCTATAATTATGCCCCACGGGGTATTGTTAGCAGGTTGACACTGTACTCCCTCCTGTCTTAATAACTCCACTAATCTATCCCGTTTAACCTTAAGATGATTAGCCCTTATGATTAATTTAGGTGCCTGGTTATTATATTCCAGCAGATGCTGGGTGTTTTTCCCCCCTAGTTTATTTACAAATAAATCAACCACCCATTCCGGATGGGAGTAATACACTGACAAAAAAGCTTTAAAATCCGTCTCCCGGGAAGGAAAATTAATCTGTTCCTTGTGCCTGATTAACGAACGCAAGACCCCATTCGTAACTCGGGATAAGGCCACACCAGTTCTTTTCTTGACCAGTTTTACTGCCTCGTCAACTACTGCATAAGACGGTACTCGATCCATAAAGAGAATCTGGTAAGCAGATAACCTTAACACAACTTTAAGCCAGGGGTTGGTATTTTCAATATTTGACTTAAGAAAAAGATTAAGCACCCAGTCCAGGTGCTTTAACATTCGTACGGTACCATTGACCATCTCAGTTACCATACTCTTATCTGCCATACTCAAGGGAGAATGGCGCAGTGCTTTATCTAAGGCCAGGTTGGCAAAAGCACCCTTTTCTGTAACTTCATATAATATATTGGCAGCATAGCGGCGCACCGGAGTTATTGATCGGTCCTGCGCCTTTTCCATTTTATTCACCTCAACTAACTACTTTAGTCATCACTACCGGCAAAAATAGCCAGATAATACAATAGGTTAGCAATAGCCATCAGGGTAGCTGCTAGGTAAGTAAACGCCGCTGCCCCCAGCACCTTTTTAACCATCGGTGCCTCGTCTACCGTAATTAATCCTGATTCACTTAACTGAGCTACTGCTCTCCTTGAGGCATTAAGTTCCACTGGCAGCGTAACCACATGGAATAAAACTACCGCCGAAAAAAGCAATATACCAATAAAAACTAAATCAGCAATATTCAGAAATAGACCCAGCAAAAGTATCGGAAAGGATGCAGAAGAAGCAAAATTAGTTACTGGTACTAGCCGGTGACGAAGTTCCAAAGGCCCGTACTTCTGGTGGTGCTGTATAGCATGCCCCACTTCATGAGCTGCAACCCCTAAAGCAGAAATAGACTGGTTGCCATAAACTGTTTCTGAAAGTCTTACTACCCGGGTGGTAGGATCATAATGGTCGGAAAGACTTCCACGGACCGGTTCGATACCTACACTGGATCCCAAACCATTACGCCTTAGTATAGTACTGGCTACTTCAGCCCCACTATAGCCACGAGATGAACGCACCTGTGAATACCGATTGAAAGTGGATTTTACTTTGAACTGGGCATAAAGGGATATGATGAAAGCCGGCAAAATAAAAATCAAATAGCCCATTATTTAACCTCCTTTACTCATAATATTAAAAGCATCTAGGACTGCTTCAATACTAACATCAGTGTTAACACATGGTCCATAGGGACGACAATTTAATACACCTATAATCGGTAAAAACGCAGTATCCTGAATTCCCAGCGATAAATCCCTCTCACAGGCTACTGCCACTACACCTTCGGGACAGTTTTCCTTGATAAATTTTCTGGCCAGGGTTCCCCCAGTGGCTACTTTTAAAATAGCTTGATGTTCACGAGCAATTTTTTTTAACTCACCTATTTTACACCGGCCACATTCCCGGCAATTATTTACATCAATAGTTATTTTATGTGGGCAATCACTATTTTGCAAACAATGCGGTACCAGAATCATAATCTTGTTCTCAGGTACTTTTACTTTTTTAGAACTAACCAAATAATTATTTACCGATATGAATGAACGTAATATTTTATCACGTGGAATTCCGGTAATCTTGCCCACCATAAGAGTAATGGGGAAAAGCCATTCATTAACTAACCGGATAACATTTTCCAAAGGTGGTATGGATTTGGAGCGTATAATCATCACGGTAATGGCCATAATGCCAATCAGCATTATTACCAGGAGAACAGCTACTAAGACTAATAACACCGATAATAGAATCTGACTAGTCATAAGTTCACGGGTACTGACCAAATACCATAACAATCCAGTTAATAGCAATAAAACCAAAAGGCTACCAGCTAACAGGCCTACATAAATCCGTTTTTTAGTTTCCACCGGAGGCCCCCCTTTTTATCCTCTCTCCCTTCCTTTTTTTCCTCGATAACTTTGCACTATTCCCTTATTATGTTAAATACTAATCGTTTATAATCCTAGAATAACGCCCTCATCCAGCGGGTTTCCCTTCAAGAACTCCCTTGCCGGTATTCTCTTTTTCCCCGCCTTTTGTACCTCTAAAACCTCTAAAACTCCATCACCTGTTTGTACCAAAAATCCTAGCTCGGTTGGACCGATAAACTGACCATTTCCCCCTTTCCCCTGGTGGGAAGATAGACGGCTCTGATAAATTTTTAGTTTACTGCCATTTAAAACCGTATAAGTACCTGGACTAGGACTAAGTGCCCTTATTTGATTATGAATATCCCAGGCGGACTTGGACCAATCGATGACTTCATCAGACCTGTCAATCATAGGGGCATAGTTAGACTGGGAATCATCCTGTTTTGTTCGCACTACCTGTCCCGTTTCAAACATAGCAATGGTTGCCAGCAACAAGCTGGCCCCTTCTTCTGCTAGTACTTTTTCCAATTCCCCGTGAGTAGTATTACTACCTATTTCCATTGATTTTTGCAGAATTATATCTCCGGTGTCAAGACCCTCATCCATAAACATAGTAGTTACACCGACAACAGATTCCCCTGCCATTAAAGCCCTTTGGATAGGGGCTGCACCCCGGTAATGCGGGAGAAGTGAGGCATGCACATTAATACACCCCCATTGCGGATATTCCAAAATATCCCGGGGAATTATCTGTCCATAAGCTGCCACCACAATCAAATCAGGCTGGAGTGATTTAACCAGCTCTGTAGCCTGCGGGTCTTTAATCTTATTAAACTGGTATACTGGTAACCCCAGACGAGTTGCTTCCTGTTTAACAGGTGGGGCTTGTAGTTTTTTACCTCTTCCTCGCGGCCGATCCGGTTGGGAAACTACACCAACCAAATTATAACCGGCTTGCACTAAATGCTGTAAAGATGGCACCGCAAAAACTGAAGTTCCCATAAAAAGAATATTCACATTATCCCCCGCCCTATTATTTCTCACGCCTGATTTCTGTAGCTTTATCAGTAAAAAGAATTCCATCCAGATGATCTATCTCGTGCTGGAAAGCTCGCGCCAACAGGTCAGAGGCCTCTATTTCAACCTCTTCCCCACTACGGTTTAAGCCAGTAACACATACCTTCTGGGCTCTTGGAACTAATCCTACTACCCCCGGTAAACTGAGGCAACCTTCACTACCTATCTGTTCACCTTCCATGCTGGTTATGTTAGGATTTATGAGTTCAATTAAGTTATTTCCCGTATCAATAACGATCATGCGTTTGGAAACCCCGATCTGAGGAGCAGCCAGACCCACACCATCAAAAGCATACATAGTATCTCGCATATTATCCAAAACTCTTATTACACCGGCATTAATATTTTTTACAGGCACAGCCCGGTTACGTAAAACTTCCTCCGGTGTAACAACAACCTGATAAACAGCCATATATTTTCCCCCTTACATAGTACCTAAAGGATTAATGTCCACATCAATTTTTACCTGCGGATATGAACCTGTATCAACTATGTACGTTCCTAGACTTCTTAATAGTACAACATTTTCACCTTTGAGGAAAAATTGGTAGCGATAGCGGTTACGCACTCTGGCAATAGGGCAAGGTGCTGGCCCCAATAGTGTAATCAGCTCATCTCTTTCCAATAACAAGTCCTCTATCCATTTTTTCAAATCTTGGGCTACCTGCTCGGCCCTAGTCTGATTCACCGATGTTACTACGGTACGCAACAAGCTGGTAAAAGGAGGGTAAAGTAACAGCCGGCGCCATTTTATTTCCTCCATAAAATAGCCCGTATAGTCTTGAGCAGCCGCCTTTTTAATTACCGGGTGTTCAGGCTGATAGGTTTGAAATACTACTTCTCCTGGTTTTTCCCCTCTACCAGCCCGCCCAGCTGCTTGAACCATTAGTTGAAAAGCTCTTTCGCCGGCTCGAAAATCTGGTAAATTAATCAGTCCATCTATATCAACAATACCTACTAGAGACACATTAGGAAAATCTAATCCCTTGGCTACCATCTGGGTTCCTACCAGAATATCAATTTCCTGCTCCCCCATAAGCCGTAAAACCCTTTCCTGAACCCCGGCCCGACGACTGTTGTCCAAATCCAGACGCTCAATACGGGCCTGTGGAAAAAGACTTAAGACTTCCTCTTCAATCCTCTGGGTTCCATGCCCACTTTGTTGTATATAAGAACTACCACAAGAACTGCACTGTAATGGTACTGGCATATGATAATCACAGTAGTGACATACCATTTGGTTGAGATCCCGGTGATAAGTTAAACCTACCGAACAATGTGGGCATGTGGATATCATACCACATGCCCGGCACAAGGTCACCGGTGCATATCCTCGCCTATTAATAAATAAAATAACCTGCTCATGATTTTTTAGTGCCGCAGCAATTTTTTCCTGCAATGGTGATGATAAAATGCTTCGTTGCCCGGCTGCAAAATCCTTGCGCATATCAGCAATATATACTTTAGGAAGCCTGGCATCATCTATACGATCACTCATAGTCAAAAGACTGGATTTGCCTGCCAGGGAGCGATGATAGGTTTCAATAGCCGGAGTAGCACTTCCTAATACTAAGACGGCCTTATTCATACATGCTCTTTGACGGGCTACCTCCCGAGCATGATAACGAGGATTTTCTTCCTGTTTGTAGGTATATTCCTGTTCCTCATCTATGATTATTAATCCCAGGTTGGGAATCGGTGAAAAAACTGCTGATCTGGTCCCCAGCACCAGCTGTACCTCTCCATCCCGAATACGCTTCCACTCTTCATAACGCTCTAAATCCGGCAAGCCACTATGTAGTACAGCCATTTCCGGAATACGAGAGGAAAAAATTCCGGTAAGGTGACGGGTCAGGGTTATCTCGGGTACCAGCACTAATACCTGGTAACCATTTCGAATAGCAAACTCAGCTGCAGATAGATAGACTTCTGTTTTTCCGCTACCTGTGACCCCATGGAGCAAAAACTCGGTACCCGTTTGCCTACTAATCGCCTGGATGATACTATTTAAAACCTGGTGCTGCTCATCAGTTAACTGATACGATGGTCTTTGTACCGGTAGTTGCCTTTTTCGAATGGTAAGATATCCCTTATCGAGTAAACTCTTTATACTGGAACGGGAAAATTTTTGTTCCAAGGCACGACAATCTATTTCGTTTTCCATAACTATTTGCATTATCTGTGCTTGCCGGGGAGCACGTTTTTTCAGACGGGGCATATCATCAGCTACATTAAAAATACCCGGGCTGTATACACTGTCTTCTTTATATTCCCGGTAATTTTCATAGGATCCTCCCAGTAGTACAAGGCCCTGTTCCTGTAATTGTTCCAGGCTTTCCCGGCTGGTATACTTCAAGGCAGTACGCAGGGATATTTCACCCTGCTCCCATAAGCGGGTAAAAAGAGCCTTATTATCTAATATCCCAGGGTCATTAGTTGACTCATAACTCTCCGGTTCTACCAAGGGAATAACAAATCGCGACCTCCTTTTATGTAATAAAGGAGGCAACATTGTATTTAAAACCCTGCTGAGGGAACACATATAGTGTTCTGCCACCCATACAGCCAGTTTGAATAATTCCGGATTGAATACTGGTTGTGGATCCAATACCTTAAGTATTGGCTTCAGCTTTTTGACTTCAGTCCTGGGCTGCTCCCCAACAACAAAGCCTTCCAGTTTTCGCCTCCCGAATTCGACCAGCACCCGTTTGCCAAAAACCGCATCTGCTGCCAAATGTTCAGGAATTGAATAAGAAAAAGTGCGGTTTAATGATGGGGAAGGCAAATTGATCAAAACCTCTACCTGTTCCATATAACCTCCCCTATGATCTAAAAAAGGCGGGGTAACCCGCCTTTTTATTTCTGCATTACTAATTTTAAACTAGACCGGCTTGTTTACGAATGGCTTCGGCCTTATCAGTTTTCTCCCAGGTAAAATCTGGATCATTACGTCCAAAATGTCCATAAGCAGACGTTTTTTTGTAAATAGGCCGGCGTAAATCCAAATCACGAATAATAGCTGCCGGACGCAAATCAAAATTGGTACGAATCAACTCCTCGATTCTCTCAACTGGGATGTGATGAGTACCAAAACTCTCTATGCTAATTGATACAGGCTGTGCTACTCCTATGGCATAAGCCAGCTGAATCTCAAGTCGATCGGCTACACCGGCGGCTACCAGGTTTTTAGCTACATATCTGGCTGCATAAGCTGCCGACCGATCCACCTTGGTAGGATCCTTACCGGAAAAGGCACCGCCTCCGTGTCTGGCTACACCTCCATATGTATCTACAATAATTTTACGACCAGTTAAACCACAGTCACCTTGTGGTCCACCTATAACAAATCTCCCGGTGGGATTTATAAAATAGCGGGTTTTATCATCCAGCATATCCTCAGGAATAACTGCCTTTATAACATGTTCAATAATGTCCTTTTGAATAGTCTCATATTCAACCTCGGGGTGATGCTGGGTAGAAACTACTACCGTATCAATCCTGACCGGCTTATGACCCTCGTATTCTACTGTAACCTGTGTTTTTCCATCCGGCCGCAGGTAGGGTATAATTTGTTCCTTGCGAACTTGAGTAAGTCTATAGGCCATTTTGTTGGCTAATAAAGCCGGAAGGGGCATCATTTCTGCGGTTTCATTACTGGCATAACCAAACATCATGCCCTGATCACCTGCTCCGGTAGCTTCCAAACTATCGCCGGATAATTCCCCTTTTTTAACTTCATAAGCCTGGTCTACTCCTAAAGATATATCCTGTGATTGCTCATCTAGAGCAGTAATAACCGCACAGGTTTCAGCATCAAATCCATATTTAGCCCGGGTATAGCCTATTTTTTTAATCGTGGACCGTACTAATTTGGGTATATCAACATAACACTTAGTAGTAATTTCTCCGGCTACCAGTACCAACCCGGTAGTAACCATAGTTTCAGCAGCTACTCGAGCGCCGGGGTCCTGGCCAATGATTGCATCCAGAAGAGCATCGGATATCTGGTCGGCAATCTTATCTGGATGTCCCTCGGTTACGGACTCCGAAGTAAACAAGGTTCTGGCCAATTCCGTCATCTCCTCACATGATATTTTACAATATTTCCACTACCTTATCGATGATAGCCGCAGCTACTTCTCGTTTACTCATTTTGGGTAGTGGTTTTACTTCACCATCACGGGTTATTAAGGTAACTATATTGGTATCGGTTTCGAATCCTGCCCCTTCCTGGGTAACATCATTAGCTACGATGAAATCCAGGTTTTTAGTCTCGATCTTCTTACGAGCATTTTCTACAATATTTTCAGTTTCAGCAGCAAAACCGACTATAACCTGCCGGCCAGTTTTATGTTTACCTAATTCCTGCAAAATATCAGGATTCCCTACCAGTTCCAGTACCCATTTTTCAGATTTATCATCCGGTTTTTTCCTCTTATGGGTCTCGACCGTGGCCACCTTAAAATCACCTACTGCTGCTGAGCCTATAATGACATCACAGGCTGGCTGGTATTTTCGCATTACCTCGCACATTTCATCAGCACTCCACACTGGTACAACATTAACTCCAGCCGGAGGCTCCAACTGGCACCGTCCATTAACCAGTACAACCTCTGCTCCCCGGGCAGAAGCTTCTTCAGCAATGCAAAAACCCATCTTCCCACTGGAGCGATTAGCTATAAAGCGAACTGGATCAATATCTTCGCAGGTAGTACCAGCATTAACCATTAGTCTCTTACCTGCCAGATCTTTTTTAGGATATAACATTTGCTGTATCTCATCATATATATCATCCAGCTCCGGAAGACGCCCTGGACCAGTGACTCCACAAGCGAGCATACCACTTTCTGGTTTCATTACTCGATAACCATACTCATTTAGTATAGTTAGATTTCTTTGTACTGCCGTATTACGGTACATATTACTGTTCATAGCCGGCACTACCAGCACAGAAACCGTGTTAGCTAGTACAATGGTAGATAATAAATCATCCGCAATCCCGTAGGCCATTTTGGCTATAAAGTTAGCCGTAGCCGGAGCGATTACTAATAAATCTAACTGTTCCGCCACTCCAATATGCTGTACTTTAAATTCTTGAGATTCCTGCCATAAGTCGGTAAGAACCTCTCGTCCACTAATAGTTTTAAATGTAAGAGGAGTAACAAATTTAGCGGCACCTTCAGTCATTATAACTACAACATCTAGACCATCTTTTTTAAGTCGGCTAACTAGATCAACAATTTTATAAGCAGCAATACCTCCGGTAACCCCTATGCCAATTGTTTTAGCCATCATAAGCCTCCTTAAGCACCGTTTGATTCATGCCCTATTTTAATTTTCCCTTCCAACACTTCATCTAGTGCTTGTGACACCATGGCCGAAAGGCGATAATCCTCATCGTTCTTCTTGTTTTCAGAAATCTGCCGGGCCCTGCGGGCCACAGCTACAACCACAGCATATTTACTGTTACCTATTTCTATAATGTCCTTAGTGGAAGGAGGAATCATTTACATCACTCCAAATTAAGGTTTTTTATTCGACAACGCTCGGCAGCTATAATAGCATCCAATTTTTCAGCAGCAGCCCTGACTTCATCATTAACAACCATATAATGGTAACCGCTAATATGTTTCATTTCTTCCTTACAACCTGCCAGACGTTGTTTAATACTTTCCTGTGAATCTTTACCCCTCAGGGTTAATCTCCTGGCCAGAACTTTAATACTAGGAGGAGCAATAAAAATAAAGACACCTTCCGGCATAGTTTGTTTTATTTGTAAAGCCCCCTGAATATCTATCTCCAGCCATACATCTTTCCCGTTTTGTAAGTTTTCTAGTACAAAACCCCGGGGAGTACCATATAGATTCGAAAATACTTCAGCCCACTCCAAAAATTCACCCTGTTCAATGCGTTGGCGAAATGTACTACGATCCAGAAAAAAATAATCCACCCCATCTCTTTCTCCCACCCTGGGTTTCCGGGTAGTGGCAGAAATGGAAATCTGGATGTCATCCCGACCTTTTAACAACGCTTCTGTAACCGTCCCCTTCCCAACTCCTGAAGGGCCGGATATGACAAATAAAATTCCTTTTCTGGTTACCACCGTTTACTCACGCTTTCCAATTTAAACTTCGTCTATGTCCTTAGAGCTCAAACGATTAGCCACTGTCTCCGGCTGAACAGCTGAAAGAATAACATGAGCACTATCAGCAATAATAACAGCCCGGGTACGACGTCCATAAGTAGCATCAATTAAAATACCCTTTTCCCGTGCTTCCTGGATGATGCGCTTAATGGGAGCGGATTCGGGACTTACAATAGCAACAATTCGATTAGCCGCGACAATGTTGCCAAATCCAATATTCACAAGTTTAATGTCCATCCTTCACCGGCAAAAAACCGGTTCACCTCCTAATTATTCAATGTTTTGTAATTGTTCCCTGATTTTTTCTAATTCCGCTTTAGCATCAACAACTATCCGGCTCATCTCGTAGTCATTAGCCTTAGAAGCGATAGTATTTATTTCCCGAAACATTTCCTGTACTAAAAAATCACTCTTACGACCTACAGGTTCTTCGGAGGCCATCAATTCATTCAAATGCTGTACATGACTCTTAAGCCTAACAATTTCCTCGGTTATATTAACACGATCGGCAAAGATAGCCGCCTCTTGTAGAATACGCTGCTCGTCCACCATTTCTTTAGCTACCAGCTCTACCATCCGGGCATGCAATTTATCAACATGCTCTTTGGCAACCTCAGGAGATCTTATCTCCAGTTGTTCCACCATAGAAGCGATTAACTGACTTCGCAGCAATATGTCTTTAACCAGATTCTGACCTTCTTTTTCCCGCATAAAAGTTAACTCTTGTACCGCCTCATTAACAGCAACATTTAAGACCGTCCATATCTTTTCCAGATCCTCTGCTTCATCTTCCAGGCTAAAAACCTCAGGAAGCCGAAATAGGTCAATTATTTTAATTTGCGGTGAAATATTTAGATTTTCTGCTATTTCTTTCAAGTAACTATAATAAGCGATTGCCAAATCTTTGTCAACCTTGATATTTCTTGTGGTTTCTTCACTTTTCTCAATATTTATACTGATATCAATACGACCACGCTGGACATATTTTTTAACTTCTTCCTTGATTAATTCTTCAAGGGGTGCATACCTTCTCGGTATACGTACACCGATATCCAAATAACGATGATTAACACTGCGCATCTCGCAGGATACCTGGTATCCAATATCATTAAACTGGCTGCGACCAAATCCGGTCATGCTTTTTATCATAGTTGAAACTCTACCTTTCGCAGCACCTTCTGCACTCCGTATTTAACATAAATAGCAGTGTTTTTGTTCATTAAATATTAGTACCTCCTTTGGCTATTCCTTTTAAGTTAAAGATATGCAGAAATAAGTCATGGCCCTTAACAGGGCCGGTAAATCACAGTCCGTGTACGCCCTATTTGTTAATGCGGTCTTAGTAAGGTTGATAATCATAAGCTCGGTTTCCTAGTGCTGCAGCATAAGCTTAGATCTAATCTTAAACCTTCCTTGCCATATCCCGCCTATAAAGGTCAGGAAAGCAGAGAAAGGCTTTTTAAGCTATTAAGGTAACCGTTAAGATAACAATTCATCGATTATATGCCTATATCTACTAGTACTTAGAACCAATTGTAACATAACCGGCCTGCGAAACAAAAACTCTTTGCCAGATATATACTAGGAATTTGCATATAAATTTAAACCCAGCCATAGACAGGATAATTAACCACTGCCACCAGTTAAGAGGGACGGTGTTAAATATGGCCTGCATAAAAGGCAGATACAAAACACCCATCTGCATACATACAGAAAATAAAACCGCCGCAATCAGGAAAGGATTCGTAAAAAAACCCAGCTCAAATGGCGAAATTTTTTCCGACCGGCATTCAAAAACATAAAAGAGTTGAGCAAAAACTAGCGTATTAAACGCCATGGTTCGTGCTAAAGTCATGTCATTAATTCCGTTAAATTTAAAATAGGTTAGTCCAACAGTAAAACTTATCAGAGTGATCACTGCAATATAAAAACCCCGGCTAACAATTATCCAGCCCAAGCCACGGGCAAATATACCTTCAGTAGCCGATCGCGGTTGCCGTTTCATTATGCCCGGTTCCGGAGGTTCTAAACCAAGAGCCATAGCCGGCAGACCATCTGTAACCAGATTGACCCATAGTATCTGAATCGGCATTAAAGGTAAGGGCATAGCCAGCAACGAAGCCAAAAACATCACCATAACCTCACCAATATTACAACCTAATAAATAGCGTAAAAACTTACGAATGTTATCATATATAGCCCGACCTTCGTAGACAGCACTAACAATAGTGGAAAAATCATCATCAGCCAGTATCATAGCTGAGGCTTCCTTGGTAACCTCTGTACCGGTAATCCCCATGGAAATGCCAATATCCGCAGCCTTAATAGCAGGGGCATCATTAACTCCATCACCAGTCATAGCTACAACATGGTTTTTCTTTCGCAATACCCTGACAATCCGATTTTTATGCTGGGGAGATACCCGGGCAAATATCCGGCTCTGCATGGCTTTTTGAAAAAGTTCATTATCACTAAGCCGGTCTATATCAACCCCGGTTATTATTTCATCTCCACGACTTATACCTATTTGTTGCCCAATAGCACGGGCCGTCAAGGGGTGATCCCCGGTAATCATTATAGGAACTATACCAGCTTGTTTACATTCCTGGACCGATCTTACTGCCCCTTTACGCGGGGGATCAATCATGCCACAAATTCCGGTCATAATTAACCCGCCTTCCGAATCAGTTAAGTTAGGACTGTAAACTTCTGTTTCGGTCAGCGGTTTATAAGCAAATCCCAGCACCCGCAGGGCTTCATTAGCCCAATTCTCCTGCAGGGAAAGTAGTTTATGTCTATCATATTGATTAATAGGTCTTACCTGACCTTCATCATCTACACTGGAACATAGATCTATAAAGCTATCTAAAGCTCCTTTAGTAAATAAATAATAACGACCCTCCTTTTCAACTACAACACTCATCCGTTTGCGCTCCGAATCAAAGGGAATTTCACTTATTCTTTTAAAAGACTGATCAAAACCGGCCTTATGGGCCATAACCGCCAAAGCTATTTCAGTAGGGTCACCATCTACTTCAATACTTTTTCCTGCCTTTTGCACCTGGGCATTATTACAGTTTTGGGCAATTTCCATGAGCCGGGCCAGGGTAGGATTCTTGTCTACCTTATAAGGCTTTTGCCCACTTAGAAAATTCCCCTTAAGATCATAACCTTCTCCCTCTACGGATAGTATTTGTGCTAAGCTGGCCACCTTCATCACGGTCATTTTATTCTGGGTAAGGGTACCTGTTTTATCCGAACATACAACAGTAGTACATCCCAAAGTCTCTACTGCCGGTAGTTTACGGACGATAGCATTACGACGGGCCATTCTTTGTACACCCATCGCTAGAACTACAGTAACAATAGCTGGTAATCCCTCCGGTATGGCAGCTACTGCCAGGCTTACACCGGCCATGAACATAGTCAGTGGAGCCTCGCCGCGTAAAATACCCAGCAAGGTAACTATACTACATACTACAATACAAATAATTATTAGGATTTTGCCCAACTGGTCCAGCTTAACCTGTAAGGGCGTCAATGTTTTCTGGGTATCTTGCATCATAGCAGCAATCTGCCCCATAACAGTATTCATCCCAGTTTGAACGACTACGGCTTTACCCCTTCCCCGGGTTACTGCCGTACCCATAAACACCATATTACTCTGATCTGCCAGCGGTGTATCAAATTCTGGAATTACAGCACTATGCTTTTCTACCGGTACCGATTCCCCGGTAAGAGCCGCCTCATCAACTTCTAAGCTAAAAAGCCCCATTAACCGGGCATCGGCTGGAATCCTATCACCCGCTTCCAGCAAAATTATATCACCTGGTACCAGACCTTCTGCTGGAATTTTGTGCGGTCGTCCTCCCCTGATTACATGGGCATATGGCGAAGCCAGTTTTTTTATTGCTTCCAGAGATCGTTCGGCCCGGTATTCCTGAACAAAACCAAGTACGGCATTTAATATTACAATTGCCATAATGGTAATGGCATCAGCCATGGCACCAATAGCTCCGGAAATAACTGTCGCTCCTAACAACACCAGCACCATAGTATCGGTAAATTGACTTAACAATATATTAAGGGGGCTGCTTCTATCGCCTTCCCGTAAACGATTAGGGAATTTCTCCTGTAGAATCTTTATCTGCGATTCCTTTACGCCCGCCTCTGAACTATCTAATTGAACCAGTATTTCTTCAACAGATTTTTGATGCCAGGCATGATTTGACATATTGCGCCTCCACTGTCCTTTTTGACAAATTCTTATTCAAATCTCATCAATAAAAGAACCTGAAAGAACAGTGAAATTACTTAATTAATATTACAAATCACTTCCGAATTCAATAAAACACTTTTATAGACTGCCTCCCAACGCTTCTGCTGGGTTAATATGCCTGGCAAGATTATTACAGTGTTCTGCTCCGAAGCGATCCTCCTGAACCGTAGTAAAAAAAATCATGGAACTATTTTGGTAACAGGAATCACAAGTTATATCCTCATAAATACCGTATGATTTTAGAACAAATTCCGAGACTCTATCTCCAAAAAGTAATAAATAACGGGGACTTAAAATGTCTATTTCCTCTAATAAAAAAGATAAACAAGCCATGATTTCTTCATTACCTGAATGAATAATAATACCATCACAGACCCGTCCAGTAAGTAGACACTGGTAGTCTTTATCTAACAACTTGTTTTCAGCATAGCAACTGATGTTCTGCCGGGTTGTGCAAGCTTTGGCAGCACACCTCACCATAAACGTATGGTAAACCTTTTCCACGTTAAAAGCCCTTTTGACCATATCGCGTAATTTGATTATCCAGTTTACATCCAGAGTAAAGCCCTTGTCTGATTCAAATACCAGCATTAATTCCGGTTCCAGTTCCCCTTTACCCAGTGAGGGTCTGCGTATACACTGGGTAAGGTGCTTACAACGCTGACAGGTGCATATACGGTCTTCCATATTGATAATTCTCCGAATGTTCTGCTCCCTTATCCCCTTTGTCATGGTTCCCCTCCCCCGGATTTTCCCCCTATAAAAATTCCTTTATTTACATGATTTTCGACATAAGTTGGCTAACATCCTGCCTGGTTACAGAAAAAGGTAACAACCATGGCTAGAAGGTTGTTACCTTTTAAGATCTTAAAATTAAATTTTTCCTAGTATATACATTAACTATAGATAATGTATATAGTTCAAACAACATCGCTAAATTTTATACAGGTACTCTCTAGTACGAGTATTAATTCCCCAGGTAGAATCGGTTAGTTTAGCAGAAATATAAAGGCGTAGATTATCATCTAGATCAGGATCCAAATTATCAATAATTAGATAAAAGGCCCTTAATATATCTACCAAATTCATAAACAATCTATCTACCGGTACTTTTTTAAGATATGCATCCTTCTTCCCATAATAATAAATCATACGCTTGAGTACCCAGGCTATTTCTGCATTTGACCATAATCGTTGGTCAATAATTTCATCCATTAGTTTTTCGGGACCAATTGCATATTCCCTCTTTTCGAGAGCTTTCCATTCCTCACTAGTAAAAACTGTAGATGGAATCCCCAAAATATATCTTTCTTCCTCCATCACAGAACCTCCTAATATCTATAACTAATTTATGATCCTTCGCGCCCCGGCATAGGTCCTCCCATAGTATCCTGCACTTAGGGAAGAATATATAACACCACCACTACGGGGTGAACTGGAATGGATAAATTGGTTGTTGCCTGTATATATGCCTACATGGTCAATACTTCCTCCGCCAGCAAAGAACACCAGATCACCTGGCAATAGATTATCCCTGTTTACATGGACTCCTGTTCCAGCTTGTGAGGCGGCTGTCCTAGGTAGATTAATGTTGAACTGGCTAAATACATACTTTACAAATCCGGAACAATCAAATCCTCCTGGCCCCTGCCCTCCGTACCGGTAAGGTGTACCTAAATACTGTGCGGCCGTTTCTAACACCCGTGCAGCAGTGACAGAGGAACCTGCCCGTGAAGGCGTAGAAGTTGAAGCAGCACTAACCTTTAATACCTGTCCAGGGTAGATTTGATCATTATCCATATTATTAATAGCTATTAATCTATCTACAGTCATACCATACTGTCGAGAAATTTTCCATAGATTATCCCCGGCTTGTACACTATAAGTCGTCAATCCAGGTATTAAATCTTCCGCTTCATTTTGGGCTGCTACCTCTGGTTCAGGGGCAGCCTGATTGGATGTAGTCGGCTGGTTAGCAGCCTCTTTAAGAATAAGCTGCTGATTAATCGACAGGAAATCAGTTTGCAGGTGGTTTATGAGTTTTAATTGTTCAACGGTTGTACTGTTTCGGTTAGCAATGTGCCAGAGAGTATCTCCTGCTTTAACCGTATAAAGATTCTTTGCCAGGGCTAAATTAGTTTTAACTATCATTACCGTGAATATTGTTATTAATATTATTATTCCATATTTTTTCATATTTACCTTCCCCTCATTAGTCTATGCCAAACAAATGGTATATTCTACATGAGTAGGAAAGTTTCCTGCAAATTCGTTTTAAAATTTTAATTTATTTGTCGATTGCCTCCAGGGCTAGCATCTGCTGGTGTTTAATACCGGTACATCCTAACCGTCCCCGGCTTTCCCCGCTACCATGAAAATCAGATCCACCCGTAACTACCAGACCATGTTTTTCACTAAGAACCAGTAATTTTTTCACCTGGTCAGGGGTATGTTCAGGGTAATATACTTCTATCCCCCTAATTCCCATCTTAATAATTTTCTCGGTAATGTTTTGCCTGTCAATAAGACCAGGATGGGCTAATACTGGTACACCTCCAGCCTGTTTTATTAAACTAATAGCCTCTTGTGGTAGAAATTTATACCGGGGGATATAAGCAGGCTTACCGATACCTAAATACCTATCAAAAGCCTCTTCAATTGAAAAAACATACCCTTCTTCAATCAGAGCCATTGCTACATGAGGTCGCCCTACCGATTCACCTTTGGCAAACTTCTCCACCTGCTGTATTTTTATGTTTAGTCCCATACTGTTCAAGCGATTAATCATTTTATAAGCCCGTTGTCTCCTGGCCTGCTGGATCTCCTCCAAACGTCTGCTTAATCCCGGGTAGTAATAATCAATAAAATAGCCTAAAATATGCACTTCGATGCTTTCTATTTCGGTATTCATTTCAATACCAGGAATTAGGACCAGATTAGAATAGTATGACTTAAGATGTTGGAAGGCGACAGGTAATCCCGATACTGTATCGTGATCAGTTATAGCCACTCCCTTAAGTCCTAATTCATGAGCAGCATCTAAAACTTCCTGCGGGGTAAGCAGCCCGTCTGAGGCCGTTGTATGCACATGTAAATCATATAACATAAACCTGTTTTCACCACTATCTTACATTAATATTATGATTCCACTAGACAAACACCGGTTATAAATACTCCGGCTCCACGCTCCCCATAGGAAACACCAACTGCTGGTCGGGCGGCTCCAGCGGGACCGGGCAAATTCACATCCCTGTTCAACGAGCTTATTGGTTAAGGATAGCGAACACCGATGGTGCCTAGGGTTCGCGGCCCTGGAGCTTACCCGCGACACCCATGTCACCCGCCCCTTCCTGCTGCGCTTTCGTTTCTACCATACTACGCTTAACATCCCTCTCCCATCTAATTCGGGTCTTAGGCTGTAAAACATACTATTTACTATTAAATAGTATAACCGGTACCAGGGAAACCAGTAGCCGCTTAGTTATTTAAAACCTGAGAAATTACCCGGAAAGCATTATCGTGACAGATCAGAGCAACTTCGCGTTTCGAGAGCCCCTTTTGGGATAGAGCAGTTAATAGACTTGCGTATTCCTGGACTCCGGGTAGTACTACATCATCGGCCCCGTCAAAGTCTGAACCTAAAGCAACATGTTCCACCCCAATCAGCTCAACTATGTAAAGGATGTGATCAACTAGTTTTTCCAGATTAGCCTCATTATCGCTGCTAACAAAATCACTCACCTGGTTGATGCCTACTATACCGCCATTTTCAGCCAGGGCTTTTAGCTGCCTATCATCCAGATTGCGGTTGTGATCACAAAGGGATCTAGCATTGGCGTGAGTCACCAAGGCCGGGTAGGGGTAAATTTCCAGCGCATCATAAAAACCGCGCGGGGCTATATGGGAAAGGTCTAACATTATCCCCAGTTTCTCCATCTCCCGAATTACTTGCCGGCCTTTTTTACTTAAACCGCCCGCGTTTAGGCCTTCACCTATTCCATCCGCAAATTGATTGCGAAAATTCCAGGTTAAACCCAGGCTACGTAAACCTAGACGATATAGAAGATAAAGTATATCCATATCATGTCCCAGGGCTTCGGCCCCTTCCAAATGAAGAATAAGTCCCAGCCGATGCTGATTCTCGTCCATTTCCAAAGCGTGGCCGGTGTCAACCAGAAATAGGTTGGGCTGGTTTTCCTGCAACTGCCTGTGAAAGTACTCTACCTGCTGGCATACCTGACGTAAGGAAAGATTAGTATCGGCACAACTGGCAAACATAGCGCAAAACTGCACACTAATACCAGATTTTAAGGCTCTTTCTATATCAAAATGCCCACTATTGGAATACAGCTCTTCGCCCCGTTCATATATTCTGGATATGGTATCACAATGTAAATCTATTATCTTCATTTGGGCCTCCTAAATAAAAAACCTGCACTTACGGCAGGTTTTCGCACCTATTTTAAGTAGTCCCAGAGAGCAAATAACTGTTTATCTTGGTTCAATAATTAATTTAATAGCTGTTCGCTCTTCTCCATCAATCATAATATCAGTAAATGCTGGTATACATATCAGATCCATACCACTCGGAGCAACAAATCCTCTAGCAATAGCAATAGCTTTAATAGCTTGATTTATCGCCCCAGCCCCAATCGCCTGTATTTCTGCTGCACCTTTTTCCCTTAAAACCCCTGCTAGTGCACCTGCTACTGAATTTGGGCTGGATTTAGCTGAAACTTTTAATACCTCCATCCAATAACCTCCCTCAATTAAACTTCGCTTTATTCGCATTAAGTTGCTCTCCTTAATGTATATTCTAAACGCGCCTTCTAATTCCTTCTTTTTGAGGAAGGTTTTTGGATAAATTTACATGTTAATCTGATAATTGACAGGATATGCGCGATATTTTACCTACCTGATTATTATCATCCTCCAGCTCCAGTATTATACCCTGTAACTGAACCGACCCGCCGGCGACTTCAAAACGAACCGGACGTTGGGTTAAAAATCTTTGCAATACTAAATCTTTTTTCATACCCAGAATTGAGTCCACCGGCCCCGTCATCCCTAAATCAGTAATATAAGCAGTTCCTTGCGGAAGAATTCTTTCATCAGCCGTTTGGATATGAGTGTGGGTACCTACGACCGCAGTAACTTTTCCGTCAAAATAATAACCAAAAGCCTGTTTTTCAGAAGTTGCTTCGGCATGAAAATCCACAATGATATAATCTACCGGTTCCATATTTTTGATAACCTCCTCTACTGCTACAAAGGGGCAATCCAGAGGCGGTAGAAAAACCCTTCCCGAAGCATTGATTACAGCTATCCGTTGGTTAAATCCAGCCGTATATATATGGTATCCTTGTCCAGGTGTTTCCCCCGGATAGTTAATAGGTCGTATTAAACGGGGTTCGTCATCAGCAAATTGGAAAATCTCCTTATTATCCCACACATGATTCCCCATAGTCAGAACATCTATTCCTGCATTAAGTAGTTCGTGCATAACTTCCCGGCTTAATCCCCGGCCTCCGGCGGCATTTTCCCCATTGGCTATTACAAAATCTATACGATTATCGTTAACTATCCCTGGCAGCAATGATCGTATCGCCCTTCTTCCCGGACGACCAACAATATCACCAATGATCAATATGTTCAACTATGTAACCTCCACTTATCTTTGAAATACAAAAACCCTTCCATTTTTACGGTAGGCATAAAAATACCGGGCTTTACCTTCTTCCTCCTTTTTTATGGTCTGCAAAAGGTTGTGCTTTATTTTTTTGGCCAAAGAATCTTCAGTTATCGAGTTTCTATCTTCTGCAACCAGTTTATCTTTAAAGAACTGCCTGGTTATTCCCATAAAAACCTGTATTTCTTCATCACTAAGTGTATCAACATCCCGGTAAAATCGCACCAAGGTTATATCCTCACACCTGATTAGTTCAAGTTTTATAAAACGCGAACTATTACTATGTTTAACATTATGAAATAGTTTAAGGCTGTGGTCTATTGTTTCCCGGAAACGCTTTGCTATTACATATTCCAGATGACCCTGTATGGCTAATTCTAACATAATATGATCAACACCGGCACGATATCTAACTGCATTGAGATCAGGATATTTCAATGAAATATTAAGAAATAAATCCAGACCATTATTATTCTCATTATTCTCCATTTACCATCTTCCCCTTGATCTGCATATTATAAACTTTTTCGTCAGGGCCAGAATGAATTCCTCCCTTTTAGATGCTGGTAAATAGCAGTAATAATGGCCATAAAAAACAGGGCTTAAATGCCCTGCTTTTATTCATAGTTAATTTTATTTAATTTATTTAGCATATTCTACGGACCGGGTTTCTCTAATAACAACTACTTTGATCTGGCCGGGATAATCCAGATCCTTTTCCACCCGGTTGGCAATATCCCGGGCCATTTTAATGGCCTGTAAATCATCGATTTCTTCTGGTTTAACTATTATACGTACTTCACGACCAGCCTGGATAGCAAATGATCTATCGACTCCATCAAAAGAATCAGCCAAATTTTCCAACTTTTCCAGACGTTTAATATAGGCTTCCACCGTTTCTCTTCTGGCTCCTGGTCGTGATGCTGATACAGCATCAGCCGCCTGAACCAAAACCGCTTCGATCGATTGCGGCTCTACATCTCCATGATGGGCCGCAATAGCATGAATAATTTCCTTGCCCTCTCGATATTTTTTAGCCAGATCCACACCAATTTCTATATGTGGACCAGAAACCTCATGGTCAACAGCTTTACCAATATCATGTAACAATCCTGCCCTCTTGGCTAACATAATATCTACTTCTAATTCTGCTGCCATAATGCCAGCCAAATGTGAGACTTCGATTGAATGTCTTAGAACATTTTGGCCATAACTGGTACGATACTTGAGTCGACCCAAAAGTTTTATTAACTCTGGATGTAACCCATGTACACCCACCTCAAAAGCCGCCTGTTCTCCGGTATCCCTAATCTCCTGTTCAATTTCTTTTTGAGCCTTTTCCACCATTTCCTCAATTCGAGCTGGATGGATTCGGCCATCAGAAATGAGATTTTCCAAAGCCACCCTGGCTACTTCGCGGCGGATGGGGTCAAATGATGACAATATAACTGCCTCGGGTGTGTCATCAATAATCAAATCTACCCCAGTAAGGGTTTCAAACGTCCGTATATTACGCCCTTCTCTGCCAATTATTCTTCCCTTCATCTCATCATTAGGAAGAGCTACTACTGAAACCGTAGTTTCGGAAACGACATCAGCAGCACACTTCTGTATAGCCAGAGATATAATATTTTTGGCCCGCTTATCAGCTTCCTCTTTAGTTTCGGCTTCAATATTTTTTATCATAAGGGCTGTTTCCTGGCGGATCTGATTTTCCACATTACTCAGCAGAATATCTTTAGCTTGTTCAGTAGTTAATCCGGATAAACGTTCTAATTCCTTCAACTGCTGGGTAAGAACCAACTGCAAATCATTCTGGGTTTTTTCAATTTCCCGTTCCTTATCGTGTAAATTGTGTTCCTTTTTTTCAATCAAATCATTCTTTCGATCCAGAACTTCTTCTTTTTGCAGTATTCTGCGTTCAATGCGGTCCAGCTCGCGCCTGCGCTCCCGAATATCTTTCTCTGCTTCCTGTCGGTTGCGATGAATTTCTTCCTTGGCCTCCAGCAGAATCTCCTTTTTCTTAGCTTCCGCCTCTTTGGTAGCCTCTTCAGCGATGCGAGCAGCTTCCTCTTCGGCACCCCGAATACGGTTCTCCGCTATCAGGCGGCGGCCATAATAACCTGCTGTAATCCCCACCGCCAAGGATAAAATAATAACTATAAAGCTGGTAAGTGTATTTATGCGGTTCACCTCCTATAAATTAGTACGGCTCTTTGTTAAAATCGTCTTAACATTAAAAAAACCGAGTTTACACTCGGTTTAATTTCTGAAGTCTCGGATTAATTAGACTCGCCAATGTAATGGATAGAACGCATATTTTTATTTCCACATTCGCCAATATGCATCTACCCCGCTATACATCAGATGAAATCCTAATCACCCACTAACCTGAACTTTAGATACACTATACCGCTATTAAATGAACGGGAACGAACCTTCCCTATTTTACCTTGCATCTATCTAAGAGGTATAATACCTGTTGAATCTATGTTCAAGTCATTGCTAGACTTCAAACCAGAGCTTATCTAAATTTTAGTAAGTTTAAACTACAGTGTCAAGCATCGTCGGACTCCTGTCCCTTAGGGACCTGGTTAATATTATCCCGAATCCGCTTTTCCAACAGATTAAAAAAGTCCGGGGTGCTTCGAATGTACTCTTTGGCATTTTCCCGGCCCTGCCCCATTCTTTCCCCCTCATATGAATACCATGATCCACTCTTTTGTACTATTTCTAGATCAGTGGCTATGTCTAGGAGGTCTCCTTCCCGAGAAATTCCACTACCGAACATAATATCAAATTCAGCAGTTTTAAATGGAGGTGCTACCTTATTTTTAACGATCTTAGCCCGGGTGCGGTTACCAATAATTTCCGTACCCTGTTTTATCGACTCACCTCTACGTACTTCTATACGTACAGATGAATAGAATTTAAGAGCACGCCCACCTGTAGTCGTCTCACTATTACCATAAATTACCCCTACCTTTTCCCTTATCTGATTAATAAATATGGCACAGGCTTTCGATTTACTAATATGGGCGGTTAGTTTGCGCAGGGCTTGTGACATTAACCGGGCCTGTAGTCCTACGTGAACATCTCCCATGTCTCCATCCAGCTCTGCTTTAGGGACCAAAGCTGCTACGGAATCGATTACCACTACGTCTATAGCCCCACTGCGCACCAGGGCTTCACCTATTTCCAGAGCTTGTTCACCTGAATCAGGTTGAGCTACCAGTAAGTTATTAGTATCAACTCCTAAACGCTTAGCATATAACGGATCTAAAGCATGCTCAGCATCTATAAAGGCTGCCATACCTCCTTGTCTTTGCGCCTGGGCAATAGCATGTAAAGCGACGGTAGTCTTACCTGAAGACTCCGGTCCAAAAATCTCAATGACTCGTCCCCGAGGTAACCCTCCTACCCCTAGAGCCAGATCGAGAGATATACAACCGGTCGGAATAACTTCCACACTCATAGCAGATGCTTCTCCCAACCGCATAATAGAACCCTTACCAAATTGCTTTTCAATATTGCGAATAGCGTTATTCAACGCTTCTTGCCTACCTTGGTTTATCTCCTCTTTCTGCACAGGATCCCTCCTCAAACATACGTTCGCCTTGTTTAGATTATATTAGAACCTGGTTACACCGTCAAATTATTTTTAGTCATAATTATTCCATATAGAAACTCCGCTTTAGCAGGTATTGTGGACCGCTACTGCTTAACCGGCTTTCCATAAGATGAAACTGGTTTATCGTGAATGGTTCTGTATGTAGTTCATCACTGACCAGATATGCTTTTTCCACTAAAGCAGAATTATTTTCGTTAGAGCGGATCCTGCCCAGGGTCAAGTGAAAGCTACGCTTATTTTCCGGCTCATAGCCTTGGGATGCCAGATAAGCATCAACCCGATCACCTAAAAAATACGCCTTTTCCATCTCTCCCTCTATTCCTCCCCAAAGTACCCGGGGGCGATTTCGTGAGGGGAAAAAACCTAATCCCTTGATACGAATTTGAAAAGATACACAAGCAGCAGCAGCCAGCTCCAGATTTTTTACTATCAAATCATAATCGGCAAGCGGTACTTCTCCCAGGAATTTCAAAGTTAGATGGTAATTTTCATATTCAACCCATTTAACATCTGTCGGTACTTCAGCTATCTGCTGCTGTACTTTTAATACCGATTGTTTTTGTTTCTCAGGAATAGATATGGCAACGAATAATCTCATATGTTCTCACCCCTAATTAGCCATTTTCGAACCCAGTCTAATGCCGATTTGGCTGACAATAATCTGATGGCCTCCCGACTACCCACAAATCTTACTTCTTTGAAGCGAGACGATTTTTCATCAGCTATGGCTATATAAACCAGCCCCACCGGTTTCTCTTTGCTTCCGCCCTCCGGCCCGGCAATACCAGTTATAGCTACACCCAGATTGGTACCTGCCAGCTTCCTAACCCCTTCAGCCATTTCGATGGCTGTCTCAGCACTTACTGCTCCGTAAACAGCTAAAGTATCATCTTTGACCCCCAGGCAGGTTGCTTTAGCCTGATTGCTATAAGAAATAACTCCCCCCCAAAAGTAATTAGAACTCCCTGGCAAATCCGTAATCATCTTGCCTACCAGCCCCCCGGTACAAGATTCAGCCACAGCCAAGCTTTTTCGACCTTTTTTCAGCAGCTCGGCTACCCTGCCCGAAAGGGTATCCTCATCCCAGCCAAAAACCGTATTCCCCATCTTTTCCTCAATACGCCGGCACACGTCCTCTAGTATTTGCCGGCTATGCTCATAATCCTTGCCTTCGGCAGTGATCCGAATGTGGATTTCCCCACCTTTAGCTAGCAAAGCCATACTACATCCCTGCAAATCACCCATAATGTCAGCCAGCATTACTTCCACCTGCGATTCACCCGGTCCAATTACCTTGATAACCCGACTGGCAGCTTTTTCCCACTTAAGATCATACTGTTTTTTTAAGCGCGGTTCGACTTCCTGCCGGAACATGGGCTGCATCTCCCGGGGTGGTCCGGGAAGGCATATAACCACTTGATTGTTTTTAATAAGATACATTCCGGGTGCGGTACCCTGCGGATTAGGTAGAATTTCTGCTTCCAGAGGAAACATAGCCTGTTTTAGGTTATTATCCGGCATAGAACGGTGACGACGTTGGAAAAAGTCTCGAATTTTCTCGGCTTCTTCCTCTACTAAAACCATACTACTTCCCATAACTCGGCAGGCTATCTCTTTAGTTAAGTCATCCTGGGTAGGTCCCAATCCACCGCTGGATATAATTACATCAGCAACCTTGAGGCCTATTTTAAAGGCTTCCTCTATCTGCTGCTCATTATCTCCTACTACGATTTTACCAATAACTTTTATCCCTATTAAGTTTAAACGCTCAGCAATAAAAACGGAATTGGTATCTATGGTACTCCCCAACAAAAGCTCAGTACCCGTAGATACCAGAAAGGCCTTTTCCAAAACATTCATCCCCTTATAAGTTTCATCTATCTTATTATAAACAATTTTCTTTTGTATATAGTCGTTCCTGCTTCCGGCAAAAATCTTTTTACTCGATAATACAAAAAACCTGGTAAAGTCATAGAACAACTTTACCAGGCTAATAATATCTTTCAGCCTACTAATTTATGCGTAACCAGGAGCACATTTTCCCTTTTAGCCAACTAATTCCTGGAAACGGGACTGATTGAGTACTTCTTCTTCCATAACCGTTTCCGCAACCCGGTTAATTATACCTAAATTATTACGCAATATTTCCCGGGTCCTCTCCTCCAAAGCTGATATAATATGGCGACATTCATTATAAAATGCTTCAGCAGGTAAATCATCAATGTTAACAATTCCTAATGAGGACATCCCCGCCTCAATAATCTCCCGCGCCATATCCCAGGCCTGAGAAAAATCATTTCTAGCCCCGGTACTGCGGTTGCCAAAGCGTAATTCTTCTGATAACGCCCCGGCTAAACTAACCATTATTTGATTTTCCAGTTCCGCACGGGTATAAAGATACTGATCATCTCGAGGCGATTTTCTCATAAAACCAAGGGCACCACCTCGGGGAATAATGGTTAATGAAGCCACCGAACCCGGATCAAGCATTTCACTTACCAGGGCATGACCACTCTCATGAACACTTACCCTTTCCAGTTCAGCCGCATTAGGTTTTTTGTCTAGTTTCTCCCCTAGCATAACCTTATCAATAGCTTCCATAAAATGATGGGCCTGCAGGGTTTTACTCCCCTCCCGCATAGCCAAAATAGCTGCTTCATTAGCCAGGCTCTCCAGGTGAGCTCCGGAAAATCCAAAAGTTGCCCGGGCTACTTCTTCCAATACATGTGGTTCTTCCACTGGTTTATTCCGGGTATGAATATTTAGAATACGTCTGCGTCCAACCCGATCCGGTAATCCTACCTGGACCTGCCTGTCAAATCGACCTGGTCTTAATATAGCCGGATCAAGCATATCGGCACGATTAGTAGCCCCTATTATTAATATGCGGGGCTCATCATCTTTGGAAATACCATCCATTTCCACTAACAGTTGATTAAGAGTCTGATCATACTCCATGTGGCCGCTGTGGCTGCCTCGCCTAGCCCCTAAAACATCCAATTCATCTATAAAAATAATGGCACTTTTACTATGTTCTTTCATAGCCTTTTTCCGAGCATCCCTAAAAATCTGGCGAATTCTTTTAGCACCTACTCCCGCATACATTTCGATAAACTCACTACCTGACGCAGCAATAAAAGCGGAACTAGTAAAACTAGCGGCAGCCCGGGCCAACAAAGTCTTACCGGTACCAGGAGGACCTACCAGCAATATACCTTTTAAGGGCCTAATTCCCATGTTTTTAATGGCATCAGCATGGAGCAGGAATTGTAATGCCTCTTTTAACTCTTTTATCGCCGTGTCCTGCCCACCAATCTCTTCGAAACTAATTACAGAAGTAGCCCGATTAGACCCGCCGACTTCATCAAATTTAACCTGGCCCTGGTTTTGCATGAAAAAGTAAAAACCACCTATAACCACCGCAAATAATACGAAAGGAGTAACATTTACCCCTATAAGGGCCAGGAAAATAACCAGAGCTATTCCCGAACCTACTGCAATTTCCTTCACCGCTACTCCCCTCCTCTAATTAGTTTTCCCAGTTTCACTTTCTCGCCAGGCAATAACATAAAGGTAATTTTCCTTATCATTTAGTTGGAGATAAAGTCTATCCTTATCGACAAACATACGGTATTTGACATCCTCTCCCTTAACTACCTGGGCCAGATGTTGATCCAACCAGACAAATTCATGATTAGCCAAAGCCTGGTAAATTGCCGGTTGTAAATAGGCATGCAACCGGTTTAATTTACTATTAGGACGGTCTTTTATATCTAATGTGTAAGGCTTATTACCTAATCGTTCTTTAATAATAGTATCGATATTAAGGTATTGACCTTGCAGATCATCTACTTCTGCCAGGGATACCTGAACCTGATACTCTTTATTTACCTGGCTAATATCCACATGAGAAACTGAAGGTAATTCTGATAATTCATTTATCAATGGTTTTTCTACCCCGAACACATTATACAGACGATAGCCCCCCAGTAAAACAGCCAATACCATAAAAAGGGCTAGAAGGGCTACAATTACCTTGAAATCATTGTTTTTCGTCATTTTTCGCCCCCTCCTACCCCAACATTATAGCACAGAGCCTGGCCATATCCCGTACGCAATATATGGAAATATTACTGCCCCTGCATAATACTGATATAGGTAATTGTAAGATAGTATTGCATCATTCGCCTACCACCTCATATCGCTTATACATAATATAATTAATTATACTGATAGCATAATTAGATTTATAGCATCGCATCAAAAAAATCAATAAAAAAAGGCTGGGGGTAAACCCAGCCTCTCAAAGTTTTTTCCTATATTTATTTAGCGAAGGATGTTATTAGCGATAACCACTCTCTGAATCTCGTTAGTACCTTCATAGATCTGGGTTATCTTGGCATCTCTCATCATTCTTTCTAACGGATATTCGCGGGAGTAGCCATAACCACCCAGAATCTGAACTGCCTCTGAAGTTACCCACATAGCAGCATCACCGGCAAAGGCTTTGGCCATAGCACTTTCCAATCCATAAGATTCGCCCGATCCCTCTTTCCAGGCTGCCTGGTAGGTGAGCAGGCGAGCAGCTTCAATTTTAATTTTCATATCAGCCAGTTTGAACTGAATGGCCTGTAGCTTGGAGATAGGTTTACCAAACTGAACTCTTTCCTTAGAATAGTTAAGAGCAAACTCATAGGCACCCTGAGCAATTCCAACAGCCTGGGCAGCAATACCATTACGTCCGCCATCCAGAATGCTCATAGCAATCTTGAAGCCCTGTCCTTCCTGACCTAACAGGTTTTCTTTAGGTACCCGGCAGTCCTCAAAAACTAACTCGTAAGTAGCGGAGGTTCTGATACCCATTTTCTTTTCCTTTTTACCAAAGGAGAATCCCGGAGTATCTTTTTCAACGATAAAAGCACTGATACTCTTGGATCCCAGCGATTTATCACCGGTACGAGCGATTATGATATAGGTGTTAGCATAATATCCATTGGTAATAAACACCTTGGTACCATTTAGAATATAGGCATCACCATCTAAACGGGCAGTAGTTTTTGTTCCTCCAGCATCACTACCTGCGGAAGGTTCGGTAATAGCAAAAGCGCCGATATGAGTTCCTTCTGCCAGGGGAACCAAATACTTCATTTTTTGTTCTTCGGTGCCAAACTTCCAAATCGGCCAGGAGCAAAGAGATGTATGGGCGGAAAGAGCCACTCCCATTCCAGCATCAACACGGGAAAGTTCTTCTACAGCTATAGCATAGGCAATAAAACCAGCATTAGCACCACTATATTTTTCCTCCCAGGGGATACCACAAACACCGAGGTTAGCCAGCTTGTTCCATAATTCTATGTCAAATACCTCTTGTTCGTCTCTTTCTGCTACTGTGGGTCCAAGTTCATTTTCTGCAAAATCCCGGATCATCTTTCTTAACATTTGTTCTTCGTCACTCAGTTTAAAATACATTGTGTACTACCTCCTGTGTTTTTTATTATTATTTTTTATAAAGCAACTAAACCAACCATCAAACCCCGCCTGGGTAAATAAATCCCCCTCCCTTCCATCAAATCTTTATTAATATAATCAGTCATTAAGACTGGTTTTAGCTAATTTTATTAGTTTTACGCCATATCTTCATTTCTTGGGCTGACCGGATTAGCTCATCACGAAAATCAGGGTGAGTTATGCCCACTAGTGCTTCGGCCCGTTCCCAAGTGCTTTTTCCTTTCATGTTGGCGATACCATATTCAGTAACAATCATATGAGTAGCAGTACGAGGATCAGTAACTATCGACCCCGGTGTAAGAATAGGTTTGATCCTGGAAACCACCTTATCCTTGGTAGAAAAAGTTGAAGTCATGCATATAAAGCTTTGTCCATTTTTCGATTTATAGGCACCTTCAACAAAGTCCAACTGTCCACCAGTTCCACTAATATGCCTGGTTCCGACACTCTCAGCACTGACCTGTCCAAATAAATCCACTTCTATACAGGCATTAATAGAAACAAAATCGTCTATCCCCGCTACAATAGAGGGGTCATTTGTATAATCAACCGAATAAGCAGCCACCCCCGGGTTATCATCTACGAATTCGTAAAGCTCCCGGCTTCCCATGGCAAAAGCAAATACCTGTTTGTATTTGTCCCGGGACTTTTTGGCACCGGTAATTTTCCCGGCTTCAGTCATCTTAAGATAAGCATCCACGTACATTTCGGTATGAACTCCCAGGTCCTTTAAGTCTGATTCTGCTACCATGGTACCGATAGCATTAGGTATGCCGCCTATTCCCAGCTGAATACAGCAGCCATCATATAACCGGGGAATAATATTTTGTGCGATTTTTTTCTCAATTTCACTCGGCTCGGTTGGATTAAGGGTAGGTAAGGGTGGATTACTGCTCTCTACTACATAGTCCACCTGGGTAATGTGAATAGCCTCCTGGTTGCCTCCCAGCACCCGGGGCATATTAGTATTAACTTCTAAAATTACATAATCAGCAGTTTCTAAAGCTGCCATAGCCGAAGCACATCCTGCTCCTATACTAAAATATCCGTGCTTATCCATCGGGCTAACGGTAGCCATAAAAACATTATTAGGAACACAATCATTACGGGTCATAATAGGATTCTCGTGAAATTTCATGGGAATATAATACATTTGTCTCTGATTGTAATATTTCCTATCTAGTCCCCCAAAATGCCAGGAATGCCATATAAAATGCTCACCAGTAGGATCCGCGTCCAGAGTGTAATGCGGCCAAGCACCAATATCTACCCGTATCTTAACATCCCATAATTCATCTTTACGTCCAGCTAGAGCCTTATCCAGCTCATTAGCTGCCCCTATGCCAAACGCATACTCAATCCAGTCTCCTGATTTTACTACTTTCACAGCTTCATTTGGACTGGTTACTCTTTTACGGTATTCATCAATCCAATTCATTTATTTTCCCCCTGTTAATGTTAGTGTAGCAGGTATTGATAAGTATTGAGGACTGTAAAAAATAATATCTATCTGTGCATCACCCCTTTCACGAACAAAACTAGTTATTTTACTCCGAATCCAAACAAATATGTTATAACGGTTTGCATAACTTAATTAAGAGCTAAGGGGAAATATCCTTATATTATTATCTATTTATTAAGAATATTTTATATATGACAAAAAAACAACTTTGATTTTACTTTACGGTTATATGTTTACTTTTGGTCACCTTGAACTGACTTAAAACGATAGAAATATTCGAATCCAGAAACAATAGTTATAACTACTGCAAAGTACATAGCCCATTTTCCCAACGGTATTTCAATCAGATGTAGATAACTATTTTGCAGTATAATTAAAATAACGGCGATAATTTGGCTGGCCGTTTTAATCTTACCCAGAATACTGGCTGGAATAATTACACCTTCTTCTGCTTTAACAGCCCGTAAACCAGAAACAGCAAATTCGCGGCCTAGTATAATAATAACAATCCAACCAGGTATTTGGCCAAGTTCCACCAAACTAACTAAAGCCGCAGTAATTAACAATTTATCCGCTACCGGATCAAGGATAATTCCCAGTTTAGTTACCTGTTTCCATTTGCGAGCCAGATAACCATCCAAAGAATCAGTCAAAGCAGCAACAGTAAAAACTAAAGCAGCTAGATAGTCACCATAAGGAAGGCGTACTAACAAAAAAAATACAAAAATAGGTACAAGAATTATGCGTAATATAGTAAGGCTATTGGGGATATTCATCAACAAGTTCTCCAATCAAGTCATATTTTCTTACGCCTTTAAGCAAAACCGGGGTAAACTCACCCCGGGGAAGCTGGTGGTCTGTTTTAACCATTGTTACACCATCAACTTCGGGGGCCTGAAAGTAGGTTCGCCCAATGTATAAATTACTGGCTACTTTATCTGATATTAATACTGGTTCAATACGGTTTAAGTGATCAATATTTTTTTTACGGGTTATGCCGCTCTGTATTTTTAGTAAAATCCGCCGGCGCTCCTCTTTTACCTCTTCCGGTACCTGCCCTGCCAGCTGACACGCTGGAGTTCCTTCCTCCGCCTGGTAGGAAAAAGCCCCTAACCAGTCAAACTTTATACGATTTATAAAAGAGCAAAGCTCTTCAAAATCACGGTCTTTTTCCCCAGGAAATCCTACCATAGCCGTTGTCCGCAATACTATACCCGGTATTTCTTCCTTTATATGTTTAAAAAGTTCTTCCAGCATTGCCGGGTCAAACCGACGGTTCATACGTTTCAAAACACCGGCTGAGGCATGCTGAATCGGTATATCCAGATAAGGTATAACTTTTTTGGCTATAGCAATTGTTTCGATTATTTCCGGGGTAATATGGTCCGGGTGCAGGTACATTAGACGAATCCAGATATCACCACCCAGCCTATCCAATTGTTTAATCAACCCAGTTAGTCCGACTTCTTTATGTAAATCCCTTCCGTACACAGTAGGATCCTGAGCCACAATGACCAGTTCGCGGGCTCCTTCTTCCACTAACCTATGAGCTTCTTCCATAATCGAAGCCATGGGCCGGGACCTTAAACTGCCTCTTATTTGAGGTATCATACAATAGCTACACCTATTATCGCACCCTTCAGCAATTTTAACATAAGCTAACCCAGGAGGGGTAGTCAATATGCGGGGACCTTGTTCCACAAATTGTTCTGGAGGAGGGGCGACAGCTTTAACCCTCTCCCCACTGGATACACGTTCTATTATACTAACTATATCAAGAAAAGATGAGATCCCTACCACTCCATCAAGTTCAGGCATCTCATCCAAAAGTTCCTCAGCAAAAAGCTGGCTTAAACATCCGGTAGCGATTAGAAATTTAAGTTGACCGCTAACTTTCAAGTTACCCATGCTTATAATGGTATCAATAGCTTCTTCTCTGGCTGGGGTTATAAATCCGCAAGTATTAATAATGATTAATTCAGCCCGCTTGGGAGATGAAACTATTCTGTGTCCGACTTGTTTTAACAATCCCATCATAACTTCTGTATCTACACGATTTTTTGCACATCCAAGACTAACAAAACCAATATTCACCTTATCGTACTCCTATTCAGACTGCATAACTTGGGCGGGAAACTCATGCTCGGCCACTTCACCGTAATCCCCAAGCGGCGGGGCCTTTTCCCCATTGTAAGTAATAACCAACCCCCCGGCATTACCTGCTTTTATATAAATCAGGTCTTTGCCCTCAAACGTTTTTGTTTCCCCGACCTGCATTATCCCCGTCAATTGCTCATCACCATCAACTATCACAGTTACCCAGCAGGGTTGGGTAGCCTCAATTTTAACCTTGGATATGTTTATTTTCCGAGGTTCTTTTGGGGTAGGTTTTACATTGTCTTTTTTATTGCCAGCGGGCTCTTCTATGCGGGGGGGATTATCAGCCGGGTTATTAATCCCCTTATGAGACAAATAACCTGCTAAATGATTACCAGCCCAGATAGCCACTACCAGGAATATAATCCCTGCCGCTATGTTTTTAGTAGAAAACCTGCGATCTGTTTCAGGAATACTATGAACCATGGTCCCTTCTGATTCTTCAATATCTTCCGGGTAAGCCTGACTTTTAAATTCATCTACCAGCGCTTGTTCATCCAAACCTAAAAATTTTGCATATCTTCTTACAAAGCCAGTAGCATAAACCTGTGGAGGTAGGGAAGAAAAATCCTCATTTTCTAAAGCCTTTATATAATATTTCCTTATTTTAGTTTCTTCTTCAACATCTTCCCAGGTAAAACCCTGCTTTTCCCGTTCTTCTCGCAAAACATCTCCCATGCCCATTATATCACCCCTAAAACCTGCATAATGTCTTGTCCATTTTAGTTTAGTCAATTATAGAGGCAGTACCTACGCCAATTCGAATAGCCTGTCTTACCGGATATCCGCAGGACAGACCATATACTATACCTGCCAGCAATAAAGGCAGGCCTTTACTGCAATCGAAAATTTGATTAGGCAATAACGGGAAATCGTTAATACCGTTCTGATCAACATATAGCAGTCGGCTTTTTCCATCAGTAATAATACCTAACTGATTATCCATTTTAATTTTACTCTGTATCTGATGGGTAACCGTCTCCCATCCATAATGAGCAGCTTCCCACCCCAATACAAAAACAGAAAACCGCTCTATATCCTCAGGTATCTTATCTAACTCCTCCAGGTATAAATAGGTACAAAAATAAGGTAGTTTATCTTCATCTTTATTAAGGGATTTATTGACTACCGCTGATTGAAAACATGGCTCCACTACCAGATACTCACAATTAAAGGCTACCCATTCCATGGAGCTAATTGCTTTCTCAAAATCTTTTAAAGCAAAACCTTCCTCATAACAGGAACCTTCTTCTAAAACTACCCGGCGACAAGTACGACGATTAGTGGCCCGCACAATACTAGAAGTATCTACCCCCATTTCCTGAAGGCAGTTTAATATATCGGTACCTATTTCATCATTACCTATTACACTTATTACTTTAACATTTACTCCGAATTTAGCAAAAGCCTTAGCCAGTTCATAAGTATCTCCACAATAAGATACGTCAATACATTGCTTTTCCTGACCATGTACATATATAGAGAGAAAAAACTCTCCAATAATAACTATGGTTACCTGTTCATTAAGAACATAACCCTTACCTAATATTACACCCTTTTTCATCAGATTGGATATATGGACAGCCACCGAAGAACGGGTTATCCCCAGGTGAGCTGCCAATTCTTCCTGGGACATTAAAGGTTCATTTTTTAATAAATCAAAAAGCTCTTTCTCCCTTGCCGTAAGCCGCATACCTTTCCCCCCATCCCCACCTAGCCGTTTTACAGCAAGTTATGATTATCAATTAGCTTTTCCAACTGCTCCTTGTCTATCAATATTTCTCGTCTCTTATTATTGTCTAGAGCCGAAACTATACCTCTATCCTCCATCATATCTACGAGACGGGCGGCGCGGGCATAACCAATCCGCAGGCGCCTTTGTAAAAGCGAAGCCGAAGCTTTACGGCTTTCTACAAATACTCTTACTGCATCCCAGAATAAGTCATCTTCATGCTCTAATTCAGACTGTTCCAGGGAAACCTCCAACTCACTAATGTCTAATGCTTCTTCGGCTTCAAAACCCTGCCGGCTTATAAATTCTACCGTTTTTTCGATATCGGCATCAGATACATAAGCCCCTTGCACCCGGTATGGTTTGGATGCTCCCACCGGGAAAAACAGCATATCACCTTTACCTAGTAATTTTTCAGCTCCTCCAATATCCAATATGGTCCGGGAATCGGCCTGGGAAGAAACTGCAAAGGCAATACGCGAAGGTATATTAGCTTTTATAACCCCAGTAACTACATCAACTGATGGCCTTTGGGTAGCTACTATCAAATGCATACCTGCTGCCCGGGCCATCTGGGCCAGACGGCAAATAGAATCCTCTACTTCAACTGGGGCCACCATCATAAGATCAGCCAGTTCATCAATTACAATAACTATATAAGGCAGTTTTTCCTCAGCAGCCTGGTTATAACGGTTGATATCGCGCACCCCTTGTTCCGCAAAGGCTTTATATCTTTTTTCCATCTCCGTAACCATCCATCGTAAAACAACCGCCGCTTTTTTAGGGTCGGTTACTACCGGAGTATACAGATGGGGAATACCATTATAGACAGTTAGCTCTACCATTTTAGGATCAATAAATACCAGCTTCAGCTCGTCTGGTAATGAATTAAAAAGCAGGCTCATTATAATACAGTTTAAACATACACTTTTACCCGAACCAGTTGATCCAGCTATAAGCAGATGCGGCATATCACTTAACCTGGATACCACCGTCGATCCAGATATATCCTCCCCCAGGACAAAGGTCAAAGGTGAATTCATCTTTTTAAAGGCAGGCGAAGATAGTAGGCTGCGTAAACCTACACTTAACACCTTACTATTAGGGACCTCTATCCCCACCGCCGATTTGCCCGGTATAGGAGCCTCCATACGAATACCGGGAGCGGCCAGGTTTAATTGCAAGTCATCCGTTAAACTAATGATCCGGCTTACCTTTACACCTGGAGCAGGAGTAAGTTCATATCTGGTAACGGCCGGCCCACAGCTAACCTGGTTTACTTTTACACCAATACCAAAACTTTTAAAGGTATCTTCTAATATATTTATACTTTCTTTTATATTCTTTTTATCTATAGTTCTTTCTGAAGAAATATCACTGAGTAACTCTAGCGGCGGCTTTTGATATTTATAATCCTTTTTAGGCAAGGTAATAGGTGTTTCCTTCTCAACCGGCAGGTTATCTTGCCGGGGTAGCGCCAGAGTAAAAGAGGGCTGGGGTGTCTTATCCTCCCTTCGGGTAATCACCTCCGTATCGCCGGCAGCTATTTCCGCGTTACCACCGTTATGATCTATGATAACCGGTTCCAGATTTCTAATCGAATCTCGGTTTTGGTCATCTTTTTTCTCCAATTCATAAAACAGAAGGTCACCTATTTGCTGGGATATCTTTTTACTATGTCCACTGCAAACCCGAATAATTTCTGTTAAAGGCTGATTAGATACCAGTACTAGTGCCACCACCATATTCAGAATCAAGAAAATAATGGTGCCAACCCGTCCCACCAATCCTACCATTAAATAGGTTATGCCTCCACCTAATGCCCCTCCCCCTAAACCTTTTAATCCTGCCTCTAGTGGTTCGAGACCTCCTGGCACTAACCAGAGGCTAAAATATATCAGTACCGCCATAAAAATAAGGCTTACTCCCCACATCCGGCTGGACCAGTATTCTTTTATCACCGCCAAATGAATAGACCAGGCCAGCAGGAAAAAAGAGAATACCAGGGCCGCATCCCCAAATACTGTTTCCAATCCCTTTAACAAATAGGTACCGAAGATACCTATATACTCTCTATCTTCAGGCAATCCTCGAAACTTGGTAACCACAATAAAAAAGAATACTGCCAGCATAAGCAACACCAATGATACTATTTCTTTTGACAAGGTATTAACTGGCGGGTTATTGTTTTTACTATTTGCTTGTACCTTTTTTTTAGGTTGGGTTTTATGTACAGTTTTTCCAGATTTCTTTTTGGCTTGCATGTAAGTCGCTCCTGTATGACGATTAATTTCTTTACAATTATTTTTGGAGCTAGCATTATGACAGGCCAGGAAGGAATGTTTTTAATCTACTCCATAATCTATTCCATACTTCGCCTGATGTCTATCTTATTCCTCCTGTTATTCGGTAAAAATAAAAAAAGGGGCATAGACCCCTTTACTTACTAATTGTTAAGCAATAAATTGGTAGGCAAGGGTTACCAAAGATAATGCCCAACAGTAATAAGCAAAAACCGACAGACGTCCACCCCGCACCATCCTTACAACCACCTTAATGGCAAAATAGCCAAACAAGGCAGCGGTAATAGGCCCAATAATATAGGCCGTCGCATTATCTACTGGTGCCCCGTAGGTAAAAAGATCCTTTAGTTCGAAAACCCCGGCTCCCAATATCACCGGTATGGATAGCAGGAAGGAAAAACGGGCAGCAAAATCACGTTCCATGCCGGATAACAACCCTGCTGATATAGTAGAACCAGATCTGGAGATACCGGGAATAATTGCTACAGCCTGCAGTAAACCTATAAAAAGGGCATCACCAAAACTAGTATCCTCAGCTTCTTTTAATCCGATATTTTTATTAGCTAATTTTTCTGAAACTATAAGTAGCGCCCCGGTAATTAATAATCCTATTGATACAACTAAAAGTGATTGAAAGGCTTTTTCAAAAACGGGAGCCAGCAAATATCCCGCCAGGCCAGCCGGAATACATCCAACAATAATCAGAAAGGTGATTTTTGATAGAGGCCTTCGCAAAATAGCATATATATCCTCTCGGAAGGCCACAAAAACCGCTATCAGGGTACCTAGATGAACTAATATGTCAAAAGTTAGCGGTGGCTCTTTTATTCCAAAAAGATGTTGAAATATTACCAGATGTCCGGAACTACTAACCGGAAGAAACTCGGTTAATCCTTGCACTGCCCCTAAAATCAACGCTTGCAGAACGGTCAAAATAAATTTCCTCCCCATATTCACAACTTTATAAATTATAACATAGGGAATCGCAAAAGATTACCACAAAAATTAAAAATGCTAATGTTAACCTAATTATTGATCCAGACGGGCTTCCATAGTTATTATGCTTCCGGGCTGATAGTTTTTATTAAGATAGTCCATAGGATCAGTACTTAATAATTTAATTACCCTTACTTCATTGTAGCCGCAAGGAACTGCTTCAATTTTAGCTCCGGAAGGTGTTTTCATCACAATAGTGTTTTTTAGTTTATCAGCCTGAAAAAGCTCATTAGGATCAGGAATATAATAAATCACTGCAGCAATCCCCCCGCTTCTCCCTTAAGCTGGTCAAGTTTTTGTATAGCCTCTTTTATTCCTCCCACCCCATCGATAAGACCACACTCAACGGCGTCATTTCCTACTACTACTGTACCTATATCCCTGGCTAGATCGCCGGTACGAAACATTAATTCACGAAATTTTTGTTCGGTTATCCGGGAATGCTCGACTACAAAATGAACTACTCGGTCCTGCATTTTATCCAGATATTCATAAGTTTGCGGAACTCCAATAACTAGACCGGTTAACCTTATGGGATGAATAGTCATGGTAGCGGTAGGAGCTATAAATGAGTAATCCGCACTGACTGCAATAGTTACTCCGATGGAATGCCCTCCTCCCAGGACAATGGATACAGTAGGTTTAGTCATACTGTTTATAGCTTCAGCAATAGCCAGGCCGGCCTCCACGTCTCCTCCTACTGTGTTGAGAACTACTAATAAACCTTTAATGTTAGGGTTTTCCTCGACGGCCACCAGTTGAGGTATCACATGTTCATATTTGGTAGTCTTATTTTGAGGAGGTAAAACCATGTGCCCCTCCACCTGACCAGTTATGGTCAGACAATGGATGTCACTCTTAAAGGAAGGTATTTCCAGCTGCCCCAATTCTTTTATGTTATCCAATTTTTGCTCCTGATTAGGTTCCTGATTCCCAGTATCTTCTGACAATGTCCTTTCTCCCTTCGTTGTTTTAATAGGCCTCTCCAAAACAAAAAATACTTAGACCAGGTCTTACAAAAGACTAGTGTACATCTATAGTTTGCTTTACTGCAAAATTTCATACAAAAAAAACGCCCCTTAAGGGGCGTTTTTTAATAGATCATATAAATATGGGACCGATTCCGGTGTTCCTTTTTTAACCATACTGCTTATTTATCATACTTCCATTATAATAGGTAAAATCATAGGACGACGGCCAGTCTTTTCGTAAAGATGTTTACCTAATTTATCCCTAACTTGAGCCTTAATTACGGCCCATTCAGTAACATTCTTTTTAGTACACTGGTCCAGAGCTTCTTTTACCCGTTCCCTAGCATCTTCGATCAACTCTTCCGATTCCCTCACATATACAAAACCCCGGGTAACTATATCAGGACCAGACACCACCTGTGCAGAATCTTTGTTTATGGTAACTACTACGATCATTATACCATCCTGGGATAGCTGTTTGCGGTCCCGCAGTACAATATTGCCTACATCTCCCACACCCAGGCCATCTACCAGGACTTTTCCTGCAGTTACCTTACCAGCAATAACAGCTTTTTTGCGGCTTACTTCGATTACCTGTCCATTTTCGGCTACAAATATCCTGGAACGAGGAATACCCAGACTCTCAGCCAGTTTGGCATGCTTCATTAAATGGCGATATTCACCATGAACCGGCATAAAAAACTTGGGCCTAATCAAGTTAAGCATGATCTTAAGCTCTTCCTGGGCAGCATGTCCAGATACATGTACTCCCATATCTCTTTCATAAATGACTTCCGCTCCCTGCCGGAAAAGTAAATCAACCGTCTTAGCTACCAATTTCTCATTTCCAGGAATGGGGGTAGCGGAAATTATAACCGTATCATCAGGTTCAATCCCTACCCATCGGTGGTCAGCAGTAGCCATACGAGTAAGAGCTGACATGGGTTCCCCCTGTGAACCGGTAGTAACAATTACTATTTTGTCGGCTGGATACTTACTTATATCCTCCATTTCAACTAATATGCCATTGGGAATATTTATATAGCCCAGCTCAGCTGAAATCCTGACATTATTTACCATGCTCCTGCCAATTATACAGACTTTGCGCCCATATTTGTGCGCCGTAGTTATGGCTTGTTGGATCCGGTGTACATTGGAAGCAAAGGTAGTAACAATAATACGTCCCGTACATTTACCAAACAACTCATCAAAGGTATTACCAACTACTTTTTCTGACATGGTAAAACCAGTCCGGTCGGCATTAGTGCTATCACCCCACATCATCAGGACACCTTTTTCTCCTAATTCAGCTAGTTTACGAAAATCAACCACCTGACCATCAACCGGGGTTTGATCTAGCTTAAAATCTCCTGTATGCAGCATAATTCCAAGTGGCGTGTGTATAGCTATCCCCATAGCATCGGGTATGCTATGACTTACCCGGATAAATTCTATTTTAAAATCGTCGATTTCAACTATATCCCGGGGACGTATTACTTTAAGTCGGACATTTTTCAGGTTATTCTCCCTCAGCTTGCCTTCCACGATACCTAGGGTTAACCTGCTACCATAGACCGGAACATTAAGCTCTTTTAATACATAAGGTAGAGCCCCTACATGATCCTCATGTCCGTGAGTAAGCAAAATCGCCTTGACTTTTTCCCGGTTTTCCAGTAAATAAGAAATATCAGGAATGACAACATCAATCCCCAGAAGTTCATCTTCTGGGAACATAAGTCCGGCATCAATAACCACGATGCTGTCCTGATAACGGATCGCCATCATGTTTTTACCTATTTCCCCCAAACCGCCCAGGGGAATGATCTGGAGACGATCACTATCGGACATCCAAACACCTCCTTTATTCAGTTTTTTGAACACCGCACAATCTGACCGCTTCGCTTATTATAGCCGATTCTTAACCACGATACAACTAATCGCATTTTTCTGTCAGCCGGTAACTAGGTGGTTAAACTTTAGCCCCCACAATTTATCCCCGGATAGTTTTAGTTTTTTATTAGGAAGTCTCCCATAAAAGGTAGAACGGCTACTAAAGTATGATTCTGCTGCGAAGGATCTGAATCCACTGGTTTGAATGCATAAATATGGAGAGGGACGTAAAAGAAACCCGGTAGAACACCCGTGAAAGCCTAGGGCGGAAGGGGGCCAGCGACACGAACATCGCCAGCGGGCAACACCCCAGACCACTACTGATGTTCATTACCTCCCAATAATAGGGTTTTAAACATAGATGTGGACTAAGCCCTGTCTCCCTGGAGCCCTTTGACTAGCAGTTGTGTTCCCAGGCAGAACGTGAAGCCGAAATACTTATGTATGCAAACCAACACCATCTACCTGCCTCCGGATAACTGAAATAGGCAGATAAAACATGGTTGGGGCCGACTCACTAAACCTGACCTAAGTCAGGTCAATAAACCATTCTCACCGATTAGGCTTTATCAGCCATTATATTACATAGTGTGTTGGAAAAAGACACCGGATCATCTATGTCCATACCTTCAATAAGTAGTGCCTGATTATATAAAATCTCAGTATAGGATTTTAGTTTATCTTTATCTTCTTTATACAAATCGCATAGCACTTTAAAAATTGGGTGGTTGGCATTAACCTCCAAAACCTTATCAGCCTTCACCTGTTTTTCGGTAGGAAGTGAATTTAATACTTTTTCCATTTCCAGTGACAACATTCCTTCACTAGTTAAACATACCGGATGTGACTTGAGCCTCGGGGATAAACGAACCTCTTTGACCTTGCCGGGCAAAGACTCCTGCATAAAATTAAACATCTCTTTATAATCTTTAGCCTGTTCTTCCGAGAACTTTTTCTCCTCTTCACTTTCCAATCCTAGATCACCGCTGGAAACTGATTTAAATTCTTTTTCAGCATACTTCCTTAAGACTTTAAGGGCAAACTCATCCACATCTTCGGTAAGGTATAGTATTTCAAAACCTTTGTCTCTTACCAGCTCAGTTTGTGGCAGGCGGTCTATTCTGTCTACATCTTCGCCACAAGCATAGTATATATACTTTTGATCTTCCTGCATACGACTGATATACTCGGGAATAGTCACTAATTTCCTTTCACTGGAAGAATAGAACATAATAAGATCCTTTAGTGTTTCCTGGTTAATACCAAAATTATTATAAATGCCAAATTTTAATTGCAGTCCAAAGTTTCTAAAGAACTTCTCATATTCTTCCCGGTGTTTATTTAACATTTTCAGCAGTTCGTTCTTTATTTTCTTTTCCAAGTTTCTGGCTATCAAATTTAATTGCCGATCATGCTGAAGCATTTCACGAGAAATATTTAAAGATAAATCCTGTGAATCCACCAGGCCCCTTACGAAGCTAAAATGATCGGGAAGAAGCTCCGCACATTTATCCATAATTAAAACTCCATTAGAATACAGCTGCAACCCTTTTTCATATTCTTTCGAATAATAATTATACGGAGTTCGGGCCGGAATAAATAAAAGCGCATTATAAGTTGCTTTCCCTTCAGTACTGCTATGTATTACCCACAGGGGATTTTCATAATCAAAAAATTTATCTTTGTAAAAATTATTATAATCTTCATCAGTTAATTCATTCTTATTCCTGCGCCAAATAGGCACCATACTATTAAGTATTTCAGTTTCAATATAAGTTTCATATTCATTATCGGAACCTTCTTTAAGTCTTTGCTTCTCTATATCCATTTTAATAGGGTAACGAATGTAATCCGAATATTTTTTCACAATACCTTTGATTCTATGCTCATCGAGAAATTCGTCATAATTATCCTCATTATCCTGGCCGGTATTATCCTTAAGCTTTAGAATCACATCGGTTCCGACCTTGTCTTTGTTGCAAACAGTAATTGTATAGCCGTCAACACCTTCAGATTCCCATTGAAAAGCCTTTTCCGATCCATAAGCTCTGCTGATAACAGTCACACATTTACTCACCATAAAAGCCGAGTAAAAACCAACCCCAAACTGACCTATTATTTCTATATCCTCTGCTTGCTCATTTTCCTGCTTAAATGCCAGAGAACCGCTCTTAGCGATAGTCCCCAGGTTACTCTCTAACTCCTCTTTAGTCATACCGCAGCCGGTATCTGTTATAGTAAGAGTTCTATTTTCCTTATCAATAGAGATTTTTATAACAAAATCTTCTTTTGTCATCCCGACGTTTTGGTCGGTTAAAGAACGGTAATACAATTTATCCATCGCATCACTGGCATTAGAAATTAATTCTCTTAAAAAAATTTCCCGGTTCGTATAAACAGAATTAATCATTAAATCCAACAAGCGTTTCGACTCGGTTTTAAATTGTATTTTCGCCATAGTTATTACACCTCGGTAAATATAGTCCCTTTTGATTAAATAATATAGTTCACTTATTTTAAAAAATCAAGAACACTAAACATGGGATAAGTGAAGAAGGAAGTAAGCTATGTACTTTCCAAGGGGACAGTACCCCCCAGGGCACCACTAATGTTCACTACCGTTCACTACTAAGGTCGTTGAAAATGGATGTGAATCAAACCGGTCCCCCTGAAGCAACTTGACCAGCAGTGGGTGTTTCCCATGCAAAGTGCGGAGCCGGAATATTTATGCAGGCAAATTAACGTCCCTTACCTGCTCCTTTCTTTCCCTTATTTTTCACATTAAAAGGAAATAAACAAAAAAAGGAAGCAAAGGGACCATCCCTTTGCTTCCTTAACTGTTAGATTTATAATAATCCGTTACTTTGTAGTAATTGACGAATGAATTGCTGCTCGCTTTCGCTGGCACGGGCCAGTGGTAAACGTACTCCACCAACATTCCGGCCCTGCATGTTCAGAGCTTCTTTTACAGGTACGGGATTAGAAATAATGAATAATCCCTTAAAAACAGAAAATAATTTATGATGCAACTGGGCAGCTCTCTGCATGTCGCCATCCACAAAAGCCTGTATCATGGAGCGTAATTCTTTACCAACTATATGGGAGGCCACACTTACCACTCCATGTACACCTACAGCCATCATCGGAAGAGTCATGGAATCATCACCGGAATAGACTAATATTTTACCAGCTAATTTATTAACCAGCAGTGAAACCTGATCCATATTACCGCTAGCCTCTTTAACTGCCACTATATTATCAATATCTGCTAATCGGTTAACCGTATCCGGAAGCAAATTAGCACCAGTTCGACCGGGTACATTGTACAGCATTACCGGCAGGGATACACTCTCGGCTACAGTTTTAAAATGCTGGTACAGACCTTCCTGGCTAGGCTTATTATAATAGGGGGTTACCAGCATTATTCCACTAACCCCTAATTTTTCAGCTTCACGACTTAATTCAATGGATTGTTTAGTATCATTGGAACCTGTTCCGGCCCATACCGGTATCTTGTCTCCTACTGCTTCTTTTACAGCTACATACATCTGTAATTTTTCTTCCCGGGTTAAAACCGGAGATTCACCAGTAGTGCCGCACACTACTATACCTTCAGTGTCATTCTCGTACAGCTCCCGGGCCAGTTCTCTGGCTCGATTGTAATCAACATTAAGTTCGGCATCATAAGGAGTAACCATGGCCGTCAACAATCTGGGAGATGTCATGACTAATCACCACCTCTATTTATTACCTAATTCAAATTTATCGTGCAGTGCTTTAACCGCCTGTTCCATATGTTCCCTTTTCAGCAGACACCAGATATTGGTATAAGAATCGCCTGATTGAAGAATAGGAATATTGCTCTCCTCCAGAGCCTCAACTACTTTGGCCATCACACCTGGAATACCAGTCATAGCAGCGCCCACTACTGCTACCTTGGCACAATGTAATTCAATATCAGGATGTAAACCTATCGTTTTCAAGACCTCTAGAGTTCTAACGGCAGCATCTTCTGCTACCGTAAACATGATCAGGTCGGGTTGAACATTTATGAAATCAACACTGATGCCAGCCAATGCTAACGATCTAAATACTTTCAACTCCAGACCTTTTTTATCCTGCAAACTCTGGGAATTTATTTTGACCTGAGCAATATTAGATGTATAGGTTATACCTGTAATAAGCCGATCACTAATAAATTTAACCGGGTCCATTGAATCATGAGTTTGATGGGTAATTAAGGTCCCCATTGATTCACTGAACGTGCATCGGATCCTTAAAGGTGTTCCGCTTTGCATAGCTATTTCAATAGCCCGCGGATGAACCACCTTGGCTCCTTCCCGGGCCAACTGGCATAGTTCATTGTAAGTAATAGCATCTAACAGGCGGGCATTATCTACAATACGAGGATCGGCAGTCATGACCCCTTCCACATCGGTAAAAATATCTATTACCTCAGCATTTAGGGCAACTCCCAGGGCACTGGCAGTAGTGTCACTTCCTCCCCGTCCTAATGTAGTCCACTCACCATTTTCCCCTATTCCCTGAAAACCAGCCACGACCGGGACAAGTCCTTCCTCCATACATTCTAAGATTTTCTTGGGGTTTACATACAGAATATGGGCTTTATTAAAGTTCCCATCAGTAACTATTCCCGCTTGTTCACCGGTAAAAAACCGGGCTTTAATACCCATAGCAGTTAGCTGGGAACTAAGAACAACCCCGGATATTAATTCACCGCAGGACATGATTATGTCCATCTCCCGCGGCTCTGGTTCGTGATTAATTTCCTTGACTAAATTAATAATAGAATCGGTGGCATAGGGATCATTTTTTCGTCCCATAGCCGAAACCACGACCACCACATTTAAACCTTCATCTCTGGTATTACGAATAATTTCGTATACCCGGGAGCGAAGTTCCTGAGTGGCCAGAGAAGTTCCGCCGAACTTCTGTACCGCGATTCTCAAATTTTTTACACCTTCCTAATAAAGGTTTTCCTTTACCACCATCTCGGCGATTTGAATAGCGTTGGTAGCTGCACCTTTTCTAATCTGATCGGCTGCTACCCATAATGCTATCCCATTGTCAGTTGATATATCCCTTCTGATTCTTCCGACAAAAACTTCATCATGACCAGAGCTATAAAGAGGCATAGGATAAAGATTTTTAGCCGGATCATCTTCAATAACCACGCCGGGAGCCCCCTGCAAAAGCTCGCGCACCTCGCCTACCGAAAGGGATTTTTCAGTTTCTAGATTGATTGATTCAGAATGACTTCTAAATACTGGTACCCTAACGGCAGTAATGGCAAGTTTTAAGTCGGGGGCATGCATAATTTTTTGGGTTTCCCATACCATTTTCATCTCTTCACGAGTGTAATCATCTTCAACAAATGTATCAATATGTGGTATTAGATTAAAAGCTATCGGATGCTGAAATACTTCTGGTTTAGCCTCCTGTCCAGCCACATAAGCCCGAACATGTGCGTCTAATTCATCCAGACCTGCTTTACCTGCTCCAGAAACAGCCTGATAGGTTGATACAATCACCCTTTTTAGCCGGGCAGCCTGATGAATAGGATTAATAGCTACTACCATAATTATGGTAGAGCAATTCGGATTGGATATGATTCCTTTATGCCAGCGTATATCTTCGGAGTTAACCTCAGGAACAACCAGAGGTACCGAATCATCCAGCCTGAATGCATAACTGTTATCAATAACTACACAGTTATTTTGCACAGCCAGGGGAGCAAGTTGTTTACTTACCTTAGTATCTACAGCAAACATAGCCAAATCTGCCGCCTTAAAGGCTTCTGCATCAGCAGCCCTGACAGTTACTTCTGTATCGGCATATTTGATTTTAGTTCCAGCTTCCCGAGGATCAGCCAGACATATCAATTCGTCTATAGGGAAATTACGTTCCTGGAAAATTTTTATCATTTCCTGCCCTACGGCACCTGTTGCTCCTACTATTGCCAGTTTTACCCCCATTGCTAAAATGTAACCTCCTGTTTATTAAAAAGTCTAAATTTTATTTTAGCACACTGTCTAACCGAGTCTCAAGACAGGCAACCTGGACCTAATAATATTGGTTGTAACTGTTTGCCTTGCAAGGCGTTTACAATAGTATCAGGTATTAACTCCATACGGGATATTAATGAACTGGCTTTTTCCATGGGATTATCCTGTCCAAAGGGGACAAAATAAATGTTTTTCATGTTTAATAACAAGCCTATATTCCTGGCATTTATACCCAGGGCATCATTAGTAGAAATGGCTATAACCACTGGTCTCGCATTTCTTAACTGAGCTTTAACCGCCATCAACGCCGGGGTATCTACTATTCCGTTAGCCATTTTTGCAATGGTATTCCCGGTAGCAGGAGCTACTATTATTATGTCCAGTAGTTTTTGAGGACCAATAGGCTCAGATCCTACAATGGTATTAATTATCGGATGTCCGGTAATTTCTGCCACTTCTTTTTTGAGATCTTCTACCCGGTAAAAGCGATTATCTGTTTCGTCAACGGTATAGGAAAATATGGAGTGGACCTCTGCACCCTGTTTTTTTAGTTCCCTCATTTGTGGAAGAACATCCCCGATCGTACAATGGGATCCCGTTAAAACCACTCCAATTTTAACTCCTTTTAATCGGGTTTCTTGCATCTCTAACAAGACTTGCACCTCCCTGTTAACCAAAAAGCAAATCCTTATCGAGCTTGGCGAGTTCACCAATAATAACCCGGGGAATAACGTCGGCTAATATTTTTCCGGCAAATACCGGAGCAACTTTACCGGGTAAACCGGGGGCTAGTATCGCTTTAAGTCCTAGAGCATTAGCAGTCTCGAAATCAGTTCCTCCTGGCTGGGCAGCCAGATCAATAATTAAAATATCAGGATTAGCATATTTTAATACATTTTTATCCAGAACCATGGCCGGTACTGTATTGAACACAATATCAGTATGGTTAAGAATTTCCCGCAACTGGGAATAATCAGCCCGCCGACATCTCATTTCATAAACCCGGGCTAGTTGACCTGGATTTCTGGCTACAACTATTACATCAGACCCTAACCCTTTTAGGGAACGGGCCAGGGTAATACCAACCCGGCCAAATCCAACTACACACGTACGGCTTCCATGGATTGTGATGGGCATTTCCTCCATAGCAATCTGTATGGCACCCTCAGCGGTAGGAATAGAATTAAGTACAGCCAATTCATCCATATCTATGATCTCTAATAAAGTAAAGTGATATTTTTGGGCCCATTCCTTTAGGAAAGGCCTGGCTGAACCAATGATTACTACAGCATTTCTAGCAATACTTTTGATGGCTTTCTCACTTAGAAGCAGATTATCCTCCGCATAAACTGCCCGTATTATACCATCGGGGCTAGTTCCTGGAAGTGGCAAAATAACTACTTCAGCATCTTTACAGGCTTCTTCAACTGAATTTACAGCAAAGGCTCCATGGGGTATTTTATCTTTAGAAAAACCTGCTACCCCAACAGTTGCCCCCATTTTTACCAATTCACATATAAGAATTAGTTCCCGATCATCTCCCCCTAATACAGCGATTTTTATTCCAGAAAGTACTGAACTCACCATCAACCCCCCTTTGGGATTTTAGTTCGTATGGCTACAATTAATAGTAGTATATGTACCCCGTTTACCTTAGGTGCTTGTCTTGCACCTGGTTTACAGCAAAAAAAATGAACAGGATGCTCTCCCGTCCATTTTATAAATGTTTATCTAAAAAGCTGCCCCTTACTTTTATTGGCTTTACTTATTAGCGGATATTTTTACTGCTTTTAGAGCAGATTATCCATACCATAAACTAATCCAGTTTGTTTGATCATCTTTTTTATGACCATGACTACTCCGGGCATAAAACTGATCCGGTCATATGAATCATGCCGAATAGTAAGACTTTGCCCTGCTCCGCCAAAAATAATCTCCTGGTGGGCTATTAAACCTGGTAGTCTCACGCTATGAATACGAATATTATCTACATCTCCTCCCCGGCAACCAGCTATTTTTTCGTACTCTCCGGCATTTTTCGGCGGCATTAGTGAACGATTTTGGCTAATAAGTTCTGCGGTTTTAATAGCCGTACCTGAAGGTGCATCCATTTTTTGATCATGATGTAATTCAATAATTTCAACATCCGGAAAGTAGCGGGCTGCTTCCTGGGCAAATTTCATCATCATTACCGCCCCAATAGCAAAGTTAGGTATTACGGCAACGCCTACCTGGTTTTCTACCGCCAGTTTCTCCAACTGTTTCAATTCCACTTCATTTAATCCGGTAGTGCCAATTACACAGGTTATTTTATTTTGCAAAGCCGTTCTGGCATTATTAAAGACCGCTTGCGGGTTGGTAAAGTCGACCATGACATCCGGCTTTACCCTGGCGATTAATTCATCTAAATCATTGTCTACCTGGTTGGAATATCCTTTAAAACCGCTAATCTCATCTATAGTTTCGCCGCGGGCCTTAACATCTACCGCCCCACAAAGATCTAATCCCTTATCATTAATTATCGCTTTTACTGTTTCCCGGCCCATTTTTCCTAAAGCGCCCGCAACTATTACCCTGATTGTTTCTGCCATGATCGTAAACCTCCCCTTTTCTACTAACATTAGTTTTAAGTGTTATACATTTTATTATCCTAGTCAAGATTTGATATATTTCCCTGCAACTCACCCTGTTATTTGTTTCCTGCATTCACTCCTATGCCGGGCACGTTACGGTAAACTTGGGAATCAGCACCCGAATGGATTTTTTATATGACTGTACTGGCGGGCTTTTTCCAGGACATACTTACAAACCTCCTGCTCAGTTCGCTTTTCCGTAAAAGTCATGAAACCCGGATACTTAAGACCCTTACTAAGTACCTCCATAAACTGGCTACAATATTTTATTTCCATTGCAATACAATTAACTAAATCTTCCTGCAGCTCTGTATGGGAATATAATCGCTTCAAATCAGCGATTATAGAGGTTTCCTGGTTTTGTAAGGCTACGCGAGCCACCTGGAGGAGCAGCTCATGCTTTTTCTGATCATATTCAAGAAATTTATATATCAAGTGCTTTCTTTTTTTATTACGGGCCAACAGTATTTCCCTGCTTATATCCCTTTTCTCTTGTTCCAGAACGGCTACTTTTTCTATGGCATTGCGGTATATGGTGGTTACCATCGGGTTCAAATAAAGACCTCCTTTTATGCTGAGCTTTTTTTTACCTTTCTTACATTTTTATTTTTATTACAGTCATGATTGTGGAGAAAATGCTTATATTTTCCGGTTTATTCACACAATCATTAAAGTGTCTATTTCTGGTTCAACTGAATTACGGTAACCTTCCCCTACCTGGACATACCCCTACCTTGCTTTATTTACTACTATTTTAGACCTGCATTTATAATATTTATAGCCGGGGTAATATTCTATTGCCTATATGCTAAATGGAAATAAGCTTTACTAAGTGCTATACTGGTCCTGTCTACAAGTTAAGGGAGGAAAACCGGATGCCTTTTGATGGCCTGACTATACACGCACTAGTAGAAGAATTAAACCCTGCTCTGGAAAATGCCCGAATAGATAAAATACACCAACCCGAAAAAGACGAGCTTGTACTTAGTCTAAGACATCCCCGCAGTGGTTCAGCACGCCTGGTAATTTCGACTAAACCGCGCTGGGCACGCCTACACCTGAGCACTGATAAACGTCCTAACCCTACATCCCCTCCTTCTTTCTGCATGCTGCTTCGTAAATACCTGGAAGGAGGTAAAATTGTATCCTTTCAACAAATAAATTTTGATCGAATTGTGCATATAACCATTGAAGCTTTAGATGATTTCCGGGAATGGAAACCACGCCTGCTTATTTGCGAATTAATGGGACGTCATTCCAATATTATTCTAGTTAATCCTGAAACTGGATTAATCATGGATGCTTTAAAAAAATTTGGTAGTGAGAGCAATTCCTGCCGGGAAATTCTACCTGGTAAAGAATACCTTTCTCCTCCTGCCCAGAATAAACTAAACCCACTCACCATTAGCCCGGGGGAATTCTATCAAGCTATGTGGCAGCAATCTGGAAAAAAGGTAAGTACAGCAGTTTTTGAAACCGTATCAGGAATAAGCCCCTTTTCCTCACGTCAAATATGTGGCTCGGTTCAGATTTCCCCAGATTATCCTGTTGATGAATGTGGCGAATATGAACTTAGTACCCTCTACCAGCAGATTAACCGGCTAGTTGAAAAACCGGATTATGATTTAACCGGATACATTCTTTACCAGGGGGAAGAACCGCTGGAGTTTGCCCCCTATCCAATAACTATATTGGATGCGAAAGCACCTACCTCTATTATAGAAACTCCTTCTATCAATCAGGCTTGTGACTATTTTTACCGGACTAAATTAGATTTAATGCGCCTGGATAGTACTAAAGTAAATTTGTCTCGCCAGGTCAGAAGCTGGCTGGAAAAATCCTGTAAAAAGCTCTTTCACCAGGAAAGCGACCAGGCTCAGGCCAAGAGTAATGATATATACCGTACCTGGGGAGAACTGCTTACTACTTATGCCCATCAACTTCAAAAAGGACTACGACAGGCTGCCTTACAGGATTTTTATACCGGGGAGATGGTTGATATTGCCCTTGACCCCCGTTTTACCCCTATACAAAACGCCCAACGCTATTTTAAGACTTATAATAAAAGCCGCACTGCTTTAATTCACCTGGAAAAATTGATAGCGGATACCCGGGAGGAAATTAATTATTTAGAATCTGTTCTGGTAGCTATTGACCAGGCGGAAAATCGGGCGCAAATTGCAGAAATAGTAGAAGAATTAGAAAAAGAAGGTTACCTTAAAGGAAAAAGAGGCCGTTCTAAAACCAAACCCGAAAAAAGCCAACCTAGAAAATATGTTAGTTCAGATGGGTATGAAATATGGGTGGGTAGAAACAACCGTCAAAATGATGTGCTCACTTTAAAACTGGCCGATCGGCATGATCTATGGCTGCATACTAAAGAGATACCAGGCACTCATGTCATTATTCGTTTACCTAATAAGTCTGGATCTATTGAAGATATCCCTGATAGTACTTTGGAGGAAGCCGCTATCCTGGCTGCTTATTTCAGCAAAGGTAACCAATCCGAAAAGGTAGCCGTAGACTATACATTTCGGGCAAATGTCCACAAACCTTCCGGGGCCAAACCAGGTATGGTTATATATGAAAACTACTGGACTATATTAGTTAATCCCCATTCTCAGCAGGCCCAAACTATCTTATCATCCGGGCAGGAAAAAATCTGATCAAGGATTAATCAGCTGGGAAACTAGGGGTTTTAATTCTGTCATATGACGGAACAGAATAGTTCAAGAATTTTATAGCGATTGTTAATGTGGCTCAGTTAAACCAACTTGGCCATGTTAATCAGTATTTTATACCAACCCCTGCCAGGCTATTACCATCTATTTCACACTAATAGACCCATCATCATTCCTGATAACCTGGCTATCTTCCTCCAGAATATAAATTTTGTTATTAAGCCTGTCAATGGCTACCTCCCGGTTAATCAATGTGGTTATTTCTGAGGGAGTAGCCAGGGTACGTATCTGTACACCATTATCATACATTTGAATATGCAAAGTTCTTCCCGCACGTTCTACAGTGTCCTCCACGTGTTGTCTATAGGGTTTAAGAAAAACATATTTGTAGCCGCCCTCAACAAATTTCAATTCCTGACCATTTAAAAAAACCCGCAACGGCCTACCTCCTGTTCATGGCTAATCACTACCACAATAGTAGGGTAGAGAATATATTCTACCCCTATGCCTCCCCTCCCTTTGGCCCCCTTTTAAAGAATGCTAAAGGAAGGGGTATTTTCATTAAGTAAATGAGCTGTTCTTAAGCCGTACGACTGCCTGGTTTGATAACGGGTAGTTTACCTTCTTTACAGAGAGGGCACCCGAAAGATTCCCACGATTCAATATTCATAGTCAAAACAGAGGTCATTTTCACTCCGAAATCAACTTTTCCGCCACTGCGATCTACCAACACCCCTACCCCAACGACAATTCCTTCACAGGCTTTTACTACATCAATTACTTCTCGTACAGACCCCCCAGTAGTAACTACATCCTCAACAACCACTACCCTTTGACCAGGTTTTATAGTAAAACCACGTCTCAGTACCATTTGGCTATCCTGACGTTCTGTAAATATGCCTGGAACTGCTAGCTGACGCGCTACTTCGTAAGCAACGATAATTCCACCCATAGCCGGCCCAACTACTAGTTCCACCTCATCGTTCTGAAAACTTTCTGCCAGGTGTCGGGCTAATTTTTCAGTATAGGCAGGATATTTAAGTACCTGAGCACACTGCATATATTGATTGCTGTGTCTTCCTGAAGTTAATAGAAAATGACCCTCCAGTAAAGCCCCTGAATCGCTAAAAATTTTGATTGCTTCCTCTCTATTAAGCATTTTTATTCCTCCAGTTCATCGATGATTTTCTGCGCCGCCTCCCGAGGATCATTAGCTGCAGTAATAGGTCTGCCAATGACCATATAGTCAGCACCTAAATCGAGTGCCTGCCGGGGGGTGGTGATGCGTTTCTGGTCATTAGTTTCCGCCCAGGCCGGTCTTATTCCTGGTGTAACTATGAGAAAATCATTTCCACATGTTTGCCGTATAATAGATATTTCACGGGGGGAACAAACCACCCCATTTATCCCACTTTCTTTGGCCATGGCTGCCCAACGGCCTACCACTTCCTCTAACTGCAACCCGGAAATAAGCATATCCTTTTCTAACTCCAGTTGAGATATGCTGGTCAACACTGTCACCGCCAGGGTTAAGGGAGGTTTAGTATGTAACTTTTCTGATTCTTCTGCTACTGCACTGGCTGCCCGGTCCATCATTTCTCTGCCACCAGCCGCGTGAACATTGAACATAAAGCACCTTAGTCTAGTCATCACCCGTGCAGCTGCTGCCACAGTATTAGGTATATCATGAAACTTTAGATCTACAAAAACCTTTCCCCCCAGGTTTTGAATACGTTCTACAATCCCAGGGCCGCTACTGTTATATAACTGCATCCCAATTTTATACGCACCTATCATACCGGACAGCTGCTCTACCAGTTTAAGAGCTTCCCTTTCACCATCCACATCCAGTGCTACAATGATTCTATCTCTGGCCTGCAAATGACTACCTCCTTTTTCTAATCCCACCAGGGTTTTACAAGACCCCCTTCCCTACTGAGTCCTTAAGTTTATTAGACCAAACTAGGCCAATTTCTACAGGTTAAAACAACTTATCTTCCAACACCCGACTTGATAAGATCTAAGCTAACACAAACTATGAAATGGGGGCTAGATCCAGTTTATCATTAATATAAAGCCCCCTTAGAGTACTTTAAGTCCACGTTAAATAACTATCTAAATATGGGCCACCCCAATTAACTCCTTGACCGACCTGATTGAATTTTCCTGGAGATACAACGTAAGATCTTCCACCAGCTGCTTAGATACACAAGGGTTGATAAAGTTAGCAGTACCAACTGATACTGCAGTTGCACCCACCATGATGAATTCCAGGGCATCCTGATAGTTGATTATTCCACCCCCACCCAGGATAGGCAATTTAACCTGATTGTATACCTGATAAATCATCCTTAATGCCACCGGTTTTATTGCTGGCCCTGATAAACCACCAAAGATATTAGCCAGAAAAGGCCGGCGATTTTCAATATCCACCGCCATACCCATTAAGGTATTAATCATGGATAAGGCATCGGCCCCACCAGCTTCCGCCGCCCTGGCTATCGCTACGATATCGGTAACATTGGGCGATAATTTAGGAAGAACCGGTAAAGCAGTCTCCTTTTTGACCGCTGCTACCACCTTGTAAACTGTATCTGGATCAGTACCAAATTGCATACCACCCTGCTTAACATTAGGACAGGAAATATTTAGTTCTATAGCTGCCACCCCGGTACTTTTTTCGATACGCCTGGTTATCTCCGCATATTCTTCTACGGTATTGCCGGCAATATTAGCGATAACTGTAACATTACGTTCGCAAAGGTAAGGAAGATGTTCAGTTAAAAAAGCATCTATACCCGGGTTTTCCAGTCCAATTGCATTGAGCATCCCCGCAGGAGTCTCAATAATTCGCGGAGTAGGATTACCCGGACGAGGCGTCAAGGTGGTTCCCTTGACAATTACCCCACCAATAGCAGGCAGGTCTACAAAATCCTCATACTCTCTTCCATAGCCAAAGGTACCGGAAGCAACGCAAACAGGATTGTCCAATTGCAATCCCCCCAGGTTTACACTTAAATCTGGAATCTCAATATTACTAGGATCTTTTTTCAATTGTTTACCTCCCTTCCAATTTATCCGGGAAGAATTCTTAACTAAAACTTAACATAGGAATAATCAGATGTTAAATTAACTTCGCTATAATGTTATTGTTGGTAAAAACTTCGGCTTAATGTAATTTTTATAACTCGTGAATGATAGCTGTGTTCACAGCTATCATTTTTTATACAGGCAAACATCCTGCATATTAAATACCGGACCATCATGACACACTTTTACATAGTATTCATCTTCAGGCTTAAGTTTACGAGCACAGCCCAGACAAGCCCCTACTCCACAAGCCATATATTCTTCCAGGGAAACCTCTCCAGGTAAACCATATTCCCGGCAATAGTCAGCCACAGCCGCCATCATAGGTTCAGGTCCGCAGGTATATACATAATCAATTTCAGTAGGATTAATTTTTTTCCATAATAAATCGGTGACCAGGCCTTTAAACCCGGCGCTGCCATCCATGGTGGCAGGCAAAAAATCGATTCCTATGGCACGGAATTTTTCGAAGGCTGCCAATTGCCGCCGGTTTTCCATACCGTGGAAAACCTTCACCTGGCAATGCTGCTCCTTTAATACCCGGGCCAGGTAGACTAGAGGAGCAATACCTACTCCTCCACCTACCAGAACAACATTTTTACCGCTTCCCGGAAGGGAAAAGCCCTGTCCCAGCGGCCCCATTACATCCAGGTAATCCTTGGTACGAACCCGGGTAAGCATATCTGTTCCTTCCCCTACTCTTTTGTACAACAGGGTAATGCTCCCTAGCTTTTTATCTACATCGCACAAACTTAGCGGTCTTCTTAGTAAAGGTTGATTATATACTCCCGGTTTTACATGAATGAATTGACCTGGCTGGCAAAGAGGAGCAATTTTAGGACTAATAAACTCTATCTCGTACATATCATCACTGATCTGATTATGACGAATAACCAAACCATTTTCTATGCCTGGCATGTTTATAACCTCCCCTGATGGTGCGCTACATACTCTTGTAGTGATCCGACCTCCAGGTTGGCCAGATGTTCACCTTCCCGAATAACCTCCCGTAAAACCCGCAAGGTATCTAGTGAAGTCAAACATGGTACGCTTAATTCAACGGCGGCCCGGCGAATCTGAAATCCATCAGAATAAGGCCTTCTGCCATGAGTAAGCGTATTTACACAGCAATCCACCCGGCCTTCACGGATAAGATCTACTATATTAGGCGAACCCTCTTTAATTTTTTTGACTGGCTCCACTTTAACACCGGCTTTTCGCAAAGCATCTGCTGTTCCCTCAGTGGCAAACAACCGGAACCCCAGGCTTTCAAAATCCCTGAGGATAGGAACTGCCTCATCCTTGTCCTTGTCTGCGATTGTTGCTACAATATTTCCCTGCTGGGGTATTTCTACCCCGGCAGCAATTAATCCTTTATATATAGCTGTTTTAAGTGAATAATCAATACCCATGACCTCGCCGGTGGATTTCATCTCCGGCCCCAGAGTAATATCTACATTTTCCAGCTTGTTAAACGAGAATACCGGAACTTTTACAGCATAATAGTCAGGCTGGAGCTGCAGTCCATCTTTATAGCCCAGTTCTCCTAAATTCATGCCTAACATGATTTGTGTAGCCAGCTTAACTAGAGGTACACCAGTTACCTTACTTATGAAAGGTACTGTCCGGCTGGAACGCGGGTTTACTTCCAGTACGTACAGCTCCCCCTGGTACTCTACGAATTGAATATTAATAAGCCCTTTGATACCCAGTTCCAGGGCTAGTTTACGCGTATAGTCCACTACTTTATCCTGGATTTCCTGGGTAATATCGTAAGCAGGAAATACCGCCATACTATCACCGGAGTGGACCCCGGCACGTTCTATATGCTGCATAATACCGGGAATCACCACATCAGTTCCATCACAAACCGCGTCTACTTCGATCTCCTTACCCAGCAAATATTTATCAACCAGCACAGGATGTTCCTTATTAACATTAACAGCTGTTTCCATATATTTTCTTAGTTCATTATTATTGTAGACAATTTCCATGGCCCGACCACCCAGTACATAAGATGGTCTTACCAAAGCCGGAAACCCGATATTTTCTGCTGCTTTAACGGCATCTTCTACTGAGAATACAGTCTTTCCAGGTGGACGAGGAATCCCCAGTTGTTCAACCAGCATATCAAAACGATCCCGATCTTCAGCCCGGTCAATGCTATCATAACTGGTTCCTAAAATTTTTACCCCCGCCTCATGTAAGGGAGCAGCCAGATTAATAGCAGTCTGGCCTCCAAATTGTACAATAACCCCTTCTGGCTGCTCTTCAGCAATAATATTCATAACATCTTCCAAAATAAGGGGTTCAAAATATAGCCGATCAGAGGTATCAAAGTCGGTACTTACTGTTTCCGGGTTGTTATTAACGATGATGGCCTTGGCACCGATTTCTCGCAAAGCCCACACGCAATGAACTGAACAGTAATCAAATTCAATGCCTTGTCCGATGCGGATGGGGCCAGAACCTATAACCAGCACTTTTTGGGCATTGGGATCATGGGTGGCTTCATTTTCCTCCTCATAGCAGGAATAGAAATAAGGGGTATTCGCGTCATATTCGGCGGCACAGGTATCAACCAATTTATAGGTTGGATTTATGGCCATTTGCCTGCGCAGGGAACGCACTTCTTTTTCTGATACACCCTTAATCTCAGCAATTTCTATATCGGAAAAACCAAGCTTTTTAGCTTCTTTTAATAGTTCGGCTGTTAGCTCTTTTTCCTTGATAAGGAATGAAAAATCAATAATGTTTTTAATTTTTTTGAGAAAATATTTATCAATACGGGTTATTTCCCAGATCTCTTCTATGGAAAATCCCCGGGTAAAAGCCTCGGCAATGATAAACATCCGCTCATCATCAGCATTTTTTAAACGATCACGTAAACTTTGATCATCAATTTCCACTAGTTCAGGCAGGCATAAACCGGTAAGTCCGATTTCCAGTGAGCGGATAGACTTTAAAAAAGCCGCTTCAAAACTACGGTCAATAGCCATTACCTCACCGGTTGCTTTCATTTGGGTACCTAGACGCCGGTCACCAAAGACAAACTTGTCAAAGGGCCAGCGCGGAACCTTTAAAACCACATAATCTACAGCCGGTTCAAAACAAGCCGTGGTCTTACCTGTAACCGCATTGGGGATTTCATCCAGGTTATAACCGATAGCAATTTTAGTAGTTACCCTGGCAATAGGGTATCCAGTAGCCTTAGAAGCCAGTGCACTGGAACGGCTTACCCGGGGATTAACTTCAATGACGTAGTACTTCTTGCTAAACGGATCCAGAGCATACTGCACATTACAACCACCGGCAATTTTTAAAGAACGAATAATTTTAAGAGAAGCTGCCCTTAACATCTGGTATTCTTCATCAGTTAAAGTCTGTGCCGGAGCTACTACTATGCTATCTCCCGTATGGATGCCTACCGGATCAATATTCTCCATGCTGCATATGGTTATACAGTTGTCATTAGCATCTCTCATTACTTCGAACTCTATTTCCTTAAAACCAGCTACACTTCTTTCAATTAACACCTGTTTTATAGGGCTGTTTTTTAATCCTTTAGTTGTAATCCGGCGCAGTTCATTCTCATTATAAGCAGTACCTCCACCAGTTCCTCCCAGGGTGTAGGCGGGCCGGACAATAACCGGGTAACCAATCCCTTCAGCAAAAGCAACTGCCTCCTCTACCGTATGGACAATATCACTCTCGGGAATTGGTTGACCTATTTCCATCATAGTCTTTTTAAATAGCTCTCTATCCTCGGCTCTTACTATGGCATCCAGGGGCATACCCAGTAAAGGGACTCCCGTCTTTTTTAGAATACCGGCTTTATCCAGAGCCAGGGCCATATTCAAACCTACCTGCCCGCCTAGATTGGCGATAATACCATCTGGCTTCTCTTTAGCTAGTATTTTGGTCACAGTGTCAACGGTGATAGGTTCAATATACACATGATCGGCAATATTAGTATCGGTCATAATGGTAGCCGGGTTGCTGTTAAGTAAAACAACTTCGATTCCTTCCTCTTTAAGAGCCTGACAGGCCTGGGTTCCAGCATAATCAAATTCAGCCGCCTGTCCAATAATAATAGGGCCGGATCCGATGACCATAATCTTTTTTAATCCTTGTATCAGGGGCATATAATCTCCTCCATCACAAATTATAATTGGTTAACAAATCGATCTAGGAAGAAACCGGTATCACTATAGCCGGGATAACCTTCTGGATCAAACTGAACCGAAGATACCGGTAACCTACGGTGCCTGATACCTTCAATACTGTTGTCGTTTACACTACGCATAGTAACCTCTAACTCAGTACCTTCTAACGAATCTTCATTTATAATGAACCCGTGGTTTTGGGTGGTAATATAAATACGGTTATTTTCCAGATTACGTACCGGGTGATTAGTTCCCCGATGGCCAAAACTAAGGCGTTGTGTTCCGGCCCCCATAGCCACAGCTAATATCTGATGTCCTAACCCTATGCCAAACATGGGTTTTTCCCCCACCAGGTCTTTACAGCTCTGAATAACATACGGTACCGCTTGAGGATCACCGGGTCCATCAGAAATAACAATCCCGTCCGGTTTTAAACGCATAATCTCACATGCCTTAGTGTCGGCTGGAACGGCTATAACTTCACATTCACGTCGATTAAATGAGTCAATAACCCCTCGTTTAGTGCCTAAATCAACTAATACCACCCGCTTATTACCATAGCCAAACTTCATAGTATTTCTACGGGTAACATAACGAACCTGGTCTCCCTGTAAATTGCTAGCCGCCTTTTCCGCCCGGGTAATCAACCAATCCAGATTACCCAGATTATCAGTGATAACCCCTCCCATAACCCCATTAGACCTGATAGCGCGGGTTAATGCCCGGGTGTCCACTTCGGTAAGTACGGCAATTTCACTTTTATTAAGAAAAGTAATCAGATCTATTTCCATTTCATAATGACTGGGAAAATCAGTAGCCTCCCGCAAGACCAGGCCCTTAACCATAGCCCCTTTGGAGGCAAATCCCTTTTCATTGAAACCTACGTTGCCTACCAGAGGATAAGTCATAACTACAATCTGACCATAGTAAGACGGATCAGTAATAATATCCTGGTAACTGATCATAGCAGTACTAAATACAATTTCACCTTCTGCCAGCAGACAATCATTAAGCAATTTACCCTCAAACACCCGGCCATTTTCTAGTACTAGATACCCTTTCATCACTTCATCTCTCCTTGCATTATTGTGCCCTTAAGGGCAACCTGCCTGCCTGCTACTATGGTCGCATGCGGCCAACCTTTAAATTCTCTTTCTTTAAAGGGGGTATTTTTACCCCGGGAATAAAACTTCTTAGTATCTACCGATTTTACCATCTCCGGATCAATAATAGTCAAATCGGCTACACTCCCCGGGGATAGTGTGCCCCGGTCCAGGCTTAAAATCCCAGCAGGTCCGATCGTAAATAGTTCAATCATATGGGTTAGAGAAATTCGTCCTTCTGCTACTAGACTCATCAAGGCCGGAATGGCTGTTTCCAAACCGGAAATACCATTGGCAGCCAGTTCGAACTCGCAGTCTTTACTTTCCAGATGATGGGGGGCATGATCAGTAGCTATACAATCTATAGTACCATCATTAAGTCCCTCTATTAATGCGTCTACATGCTCTTGTGAACGCAAAGGCGGATTGACCTTGGCATCAGTATTATAGGAACCCAGTAACTCATCCGTAAGTAAAAGGTGGTGGGGAGTTGCCTCACAAGTAATCAGCACCCCCTCTGCTTTGGCCTGTCGTACCATCTCCACAGCCCCCGCGGTAGAAATATGGCAAATATGCAGCCGGGCACCAGTGAGACGCGCCAATAGTATATCCCGGGCTACCATAACCTCCTCGGCCTCAGCCGGAATACCTTTTAATCCATAAATGGTGGAATAAAAACCTTCATGCATTAATCCACCCCGGGAAAGACTTGGTTCCTCACAATGTGATAAGACGGGAATATCGAACATTCGGGCGTAATCCAGGGCATTACGCATGATATTAGACTTTTCAACTGATTTACCATCATCAGATATAGCTATACATCCGGCTGCTACCAGTTCAGCTATTTCAGCCAGTTCTTTTCCCTCTTGATTTTTAGATATTGCCCCTATAGGGTGAACATTGACTACTCCGGCTCGTTGGGCCCGTTCACGAACAAAAGAGGCTACCGCAGCATTGTCTATAACTGGACTAGTATTAGGCATGCAACAGACAGTAGTGAATCCACCCGCAGCCGCAGCCCTGGTTCCAGAAGCTATATCTTCTTTATATTCAAAACCCGGCTCCCGTAAATGAACATGCATGTCAATAAACCCAGGACACACTAACTTCCCCTGGGCTTCAAGAATCTCACCATCGGAAATGCTTAAGCCTGCTTCAACCGCTTTAACTAGCCCATCCTCTATCAGTACATCCCGTATTTCATTTATGTCATTGGCCGGATCAATCACTTGTCCACCTTTAATTAGTAATTTCATCCCTGGAACCCCCCATCATCAGGAATAACAAAGCCATACGTACTGCTACCCCGTTAGTAACCTGCTCATTTATTACCGCCGGGCCGAAATCAGCAATTTCACTAGATATCTCTATTCCTCGGTTCATGGGACCGGGATGTAACACTAGCACATCATCTTTCGCCCGGGTGAGATGCTCCGGCCTTAACATATAAAGATTGGCATATTCATCCAGAGAAGGAAACAGGCCGCTTTGCTGACGTTCCCTCTGTATACGCAGCACATTAATCACATCGACTCCCTTAAGAGCCTGGTCCATGCTATAGTAGCTTTTTACCCCTAGCCTGTCTAAACCTGGTGGTATTAAGGTGGATGGTCCAACCACCCGTATTTCACAGCCAAACTTACTGAGACCATAGATGTTGGAACGGGCTACCCGGCTATGCAGTATATCTCCGACAATAGCCACCTTTAAGCCCTCCAGAGTCCCTTTATATTGTTTTATAGTAAACAGATCTAGTAAAGCCTGAGTAGGATGCTCATTAGTCCCATCCCCGGCATTGATGACCGCCATTGAAGTATTGCGGGCCACATAATGAGGGGTTCCGCTCATAGAGTGGCGGATAACAACCAAATCAAACCCCATAACCTCCATGGTCTTGATGGTGTCTTTGAGGCTTTCACCTTTTTGCACACTACTGGTAGAAACAGCTAGATTGACAGTATCAGCAGAAAGGTATTTCCCAGCTATCTCAAATGACGTACGCGTACGCGTACTATTTTCATAAAATACAGTAACCATGGCCTTTCCCCGCAGAGTAGGTACCTTTTTAATGTCCCTTTTTATAATATCTTTCATGGGAACGGCAGTATGCAAAATAAACTCAATTTCTTCCCGGCTTAAGTCTTTTAATCCTAGTAAATCTTTGCGCTCCACTTAAACCTCTGCCTCCTTTCAATTGACACCAAAATTAAAAAGCCTTCCTCGCCGGGCCAGCAAGGAAGGCTCCTTCTTGTTCGCGGACATTCCCTTGCTGGCCTCTCGGGACCATATTAAAGGGGATTTAACTATTCGTCCACAATCTCTTGTATAACCACCTCATCTTTTCCATCGATCTCCTCAATCATTACGGAAATGTTTTCCTGTCTGGAGGTGGGAACGTTTTTACCAATGAAATCGGCTTTTATAGGTAACTCCCTGTGCCCCCGGTCCACCAGGACCGCCAATTGGATGCATTTGGGCCGCCCCAGATCTATTAAAGCATCCATGGCTGCTCGAATAGTTCTACCTGTATAAAGCACATCATCAACCAAAACTATGTTCATACCATTTATGTTAAAATCCACCTCAGTGCGGTGAACCTGTGGTTGCGAAGCCAGAGTCGTTAAATCATCCCGGTAAAGGGTAATATCTAAAATACCTACCGGTACTTTTATCCCTTCGATCTCAGAAATACGAGCAGCAAGCCGCTCCGCCAGAGGCCCCCCCCGTCTCCGGATACCTACCAAGGCTACCCTCTCTACCCCTTTATTTTTTTCGATTATCTCATGGGATATACGGGTTAATACCCTCTTAATTGCCATGGCATCCATGATGGTATTCTTATCTCGCAGTTTCATATGCCATCCTCCTAATCTGCCATACAACAATGCCTGCCAGTCCCGAAGGCCATGGCAGGCATACTTTTCCCGTCATCCTTGCTAGCCTCACGGGGCCAACTTAAAGGTTCTTACATGATTCTAATCAAGCCGCCTATTTATGTCAATCGGAAATCTTTAATTTATTAAGTATACAAGACATTTCTATAGGAAGATCTGACCTAAATTCCATATATTTTCCGGCAGTTGGGTGTTCAAAACCCAGCAGGTGCGCATGCAATGCCTGGGAGGTGAACCCCAGATGCTGCTTATGTGGACCGTATAAAGGATCTCCTACAACCGGATGGCCAATATAGGAAAAATGTACCCTAATCTGGTGGGTTCTCCCTGTCATCAGTTTTATTTTTACCAGGGTATATTGACTAAAACGATCCATTACCTGGTAATGGCTTATCGCAGAACGTCCTTCCGGAACTACCGCCATCTTTTTCCTATCCTGACGGCTCCTGCCAATAGGAGCATCTACAGTCCCCACATTCTCCTGAATGGTTCCATGGACCAGAGCGATATATTCTCGGTTCACAGAGTGATCCTTAATTTGTCTGGCCAGGTGACGATGAGCATAATCATTTTTAGCGACTACCATAACCCCTGAGGTATCTTTATCCAGGCGATGGACAATACCTGGCCTTATTTCCCCATTAATACCGGATAAATCCCTTATGTGGTATAACAGAGCATTAACTAAAGTGTTATCCCAATTGCCATGGGCAGGGTGAACTACTAATCCCTTCGGTTTATTAATCACCGCCAGGTCCTTATCCTGGTAAATAATCGTAAGAGGAATAGGCTGTGGTTCCAAGGAAACAGCACTGGGCTGGGGAATTTCTACGCTAATTTCTTCCCCTTCCTTTACCCGGTAGCCTGGTTTTTTTACCTGGCCGTCTACCGAAAGTTTACCGGAAGTAATAATATCTTTAACCATGGAGCGCGATAAATCTTCCCGGCTCTCCGCTACAAAAATATCCAATCTATCGCCTTCCGCTTCTTCTGGCACTAGTAGGGTTACCTTTTTCATATCAGCCCACCTCTTCATGACGGAGCACATAGATGATTAGAAGGATTGCTCCACCGACAATGGCCATATCAGCCAGGTTAAAAACTGGCCACCAGCGCAAGTCCAAAAAATCGATTACATAATTAAAACGCCAGCGATCCACAAAATTGCCGGCCGCCCCGCCAACTATTATTCCCAGAATTATTCGTAAGAAATCCGGCAGTGGATGTCTCAAGTTATATACAACTAGTCCAAACATAACCAGAGCCGCAGCGACGATGAAAAACCAGGATTTACCCGGTAATATTCCAAAGGCGGCTCCCTGGTTCTGCACATAAGTAAGGTATAGAAAACCATTTATCAGCGGATGACTCTCACCCAGCGATAACCAGGTAGTTACCTGCCATTTACTAACCTGATCAAAAATCAAAACTAATATAAAGCTTAACCAGAACCTCACCCACAGACCTCCTGCCATCCTTAATTTCCATGACTCACGTAACCCATTTTAGGCAACTATACTGCAAAATTCAAGAAAAACATAAAACTATCTTCTCTAGTTGTGTTTATGCTATAATCACCGGGTATATAATAAGGAGAATTTTTATGCTGGTATTAATTAGTGACAAGTCATTACGCCAACAAATTATGCGTATTGCCGGTCCGGCTATAGTGGAAATGATTATGTATATGGTTATCGGAGTTGTTGATATAGCCATTGTCGGCAGGTTAGGAGCAATTCCGCTGGCTGCTGTCAGCCTGGGATCAGAAATTTTCTTTTCCATTGTCCTGTTTATGGAAGCACTGGCCATCGGTTCAGCAGTGCTGGTTGCCCAGGCCGTCGGGGCCCGTAATTTATCCGAGGCCAGACGAGTGACTGTGCATACTTTGCTACTGGCAACTATATTAGGCATTATAGCTATGATTGCCGGGCTTGTGTATACTGATAAAATCTTGGGATTATTCGCTGTGGAAACAGATGTGTTTAGACAGGCTCGTGATTACCTGATCATTACTTTCCGCATCACCCCCCTGGCTTTAATACTTTATATGACCAATTCTATTTTCCGGGGATTGGGACGAACTGATATTCCTATGGTCATTGCGTTAATCGTTAATATTTTTAATATAGTTGGTGATTACGTTCTGGTATACGGATTAGCTGGTTTTCCTGCCCTGGGAGTAGCTGGAGCAGCTTGGGCTACTGCCCTGGCTCATAGCCTAGGCTTTGCACTAGCCATTTATATGCTTATGTCTGGAAAAGGAGGTCTTACGATCCGATGGGGCCATGTAGGACGTATAGATCCAGCCGTTTTTCGGCGTATTCTTAATTTAGGAATTCCCAGCCTGGCTGAACAGTTTTTTTTCAACGCCAGTAATCTTATCTCCATTTATCTACTGGTCTACTTGGGAACAATGGCTTATGCATCTCATCAGGTAGCTCTTACCGTGGAATCAATCTCCTTTATGCCCGGTTTTGGAATCGCTGTAGCCGCCACCACACTAGTAGGGCAAAATGTAGGGGCTGGCAACCAGAGCAGCCTTGTGAAAGCGGCCCGGGGAAGCATCGAATTTGGCCTGCTCGTGATGGGTATTTTTGCCTTACTATTTGCCTTGATTCCTTTCCAAATTGCAGCTATTTTTACCAATGACCAGCATATTATTAACCTGGCGGGAAGTATTATCCGGCTAGCCTCACTGGAACAGCTAACTATAGCCACCAGTATGGTTATAGAGGGAATATTAAAAGGAACCGGAGATACCCGTACCCCTATGCTGATCAGTACACTGGCTACCTGGGGTTACCGGTTACCCCTTTTATACGTTTTTATAAAGGTGTGGCACTTGGACATCATTTATGTATGGATACTATATATTATGGATTGGTTAATCCGTACCCTGGTATACATTACTATTTACCGGCGCAAAAAGTGGCTAAAAAACATCCGGACACCTTACCAATCTAACCATTAAAAACTATCCATTCCCCCGTTTGCCGGCTAGTAACCGTTACCTTTACCGGGTCGCAAAGGACTAAAGGAAAACTCTTACCATCCGGCATAACCAGTAAGTCACCCGGGCACTTCCCCCGGCTAATCTTAATAAATTGTTTCGCAACGGCTGAAATCCTTGCTGTTTGACCTTAATATCGGATAGGTACATAGCCAGCAGGCCGATCACCACCGTACCGTGAAAAGATGATTGAGGAAGATGGGCCGCCTTTTGCAGAGATTGCTCTACTAAATACTCTAACCTGGTCTCCATTTCTTCCGTTCCCTGGTAATAAAAAGTAAAGTTTAAATCTCCTCCCTCCCGATCCTCCTGTTGGTCAATAAGATAATCAAGCAGGATGTGTAAAGAGCAAATCCAGGGAAAGTAAGTACTTGCTAATTGATTTACTAGAAATGCTGGTACATCTTTCCGGCCAGCTATCGCCACCAAGGAAAATATAGCCAAGGTAGACCCTGCTGCAGCAGCCAATTCCTGCCATAAAAAATCTGGGTAATGAACAAATTCCTCCTTTACCCAGGTTTTTAATCTAGCTTCTCTTATATTTAAATCCACATGTTTTTCCACCTGTAGCCGGATATACCATTTAGCCAGTTTCATAATTTCGGGTTTCACCTGAACATAGGATGGCATCCTGTACAAACAGTGCCGGCATTCTTCCACCAAAGCATTTAAATATCCATGATCGCCTTTAAGGGGATATTGGCCATAATATTCACTTATGGTCCGGTCACAATCGAGGGCATCTAAAAGGGATTGGTGCAATTGGTTAAAGGCTTCTCCATCTGTATATCCGGCCCGATCGCATAGATTATCCAAATAGTCACATATAGTCTGGTAGGCAATGATAAAGCGGAGAAGATATGGGTTATGAGAAAGCGTAGCATACACTGCTCCCCCCTGGCAGTGAAAAGCCTTATATTTAAGGCTGGCCAATGCTTGCTGTTGCAGGTCCGGTTCCAGATACACCCCCGCTTTATGCCGCCATTCTTTCAAAACCTTTTGCACAGCTGGTAAGATTTTAAAGATATAAGGGAAAAGGGCACTACTGCTGGCTGAAATACGGGCAGGATGATGGTGGTTAATAGCGGTCGACCTAACTCGGGGTTCCAAATTCTCTCCTCCTGTTTTCTCCGGTTTGCCGGTAATAAATGTCTATAATTCCTTCACCCATGTTGGCCAGTATATGGCGGGCGGGTACTTCCGGCAATCCCTTTAAAAGTTCTAAACCAGACACAATAAAACTATGAACTACTTCTAAAGATTCAGTAATAACCCCACTATTATGGATAAGGTTCACCACCCTGCGAATATTGTTTTTAGCGAAACGCCCCTCTTTGCCCCAACCTTCCACTAAAATCCGGTGTTTAGGATTTTGCATCAGTAGAATTAACGGTAAGGTAATATTCCCCTGAGATAAATCATTCCCGACTGGTTTACCCATCAGCTGAGGATCACCAACATAATCTAAAAGGTCATCCAAAATCTGATATGCATATCCCAAACAAAGTCCATATTGTTCCAACAGGGTAATTTCCTCTACCGGCATAGCTGAGACCAGACCTCCTACTTTACAACTGGTGGCAAACAGGCAGGCAGTCTTACGGAATATTTTCTCATAATATTCTTCCAAACTAGTATCCAATTTAAAACCTAAAGAAAGCTGCTGAATCTCCCCACAGCACATGATTTGTATGGTCTCGGTTATACAATCCATCACCTTAGGAGAATGATTGTTAATAAGATTAAAGGCAGTGGCGAAAAGATAATCTCCGGCCAGGACACTGGCTTTGTTTCCACATCGCCCATTTAAGCTGGGTTTTCCTCTTCTGGAGGCAGAGTTGTCAATAACATCATCATGCACTAGAGATGCAAGATGTATGAGTTCAACCGCTACTGCCCCATCTTTTACCCGAGCAGGATCGGCCGGATATAAAGAAGCACATAGATACACTAGACGTGGGCGTAGCATCTTGCCGCGGGTTTGCATCAAGTATTCAATAATGCTATCTACTTCCTGGTTATGGGTACGCAGTACTTCTTCCATTCGGGATTTGACCATTTCACCGGAAAATGCATAAGAGGAGGTCGAAGAGAATTCCTGTAATATGGTAATACACCCCTTTTTTTGTTAATGCTGGTCATATCATGCCCATTTTGGTAGCCACATATACGGTTAGCTATCCTATTATTACACTAGAGGTATTACCACTATTTTTTAACCCATGATTTTTCTTTTTACCTGTTGGTGGGCAAACATTTCTATTCTATCATCCAGGATACGATCCAGATTTATTCCCCTTCGGTTTACCATAGCCTGGATTAAAAAATCAGCTACAGCGGGATTTTTAGGTAAAAGGGGTCCATGCATATAGGTTCCGATCAGATTATTAAAGCGCATACCTTCAGTACCATCTTTCCCATTATTGCCCAGTCCATTTAAAACTCTGCCTAAAGGTTTAAGGGTGGAATCATTCAGATAAGTACGACCGGCGTGGTTTTCAAACCCCACCACGGTCACTAATTCCCCCAAATCGGCCTCTATAAGTATGTTTCCAATTAGGCGAGGAGTTTCAGCCTGGGTAAATATATTGAATAATCCTAACCCATCCATCTTTTTCCCGTCGGAGGCCTCGTAGTATTTTCCCAATAACTGATAAGCTCCACAGATAAATAGACCGGGCATTCCCTGTTCTACCATTTTCATCAGCTTATCAATATTATGAACCAAATCACGGTAAACTAAATCCTGTTCACGATCTGATCCGCCCCCCATAAATACCATGTCTACCCCATCTAACCCCTGCCATTCACCCAGAGCAATGGGCCATATGTTACAGGTATGTCCGTACCATTCCAATCTTTTTTGCAGACATATTAAATTACCCCGATCTCCATATAAGTTCATCAGATCAGGATATAGGTGAGCAATTACGAATTCAGCCATAATTCACCTCGGCGATCTTTGTTTTCTGCCTGTTCACCTGCCGGTCTATTTTTATGAAGTCTGAGGAGTATTTTACGGCAAGAAAACAGGACTGTATAAGTAGATAAAATATAACTGGTTTCACCAGACATTTCTAAGGCTCTTAAAATTCCAGGCTCCAATTCGCTTTCTATACTTATGTTACGGGGATCAAATCCGGCATACTTAAACCTTACCGCCGCATCACCACTGCGCTGTCCCGAGCAAATCACAGCTTTTATCCGGGTTCCGGGCCGAGCCGTAATTTCCACATCGGCATCCCATATCCAGGAAATATCCCTGCCGTCAGCGGCATTATCATTAAGGGCAAAAAATAGAGCCTTTTCCGCCGGATCATTATTAATGGCTTCCAGGGCCTGATTTAATCCGGTAGGATTTTTAACCAGCACCAGAACAGCCGTCTTTTGCCCAATCGAAAATCGCTCCATACGACCTGCCTCAGGTTGATAAGCAGCAATAGCATTCCGGATTGTATTATCCTCAATGCCCACTAATTTGGCTAACGATACTGCCGCTAAAATATTATAGGCATTATAAAAACCTTGATAAGGACTAGTCAATTCGATGTCATTAACCATAAAATGTATTTGAGGATCCATCTGTAAACCATATCCAGTAAAATTCCTTCTAGGATTACAATTATTACAACCCGGACACTGGTACTTGCCTAACTGAGCGTAATGATAACGTTTATAAACTAGCTCCTGCCCGCAAAAAACACAAAAACGTCCTTCCCGGCTTTCCTCGCTGACTAAACGATCATACCCGGTCGCCTCGAAACCATAGTACCAGCAGTGTAACCCGGTATCATTTTGGAAATGGGCTACCAATGGATCATCAGCATTTAAAACTAGCTCAACATCAGTATAGCGTACCGCATCTTTTATCAAATTTATAGTATAATCCAGTTCTCCATAGCGATCTAATTGGTCACGAAAGAAATTCGTAATCAATACTACCCGGGGATGTACTTCCTTTAACAACAAGGGAACATTAGCTTCATCAGTCTCTAAAAGGGCATAGTCAAAGGCTCGTCTCCCCAAAATATCCGTTTTTTCAATAAATGCCGTAGTAATACCAGTGATCATATTGGCACCTGCCTGGTTGTGTATAAAAGAATAACCTTTTTCTTCTATAATGCGGGCTATCATATTGGTAGTAGTAGTTTTCCCATTAGTTCCGGTTATGATAAAAATTTCCTCGCTTATATTTTGAGCCAATTCTGCTAATATCCAGGGCGCAACTCGCCGGGCTATCCGCCCCGGGAAGTCAGTACCCTGATTACCCAGCGCTCGGCTTAAGTATATAGCCATCTTGCCAATAAGAATGGCAATTATCAAGCGAATTCGTTTCATTAATCCTTACTCCCCATCATTATAATAATTTAATCTAACACAATATTATATTAAAAGAAACCTGCGGGCACACAAAAATGGGGCCTGTCATTACTAAACAGACCCCTTTAAACTATCTATTTTACGAACCAAACCAGGAACCAAAATCAATAAATTTGGCTTTGCGATGGGTAGTCTTTTCACAGAGCTCCTGGTAGACTTCTTCCAGCTTAATAGCCATGTTTAAAGAAGAAAGGCTGTCCGCTTTAACCAGCGCATTCTTTTTAAATTTATGATAGAGAACAGGATCATCAAGCAAGCGTACTATAGCAGAACTAAATTCTCCCTTATCACATGTGGTTAAGATACCATTCTTATTGTGATCCACCATATCCTGAACACCATAAGCGCGTACTGCTACTACAGGTAAACCGGAGGCCATGGCTTCTATTAATACCAGGCCCTGAGTTTCGGTCATCGACGAGAATACAAAAAGATCTGATGAATAGTACACATGTACTAAGGTGTCAAATGGTAAGGCTCCGGTAAATATCACATCACTTTTAAGGGAAAGCCCCAGATTTTCAGCCAGTTTTTTCAGATCGTCTTCCAGAGGACCCTGAGCAGTAAGAACTAAGGTAGTATCCGGTTTACTTCTTTTTACTTCAGCAAAAGCTTGAATAAGAAATTCCAGATTTTTCTCCTTGGTTAACCTGCCCACAAATAATAACACCTGGTTGTTTTCTGGAATAGGATAGTGATCCTTTAACCAACGGGAATTACCATTTTTAAATTTATTTACAGGTACTCCGGTAGGGATAACCGAAATGGAACTGCGTATCTGGTAGCCTTCTAATATTTCTTTTACTTCAGTAGTGGGAACAATGATATGCTGACAGTGATTACAAAAGTTGTTACTATATTTAATCGTGATCTCTTTTGCTAAATCCTGAGCCACCGGTACATAATGAACATACTGGTCATAAAGTGTGTGGTAAGTAAAAACAATAGGAGTATGGTATTTTCGGGCATAACGTAATCCCACCCGCCCCATGGTAAACGGGGAATGGACATGAATTATATCCAAATTCAGCTTTTTCACCAGCATATTTAATCCTGGCAAAATAGGAATAGCCAGAGCATAGTCAGGATTAGTAGGAGAAGGTAAAGAGTAAAAACGGTAAACTCTCTCTTCCTGCTCATCATAATCAGGGTAACTGGGAGCAAAAATAAAAACCTCATGCCCTAGTCGGGTTAGCTCCTCTTGAAATGTCGAAATAGAGGTAACTACACCGCTGGTATAAGGCTTATAACTATCTGTGAAAACTCCTATCCTCATAGCGGTCGACCCCCCTTTCCTTTCTAATTTAAATATATACCCTTAGGTCCCAATTAGCAATTTTTTTCAGAATATTATGACTTAATGGGACTATCTGCATAATTAATTTAGTATATCTGAGCCCCGTTTTGGCTATTAACTTGTTAACTGCTAACGTTCATATAATTCATAGCCAGCTACTTGGAAGGTTTCCCCGGTATCAGACATATCGCCGGAAGTAGTAATATCTTCCTCCGCCGGTCTGGTAACTTTATCCTGAACTGCATGAGCACAATGCGAACACAACGTAGTGTTAACCAGCCTGTTCAAGCGGGCTGATTCAATAGGTTGACCACACTGTTCACACACACCATACTGACCCATGTTGTAACGCTCCAACGCATCTTTCACTTTTTCTAATTCTAATTCATAAAGTTCCAGTATACCATGATCCTTTTCCCGTTCGTAAAGTTCCGATCCAATATCAGCCGGATGTTGATCATAAAGGGATAATTCATCAATACTCTCAGTTAAAGGAATCATCAAATCATCCTGTTTGGCCCGAATAAGATGCTCTAATTCCTGTTTTTTTTCTAGTAACCTGCTTTTAGGATCCAAAGGACAAACCTCCATTTGCTCTTAATCTGCCCATCCCCAAACAGTAATTACTTCTCCAATTATAAATTAGTATGCCAATTCTGATCAGGTCAATACCGATTAATTATTTAAAGAATGGATTGGAGCCGGGATACGCCCCTTACGGGCAATAAAGCCGGACGAAGAAAATTTACTAACTCTCATGATGGGAGCACGTCCCAAAAGTCCACCGAATTCCACCCATTCCCCTTCCTTTTTCCCAGGAACAGGAATAATTCGCACCGCTGTAGTTTTGCGGTTAATCATACCGATAGCAGCCTCATCAGCTATGATAGCAGAAATAGTATCAGCACTTGTTTCACCAGGAATCGCAATCATATCTAACCCTACCGAGCACACACAGGTCATCGCTTCTAGTTTTTCTATCGACAAGGCACCTGCCACTACTGCATTTATCATACCCTCATCTTCGGATACAGGAATAAATGCTCCTGAAAGACCTCCTACATAAGAAGAAGCCATAGCTCCCCCTTTTTTAACGGCATCATTAAGCATGGCCAGTGCAGCAGTAGTACCGGGAGCACCAACCTTCTCAATTCCCATCGACTCAAGTATATCAGCCACACTATCACCAATGGCAGGGGTAGGGGCCAGAGAAAGATCTATAATTCCAAAAGGTACATCTAAACGCTCGGAGGCCACCCGGCCCACCAATTCACCCATACGGGTCACTTTAAAAGCCGTTTTCTTAATTACATTAGCTAGTTCACCCAAATCTAAGTCAGGATACTTTCGCACCGTATGTAATACAACCCCAGGACCACTTACCCCAATATTAATAGTCGATTCCGGCTCACCAGGTCCGTGAAAAGCTCCCGCCATAAAAGGATTATCTTCTACAGCATTACAGAACACCACCAATTTAGCACAGCCCAAACCATCCCGTTGTGCAGTCAGCTTAGCAGTTCGCTTAATAACCAATCCCATATGATAAACCGCATCCATATTTATTCCCACCCTGGTAGTGGCTACATTTACTGAAGAACAGACCCGCTCAGTCCTGGCCAGGGTCTCGGGAATAGCTTCAATTAAGGCTATGTCTCCGCGGGTTGCTCCTTTATGAACCAGAGCTGAAAACCCCCCTATAAAATTAACTCCCACCTCTCCAGCGGCTTTATCCATATACGAACCTATGGTTACCATTTCATCAGGTTTTAATCCACCTGCTACCATGGCTACCGGAGTTATTGAAATACGCTTATTTATAATGGGTATACCATATTCCTTTTCAATATCTTCCCCAACTTTAACTAAATTTTCCGCTAAGCAGGTTATTTTATCGTAAATTTTTTTACCAGTTATTTTTCCGCTATCCCCACGGCAATCTTGAATATTAATACCCATCGTAATGGTACGTATATCCAGATTTTCCATCTGGAGCATTCGAACCGTTTCCAAAATCTCTTCCTTGCTTATGCTAAACGGCATTCAATAAACCCCTCCTGACAGTTAAGGGGGGATAACAGTCCCCCCTTATAAGTTATTCGTTTTAGATCTCCCCTAAACCGTCATTACCTAGATACGATGCATAAAACGGAAAATATCTTCGTGCTGTACTGTGACCTGTAAGCCTAGACTGTTGCCTTTTTCTACTAGGAGCTCGCGCATTTTGTCTATCTCCAGCTTGCTGGTAGATGTATCCACCACCATAATCATAGTAAAAAACTCCTGCAATATAGTCTGGCTTATATCCAGAATGTTTACATTAGCATCTGCTAAAATATTAGCTATAGCCGCAATTATTCCTACCCGGTCATGGCCCAATACACTGATTATGACTCTTTTCCCCTCTTCCACAGGCAGACCTCCTGTTCCTACAATTTATTAACCACTTCCCGGCAGCGTTTACATAACCCGGAATGGTCATCATCCTGTCCTACCGAGGGTTCAATTATCCAGCAGCGCTCACATTTTTCTCCCTGGGCAGGTTTGACACTTACCCATACTCCATCTACCCCTTCCAAACTAATAGCATCAGCGGAGCGCTCCCCAGCAGGCCGTATATCTAGTCGGGAAACAATAAATAATTTTTCCGATGCCGTGGTAGCATCAAGTAGTTTTAACCATTCTTCCTCGGCATAGATTACTACCCATGCACCTAGTGAATGGCCAATTATTTTACTGGTACGGGCTTCCTCCAGGGCCTTAGTAACCACTTCCCGAAGTGATAGCACTTTTGACATCCTGCTTTCCAGATCATCATCCTGGTAAAGATCATTGGCTGCCGGCCAATCAAGGAGTTGGACACTTTCGGGCTGGTTCTCATTACGCAAAAATCCCCATATTTCCTCACTGCTAAAGGCCAGAATCGGTGTCAGCATTACCACCAGGGCTTGAATAATATCATAAAGAACCGTCTGAGCAGCCCGGCGCTCGGGATCATCCGGTAATGAACAGTAGAGCTTATCTTTAAGAATATCAAAATAGATGTTGCTCAAATCCACCGTGCAGAAATTATGAATGGAATGAAATACCACATGAAATTCGTACTGATCATAAGCGCGCGTCACCCGGCGGATCAGTTTATCCAACTTTAATAGGGCCCAACGATCTAACTCCGTTAACTTATCGAATTCTACCCGGTCACGGCTAGGATCAAAATCGCAAATATTACCTAGAATAAAACGACAGGTATTACGAATCTTCCGGTATGCTTCAGCACTTTGGCGGATAATATTCTCAGAAACCGATACATCATTGCGGTAATCTGCCGATGATACCCATAAACGGAGGATATCAGCCCCTAATTCTCTAGTAAGTTTTAGCGGGTCAACTACATTACCTAATGATTTAGACATCTTGCGTCCCTTTTCATCTACTACAAATCCATGCGTTAATACCTTCCGGTAAGGAGAGGTACCCTGCACAGCTACTGCTGTGGAAAGGGAAGAATTAAACCACCCGCGATGCTGGTCACTTCCCTCCAGATACATATCTGCCGGCCACCTGAGCTGAGGACGGGTTTTTAAAACTGCAAAATGGCTCGATCCAGAATCAAACCATACATCCATAATATCAGTTTCCTTGTCGAAAGTATTACCCTGGCATTTTTCGCATTGGTATCCTTCCGGCAATAATTCGGCAGCCTCTTTGGCAAACCAGATATCAGAACCATGTTCAGCAAAAAGCCGGCTAATACGTTCAATGGTTTGGTCATTGATAATTGTTTCCCCACAGGAACGGCAATAGAAAATCGGAATAGGTACTCCCCAAGTTCGCTGGCGGGATATACACCAATCCCCACGGTCACGAACCATGTTATAAATCCGCTCCCGCCCCCAGGAGGGAATCCACTCTACTTGATCGATAGCTGCCAGGGCTTTCTCACGAAAACCATCAATAGAAGCAAACCATTGTTCTGTAGCCCGGTATATAATGGGGTGCTTACACCGCCAACAATGTGGATACTGGTGCTGTAAATTGCTGGCTAAAAGCAGCCTATCCCGGTTACGTAATTCTTCGATAACGTTCTCATTTGCATCATGTACATACAAACCTTTAAACTGCTGAGCCTCTTCAGTAAACCGACCCCGGCTATCTACAGGTGAGAGAACATCTAATCCGTATTGACGGCCTACATAAAAGTCGTCTTCACCATGTCCCGGAGCAGTATGAACACACCCAGTTCCGGCCTCCAGGGTGACGTGCTCTCCTAGTATGATCAGGGAATCCCGGTCAAAAAAGGGATGATGACAAATGGCCCTTTCCAGCTTTCGTCCTTTAAATTCTTCTATGATCTTATAGTTATTCCAATCCAGATCTGAAGCTACCTGTTCCAATAGACCTTTAGCAACTACATATTTTTCCTCCTCCACCTGCACTATGACATATTCAAAGTCGGGATGGACTGCAATGCCTGTATTCGCAGGTAGGGTCCAGGGAGTAGTCGTCCATATAACCACAAAGGCATCCTGCGGTATTACACCTTTACCATCTTTTACGGGAAATTTTACATAAATGGAAGGTGAGGTCTTATCCTGGTACTCAATCTCGGCTTCTGCCAGGGCAGTCTCACAATCAGCACACCAGTAGACAGGTTTCAGCCCTTTATAGATATACCCTTTTTTTGCCATCTCCCCAAAGACCTTAACCTGAATGGCTTCAAAACCCGGATCTAAGGTAATATAAGGATTATCCCAATCACCCCTTACACCCAAACGCTTAAACTGATCCTTTTGTATATCCACATATTTTAAGGCATATTCCCGGCAATGATGCCTAAATTCAACTACATCAGTACGCTTCCGGTCCAGTCCCAGATTCTTAATAGCCTGTTGCTCAATAGGTAACCCATGAGTATCCCAACCAGGAACATAAGGACTATCAAATCCGGCCATAGATTTGTATTTGATAATAATGTCCTTAATCACTTTGTTCAAGGTATGCCCCAGATGTATGTTGCCATTAGCATAAGGAGGACCATCATGCAAAACAAACTGAGGTTTCCCGGTAGTCTTCTCCTGAACTTTTTCATAGACATTAATCTTTTCCCAGAAATCTAAGATTTCCGGTTCTCTTTTCGGCAGGTTTGCCCGCATAGGAAAATCCGTACGGGGCAAATTCAGTGTCCCATCATATTTACCTTTAGCCATATCGTGTAACCACCTCGACATTGATTTTTTCCGTTAAATAAAATACCTTTCATCCCCAAGGGACGAAAGGTATTCTTCCGCGGTACCACCCTAATTAGCATTCGTTATAATGCCATCTCCTAACTGCATAACGGACAGCACCGTTTAAACCTCACCATCATTAGATCTTCGGTTTAAAAGCTCACGGGTGATCTTCGGCTGGACAACAGTACCCGGCTCCCACCTTATCCAGGCTCGCTGTAACCGTTATTCTCCGGCTTACTCTCCCGGTCAAAGCCTATAAAAATTAACAAATATCTTTAAACCTTTAAAAATCGTTATATATTGTAGCATATTGCCCCATATAAGACAACTACAGCCGGTCAACCATTACTTTTATAACCATTATACCCATAGTTGACACTAATTTTTCAACTAATTTCAAAATCCATTAAGCTTTCCGGACCGCTTTTTGGGAACCAGAATCATGATCCATATTTTTAGCACATATATCCTCAACAATACACTGTGAACATAAAGGATTGCGGGCTTTGCACACCTTACGACCATGAAATATCAGTAAATGATGAGCTTTGATCCAGTGCTTTTGGGGTAGAATTTTCTTTAGCTGCCCTTCGGTTTTATCCGCTGATTTACTTGATACCAGCCCCAGGCGGTTGCTTACCCGGTGAACATGAGTATCTACCCCTAACGCCGGCTGATTAAAGCCTACCGCTATCATTACATTAGCAGTTTTTCGCCCTACCCCGGGAAGCTTTAACAGTTCATCAAATTCATCGGGAACCTGATCATGATATTGATCGTGTATTATTCTAGCCAGTTTTTTAAGGTGGGCAGCTTTATTGCGATACAACCCTACTCCCCTGATTAATTCTTCAATCTCAGCTAATTCACCTTCCGCCAAATCACCCGGCTGCGGATATTTTTCAAATAACCTGGGAGTTACTTTATTCACCTGTTCATCAGTACTTTGGGCTGATAAGACAATAGCTACCAACAGTTGAAACAGTTCCGTATAATGAAGCCGGGTCTTGGCCTGTGGATATTCTTGTTGTAGTCGTCTTATAATTACTTCAGCTCGTTGGCTTTTATCATCCACTTAACCACCCGCATTTATTTTTCTTTTGGCTCCACCCTTTAAGACTCTACTCTTTACAATAATGACAGGTGGACCCTTCTGTTTCATCTTAAAGTTTACCATTTAAAATTAAAAACCGGTATAATCCCTGCCTTAATCATTTAAACAACTACGCATTTAGGGTACTGATTGGAATTGTATCTTTACTTATATCCTACTTTATCATGACAGCAGTGGACATGATTAGAAGGAAAATAAAAATGTCATTACTATAGAGGAACATACCAGCACCTGGTTTGGCCATTAACTATAGAACCTTACTCAGGAAAGACTGGGTCCGGGGATTAGTGGGATGGTCAAATATCTGTTTTGGCAGCCCTTCTTCCATTATTATTCCCTCATCCATAAAAACCAGCCGATCACCCACTTCCCGGGCAAATCCCATTTCATGAGTAACAACCACCATGGTCATGCCTTCTAAAGCCAGGTCTTTCATAACTGTTAAAACTTCCCCTACCATTTCCGGATCCAAGGCTGAAGTAGGTTCATCAAACAGCATAACCTTAGGCTGCATAGCTAGAGCCCGGGCAATAGCTACCCGTTGCTTTTGCCCCCCCGATAAATTACCCGGATAAACATGGGCTTTGTCAGTTAACCCCACTTTACCGAGAAGTTCCATGCCCCTTTCCTTCGCTTCCTTTTTATTGACTCCCTTTATTTTAACCGGTGCCATGGTTATATTCTCCAGGGTAGTTTTGTGAGGAAACAGATTAAATAGCTGAAAAACCATCCCCACTTGTTGACGGATTTTATTTATATCGGTTTTGGGATGAGTTAGTTCCTCACCATCAATATATATATGTCCGGAATCCACTTGTTCTAGTTGATTAATACATCTTAACAGTGTACTCTTGCCGGATCCACTGGGACCAATGACACAAACCACTTCCCGGGGGGCTACATTAAAATTTATCCCCTTTAAAACCTGTAATGATCCAAATGATTTATTTACATCTACCACCCGTATCATTCAGTCGCCAGCCTCCTTTCCACATAATCTCCAAATAGGGATAGGCTCTTGGTAATCATAAAATACATGAGAGCTACACAACCCCATACCCAGGTGGCTTCATACGTATTGGCATAAACCAGGTCGCCTCGATGGGTTAGTTCGGCTACAGTTATGATTGAAACTAGTGAAGTATCCTTTAACAATGCAATAAATTCGTTTATTAACGGCGGTACCACAATTTTGTAAGCCTGAGGTAGAATCACATAGATCATGGCCTGCTTATGATTCATCCCTAAAGACCGGGCTGCTTCCATTTGCCCCTTGTCAACCGCCTGGATACCAGCTCGTACTATCTCACCGATATAAGCGCCGCTGTTTAGTGAACAGACTATTATAGCCGATGAAAAAGGATCATTATTATATATCAAAGGTAAAACACCAAAATACAAGAGCAGGATCTGAACAAAAAGCGGTGTACCCCGGAAGAAATCTATATAAATAGTTGCTGTGCCATACAAAAGACGCGAGCGGGATAATTTGAACAGACCAGCAAAAAGCCCCAACACCATACCAAAACCAACTGACAGCGCCGTAAGTACAATAGTTACCCAGGCACCCCCCAGAAAATAAGTAAAGTTATCAGTTATAACCTGATAGCCGTGTAATTCAGTGATACTACCCATGATTACTGTGCCGAAAACATTCTCCAATCCTGACATTTACCGGTTTCCTCCCTGCATTACAAACCAAAAGCGCGAGTAATTGCTCGCGCTTTTATTAATAATCTTTGCACCAGCTAACTTTAGTCAAACCACTTGGAATACAGCTGGTCATAGGTTCCGTCAGCCTTTATTTTGGCCAGCCCTTCATTCATCATGTTGAGCATTTCGGCATTGCCCTTCTTTACTGCAATACCATATTGTTCCTCAGCCGAAAAAACATCTCCTACCATTTTTACCTTGGAATTCTTTTGTGATTTTAGGTAGTAGGCTGTTACTGGGTGGTCATTAACTACTGCATCAACCCCACCTTTTTGCAGTTCCATAAAAGCAGGTCCTATGTCATCAAAATTACGCACCTCAGTAGCCGGATCCTCAGACTTTACTTTAGCACAGTAACCGGCACCGGTGGTACCAGTTTGAGCGGCCAGTCTCTTACCTTTCAGATCTTCAACTGTGGTAATCTCTTCGTTATCATTACTTACTGCAATGATTAGGCCCGCATCAAAATAAGGCTCGGTAAAATCAACGGATTTTTTACGTTCTTCATCAATAGTCATACCAGCAATAGCCACATCAATTTTGCTGGTGTTTAAAGCAGGTATTAATGCTTTAAAGTCCATATGTTTAATCTCAACTTCATAACCTTGCGCTTCACCTATAGCCCGGATAAGATCCATATCAAATCCAGTGTAATCATTACCTTCCTGCATTTCGAAAGGCGGGAAAGTAGCATTGGTGCCAGCTAACAATTTGGGCTTGTCCGCACCTTGCTTATCACCCTCCTGCTGATCCTGCTGTCCACCGCAACCAACCACTGCCATCATACCAACAATTAATAAGACCGCTAAAACTATTTTACCTGCTCTCTTCATCTAACCTTTCACTCCTTTGGCACAAACCTTAAAATCAATACTGAAATAATTATACAGTCTTGTGTATGAATCGACAATGGTTAAATGGCATCTGCTTAACTGACACCTGGTAAGAAAATCGATAATACCGGTATCGCAAACAATTCATAGTTCGGTGAGTTGGTTAAACACTGACCTAGACGTGTATATTTTTAAATATTCCTAAAACCCATCTCCTCATTCCAATCAGGGATATGTCCGCACTGTGTGTACCTGACATAAATACTTATTTTTACAATTCCGTGCAGTTTTTAAACCCCGATACCCAGCCAATATTTGTTTTTTAAACTGGCCCAAATGAATCGGCTCTGCTATTATGGAAACTGAATCGCGGAAATATATAATTTAAATGGAGCAGGATGGTAATGAAAATAAGCTGTCGTAATCGGGCTGAATTAAGTATGCTACTGGTGGCTTTGATATGGGGTACTACTTTTGTATTAGTTAAAAGTGCTCTAAGTGATATTGGCCCTTTTTTATTTCTAGGTCTGAGGTTTTTGATTGCTTTTGGGGTGATAGCACTATTGTCATACCGGAGCCTGATACACATCCAGTTTTCTACCCTGGCCGCCGGTAGTCTACTGGGGGTTTTTCTTTTTATAGGTTATATCTTTCAAACCGTAGGTCTTAAATATACGACTTCTTCCAACGCTGGGTTTATAACCGGGGTAAATGTAGTCCTGGTGCCTATTATTTATGCAATTTTGTACCGGATCAGGCCGGCTGCCACTACCATATTAACCGTGGTTATGGCTATCATAGGACTATATTTTATGTCATTTCAAGCTGATACCTTAACACTTTCTTACGGTGATCTTTTGGTTCTAGTTTGTGCGGTAGCCTTTGCCCTGCATATTGTTTTTGTTGATCGTTATTCACACCAGCATAATCCAGTGGCCATCACCGCAGTACAAATTCTTTTTGTAGGTGTAGTTTGCCTTATTATAGGCCTACTTTATGAACCATGGCCTGATCACTTTACCCCTAACGCAGTTAATGCTATATTAATAACCTCAGTATTAGCAACTTCCCTGGCTTTTCTATTACAAAATGCCATGCAAAAATACAGTACACCAACCCGTTTTGCAGTAATACTTACTATGGAACCAGTTTTCGCCGCTTTGGCAGGATACTTATGGGCTGGTGAAATATTAAGTCCCCGAGCTCTGGCAGGAGCAGGACTAATTTTACTATCTATGCTGGTATCAATTTTTAGCCGCCCTGGTAAAAAACAGCCTAAAAAATCAGCGGCAGCTGAGCCAAACGTAATTAAGGCACATTCTTATTTAAATAAACTAATAAAAGATTAAAAAAACCAGGCTTCGAGGTAGTAAAGTGTCTTAACTATCTCAAAGCCTGGTTTTAAAATTAAATTAAAGCCATTACTCCGCTTACCTATTTATTTATAATCGCTTGTACGGTATCCGGATCAACTCCCCGGATTTCCACCAGTTTAGTGCGTGATGTTTCCCCTTTTACAATTAATATATCCCGTTTGGGAAGCTTAAAAAGCCGGGCTAAAAAATCTACCAGGGCCTGATTAGCCTCTCCTTCAACCGGCGGGGCAGTTAGCTTAATCTTTAAAGCACCATCTATCTCCCCAGCAACCTGTGTACGTGAAGAACGGGGTTGAACTCTAACCTCGATCCGAGTTCCCTCTTCGGTTGGAAAAAGGTTTATCATTCTTCCTTTTCCTCCATAGTTACTGTTTCCAAATGCTCCATCAATTCCTTCAGGTCTTTACTATAAAAAAAGGATGATAATTCATCTATCTTGTGCTGATTACGCTCCAATAAATCCAACTCTCCATTGATCTGAGCTTTTAGTTCTACATTAAATAGATTAAGGCGTTTAATAATATCCTGATATACCATTAAAATGGTGGATATTTTTTTCCTGGCTTCTCCCAGAATAAGGTCGGCTTCTTTACGAGCACTGTTTTTAAGATCCTCAGCAGTCTGCTGAGCTAAAATCAGGCTGCTGTTCATGGTTTCTTCCATTTTCTTATAACGAGCCAGTTCATATTCCAGGCGTTGAATCTCTTCCTTTAGTCGGGAGTTATCAGTGTAAAGTACCTCATAGTCCTGAGCTACCCGCATTAAATAGTTTTTTACTTCGGTCTCATCAAGACCGCGAAGAGCTTTGCGGAATTGCTGGTTACGAATCTCCATCCCGGTGATCATCTGTTCCCCCCCTATTCCTTACTCTCATGATCTCCAGTAAAAACTGCGGCGGTAAGTCCACCATGGAAAGTTTGTAAAAGCTCCCGGTATGGTTTTTTTTGTTCCCATTTACCATCCCGAAGGCCTGTAATAGCATTGCTGTAGAGTCTTACAACCTGGGCCAAAAGTTTATCGGAATAAAACTGTCCTTCAATCCTTACCCTAGTTACTCCTGCCCGGGCCAATAAGGGCAGGTAGGGGAACAAACATAAATCACAGGGTGTATAAATGTAATTTCGGCAGCGACTATCCGTGCGTATAGTATAGTACTGCCCCAATGGGTCCATGAGCCGATAAGTGCCTTTTTGGCAATGCAGCTTACAAGAAGACCTTTCTTCCGAATTTATAGATCCATTAATACAATAATCAGTAACCATCGCACATAATGAACCATGTACAATAATTTCTAAAGAGAGATTACTAGCAAAAACCTGCATTATATCGGCAAAACTTGTTTCCGGGGATACAGTTGCCCCCTTTATTCCTTTATCCAAAAAGAAATTAGCGGCGGCAGCATTGGTGATGTTTAATCCGCTACCCGCCAGGATTTTTACTTTGTTTCCATCCAGCCAATCCCACAGACTAGTCTCATTAATCATAACCCCACCCAGTTTATCCAATGGCAATTGTTCCATGAAACCTTGTAACCAATCACCATCTTCCTGGGTAACAATACGTGGGGTTTCAATTACTACTTCTTTACCATATACTTCAGCCAGCTGGATAGCCTGTTCAATTTTTCCGGCCGTCCATTTTTCATTAATCTGTCTAAAGCCCTCTATACCAATAATAAAAGTATTTACGGGATAATCTTTTAAGTTGTGTATAGACTCCAATGTCCCTACTTTTACACTCAAGTGCGGATTCCAGTGTTGAACAGGCCTATCGTGATAATCGCTTTCATTAAGCCTCTTCTGGAGGCACGGAGCAGTAGGAAATTTAGGCTCACGTTTCCCGTCCAGACCGATGGACTCCAGTCCAGGCCTGGTAAAAAGACCCCCACTGGTAAAATCTCTGATCCTTATATTAGCAAGCTGTTGATATTGTGATTCATCAGTTATATATTCATCCGGTTCCTTCATATACCCGTCAATAGCATGACGATATATTTTAACTAAATTACTGACATAGGTAGCATCGCGCATACGCCCTTCGATCTTAAACGAGGTCACCCCCGCCTCAACCAGATCTTTTACGTAAGGATACAGGCATAAATCATTATGAGCCAACCAGTATTTATACTCATCGGAAGTTTCCCTACCACTTTGCAAACGGTATGACCAACGGCAAGGTTTTATACAACGCCCCCGGTTGCCGCTTTGTCCTGCTAAGAAACTGCTGAAATAACACTGACCAGTATGAGATATGCACAGATCACCATGAGCAAAAAATTCTATACCCATACTTGTATGGGCATGAATATGGGCAATTTCTTGGAGAGACAAATTTTTGGATAAAATAACCCTTTTAAAACTGTTTTTCTCCAAAAATCGGACTGCAGCCAGGCTTCCAATCCCCATCTGTACACTAGCATGCAGGTTAATGTCCAGACCAAGATCCTGACATATTTTTACCACTCCATAATCCTGTACTATTATAGCGTCGACTCCTATCTGTTGGAGATAAACCAGATAATCAGTCAGTTCAGCCATTTCATCTTCATAGTACAGATTATTTACAGTAACATACAATTTCTTACCCTGCTTATGCAGGTAATCTACTGCGTCCTTTAATTCCCGGTCAGAAAAATTAAATTCAGGTCTTAACAGGCGCATGTTAAATCTCTTTCCACCCAGGTAAACTGCATCCGCCCCTGCTGCAGCCACCTTTTCCATTATGTCCCATTTTCCTGCCGGGGCTAGCAACTCTATATTATTTTCCAAAAAAACAGACCCCTTTACAGCAACATATACAAAAGATCTACAACTAATTTTTGTGCCAGAGTGATTGCCAGTACCGCAATTATAGGGGAAAAATCCATTCCCCCAGCTGCTGGTAATAGGCGACGAAACGGAGCCATTACAGGTTCAGTCACATCATAAATAAATTTAATGATAGGTTGATAAGGATTATGTCTAACAAAAGACAATACACACCTGGCAATAATTAACCATACCAAAACATTAAATGCCATGTTGACTATCATTATCAATTGAAATTTGCCCACCAAATACCCCCCTGCACCTGTCCTTATCCTAATTCTACCGAGCGTAGATAAGCTTTTTCAATACCATTAAAGAAAGCTGTACGCAATCCGTCCTTTTCCATCTGCCGTAATGCAGCAATGGTAGTTCCGGCAGGAGAAGAAACCTGCTCTCTAAGTACAGCAGGATGTTCTCCACTTTCTTGCAACATTTGTATACTGCCTTTAATTGTATCCATAACTAAAATTCTGGCGGTAGCCGCATCTAAACCTAATTCAATAGCAGCACTTATCATAGCTTCCACTACCAGGAATACATAAGCTGGCCCACTACCTGATATGGCTGTCACCACATCCATATATTTTTCTTCCAGAATCACGCAGGAGCCCATACTGGTGAATATTTCCTCCACCAGGTCCAGGTGCTCTTCATTAGCATGCTTTCCCTGACATAAAGCGGAAACTCCGCTTCCCACTAAACAGGGCAAATTGGGCATTACTCTTACTACCGGTACAGGCAGAGAGAGCCGGTTTTCGATAACAGAAGTCTTTACCCCTGCCGCTACCGATACTAGTATCTTATCAGGAGTCCAGGATGACATGGTTTCCGCAAGTACCTGTTCTACCTGATGGGGTTTTACTGCAATAATTATCGTATCACTCTGAGATACCACTTCTGGTTGAGGAAGAATCCGGGCGTTATAATCCTGTTGAAAAAGCTGTTCCCGGACTGGATCGATATCATTTACATAAATAAGATTGAACTGATCCGATAAGCGGGTAGTTATTCCGCCAGCCAACGCATAGGCCATCTTGCCGCATCCTATGATGCCTAAACCTGACACTATTACTCTCCTCCCAAGGAATTCCAACCTGGACGGCGGACTAGTGAACGGCCATCCCGGGCAATCTCCACATTACTGGGAGTAAATATAAAAATGTTTTTGCCTAATTGCTGGCTATGCCCCTCCAATGAATAGGTGGTACCACTGATAAAATCAATAATTCTCTGGGCAATCTCCGGAGGAGTGTTTTCCAGATTTAATACAATCTGTTTACGGTTTTTAAGGTGGTCTGCCAGTACTTGTACTTCATCAAAGCTATCTGGTTCACATACAACCACCTTCATAGTCTTGGCGGTGTGAATACTAACCACGTTAGCCATATTCTTACCTTCTTCAGTACTTTTAGGAAGTTCAACTAGCTCTTCCCTGACTTCCTCTCCTACTCCCATCCATGACCACACCTTATCCATAAAACCCATAACTGTGCCTCCTTTTCAAAAAATCCCGGTACATTTAGGTACAATTAAAGCCCTAATTCTCACCATGGAAAATAGCACTACCTATACGGACTATATTAGCTCCTTCCTGGATAGCAATTTCATAATCCTGTGACATCCCCATAGAAAGATAACGTAAATCAGTATTGGGTAATGAACGCCGGCGTAAACGTGTCCAAATCTGATAAAGTTCTTTAAAAACCGGACGAGTTTCTTCCGGCTCGTCTACCAGTGGCGCCATAGTCATAAATCCCTGTATACTTATTTGTTCCAATTCACCGGCTGAAGCAAGAAAATGCTCAATATCATCCGGATTTACACCTGCTTTTTGTTCTTCTCCAGCTATATTAACCTGTAGCAAAACCGGTACTTTAGTTTGCAACAAGCGTCCCCTTTTGTTAATCTCTTTAGCCAGATTCCAGCGATCCAAAGAATGGATAAGACATACCTGTCCTACCACATCTTTCACCTTATTAGTTTGCAGCCTTCCTATCATATGCCAACGAGCCCCAGGTAAGTGATGAACTTTCATTCTTAACTCTTGAACCCGGTTTTCGCCGAAGTTGCCGATGCCTAGTTTATAAGCAGCTTCGACAACATCTATATCAACCGTCTTACTTACGGCCACCAGTAGAATATCAGAAGGTAGGCGCCCACTTTGGGTAGCCGCCCGGGCTATCTTTTCTTTTATGTTATCGATACGAACCTGTAAATCTTTCATAAAAACGATGCTCCTGTTATTTTAAGTATTTAATATAATAAAATCGGTTTCTGCAAAACGTTATGTAAAATTATATAAAGTTTTGCTCAATGCAAAATATTCCGGGGCCATTCTTGCCTGGGAAACAACACCTACTTGTCTGGCAGCACCAGAGGGAACCGTTATCAAAGGCCCTTGTATATGGGTGAACGATAGAAAAACATCATTGTTAAGCTGGGGATACTACCCCCTTGTCCTATTTCGCCGCTCTATCTTGGCAAAATAATTTCTATCATACCCCGCGAATACCACTATACATATTTACCATATTACATACGATGATTTAAAATCTTTCCAGTGTAATATGAATATGAATCAAATCACTAAAAAACTAATTCCAAATGTTGAACCTCGGCCTACTTCGCTATCTACAAATACTTCTCCTCCATGGGATTCCACAATATGCTTAACAATTGATAATCCTAACCCGGTTCCTCCCTGATTACGAGAGCGGGCCTTATCTACCCGGTAAAAACGCTCAAAAACCCGTGGTAAGCTTTCCCGGGGAATTCCCATACCTGTATCACTGATTGTAGTAATTATACGGCTTTCTTTACGCTGGCAGCGAATAATTATTTTACCATTCCGGGGAGTATATTTTATAGCATTATCTAGTAGGTTAATTAAAACCTGTCCAAGTAAATCTTCATCAGCTACTATCCGGGGAAGGGTAAAAGGATAGATAAATTCTACATGCAAATGTTTTTCACTGATTTGGGGACCTAATATATTCATGATGTTCCGCATGGAACGTACAATACATACTGGTTTAGGATTAATGAAGCGTTCTTTAGATTCAATAGATGATAGACTAAGTAGATCATCTATCATTCTAGTCAGGCGATCAGTCTCTGCTTCGATAATTGATAGAAAACGGCGACATGTAGTACTATTTTCCGCAGCACCATCCAGAAGAGTTTCTACAAATCCCTTTATAGATGTCAAAGGCGTTCTCAGTTCATGGGATACATTCCCCACAAACTCAGAACGCATCTGGTCAAAATTACGTGCATCAGTCACATCATGGAAAATCGCTACTACACCTTCTATTTGCTCCTCCTGATCCTTAACCGGAACTACATGAACCCTAAAAATTTGTGTAGCCGGTCGCATATGAGTTTCAGTAAAGACTTCATAACCGGTTTGCAGTACCTGGCTAATCATCTGAATTATTTCCTGGACATGACTAATTTCATCCATTTGCTTGCCGATTAATTGACCCTCCCGGGCCATAAATAGCCGTTCGGCCGCCTTATTAGCTAGAATAATGCTTCCGTTTAAATCTAAAACAACTACCGCATCCACCATACTGGTTAAAATAGCCTGTATTCTTCGTTTTTCCTGGGCTATTGTTAACATAGGTATATTTCTCTCACTTTCCACGGCCTTCTATAAATCGATACCCTACCCCGCGTACCGTTTCAATATACTCAGGAAAATTAGAGTCATCCCGTAATTTCTGCCGCAAATGGCGAATATGAACATCTACCGTCCGGGTATCCCCGGAATACTCATATCCCCATACTTTTTCCAATAATACCTCGCGGGTAAACACCTTGCCTGGATGTGCTACCATTAAACTTAATAATTCAAATTCTTTCGGCGTTAGCTCCAGCTTTTCCTCCTCTAGAAAAGCTTCATATTTTTCAGGCACCACAATTAGATCTTTAATAACATAAGCTTTTTCCCCGACGGCTTTTTCGGCTTCCAGTATCCGCAGCGCCCTTAAACGGGCTTTAACCCTGGCCACCATTTCCCTTGGACTAAAGGGCTTTTTGATATAATCATCAGCTCCCATTTCCAACCCTAAAACCGTATCAATCTCTTCCCCTTTGGCAGTCAGCATTATGATCGGAATAGTATTGTATTCATCATCCTGTTTTAAGGTCCGGCAAACCTCAAGCCCGTCAATTTTAGGAAGCATAATATCAAGGAGAACCAGATCAGGACGCTCTTTTTTAACCATTTCCAAGGCACTTAAGCCATCACCGGCCACCAGAACTTTATAACCTTCTTTTTCCAGGTTGAATTTGACTAATTCGACAATATAAGCCTCATCATCCACCACTAAAACCCGCGCTGTCTTCACCTTAGACTCACCCTCAATATGCCATCGATATAACAGCTCCCATGCGACCCGTAACCCCATTATCCCGCCGGTAAGAATAGAAATGCTCCTGATCGCAACTGGTACACAACTCACACATAGAGATATTATCTGCGCTAACACCAGCTGTTTGTAATGAGGCGCAGATAGTCTTTTTTAAATCCCAGGTCATCCGTACTCCATCTGGTATGATTATACCATTAATATCGGGAAATCCGCTGTAAACTTTGCCGGCTAAATCAGGTTGAATCTCAAAACAGCAATGATCAATACCCGGCCCGATAAACACCCATACATCCTGGGGCTGGGTATTAAAAGTCCTGGTCATAGTATTCAAAGCCTTTATAGAAATCCGACTCATCGTTCCTTTCCAGCCACTATGAACCATAGCCACCGCCCTATGTACAGGATCGAAGAAAAATACCGGAATACAATCTGCATAAAAAGTTGTCAGATAAAGTTCAGGAATACTGGTAACTAAAGCATCTGTCCCGGCTATAGTTGAGCCAAGTTCAAAAACACCTGAACCAACCTGTCTTTCATCTACCACCACTACCCGGTCACCGTGTACCTGCTGGCAACAGACTGCCCTTTCAGGATCCCCCTCTAAAGCCTGCCAAAATCGAAGCCGGTTTTCTAATACGGCATCTTCCCGGTCATTTACATGTAATCCCAGGTTTAAACTGGCATAAGGTCCCTGACTAACACCACCTATTCGGGAGGAGAAACCTATAATTACCCCATATTTTTCCCAATCCGGAACAGAAATCCATTTAATACCGTTTTTAGTTTTCCAAATCCAGCCGCCCATTTGTTCATCCCTTCTTTATGACGTAAAATGATAGCAGGAGGCGATAATGTGCAATGCCCCGTTTGTAACCACGAATTAGACCGCTTAATCCAGCAGTGTCCGGAATGTGGCTTTGACTTTGATAAAATTACCTGGGTTCTCTTAACCGACTTATATCCACCCATGGACCTGGTAGCAGAAAGCCTTTTCAAATCCTATGGTATACCTTATAAAATCCTGCGGAAAGAGATTCCCCAGTTTCCAATATCCATTGGCCCGCTAGCTGAGGTTAAAATATTTGTTCCCGATATCCTAGTGGATAGAGCCCAAAAACTGCTGGCCTCACTACCAGAATTAAACCCGGAGATATAATCTGGGAAACCAGGCACAACAACCAGGAAAAGATCTTAATTTGAATTAGGGCAACTATATCGGCTCGTCCATGAGTACCAACCAATTAGAACAGCTACCAGCTCATTTTATTAAAATGGTGCTCTTCCCTAATACGGGCCTGAACCTATGCCTTATAGCAATTAGCATTACCACAAAACAAAAACGAAATAATTTATGGGAGTATAAACATGCTTACCATTAGCCAATTAGCTGCCAAATATAATATAAGCAACCATCAGGTGCACGATTTAATTGACTTTGGTTACCTGAATATTGCGGGGATAAAACGTGATGGCAAAAAGGGGTTTACCTATCTTTTTGCTGAAGAAGAAATAGAAGCCCTTAATCTTCCATCTTTATTACAGGAGATTAAAGAACGTAAAACCCGTCCCGGTAATCGGGTCCGCAAAAAAACTAATGACTTTAAGCAAGTAATCAGATTACTGGATTACTATGATCGGTTTATGGAAAATGTCTCTTACCATCCTGAAAAAGAATTTTTAGAGGTTTGCTTTTACCTGTTTCACCTAAATCATTATGCTAAAACATATACAACTAAAAGTAATGCCCTATATCGCTTAAAAAATAAAGTTCTGAAAAAATTATACCGGGAAAAGCCCCACCTGATGGAAGCCATTTACCTGTTAGGACCCGATAGAAATAAAATCTGGCTATGTGAAGACTGTAAAGAAGCAGCCCGGGCTGCTAATCAATCCTATGTAAGCTATCTTAAAGCCGGCAAATACTGTCCCAAATGCTCAATTTCTCCAGTCGAAAAAGAATATTATTCACTGGTTGAATTCAAGGTGGATTTAGACGGTTTTAAGTTCACCTTTCACCTGCCCCGTTCATCAGCCCTTAAATGGCTAAAAGAACTGGATCAATTGCCCCAGGGAGTACGTCAGATGAATCACTACGACGATAGAATGTACCTGTATGGCCGGTCAGTAAGCCGGTGCGAAGAAAAAGTTCTTCCTTTAAACTACATCGAAGAAAAATTACAGCAATACCTGGATAAAGAGGATTAGTTATTCCTTTTTAATCTGCTCAATGGTACTAATAAAACTATTTAAATCGGCGAATTGCCTGTATACTGACGCAAACCGGACATAGGCTACTTCATCTATTTTTTGCAGCTTGTCCATAACCATCTCACCAATAAGGATGCTGCTAACCTCCCGGTCATACCTGTCACGTAAATCCCTTTCGATCTCTACAACTATTTTTTCGATATTTTCCATGCTAACCGGTCTTTTTTCACAGGCCCGGGTAAGTCCCTTGATCAGCTTTTCACGACTGAACGGCTCCCGGTTTCCACCTTTTTTAATTACCAGCAAAGGTCGTTCTTCTACCCTTTCATACGTAGTAAACCTCCGCCTGCAGGTCATACATTCACGGCGGCGGCGAATAGAAGATCCATCCTCACTAGCTCTTGAATCAATAACCCGGCTCTCCAATTCCTGGCAGTACGGGCAGCGCATATTATCACCCCAAACTATATATCCCGTCAAGTCTGGTATAAAAACAAATTTCTATCTACCTGCTTGTCTGCCCTTATTATGAACAAAGCAAACGGCTAATTCAACCAGCAAGCACCAATTTTACAAGTTTTCCTCATCAAGAAGATAGTTCCTGCGATATTCATCTATTTCATTAACTATAGGAACCTCCACTAAAATCACATCCCTACCTATACGGACTATCTTGTTCCAGGGAACCGTGATTTCTTCGCGTTTAGAAAAAATTAATCCCCGGGTACGTCCTGGCAAGATAAGTGAAATGACTCTTCCATTTTCCAGGTCTAAATCAATATCAAGAATATTACCTAATTTCTTACCATCCAGAATGTTAATCACATCCCGGCTGCGCAGATCAGATATTTTGATCATAGCATTCACCTCCTTAGAAAGATATGACCACTTTTCATATATTATGAGAAACAAACCGGAATGTTCCTTAAAATCAAGGGATAGGTTTCTATTGCTTCCCTTTCCCTGAAAAATTCTACCGGCCCGGCAATAAACAAATGATTATCCCTAATAAAGGACTTCCCTTTTGCCGGAGTATTCTCCGGAGTATTCTATTTAAAGGTGAACAGCAGGAGGTTCGGCCGGCAAGGACTTTCCTCTTCCTGTAAATTTCCAAGGGTTCTGCTTATAGTAGTACTCCTTTAAACCAAGATTTTGCGCCACAAATTTTTCATGAAAAACTAAACTTTATTAACAACAAATACGATATAAGTAAAGGAGTAAAATTTTACGGGCTGGACTCGATTAGAGAGGCCCGGCGGTTACGGATTGATTGAAGTACCGCATAATTGCAAGTAGGTATACAGAGGAGGAAATCGCCATGATGAGGTCTCTCTATACTGCGAGCACCGGTATGTATGCTCAGCAGTTGAATGTTGACGTACTGGCGCACAATATGTCCAATGTGAATACTAATGGATTCAAACGCCAGCGAGTTGAATTTCAAGATCTTCTCTACCAGAACATCCGACGTCCCGCTGCCAATATGGATATAAATCAGCCTACCGGAATGGCCGTAGGATTAGGAGTTAAACCATCTGCAGTTTATACTGTTTTCTCCCAGGGCAATCCCCAACCCACCGAAAACCCTCTAGATGTGGCCATAACTGGTTCAGCATTTTTCCGTATTGAAGTCCCCGGACAAGACGATTATCTTTATACCCGTGACGGGTCAATAAAAGTAGATGCCGAGGGTCGCTTAGTAACAGCAGACGGTAATTATTATGTAGGGGTTGATGAACTGGACCCTGAGGCTTATGATATTCTGGTGGAAAAGAATGGGATAATAACCTATAAAGTGCCTGGTGATGATGAACCTCAGGAAGCAGGTCAGTTGGAACTGGTAAAGTTTGTAAACCCCGGTGGGCTAGATAAACTAGGGGGAAATCTCTATCAGGCTACTGTTAACTCCGGGGAACCAATCGACTGGGATGCAGAAGAAGACGGAACTATTTCCCTTCTGCCTGGTTACCTGGAAATGTCCAATGTGAAGATTGTCGAGGAAATGGTACAGCTTATAACTGCCCAGCGAGCCTATGAAATTAATTCTAAAGTAATTCAATCCTCAGATGAAATGCTGCAAACAGCAGCTAACCTCAGAAGGTAGGAGCTGAACCTATATGAAAATAGTACCTAATCATTTATTTACTCCACCGGGAGACACCCTATCCCGGGCCGCTCTTAACAAAAAAAATCAAAACCCAGATTTTACTGCGGTACTTAACCAGGCCCGGCAAGCCCAAGATGATAAAAAATTGCGCCAGGCCTGTCAGGACCTGGAAAGCGTATTCATAAATCAGGTAGTAGAATCAATGCGAGCTGCCATCCCCCGAAACAGCCTAATGGGCAACAGCTTTGCCCTAGAAACCTTTGAATCTATGCTATTCACTGAATATTCCCGCGAAATGAGCAGGACTGCTTCCCTGGGTATAGCTGATATGATATACCAGCAACTATCTAGTGATAAAAACTAATATATAAAAGAAGAGGCTATTTATATGTATTAAACTGCACACTGTCAAGTAGACAGTCAAAATTTTATTATTGCAACTGTCTACTTTGAGGGGAGATATCATATAATAGAAGCCTCTTTTATTTATATATCTTGGCCCCGGACTGCCTTTTTTATCATCCGGTAAATTACTAAATCCTCAATTAGGCTTTTCTTTGTTTTGACCCGGCCCCCCCCTTAGGTTTATTTTTCTCAGCCTTTTTATCCCCTGAAACAGCCGGCTTATTTTTTTTGCCATTATTGATTCCCTGATCACTTTTATCAATATCTTTCTTGATTTTATCAGGTTGGACTTTCTGATCATTATTGGGGGATTTATTCGGGTTTTTGTCCGAAGGGTTTTCCTTAAATACAGGTTTTCCCTCAGACTGGCTGGTACTGCTACCTCCCTTGGATTTATCATTTTCTTCTCTATCACCTAGAGATTTAGATTTTTCAATATACCGCTTCCCATCCATGCTATTATCTTTACGATTTTTAACCTGATCATTACCAGTGGCGGGAACAGTTTTCCTATCCTTATTGGTATTTCCATTTACCTTTCTGGGTAGATCCCGGCCTTCTTTCGCCTTAGGAGGCTGGCTTCTAGCAGAATTACCATTCGCCTTGGGGGCCTCTATGGCAGGAATATCTGCATCAATTATCAGAAGCTTACCACCTTTAAAATCTTTAACATGAACCTTGTTTTCATCTATCTTCACCCCATCGCTAATTTGATTAATCATTTGCTGCCGATCATCCTCTGAGATGCTTTTAGATTTAGTATAAACCGTTAGTGTAAGAGGATCATGTGGTTCTGCGGGCACAGGTTGTTTCAAAGAACGATTAATCACTATTTGCAAAGCTTCTTCGGCTTTTTTACCTTGCAGAGCTACCCCTTTTAATAAATCATTACCATATTGATTGTAAGGTCGAACATAGACTACCCGTTCCCACCTATTAAAACCCAATTCAACACCAGATGAAATCCGCGCATAAGCCTTCACGGTGAAAAAATCCATAGAAGTAAGTACAACCATAATAAATACAGCCGCTATGACCAAATACTTCACAGGAATACTAAAAACCGATTCCGTAATCGCTTCCCCCACCTGTAAACCAGAATGGTTTTTTATTCTTTTATATATTCCTCCCTCAAACAAGACCAGAGCCCAGTCCTGGCCTGATTCCAGCACAATCCCTTTACGCCTGGACATCCTTTTGGCCTCCTTCGGCTTGAATATATGGTTGCAACAAAGTCAGGTTTTTACGAATAATAAGTACATTAGCAATAATATATTTACGGTAACGGTCAACCAATTTACGGTTAACATGGTAGCGGCTTTCTAGTTCCTTAATAGGTAATAGTTTCTTATCCATTAAATGCCTGCTCAATTCATCATCAGCCGCTATATACAAAGCAATATTACTTGCCTGATGCCTGGTTTTCCCCTGTTTAGGACTAGACTTAGCCAAATCACTAAAGGTTATATCAAAATCAGCCAGCAGGCTTTGCAATTTCTCAATCTCCTGCTTTCTAGCTATTTCCTCGGTAATCTCTTCCAGGATGTTATAGTCATCCACCCAGGCCCCCCAACCTTCATCCCCGCTCACCAGTAGTGTAAAACTGCGGTGCCGCTTTTCCCGCCTTAAAAAATCAATAACCCTATTCTTAACAACCCGGCCTAAAAAAACCAAAAAAGGACCTTTAGCAGGATCATAACGTTCAAAAGCCTCCAGCATCGCCATCCGGGCAATACTAGCTTCTTCGTCTTCATTCCTGACAAATTTTCGGCAGGTTTTAGAACTTACTCGCAGACAAAAAGGCATCAAATACTCATATATATTATCAATAGCGTTTAAATCCCCATCCCTATACTTTTCCCAGGCTGCATAGGCCATCCTATCAAAATCTTGTGACCCTTTCAAAGACATATACGGGTCCTCCCATGGTAATTACTTAGTTCAACCTAATACTTTCTTATTCTAGCTCGCCCCTATCATAGCCTGAAGACTTATTGTACCTACTAATAAATACGTATCAGCCATAATATTACCGGGGTTACTTTTCAAAACCCTACGTCAAAATTGATCTTATCTATTCACCGATTCATGGCGATTTATACCTAAAGTACTTAATCCACCTTTCCTTTACACCTTTAGGCACCCCTTTCATTATCACATATATTGCCGACAGATTATCGACAATATTGAAATACTATGATTTAATTAAAAATCCCTAGCTACTTGACCTTACCTGACTATAATTATAACTGTTTGACCTTTATTGACCTTTATGAATTCTCGCCTTTTGCTTATACTATATATATACAAATCCCTATATACGGGAATACAATAGTACTACATGAAAGGAGAGAATGGTGATGAGAAAAAGTTTAGTAGGTCGTCGGCATAATGCAACTGATTTAACTCCTTCTGATCTATTTAGAGGTTTTTTCGGACCTAGTATTTTCGATGATTTCTTCGATAACTCATTCCTAACCGGATTCGGTACAGGTATACGAACAGACATTCAAGAAACTGATAAAGAATACATTATCGAAGCCGAATTACCGGGATTTAGTAAGGAAGATATCAACGTCCAGCTGCACAATGGGGAACTCATCATATCCGCAGCTCGTGAGCAGACAACTAGCGAAGAAAGGGATAATTACATTCGTAAAGAAAGATACGGTGGTAAGTTGTCACGGAGCTTTAGGATAGAAGGAATTAAAGAAGACGAAATTACCGGCGAGTACAAAGACGGGGTATTAAAAATACTCCTTCCTAAGAGCAAAGATAGTCAAGATAATGGACGGATAATTAATATCCGCTAACCTCTCATCCTAATTTTACTCACACCCCTTTCCTATTTTTAGTTTAAAACTATCAAAATCCCCCCTGATGATACCATCCGGGGGGATTTTCATTAAGCTATGCCTAACTTACCAGAAAATAAATAAATCCTGGCAATGTCCTACTCTCCCACGGAATTCCGCAGTACCATCGGCGCTGGAGGGCTTAACTGCCGTGTTCGGGATGGGAACGGGTGTATCACCTCCGCCATTATCACCAGGATATCTGATTGCTATTCTTTTTTCCTTAAACCAGTTACTTTCCACTGGTTCTCTCAAAACTACACACAGTATCTCTCGCATTTTTTAGGTCAAGCCCTCGATCTATTAGTACCAGTCCGCTTAGTACATTGCTGCACTTGCACTTCTGGCCTATCAACCACCTGATCTTGATGGGATCTTACCTCCTTATGGGAGTGGGAGAACTCATCTTGAGGCCGGCTTCGCGCTTAGATGCTTTCAGCGCTTATCCGATCCAGACATAGCTACCCAGCGATGCATCTGGCGATACAACTGGTACACCAGCGGTCTGTCCATCCCGGTCCTCTCGTACTAGGGACAGATCCTCTCAATTCTCCTACGCCTGCGATGGATAGGGACCGAACTGTCTCACGACGTTCTGAACCCAGCTCACGTACCACTTTAATGGGCGAACAGCCCAACCCTTGGGACCTTCTCCAGCCCCAGGATGTGATGAGCCGACATCGAGGTGCCAAACCTCCCCGTCGATGTGAACTCTTGGGGGAGATAAGCCTGTTATCCCCGGGGTAGCTTTTATCCGATGAGCGACGGCCCTTCCACTCGGTACCGCCGGATCACTAAGCCCGACTTTCGTCCCTGCTCGAGGTGTCCCTCTCGCAGTCAAGCTCCCTTCTGCCTTTACACTCTTCGCGCGATTTCCATCCGCGCTGAGGAAACCTTTGGGCGCCTCCGTTACTCTTTCGGAGGCGACCGCCCCAGTCAAACTGCCCACCTGACACTGTCCCTGTACCCGTTTAGGGCACCAGGTTAGAACTCCGGCAATTCAAGAGTGGTATCCCACCGGTGGCTCCACAAAGCCTAGCGACCTTGCTTCTAAGCCTCCCACCTATCCTGTACATGAACTACCAAAACCCAATATCAGGCTACAGTAAAGCTCCACGGGGTCTTTCTGTCCTATCGCAGGTAACCGGCATCTTCACCGGTATTACAATTTCACCGAGCCCCTCGTCGAGACAGCGCCCAGATCGTTACGCCTTTCGTGCGGGTCTGAACTTACCAGACAAGGAATTTCGCTACCTTAGGACCGTTATAGTTACGGCCGCCGTTCACCGGGGCTTCAGTTCAAACCTTCGCGTTTCCGCTAAGCTCTTCCCTTAACCTTCCGGCACCGGGCAGGCGTCAGCCTCTATACTTCATCTTCCGATTTAGCAGAGACCTGTGTTTTTGCTAAACAGTCGCCTGGGCCTGGTCACTGCGGCTCTCTCACGCTCATACATGTTTATATATTCACGTTAACAGAGCACCCCTTCTCCCTAAGTTACGGGGTCATTTTGCCGAGTTCCTTAACGAGGGTTCTCTCGCGCGCCTTGGGATTCTCTCCTCGCCTACCTGTGTCGGTTTGCGGTACGGGCACCTGCTAACTTGCTAGTGGCTTTTCTTGGCAGTTTGGATTCAATGACTTCGGTACTACGCTTCCCTCCCCATCACACCTCAGGCTTCTCGCTGTGCGGATTTGCCTACACAGCACCCTACGTGCTTGGACGCACTCTTCCTTCCGTGCGCTTCACCTATCCTCCTGCGTCACCACTTCACTCAATCGCTAGCTAGGTGGCACTGGATTATCAACCAGTTGTCCATCCCCTACGCCTTTCGGCCTCGGGTTAGGTCCCGGCTTACCCTGGGCGGACGAGCCTTCCCCAGGAATCCTTAGGCTTTCGGCGGGCAGGATTCTCACCTGCCTTCTCGCTTACTTATGCCAGCATTCTCTCTTCCTAATAGTCCACTACTCCTTTCGGTATAGCTTCTACCCATTAGGATTGCTCCCCTACCATCCCGTAGGATCCGTAGCTTCGGTACCATGCTTAGCCCCGTTGAATTTTCGGCGCAGAGCCACTTGACCAGTGAGCTATTACGCACTCTTTAAATGGTGGCTGCTTCTGAGCCAACATCCTGGCTGTCTATGCAGCTCTACATCCTTTCCCACTTAGCATGGATTTGGGGACCTTAGCTGACGGTCTGGGCTGTTTCCCTTTCGTCTACGGACCTTTTCACCCGCAGACTGACTGCCGGATTTTACCTTATGGTATTCGGAGTTTGGGAAGGTTCGGTAACCGGTGAAGGCCCCTAGCCTAACCAGTGCTCTACCCCCATAAGGAATACTCCGACGCTAGCCCTAAAGCTATTTCGGGGAGAACCAGCTATCTCCGAGTTCGATTGGCATTTCACCCCTATCCACAGCTCATCCACGTACTTTTCAACGTACCCTGGTTCGGGCCTCCATCCCGTGTTAACGGGACTTCACCCTGGCCATGGATAGATCACCCGGTTTCGGGTCTACAGCAGCAAACTACTCGCCCTTTTTAGACTCGCTTTCGCTCCGGCTCCATCCTTGTTAGATTTAACCTCGCTTACTACCGTAACTCGCTGGCCCATTCTACAAAAGGTACGCAGTCACTCCGTTGCATTAGCAACATGGAGCTCCTACTGTTTGTAGGCATACGGTTTCAGGTTCTTTTTCACTCCCCTCCCGGGGTGCTTTTCACCTTTCCCTCACGGTACTTTCCGCTATCGGTCGCTAGCTAGTATTTAGCCTTGGAAGGTGGTCCTCCCTGCTTCCCACCGGGTTCCACGTGTCCGGCGGTACTCGGGGTTAGTCCTAAGAGTTAACTGGCTTTCGGCTACGAGGCTTTCACTCTCTATGGCCTGACTTTCCAGTCAGGTTCGCCTAACCAATTATTTTCTGACTCTTTGACAGGTCTGCAATCCTGTCCAGAACGCCCCACAACACCTACAATGCAACGGTTGCAGCCTTACACATTGTAGGTTTAGGCTCTTCCTCGTTCGCTCGCCGCTACTTAAGGAATCTCGCTTGATTTCTCTTCCTCCGGTTACTAAGATGTTTCAGTTCACCGGGTCTCGCTTCTCCTGCCCTATGTGTTCAGGCAGGGATGATACCACATTACTGGTACCGGGTTTCCCCATTCGGATATCCACGGATCGGTGCTTGCTTGCAGCTCCCCGTGGCTTTTCGCAGCTTGCCGCGTCCTTCTTCGCCTGCTAGCGCCTAGGCATCCACCATACGCCCTTAGTATCTTGACCTATCTTTGCGCGAGACAAACTCTCCATCTCTCGATGAATTGTCTGCTTTTATTACTGTGTGCAGTTTTCAAAGAACTTCTTCCCTTTTTTTGGCTCTTACTTAACCAATTCTATTAAAACAAACAGCAAGGATCACAAAGTGATCGACCTTAGGATATGAAACTGTTACGTTTCATGTCTCCTTAGAAAGGAGGTGATCCATCCGCACCTTCCGGTACGGATACCTTGTTACGACTTCACCCCAATCACCAACCCCACCTTCGACGGCTCTCCCTGGTTGCCCAGTTAAGTCACCGGCTTCGGGTGTTGCCAGCTTTCGTGGTGTGACGGGCGGTGTGTACAAGGCCCGGGAACGCATTCACCGCGACATTCTGATTCGCGATTACTAGCGATTCCGACTTCATGTAGTCGAGTTGCAGACTACAATCCGAACTGAGAATGGCTTTCTGAGATTCGCTTCACCTCACGGTTTCGCTGCTCTCTGTACCATCCATTGTAGCACGTGTGTAGCCCAGATCATAAAGGGCATGATGATTTGACGTCATCCCCACCTTCCTCCCGCTTGTCACGGGCAGTCCCATTAGAGTGCTCAGCTCTACCTGTTAGCAACTAATAGCAAGGGTTGCGCTCGTTGCGGGACTTAACCCAACATCTCACGACACGAGCTGACGACAACCATGCACCACCTGTCTTGGCGCTCCCAAAGGCACACCCGTGTTTCCACAGGCTTCGCCAGATGTCAAGACCTGGTAAGGTTCTTCGCGTTGCATCGAATTAAACCACATGCTCCACCGCTTGTGCGGGCCCCCGTCAATTCCTTTGAGTTTCAGCCTTGCGACCGTACTCCCCAGGCGGGATACTTATTGCGTTAGCTGCGGCACGGAAGGGGTCGATACCTCCCACACCTAGTATCCATCGTTTATAGCGTGGACTACCAGGGTATCTAATCCTGTTTGCTACCCACGCTTTCGCACCTCAGCGTCAGGGTCAGTCCAGACAGCCGCCTTCGCCACTGGTGTTCCTCCTGATTTCTACGCATTTCACCGCTACACCAGGAATTCCACTGCCCTCTCCTGCCCTCAAGATCCTCAGTTTCAAATGCAACCCCGCAGTTAAGCTGCGGTCTTTCACACCTGACTTGAGCATCCGCCTACATGCCCTTTACGCCCAGTAATTCCGGACAACGCTCGCCCCCTACGTCTTACCGCGGCTGCTGGCACGTAGTTAGCCGGGGCTTGCTGGTACGGTACCGTCACTCACTAACCTTGTTATTGTTAGTGACGTTCGTCCCGTACAACAGAGCTTTACGACCCGAAGGTCTTCGTCGCTCACGCGGCGTCGCTGCGTCAGGGTTTCCCCCATTGCGCAATATTCCCCACTGCTGCCTCCCGTAGGAGTCTGGGCCGTGTCTCAGTCCCAGTGTGGCCGTCCACCCTCTCAGGCCGGCTACTGATCGTTGCCTTGGTAGGCCCTTACCCCACCAACTAGCTAATCAGACGCGGGCCCATCCATATGCGATAGCTTTGTTAAGAGGCCATCTTTGCTTTAAGCGTCATGTGACTCCTAAAGTTTATGCGGTATTAGCACCAGTTTCCCAGTGTTATCCCCCGCATATGGGTAGGTTGCCCACGCGTTACTCACCCGTTCGCCACTAAGATTATCAATTCGCGTTGCTCGTCGATAATCTCCGTTCGACTTGCATGTGTTAAGCACGCCGCCAGCGTTCGTCCTGAGCCAGGATCAAACTCTCCGTTAAAATGTTCATCCTAGCTTTACGCTTGGCTTGTTGTTAAAGTTTTACGGTGCTGGTTTTTTACCAGCTCCTCGCACTTCGGTCCTTGCTGTTCTGTTTTATCAAGAGCTTTGCCGACTGCCGTCTCCGGCGCGGCGCAAGAATTATATTATCATGCCCCTGGGTTAGTGTCAAGTTTTTTATTTTTTTACTTTTTTATTTTGCCCTATTTATTATTACTGATATAAGGATATAGAGTTTCCCTTTCCCCAGTGAAATTTACATAAGTATCAGGTACATCACCAATAATAATTGTCTCTGCCAGGGGAATAGTAGTTGATATGTATACTTTTTCGTCAACAAATGGTACCGCTATCGTTAAAACATTATCTACCTGAAAATATATTAAGTGCCGGGTTTGATTAATTCCTGCTGCCTCAAACTTGTTTAAAACTTTAACATGTACCTGACCGGCAGTTATAATCTTCGCACGGAGTCGGGGACCATAGCCAGCCAATAATTTCGATCCAGTAAGTTCTCCCACCGGGACCTCTATAGTTTTGCCTTCCATCCCTTCCAGATAGACGGCTGCTTCACGAACAGTTTCCGCCATGATTTTGTTTAACATTATAGTATTAGGTTGGATTAAGACTATTTTTCCTTTATTATCTTTATGTATGTAAACTATATCCTGGTAACAAACTTTAGATACTATGGAATCACTTATAATATGATTAATAGCCTCTGTTCCCGATACCTGAGCTTTTGATTTAGCAATATCAATTACACTAGCCTTAAGGCGAAAGTCTATATATATGAAACTGATTCCTACAATTAATATGCTCATTATTATTATTAATAATCCCCAGTTAAACCTGGAACTGGACATAGTGTCACCTCCGTTAACACAATATATGAAAAGTAGCTGCACTTGGTGCCTACTGTATAACTTTTATTATCTTTTTTTTGAAAACCTGTTATCAGTTGATTACACTGTATTAATGAAGGAGTTGAGTAAATTTGGAAAATGTTAGAGTCAGATTTGCGCCCAGTCCCACTGGCAGTTTACATATCGGCGGGGCTAGAACCGCACTTTTTAACTGGCTGTTTGCCAAAAGCCAGGGAGGAAAATTCATTTTACGACTGGAAGATACGGATACTACCCGTTCTACTGGCGCCTCGGTACAGGGAATAATTGAAGGATTACAGTGGCTGGGTTTAAGCTGGGATGAGGGACCTGGACAGGGCGGTCCCTACGGTCCTTATCGCCAAAGTGAACGTCTTTCAATTTACCAGCACTATGCCCAACAGTTACTGGATAATGATAAAGCTTATTATTGTTTTTGTACCCCGGAAGAGTTAAAAGCTGAACGTGAACAGGCTCAGGCTAATAAAACTAATTATCGTCACCAGTGCCCTTACCGTCATCTGTCTAATAATGAACTAAAAGCCCTTTCAGGTCAGCAAAATTTTGTCATTCGTTTAAAGGTACCCACCTCAGGAATCACCATAGTTAATGATCTTATTCGCGGTGAAGTCCAATTTGATAACGCCTTGATGGATGATTTTATTATTGTGAAATCGGATGGCTGGCCAACCTACAATTTTGCAGTAGTAGTTGATGATTATACTATGCACATTAGCCATGTCATCAGAGCTGAAGAACATCTATCCAACACCCCTAAGCAAATACATATTTACCAGGCGTTAGACTTTGTCTTACCAAAATTTGCTCATGTATCAATGATCCTGGCTCCTGACCGCAGCAAACTTTCCAAACGTCATGGAGCTACTTCGGTGCAAGAATTTCGCGATCTAGGTTATCTACCGTCGGCTTTAGTTAATTACCTGGCACTACTTGGGTGGTCTACCGGACAAGATGTTGATATATTAGCCATTAACGAGATGATAAACAATTTTAACCTGAATAACGTATCCCGGTCAGCCGCCATTTATGATGTAGAAAAATTGACCTGGATGAATGGTTATTATCTTAACCAAATGCCAGCAGAAAGAATAGTGGAGATGCTAAAACCAGAAGCCATAAACAAGGGATGGTTAACAACCTGTAATCAGGCCTACTTTACTAATGTTGTTGAATTAATTAAAAGCCGCATTAAAACTATAGCGGAATTCTTCCATACTGCTGAGTATTTCTTCCAGTCGCCCTCTGAATATGATGCCAAAGGGGTTAAAAAATATTTACAAAAGGAAAACAGCCTTAATTTGTTAAATGAGGTTTTAGACCTGGTGCAAGATTGCAACCCCTACCAGGCTGATGAAATTGAAAAACGCTTGCGAAATAGAGCGGAACAATTAAGTGTTAAAGCTGGTGATTTAATTCATCCTACCCGCCTGGCCCTTTCCGGTAGAACTTCCACTCCCGGACTATTTGAAGTTATGGAAGTATTGGGAAAAGAAGTATGTATTAAGAGGTTGCAAAAAGCCATACACTATACCCAGTCCTTCAGTTAAATGATTATCATATTAAAAATTATAGGCCAAACCTTTGACAAAGGATAAACCCCGTATTATAATAAATGACGCACGGGTTATTTAACTCTTGCTGGTGCCGGTTGGTGTAGTGGTAGCACGACTGACTCTGGATCAGTTCGCCAGGGTTCGAATCCTTGACCGGCAGCCATTTGGCCCCATCGTCTAGTGGCCTAGGATGCCGCCCTCTCACGGCGGAGACAGGGGTTCGACTCCCCTTGGGGCTACCATAATATCCGAAACCTTTTTAAGGTCGACGAACGAATAATATACTAATCAAGCCCTGCTAACTACAGCGGGGCTTATTTTTTAGCCATAAATAATCCCCCTTAATATGGGGGATTTGCTTTTATAGGTATTTATATGTCTTCCAGCATTTTTATCGCTGAAGCGGCATTATGTGAACGAACTTCTCTTGTTATCCCCAAATCTCCATATAATCTCTGATAATTTCCCACTACTTTGATTCTTAATCTAGTTAACTAAAGAATTCTTCACCTAACCGAAAATCCAGTCTATCATGGGTAGCCTTAACCTGTTATAGGCTAAGCTTTATTTCAATTTTTAGGGATCCCAGTCAAAGGCCTATTCAGTTAATGACACTACTTTTCCTTATACCAATACTTATTTAGAACGGCGCCTAGTGATTTTTTTCCCTGCCTCTTAAGCTACTCAGCAAGCCCTTACAATCAGAAGAAATTTTATAGAATAAATTAGTTTTTATGGCGAGAAAAGGTCCTTCTTCCTTATTATTAGAATGATGGCTGTTTCATGGCTTGCTGATAAATGCTGTTAATAAATGCTATAATTGAAGTAGAAATCTGGGGGTGAATTGTGGGGATGCAAATAAAATCTACCCTTACTCCGGCTATATTGGATAATGCCTTTTTAGCCGAAGCGGCTCGCTTGCTGGTGGAAAATAATATCAGTTGCGCTAATGTTGTTAATGACTCTGGTGATATAGTGGGCTTTATCACTCGCTTTAATCTTCTTACCGCTACAGTTCAAGCTATGCCATCCACTACCCGGGTCAAAGAAATCATGGAACAACTTGACTGGGAAACTGGCTTAACCAATTATTTTTATGACCACAGTGTAAACTCCACCCTTCCCTATGGTGAAAATGACAGTAATCTTGACTCGGATTTAGCAACCCTGCTGATGAACCATCAAAAAGAATGGCAATCTTTATTAAATGCTATTCCCTATCCTACTATCTATTTTAAAAAACCAGCCAACATTAAATTCTTAAATCAGACATTTGTAGATATTTTCGGAATCACTTTGCAGGATATTAGTAGTGGAGATATAGAAAAAGATTTTTCTTTTTTGTCTAAATTGATTAACACGCAATCAAATAGTGATCAGGTTAGAGAAGTTAGATTTACTTATCAATACCGGGTTTACTGGTCCACTATAGTGCCTGTATCCATTAACAAGAAAGTGACAGGTGCCATTGCAGTTTTGCATGATATGAGCCAATTTCAAAAACTCTTTCAAGAACTGTCTCATGTTAAAGGTTTAAACCGCCAATTGGACCACATGTTTAATTCTTCTTTTGACGGTCTTTATATCACTGATGGCAATGGAATTACCCTGCGTCTTAACCGTGCCTTTGAACGTATTACCGGCATTACAGCTAATGATTGTATGGGGCGTAGGATGGCGGACCTGGTTAAAGAAGGATACTTGTCACGCTCTGCAACCCTAATGGCCTTGAAAAATCGACAGACGGTTACTACTCCATTACAGTCAAAAACCGGTAAACAAGTATTAGTAACCAGCACCCCTATTTTCGATGATGAAGGTAACATAGTGCTGGTTGTTACTAATGTTCGTGATATGACTGAATTGGTTAAACTTCAGCAAAAGTTAGAGGAAGTAGAAGGATTACGCCGCCGGGAACTAGATGCGATTTTTGATTCGTCTTATGATGGTCTTTATATAACTGATGGAGATGGGCTGACTCTACGTTTAAACAAGGCTTTCGAACGTATTACTGGAGTTACCGCCTATGAATGTGTGGGCCGTAATATGGCTGACCTGGTGAAAGAGGGCTACTTCTCCCGCTCCGGGACTTTATTAGCCCTGGAAAAGCGCCAAAGTGTTACGGTTCAACTACAGGCTAGTACCGGTAAGCAGGCATTAGTTACCAGTACTCCCATTTTTGACGATAACGGCGATATTTTGCTGGTAGTAACTAATGTACGAGATATGACTGAATTGCTGGAACTGCAGCAAAAGCTGGAACAAGTGGAAGGCTTACGACAAAGGGAATTAGACGCAATTTTTGATTCTTCCTATGATGGACTTTATATTACTGATGGCACTGGGGTTACCTTACGTTTAAATAAGGCCTTTGAACGTATTACCGGAGTTACGGCTGAGGAATGTGTAGGTCGCAATATGGCAGAGCTGGTAAAAGAGGGCTACTTTTCCCGTTCCGGTACTTTGCTGGCCCTGGAGAAACGTCAGAGTGTTACCGTCCCCCTGCAGGCCAAAACCGGTAAACATGCTCTGGTTACCAGTACACCTATTTTTGACGATAACAATGATGATATTGTTCTAGTAGTCACTAACGTACGCGACTTAACAGAATTAAACCACCTGCAGGAAAGAGTGGAACAACTGGAAACTTTAAGCCGTGTATACCAGGCTGAGCTGCAACAATTAAGAATGGAGACCAGTGAAAAATACGTGTTCAGCTCTCCTAAGATGCGGGAAATGTTAAAAATGCTGGTTCACATTGCTTCAGTAGATTCTACCGTACTCATTCAGGGGGAATCAGGGGTAGGTAAAGAAGTGGTAGCCGATATCTTACATGCTTATAGCCACCGCCGGGATATGCCTTTTATAAAGATAAATTGCGCTGCTATACCCCAAAATCTTCTGGAATCAGAACTGTTCGGTTACGAACCGGGATCTTTTACTGGAGCTGATAAACGAGGGAAAATAGGCCTATTCGAGCTAGCCAGTGGGGGAACACTCTTCCTGGATGAAATCGCCGAGCTTCCTCTTGATCTGCAGGTTAAACTGCTACGCGTCCTTCAGGATAACTCCATTTTGCGTGTAGGTGGGACAAAGTCAATATCGGTTGATGTAAGAATATTAACTGGTACTAATCGCAATCTGACCGACATGGTAGCCAAAAACCAGTTTCGCGAAGATCTTTTTTACCGTCTAAATGTAGTTCCTATTTTAGTCCCCCCTTTACGGGAACGCAAAGAGGATATTCCAGTATTTTGTGCCCACTTTTTGGATATTTTTAATAAAAAGTATAATATGCAAAAAAGGTTAACCAGCGACTTAATCCATTCCCTTACGAATTATCATTGGCCGGGTAATGTGAGGGAGTTGCGTAATCTAATCGAAAGGCTGGTAGTAACCACTCTCCATGACCTTATCGATACCAATGATCTATATTCTTGGTGGTCCGGCCTGGTGCCAGAAGAGGACAAGAATACTGATACAGAAATAATTCCTCTCCAGGAGGCAGTGGAAAATACTGAACGTAAAATACTACAAGCCGCTTTCCGGCGCTGTACCTCCACCTACGAAGTAGCTCGTATTTTAGGTATAAGTCAACCCACCGTGGTTAGAAAAGCTTCCAAATATGGAATCATACGTCGTTCTAAACGATCCACAAAAATTGAGTAAGAAGTCTTAAGGCGGGCTAATTTCGAACCATTATATAATCAAAAACCATCTGGGACCTACAGCAAAAAAGGCAACCATGCGGTTGCCTTTTTTGGTTCCCAGTGAGATTTTACCAGGTTTTAACCGATAATTTATTCGATTTTAACCTCTAATCTTATTACTCTTGCGCCAGATCTTCATTTGTTCAGCATCTTTGATCAAGCCTTCCCGGAAATCCGGATGGGCTATAGAAACTAAAGCTTCCGCTCTTTCCCAGGTACTCTTACCCTTCATATTAGCAATACCATACTCGGTTACTATCATATGCACTGCTGTACGTGGGTCAGTGACAATTGCTCCCGGGGTTAGAATAGGTTTAATTCTGGAGACTACCCCTTCCTTCCCCTGGAAAGTTGAAGTCATACATACGAAGCTTTGTCCATTTTTGGCTTTGTAAGCACCTTCCACAAAGTCTAACTGTCCCCCAGTACCACTAATATGCCGTGTACCAACACTTTCAGCACATACCTGACCGAACAAATCAATCTCTATACACGCGTTTACCGAAACAAAATCGTCTAGGCGGGCAACTACTACCGGGCTATTTGTATAGTCAACTGAGTAGGCTATTACTCCAGGATTATCATCAATGAAATCATATAACTCTGGACTTCCCATAGCAAAAGAGAAAACCTGTTTGTATTTATCGATAGTTTTCTTGGCCCCGGTTATTTTGCCGGCTTTAGTCATTTTTAAATAGGCATCAACATACATTTCAGTATGTACACCCAAGTCTTTCAAATCAGAATCGGCAATCATATTACCAATTGCATTAGGTATACCACCAATTCCTAATTGAATGCAACATCCGTCATATAGCCTTTTGATAATGTGTCCAGCAATTTTCTGTTCGGTTTCATCCGGTTGTACATCAGGAATAGTAGGTAGCGGTGGATTAGAAGATTCTACCACATAATCAACCTGGCTTATATGAATACATTCCTGATTTCCGCCCCATACACGAGGCATGTTGGTATTAACTTCCAGTAACACATGCTCCGCTTTTTCTATAGCAGCCATAGCTGATGGACAACCTGCACCGATACTAAAGTAACCATGCTTATCCATGGGACTAACCGTAGCCATAAATACCCGAGCAGGAACAACATCATTCCTGGTCATATAAGGTAATTCATGAAACTTCATAGGAATGTATGACAAAGTCCCCTGATTATAGTATTTTCTATCCAAGCCGCCACAGTGCCAAGAGTTCCAATAAAAATGTTCCCCAGTCGGATCAGCATCATTTGTATAATGGGGCCAGGCACCTATATCACAACGAATTTTGACATCCCATAATTCATCTTTTCTAGCTGCCAGGGCTTTATCTAGCTCATTCGCGCCATTTATACCGAAAGCATGTTCAATCCAGTCACCAGATTGCACTACTTTTACAGCTTCGTCTGCTGATACTAGTTTCTTTTTGTATTCTTCTAACCAGCGTTCTTTCATAATAAAAAATAAAACCTCCCTCTATCGGGAATCGCCAGGCGAGACCCGAATACACTTAATCTTTGGCCTGCGATTTGCCACAACAGCCACGCCGTGCATATACAACCCGTTTACCGGGGGGCTCACTTTAATGGTGAGGGCCACCTGCTATTTTGAGGGAGTTGTCTTTATTGTATTATAGGCAAAAACCAGGCCAAACAAGCGAACTATCTCCCTGTCTCCGGCAACAGGATTAATGAGGCTTTAAGTTTTGCTAGCCCAACCATTGCCGTAGCTCCACCAGGGCTGGTTCCCAACCTTGTATTTTCACAATATGTTTTCATATCACCTTCCTGTTAACGCCCTTGCACACACGTACAACTCAGGAAGAGATTTTTCTAGCTTATAAAACAAAATTACTGGCCGGCGGGTGCTTTTGCTTACCAGCTTCACCAGACCATCTGCCAGCCAGTAAAATCGACACCACTAACCCGACCTAACCGCCATTACTGACGGTTTTCGGTCGAGCCAGGGTTAAAACAGGAGATGTTAATTTCTAGTATTCGTAATTAGAAAGTTCGCCCCGCCTTAAGCAGTTAGCTATAGTTAGTCTTTGGATTTCATTGGTACCTTCGTAAATCTGAGTTATCTTAGCATCCCGCATCATCCGTTCCACGGGATACTCCCGAGAATAACCATATCCACCCAAAACCTGTACAGCTTCGGTGGTAACTTCCATAGCTACATCACCAGCATAGCATTTTGCTATAGCTCCCTGTTTCTGATAGGAAAGGCCGGCATCTTCGCGCCAGGCTACCTCGTAAACCAGGTTACGGGCTGCCTGAATCTTCATAGCCATGTTAGCCAACTTAAAAGATACTCCCTGGTTGGCAAAAATAGGTTTACCAAACTGCTGACGCTCCAAGGCAAATTCCAGGGCATGCCGGAAAGCTCCTTCGGCTATTCCTAAAGCCTGAGCAGCTATACCTACTCTGCCTCCGTTCAAAACTTGCATGGTCTGTTTGAAGCCGTCACCTTCATTACCGATTAGATTTTCGGCAGGAACTACACAGTTTTCGAAAACCAGCTCGTAAGTGGCCGAAGAGCGAATACCCAGTTTTTTCTCTTTCTTACCGAACGTAAATCCCGGGGTTCCTTTTTCCACTACAAAATAACTGCTGTTTCCATGTTTTTGATCTTTGCCACCGGTGCGGGCCAGAATAACATAAATATCACCATAGTACCCGTTGGTAATAAATATCTTGGTACCATTCAATATATAGTTGTTACCATCTTTTACAGCTGTAAGAGCTGTTGCTCCCACGTCTGACCCAGCATTTGGTTCAGTTAACCCCAGAGCCCCCAGACTTTCACCAGATGCCAGCCGTGGCAACCAGCGCTGTTTTTGTTCTTCATTGGCCAGATGGAGAATCGGCCAAGTACAGAGTGAGGTATGGGCCGATAGAGTAACCCCCATAGAAGCACAGTTTCTGGATATTTCCTCTACCGCCATAGCATAGACTACCGTTCCAGCTGCTGTTCCGCCATATTCTTCCGGAACAATTAATCCTGCCAGTCCCAGGTCGGCTATTTTCTTCCAACACTCCATATCGAACTCTTCATTTTCGTCCCGCTCAGCTGCGCCGGGAGCTACGACTTCATCCGAAAAGTCGGCAAAAGTCCGTTTAAACATTTTTTGTTCTTCTGTTAGCGAAAAATCCATTAAAAATTCCCTCCCCCGAAAATTCCCAAAATAGATTAGTCGTAAATACCTTCAACAATCAGTGTGGTACCCATACCGCCACCGATGCAGAGAGTAGCTAAACCATATTTAGATTTTCTCTTTTGCATTTCATAAAGCAGTGAAACCAGTATTCTGGCTCCAGAGGCACCGATTGGATGTCCAAGTGCAATAGCCCCACCATTTACATTAACTTTTTCCATATGATCGGCCCAGCCCATTTCACGGCCAACCGCTAGGGACTGAGAAGCAAAAGCCTCGTTGGCTTCAATTAAATCGATATCATCCACAGTCAATCCAGCCTTAGCTAATGCCTTCTTACTAGCTGGTATGGGACCAACACCCATGATCTTGGGATCAACTCCGCCAGATGCATAGCTTACAACTCTAGCCATAGGTTTAATACCTAGTTCATCGGCTTTTTCCTTGGACATAACAATAACTGCTGCTGCACCATCATTAATACCTGATGCATTACCAGCAGTGACTGTTCCACCATCTCTCTTGAAAGCTGGTTTTAATCCCCCCATCTTTTCCAGGGTGGTTTTACGGGGATGCTCATCAGTGTCAAATACTATATCGCCTTTTCTGCCTTTTATCACAACTGGAACTATCTCATCCTTAAACCGTCCCGATTCGATAGCTGCAAAGGCTCTCTCCTGACTTCTAAAGCCAAACTCATCCTGGTCTTCGCGGGAGATATTCCACTGTTCGGCAACATTTTCTGCAGTAATGCCCATATGGTAGTTGTTAAAAGCTTCCCACAGGCCGTCTTTGATCATGACGTCTACCACGGTTCCGTTATTCATACGGTAACCACGGCGAGCCTTCTCTAATGCATATGGAGCATTACTCATGTTCTCCATACCACCAGCCAAAACCACATCAGCATCGCCAGCTTTAATAAGCTGTGCTGCCAGACTTACCGCTCTTAATCCCGACCCACACACCTTATTAATTGTGAAAGCAGGAACATCAATGGGAATACCAGCTTTAATAGATGACTGGCGGGCAACGTTCTGCCCCTGGGCAGCCTGTAAAACGCATCCGAAGATTACCTCATCCAGAGCATCCGCAGCTAGTCCAGCCCGGTTCAGAGCCTCTTTCATAACTATTGATCCAAGGTTTACCACTGGTTCATCTTTAATTGTGCCATTAAAAGTTCCTACAGGTGTACGACAAGCTCCTACTAAAACAATTTCTTTTGCCATAGACTTTCCACTCCCCCTTATAATTTTGGTTTTTAATAACAAGTCTTATTTGTTGTAGTCAAAAAATCCCTTACCGGATTTGCGACCCAAGTGTCCAGCACGAACTTTTTGTTTAAATGCGAGGGCTGGACGATATTTAGAATCAGCCATTTCATTGACAAAGTAATCCATAATCATTAAGCATACATCGATACCAATCAAGTCCGCCAGGGCCAGAGGACCCATAGGCATGTTGGCACCTAATTTCATAGCTTTGTCAATTTCAGCTGCAGAAGCTACCCCTTCTTGGTATATAATAGCAGCTTCATTAATATATGGGATTAACAGGCGGTTGACAATAAAACCGGGGGATTCTTTTACCGGTACCGGTTCTTTGCCGATTGCTTTCGAAAATTCGACAACCGCATCTACTGTTTCGGCAGCAGTTTCTGCTCCAGGAATAATTTCAACTAGTTTCATAGCTGGTACAGGATTAAAGAAGTGAACTCCTACCACATTAGCAGTTCTATTGGTCACTGCGGCTATCTCAGTGATACTTAATGCCGAGGTGTTACTGGCGAGAATAGTTTCTGGAGGACAAATGCCATCAAGTTGTTTGAAGAGATCCTGTTTGATCTTCATCTGCTCAATAACTGCTTCCACAACCAGGTCGCAATCTTTGAGATCTTCATTATTGGTACCGCCAACGATTTTCTTTTTAAATTCTTCAACTTTTTCGGCTTCCATCCTGCCTTTGCTGACTGCCCGGTCCCAATTTTTAAATATACCATTGAGGCCTCTGTCAACAAACTCTTGGCGCAGGTCTATTAAGCGGACATCTAATCCAGCCTCAACACAAACCTGCGCTATACCTGCACCCATGGTACCGGCTCCTACAACTCCTACTTTTTTAATTGCCACTTTTTTTACCTCCTATCAGGAATCTATTATGGGGTCATTTACCCACAAATTTAGGATTTCGCTTTTCAAGAAAAGCGGACATACCTTCTTTTTGATCCTGGGTTGAAAAGCAAAGACCGAAGGTATCAGCTTCAATTGTCATTGCCCGGTCTATGTCAGTCTGCAATCCTTCATTGACAGCAGCTTTACATAATCGTACCGCTATCTGCCCCTGCCTGCAAATTTTAAGAGCTATCGATTTTGCTGTGTCTAAAAGCCCAACCGGTTCAGTTACCATATTTACCAACCCGATTCTTTCAGCTTCTTGAGCATTAATGGTCTGCCCACTGAAAAGAAGCTGTTTGCCATTCCTGATCCTACCAGTCTGGCCAACGCTGTGTGCCACCAAAACCGGGGGTTATTCCCAGACCTACTTCTGGTTGTCCAAATTTAGCATGGTCTGATGCAATTCGAAAATCACAGCACATAGCTAATTCACAACCGCCACCCAGAGCGAAACCGTTAACCGCAGCAATAACCGGTTTAGATAGATTCGATCTTACTGAATACTTTCTGTCCTAAAGCGCCAAAGGCTCGTCCCTCTATAGCCGAAAGATTTTGCATATAAGCAATATCGGCACCGGCAACGAACGCCTTTCCTCCCGATCCAGTAATGATCAGCACATTGACTTCCTGATCCTGTTCTATCTCATCGATAGCCTTATCAAGCTCCAGCAATGTGTCACGGTTTAACGCATTAAGTACTTTGGGTCTATTGATATAAAGGATGGCAATCTGTTCGCTCTTATTCACAATCAGGTTCTGATGCTCCATGCTGTCTTTCCCCCCTTGCACGAACTAACCTTATGTGATTCCCTACCCCCTCCCTTCAATCTATATCAGAACACCGCATCTATTGGAAGATACGGTATGATCTGTGGCTCGAACAGAATTTACGCAACCTGCGTGAAAAAGAATTGTCTCTACTGTTATATAGTGAGTGGCAATGGGTTTCGACTCACGACCAAACTATATAACAGTAGATCAAAAAGAAATGTAAGAAAAATAGGGGGTTATAAAATATGTGGTGCAGTGAATGTTGCGCTACCCCTATTACGTGCAATAACTGTGCCAATTATAAAGAACCGATCTGAAAAAGGGCTGCAAAGGCCGTTATTCAGGTTAATCTCCCAGTATAGCAGATAGATATTTTTAGTTCTGTTCATTAATCATTAATTCATAATTGTATTAAAGTTGATTCATAAATGAATTAATATAAACAATTCCCCCAGCATAAGCGCCTATATTTCGACAATAGAGGCACTCTGAAGTTTGTTTTATTTTGATTCATAATTGAATTGGCTTAGATTCTAGCTTATATTACCCCGATTATAATGTCTATACGCAATACTTGTGGTAACCAACTCGATACGGTAGAATAGGGCTACTGTGGCCTTAAAAGCCTTTATTATCTTAGAAATGGAGTGACAACCTATTGCGTACACTGGTAGCAACTGCCCTGATTAATGCTAAAGGTAATGAAGTATACTGTGCAGCCAGAAAAGTTACTAACGAAAATATTAAAAGAATCCGTAACAACAGCCGTCAACAACTTGAAAGTATAGGTTTTACTTTTGTGAACCTTATTTCCCTTGATTACCCAAATGTCAAAGGGTATGCCGTTTTTTATGAGGGACACTTGGATGATATGGAAAAGTCCCTAAAATTATTACCCTGATTAATGCAAACCGGGTAACCCCGGTTTGCTTATGCTTTTTTAATTTTTATAAACTTTCTTTTACCAACCTGTATAACCATACCATCATTAATATATAGGTTTTCCTGATCATATTTGTTGCCATTTACTTTAACAGCATCTTGTTTTAACATGCGCCGCCCATCACTAGTAGAACTAACCATATCATTTTCATGTAAAAACCTAGGCAGCCAGACTGTTTCGTCATGGCATACTATTTCTGGAATATCATCCGGAATGCTTCCCTGGGAAAAAACTAACTTAAATCGTTCCTCCGCCTGTTCTGCCTCTTCATCTTCATGATACATAGAAATAACGGTTTTAGCCAGCTTTATTTTTGCATCACGTGGATTAAGGCTGCCGTTAGCCATAGCCTGTTCCATTTGCCTAATCTCTTCCATAGGTACTCTGGTTACCAGTTCAAAATAACGGCAGATCAATTCATCAGGAATAGACATAATTTTCCCAAACATTTCGTGGGGATCTTCATCAATTCCAATGTAATTACCGAGACTTTTGCTCATCTTTTGAACACCATCAGTTCCCTCTAATATAGGCATCATCATAGCTACCTGTGGTTCCATCTCATATTCTTTTTGCAGGTTTCTACCTACTAAAAGATTAAATTTTTGGTCGGTGCCCCCTAATTCAACATCAGCTTGCAATACAACAGAATCATAACCCTGCATCAGCGGATAGATAAACTCATGAATCCCAATCGGCAAGCCTTCCCGGTATCTATTCTCAAAATCATCCCGTTCCAGCATACGGGCCACCGTATATTTCCCCGCCAGGTTTAAAACTTCGGCCAGATTCATCTTCATCAACCATTGGCTATTAAAATGTACAGTAGTCTTCTCCGGGTCCAAAACCTTAAAAATTTGTTCCTGATAAGTAGCTGCATTGGCCATGACCTGGTCTTCCGTCAACTGCTTGCGAGTCTCGGATTTTCCACTAGGATCGCCAATACGACCAGTAAAGTCGCCGATGATTAATTCGACTCTATGCCCCAGATCTTGAAACTGGCGCAATTTATTTAAAACCACCGTATGACCCAGGTGGATATCTGGTGCAGTAGGATCCAGCCCCAGTTTAACTTTCAGGGGACGGTTTTCATTGATAGACTTCTTTAGCTTTTGTAGCAACTCATCCTCGGGTACAATTTCCGCTACTCCACGACGGAGTAGGTCCATCTGCTCCTCCCACTGGTTTTTGATTAATTCTTCCACAAAATAACCTCCTTGCCAGAAAAATTTTAGCACATTGTCATTAGTATGTGCAATAATGAGGGCATTAAGGACGTATTACCTGGATAATACAACCGTAGTGAATCAGGTATTTAGCAGGATATTTACCAGCCGGTGTCCAATATGTAAAGGATATTTATTGGGGAGGCTCAAACCATCTATGTCAACAAACCAAAGTAATAATAAGAGCAAGCAACGATCTATCGGGAAAAAAATCTTATTAGGTTTAATAGTACTTGTATTTATAGGTATAGGATGTATAGTGGGTGTGTTTGCTTTTGCAGCCAGGAGCTTACCTGCTTTTGATCCTCAACAACTTAGTGGAGCCATGACCACTTTTATTTACGACGATCAAGGTAATATGGTAACCTCACTTCACGCCGAGGAAAATCGTACGGAGATAACTCTAGATAAAGTACCTAATGATCTTATTAATGCCTTTATTTCCACTGAAGACCAGGATTTTTACCACCATCACGGGGTTAACTTCAAGGGAGTTGCACGTTCGGTTGTTCGTAATATCCAATCTGGTAATCTTACTGGTCAAGGGGCTAGTACTATTACTATGCAGTTGGCCCGCAATGCTTTTTTGTCCTTTGATAAACAATGGGAACGAAAGGTTAAAGAAATAATTATCGCTTTCAAATTGGAATCCAGGTATTCCAAAGACGAAATCCTGGCTATGTACTTAAACAAGATTAATTTCGGGGCCGGTGCCTATGGGGTTCAGGCAGCGGCTAATACTTATTTCGGTAAGGACGTTGACCAATTAAACTTAGCGGAATGTTCTTTGCTGGCCGGCCTACCCCAGAGTCCTAATGCCTATAACCCATTCCAATACTATGATCGGGCCAAGGCACGCCAAAGAGTAGTACTTAATAACATGGTCAAGTGCGGTCACATTGACCAAGCCACTGCCGACCAAGCCTTTGAAGCCCCGCTGGTGTTTACCAAAACTCAACATGGGGACAGCCACTATGGCTTTTTTGTAGATGCTGTAGTGGAAGAGGCATTGGATCTATTAAAAGATAAAGAAATTGCCAAAGATGCCAGCGATTTAATCTATCGTTCCGGTTTAAGGATATATACTACTATGAACTCCGATTTACAAAAATATGCAGAAGAGGTCTATAGTAATCCGGCCAACTTCCCCAGCGAAACGAAAGGTGGAGAAAATATACAATCAGCTATGGCCGTTATAGATCATAAAAATGGTGAGATTAAAGCCATTATGGGAGGGCGAACCTATGAGCAGAAACGCGGCTTCAACCGGGCTACCAGTGCCTACCGGCAACCAGGATCCTCAATTAAACCTATATCCGTATACAGCCCTGCTCTGGAAAAGGGTTACATGCCTTATTATGTTCTAAATGATGCGCCTGTATCCTTTAAGATCGGAGGTACAGTTTGGAGTCCTAAAAATTATGACAACAATCATCGCGGTCTGATTACCATGAGAACAGCTGTACAGTGGTCTATTAATACCTATGCTGTGCAATTACTAGATAAAATAGGGGTTCGATCCGGCTTTAATTTTGCCAAAGCCATGGGCCTGGAATTAGTTGACACCCCTGGCACCAATGACCTGGGTTTGGCACCTTTATCTTTAGGAGGCTTAACCCACGGAGCTACGCCGGTACAAATGGCGGCTGCTTATGGTACTTTGGGAAACAGTGGAGTTTATATTAAGCCCCACTTTATTACCCGCATAGTTGATGATGAAGGAGTAGAATTATACCAATTTAAACCTGAATATAACCGGGTTATGTCAGAACAAACCGCCTGGCTGATGGGGAGCATGTTGCAGACGGTTGCTAACGCAGGTACCGGAACAAATGCCCGGGTACCAGGAGTAGTTACAGCTGGTAAAACAGGTACCTCTGAAGAGTATAAGGACTCCTGGTTCTGTGGATATACTCCCGGCTATTCAATGGCTGTTTGGATGGGCTATGACCGCCAACACACCATGAATAATGTCTATGGAGGGGGCTATCCGGCTAAAGTTTTCCGGGCTGTCCTTACTAAAGCTCATAGTATAAAAAATACTCCTGCTAAGAAAATGCCGTCGGGAATTGTACAAATATCTGTTTGCTCAAAATCAGGCAAACTACCTTCGGAGACCTGTCCTAAAGAGACTATAATTATTGAATTTTCACGCAGTGATAGTGTACCTACCGAGGTTTGCCCGGGCCATGAAGTGGTATATATTTGCCCTGAGTCTGGCAAATTAGCCGGAAAATATTGTCCTAATCCAGAAATGCGATCAGTGGTCAAAATAGGTGGAAACAGTGCTACTCATGACAAAATACCCGCCGAAAAGTGTGATATTCATGACGAATTTACCTTACCAGGTTTATTACGTAACGAAGTCTATATTTGTTTAGATCCACGGCATGATGGTAATTTTGTTAAAGCCAACCTTCCAGGGCCTATGGAAACCGGCGGGTGTCCCCAGGAGTACCTGGAAAAGGTTATTATAGAACCAGGACAACATATTCCCACCTGTAGTTTAAAGGATCATCAGTTGAAAAAACGAAAGGCCCGCGAAGTTATAAATGATATAGTAGGCCGATAATAAGCCACCAACAAATATTAAGCCGTATAAAGTCATGATAAATATCATGACTTTATACGGCTCTTTTAAATGTCCCCATTGTTGATATTATTGTTCAGAGGAAGCTTTCTTAATTTATTTCAATTTAACTACTGTTACTCCAAAGCCTCCTTCTTGGCGAGCACCATCGTTATATGATTTAACATAACGATGATCCTTTAGATAGCTGCGAACAGCTTTACGCAAAGCTCCAGTACCTTTTCCATGGATGATGCGTACTGAATCTAAGCCGACTAAATTAGCATCTTCTAAATACCGATCTATTTCATACAAGGCTTCTTCTGCTAGCTTTCCTCTGACATCAATCTCCTTAGAAATATTCCGGGCCTTTTCCAGTAGTCCCTGGTTACTGCGGTAGATTTTCTTTTCTTCTGGTGACTGAGCCAGGATAAGTTGGTCTGCCTTTACATTTAAACGCATTATGCCTACCTGAACTACTACTCCCCCCTGACTATCCGGTTCTTCCACCACATACCCCTTTTGATTGATATTATGGATGAATACATAATCCCCTGGCTTTATCTCCCGTTTTTGCGGTAATGACAATTGTTCTGCACAGGGATTTTCTACCCTTAACTCCTTTATCTTGCGCCGCTTTTTCTCAATTTCATGCCACTGAGGAGGCCGGTCTTTGTCTTTACGCAGATCTTTAACCTCTTGCAGCGCCTCATCAGCTTCCTTTCTGACCATACGCACATAACGTTCAGCCTCATCTATGGCTCGATCTATCACTTCACGCTTATCCTTATCCACCTGGCGACGCTCTTGAGTCAGCTGGTTCTGTTCCTGAATTAGTTGCATCTTTAACTTTTCTACTTCCCGCCGGGATTCTTCAAACTGGTAACTACGCTCTTTTAGCTGCTTAATCATATTACCGAGCTCCATTTCCTGTTCTGGTACCAGGTGCCGGGCCCGCCCCACTAAATCAGGCCCCATTCCCAAACGTAATGCTATTTCAAAGGCATTACTCTGGCCAGGCATCCCTATAGTTAATTCATAAGTGGGTTTAAGGCTAACCGGATCAAATTCCACACAAGCATTTTCCACCCGTTCCTGCTGGTAAGCAAAGTTCTTTAGCTCACTTTGATGGGTAGTCACTACCGCCCGGCATTGGCGAGCTAAAAGTTCTTCTAAAATAACCCGGGCCAAAGCCGCCCCCTCCACCGGATCAGTCCCGGCTCCCAACTCATCTAATAATACTAAAGAACCTTTATCTGCCTCTTGAATAACATTTATTATGTTACTCATATGTGATGAAAAGGTACTAAGTGATTGTTCAATACTCTGTTCATCACCAATATCAACATAGATATTATTAAAAACAGCTACTTCACTCTTTTCCCGGGCAGGAATAAAAAGGCCACTCATCGCCATCAGTGTTAATAAGCCGATCGTCTTCAATACCACAGTCTTACCACCCGTATTAGGGCCGGTAATAACCAACATGTCAAAACCTTTGCCTAGTTCAACATTTACTGGTACTGCTTTTTCCCCTAACAGCGGATGCCGGGCCCGGTTTAATTCTATAATACCTAGATTATTAACCCGGGGACGGTAGGCATCCATTTTATAAGTCAACCGGGCCCGGGCAAAAATCAGATCCATCTCAGCCAGTATTTCCGAATTTTGAGCCAGTTCCTCTTTATATACTGCTACCCGGGCCGTAAGTTCCCTTAATATTCTTTCAACTTCCCTTTTTTCTTCCTGCTGTAATATTCGAATCTGATTATTATTTTCTACTACTGCTAATGGTTCAATAAAAACAGTAGCCCCACTAGCTGATTCATCATGGACAATACCCTTTACTTCATAACGATATTCCTGCTTAACCGGTACTACATAGCGCCCATCTCTTTCTGTAACTAGTGCATCCTGCAGCATCTTCTGATTATTCCCGGAGCGGATAAAATCCTGTAGGTAATCACGGATGCGCAGACGTAAGCGATTAATTTGTCCGCGCACACTTTTTAACTGTGGTGAAGCATCATCTTTTAAAAATCCTTCCTCATCAACCGACCGGCTGATTAATTGTTTTAAGTCACGATCATAAAATAACCCTTCCACTAGCCGGGTTAATTGAGGAAAGCGCTCCTCATCTGCCAGGCGCAGAGCCTGCCGGCAAGCCAGTAGAACCAGCAAAATATCCCTTAACTCTTCCGGTTTTAATATGCCCTGTATCCGAGCTTTAGCTAAACAGGAATCAATAACTGGTAACTGGTTTAAAAAAGAGGGCTCCTCGAAGCGTAATATTTCCATGGCCTCGTCCGTTTCATCCAGGCGCTTTTCGACAATAGCTAGGTCATTAACTGGTTTAAGCTGCAGGGCTTTTTCTCGCCCAGCTTTTGACCCGGTCAGTTCCGCTAATTGAAAAAGTATTTTATTAAACTCTAGTTTTTGTATTGTTTTTAAATCCATTTATTCAACCCCGCGATAATAATGACATTTTGTAAAAGGAGAAGGACTTATCGCTTCTAAACGCTTTTTATACACGGATAATTCTGATCTATCCTGGCGATTGGCCCCATCTAATACCCTACGGTATATACTTACAGCTTTTTTTACTTCTCCTGCATCAGCCCGGCGCATCTCCATTCTAAGACTGGCTGGGTGCAAAGCCGATAGTGAGGAAAGTTCATCCACCATACATAAGGTACGGGAATTAAATACATAAAACCTGCAGTCCTGGTCGGTATCTACCGGAAAACGATATCCTTTTTCATCTTCAATACAATAATCAGCCTGACGACAAAAGCCGGGACAAGCTACCTCGGTTGCCATAGTCCCTTCCAGCATACAATACTGGGATATCATTACAATAATTTCACCATGAATAATTAACTCGGTTTTATGCAGGGGGTATAGTTGTTTTAACTGTTCTAGGGTTAACTCCGGTGACACACATATACCTTTCGCGCCAGCTTCTAGCAGGTAGTCCAGGGTATAATTATTAAAAGGATTAAGACTATAATCGACCCAGAACTTTAAACCCTGTTCCCGGCACCATTCCATAGTTCCTAAATTCCCTACCAGAATAGTATCTGCACCACTATCAATAATCCGTCTCCTATAATCAACCGGATCAGATGGTTTCTCTATACGCGGTAAAGCGGGAATAATTTCTGCGTTCCTTTCTTTTCCCCATAACAGTAAATCTTTTAGCTCTCCAGCACGGATCCGGCGGTGGGAAACTAGCCCTTCCAATCCTATATAAATACGATCCGCACCAGCCAGAACTGCCTGCCGAGCCGGCTCTAAACCATTAACATAAACACTCAAGTAAGTAGGATAGTCTTCAGTTCGCTCCTTCCAACCATCAGTTTTATTAGTGCCCAGAAATGTATCCCTATTATGGTTATAGACGTTAGCCTCAATTACCCTGGTTCCTCCCAGGCGATAATTAGTTAATAATGACTCCACTGCCTGCCTGCGGGCCTCATTTATTTCCCCAAAGGGTATAATCCAATTTCCGTCGGAAACCATCCGGAAATCCCCCAGGATAAAAGGAGTATTCCCCAATCGGTTAACCTTTTCCTTTAAACTTTCTTCGGTAAGGGGACGTTTTACCGCAACAACCGCCGGGCTATCTGTATATGCACAGGATTGATTCCCATACTGATCCTTTATGACTAGCTTAAGCGGCTTCCCTCCCTGAATATAAACGGTAATATCAACCGGATAACGGGTTTCACACCCGGCTTCAATACTAGAAACGGCACTGGCGACTAATTCTTCATCATGTATTTTAAAAACCCGGTCCGAGGTACCTACCCTCTCAGGAAGTTGAAGAGTTACTACATCACCGGGATAGGCTTTATCAACCTTTTTATTATCTTTTAAAATATTATCGGCAGTAAAAACCGGTCCTTTTCCCCTTGATACCCATACCTGTAACCCATCACCCGTATTCAGATCTGCACTCAGATTAATCTTAGCAGTTAAATCTTTATTCTGTTTAACTACCCGGCCAATATAAATACCACGGTTATTGGGCCTGCTAATGCTAAGAAAGTCGTGCTTTTTACCTAACAGGTATCCGCTGGTAAAATTACGGTTAAAAATCTTTAAAAGCGATTGTTTAACACTTTCCGGAGGACGAGCATCAGAACTATCTTTTAAAAGGTCTAACGCTTCCCGGTAAGCCCTGGTTACCACCGCCACATATTCCGGCCTTTTCATCCGTCCCTCAATTTTAAGCGAATCAACCCCGGCATTAAAAAGCTCCGGAAGCTGATCAATTAAGGCTAAGTCGGAAGGACTTAACAAATATCTTCCCCCAGTAGCTACCGGCTCCCCTTTTCTTAAAAGGTGGTACGGTAAACGACAGGGCTGTGCACACCGGCCCCGATTACCACTTCGTCCCCCCACCAGGCTGCTAAACAGGCATTGCCCTGAGTAAGAATAACAAATAGCTCCATGCACAAAAACCTCCAGTTCCACATTCAAAACACCCTGGCGAATAATATGCAGATCTTCCAAAGACATTTCTCGGGCCAGCACCACTCGTTTAATACCCTGCCGGGCCAGATGTTTAACCCCATCTACATTATGAATAGTCATTTGCGTACTGGCATGAACCCTAAACTGGGGTAATACTGAGCGGGTAGCATTCATAAGACCCAGATCCTGAATAATAACCCCATCTATACCCACAGTATATAAAAACCATATATAATCCAAGGCTTTAGTAAACTCGCTATCACCGATTAAGGTGTTAACGGTCACATAAACCTTTCGATCCTTTAAATGGGCCAACTCAACTGCTCTCTTAAGGTCATCATCACTAAAATTAGGCGCATTCTGACGGGCGCTAAATTGTTTTCCCCCCATATACACTGCATCTGCCCCGTTTTCCAAGGCGGCCTGGAACGCCTGCCAGTCACCGGCCGGAGCCAGTAATTCCATAATAACTATAACCTCCTGTATTGAAAAACTAAAGGACGAGACAACTCCCGTCCTCCGGTTCCCCTATTACCTACTCGCTACTAGAATTCTTTAACACATCTAGGTACTACCCTAACCTGATTAATATTTTAAAGCTCCCGTTAACCATTAAAGTATATACTATATTCCTTACATATAGGCAGCCCTTTCTTCCCTGGTTCTCTTTACTCGAATAAGCCCTGAACAGGGGATAATCTTTACCCCACGGACCTCCAATTCGTCTAAAAGCAGGTTCATACCCAGTGAATCACTTGCCATATGTCCGGCAATAATTACATTTATATGGTTATCCTTAGCTGCCTGACGATGTTTCTCCGGCATATGCATACAAATAACTGTTCCAATGCCTGCCGCAGCCAGATTCTCATAAGTCTTTAATGCACCTGAAGTACCACCCGTCATTTTAATAAAAATCCGTCCCGCCCGACGGTTCTTTTCACCAACGATAATCTGCGGACCAGCTTTCATACGCCGGGCCGCGTCATATTCAGGTAAGCTATGTAGCAAATTAACTACATCCTCCAGCGTAGAGTACAGGTTATTATCAAACCAGTTTTGTAGAAATCGGTTGACCAGATTATCAGCCGGTGAATGGACACACATAAAAGGAATATTCAGTAAACGTGCCGCATCAACAGCCCGCTGGTGATTATAAGGAAGAATCATCCTTTCCACTTCCGAAATACGTGAAGACATGATTCCCTCCGCAATATTAATAGGTACACCAGCCTGTTCCATCATATCGGCCTGAACTTTCATTACATCATAAAGAGCTGCATAAGCTTTCCCCTCTGGGTGGTGAGCTAAAACCATATCAATTTCCTGACCCTTTTCTCGAAGACGGTCGGCCAGTAAAATTTCTGGGGTTTCCATATCAATACCACACAAAATGGTATTGATATCCTCATTCCCTCCAACTAATACTCGCGTATCACTAAAAGGGTTTTTAAGCAACTCCCGGTCGTAATATTCCCGGTCTTCCCCGGTGGTTTTTTCGTATTTATTCCATTCCTGCTGTAAAAGCTGGTTAAGATAATCTCCCCTGACATCATAACGTTTCCCTAAATCCACAGCAAGATCATAAATCTCCTTTATTTTCATATCTATCCTCCCAAATTAAATAAACTAGAAGGGAGCAGGGAACGGTTTTCCCTTTTTAGTTACTTCTCTTCCAGACGCCTTAGACGGTTAAGAATTTCCCCCAATTGATTCTCTATCACCTTAAGTGATTGAGGCAAACAAACATCTGGCTCCCCCTGACTGGGGGACTGTTTTTGCAACTCAAAAATTTCCCGGCGGGTAACCGGGACAAAAGTAAGAGTGCCATTACGTATTACTTCTTTAATCCCTAAATCCCCACGGGTTACCGGCTCATCTTGTTCCTTTAAAATAACACTAAACCCTCCACAGGCTTCCAGTATGCCCCGTTCCACCTCATCAATATCCCTAACTCCCTGCTTACGCAACTCCTGCATCAAATCGTCGATATTAAACTTTTCCCGGGCCAGGTTATCCTTGATTATGCGACCATCTTCAATTAATACCACCGGCTTACCAACAATAAGATTAGATAATCCCTGATTTTTCAAAGCCAGATAGCCCATAAAGTATTCCAGTATAGCCAGAGTAGCCAGGATAATAACCCCCTCATAATAAGGAATGCTCTTGTCCAAAGCTACCGAAACTACGGTATGACCTACTCCGGTCATTACTACAAAATCAAATGGTCCCAGTTCTCCCAGGGCCCTTTTCCCCAGCAGGCGGATCATCAATAAAGCCATAATATACATGACTGCAGCCCGCACAATAAACTCTAACACGGTCATCCCTCCATCTAAGAGGTACTGGCCTTATTTTTCTACTACTTCCTACCGCTTTATTCTTTAAGAAAATCTATTAAGCGCTGCCTGTCCCAGGTATTAATAACATCCTCTGCTTCCAGCCATCCCCGGCGAGCATTCATAATTCCATAGCGAACTAACTTCATGTCATCTTTATGATGAGCATCACTGTTTATAGCTATTTCTACCCCGTATTGTTTAGCTTTACGGGCTACTTCGGCATCAATATCAAGACGATCGGGATGGGAATTTATCTCCAGGGCTACGTGGTTTTGAGCAGCTGCCTCCAGAATTGGATCCAGGTAGACCTCATAACCGCTTCGTCTATTTAACAACCTTCCGGTAAGGTGTCCAATAATATCCACGTTGCCATTTGTAATAGCCTTGAGAATCCTTTCCGTCTGTTTATCTTTATCCAGGTTAAAATGACTATGAATAGAGGCGATGACCACATCCAGGTCTTTAAGAATGGGATCCTCAAAATCTAAACGTCCATCTTTTAGAATATCCACTTCGATCCCCTTAAAAACATAAAAGTCCCCTTTCAGGTTATTATTAATAGCATCAATAACCTGTCCCTGAGCTTTAAGATGCTCCTCATTTAAACCACCGCTTATAGATAATGTTTTGGAGTGATCGGTTATCGCTACATAATGGTAACCCATAGTTTGTGCTGCAATAACGGTATCCTGGATTTTGGCCGCTCCATCACTCCAGTCAGAATGTATATGTAAGTCACCTTTAAGATCGTTTTGCGTTAAAAGGCGTGATAACTGTCCACTTCTGCCCAGTTCCACTAATCCATTGTCTTCCCTAATTTCTGGGGGAATATAATTTAACCCCAGTCTGCTGAAAACCTCTTCTTCGCTGGCCGCCCCTATGATCTGGTCCGGATTACTATCCTTAAAAGCTTTTAAACGAAACTCTTTAGAACCAGTGGTCCAAACCAGGGCAGGGTAATAGGCTTTCGGAGGTACCAGGATAACCTCAAACACCACCCCAAAACTAAGCTGACCAGATATGTAGTCTTTCCCTTGCTTCAGTATTTTTTTGACATCACGGCAATTTCGGACCTGGTCAAATACCGCATTAAAATCATTACTGGCAACTAGTATATCAATATCACTAACCAAAGATTTCCCCCGGCGTATACTACCTACAATATTGATCTGCTGCACTGCTTTCGATTCGCGCAGAAAGGAAAGTAAACTTTCCGCCAAGGGAAGAGCTAATCCTAAGGTAACCTTTCCCTCGCTGCGGGTTAAGAGCTCCATTCCTTTTTTAATGTTATATTCCGTTTTAGCTCCCAGGCCAGGCAGACTGCGGATCTTTTTCTCCTCAGTAGCTTTTAACAGTTCATCCAGACTGTCTATACCCAGGTTATCGTAAATAGTCTTAACAGATTTATGACCCAGACCGGGGATTCTAAGCATATCCAGAACCCCTTCCGGAACTTCTAACAACAAGCCCTCATAATATTCACAGCTACCCTTTTCAAGCATTTCCTCAATTTGAGCTTTAATCGCCTTACCAACCCCGGGGATATCTCCGATACGATCCCGTTCATAATAGCGGTGTAAATCTTCATCAAGATGGTATACTGATCGGGCAGCTTTCTTATAAGCCCGTACTTTAAAGGGGTTTTCTTCCTTGATCTGTAAAATGTCCGCAATCCGATCTAGTATGCGAGCTACTTCTCGATTGGTCATTTTATCCCATCCTATTTTTTCTTTCTTCTTCTAGTGCTTTAACCAGATCATCATAGTCCTCCTGTAGCTTATTAAGTTCGTCAGCCAGGTTAAGGGCAGTTAATACTGCCACCTTACTAGTGGAAAGATTAGGGTTTCGCTGGTGAATCATAAACATACGCCTATCTACGTAGGAAGCCAGCATTTCAATGTAATCAGGATTTTCAGGACCCTTTACTACATATTCTTCACCGAAAATCTGTACTGTAACCTTGTTAATGTTACTCTTTTTATCTTCCAACCAGAATGCCCCCTTATAAAGCGTTGATGAATTATTTCTATAAAAACCCGGTATTTCCTTCATTTCCTCCTCGACAAACCCGGCCCCCGTTACTAGAAAAACACGAAAACGGACCATTTTTAGGTCTAAATTTACTATAAATTAGTTAATTTATAGGTATACAGCAATAATTATAACCACTTCAAACTAAACACTTTACGCCTTAGGGGAGGAAAATTAACTTAACAAAAAACATGGCCCGATATCAAAACGGGCCATGTTTTTTAAGAGGGGCTTAAAAAATCACTATTCCTGGTTACGGGCCATCTCATTAAGGTCAATACGGGTCCCCCTAGCTATATAAATAACCATTTCGGCAAGATTAGTAGCATGATCACCGATGCGTTCCAGGTGTCCTCCCACCAATAGCAAAGCAGTGGCCTGAGGTATAGTACGAGGATCCTGCATCATATAGGATAATAATTCCCGGAAAACCTGATCATGTAAAGCATCCATTTCGATTTCCAGTGGAATTATTTCCATAGCCATACTGATATCCTCATCAATAAATGCATTCAAAGCACTTTCAATCATTTTTTGGGCCAGTTTGGCCATCCGGGGTATATCTATTAATGGTTTAATATAGGTCTGGGTATGCAAATCGATGGCTACCCGGGCTATATTCTCAGCATGATCGGCCATTCTTTCCAGGTCAATAATAATACGTAATGAAGTTCCGACCAGCCTGAGATCGCTGGCCATAGGTTGTTTAAGTGCTAAAATTCCTAGGGATTTTTTCTCGATATCAAGTTCCATTTGGTCAATTATCTCATCATTATTAATCACCTTTTGAGCTAATTGGGCATCTTTTCTTACCAATGCTTTAACAGCATTATATATCTGATCCTCCAGGAAACGGCCCATCTTTAATATTTCCTCTTTAAGATTATCCAACTCCGGTTTTAATCCTTCACCAACCATCTTTACCCCTCCTTAACCAAACCGCCCGGTGATATAATCCTCGGTTCGCTTATCCCGCGGATTCACAAACATTTCATCGGTGCGGTTAAATTCTATTAAGTGCCCATTTAGGAAAAAGCCGGTATAATCTGATACCCGGGCTGCCTGCTGCAGGTTATGGGTAACAATCACTATCGTATATGCCTTTTTAAGTTCAGTAATTAATTCCTCCAGTCGGGCCGTAGAAATAGGATCGAGGGCTGATGCTGGTTCATCCATAAGGATAACCTGCGGTTCTACGGCCAGTACCCTGGCAATAACTAATCTTTGCTGCTGTCCTCCCGATAAACGGGCCGCAGATGAGTACAGACGATCACCTACTTCATTCCACAAGTTAGCAGCTTGCAAACTCTTTTCCACTATCTCATCTAATTTACTACCGCTTTTAATCCCATGAATTTTAGGACCGTAAGCCACATTATCGTAGATCGACATAGGAAAAACCGAAGGTTTTTGAAATACCATCCCTACCTTTTTACGCAGGGCCACTACATCCACATCACGCTCATAAATAGGCTGAGCGTCAATATACACCTGTCCCTTGATAGTAGTTCCTTCGATTAATTCATTTAAACGGTTTAAGGTTCTTAAAAAAGTCGACTTTCCACACCCAGAAGGACCTATTAAGGCCGTAACCATATGTTCCCTGATATCCATGTTAACGCCATATAAAGCCTGAAACTGCCGATAATAAACTTCTATATCCTTACTGCGCACCTTAATTCTATCTTCCATATGCATTCCCTTTCATTACTTTTCTCTTACATATAACATCCTAAAACCTAATGATCTTAGCCAACCCTTTCCCATCCGGCTATCCCAGATAATTACACCAAAGGCTGCGACATCCTTATCTAGTGTGATAAGCGGCGCAGGCTTAAATTAGCCAGGTAGTTTATAACCATAATAAATACAACTATTAAGAAAGCGGTAGCAAAGGCTCTTTCCATAGATAAACCTTCCATGGCCAGAACATATAGGTGTACCGACATGGTACGGGCGGGATCACTTAAGTATACTGGCATCCCCAATGAACTTCCGGCAGTTAAAACCAGGGCCGCGGTTTCTCCAACTGCCCGGCCAATGGAAAGAATAACTCCGGTTATAATACCTGGCATAGCAGCTGGTACCACTATTTTTCTAACCGTTTGCCACTTACTAGCCCCTAGTGCCAGACTGTTTTCCCGGAGTTCATGAGGAACTGTTATTATAGCCTCTTGAGCAGTACGGATTATAGTAGGCAAAATCATTATGGACAAAGTTAAACTACCCGATAATATTGACCAACCCAGGTTAAGAAATATAACAAAAAAGACAAATCCAAACAGACCAAATATTATAGAAGGAATACCAGCCAGGGTCTCTGCCGTAAGATTTACCAGTTGAGCAAATCGATTGTTACGACGGGCATATTCCTCTAAATAAATGGCGGTACCCACCCCCAGTGGTATAGCGATAAATAAAGATAACATAGTCAAATACAGGGTACCTATAATTGTGGTGGAAATACCGCCTTCTTTCCCAGCCCGGGATGGAGCTTGTAGTATAAAATCAAGATTTATAAAAGCTATACCTTTGATGACGATGTATCCAATGATGGTGGCCAATATCCCTACTATGATTACTGCCGATAACCATAATAGTAAAGTCATTAATTTTTCCTTGTTAATTAGTGCTCCCATTTACTCCCCGCTTTCACCGATAAGTTAACCATAAGATTAAGAATCACTATGAAAACAAACAAAACTGCTCCGGTGGCAAAAAGTGCGGCCTGGTGATCACCTACCGCATAACCCATTTCTAAAACAATATTACTGGTCATAGTTCGGGTAGGCGATAAAATACTGTCAGGTATTATAGCGGCATTACCAGTAACCATGACTACAGCCATAGTTTCCCCTATGGCCCGGCCTATGCCCAGAACTACCGCGGTGATTATTCCCGAACGGGCTGCGGGCAACATAACATGCCAAATAGTTTGATAATGGGTAGCTCCTAAGGCCAGAGAACCATCTTTGAATTCACCAGGTACAGCCAAAATAGCATCCCGGGTTATGCTGATTATAGTAGGAAGAACCATTATCCCCAGTACTATAGCTCCTGCCAGTATACTCATACCATTCCCCCCCAGTTTCTCGCGAATAAAGGGAACAATAATTATTAATCCAAAGAATCCGTATACAACGGAAGGAATACCAGCCAGAAGCTCAACCAGTTGTCCCAGGACTCTTCCTATCTTATTTGGTGCTATTTCTGCCATAAAGACAGCTACCATTAACCCTAAAGGAGCAGACCATATCAGGGCTGATAAAGTAACTAGTAATGATCCCACCAGCATGCTGCCTATACCAAACGATCCATTAGTAGGATTCCAGTTAAAATTAAATAAGAACTCTTTAAAACCTACTTTTTCTATAACTGGAACACCCTTGGCAAAAATAAATAGTGTTATAAGGATAATGGCTAATACAGAAACCGCCGCACTCAGCATAAGCAGCTTTTCCACCAGAACTTCACCCGTCTGGGGGGGGTTCCAGCCTTCTGCTTTTGCCAGCATCCCACCACCGCCTCACTTTTTTTCATTTTCATGACTTCACCTGCATACAATTTCACTATTCATCACCGACTCCTATTGCATTTGTTAACCTTACAATAGCATTAGTATGTTAAATACCTGGTTAGGTAGTTTTAAGTTTTTCTCTGCTAAGTATTAAAATATTGTAAAATTTTAATAGCCGGATTTAACGCTCCCCCGCCCTTTTCTCCTGCACAAATTACCACACAGTTAATAAAAATTCAGGCAGGGAATATTTCCGGCCGCCCTAGCGGTTTAAGGGAAATACTATCTTTACAAAAACGCCAAAAAATCCACCATTAGGTGGATTTTAAGTCTACGAGTTTATTATAACCAGGTCAGACAGCAGTTTTTACCTCTACTATGCCTAACCAACAATTTGTTGGTCTTGCGACTATAAAACCGCTTAGCCAATATACCAGCTCCCGGTAAGTATAGCCCGGTTATTTAATGCTGAAAGCCCCTTCTTCCTCTATAATTTTCTGCCCTTCATCACTAAGAACGAAATCGATGAAAGCTTTGGCAAGACTATCAGCTTCGCCTTTGGTGACATAGTTAAAAGGCCTTTGAAGTTTATAACTACCATTCTTAACATTTTCTATACTGGCAGCTACCCCATCAATATTTAACAATTTAACTTCATCAGTTACAGTCGCCAAAGATATATATCCAATAGCATTCCTATCTCCCGAAACAGTCGTCCTAACTGCACCAGTAGAATTTTGCACAATGGCCGAATTAATAATATTTTCCTTTCCCATAATAATATTTAAAAAAGCATCCCGGGTACCAGATGACTCTTCACGGGTGACTACTGTAATAGGAGCATCTTTCCCACCGACATCCTTCCAGTTTTTAATATTACCCAGGTAAATATTCTTTACTTGCTCAGCAGTTAACCCTTCCACTTTATTAGCTGGATTTACCACCACTCCTATTCCATCTAAAGCTATGGCATAACCGATAACCCCCTGGGCAATCTCTTCATCTTTCAGTTCCCGGGAAGCAGCCCCGATATCGGCCGCACCGGAAACAGCCGCCGTTATTCCCTGGGTGGATCCCCCGCCCTGAACGTTAACCTGAACACCGGAATGCCTGCTCATAAACTCTTCTGCCAGCACTTCACTGAAAGGTTGAACTGAGGTCGATCCGGCAATATTGAGAGTACCAGAAAGCTGGGTACCGGCTTGCCTTTGATCATCGCTATTTGCCTGGCCGCATCCACCTATTACTACTATCGCCGCCATTAACAGACCTATCAAAAAGTAACTGGCCGCTCCCCTTCTTTTTTTCCATGTAAACAATTGTTCTTCCTCCTTAACATTTATTATTTGTTAATAAGAAGATAACATCTGTGTGTTAAGCTACCAGTTACGCGGTTTAAAGATTTTGTTTTAGAAATGTAAAATATCTGTATAAGCCACTACTTTTTAAGATTTCGGGGAATAGTAAAGAAAAACCGGGACCCTCCCCCTGGTGGGCTGTCAACCCCGACCTGCCCGCTGAGATTGTCCACCAGATGTTTAACAATAGCCAACCCCAGACCAGTCCCACCCGTCTTTCGGGAACGAGCCTTATCCAGCCGGTAAAACCTTTCAAATATCCGGCTTGCCTCTGCTTCAGGAATTCCTTCCCCATTATCTTCGACACTAATTATTACTTGATCAGGTTCTTCCTGTAAGCGTATTGTTATATATTTCGGTTCCGGCGTGTATTTTATAGCATTGTCCAGCAGGTTTGCCAATACCTGAATAATTAAATCGCTATCTGTTTCGATAATTACCTCCTGAACAGGTAATTCGGTAGTTATATAAAGCTGTTCACTTTTATTTTGCTGCTTTACCAGGTCAATGTTGGCTAATATTAGGTGTTTCAGATCCACCGGCTTTAAATTGAGAAATGGCTTTTCCGATTCCAGGCGGGAAAGCTCTAACAGTCGATTGATAATCCGATTGAGGCGCTGTGCTTCATCATATATGATCTTAGAAAACTCCTGAACATTAGTATTTGATCCCCGGCTTTCTTCCGTTAAGGTTTCGGCAAATCCACTAATAGTAGCTACAGGAGTTTTTAACTCGTGGGAAACATTAGCCACAAAGTCTTTGCGTATCCGTTCCAGTTTTTTTATTTCGGTTATATCGTTAAGTACCACCAGTACCCCTTCCAGGATGTCTTTTTCACGGTTAAGAATAGGAACAGCATTAACTTCAACTACCCGCTCTGTATTTAGATGCTGCAGTATAACCTCCTGGCGAATAGGTCGGCATCTAGCTTTTACCCGATCTATTAACTCTATCAGATGGTAGTTGCCGATAAATTCGACATGTTTTTTGCCCGCATAATTGCCATCAGCATTAAGGAGTTCTAAAGCCATAGGATTAGCATAGGTAACCCGGCTATCAGAACCGACCATGAGAATACCGTTTATAGTATTAGTAAGCAGGATTTCCAAGCGGTTATTAACCTCTGCCATTTCTTTTATATTGTCATCCAAATAACCGGCCATATTATTCACTGCTTCTGCCAGCACCCCTAACTCATCATCATGCTGGTAGGAAACCCGGCATTTAAAATTACCCCGGGCCATATCCCCTACCGCTTCAGTTACTTCCTGCAAAGGTCGGGAAAAACGCTCTGCTACTGCTATACTGATGATACATGCTACTAATCCGGTTATGAATATGGCCATTAAAAGAATGATCAGAACATTTTTATATAGTGCCTCTACTTGCTGAATAGGTTTGGCCAGCCTCACTGCCCCTTTAACATAACCATTATCAAAAGGAACCGCAACATATAACATGCGGATGTCGGCTGTATCGCTACGACGAATATCTGCCCCTTGTTTACCTTGTAAAGCTTGGTGTATCTCCGGTCTGGTGTGGTGAAATCCCATATTAGACGGATCAAATTGCGAGTCTGCCAGTACCTTTCCCTGGCTATCTACAATGGTTATCCTGCTATCGGTATGAAGGGCAGCCTTATCAGTTATTTCCTGTAAAAACCCGGCATTGGCTTGACCCTGATTAAACCTGGTCATGTCAGCTACCAGTACTGCCTCATAAGCCAGGTTGGACCGTATCTGGTCCAGGTAGTAGTTTTTAAACCACAGCGACAGGATGATGCCAGTTACCACTAAAACTGTAGCTATTAAAATCAGGAAAGTCCCGGTCAAGCGCCAGCGAAACGAGCTACGCATTATAGTCATTCTCAAACTTATAACCTAGTCCTCTAACAGTCTTTATATAATGGGGATTTTTAGTATCATCCTCAATCTTATCCCTGAGTTTACTTATATGCACATCTAAAACCCTGGTGTTCACGCTATCAGCATAATCCCACAGCACTTCCAGCAAATAATCACGTTTTAGCACCTTCCCCTGGTTGCGCAACAAAATGTCAAATAATTCGTATTCCTTCAAGGTTAATTCCAGCAATTGGTTATCTTTAAATATTTCATATCGCTGCGGGTAAATAGTAAACCGACCTTGATGAACTGCTTCCTCTTTCAGATCCGGTAATTTTATCTCCGGTAACCGGCGTAAAACCGCCTTGATTCGAGCTAGCAGCTCTCTTACGCTAAATGGTTTAGTAACATAGTCATCTGCTCCCAGTTCCAGCCCTACTACCTTATCAATCTCATCGTCTTTGGCGGTTAACATAATAATCGGGATTTGATTGTTTTCCGATCGGAGTTCCCGGCAAATCTCCAAACCATCCTTACCAGGTAACATGAGATCTAATATAATTAAATCGGGATTTTCTTCTTTTATTTTTTTCCAGGCCTCATTGCCATCATAGGCCCAAACTGTGCTATACCCTTCTTTATTCAGGTTGTAAGTAATGAGTCTTACCAGAGATTCTTCATCATCCACAACCATAATTTTCCCTTTCATAAAACACTCTCCTCAATACCTGTTCCATTTAATTTGAGTTTAGCATGACCTTGAACCCTTTTCCAATGCCTGCTAAAAAGGGGGCCATTTCGTTTTATTGCCTTGGGTTCTCCCAATTACCTGTTTTTTGGTAGGACAGAAGGATCTTTTTTGTTTCCCATCGGAACAATCGGGTAGGAGGCCATCCATTATTTGAACGACCGGCCTCCCGCACCGTAGGTACCGTTCGGTATACGGCGGCCAAAGTTTACCTCCGGCTTCCTTCAGCCTGTACCCGTAGGGTGATTCCACCTCGCGGTGGATACCCTTGCCCTTGGCTATGTACTTGGCACTATCAACCCGGGCTAGGAACTTCCAACCGTTAGACTGCGCCTATGCCGGGCGTACCAAAAAAGAACCAGGAATTATATTCCTGGTTCTTAAAGTTTATATTGTTTTTTAGTTTTAGTTTTTAAACCAACTTCCACCTACAAATTCACGTAAAATCGAATTTGGGGGAACCTGTTCTACTGGAGCAGTACGGAAATAGCTTAGGAAAGAGAGTAATCTCTGAGCCTCCATATATTCGGGATTTTCCGGTCCGATTTCTTCCAGCAAGGGCTGAACAAATCCCTTTAAAATCGATAACTCGTAAACTAGTGAGGAATTAAACATAACATCGGCTTGCTCCTGGAAGGGAAAAATATTTTTTTCTTCCCCGGCCCGAACTGATGGCCAACGTTTGATAGTAGATAAAGCACCATAACCCCTGGTCCGGGCATCGCGTACCATCCGGCGAATTAACCTGCAATCAGTAGTAGGTATCCGGTTAGTACTATCAATATTAAGCTGAGTTAAAGCACTAATATATATCTTGAACTTTTGTTCCGGCGGAATTAACCAGGTTAGCCGGTCATTAAGTCCGTGAATCCCCTCAATAATGATAGGTTCCCCGGCCGGCACCCGTACAAGCATTCCCTGGGGTTCAGTAGTACCCTTCTTAAAATTATATATAGGTATTTCTACTTTCTCACCATTTATCAAGCGCTGTAAATGCTCGTTAAAAAGATCTAGCTTTAGAGCTTCCAAAGCCTCGAAGTCGTATTCTCCCTTATCATCCAGGGGAGTCTTATCCCGGTCTATAAAATAGTTATCCAGGGATATTGATACCGGTTTACGCCCATTCACCCTGAGTTGGATAAGCAAACGTTGCGCAAAAGTAGTCTTACCCGATGAAGAAGGCCCGGAAATTAACACCAGCCTTACCTGGGGATTTTTACAAATCTGATCGGCAATAAAGGCTATTTTTTTCTCATGCAGGGCCTCATTGACCCGAATAATATCATTAACCTCCCCTAGGATAATGCTCTGGTTAAGTGAAGCCACATGTGGTACAGCCAGCATATCAGACCATTCTTTGGCTTCATGGAAAACATTGGCCAGCTTAGGTTGAGCAATATAGGGCCTTAAAGTCTCTGGGGCTTCCTTTTCCGGGGTTTGCATAATAAATCCCGGCGGGTAAGGTAGAAGACGAAATATGGGTGTCATGCTGGTACGTGGCAACATATACCCATAAAAATATTCGTGGAAACCATCTAGTTCATAAATATCTTCTTGTTTTTGTTCTGTACACCTGAACTTTAACAGGTTAACTTTATCTATCCTATCTTGCTGTTTAAAGATACGGCAGGCTTCCTCCCGGTCAACCGTCTTTTTCCGGATAGGCAGATCCTTTTCAACTAATTCCTGCATACGTTGTTCCAATAATTTTATTTCCTGCTCACTGGGAATCCAATCTGCAAACTCACAGTATAAACCATTAGACAAAGAATGTCTGATTACTAAAGCTTGATCCGGGAAAACATCCTGGGCAGCCTTAATCAGTAAAAATGAAGCACTACGCCGGTATATCTGTAGCCCTGGTTCACTATCCATACCTACTATCTGCAAATCACAAGATTGATCCAGCTCATGGTATAAGTCTATTAATTCGTTTTTTATTATTACGGCCATTACTGGCTGGGATATTTTTTCCTGAATCACAGCGGCCAAAGCTCCGGCAGTAGTTCCAGCAGGAACATTATAAGTTCCTACCCCGTCTACCCTAATCTCTATCTGGTTTTGCTCATTAATATCTGCTATAGCCACAAGCGCAAACCTCCCCCACAAATTATGTTTCTATTATATAACACTTTGCGCAACTGATTAAGGTTTTTCGGGCATTTGATCTTTTTTATAAGATTTAAAAAGATTTAATAAAAAAGGCATACGCGTAAAATATGGGGTAGCCCCCCTTTTTTACGGTATGCCCTGTTTGGTAACCTTTTCTGTTAGGTATGGGTCCTTAATCTCAACGCAAACTGGCCTGGACCTTATCCTGCAGGTTTTCCAGGATACTGTCCATAAGTGGGTTAATATCCTGGTCTTTTAATGTGCGCTCATCCGACCGGAAAACCAGGCGAAATGCCATGCTCTTTTTCCCCGCCGGCACCTGTTCACCAGTATATAAGTCAAAAACGGTTACTTCCCGTAGCAAAGGACTATCAATAGAACGAATTACCTTATCTACCTGGGCGGCAACTATTTGCACGGGAAGAATTAGTGCTATATCCCTTTCAATGGAGGGATAACGGGTAATATTCTCCCGCATCTTTTTTTGTCCTGCCATCTGGTAAAGGGTCTCAATATCCACCTCAAATGCACAGACAGAAGTTTTAATTTCAAACTGGTCTAAAACTCGGGGATGAATTTCCCCTATTACCCCCACCTCCTGGTCCTGGCATCTGACCATAGCAGTTCTTCCGGGATGATATCCGGATACTTGAACAGGTAAGTACTCACATTCCGGTACTCCTAGCTGTCTTAAAATATTCTCCAGTATCCCTTTTAAGAAAAAGAAATCCATTTTCGTCTGTCGTTTGAGCCAGTTATGCTCACTGCTTCCCGCCACAACAACACCTAGTTTTAATTTTTCCTCCGGCAGCATAGCAGCAGTCGGGTAGAACACCGAACCAAGTTCAAAAAAAGCCAGGCTGTCATTCTTTTTAGCTAAATTACGGCTAATATTTAGTAATAATCCCGGTAATAGCAAGGTACGCATTACGCTGTAATCTTCGGAAAGGGGATTAGCGATTTTTACAACTTTCCGCAAAAGACTATCTGCCGGCAGCATTAACCAGTCAAAATATTGTGGGTTAATAAAACTATAGTTGACTACCTCATACATAGTTTTTGCAGCCGTATCCTTTACCTGCTGGCGGAACTTCTGGAAACTATTAAACCCACCCTGGGTCGTATGACCGGAAGGCAGATCATCTGGAATAGAATTGTACCCATATAGGCGCGCTACTTCTTCAATAAGGTCGACTTCTATTTCAATATCGGGACGATAGCTGGGTACAGTCACCAATAGTTGTTTTTTCTTCTCTTTTACCCCGAAACCTAATCTGAGCATATACTCCTTTATTTGCGCTGTGGTAATACTGGTACCTAGTATGGTATTAACCTTGTCCGGTCGGAGCACTATCTCACGAAGTTCCCCGGGCTGTGGATAAACATCAAAAACGCCCTTGACCACCTGGCCACCACCTAGTTCCTGGATTAAGCCGGCGGCCCGATCAATAGCGAAAATTACTCCATTAGGGTCGACTCCCTTTTCAAATCGTATGGAGGAATCACTGCGTAGCCCCAGCTTGCGTGAAGTTTTTCTAATGCTAACCGGCTCAAAATTAGCTGATTCCAGCATTACATTAACTGTTCCATCGTTAATTTCGCTGTTTTCTCCACCCATTACTCCAGCTAGTGCTACTGGACACTCTCCGTCGGTGATCACCAGCATCTGTTCATCTAATTGCCGCTTAACTCCATCCAGAGTGGTAAAGGTCTCATTTTTCATGGCGGTACGCACATGAATTTCTCTCGGTTCATTCCCCAGCAAATCGTAGTCAAAAGCATGCAAGGGCTGATTAGTCTCTAGCATGACATAGTTAGTAATATCGACTATATTGTTAATCGGCCTGATACCAGCATGTAGTAGTGCTTCCTGCATCCATACCGGTGACGGTTTAATCTGTACATTTTTTACCAATCGGGCTGCGTAACGACGACATAAGTCAGGAGCAGCAATCTTTACATTAATATAGTCTTTGATATTTTCCTGGTTTTCTTTTAGTTTTATGGCCGGCAGCCTTAAAGGCTTTCCATTTAAAGCAGAAACCTCCCGAGCCAGGTTTAAAAGACCCATACAATCTCCCCGGTTGGGAGTAAGATCTAACTCTAAAACTACATCCTCATCGATCTTCGCCACCCCTTCGATTGCTATTCCCGCCATGGTCAAACGGTGGGCTAACTCCTCTGGCGTCCAATCTATATCTACGTATTCCTTTAACCAGTTAAAAGAAACACTCATCTTTTTACCTCCTAAAAATCCTTTGGGGAATCATCCTGCCGAAAGGATGTTAAAACTGTTTTAAGAAACGTTTGTCATTACCAAAAAAGAGGCGCAAATCGTTTATACCGTATTTAAGCATAGTAATACGCTCAATACCTATCCCGAAGGCGAATCCGGTAACTTCCTCAGGGTTATATCCACCATGTTCTAAGACACGCGGATGAACCATTCCTCCTCCTAAAACCTCTAACCAACCAGTATTAGAACAAACCCGGCATCCGCTGCCTTTACACATTACACAGGAAACATCCATTTCCGCACTAGGTTCAGTAAACGGAAAGAAACTGGGCCGATAACGAACCCGCACATCTTCCCCAAAAATCCTCTGGGCAAAAAGCATCAAGGTTCCCTTCAGATTAGCAAAGGTTACATTGCGATCTATTAAAAGTCCTTCGATCTGATTAAACATAGGCGAATGAGTAGCATCATCATCTTTGCGGTATACTCTACCAGGCACTATAATTTTTACGGGAACCTGGGGAGCTAATTTCTCCATAGTTCTTACCTGCACCGGCGAAGTATGCGTACGCAGTAAAACTTCTTCACTTATGTAGAATGAATCCTGCATATCCCGAGCCGGGTGGTTCTTTGGTATATTCAAGGCTTCAAAATTATAATAATCAGTCTCTACCTCAGGCCCTTCGGCAACCGCAAAGCCCATACCGGTAAATATATCAATCATTTCTTCCAATACCAGGCTAAGAGGATGTTTACCCCCACTTAAGATTGGTTGCCCGGGCAGGGTAACGTCAATAGCCTCTTTAGCCAACCTAAGATCCAATTCCCGCTGCTTTATCTCTTCAGCACGGGAGGTAATTAGGTTTTCTAAATCTCCTTTTAACTGGTTGGCTACTTTGCCCACCTCAGCCCGCTGTTCAGCAGACAATTCTTTTAACCCCCTGAGCAGCAGGGTGATTTCTCCTTTACGCCCTAATAACTTAACTTTAAAGTCATTTAATTCATCCACATCACTTATTTGATGCAGCGCTTTTCTGGCATTCTGTTCAATTTCTTTTAGCTTATCCAGCATTTAACTCACTCCCTAAGCAGAAAATAAAAAGACTTTCCTCCCCAAGGGACGAAAGTCAAATTCGCGGTACCACCCTCATTAACCAGACCCCAAAACCTAAATACAGCCTAGCTCACTTAAGGGCCGGTAACGGCGGCTTCCGGATAGATCTACTTTCAATAAATGATTTCAATCCCCTGCTCCCGGGTGAATTCGCTAACCCTTTCCCTAGCAGTACTCCCAGTCTATGATACTGCCTCCCTTAAGTTCCCAGATTAGATACTTGTCCCGTTCATCGCATTTAATGTCTATTGCGTAATGATTCTCTTATACAACAAATAGTATATGATGCAACCGGAATTCTCAAAAAGCTGCCAAAGGCTATCAGCTTGTTCTAGCATAGACTGGTCCACCCTTCCATTGGTATGTAGGGCCGAACTAAAAAAATTATAGCATAGCATGCCCAACCGTTCAAGGAACAGCCCTTTTCTGCTGCCAGGCCTCTGCGAGAATTATAGCACATGCAACCCCTGCATTCAAAGAATCTACGGTTTTCTCTATTGGAATTTTAACCATATTATGTAACCTGCTAATAGTAGAGGGACTTAACCCTCTGGCCTCACTACCAATAGCAATAATCGTCTTACCAGTAAGATCTGCTTCATACACACTGGTGGCCGTACCTGCAGCGGCAGCACCAATGAACCGAAACCCATCGACGATCAACTGGTCAACTTGCCCTTCATCCACATGATAAAGGGGCATATTAAATATCCCCCCCATACTAGCCCGTACCACTTTCGGGCTAAATGGATCCACACAACCTGGGCTTAGTAAAATTCCCTCTACCCCTAAAGCCCAGGCCGTCCTTATAATGGTTCCTAAATTGCCTGGGTCAGAAAGATGATCTAAATAAAGCAGGTGCCCTTTAGTGTAAAATTGCTCCCAGTTATAGGAGGGCATTTTAACTACTGCCCCCATACCCGGTGGAGTATCAGTATCACTTATATAATTAATCAGACCCGCTTTTAAGACGCAACACTCTATACCAGCTGGTAAATCGCCTGCAAAGTCGGGAAAAACATTTTCATCTATAAAAATTCTTACAACGGCATCCTGGTCGCGTAAGGCTTCTTGCAGAAGCTTATCCCCTTCGATAAAAAACATCTTTTCCTGCTGGCGATGTTTTTTAAGTTTTAAACTGGACGCATGCTTAACCAGCTGGTTATCCCGGGAGGTTATATACTTCACATCATCTCACTCCATAAGCAAAAAGTATGGCTTAAGCCATACTTTATTAACAGTTCTATTAACAATTTTTCTTGGCTATTTCCGCTAACTCGGTAAAACCACCGGGATCAGTTATCGCCAGTTCAGCTAAAACCTTACGGTCTATATCAACTCCAGCTACTTTCAAACCGTGAATCATTTTACTATAAGTAGTGCCATTATCCCGAGCTGCAGCATTAATACGGGCTATCCATAGCTTGCGGAATTCTCTTTTCTTTAACTTTCTATGAATATAGGCATACTGACCGGATTTCATAACCTGTTCGTTGGCAACCCGATATAGTTTAGATTTGCTTCCCCGGTAACCCTTGGCCATTTTTAATATTTTTTTATGTCTTTTATGGGAAGTGACACCACGTTTAATTCTAGGCATCGTCTTTGACCTCCTGTATCACAATATTGATTTTTTCTAATAAGGAATCAGCTTAGAAATCCTTTTTACTTCTGCATCGCTTACCAAGCCCAACTTGCGCAAATTGCGTTTTCTTTTGGGACTTTTACTGCCAAGCAGATGGCCGGCATAAGCTTTAGAACGTTTAATCTTACCGCTGCCAGTCTTCTTAAATCTTTTTGCGGCTCCTCTATGGGTTTTGGTCTTAGGCATTAGCCTTCCTCCTTTGCATTGTCAATCTTTGGTACAAGAATACTTACCATGTTTCTCCCCTCGATCTTGGGGGGCTTTTCCATTACAGAAATATCAGACAATTCCTCTACCAGCTTCAAGGACAGTTTTTGACCCAATTCAGGATGAGTAATTTGTCTGCCTCTAAACATGATAGTCACTTTAACTTTATCTCCAGCATCCAAAAACTTCCGGGCATTTCTAGCCTTAACCTGAAAATCATGTTCATCGATATTAGGACGCATTTTCACCTCTTTAACCGAGATGATTTTTTGTTTCTTCCGGGCCTCTTTTTCCCGCTTACTTTGCTCAAACTTAAATTTCCCATAATCCATTAACCGACACACCGGTGGCTTAGCCGATGGAGCTACTTCCACCAAATCCAATCCCCGTTGTGCTGCGATATCCAGAGCTTCACGTATAGGTACTATTCCCAGTTGCTCCCCATCGTCACTTACTAGCCTTATTTCCCTGACCCGGATATCTTCATTGACTCTCCAATCCTTGCTGATAAGCAGTTCACCTCCTGAATAAATAAAAAAAGCGAGTTTTTAAAAAACCCGCTTCTCAAATACCGTTAATTTGCTTTAGCAATAATGCCAAAGCAAACCTTGCTCAACGAATACCTTACGAACTTGAAGTTGTAAGGTGAGAAGCGAAGCTCCTACTTAGTACCGTTACGAGTATAGCACATATCTAATAGCTGCGCAATGGGGTATTCCTAATTAGGGAGATAATTAACGGTACTATTTGTATCCCCTTACTATCCCCATACAGAATAACATTGGGGGCAAAAGTATCTCCCTTTTGTCCCACAAGGCTCCTGGTTGTTTTCTCCTAAATTTATCCTGGTCAATTAATCCATAGCCTTGGTACTTATTTCTTCCTTTAGCATACTAATAAACTCATCTAAAGGCATCGCTCCCATATCTCCCTGCTTGCGGCGACGCACAGCCACAGTTCCCTGGTCAATCTCTTTATCCCCTACAATAAGAAGATAGGGGATTTTTTGTAGCTGTCCTTCCCGGATCTTATACCCTATTTTCTCACTACGAGCATCCATTTCTACTCTGATACCGGCCTTATCCAGTTCATCAACCACTTGCTGTGCATAGCTTGCCTGCCTTTCTGTGATAGGCAGTACCCGCACCTGCACCGGTGCTAACCAGGCAGGAAATGCACCAGCATAATGTTCGGTCAGTATACCAATAAAACGCTCTATACTACCGTAAATAACCCGGTGAATCATCACTGGCCGGTGCTTTTCTCCGTCCTCTCCAATATAGGTAAGATCAAACTTTTCAGGCATTTGAAAATCGAGCTGAATAGTTCCACACTGCCAGGTGCGATCCAGAGAATCCTGCAGGTGAAAATCTATTTTAGGGCCATAAAATGCACCATCACCCTCATTAACCTGGTATTCCAAACCTTTCTCATTAAGAGCCTGGATAAGAGCGTTGGTGGCAACTTCCCAAATCTCATCTGATCCCATAGCCTTTTCAGGTTTGGTGGAAAGCTCCACATGGTAAGAGAAACCAAATACATTGTAGAATTTATCTACCAGATCTATAACCCCTTTTATTTCATCGATAATCTGGTCCGGTAACATGAAAATATGGGCATCATCCTGAGTAAAAGCTCTTACCCGCATCAATCCATGTAATACACCAGAAAGTTCATGACGGTGAACCAGTCCCAGTTCGCCAATACGTAGGGGAAGTTCTTTGTAGCTGTGCAGGTTTTGCTTGTAAACCAAAATCCCTCCCGGGCAATTCATGGGTTTTACTGCAAAATCCTGTTCATCTATACGAGTAAAATACATATTCTCCTGATAATGATCCCAGTGACCTGATCTTTCCCATAACTGGCGGTTAAGTATAATGGGAGTACGAATCTCATTATACTTAGCCTTATGATGTTCTGCGCGCCAGAAGTTTTCCAGTTCATTACGTAAAATCATCCCTTTGGGAAGGAAAAAGGGAAACCCTGGACCTTCATCAAGTACCACAAATAAGCCCAGCTCTTTCCCCAGACGCCGGTGGTCACGTTTCTTTGCTTCTTCTAATTTATGCAAATATTCATCCAGCATAGACTTTTTGGGAAAAGAGGTAGCATATATACGCTGCAGCATAGGATTCTTTTCGTTTCCTCTCCAATATGCTCCCGCCAGGCTCATTAACTTGGCTGCTTTAACTTTGCCGGTAGAAGGCAAATGCGGTCCAGCACACAAGTCAATAAACTCACCCTGTTGATAAGTGCTTATGGTGGCATCCTCAGGCAGATCTTCTATTAATTCCACTTTAAAATCTTCGCCCTGTTCCGCAAAAAACTCCTGGGCTTCTGCCCGGCTCAACTCTTTTCTAATAAAAGGATAATCAGCCGCAATAATATGGTTCATTTCTTCTTCTATACGCACAAAATCATCAGGAGTAAAAGTATGGGGACTATCAAAATCATAATAAAAGCCCCTGTCAATAGAAGGCCCGATGGCCAGTTTAGTATCCGGCCACAACCTCTTTACTGCCTGAGCCATTACATGGGCGGTCGAATGCCGATAAACCTGGGCTGCCCGTGGATCATCAAAATCCAGGAACTCGACTTGGCCGTTCTCATGTATTGGTTTATTTAAATCGGTTAGGTCACCGTTAAAAATAGCTACCAAAACATTTTTAGCTAATTTGCGGCTAATTCCCTCCGCAACTTGCAACAGGGTAATCCCTTCCGGGTATTCCCGCTTACTTCCATCCTTTAATTCAATGGTAACCATATAAAAAAGACCTCCTATAATTTTCAGTGTATAGGAAACAATATCAGGATCCCCACCTGTATAATACCGATGATAAACCCCAATATACCACCCAATAACTCAATAAATCTCAATTCCGTTGAGGATACTCCCCGAATCATCTCCTCAAGCTGGTCTAAATCAAAGGCTCTAATCTTATCCTCGACTATTTTTTTCACCTGTATATCCTGTTTAAGATGTTCCCGCCCCGATTCTATAGTTTGGTTGATAATACCAGGAGCCTCCTGCCGGAGTGATTTTTCCATAGTATTCCTAATTAATTGTACCACTTTACCTGGCACTATGCGGGGTATCACGGCTTCGATTTTTTCACCTAATACAGTATTAAGGTTGTTCATTATCTTAGCCTGAATGGGCGGCGTATTTATATGATCTATAATTTCGTCCAGGGAAAGTAGCTGCTCTTCAACCAATTCTCCTATGCTAATAGCAATCTGTTCCTGGCGCTTAGGTAATAAACCGTGTAAGGTGAAAAAAAATAAGTTTACAGGCTTTTGGGGCCAAAATAAAAGTTTAATGGCCAGTATATTAGTAATATAGCCTATTAGAGCACTTATTACCGGTATAGCTATGAGCTGATAAAGCATATGACCACCTGTTTCATGATTACTTACTGAGCATATCAAATTTTGTTGGCGCTAGCAATAACTCGCCATTTTATTGGCCTTTAGCGAAAATACACCAGCAAAAAAGCCAGGAATTTATCCCTGGCTTAAAAATTTACAGTACCCCACCCTTATTTAATGATGCCGGGTATCTTTAGCATAAGGCCGACAGCGTTCACAACCATTACATATAGTAATTTTCTCCTTAAACACTTTTTTAATAGTTTCAACTGCCGTTGAAGTCATAATTTCCAGCACATTATGGAGAATTATTCTTCGTGGTGCAATAGTAATAAGGATGCTGATTAATATATCATCAAAATTAATTTCGTTTAAAAGCAGATCATCTAAATAATAACTCATGTATTTTTCTTCTATCTCAATGCCATTACCATCCCATAGATAGAAATCACCCTCATTACCCATCATAATATTAACTTCATAAATCTTAGGTATCTGGGTATCGACAAAATATCGTAACAGGGTTATAAAATCATTATACTCCTTTTCATTTATTAATTCTTCTACAGCCATTTCAACAGCAAACCTGACTTCAGTAAGATAATCAGGTAGTCGGAAATTTATAAATCCTTCTACGGTTATCCGTGAATTATGGTTTATGTGTTCAAAAGCCTTATGACAAATACGATTTTTCCGGCCGTAATTCATCAATAAATTTAAACTTTCATTATCATTAGAACGCCGTAAAAACTGACTGGCCTTATTAAAGATAATACTTTTTTCCCCAGCAGTTATATTTCTACAGCTACGTTGAATCTCTTTTTGAATTAATCTGGCTTCCCAATGATTTAAAATATGTTCGGCTAATAGTTCTGCTAACTGATGTTTAAAAATATGATTAATATCTTCGTCACGAAAAACTAAACCTGGTTTACTCCCTGCCAAAGCTAGAAAAAGCATATCTATACCCAGGTCTGGCCTTTTATCTTCATGAATTGAGATATGGTAACCCTGCTGCCGAATCCATTGAAAGCGCTCTTGCACCTCCATAATGGGTAAGCTATCGCTAATCGTAGTAATTTCAAATTCATAATTCATAGGTACAGCCTCCCAAACTCAATTAGGATAGTATATTATATGATGGCCGGTTTACCAATATTCAATGCCGATAATGCCAGGAAAACCTGGTATAAATCGAGATTAATAATAATTTTACCCCAAGCAGTAAAAAACTACCTATTTTTCGATACCGGGACAGGGGGACAGGTTTACTGTCCCACCCCACTGTCCCCATATTATCCATATTTAAACCAATGAACAGAGATGGAAAGGAGTAACTATCTCTACTATGCTAGTAACGTGTCCCGTACAGTAATATTTTTTGCAGATATGCCCAATAAAAAAGAATATTTTATGAGTAGATTATCATTTATCTGGTAGGCCAGAATATTTTGTGTAAAGTAGTTAACACCCTAAAGCAAAAATTCAGCGGGACCAATGTGGGACAGGTAACCTGTCCCCTTGTCCCCCTGTCCCACCAGCGGATTATTTTCTAAAATTTTTTCCACTTCTTCATATCCGGTCGGAAATGCGAAGTTGTAACGGGCAGGAAGGGCAAATACATATTTAGCATTACGGCCTAGCTCCTTTGCTGGAATAGGTGCTGCACCAACACTCAATTCTCTTTGCTGATGCAGATTCCATTGTTTATGGGTAAATACCATAATAGGAATATCCTGGCGCGGGTTTTGAGCCGTCCATTGCGGATGCCTTATAGAAATCAGCGGGCCGCTTTCTGCAGTAAGAGCACTTTGGGGATCAGTACCTTCCCACTTACCCGTTATAATCGAATAACCTTGCCAGCTCTCCGGTAAGGAAAAAGTAAAGCCATATTCACCATTTCTGTACATTGTTATATCGCTATTCTCATACGCAGTAATAAGCCAGCGATTTCCGATTTTTTCTACTTCCAGAGTAATTGGTCCCTTACCTGCTATACCGCCGTTTACCATCTCCACACTGGTCATTTTGATAATTTCGCCCTGAATCTGGTACCTGGAATTTGACAGTTTCTCAATACTTACAATTTCTATACGCTCCGGCCAGGGACTTGAAGCCCCCCTTCCCGGGACATTCTGAAGATCCCTCTGCCATTTTGCTAGAAGTGCAGGGGATACTAAATCGCCGTAATTTTCCTGTATACTATTTTTTACTATATCCGCAGGGGCTAGCAGGGAGACTTTTTTTAGTTTACTACCGAAGTCGGCAACCAGTTGTGCTACTACAGTCTCGTCACTGCTATCCTGGTTCTGAAAATTGGACGGCAGGGGAACTGAAAATGTTCTTATCCCCGCCGCGTAGGGAGCAATCTCATATTGTAAAAAGTACACGATAAGTTTCCCATTCTCCAGGCAAAAGTACTGATCCTCATTTATACCCTGGAATCCTTCTTCACCCTTAAAATACAGTTCTGGGTTAAGGTTAATCACGGACTGCACCCTGTCATTAATCATTTTCGTATAATTAAAATCGGGAGCAAATAGATCTTTTAATGCCAGTTCCTCCCCTGTATTTAAATTAAAATTATAGGCAACCCGTTCAGTCATACCATGAGCACCGCCGGTATAGGTGTAATAATCCACATAGAAACTTAATATATCTTCAGTAACATAGTATTGATTAAATCGGCTCACAATTTCATAGGTGTGGTAAGGCTCAGTTAAAATAAAGTCAGAATTAAGTTGAGCTTCTTTAGTTATAGCTTCCTGACGCTGCCGGGCATCCTTTTCCAGTAATTGGTTTAACCTAGTTTGTACCTGCTCATTCTGCAGACCGCTTACGACGGGAATATCAAGATCTATGTTTATAAGTTGGGATTCACTTTTCACTTCTTTGCTCTCCAGTTTAACGGCAGGATTAGGGTCAACCTCCCCAGGATTCATCTCCAGCAGGCTTACACACTGGTTTAAAACCCGGGCTAGTTCGGCCCACTTAATAGAGTCATAGGGACGGAAAAAATTACTATCCCCCTTCATAATACCGGTATTACTTACAAATACCGCAGCATTAACCTCTTCCCGGGTAAGATTTGCGGTATCTTTATATAAAGGCATTAACATGATCATCGGTACATTGATACCTTTAGCCTGAAAGGCATTGTAAATACTTGTGGCTACCTCAATCCTGCTGACCTCTTCTTCCCCCTTAAACATATCCTTCCGAGCAAATATGTGATTAATTGCTCCCCGAGCTACTGCCTCGCTGTACCATGCTCCTTCTTGCAAATCGTAAAAATAGTCGCTAGCCTCTGGCTCCCTAATAAACTGCATATTTCCATAGTCTAAATCAAAAGTCCGCTCTAAAACGGCTGCCAGTTGGAAACGGGTTACTTTTTCTTCCGGAGAAAATATTTTAAAGCCAAATTCATTTATTCCGGTACCCTGCATTAAACCCCGGTTATAGGCAGCTTCGATTTCACTTTCCGCCCAATGTCCCTGGGTATCAACAAAAGTACCGGACAATTCTTTAGCATTGGCCGTTCCACTCGGATACAACAGGAACAATGCCAGCATTAGATAACAAACCCTCTTTTTCATGATTTCACCCTGCCTTTCATAACTATACCTGTCTCCTATTTATACTTAATTATTACGATAAAGGAAAGCGGAACTTGCAATTAGAATAATAGGCGAACGGGACAGGGGGACAGGTTTACTGTCCCACCCCACTGTCCCCATATTATCCATATTTAAACCAATGAACAAAGATGGAAAGAAGTAACTATCTCTACTATGCTAGTAGCGTGTACCGTACAATAATATTTTTTGCGGATATGCCCAATAAAAAAGAATATTTTATGATAGATTATCATTTATCTGGTAGGCCATAATATTTTGTGTAAAGTAGTTAACACCCTAAGGCAAAAATTCAGCGGGACCAGCGTGGGACAGATAACCTGTCCCCCTGTCCCGAAACGGATATTTGTTTTTAGGAGTTGATTTTAGCCGGCAATGGCGGTATAATCATTTTGTAAATGGGCCGTTAACTCAGTGGGAGAGTGCTTCCTTGACGCGGAAGAAGTCATAAGTTCGAATCTTATACGGCCCACCATATAAAGCAAGCAACAGCGGGGGTTACAGGCCCCCGCTAATTAATTTCACGAGTCGAAACACGTGTAAATCTATATCTATAAAGTGCAAAAATAAAAACAAAATTCTTTACATAAAAAAAGCCGGCGGCTAAACCCGGCTTTTTTTACGTCCTTTTTCCGGTTCAGGTCCCCCCAAGTAGCTCCCCCGGCTAACACTTAAGCGCCCAGCAAACCTTGATAATATATCAGCCAACCTCCTTGCCCCTTTTTGTTTTGGCTAAAGATAGGCAGGCGGATAGATGAGAAATACGGCCCCTTATGACCTTGGTAATCAACTACCCCTGGCTACGGCAAACAGTCATAAAGGCGCCCCTAAGACCATAAATTATATAAATGTATGCAAACTGGGAGGGATATTTTTTATGCCAAAACTTTTTGGATTTTGCCAATTTCAAGCCAGGGTTAAATATACGATTATAGGGGTAATAACCATGGTAATGCTGGCTAGCAGTGTAATGTATGTGCAAGCATACATTAAATCAAAACCAGTTTATCAAGTAAAAACTGATCAAAAAATTGCTGCACTTACATTTGACATAAGCTGGGGTAATACTACCCCTATGCCGGTTATTGAAATACTTAAAGAAAATAATCTAAAATGTACGTTTTTTTTATCCGGTCCCTGGGTTAAGCAATACCCAGATATTGTGAAAAGGCTTAAAGCTGATGGTCATGAAATTGCGAGCCACGGGCACCGGCATATAAATCTTAGTACCTTAAGCAAAAATGAAATTAAAGAGGAAGTTAAAAAAGCTCACCAAAGTATTAAAGATACCTCAGGTGTCAATGCCAACCTTATCCGTACCCCTAATGGCGACTATAATAATCAGGTAATAGAAGCCATCCACGAATGCAACTATGAAGCCATACAATGGAGCGTTGATTCTCTCGATTGGATGAATCCGGGAGTTAATACCATCATCGAACGGGTAAGTAAAAAAGTCCATCCCGGGGCCATAATTCTTATGCACGCCAGTGATTCCTGCAAACAAACTACCGACGCATTACCCCAGGTTATAAAAGAACTTAAAAAACAAGGCTATAAACTGGTTACCGTCTCTGAATTACTCGAAGCTGGTGAGAAAGAAAACTAAAAATAATAGAAGCCATTTAAGGTTTCCTTAAATGGCTTCTATTATTCCTGTTCTTCTGGTTGGTAATCATCAACATGCTCGAGACCAATATCCTTAAGGATCTCGTCAATTAGCTTTTTATCCATTCCTAAAAATCCTCCCCCTTTTTTGTAGTCTTTATTAATTTATTCACCTTAGTTTATTTTATAACTAAACTTTCAAATAAGCTATAGCCATATTTTAGCAAGAATCGTCCTGATCATCACTCCCGGCAGCTAACCATTTTTCAGAGCTTAAATTACGTGGAATTTTATCGATTATTGGCAAAATTTCAATATCCTTGCCATTACTAGCCCCTAATTCTTTAAACTTTCGGGCCGATACCAGGACCCGGTGTTCAAAAGATCCCACTGCACGATTATAAGCCTCAATAGTCCGATCCAGGGCTCTGCGCATATCAGTAAAATAGTCGGCCATTACCCGGAGCCTGTCATAAAGGTTCTTCCCTAACTCACTTATTAATTCTGTATTCCGGTTTATTTTATCCTGTTTCCAGCCATAAGCTACCGTACGCAATAAAGCAATTAAAGTAGTAGGAGTAGCTATTATTACCTGCTGTTCTGCTCCGTATTCTATTAACGAAGGGTCCTTTTCCAACGCCGCACTAAAAAACGCTTCCCCGGGTAAAAATAACACCACAAATTCAGGGGCTGGTTTAAACTGACTCCAATAATTTTTACTACCTAACTGGTTAACATGGGTACGCACCTGGCGGGCATGATCCTGGAGTTTAGCCTGACGTACCGTTTCACTTTCAGCCTCCAAAGCATCTAAATAAGCCTGGAGCGGGGTTTTAGAATCTACCACCACCTGCTTTTGATTGGGAAACCTGATCACCATATCAGGTCGTAAACGCCCTTCCTCAGTGGTACGAGATTCTTGCTGGTAGAAGTCACAATATTCTAACATACCTGCCATTTCTACCACCCGTTTTAGTTGAATCTCCCCCCACCTTCCCCGTACACTAGGAGTGCGTAAGGCGCGCACCAGGTTTCCCGTTTCGTTTTGTAACTGCATTTGAGTAGTGGCCATCTGTTTTACCTGCTCAGTTAGGCTAGAATATGCTGAAGTCCGAGCCTTTTCCAGTTCTCTTATCTGTAAGTCCACCTTTTGTAGTGATTCCTTTAATGGTTGCATAACCTGGTAAATAGCCTGTTGACGCATCTTTAAATCCCCACGGGCATTTTCCTGATATTTTTCCAGGGTAGCAGTGGCTAAATCCAGAAAAGCCTGATTATTAGCCTGTAAAGCACGGGCTGACATAGCCTTAAATGCATCAGATAACTCGGTTTGCGCTTCCCTGATAAGGGCCAGTTTTTCCTCCCGGCCTTTAATCTCCTCTTCCAGACGGGTAGTAAGCTGCGCATTTTCTTCCCTTAAAATAGTAATTTGTTGTAAAAGCCTGGTAAGCTCCTGGTCTTTTGTTTCTAGCTGGCTTTCCAAATTAGACATAAACAATAGTTTTTGCTCAGCAGCACTTACTTTGAGATTGGCAGTCTCCAATTGGTTACGTAGGTTTCCTATCTCCTGCCCGGATGTTTCTAATTGTTCTTTTAATTCCGAAATATTTTGATCTTTGTAGGCTACCCTTTCACTGAGAATCACCTTCTGAGAGCGATTGCTTACCGCCCATATACCCGTAATAATCATTACCACTCCAGCAACAAGTATGTAAATCCACACGCTGTTGATCATATCCTACCTCCACAGATAAATCCCGTATTACATCCAGACCGGTTTTCTTACTACAAAGAAAGCCCCTTAAAAAACCACCTGTAGTCGCAATAATATCCTGCAGCAAGCAGAGCAGGGGTATTTATAAAACTTATGCATTAAAATGCATTCACAAATAACATCATCTAACCCTATTACAAGGAAATTATGTTGATTAATTTTAGTACTTAATTTAGCCTAACAACTTAATCTAACTCCTCCCTCTTTTGACCATATATAATAAATTGCTATGCCCTAATATATCCAGCTTATAGAAAGATATTGTTGGCCGGGCATATTCCTTATTGTGGTTAATAGAAGGCCTTTAAGAACCTATTTCGATTAATAATAAATTCGCCTTATATATTTAATAAAGCATTTTAAACCCCTCTATCTTGTCAATGTTTGTGAAAGATAATACAATCACATTAAAGGAGGACTCTGGTACCAATGCATAAGGTTGTTTTCCAGTCCAGATTAGTGTATGATCGGCAGCTATTGGTGATTTATTAATACATAGTCTACAGGATTGACTCCCATACTATTAAAGAAAATCTGAAATGAGGGATGATATTGCTAAGCCGTGATGGAGTTATTGCCAGGTATATTTTAGCCTTTTGTTTCTTTTTTCTATCTGGATCAGAGCTCATAACCGGAAATCTGGCCACCTTAAGTGGAATTTTAGGAACAGTTGAGTTGGCTACAGCTTTACTGAGGTATTCACCTGTGTATGAAATTTTCGCCTTAAATAAACAAAAAACTAAGTTACATCGATCTGTTAGCAACTATAACCCCGCGCTCCGTCAGAGGTAGCCTTTATAAAAAGGTAGGCAGACCTGAACCACCCGTCAGGTCTGTCTGCTTTTTTATCCTGCTATCTATTTAAGTTTAACCCATTTAGTGGCAGTCTTTTCATAAACCGTAAACTGATTTTCGGGTAGGGTAATTCCCTCCCAGCTATCTTCACTTTTCCACTTCAAGCCTTTATTATCCTGCTTTTCATCTATCCGGTACTTATACACTATTCGCTGACCTTTTTCTATCCTGGTCAGATAAAAAATGTCGCCCTTAGATAAAAAATCACTCATTAAATACAAACGAGATCCTGGCAGAGCACTATCAAAACCCTTTAATATCTCCCGGTGGCTCAAAGTTTCCTGAAAGTTTATGGAGGAGCTGTTTCCGCTGCTCAATAGATATACTGCTATTACCCCTGCCATAATAAACCATAGCCATCTGCGTTTAAACATCCTTTTCCCCCTTAAGTATATCTAGTCAACACATTTACGGATTACATAGCGAGCAAGGCTTATAGTTAGCTTTTAACAACTCGTCTCGGGATTCTACCTTCTTCTGATTAGCAGGATTCATACGCGCTACTGCGGAACAGTCCGGAAGATGAAATACCCTACTATTCATATTGGCCACAAAATAGCGGCTAGAATGGCTTTTTCCCGCCTTTTCCCCAGTCTTTTCTCCGGTACTTTCCTGAGCAGTATCCGGGTTTAGTCCCCACAATCCCCGGTTTTCTTCCCGGGCCTGTTGCTCTAGTTGAAGAAATCTATCAGCATATTTTACATTAGGAGGAATGGTCATAATCCGGGCATAACCCTCGGATACAAGAGCCTCATTAACCATTTTCCCATCATAGTACACATAAGCCAGCAAACGACCGTAGCGGTCACGTTCCTGAACATCCCATTCTAAGATCACTTTTTTCCCCTCTAGTAAATTTTTGGTGTAATCAGAAGCTTCCTTTCCAAAGGGTTCCACTCCTTTTTGGGGATGTTTAGTCTCCGGGGTATCCACCCCGATTAAACGTACTCTTTCTTCTTTACCTTGATAATCAATTACCAGAGTGTCCCATCCACAACCCGTACTACCGTATAGCCTATATCCGGGTTGCTAACTGTATTCTCATTACGATCGGCATCTCCTGGGGAGGCACTACACCCTGAAAATAGAATTAAAAATATTACTAAAACAAAAACCTTAGCATTCTTATGTATAATTTGAATTACAACCACTCCCCTTACACAAAAAAACCCGGGAAGCTCCCGGGTCAATTTTATGCTACTAACTACTCTAGTTTATCCAGCATCTCCATTACCATATCAAAGAAATAGGTAATATCCTCTTTGTCACCTACGCCTGCCTTAAAACCGATTTCCGGGAAACGACCCTCACTGCTAATTTTAACATTAACAACATACATGGACCGATCGATTTCCTCTTCCAGGCTTTCCGCGTCTATGTCATCCCATTCGTCTTCCATAGATAAGTCCTCATCCTGGTCATATGATCTGGTATATGGTAAACCTTCCGAAGTTTCATATACAGGGTCATGATTATCAATAATCTGCGATACAATCCACATAATATCCGATGTACTTATTTCCAATTCATTACTAAGCTGCATTATTTCATTAGCAACCGGAGTAATCTTAAGTAGATCGGATAAATTTACTGGATCCCCTTTCCCCCATCTCTTCTTCATAACATCACCTCCGCATATTTACCACAAAAACAGGACTACGATTCAACCAGGTGATTGTTTGTGGGTGCTACGCTAGATTTACCAGAAAAAGTAGCACATTTAATTCTACTCTCCTTACTCTGATTATATGTGAACAGGGTAATAAAAAACAATTAAATTACATGGTATTAATCTACAACAAGTAATGTAAGTTTTCCCAGCTAACTATAGTAGCCATCATTATCCGTTCATATGGAATGAAATTATAACACGAAGGTTCTAACCATGCAATACCTGCTAAAGATATTACAATACCATTATGCTAAAATCCAGTACCTATTTATTCAAGTATCTAAAATCCATGGTCTGCCGTTTTAAACCTGATTCCCCAGCAAAAAAATACCTAGATATTTCGGCTCCACTATTGGTATGAAACTATATCAGTTTGTATTGAGCTATAAGGGTACCAGGTTATTTCATCCGAATTAACCAATAGCTAACACTGGTACGACCATGTAGGTACTGCCCGATTGCGACATCTATGTCACTGACCTTTCCTAGGCAGTGCCTGGACAGGATATTGCACTACTTTCGAAACCTCAAACGAGCTAGTTTACCGATTTTCATAGCTGGATAAGACCTTTAAAATATTTAAAAGAGCAGGAACACATCCTACTCTTTTAATAAACGGGCCCGAACCTCAGCCCTGACTCTTTCCACATCGGGTTTTACCTGTCGGCGTAAACCTAGACGGTTTTCTTTGATAAAATTCTCCAGATCAACGGTTTGCATCCTCAGATCATGACGTCCCACTCGTATACTTAGACAATCATTACCCTGCAGGTAAAAAATAAAATCTGCTTTTAGCTTTTGCCCATTCACCTCAAATACGGCATCACCATTAGCCTTGTTACGGTCAGTAAGCCGAAAATTTTCTATCCCAATCAGCCTCATAACCAGCCCCCTCTCCCGATCATCCTATTTACTTTCGTATGCTTAGCGGATCTTCACTCCCGCCAGTTACCACTGTACTTCTATATTAATTGTATTAAACCTTCTTTCCATAAAAATGAAAGTATAACAAACGATCTAAAGTAACTTTATCCTATAAGTAAAACTGCATAACCGGCCTAATGGACGGAGATGCTAACTTAAACCATCCATTTTCATAAGGAGGAAAGGAACATGCAAAAAATAGCCTTAGTTTATGATAACCAGCATTTAAGTGATCGTTATACTATAATTTTTGAATCCGGAGATGCCCTGGCCTTGTCTGAAAACCCAGAGATGCCGGAGGGATTTGCCCGGTGGATAATTGTAGATAATTACGATGAAAATCAATTAGGACAAAAAATCCACTTTAACTCTCTGCCCCAAAATGTGCAGCAGTATGTAAATAGCTACGTAAGCAGCAGCTAGTTGTACCACACGAAGCTTTGATCATATACTACCCGGCCGGCAACCCATTTAAAATGACCCAACCCGGATAATTAAGACCGGATTGGGTCGCATGATTCCTTAAGTATTCCTAGATAAGTACCTGATTTCCTATTCGACAGTTACAGCTTTAGTTAAGTTACGAGGTTTATCCACATTATTGCCCCGGCTAACCGCCATGTAATAAGCAAATAACTGTAAAGGCACCACAGTAGCAATGGGAGCCAGTAAAGGATTTACATTGGGTATAGATATAATCTCATCACAATCCCGACATTTTTCCCGGAGATTTTCTGTGCAGATAGCGATAATGACCCCTCCCCGGTCCTTAACCTCTTTAATATTCGCTATAGACCTTTCTACTAAAGCCTCCTGAGTAATAGCAGTCAACACTGGTACCCCTTCAGTTATTAAAGCAATCGGGCCATGTTTTAATTCTCCGGTAGGATACGCTTCAGCATGGATATAGGAAGTTTCTTTTAGTTTCAACGCCCCCTCCATGGCTACCGCCGCATCAAATCCCCGGCCTAAGAAAAAAGTGTTTTCTACCTGATGATAGCGCCCGGCTATATCTTCTATTAGCGGTGCTTGTTTTAAAGCTGTCTCTATATGAGAATCCATATTAAGAAGATCCTGCCCCATTTGCTGTAGTTCCTGTTCATCCCAGGTTCCCCTGGATTGTGCTATATAAAAGGCTAACATATACATAATGGCCAGTTGGCAGGTATAGGCTTTGGTAGAAGCAATTGAAACCTCCGGTCCAGCCTGAGTATAAATAACCTGATCAGCTTCACAGGCAATAGTACTATCAATTACATTAGTCACCGCCAGTATCTTAATTCCATAGCGCTTAGCTTCCCGCATAGCTGCCAGGGTATCGGCCGTTTCGCCTGATTGGCTAATAACGATCATCAGTTCATGGGGACCCCAGGGAATATCCCGATAACAAAATTCAGAAGCTATATCGATTTCCACCGGAATCCGCGCCAGTTTTTCAATAGCCCGCCGTCCTATTAATCCGGCATGATAGGCAGTGCCACAACCAACGATGTAGATTTTTTTTACCCCGGCAAAAAGATCCTCAATCCTCAGGTCAGAAAAATCAACCCGTCCATCTCGCATATACCCTTGCAGCGTTCGGCGTAAAGCCTCCGGCTGTTCATAGATTTCTTTTAGCATAAAATGATCATAACCATCTTTTCCCATTAATACCGGGCTCATTTCAAACACCTCTTTCGTCACCGAAAATTCTTTATTCAACAGAATGTTAGTAAATTAATGCAAGCCTCCATAATAATACTTATTTTTTTAATATCTCTATATTTAATATATTGGAGAGGATGCAAAATCGTTAAACTGTAGAATAATTTGTGTAATAATTCCGAGCCACAACAAGACCGGCCACATAAACCGGGAGGTACTTGCCGCAGTTCTATTAAATATTAGCACTGTTTTAAATCTATTACAGCAACTTTTCTTACTTTAAATAGGACCGCTGAAACCTGGTAGGCCACTTTGTAATCCATCAAGACTCTTAAATATGCATTAAAAGTTGGCCAGGTTTCTTAAACCAAATTGGCCTGGAATTTGTCATAAAAGGTAAATTCATAATACAGCAATTACAACAATCCTAAAGCATTGATAAATATTAATAGGATTAAAATTGGAGCTACAAACTTAATTAAAAAGGACCAAACCGGAGCCAGCTCGAACTCTAGGGTATTATCATTACTGATCTCTTTTACCGCATTATCAACTCCCCATACCCAACCAATAAGGATACAAAGCAAAAATCCGCTTAATGGCAGGATAATATTACTGGATAGATAATCAAGACTATCAAAGAAATTCATTCCCGGTAAGAAATGAACATCGGCCCATACCCCCATCGACAAGGAAGCAGGAATAGCGAAAATAAATATCACTATTGCAGCCAAAACCGTAGCTTTGCGCCGGTTAAACTTGGTTTCATCAATCAAAAAACTAACAATAACTTCCAGCATAGACATGGTCGAAGTTAAGGCGGCAAACAAAACTAGTAAAAAGAAAACAATAGCCAGTAACCTTCCTAAAGGCATTTGCCCAAATACCGCCGGGAGTGTAACGAACATTAAACCCGGCCCCGCATCCGGTTGTAGCCCGAAAGCAAAAACAGCCGGTAATATAGCCAGACCAGCTAGGATTGCAACTAGGCTATCGGCCATAGGAATTACTACACTGCTATTGGCTATATTAGATTGTTTATCCAGGTAACTACCATAAGTAATCATGATTCCCATACCTAGACTTAATGAGTAAAACACCTGCCCCATAGCAGTAAGAATACCCTCACCCGTGATTTGGTTCAAGTTAGGGACCAGGAAATAGGATAATCCTGCACCAGCACCAGGTAAAGTAATAGAACGAATTGCCAGTATAACTACAAATATAAATAAGGCCGGCATCATAAATTTACTCGCCTTCTCAATACCGCTACTTACCCCCCAGTACACGATAATCGTAGTAATTATTAAAAAAACAGCTGTATATATAACCGGGGCCACCGTAGAACTGGTAAAAGCAGTAAACACTTGATTGGCAGAAGCCGGATCAGCACTATGAAGTAGACCAAAACAGTAGCCGACAAAATACTTTAATACCCAACCACCTACAACACTGTAATAAAACATAATAATGACGGAGGCAAATATCGCCATTCCACCTACCCAGGCCCATTTCTTTTTGATGGTTCGATAAGCCCCGAGGGGGTTAAGTTGAGTATGTCGTCCCAGAGTCAGCTCGCCCAGGGTCATTGTACAACCCAAAACAACAACAATTAGTAAATATAATAGCAAAAACACCCCGCCACCATATTTACCGGCGATATAAGGAAATCTCCAAAGATTGCCCAATCCCACCGCAGAACCGATGGTAGCCATAAGAAAACCCGCCCTGGTAACCCACTGGTCCCGGACGGGATAAGAACTGTTATCCATTGCCATTACCCCTTTTGTATATTATTATAAGAATCCTAGCATAACTACATCTATAACTACTTTATAAAATTTTACAAAAATTGATCGCTTATGACAAGGTGTTTTATGTTTTACCTCCTTTTAGAGCATTCTATAAATCAGTTCGCTGGTCGAGCTGTGGAATCTAGGAATATCGACTATTAATGCGGTGTTTTTTTGGAAACAGCCTTGTTTGAAATATTAAATATCCTATTGCTTTACCTGACTTACAGCAATTTGGCCGGTACTTGCTGCCAAATCAGACCACTTAACCCCTTTATCAGGGTGAAAATAGCCTTCTTTATCAGCCCCCACTACATTTAAGCCATACGCTAATCCTACAAAATTTGATTTTGATGGAGTAATTTTGCTGGCATCACGAAAAGGTACTGCTACGGAAATTTTATTGCTGGCTATTTCTTCGTACCCTAGTGCTTTAACCACCCATTCGGCCCACTCTTCCCTACTAATCCCTTGCTCTGCCTTTACTAAATCCCCGTCGGGAATAATTCCTCTTTTTACTGCCAGTTTGAAAGTAAGCAAATCTGGATCGTTTTCATCAATATCAGGTATATGAAGCTGCACATCATCAGCCCGGGCATACATCCGGCGAGGATTAGTAGCCGCAATCAATGCCTTCAGGGCTTCACGCCGGGTTACTGGATTCACGAACTGACGGTCAAGTAGCAATCCGTTTTCCGCCAAGAGGGAAAGAGCTGGATCAGCAGTCTGTAACGTTAATTTTGTCACGTCCGGCTTATTAACCATTAAGCGATCAAACACCTCTCCGGTTACCGCATTTAACCTCTGAAAAGCCGGGATCCGGTAAACTAGTATAGCCCCTTTAGCAGGCGTACCCTCATCCCAGGGAAAAGCATAGACTAATTCCAAAGGAAAGCGATCTTTAAATATTTGCCGGGCCCTTTTCTCATCCAGTAACTTGACAGCAGACATAGACTTAACCGGGTGCCAATCAACCTGGTATTCCACCACCTTACCACTGTTACCATCAATAACCACTATGATGTCATCATTTTCCAGAGGAATTCCATTTAAAAGACGGGTAAAACGGAAATAGTAACGGCCTTCTGGTTCTCCTATTACCTGCCAATTTTTATTCAGAACAATCTGGTCGGCATTCTTAGGATGGTATTTTTCTATGACAGCCCGGGCCCTGGTTAGGGCCTGTTCGTAAGTCAAAGGTTCCCCCTTAACTGGATTAAGACGACCATGATAGCTAAAACCTTTTATCATCCCCGAATAAGCATCAATCATAACACTCAAATCCTGTCTTATATTATCCGGGGTATTCTCCAGACTGAAATACCAATATTCGTCCTGACCATCGGGGCCTCTTCCACCACCACTTTTGCGAACTTCACCTTTCAGACCCTGGGAATGAAAAAACTCCTGGGCCGTGCTACGGGCTTCATCATATGAAATTAAATTTCTAGATTGATTATCACTAAGCACCGCTCCAGAATTTATCATATTAAATGTCTGATTATAAATACGGCTATCAGCAGGATTTATAATCTGTCCCCGGGAATCTAGCCAATTACCGCTCCGAGCATCTACAAACAAAGCCGTAGTATTCAATTGGTATATTAATTGTAATTGATCACCAAATCTTAAATGAGTGGAAAAACGGGTATAAGCCAAAAATAGACCGATCTCATCGAGCAGGTCATCCATAATTTTATCTGCCGCTATAACCTTGCTGACCTCCGGTAATTCCATATCATGCCAGCAATAATTATAACTGGTCACCAAGCCACTATAAGCATCTACCCCCACCCTTACCGAGTCCCAGTCAACCAGAATACTATTGTTTAACCGCTGCCAGGTAAAAGAATAATATGTGTGGTAACCTTCTCCCGGAATTAGCCCCTCCTGACTGGTTGGATTAAGGGTTAACTGGCTAATTTTGTCCGGCAGCATTTTCCTCACAAATTCGCCCGCTATCCGGCCCGCCTGTTCCCGGGTTAAACTCACCTTTTTCCCGCGATAAAAACCTAAATCTGGACGGTAATGAAAGCCGGTTATTTCACCGGTAATGGCATCAACTACTCCCCCTAGCAATTCCTGTGCATCATTGTATTCCGGCCAAAAATCCCCATATCCCTTCAGGTTAATCCTCCAGGAGGGATGCCCATTGATATCTTCATCCTGAAATTCAACAGTAAAATTTTTTCCCTGGCACAAACTGGGGAAAACCTGGCTAAAGATTTTTACCGCCTGATCTTCAGTCAACAACTCCAACCCACCCTCACTGGTAGAGTTCAGGTCATTTAGACCTACTGTTGTCATCGCCGGTTTAACCTCACCCGGAGGCTGTTCACCAGCATAAGCCGGTACAACCTGTAAGATTAGTAAGGTGACCAGGAAAGCAGCCCCTATTCTTATTCTCATCATTGTAATCATCCTCCCGGTTTTTGTTTATCCCCCTTTAATCAGCTAATTTCCTTGCGTAGCCAGACGAGGAGCCATGCGTGTTACCACCTGGGCTAATTCAGCCAGGCTGGTGGCTTCCCGGGGACGAAAGCAATTATTTGCGTCATTTTCCATGATCCCCAGTCCTAGCAGCACTGCCACATAGTTTCTCTTATCTGGCGCAACTTGCTCAACATCACTGGCTATTAACTGTATAGAATTTCGCATCCGTCCTACTTCGTCATAACCCAGGGTTTTTGTAATCCATACGGCTAACTCCTGGCGGGAAATTGGTTCATCTAACCCCAGCCAGCCTTGCGCGGGTATTATCCCCCTGTGTACGGCTGTTTTAACCACCCCCATATCCGGATCTTCCCTGGCCACATCAACAAATGGTAGGTTCATATCCTCTGGAGTGTTTATATAGCGCCACTGTTGATTAGAGACTACTACCAGGGATTTTAAGGCTTGGCGTCTGGTAACTGGTGCTTCTGGTTGATTAGCTAAATCGGGGGGAACTAGATTGTTTTCCTGAATCAGGGACAGGGGACCAGTTAAGGAATGTTTAACCAAGGACGGCATATTTTCTGACATCATTCCATAACGATCCCCAGTTTTGCCGGTAATGGCATTAACCTCAGCCTGAAGGGGAATCTTGTAAACTACTCTGAATTCACCTATGGGAATAAATTCCCTATTACGATCTTTTAAGTAGATTAACTCCAGGGGGAATTCAGTTTGCAGCCTATTCCAGGCCTGACTGGCGGGAATTAAAGAATCAATCGATTGGTACTGCACCGGATGCCAATGTTCGCTATAACGAGTTACTGAACCACTATAACGGTCAATCGTTACAAATATTTGATCGCGATCCAGTGGCAACCCATTCATCAGGCGGATAAAACGGAAAGTATAGTTATCCGGCTCTGCCCGGCTGATATTGGGTTCACGGCCTAACACCAGCAAACTCGCTTTATCCGGGCTGTAGGTATTAATAGCTTCCCAGGCTACCTCCCGCGCCTGATCATAGTTGAGATCTGCCTGGTTTTCCGATCTAATATTATTCTGGCAGCTAAACCCTTTTACCTTGCCGGTGTAATCATCGACCTCAACATCTATTGGTATATACGGCTCTCCCGCTTTTGTTTTTAGGCTATATGAGGTATATTCTTCCCGAAATCCAGGTCCACCGCCACTTCCTCTCCCGGTGATCTGTACTTCACCTGTATAACCAAGCCGGGCCAAAAACTGGCGGGCCGCCTGTTTAGATTCCTCAGGGGAAGCTTTGGTATTAATAGCTGGTTCAGCTACTTGCTCCAATCTGGACAAAATGGTAAAACCTGAATCGTAAATCTTACCTTTACCGGGTGAAATCTCCATTCCCATATGATCCAGTAGCTTACCAGTATCGGCATCAATATAAGCTGCCACGGTATTTAACTTGTAATAAGGATTAATTTCTCCACTGGTATAATCACTTTTTAATTCTGGAAAATAACCCAAGTACAAACCTGCTTCCTCCTGCAAAATCCGGCTAACCTGGTCCATAGAAATAACTTTTTCCGGTGGATCTAACTTTTCGTCCTGCCAAACACATTCATAGCGGGTTACCATACCAGTATAGGCATCGATACCTACCTGGACCAGGTCTCCCTCCACCTTTATACCGTTTTCCATTCTGCCCCAGTTAAACATATAACAGTTTTGGAAACGCAGTCCAACATAGGGAAAACTACTCCGCTCTGCCCGCAACTTAAGATGATTGACCCGGTCCGGTATCATGGTATGCAAAAAGCTTTGTGCGATCTGGGCCGCATCATCCCTGGTGATGCTTACCTCCCTGCCCTGGTAAAAGTCCGCTCCCGGCTGGTAGAATAGCTCAGTAATCTCACCAGTCAAGATATTTACCTGTCCCCTTAACTGTTCATTAGTTCCAAACAAGCGCTCACTGCCTTGACTGTAAATTTTCCACTGCGCTTTCCCATTCCTATCCTGGGTTAACTCTGCTTTTAGATCTTTACCCTGACAAAAAACCGGGAACTTAGTCTGAAATATTTCCATGGCCCTTTGTTCGTCAATGCTTTCCTTCCCGCTAATTACATCAGGTAAAACACTAAACTGCGACTCTCCCCTTGTTGATAAGGGTTCACTAACATCCTGTGTTACTTCACTTATCCCGCTGACACCGGATGGTAACCCCATCATAATCATTAACGTAATCAAAACCAGCGCATACTTCTTAATTTTCACCCTATCCCCTCCTAGCATAAACCTGTTATTGGTAATATTACCATTTCCATCTTGAGATGAACAGGGCAATTACAATTATAGGAAGCAAAGGGACGGTCCTTTTTCCCTTTTAAAAGAAATAAAAGAAGTACCCTCCCACTTACGGCAAAAAAGGGCTGTTAAGTACAGCGGCTTTGAGGTATGATATTTTTAGATAAACTTATACTTATTATAACTAAATATTATTATTGATCATGTCGACTACTACTAAAAATCCAAGGGAGATGAGAACAAATGGGTGATTATCGGCAGATGTGGAATGATCTGGGAATGGACTTAGAAAAGCATGATCTTTTGTGCGAAGTCTTACCCCAGGCTTTTGATGAGGTTTACCTATCCCAACAAAACCGTCCCGAGAGCATGGACTATTTCAACTTTGTGGTATCTGAAATCCACGGAGTCCGGCCTTCTGAACTGGTTGATCACCAGCAAAAGGGAGGCAAGGTTTTCGGTACTTTTTGTGTTTATGTACCTGATGAAGTCATTTTTGCAGCCGGGGGAATATCTACCGGGTTATGCGGAGGTTCCCAATTCTGGGTTCCCGGCGGTGAAAAGGTTCTTCCCCCTAATACCTGCCCCCTGGTTAAAGCATCAGTCGGTGCACGTCTGGACGGTACCTGTCCATTTTTTAAAATCGCTGATATGTACATCGGTGAAACCACTTGTGATGCCAAGAAAAAGGCCTGGGAAATTCTAAACCAGGAGATCCCCGTGTACGTAATGGATCTTCCCCAAATGAAACGGGAGAAGGATTTTATACACTGGGAAGATGAAATTAAGGCACTAATGAAAAAAGTAGAGGAAGTTACTGGCCATACCATCACGGCAGACGAATTAGCCAAACAGATTAAGGTCTTTAACCGCAAACGTAAAGCCCTTTTACGGCTTTACCAAACTCGTAGAAATTCCCCTGTTCCTATTAGTGGTAAGGATGCCCTATTGGTAACCCAGATCGCCTTTTATGATGATCCGGTTAGAAATGCAGATCAGATCAACGTTCTTTGCGATGAACTCGATAAACGAGTCGCCGAAGGTGACGGCGTTTTCCCGGCTGATGCTCCCCGTATCATGGTTACCGGAACCCCTATGGCTATTCCTAATTGGAAGTTGCACCATGTAATCGAATCATTAGGAGCACCGGTAGTAGTAGAAGAACTTTGTACCGGCCTGCGCTTTTTCGAGAATTTAGTAGAAGAAAACGGCCAGTCAATTGATGAACATGTGCAAAACATAGCTAACCGCTATATGAAAACCAATTGTGCCTGTTTTACACCAAACCCGGGAAGAATCGGCGATCTAATCCGCCTAGTTAAAGAATATAATGTGGATGGTGTTATTGACTGTAATCTTCAATTTTGCGGACTATACTCCACCGAGAGTTATCTGGTAAAACAGGCCCTAAAAGAAGCTGGTATACCTGTACTTCACCTGGAAACTGATTATAGTGACCAAGATTTTGAGCAGCTAAGAACTAGAGTAGAAGCATTCCTCGAAATGCTTAAGAAGTAGGTGGACCTATGCAAGAAGCAGAGCTATATAATTACTATATATTGTTTCCCAATCACCATGAAGGGTTACGAGCCCACCGAAAAATAAAAGCAGCCGGATTAAAGTGCACTATTGCTCCTACCCCTCGTGAAGCCAGCAGTTCTTGTGGAATATCTCTGCTTATTAATGAGGAAAATATAGAAACAATTACCACACTCCTGGAGGAAAATGATATTAAAACCAACGGAATTGCCCGGGTAAAGAAACGCCGTAGTTCTACCTATCAGGGATGCTAAAATATCTTAACTAAGAAAGAGAGAACCTCTATAAAGGGGTTCTCTCTTTTGCTGCTTAAATTAAATTAGTAAGTGTAATTTACTAGGTAAAATATATCAAATTTAATACTGGAGGTACGTTGAATCAACGTCCCCCAGCTTCCCGTCTGTTTCTTTAGGCCATTTTTAATCCATCGGCAAAAACATATTCGGCGATATTGCGGCAGTGGTCGCTGATCCTTTCCAGGTTTCCCAGTACATCCAAAAATACCGCCCCATTGTTACCATTACATACCCTTTCATTTAATCTCCTAATATGAGATCTACGATAATCAACCTGCATCTGGTCTATTCTAACTTCATTGGCAGCTACTTTGTTAGCCAATTCCCGATCTTTTCTCTCCAGCACCCAAAGGGACATTTCCAAGGTCTCCCGGGTAAGCTGAATCATACTTTGCAGCTCATCCTGGGCTTCGCCGGAAAAACTTACATTGTGCCTTTTAGCATAGTCAGCTTGTTCAATAATACCTTCACTTAAATCAGCAATCCTTTCTATATCACTAAGGGACTGTAGTATGGTATAAGACTGGCTGGAATCTTCCCGGGATAAACTCTTTTCGGAAGCTAAAACCACGTAATCAGTGATTTCCCTTTCCAGGGTATCAATCGTATCCTCCAATTTCACTGCTTTTTTCAGTAAATCGGGGTTATGAGTTTCAAAATACTCGATAGCGTTTTCAAATGCTTCCCTGGCTAAATGCCCCATACGCAGTGTTTCTCTAGTGGCCTGAGACAGAGCTACTGAAGGGTTATTAATAAAGCGCTTGTCAATATACCTGATCTTAAATTCATCTTCGGCTTCTTCCTTAGAATCAGGAATTAATTTAGTAACGATATAGGCTAGCACTGCTACCATAGGAAGTTGAATAAGGGTATTACTTATATTAAACACCGCATGAGTCTGGGCAATCTGTAGTTTTATATTAAGTGTGCTCCAGGTTCCTGCAAAACCAGGAATTAGCGCAAACAAATTATTGGTAATAAATACTACTATTTTCTCAAAAAAGCCCATTATAAAAAGTGGTAGAAATATTATGGTACCCAGCACATTAAACAGGAAGTGGGTCAGAGCAGTTCTTTTCGCCGCCACACTGGCTCCAATTCCTGCTAATAAGGCAGTTACAGTGGTACCAATATTATCACCGAATAAAATGGGGACAGCTTGCTGGTAAGTTATTGCCCCCTGATAAGCCAGTTCCTGTAAAACGCCAATGGTGGCACTACTGCTTTGTACAACAAAGGTAAATAAAGTGCCAATGATAACTCCTATTATGGCATTATTCTCAATGCTAACCATAAGGTTAACAAAATAGGGCAAATCCTTTAGTGGTTTCATACCCTCACCCATAATAGTAAGTCCGAAGAAAAGTACCCCAAAACCGAAAATAGCCTGTCCAATAAGTTGAACTTTTTTGTTTTTAGCAAACATGTACATCAATACACCAATTGCTAATATAGGAAGAGCATAATCTTTAAGATTAAAGCCAATAAGGTAGGCAGTCATGGTGGTACCGATATTGGCCCCCATAATAACCCCTATTGCCTGGCGTAGAGTGAGTAACTGGGCATTTACTAATCCGACAGTTAAGACGGTAGTAGCACTACTACTCTGTATTAGGGCAGTAACTATGGTTCCAGTTAAAACACCCCTGACCGGGTTTCTAGTCCCCTTTTCTAATATACTGCGCATACGGTCACCAGCGACTGATTGTAAGGCATCTGACATAAAGCGCAACCCAAATAGAAACAGCCCCAAACCGCCCAGAAAAGCAAACAAGATCTCTTGCCACGTAACTGTCATTATATAGCTCCTCCCGAAATATTGCCGTAAACTGTCGAGCGAATATTCAAAAATATATTAATTATGTCTAGCAAACACTATACACCCATTATTATTATAAGAAAACATCATTAAAAGAAAACCTTTATCAAAAATTGGTTTTCTTTTTTCACTAAACAGATCTATCTTAATATTTCCCTAGGACCAGTATAATAGGACCGTAAGTAACCATTTTGCTGTCAGTAAAAACTTCCTCACTTATTATACTATACAACAAAAATCGCCATGGCATTTAACTGAAACGGACTTTCGCCGAATAGTCAACGCCTTTCCAGGCGCATACAAAAAAGGGAAGTTTAAAAAACTCCCCTTAAAACTTACCCCCTATTTGTTTTACCATCATTTCCCCCTTTTTACAGCCAATATCCCTAGCCAGAACCGGACATTTTACTTTAAGGAGGAAAAATATATTTTTCCCTGTTGCTTTATTTAAAGTTTCGTAGTGGGCTTGCCCCTTAGCAATGATTAAATCTGCTTTTTCAAATTCATCTAAGAATTCGGGCGAGCATTGTTTTAAGATGGTACCCTGAGCATCCGTTCCGTTATCAATTACCTTTACCAGTTTCGTAAGACCAGTAGCAACTGCATCTTCCATGGTAGCATCATTTACTATTGGACTAGCTTTTACTACATATACTATCCGATCTAAAGGCATCTGCTCAATCAGCAGTTTATCAAATACAATTTCGCCTGCATTATCACCCAAAAACATAATCTTCTTAGCCCGGGTAATACCTTTTTTAAGCTGCTCTATTGCAGATGAAGGTAAATCCTGTTCCAGGCAAAATTCCACTGTTTTCTCCACCAGTTCTTCACTTATCTGGGCAGTAACCCCAAAATCAATAATATTACCGGCAATAGCCAGCTTCACTGCCGTTGTAAAGGGGGCAGGCGAACTAAGTGTAGTCTCCTTTAGCTGAGCATACATATGCAAAGCCGCCCGGTTAAACCTGTCCTTTTCTTCTTTGTACGGATCTTTAAGACCAGTAAATTCACGCACATAACGGTGAATAATCATTCCCATATAAGGGGGTGATTCTTTAAAGTCCAGTTCCGCAGTCTCCAAAAGTATCTTTTTTACTACCTTTTCCTGCAGAGCAGGATCATTGGTAACCATCCTCATCGCATCAATTGTCTGCCTGACAAAACACGGCACACAATCAAGATAAGTTTGCATGATAATCCTCCAGTTCGGTGGTATTAAATATATCTAACCGAAGGTAAGTATGGTCAAAAGTTGTCCAGAGTCATACCTACCATACCATACTTGCAATGTTTTACTTCTGTATCTGAGCTACGATATGTCCTCGGTCAGCAGATAGTAATACGATAGCTTCTGATTCCACTTCTCCACCGATAATTTTTCGAGAAAGCAAAGTTTCAATCTCCTGCTGAATATAGCGTTTCAGGGGTCGGGCACCAAAGTTAGGATTATAACCTTTATCAGCTATTAGATCTAAAGCCTTCTCGTCCCATTTGAGATGAGCCTGTAAATTTTTTCTAAACCGTAAGGCTAAATTCTTAAGTAAAAGTTCGGCAATAGATTTAATCTGGTCTTTGTCAAGAGCATGGAAAACGATAATTTCATCAATCCGGTTTAAAAATTCAGGCCGGAAATGATGGTGCAGTAATCCTATTACTCTATCTTTCATTTCCTGATAATCGCCACCATGAGCCTGGTATTCCAATATATCATGACTACCCACATTAGAGGTCATGATTATTATGGTATTGCGAAAATCAACCGTCCTGCCCTTACCATCAGTTAAACGCCCATCATCCAATATCTGCAAAAGAACATTAAATACATCACTATGCGCTTTTTCTATTTCATCAAACAACAAGACCGAGTAGGGCTTACGCCGTACAGTTTCAGTTAGCTGACCTCCTTCGTCATAGCCGACATAACCCGGAGGAGCACCAATTAAACGGGCTACACTATGCTTTTCCATATATTCCGACATATCCAGACGAATCATACTGCGCTCCTCGTCAAAAAGCGCCTGGGCCAGGGCTTTGCTTAATTCCGTTTTTCCTACTCCGGTAGGCCCCAGGAAGATAAAACTTCCCACCGGCCGGTTAGGATCTTTAAGGCCGGCCCGGGAACGTAAAACCGCATCCACCACTGCCCGAACAGCCTCTTCTTGCCCTATCACCCTTTGGTGCAGCAGTTCATCCAGATTCAGCAGTTTTTCCTTTTCCCCTTCCATCAGCCGGCTGACCGGTATGCCCGTCCAGCGATTTACTACCCGAGCTATATCCTCTTCATCCACTTCTTCTTTAAGGAGCGTTTCGCCGTCCTTTTGACCAGCCAATTTTTCTTCCTCCGTTTGTAAGCTTCGTTCTAAATTATTCAAACGACCATATTTTAATTCAGCAATCCGATTCAAGTCATAATTTCGCTCCGCCTTCTCCATTTCCGTACGGCAGGCTTCTATTTCCTTTTTGATTTGCCTTACCCGTGAGATAGCCTGTTTTTCCGCTTCCCACTGGGCCTTCATACTATCTGCCTCACCACGTAAATCCTGCAATTGTTTTAATATATTTTCACGCCGTTCTCTTGAAGCCTGATCCTTTTCTTTATCCAGCGCAGCCGCTTCAATCTCCAATTGCATGATCCGCCGGGTAATATCATCCAACTCCGCCGGCATACTATCAATTTCGGTTCTAATCCGGGCGGCGGCTTCGTCCATTAAATCTATCGCTTTATCAGGCAGGAATCGATCGGAGATATACCGATCGGAGAGTAATGCTGCCGCCACCAGAGCCGAATCCTTAATCCTGACCCCATGATGAACCTCGTAACGTTCCTTTAATCCCCTCAGAATAGAAATGGTATCCTCCACAGTGGGCTGATCAACCATAATCGGCTGGAAACGGCGTTCAAAAGCCGCATCTTTCTCAATATACTTACGATATTCATCCAGAGTGGTAGCACCAATAGCCCGTAATTCTCCCCGGGCTAGCATAGGTTTTAAAATGTTACTGGCATCCATGCCCCCTTCGGCCGCCCCGGCCCCTACTACTGTATGGAGCTCATCAATAAATAAAATGATACGCCCCCCGGCCTGTTCTACCTCTTTTAATACTGCCTTAAGCCGTTCCTCAAATTCGCCCCGGTACTTAGCTCCGGCTACCAATGACCCCATATCAAGAGCAATTAAGCGTTTGTCTTTCAACCCCTCCGGAACATCCTGGCTGGTAATTCTACGTGCCAGACCTTCGACTACAGCAGTCTTCCCTACCCCTGGTTCACCAATAAGTACTGGATTATTCTTAGTCCGACGGGATAGGATTTCAATAACCCGGCGGATTTCTTCATCTCTTCCAATTACCGGATCCAACTTACCCTCTGCCGCCATAACCGTAAGATCTCGCCCAAAACGCTCTAAAGCTTCATAACTATCCTCCGGGTTATCGCTGCTTACCCGTTGCAAACCGCGTATCGACCGTAAGGAAGCCAGCAAACCTTCCCGGTTTAAATCAAAATTATGGAAAAGATTACGCAAATCGTTTTCCCCAGCCAGGAGTAAGCCTAACAACAGATGCTCCACACTGATATAATCATCTTTTAAACCTTGAGCCTCTTTTTCAGCCTGGATTAGAACCCTGGATAAAGAACTACTTATAAAAATCGAACCTTCATACCCATATACCGCCGGAATTCGGTCCAACAACTGATCAACCTGCTGTTTGAGAACAGGTACATTAATCCCAGCCTGTTCAAGGAGACGAGGCGTAAGCCCTCCCTCCTGATCTAAAAGGGCTGCCAGAAGGTGTTTACCAGTAACTTCTTGATGGTGCTTTTCTGCTGCCAATTGTTGGGCCTGCATCAATGCCTGGCTGGATTTCTGGGTAAACCTTTCAATATTCATGCTTCTCACCTCATTTTTTCATAATTTTAGAAACAAGGACACGGGAATACCCCGGTTGGTTCTATCGTTACCCCACTATTATGACTACACCGGGGTTTGGGGTATTTGTCAATGAAAGTCATAAAACTCTGAAGAAAGGTAACAACTCCCTAAAAAATCTATATTTCAACTCTTCTATCCTATCCCGATTATATTTCTATTTTTCCTATTAGTCAATAAAGGTCAAAAGGTAAATAGCCTTATCCGCCAAATTTTTGTTTGGGCGAAAAACAGGGTACTGCCAGGGTGTGTCAGGGTGTGATAAATAAGCCGACCATTTGGAAGCACAACGACCTGATAAAATTTTGGAAAAATTTAATGGGATATTTCATGGCAAACCATATGGGTATATAGGAATGTCCCCATAAAGGATTTTTCTCCGAAGATATGCTATTTAGCTTGGTGGAACAAGATTAGTCTAGGGTGGATAGGTAAAAAATTTTATAACAGGAGCATTATATTTATATAAGATTAGATAAGATAAAAGTAAATAAGGTCAGCACCACATACGGGCGGTGCTGACCAACCGGTAATAATAGGCAGTTATTTCTAATTTTAAAACTACTCGATCTTGTTAGTACGTTTCCAAATTCTCATCTCCTGAGCAGCCTTTATCAATTCATCCCGGAAATTTGGATGAGCAATATTTATCAGTGCTTCCGCCCTTTCCCAGGTAGACTTTCCTTTTAACTGTACTATGCCGTATTCAGTAACCACATAATGCACCATAGAACGGGGCACTGTCACTACAGTACCAGGTGATAGGGACGGTCTTATCCTCGAATGCAGCTGATCTTTTTTATCTTTATATGTAGAATTAAGACAGATAAAACCTTTACCTCCATGGGACCGAAAGGCTCCCATGATAAAATCTAACTGACCGCCAGTTCCAGATATTTGTCTGAATCCAGCACTTTCCGAACATACCTGACTAAATAAATCAACTTCCAAAGCCGTGTTGATAGCCATTACTTTATCATTAAGGGAAATTACATTAGGATCATTAACATAATCTACCGGGTAACTAGCACACAGGGGGTTTTTATCTAAAAACTTATACAATTTTTCTGTTCCCATGGCAAAAGTATAAGCCATTTTATATTTATCAATGTTTTTGCAAGCCCCGGTTATACGCCCCGCATCATACATGTCAACAAAGGAATCCACCATCATCTCAGTATGGACCCCTAGGTCATTCAAATCACTGGCAGCTATTTTTTCCCCAATAGCATTAGGTAGACCGCCTATGCCAAGCTGTAAACAGGCTCCATCCTCAATTTCATTAACTACCAAGTCAGATATCTTATAATCTGTCTCGCCGGCAACAACACTGGGCAGTTCAAAAAGTGGAATAGGATCCGCTTCTATAATCAGATCAGCCCTGGATATGTGAATGGTCTCTCTATTTCCACCTAAACAGGTTGGAATACACGAGTTTACTTCCAACACTACTTTTTTGGCTTTGTTCACATAGTATGAGGTAATGGAATTAGAAGGTCCCAGGTTAAAAAATCCATACTCATCCATAGATCCTACTTTTATAAAGGCTACATCGACTTCTTCATAGTTCTGCACTACCCGAGGCCCCTGATGATAAGTGAATGGAATATAATAGCAAAGCTCCTTATCACCCAGACGCCGTGATGATCCTCCAAAATGCCAATCTTCCAGAATGAAGTGTTTCTGTTCTGGATCAGATTTTATCACCTCAGGTATCTGGGACAGACATGTTCCGCGAATAGTTACATCGATCAATTCATTGACACGACCTGCTAAGGCTTTATCAAGTGTTTCCGGGAACATAGTAAACTCGCTGTAAAAAACCAGATCTCCTGACTCCACCAGTTTTACAGCATTCTCAGGGGTAGTAAGTTTCTGCTTATATTGGTACTTAGGATCCGCCATTAACTACTCACTCTCCTTCAATTATTGCACATATTCGGGCAGCTAATCTGGCGACCAGAACGTTTTTAAAAGCCCTACTAAATTGCACCCAGATCCTATTATACCGTATTTCTACCAGTGTAATGACCCTTATATTTCAAATGATACCTTCTTAACAATCGCTATAAGGAGTTTCCCTTAAATACATTGCTAGTCCCTTTTTAAGTTTATTAAAAAACATTTTTCGCGAAAAACGATACCAACTGCTGCTTTATATATTAATAAATAACATTACAGTGTTTCTCCCGTATTTTATGAAATTTATCTGCTTTTTTGAATGAAATTCACTATGGGTTATCTTTATTTAGTTAAATTGTTCACATGGGGATAGTCTTTAGTGGTAGAATATGATTGATGCCGAAAAAGACCGACTGCCTATGCATAAAAGTTATGCGATTTATTACCGGGCATATTGTCCATTATCAAAATAAAAAACAAAAACATAACTTGGAGGAAGGAGTTAGTATGGAAGATTTTACAACATTCATCTGCTATTCTCTCAAATCGACATTGAAAAAAGTGGAAAAACACATCACACATGAGCTAGATGAATTCGGCATCAACCTGGCCCAATCCTTTGTGCTTTTCACACTTCTGGAACGAGATGGATCGACCCTCTCTGAAATAGGTAATCGCGCCCATATTGAGAATTCATCGTTAACCACTATGGTTGACAAATTGGAACGAGATGGTCTGGTCGAACGCAGGCTTTGTAGTCAAGACCGCAGGGTGATACGCCTTTTCCTTACCGATAAGGGTCGCGATCTGGCTGACAAGGTTATAACCTTGGGCCAGGATTTCAACAATCAACTAAAAAGAGACCTGGGACCCATTCAGGAAGACTTTGTAAAAGGTCTTAATATAGTTTGTCAAAGCATTGACAAAGCAAAACAAACGATTTGAAACAAATAGCCTGGCCACTAACCAGGCTATTTGTATATATGCTAATTGATCTATGTAATTTATACCCCTTAGCCATTCCTTACCATATCGTAAGTTTATCCCCATGCTAGCAATACCTTCCATCCCCAGAGTACTAATCTGAAAACTAATTAAAATCCGGCATAGTACAACTAACGATGCGGTAATTACGACAGTATAAGCGATCTCCCGCATCACCCAAGCCAGGAACAATGTAGGCCTTTTCGTTTAAACCGGGGTCTATAGCAGCAGTTATTATTTTAATATCAGGAAATTTGTCCTGTATCCGGTTGAGGCCTGGTTGTGCAGCTAATGCACATACAAAAGTAATCTGTTCAGATTTATAGCCTTGCTGCATAAGAAATTCCAGGGCCTGGACTGCACTGTTACCAGTAGCCAGCATAGGGTCAAGTACAATTATATGGTCAAATTCCTCACCATTCTTCGGAGTAGTATTTAGATAAGGCCTGACTTCAAGAGTTTCATGGTCCCGGTACATGCCAATATGAGATATACGGGCTGACGGTAATAAAGTTATAAAACTATCTACTAACCCTAGTCCAGCCCTTAATACCGGAACCAATAGTACCCGTTCGTCCCTAACATATTTACATGTAACTCCGGTATCCAGAGGAGTTACTATCTGTTCTTCCACCGTTTTTAAATCCCGACATGCTTCCACCGCCAGCAGTAATCCTAGTATATTCATAGCCTGGCGAAAATCTTTAATCATAGTTTTCCGGTTACGCAAGACCTTAACACAAGTACTGGCTACCGGATGATCAATCAATTTGATTTCAGACATTCTTTCCCTCCTTTCTCTTTTTTTCGAGCAAACCTTCTATTATTTCGACATCACCGGGAGCAATCCTTTCGCAAACCCGTTAAATACCGTTAACGGACATCATTGACTGAATAGTAATTAAGTATCCCCCCGGCGATTTCCTTAAATACCGGAGCTGCACTTTGCGATCCTGATATTCCTTCTTCTACCATAACGACTACCGCCCATCTAGGATTATCAGCAGGAAAATACCCTGCAAACCAGGTATTTAAAACCTCGTCGTTTTGTTCTGTATAACGCCCGGTCTGACTAGTAGCTGTTTTACCGGCGATTTTAACTTCATTGATCGCTGCATTTTTGCCGGTTCCCTGTTCCACCACCTGTTCCATTAATCCTTGTAGTGCTTTAGCTGTTGATATACTAAGCACCTGCTCTTTACGCCGGGTAACCGGCCGATTTTTCTGCCCCTGGTAATCTTGAGTATAACGTACTATGGAGGGGTGATTCCATTGACCATCATCAGCTATGGTAGCTACCAACGAAGTCATTTGCAAAGGAGTTAACATAACCCCCTGTTGCCCCAGGCTAGCATTACCCAGAGCAGCCGGTCCGGGATTAATCGACACATAACTTCCGGCCCTGTATTTACCCATCCCTATTATGTTCTCATCTTCCAGATGAAGTCTTTCAACATACCGGAGTAAATCATTTTTTCCCACCCGCAGCCCGACTTCAATTAAAGTAGGATTACAGGAAGAAGCAAACCCCTGCACAAAATCAACGGTTCCATGACCATACTCCTTCCAGCAGGAAATGCTGACCTGCTCACTAAATTTAAAAGACCCCTCACAATTAAATTTTTCCTGTAATAATACCTTTTTTTCTTCTATAGCTGCTGCTGCCACCACTATTTTAAAAAGGGAACCAGGATGATAACGGCTTAAAGCCCGATTAGTAAGAACCGCATCCTCCCCCTGTAGTGCCTTACTAATGTCGTAAGGATTAAATACCGGACGGCTAGCCATGGCCAGTATTTCTTTACTATCTACATCCATTACTACTACCGCCCCTTTATAAACTTTATCCTTCATAGCCTGTTCCACCATCTGTTGGATTTGCTTATCTATAGTTAGCACTACTGAAGCATGATGTTCTTCCTGTTCCCGGCGAATCTTAAACATGAGACCTTTTATAGCCTCCCCCCGGGCATCCAAAACCGTAACCAGCCCAGGACTAGAAGGGTTATTAGACAAAATATTGTTATAAGTACGTTCAATACCTGCCTGTCCTGCCACCGGATCAATACCACTTACATAACCTATTATATGAGCACACATCCCGTCTTCCTGGTAGCGTTTTATAATTGGGGCTACCACCACCCCGGGTAGTTTTTGTGACTCCAGGTTAGCTATAGATAATCCATCCAGATCAGAAGCAATTCGTACTAAAGGGTAGCCACGCTTTAGCGCCTGGGTCAGCTGTTTTTCTACTGCCTGGGGATCAAGACCATTAATAGCCTGGGCCAGGGCTAACGCTACATCCTGCAGAACCTTTTCATTAGTCAATTTATTGTTTTTACTTGGCTTCGCCGCTTTTAAAGCCTCCCGGGGAAGGCAGTAAACGGCTACAGAAGTGCGCCCACCAGAAAGGGGAAGTAGATTACGATCTAGAATATCCCCCCGGGAAAATTCTTTTAAAGCAATTTGTTCACTGCGCATAGCCACAGCCTGCCGGGCAATATCCCGACCGCGAACTAGCTGGTAGTAGGCTAAGTTTCCTGCCATGGCTAAATATATAAAAAGGAATAATCCCATCAGGATAATTATTCTTTTAATACGCATAAAAAAACCCCTTCAAGCCCTTTAAGTTAGGATTGGCTCTCGGGGATATGCTTATTCTCATGAATATTCTAAAAAACCAGTTATATCTATTATTCTATGCGGGTTAATCAACTATATTTCCGAAAATCCACATTAGACTCTGCAATTTTAAAACCTGGTTATAAAATCTCTAAAGGAAATGGCATACGGGAAAGTATTTTCACCAATTCCGGGTAGGTATCCACCGTGCCCCTTATTATTACCAGGCCCTGGGAACGGTCCAGGGTAGTAACTACCCCCAGGTATTCATAAGCTTCCATCAGTTTGGTCAGCATATCAATATGGCGCGGATCAATCTTCAGAAGAACGTTGTCCTGCATAGCTTTCACCGACCCTTCTTAGAATAGAATACTCGGGAACTGGCTGGGCGGATGGTATAAGTACCCGTTGTCGCGCATGCCGGGCACGGTCCATACGCTTCCCTTCCAGATCATAAATATTTTGTAAACTAAAATCCTGTATTTTCCCTCCAGGCAGTAACCATTGCAGATAATCTCCGGGACCAAAATTCGCCCTCTGTTCTACTTCTATACAATGCTTATTGCTATGGTATCCACGGGCAATACCGCAAAACTCCAGGCGCTGCCTACGCCAGGTTTTTTCTATATCCTGCAAATAGCCCGGCTCTCCGGTAATAAAACCATTAGTAAACGGTCTGGTAGCCGTACCCTCAAGTTCATCCATCCATAGTTTTAATTGCTTAGAATCATAAATTTTCCCCGGCTGGTACACATCAATCGCCTGACGATAAACCCGGGCTACACTGGCCACATAAAGCAGGCTTTTCATACGCCCCTCCACTTTGAAAGCATCAATACCCGCTTCAATTAAATCAGGAATATGTTCAAGTAAACAAAGATCACGGGAATTCATAATGTAAGTACCCCGGTGGTCTTCTTCGATGGGCCAATACTGACCAGGCCGTTTTTCCTCCATTAAAAAATAATGATAACGGCAAGGATGAGCACATTCTCCCTGATTAGCACTGCGACCAGTCATATAATAAGAAAGTAGACATCGGCCGGAATATGAAACACACATAGCTCCATGTATGAATACTTCAATCTGTAATCCAGTTTTTTTCTTTATCTGCACTATTTCTTTTAGGCTTAGCTCCCGTGCTACTACTACCCGCCGAGCTCCTAATTCTGCTAAAAATGCTGCGGTTTCATAATTAGTAACATTGGCCTGAGTACTCACCGTAATTGGTAGATCGGGTGCATAACGTTTTATCATCCGCATTATCCCGAAATCAGCAATAATAACACCATCCACACCAATTTCCTGTAACGCCTCCAGGTAGACCGGTAGATTGGCCAGGTCATGGTTATGGGCCAGAATATTAACTGTGATATAAAGCTTTTTCCCCAACTGGTGGGCAAACCTTAAACCTTCACGTATCTCCTCCAGAGTCAGATTGCCGGCAAATGCCCGCAAGCTATAATCTTCTCCCCCGGCATAGACCGCATCAGCCCCAAAAAGTAAGGCAGTTTTCAGTTTTTCTATATTCCCGGCCGGGAGAACCAATTCAGGGATCAGCATAATTTCCTCCATTACCTAGTCAATATATTTCTCTTTAGCCTGTAAATGATCCTCATAATTAGTAGAAAAGTGGTGACTTCCATCCCCTGTAGCCACATAATAAAGATAATCATTCCTGTCGGGATGTAAAGCCGCCTCTATACTGGCCTGCCCCGGGTTGGCTATGGGACCTGGGGGTAATCCGGGGTAGCGATAAGTATTATAAGGAGAATCTACTTTAAGATCAGCATAAGTTACTACCTCTTTATGTTCAGGCAGGCAATATAGTACTGTAGCATCAATCTGCAGCAACATGTTTTTCCGCAGACGATTATGAATCACCCCGGAAATAATCTTACGCTCCTTAGCTACCATCGCTTCCTTTTCAATTAGTGAAGCCATAGTAATCACCTGCCGTATATCCATGCCCCTTTGTTCCGCCTCACGAGCAAATTGGTCATCCCACACCTGCTTAAAATTATCTAGCATATGCATAATAATTTGCTGGACCGTGCAATCTTCACTGACATAATAAGTATCCGGAAACAAAAATCCTTCCAAAGGGCTGTTTACTTCCGAAGGGGCGGTATCCAGAAAATCAAACGGATAGTCCGCTTTTACAGCCGCATCCCACTCCTCGCCAGTACATATTTTACGTTCAACTAGTAACCTCCCTATCTGCTGCAGAGTATAGCCTTCTGGAATAGTAAATCCTACAGTTACTACCCGGCCCTGGGCTATATCATCAGCCATTTCACTTGCCCTTTGGCTACGACTAAAACGGTAATGTCCCGCTTTTAGACGGTTGGCCAGATTGTTTTTCTGTATATATACTAAAAAAGCATTTTCGCTGTAAATTAATCCTTCCTTTTTTAATCGTTGAGCAATCTGCCGGGCGGTAGCTTGTTCAGGGATAACTACATCTACCAGAGTAGTATCATGGAGGTCAACCGGTGCATACTGGCGGACAAAAACCTGATAACCTAACCAAGCACCTGTTACCAGAAACAACAGAGCGATAAATACCACTGGTCGTTGTCTCACCCGCTTAATTTTAATCTCACTCATTTCCTCACCTATTTCCTGCTTGATCCCCTACCATTATTCCAGGACAGTTTCTTCCCCGGTATTATTCTGGTTACCTTCCGTGATGTCCGGAGATAATGAATTACCCGGCATCCCGGGCAAATCAGGTGGATCAACACCAGGCCGGGTATCTTCTTCATCAGCCGGCGGCCCAACATAAATCAGTTTGTTAAGTGGTTTATAATAATCAGTAGCCAATTTTTCCTGTTTTAAAATCTGCCCATTTACGTGATAGGTTCTAAATGAACGCACCACATAGCCGGGAAATCCTTTGTGGTCGATCTTTTCCTCCCCTGGATTAAGTGTTTCCAGAGGCTCCCTTATCTCCTTAAAATCAATGACCCGGTCTATCACATGAGTTAGTTTAATACTTTGCTTATATTTTAAATGGCCATATACTCTCACAGTCAGGCGCCCACCACCTGCGGAAGCCTGAAGGTAGATAGGATGATCAGTATTATTTTTAAATTTAAAATCTTGTAAACCATAAGCTACGGTGGCATCAAGGCCTAATGGAACATAAGCCACCGCCAGAGCATGATTATGACGCTCCACAATATCCAGTCCCGCTAATAATACAGCATTGTAGAGGGTGGAGGAAACCTGACATATTCCTCCGCCTACTCCTGGTTCAAACTTGCCTCCCACAATGACCATCGCATCACGGTAGCCATTTTCAAAAGTCCGCCGGCCAACGGTTTTATTAAAAGAAAAACTTTGGCCTGGTGATACCACCTGGGTGTTAATGGCTGCGGCTGCCATGGCTAAGTTGTGGGAGCGATCTACTTCACCCGGATTATACCAGGTGGTAAAGTAAGCCAGCTCCCCCATCTCCTGGAGGTCTGCTTCTGTTAACTGGGGATATTTTTCTTCTATAACAATAGGGATTTTAAAATCAGTAAATTCCCCCCATTTCTGGGGAAGCCCAGCCATAGTCTTTTTCTGGTTTACTACCTGTCCTATCTTTCCAGGTACTACTATCAACCCTTTGTTCCGGTCCATCTCCAAACGGGGGTTAACCGGAACACTTCCTATACTCTCATTCCATTCCACCACCATGGCAGACATAATTTCACTCTTGTACCGTATCTTTTGTGGATAATCTATAGTCTTGGATCCATCTAAATTAAACAGTTTAGATTTAAGGTTTCTCTTTTTTTCTTTTTCCCAGGTTTCCTCCACCATTATGCCTAGATCAGGAACTTCGCATAATTTTCCCAGTTGGGTCTGGTAAATGAAATCCCCCTTATGGAAAGTAACCTTAGTCTGCAAAGCCTCCTGTTTCCATGTCTCTAAAGCATCTACCGCTTCTGCTCGACTATAACCTTCCACAGGTATCGATGCAATATGTACTCCAGGTAAAAAATGATCAGTTTTGTAAAGCACCTGATAAAAATAAAGCCCCACTGCGGCACAGATACCCGCAATTAATACTAGTACTATCATGAATATTGAACTAAGATTTTTATTCTTTATCAAAGCCCATCCCCCAAAACGCCTCATTTATACAAATTCTCATTCAATTATATACGAAAAGGGGGTATACCGATACCTTATAAAATAGAAAAGAAGCCTTTACAGGCTCCTTTCAAAACCAGGCTACTTAAAAATCTCCCGACTCCACCAATTCCTGCCAGGCATCTGCGACTCTTTCCCACTCTTCATCATTCTCGATATCACTAAGGAATTCGTTACCTTCTTCATCGTTAACTACTTTAAGAATTACTACTTCGACTTCTTCTTCCTCTAATTCCTCTTCCTCAGTATTTAACGGTACTAGAACCCGGTAAACATCATCCTCAATTTCCATTTCAGCTAATAGCTCGAATTGGTGTTCTACACCCTCATCGTCAACTAAAACTAATATGGGGAAGTCCTCCTCAAATATCTCGTCATGGCTCATGGAATCACCCCTTTCTAACAAACTAGTGACATTCTAATATTTTCCTGACTGCTTTGTCAAATTTTTACCCGTGGACATCCAAGTAAGATTGAAGAATGTGAACTGCGGCCACTTTATCAATAACCCCCCGGCGTTTTTTCCGTGAAAGATCAGCCTCCAACAGTACTCTTTCTGCCTGAAGAGTAGTAAGGCGTTCATCCCAGTATTCCACCGGTAACCCGGTAATTTTAGCCAGTTCCTGTCCAAATTGCTGAACTTCTCTGGCTTTAGGTCCCAGCGAACCGTTCATATTCTTTGGTAAACCAACTACGATTTTCCCAATTTCCGCTTTCTGGCAAAGATTTTTAAAATAGCTTAAATCCTTATCTATACTAGTACGATGTAATACCGAATGACCCTGGGCTGTCCAACCCATAGGATCGCTAATAGCTATACCAATTCTTTTTTCCCCTACATCTATGCCCATTATTCTCATATTATTTTATTCATATACCCCTTCAGATAATATTAGAAAAAATCCCCATGGTTTCCCATGGGGATTACCCTTACTTTTTAAGATAATATTTAAGTAATACTTCCAGCACTTCGTCCCTTTCCACCTTACATATAAGACTACGCGCCTCGTTATGACTAGTAATATAAGCTGGATCACCTGAAATCATATACCCTACCAGCTGGTTAATTGGATTATAGCCTTTTTCCTCCAAAGCATCGTAAACCTTCATTAAAATCGCATGCACCTTTTCTTCGCCATCCCGGTGCATTTTAAAACTAACCGTTTCTTCCTTTCTATGAGGCACTAAAACCACCTCCTCTGTATATGGAAAGTTCGACACGGGAAGATAAAATTCCTGCGCTTAGACCAGAGCTTTTTCTACTATTTCGTGAGCTGCTGCAAGGGCCTCCTTGATCCGGGAGGGATTTTTACCTCCTGCCTGAGCCATATCGGGACGACCTCCACCGCCACCGCCCGTTTCTCGTGCCGCTGCTGCCACAATATTTCCGGCATGCAACCCGCATTCCAGCAAATCTTTGCTAACAAAGCAAACCAGATTTACTTTCTGTCCTACTGAAGATGCCAGCAAAACTACCGCCGATTTAAGCTTATCTCTTAACATCTCTGCATTCTGCCGCAAACTATTCATATCCAGATTTGGTACTTCGGCAAAAAGCACCTTAACACCCTTAATCTCATAAGCCTGGTCGACTAAATCAGCACTGGCCGCTTTAGAAATACTAGCTTTTAACTCATTTATTTCCCGCTCTTTTTCTTTGAGGGTATGGTTTAACGCTTCTACCCTCTCACTTACCTGGACAGGTACAGTATGAAGCCGGACAGCAGTAGTTTTTAATTCTTTTTCCATACGATTCAAATAATTTAGTGCATATAATCCAGTAACCGCCTCGATACGCCGTAAACCTGAACCTACACTTCCCTCACTTAAAATCTTAAAAAGACCAATTTGTCCAGTATTACTGACATGGGTCCCGCCGCATAATTCCATGCTGTAATCACTTATCTTAACTACCCGTACCTCATCACCGTATTTTTCTCCGAACAAGGCAATGGCACCCATTTCACGGGCCTCATCAATACTCTTCCTAACGGTTTTAACCTCATACATATTCCATATAGCCTGATTAACCAGTTCCTCTATCCGCGCCAGTTCTTCTTCACTGACTGCTGCCAGGTGCGAAAAATCAAAACGAAGCCGCTCCGGCTCAACCAAAGATCCTTTTTGCTGAGCATGTTCGCCCAAAACCAGACGTAGGGCCCGATGTAATAAATGAGTAGCAGTATGGTTACGAGCAGTATCCAGGCGCTTCTTCTGGTCTATCTCCAGCCGCACTTTCTGTCCGACAGCCAGCGCTCCCCTCACTACTCCCTGGTGAACTATCCAGGGCCCAATCTTTTTAATATCTTTAACCGCCAACCAGCCATCTGGACCTGTAATCGTCCCGGCATCAGATACCTGACCACCACTTTCCGCATAAAACGGGGTTTGCCTGGCCACTACTAAAACTTCTTCGTCATCTGTTGCCTGGTCTACACGTCTAAATCCGCTAATAACCGCCTGGATAAGAGATTCATCTACCATTTGCCCATAACCGGTAAAAATGGTAGGCTCTATTTCAGTTAATAATTCTGACAGTGCCTGTTCCTTGGCAAAACCATTTTCTCCCCGGTTAGCTTTGCGGGCGCGCTGACGCTGTTGCTCCATCATCCGGGTAAAACCTTCGGTATCAATATCAAATTGGTTTTCCTGGGCTACGTCCTCCATGAGGTCCAGAGGAAAGCCATAAGTATCGTAAAGCATGAAAGCCTCCTGACCACTGATTAGCCGGGTACCTTTTTCCCGGGCCTGGGCCAGAATGTCCTCCACCTTCTTAAGTCCTTCATTTAAGGTTACAAAAAATCTTTCCTCCTCCAGCCGGATAACCTCTTTAACAAAATCACGTTTTTCCAGTAGATAGGGATAGGCATCACTCATCGAATCGCAAACCACATCTACATTTTTATATAAAAAGGGCTCATTAATCCCCAATAAACGTCCAAAACGCACGGCTCGGCGCAGGATACGACGTAACACGTAACCACGCCCATCGTTGCTGGGTAAAACCCCATCTGCAATTAAAAATGTGCAGGCCCGGCTATGATCGGCAATTACCCGGAAAGGAAATCCACCCTCGCCAGGATCATAAGCACTACCGGTAAGATCTTCAATTTTTTTCATAAGGGGTATAAAAAGGTCGGTATCAAAATTACTTTCTACTTCCTGAAGTACAGATGTCAACCGTTCTAATCCCATACCCGTATCTATACTGGGCCGGGGCAGAGGTGTCATATTCCCCTCTTCATCACGATTATACTGCATAAACACCAGGTTCCATATTTCCAGCCAACGGTCACAGTCGCAAACCCCAATGGCACATTCCTTACCACAGCTATAGTCAGCCCCCCGGTCATACATAATTTCACTACAGGGGCCACAAGGTCCAGTATCACCCATACTCCAGAAGTTGTCCTTTTCGCCCAGCCTTATTATGCGGTTAGCCGGAACACCAGCCACCTCCTGCCACAATTGAAAGGCTTCATCATCATCTTTATAAATAGTAACCCATAAACTCTCTGGAGAAAGCTTTACTTTTTCAGTTAGGAACTCCCAGGCAAAACCGATAGCTTCACGCTTAAAATAATCTCCCAGTGAAAAATTACCCAGCATCTCAAAAAAGGTATGATGACGGGGAGTTTTTCCCACGGTATCTAAATCGTTATGCTTGCCACCTGCTCGTACACACTTTTGGGAAGTGGTAGCCCGGACATAACTCCGTTTATCTATCCCCAGGAAAACATCCTTAAATTGATTCATACCGGCATTGGTAAACAAAAGAGTAGGATCGTTAACGGGAACTAGTGACGAACTCTCTACTACCGTATGACCCTTTTGCCGGAAGAACTCCAAAAAGGTTTTTCGAATCTCATTACTGGTCAACACAATGCTGCCTCCTCTTTCCCTCCAATGACTTCCTTTCTTATTTTCTTGTATATAAAAGGCTCTGTCAATAAAGCTTAACACTTAAAGGTAATTTGTGCTATTCAACTACCCGTAAATAAACCCGGTAAAGGACCACCTTTAAAACTGCAGCTACCGGTACCGCGAAGAGCATGCCCCATATGCCCATCAGTTTTCCCCCTGCCAAAAGTGCAAAAACAATCAATAACGGGTGCATGCCCAGACGATCACCGATTATTTTCGGGGTAACTAAATTGCTTTCCACCTGCTGGACAATCAAAATAGCCAGGGTCATATAAATTGCCAGGCGTAGTGACTCAGAAAAGGCAATAGCTACCGCCGGTATTCCTCCCAGGAAGGCACCAAAATAGGGTATTAGATTAGTAACCCCGGATAATATCCCTAACAAAAGCGGAAACTCCACCCCCAGCAAAGCAGCTGATAAACCAATCATGGTTCCTACAAAAGTTGCTACTAGTAAGTGCCCTTTTAAAAATTCTATTAACACCGTATCTATTTCACCAAAAACAACCATTAATTCCCGCCTACCCCGGGGGGAAAACAGCTTAAGAAACCCATCCCGGATTTTCTCCCAGTCATTCATAATATAAAATGCTAAAATAGGAGAAAAAACCACGGCAAAAATCTTTCCTAAAAAATTATACAGGCTATTAACAAAACCTTTTAATCCCTCGTATATGTAGTTTTCCACCCGGCTAACATTATCATTAACCACTTCCCCTAATTTAACCGGTATATCAATAGCTTGAATTCGGCCCGCCATATCCTGGGCTTGATTAGCATATTGCGGGATAAGCTCGGCCAGACCAGTTAATTCCCGCACTACTCCAGGAAGAGCAAAAGCCAGAAGAAAACTGATTCCAGTTAAAACTATTACATAAAGCAAAATAATAGCCCAGATTCGTTTAATCCCCTGGCTCTCAATCCACTTAACCGGTCGAAAAAAAAGATAGGCCAAAAGTGCCCCCATACCAAAAGTAAACAAAACCTCGCGGACCAGGTAGAAAAAATAAATGGTGGCTGTCACCACCACCAAAACCAGTACAATACGGGATAATTTTAACCCATTCCATTGCATATACTTTAACCCTGCCCTCTTAACATTTCATTAATATCTTCGTCCTGTCCGTTAATCAAATCATCAACCACCCGCCTCGACTTAGCTCTCACCCTGCGGTACTGTGTTTTCATTCCCTGCTCATTATTCATATAATAGATGGTAGCCGCTGCTCCCAGCATAGCTCCCACCAGTAAAGCACTCCAGCCTCTCAGGTTCGTCACCTCCCTGCTTTCTTAAAGAATTTGCGAGGGTTTTTCCATCGCTATCAGGGTTCCGTCCTCAGCTACCTCATATAGGTTAAATTTACCCCGATTATAATTAAACTCTAAAAAGCAATTCCAACAATAATATTGGTCACTGCCTACCTTTCCTACCTGTAATCCTCTGCAAACGGGACAGCGCGTGATCATTTCGGTTCGCTCCTTTCCTCATCAACAACACCACTTTTAAGACTTTTCCAGCTTACCTGTTCCAGCGGAATTAGTTCTCTCCCCTCCAATAAGTCTTGTAACACCCCGGAGGAAATCTCTAGTCCCCAAACATCTTTCTGGTTGGAAACCACAAAATCACTAACAATACCTAATTCTTGCCCTTCCCGACTGTAGATCAAATCACCTATTTTGTGATCATATATGGATAATTCTTCCCCATGGGCATAAGATTTCATACTTCTTAGATCACTAATCTGTACCGAATTTTTATTTAACTGTAAATCTCTGGCCATGATCATACGCGGTTCATTCCGGGAAGTCTCCACAACCAAATAAGCCAGTTTAAAATCATCTCCGATCACCGCTTTTTCAACCCGTCCGACAATTTCGGCGGTCTTTTCATAGAAAACAGGCAGGTTTCTAAGATCCCTGACACATATCTTCCTCGCATTAGTGTTCATAACTCTAGCTTTTGTTAAAAAAATAAAAAAATGCGTCCCATAAAGCATCTCTTAAATAAAAAGCTCTATAGGACGCCGAATTTTTATTAAGGCTCATTTTTTATAAAAAAGGCGGGCGCTAAACCCACCTAACCTGTCTTTTAAAAGATTATTTTATTATGCGACCTCCACCAATTACATAATCACCCTGGTAATAAACTACCGATTGCCCCGGAGTTATGGCTCGCTGGGGTTGGTCAAAAACCGTCCTCACGTTTTCACCTTCCCAGCTAATAGTAGCTGGGACAGGACGAGCCGCATATCTTATTTTTGCTTCTACCCTGAGGGTAGTTTCTAACTCTTTCATATAAATAAAGTTATTATCTTTCGCAAGCAGAGAATTTGAAAATAGATGTTTCTCATCATCTACCACCAATCGGTTATTTCCCAAATCTAAACCCACCACATAAATAGGCCGCCCTGCACTTATCCCTAACCCTCTACGCTGACCAATAGTATAAAAAGGCAAACCTTTATGCTCTCCTAAAACTTTACCTTCCCGGTCAACCACCAGGCCCGGATGGTACTCTACCTTACCCTCTAAAAACTCCCGGTAATCACCGGTAATAAAACATACTTCCTGACTTTCAGGTTCTTCCGCTACTGTCAGGCCGTATTCACGGGCTATTTCCTTAACCTGTTCTTTATTCATTTCCCCTAGAGGAAAAATAGTACGGGCCAGCTGTTCCTGGTTTAATTCATAAAGAAAATAGCTCTGATCCTTTTTAGTATCCACCCCTTTTTTAAGCAGGTATCGTTCTCGCTGCTGGTCATAGTCAATTCTGGCATAATGACCAGTAGCTACCCGTTCAAAACCAAGACTAGCAGCATAATCTAGTAACTTTCCAAATTTAATATATTTATTACAGGCAACACAGGGATTGGGGGTTTCCCCCCGGGCATAAGACTGGCAAAAGTAGCCTACCACCCGCTCCTGAAAAGTTGCCTTTAAATCAACCACATGGTGCTCTATTTCCATTTCCTGAGCGGTTTTAGCAGCCTTAAGGGCTGCCTGCTGATCCCAGTTAATCATAGTTAGCCCGGCTACTTCATGACCCTGTTCTTTTAAAAGCAGGGCCGTAATGGTACTATCTACTCCTCCGCTCATCATTACTGCTATTTTCATAATCGTCTCCTTTGGTAGAATTCTGCCGGACATATTGACTAAAACTAGTTAAAAGACTCCTTCTAACTGTCCGCACATTTCCCCTAACGATTAGGGTTTTCGAAATACCTGTACATCATTATACAAAATGGTAGTAAACCCGTGCCAACACTACATCTGAATAGCTGGACTGCTTAAAAAAGCTATTTTTGTTTTTATTCCAGCTGTTTTAGGACTATTATCACCATTATCCTGCTTAACAGATACGGATATACTAACCTTATCACAATTTTGCCGGGAACAATGAAATTGTCAGGCTGTTTTTCATTGTTTCCTTAACTAGATCAAACGGGTAAATTATTCTATAATTACGACAAACATCCTTTTTGTTTAAAGGAGTAATATTTAATGAACTTATTTGACTTTAATGCTAACAATAAGAAGCAAGCTCCTCTGGCATACCGTATGCGTCCCCGCACTTTAGATGAAGTTATGGGGCAGGAACATATGATAGGGCCGGGATCAGTGCTGCGCCGTGCTATTGAGCGCGATGATTTGCATTCATTTGTATTATATGGCCCCCCTGGTACGGGAAAAACCAGTATTGCCCAGATTATCGCGGCCATGACTAACTCCTTTTTTGTTCAATTACAAGCCGTTACTGCAGGCGTGGGAGATATCCGCAAAATCGCCTCTGATGCTGGTGACCGTTTAAAATATTACCAGCAACGCACCATCTTATTCGTAGATGAAATCCACCGTTTTAATAAGAGCCAGCAGGATGTATTACTGCCCTTTGTTGAAGAAGGAACCCTGCTGCTTATCGGGGCTACTACGGAAAACCCCCTTTATGAACTGAATAATGCTCTCTTATCACGGGTTAAACTCTACATCCTGGAAGCCCTAAGCCCCCAGGCCATAGAGCAAATCATAAATTCCGCTCTGAAAGATGTTGAGCGAGGTCTGGGACAATACCAACTCACCATTTCTCCAGCAGCTATAGATATGATTGCAAAGGCTGCCAAGGGTGATGCCCGCATGGCCCTTAATATCCTGGAAACAACTGTAAACTCCTTTATGGGAAACAATCATTTAGCTATTGAAGTGCCTTTAATTCAGAAAATAACCGGACAGCCTCTGGTAAAATACGACCGCCGCGGCGATCATCATTATGATACTATATCAGCTTTCATTAAAAGTATTCGAGGTTCTGATCCTGATGCAGCCCTCTTTTGGCTGGCAGTAATGATAGAGGGAGGAGAAGACCCCCGATTTATAGCCCGCCGCCTTATCGTACATGCTGCTGAGGATATAGGCCTGGCTGATCCCGGGGCACTGACTATGGCTAATGCTGCTGCCTACGCCGTTGATTATGTAGGGCTGCCAGAAGCCAGGATACCTTTAGCTGAAGCTACCATTTACCTGTGTACCGCACCTAAAAGTAACTCCAGTAAACAGTCTATCGACAATGCTATAGCTGCTGCAAGGCAGCAGGCTAAGATCTCTGTTCCAGAACATATCGCCGATACGTCCCACTCCCGATCGGGGGACCTGTTGGGGAAAGGAAAAGGATACAAATATCCTCACCATTATGGGGGATATGTTAAGCAACAATACCTACCTGCAGCACTGGAAGGCAGTCGGTTTTATAATCCTGGAAGTAATGGTTATGAGAAGAAAATCGCTCAATTTATGAAGTACTTACCTAATTATAAGGACTAATGTTATCATAAATAGCCTGAATCACAGGTTAAAGACTATATCCACTAGAAAACTCCCCTGCCTATCCTACTATCGTGACCGTCGATCATGGTTAAAAACCGATATTTACCAGGAACTACCCTGCCTGAAGTAAGTACTGGTAAAATACCAGGTGGTCCCTATCTAGAAAAGCCTGTCGATAAAATACCGACAGGCTTAGTCTAAGTAATAAGTATTAAATTTCCGGATAATTGTTTTCATCAAAGGAGTAGACAAAACCTTCCCACCCCTATATAAAACTATCCAATTATTTGGTCTATCGCCTTTTGCAGTTGCTCTTTACTCTGGGCACCTACTATTCGTTTGGCCTCGGTACCATTCTTAAAGAAAACCAGGGTAGGGATACCCCTAATGCCATATTTTACAGCCAAGTCACGATTATCGTCTACATTAACTTTCCCTACCACAATTTTCCCTTCATTGTCAGCAGCCAAAGTCTCTACAATCGGCCCTACCATTTTACAAGGGCCACACCAGGGTGCCCAAAAATCAACCAAAACCGGTAAATCGGATTTTAATACGTCCTGATCAAAGGTTTCCAATGAAATTGTCTTTACAGCCATATTTATCCCTCCTATTCTTTATATAAAAACACCTTACCAGTGTTATTAACAATGTTTAATTGTATGAATAATTGTTAGTATTAATTCCACTGCCAACCGGCCTGCTAACTAATTCCTATCTTATTAACCTGCCCATCATCTGGACAATTTCTTTTAAATCGTTCTCAGATTTGTCCTCACGAAGAACATCCTGCAGGCAATCTTGAGCATGGTTTTCAAAAACTATTATTCCCACCTGATTAATAGCTGACCGTATGGCTGCTATTTGATTTAAGACCTCTCCGCAATTAGCCTCATCTTCAATCATTCTTTGGATACCACGCACTTGCCCTTCGATTCTTCTTAATCTCAGTAAAATGCTCCTGCGATTATCTTTTTCCGTCTCAACCATTCTTCATACCCCCTCCGGGTATTATTTTACTAAAGTATAACTATGAATTTTAGAAAAGTCAAACTATAAGTAAAATTTTTTCTCTACGGGATTATAGTTACCATAAGTATATATTTTGTTTCAGATTCCTCTATGGACGATAGTTACACGCTGTGTATTTCAAATTTCGGTCGGTGTGAGTATCTTTTCATTTTAAGAGTTGGTCAAACCTGCCTATAAAAAAAGAGGGGATTTCCCCTCTTTTTATTTTGACTTTACCCAATTAGTAAGTAGGTTGCTATACTTGCTCCCATAGCTACTACGAACCAGACCAAGGTGCGCAGCATTTCCGTTTTAACCTGTTTAGCTAATTCCTCCACCATAAAGGCCTCCTCATTTTCTAATTACCCCGTCCTAAACCTTGCAGTGAACTTCCCCTCCCTTTACTAAACATACATAAGGAACTTTAGTTCACTAGGTAACACCACATGACTAATTTTCAAACTTCAAAAGTTTTACTTCTCATCCCCTTCCCTTCCTGCCTTGACGGGGTAAGGAGAGATCGGGAAGAACTGTTGTAAGGTGAATATTTAGTTTTATATTTATAATGTTTTTGAGCCTTTTTTGTTATTTTTACCCCTTTTCCTGCACATTCCAGCCTGCTTAAGCCGCTTTTGGTTTATAAATCACTTATATTATAGCACCCCAGTTAATTAATAACGATCCTATTTAGGCGGGCTGTTAGGGCCTACTAATATTACTGTGTCAACTGCAGGATGCCATTCCTCAGCCAGCAGTTCTTTTTCTATTTGTACATCATTATTATAAACTACTCGAAAAATTTTCTGAACCCGGCCATTGGTTCCTTCCTGGTCTACTATCCGCTGATCAGGTCTTAGAGAAGGATTAACCTGGTATCTTACCTGGGGACTTAGCAATTCTTCTTCCTTTTGTATCGCAATACGACGGTTCCCATCAGTCTGGCACCCATATATCCTAAGCAGTAAGGTTTCACCCTCTTGTGTAGCCACCAGTAGTACCGGATATTTTTTATCATTGATTATAGAATCTTTATCCGTTTTCAGCCCAGCCTGTCGACTAAGACTTATCATTCCCCTTACCACTTCCAGTTGGGCTTTTTCATCCAATAGGTCCCCTGCCTTTTTATCTGATACCCTGTTAAAGATACTTTGCCAAAGAACTCTTTCATCAGAAAGAATAATACTACCATTCAGGCCGGTAAGCAATCCCTGGATCGATGAGGAGGATAAATCTTCCCCTTTGATAGCATAGACTCCTAGTAATTGTTTAACATTTTTAATATCTTCTAGTTTTATCCAGGGGGATACTTTTCGGGTAGATAAGGTGATCGGCTCATCCAAACCATTTTGCAGGGCTTGGACTATACTGTATGAAGATTTTTGTGCATCTATGTCCAATCCATATTGGTGAGATACATATTCCAGTTCATCACCATGGTAATAAATACGAGCATCCTGGGCTGGTTTATCGTATTCATCTTTAATTTTTTTCATCTGCCCGTAAATCTGTTTTTCATCCCATTTAAAGGCAGGGGTGATATTTACTTGTCCGCCCCTTAACAATATGTGATGCAATACAGGACCTGTTCCTTTGGGCGGATTAAACCATTCTTCTGCCTTTTGCACGGTAGCATCAATATCATATTCAATTCCAAAATTACGCAGGGGAATGTGTAACACATTCCCCTCCCACTTAAGCACTAATTCATTTGCCCGGACCTTAGCCAGATCACTGGCCAGTTTCATACGGGATTCTTCCAGGCTTAAACCGCCCAGATGAACCCCTCCAACCTTGAAGTTGGAAGGAAACACCCGGCTATCTCTGCCAGCCAGAGCCATGGATGTAATCAGTAATGTAATAAATACGCTGATGACAACCAGGGCCACTACCCGTCCGGCCCTTCTTCCCGCATCTGCCATAGTACCGCTCCTGCCTCAAAACTTATTTAGCACACTGGGAAAGCTCCATAAATTTGTTATGTTTTTCTGCCAGGGTAATTACCATTTCGTTGACCTCTGTTCCTTCAGCAATAATGACTTCTCCATTATCATCATGAATATCTTGGATAACCTTTTTACCGATTAAGAACTCCCTCTGGCGTTGCTTGAATAGCGTCTTTCCATCTGCAGCAGAAGAGGTAGGATTATCAGATAAAGTTGACTCTGTTTCAACTGCCGGAGCACCCTCTTTTATCTCCCTTATTACCACAACATCGGCTCCGTAGGTCAAAACCTGACCGGCATCGACAATCTCCATTTGCGACTCATCCTGAGTAGTCTTGTATTCCAGACGAATGATTTTGCCGGTAATCTCATCAATCTCATACTCACTGATAACACCGATTAAATTACCACGATTGGTCAAAACCTGGTTGCCTTTGATTTCTATATTACGCTCGAGGAGGTTATTAGCATTATTGGTCTCATTAATAGTGGTGAGCATACTTTCACTCTCGGTGGTTACTGCATATTCGCCTATACCTATGACTGCCTTGTAGAGTAGAACTCTAGCCCCTACATACCAGCTTCCATTACTCACCAGGATAAAATCGACTTTCCCTTCCTCAGGATTGATGACCAGGTCTTTCACCTGTCCAATCTTTTTCCCATCCATAATGGCAAAAACAGGCAGACCTATAATCTCCTGCGTCTTCTTCATCCTTTCTACTCCCTTCCCTTTGCAAGTAGCGCGTGCTCCTCGGCCACTTTCATCCTAACCATACGTGGAACATTGGCCAGGGGACAATTCTCCATCCCTAACCGAACCAGTTCCTGATGTAAAATCCTTGTATAAAGAAGTTGAGATTTTACCTCATTTATTATATCAGGTTCCAGGTTATTAAAGCCAACACAACGCTCCATAATATCCTCGGCCCGGTAATAATTCCCTTCTTCTTTAAAATAAGTGTTTATTTCTAAAGCTATTAAAGCCTTAAGTTCTTCATCCCTGCTAACATTAAATGCCTTTTCAAACCAAGTTATAGCAAGATCCATCTCCCCGGTCGCCTTATAATCAAATGCCTTATCAATAAGGTTAGTCACTGTTGTTTCATCTGATCGGGATGTATCATCCTTATCCTTGCCCTTGTTATTCTCGTCATTATCAACCTCTATTTCCAGGTCATGGTCATGGCCAGGAAATGTTTTATTCAAATCCAGTGCTGCTTGGTTCTCAACCGGGGACAGGATTTCATTTTGATCGGTCAGAGCAGGGGCAGAGCCGATATTTACAGTGACAGCCCCGTTCTCAGCCGGCTGGACCGGTTTTTCTTCCTCTGTTACTGCAATAGCTGTTATCTCTATCTCTGCTGCTATTTCGAATTGACTTTCCCTGTCTAATTCCTCTTCCTGCGACAATTTATTCGTTTCTTCTACTGTAACTAGTACCGGATGATCAGGCATCTCCTGGGCTGCAGGTTGTTCTAACTGATCCGCTGCCATTAACTTGCTTGCATCCTGTAATTCAATAGTACAAAAAGTAGGTTCTGAATTGGATAACTCTACTTGCTCCCCTTCCTGCAGGTGGTGAATATCTTCCCTATTGGGATCTGGCAGTTTTTTTGGTACCGGGGCTTTTGAAGGAGCCTGAGCTACAGAACAGGAAGTAGCCTTTATAAAATAACCGCCTAGTAGCACTAGTAAAATACCGTAAATAAGCAGTGAAAAAGTGGTCCCTAGTTTAGAAACACTAATCGGAAAGGATAGTATTATAAATAAAGAAATCGTTAGCACTATGACTATCTCTCTACGGGTTAATCCTTCTTTATTAAGTAAGTGGTATATCAACCATGCGATAGGCAGATATATTATTACTACATAAAGGAAATACTCCTGCATATTTATCCCCTTACCTACATTCAGTTATTTTCTACAATGGCTTTTTATTTCCTTCCCTAATTCGGCAAAGTTATCAGAAAGGGTATATTTTGTCCAAATCAATCCTATCTACTCTATTAAGTTTTGACAATCCTCCTCTTTTTCCTTCTTTTATCGAACTATAGTCCCCATTTAAAAATCTTATTAGGAAAAATTTGTCCTTGCCTTTGGGGTTGTCTTTCGATTACTAACCTAACCTTCGATTTACTATTAGACCAACTTCATTTATGTAAATTCTATTATGATTATTTCGAATATTTTAAATTTACTTGTGAGACCTTTTACTTATGGAATATTTGTTACTTTTATGAAATAATATTATTGAGTGGTTAGGCTTTTAGCCGGCAGTGTAGAGAGAAAAAAATAAGGGGGAAATTGCATGAAAGATGTATTTGTAGTGGAAGCTGCGCGTACACCTGTTGCCCGAGGAGGAAAACAATCCTGGTTCGCCCATGTCCGTGCTGAAGAATTGTCTGCCATTGTCTTCAAAGAGCTAAGAAAGAGAATAGGCCTGGAAGACAAAACCCGCCAGGGTATCATCGATGATGTGGTATGGGCTAGTTGTGCTAATGCTTATTTAGAACAGGGACTGAATATTGGACGTTTAGCTTGGATCCTTTCCGATGGTTCCTATGATGTGCCTGGTTGTACCATAGACCGTTTTTGTGCTTCCGGTCTACAGTCTATTCAGTTTGCTGTCTCAACGATGATGACTGGCTTCGGTGGCGATATTATGATTGCCGGCGGTGTACAGCATATGACCCATGTTCCTATGGCCTCCGGCTCTGATTATCACCCTGATCTGGGTAGCTACATGGATTTAGGAGCTCTTAATATGGGGTATACTGCCGAAATGGTAGCCCGTAAGTTTAATATTACCCGTGAAGATCAGGATATGTTTGCCTATGAATCCCACCGGAAATGTACCCAAGCTCAGGCAGCTAATAAAGTTAAAGAAGTAACTATTCCCATTCAATGCAAAGCCCTGGCCAAGGGAGCTAAAAACAGTAATCCCCACAACATGGAAGCTAAATATATTGCTTCTGAACACTTGGCTAAGGCTGCCGCCGAAAAAGGCGATGAACTGGCTGAAATCGTGGTCGCCCGTGACCAGGGTGTACGTCCCGGAACGACTCTAGAATCCCTGGCCCAGATGCCGCCGGTTTTTATGCAGGATGAAGCTGCTACAGTTACGGCCGGCAATGCTTCCCAGGTTAATGATGCAGCAGCTGGAGTTGTGGTAGCAACTGAAGAAGGATGTAAGGCTTTAGGTTTAAAACCTATTATGAAAATGGTTTCCTTTGCTGTAATTGGTTTAGATCCTGCCATTATGGGTATTGGCCCGGCTTTAGCAATTCCCAAAGTCTTAAAAAGAGCGGGTATGACCAAGGATCAAATCGACCTATGGGAGATTAATGAGGCTTTTGCTTCCCAATCGGTATATGTGCAAAAAACTCTCGACCTGCCTAAAGACAGGTTAAATGTCTGGGGTTCCGGCATTTCTATCGGCCATCCCCTGGCCTGTACCGGTGCTCGTATCGCTACTGATATTACCGCCATCTTACGGGATCCCGAGTATGCTGAGGTTGAGTATGTAGTTGAATCCATGTGCATCGGTCATGGCCATGGTGCTGCTGCCATCTGGCAGAGAGTAAGATAACATAGCGAACTTATTCTTAAAATAAACCCATTTAAAAAGCAGGGGTAAATCCCCTGCTTTTATAGATTAAGTATAACTTTATAAATGTGGAATCTCTTTAATATAACTATATGCAAACTTAAAGCTTTTCGCCTGAGCAAAATTCTTTAATCTACCTGCTTGATGTTATGGAGTTAGCATAATCTGTTACAAAAACCGCAAAAGTAGATGTCAAAGGAGCAATTAACACACTGCTATAAATGGGTAGTTCCCATAGAGTAGCACTGATGTTGGCTTCCGTTCATCACTTCACTAAGGCTGCAGTACACTGCCCAGCCACCCTAAAGCTACCCTACATACCGTTATGTTTTTCATGCAGCGATTAGAGTATTTTATGCATTAACACCCTATCTCTTTAGGCAGTAAAATTAAGATTATCGCCTCATAAAGCTCTTCACCAGAATAACCGGTGTGCCAGCATCAGCAGAACCGCTTACTAAATCGGCCAGGCTAGCAATCAAATCCTCGACCTTGCGCGGAGTAGTCCCTTCGGTTTCTATACTTTTAGGAACTAGTGACTCTTGTTTTTTCTCCTGCAGGCTTTTTTCTATTTCCTCAATTTCAACGCCTTCGTCCCACATTTTGTCCACCAGGTATTTGTATTTTACACCTTCGCGATACCTGCCTTTTAGTCCGGCGGTAATACCTAGGGCCGGCTGAGGATCGGCCAGTTCATATATACCTGTAGACGGATCCCGATAGGCACCATCACCATAAACGATGACTTCAATATTTTTACCCAGTTCCTGTTTTACTCGCTGTTGCACCTGTTCAGCCAGGTAGTCAGCATCGCGAGGTGCGAGTTTTAACTTATCACCCGAAGACATATTACTTCCTAATAAACCCCATTCCGACCACGCATCAAGTGTATCCCGGCAGATATCCTGCAAACCTATGCAATTTACTCCCATTTCGTTTAGTTTATTTAGAGCACGGTGGCGATGGTGCACATTAGCCACCACTATGCCATCTAAATCCATTTCCGTCATTTTTAGCGGATCATTACACAGTAATATTTGCGAACGACAACCTGCTTCTGCAATTACATCTTGATAAAGCTGAATATAGTCTACCCCAGTTATGGGATGAAGGAATCTGGGCTCTCCTAATTCATTTGGGGTAATCACCTCACCATTGCCTTTGCCCAGTTTCTCCAAAGTTTCTAGAGATATTAGCTGGTTTCCTACCTCATCGGCCGGGTATGATAACTGTACTACCACTTCGCCAGTTTTAACCGCTGTAGCCAGTCCTTTTAGTATTAGTGAAAAGCGGTTGCGGCTCAGAATAGGGAATAATACCCCAATCTTGGCTCCCGGTTTAACTTTAAGCTTATCCTGAACATCCCGGGCAATATCGGAAACAGTCACGTAATTATTTTGAGCACGGGCCACAATCGATTCGGTGATACAAACGGTGTCACCGTCATCCAGGAAACCATCCCGATCACATTTCCGCATGGCTTCAGATACCATTTCCACTATATCACTTCCTGGAACAATGACCCCTAGCTTAATCCCAAATGCAGAAACACCAACATAATCTGGTATTTTCCCCACAGGCAACATCCCTTTTCTTAGGTTTTAGGGAAAGCGTTTCTCCCTGCACAAATATACCGCAAAAGTGTAATTCATGCAATGTTACAGGTTACTAGTTTGTATAAAAACGGTAACTAAATGCTAATCCTAATACAAATGATGAAGGATAGGTGATGTGGTTGCGAACCCTATGGAAAGGCGCGGTAAGCTTTGGTCTGGTGAACATACCCGTTAAAATGTATGTGGCTACTGAAAATAAAGATATTAAATTTAATTACCTTCACCGTGAATGTATGGGCCCTATTCAATACCGCAAGTGGTGTTCCCAATGTGATCGGGAGATTTCCAGTGAAGAAATTGTTCGTGGCTACGAATATCAAAAGGGTAATTATGTCATCATAAACGAAGCAGATCTGGAACGCATTCCCTTAGAAAATACCAAAACTATAGATATTCTTGATTTTGTTGATCTTCAACAAGTTGACCCCATTTATTTTGATCGCAGTTATTATCTGGAGCCCTCCCCAGGTGGTGAGAAGGCTTATACATTACTGATCGAAGCCATGTCGCAAACTGGTAAGGTGGCCGTGGCCCGGGTAATAATTCGTACTAAGCAAACCCTGGCCGCCTTGCGGGTCAAAGACAATGTATTAATTATGGAGACCATTTTTTATCCCGACGAAATACGCTCTCCAGACACCCTAAATACTGGTGTGGGCTTATCTAAACTTCATGATAATGAAATTAAAATGGCCGTCAGTCTAATCGATAACTTATCTACTGATTTTGATCCGTCCCGGTACGAAAATGAATATCGTAAAGCTTTATGGGAATTAATCGAATCTAAAATTGTCGGTAAAGAAGTTGCCGTATCCCCTCCTACCGCCGAGAAAGGTAATGTAGTTGATCTCATGGAGGCTCTTAAGGCTAGTGTAAAATTAGCGGAAGAAAACCGGAATCCGGCTAAAGAACCCTCGGGTAAAAAGAAAGGCGGCCGCCAACGCAAAACTGGTAGTTAAAACATGAATCATCATTTTCCTTTATCTATTAAGCCGATGGAACCCCTGCCACTGGACAAAGTTTTTGATCAACCAGACTTTATATATCAAGTTAAATGGGATGGGGTGAGAATGCTGGCTTATATTACTTCTGGACAGGTACAACTGGTAAATAAGCGGCAGCACTTAAGAACGGCCCAATACCCGGAACTCCAAAAATTAATTCGTCTAGTTGATGGACAGGAAGTTATACTGGATGGAGAAATCGTAGTATTACAAAACGGCAAGCCTAGTTTTCCCGCCGTAATGCGTCGTGACCTATCCGGCCCTGATCGGGCTAAGTCTATGCTGCAACAACTGCCCATAAATTTTATGGTTTTCGATTTGCTGTACCTGGCCGGAAAGGATCTTTGCTCTACACCTTTAAAAGAGAGACAGCAGCAATTAAATAAAATATTGCATACCGATGAAACCATTTTACTGGTGGATAATTTCCCCCGGGGTAGTGATCTTTTTGCTGCTGTAAAGGCCCAGGATATGGAGGGTATTGTGGCCAAACGTCACAACAGTTGTTATACGCAGGGTAAACACCACCACGATTGGTTTAAAATAAAATATCGCCGGATACAAACTTGTGTAATAGGGGGCTATACTTGCCGGGGGAAATTAATTAACGCCCTGCTTCTAGGAATCTACCGGGATAAAGAATTATATTACGTAGGAAAAGTTGGTAGTGGACTAAAAAGTGCCGAATGGCTGTTACTAACCACAGAACTGCCTAAAATACTTACCCGGCAGTCCCCATTTTGCAATTTACCTGTTCACAGAAAAATGGCTGATTTTTATTTTATTGAACCTCGACTACAGGCCCAAATAGAATTTGCCGAGTGGACCGAAAAACTGACCCTGCGTTCCCCGGTCATCAAAGGTTTTATAACCGGCAGAGCCTAATAGGTTTAAATTATAATTAAATTAGTAGATTTATACTAACTTAATACTGAATACACTAAGAGGAGTTATGAAATAATGAAGTCAGTGTTGTTCTAAACAGACAGGTTTTTTACACAGGTAGTTAAAAGTATGTAACAACTCGATATTTGTTAAAACATGACTAAGGATGATTTTAATGTCAAAATCAGTAATCATTAATAACCGCGAGTTTTCCCTATCTAACCTAGACAAAGTACTATGGCCGGGGGATGGATATACTAAAGGTGAATTAATACACTACTATGTGCAAATCGCCCCCTATATCATACCCCACCTTAAAGATCGTCCCCTGGTAGTAACCCGTTATCCAAATGGTATTGAAGGAAAAAGTTTTTACCAAAAAAATGCTCCTCCTCATACTCCCGAATGGATTCCTACCTTTCCCTGGTATTCCAGTGATTCTGACCGGGAAATTGAATTTATTCTGGTTGAAGAAATGCCAACCCTAGCCTGGCTAGCCAATCAGGGCTGTATAGAAATGCATCCCTGGCTTTCTAGAACTGGTAAGATTGATTACCCTGATTTTGTGGTTTTCGATCTGGATCCTTCCCCGAGCAACACCTACCAGGAGATAGTAGAAATCACCCGGGTGTTAAAAGAACTGCTAGACGGTCTAAAGCTTAAAAGCTGGCTAAAAACTTCCGGGGGAGAAGGATTGCACATTTATGTACCCATCAAAAACTGCTATACCTATGAACAAATACGGCTCTTGGCCCGCCATATTGCCGCTATAGTAGTAGAAATACTACCAGATATAGCCACTATCGAGCGCCGCGTTAAACAAAGAGAAGGCCGAGTTTATATAGATTACCTGCAAAATGTAAAAGGGAAAACTCTGAGTGCTCCTTATAGTGTTCGACCTCGTCCCGGTGCTCCGGTATCCACTCCTCTTGAGTGGGATGAGCTAACCCAAATTCAACCGTCCCAGTTTACGATTACAACCATCCTGTCACGGGTCAGGGATAGGGGCGACCTATTTGCCCCTGTGCTGGTGGAAAAGCAAAGCCTAGACGAAGCTTTACGTTTGATCAATATTAACAAACCTTTAAGCTTCAAATAACATTTGCCCTTCCCAGGTATAAGCCCGGGCCCATCTATGATTACAAAGATAAGAAAGACAGGCTGAAATACTGGCTGAAATAAGATAGTACTGGGTACGATTAATAGGTAATTTGAAGTGTCTCACTACCTGTTGGACAATTTGTTCCCGGTTAGAAGGCCGGATTTCTAGTACCGATAATATATACTGAAGCATAGTTTCCAATATCTGCCTATTTTGTTTAATAAGTCCCTTAACGTTTTCTTCATACCCACCATGAGATAAATACACAGCGGGAAAGTCTCCTTCCTCCAACCAGGCTAAAGTTTTCAGCTGATCATCAATATTACTTAGATAGAGAAAAGGGAAATTTTTAAGATTTTCAAAAGAGATTAGAGCATCTCCAGCAAAGAATACCTCATCAGGGGTTATAATTCCTAACTGGCCGGGACTATGTCCGGCCAGAGGAACAATATGAAAAAGTTTATCTTTTACTGAAATAGGTCCCGGTGAAACAATTCGGGATACTGAGCAGGATGGCGCCAATAAATACCTGTTTTTCAAAGCCTTAAGAGGACTGGCAGAATACAGGCAAAATGGATGCAATTCCGGATTTTCTAAAAATGCTTTTTCCTGGCGGGATGACCAGATCTCGCAGCCAGTGGACTGCTGCAAATACTGGTGACCCCCACAATGATCTGCATGAGAATGGGAAGTCATTAAAGCAAATAGCTTTAAATTCTTCTGCACCAGAATTTTAAGAGTCCTTCGGGACCATATTTCTCCCGGGCCACTATCAAACAGCAAACAACTACCATCATCGAATATATATACCCCTACCAGAGTAGGATAATCTAATTTCCAGGTGTTTTGACTAATATGTATTAAATCCATCCCCTCTACCCTCAACTTTCCTTAGCCAAGCAGCAGTTCGATGAATTCCCGGTTGCTAAACCCGGGTAAATATTCAGATACTTTAACACATTCCAATCTTTTTTCCAGGCCTCTTCTATTATAAGGTACCCCGGTAATGATAAGTTTCAGCTCATCAACATCCCGATTAGCAAAAAAGTCACCAAAGATATGTAGGTTATTAATAATCCCCTTTTTTACATCTAACCGCAGATCAATTCTTCCCCAATCAAAGCGGGCATGTTTTTGCAGGTTAAATGGTGGAGAAACACCATAATTCCATTCCCAAAGCCCATATTTTTTCTCCACCAGATTTTTTATAGCCTGACGGTCTTTTTCGGTCAGATTATAAACAGGCTGGTGTCCTGTGTCCTCTTGAATAGTTTGGACCAGAATCGTTTTAAAATCGTCAATCGTAATAGGTCTATCCAGGTGCTCACTAATATTAGTTACCCGGCTGCGTACTGATTTTACCCCTTTAGAGGATATTTTTTCTTGATCAACTTGTAAAACCCGAGTCATCTCTTCCAGATTAGAAGAGAAAAGCAAGGTACCATGATGGAGCAATTGTCCCCGACCTCTATACTGGGAATTGCCGGAAAACTTTTTACCTTGTATAGTGATATCATTACGCCCATTATTCTCAGCCTGCACTCCTATCTTTTCAAGGGCAGCAACAACCGGTTGGGTAAAATGGGCAAAATCAAATCCGGATCCTAAATGATCCCGAACTACAAAGGTAAAGTTTAGATTACCCAGATCATGATAAACAGCTCCACCGCCAGTAATTCTTCTAACTACTTTAATGTTTTTTCCCTCAACCAGTTGTTGATTGATTTCCTCTATAGTATTCTGGTTACGACCTACTATAATAGCCGGCCGGTTCTGCCACAGAATAAACCATTCTTCTTCCGGATCCAGAGAAGTAAAAACATATTCCTCTAAAGCCAAATTAAAGTAAGGATTATTACAGGTGTTTATGATTTCTCTGATTGTAATTCACTTCCCCTTTTAATTGGTTAATTAGAAGTGGGATTTTAAAATACTTAGCCTATTAATTAGCTTATCATCTTCTCTGATTAGGGACCAGGTGGATGGCTTCTGCATTAACATCCAGAATAGCTTCCTTTAGAGCCTCTCCTAAGGTGGGATGAGGATGAATCGCTCTAATAACCTCTTCTATTTTCAGGCGATTATTAACCATGAGTACCCCTTCCAGGATCAAATCACTAGCATGAGGACCAACAATATGCATCCCGATAATAGTGTTATCCCGATCAGCAATAACTTTAACCAAACCATCCGTTTCCCCGAGAGTCATGGCCTTACCGTTGGCCGCAAATTGAAAACGGCCCACTTTATAGTTTATCCCCTGGCTATTAGCCTCCTGTTCACTCAAGCCTACAGTAGCCACCTCAGGAATGGTAAAGATAGTACTGGGAACTGCATGGTAATGCACCTGACTTTCCTGACCTACCATATGCTCCACAGCCACTATCCCTTCTTCCGAGGCCACATGAGCCAGCATAGGTTCACCGATTACATCGCCAATAGCATAAATTCCCGCTACATTTGTTTGAAAATACTCATTAACAGCGATACAGCCGTTTTTATTCAAGGCAATTCCTATCCCTTCCAGGTTTAAACCACCAGTACAGGGCCTGCGTCCACCTGCCATAAGCACCACATCCACCGGAATAGTGTCAGTTCTTTTTTTACCCGTAATGGAAACCGACAATTCTTCATTAGCACGGCTGATATTTTCCACACATACCCCGGTGTGGAGGTTAATACCCTGCTTTTTAAGATAAACGGTCATACGCTTACTGATTTCCTCATCCAAATCATTTAATATTCGGGGCTGATATTCAAACACATTAACTTGGCTGCCAAACTCGTTAAAAATACAGGCAAATTCCAGCCCGATAACTCCCCCACCAATAATACCAATACGATCTGGAACGGTAGACAGCTCTAAAATATCTTCACTGGTGATTACCCCGGGAAGTTCGATGCCTTCTATAGGTAAGCGCACCGGCATTGACCCAGTTGCAATTAGGATATTCTTAGCCTCTATTTCCTGATCGTTTACTATGACCTTACCCTCTTTCAATAAGGTCCCTTCACCTTTAATAACCTCTACCTGGTAGGCTTTTAAAATCCGAGCTACTCCAGCTACTAAATTATTAACTATACTATCTTTTCTATCCCGTGCGCCTGCCATATGAAAAGTTATATTATCCACCGATATGTTGAATTTTTCACTCTCATGCAGGTTATGAAGAATCCTGGCATTCCGGTAATAAGCCTTGGTAGGAATACATCCCCGGTTAAGACAGGTCCCGCCTAAACTATCCTTTTCTACTAGGGTTACAGTCATCCCCAGTTGGGCGGCACGAATGGCGGCCACGTATCCTCCCGGGCCGCCGCCAATGATAATTAAATCTCGCACTATACTCCCTCCCACTTAATAATGGGATGACGGGCTGCTCTTACTTCATCCAATCTTTTCACTATGGTAGTATGAGGGGCACCTGTAACCAATTCCGGTTCTTCTTGGGCTTCCTTAGCTATACTGTTTAAAGCAGCAATAAACTCATCTAAACGCTCCCGGCTCTCGGTTTCAGTCGGCTCAATCATGAGAGCTTCCCGGACAATGAGAGGAAAATAAACAGTGGGCGGATGAAAACCATAATCCATAAGTCTTTTGGCTATATCCAATGTAGTTACGTGATTTTGCTCCATCTGATGCAAGGCAGTAGCTACAAATTCGTGCTTACAGATACGGTCAAAGGGTATATGATAATATTTTTTCAGGTGTTCTCGCACATAGTTAGCATTTAGCACGGCGTGCTGGCAGGCTTCTTTGATGCCTTCCTTACCCAGGGCTTTCAAGTAAGTGTACGCTTTTACTACCACCCCAAAATTACCATAAAAAGTCTTTACCTTGCCTATAGAAAGGGGCCGATCATACTGTAGTATATATTTATCTCCCTGTTTTTCTACTACCGGTTTAGGTAAATAATCAGCTAGTTTATTTTTAACCCCTACCGGTCCTGATCCCGGTCCACCTCCCCCATGAGGTGTAGCAAAGGTTTTATGCAGGTTAAGATGAACCACATCAAAACCCATATCACCTGGCCGGGCTACCCCCATAATGGCATTAAGGTTAGCTCCATCATAATAAAGAAGTCCTCCACCATCATGCACAATAGTAGCTATCTGCTGGATATGCTCTTCAAACAGGCCCAGTGTATTGGGATTAGTAAGCATTAAACCAGCTACTTCATCATTCATTTTGGCCTTAAGATCTTCCAGGTCTACCAGACCCCGTTCATCTGATTTAATTTCCACAACGTCAAAACCTACCACATGGGCAGTAGCCGGATTAGTACCATGAGCTGAGTCCGGCACCATCATTTTAGTTCGCTTAAAATCGTTGCGGTGCTGGTGGTAAGCCTTTATTGTCATTACTCCAGTCATTTCCCCATGAGCACCGGCGGCCGGTTGCAGTGTAAAACGATCCATACCAACGATTTCACATAACATCTGTTCGGTTTCGTACATGAGCTGCAAGGCTCCCTGGACGGTATCTACCGGTTGGTAAGGATGTATCTGGGTAAACCCAGGCACCCGTGCAACCCACTCACTGACTTTGGGGTTGTATTTCATAGTACATGACCCCAGTGGATAGAGGCCGTCATCTACTCCATAAGCCTGCTTGGATAAAGCAGTATAATGTCGAACTGCTTCTACCTCGCTTACCTCTGGCAGTGGTACCCCTTCAGTACGTAAATATTCCCGGCCAATAGTCTGACTTAGATCGACTTCCGGTAGATCTTCAACGGGAAGGTTAAAGCCATTGCTTCCTGGAACGCTCTTTTCAAATATTAGTTTGCTCATGCCGTTTTACCCCCTAATACCGCCACCAGTTGGTCAACTTCCGACCGGGTTCGTTTTTCTGTAAATGCCAACAGCATAGCATCTTCCAGTTCGTAACCGCCTATAATACCATGTGCCAATAACGTTTGGTTGGCGGCTGCCGGGTCATTAATACTTATTGGAAACTCTCTGAAATAAGGATGCTGGTATCGCAAAGATAAACCGGCCTTTTGTAACTGATTCTGAGCATAAACTGCTAACTGGTGGGATTTTAAAGCTACCTGTTTAAGTCCTTCCCGACCAATGAAAGTCAGGTACATGGTAGCAGCCAGTGCATTCAACGCCTGATTAGAACATATATTAGAACCGGCTTTTTCCCGGCGAATATGCTGTTCACGGGCCTGCAAGGTTAAAACATAAGCCCTGTTACCTTCCTGGTCTACAGTTTGTCCTACAATTCTACCAGGCATTTTTCTCATCAGCTTAGTATTAGTAGCAAAAAACCCCAGGTAAGGCCCCCCAAAGCTCAGAGAATTACCTAGAGACTGTCCTTCACCCACCGCAATATCTGCTCCCCATTCTCGAGGAGATTTTAATAAAGCCAATGAGATAGGATCCACAGCCATTATTAATAATCCCCGTACCCGGTGGATAGCTTCCTCAAGCGGTTTTATATCCTCTAAAAGCCCTAAGAAGTTAGGCTGCTGTACCACTACCGCCGCAGTTTCCCGGTCAATCATATCCACCATTTTTTCAGTATCGATAACCCCATTAGCACCGGGCACTATTACAATTTCCGTAAATCCAGAAAGAGAGTAGGTTTTTAGAATTTCAATATATTCGGGATGAATAGTATCTGGAACTAATATTTTCCTGACTTTACTGCTTAATCCGGCCATTGTACAGGCCTCAGCAAGGGCTGTTCCCCCATCGTATACAGAGGCATTAGATGCCTCCATTCCGGTTAATTGACAGATCATAGTTTGGTATTCAAAAATTGATTGCAGTATTCCCTGACTAATTTCCGGCTGATAAGGAGTGTAAGATGTATAAAACTCGGACCTTAGCAGCATTTGTTCCAATGCAGCCGGGATATAATGATCATAAACACCTGCCCCCAGAAAGCATGGATATTTTTCTACGGTAAGGTTACGTTCCACCAGAGCTTTTATACCTGCACGGATTTCCATCTCACTTTGGCCGGTGGGAAGGTTGAGATCACGCTGTAGTTTAACCGCATCGGGAATATCACTAAACAAATCTTCTAAAGCCCCCATCCCGATACTTTTTAACATATCCTCTACCACCGGCGGTGGATTAGGTGTAAACTTCATGTCCTACCTCCTAGGCATTCTCCTGTTCTTTACAAAAACGCTCATATTCTTCAGATGACATGAGATCTTCAATTTCATCAGGATTACTCACCTCTATAATTGCCAGCCAGTTTTCATAAGGGTCCTCATTTAATAACTCCGGGGAGGATTCCAGGTCTTCATTAGCCTCAGCTATAGTTCCTGACATAGGGGTATATACAGACGATACCGCTTTTACTGATTCAATGACCGCTACTGATTCTCCATTGGCTACTTCATTATCAACTTCGGGGATCTCAACATAAACAATATCACCCAGGTTATGCTGGGCAAAATCGGTGATGCCTAAATAGGCTCTAGTCCCTTCTAAACGAATCCACTCATGCTCAGTCGAATATTTTAAATCCTTAGGTATATTCATTTTAATCCCTCCATTTTTTCATCGGGGCCTTTTGTAAAAAGCACCCTGGGTTATACAGGCCTTTACTGGCTTTTCACGTATTATTACATCAAACTGTTCACCAGGCCGGGCATACTCTCTCTTAATCAGGGCCAGACCCATATTTTTATTAAACGTAGGGGAATGAGCTCCTGAAGTGACCCAGCCTATTGGCTGGCCGTCTTTTTGCACCTGATAGTGTGAACGTGGAATACCCTTACCTACCATTTCAAATTCTACCAGGCTGCGATCAGGATGGGCCTCTTTCTGTTTAAGCAAAGCCTCTCTGCCGATAAAATCACCACTATCCAGTTTAACAAAAAAGCCCAAGCCTGCTTCTAAAGGAGTAATATCACGATCAATTTCCTGCCCATAAAGGGGCAATTTAGCCTCAAATCTCAAAGTATCACGGGCTCCTAACCCGGCCGGCATAATGTCGTCCCCTCCGGCTAACAGAATTTTCTCCCATAAATCCCCAGATTTGTCCGGCTGTAAATAGATCTCAAACCCGTCTTCTCCTGTATAGCCGGTGCGAGATACTATACATTCTATTTCCGCCAATTTCACCCGGGGATTAAACCAGAAGAATTTTATAGCGGAAAGATCGGTGTCACTTATCTTTTGCAGTATTTTTTCCGCTAAAGGACCCTGAACAGCTAGTTGAGCATAGTTATCAGATACATTGTCTACCTTGATACCGTCCGGGGTGTGCTCCATAATCCAGGCTAAATCCTGGTCCATATTGGCGGCATTAACTACCAGCAGGTATTGCTGGTTAGAAAACCGGTATACCAGTAAGTCATCCACCACACCACCATCCGGGTAGCACATTAGAGTATACTGAATCTGATTATCGGCCAGTTTCTTGATATCATTAGTTACCAGGTAGCGGATAAAATCTTCTGATCCCGGGCCGGTCACCATTATTTCCCCCATATGAGATACATCAAAGATACCTGCCTTTTGTCTAACCATTAGGTGTTCCTTAATAATACCCTGATATTGTACAGGCAGCTCCCACCCCCCAAAATCAATCATTTTCCCTTCATACCTGGTATGTTGTTCATACAAGGGTGTTCGTTTCAATACCATTCCTCCTCTTATCTATAGCTAGGCTCTTAATTGCCAGTGCATGGCCTCAATTGTATTTCTCATCAGATAAGCAACCGTTACTACTCCTACACCTCCCGGTACCGGAGTAATGTAGGAGGCCTTATCCCGGGCAGAATTGTACTCAACATCACCTACCAATCGGCCGCCCACTGTATTAATTCCGGCATCAATTACTATGGCTCCCTCCCGGATCCATTCTCCTTTAATTAAACCGGGCTTTCCAACTGCCACCACCAATATTTCCGCATCACGAACATGTTGCTCCAGATGCCCTCTTTCATAAGTAGCATAATGACAAATCGATACAGTAGCCTCTTCCTTCAATAACATGATAGCCGCAGGCTTACCTACAATATCACTGTATCCGACTATGGTCACTTCCCGGCCTCGTATGTCTGTTCCTGTAGACTTTATAAGTTCCACAATGGCCAGAGCCGTACAGGGGGCTAGTCCTTCCCCTCCTAAAACTAACCGGCCAATGTTATGGGGAGTAACACCTTCTACATCTTTTTTGGGGTTAATACTCCACTGGACAGACCGATTATCTATATGGGCGGGAAGCGGCATATGAACAATCAGTCCATTAATAATTTTATCCCGGTTAATGCTAGCAATAATGCTCAGTAAACGTTCCTGGGAAGTATTCGATGATAAGCTAATAGTTTCATAATTTATTCCTGCTTTCCGGGCTACCCGGCGTTGGGATTCCAAATATACCTCAGTAGCCGGATCTTTGCCAACTTCTATGGTCATAAGGAAAGGAACCAGACCACGGCTTTTTATTTCACATGCCTCTTTGGTAACTTGTTCCAGAATTCCGTTGGCAATTGTTTTCCCCCTTAAAAGATTACCCCGACTAACTATTGTTGGGCTATCCATTTTTATTTTCCTCCTGGCCATGATGAGCTGATTTTTAAAATAGCTTTCCCACCAGTAACATTGCTATGCACTGTCATTCTGCCAGGTTAAATATAAAACAAGGGGAGAAAATATGTTATTTTCCCCCCTGCGGTTTTTTAGGGTTTAGTCCAGTTGTAGTCCTCTGCCTGAAACTTTTACCCCCCTGGATAACCAACCCCAGGGTCTTACACATTCCTACCTTATACACCCGATTATATTTTATGGCAGCTTTTCCTGGCAAGGCTTTTATTTACAATTCTTCAATCCGGGGCAATAAACGGCCATTTTCACAGTCTAAGATTATAAAGGAACCTTTTCCAGGAGTACGGGGTCGGGCAGGACTTCCCGGATTTAACATCCATAGCCCCTCTACATTCTGACAAAGGGGAACATGAGTATGTCCAAAGATCACCACATCTGCTTCTAGTTCCTGAGCTCTATAATATAGAGATTGCAGATTATGCTTCACCCCATACTGGTGTCCATGTACCATGTAAAAACTTTGCCCCATCAATTTAATTAATTTTTCTTCCGGGCCGGATATTTGGGAATCACAGTTGCCTATCACTCCGTAATAGCCTATTTTCAACCTGGTAGCTAGCTTTTTTCCATCCCGATAGTAATCTCCAGTAAAAAATATGTAATCGGCGGCAGCTTTTTTAATAGCGCACTGCACCGGTTCCAATTTTCCATGGGTATCACCGATAATCGCAATACGCAAAATAGCTTCCCTCCTCAAAGAATCCTGATAAAAATATCCGTGTCACTTTAATTTAATAACCCGGTCTCTAGCCTAATATCCTTTTTAAAATCGGCCGGGCGGCTTGCAAAGCTTTCCCCCGGTGACTGATGCGATTTTTTTCATCCGGGGAAAGCTGGGCAAAGCTGATCCCATAGCCCTCCGGAATAAAAAGTGGATCATAGCCAAAACCCTGGTTTCCAGAAGGCTCCCGGGTAATACTACCCTCACAATGGGCAGCCACGGTTTCTACCTTTCCCTGTGGATCGCTGACCGCCATTACACAGGTAAAGCGGGCGGTACGCTGATGATCAGGTATATCTTTCATTAACTGCAAAAGTTTAGCGTTATTCTCCTGATCGCTAGCCTCCGGCCCCGCAAACCGGGCCGAATATACACCTGGTTGCCCGGCCAGTGCATCTACCACCAGGCCTGAATCATCCGCTAAAGAAATAAAACCACTGGCACGGGCAGTTAAAACCGCTTTTTTTATGGCATTTTCCTTAAAAGTAAGTCCATCCTCCTCAACCAGGGGAAGCGGTGGAATATCTTCCAGTGATATAACCTCTACTTTAAGATCCCTTAACATATCCTGTAATTCTTTAACCTTATGGCGATTATGGGTAGCCAATAAAAGTTGTCTTTTCATAGTCTACACTTCCAGTATAATCTTCTGCAGGCTGACTAGTTCCCGTATACCTTTTTCGGCTAATTTTAAAAGTTCTTCTAATTCAGATCTTTTAAAAGGCCTTTCCTCTCCTGTACCCTGAATCTCTATAAATTCGCCTGCCCCAGTCATAACCACATTCATATCCACATCAGCACTGGAATCCTCTATATATTCCAGATCTATAACTGGAATACCCTCCACAATGCCAACACTGATAGCTGCTACAAAATCTTTTACCGGTAAGCCCTTAATAACTCCTTCATCTTTAAGCTTTCTAAGAGCCAGATACATAGCTACAAAACTACCTGTAATGGAAGCAGTCCTAGTACCCCCATCAGCCTGAATAACATCACAATCAATCCAAATCGTTCTTTCACCCAGCATTGCAAAATCAACTACCGCACGTAATGAACGGCCGATTAAACGCTGAATCTCTGAAGTACGCCCACTGATCTTCCCCCGGCTGGCTTCGCGGGTAGTGCGGGTTTCAGTTGACGCAGGTAGTAAAGAATACTCAGCAGTTACCCAACCGTTTCCGGTTCCCCTTAGAAACGGCGGGACCTTTTCTTCTACAGTGGCCGAGCAAATAACCCTGGTATCCCCGCATTCGATTAATACCGAACCCTGAGGATATTTTAAAAAACCTGGAATAATCTTTACGGGCCTCATCTGGTCATTCTGTCTATCATGAGGTCTGCCCATCCAAACACCTCCTAATATTACTCCCGGCCCCGGGCTGAATGGTACAGGCTATTACCCCGGGCGTCGATAGCTACAATACAGGGAAAATCCCTAACTTCTAATTTTAATAAAGCCTCTGGTCCCAGCTCAGGATAAGCAACTGTTTCTGCCGCTGCTATATGCCGGGCTAAATAGGCTCCGGCACCACCAGCCGCAGCCAGGTAAACTGCTTTATTTTTTCGCATATTTTCTACCACTTCCAGGCTGCGATCACCTTTTCCTATCATGGCTTTAAGTCCTAGTTGGATCAAACGAGGTGCATAAGCATCTATTCTCCCGCTAGTCGTAGGACCAGCCGATCCGATAATCTTAGCCGCAGGAGCCGGACAGGGCCCTACATAATAAATAACCTGTCCTTCGATTTCAAACGGCAGGGGCAGGCCTTTATCCAATCCTTCCACCATACGCTTATGAGCAGCATCACGAGCTGCATAAACAGTACCCTGTACCAGCACATAGTCTCCAGCAGACAATTCTTCTATATCATACCCCACCAGGGGAGTTCTTAGAATCTTCATCGTAAATCCCCCGTATTATATAACCATAGTACAGCGTCGGGTACAGTGACACCCGAGATTAACCGCTACTGGAAGGCTAGCAATATGGGTAGGAAAGGTTTCAATATGAACCGCTAAAGCAGTTGTATTACCGCCTAGGCCCTGGGGACCTATTTCCAAAGCATTAATAGAGTCCAGCCATTCACGTTCCAATGCTGCCAGATCCTCCCGCTGATGATATTCACCCACCGGTCTTAATAATGCTTTTTTAGCCAAAAATGAAGCCTTTTCCATATTACCACCAACTCCCACCCCTACAATAATGGGCGGACAAGGATTTCCCCCGGCTGTTTCAACCGTTTCTATAACAAAATCCCGGACTCCTTTTACTCCCTGAGCAGGTTTTAGCATGGTCAACCGTCCCATATTTTCGCTTCCAGCCCCCTTAGGAAATACTGTGATTTTCACCTGCTCTCCCGTGGTGATCTCCGTATGTATAATAGCCGGGGTATTATCACCGGTATTTACCCGGATAAAAGGATCATTAACCACCGAATTACGGAAGTACCCCCGCCGGTAACCATCTCTAATTCCCTGATTAACAGCATCCTCTAGGTTTCCTCCTACCAGGTGTACTTCCTGTCCAATCTCCATGATAACTACCGCCAGCCCAGTATCCTGGCATAAAGCCATATTATCTGCCTCTGCTATTTTGGCATTATCCAAAATTATCTGGAGAAAGTGCCGCCCTCGCCCTGAGGATTCGGTCTTTAAGCATTCCTTTATCCTATTTAAAATATCTACGGGTAAATGGATATTAGCTTCTATTACTGCCTCTTCCACTACCTGTTGGATAACCTTAATATTAATCTCCCGCATGGTAAATCCTCCCGCGCCTGCTTAAAAGCTTATCGTAAGCCCGCTGCCGGCTATATCCAGCTTACCCTGGTAAGTAGTGCGTATCTCCTGTTCTATCTGTTCAAGCCGGTAATCAGGCCATATATGGGTAGCTACCAGCCTTCCTACCTGGGCCATCTCTGCCCAGTTCCCAGTCTGGGCAGTAGTAAGATGTCCAGTCTGAGCAGCATACTCGCTGTCTGTTTTCAATAAGGTGGTCTCCGCTAATAATAACCGGCAGCCATGCGATATACGAATCATCTCATCATTTAATGCTGTATCAGCCGAATAAAAAAGGCTCTTACCAGCCTCGTCAATACGTACCCCATACGTCTCTAAGGGATGTTTAGCACGACAAAACTGCAATTCTAAATCGCCTACTTTTGTCTGTAGTCCATGCTCAATAGTAATTACCTCTACTTCATTAACCCCCCTCCAGTACTGATAATCCTGCTCGGGAGTCGATGGTATAAATATTTTTAGTGGCTGCTTCCTTTTACCCAGGAAACGCAAACCCCGGATGGCATGACGAATAGCATATAAATCAACCGAATGATCAGGATGAAAATGACTAATAAATACCGCATCCAAATCATTGATGTTAGTATAACGCTGCAGTTCGGAAAAAACAGAATGGCCACAATCCAGCAGCAGGCGAGTCGTTTGGCTTTCAATTAAATACCCGGAACAAGCCTCCCCCATTTTAGGAAAAGGAGACCAGCATCCTACCACGGTCAACTGCATCATATCCCCTCCCCGTATACACAACACCCAATAGCCCCGTTTAACTGCGGTTCGGCAACTACTAACACCTTTCGCCCCGTCTCCCGGGCCACGATCTCTTTAAAAGCCTGGTTTCGAGCCACCCCTCCGGCCAGAACAATAATTGGGCTAATCAGTTTTTTTACCATACTAGATACCCTTCGGTATAAAGCATAATTAACCCCGGCCGCCAGGCTAGGGGTAGAACATCCTTCTACGATGCGGGCAATTATTTCCGTCTCCCCAAATATTGCACAGGTAGCATTCAATTCAGCCGGGTCCTGACTATAAGAGGCCATTTCTTCCAAGCTGATTCCTAGTACTGCTGCCATGTTTTCCAGGTACCTTCCCGAACTGGCAGCACAGCGATCATTTGTCATAAAATCAACCCCATAACCATTACGCACCTGTACTACCTTGGTGTCCTGCCCCCCAATATCCAGCAGGGTAAAATCGGACTGCCCACTTTGAAAGGCCGCCCCCGCAACATGAGCCTGAATTTCCGGTATCTGCAGGGCATTTTCCACCGGTAAAGTAACCTTGCCATAACCAGTAGCTACAATACGATCATTTTCCATTCCCAGGTCCTTTAGATTTAAATAGAGTCCCCCAGATCCAGACCTTCCATAATGGCGATAAAAGGTAATAGTATCTTCTATTCGGGAAGATACTATTTTTCCTGCTTGCATTTGTACAATTTTTACACTTCTTGACCCTAAATCTATACCTATCATTAACCTATCACCTGACTCATTATTCTTTATCCAATTTAATCATCTACCGGGCACTAACCTCTTTTCCTTAAAGATTAGTAAATCTCTGGCCAGCCTTAATGGCTAAAAATAGTTTTATAAGCTTTGTTATCTTCGGCCCGCCGCTTTAATCATACCTATAAAAGCCTCCAGGCGCATTCGTGAGCGAGCATCCACCCGCCCCGGCTTGTCTCCCTCCAGGGTAAGAAAAGGTATCTTAAGCCCTTCCCGATAAATAAGATCCTCAATCTGGCGGTAGCAAAAAGTCTGTGTATAATGAATTACTCCATCTACCTGACGAAGCCAGGTTTGTTCCTGCATATCCTTAAGGCGGGCGAAAGCTCCGTATGGATAAGTATAGCTAATATACTGTTCATAGATATCAGCAGTATCAAAGGGCATAGAAAACTGACGTTGAACTTCGTTATATACTATCCTGGCCCCTAAGGACCCTACCACTTCATACAGATCAGTAAATATAGGCGGAACCCCGATATAGGCTAAACGTACTTTTTCTTTAAAAGGTTCTCGCTGGCGGACCTTTTTAATAAACGCATCCATTTCCCGGGCAAACCCCTGATAGTCACCATTAAAATCACTGGAAGATACTAAATAGTAATGGTTTTCAAAGCCGCTGACCAGGTTTTCCTTCCAGGTAAGTTCATCTATTTCCCGGCAAAGACGGCGCACCTCATCTAGTTCGCGCTTTACACCTAATACCCGGGGTAAGTCTACCCCAAATTCATCCATCATCTCCTGTATGTGGCTTACTAATACCTGTTTACGGCGATTAAATGGGTAAGCAAAAGGTATAGTTTTAACCCCTTTTATTTGTAAAGTCTCCATCAGGGCCTGGGTATTGCTGCAATCCCCCTGCATAACAGCTATAAGAGCATCTAACTGCTGGTCCAGCGCCACAGAATAAAGACCCTTTATCCAGCCGCAGGTATTACGCGGGTAACCAGCCTCTTCAGCTTCATCCACCCATTGCTTAGCATTTTCCGAAGTAATAAAAATATTATTCAAATCCAGCGGCCTTTTACCCGCAGCAAAAAGTATTTCTACCGGAATTGTAGTGGTAAATCCTACCTTCCCCATAACCCTATCTCCTCTTAATCAATATCAATGTGGTTTACTTTCTTAATAACATCTCCCATTAGAAGTCTACCCACCCTGTAAAAGGACTGATCATCACCACTTACATAAAATTCGCGCAAAGGTTCTTTATCAGTTTCCGCCTGGTGTAGTAGCCCGCTAGTAGCTAGTAAAGATTTTAACTCCTCCACCGTTTCCAAGGAAGGATCTACCACTGTTACCGCCGATCCCACAAAGTCCTTAATTACCGGTGTTAAAAAAGGATAATGAGTACACCCTAGTACCAGGGTATCTATACCTTTATCCAGCAGGGGGCCTATATAAGCAGCTACTGCATTTCGCACCTCTATTCCACTAAGCTGGCCCACTTCTACCATAGGTACTAAACTTGGGCAAGCCGTTTCAAAAACCTCAAACTTATGGTTGATAAACTGCAATTCACGAGTATAAGCCCGGCTGTTAATAGTAGCCTGGGTAGCAGTAATTCCGATACGTCCATTTGAAGTAACCCGGGCTGCCGTACGAGCACCTGCTTTAACTACTCCTAAGAGCGGCAGGGGAAATTGATCTTGCACCAAGGGCATAGTCACAGAAGAATGGGTACCACAGGCGACCAGAATAGCCTTTACCCCCCGGCTAATAAGATAAGAAATAATATTATGGGCATACCTTAATAACTGCTCTTCAGTTTTATTACCGTAGGGTACATGGGCAGTATCCCCAAAATATATAAAACCTTCGTCGGGGAGATATTGCAACATAGATCTCACTACAGTCAGCCCCCCGACCCCAGAATCAAAAACCCCTATGGGTCTGTCGTTCATACCATTCACCTCATACTCATAAAAACATCACTAATTAATGTACCACTTTTGTTAGATATATTCCATAAAACAAGACTGGCCTAGGTCAGAGATCGAAGGTTAGAAATCAGGGTACCCATTTTAATTATCCTTCATACCTCCACCCCGCTGTTCACTTCTACGCAACCCGTCTTATTCCTTCCATAGTGTTCATCAGAACCGCTCTTTTTCTTATGTATAACAAGGAAAAAGCCCATATGGTCCCATATAGTATAAAAAGAAAAAACGACCAGAGGTTAAAATTAACCACCTGGCCGCCCTGAATATGCATCAAAACTAAGCAAATTAAACCCCGTTAAGATAGTTATCCGCTACATATTATAATCGGGTTTAATCGGTCGGGAGAGATCCAGATATCCTCCTATCTGGCTTACTGGAGCACCATCTATCATGAAGACTACTTCTTTTACAGTAGAAAATTGCCCCAAAGTATTGGCAATCGCATACACCATCAGTTCTTCTTGCTGTTGATTTTCCACCCGGCAGGCCTCTTTACTTAAATCAACAATGCACAATCCGTCTGATTTAATATTTATGTCTTTCAACTTGGTTCCGGCCGGAACCACCGTCAAATGCTCCTTCATAGACGGCCCTTTAAAAAGTTCTTGCAAAGTAGAGCGAGCAATACCTTCTTGCTTAGATATAACCCGATCTTCTGCCAGCAAACTCTGTCCACTTGACCCGGCAAAATAAAGCTGCACTGATATAGTCTCTTTTACTTCCGGCGGTTCTTTCTCCGGTAAATTCTTAATAGAATCATTACCACCTGACTGATCCTTGTCCTTTTCAGGGAGAAGATCTACCAGGTCTTTCCAGGTAGTCGCCGGTTCACGATTTCCAGCCGGAAAACATCCTCCACTGATAAGACAAATTGCCAAAACAACTGCTGTAACAGCTATAACTACTTTTTTGGTCATAATTTCATGCCTCCCCTAATTCTACCTTTTAAAAATTACGCCCGAGGCACATAAATTATGACTAATAAATTACAAATCAATAACAAAAAAAAGAGCACACCCTGTGCTCATATGAAGGAGGAGTTATTAAAGCAAACTACGAATTTGCTTTTCCACGTTCAATCCCTAAATTCCATTGTAAAACTTATAAAAATAATGTCAATAACTAAGACCCGGTAGGATTGATGGTTAATCTAAGCCATTCTCCTGCCCCCGTCCAACATAGATTTCTTTTCCGCTCGAACAATATTAATAAGATTATCTTTATTTAAATCATCAACCATATACAGAACACCATCAGCCTGGTCAGCCAATTTTTCAAGGTAGAAACGATTAGATTCGACCCCAATACAAATAAATCGGATTTTATTTTCAGCAATGTGGGAAGCTGCTTTAAGGGCATCCACTTTCGCATCCATGGTCCATAGAGAAGTATTAGGTATCCCATCGGTTATCATAACCATAAGAGGATTTCTAGTCCTGGTACTCTTTACTAGTTTTACTGCAGTCATAATCCCATCCGCCATAGGGGTAAGCCCGGCTGGACTAATAGTGGCTAATCCCTGCTTTAATATTTGCTGGTTACGAGTAAAAGGTACTACCACCCGGCTGCTACGTTCTTGGAATATTACCACAGCTACCTTTTCTTTACCCGTTAATAATAAATGTTCCGCCAAATAACAGGCAGCCTGCCGTTTATCACCGGCCATACTCCCGCTAGCATCAATTAACAGGCAAACATCTACCGGAACATAATTCTTTTTATCATAATAGTGAAGATCTTCCCGCTTGATATTAAAATATTCATCACCTCTTAAAAAGGAGTTGATTTTGGCCTGCACGATCGTTTCCGGTACAGCCAGGTCACCGGACCAGTTTTTATCTGAATTATTAATGGTACGATTACGATTAGTAAATTGAACATAACTCGTCCTACGGTCTACTTTGCCCATTTTGCGAAAACGTCTAGTGCCTCCGGCCGGCATTTTGCGCAGATTACGGCGAATCTCAGTCTCCAATTCGCACTTATGATTGATGACAAACTCCTTTAAGGCAAATCCCCGTTTAGTTAATATCATTCCCACCGGGGTCTTTTTTAACAGTCCTAATTCTTCTAACTGTTCAATATAGTGTTCTATATCACCCCATTTCTTCTTTTGCTGTTCGATTCCTTTACGCTTAAATATATTAGTAGAATAACTCTCCATAAATTCTTCGATTTCATCCACCCCACCAAACTTTTCGGCCAGTTTTAAAATCAACTGGTTTACATTTTCCTTCTCGGGCAGATGAGCCGCATGCTGGCCTTTAAAGTTCTTCCAGGGCAACTTAATATAACCTGCAAAGCTTTCCTCAACTTGTTTCTGATTGCCATGCACAATATTCCTTACTTTAGCCAGTTTAACATCTGAAGCCAGCACTACTTCCTCTACTGCTTCGGCAATTATATAGACCAGATAATATTCTTCCCGGTTTAAACGAGCTAATATGTGTACATGATCCCAGCCCTCTTGACCTTCACTAAAAGGATGTACTACCCCTTGAAAAAGGTCATATACTGTACCTTTGCCCAGGTTAGTGGTTACGAAGATCTTATTTAGGTATTCACTAACCATTTTAAAGCGTTGCTCTTCTGCATACTGCAACTGGGGATCCCTTTCTAAGAAACACCGGTCCAAACCCCAGAAAATAGCCCGGGCCACAGCGCGTGGGTCTATACCACCCGGCTTGTGATAGCAATCAATGTGCACTACCTGATCATTATCAACAAAATCGAGAAAAGTTTTCCCCGCATCCCGATTAAGAAGAATCTTAATCTGACCCTTTACTCTTTTTTCCGGCATTCTAGCATGAGCTTTCCGGCTTACTACTATACTTTCCCCTAGGCGAACACCCTGGTTCTGCCCAAAGTAAAGATTTAAATAATTACCTACCGATGCTGCTTTATCAACATTAGTTTTTTCCCCTAACACAAAAATACCCCCTTCCAATTAATAATCGCTGGGGGTCAAGGTTTTCTCTGTATTTATTAGTTCATTGCGACCCATATCCTTCAAAGGGCGGGCATTGTTTTGAAAATAATCAGGTTCATCGCCTTTCTTGCTTTTATTTTTCCGGCTCTTAAAACTCAAAATGCTATCCTTAGATGCTCTCGCATCCACATCGTTAATCATACGCACCAAGGTATCACCATCCACCCGGTGTTTTAGCACCAGAGGAATCATATCGGTAACATCATTAATAAGTACTTTATCATGGCCACGCAGAACACTGTGTAAAACTGCTCCCTGCTGCATCGCCTCTATGGCACGAATACTTTCTAAGTTATGCTTAATATAGAGACGGGCAATAAAGTTACGCAGAAAATCAGGTAAATCAGCCTTTTCATAGTTCTTAGCCCACTTGATTATATTCTGACGATAAGCATCATTGCCGATTTCAGCACCTTCATCGATAGTTGTTTCCCGGCCCCGCTTAATCTTATGAGCGTGGGAATTTTCTTTAAGCATCTGAGCCAAAATGTCTACTGAATCTGGTCTTCCCATATAACATACCATGTCAAAACGGTCAGACAACTGGCGCCGGATTTCTTCTAGTGGTCCCGGATCTTCATCTGGATTGGATGCCGCCCACACCGATACGCTGACAGGAATTTCCACCACAGGCAGGCCGGCTTCCTCAATCTGAAGATGTCCGGGCTTGTTACCCATAACATCCAGTAATATGTCGGTAATTTCTGGAGAAGTATCTGCTAAACGATTGATCTCATCAATAAAAATAATCCCACGGTGGGCCTGAGGAATGATACCCGGCAGCAACCGGGCTTCGGGATGAAGATGGTCAGTAAGGCGTGCTAAATCAATGCTTCCGGCCACTGTTCCTACTTTGGCCGAATGGGAAATTTCCAGGTAAGGCATGGGAATTTCCTCCACCCCTAGCCGCTGAATTTCCTCTTTATTAAGTCCCTTATGGTGCGGGCAATGCGGGTTTTCCGGGTCACAGTTATAAATACATCCCTTAATTCGGGTTATACTGGGCAGAATTCCCCGGGCCGCACGCATAATGGTAGTCTTTCCAGTACCCCGCAATCCTTCAGCATGGATGTGAAGTGGTTCTCCTACATAGCTGGACACAATGGACATCATAACCAATTCAAACAATGGCTCATTACCCTCATACCTTTCGAGCCTACAGAATGGTATCATGAGCATTCCCCCCGTCCGTTAGCTGGTAACACCAGTACCTGCACTTAATTTTTATCCGCTAAAAAGCCCCTTGGATGCCACCCGATATCCCAACGAGCCTATTAAACTAATCCACTCCTCCTCTCTAACTTAGAATATACGTTCTGTAACTTAGTTTCACTATAACCCATTTTGTGATTTATTTCTCTATATTTGTAATGTTTGGTTGTAATCACCGGATAGATTGTAGTCCCTTGTTACTTATATAACAAATTTATGGCCTGGCATTAAAGAAACAAATAATACCGGATTAAAGCCCCTTTGGGAAGGGGCTTTAATCCGGTATTATCGTCCTGCCAAGTACTATTTTTTCATCTTAACAAGCTGTTACCTATAGTATGTTTAATCGTTTTTATGGTATGCATAGTCTAATTTTCATGATAACATCATTGAATTCCCAATTTCTGTCGTAAGGTTTTTGCCCGGGCTCGGCTTAACATAATATTCTTGTTACCCCGATTTAGATGTAATACATATGACCCTTCACCAAAGTTAATAATCTCTTTGACATAATTCAAGTTAACAATGAAAGCCTGATGAGCCCTAAAAAAACAGTAATCGTTTAGACGTGACTCTAATTCGTTAAGAGTATAGTTACTGAGATAATCTTCATTATCCACAGTGCAAATCAAAACCTTTTTACCCTGACTCTCACAATAAATAATATCTTCATGATTAAGCAAGGTTATTTTGCCCTTTTCCCTTATCGGTAATTTATTAGTATAAGGATCATGATCCTTGTATTTTTCCAGCACGAAATCTATTCGCTCTTTTAGGCGGTTGCGTACGATTTCATCAATAATATCTCTATGGGCTATCTGTCTTTTGGCTCGTTGGATGGTCTTTTCTATACGCTGTTGGTCTATGGGTTTAAGAATATAATCTAGTGCTCCTAACTCGAATGCTTCTACTGCCATATCCTGCTTAACGGTAACAAACGCAAAAAGAGGTTCGTCTTTTAAATCCTGCAGTTTACGGGCTGTTTCCATCCCCCCCATCTCCGGCATAGTAATATCCAAAAACACCAGATCAACTTTTTTTTCCTGGCAAAGCATCAATGCTTCCAAACCATGAACAGCTTCTCCCACGATCGTTAAATCGTTTATCTGCTCAATTACATAGCGAAGGACTATCCGTTCTCGCTCATCATCATCAACAATAAGAACCTTCACCGACATAAATCCCCACCCCTAGCAGCGGTAGAAATAACCATTTTTTGTACTTATTTTAATTTAATTTATTGCTGGATAAAAGAACGGCTTTTTCTACTGCTGGTATTTTTCAACTTCTTCCCTTTCCTTTTATTATTTGATAGGCTATAAAAAAAAGGGGGTAATTTGGTGCGTTACGAGGGAACTGTTTACCGTCCACCTAGTGAAGCAAATAGTCTTTTGATACAAGCTACCATCGGCTGTCCACACAATAAATGTACTTTTTGCAGCATGTACAAAGGTACTACCTTTCGCTTGCGCAGTATCACGGAAATTAAAGAAGATTTACTGATGGCCAAAAACTATTACGGAGATTTTATTACCTCTATTTTTTTCCCAGATGGTAACACCATTATAATGAAAACTCCTCAACTGGTAGAAATATTTTCTTATGCCTACCGTTTATTCCCCCACCTAAAACGCATCACTGTTTACGGCTCGGCCCGCTTTGTAAACAAAAAAACCCTCCCGGATCTAATCACTCTTAAAGAAGCAGGGTTAACCAGGGTTCATACTGGTATGGAAAGCGGCGATGACGAAACTTTACTTCACATTAAGAAAGGAACTACTTCCCAGGAAATAATCGAAGCAGGTAGCAAATTAAAAGAAGCAGGTATTGAAACTAGTGAGTATTACCTGGTAGGTATTGCTGGTACTGCAAGAAGTCGGGAACATGCTATTAATAGTGCTCGAACCCTCAGTGCCTTTAGCCCGGATTTTATCCGTATGAGAACCTTTGTTCCTATGCCTGGAACACCACTATATGAAGATTACACCCAAGGTAAATTCAGACTGTTAAGCCCCCATCAGGCTTTGCAAGAAGTATACACCTTCATTGAAAACCTGGAGTGCCTAGGTAGTGTAGTATTAAGTGATCATGTATCGAATTACTGGGACGTAAACGGGGTGATCCCCCAGGATAAAGCCTCTATGCTGGAATCCTTACAGGAAGCGTTACGGATCGGGGAAAACTATTTCCGGCCACCTCACCTCGGCCACCTGTAAGCTACACATTGATCATAAGAGCCCCTTCACCAGCATAAGTGCCTATAGTAGCACTCATTTCGGAAACCCAAATAGTATCCGGATGATAGCACGATTCAATTTTTTCGGCTAGTAGATGGGCATCAGCCCCACAATTTACGTGGCTTATGCCCACTATTTGGTCGGCTAGCGGTTTAGTAAACTTTTCACTAATAATATCCACCATATGGGTTATAGCTCTCTTTCGGCCCCGTACCTTCTCAATAACTTCCGGTTTTCCGCTCTCATCACCACGTAAAATAGGTTTAATATTAAGAAGATTGCCAGCTAAACCCTCAATCGGGTTTAACCTACCACCTTTTACTACATTTTCCAAAGTATCTAATGTAAATATATTTAAAGATTTATGCCGTATTGTTTCTAAACAAGGGGTGATAGAATCAATAGGCATCCCCTGCGCTGCCATTTGTGCAGCCCGGACCGCCATAATTCCCGTTCCCAATGAGGCATTTAAGGTATCAAAAACTTTTACTTTACCGGTATCCAACATATTTGCTGCCAGCAGAGCTGTATTATAAGTACTGCTTAGACCCGAAGAAAGACTAATAAATATAACCTCTCCTTTTTCTCGTAGACCACGCTCAAAGCATTTAGCAAAGGATACTGGATCTGGAGCCGCTGTTTTGGGCAGGGTTTTAAAAGCCGCCATTTTCTTTACAAAAACCTCTGGTGGTAGATCAAATCGATCGCGATAAGTTTCCCCATTTTCAAAAGTTACTCGCAGGGGGATCATCTCAATACCATACTGATCCAGTACCTTATCGGGTAGGTCACAGGATGTATCGGTTATTATTTTAGGCCCCATACTAGCAACTCCTTTTATCTATATATTAGATTAATTACGGACTTTTACCTGGGGCGGAATAATATATATTTCGTCCCCCCGGAATTCAAACAGATCACTCAGCTTCCAATAGACACCACGACTTAAGCGAGTATCCGCCTCCCAGCGAAAAGTTATATAAGGTACATCACCTTTTAAGTAAAGACGCACTTCATTTTCTAAGGGAAGTTCCTGCAAATCATGGAAAACCAGAACTAGAGAGCCGTCTTCGTTTTCTACTATACCCTGAGCCAGAAAAGGTACATCTTCCACATGGATTTCGCTGGTATCCTGACCCAATCGAATAATATAAATTCCATCCTCTTTACGTTCCAAATGGGTAGCTAAAACATTGACTATATTGCGTCTAAACATCTCGGCATTTTTAAAATACCATTTACCATCTTTTTTTATGGTAATATCGGTTGTTTCCATGCTTATCCCCCTTTAGACTATCACCTTAACCACTATTGTATAGATTATTGACCAGGAAGTGCAAGTCCTGCCAAAATGCAACTATATTCTCCCGACTTAGCAGTTATTACACCTATAACCCACAATATTACCGAAAGATATACTATTCTATCAATTACAAATGCATCCCAGTAATTGACCCTTTAAATATCCTTAGTACTTATAACTAATAACCAGGTTGTTATGTTAAATAATAATAAGAAAAAGCCGGGAAAAGATTACTTACTCTCCCCGGTACTTATACCGACTTTTACAAGTTTTGGGCTTTATTAAGTCGCAGCGAATTCTGGTAAATGGTTTCAATATCTTCATCAGTTATTTCCTGACTTCCCATAACCAGTCCCGCTAGACTAAAACCATGTTTTTTTCCTAGTTGACGCAGATATTGAATCGTCTCCAAGGGCAGCTTCATACCAATGCTATAGTCCCTAAAGTCTCCTTCCAAAGCCAGTAGTATAGTTTCAGACAAACAGGCCAGATTAACACCATCCCGGTAGCCCAGATTAGGTCCAAAGCGGATATTATCCGGGTACTGAACCAATCCTCCTTCAAGGACTAAAACATCATCCCGTCGATGGTATACCTCTGATGATACATCCGCAGGACGAGCCACATCACATATTACTGTTCCCGGGGACAGGTATTCCGGATAAATTAAATAATCAGGCGAATTACTGGCAGCTACCACTAATTGACATTGAAGTAATGTTGCCCTTATATCCAGGCTTACCTGTACTGGACAATTAATCTTTAATACCCCAGCAATGTTCTGTATGAATTCCAGAGACATATCTTTTCCGGCCTTAAGTTGATCTCTTAGTTGCCCAGCTTGGGAATTGGACTCTTGCCCTAGCATCCTCCATACCTTTACCATCCAGTTGGCCAGCCCGGTAGTTTCCCCGGCCTCCCACCTTTGGTGGGCATACAAAAGCATATCCCCAACTAGTGATCTTAACCGGTGTTTACTACTGTTTACATGCTGGGGATTACCTAACAGGGTTATGTCCTCCAGTCTTTCCGACATGATAAGAGCGCAGGCTCTTCCAATAGAACCAGTAGCTCCTACTACAGCACCACTAGCTTCACCTGGATTTATATGCATCTTCTCCGCTCCCAGGAACAACGCTTCCATCGCCATAAGGGTAGTAAAGCTATTCCCACTAGTAATAGCTACATCTCTTCCTATAACTGATCTTCCCCCTCGGGTAACTACTGAGGTTAAAGCCCCTAGGCCTACTATACCTGCTCCTAAATCACGTCCCATATCTACTGCTTTCGTAATTACATCCACAACTTCTTCCCGGGGCAAAGACATAATTTCTCTCGCGCCAAATGGTACCCCGATCAGCCAACCCTCGGCTGCGATACCAGTTTTAGATCTGAGGGCCGGCAAATGACATACAATCCCGGGCTCAGTAATTGAACTTTGCCATTTTAAAAAGTCATAGAGCTGGGAACGACTTAAAACCTTAAAAGACGGGTTATTAGCGACTATATCTTCAGGGGCCGGATAATGGATAATAAAAGCAAACTTATGGTTAACCTCTTCTTGTGGTTTCAACGGCGAAGAAAGTACCTGACGGCTAGTCGGGCGATAATCTGTAATCTTTTCCGGACGAGAACAGTCACCAATAAGATAACGATATAACCAGGCATAATCTCGCTGGGAAAGAATCTGGCATACCGTCTCCAGGCTATCCATCATATAATCTATTTCCTCATGGGTTATAGTCAGGGTAGGTTCTAATCTTACGGTCATGGGGTTATTCAAAAATGGGGCCAACCGGATCTGATAAACATTGAGGAGGTATCCGGCTAATAAGGCAGTAAACGCCCCCTGATCCACCAGATACGACATATCAAAAGAACCACAATCCTTCATTTCATAGAATTCCATGCCCACCATTAAGCCTTGACCCCGTACCTCTTTAATTATATCCGGATATCTTTCTCCTAGCTCCCGAGCCCGGTTCAAGAGATATTCTCCTTTTTCTTTAACCTCCCGTATTAGCCGGCGATCATCCCGAATTAATTCTTCCAAAACGGCACAGCCCACTGCACAGCTCAGGTTATTATTAGCAAATGTAGAACTGTGTAATGAACCAAAATCATCATTATATACCCGGGGCGAGCTCAAACATACCCCCAGGGGAATCATTCCTCCTCCTAAGGCTTTAGCCAGAAGCAATATATCCGGCTCTACCCCTTCCTTTTCACAGGCAAACAAATAACCGGTTCTTCCCAAGCCGGTCTGTATTTCATCTAAAATAAAAACCACGCCATATTGATTGCATAGCCTCTGGACCTCACGTAAATAACCTGGTTCGGCCGGGATCATGCCCCCTTCTCCTTGAACCGGCTCAACTATAAAACCGGCTATATCGTCTCCCTGATCCTGAAGAATGTTTTCTAATGCCTCAATATCATTGAAAGGTATGTGAGTAAACCCGGGTACCGGGGCACCAAATGGAGTCTGGTATACCTCCCGGCCTGTGGCTGATAAAGCCCCCAAAGTTTTACCATGAAAACTACGGTAGGCGGAAACTATGGTACGCCGTCCCGTTGCTGAACGCGCCAGCTTAATGGCAGCTTCTACCGCTTCCGCTCCACTTTGACAAAAAGTAGAATAACAAAGTTCACCAGGAGACAGTTCCGCCAGCATATTCGCCAAACGTAGTGCTTCCCCGGGAAGGGATGGTTGCACCAGACTGGGAATCTGATTTTCCCTAACTTGATCCAGTGCCTGCCAAACAATGGACGGGTTATAACCAAAGGGAACCGCCCCAAACTGCGCTATAAAGTCAAGATAGCGATTGCCTTCCTCATCTATTAAATAATTTCCTTCCCCACGAAGGTAATTCTTATCTAGCTTGAAAGATTTCAAAATTTTGGCCAGGGTAGGATTGAGCAAGTCATCTTTATACACAAATAGATCCTCCTTCGTGCACATTTTTGTGCAATATCAACGGCTACATACATTTTATAGATAATTTTTATCTTGTCAAACACATGTTGCCAAAAAGAAGGTAAATCGTAAATAATTCTCACTAAAAAGATGCCTTTTCCAATACGGTGGTACCTGTGGGGTTAACCGTTGCGGTTGAAGATAGGGGGGCAATTTAACAATTTCAATCCACGCACCCGCGGGGGGTGCGACTTTTTCGGTTAAAATGAACCATGATTGCGTTCCATGTTTCAATCCACGCACCCGCGGGGGGTGCGACGCACATTGTATTGGTCATAATCAAGATAGCATAGGTTTCAATCCACGCACCCGCGGGGGGTGCGACAAACTGTTGTTTTGTGCGGCCTAAAGTCGGTGGGCAGTTTCAATCCACGCACCCGCGGGGGGTGCGACCAAACATATTTTTGACTGCCCGGGGGACGGTGGACGAGTTTCAATCCACGCACCCGCGGGGGGTGCGACCGTTGTAACTGAATCTAGTGGAGCAGTATCTTATGGTTTCAATCCACGCACCCGCGGGGGGTGCGACTCTGTCACCCTGCGCATCTTACCTGTGAAAACCCGGTTTCAATCCACGCACCCGCGGGGGGTGCGACATGCGTGAACCAAACGGATACCGAGAGCAATTAGTTTCAATCCACGCACCCGCGGGGGGTGCGACACCACGTACCTGGGACACGCCTAACGCAGCCCAGGTTTCAATCCACGCACCCGCGGGGGGTGCGACGGGGTGATGTATGAATCAAGATATTAATTTAACTGTTTCAATCCACGCACCCGCGGGGGGTGCGACCAAAGGGCCTGGCCGAATATTCTCAGGACGTAGTAGTTTCAATCCACGCACCCGCGGGGGGTGCGACTTTACGACAAGCGAAGGCATGTATTTCCCAGACATGTTTCAATCCACGCACCCGCGGGGGGTGCGACGCAGACCGGTGCAGCGCAGGGACAAGCAGCAAGAGTTTCAATCCACGCACCCGCGGGGGGTGCGACAAAAGATGGCAAACAAAGTTAAATACGGCCTAAAGTTTCAATCCACGCACCCGCGGGGGGTGCGACCTAATCAACTGGGCGTGGCGTAAAGGGGTGAATTTGTTTCAATCCACGCACCCGCGGGGGGTGCGACTCAGTAATATTTTGGCCCTGTGCGAAGTGTTTGGGGTTTCAATCCACGCACCCGCGGGGGGTGCGACGAGCATCTGCAGGGTTGGCTGACGGCCTATGAGGTTTCAATCCACGCACCCGCGGGGGGTGCGACATTCAGCTCGTTGCTGACATAGCTTCAATCTGTTATGGTTTCAATCCACGCACCCGCGGGGGGTGCGACCCGGCAGGTCTAAGCACTCGTCCTTCCTCACTCGTTTCAATCCACGCACCCGCGGGGGGTGCGACGCAACTATGACCAACAAAGATAAAATTAAGTATCTGTTTCAATCCACGCACCCGCGGGGGGTGCGACCAAGTAATAAATGGGACAGGGGGCCAGATAAGGAAGTTTCAATCCACGCACCCGCGGGGGGTGCGACCAAATAAAACGCGAGCCGGCGACAAGGCAGAAAGGTTTCAATCCACGCACCCGCGGGGGGTGCGACTTTATGGCCTGGCCCGGAACGATGAAACCCTGTCAGTTTCAATCCACGCACCCGCGGGGGGTGCGACTGCTTACGAGGAGATAGCACCGGAGGCCTTTGACGGTTTCAATCCACGCACCCGCGGGGGGTGCGACCCGGTAGCGACGGGCCACCAGTTCCCCATTCTCAGTTTCAATCCACGCACCCGCGGGGGGTGCGACGTGAAGAAGTAAGGGAATTTTTACAGAGGACCAGGGTTTCAATCCACGCACCCGCGGGGGGTGCGACATATAAGAAAGTTGCTGTAACCGGTGCGAAATACGTTTCAATCCACGCACCCGCGGGGGGTGCGACACCGTGGAACAAAAGACGATGCGCCTCTGATAAAGTTTCAATCCACGCACCCGCGGGGGGTGCGACTTTCAAAATAGCCGTAGGTATCGTTGTAAAACTGTTTCAATCCACGCACCCGCGGGGGGTGCGACTTTTTGCTTTCCAGCCACGGAAAATGGTTGACATGGGTTTCAATCCACGCACCCGCGGGGGGTGCGACTTCAGCTCGTTGCTGACATAGCTTCAATCTGTTATGGTTTCAATCCACGCACCCGCGGGGGGTGCGACGTGATTACTAAATACATTTGCGAGCTTTGCGGAGAAGTTTCAATCCACGCACCCGCGGGGGGTGCGACGCAAGCGCAAATGTTATTTTTGCGAATATAGCTGGTTTCAATCCACGCACCCGCGGGGGGTGCGACTAGTCAAGGCCGAGCAAGAGCTGGCGAAGTTTGAGTTTCAATCCACGCACCCGCGGGGGGTGCGACTTTGGAAGTGGCACTCATACCTGACCAGTTCAAGTTTCAATCCACGCACCCGCGGGGGGTGCGACCCCAAATGCGGATTTGAGTGGGTGAAATGACGAAGTTTCAATCCACGCACCCGCGGGGGGTGCGACGCACAGAGCCACGCGGCGGGGGCACTATCTACGGGTTTCAATCCACGCACCCGCGGGGGGTGCGACTGTTAGAAATTAACCCCAAAGGGGGAATGAAAATGTTTCAATCCACGCACCCGCGGGGGGTGCGACACGCGTAATCTCAGACAACAAAAAAAAATATATAAGTTTCAATCCACGCACCCGCGGGGGGTGCGACGGCGACGGGATGGTATTTTACAAGACAGCTAAGTGGTTTCAATCCACGCACCCGCGGGGGGTGCGACTGTTTTCGACCGCGATGGTGCCAAGTAATAACCAGTTTCAATCCACGCACCCGCGGGGGGTGCGACTCTAGTCAGATGGATGGTTGGAAAGTTGCTGAAGGTTTCAATCCACGCACCCGCGGGGGGTGCGACCCAATTATGATAGATAAGCTATATATGGACAAAAGTTTCAATCCACGCACCCGCGGGGGGTGCGACTCTAGTCAGATGGATGGTTGGAAAGTTGCTGAAGGTTTCAATCCACGCACCCGCGGGGGGTGCGACCCAATTATGATAGATAAGCTATATATGGACAAAAGTTTCAATCCACGCACCCGCGGGGGGTGCGACACACCCAACCGATGGGGCAAAGAGAAAATACCAGGTTTCAATCCACGCACCCGCGGGGGGTGCGACGATGTCTTGGGAGACCGAATGTTATTCGTGTAGGTTTCAATCCACGCACCCGCGGGGGGTGCGACCCGATCCAAATTTATATATCGTTTCAGGTACTTGGTTTCAATCCACGCACCCGCGGGGGGTGCGACCGCGGTTTTTCTAATTGCCTATTACCATAGCTTCTTACAGTACTTTTCGCGATCGTTGTTCTAATTAAACTTTTTTTGGGGCTATATCAAAATTTTTTCTTCATAACCCCCGTATCTTTCATATCGCGACTAAAATTATTTAAAATAGTATTTCATCCTTGGTGGCTGCACAGTTTTCGATGCTTGCCAAAAGAAAAATCTTTTCGAGAGCTTACGGTTCGCGCTTATTCAATTAATAATATACCTTCCGGATCGTAACTTTCCTTGATACCAATATGTTCAATTCGCCTTTTCCAGTTGTTCCCTAATAGGTAAAAGCGTATGCTATCCTGGGTGGGGTCAATAATTTTCTCGAGACGGTTGCGCAGACTTGCGAACTGAGCAGGATCTAGGAGACATTCAAATACGGACTTCTGCACCCTCTGACCGTGATTGACACATTGCTTGGCCACCTGGCGCAAACGTTTTTGGCCTTCAGGTGTTGCAGTACTTACATCATAGGTAATTAAAACTAACATTGATATCACCTCATATGGTATTTCAGTTAGAGTATAAAGTTATCAAAGAGCCTAAGCTATTTCCATATAAACACAGGATAGCCATCCAAATCACCGCGGAAATAACGAGCAAGCAGTAACGCCTGAGTATAAGGCAACAAGCCGATTGGAATCCTTTCCTCCAGGTAGGGATGGATAATTTCTTCCCGCTTACGTTTTTGCCATGCTGTTAATACTATTTTATAGGTATCTTTGTCCATAACCACTCCACCACTTTCATTTTTCATAAAGCCTTTGGGGGTTATTTGTTTCCTATTAATCAGAGATACAGCCAATCTGTCCGCCAGCACCGGGCGCAATTCTTCCATCAAATCCAAAGCAAGACTTGGTCTGCCGGGACGATCGCGATGTAAAAACCCTACCGCAGGATCCAATCCGACTGTTTCTAAAGCTGAACGAACTTCATGAACCAGTAGCGTGTATAAAAATGATAATAGCGCATTAATGTTGTCCCGTGGTGGTCTGCGGCTGCGCCTTGACATAGCAAATGCTTGTTTTTCTTCCAAGACCAACTCGGAAAAATTAGAAAAATATAGCTGGGCAGCCTCTCCCTCGATCCCGCGTACACTATCAACATTTTTACAGCTTCGTAAACGTTTCATCTGTCCAGCCATGCGGGTAATTGCTGCGGTCAGTGTATCTACATCCACCTTATTTTTGTGATCTCTAAGCGCCCGCTGTAGTACACTACGACAATTTGATACCTTACCCAGGACACAAGTTGCAGCCATATTAGCTGTAAAATCCATATCATCCGCTACCCGGTATTGCTTTCGCCTAAGCAGTACATTACCGGAAACAGGTCCTTCAACACGAGCTAAAAACTTTCCATACTCATTTAGAAAGGATATCGTTACCCCTTTTTTACTGCAAAGCCTCATCAGAGCTGGACTAGCTCCTGTATAACCAAAGGTAACTATTCCTTCAAGAATATGAACAGGTATCCTTGCTTGCTCCTGATCGCCTGCTCTGACGACTACGTTCTCTCCATCGCAACCGAGGTAAGTATCAGGATTGGTGACATACAAAACATTTAGAAGCTTTCTCATTTTTAATCCTCATCTATTAATTTAATTGTTTTATCAATTTGCAGTTGTTTATCAAGATAGTCACTAATAGATCTTCTTTTTTGCGTTAGTTTTGGTAAACAAACGTCTTCAAGTGAACACAAGCTGCAACGTTGGCCTTTTCTAGCTGGGGGTGTAATGCCTTTAGAAAAATCTTTATGCATATTCCTAGCCAGAGTTAAAACCCTATTTCTTAGTTCCTGATCAAATTTTATTACCCTACGGCGTTGGGTCTGCCCATAGTAAAGACTTCCCCGTTCAATTGAAACATCCAACATTTCCTCTAGACAAAGAGCTTGAGCACATAACTGAACTACATCTCGATCATCTTTTTTTTGTTTCCCCCTCTTGTACTCGACTGGATAAGGCATGTAAAAGCCCGACCGTCCAGGAAGATTAACACCTTTCGTTTCTGCTTCAACAGGATGAAACTCTACCAGATCTGCTACCCCAAAGAGCCCTAGTCTATAGGATAGTAATGGTAAGGACCGTGCATAAATAATACCTCCGCGAGATTCATGATAGTCCGAGTTATGCACCCGCTCATGAAGGATGCTTCCCTCTACGGTACGCAGGTTTTCCTGCCATTGTTTTTCCAGGTGTATGAGTGCCCATTGCCTGTCGCAAAAAGCATAATGTTGTATGCCTGACAAAGACAGCAGTTCTTCTTCGGAATAAATCCTGTCATTTTTCATATCTTCTCAATTAACTTGACCCCATCCGGCATCCCGTTCTTATCAATCATCACCTCATAATCCGTATATGCACGGGGAGGACGGGTCTTATCTTTACGCTCTATGGTAATTGCATCAAATAAACGATGAGCGGGGGCATTACCTAATCTAGAATCGTGTTCAAAAACAAACAAACGGCGGGCAGACATCTTACCCCGAGCAGCTGAATGGTCGTGTTCAAACATATTTATGAGTGCATCCCATAGTAACTCCAGATCATTTTTATCAAATCCGGTCTTTTCTGCTAAACATGCCGAAATATACCCTTCAGCCCTATAAAGCGCATAGGGAATAATATGTTTTCGTCCCATTTCCCGGTTTTTATCTTCATTTTCTTTGGTTACAGCCATTCGGGTTATAGTTATTTCCTGCTGCACGATGGGATCGATACTACGGGCAAAACCAAACTGAACGGGTCCACGCACCTGACCGCAATTGACTTCGGTGGTCATTACAGCTCCAAATGTTCGTATATCAAAAAAGTTTTTGCACATAAACCCGGTAAGTGCTTCTGCCTGTGCCTTATCTTTAGGCAGCTTTTTTGATTCGGGTTTAATGTCTAAATAAGTGTAGGCTTTTTTATGCTGGGAGTTTAAGACTGCACCTTCTTTAACATAAATATCATATCCATCAGTCCCACCTTTGCTGATTTCTATATAATTGCGTACTTTACGTTTAAGGCAAACATCAGTTACAAGCCCCAAACTGGTTTCCGGGTCAATTCTGGGCATATTCCCCGCATCAGGATCACCATTGGGATTACCGTTTTCCACATCGAAAAGCAAAACAAATTCATACCGGTGTTCAAGTGTATTACTCATTTTTCCCCTCTCCTTTCTTATAAAAAGCCTGCCTCTGGTGATAATACCCCAGCATGAATTTACCCTGTTCCTCCATGTTTAGGTACTGAGGAAAACCGTCTAGACCATCCAATATATCCTGTATACGACGATCCTGAATATAGCCATACTCGGACTTGGCTATATGGTGCTGGGCTAAACGAATTAGCATGGGAAAAACTGCGGCAGGCGTAGCCGAAGCCGACCCAAAATATTTATCACGTATGGTTGCATTGATATTGTTCCCTAATGCATCTTGCTGAGCTTTCTCTAACACAGCAAATAACCTGCCTAGACGATAAGCCGTATTAGTGTTCTTTTCATCGAGACTCATATAAATATTCACCTCCTGATTTTTCAGCCTGAATTGGCGGATTAAACAGCCTTTAATAGTGGCGGCACGAATATAGTTCACCTGTTTATCCGCACGTATACGGGCGAGAATGGTAGTGTATAACCCTTGCGGGTAGGGCTTCCCGCTTAAAACAGAACGCATAAGAGTTCCTCCCATTAAAGGAGGAATTTTGTTTTTGTCCCCTAAAGGAGCGGTTTCTTGTAAAATTCGTGGTATAGGGATGAACTCAGGGTCTTTATTAAGGTTTGCCCTCTCAATGGCCATATCCGCATAATGCTGTGCAATACGTTCGACGAATACTCTAAAACGGTCTACCTGCCAAAAGCGGACTGAGAGGCGAGCCGCATTAGAGGATAGTCCCAGAACATAAAACTTGGACCGGGCATCTAAATGTTCCAGATTAACGGGGTTTCCATCACGAACATTGCGTAAAGTATCCCGTACTAGTTGAATAGTTTCCCAATCCTCAGCAGATCGCTTATCTTCCTTGATCCCGTCATCGCTCTCACCTAAAGTAGGGTACAATAATTCTGCTATAAGGTCTTCCTCCTGGGAACTGGCTTCCGACCAGAACACCGTAACTGTGTTATCATTCAGATTCATGCGATGACGTTTACTGTTTAGTAAATAATTAAGTACAGTAGTGTAACTAAAGGCAGCCTCTTCGCTAATAGGTGAATTAAAATTCTGGTTTTTCCCAAAAGACACAAATGAATTCTGATTAAATGACACTAGAGAAGCCCCTGAACTTTGTGCCCCCGGTACTCCTTTTATGTTCGGATGTAACTTGGCAATTGAAGCCGTTTTTCCGGTAACCAGGCATTGAGCTATAAGCTCGGATGGTCGGCTACCCCGATAAATATCCCATGCTTGTCGTACCTTGAGACGTTCATGAATGTAACCATTATATCCATCTAACATAAATACTATATTAACTCCCGATGTTATATCTTCAATTAACCCCTTCAAAGCCTTATGATCCTTGGCCCATTCAGGTTGCCAGTATATAAAATACTTGCAGATAGCTTTCGCACCGGGGTCATCAACATCTCCTAAAATCATACTATGATACTCGGCTGAAGCTACAAGTGCCTCCCGAGCCCTCTGTTCTTTTCCTTTCCGATCGACACCAATAATATATGTACTGTTATCACATAGAAAGTTGGGAGCCAGTCCAGATGATCGCTTGTTTTGTTCTGGTACAATCACATCAATGGGTACCAATTTATTTTTCTTAGTTTGTCTTAGATCAACAACATTCAATAATTCTCCATCTATTGATATATTAAAGGCAAAGGATACACCGGCTATACTATATCCGTATTTAGGTATGTTAGGCTGTGGTTCGTCGGCTAAGCGCTGGTAATAATGGTACAAGGATTGAATAATCATCTCATCACCTCCTCTATTGGCATGATAGGTATTTCGATGATACCATCACGCATTGTGGCGCGGAAAAAATAGGGAGTCATATTATTTTGGTAATCAATATCCTGGAGCATCCATCCTAAATCATGTTCTTCCCCCTGGTAAAATGAAACTGGATCCTCACCTTCCAGGAGTTCAAAGTTAGCTGGAAATTCCCGACATCCAAGGTAGGGCCTATGATAGCATTGCCCTTGTCGTGCCCGTCGTAAGAAAATATTATAGTGCTTGGCAGGATTATCTTCTTCTCCTGCCAGATTAGTCATAGTAAAGTGGGCTTCAATAACATAAGCTACATCTCGTAACATTAAGGTTGCTCTTTGCTGCCGATCTTCAGTAATAACTTGGCAAAGCAGAACCTCTCCTCCTTTCATGGCTTTTTTTATATTACCGGCAGGTATTTTACTTCCAACTTCGTTGCGCCGTATATTGTCAAAGCGGATCTCGTTTAGTACATGAATGCGGTCAATTACCCAGTGAATAGCTGGTTTCCAGTGAATCGCCTCCAAAATTCCACGTGCGGCCGATGGGGTCATTACATCGTAGCTCACCCGTTCTGCTTTCATCTCTGGACGGGTAAAACAGGCATATTCCCCCCATACTTTAATTTTTATCCCGTACGACACCTGATCACCTCCTTTACACAATTAGTACGTCTTCAGCCAGCAAGGTATCTTTTACATATTGTAGTCCCGTTTCCTGGCTATACATGCTGGGATAGTTTAATACCAGATACTGTCCTGCTACCAGATCCAACACACCAGCTTTGGTTAACTCAGCATACTCATAAGAATAAATCTGTATCGTATACGGTTGTAGGCTTCTGGATAAATTAGTAGTTACGCCCAGGAACTTTGCTTGCTCAATAAGATTCCTACACCGCTGGTCGTAGGGAATAATAATGCTTTTAGTGTTATTGGCAATGATGTTGAATTTCTCATCAATCTCCCTGAAAGGAAAAGCAAGCTCCTTTGATCTTTCCTCAATCAACGCCATAATGCCATGCTCATCCAGGGCTTCACCTTCTATGCTATAGAGTTTGGTAAAATACTTTTCTATCGCTTCTAGTTCCAGCGGATCTTTATAATCTTTCATAACCATGGCGGCAACCTCGGCTGTACGACTTAACCAGCCCTTAGGGAGACCATGCTTTTCTGGTTTAAAAGTATAAACATATCCCTGATCCAAACGCCCCTCCCGATTACATCTCCCCGCCGCCTGAGCCAGAGAGTCCAATCCGCAAAAAGAACGATAAACAACTGGAAAATCTACATCAACGCCAGCTTCAATAAGTTGCGTGGAAATAACTTGGCAGGGTTGTCCTTCCTTAAGGGCCTGACGGATTTCGTCCAGCCGCTGCGTTCTATGTTTAGCACACATGCGAGCACTTAGATGAAAGGTGTTATTCCCCGATAGCATTTTATATAGTTTTAGTGCATGCTGGCGAGTATTAACGATACAAAGAACCTGTCCGCAATTCGACAATTCTTCGGCTAATTCATGATCGCTTTTTGCTCCAATAGGAACCACCTGAACTCGTCTTAGCGCTTGATAAAGCATATGAGGATCAGGTGCTAATTCGACTGGTATCATTTTTCCTGGTAAATAAGAGGTGATAGCAGGCTGAGTAGCAGTACACAGGACTACTGAACATCCGTAATGAATCACCAATTCAGCTAGTGCAGTAAGGCAGGGTTTTAAGTAGCTAGTAGGAATCATTTGCGCTTCATCCAGTATGATAACACTACGAGCAATATTGTGGAGTTTACGACATCTACTACTTTTACTGGCAAAAAGTGATTCAAAGAATTGCACATTGGTCGTAACTACTATGGGAGCATCCCAGTTTTCGGCTGCTAATTTCAGTCGTTCAAATTCTTCTGCCCATTGCAAATCATCCCTTTCGGGGAATTGGTAATTGCTATGATGTTCCACAATCGCCTCATTCCCCAGGGCAATTCGAAATACGTCAGCATTTTGTTCGATAATACTGGTATAAGGAATTACGTAGATAACTCTGCTCATCTGATGCTGGAGAGCATGTTGCAAAGCAAAGCTTAATGATGATAGAGTTTTGCCTCCTCCTGTAGGTACTGTAAGTGTAAATAGTCCTGGTTTCCTGACTGCACCTTCTATACAAGCTTGAAGTACTTTATCACGGTGGTATTTAATGGCAGCACCCGAACTGTTTTCCTTTAATTTTATGAGATAATCTTCCAAACGCAGAGCCAACTTCTCCAGTCCGGGATAATGCCTCCTATTTTTGCTTTTGTATGGATCATAAAACTTTTCTGTATCAAGAAAATCGGCATCTACAAGACAGGAGTACACAAACCTGATAAAGAGCTGAATACTAAATCCAGGGGTGTTTTTTGAAGGTAAAAACGGTAAACGTAGCAAGGAAACCGGCGGTAGTTTAAGCTTGTCTGTTTTGTAGGCATCATAACTGGGGGTAGAAGATAATAGCCGTTCAGATAGTGATCCCGCCCGCTGGGGACTGCCATAGTCCGGTAGCCCGGCATGATGACCTGCTACCGTATAAGCAATTATTCTGCCCGCAGCCCTTCCATATAAAGATAGAGCCTCCTGGGCCCCGGCGGTGGAATGATCTACATGAATGTTTGCCCCTTCCAGGCGATCCTGAAAGCTCTGCGAATACTTACCTATGTCATGCAAGACCCCCGCAGCCTGGGCAAACGAAGCTGCATCGAATTTTGCCCCAAAGACCTTTGCAAGCCTTGCGGTAGCTTCCAAATGATCTTTAAGTTTTTGCCAGCAGTCTTTGTCCTGGTCAGCAACTGAATGTGCATAATACAAAAGGATCACACCTTATTTAGTTAGTCACCATTTATATACTTTCTATTTCTACAAAAATTAGCCTTTTTCCTGTCCATTTCCATCTAACTCTGCCCTACTTTGGATAAATAATCTTTTCACGCTGTTACCAGGATTTTTAATCATCCGCAACCTATAAAAACTAAAAGAGGCTAATCACTTTAAAATGATTAGCCTCTTTTTATTTACGTTTTACTATTTAGGAAGCAAAAGGACCGTCCCTTTGCTTCCGGTTGTTTTACCATTCTGGTGGTAGTTGTTTTAGCTGGGCCAGGTTAAATACCGGGCCGTCCAAGCAGATGTATTCACTGCCGATGTTACAACGGCCGCATTTACCTATACCACATTTCATACGCATTTCTAAGGTGGTTATGACTTGTTCATCCGTAAAGTTCATTTTTTCAAGTACCTGCAGTACGAATTTTATCATTATTGGTGGGCCACAGGTAACCGCAATAGCGTTTTCCGGGCTGAATCCCAGTTCTTCTATATAGGATGGTACAAAGCCTACATGTCCATCCCAGCCTTCTTCAGCATTGTCTATAGTAACATAGACCTGGGTGTCTTTTTCTTTAGGCCATTTGTCGAATAGTTCGTCTTTAAAGCACAGATCGGCATAACTTCTGCTGCCATAGATAATGGCTATTTTCCCATAGTCTTCCCTATGCTTGAAACAGTATTTTATGAAGGAACGTAAGGGAGCCAAACCGATTCCGCCGCCGATAAAGATCATATCTTTACCTTTGCATTCGTCTACCGGAAATCCATTCCCATATGGTCCTCTTACCCCGATCTTTTGACCCACTTCTATTTTGTGCAGTTCATCGGTCATCAAGCCCACCCGTTTGATGGCAAATTGCAGGTATTCTTGTTCTTCCTGCCAGGAGATGGAGAACATTCCTTCTCCTACCGGCACCATAGATACCATGGCTAATTGGCCGGGTATGATGTTAAAGGGAACACCGCCATTTTCACTTTTTACATAAAAAGATTTTACGTCAGGAGTTTCGTCAACGATGTCAATCACTTCGACGATTCCCGGCACCAATGGATTTTCACAATTGCATTTATGCACCGGTATCCGCCTCCTTAATCTTTTGGATTATGCTGATAATATTTATTCCTACCGGACAGGCGACTATACAGCGGCCGCACCCGGTGCAAAGTGAAGCTCCATAACGTTCTTTAAAGAACTGCAGTTTATGCAGGTAGCGGTTACGGAAACGTTCTTTGCTGGTTGCCCGTGGATTATGACCACCTGCCATTAGACTGTATTCACCGTACATGCAGGAATCCCAGCACCGGAAACGGTAACCTTCTTCACCCCAGGTTTTTACCTGGATATCAAAGCAGTAACAGGTGGGGCACAGATAAGTGCAAATTCCACAGTTCTGACAGGGATCGGATAGTTCCTGCCATATGGGATGATCAAACATATCTTTAAGCTTTTCTGCCACACCTTCGTAATCTACTTTACGGGTAAATTCTTTCAGTGTAGGGAGTTTAGCATCCTGTTCTTCTAGCAGATCGGCGACCTGTTTGGTAACTGCTTCACCTTTTTCCGTTTTAGCTTCCCAGATATATCCGCCCTGTACTTCCCGCAGTATTACATCAGCTGCTTCTGGTTCAGTAGGGTTAACCCCCATGGCATCGCAGAAACAGTTGGCTCCCGGGTTGTAGCAGGCATTGGCTATTATGGTTGTCTGATCCCTTCTGGACTTGTAAAATTCATCTATATAACCCTTGGTAAGAAAAACCGAATCCAGGTGTTCTACCCCTTTTACATCACAGGGACGAATACCCATAATTATTTTAGGCTGGGTATCCTGGCATACATCATCAATATTGATTTCCATACCTTCCTGCTTAAACCTGTACATTTTTTCCGTCTGAGGTAAAACAACATTTTTCGGGGGTTGGGTTACATTAAGGATATCAAACATCAATTCATCGCTGTCTTTGTTATAAGTCTTCCAGGAATAGAAGCCGGATTGGGAACCACGCTGCATGGGAACATATAGGTCCGCTGCTTGGCCCAGACGATCCAGCACCTGTTCCATTTTGGCGCTTTTTAATACCTTCATTTCTCCTCACCCCCTATAGGAAATTATCCGGATCTTTTTCATTGTAAACACTAAGCGGCGGTTTTTGGCCTTCGACATATTTCATCCCTGCTTCATAGGGACCATATAGTTCACTTACATCCTTAACCAGTTTCCGGTTAATTGCCATTAACGGAATGTCTACCGGACAGACCCGCTCACATTCGCCGCATTCTATGCATCTGCCTGCCATATGCATAGCCCTGACCAGATGGTACATCATGTTGTCGCTCAGTTTAGTCTCCCGGCCGACCCATTGGGGACGAGTCTCATCAAATATGCAAGTGCGGCAGTTACAGGCAACACATGCCTGACGACATGCATAACAGCGAATACATTTGGAAAAAGCCTCCTCGAAGAAGCGAAAACGCTCGTCTACCGGCAGATTTTCTATTTCTTTTACCTGGGCAAAGCGCTCCCCTTCTACCCGGGGGGATTGTTCTTCACCAATTATTTCATCATATATTACTGGATTAGGTTGGATACAATGGGCACATTTATCGGCTGCCTCATCTGCCTGACCATTACGGACAAATCCGGAATGCGCTTTCATAGCTTTCAGGGGGTCTTTTACCCCTGGGCAGTTTACCCCAATAATATATAGACGATCACGCTTAATTTGGTTGTCTTCTAAAAGCCGTACTATACCACGGGAATCACAACCTTTAACAACTATGCCTATCTTTTCCTTACCATCTCGAAACTTTAACAGGCTGTTAGCCAGATTGTGTACCGAATATTCATCAAATACTATCCGTGCCACATCCTCCACGGAACGGGCTACGAAGGGACGGGTCTGATAGTCAACATCGCCCTTCTCCCATGCAATTACCATATCAACCTGCCCGTTCTCCAGAAGCTTGGTGGCAATTTCCTGAATTTTAGCTGTATAATCCATTTTATCTTGCCTCCCTCAACTTTTGGTTGGGCCCTAGTTCTTTAACCTCATTGACTATTTTCGTCATAGTCTGCTGAAATTTAATACCTTCTGCACCTGATATCCAGGATGTCTGGTATCTTTCTGGTTCAATACCTAGATACTGCATAAGGTTTTTCATAACCGTATGCCGACGACGGTTATAGTAATTGCCACTACCATAGTGGCATTCACCCGGGTGTCACCCGGATAAGAGTACACCATCCGCACCACGGTTAAAAGCTCTTAGTACCAGCATCGGATCCATACGACCCGAGCATGGGGTTCTTATTATACGAACATCGGCAGGGTATTCCAGGTGGTTTAAGCCCGCCAGGTCTGCCGCTGCATAACTACACCAGTTACAGGCAAACACAATAATTTTCGGCCGCCAGTTTTCCTGTTCTATAGACACAGTGCATCCACCTCCGATACAAGTTGTTCGTCGGTAAATCCTTTGAGGTTAAGAGCTGCACACCGACATGCAGGCACACACGCACCACACCCCTGGCATAGACTACCATTGACCTGAGCCACCATCCGGGTAAAGGGTCCCTGAGGTCCACGGTCTTTAATCTCTACCAGTGACAGGGCGTTATAGGGACAAATAGGTACACATAGTCCGCATCCCGAACATTTATTAGTATCCACCATGGAGATCATCGGCTCAGTCGCCAATTCAGTCTTGGAAAACAGTCCGCATACTTTGACAGCTGCTGCACTACCCTGAGCAACCGTATCCGGAATATCCTTCGGCCCCTGACAGGCACCAGCCAGGTAAACACCAGCCGAGAATGTTTCTACCGGCTGAAGTTTGGGATGGGCTTCCTGGAAAAAGCCATCTTTATCAGTAGAAAAACCGATTACTTTCGCCAGTTCCTGAGCTCCTTCAGACGGTACCATAGCCGTGGCCAAGACTACCATATCCACTTCTACTTCTATAGGCCTGCCTAATAAGGTGTCCTCCGATTTTAATACTAATTTGTCGCCCCGGGGATAGATCTTACTAACCCGGCCGCGAATATATTTGGCACCTGCATTAAGCGAACGCTGATAAAATTCCTCGTAGTTTTTCCCGGCGGTACGTACATCCATATAAAAGACATATGCTTCACTATTGGGCAGTTTATCCCTTACCTGATAAGCATGCTTAGCTGTATACATACAGCAGGCCCGGGAACAGTAACTTTTACCCTTGTTATCATCACGGGAACCGACACACTTAATAAAAGCTACACTATCCGGTTCCTTACCATCAGAAGGCCGTTGAATTTTTCCGCCGGTAGGCCCGCCGGCACTAACCAGGCGCTCAAAATGGAGGCTGGTAATTACATCAGGATACTTACCATATCCGTATTCACCATAAGTCTCTTCCCATTTGAATAAATCAAATCCGGTAGCCATAACAATAGCCCCGACCTCTTCGATTATATATTCGTCCTTATCATCAAAACGAATCGACTGGGTCGGACATACCTTTTCGCAAACACCGCATTTGCCTTTGGTAAGTTTAAGGCAGTGTTCAGCATCAATATAAGGCTTACCTGGTACTGCCTGAGGATAAACCTTGTGTATGGCTGTCCTTAATCCCAAACTAAGATCAAATTCATTACTGATTTTCTTGGTGGGACATTTTTCCTCACAGGTTCCACAACCTGTACAAGCATCCCAATCTACATATTTTGCTTTTTTCTTAACCGTTACATTAAAATTACCGATATAACCTGTTACCTTCGTAACTTCTGCATAGGTTACTAGTTCAATGTTAGGGTGCTGCGCCACAGCAACCATCTTGGGGGTGCCTATTCAAGCGGCGCAGTCCATGGTCGGGAAGGTTTTATCAATCTGGGTCATTTTTCCGCCGATACTAGCCGATCTCTCTACTAGAATTACTTTATGGCCAGCCTCGGCAATATCCAAAGCGGTTTGCATCCCAGCAATACCCCCGCCAATAACCATAGCCTTCTTGGTAATGGGAATGGTGGATATTTGCAATGGCTGATTCCGTAAAACCTTGCTTACCGCCATCCTTACCAGGTCCTTAGCTTTGTGAGTAGCCAGATTCCGGTCATGGTGTACCCAGGAATTCTGCTCACGAATATTGACCATTTCAAATAGATAAGGATTTAAACCTGCCGATTCTACCGCACGCCGGAAAGTCTTTTCATGCATGCGCGGCGAACAGGAAGCTACTACAACCTGTTCTAGTTGGTGTTCTTTAATAGATGTTCTGATCAATTCCTGCCCGGGGTCGGAACACATATATTTATAGGTGGTCGCAAAAACGACTCCGGGAATTGTTCTGGCTGATTCGGCTACTTTTTCGGTGTCAACTACCGAAGCGATATTGGTTCCGCAGTCACACACGAAAACGCCTACCCGTTTCTTCATTCTCCGTCTCCCTCCTTGTGGACGTTGCGTCACAATCTTTCTGCTGTTGAGGTTTCACTGGAATAAAAACAGTTATGATTAAATAATTTTATGATTACTTAGCCCGCTTCTTTAATTCAGCAGCCACAAACGCCTCCGCAGCTTTCACAGCTTTATCCCGGTCAGTAACCATGAATTCAGCCAGTCGGGCAATTTTCTTTTCGTCACCGGTTACTACCTCAGCCAGTATTTTAGCACTTTCCTGATCATCAATGAGTTTAGCCGCCATTTTCTCGGTGTTTTTTTCAAAGCCCTTGATCATGGCATCAATTTTCTTTTGTAACGCTTCCGCATCTTCGCTGGATTCGCTACCTGCACCGGCTTTTTTAGCATCAGCACTTTTAGCTTCTGCTGCCCGGCTACGCACTGTTTCCAAATAGCTGCCGGCTTCAACAAAATGCTTGTCAATTCCGACGGTATTAGGAGAATCACCACAGGCGATAGCCAATAATTCGGTGACATAGTAAGTGGGTATATTAAAACTGGTATTGTATTCCCGCTCTACAGCCGCCTGGCGCATATCAAGATTAAGCATACACAGCGGGCAAGCGGTTACCAGACACTCTGCACCTGCTTCCCGGGCATTACGCAAAACATTGTAAAGCATGCGATTACCCACATCAGGACGTGAAGTTACCATAGCCGCTCCGCAACATTCCGTTTTAAAAGACCAATCTATTGTTTCGGCACCTAAAGCCTGCACAATTTTATCCATGCTTTGAGGGTCTTCTGGATCATCAAAACCAGTTAGTTCTACTGGCCGTACCAGCAGACAGCCGTAATAGCAAGCTGCTTTCATCCCGTTTAAGGGATTGGTAACTTTCGCTTTGATTGTATCGGCCCCAATTTGATTAGCAAGCACGTCTAATATGGAGAGGGTTTCAATAGACCCCTCGATATCCATCTCAATAATCTCGGCGATTTTTTCGCGGGTGGCTTCATCTTCCTGAATTGCTTTCCCCGCCGCTCTGTGCCGGCTGTAACATGCAGCACAGGGAGCCAGCATATCAAGCCCTGTTTTTTCAGCAATAGCCAGGTTTCTAGCCGGAAGGGCAAGTGACAGAAGTTTATTAGTACTATGTCCCGAGGTGGCCCCGCAGCAGTTCCAGTCCTCTAGCTCCACCAATTCTATGCCCAGTATTTTAGCCGTGCGCTCCATAGACATTCCATATTCTATTCCGCTGCCATCGGCGGAACAACCCGGATAATATGCTAGTTTCATCCCTTATTCACCTCCCAGTTGCTCAGACCTGGCAAAAATCTTTTTAATTGCCTCGCGGCCTTCAATTTTGTGCGGCATAATGCCTACTTTTCCCCGTTTCATCATAGGCAATCCCAGCGCAGCATCCTTAAATAACTGACCAGTACTGAGGTTATACTGTATTGTCAGTCCAGCCTCATAAGTCCGGCCAAATGATTTGACCCCGTTGAGAAAAGCCTTGTTAAATGCGGCAACCTTTTTGTCATTGATCCGGCCCTGCCGCAGGGCTTCCCTCCGCAGAGCGTCCATCAGCGATGCAATATCTACCCCACGCGGGCAGCGCGCTGTACAAGTTTCACAGCTAGCGCATATCCATATACTGCCAGCATCCAGTGCATCATCAAATAAATCGAGCTGAAGCAGGCGGATAATCTGCCGGGGAGGATAATCCATTGCAAATGCAGCCGGACATCCTGCTGAGCATTTCCCGCATTGGTAACAAAGATTGACACTTGTCCCAGCCTCTTGTTCAATGTGCTGCAGAAGTTGTCTACCTTCTTCGCTGGCTGGAGTTAGTTTAACAGCGTTTTCCACAATTTGCGCCCCTTTCCTCAAACGGAATATTCTGATTCTAGACCCATAATTATCTACAGGCCCCAGAAAAAGTTAACTAAATGGCGTATTTTCGCCCTTTATGGGACTTCATGCTCCATGATAAGAGAAATAGCGAATTTTTTCAATATGATTTAATTTCTTTTAATAAGGGATATATCGCCTTTATTGACCCCAGGGAACAACATCACCACATGGGCAGCCTGTTTATCCGATTTTGTCGAATTTTAAATATATTGTTTAGTACCAACCTTCCCAAAATCTTTACTATTACTAAAAATAGGCATACTGGAATTAATAATGGTTTATGCGATAATAATTCCAGATTCGTAAAGCATATGGGGCTTTGGGCAGGTTAGCATAGCATGTTAATTCATTATAATACATATGTGCCTCATATTTGTGTTAAAACTTTGTTAATATCAGCCTTAACTACGAAAAAGTGTATATTATTTTTTTATGCCTCCCCTAGCTTAGTTTAATGACTTGTTTTGTCACTTTCCTTGGGAGTGGAGCCAAGGTATGGAAAGTAACCATAGAATTTGATAATCTAAAGATGGAATATGGAGGGTAGTGAGGGTTGTCATGTGCTCGTAATTTCTGACCTAAGTATTTTATTGTCGGTGGTTACGTTTATATTATGCGGTTGCCTGGCAATTATCGCTTTAGTCACCCTGGTTGCCAATTACCGTATAATTAATAAACCCCACTATGTAGGTTTTATTTTAGCCAATTTTTTCATCACCCTGGTTGCTTTTATTCCCCTGCCTAACTTATCTAGCCAGCAGCATAGCTGCTTTGGTTGGCTAGTCTTTTCACTAATGGCCCTGGTATTTTCCTTCTATTTTCTAACTCTATGGCAAAACCTCACCAACAGCTATAAAGTATGGTTTTACTTATTGGCTATTATCCTTAGTTTATTATTTTGCCTGGGCGGTTTGTGGGTTAATGGATGGTTAAACCCTTGGTGGGGTATAATTTCCGGACTAGGCGTTTTTGCTATTTTTGTTTTCATAGTAATAGTTGCTTTTTGGCTGGCCCGTGAATGGGGAGATAATTTTTATTATGTAATTGCTATAGTTTTACTGGGGGTTATTATTCTTAATTTTCTTCATATTTTATCGGCGTATATCCCCTCTTTCCGGGTGCATTATCCTTATCTATGGTCAGCACTGCTTTTGATCATGGTAATTGCTCTCTATACCTTAAATAGAACTTATCTACATTCTATCTTTCACTTAAATGCTCAGCTTACAGCTGTCCGTGAGGAATTAGCTCAGGTGGAGAATGTAGAGGATGTAGTTATTTCCCTGGCACGAACCATAGATGCCAAAGATAAGTATACAGAAGGTCACACCGAGAGGGTAAGCCAGTACGCTGTTTTCTTAGGAGAACGCCTGAACTTGGATGACGAAAGGCTAAAGACTCTACGTATAGGAGCTTTAGTTCATGATATAGGAAAAATCGGCATTGATCAGGATATTCTAAACAAACCGGGAAATTTAACTACTGAGGAAAGAGCTCAGATTAATAAGCACCCAGTATTAGGAGAGCAGATATGTAGTCCGCTTAAAGCACTTAAAAATATTGGGCCCGTTATTCGCCATCACCATGAAAGGCTGGATGGATCTGGGTACCCAGATGGAATAAAGGGTGATGATATTTCCCTAGAAGCACGTATTGTTGCCATAGCTGATGTCTTTGATGCCCTTACTACCGAAAGATCTTACCGAGCAGCATTACCTGTCACCAGGGCCATACAGCTATTGAAAGCTGAAGCCTGTCAAGGGAAACTGGATCCCCAGCTGGTGCAGGAATTTACTGATATGTTATGTGAAATGGGCATTTTACCTTCACCACCGGAAGAATAATCCTTTCTTTTTATCCCCGAAGGGTTGCTATCAAACGTACCGGGCTAATTAATAAATCCAAGCCATCTAGTATACTGGTAACAACAATGTCAGCCCGGGTAAGAGCCTGTACATTACAACCTTCGGGGCCAATTACAGCAATAGAAAGTTCGGCCTGCTGAAGCATCAGAGAGTCATTAAATCCATTGCCAATAGCAACAGTATTTTCGGCTGCCAGGGTTAATAAAAAGTCCCTTTTATCACCATTACCCTGTTCACCACTTACTTTGAAAAATGGTATATTCAGTTCTTCTGCTACCCGTACTCCTGAACCAAAAGTATCCGCCGTTAGTAAGTAAACCTCCAAATTGTTTTTAAGCATAGCAACTCTTTCCTTTACCCCTTCGATCAGGTTCCCTTCCCTGGTAACAGTCCCGTTCATATCTAGAAGCAGGTATTTTAAAAACAGGGTCTTATTTCTCCCCGGCAGAGAAATTTGTAATGACATGTTTTACCCTCCAAATCGTTATTTTTTTGTATATTTAATCTCCAGGCGGACATAATAAGATTACAAACAGATGATATAGAGGTTGTAATCAAATCAAGTGCTTACTACTTTTTTTGCCCTTACAACCAGCTTCCTTTAGAAGTTAGCATCTGTATCGTTTGTTTTATATATCCGCTGGTCGAGTTCTTCTCATCGTTGTCGGGCGATCCGATTTTCGGTGCGAGAACAACCAGCGGATTTTATTTTTGTGTATTTATATACGATTCCCACATACAATCCTAATATTACCGGCATAATTAAAAGCATGTAGTAGTAAAATGGTGTTCCTTTTATATTAAAGGATATACAGGAGAGTAATGGTATAAAGGGCGTATTCCAAAATTGCAAAAGAAAAAATGCATAACTACCTGGCCGCAATTGGCTGATTAATGATACTATTAACCAAGGCCCCTGCCAGAAAACCGCCACTAAACCCCATTTTTTATATTCTAGTCTATTATTACTTAATTCTAGAGTTATAACTAAGAAATATAGTATAGACAGTAGTATATCAATACCCGGGAAATAGGTGCTTAACCATATAGTCATACCAGCACTTATCTGGATGATGTAAAGATACCCAACCACTTTAGCTACTGATCTCATGAATTGGCCTCTCTAATGACTGTAGTAAAGGTAGTATTATAAAACATGTCCGGAGAAACCCAAAAGTCTCCTGAATCATCCAGATCGATACCCTGCTGGTAATAAGCTTTCCAAATGATTTTACTACAATTCCAAATTCTATCCCCAGGCTTAAAAGCTGTAGGATAGAATAACCGGCCTATCATATCTTCTAAATACTCCACAGCCGCTTCTTTCTTTTCTCTTTCCGCGTTTACCTTGAGCAGGCAAATCTCTTTATAATCCCAGTAATGAAAAATAGACTGAATAGTAATACCCAGGTCTACATAAGCCTCAATAACCTTTTCATCCCCCATGTAAATACCCGCATGGGAAAAACGGCCATAGGAACACCCGGGATAACCTCCCAATATGATATCACCCGGTTCTAATCCCTCAAACGATATCGGGGTAAAAAAGACTTCCAACTTTCCATAGCCAACATCACCCGTGAACATACTCCGCAGGCAAGTGTAGGTTAAACTCTGAGTATTCTTAATAATTGTCCAATTTTTCACTGTTAAAAGAGCCAGCAATATTACAAACAATACCGGAAAAATAAATATGGACCAGCGCTTTGTAATCGAAATAGTATCACCTTACCTTCATTATGGAATAAGGCTTGCTACCGGTTAAATCCGCATAATCCAAAATTAATGCTAATGATTTTTGCGTTTACCTAATAACAGGTAAATCAGCTGATCCTATAGTGTATTGTTTCCCTAGTTTCTAAAACACATTTCATCAGCAAGCAATTATCAGGCACTAAATTATATAGTTTTATGATGGTTTATTTCCTTTGCTGTCGGAGTTTCGCCGGTTGGATTTATTTTATCATAACCATTATTATTTCTATATAAATACATTCTTGCCTATTATTTATTTTCAATACTTGGCATGCTTATTCTTAAACTTTATATAGTATTATGAGGTGATATTAGTGGCTAATATATCTGCAATGTTGGCAGACTACTATCAAATGCTGACCTACCACCTAGAAGGTAAGCTGGTTAAAAAAATAATAGCCTTTACAGAATCATCGATGAGCATGCTTCTGGAAGATGATACTATTATCCATTTTCAAAACGTGGAGGACGAACTATTGTTTGATATTGAGCTCCCCTGATTTCAAACTTCCACCATGTAAAAGGGGAATTTTTTGGGGAGTCAAATAGGGGGCAGAACATAAATAAATCTCTTGTTTTTTGCCTTTCTTTGCTAATTGGACAAGGCGGAATAAATAAAACCTCCCTTCCTTTTCCTTTTATCATTGGTACTTTACCTGGTATTACGATAAAATTATGTTAAAAACCAAACTAGGACTACAAGGTTATAATGGTCTTTTTTTCAACCATTAGGGTTGCGAAATCTTTTTATTAGGACTTTTAAAAATGCGAAAAATATTAAGAAAAATAGACCAGGGAGCAGAACTGCTCCCTGATGAATATGAAAACCTGCTGAATTATATAGAGAATTTGCGTGCTAATTCCCCCGAATCGTATGCATTATTTTATGATCGCTATGTACGGATACTTTATACTGAATATGCCACTTTTTTACCACATTTAGCCGCTGGCATTAGCGAATTAATTGAATATTTAGTTCATAATCCCCAGGGATGGGAACTGTTACAGAATAAATATCCTGATTTAAGCCGGTTTCCTTTGGCCCTGCAAGACTACCTGCAGTACATTATTTTAAATAATCCAGGATTAATTAGTACCTTACAGGATTTATTTATTAAAAAGGACGGTAAATTAGATGTCTTGCCCGTCCAACGCAGCGGCGAAATTGTGTTTAAGTTCGAAGATGGTAATCCCTATAAAGAGTTCGGCCTTAAATATCATTTTGAACGCCTAGCTCGTTTCCCTTTTGTCAGCCGCCTGCAAACTTATCGCTACCTGACCCGCAATAAAGCCAGCCAGGACCGGATTGAACTTATAAGACCTGGCCTATTAGGCGGCATATTTACTAATAAATTTAAATCTATTTATTATTATATATTCCTCACCGAAGATGACCCGTTAAAATCGAGTAACGCCTGCCGGATATTGAACATAGCTCTATATGAAAAAACTGATTAACCGAAACAGACTTAAAATATCCGCTAGTGTTAATATTGGGTCTTGTTTATATAGACTACCAAACCCACGGTATGGAAGGGGGCAGATTAAAAATGAGTTTTGACTTATTAGATGATTTCCATAAATCCCTTAATGATGCCATTCCATTTCAACTTTGGGAAGTGGAAATTAACCTTCGTCATACTATGCGGCAAATTGATTGCACTAAGCTTAAACCAGAAAGAAAAGAAGACCTGGATCTTTTACTGAGAGCCTTGTATTTTAATGGCCAACCAACGGATTTTTTCGAAATAATTTTCAATAACCTGGAGAATAATATTACTTTAAACTGGCTGCAGCAAGGCCCCCCCTGGGTACTGATCGAATTTTTGAAATTTCTTCCCTGGCATCTTAGTCAAAATACCATGGAACCCCGCCGGCTCTACTTCCTCCTGCATATTTTTAAGGCAAGTTTGACTAAATATTACCGGCCTATTTTACAGGTGCTGGATTTACATACTTTACAGGCTCTGGCTGCTCGTACTGCTAATCCTGATTTACGGAATCTGCTCCGCCAACAAGAAGCTGTTTTAGTTGAAGAAATAGATCGGAAATGGTATGGCTTATACGATTCCCCACCGGTATTTTTAGATGAAAAAGGGCGACTAGTTCGCCAGGCTATTGAACTTCTAATATCCACAGATATCCATTGCTTCAGCGAACCTTATGGAGGGGAAAGATTTAACCTGTTAATTCAGACGGCTGATGATATATTCTCCTGCGGACTGGTTGAAGATTGCCTGGCTATGCTTATAGAAATATATCAGGACTACCAGCACCAGAATCGTCTAGTAACCGTGCTGGAAGACGAAAAAATTTACCGTTCGCTGCATAAATTGTTACGCCGGGTAATTCCCACCTACCTGCTTTTATATATGCCCTGGGAGGCTTATAACCGGCTCACTATGGTTTATAAGAGCTATTTCCCCCGTTTTGATCCGGATAGTTTATCAATTAAATACTTAAACCTCTATGAACGTATCCAGGAAGGACTTAATCGCCGTGAGCCAGCTATACTAGCAGAAATTTTGATGTATTCCCAGACCATAACCGATTCTCATTCAGAAGAATTACCGCTTTTGCTCGAAAAAGAATTATGGGAAGGGCTAGAACCGGATCGGGTTCAGGTACTTATGACCAAAATTAGACAAAAACTGTATACGCTACCTAATGAAGCCTTTATAGTCATGGAGTTATTACGACTTTTACTGCAACATGGCTTGATTAAAAAAACCCGGGAAACTGTTGGCGAGCTTCTGGATTACTATCTATTGTTATGGAAATGGGTCCCTGCTCACATGTTTTTAAATAATAGTATATATGAGCAACTGGCACCTCTGACCAGCATTCCTACCCGTCAGGAAGCAGAACGTATCATCCGTTTAGCTGACCGCTACAACAGCGAAGCCCTGTTTAGTGATCTAGATAACCGCCCCGAATTATTTAGAAAAAAAAGTGAGACTATCCGCAGGGCTATCCTGGCAGGAAAAGTTATGGGGGTATCGTAATGGAAACTTTTAATGAAGAGTTTTTCACTTCGCAATTAGAAAGATTGCTCAATAACTTTAGTAATGAGGTTAGAAAACAAACTACCGTTAAATCATTATCTTCACTGGAAGACCTGGATCGCTATCTTTACCAGGTTAATTATTTTTATTACCAGAGTTTTCATGATAAACTTTTTCCAGCTTATCGTCAGACTATACAAGCGGAAGTAAGCCGGCTCTTTAAATTATCCCATGATGAAAAAGCCTTGCAAAAAGACGTAATGGCTAATCTTAAACGCTATAGCCGACTTTATAACCTTATAAAAACCATCAACACATATTTAATTAATTTTCAGGAACAATTACACCAGCAGGTACTGTACATTACTCAGGAAAGTAACCATAGCAACCTAGAAATTTTATATGCCACAAAAGGAATGCTAAATGATACATCTAAACTGGAGCAAATAACGGTTTCCCTTATCAATTTATTAGATACTGAGGAAATAAACCGGCTACAACATAATCTGATTTGGTTTTCTTTACCAGACATCCTGGGCTCTCTTGATCTATCCGAGCCTCGGGAAAGGGAAGAATTACACCGGCTGCTAGTTTATTTAAGACAGAGTCACAACCTGGCCCAAGATTTATCCATTTTATCCGGCCCGCCTGGAATATTCCAGGGCTATTTGACCACACTTATCCAGACTAGCCAGGCTACGGAGAAAAAGCTGACCATCCCGGTTATAAAAAGAATCTTTGACCAGCAGATTAACCCCTTTATAACCTTTTATATTGAAATGATGCAGTTTTACTTTGGACAAGCCCGTACTGAGTCGTGGAAAAAAGCCGCCGCCCAGCTGGCCCATCAGTTTTCATATGGGATTATACTGCTGGAAATCGGGTTAAATATGGTTAACCAGTGGGAAGTTAACCTGTTACCTTTTATAACCACCATAACCAGGCTCAGTAAGAAAAAACTGGCACAAGTTAAAGAGGCGGCTACCACCTTAAATGATCAACTTAAGGAAACTACCGCCGGTATATCAGCAGCTACTACACCTGATTTTCCATATTTTATGCAGAAAATCAGAAATACCCTTAGTTCGTCTAGTCCTGTTTTCCAGGCAGCCAATAGGGATCAGGTTATACAAAAAATCGGCCCCCTTTCCAGCCTGCTCCACCAGATAAGCCTGGAAATAACCTACCTGGAATTTCGTTTAGATCTCTGGCATGAAAGGAATGATTGGTGTTGCCAGCTAATGGACCGCTGTTTAGAATTAAATGATTTAGTTTCTTCCTATGTAAATCTTCTGGCCAATATCAAAGCAGATTTAGAAAGGCTGCTGGCTCCCCGCAATATATCCCGTACCTGGAAGGACATGGATGTTAGGGTAGACCGGGTCCCTTTGGAACGTGGTAAAATATTTCCTCTTGACTACCGCTATTTAACTAGTCAGCCAGTAGTAGAAACCCGGGTCTGTACCAGTAAGGCTTATACAATACTAGACGAAGAAGGGGACCTGTTTATCATCAAAGTTGGCCCAGAGGTGGAGGAAGAGCTGCCACGTGTGACTATTGCTATTCAAGGGGATGAATAATCATGCACCTGGGAATTGATTTTGGCACTACCTTTACTAAATTAGGCTATATGGATAAGCAGGTTTTTTGTAACCTCTGCCCCCATCCAGGGTTTATTCCTACAGCAGCTGCACGGGTCCCTGCAGGAAATCGCTGGCTATTTGGGGAACAGGCCCGGCAATTAGGAGGAAAAGAAACCATAAATATGCCTTTTTTAAAGCTGGCTATAAAACGCAATCCCTCACTGAAAGTAGGCGAATTTAATCTTGCTAAAATAATGGCCCGGTATTTTACTTATTTAAACCAAACTTATGTAGCCCCTGTAGGTCTTCCGGATTCAATAGCAGTAGCCGTTCCTAATTATTTTGGCATGAACCAGCGTCATCAAATTATGCAGGCAGTTCGCCAAGGTTTTTCGGTTGAAAATGTATTCCTGCTACCAGAGCCGATAGCCGCCCTGGCTGGTTACAATTTTAATGCTTCCTTCCCGGTGGAAGGGGATATACTGGTGGTTGATCTGGGCGGTGGAACTACCGATTTCAGCTTCCTTACTATTTCCCAAAGCCGAAATGAAATACTACTAGAAACCCAATTACAGATGGGGCAAGATGCCTTTTCCGGGGCAGAGATAGATCGGGGTATTTTACGTAATATACTGGCAGCAGCTTACTATATACAAACTGGTCAACAACTTCCTTCTTCTTTTATCAGTGAAAAATCTCTTTCCAGGGAAGATCGTTATTATCTTAGCCACATGCTGACCATAGCTGAAAAAGCCAAAATTGACTTAAGCCTTCAGGGGCTCAGTATTATAAATGAACCAGATTTTTTCCGCAATACTACCCTTACTCTTACCATAGATAAGAACAGGTATATTAAACGCCTAAGACCAGTATTTAATCGTCTTAAAGAATATATAAACTACACCTTAAAACCCCAGGCTCAGTTACTGGGCTTATGTACTGGTAACACCTGGCATATTGACCACCTATTACTACTAGGTGGTACCGCTCAAGCTATAGGAGTTAAAGAATTTTTTCAGGAATTATTTCCCCAAGTACCCATGATAACCACTGCTGAACCAGAACTAAACGTGGTAAAGGGTCTTAGTATATGGAACAACCTGGATCACCCTCCTCTTAAGACTCGAACTATCTATCCTTTCCACTTCTATGCGGAAAAAACAGATGCCTTCAGTGGTGAAAACCGCCTGGAACCTTTGCCCTTTGATATTACTAACCTGGAATTGGATACCAGGGGACGTTATCGAATCTTTTCCTTTTCGGCTGCCTCCGAATTTAATCTTTCTTCCCGGGAAGATCAGGTAGTTTTTCGGATCTACGAATCAGAAGAAGCCTTACCAGTAACAGGCAGCAAACGGTTAATGGGTTTAGAACTGGTGGCTGAACTGGAAGCTCCCCGGTGTTCTTTACCGGAAAAGATTGACCTTTATCTGGATTTTAAAAACAATCGTTTGGAACTGGCTGGTTTTTCAACCGTTACTGAACCGGCTGCCAGTCCCGGTATCCTAACCGGCTATACCGACCGGCAGAAACAAGCCTATCAGGTATTGGAACAATATGGCTTTATTGATAACCGTTTAATGCAAGACTATCTTGTACACCTTAACAATATTAAGGATAATGAATTTAAAACTGGATCGGTTAAGGCTGCTTTATTTAAATTACTGGCCCTCTATCAGCTTTTTACAGGGGGCTAATGGATAATAACTATGTAATAACCTTGATATGTCTTATTAACTGCTATCTTTAGTACTTAACTATCAATTAAAGTTATAAACCGGGAAAGCATAGTTATAATCCTGCCATTGCTACCTAATACTAATTTATCAGGTTACCTTATCCCTTATAACAAATAATAAGCTAACGCCCTCGAAGACGGGCAATCCACGATTTGTTTCTTTCGCTTTTTTCTTCCCTCCACAGTTCAATAAGGTCATCTAGCCGTTGATCCCGGTTAGCCACCCATCGTTCCAGTTTCTCCTCCAGTTTCTGTAGTCGTTGCTCTAACCTTTGATTTTGCCGGAGTAGTTCCTCATTCTGTTCTGCAACCTGACGCACCAATGAAACCGCTTCAACAAATTCAAAATTTACCACTGGCCCAATCGGAACATTTTTATCAAGGGCTTCCGTATTTACTTCCGGGTCCTTTTCCTGTATATTTTCCAGAGCCATTCGAATAGCAGTAGTGTTTAGTCCCTTTTCTTTCAGCTGCAGAATTAGGCGCAGGGTGTCTAGATCTGATTCGGTATACTGCCGGTCTCCCCTTTCATCTCTCTGGATGACAAGTTTCAAACTATTCTCCAGATAGCGAAGTGTATATTGTTCGATCCCCAGCATCTCTGATACCTCACCTATTTTATAAAATCGTTCCTGCATGCACATTTCACCCCTCTGCTTCATAGATTGTTATCAGGTAAACAATAAAGTTAAAAACTCTTTACACTAGCACTTTAGCAGTTTCATCAAAATCTACTAAGTACCTATTTCGACCGCTTTTTACTAACGTAGTTATCAACTTAATTATCAACTTTATTGTCAGCCTAATTGCTTTCCCTTCCTAAACTATTTTAAAGCTCATTAATAGGGCCTAATCTTCTCTTACCACCTAATATATGAGCACCGCCGTCCATTTTAGGACGGCTTTTTTTTATTTATTAAGCTAATAACAACATTTATAAGGTTAAAAACTTTGCCTGACTATGGTGTTTAAATACAAATTTTTCATAGACAACAAAGGATTTTTAGAATTAATGTGGAATATACCATTACCGTTTTTATTTTTATTTTAATATTTATTTTATTAATAAAATTTCCGGAAGGAGGGAAAGGCAAGGCCAATAAAATTTGTAGCTGCGATTATTTTATTTTTTCAGGGAGGGAATTATGGAAAAGTTGAATGAGGTAAAGGTTACCGGACATGTCCAATCCGTAGTGGCCAACCCTACACCTTTAGGGTTATTTGGCCTGGCAATTGTAACCCTGGTAGCTTCTTCATCCAAATTAGGAATTACTCATGGTGCCGCTTATATTATTCCCTGGGCCTTATTCCTGGGTGCGGCCGCACAGTTTGTGGCAGGTATTTTTGATTTTAAGCATAATAATACTTTTGGAGCTACGGCATTTTGCGCATATGGCTTCTTTTGGTTTGGAATGGCTTTCAGTTGGATGATATCCGAAGGCCTGTGGGGAAGTGGTGGAGTCGTTTTCGATCCACATCAGATGGGGTTTGCATTCCTGGGATATTTTATCTTTACAGTTTTTATGACCTTTGGTGCTATGGGGGCTAACAAGGTATTATTTATTATTTTCTTCCTTATTGATTTACTTTTCCTGGGTCTGTTTATGAATACGCTGGGCTGGGGCGGAGAAGCTTATCATACCCTGGCAGCCTACGCAGAACTAGGAGTGGCAATATTCTCTTTTTATGGCTGTGGTGCCCAGGTATTAAACAGTCACTACGGAATTACGGTTCTTCCCATAGGAAGTCCCTTTGGTCCCTGGACCCGGGCTGCCCGGGCAGCTCAGGGTAAAGTAGCCGCCTAAATATTTTAGCAATCTCACCATAAAAACAGGGCAGGATTTTAAAATCCTGCCCTTTATGTTAGATAATATATTCTGCTTCTTAACCTACACCAGGTATTTCTATTTCTATCTTGCCAAAGTTATCATTGATGGTATTCAGTCTATAATACACTTATTAGTGTAAAATCTATCCCCGGCTGCGCTTGAGCTGCTCCAGTTCTACACGCAAGCGCTCATTTTCTAGTTCCAACTGCTGAACCCGATCTAGATTCTTACCATTTGTCGTTGTACTGCCATTTAAAGCCGGCAAATAGTAATTAAAAAGAATACTATGGCCGTATGTATCTCCCTGGGCAAAAGCTTCCGTGTAACTGGCGTATTTGTCACGGTTATACCCTGGAACTGCCCATTTGCCGCCCAAATCAATCCATTTACTAACACTACCACGCCGGACCAGAGTAAAACGAGGATCGACAATATTTTTACCCACCGGCAGGTTATCCGTGGTAGCATAGGCGAGCAGATGCTGAATATGGGCCTCCACGCCAGTTGCCGGGGTATCAAATATGGCTCCATGTACTCCCGCTTCGAAGCGAACCCGGGAAGGATCTGCTCCCCTTAAATCTTCTTCCCCCGTAGCCGGACTTCCGGTAGCCCCCAGACCACAATAATTGTTCTGATCAGGTGTTACCAGGCCTCCGAAACGCCACCATCCGGTTTCCTTAGCAGCCTGGCAAAAAGCGATGTCACCACGCACACCATACTCTGCGCCAATCTGCAGGTATAGATCTACTAGATCTGGAGCATAGGGATTATTCTGGCGTAGCAAAATCCGCAGTTGTTCAGCTGTAGCCACACTTTTTCCCATAATAGGAATATTAGTATCGAGGATTGGTATCGCAGATGTACCTTCAGAAGAAGACGGACTGGTTATAATAACTGAACGGGTAGCCTGATCCCAATCAACCTTCATTCCTAATCCTTCACTAATAGCCCGCATAGGAACCATAGTATAGTCATTAATAATTACCGGGGCTGGCTGGCTATCAATCTCCCGGCCATCTATAAAAATACGTATCGGTTGATTAGCGCTAGCCGGTGGCAACCAGGCAAAGAGCATAATTACAAAACTAACCACCCCCACCAACGACCACAACTTCCAATGCTTCATTTTACTACCTCCCAAAAATAAATCTTAAACAACTTCCACAATTAATTCACTACCTCGACAACAAAATCCTGCCTTAGATAAGTATGGATTTAATAGGCTGTTTTTTTATCCCCTGGTCCCTGATTTGGCATATATACCCTGGTTACATTCTTCCAGCCCTATCTTTCCTGTTTTTTCCCCTTTCCCATATATTATACGACACCGCCGGCCCTACCTTACATATGAATACAAAATCGTACTACTCGATTTTATTCCCCAAGAAATATAAAAATCAGCTACTATTAAGCAAAAATTTTCCCTCTGGGCAGCCACAAGCAGACAAGTTTTTTATTGATTATGGTGTATGTTATAGATACCTCTTTTCGTCCGTCATGAAGTACTTTTTTTCGGGGGGTTGGGGCGATATGTATGGAAAAATTAAAACATTAATATGGATCTTTATATTGTTTTTAGTTATTTTCTTAGGCCTATGGCAAAAAGCCCCTATATATGTACTAGGTTTCCTGCAAAAATCCTCCGGGATATTGTTAATAATTTTTTTATCCACACTACTTTTTATTTATCTTATTCGTAAAAAGTATCTACGCGGTAGACATAAAGATGCTGATCATTGGAAAGTAAACCGGATAAATGAAGTTGCTTCGGGAATTGAAATCCAACAGCAGTTAAAGTACCAAGCCTATCTGCTGGAAAACATACAGGAAAGTATTATCATTTGTAATATACAGGGTGAGATTATTTATATTAACCCCCAAGGTCGTAATACCTTCGCTGCTTCCGAAGATAGTCTGGTTTCCGGCCGAGAACTGATGGGTAGAATCATTCCCTATGACCAGGATAAATTGAAAGAAATCATAGATACAGTAACATCTGGTACTAGTTGGCAAAAGGATTTTAGACTGCAAGTCAATAGTGAATCCCGCGTGTTTAGACACCGGATAGACCCCTTAAAGGAAAACGGCCAGGTATCAGCGTTAATTATCATTTCTACTGACATAACTGAATTAATAGAAAGCCGAGAACAGGCTAAATTGGCCAGTCTGGCCAAAAGCCAATTCCTAGCTAATATGAGCCATGAAATCCGTACTCCTATGATTGGTATTTTAGGAGCAGTCGATCTACTAGAACAAAGTCATCTTAATCATGTGCAAATGGATAATCTCCAAATCATACGCGTATGTGGGGAGCAATTACTAGCTATTATCAATGATATTCTCGATGTTTCCAAAATTGAGGTAGGTCTGGTTACAATAAATCCTGAACCATGCAACCTGTTAGATGTTATTAGACGTACCGTTAATATTATTGAACCAATGCTAAAAGAAAAAGGTTTACAGTTCACGTTAGACCTGGATCCACTAATCCCCAACCTGATTATGCTGGATAAAATTAAAATTCATCAGGTTTTAATGAATTTACTTCATAATGCGGTTAAATTTACTCACCGGGGAGCTATCAGCCTTCAGGTGACCATATTAACACCAGATAAACAAAATGTTGAATATCTAAAAATCAGTGTAAATGATACCGGCATAGGAATACCCGCGGAACAATTGGAAAATATCTTTAATCCTTTTACCCAGGTAGATAACTCCTATTCGCGCAGTTATGGGGGTACCGGGTTAGGGCTATATATTTGTTATTCCATGATAGGCTTAATGAAGGGTACCCTGCAAGTGCAAAGCCATTTAGGTGAAGGAACTACTTTTTCTTTTGAAGTACCGCTAGTTCCTTTTACAGGACGGGACAAAACAGACCATTTAACAAATATGACTAAACCTACTGAAATAGTGGACAACCTGTGTATAGGATTTAGTCCTTTACAGGTATTACTGGTGGAAGACAACGAATTAAATCGGAAAATTGTTGGTCAGATGTTAAGTAATTATGGTTTTGAAGTAACTGCGGTGGGAAATGGCCTGGAATGCTTGCAAATACTAGATGAAAATACTTTTGATACTGTTCTTATGGATATGCAGATGCCGATTATGGATGGTTATGAAGCCACCCGGCTCATTCACGAAAACCACCTGGCGGTTGATACTCCCATTATTGCTATGACTGCTAATGCTATGAATGGTGATAGGGAAAAATGTTTGGCGGCAGGTTGTACTTCCTATATTGCTAAACCTTTTAAGGCGGAAGAATTAGTCCAGGAGATTCGCAACCACCTCCCTTTAAAACTTGATAATAAAAACCGGAAAAACCGGGCAACTAATTACTTAATTGCTGAGCTTTTACCTGAGTTTTTAGAACAATTATCAGAGTTAACTAAACAACTCTCCCTAGCCGTCGAAAATAAAGATTTAACCACTGTTAAAAGTATTAGTCACGATATTAAGGGAACGGCTGGTATGTATGGATTCACTAGTATTTCCAAAGTTGCTGCCGATATCGAATTCGCCGCTCGGGAACACTCCTGGGTAAAAGTAACCTCCCATTTGGAACAACTTTATAATCTGCAAAAACGCGCTTGCAACCAAGTCGGCTAGGAACAAGGAAGCAGGGGACGGTCCCCCTGCTTCCTTCTGGTTACTTATGACCGGCCAGGTTAACATTAGTTACAATCCGGGTTATTTGTGCTGGTTTATTCATGGTATAGAGATGCACTCCCGGTACCCGGCTTTCAATTAGATCCAGTACCTGCTGGCTGGCATAATCTATGCCGGCTTTTTCCATATCGGCCGGGTTGTGCTCGTATTTATCAACCAGATTAAGTAATTTGGAGGGAATAGATGCTCCGCACAGGTAAATGATCCTCTTGATCTGCCGGGCGTTAAGTACGGGCATAATACCTGGAATAATCGGACAGTTAATATTTATTCTCAAGGCTTTATCGATAAAATCATAGTAAATGCGGTTGTCAAAAAATAACTGAGTGATTAAAAAATCTACCCCATTATCTACTTTATGTTTTAAATTAATAAGATCCTCATTTAAGCGCTTGCACTCAGGATGCCCTTCGGGATGGGCTGCAGCTGCTATTCCGAAATCATCCTTGCTCCTGGCATCCTGTATGAGTTCATATGCATAACGATATTCCTGCTTATGGATATCAAACTCGGGATCATCGTCGGGAAGATCTCCTCTCAGTGCTAAAATATTGTAAACCCCTTCGTGGGCCAGCTCATCCAGTATTTTATCAACTTCAGCTCGGGTATGACGCACACAGGTAAGATGAGCCAGTGATTCTATTCCATATTCATTTTTTATGCGAGACGCAATTTCAACTGTACGTTCCCGGGTAGATCCGCCGGCACCATAAGTCACACTTATATAACTAGGGCTTAATTTTTTCAGTTCATCTACTGTCTCAAATACGGTTTCGAGAGGATAGTTCTCCTTAGGCGGAAAAATTTCCAGTGATAATACTGGCTTCCCCCCCTTATAAACCTGCTTAATTTTCATCTCACAAACCCCACTCCACTTGGTTTTCTCCCCTACTTTACATGTTGCTGATTAAGGCATCTGCAAATTGGGAACATTTCACCTCAGTAGCACCTTCCATTAGACGGGCAAAATCATAGGTAACTACTTTGCTCTCGATAGTTCTACCGGTAGCTGCAATAATCAGATCTGCTGCCTCATTCCAGTTTAGGTGCCTTAACATCATTTCCCCAGATAAAATTACTGAAGAGGGGTTAACCTTATCCAAACCGGCATATTTAGGGGCAGTTCCATGGGTAGCTTCAAAAACAGCATGCCCGGTATCATAATTAATATTGGCACCGGGAGCAATACCAATACCACCTACCTGGGCTGCCAATGCATCAGAAATATAGTCCCCGTTAAGGTTCAGGGTAGCTACTACATCAAATTCTGCTGGCCGGGTCAATATCTGCTGCAGGAATATATCAGCAATAGCGTCTTTTATAATGACTTTACCCTCTGCCTCAGCCTGTTTTTGTGCCGCATCAGCTGCGGCTGTTCCTTTTTCTTCTTTTATACGATCATACTGGTCCCAGGTAAATACCTGGTCACCAAATTCTGCCTCGGCTAAATCATATCCCCATTGCTTAAAGGCCCCTTCAGTATATTTCATGATATTTCCTTTGTGTACCAGGGTAACACTTTTGCGACCTTCCTTTAATGCACAACGGATAGCAGCCCTTATCAAACGTTTACTACCCTCTTCTGATACAGGTTTAATGCCAATACCGGAAGTTTCCGGGAAGCGCATTTTGGTTACTCCCAGTTCCTTTTGCAAGAATTCTATGAGTTTCTTAGCTTCCTCAGAACCACGCGGGTATTCAATACCAGCATATATATCTTCAGTATTCTCCCGGAAAACAACCATATCAGTTAATTCCGGTTGCTTTACCGGGGAAGGCACTCCCTTAAAATAGCGAACTGGTCGCAGGCAAACATAAAGATCCAATTCCTGGCGTAAAGCTACATTTAGAGACCGGATTCCTCCCCCTACTGGCGTAGTAAGGGGACCTTTTATAGCTATTATGTACTCCCGGATAGTATCCAGAGTTGCTTTGGGAAGCCATTCCCCCATCTGGTTAAAAGCCTTTTCTCCAGCTAGTACCTCTTTCCATACAATAGATTTCTTACCCTGATAAGCTTTTGCCACAGCAGCATCAATGACCCGGGAGGCGGCTGCCCATATATCGGGTCCGGTTCCGTCCCCTTCGATAAAAGGTATAATAGGATGATCCGGTACCTGTAATACACCATTAACAACCTTTATTTTTTCACCCTGCATACAGTATCCTCCTTTACTTATATGCGAAAGGGGAGATATTTCTCCCCCTTACTTTATGCCATTATACTTTTAAAAGGGTTGCGGTAAGGTAAACCTTACTATAGTTCGGGCTCACTGCACCTTTGCCAAAAATTTAATCAAATTTAAAAGTCCCGTATTTTTTAAAATGCTCTACCAATCCCCCATCGGACAAAATTTTTAGCATAACTTCCGGTAAAGGGGAAATGGGTATATCAAGGTTTTTGGATTTATTATGCAAAATCCCCTGCTGAAGATTTATCTCCAGTTCATCTCCTTCTTCAATCTGGTCGGTATCACACTCAATAAGAGGCAGACCAGTATTAATGCAATTGCGATAAAAAATACGTGCAAATGATTTGGCTACCACAGCCCCAATATTAGCATTTATAATAGCTAGCGGAGCCTGCTCTCGCGAAGATCCACAGCCAAAATTCTTTCCGGCAACAATAAAATCGCCCTTTTCTATTTTCGAATAGAAATCCGGATCCAAGTCCTCCATGACGTATTTGGCCAGCTCTTTCATATCCAGAGTTTTAAATTTGTGGCGACCGGATATAATATAATCGGTATTAACATCATCACCAAATTTATGAGCTTTCCCTTTTAAATCCATACTTACCCTCCTCTACATGAACTCGCGGGGGTCGGTAATCTGACCAGCAATAATCGAAGCTGCCACTGTAGCAGGTGACCCCAGGTATATAAAAGCTTTATTATTCCCCATCCGTCCCTTGAAATTTCGGTTAGCAGTAGAAATAACATTTTCACCATCGGAAGGAACGCCATTATGGGTTCCTACGCAGGGGCCACACCCGGGAGTAACTACTGCTGCTCCTGCTTCTACAAAAACTTCTATTAATCCTTCCCGGATAGCCTGCAGGAAAATGGACCGGGATGCAGGTGCCACTACTAACCTGGTTCCTTTGGCAATCTTGCGGCCTTTCAGCAGGCGGGCAGCAATACGCAGGTCCTCCATTCTACCATTGGTACATGTACCAATAACCCCTTGTTGAATTGGAGTTCCGGCCACTTGACTTACCGGTGATACATTATCCACCGTATGAGGACAAGCCACCTGGGGTTCCAGCTGTGATACATCGTATTCTTTAACCTGGGCGTAAACTGCATCCTGATCTGCTTTAACCGGTTGAAATTCCCGCTTACTGTGCTGTTTTACCCATTCTTCAGTCCGATCATCAGCCTCCATAAGGCCGCATTTAGCTCCCATTTCAATCGCCATATTACTTATGGTGAAACGGGCCTCTATCGACAGGTCAGCTATAGCCTCTCCCACGTATTCGGCAGCCATGTAAGTAGCACCATCAGCCGTCACATCACCAATTAAATAAAGGATTAAATCTTTAGAATATACTCCCACAGGCAGTTTGCCATTTACCACAAATTTAAAAGTTTCCGGCACCTTAAACCATAATTTCCCGGATATAATCCCAGCCGCCAGATCAGTAGAACCTACCCCAGTAGAAAAGGCGTTAATAGCGCCATACGTACAGGTATGTGAATCAGCACCGATCACCAGATCTCCTGAAACCACATGCCCCTGTTCAGGAACAAGCTGGTGACAAACACCATCACCAATATCATAAAGACGAATTCCCTGTTGGGAAGCAAAGGTACGCATTTGATGATGTAGTTCAGAGACTCCCTGCAGCGGGCTGGGAGCACTATGATCAATTACCATGGCGACTTTAGTTGGATCAAAAACCTTAACACCCTGCATTTCTGTAAAGGCCTTGATTGCCAGAGGGGAAGTCCCATCCTGCCCCATCACAAAATCAAGATTAGCCACAACTATGTCATTAGCCTTAACATCCTGCCCACTTTTATTGGAAAGGATTTTTTCCGCAATCGTTTTACCCAACTTCTACCCCTGCTCCCTTCTGTATTCTTCATATATATACATAAGTTCTTTATCAAATAATGACCGTTTAAGATTAATTGATAGTTCCCGGGTACGGGCTAATATTTCACGGGCTTCCTCATCAGTTAATTCAATACCATATTCATGGTTAAACTTAAAGCGTATGGATGCGGAACCGGAATGTTTACCTACTACTATCTGCCTCTCCAGTCCAACCTCTTCGGGAGAAAATGCCTCATAAGTCAACGGATTCTTCAAAACGCCGTCTCCATGTATACCAGACTCATGGGCAAATATATTAGAACCTACAATAGGTTTACTTACTGGTAAAGGACGACCGGAAGCTCGGGCCACATATTCAGCAACCTCTCTAAAAAGGGTTGTATCATAGGACATGTTAACATTTAAAAGGCATTTTAAACCCATAATTACTTCCTGTAAACAAGCATTACCAGCCCGTTCACCTAGTCCATTAATAGTAACTCCTACATAGCTAGCGCCTGCATAAATCCCGGCTAGAGCATTGGCAGTAGCCATGCCAAAATCATTGTGGGTATGCATTTCTATATTAAGACCTACTGCATCAATCAAGGTTTTTATATAACGGAAAGTAGTTAAGGGATTAAGGATTCCTACCGTATCGCAAAAACGTAAGCGATCAGCTCCTGCATGTTTGGCAATTATAGCAAATTCAGTTAAAAAGTCCATATTGGAGCGGGAGGCGTCCTCGGCATTCACAGATACATATAGGCCCTGGTCTTTGGCAAATTTTACTGCATCTGACATACGAGCCAATACATCCTGACGGGTAGTCTGCAGCTTATGTTCTATATGAATATCAGAGGTGGAAATAGAAATCGCTACCGCATCCACTCCGCAATCTAAAGATTCCTGAATGTCCGAAATAACTGCGCGATTCCAGGCCATGATGCTAGCCTTAAGGCCCATATTCACAATACGTTTTATAGATTCCTTTTCCGAGCCACCCATAACTGGTATACCAACTTCAATCTGGTCTACACCAATACGATCGAGAAAAGAGGCAATTTGCAGTTTCTCTGCATTGGCAAAAACTACACCGGCAGTCTGCTCCCCATCCCGAAGAGTTGTATCCACTATATGAATCTTGGCACCTTTTTCTGTAAACCAATCCCGATTCATAAAATCCCAATTCATACAATCACTCCCCACTAAGTATCTCTTTAAGCAACTTGTTGACAACAGCAGGATTAGCCTGTCCCCGCGTTGTTTTCATCATCTGCCCCACCAGGAATCCTAAAGCCTTTTGTTTACCATTACGGTAGTCTTCTACTACCCCGGGGTTATTCTTTAGTACTTCCTTAACTAGGCTACGCAGGGTTTCTTCATCAGAAATCTGCACCAGGCCTTTTTCTTTAACAATTTCTTCCGGTTCTTTACCGTTAGTAAACATCTCTTCAAAAACAGTTTTGGCAATTTTACCACTTATGGTACCCTCATCCATAAGTTTAAGCATTTTTATCAGATGTGGTGGAGTAATCCGGCAATCTTGTATTTCCAGATTGTTTTGATTTAAAAGCCGATTAAGTTCACCCATCATCCAGTTGGAAATTGTTTTAGCATCATGATAACCTTCTGCTGCCACATCAAAAAAGGCTAGATACTGCGGAGTAAGGGTTAGTATTGCTGCATCATATTCCGGCAGGTCGTATTTTTCTACCAGTCTTTTCTGAGCCTGATCAGGGAGTTCAGGGATTGAAGAACGAAGTTCTTCCACCCATTCCCGGCTTATTTTTAACGGTGGCAAATCCGGATCTGGAAAGTACCGATAATCTTCTGCCTGTTCCTTAGATCGCATTGAGTGGGTTACCTGTTTTTCTTCATCCCAAGTACGGGTTTCCTGGACAAGTTTCTCCCCATCTTCAATAGCCTCGATATGCCTGCTGGCTTCATATTCAATCGCCTTTTCCAGAGAACGGAAAGAATTCAGATTCTTTATTTCCGTTCGCACCCCCAGCTTTTTCTGCCCCCAGGGGCGTACAGAAACATTAGCATCACATCGTAAAGAACCCTCTTCCATTTTACAATCCGACACCCCAGCGAAAAGTAACACCGAGCGTAATTTTTCAATATAGGCTCTAGCCTCCCGGGCACCACGCATATCCGGTTCTGATACAATTTCCAGTAAAGGCACACTAGCGCGATTTAAGTCCACTAAAGAATATGGCGCAGTAGTAATGGTCCCCTGGTGAACCAGCTTGCCTGCATCTGCCTCCATATGGGCCCGGTTAATACCAATTCGTTTCTTATTTCCGTCAACATCAATCTCCAAATACCCATTTTTACATATTGGTAAATCTAACTGAGAAATCTGATATGCACCCGGTAAATCGGGATAAAAATAGTTTTTGCGATCAAATTTAGTAAATTCAGCTATTTCACAATTTAGGGCCAACCCAGCTTTAATAGCATATTCGACCACCCGGCGGTTTAAAACTGGTAGTGCACCAGGGAAGCCCGCACATCCAGGGCAGGTCTGGCTATTAGGTTCTGCTCCGAATTCAGTCGAACAAGAGCAAAATATTTTCGTTTTGGTTTTTAGTTCAACATGAACCTCTAGTCCAACGACAACTTCAAAATCATTATCCATTCATGGCCACCCCCAGTTCCGGTTTTGCCAGGTGATATTCTGTACTTTGCTCAAAAGCATAAGCAGCTTTAAGTACCGTCCCCTCATCGAAAGCCTTGCCGATCAACTGCATCCCTACCGGCAATCCGTTTACAAACCCGCAGGGAATAGATATGCCCGGCAATCCAGCCATATTAACCGCTACGGTTAAAACATCATTACTATACAGCGTAGGAGAATCTGGTGTCTGCTCACCCAGTTTAAATGCCGCAGTTGGAGTAGTCGGGGAAACAATGACATCATAATCCTCAAATACCCGGCCAAAATCTTCATATATTAATCTTCTTACCTTTAGGGCTTTCAAATAATAGGCTTCATAACAACCGGAACTCAAAACATAAGTACCAATCATTATACGCCGCTTAACCTCGTCTCCAAAACCGGCCGCCCGGGAACGGGAATACATATCAATTACATTATCTGCTGCAAAATCCCGTAAACCAAAGCGGACACCATCAAAACGAGCGAGATTAGTACTGGCTTCGGCAGAACAAATCAGGTTATAAGCAGGTAGAGCATATTCGCTATGGGGTAAAGAAACTTCCTCTATTACCGCTCCTAACTCCTCATAATGTTGCAAAGCTTTCATAACCGTTGATTTAACCGCCTCATCTATTCCTTGAAAATACTCACGGGGATAGGCAATTTTCATACCTTTGATATCTTCATTAAGAAATCTGGTATAATCGGGAACTTCATAATCAACTGAGGTAGAATCTAAAGGATCACGTCCACAAATCGAATTTAGTACGAGAGCACAATCCTTGACATCACGAGAAAGTACCCCTACTTGGTCGAGAGAAGAAGCCAGCGCAACTATTCCGGCACGAGATATCCGCCCATAAGTAGGTTTCATCCCGACTACGCCGCAAAAGGCAGCCGGTTGGCGAACAGAGCCACTAGTATCACTCCCCAGACTAAAGGGTATTTCTCCGGCAGCCACCGCTGCTGCTGAACCTCCCGAAGATCCTCCTGGTACCCGATCAGTATCCCAGGGATTATGAGTGGGGAAAAAGGCGGATTTTTCCGTGGAGGATCCCATGGCAAACTCATCCATGTTTAACTTTCCCAGCAATATGGCCTGGTCTTTATCTAGGCGGGCTGCCACAGTAGCATTGTAAAAAGGGACAAAGTCTTTTAGCATATTTGAAGCACAGGTAGTCTTAATCCCCCTGGTTAAGATAATATCCTTTAAACCAAAAGGAATTCCGGCTAACCCTGAACCACCAGGCTGATTATCGTATTGCCGTGCCTTTTCTAGAGCCTCTTCCTCAGCTATGGTGATAAAAGCCTTCACCTGGTCTTCCACCGCTTTAATACGGTTGAGAAATGACTGCACTATTTCCTGTGCCGAGATTTCTTTATTGTCTAATTTTTCCTTTAACTGCCCTATAGTCAATTCATATAGTTCCACCATGACACCCCCTTACATAATTTTGGGTACCTTATATTGCCCCTCCTCAATTAATGGGGCCTGAGCTAATATTTCTTCGCGGGGGGTACTCTTGTCAACCTCATCCTCACGAAACACATTATAAATGGGTAATATATAAACCAGCGGTTCTACCTGATCAGTATCTAAATGGTTAAGTTTTTCCGCATAGTCCAAAATAATCCCTATCTGTTCGGCGTATTTTTTCTTTTCTTCCTCCGTTAAACTTAGTCGAGCTTGGAGGGCCATATCCTCAATTTCTCTAATTCCGAAAGCCATGATATACCTCCTAATACCCTTTTCCAAACATTTATGGTCAATATTATAACAAAAAACATTTACATTCCCTAATAAATTTGCATACTTAGGACCAGTAGCAAATACCTGCTCATGGTTATCCATAGAACTAAATAGATAAACTGATTAGTCATATATGATTTAGCAAAACATATTTATCAACTGAAGATAGCCTTGATTAAATTAAAAGGCACCTGAGTTTATCTGAATTATTTTGGTTAAAGCTTACAGTCTCGCTCTGAAGAAAAGGCTTTTTAAAAGAATTTTCCGGAGTGGTGTAAAAAGATCTTTCAGAATTATTATTATACACTATTCTGCATAAATATAGCGAGTAGTATTATGCACTTGTTAGGCCTTTTCTTAAAGAAGGTTTTGCAAATCTCGTTAAAGGAACCTTCTCCCGCATGCTTAAAGTAAAAGCATTACCAGAGGAATAAAAATCATAGCTGGCAGCAGATTAGCTACCTTAATCCGGGTTACACCTAGTATATTAAGCCCTAATCCAGCTATCAGTACCCCACCTACCGCGGTTATATTATTAAGCATTTGATCGGTAAGCAGGGGTTTTAAAAATCCAGCTCCCAGGCTAATGGCCCCCTGGTAAACAAAAACGGGCAGGGCTGAGAATACCACCCCAACTCCCATACTAGCCGCAAAAAGCAGGGACAGTATACCATCCAACATTGATTTTACCAACAAAATACTGTAGTTGCCGGTTAATCCATCCTCCAGGGCTCCCACCACTGCCATAGCCCCCACACAAAAAAGCAAGGTAGAAGAAACAAAACCTTTTACAAACTGGCTTTCGCCATTTCCAAAACGTTTTTCTACACGAATACCCAGTAATTCCAGGCGATGTTCCCACTGACGCCACTCACCTAATGCCGCCCCCAGGGCTAAGCTAATTCCGATAACCGCCAGGTTTTCCGCTTTAAACCCATATTGTATTCCTATTATTAGGATCAATAACCCCAGCCCATCCTGCATGGTCCGGCTCATGTTTTCCGGAACGCCCTTACGTAATAGCAAACCTATCATCCCGGCTCCGGCAATTGCTGTAGCATTAATGATTGTTCCCAGCATTTTTTCCCCTACCCCTGCTGTATTTATACCCTACCTTTAAAGGATTAACTCCCGGCTCCCTGTAATAAAGCTATAAATTCTTCTTCATTAATAATGCGCACCCCAAGTTGCACTGCCCGGTCGTATTTGCTTCCTGGATCTGCTCCTACTACCGCATAATCGGTTTTTTTACTAACACTACCAGTTACCTTTCCCCCCAGGGATTCAATTTTTTCACTAGCCTGGTTGCGAGTCATGGTAGTAAGGGTTCCAGTCACTACAAAACTTTGGCCAGCCAACAATTTTGCAGTATTAATATCAGCAGCCTCCCCCACGTTAACCCCAGCTGCCTTTAGTCCGGCAATAGTTTGCTGGTTACGCGGTTCCCTAAAAAAGCTGACAATACTGTCGGCTATTTTAGGCCCTATTTCCGGTATATTCATAAGCTCTGCTTCATTAACATTTAAAAAAGCATCTATATCTTTAAAATACCTGGTTAATAAGCGGGCGCTCTTCCCCCCAACATGCCTGATTCCTAAGGCAGTAATCAGCCGGTACAAGGGACGTTTTTTGCTGGTTTCAATGGCTTCGATGAGCCTAGCGGCCGATTTTTCCCCCATACGTTCCATTTTTTTTAGATCCCCTGCCTGGAGGCTGTATATGTCTTCCAATCGTTTAACCATCCCTTTTTCTACTAACTGGTCTATGATAGCTGGTCCCATGCCTTCGATATCCATAGCAGTACGGGAAGCAAAAAAAATCAAACTTTCCTTAAGACGGGCCGGACAGTTTATATTTTCGCAACGGTAAGCGACCTCACCCGCAAAACGAACTACCTGACTCTGACAGGCAGGACATAATTGGGGTGGATTAAGTTCTTTTTCGTCACCACTGCGCCGTTCGGGTAGAGAGCGGATAATTTCCGGGATGATATCCCCGGCTTTATGAACCAGGACGGTATCCCCAATACGAATATCTTTCTCCTTCACCAGATCAAAATTATGAAGACTGGCCCGGCTTACGGTAGTACCAGCCAGAAAAACCGGCTCCAAAATAGCAGTGGGGGCTATAATACCAGTTCGCCCTACATTAACTTCCACATCAATAACCCGGCTTTCTTTTTCCTCGGCCGGAAATTTATAGGCAATAGCCCAGCGGGGGCTTTTGGCAGTCTCGCCTAATTTTTCCCTTTCAGCAAACGGGTTCAGCTTGACCACCACTCCATCGATATCGTACGGCAGCTGGTGTCTTTTTTCCCGGTACTCACCGGCATATTCATAAACCTCTTCAATGGTGGAACAAAAACGGGATTCCGGATTAACTGGAAATCCCTGTTCACGCAGGTATTCCAGCGTTTCCTGCTGGTTGGATAAAATATCCCCCTCCAGATAAATAATATCGTATATGAAAGCTGCCAGTGCACGTCTGGCAGTGACAGCCGGATCTAGCTGGCGCAGGGAACCAGCCGCTGCGTTACGAGGATTGGCAAAAATACGCTCCCCTTTTTCTTCTCTTTCCCCGTTAAGCCGTACAAATTCTGTTTTAGGCATATAAATCTCCCCCCGCACTTCCAGACGAGGAACCGGTTTACGCAGGCGTAAGGGAATACTTTTAACGGTTTTAATATTAGCTGTAACATCCTCACCGATTAGGCCATCACCCCGGGTAGCCCCAGTTATGAGAACACCATTCTCATAAACCAGGGCGATAGAAACACCATCAATCTTCATTTCAGCCGTATAAGAAACCGTATCTATTAACCGATGTAATCGATTAGCAAAATCCTTAAGATCATTAAAAGAGAATGCATTATCCAGGCTTAACAGAGGCCTGCGATGGGTAACGGTTGCAAACTTTTCCAGAGGAACTCCTCCCACCCTCTGGGTAGGAGAATCGGTGGTAACTAGTTGGGGATATTGCTGCTCCCATTTAATTAGTTCCTGCATTAGAGCATCATACTCTTTATCACTTATCAGCGGATCATCCAGTACATAATACTGATAATCATGCTTGCGGATAAGCGCCCGTAGTTGGTCAATACGTATCTCGGGACTACTCAAAGTCTTTCCTCCTTCAAGCTAAGGCCTTTACCCTATTTTCTCCAGTGGAGCAATATCCAAACGCAAAAGCTTTCTCCCGGCACGATCAAACTCTACTTCAACTACTGCTTTATCAGGATCAATCTGTAACACCGTACCACCGCCAAACTTTCGGTGAAAAACCCGGTCACCAGTATCGAAGTCAGCCCCTACACCACCTTCTGGAATAGCTGGGGCCATTAACTCCTCAGGAATCTCCTTTAGAAAACGGGAAGGAGGATTATTTCTTTCACTTCCGTACAAAAGCCGGGACACTGCATTGGTAAGATATAATACCTCACAAGCTCTAGTTATCCCTACATAACAAAGACGCCGTTCCTCCTCTAACTCCTGGGGAGTTGTACTACGGTAGGAAGGGAAAATACCTTCTTCCATTCCGGTGATAAAAACTACTGGAAACTCTAATCCCTTGGCTCCATGCATGGTCATCAAAGAAACCGTATCAGAATAATCGACATCGTCAGTATCTTGGACCAGAGCTACCTGAGCCAGAAAGTCCTCCAAACCCTGACCACCATCCTTTTCAAACTCAACCGCCAGGGAGCGAAACTCATAAATGTTTTCTATACGAGTCTGGGCATCGGGAAGTTTTTCTAATTCCCGCATGTAGCCAGACACTTCCAGAACCTGATCAATAATTTCCCGGGGTCCTGCCCCGGAACGAACCAGATCTGCGAAAAAGATCTGCATTCCATAGAATTCTTGCAGAGCCTCCCCCATTTTGCGGGTAATCCCGGATATAGCCTGGGGATCTTCTAGTACTGCCAATAAAGGAACTCCCCGGTCCCGGGCACTATTCTCGATCTTTTCTATAGTCTTTTCCCCAATTCCCCGCCGGGGTACATTTACCACCCTGGCAAAACTTAAGTGGTCATTATGGTTACAGGCTAAACGTAAATAGCCTAATAAGTCCTTAATTTCTTTTCTTTCATAAAATCTGCGGGCACCAATAATCCGGTATGGTATCATACGGCGAACCATGGCTTCTTCCAACTGACGAGATTGGGCATGAGTACGATAAAAAACTGCGAAATCCTGGTAAGATCGCCCCTCCCGCTCTACCAGTTCTGCTATGGTATCAGCCACAAACCTGGCTTCCTGAAAACTGTCCAAAGCACAAAAGTATTTTAAGTGGGTCCCTTCCTGGTTACATGTAAACAACTCTTTTTCTTCCCGATCCTCGTTATAGCGAATCACAGCATTGGCTGCTTCCAGAATATAACGGGTAGAGCGGTAATTCTGTTCCAGTTTGATCACCCTGGTCCCCGGGTAATCCGCTAGAAAACGCTTAATATTATACGGCTCAGCTCCCCGCCAGCTATAAATAGACTGGTCGGGATCACCGACTACAAATATGTTGTTGTGACGGGAGGCCAGCAACCGGGCCCAAATATACTGGGAATAGTTAGTATCTTGATATTCATCAATCATTATATATTTAAACCAATTCTGATACTTTTCCAGAATCTCCGGGTTTTCTTTAAATAAACGGATACAGAGTATAATTAAATCCTCAAAATCCAGCAAATTTAATTGTTTAAGCCTTTGGTTATAAATCCGGAATACGCGATAATATTTGTCCTGGACATAATGAGGTAATTTGAGCTCCCGAAAATACTTTTCCGCATCTGTAAGCCGGTTTTTTACTCCCTTAAAAAGATAAGTTAACTCTTCCGGCTTAGTCTCATAATCCTGTTCCTCTTTAAGTATTGCTTTGATTATGGAACGGCTGTCAGTTTCATCAGCAATTGTAAAATTACTTTCATAACCTAATACCTTAATATCCATGCGCAAAATACGGTAACAAGCAGAATGAAAGGTCTGTACCCATTGTCCCGTATAGTCAGGAATCAACTGAGCTACACGCGCTCTCATTTCCTGGGCCGCTTTATTAGTAAAAGTAATCGCCAGAATAGAATTAGGCGAACTGCCATGATCCACCAAATTAGCTATACGCTGGGTAAGTACCCTGGTCTTACCGCTCCCAGCTCCAGCTAAAACCATGCAGGGTCCATCAATATGTAACACCGCCTCCCTCTGCTGCGGGTTTAAATTTGCTAATATATCTTTCACTCTAGTTTACCACCTTTAATTTAAGTAACTTCTTCCATATATTTATATATCATATCACAAGCCTGACTGGCTTTAGTCTTTTGATGTTAATACAATGGGGTATAGACTACCTTAATCTGAAGGGAAAATAAAGCGAAATGTAACCAATAAACCAGTATAGCCCGATTGCCTGGTTTATTTAGATACTGCTTCGGTTGCTATCATAGGTACCGCATCATCCCAAGTGACGCTCCTGGAAAGTATATAACAGAGGATAGTTGCCACGATAAACCGGAATATCAAAATTGGAATCCATCGGGCTCCGATAGCAGCAAACAGCACGGTATCCTCTACCAGGGAATGGCAAACTACCAGAAATAAATTCACCAGATAGATATCCCGGTAAGTGAGCTTGCCCTGCCGGGCACTGTTTATAATGATCCCACTACCATAACTTATACCAAAAATTAGCCCTGCCAATAAAGGTAAACGTGACTCGCCCGACATCCCTACCAATCGGGTTAGTGGAGTGATTACTGAAGTTAAGCGGTCTAGCAGGTGCAGATCCTGAAAGATTTCTATAGAAATCATAAGTGGTATAACAATAACTGCGATCTGTAAAACGCTATTTATACTGCCAGTTATAGCTTCTATAAAAGCAGGTCCCAGTGCCAAAACCCCCTTATTCTTAACTACCTTTTAGATCTTGAGTAAAGCATATTTAATATAGAGTAAAGAGGTAAAATAAACTAAACTAATCTACTTCACCCGTCTTACAGCACTAGATTAAAAAAGGCCCCGGCCAGGAAAGAAAGCACAATTCTCACCATAACCAGTGAAAATACCTTTACCCCAGTTTTTTTGGCTACTGCGGTCTCCATGGGCAGACTATGGGCTAAAAGAAGCATGGCACCCAGAATGGTGATCTCTTTAATACTTAAACCCAGGGGAAGCATAGCTCCAATAGCAGCATATATGTTTAAAAAATACCCCATCACCAATGGTACTGAGGCTTCACCTGGCAACCCTACCAGATGCATAATTGGAACCATACGATCCGAAATCCAGGGTAAAACCGGGGTGTACTTTAATAGGGTTACTACAATGTATACAGGAACCATTACCTTGGCTAATTCCCAGGTTATTTTTAACCCGTTAATTAGACCGCGCTTAAGGGTTGAGGATGTGATAATAATCGCTCCCCCGCTTTCCTTGGATATAAAAATGTTATGACCAACTCATTTTAACATAAAAACTGCAAGGAGGAACCGGCTAAAAGCGTACCAAACAATGAATACAATGTACTTCATACAGCAACTGACTGGAGTTCGACCGCAATTGGTACAGACTATACTTAGCCTTTAGCAACCTTATTTAATCTTAAAATACAAATTAAACCTTTAAAATAGTAAAAATGCTGCAACATCATACAAGGGAGAATTTTAATATGACCGGATTAAAGAAAAAAGCCTTATGGTTTGTGACCTTAACCATTACTCTTGTATTAGTATTATGGTATCTAAACATGGTGCCCTGGTGCGGCCCAGGCCGGTCAACAATAGACGTATCTCTTCCTTCCCCAGTAGAACAGATTCCCCCGGAAAAAAGAACTACACCTGATTTAATCTTACTAGGAGCCCGCCAGGAAGTTAAAAATGGTACCCGCTATGATGCTTCCTATCAAGTAATTAATTACCCGGCAGGGGACGTAGCACCTGACCGGGGTGCCTGTACCGATGTAGTAGTAAGAGCTCTACGCAATGCCGGTATCGACCTGCAAGTTCTTATTCACGAAGATATGTTAGAAAAATTTTCTGTCTACCCTGCCAATTGGGGTTTAAGTACACCAGACCCAAATATTGACCATCGCCGGGTTCCCAATCAGGTAACCTTCTTTCGCCAATATGCCCAGGAACGTACCCGACAGGTGCAGGGACATGAACAGGAATGGAAATGGGGCGATATCGTCTATTGGCGGTTTAATAATGGAGATGAACACTGTGGAATTGTTAGTGACCGGCTAAATAGGCAGGGTATACCTCTAGTAATTCATAATGCCGGAATAACAAAGGAGGAAAACTGCCTGACTCGCTGGGAAATAACCGGACACTTTCGTTATCCTCCTGAAACTCAACCTGATTAGGTAGTTCGTTAACTAAGCTGTTAAGCTGTTTTTTAGCCAACATCTCTTTAGCCCCCTAACCGACTTGGACAAAGTATCTTAATCTGGTACCTTTTAAAACAGGAGGGGGCAATATGCAACGTAAAAGGTACTCACAAGAATTTAAAGATCAGATTGTTAAAGAATCTCTGGAAGTTGGCAATGCCGCTATTGTGGCCCGGAAGAATGATTTATCTGCCAACATGGTCAGTCGTTGGGTTAGAGAACATAAGAATCACAATAGTATTGGAATAGGACCAATCCCTGTTAGAATCGGACCATATAATCAAAGCGCTAAAGCATTGGAATCTGAAAACGAGAAACTTAAAAAGTTGCTGGGCGAAAAAGACCTTGAAATAGCCATTCTTAAGGATCTTGTAAAAAAAACGAACCCACAATTCAAGATAAAGTAGATATATCCAGCAAATGGATATCAAGAGGATATCATAAAACCCTTGTATTGCGATTGGTCGGGCTTAGCCGCTCAACATACTATTACCATTTGAAGCATCCAGTTTCTGCACTTAATCACAGAGGCGGCCACCCGACAACTGCAAGTACCTGCACTAACGATGGCAGATTTGTAAGCAATGAACAGGTTAAAGAATGGCTTTGTGAACTCATCTTCGCTGAAGGAGAATACTATGGTTACCACAAATTAACCTGGGCGCTCAGACGGAAATACCAGCTTATCATCAATAAAAAGAAAGTATATCGTTTGTGTAAAGAACTGGATATATTGAAACCGCAGCGTAAACTTAAAGCAAAGCATCCCAGACGACTGGCACGGAACCATGAAATTACTTCTTCAAATCGTCTGTGGGAAATCGATCTCAAATACGGCTATATTACTGGAGAAAACCGTTTCTTTTATATTCTGCCTATCATAGACGTGTTTGATCGGGTTATTGTGGATTACCACATCGGCCTAAACTGTAATGCTCAGGATGCTGCACGTACTGTACAGGCAGCCATGTTTAAACGTCAGGTATATGGAACCGATGATTTAGTCATCCGAAGTGACAATGGGCCACAGTTTATCAGTCATCATTTTGATGAAAGCTGTATTAAATTCGGCGTTGAACATGAGCGTATTCCTTGTCGTACACCCAATAAAAATGCTCACATTGAATCTTTCAATGCCATCCTAGAAGGAGAATGTCTGAGCAAGCATGAATTCCAAAGTTATGCCGAAGCTTACGATACGGTAAGCCAATTCATAAAAGACTACAACGCAGTGCGGATTCATTCCAGTTTGAAATATCATACTCCAAATGAAGCGTACCACCTGTTACAGCAGAAATCCTTAAAAATCCAGTCTGTAAGGGTATAATAATGATCCTGGCAAAGCCAGTTTATATAAATTTTCAAATTCTAAGTATCAGCCAGACATTAAGAGTTTTTGTACAATATTAGGGGGTCAGTCCGACATCTATTCGTTTTTACTGTACCTTGCCGATATGCATAGTTCGTTAACTAGGCTATTTTTTAGCCTATCCCATTTTAATAAGGTACAATAGTCATAAATATCAATTGTTCGGGTGAATAATATATGAAAATAGAAAAAATTGATCTGCATGGACTAAACCTCGAAGAAGCGCGGTTGCGATTAGAAAAAAATCTGGCCTGGTGTATGAAAAATCAGGTAGATGTACTGGACATAAACCATGGAAAAGGTCATCATAGTGAGCGCGGTTTTTCGGTAATTAAAAAGGAAGTTCGTAATACATTACAATCCCATTCTAAACTTAAAGAAATGGGGTACCGGATAGTTTATGGTGAATCATCCCTCCCAGTAGCCCTGACCTATGATGAAGGTCATACTTTGGTAGTTAAAAAAGGGCAAGAGAATAAGTACCTGGGAGGAAGCCACCAGCAGCAGAAAAACTGGGAAGTATTCTCAGATGAAGCTCGCCGTAAACGTAAACAAGATAAAAAAATACGGGCTCAAAAGCAAAACCGTCGTTCACCCCGGCACAGGTAGAAAGATTATATCGGTCAATCCCAACAAACTCCCCACTTACGCCGAGTCCAACGTAATAAACTAATAAACATAACCAGAATAAGACCACCTAATAGATAACCTGCCAGGATATCGGTGGCATAATGGACATTTAAATAAACGCGACTTATCCCGATAAGTACAATCATCAAGTAAATTAATACAACCCCTACCCGGCTCAGTACACCACCATACATATCCAGGATTAAAAATGCTACAAAACCGTAAAATGCCATGGAAACCATGGCATGTCCGCTGGGAAAACTGAATCCACTAGCATAGGTAAGGGCTTCCCCAGGTGGTCGAAAACGACCAAAACACAACTTAAGATAATGCATGACCGCCCAGGAAGTTAAAAGGCACAAGTTTAAAAAAATACCTTCTAATCTATACCTGTATATCATTAACAGCATTAAGCTTAAGCCACTCCAGATAAAAAAGGCTGTCGGTGATCCTAATTGCGTTATAATGCTGAAAAACGAATCCAGCCAGGGATGGTGTACACCACTGCCCAACCATTCCCTGGCCACACGATCAATTATCCATTCCTCTTCAAAAATAGATTTTATGATCATATATGCCCCCAATGTTAAAATCAGTTGACTATCTCCTTCTACTAATGTAAAAGTTCAATATATATTAAACCAACCAGTACCCTCATAATATAACTAAATAAGGAAGGGAAGGCTTTTTATAGACCCTCCCTTTCTTTTTACAGTTATTAAGTAATTATCTACAGGAAAACTCTCCATAGGATTATGGATGACAATATCCATCGAAGAGTTTTATCCTACTGACATACTTACCGGGGTGTTATTTATCGCCCTGTTTTACAGTATTTTGACCATCATCCTGCAGACTGCCGGTTAAATCATCTTTAGCACTACGAAAATTCTTGAGGGCTTTACCCATAGATTCTCCTACCTGTGGTAACTTACCCGGGCCGAATATCAAAAGAACAATGACTAGGATAAACAATATCTCCCATGGTCCGAAATTCCCAATAAATCCAACCACCCAACTCGCCCCCTTAATTTAACATCCAAAATTTACTTTCGCAAACCATCCCATTAACCTAATTGAACAGTAATAGTACTGTCCATTTTTTAACCGAACCCATATAAAAATTACCAGCCTAAACCTGGTATCTTGAATAACTACTTCAGGTTTTCCCTCCGCTAAATCATCTATAATTTTAATTCATTTTCATAAGATTTACAATCAGAACAACTTACCAGTAACAGATAGTTATAAGTTAACTCAAGTTTACAGGCACTTAGCCTAAAAGTAACTTCTTTTTCCGAAGGTTCAGCGTCTAGTGAAAGACGCTCTTAAAAGAGTAGCCGCCTTAAAACGACTATCCTGAATTTCGCTAATATAAACCAGGTCACCCTCTTTTTCATAATCACCAGTACTAATCATAACCTTCTCACCTAATTTTAGCTGGTTTCGATAAATTATTTCAAAATTACCTACCCGGTAATTTTGGTGTACTTCAGCAGGTACGCTTTCTAGAAACCACCTTAGATAATGGGCATTATTGACATGAGCATTACTGTCGATATCATGATAAGTTACTACAAAATGTTTCTGGTAGCTCGGCTGTATTCCATGCAGATTAAAATTAGCAAAATCATAACTGGTAGCCCGCCGCTCTTCAGGTTCCCATACTAGTTTATTCTGACCATGAATTCTCTTAGGCCGTCCTTTTTCAGTATCTACCAGCAACACCTGGGTACTGGCCGAACCTAATAATTCCCCTTCCTGACTATGTATCTGGAATTCTCGCATTACCCCGCGGCTTTTAAAGCTGGATAGCCATGTTGTAACCTGTATATAATCCTTCCAACAGGGATACCTATAAATCTCTACATACCATTTATATATCATCCAGGTTTCATTTAATGAAGCCATAACTTCCGGTGTCATTCCCCTATCATCAGAATGGTCAAAAGCTGCCTCCTGTAAATAATTCAAAATGCTTACCGGGGTAGCTGTACCGAAGTAATCAACCTCTGAATACCCTACTCTATATTTGGTACCAAAAGTAGCCATTGACTATAAACCTCCATCAACCTACTAACCTTACCAGGTGCGGTTATACAGCTCATTCCTTCCAGATAGAAACTGTTAAATAAAAACACCTGCTTTTTTAAAGGATAACTCTTCCTCTATTCTTTGGCAAACCCAAGATGCACAAGTTCATAGTTAAACTTACCAGAAAATAAATAAATCCTGGCAATGTCCTACTCTCCCACGGAATTCCGCAGTACCATCGGCGCTGGAGGGCTTAACTGCCGTGTTCGGGATGGGAACGGGTGTATCACCTCCGCCATTATCACCAGGATATCTGATTGCTATTCTTTTTTCCTTAAACCAGTTACTTTCCACTGGTTCTCTCAAAACTACACACAGTATCTCTCGCATTTTTTAGGTCAAGCCCTCGATCTATTAGTACCAGTCCGCTTAGTACATTGCTGCACTTGCACTTCTGGCCTATCAACCACCTGATCTTGATGGGATCTTACCTCCTTATGGGAGTGGGAGAACTCATCTTGAGGCCGGCTTCGCGCTTAGATGCTTTCAGCGCTTATCCGATCCAGACATAGCTACCCAGCGATGCATCTGGCGATACAACTGGTACACCAGCGGTCTGTCCATCCCGGTCCTCTCGTACTAGGGACAGATCCTCTCAATTCTCCTACGCCTGCGATGGATAGGGACCGAACTGTCTCACGACGTTCTGAACCCAGCTCACGTACCACTTTAATGGGCGAACAGCCCAACCCTTGGGACCTTCTCCAGCCCCAGGATGTGATGAGCCGACATCGAGGTGCCAAACCTCCCCGTCGATGTGAACTCTTGGGGGAGATAAGCCTGTTATCCCCGGGGTAGCTTTTATCCGATGAGCGACGGCCCTTCCACTCGGTACCGCCGGATCACTAAGCCCGACTTTCGTCCCTGCTCGAGGTGTCCCTCTCGCAGTCAAGCTCCCTTCTGCCTTTACACTCTTCGCGCGATTTCCATCCGCGCTGAGGAAACCTTTGGGCGCCTCCGTTACTCTTTCGGAGGCGACCGCCCCAGTCAAACTGCCCACCTGACACTGTCCCTGTACCCGTTTAGGGCACCAGGTTAGAACTCCGGCAATTCAAGAGTGGTATCCCACCGGTGGCTCCACAAAGCCTAGCGACCTTGCTTCTAAGCCTCCCACCTATCCTGTACATGAACTACCAAAACCCAATATCAGGCTACAGTAAAGCTCCACGGGGTCTTTCTGTCCTATCGCAGGTAACCGGCATCTTCACCGGTATTACAATTTCACCGAGCCCCTCGTCGAGACAGCGCCCAGATCGTTACGCCTTTCGTGCGGGTCTGAACTTACCAGACAAGGAATTTCGCTACCTTAGGACCGTTATAGTTACGGCCGCCGTTCACCGGGGCTTCAGTTCAAACCTTCGCGTTTCCGCTAAGCTCTTCCCTTAACCTTCCGGCACCGGGCAGGCGTCAGCCTCTATACTTCATCTTCCGATTTAGCAGAGACCTGTGTTTTTGCTAAACAGTCGCCTGGGCCTGGTCACTGCGGCTCTCTCACGCTCATACATGTTTATATATTCACGTTAACAGAGCACCCCTTCTCCCTAAGTTACGGGGTCATTTTGCCGAGTTCCTTAACGAGGGTTCTCTCGCGCGCCTTGGGATTCTCTCCTCGCCTACCTGTGTCGGTTTGCGGTACGGGCACCTGCTAACTTGCTAGTGGCTTTTCTTGGCAGTTTGGATTCAATGACTTCGGTACTACGCTTCCCTCCCCATCACACCTCAGGCTTCTCGCTGTGCGGATTTGCCTACACAGCACCCTACGTGCTTGGACGCACTCTTCCTTCCGTGCGCTTCACCTATCCTCCTGCGTCACCACTTCACTCAATCGCTAGCTAGGTGGCACTGGATTATCAACCAGTTGTCCATCCCCTACGCCTTTCGGCCTCGGGTTAGGTCCCGGCTTACCCTGGGCGGACGAGCCTTCCCCAGGAATCCTTAGGCTTTCGGCGGGCAGGATTCTCACCTGCCTTCTCGCTTACTTATGCCAGCATTCTCTCTTCCTAATAGTCCACTACTCCTTTCGGTATAGCTTCTACCCATTAGGATTGCTCCCCTACCATCCCGTAGGATCCGTAGCTTCGGTACCATGCTTAGCCCCGTTGAATTTTCGGCGCAGAGCCACTTGACCAGTGAGCTATTACGCACTCTTTAAATGGTGGCTGCTTCTGAGCCAACATCCTGGCTGTCTATGCAGCTCTACATCCTTTCCCACTTAGCATGGATTTGGGGACCTTAGCTGACGGTCTGGGCTGTTTCCCTTTCGTCTACGGACCTTTTCACCCGCAGACTGACTGCCGGATTTTACCTTATGGTATTCGGAGTTTGGGAAGGTTCGGTAACCGGTGAAGGCCCCTAGCCTAACCAGTGCTCTACCCCCATAAGGAATACTCCGACGCTAGCCCTAAAGCTATTTCGGGGAGAACCAGCTATCTCCGAGTTCGATTGGCATTTCACCCCTATCCACAGCTCATCCACGTACTTTTCAACGTACCCTGGTTCGGGCCTCCATCCCGTGTTAACGGGACTTCACCCTGGCCATGGATAGATCACCCGGTTTCGGGTCTACAGCAGCAAACTACTCGCCCTTTTTAGACTCGCTTTCGCTCCGGCTCCATCCTTGTTAGATTTAACCTCGCTTACTACCGTAACTCGCTGGCCCATTCTACAAAAGGTACGCAGTCACTCCGTTGCATTAGCAACATGGAGCTCCTACTGTTTGTAGGCATACGGTTTCAGGTTCTTTTTCACTCCCCTCCCGGGGTGCTTTTCACCTTTCCCTCACGGTACTTTCCGCTATCGGTCGCTAGCTAGTATTTAGCCTTGGAAGGTGGTCCTCCCTGCTTCCCACCGGGTTCCACGTGTCCGGCGGTACTCGGGGTTAGTCCTAAGAGTTAACTGGCTTTCGGCTACGAGGCTTTCACTCTCTATGGCCTGACTTTCCAGTCAGGTTCGCCTAACCAATTATTTTCTGACTCTTTGACAGGTCTGCAATCCTGTCCAGAACGCCCCACAACACCTACAATGCAACGGTTGCAGCCTTACACATTGTAGGTTTAGGCTCTTCCTCGTTCGCTCGCCGCTACTTAAGGAATCTCGCTTGATTTCTCTTCCTCCGGTTACTAAGATGTTTCAGTTCACCGGGTCTCGCTTCTCCTGCCCTATGTGTTCAGGCAGGGATGATACCACATTACTGGTACCGGGTTTCCCCATTCGGATATCCACGGATCGGTGCTTGCTTGCAGCTCCCCGTGGCTTTTCGCAGCTTGCCGCGTCCTTCTTCGCCTGCTAGCGCCTAGGCATCCACCATACGCCCTTAGTATCTTGACCTATCTTTGCGCGAGACAAACTCTCCATCTCTCGATGAATTGTCTGCTTTTATTACTGTGTGCAGTTTTCAAAGAACTTCTTCCCTTTTTTTGGCTCTTACTTAACCAATTCTATTAAAACAAACAGCAAGGATCACAAAGTGATCGACCTTAGGATATGAAACTGTTACGTTTCATGTCTCCTTAGAAAGGAGGTGATCCATCCGCACCTTCCGGTACGGATACCTTGTTACGACTTCACCCCAATCACCAACCCCACCTTCGACGGCTCTCCCTGGTTGCCCAGTTAAGTCACCGGCTTCGGGTGTTGCCAGCTTTCGTGGTGTGACGGGCGGTGTGTACAAGGCCCGGGAACGCATTCACCGCGACATTCTGATTCGCGATTACTAGCGATTCCGACTTCATGTAGTCGAGTTGCAGACTACAATCCGAACTGAGAATGGCTTTCTGAGATTCGCTTCACCTCACGGTTTCGCTGCTCTCTGTACCATCCATTGTAGCACGTGTGTAGCCCAGATCATAAAGGGCATGATGATTTGACGTCATCCCCACCTTCCTCCCGCTTGTCACGGGCAGTCCCATTAGAGTGCTCAGCTCTACCTGTTAGCAACTAATAGCAAGGGTTGCGCTCGTTGCGGGACTTAACCCAACATCTCACGACACGAGCTGACGACAACCATGCACCACCTGTCTTGGCGCTCCCAAAGGCACACCCGTGTTTCCACAGGCTTCGCCAGATGTCAAGACCTGGTAAGGTTCTTCGCGTTGCATCGAATTAAACCACATGCTCCACCGCTTGTGCGGGCCCCCGTCAATTCCTTTGAGTTTCAGCCTTGCGACCGTACTCCCCAGGCGGGATACTTATTGCGTTAGCTGCGGCACGGAAGGGGTCGATACCTCCCACACCTAGTATCCATCGTTTATAGCGTGGACTACCAGGGTATCTAATCCTGTTTGCTACCCACGCTTTCGCACCTCAGCGTCAGGGTCAGTCCAGACAGCCGCCTTCGCCACTGGTGTTCCTCCTGATTTCTACGCATTTCACCGCTACACCAGGAATTCCACTGCCCTCTCCTGCCCTCAAGATCCTCAGTTTCAAATGCAACCCCGCAGTTAAGCTGCGGTCTTTCACACCTGACTTGAGCATCCGCCTACATGCCCTTTACGCCCAGTAATTCCGGACAACGCTCGCCCCCTACGTCTTACCGCGGCTGCTGGCACGTAGTTAGCCGGGGCTTGCTGGTACGGTACCGTCACTCACTAACCTTGTTATTGTTAGTGACGTTCGTCCCGTACAACAGAGCTTTACGACCCGAAGGTCTTCGTCGCTCACGCGGCGTCGCTGCGTCAGGGTTTCCCCCATTGCGCAATATTCCCCACTGCTGCCTCCCGTAGGAGTCTGGGCCGTGTCTCAGTCCCAGTGTGGCCGTCCACCCTCTCAGGCCGGCTACTGATCGTTGCCTTGGTAGGCCCTTACCCCACCAACTAGCTAATCAGACGCGGGCCCATCCATATGCGATAGCTTTGTTAAGAGGCCATCTTTGCTTTAAGCGTCATGTGACTCCTAAAGTTTATGCGGTATTAGCACCAGTTTCCCAGTGTTATCCCCCGCATATGGGTAGGTTGCCCACGCGTTACTCACCCGTTCGCCACTAAGATTATCAATTCGCGTTGCTCGTCGATAATCTCCGTTCGACTTGCATGTGTTAAGCACGCCGCCAGCGTTCGTCCTGAGCCAGGATCAAACTCTCCGTTAAAATGTTCATCCTAGCTTTACGCTTGGCTTGTTGTTAAAGTTTTACGGTGCTGGTTTTTTACCAGCTCCTCGCACTTCGGTCCTTGCTGTTCTGTTTTATCAAGAGCTTTGCCGACTGCCGTCTCCGGCGCGGCGCAAGAATTATATTATCATCGGCTGCGACAATTGTCAACACAAAATAATAATTAATTTCTGGGCACAGGCTTAATAATTCGTGTTCCTTCCTGATTATATATAGTATCCATTATACTTGTTAAAAATTCGCACCGCTATCGACCGCTATTTTATAGATTGTATTCACTTTTTGCACTACTATGCAAAGAAGTCAGGTTATGATCTTAATGGATGTAACGAAAAATTATTAGGAAGGGGTGCTTAATTCTCGGAACAATAAACTTCATTCAGAAGTCAACCTATTTTGTCCTTGTTGTTGTCAAGCTGCGGAAAGAATTTTGCTATAATAGTGAAGCGATTTTTATACTGCTTCCTGCTTCCTGACTTTTTGCAATTAACTTCACCTTAAGAAAAGCCCTCGAGTTGACAGCATAATAAGAAGATGTTAGTATACTAATTGCGCAATTAAATTATCGCGGGATGGAGCAGTCGGTAGCTCGTCGGGCTCATAACCCGAAGGTTGCAGGTTCAAGTCCTGCTCCCGCAACCACAAATATTAAACCTGGCTATAGCCGGGTTTTTGTTTTTCCGCAGATCATGCTCGAACCATTATACACGTGCTATTGTAAGAGCTGATTTTAAAATGACATTTGGCAGTTCTACTATAGTAACCTGCTATTTTCCCAAATGAAAAAGGCATGTAATCTCAGAGAATTATTTTGGGTCCATTGGCAATCTATAGCTTAGTTTTGGAGGGGTTTAATATTATATTGGAAATGAGCGTACTTCCTGTTATAATTGAATGTCGTGCTAATTTTTATTACGTTATCTGTTAGAGATGAGGGATAATTAATGAAGTCACTGCGAAATATCGCTATAGTTGCTCATGTTGACCATGGTAAGACCACTTTGGTGGACCAGCTTTTAAAACAAACCGGATATTTCCGTAGTAATCAGAATGTACCCGACCGGGTTATGGATAATAATGATCTGGAACGGGAACGTGGCATAACCATTTTGGCTAAAAACACCAGCATTATTTATCAGGACACTAAAATTAATATTATCGATACACCGGGACATGCCGACTTTGGTGGCGAAGTGGAACGCATTGTCAAAATGGTGGATGGGGTATTGTTGCTGGTAGATTCTTTTGAAGGACCTATGCCCCAGACCCGGTTTGTACTCCAAAAGACCTTACAGGCCGGTTTAAAACCCCTGGTGGTTATTAATAAAATTGACCGTCCTGATGCACGTCCTTATGATGTACTAGATGAAATTATGGATCTTTTCATTGATCTAGGTGCCGACGATGATCAGCTAGATTTTCCAGTGATTTATGCCTCAGCTAAAAGTGGACTGGCTATGGAAGATCCAAATGATGAGGTTCATGATATGGTGGCTTTATTGGATGCAATCATGACCCATATCCCCGCTCCCAGTGGGGATGTACAGTCACACCTGCAAATGGTTGTATCGTCAATTGACTACGATAATTATGTGGGCCGGGTGGGTGTAGGTAAAATCGCCCAAGGTTCCATAAGCCGCGGACAGGAAGTAGTTGTCTGTAACATGGACGGTAAACAACAAAAAGTTAAAATCAGTACCCTATACACTTATGAAGGTTTAAAGAGAACGGAAAAAGAATATGTGCAAGCTGGAGATATTGTGGCTATTTCAGGAATAGATGACATTTGTATTGGAGATACCCTGTGTTCACCTGAAAAAGTAGCGCCGGTTTCCTTTGTCAAGATTGATGAACCGACTATCTCCATGAATTTCGTGGTTAACGATAGTCCTATGGCAGGACGGGAAGGTCAGTATGTAACTAGTCGTCACCTCCGAGATCGCCTGCAAAGGGAATTACTGTCCAATATCTCTTTGCGAATTGAAGAGATAACTCCGGATTGTTTTAAGGTGTCGGGACGGGGCGAGCTGCACCTGTCAATTTTAATTGAAACTATGCGCCGGGAAGGGTACGAATTTGCAGTTACCCGGCCGGAAGTCATATTACGAGAGATAAATGGAGAAATCATGGAACCGGTAGAAAGGTTATTCATTGAAGTTCCTGAAGAATATGTGGGTACGGTAATAGAAAACACCGGTAAACGTAAGGGGGAACTAATCAATATGACCCCCTCTACCGGCAGCAACATCCGCTTGGAGTTTGTTATTCCCGCCCGGGGATTAATCGGCTATCGCTCCGATTTTCTTACTGATACTCGCGGACTGGGAATTATGAACCATATTTTTGAAAACTACAGTTCTTACACCGGTGATATTGTCACCCGTACCCGGGGTTCCCTGGTAGCCTCAGAAGCAGGTACCTCCATTACTTATGGACTGTATAATGCTCAAGAGCGGGGTTCTCTTTTTATTGGCCCCGGAATAGAAGTATACGAAGGTATGATAGTAGGGGAAAATGCCCGCAGTAATGATATTACAGTTAATGTATGTAAGAAAAAGCACCTTACTAACACCCGGGCATCCGGTTCTGACGAGGCCCTCCGGTTAGTTCCGCCTTTGCAGATGACTCTGGAAAAGTGCCTGGAGTTTATAAAAGATGATGAATTACTAGAGGTAACTCCAAAATCCTTACGCTTAAGAAAATTAGTACTGGAAAAAGGTGAACGCAGTAGATCCTCCCGCAATAAAACTCAAGCCTCTTAAGGGTTAAAAAGAAATACTCACATCCTTAAAGCATCCCCTATCACTGCAAAATTGAACTGCTCCCTGTCAAGTAGACAGACGAAAAAAAGAAAACCTTTTACCGGGCTCCGTCAATGACGGGGCTCAGTTTTTAGGCTGCATTTTCAAGCAACTGACGGTAGGTCATCGGAGGCAGTTTGTTCAGTCTCCTTTGCCGGCGTTCGTAGTTGTAGAAATATATGTAGCTTTCAATAGCCGCTACCAAGCTATCGTAATCCGGGAACTTACCAAGGTAGTACATCTCGCACTTAAGAGTACCCCAGAAACCTTCCATTGGGCCGTTGTCAATGCAGCGGCCGACACGCGACATGCTTTGTTTCATTCCGGCATTATTCAATCTGATCTTGAAATGCTTGCTTGTATATTGAAAACCTCGGTCACTATGAAACAGCGGGTGAGCATCGGGGTATTTAGAAACGGCCAAATCAAAGGTTTCAAACACGAGCTGGTTATTGTTGCTTCGTCCCATGGCGAAAGAGATAATGCTTCTGTCTTTGAGGTCAAGGATTGCGCTCAAATACAATTTTTCATTATTTCCGTACTTGAATTCTGTGACGTCGGTCAGCCATTTCTCGTTAAGCTTTTCTGCTGTGAAATCACGGTTCAAAATATTCTCCGCTGTAACTTCAGGAGTAGACCGCTGGTATTGCGGACGCTTTCTGCGGATGACGGCGTTCAAGTTAACCAGTCGGGTAAGACGATATATACGCTTGTAATTGTAACTGGTTTCGTATCTGGCGTTCAGTTCATCTGTCAGTCGCCGATATCCATATATTCCGTTGAATTCAGCGTAGAGATAACCAAGCTTGTGAAGAAGATCTTCGTTCTCATACTCGCGGGCACTCTTGCTGCGGTGGAGCCATTTGTAATAGGATGACCTGTTCAGGTCTAATATCCTGCAAATGTCCTTTACTGGGTATGCTTTATTTTCGTGCAGTTCCTTTACGGTCAGGTAAAGCTTTTCCTGCCGGACCCCGCTCAGCCCCGCCTCCTCTCGATCTCCTGGAGTTTTTTTAACACGGCAATCTCCATTTCTTTATGCTCGTTCTCGGCTTTAAGCATCCTGTTCTCTGCCCGAAGACGCTCAACTTCGGTCATTTCATCCAACGGTTTGCGCTTCCCGCGCTTGTCGATTAGGCCGTCTACGCCCTTTTTCTCATATTTGCATACCCAGCTATATATTTGCTGGTAGGATACCCCATACTTCTCGATTGCTGCACCATAGTCCTTACCATTGGCTATACAGTAGCCGACAATTTCTATCCGCTCCTCCAACGTGGTTAATCGTCCTTTGGTCATATAAATACCTCTCCCTCGGCCCCCGGTGGCCCGAATATCTTTATGACCATTATAATCCGTTATCCAATCCTGGAGTTGCCTTTTGCTACGAATGCTATACCTCTTACATATTTCCAATAAGCTTGCTTCACCCCGTAGGTACGCCTCTACCGCTGCGGTTTTCAGTTCCACGCTGTATCTGGTGTTTGTCTGCTGGGCTGCTAACCCAGACGGGCCCATGGCCTCATAATTGACTATCCATTGACGCAAAGTGGATGGATCTATCCCATATTTGCGCGCTATACTATCCTGACTTCCTTCTCCTTGCTTGTACTTCTCGACGGCTTCAACTTTCTTGCCCCAATCGATCCTACTTCTACCCATAAAAAAACTCCCCTTTGTGTAGTCCTGAATTTTTGTTTTTTCAGGTGTCTACTCAAAGGGGAGCATATCAAAGTGGTGCGGGATGTTTTTTTATACTATTTTCCGTGCTACATAGGGGCAAAATGGCTTGGAGAATTGCTTTAACACTGGATCTATCTAAACAAATTATGTGAAAATTCGACACTTTAGCAGGAAATTAAAGGGATAACATCGAAGTATTTATATTTTGTGAACAATTTATCTTTTTATACTTGTCATAGCTTCGTAAAGGTTTATTAACCTTACTTATTAATCACTTGTACACAGAAATAACTAAAATCCCAGGAATAAGGAGTTAAAAAAATGGAAACATTAACGAACCTGATCAGTACAGCCAATAGCTTTGTATGGGGACCCTGGATGCTCATCCTGCTGGTGGGAACTGGTATTTTTCTCACCCTGCGCCTGGGATTTTTACAGTTTAAGCAATTGCCATATGCCCTTAAGTTAGCTTTTTCTCCCCAGCTGCAAGATAAGCAGTCCCATGGAGATATATCTCATTTCCAGGCTCTGATGACCGCCCTAGCAGCTACCATCGGTACGGGTAATATTGTAGGAGTAGCCACTGCTATAGTTTTAGGGGGACCCGGAGCCGTCTTTTGGATGTGGATCACTGCCATTTTTGGAATGGCTACTAAGTATGGGGAAGCTGTACTGGCCGTAAAATATCGTATTACCGATGAAAATGGTGAAATGGCCGGCGGTCCTATGTATTATATCGAAAGAGGCCTAGGCTGCAAATGGTTAGCCTGGATATTTGCACTATTTGGTGCGGTAGCTGCTTTTGGCATAGGCAACCTGGTCCAAACAAATGCTGTTGCCGGTGCGGTCCGGGACACCTTCGGTATCAACCCTTATATTACTGGTGGGGTTCTGGCCCTATTAACCGCACTAGTTATCCTGGGTGGCGTAAAAAGTATTGGCCGGGCAGCCGGTATTATTGTTCCTTTTATGGCTGTTTCCTATATATTAGCCGGCCTGTATACCATTTTTTCCAATCTGAGTCTATTTCCACTAGCTTTAAGTACCATTTGCACAGAGGCTTTCTCGGCCCAGGCCGGTTTTGGAGCTCTGGTGGGAAGTACCATCCGTTACGGGGTGGCCCGGGGGGTATTTTCTAATGAAGCAGGATTAGGTTCTGCTCCTATTGCTGCGGCGGCTGCCAAAACTGATCACCCCTGTCGTCAGGCATTAGTTTCCATGACTGGTACCTTTCTGGATAGTATTGTTGTATGCAGTATCACTGGTATCTCTCTGGTTATGGCTAACCTCTATCCCGGTTTGGATAAAGCCCATGCAGCAGCTTTAACCGGTCGTTCCTTCGAATTATTTATGCCCGGTGCTGGTGGCATGCTGGTTACCATAGCCTTAATGTTTTTTGCCTATTCTACGGCTCTAGGCTGGTCCTATTATGGGGAAAAATGTTTTTACTATTTAGTCGGCCGGAAAGGCATCCTTCCCTACCGTATTCTATTTTGCATGTTAACCTTTGTAGGAGCCATACTTAAACTCGGTTTAGTCTGGGATATTGCTGATACCTTTAATGGAGCCATGGCTATACCTAACCTGATCGCCCTGCTGCTTCTCTCCAAGGTGATCGTCTCGGAAACCCATGACTTTCATGTTCTTCGACAACAGGAAAAAACTCAACAACCAGCCCGAAGCCGGGCTGCATAACGAGCCTGTGCCTCCTACAGTACAGGGAACACCCCTTTATTATGGTTTCCAGGCAAATAATCTCCCTCCATAGTTCAAGCCGCTTTATAGGTTGGTTACGGACCAGCTATATTTCAGCCAAACTATCTTTAAATCCATGTCCATACGCCTCAATCGTTTCGCTAATAGTCATAAAGGCTTCCGGATCAATATGGAATACAATTTCCTTTAACCGGGGCAGCTGAGTTTTACCAACGGTCACCATAATAATTTGTTTGGCATTTCCGGTATATGCACCTCGTCCGACCATATAGGTACACCCACGATGCAAATTATGGATGATGGCATCAGTAATATCATCACATTCATTAGAAATAATCATAGCCGTCCTGGTTACTTGCGGCCCCGCCTCTACTACATCCACTACTTTAGAAGATATAAATATACTTATGGCAGCAAAAAGGGCTAATTCCACACTATTTACTAAAGTGGAAGCAGCAATAATCATCAAGTTTATGATAAAAAAGGTCTGTCCGATATTATAGCCCCAGTAACGTCGTACAATAAAGGCTATAATATCAGTTCCACCTGAAGATCCTTTGCTGCGAAAAACTAATCCTGATCCAATTCCGGATAAGGTGCCACCAAAAATAGCTGACAATAATAAATCATCAATACCAAAATTAATAGGCCGCAATAGGGCTAGAAAAATTGAAAAACAGGCAGTGCCCAGCAGGCTGTAAAAGACAAAACGTCGACTTACAAAATTATACCCAGCAATAAATATGGGTATATTCAAAGCTACGTACCAAACCCATATATCAACACCGGTAAGGAACTTTAAAATAATTGCAATACCAGAAACCCCGCCGGTAAGGAGCCGGGCGTGCACTATAATTCCCTGAATAGCAGTCGCCTGAATAAATGAACCTATAATTATACCCAAAATATCCCGGAAAGAAATTTTTTCATAAAAACTTACTTTCATTGTTATTTGGTTTTTCCTCCTGATCCTTATTACCATTACAATTATTTTGCCCATTTTTCGCCAGACCATTATCTATGTCTACTACTACACCCGTAAGAAGTCTTTTTTATTCTCCTCTTCTTCAGTTTCCCGTAAAAAAACATTGTGATCTGCTAACCAGGTAATAGAACCATATCTACCCGGGCATAATATACGATAAGTGCAAGTGTTTTTTCCGAAATCTCTATAAAGGTGTTGGAAAAACGCCCTTTAAATAGATTGACGGTGATATAAAAGCCGCGGCTAATTTATCATGATTGTGGCGTAAACCTAAATATACAGTGTTGATCAAATTTTTCGGTGGTCGTGATCTTTACTTGTTTTCTAAGCTTGTTTATAAGGTGTTTTTCCCAAACCGCCTAGGGAGAGAGGAATAATATGCCCTACCCGCCGCATATTAATAATCTGTCAGCTAAATGGAGGTACTGGGTTTATGATTTCAATAGTTTTGGCAGGAGGCAAAGGCATGCGTTTGTGGCCCGCCAGCCGCAGTCATCGGCCTAAACAGCTCTGTAAATTTATAAATAATAAATCCATGCTGGATCATACCATCGATCGCCTGGTGGCAGTTGGTTCCAGTCGAATTGCGATTATTACCAGTGATGATCTGGCCGACAGTATACATCAGCTGGTTGAGCAGCGGCCTGATGCTGATATAATCGAGATTCTAAGTGAACCAGTAGGTAAAAATACCGCTCCAGCAGTAGGACTGGCTCTGGCCCGTTACCACAATGAAGCTCCCCACGCTGTTATGGGTGTGTTCCCGGCTGATCACCATATCCTGGATACAAACCTTTTCAAAGAAAGTATTCACCGGGCCATACAAGCAGCTGAACAGGATCAGTTAGCTACCATTGGCATTAATCCTGACCGTCCGGAAACCGGCTATGGTTATATAGAAAAGACCAAATGGGAGATCGGTAACCTGCCCAATGTTTATCAAGTAAACTCTTTTTGCGAAAAACCTGACCTTGATACCGCCCAGCTTTATCTATCCAGCGGGCAACATATGTGGAATGCCGGAATATACGTAGCTAGGGTAGACATATTTATGAAGGAATTCGAAAAACATCTTCCCGAGATATATAAACCTATTTGTGTCGGCTATGAAGCCTATATGCAATCCTATAAAGAACTACCCGCAATAAGTCTTGACTATGGAATTGCTGAAAAATCTAATCGTATGGCAGTTGTTCCGGCTGATTTCGGCTGGTGTGACCTGGGAAGCTGGAATGCCTTAGAAAATTTGTGCAACCGAGATGAATACTCTAATGTGTGTAATGGTGATGACATTATCGTGCTAGAGAGCAGTAATTGTGTAGTCAATCAGGTGGAAAAAACCGTAGTTCTTTTTGGAGTAAATGACATTTTGGTAGTGGAAAGTAATGACGTTATCCTGGTAACGGAACGTGGTAAGGCTCAGGATTTGCGGACTGTAGTTAATTCTTTGCAGAAGCAAAACCGCATCGATCTAATTTAAACCTAAGCCTGATTTAGTTTTTCGTTAAATATATGACCAGTAGTTTTTAAATACAATTTATAAGGAGGGCCGGTTTAAAAACATCGATCTATTATACACCTTAATAAGGAGGATTTCCTATTGAGCAACATATTCCGTCAATATGACATACGAGGGGTGGTTAATCAAGATCTTGATGATCAGATGATGAAAAACATTGCCCGGGCATTTGCTAGTTATGCCCAGAAGCATGACTATACCAGGGTGATAATCGGCTATGACAACCGTTCCTCGTCCCCCCGCTTTCATACTATTATTACTAATACCCTTTTGGAAAACGGTATGTCAGTTATTGATCTGGGGATGATTATTACCCCTATTTTCTATTTTGCTGCTCGCCATTTGGATATAAAGGCTGGTATTATGATTACCGCCAGCCACAACCCACCTAATTATAATGGCTGCAAACTTTTGCTAGGCGATTCTACTATTTATGGAGAACAGATTCAAGAAATTGGAAAGATTATCGAATCCGGACGCTACTCCACTAAAACCAACCAGGGGCAGTATCAAAAATATGATATCAGCCCAGATTATGCTGCTATGATAAAAAATAAAATAAAATTAGGCCCCCACCCTTTAAAAATCGTGGTAGATTGTGCTAATGGTACTGCTTCCCTTTTTGCTCCCTCCATTTTACGCAGTCTGGGGTGTGAAGTTATAGAGTTATACTGCGAATCAGATCCTAACTACCCACATCATCATCCCGATCCCGTTAATCCTGACAATATGGTGGATCTGATCACTCGAGTAAAAGAAACCGGAGCTGATATAGGTATAGGGTTTGATGGTGATGGTGATCGGCTGGGAGTGGTAGATGTTCACGGTAATATGATATGGGGAGATCTGTTGATGATACTCTTTTGGAGGGAGATACTGCCCCATTATCCGGGAGCTAAAGCAATTGTTGAAGTTAAATGTTCGCAAAGCCTGATAGATGAAATAAAGCGCCTGGGGGGTAAACCCATTATATACAAAACTGGTCATTCCCTTATTAAAGCTAAAATGAAGGAAATTAATGCTGTTTTTACTGGGGAAATGTCAGGACATATGTTTTTTGCTGATGATTATTATGGATTTGATGATGCCATATATGCTGCCGCTAGATTGCTGGTTATTCTTTCGAATACTGATCAGAGTATAAGTGAGCTGTTGTCTGACATTCCCCGCTATTATTCTACCCCGGAAATACGAGTTAAAAGTACGGATGAGGATAAGTTCAGAATCGTAGATCAGGTGCTTAAACATTTTCGCCAGCAGTATGATGTCATCGATATCGACGGAGCTCGAGTGATCTTCCCTGATGGCTGGGGATTGGTAAGAGCTTCTAATACCGGTCCGGAATTAATTATCCGTTGTGAAGGTAGGACCCCGGCAGCCTTAGAGAATATCAAAAATGAAGTTTTTAACTTTCTGGATAAAATTGGCCTTCCGGTTGATAATCCCCGCCAGCCCCAGCTGTCCGGGTATAAGTAAATCGGAGGATGGGAAATATATTTAATATAAGTTGGTAAAAGCTCAAAGGAGTGATTTGATGACCATCCTTAATCTGGGGACCTATCCCCCTAAACAGTGTGGTATAGCAACTTTTTCCTGGGATTTGCGTGAAAGCCTTTTGAAACAGGGGCTTATCGTCAAAGCTGCAGCTGTTTCCGATCAGGAATACCAATATAAATATGGTCCTGAAGTTGTACTGGAAATTGGACAACAGGATCGAAACGCCTATACCAGAGCTGCCCGGTTGATTAACCAGTGGGCTCACATAAGTACTTTAGTAATTCAACATGAATATGGTATTTATGGTGGCTATGATGGGGAATATATATTGGATCTGGTTAGTGAGCTCAAAAAACCCTATCTCGTTGTCAGCCATACGGTACTCCCCCGCCCCCGTGAACACCAACGCCAGGTACTGCATAAACTGTGTTCGCAGGCAGCCGGTATCGTATGTATGACCAAACGCTCGGCCCGTTTGCTCCACTCAAATTATGATATAGCTGCCGAAAAAATCGCGGTAATCAGTCATGGAGTTCCTGACTTCAAGAAACAACCGGCCGATTATCTTAAAGCTCAACACCGCCTGGAAAACCATGATATAATAAGCACCTTTGGTTTAATAGGGCCGGGTAAAGGACTGGAACTAGGTATTGAGGCTATGGCTAGTGTGGTTCCAGAATTCCCCAATACAACTTACCTGATTCTAGGTCAGACCCACCCTATGCTGCAAAAACGCGAAGGGGAAAAATACCGGGAAATGCTTGAAAAAATGGTACACGATTTAGGTCTTGACAATCATGTGAAATTTATCAACAAATTCCTCCCTGACCAAGAATTGGGTGAATATCTATATATGACAGATATTTATCTTAGCCCTTACCCTAACCCAGACCAGGCAGTAAGTGGTACTATGGCTTTTGCTGTAGGCTGTGGCCGGGCCATTGTTTCCACATCCTACGCCTATGCCCTGGAAATACTGGCAGACAACCGGGGACTACTAGCTGAAAAAGCAGATCCCCATGATCTAGCTACATTGATAAAGGCAGTGCTGGCCGATAACGAGTTAAAAACTACTTTGCAAAGAAATGCTCTCACCATAGGTAAAACTATGTCCTGGAACAAAGTAGGGGAAAAATACCGCCTGCTTTTAAACAATTTGGTCAAAGACTACGCTATGCTGGAAGGAGAGGAACACTTTCGTTATGCCCGATTATAGACACCTGCTGCATATGACTGATGATGTTGGCCTGCTCCAGTTTTCCCGGCATTCTCATCCTGATCCGCGTAGCGGGTACACTCTGGACGATAATGCCAGAGCTTTAATAGTGGCATTAAAAATGAGAGATGGTTGTCATCATGCATTAAAGTATGCCACTTTTATGTTTAAAGCCCAGCAGAAAGATGGTAGCTGGTCTAACTTTATGCTAGATGGAATATACTCCCCCCGTTTTGATTCTGAAGATAGTGCCGGACGAGCTTTACTAGCCTGCTGCCTGGGATTATCCTCACCCTGGAAGGAAGTCAGTAACTTATGCAGCCAGATGTTGCATAACCAACTTTACAAAGGGCACAGCTTTCGTTCGCCTCGCGCCATGGCCTATGTACTGACCGGCCTTTGCAAAAGTAAAGCTTTGTTAGATAAAGAAAGCCTACAGGAGCTTTTATCCCTTTTAGGTGACCGCTTAAATGCTCTTTATAACCAAAATCACCACTCTGATTGGTTATGGTTTGAAAAATATCTTACTTATTGCAATGGGATTATTCCCCAGGCCATGTTTAATTTTTATGCTGTTACCGGTGATAAAAAAGCTTTAAAAGTTGCCCACGATTCGCTCCACTTCCTAGGTGAGGTATTATTTAAAAAAGGTTATTTGAATATTATCGGCAATAACGGCTGGTATCATAAAGGTAAATCCAGGCCATTCTATGACCAGCAACCAGTCGATGCCGCTTCTACTCTGTTCGCCTTTTTAGATGCCTATCAAACCATTGGTGGAAGTGAATACCTAGAGATGGCAAAACTAGCTTATGAATGGTACCAGGGCAAAAATATCAACCAGATCTCGCTATATGACGAAACTACTGGTGGATGCTTTGATGCCTTAACTTATCAGGGAATTAACCTTAATCAGGGAGCCGAAGCCGTTCTTTCTCTGCTTCTTAGTGAACAATACCTGACCGCCGTTATAAAGGAACCTGTAAAAATAGAAAAATCGTCGTAAAACTATGGCTATTAAACCAGGTTCATGTTTTGTGGCCTGGCTATTGCCGTAACCTGATCTGGGCCGCTATTTTAGGTCCCAGAAACAATTCTACTAACACCAGGGATTTTCCCTGGTGTTAGTATTTTTAAAAGCTAACCAGCGTTAATTGAAAAACTCTCTAGCCTTGGCTTTTACATCCAGACATAATTCCTTCCCCCTTCTATGCCCTTACTGGGATTTAAGCCTGCCGATTATTTACGCTTTTATCAGCAATAAATCTACTTTGTCAATTGACAGTTTACAGTATTCGACATATATTATACATATGAACGTCTACTCATATGTTCATTCATATAATAGTTAATCCTGTTAATGGCCAGTTAGATTTATATTCCTGGTTAGTTTTAGGATGAGATTTCCATTAATAATCACTGTTAAATAGGTGATGAATCAACTAATAGGGAGTGATGATATTGTCTCGAGAGGACCTGGATTTGTGTGAAGTTCATTGCATACACGAAGATGTGGTCAAAAAGGTAAGTTCAGATATGATTCCTGATGAACGGGCCCAATCGCTGGCAGAAATATTTAAGACTATGGGGGATAGCTCACGCATAAAACTGATTTTTGCCCTGCTTCAGCATGAGATGTGTGTATGCGACTTGGCTGCGGTATCCGGACTATCTGACTCATCAGTTTCTCATCACCTGCGTCTGCTGAGGAACCAGAATCTAGTGAAATTTCGCCGGGAGGGAAAAGTAGTCTACTATTCGCTAGCTGACCAGCACGTGGAAAGCCTTTTTAGACAGGGTTGGGACCATATAAATGAACCATAATTTTTAATCCCTATGCATCTTTGATTTTAGCAACTTTAAATTTATTCATAACTAGAGAGGAGAATAACATCATGGAAAAGATTCAGTTAACTCCCCTGCCCTCAGCTAAAAATAATTATCTGGTCGGTGGGTTGGATTGACCGAGCTGTGCAGCCAAAGTGGAAAAGGCTGTTAAACAATTACCGGGGGTAATTGATGCATCACTTATTTTTACCACTGGAAAACTTCAGGTTGAACTGGATAAAAATAAAGAAGCGGAACTTATTAAACTAGTAAAAAGTCTGGGATACAGCATTAAATTACAACCTACCGGTGAGCTTATCATCCCTAAAGATGAACCAAAAGAGGGGATAACTACCCTTTTTACCCGGTATCCACATTTATTTTCTATGCTGGTATCCGGTTTGGCCTTAATATCAGCTCTGACCCTAAGGGCTTTGGGGGGACCGGTAGATATTATCCGGATTTTGTATATCGCTGGAGTGTTGGTAGGCATATATGAACCAGCCCGCAGCGGCTGGTCTACCCTCCGCAACCTGAGAGAGTTAGACATGAACGCTTTAATGGTGATGGCAGTTATTGGCGCCACGATTATCGGTGAATATAATGAAGCCCTGGTAGTAGTATTTCTATTCTCCCTGGGTAATTTTTTACAGGCTTATACTTTTGATCAAACCCGTAACTCCATTCGTAAGCTGATGGACCTGGCTCCCCGGGAAGCGACAGTCCGCAGGGGAAATAGCGAGGTGCGTCTTCCGGTTACCAGTATAGTCATAGGAGATACGGTTGTAGTCAAACCCGGTGAAACCATTCCGGTAGATGGAGAAGTAATATCCGGTCATTCCACTGTTAACCAGGCAGCGATCACAGGCGAATCAGTACCTGTATCCAAAGAAGCAGATAACGAAGTGTTTGCCGGTACTCTCAACGAATATGGATCACTGGAGATATTGGTAAATAAATCATACCAGGATACAGCCTTAAGCCGGATCATCAGTATGGTGGAAGAAGCACAAGCCCAGCGAGCTCCATCGCAACAGCTTATTGACCGTTTTTCCCGTTACTATACTCCGGCAGTTATAGGTATAGCCTTTTTGGTAGCAATAGTTCCTACACTATTTCTAAACCAATCTTTTGATCACTGGTTGTACCAAGCCCTGGCTCTGCTACTGGTAGCCTGTCCATGTGCACTGGTAATATCTACTCCTGTATCTATTGTCTCGGCCATAGGTAATGCCGCCCGGCAAGGAGTCTTGATTAAAGGTGGTAGTTACCTGGAAGAACTAGGCCAGGTATCGGTAGTCGCTTTTGACAAAACTGGTACTCTGACCGAGGGACGTCTAGAAGTTACTGATATAATCCTTTTGGCAGCTTCTTCCCAGGAGGAGTTACTAGCCATTGCTGCCGCCATTGAATCTCGTTCGGAACATCCGGTTGCTGATGCCATATTGCGCTACACCCGGAAAAGAAATATTAATGTTCCACCGGCTACTGATTTTAAAGCGGTCCCCGGAAAAGGAGCCCAGGCCCAGGTTAACGGAATACGGTATTATGCAGGAAATCCAAGTTTTCTAGCTAATAGAACAAACCATAATCATGATTCTATTACTGAACTGCAAGACCAGGGTAAAACCGTCATCCTTATTGGAGATGAAGGAGAGGTACTCGGTTTAATAGCCGTTAGTGATCAAATACGTCCCGATAGTACGGTTACCGTAAATGAACTCAAAAACTTAGGTATTACCCAAACCATTATGCTTACCGGCGACAATATGCGAGTGGCCCATCAGTTGGCCCGGCAGGTTCAGATCGATGAATACCATGCTGAACTGCTTCCTGAGCAAAAATTAGCTGTAGTTGAGCATCTTTTGGATACTAAGGGACGGGTTGCTATGGTAGGTGACGGCATAAATGATGCCCCGGCTCTGGCCAGGGCTACCGTAGGAATCGCCATGGGAGCCGCCGGTACTGATGTAGCCCTGGAAACCGCCGATGTGGCTTTAATGGCAGATGACCTTTCCCGTTTACCCTTTGCCATTCATCTGAGCCGTAAAACGGTTAAGATTATTAAAGAAAATGTTATTTTTTCTCTAATAGTCAAGCTGGCTATTTTAATGTTAGTATTCCCCGGATTGCTCACCATGTGGCTGGCAGTAATTGCCGATGTGGGTACTTCTTTACTGGTAACCTTTAACGGCATGCGGCTACTAAAAGTATCAGCACCCACCAGCAAATAAATCGGCGGGGATGGTTTGAATTTAATGAAAAACCATCCCCACTCACTATTTTGCCACAGTTAAATCTCCATACTGGGCCCTGGGTCCCCCTATGTATTTAGGACGGGTTCTGGCCATAGTTAGATGTGCCTGACCTATCTCTTTTAATAAAGCCCGTACTGGTACTACTACTGGCTTCAGATGCATACCGATAAATGTATCCCCAATATCTATACCAGCATGGGCCTGTATACTTTCCACTACCACAGGTTCGTCAAAAAGTTCCAAGGCCCGGGTAGCTAACGATCCTCCCGCTCGTTCATGGGGTATTACCGCTACTTCATCAAGATTATATTTACTGGCACAGGTTTCTTCCACCAATAGAGCCCGGTTTAAATGTTCACAACACTGTACCGCCAGATACAACTTTTTCTCCTTGATTACTGGTAACAATACATTTAATATGGCATCTGCAACCTCCAGGCTGGAATGTTTCCCTATGTGATAGCCTAAAACTTCACTAGTACTACAACCAACCACCAAAATATGATCAGGTTTAAGATGAGCCGTTTCCAGCAGTTCTTCCAAAGCCTGTTTCATCTGGATTTTAATGATGCTCATATCAATCATTTTTCTCACCTGCTTTCCCTAAATATTATAATCCTCTATGGCAAGTACGTTATATTGATTCTAGAAATACTCTGGTTTATACATTCAATTTTTCTTGGGTTTTTATAAGTAGTAAATAAAAAAACGCGACCAGGTTTCCCTGACCACGTTTTTTTTAACTATTTTCCTTTATAGTGATAATTCTTGGCGATTATTTAATCGAAATTTCTCCGGAATCAAATCGGCCAAAGTCGCCCGGGCCAAACCTATGCTAGTATCTGCCGCACCATAATAGACCAGAATCTCATCATCATCTTCCAAAATTTCTTTATCCGTACCTGGAACAGCTCCACAGGTGAAAACTACATTAGGTACCCAGGCACCACTCAAACCAATTTCATAATCTTCTTCAGGTTCGAGAATTGGGTTAGGCGAACGGTAAATTACCTTTTGGGGATTTTCTAAATCAACTAACAATACCCCTAAACGATAAACATAATTATAATCTACACCGTGGTAAATTAGCAGCCATCCGTATTTAGTCTTAAGGGGCTGAGCACCAGCACCAATTTTAAGCGAATCCCACATTCTCCCCGGTCTGGGTCCTACGATAATTGCATGGGTTTCCCGCAGGGGAAATTTCAATTCACTGGTATAGGTCACCCAAATACTTGGTTCAATCCGGTGATAAACAATATATTTTCCCTTAATTTTTTCGGGAAAAATAATAGCATCCTTATCCCAAATATTCTTAAATGCCAGGCCCTCGCGCTTCCAATTCTTATAATCCCCACGTAAAAAATCATCCACTTTTATGGAAGCAGCAGCAATTTGGGCAATGTTCCCATCATAAGCCGTATAGAGCATAAATATCTCATCTTCAATAATAATCAGACGGGCATCCTCACATCCCATCCTTTCTTCTGGTGTCGATGGAGAAAAAATGGGCTCCGGCAAACGCTCCAGAACCTGATAGCCGTCGGTAATAGCCAGACCTATATGGGATATATCATCATGACCCACCGCCCGGTAGAATAGATAAACTTTATCCCCGATTCGCAATGCACCCGGATTTAAAACATATTTAGATTCCCAGCTGTGCTTCTCGATAGGCTCTAAAAGGGGATTGCCTTCAAAACGCTGCAAATATTTGCTGGGCTCATTGGTAATTTCCTGTACTACAACCGCAACATCCTTGGGCCGGGTTGGCATCAACGTATCCAGCATATTATGGCTGCTTTTCCCCCCTTGAATAAGCCGTAGAACAATTTGCATTATTTCAGCCGGATCATAGCCTAATTCTTCGTATAAGAGCTCCAGGAAATCATGGTTAAACCAACGGCTCTCCACACTGGTGGTAAGGGGAGTAGGAATCTTAGTCCCCCCTTTGAAACTGTAACTGGCCCAGCTCCAGGCAGTACAGGTTAAAAAAACCTCATTTTCCAACACCTGGCTTAATCCATATCCTTCTGCCATTAGCTTAAATAAATGGGCAATTTCCTGTTTGCCTTGCTTTTCTAATTGCCCCGATAAATTATCAATTTTTTCAACCAGACTGCGATGATGGTAATTTTCAAACATATTATGAGCCGAAAATTCTTCGCCCTTCTGGAGGCCCAGCAGGGAATTTCTAACCTTGGCGCCAATATTTTTCCGTTCACACACATTTAATCTGAATAGGCGCGAATAGTGTTCCGCCACTGCCAGGCGACGAACTATACTGGTGAAATACCGTAATTTAGGGTACTTGCCCCCTTTATTTCTGTCTAGTGGTTTGATAATTATACGGGCGGTAACCCGGTTTAAATTAGAAATTTTGCCCTGAGCCAGTACTCCCCTGCGTAGATCATTGGTTAGAATAACCGGCTCTATGTCCACCCATTCAAAACTTTCCGGTTTAAGATTATCCACCAGCCAAATGAGATCCCGGTCAGTATAGGTCCAGCTTTCTACCAGGTTAGCATAGGTAACTGCATTGCGGGGATCAATATGCTTTATAAGCTGTTCGGGTTTATAAAATCCCATTGGAATCATAAGATTCACCGGGGGAAAACGAATAAGCAACTCCCGTAAAAGATCCGAACTGATTGTAAACATACGGTGGTCGGGAAAAAGCTTAAAAAGACCTTCTACAAATTCTTTTAGTCCCTGTTCTTCCCGCAGGTCACCCGGAAGCAATTCGTCAAGAGATCTTTCTAATTCAGCAATAAATCCCTCCACTGCACCGGTAATCTGTTGGGGAGAAGCATTAGTATTAAGACCTAACCCTTCAGAAATAAACCGGTTAAACCTGACTTCATAACGTTTTCTTAGTTCCCGGAAAATGTTATCCGTCTGCACCACCCGGTTATCTTTACCTATTATCTTTTTAGGTACGACCACCGGTTTTCCAGGTACATATTCCATATATCCCAGGGGAATAATCGCCGGCTTTACCTGCTCCTTGCGACTCATCCACTGCTGGTTAAAATCAGGTTTCTGACACCAGAATTCCCCGGTTAAACGCTGGCGGATTGAATCCATCTTACGCACCATCAATTCTTCCATATCCCGGTTGCCTAAGCGTTCAATCTTCTCCCGAAAAGACTGCATCTCTAATATATAGCTGGCTACTCTACCATTGTAGAGCGCCGTCAACAATGACAGTAAACGGTGACAGTCCTGGTTAAAGTCAAAAGTATAACTTAACTGTAAGTTAAACAGTGTTGCTACCCATAGTTCATCACCCATATGAAAGTCCTGCATCTCTGCCTCTGATAAAGCCCTAAAATTACCTTCGGGATCAATATGGGCTATAATATCTTCATAATAATGGCATCCATGGCGGAAATTGTGCAGTAAATCTGTCAGCGGATAGGTAATATAATCAGGTTTTTTAATCTCACTACGTACCAGAATATCGGCTACCTTTATTACCAGACGGTCACGCAGCCAAATAGCACTATCTCTTTTTAAGGCTTCGAATATAGCAAAAGTAGTATCATAAAAAATCCGGTTACGTATTTCCAGAGGGTGCGGATTTACCACTCCACCTAGATTAATCTCACATATATTTTTATTCCAGCAAAGGGCCCGGGTAAGGATCCAGAAGTCTATTCCATATCCGCGGATACTATTACCCCAAAAGCGGGCCTCATGAGCCAGTTCCTCAATAAAATCATGGCTAATAGCATAAGTACCCCCCAGCGGGTCACTCACCCGGGCACCATAAAAGCTTTCTAGAATAGGCGCTGCCAACATATGAGCAATACTATCAATACCTTGATAACGTCGCAGGCTGGCCAGTACCATATCATAGTGACCCTGGATGGGAGTAAGAAGGCTTTCCAGCCAGGTATTATCTATGCCTGGGCCTTGTTCGGTTGCCATATGGGGACTAAACAGAAGTAAATCAGCCTCCAATATTTTGCTGATCTCAATAACGGCCCGGATACACATACCCCGCCCATTAACTGCTCCGGGCAATAAAAACTCTATATGGGGGTGATAAAGCTGCAGATTCTTTAGTGTCCCTAATAAATCTTCAGCTGAAGGATCACCCACACAAACAATAAGATGGCGACGGCCAATCCAGGAGCGCAGCACCCGATCGATGGACTGAACCACTTCTGGCAAGCTGCTGCTATAATGGGTAAAAGGCAAGCCTATTACCAGATCATAATTAGCATAAGGCTCTAGCTGAGGTTTTATTTGTTTTATACACTCATCAAAAAGGCTCTCTGTATTTTCATGGGTCAACCTTATATAACCCCCTTAAAATTTTAACTAATTAATTTAACACCTCTCCATAATTATGCTCAATTTACGATCATTATATTAGAACAGCCGGCTCTTAATTCACTCCATTTTTGGCTCGTAATATAGTCTATTCCTAACCAGGCTAAAAGTTTTTGATCAGGTTTCCTTTAATCCCTTTGGGCCAGTTCCTCAAACTGATCTACTAATTGTCCAAAATATTGGAGAGCCTGGTCAACCGGCTCAACAGAAGTCAAATCTACTCCCGCCTTTTGCAGAAGGTTTATGGGATAATCTGAACTGCCTGATTTCAAGAACTCCAGATAGCGTCTTACGGCGGGCTCACCTTCGGATTTGATTTGCTGCTTTAGGGCAGTAGCTGCGGAAAATCCGGTGGCATATTTATAAACATAAAATGCTGAATAAAAATGAGGAATACGAGCCCATTCCAGGCTAATATCATCATCCAGAACTACTTCCTCACCGAAATAAATTCGGTTTAAATCCATATACACCTGGCTTAAGATATCAGGAGTAAGGGCCTCCCCTCTTTCCAGCATCTGGTGAATTATTTTTTCGAATTCCGCAAACATAGTCTGCCGGTAAACAGTACCCCGAAACTGCTCCAGATAGTGGTTTATCAAATACATTTTTTCCCGGGGATCATTGCTCCTGGCCAGTAAATTATCAATTAGTAAAGATTCATTAACAGTGGAGGCTACCTCTGCAACAAATATCGTATACTGGCTGTAAATATAAGGCTGGTTCTGGTTGGAATAATAGCTGTGCAGGGAATGACCCATTTCGTGCGCCAGGGTAAATACATCATCCAACTTGTTATCATAATTCATTAATACATAGGGATGGGTATCATAAGTTCCCCAGGAATAAGCCCCTCCGGTCTTACCTTCATTTTCAAAAACATCTATCCAACGATTTTCCAGACCCTTCTGTAGTTGCTCTAGGTATTCCTCTCCTAGTGGATATAGGCCTTCTACTACCATATGGCAGGATGTTTCATAAGGTATCTCCCTTTGATACTCTTGCACCAGTGGTACATATAAATCATACATATGCAGATGATCAAGCTTCAGCATCTCTTTACGGAGGCGCAGGTACCGATACATAGGTTCCAGATGCTGATGTACGGTTGCAATCAGATTATTATATACATTAACAGAAACATTATCCTGATCCAGAGAAGCTTCCAGAGCTGATGGATACTTGCGCGCCCGGGCATAAAAAATATCCTTTTTAACACTGGAGTTTAAAGTAACGGCCAGGGTATTTTGCAATTTACGATAAGAGCTATACAGGCCATGAAAAGCCTCTTTCCTTACCCCTCTATTAAAGCTTTCCATAAACCGACCAAACCGGCCCTTGGTAAGCTCGATTTCCTCTCCATTTTCATCGCGAATTATGGGAAACTTTATATCCGCATTGTTAAGCATGGTAAAAATATTGTGAGCTGCAACTGACAAATCAGCACTCATGGCCAAAACCCGTTCTTCCGCCTCAGAAAGAATATGTTGTTTCTGGCGCATCAGTTCATCAAAGAAATGTTTGTAAATTGCTAACTCAGAATTTTGTTCCATATACTGATCGAGCTTCTCCCGTGACAGGGCTGTGATTTCGGGAATAGCAAAAGCGGAAGCAGTGTTAACCATAACGGAAAGTCCCTCGGCCCGGTCAAAAAGAGTCTGGTATTTAGGGTTACGATTATCTTCATCCCGGCGCATGCGGGAGTAAACATACAGCTTTTCTATCTGATGATCTATATCGTTAACCAGCTCAAGCACCTGCAGAAGGGTCTGGGCAGACTCCCCTACTCGACCCTGGAATTTTTCTACTGCCTGGATTTTATGCTGCACTTGTAAAAATTCATCCTCCCACTGCTGATCAGTAGCGTAAATGTCTTCCAATTGCCACCGGAACTTTTCTTCAATCTCTTCCCTTTTTCTAGCCTTATTTCCCACAGATTATGTCCTCCTTATGAAGTATTTTGCCTTTTATCTTTTTAACTAAGGTATAATTAACAAGCAAAAGCCCAAATTATAACTAATTTATATAATAGCTTTTTCTCTTTTCTTAACCAAATTTTTTACCCTACTTATGGAAGTTTTCCCCGGATAGCCAAAATAATTCTTTATCCAGCCACCTATTTATGCAATACTATTGTAAAAGGAGCTTTAGACTATGAAACTACATCATATAGGACTTTTAGTCAAAGACTGCCAGCGATCAGCTGATTTTTACCAATGTGCCTTTGGATTAAAAATAACTACCCAGTGGGAAACAGAGGAAATGCGGGTTATAAATATTACCGATGGTAATGTAGACCTTGAACTCCTGCAGTATAAACATGATCCAACCCCTATTGGAACGGAATTAGAATGTCATAACCATATAGCCTTTCAAGTAAACAGCATTGATGAATATATAAAACATCTAGATAGAATGGGGTTTTCTTACGATGAGCCCCGGGAAACCCTTACGGGAACTCGTATTCTATTTTTCCGTGGCCTAGATGGAGAACGGATTGAATTAATAGAAGAATTCCGAATAGATTAACGGTTGCAGAGATAGGCTGATCTATAGGCTTTTAGCCTATATTAGATCGTTTGATGTATATCCTACTGTCGAAAGCCTTTATCATACCATTTAGATCGCCTTATATTATAGGCGGCAGTGGCGGGCTAAATTGTTTTAGCTTATTTACTTGCCTTTGAGCCGGAAGGTTTATGATGGTGGCGCGGTTTTCTAACTGCTCTGAGTCTGCCAGAGCAGTTCGCAAACATCCATAACCCTAATTGAGCTATCATCTTTGGTCTCTTTAACCCCATCGCTAATCATAGTCAGACAGTAGGGACAGTTTACCGCTATGACCTCAGGATCTACTTCTAGTAACTGCTCTGTACGAGTTTGATTTATCCGCTTAAACCCTTCTATAGACTCTTCCTCCAACCACATGCGTCCACCACCAGCACCGCAACAAAAGCCAAACTGTTTGGATTTTTCTATATCCAACAATTGCCCGCCGGCTGCTTTAATCACCTCCCGGGGCTCCTGGTAAATATTATTATGCCGCCCCAGGAAACAGGAATCATGGTAGCTAACCTGATAAGCCTTATTTCCTCCCCGGTTAAGTTTACCTTCTGCCAATAATAGACCTAGTATTTCCGTGCTATGGTATACTTCGTAGTCCGCCCCCAGCTGAGAGTACTCGTTTTTAATTGTGTTATAACCATGAGGGCAAATACAGATAATCTTTTTTACCCCATAGCGATCAAAGTTCTCTATATTTGATTTAGCCAGAGTCTGCCAAAGATATTCATTTCCCAGCCGTCTCGCCCATTCACCACAGCAATATTCTTCAGTTCCTAGATAACCAAAACTAACCCCCGCCTGGTGCAACAGCCTTACTAAAGCTTCGCCTACCCTTTTATAGCGGTCATCAAAAGCTGCTGCACAGCCGGCATATAACAAATAATCAAATTCCCCGCCATCTTCGGGCAGCAGGTTAACCAGATCCCTGATATCACGTTCTTTAAGCCATTCGGCCCGGGATGCCCAGCCTACCCCCCATGGATTATAATTGCGTTCTGTATTAGTAAAAGCCATTTGAGCTTCCGAAGGCATATCCCCCTGCCACATGACTAGATTACGTCTCATCTCAATAATTTTGTCAATATGCTCAATAAACATTGGGCAATGCTCTACACAGGCCCCGCAATTAGTACAGTCCCATAATACCTGGGGAGTAACAATGTCATAAATAAGATGCTTTTCACTTTCGTTAACTTCCTGTACCTCATCCTCCACTGTCATTGTAAGGGCATCCTGCGGATCGCCAGAGTCAACCGCCAGCAAAAAGGGCGATTTATTATCCAGGTGTTTTTTCATGGCCTGGATAATAGTTGTTTTAGGATTTAACGCTTTACCGGTATTATAAGCTGGGCACCCCTCCTGACAACGTCCGCAGCGGATGCAGGCATCCAGGTCCAGCAGATCTTTCCAGCCCAATTCTTCAATTCGTTCCACTCCATAGGTTTCAGCTTCCTCCAAATTTCCCATGGGCCGGGCTGCACTTGGTCCTAAATCCCTGGAATAATAACCGATCATCCCGGTAAATATGTGCCATAACTTAGTAAAAGGTATAGCGGCAATAAAAATAAATGCTATCGCCATGTGAAACCACCAGGAAAAACGATGCCAGGATAATATACTTTCTAGGCTCATGCCTGGAAACATACCGGCAAACCACCAACCTATTGGTGAAGCAGCCCGTTCATAAGCAATCTGAGACATAGTTGCTGAAAGCTTAATCTGGGCTGCTACCCGTAATCCTTCAATGATGTATCCCGTGAACAGAATGGCAAAAATTAGCAGTAAAAGCCAACCATCCATGGGTTTCGTGTCGTTTAAACGATCCGGCCGCTGCCAGTAACGAATGACCGCTAATATTGTTATACCGATCATGGCTAAAAATCCGGTAATATCAACTATCCAGGAAAAATAGATGTAGAAATTTCCTGTTAATGGTGGAAAGCCAATCTTATCCCACATAGCAAAACTGGCCGTAGCTATGAATAAGAAAACAAAACCCCAGAATAGGAAGAAATGCATCCACCCGGGCAGGGGCTTTTCTATTATTTTTTTCTGCCCCAGTGTATAACCCAAAACTGAAAGAATACGTCGTCCCACCTGATCGTTGCGGTGCAGTTCTCCCTGAGCCTGAGACCATATCCGACTACGCAGCCAGAATCCGTATATAAAAAATCCAATAGGAATAAGCATAAGAATATAGATTATCCACTCGTAAGGTATATTGGCTCCAACTACCCGCATTGGTATGGGATACCCGCCTTCCAGCGGACGAAATGCAAAAATCAATATAAAAACCTCCTTAACAGACTTTCCAAACTATTTATATTATTTGTCATCAGCCCATATCAATACGTCAGTTTATAATTTTCACAATTATTCATGCATTTTAAAATTCGCTGGTCACCTGGCACATTTTCATTTCCATAAGCTATTATCGCCGGACAGTGACAATATTTGCCCATAAAAAAATAGGTAAACTACAGTTACATAGCTTACCCATTATAGGCTACTATTATTTTACCAGGGTATCTGGCTTATCTAAACTATAAGAACAATTTAATGGCTACCTGAACCAGGTTAGATAAAGGGGCCGGGTAAACACCGAATAGAACTGTTCCCGCCAGACAAACCCATAGAGCTACCTGTGCAGGTGCCCCTACCTTAATTGGAGACAGGTCTTCATTTTCACCAATATACATGGCTTTGGCTACTGATAAATAGTAGTATACCGATACCATACTCATAATCAGTCCGACAAATGCCAGCCATAGATAACCTGCCTGGATTGCACCAGAGAAAAGGTAGAACTTACCAACAAATCCAGCTAGGGGTGGAATACCAGCCAGAGATAGCAGGCATACTGACATAATCCCTGCCATCATAGGGGATCTCCGACCTAACCCGTTGAAAGCCGTAATTCGGGTACTACCAGTCTCTACTTCAACAGTTGTAGCAACTGCAAAGGCACCCACGTTGGAAAATACATATAACATAGCATAGAATAGAACACCTTTTAGCCCATAAGCATTAGCAGCTACTAATCCCACCAGAATATAACCTGCCTGAGCAATACTTGAATATGCTAACAGGCGTTTGATATCCTTCTGGGGTAATGCTACCAGATTACCAACTATAATCGTCAGAGCTGCCAGCAGGGCAATAAGCAGGTTCCAGTCAAACTCCGGTATGGGAAAGGCTACCATGAAAACCCTGACAAAAGCAGCAAATGCGGCAGCCTTAGAACCTACAGCCAGAAAGGCAGTGACTGGGATGGGTGCTCCCTGATAAATATCCGGGGCCCACATATGAAAAGGAACCAGGGAAATTTTGAAAGCAAATCCCGCTATCATCAGTACAACTCCAGCCATCAGGCCCGGCTGGAAGTCTAAGCCGGCTGCAATTTCTGTAATAACGGTAGAACCAGTCATGGCAAACACCAGACTGATACCAAACAACAGAATCGCTGAAGATGCCGCGCCCAGAATTAGATATTTCAGGCCTGCCTCTAACGATAGCTTATTCTTAAGCAAATAAGCTGTCATAACATAAAAACTAATGGTCATCAGTTCTAAACCGATATAGAGGGTAATCAGCTCTCCCGCTGAGGCCATGACCATCATACCCAGAACCGCAAAGGTCATAAAACCATAAAATTCATTACAGCGTTTACCAAAACGGTCAATATACCGGGCTGAACTGAGTATAACCAGCAAACCAGCCACCAGGAAAAGCAGCTTAAAGAAGCTACCAAAAGTATCGACGGAGTAAATACCACCGAACATAATCCCTTCACGGGTAAAAGTGGTCGCAACTACAATCAGGATTATCACAAAACCTAGTACTGCAAAAGTACTCATTAGGTTTTTCCCTTTTTCGGGGAGCAGCAGTCCTAATATCAGCAAAATCAGTCCGACGGCTGCGACACATATTTCAGGTGCTAATAAACCCAGCTGCATTAGAACATCCCCCCAATCTGTACGAGTCCTATCTGAGCTACCAGATCACCAAATCCATTAGTAATCAGATCCATCAGCGTAAAGGGGAAGATACCGCAAATAAGGATTGCCGCACCCAGAACCAGCAAAGGTACCATTTCCGGACCCTTTAAGTCCTGTAAATGATCCCATTCCTCTTTTCTGGGTCCATAAAGAACATTACCCAGGGTGCGTAAAATATAAAGAGCAGTAAAAATGATTCCGGTAACCGCTAAAATAGTTAGCACTTTATAGGTACTAAAAGCACCCACAAAAATGGTAAATTCGCCAATGAAGTTTACCATTCCAGGCAGTCCCAGTGATGCTAATCCAGCAATCATAAAACCGGTAGCCAGACGCGGCATCTGATGGGCCAGTCCGCCAAAATCGTCCACATTGCGGGTATGACTCTTTTCATAGAGGTTACCAATCATAGCAAAGAACAAGGCGGCCATAACCCCGTGGGCAAACATCATGATAACTGCCCCGTTAAGGCTTACCAGGTTCAGGGCTGCGATTCCAATTAAGACGTAACCCATATGGCTAACACTAGAATACCCCACAATATACTTAAGATCCTTTTGACTTAAGCAGATAAAGGCCGCATAAATGACATTACCTAGGGCCAATACCGCAATAATGGGGGCAATCACTTGAGCACCTGCCGGCAGAACCATAATACCAATACGAATTAAGCCGTAGCCTCCTATTTTCTTAAGCACACCAGCATGAATCATACTGACTGCCGTCGGTGCTCCCGCATATCCGTCTGGTGACCAGGCATGGAACGGGAACATAGAAAGCAAGGTGCCAAAGCCGAATGCCATCAGTGCAAATACAAATATCTGGAACCCCACCGGGAACTGAGTAGCAGCCAGGACTGCTAAGTCCATACAGGGTGCCCCATTTATACTCTTTGACATAACAAATAAGGAAATCAATCCTACCAGCAAAAAGGCACTACCTATTAACAGGTAAATGGTCAACTTCATACCGGCATATTCCTTAGTTACCCGTTTACTGCTACCCCACATAATTACCATCAGGTAAATGGGGATAACCACCACTTCGTAAAATAGGAAGAATATAAACAGGTCAGTAGTTAAAAAGGTACCCATAACCCCGGTAGTGAGAATCAACAACAGGCAAAAGAATTCCTTAACCCGATCATTAATATTCCAGGAAGCAAATACCGCACTAAAACCTATCAGGTTGGTAAGCAACATAAGCGGAATACTAATCCCGTCAACTCCCAGGGCATAGCTAACTCCCAAGTCAGCCGTCCAGGGAATGCTCTCTATAAATTGCATCCCACCAGCGACTTTATTATAGGAAAAGGTTATTACCAATGATAAAAGGAGGCTAACCAGGGTAACAGCAGCAGCCACATACTTTATCGCCTTTTCCTGATCGCGGGGGAGAATCATTATAAAGATAGCCCCGATAAGTGGCATAAATAATGTTAAAGATAAAATTGGCCAGTTAGTCATCCCATTCACCCCCTTATACCACTAACGCTACACCGGCCACTAAGATCAGACCGATGATCGTAATTACACCAGCAAACATAAAAAATGCGTAAACCTGAACCTGGCCGTTTTCAATCAGGCGCAGGGCTTTACCGGAAGTACCAGTAAAGTAAGCAATTCCATTGACCAGAGCATTAACAACATGAATATCAAACCAGAACAACAGCCGGGCAGTACCATCTACCAGATGAGCAATCAGCCACTGGTAAATTTCATCAATATAATACTTGTTGTAAAGCAGGTTATACAGACCCTGATATTTAGCCTTAACTGCATCCACATCCACGGCCTTCTTCTGGTAAATCACCCAGGCCAGCAATATACCAGCCACTGCCACCAAAGCTGAAATCAGCATCACAGTAGTACTAGGACTGTGATGAGCTGCACCCGGATATTTAACAAATTCGGCAAACATATTGTTCATCAATGGTGAACCTATAAAACCAGCGATAACTGCCATGACGGCCAAAATAATCAATGGTACCGTCATTACCGCCGGAGATTCGTGAGCCCGCTCTCCATCATGATTAGAGCCGAAAAAGGCTACGAATATTAAGCGGAACATATAAAAAGCCGTTAAGAACGCTACGATAGTACCCAGAATATATAGTCCAGTATGTCCACTGGCATAAGCACCGAGAAGTATTTCATCCTTACTCCAGAAGCCGGAAAGGGGTGGAATACCGCTCAACGCCAGGGCACCGATAATAAAGGTCCAGGTAGTAATCGGCATGGTTTTCGACAAATTCCCCATCTTCCATATATTCTGTTCCTCATGCATGGCCACAATGACACTGCCTGCTCCCAGGAAAAGAAGACTCTTGAAGAAAGCATGGGTCATTAAGTGGAACATACCAGCCGTCATAGCCCCTATACCCATAGCCATCACCATGTAACCCAACTGACTTAAAGTTGAATAAGCCAGGATACGTTTAATATCGTTTTGCACAATAGCAATGGTAGCGGCAAACAAAGCTGTAAAACCACCTATGACTGCTATAGTCGTCATCGCTGCAGGTGTTGTGCTGAATATAAAATAAGCACGGGCAATCAGATATACACCAGCAGCAACCATGGTCGCAGCGTGAATCAGTGCACTAACCGGTGTAGGGCCTTCCATTGCATCGGGCAACCATACATGCAAGGGAAACTGCGCCGATTTACCGATCGGTCCGGCCAGCAGCAGTATGGAAACCGTAATGAGAACAGCTGTATTCGTGTATCCGGCTATCTCACCAGCCAATCCCTGGAAATTAAGGGTTCCGAATATAATTTGTAGGAATAAGATGCCTAATAAAAACCCAAAATCCCCGACCCGGTTGGTGATAAAGGCTTTTTTAGCTGCCTCTTTAGCCGAATTACGTCCAAACCAAAATCCGATCAACAAGTAGGAAGCTAAACCTACTAGTTCCCAGAATACAAATATCTGTCCGAAGTTATTAGCCAAAACTAGTCCCAGCATAGAACCAGCAAATACTGATTGATATGCATAATAACTAGCTATACCAGGATCACCGCGCATATATCCCAGAGAGTAAATCTGAACCAATAAGGCCACTGACGTGACTACAATCAGCATCACTGCAGTCAGCCCATCGATCAAGATCCCCATATCTACTGTCAATCCCGGCATTCTCAACCATTTTACCGCCATCTCATAGCTAAAATCCCCTCCCGCCCAGAGGACCCCTTTGGCTACTAAAACCGATGTAATAAATGATACGGCAATCGCTATTATTGATAATGCTGCCGATAGTTTAGGCCACCGGTGTAAAAATAAGCCAATCAGCCCAAAGGCAAGAAAAGGAAGTAAAGCTATGATCCAGGCATGCTGTATTGCCGACTGTAACATTTATACAAGCACCACCTTACCACTTCAGCAGATTGAAATCGTTTAAATTTACCGATTTCCTCTGCCGGTATATTGCGAGAATTAGCGCCAGCCCCACCGCTACCTCAGCGGCAGCTACAACAATGACTAATAGAGCACAAACCTGCCCCACCGCCTGGCTGACTACAATGAACCTGTTAATGGCGATAAAGTTAATGTTTACCGCGTTGAGCATCAATTCTATGGCCATAAGTACTGCCACAGCATTACGTTTAGCCAATAACCCGTAAATTCCAATTCCGAATAAAACAGTGCTCAACAACAGGTAGTGGGTTACGGTTATCATTGATCGTCGGCTCCTTTCGCTAGAATAATAGCACCGACTACCGCCACTAATAACAGGACGGCAGCCAATTCAAAGGCAATCACATAGTCGCCCATCAAGAGCCCGGCGATCTGACCCATCATATCGTCAGGCAAAACCTGGCTGCTAATCTGAAACTGGCTGGTTATTATCGTATAACCCAGGGTCGCAATAACCGCCAGAGCAGTAAGTCCCGCCACAAATCTGCCCCATGGATAGGCACGGTTAGTTTCGCTCGGATCTTTATCCATAACTAGCATGATGGCAAATATAACCAGAACCGAAATAGCTCCTGCATAAACCATGATCTGTACTAATCCTAAAAATCCGGCCTGCAATTGAAAATATATAGCGGCCACTCCGAGGAAGGTAAGGATTAGAGATAGGGCGCTGTGAACAATATTGTTAAATGTAACCACTCCCGTTGCCGCTCCTATGGTAAACAGGGCAGTAACGATAAAGACAACATCTGATAGAGTTAGGCTCATTTCCCTTCGCCCCCTTCGGTATTAGCCTGGCGCTGTTTAAGCTCCTTTTTGACGAAAGCCATTGCTACTTTTTTAGCCTTCTCCCGATCCTCGACCATCAGCTCTACTAGCTTGTTCGCTTTAGAGCCATCTGTTTGTAAGATTTCTGCCAAAATCGCAGCTTGCTCCTCATCATCAACATATTTGCTTAATAGTTTTACTGGATTTTTCCCCAGTGCAGTTAACATAGCATTAATCTGCTTCTGTTTCTTTTCTGCTTCCGCCGCACCGTTTTCACTAGCGGATGCTCCGCTGCCGCCCTCGGTAACCCCGGCATCCATTTCCGGTGGCCGGGTATATACGATCTTAATGTCCTCCCGACGGTATTTAGACAGCTCAAAATCGTGGTCGAAATGTAAACATTTCTGGGGACATGCTTCGACACACAAATTACAAAACATACAGTATTGCAGATCAATGGTGTACTTCATCAGTTTCTTTTTCTTGGCATTTGGGTCCCGGGCATCTTCCAGGCTCAAAACCCCATTAGGGCAGGTTCTGGTGCACATTCCACAGGCTATACACTTTTCAAATTCAAGGTATAGGTGCCCGCGAAAGCGGTCATAAAGATGGGGCATCTCCTCTGGATACTGCACGGTCATCTTCTTACCAAAATGGTGTTTGAGCGTGATTCCCAGGCCTTTTATCAATCCTTTGCCGTACATTTTTTCACCACCCCATCTACTTGAATAAGTGCAGGCCTACACCAGTAACTAGTATATTAGCCAAGCTGACCGGAATCAAAACTTTCCAGCTAAAGGACATCAGATGGTCCATGCGTATACGCGGGAAAGTCCATTTCATCCACATGAAAATAAACATCATGACATAAGTCTTAATAATTATCCATAACCAGGAAGGGAGTATCGGACCCTGCCACCCGCCAAAAAACATGGTGGAGGCCATGGCAGATACTGCTACCAGGTTCGTATACTCTGCTAAAAAGAATAAAGCCCAACGCATACCGGTATATTCCGTGTAGGCTCCCGCAGTTAATTCCTGCTCGGCCTCAGGCATGTCAAAAGGCCCCCGGTTTAACTCGGCAGTAGCAGCAATAAAATAGGTGATAAAAGCTACCGGCTGCAAAAGTACAAACCAGACATTATTCTGTGCAGCTACTATATCAGATAATCGCAGGGAACCGGCAATCATAACGATGCCCATAAGTGAAAAGGCTAGCGGTATTTCATAGCTTATCATCTGGGCTACTGAACGCATGGCCCCCAGTAAGGACCACTTGTTATTAGACCCCCACCCGGCCATAAGCAGGGCAATAGTCCCTAGTGAGCCCACTGAGATAAAGTAAAAAACACCGATATTAAGGTCGACAATCTGCATTCCTTCCCCCATAGGAATAACCAGATAAAGCATAATAGAAATGGTAATAAAAAGTATGGGGGCGGTACGGAATATTAGTTTATCCGTCCGACTGGGAATAATGTCTTCTTTAGTTAATAGCTTAATGGCATCAGCTATAGTCTGAAAACATCCCCAGGGACCTAAACGGTTAGGCCCATAACGGAGTTGAATAAATCCGGATACTTTTCTTTCCATCCAAATGAGTATTATAACATTTAAGGTGACAATGGTCACAATGCAAACAAACTGGACAATCAGCAGGATAAAGTCCGCCCAACCTGCCGAAAGGCCAAGGCTCTGTAGCCAGGCTACCAATGCGCTGGCTATATCGAGAAATATGGTTTCGACTTTGTCCATTGGCACTCGCTCCTATTTCGATCATTCTCCAGTACAACGCGCAACGCCGTCCAGGTTCTAGCGGTCAGACTCTCCCAAAACCGGATCCAGGGTAGCAATATTAGCAATTACATCCTGCAAAAGACCTCCCCGTGATACCAGCGGCAGAACGGCCATGTTAACAAAAGAAGGAGCCCGGACATGTAATCGGTACGGTTTTTCTCCTCCATCACTCACGATGTAATAGCCTAACTCTCCCTTAGATGATTCGATACGGTGATATATCTCAGCACCTTTTTCCGGTTTTAATATCCGGGGAACCTTGGCTTTGATTTCGCCTTCTGGAAGCCCGTCCAATGCCTGCTCAATGATTCGGGCACTTTGCACTATTTCTTCCACCCTTACCATCAAGCGGTCCCAGCAATCCCCATTTTGGGCAGTCGGTATATCAAACTCAAATCGATCATATACCCCGTAAGGTTCGACCTTGCGAATATCATACTCAACCCCGCTGGCACGCAAATTAGGTCCGGTTACACCATAAGCAATGGCATCCTCTGCCGAAAGCTTACCAATACCCTTGAGGCGAGCCTGAAGGATTTCATTTCCAAAAATAACTCCATCATATTCTGCCATTGCGGCGGGCAAATCCTTTAAAAAGCTGCGTACTGCCGGAATAAACTCCTCCGGTAGTTCCTCAGCTATGCCGCCCAAACGCATATAAGAACCAATCAGGCGCTGGCCACCAGTCATTTCGAACATATCCAGAACCCGTTCCCTTTCACGGAAACAGTAAATCATGCCCGTGGTTGCTCCCAGATCAAGTGCAGTACTACCTACAAATAATAAATGGGAAGCAATACGAGAAAGCTCGGCCATGATAACCCGAATATATTCAGCTCTCTCTGGTACCTCGATACCCGCCAACTTTTCTACGGTTTGCACATAACCTAGAACCGGCAGGTGACTGGCCAGGTAATCGAACCGGGCCGGATAAGGTACATACTGGGCATAGGTGCGCATTTCTGCAATCTTTTCCACCGCCCGGTGTACATACCCCAGGTGAACGATAGCATCCACTATCTGTTCCCCCTGCAGAACCGCTTCGACATGCAGCCCTCCATGGGTACTGGGGTGTTGAGGTCCAATATTTATTGTTATTTGTTCTATAAGCATTATCTCACCCCTTTACCATTGGAAATCTTTGCGCAGTGGGTGTCCTTCAAAATCATCGGGCAAAAGTATACGGATAAGGTTGGGATGGCCCGAAAAGCGGATACCCATCAGATCATAAACTTCCCTCTCCTGCCAATCTGCGGTTAACCAGATAGAAGCCGCTGAGGGTATCTCAGCCTTGTTCTTATCGACACTGGTCTTTACCCCGATTTTACGATTGTCGGGAATGGAATAAATATGATAAATAATTTCAAATCGGTCCGGAAAATCTACCGAAGTCAGGTTAGCCAGGTAGTTGAACCCATACTCATCCTTGAGCTTGCTAAGCAAAGCAATCAGGTTATTGGGACTAGTCCTGACCCAGGTGAAAACATTGTCTGCGCTGATTTCGATATTATCACCCATCGCCTGTTGCAGATCCTTAATAATCTCCTCAAGATTAGTTATCATAGTGTTCAACTCCTACCCTCTACCTTTTTTTTCAACTCCAGCAGACCATGGAAAAGGGCTTCCGGCCGCGGTGGACAACCGGGTACATACACATCCACATCAAACAGCGTATCACAGCCAGGGAGCACACTATATCCATCCTTAAAAGGCCCTCCACTGGTGGCACAGTTACCCATAGCAACTACCCATTTTGGCTCCGGCATCTGTGCATAAAGCCGTTCCACAATCGGTCTCATTTTTAAGGTAACTGGGCCGGCTACCAGAAGAAGATCCGCCTGACGTGGTGAAGCTCGGAAAACCTCGTAACCATAACGAGCAATATCAAATCGAGACGCTCCCGCTGCCATTAATTCAATGGGACAGCAATTGCAGCCATAGGATAACGGCCAAAAGGAGCGAGCTCTTGCCCAGTTCCAAAGCTTTTCAAGGGTGGTGGCAAAAATGTTGCCATTCTCAAGAACCTCTAAATCCTGCTCGGAAACCTCAACATTATTTTCTAATGCCATTCCAGAGCCCCCTCCTTCCATGCATACCACAGTCCAACTACCAGGATGCCAATAAAGATTACCATTTCAACAAAGGCAAACAATCCCAGGCTGTTGAACTTAACCGCCCACGGAAACAGAAAAATAGTTTCCACATCGAATGCTAAAAAGATTAGCGCGAAGAGAAAATAGTTAACTTTGAACCGTACCCAAGTACGGCCGATGGTGTCCACGCCGCATTCGTAAGGAACCAACTTTTCGTCTCCCGGCTGAGTTTTAGGTTTAGGTCGTACCAACCAAGCCAATACCAGGGCTGCTACTGGGAAAGCCACAGTAAGCATCAGGAAAATCCCGATGGTTGCGTAATCGGACAGCATCCTAACTCAGGCCTCCTTTGCTAATTATTGCTAAATCTTGTATCACAAATCAGTTATACTATATGAAACATTAGATGAAACATATAGCCTGACACTGATGCCCTATTATAATAACATCTGATAGATATTCGGGGAACCGCCAGCATTTGGTATATTGTATACTCTAAGCCAGCTATCACAAGGAGGGCCGGCAAGATAAATTACTATGTCTAACCTACTATGTTTGCTACAGCATTCACAAACTATTATAGACGTACCTGGGAACCTCAACAAGGTTAATTCGGTAAATTGAGGCAGGTTCCCCCATTCAAAGATCCTATGGAGGCATAAAAAACATTTAGGTCTACCCGCCAATCCCCCTTCGCACCGGCACCCCCGTCTATGTCAAGGTAACCTTTCCTCTTATCCCGCAGCAATACCTGTACCATCAAGTATTAATACTCTTATCCTATAAAGGTACACCCTTACTGCTGGTTCTTATACCACTAACTACCAGCCTAGCTCTAGATTACCTAGTCTTATTTAACAACTTTTCCGTTTGGCTAATTACCCAGCTTATTAGAAAACTTCTGGTTTATTTCCCTGTTAGGGTTAATTCCCCAAATTTCGATATGGAAGATACCGGAAATATAGTATATACTGAACCCGAATGATCCATATTCAGGAGGAATGTAATGAAACGTTTACTTTCAATGTTTGCTACTGGTCTAGCAACCCTTTTGCCGGTAGTCCTATCCCTATATTTTATTTGGTGGATTTTTAAATTTGTAGATGGCCTACTGGCCCCTGTTCTACAAGCACTACTGGGACAAGATATTATTGGTTTAGGATTTATTATTACCGTTATCTTGATTACTTTTATTGGTTTTATATCCCGTAACTACCTGGGCCATCGGTTATTGAAATGGTGGGAAAATATCTACGTGCGTATTCCCTTATTGGGAAAAATCTATGCCGCTACCAAACGTATTACGCGCCCGCTTTTTTCTTCGGGGCGGACTTCGTTTCGCCAGGTTGTTTTAGTAGAATTCCCCCGTCATGGCATATATGCCCTGGGGTTTATAACCAACGACGAATTTCCCTTTTTAGATGAGGAATCTTATGCTATTTTCATACCAACCACCCCTAATCCCACTTCCGGTTACCTAGTAATAATGCCCCGTAACCAGGTGAAAATTCTCGATATTACTGTGGATCAGGGATTAGAAATGATCATCTCAGCAGGAATGGTAATCCCTACGGATGAAGACATCCTGGACTAACCCAAAGCTGGCCAGGTCTTTATAATAGCTGTTAACCGACTTAGATAAATGCGATTGCCCGCTAAGTATCGCTAAACTAACCGTGTATACAACAAGCCCTTTTAAATGGTTTAACATTATTCTATGCAGAACTATTCAAGCCTAATGTGGTAACTTAGCAATATTTGCTGATTAAATGTATAGATTATACATGAAAGGAGTTTTGACCATGATTCAAGATGTTGAATATGATGAACTGGCTGGGGATTTTTTTAAACAACTTCCCCGGGGAGCTTTTCTAACTGTTAAAGATGGAGAAAAAGTTAATACTATGACTATCGGCTGGGGTTCAATAGGATACATGTGGCGCCGGCCCATAATTATGGTAGCTGTACGCTATTCACGCTATACCTACAATTTAATAGAAAACGCCGGAGAATTTTCGGTATCTATTCCCCGACATGACCAGTTTAAGAAAACACTGGCCGAAGTAGGCACCCGGTCAGGACGGGATATAGATAAATTTACCGAATTCAATCTCCCCATCAGCCCAGGCAAAAAAATAAACAGCCCCACTATTGATCAGTGCGGCCTTATATATGAATGCCGTACAGTATATCGCCAGCCCCTTAATCCCGACACCCTCTCTGCCGAGATAAAAGAAGCCTTTTACCGCGATAATGATTACCATGTGCTTTTCTTCGGAGAAATTCTAGCTTCCTATACTAATGCTTAGATAAATTTTACCAAGACTCTTTATTAACTTGTAAACCACTAATAAGATCCCAGACATTTCCGGAACATTCAGGTTAGCCTTACCCCCACGCGCAATCCCATACAGAGACTTACCCGGCAACTAAACTGAGGCTAACCTTAATGTGGAGGAAAAAAGGTAAAGGCGCATCCAAAACCGTAATTTATCCCGTTACTTAAGGCAATACCCTTAGAACAAAAACCCGTGCCGACCACTAACTAGAGTCCGGGCTTTTCCGGAACATTCAGGTTAGCCTTACCTACGCAACTCCATATAGAGACTTACCCATACAACCTTAATGGACAGTAAAAGAGATTATAATACTGCCACATAGCCAGGACAACCCAACCATTAAACTTATACGACGTTAGTTTGCATACATTAATATTCCGGCTCCACGCTCCGCCTGGGAAACACCAGCTGCTGGTCTGGCAGCTACAGGGGGACCGGGCCGATTCACATCCATGTTCAACGGCCCTCTCGCCACATCCGTGTCGCTCGCCCCCTTACGCTGCTGCGCCTGCGCAGGGTGTTTCTACCAGGCTACGCTTAACGTCGCTCTCCATATTAATGTATGCAAACAAGCTGATTTATCACTTACCCCTGCACCACCACACAACAACATTACCCAGCAACTAGGCTAAGGCTAACCTTAATGTGGAGGAAAAGAGGTAAAGGCGAATCCAAAACCGTAATTTATCCCGTTACTAAAGGCAATACCCTTAGGACAAAAACCTGGTGCCCACCACAACCTAGAGTCCGGGCTTTTCCGGAACATTCAGGTTAGCCTTACCCCTGCAACTCCAAAACCAAAATCGCCAGACAAGCTGGCGATTCAATCATTTTCTATTGAACTAAATTGGCTGACCCTTCCAGCAATCCCGCCGTAGGCTGCTCACCAGACACATCACCTGGTGAACCATCGGGGGTTGCCGGCACACCGACTCCCTGCCCACCAGGTGAATTAGACCCCGACTCGGTACCAGGCGTAGTTGTACCCTCACCAGGCAGATAACCTTCCGGCCCGGTAGGATCTGTTTCCACCCCATCCGTCCCTTCCGGGGATTGCTTTTCTGAATCAGATAAATTTTCCTCTTCGCTTTCCTCCAGTGTTTCGGGAGGCACTTCCTCTTCCAGCATTTGATTAGTTACCGGACGCGCTGGCGGTGTTACCCAATTAGGGGGATCCTGGGCCACATCATATTTTTTACCCTGGAATAAGTCATCTAAAATACCATTAGCAATCTCCCGGTCCGCTTCCCAATAACTGGCCCCTGTTTTAGGATCAGTAAATGGATATCCGGGCAAGGTCTGCGTAGCTATACTACCAGCATCGAAATTCTTAGCCAATTTAACCATATATACCATATCAGACATAGGAATATTAGTATCCACATTTTCAGCCAGCTCGGGCACCAATTGCGGAAGCTTTAAAATGGTACTAGTTTTAAACATTTCCCGGGCTAAGGCGGTAATAAACTTCTGCTGCCGTGCCGTACGACCAATATCGGCGGTTGGTCCTCCGCGAAAACGTACGTAACGCAAAGCATCAGCACCATTAAGGTGCTGCGGCCCCTTTTTCAAGTTTATGCTCAGCCGGGGATCAGGATCAGGATGATACATATTCATCTCTACATCAATATCCACGCCACCTAAAATATCCACGATTTTTTCAAAGCCGCGAAAGTTGGTAACTACATAATAATTTACTTTGGTATTTAAAAGCTTACCTACCGTTTGGCAGGCTGCCTCCGGCCCTTTAGTAAAATTTACACTATTTATTTTAGCATAGCGGCCCCGTCCTACCTCTACTCTGGTATCGCGGGGAATCCATACCATTACCACCTTTTTAGATTTTTTATCAATACTAGCCAGAATCATGGTATCACTACGGGAATTCTCGTGAGCTGAACGGGCATCAATTCCCATAAAAAGAATATTAACCGGCTTTCCCCGGCTAATCTTATCTTCCACCGATGGTTCAAAGTAATTAAGTTTTAACTGTTTACCTACTACACTGCCTAGTGCGAAGGTAACCACAAACACGGTCAGTAGTATAGTAATAACCCTGCGATTTATTTTGCGGATACGCATTTTGGAACTATGCCTCTTTTCTATTAAGCCTTATAAAAGTATTTATAAATTCCTGGAAAGATTACCATGGCTTTCAATGTAGCACAATCATATTTATGGTACACGTTTTGTCAGCAAAAAACATTATTTAAATATACGCAAAATGTCCGGTTTTAGTAACCTTTTTCCAATCCATACTTACCTAAACTCATTTTCATTTAACTTATCGCCCAGAAACTGTAGTAATTCATTAATTCCGTTACCTGTCAGGGCTGACACATAGACAGCTCCTGCACTGACCGAAACCGGAGTTGGCCCCCTGTCCACTTTGTTATACACTGTAACGATCCGGTCTGGTTCTGCACCTAAACTAGTTAAAACTTCTTCCCCTACCTGCATTTTAATCAAATAATCAGGATCAGAAATATCCACCACATGCAGTAGTAAATCAGCATCTATGGCCTCTTCTAAGGTGGATCGAAAAGCAGCCACCAGATGATGAGGTAAATCTCTGATAAAACCTACTGTATCCGAGATTAACACTACTGTATCCCGGTTAATTTGAATCCGTCTGGTAGTAGTATCCAGGGTCTGAAATAGCCGATTATTCGCTTCTACCTGATCCTGTCCGCTGTTATGTGCAATCCGACATAAGGCATTAAATAAAGAAGATTTTCCGGCATTGGTGTAACCTGCCAAAGATATAACTTTGATGCCTGTCTTATCACGCTGCTTGCGATGCAATTGGCGGGTTTTCTCCACCCTTTCCAGCTGGCGCTCTACATCCTTAATCCTCCTGCGGATATAACGCCGGTCCATTTCTAGCTGCTGTTCACCAGCGCCACGGGTACCAATACCACCGCCGGTCCGGCTCATGGTTATACCCCGTCCAGTTAGCCGCGGCAAGCGGTACTGTAGGGTAGCCAGTTCCACCTGCAGCTTACCTTCCTTGGACTGGGCACGTCGAGCAAATATATCCAGAATTAGCATAGTACGATCTATAATCCTCACCGGCAACGTATCTTCGATATTGCGTATCTGTACTGGTGACAATTCTCCATCGAATATAACCAGGTCCGGTTCCATTTCTTCGATAAGATGTTTTAATTCATCCAATTTTCCCCTGCCTATATAAGTAGAGACTTGGGGGTAGGAACGAATTTGCCCTAACTGGCCTATTACCTCTCCCCCGGCTGCCTCGGCAAGAGCCCGTAATTCAGCAATATTATCAGCAATTAAGCGGGCCTTCTTCTGTACACTTACTAGTATGATTTTCTCCTTTTGTTTCTGCTGCATAAGCCTCCTCTTTTACCTTAAAATACATAGCGGTATAACGATTCTGCAACCAATTTTTTACCCGGTTTAACACTACCACTGCCAGCCCTATTATTATCATATAATATACCGGTAACTTTCCCATGGCTATCACCATAGTTTTTTTATATACTATGGGCAATTTTGTTAGTATAGTTACAGGCTGTGTTTAAATTTATTTAGTACAACCTAATGAGTTAATCAATCTGAAATCCCCGCCAGTTTTTCCGCTAAATTGTGCCACTTCTCATAAGCATCATTTAGCTGTTCTTCAATCTGTCCATACTCATGACTAATTTCACGGGCTTGTTCTTCATCCTGATATAAATCCGGTGATGACAACATTGCCTGTAAGATCTGGAATCGCTCCTCTAAGTTCATAATAGCGGTTTCTACCTGTTCCAAATCTTTTTCCAGTCGATTGCGAATCCGCTCCTGCCTCTTTTGTTCCTCTCTAAACTGCTGAGCCTGGCTTATCCTGGGAACATCCCCAGCTAGCCCACTTTTTTCTTTTTTCTGTTCTTCTTTTCGAACGCAATAATCACTGTAATTTCCCTGGTAGCGTTGCCACCTCCCGTCTTCCATAACTAGTACCTCATTAGCAATTCGGTCAATAAAATAACGGTCATGGGATACGAAAAAAATCGTACCCGGAAAAGTATCCAGCATGTTTTCCACTGCTTGGCGGCTTTCTATATCCAGGTGATTGGTAGGCTCATCCAAAATTAGAAAATTGGCCCCGGCCAGGATAAGTTTTAACAGGGCTAAACGACCTCGCTCACCACCGCTTAAGTCCCTTACTTTTTTAAAAACCTCGTCACCGCTAAAAAGCATCCTTCCCAGCAAATTACGGGCTTGCTCCACTAAAATATCACAGTTATAAACAATTTCCTCCAGTACAGTAAGTTCAGCATCTAAATCGGCAAATTCCTGAGCAAAATAACCAGGAATAACCCGGCTCCCTATAGTTACACTTCCCTGATCTGCTTTAATTTCTCCCATAACTATCTTCAACAGGGTAGTCTTGCCACAGCCGTTTGGTCCCACCAGAGCTACCCTCTCTCCCCGACGCAGCAGCAGATCAAGGCCACTGAATAACATCACATCATCAAATGATTTAGCTAACTCCTCTATTCTAAGGACATCCTGTCCGCTCTCTACGCAGTTAAGCCTCCACGAACCTATATTCTTATCATCCATTAGCCTATCCACCCGCTGCAACCGTTCCAGTTGGGACTGCCGCCCCCGGGCCTGGCGGGCCTTAACCCCGGCTTTATACCTGCGAATAAATTCTTCAGTTTGGTTAATATAATCCTGCTGTTTCTCATAGCTTTTCTGACGAGCCGCTTGATCAGCAGCTTTCAACTCTACATAGCGGGAATAATTACCTGGGTAAGAAAAAAGGTATCCTTGCCTAACCTCTATAATGCGGTCCACCACCCGGTCTAAAAACCTGCGATCATGGGATACCACCGCCACCGTTCCCGGATAGTCCAGCAGGTAATTTTCCAACCATTCTACCGAGGGCATATCCAAATTGTTAGTCGGCTCATCTAATAGCAATATATCTGGTGAGAGAGCTAGCAACCGGGCCAGGTTAAGACGAGTTTTCTGTCCACCACTAAAGGTAGCTACCGCCTGGTCAAACTGGGATGGTTTGAAACCTAACCCATCCAAGATCCGGCGGGCCATATTCTCACAGGCATAGCCATTATCCCTCTCATATTCGGCCACAACCCGAGCATAGGTCTCCATGACTTTATCCAGATCCCCAATTCCATGAGCCATGCTATATTCCAATTCCCGCATAAGGGAACGTTTTTCTATTAAATCCGCATAACTGGCCATAACCGCTTCCCAGGCAGTAGTTTCCTGATCTACATCAGGTAACTGATCTAAATATGCCATACTACAAGAATTAGCCAGGGAAATCTGCCCGGAATCAGGCTCAATTTCTCCCGCCAGGGTTTTTAATAAGGTGCTTTTACCACACCCATTTACCCCAACCACCCCGACTCTTTCCTTTTCCTGTATAACCAGGTTGACTTCCTGCAATACCGGCTGACCACCATAGGATTTACTTGTTTTTTGGGCCTGTAAAACAATCATAATTATCACCACTTCCGGCGCTTTACAGATCGCTTATAAATAACAATACTCGTTACTAAGTCCCTGCATCATTATAGTAAAGGAAACTCACCCCGTAAATGGTTACAAGCGATTCCCTCCTCTGAAACCTGCTTTAACGACTATGAGTGCCATCTGCTCACGGATAATAGGATCATTAGGTGCAAAGACTGTTTTACTGTAACCGCTTACGATTTCATGAGCAACAGCGGTAATTATAGCCTCTTTGCCCCAGTGATCGCCAGTATCAGTGAATACTTTTCGTAAAACCCGGCGGCAATAAATATCAACAAATAACCGTTCCGGTAAACTAAATAGGGTCAAAAAAAATATCGCCCTAAAAATAGAAGGGGATGCTTATAATAACCCATGAAATTACGTAAGCAAACCCAGGTAACCATTAATGTTTTCCGTAAATACAAAAAGACCTACATTATATAATGCAGGTCTTTTAGATTTCTTATGGTGGGCGATGACAGGCTCGAACTGCCGACCCCCTGCTTGTAAGGCAGGTGCTCTCCCAACTGAGCTAATCGCCCGAATGGTGACCCCTAGGGGACTCGAACCCCTGTTACCGCCGTGAAAGGGCGGTGTCTTAACCGCTTGACCAAGGGGCCATATTAAAAGTGGAAGTTTAAATCCTACTTCTAATCTCTAACTTAACTATGGTGGGCCTACCAGGACTCGAACCTGGGACCAACCGGTTATGAGCCGGTAGCTCTACCAACTGAGCTATAGGCCCGGGTTTCTCGGGAACCCCGCAGGAGTTAGTATATAAAATTTCCTGCAAAAGGTCAAGAGCAAAAAACTCTTTTTTCCGAGGTTTCAAGTAAAAAGCGGTAACTTTGTGGGTTACCGCTATTACATTCAATGGCTCCCCGAGTAGGATTCGAACCTACAACCCTCCGGTTAACAGCCGGATGCTCTACCGTTGAGCTATCGAGGAACGTCCCAACGAATAGTATTATATATCGGGCTCTGGGGTCTTGTCAACATCCAGTTATGAAAATTCACTGAATGTTACCTATTCAATGTAATCCTTCAGCTTTTTACTACGGGAAGGATGACGTAGTTTTCGAAGAGCCTTAGCCTCAATCTGGCGAATTCGCTCACGGGTTACCCCAAATTCCTGGCCTACCTCTTCCAGAGTACGGGGTCGTCCGTCATCCAGTCCAAACCGGAGACGAAGCACCTTCTCTTCCCGCTCGGTCAGAGTGTTCAAAATTCCATCCAGATGTTCACGCAACAGTACGAATGAGGCTGATTCCTCTGGTGATTCCGCCTCTTCATCAGTGATGAAATCACCCAAATGGCTGTCATCCTCTTCGCCGATCGGGGTTTCAAGTGAAACTGGCTCCTGAGCTACCTTCATTATCTCAATAACTCTTTCTACAGGTATATCCATCTCAGCAGCCACTTCCGAAGGGGTCGGTTCCCGCCCCAGAGTTTGCAATAAATTACGCTGTACCCGGGATAGTTTATTTATGGTTTCCACCATATGGACCGGAATACGAATAGTACGTGCCTGATCCGCTATAGCCCGGGTAATTGCCTGTCTTATCCACCAGGTAGCATAGGTACTAAATTTGAATCCCTTGCGGTAGTCAAACTTTTCTACCGCTTTCATTAAACCTAGATTACCTTCCTGGATAAGATCTAAAAACAACATACCCCGTCCTACATAGCGCTTGGCAATACTGACTACCAACCGTAAGTTAGCTTCTACTAACTGACGACGGGCTTCATCTTCGCCCGCTTCAATTCGTTGAGCCAGGTCTACTTCTTCTTCAGCACTGAGCAATGCTACCCGTCCGATTTCTTTAAGGTACATCCTGACCGGGTCATCTATTTCAATACCATCGGGAACAGCCGTTTTAGTTTTCTTAACACTTTCAATCTCATCGTCTTCATCATCATCAGCATCATTTTCATTGTACGGGCTAATGCCTATCCCCAGAGACTGCAGGTGTTCAAGTATATCGTCGATATTATCGGGATCAAGATTAAATCCTTGCAGATCATCTATAATTTCTTCGTAGGAAAGGTTTTTTTCCTTTTTCCCTTTTTCAGCCAGTACACTAATCATTTCTGCTAATTTTTTGTCCAGTTTCATCGTATCCCCCCTCTCTGGGTATCATTTAAAAAGGTATCTATATCAAGAATAAATCGTAATAAGCTATCAAAATCTCCTGAGGTTTCTAAGTTTTTGATAGTCCGGTACATACGTTGCCAGCGTTGCTCTGCTCTCCGTAGCTGTACCCGTTTTATAAAGCTGGTTAGCTCAACCTGATTAATAGCAGGACCATCTTCGCCAAGCATTACCAAACGAGCCAAAACCGCTTCCAGACCGTTCTCCCGGGCCATAATATTTAGTTCGTCTAATCTATCCTTTGGATTTCCTTCAATTTGATTAAAATACTGTAATAGCTGACGGTATTCACTATCCGCAGTAAAGTTCAAACCTATGGCCGCTTTAATTTGCCCAAAAATCCTCGGATTAAATAACATAGCTGCCAATATTTTCTCTTCCAGACTATAATTACCGTATTCTATATTATCTCTAACTATTTTGGTTTTATTCCTTTTTATGCCTTCTTTTCTGGCTCTTTCTGCCTTTAACTCCCGGGAAACAAGATTTTGTTCCAGTTCTAACTTTTGAGCCAGAATACGGGTATAATGCTCTTTTGCAATTTCACTATCCAACCGCCTGATATCTTCTTTAAGGCGTTGAATGATTTTAATTTTAGTCTGCAGGGTAAGATCTTTGGCATTATTAATATATCGATTTATCTTAAATTCTATATAACTTAATCTATTATTCTGTATATATTGCAAAAATTCCTCTTTTCCAAACAATTCCATATATTCGTCCGGATCTTTTCCCCCAGGAAGTGATACCACCCATATACGCAACTGTTCAGCAGCTAGAACTTCAATAGCTCTCATAGTTTCTCTTTGTCCGGCTTCATCCCCATCAAACAAAATAATTACTTCTTCAGCATAGCGGCGGATTAACACACCTTGATCCCGGGTCAACGCAGTACCAAGAGAAGCTACTACATTTTCTACACCAGCCTGGTACAGCTTAATACAGTCCATATACCCTTCTACTAATAAAACACTATTTTGGGCCCGAATTGACTGCCGGGCCTGATATAACCCATACAGGTTATGCCGCTTGGAAAACAATTCTGTTTCTGGGGTATTAAGGTACTTAGGTAAACTGGCATCTAATACTCGCCCCCCAAAGCCCACCACCTCACCCCGGTGGTTTTGAATAGGGAATATTATACGTTCTCGAAACAGGTCATAAAATCGATTTTGCTGTTCATTACGCTTAATGAGTCCTGATAATTTCACATATTGCTCTGAAAAGCCCTTTTTAAAAAGGTATTCCTCCAACCTGTTCCACCCCGCCGGCGCATAACCTAATTTAAACTTCTCGGCAGTTTCCCTCAAAACCCCACGCTGTTGCAAATATTTCCTGGCCTGACGACCATCAGTATTTAAAAGAACCTGTTGGTAAAACTCAGCAGCGGCCTGATTTACAGCCAATACTTTTCCACGCCGGTCTTCCTTGGAGCCGGCCCGGGGAACCGCTAATTCCACCCCGGCCCGGCGTGCCAATAATTCCAGAGCTTCCGGGAATTGTAGTCCATCCCTTTTCATAATAAATGAAAACATATCCCCACCAGCATGACATCCAAAACAATAAAACATATTTTTTTCTGGTGTGACGCAGAATGAAGGAGTTTTTTCCTGGTGGAATGGACATATTCCCCAGTAACGGTTTCCTTTACGTACCAGATTAACCGTTTCTGCTACGATATCAAGTATTTCTAATCTATCTTCTATTTCCCGGACAATTTGATTATTATATAGCGCCACTACCTCACCTACTATTCTATGTGTGCAATAAAATTCCTTCTAAATATTCGAAAATTGTCTAATTAGATCCTTGGTCGTCGACTCCTACTGGTAAAAACAACTTTTCCTCACCAGGTACCAGTGACTGGGGTATATAAATATCCTGAAAAAGAGTAATACAGTAAGCATCACTCATACCTGATATATAGTCAACTACTGCTCTTTCCAGCCCCTCTTCATCAGCTATCTTCTGGTATAGGGGACTCATCTTCAAGGGGTGATGCATATAATAATGAAATAAGTGTTCCACCACAAACATAGCCCGGCTGCGTTCTGCCTGGCATACTGATCCCCGATAGATGGTTTCAAACATGAACTGGCGTAATCCCCGTAGTGCTTCTTCCACGATGGGGCTAGGTTCAACTTTAGCCTTATCCGGGTCTTTCTCTAAAAGTTGACGGGTATAGGAAATAGTATCAGTAACTAAAGTCGCTATGCGCTTGGAATGGGTTTCTCCTAAAACTTCCAGGTATTTCCGGGGGATTTGATCCAGAGTCAATAAACCAGCCCGGATAGAATCATCAATATCATGCTGTACATAAGCTATCTTATCGCTAAGCCTGATCACCTGTCCTTCAAGTGTTCCTGCCAGGTTTTCATTATTGCCATATCCACTATGGTGCAATACTCCATCTAATACCTCTTTACTCAAGTTAAGCCCATTTTTCCCTTTATGCTGTTCAACCCTGGTAAGTACACGGATACTATTCTCATTATGTCTAAAACCACTGCTGAGCAAGCTATCCAGTATCTGTTCTCCGGCATGGGCAAACGGAGTATGCCCCACATCATGGGCCAGCGCTATAGCTTCAATTAAATCCAAATTTAAATTTAACCCTGCACCAATGGTCTTAGCAATCTGATTAACCTCCAGCGTATGGGTGAGACGACTGCGATAATGATCCCCTCGCGGGGCGATAAACACCTGGGTTTTATGCTTAAGGCGACGAAAGGATTTGGAATGAACTACCCGGTCGCGGTCCAGCATATAACAGGTTCTGATAGGATCAGGCTCCTCTTTAAACTCACGGCCAGTTGTCTGGCAGCTTAAGGCTGCCCAGGGAGCAAGTATTTTCTTTTCTCTAGCTTCGATTTCCTGTCGTACCTGCATAGTATTTCTCACCTCTTCCGGGAAAAAAATCCTTCGGCTCTGGCCAAAGGATTTAATTTACATTGTCATCCCGTGTTATGGTCGTATCCTCAACATTCGAGTAGCCTGGGCAACTTCCATAATTCGCTTGGCCAGTATACGGGTACGCTCAACCGCATTGGTATCCGCATCAGAAGGCCGTTGCGCAGCAACTCCCATATGACCACAATCATCTTCATAATACCCATCGCCAACCAGAATCATTCCCTGCACCAAAAATATATCATGAATAGCTCTCTGGGTTGTTTCCTGACCACCAAACCTTGAACCACCTACTGTAATAGCTCCTCCCACGGTGTTTAATAGTTTTTTATCGGTACGCAAAGAGCGGGTCTTATCCCAAAAAGCTTTAAGTTGGGCCGATACGGTTCCAAAATAAACCGGACTACCCACAATTAACCCATCAGCCCTGGTGATTAGCTCCAACTCTTTTTCCAGACGTTTACCTTGAAAGCACCGGGTTGAACAAGGTGATGAGCAGGCCATACAAAAAGGAGTACTCTGGTCACGCATAACCTCGGTACAATTAATCAAATGGGTTTTAGCACCTTTACCAGAGCAATAATCAAGAGCAATTTGTAATAAATGAGCCGTATTACCATTTTTGTGGGGACTACCATTAATTCCTATAATTAAAAGATCAGACACTATGCGCACTCCTCTCTCTTTTATGTAAATACTACACTTAGGCACGGATTCCTTTTTTAAACTCCAATAAGAAAAAAGTCCCCTATAGGGGACTTTTTTTCTTAGTAAGACTGATTATTTGATAAACATCTCTTTTCTTACCTTTTTGAGACTAATAATATATTATTGGTAGCGAGCTGCTTGGCTAACTGCTGCCTGGTGGGCAGTATCAACCCAGTTGGTTTCATGAGTCCGGCTATTTAAAAAGTGCATACAAAAATGACCTGGGAAATTATTATTATAGATGGTTTGGTTACCGTGAGGCGTTCCGTTCTGTGAAGCTGCAAAACGGTGGCCATCGATAGACACAATTATAGCCCGTCGATTCCAACTCCAGGACCCGCCATAAGCCTGCTTCATTTTAGCAGTATCAGCAGCAGTAAGCGGTTGACAATCAGCATGATTAGTGCCACCAGAACGGATCACCCTAAAGGTTATACCCGTAGAAACATCAGTTACCGTGGCTACATCCCCGCGAGCAAACACCTGATCCACTATTTTCCACCAGTCAGCTAATTCTACTTTACTACTAGCATTATGCCCCATACCCGAATTAGAATTGTCAGCAACCATTAATTTCATTCCCGGGTATATAATATCGGTATAAATACCATTATATTTCTTTAAAGCCGTCACGCTTGTACCATAACGTAAGGCAATTTTGTAGAGGGTATCACCTATTTGTACCGTATGTATCTGCCCTGTTAAAGACTCAAGTTTGCTTTTGGTAATCGGCCCTACTGTACCAGTAGCCGGAATTTGATTAGCTTCCTGAAAAGCGGTAACTGCATTATAGGTCTTAACCCCAAAAACCCCATCAACTCCATAGGTGTTAAAACCCAAACCAGTTAAATCTCGCTGCAGATTTAAAACATCTTCCCCCCGGCTGCCCCAGTATAGGGAGCTAAAACCGTAGTCAGCTAAAACAGCGACCGGCATGGTTAAAACACCGGTTAACATAACCAGACTTACAATAACCGCCAGTATAGTGCTGCGTTTAATTGATGGCATCTATTTATCACTCCCTTATAGTAAAATCATTTCTATTTTATCCTTAATATAACGCCATCTTCAAAACTGCTTACCAGGCTTTATCCAACTCATTTCTAGAATAAAGGATAGGGACCTTTAAAATAATAATTTTTAATCATAATTAGAACCATTCCCCATGTCATGGCATAATATCCTATAAAAGAAGCACCCCCTTTTTTAAGAGGAGGTGCTTTTAAATACGGCTTAACCTTTCATACAACTATTTATTGTTCAAAGCAGCCTGGGCCGCAGCCAAACGAGCAATGGGAATCCGGTACGGTGAACAACTTACATAATCTAATCCGATCATATGGCAGAACTCAATTGAACTGGGTTCTCCACCATGCTCACCACAAATACCCATTAAAATACCAGGCTTGCTACTGCGAGCTTTTTCTACTGCCAGGCGCATGAGAACACCTACACCGTTACGGTCTAAAACTGCAAAGGGATTATCTTTTATAATCTTTTTCTCCAGATAAATCGGGATAAACTTACCTTCCGCATCATCCCGGCTAAATCCCAAGGTAGTCTGGGTTAAGTCATTGGTCCCAAAGGAGAAGAAATCAGCTTGGTTAGCAATTTTATCTGCTGTTACACAGGCCCGGGGCAACTCGATCATAGTTCCAATTACAAAGTTTAATTCCACCCCTGTTTCCCCTTTAACCTGCTGGTAAACATCATTTATTTCGGCTTTAAGAAGCTCTAACTCGGCCAAATCCATAACCAGGGGTATCTCTACCTCCACATAGGTTTCGATATTCTCCTGTTTTAATTTTACCATAGCTTCAAAAATAGCCCGGGTCTGCATCCGGTAAATCTCCGGATAAGTAACCCCCAGACGACAACCACGATGTCCCAGCATAGGATTTGACTCGGCCAGGCTGTTGACTTTTTTCAATAGTTCTTCCTTCTCAAGGATAATGCGTTGATCAGCCTTTTGATGTTTAAGCTCAGCAATTTCCAGTAATAGTGCATCATGATTAGGAAGGAATTCATGTAAAGGTGGATCTAATAACCGGATAGTAACCGGATTAGGTGCCATTACCTTTAATATCCCATGAAAATCCTCCCGCTGGAAAGGAAGTAATCTAGCCAGTGCTTTTTCACGTGCTTCTAAGGAATCAGATAAAATCATTTCCTGAACGATAGGCAAACGTTCAGTAGCCATAAACATATGTTCAGTACGGCAGAGGCCTATACCTTCAGCTCCAAATTCAAGGGCTTTAGCCGCATCTCCCGGGGCATCAGCATTAGCACGTATCTCCAGTTTTTTAACCTGATTAGCCCATCCTAATAAAGTTTCAAATTCATCGGATAAAGTAGGCTCGATCATAGCCACTTCCCCCAGAAGAACCCTACCGGTAGCCCCATCTATGGTTATAATATCGCCTTCTTTTACTACTACATCATTAACCGTAAATTGGCGCCCCACCAGATCAATCTTAATAGATTCGCAACCGCTGACACATGGTTTGCCCATACCCCGAGCTACCACTGCAGCATGAGAAGTCATACCTCCCCTGGAGGTCAGAACCCCCTGGGCGTAAACAATGCCATGAATATCATCAGGAGTAGTTTCATTACGAACCAGGATAACCTTTTGGCCTGCTTCCCCTAATTTTTCCGCCTGATCAGCATCAAATATGACCTTCCCACAGGCAGCGCCTGGGGAAGCTGGCAGCCCGGTAGCTATAGGTTCCAGGTCAATGCTAGTGTCAATCTGACGATGCAGCAGTTGATTGATCTGTTCAGCATCTACACGCAGCAAAGCCTCTTCTTTACTAATGATTCCTTCGTTTACCATGTCAACGGCAATTTTGACCGATGCCCGGGCAGTCCGCTTGCCATTGCGAGTCTGCAACATATAAAGGGTACCCTTTTCCACAGTAAATTCAATATCCTGCATATCACGATAGTGATTTTCCAGTTTTATACAGGTGTCAACAAACTGCTGGTACACTTGAGGAAGTTCATCTTTTAAACGGGATATAGGAGTAGGGGTTCTGATCCCGGCTACTACGTCCTCGCCCTGAGCATTTATTAGGAACTCACCATAAAGTTCTTTATCACCTGTGGAAGGATTACGGGTAAAAGCTACCCCGGTACCACAGTTTTCTCCCATGTTTCCAAAAGCCATACACTGAATATTAACGGCTGTACCCAGGCTGTCATCAATTTTATTTAAACGGCGGTAAACAATAGCCCGCTGATTATTCCAGGAACTAAACACCGCCTGAATAGCCATAGATAACTGTTCTTTAACATCCTGAGGAAAATCAAATCCTTTTTCTTCCCTGACTATATTTTTATAATCATTAATGATATTCATAAGTTCTTCTGCAGGGATCTCATAATCAAAAATTAAACTGAGCTTGCGTTTATATCTTTCGATCAAATCATCAAAAGTAGCATGTTCAATACCTAGTACCACATCGCTAAACATCTGAATAAACCGCCGGTAGCAATCATAGGCAAAACGATCATCCCCGGTAAGGTCAGCTAAACCTTTAACTGTTTCATCATTTAAACCCAGGTTTAGAATAGTATCCATCATACCTGGCATAGATATAGCGGCTCCCGACCTAACGGAAACTAGTAACGGATTTTCCCGTTGGCTAAATTTCTTTCCGGTACGGGTCTCTAGCTTACTAAGAGCTGCAAATACTTCTTCCAGCATTCCCTCGGGGAATTTTTCTCCGGATGCTAAATAAGCATTACAGGCTTCAGTAGTTATGGTGAAACCGGGAGGTACCGGTAACCCAATGCGGGTCATTTCTGCCAGGTTTGCTCCTTTGCCACCCAGCAGCATACGCATGTCTGAATTGCCTTCTTCAAAAAGGTAGACATATTTTTTGCTAGACATTGCTTAGCCTCCTATAATAGATTTCTAATATCTTGCTAGCTGTTTCTTCTACAGCCTTATTGGTAACATCGATAACCGGGCAACCCAGTCGTTTCATAACATCACGGGCAAACTCGAGTTCCTCCAGGATACGCTCATAATTGGCATAACTAGCCTGACCCTTAAGGCCTAAAGTCTTTAAACGCTCCGCCCGAATATGATTAAGCTGTTCAGGCTGGATAACCAGGCCAATCACCTTGCCCCTCTCGGCCTTAAATAACTCCTCAGGAGGGGCAACCTCTGGAACTAATGGCACATTAGCCACTTTAATCCGCTTATGCGCCAAGTACATGGATAGAGGAGTTTTAGACGTGCGAGATACTCCTACCAGCACTATATCAGCCAGGTTTATACCCCGGGGATCTTTTCCATCATCATAACGAACTGCAAATTCAACTGCTTCAACTCTCCGGTAATACATTTCATCTACCTTACGCAGTAAACCCGCTTCTTTTTTGGGCTCAATATTACTTACACTTTTAAAGGCCTGCATTAATGGGCCTAGAACATCGATGCAAACAACATTAGCATCATGAGCCTTTTCCCGCAAGTAAAACCCCAGTTCATCCACTACCAGGGTGTAAGCGATCATAAACCCGTGGGCCGCGGCCTGCTGGACGATTTCATCCAGGGTATCGGTATCTGATATATTAGGAACGCGCCTTATCTCCATGGTCCCCGAATTAAATTGGCTGGCAGCAGCCCGCACCACCATTTCGGCGGTTTCGCCAATGGAGTCAGACACAATATATACACCGGGTAAATGATTGGTCAAAATTTATACCCCCTCAGTCCTGTTACATGCCAGATCTAAAAACAGCCTGGCAATATTAGTTTTACTTACCTTTCCAACCACTTCATAGCGTTCTTCACTTTCGCTATCAATGAAGCACTTAACTACCGGGAGACTGTCTACTTCATGTTCCACTATCTTTCTTACTGCTTCTACTACAGTTTCATCCAGGGTAGTCGTAACAATATTGGGCATGCGGGTCATAATAACACTAATAGGCACCTTATGAATCTCAGCCTGCCCCAGAGTAGTTTTTAAAAAATCCTTACGTGATACAACCCCGGTTAGGTAATTGTCTTCCCCTACCACAAAGATACTGCCCGTATCTTCCATAAACATAGTAACGATGGCATCATAAATACTGCAATTTTCCTTAATCACTACTGGTATAGACTGGAGATCCTTTACCCGATACTGATTTAAAATCCTGCGTATTCGGTTTTCTACCCGTCCAGTCCGGTAAGTATAACCTACCCGGGGTTTAGCCTCTAGAAAACCGGACATGGTCAGGACTGCCAGATCAGGACGAAGAGCTGCCCTGGTCACACCTAACATTTCTGCAATTTTTTCCCCCGTTATAGGACCATTTTCTTTTACAATTTCAAGGATTCTTTCCTGCCTGTCACTTAGTTCGATCATAGTCACCCACCAATTATGCTATACTTTTTGGGTTAAATCATTTTAATTATATATACTATATTAGCAAAAAGGAATCCTGTTTATTAGTTTTTATTGTACTACCTTTCCAAAATTAGCGATAGTATGACAAAAACCTACCACCTTTTTTAACATTCCCAGGCGAGCTGCTTTAAGGTCTTCATCTTCCACCATAACCATAACAGCTTCAAAAAAACTATCCAGATAAGGACGAATTTCAGCGATAGCTGTTAGAGCAGCCAGATAATCCTGGCTATTCACATTTTGCATTACCCGGGTCTGTAGCGGAGCTAAGCAAGCAAATAGCTCTTTTTCACTATCATCTTCGAGAACCTGCTCATTCACATCCTGACTGGACCATTTTTTGCTTAAATTATTCGATCGGTTATATACCACCATAAAATCCTCGAAAAGAGGGTTGTTTTTAAATTGCTGAATTACTTGTACCCGCTGGAAAAAATCATCAATCCTTTTCAGCCCCGCATACTGTACCGCATCAATAACATCATAAGAAAATCCCCGCTCTAATAAAACCCCTCTTAGTCTTTGCATGATAAAATCTATAACGTCTTTTACAGTATCATTAAGTTCATAATCCGGATTTATCGGAACAAACTCCCCATAGGTCCGTTCAATCAGTTTTTCAAGGTCTAATTTTATGCCCTGATCTAATATAACATGGACAATTCCCAGGGCTTGCCGACGCAGCGCATAGGGATCCTGAGAACCAGTGGGACGGATACCGATAGAAAAGCAACCTACCAGATTATATATTTTGTCAGCCAGACTTAGAACTATACCAGTACCAGTGGCAGGTAAAATATCCCCCGAAAACCGCGGTAGGTAATGTTCAAAAATAGCCTGGTTTACTTCCTCATCTTCCCCACTCTTTTGGGCGTAGTAACGTCCCATAATCCCTTGTAATTCTGGGAATTCATGTACCATACTACTTACCAGATCCGCTTTACATAGCCAGGCCGCCCGTTCCACAAATTTTTTATCTCCCAGACCAGTCTCATCCGCGATATAAACAGCTATCCTTTGCATACGTTCAATCTTTTCCATCATGCTGCCTAAACGTTCATGGAACATAACTGCCGCCAAACCGCTTACCATACTTTCCAGGGGCTTTTTCGTATCCTCCTTCCAGAAAAACAGGGCATCCTCCAGCCGGGCTTTTAATACCCTTTCATTTCCGGCCCGGACGATATCCAAGTGTTTATCAATACCGTTGCGCACTCCGATAAAACCTGGTAGTAACGATCCGTTGGCATCAAACACTGGAAAATAGCGCTGGTGCTCTATCATTGAAGTGGTTAATACTTCCGGCGGTACTTCTAGATAAGAAGAAGAAAAACTACCGAAAAAAGCAGTAGGATATTCCACCAGATAAGTTATTTCCTCCAATAGTTTGCTATTCTCCATGGCTTTTCCACCTGCTTGTTGAGCAGTCTCCTTAATTTGTTCGCTTATAATTTGTTTTCGTTTATCTTGGTCGAGGATCACATAGCTTTGTTTAAGACAAGTAAAATATTCCGGTACACTGTGGATAGCAAAGGGTCCCGGGGCTAGAAAGCGATGGCCATAAGTCTGGTTGCTGCTGGAAATGTTCTCCATATTAAGGGGCATAATTTCCTCACCGTAAAGTGCCAGTAACCAGCGGATGGGACGGGCAAAACGCTGGTGAAAAAATCCCCAGCGCATTGATTTGGGAAAAGATATGGACTTAATCAATTCTTCCATCATAGCTGGCAATACTTCCTGTACCGGGTTACCTTTTTCTACTTTTACTGCAAACAGGTATTCAATTCCACCAGCTTCCCGTATCTGTAGATCTTCAAAGGCTACTCCCTGACCGCGAGCAAAACCTAAACCTGCTTTAGTTGGGTTACCCTGAGAATCAAAAGCAATGTTTTTTTTAGGACCCCGGTTTTCGATAGTGGCATCCCGTTGATATTCAGCCAGTTCCTTTATATGCAATGTCAATCTTCTGGGAGTGGCATAAACATTAACCTGCTGGTAATCTAACCGCCCTTCCCCTAATTTTTTAATAGTTAACTGTTTTATTTCACCTATAGCTGCAGGCAGATAAGCAGAAGGAATTTCTTCCGCCCCGATTTCAAGTAAAAAATCTTTGCTCACCGATTTATTGCACCTCCTCTTTCAATACCTGCCGGCGAAGCTCCTCATCCTTTAATAGAGGATAACCTAGTCGTTGCCTCTGTTCCAGATATTCAGCCGCTACCATACGGGCCAGAGAGCGTATTCGGCCAATATAGCCGGTTCTCTCCGTAACACTTATCGCACCCCGGGCATCTAAAAGATTAAAAAGGTGAGAGCATTTAAGAACATAATCATAAGCCGGCTGTACCAGGTGTTTTTCTGCTACCTGGATAGCTTCCTTTTCACACAGGCTAAACATGGTCATCAATGAAGCTACATCAGCTATTTCAAAATTATACTGTGAATAATCTACTTCCGTCTGATGATGCACATCAGCATAGGTAATCCCATTTACCCAATCTATATCATATACACTTTCCCGGTTTTGGATAAACATAGCAATACGTTCCAAACCATAAGTAATTTCCGCACATACCGGAAAACAATCAAAACCACCACACTGCTGAAAATAGGTAAACTGGGTGATTTCCATTCCATCCAGCCAAATCTCCCAGCCTAGCCCCCAGGCACCCAGGGTAGGAGATTCCCAGTTGTCTTCCACCAAACGTATATCATGTTCACCCGCATCTATACCCAAGTCTTTCAGGCTTTCCAGATAAAGATCAATAACATTATCAGGAGACGGTTTCAATATAACCTGAAACTGGTAGTAATGCTGAAGGCGATTCGGATTTTCTCCATAACGTCCGTCAGTAGGCCGGCGGGAAGGCTCCACATAAGCTACTTTCCATGGTTCAGGGCCTAGTGCCCTCAGAAAAGTAGCCGGGTTCATAGTTCCGGCACCCTTTTCCACATCATAGGGCTGCTGAATAATGCAGCCTTGTCTAGCCCAGTAATCCTGCAACCGCAAGATGATTTCCTGAAAGTTCACAACCGTTAACCTCCTCATAAATTTATCCATTAAATAAACCCGCCCCTGGACAGGGACGGGTTTTCCCGCGGTTCCACCCTGATTGGCTCTGGTGAGCCCACCTTATAGGGGCAGGTTTTACTAACCTTAATACGGCGTTCCTCCTGCAACTCCGAAGCGCCTTTCAGAATGCTTCCTTACCGGTTCCCACCAGACCCGGCTCTCTGGCCCAGGCAAACCTTCCTACTCCTCTTCATCATCGTTCATTGGTATGAAATTCATAATCAGTTTACCAACCGTCCTCCGAGTTTGTCAATTAAAGCTTACGGGGTAATTTTTTAAACCATTACTTTACCTTATATCTTAACCCATAAACAGATATCATAGTCAGAATACATTAAATCATATAGTATTTAGGTCATGTCTTTTTATATTATTAGGACTTATCGAGCAGGAATAATGCCCTATATAGAGAATTATAAAGACAGGGGTTGGTGCAAAATGAATACGAATGAACACATTTTCTTTTCCCTGTGTCTGGTAAATGTTTTGGGGGAAGAAGCTAGGCTGGAACTTGTTAAAGCTGGTTTCTTAAACGAAGACTATACTGAAACAGCTGAGGCCGTAGAATTTACAAACCATTTTTATAACCAGCATAAATACCGGCTAATAGAGGCATTTCAAAAATATAATGGTGATACTACTCATATCATGGAACAATTGGGCTTAAGTAATTTTCTATCCCTTCTATTTTTATGGGATATGCTATTCCTTGATGAAGAGCTTCAAAAGACTATTGGTTAGATATCATTATAGCTGCTAAAGATATATACTATCCATCCCCGGTTAATAAGGTTTTCATAGAACGAATGGTTTTTTTTACAACAAACCTTCTCTCCAGATGGTATTCCATATATTTCTCAGTAAACCATTCCAATTGTCTAAGTGCAGTCGGACTAGCCTTAACCCGGTCTATAGCAATAAGATTACGCTGCATCAGTAGACGTAATAACGCTAACGTTTCTCCTGACAGGGACATAACCCACCTACTGGTATAATTTTGGCTGCAGGTAGCACAGATCATACCTCCTTCAGCTAGATCAAATTCCCTATTATTAGTCACCGTTTGACCACATCTGACACATTGAACCAGCACCGGCTGGTAACCCAGGTAAATCAGCAATTTCAGTTCAAAATAGCGAATAGCCAGCGGGTTAAGCCCATGGAGATCCAGGTACTCTAAAACCTCCACCGTGGTATTAAAAAGGGATTTCATAGCCACCCGGTCCATAAGTGATTTATCTAAAAGTTCCATAAGGTACATAGCCTGCAGGGTCCCATTAATGTCCTCCCGGAGGTTACCATAAAAATCCTTTAATCGCCCCTGAGTTACTAACTCCAGGTTACGACCTGGCCTCAAATAGAGCAATGAATGACAAAAAGGTTGAATACAAGCCCTCAAAGTACTGCCCGGTTTTTTTATACCCTTGGCAATAGCTCTTATCTTACCTTCCTGTTCGGTAAATATTGTAACTAATTTATCAGTTTCCTGGTAATCCATATTTTTAAGCACAATGGCCCGGGAACGGTAATTCATCTTTTTTCACCCCACCAGGCAGTGGTTATTTTTACAGGTTCGTTAACCCGTTTTACCTCTACCTTTAGATACCCCGACAACTTTCTGGTAAACCGGATAGCTGACTCAAGGTCAATTACCCCATAGTCGAAAGCCAGATAAACCCTATGTAGTTCTCCCTGCATATTTTTAATCACCGCAGCTAATTGTTCAGGACTTTTAGCGTTATTAACTCCTACATAAGCAAATACCCGGCCGTTAATCTTCCCAACGCCCGGGCTGGCTTGTGAGGAGCCGATATTAGTTTTAGATGTATAACCTGCCCTGGTAATGGTCCGCAGGGCTAATTTATCCAGACATTTATCCCGTTTTACTAAGCCCCAACGAGGCACAGTAGCTATTACCGTCGGTATCCCGGCCTCACGGGCTAATTCAACCAGGATATCTACCTTGATCCCGTCCTGTGTATAGCTATGCACCGCATAACCTCTTAGAACTGGAACCAAAATTACATCTGGTTGCAAGCCCAGGGTAGGCAGATGGTGACCTCCATCAAAAACTACTACCCGGTAAAACTGAGGATACATTCTATCCAGAAATTTTTTCCCTTGACTGGAAGTATGCCAGGCATCCATTCCCGAACATTCCACCACCACCTGGTAACCTTCCTTTAGAGCGTTCTCCAGCCGGTCGCCATAGTTATACCGACCATCGGGAATAAAAGACTTTACTTCTAATTTGCCCTCGGTAGTCAAGGTTTTTAAACCTGGATTGTATACTAGTTCTACCGGAGCCTGTTCACATATGTAAACAGAATACCAGTCCAGCAGGTGATTATAACCCAGAGATTTTAACCATTCAGGAGGGTTATGGCTCATTATATAAATATAAAGACTGGCAATCATGATAATTAGCCAAAAACGCCTAGACATAAAAACTATCGCCCCGATAGCCCTCCCATTTCTTAAACTCCTCTATCAACTGCAGGGCACTGCTAGTACCGATACGTTCTACTCCCGCTTCAATTAACTGTAAAGCAAAATTCAGGGTCTTAATACCGCCACTCGCTTTGATTTTTAAACCATTGAAGCGGTTAGCATTTATGATATCAATGTCCCCCAGCGAAACCCCCCGGGTGGAGAACCCGGTCGATGTTTTTATATAATCGGCACCAGAATCACTAACCAATTTAGTCAAATTGGCTAATTCCTGTTGCCCCAAAAGGGCAGTCTCCACAATAACCTTTAAGCTAAAGGGGTGTTTCTTTTTGAGAGCTACTAAACTGTCTATTTCCCGTTTAATTAGATTATAGTCTTTATCCTTAATGGCACCCTGATTTAGAACCATATCTAATTCGGCGGCTCCATCATGTAAAGCTATACCCGCCTCATACTGCTTAGTTTCTATCTGATTTGCCCCCAGCGGGAAACCGATAACCGTACATACTTTAACCCCTGTTTCTTTAAGCTGCTCTACTGCCCCTTCCACCCTGTAGGGGTGGACACACACTGCTGCAGTATGATATAGGGCAGCATCCCGGCACAACTTTTCAATATCATGACTAGTGGCCTCCGGCTTTAGATTAGTACTATCCAGATAGCTTGCCAGCATCTAAAATCTCTCCTCCAAGCTTACCAAACCAATACACTCATCACGACCACTCATTATTTTTATATCCCCATTGGCAACCCGAAAATACCTATCCACGAAAACCCAACTGGTTAAGATTATTCTCATTATCCCGCCAATTCTTTTTAACTTTAACCCATAGATCCAGATAAACAGGGGCCTGTAACATTTGTTCTATATCATGACGCGATTGTGCACCGATAGTCTTTAGCATCTGCCCATTTCTACCTATAATAATCCCCTTCTGGGAATCCCTTTCCGTATATATCACTGCCCGCAAGTAAACTTTACCGCCCGGCTGCCGGGTTAATTCCTCTACCTCCACTGCTAAAGAGTGGGGAACCTCATCCCGGGTCAACATCAAGGCCTTTTCCCGGATTAATTCCGCTACGATAAACGGTAACGGTTGGTCAGTCAGATCTTCTTCTGGATAATACAAGGGACCTTCAGGCAGCCCATTAAACGTCTTTTCTAAAAGAAAATCCGTGTTTATACCCTTTGTCGCTGACAAGGGTATAATCTCGGCGAATCGCATGTGATTAACGAAACTTTGCACATATTCCTGTACCTTATCTTCATTAACTAGATCAATTTTATTTACCAGCAAGAAAACCGGCACGGTAGCCTCTTTGAGCTGGCTAAGTATAAATTGCTCACCCCCACCGAAAGGTCTGGTAACATCAGTCATATAATAAATAATATCCACTTCGCGAATAGATCGGGTAGAAACCTTTACCATATACTCACCGAGCCGATGCTTAGGCTTGTGGATACCCGGGGTATCAATGAAGATAATCTGTCCCTTTTCACAGGTATGTATCCCCTGAATACGAGTCCGGGTAGTTTGCGGTTTTTCGGATACAATAGCAATTTTATGACCAATAATGGTATTTAATAACGTAGATTTGCCTACGTTTGGTCTGCCCACTATACTGACAAATCCCGATTTCACTCCTAAAAGACCCTCCTATGAATCGAAAGAAAAGGCCTGTGGCAGCAATTCATTCAATCTGTATTCCCTGATACTATTATTCTCATCAGCAACGATTATTTTCAGTTCAGGGGCAAATTCAGACATAACCTGAAGACAAGCCCCACATGGATAAAGAAATCCATCACCACTTCCGGTAATCGCAATTGTATCAAAACCTGTTTCCCCTTCACTGACGGCTTTAAATATAGCTACTCTTTCTGCACATATGGTTAAACCATAAGAACCATTTTCGACATTAGATCCAGCAAAGACCCGCCCGCTAGTAGTTAATAAAGCAGCTCCTACACTAAAATTAGAATAGGGGCTATAGGCATTATCCTGAGCCTGGCGGGCTAGTTTAATCAGGTCTTCCTGCTTCATATGATATCCTCCTGAAAAATAAAATTACCACAGACGCGGTCCGAAGATAAGCAGTCCAATTATAACCGCATTAATAGCACTTAGCAATACCGCCCCGGCCGCCACATTCTTTGCCACCCGAGCCAGAGGGTGATAATTTGTCGTTATCATATCTACAGTTTTCTCAACTGCCGTATTAATCACTTCAGCCACCAGTACAAAAAAAATGGTAAGTAACAACATACCCCATTCTAAACGGGTTAACCCGAGCCAGACCCCTACTAATACTGCTCCCAATGCAGCCGTAAGATGTATTTTCATATTGCGCTCCTGCGCAATCGCATAAATAACTCCTTCCCAGGCCCAGGCAAAGCTCTGTACCAGACTGTGCTTTTTCATCCCGTTACCTCTCTAAATTAACGGTTTTCATCACCTTTTCTTCCAGACCTCTCATCAGGGTACGTTCTTCCACGGTATCATGGTCATAACCTAACAGGTGTAACATACCATGTGCTACCAGAAAACCTAGCTCTCGTTCCAGACTATGTCCAAATTCCATGCTCTGAGAAGCTGCCTGTTCAAGGGAAACCACTATATCCCCCAGGACATTCACCTCACCGGAAAAATCAAATTCAGGTTCCTCCTCCCCCAGCTCGTTAAGCGCAAACGATAATACATCAGTCGATTCATTTAAACCCCGGTAGATCAGGTTTAACTCCTTAATATAGCTGTTATCAACGATCATAATACTAACTTCCGTATTACCAGGTAATTTAAGGATTTTGGCGACCGCTTTCACCACTTTATGAATGACTTGCTGTAGTTCCTTATCATAATCAATCTTGTTCTGCTGGTTGATGATCATGGTCTCCATGGGACTCTCTCCTTTTCTCAAACTCTTTGACTATAACTTCGGGATATTCAATACGCTTATGATACACCCCCTCCAGGATGGTACCAAAAGAGTTGGCTATAACGTCCAGATCCCGGAAAGTTAAGTCACATAATTCAAGTTGCCCATCATTTAATTTATCCTTAATAATCTTACGCACCATTTCTTTAATGCGGTTAGGATTTGGATCCTGTAAAGACCGAACAGCAGCTTCTACGGAGTCCGCCACCATGACTAGTGCCACCTCTTTGCTAAGTGGTTTCGGACCTTCATAGCGAAAACTGTCTTCGCTGATATTACCATCCCGGTCCTCCTCCAGTGCCCGGCTGTAAAAATATTTGGCCAGACTGGTCCCGTGGTGCTGTGCAATAAAATCAATGATATCATCTGGTAATCTTGCCTCACGGGCTAGTTCCACACCATCTTTAACATGGGAGGTTATTATTAGTGCACTTAGAGCAGGGGCAATCTTTTCATGAGGATTATCAAATCCCCGCTGGTTTTCTACAAAATACTCGGGCCGCTTAAGTTTTCCTATATCATGATAATAAGCCCCTACCCTGCATAGCAGGGGATTAGCTCCAATAGATTCAGCCGAGGCTTCGGCCAGATTTCCTACCATTAAACTGTGATGATAAGTCCCAGGTGCCTCCAGCAGTAACCGTTTAAGCAGGTAATGATTTGGATTAGTAAGCTCCAGCAGCCTTATCATACTGGTAATGGAAAAAGCAGATTCCAGATATGGCAGGGCTCCTATCATCAAAATTGCTGATAATATGCCGTTAATTGCCCCCACTATAATACCCACAAAGATCACGTTAAGGCGCACATTGCCCCCCACCAAAATCAGAGTAATGATGGTCAATATATTGGCTAGGGCAATGTAAAGGCCTGACCTGGCCAGGTCAGAAGTCTGACTAAGACGATAAACTTGAAAAACCCCTACCGTTCCGCCGACAAAGGCTACTACCATATAAAATAGCTGGTTCCCATCGGTAAGAAGGCCTACATACATAGCCATAATCATAGTTAGGAAATAAGCCAGACGGTTATCTAATAGAATGGCAATCAGCATAGACCCGGCTGCTACCGGGCTTAGGTAGCCAATCAGGGCATTAATTTCCGGTTGATCACTTATTTTAATGATAGTTACAAAACGGGTTAACAATAAAATAATAATAAAGACTAATCCGATCAGCAGCAACAGCATATCATTAGAATAGATATCTCGATAATAACGGCGAATAAACTCAATCACCAGCCAGAAGGTAAGCAGCACAAACAGAACTGTTCCCACTAGAGTAAGGGGAAAACTTTGGCTACGCTGTATACCTAATTGCTCCAATATAGATATCTGCTCCGCAGTCACCCGATCGCCTTCCCGAACTATTATCTCTCCGGATTTGATAGTCTTTTGAACTGGTTGTACTGCGTCTTTAGCCTCTTTTATAGCCTTCTCGGTAGCTTCCTTGTTAAAAATCAAATTAGGACGTAAAGAATTAACAGTAACAATCTTCACTATCTCCCGGGCTTGGGGAACAAAGCCTAGGTTCTCAGACTGGGCCGCTACCTGCTGAAAAATATCCGGCAGTGCCTCCTCAGTAATCGGTTTCCCCATCATAGCCTGAGCAATACTGGTAGAAGTTTGTCGCATCTGTTCTAAATCTTCGGGATTAGTATTAATTATATAGGCCGCTAATTTGCTGGTAACTATTTTCTGGTTAGTATCCTTAGCCCGGTTATTAGTACTGTTAATCAAATATTCTATCTGAAGTTGCACATTATTTTGCGAGGCTAAAATATCCTGTACTGTGGTAAAAAACTGGTTGATTTCGCTCTTGGTATTGGCCAGGGCATACTTGTCCTCCTGGTAAACCTTTTGCACCTTAGCTGCAGCCTGTTTACGCAATTCCTCAGTCTGATTTTCATCAATGACTACCGCCGTAATGTTAGACTGAATATTTCGCCCGGCTACCTCATCAGGACGCAGCATAACCTGTTTAGGGCTAAAGTTACTCATTAGTATGAGTATTGTCACTGAAAAAAACAATAGTACTCCCAGCACCTTACGGGTAGTAGAATTTTTAAAGAATTGCCTGATAGTACTTCCTATAAAATTAAGGATAGTAGACATTCATACGCTCCTTACATGGCAATCATCAATTTTGCTGATCAAAATCTTCATAGGCATTAATGATCTTTTGCACCAAAGGATGGCGGATAACATCCTCTTTCGTGAGATATTCAAATGATACCCCTTTAACATTATTGAGAATTTTTTGTACTTCAATTAGGCCTGAGTACTCATCCCGGGGCAAGTCCACCTGGGTTATATCCCCGGTAATGACTGCCTTAGATCCGAATCCCAGTCGAGTAAGAAACATTTTCATCTGCTGAGGGGTAGTGTTTTGCGCCTCATCCATGATTATAAAAGCATCATTTAGAGTTCTCCCCCGCATATAAGCTAAAGGGGCTATTTCGATAATGTTCTTTTCTAAATAACGCTGGGTAACATCAACCCCCAGAATATCAAATAAGCCATCATATAACGGCCTGAGATAGGGATTTACTTTTTCGATAAGATCCCCGGGTAAAAAGCCTAGCTTTTCTCCCGCCTCCACCGCAGGGCGCACCAGCACGATACGTTCCACTTCCCTATTGCGTAGGGCACGTACCGCCATAACAACCGCCAGGTAAGTTTTTCCGGTTCCGGCCGGCCCAATACCAAATACTACATCGTCTCTGAGGATAGCCTGTACATAGCGCTTTTGACCGATTGTTTTTGCCTTGATAGTCTTACCACGATAGGTGCTAAGTAATGTGGCGGATACGATATCCTGGTGACGGGTTTTTTCACCTCTTTTTAATAAGTTATTCATATAATTGATATCGTTTATAGTTAATTGTTTCTCACTATGGGCCACATCAATAAGACTGGTTAATAAATCGTAAGCATAATTAACTTCTTCTTCTGGGCCCTTAATGTAAATGTCAGCACCCCGGGCAGAAATATCGGCACCTGCAATCTCCCGCAGGTAACGGAAGTTTTCATCCCCGGTGCCAAATACAATCGCTGCTAGACCATTGTCGTTTATAGATACTTTAGTTTCTTTATCTGCCAATCATTAATCCTCCCAGGCTATTACTATATGATTTCTAGGTTATTATATCACATCAATATTAGCTAATACCAATCTCACCTCTGCGGAATTGCTTCCGGCACAGCGATGTTTTCAATCGTTGCTGCTGATACTTTTACTCTTAAAATCGGATCACTGGGTAAGGATAAAATTTCGATCCGGGAATCATAGAGTTTACCTGATTTAGTTGTTTTCTTTTTTAAAGTTTGCAGGGCTTTTTCACCTGCTATTTTTACTGCCTGGCTTTCAGTATATTCCTTAACCTCGCGAATCTGTTCCTGCACCTTAACATTATATAAAGCAAACTCCCCCAAAGGGGTTGTCATTGACTTTTTAGTTACCCGTTCCCGGGACTCCTGGAAATTCCCTTCACGGTTTCCCTTTAACATAAAAGTTCTCCAGGGGGTTATTAAATATCTTTTTTCCAATACCCTTCCTTCTACCAGGCGCTCCTCCCGCATTCGACATTCCCCATACCCTTCATACCAAACCCTGGCCTTTACCTCTCCCCGGGCACGGACAATTTCCGGTTGAACTTCTTCTTGTTCCTGACCCCCCTCCGCAACCATATAAGGGTTAGGCTTGGGAAAAACCACCCCGGAAATTAATATATCTCCCCGGGCTACGGCATCCCCTTCCTTAACAGCCGGCTCCCCATCCAGTACTAATATTTCTTCTACCACCCCATCCCGGGATGCTATCATATGACAAGGTCCGGTAATTTCCTCCCGGGGCAATACTTTTTCAACCACCTCGATACGCGCTTTAACTCCACGAATATCCAGACGTGCATAGGTAAGCTCGCTGATATCACGAAGAAGGGCTTCTTCCACTTCGTTGCAACTGAAACTCCATTTAGGAGCTCCCTGGTATACTCCATACTGGGCTACCACTGTTAGTATACGGTTAGGTTCGATATTCTTAGGTCCACTAACCTCAATAAACCAAACAAATGAGGAGAGAAGATACAGGGCAATCACAAATATAACTGCCCCACCTACAAAACCCAAACGCCTTCGCAACAGTTTCTGGTAAAAAGGCAGCCCTTTGCTACTAGTCACTTCAAGATTATAACCGTTTTCATCCGCAATACTTTTTAAAGCATCCAGCGCACTAGCCCGGATTTTAAAATGCAGGCTATCATCTTTACGGGTAACATCATTAATAAAAATCCCCCGGCTCAAAGCCAGGTTTATAATTTTTTCCAGGTTACGGCCGCGTAGTTTTATATTAATAATACCGCTTACCTGTTCAAAAAATTTATTGCTCATGACTTGCCCCCCAGCATCTATTCTTGGTTAGTCGTGATATTTAACCCCAGTTACCGTCCCCCATATGCTCATTTCATCCGGCACCAGTGTTTTAATGGTCAAATCCCGCCCTTCTATTTCCAGAAAACCTCGCACCAGGTTGATACGGATACGAGTAGTACTATACTCAATTATTCCTTTATGGTTTTCTACATAGATTTCATCTCGACCAATAATAGTTAGCTTGGGCAGATCCATTACCAGATCTTTGGGGATTTCAAGAAATTCTGCCATGGCTTTACTTATAACTTCCCGCCGCTTATCCATCTATTCCCCTCCTGTTATCAGTTACCTAAAAAACTCGTCATAAAAATATATGCTTTTTCCCACCCCCACATGCGCTAAAAACCCATCTTATCACTCTCGGCACGTCCATAAAAAATGGAGGCGGTTGACTATGATAGTCAACCGCCTCCATTAAGCTATATACCGTTTTTAACTCAGGGCTTTGTCCTCCGTACAAATGTTCATCTACTGGCACATTAATCCCCCGGTTTTGCCGACCTGAATCCGCTATTTTATCCAGTTTCCGGGCTTCCCATTTTGGCAGGTTTACCCACCTGGTAAGCCCGCCTCATTTTCCTTGCGCTATGTTACGACTTCCCCTTCCCCCGACGGCTTCCTTCAGACCCCACCGTTACCAGAGACGCCCTTACCCCCTGGTTATCTTCCCGCTGGTTAGTTGATAGGGTTTCTTTCCACCCATCGGCTCAGCCAACATACCGGTCAAACTAAAAAAACACCCCGGTATCTAATACCGGGGTGTTGCCAGTTGTCTTAATAAAAAGCGAAGGCTACTATACTAAAAATAAAACTGACTAAAACCACGCCAACTATGGCGTATACGGCACGCCGTTGCCTTTTATTTTGCATACCTTTATTCATAAAGCTCATAGTCCCATCCCCCTGGATTATAAAAAGCCTGGTAAAACATATAGGTTTTACCAGGCCTGTTTGGCTATTGGAGAGTTTCCTTAACCAGCTCACTTACGAGCTTACCATCAGCCCGGCCTTTTACTTTAGGCATAACTGATTTCATTACTTTCCCTAGATCTTTACGGCTCGTAGCTCCAGTTTCATCTATTACATCCCTGATGATCGCCCTGATTTCGTCTTCACCTAGCTGCTCAGGAAGGTATTCTTGAAGAACTCGAATCTCTTCCAGCAATTGCTCTACAGCACTAGGACGGTTGGCTTTCTGATAGTCTATTAGCGCTTCATTACGCTTTTTTAACTCCCGCTGGATTATCTCTAACAATTCATCGTCCGCCAGCTCACGGTGTTTCTCTATCTCTACCTCCTTTTGAGCTGCTCGAACCATTCTTATTGTAGCCAGCCTGACTTTACCAGCTTCTTTTTGTTTCATTGCTTTCTTCATATCAGAAAACAGTTGATCACTTAGGGACACCGGATAGCCTCCTTAGAACTTTCTCTTTTTCCGGGCTGCTTCAGATTTCTTTTTTCTTTTAACACTCGGCTTTTCGTAATGTTCGTGCTTGCGAATATCCTGCATAACCCCTGACTTCTGGCAGGAGCGCTTGAACCTTTTTAAAGCACTGTCCAGGGATTCGTTTTTACCGACTTTAACTTCGCTCATGGTATCCCTCCCCTCATCCGACTAGGCTAGTTAAATGCCAATCTATTGTACTATTTCTTAGGTTATACAGTCAAGATTAGCCGGGAGGCCATTGCATTTTTCTTCCACCCAGAAGATGATAATGAATATGAGGAACAGATTGTCCTCCTTTTTCACCACAGTTGGATACCAGTCGATATCCCTCTTCAGCAATATTGAATTCTCTGGCCAACGAAGACGCAACAAGCTGGATATGACCCATGAGCGATATATGGTCATTGGTAAGCTCATCTAAAGAGCCAATATGTTCCCGTGGCAGCAATAATATGTGTACCGGGGCAGCAGGTTCAATATCGTGGATTGCCACTAAATATTCATCCTGATAAGCCACCCTGGATGGAATGTCACCGGCAATTATTTTACAAAATATGCAGTCATTATGGCTCACTTGTTCACCTCCTGTATATATAATACCAAAATGATGGTTGCAAATAGTTCATATTTTTATCCATTCTATCAGATAATAATGTCAAAACAAAATATTATATTACACTGTTACGAAAGGATGTGTAACCTATGATAGGTTGGAAACTAAATGTTGGACCTATTGACCGTAGTGTCCGTATTTTTTTAGCTTTACTGTTCACTCTTCTCTTCCTATATACCCCCATGTCCACCACCGGGAAGATAATACTGGCATTTCTATCTATCGAAGGCTGGTTTACTGGACTTACCGGTTATTGACTCGGATATGATTTACTAGGTTGGTCAACCTCATCCCAAAAATAGACACTATTAGTATAGCTTTAAGTATGCTTAGCCATGTGATAATTTGCAAGTACGTTAAAATCCTGTCCCCGTACTAGATGGTTTGATCTCCCCATTAAATTATGAACTTTCCCCCCGGAGAAGGCCCATCTAAGCCCCCAGCAAGTTTTTCTTGGCGCGCCTTAATATATTTTCAGTTTCAGCTTTGAAATATCAAAAGAAACCTTAAAAAGCAACGCCATCAACTGCTTTTAAAAAGTTATTATTTAGTTGGTATATGAATATGTGTTATTGGATGTTTTTAATAGTTTAATTTACTAGTACACCATATGCGGCTCCTTGGTAATACCTATCCAGTTTAATGTTTTGAAAATCTCCGCACCGGTTTTTAGAATGTTTAAATAAAATTCCTATATAATTATCACTTAATCCATAATATTCATTTTCACCAGTTAAGCGCTCTACCAGGACAGCTAAATTACATCCCACCAACCCTTTAATAAAGGCTTCTCGTTTGTGTTTAGCCACTTTAAGCAGGATTTCACTTCGATGATGTTTAACTTTTTCATCTACCTGTTCTGGAAAATCAGCTGCGGGAGTTCCGGGACGGGGCGAATATTTAAAAACATGTAAATCAGCCATAGGCAGCTGCTCTAAAAGCCCTCTGGTATTGTTAAAATCAGCCTCCTGTTCTCCGGGGAATCCCACCATTACATCGGCAGTTAAGGCTACTGCCGGTATATTTTTAGCGATTGATTGCAGTTTTTCATAGTAGTCTTCCGCAGTATACTGACGGGCCATTAAACTTAATATACGCGTACTTCCGCTTTGTAAAGGAATATGGAGGTGGCGGCACAACCGCTTTTCCTGGCTTAATAGCCCAATAATACCTTCAGTAATCTCATTTAGTTCTACTGAACTAAGGCGAATCCGGTAATCCCCGTCTACCTGTCTGAATATTTCGTGCAGGAGACGCTCCAGATACCAGCCTTCTAAATCTTTGCCATACTGCCCGGTATGAATTCCGGTTAATACAATTTCCCGGTATCCCAGACTAACTAATTGACTAATTTCCTGGATAACATCCCGGGGCAGTTTGCTTCTAACCGGCCCGCGTGAATAAGGGACAATACAGTATGAACAAAAGCTCTCACATCCATCTTGAATCTTTACAAAAGCCCGGGTACGTTCATGGAGCCGTTCATAAAAAACAGGTGCCAGTTTATCACTGGAAAGTATCGGTTCATGAACTATTTTGGCCCGCCCCGCTACCAGGCTATCCTTTTCCCCTAGAAGCTCACCTATACGAGACTTATCACGATTGCCGATAATCAGGTTAACGCCATTTAGTTTCTCGATCTGAGCAGCATCGATTTCCGCCAGGCAACCAGTGACGACTATGATTGCCTCCGGGTTTTTACGTGCCGCCCGGCGTATAACCGCCCGGGATTTCCGGTCACTTACACGGGTGACTGTGCAGGTGTTAATTATATAGATATCAGCCTGGTCACTAAAATCCACAATCTGATAGCCCCGGCGGATAAAATCCTCTTTTAATTGTTCAGTTTCTACCTGGTTAACCTTACAACCCAGGGTATGGAATGCTGCTTTTTTCATTTACTGCTACCCCTTAACCATATCTCATCCCAGATCATCATATTCGTAAAACATGATACTGGCTGCCACTAGACCAGCCGTTTCCGTTCTTAAAATTCTTGGTCCCAGGGTGGCAGGAACTACACCATAAGCACAGGCCCGATCAACTTCTTCCGGAGAAAATCCCCCTTCGGGTCCTACTATCAAATATACCCCCTGGTCCAGAAATGCAGTACGCTGCTCTTTTACTATATTTTTTAGTCCCTGCTGTTCTTCCCTTTCATAAAGAATAACTGCCGGAGATCCCTTTATTTCCTCCAATAGCTCATTAAACCCTAATACCTGGCTGATAGCAGGTACCCGGTTACGTCCACACTGTTTACACGCTTCACGAGCCACCACCTGCCAGCGCTCTACTTTTTTGCGCGCCTTGTTTTTATCCAGACGAACTACTGTGCGTTGAGTTATAACCGGCTGTACCTTGTGCACTCCTATTTCTACCGCTTTTTGGATAATAGTATCCATTTTGTCCCCTTTGGCCAGGCCCTGTACTAAAACTAATTTTAGTGATGCCTCCCGTTCCACCACCGCCTGGGATAACACTACCGCCCTTAAGCCGGAATCTGATGGGGCTTCTAATTGCACCAGATACTCACGACCAGTTCCATCAAAGGCCACCACCTGATCACCAATTTTTAGGCGTAAAACCTTTTCAATATGCCGGGATTGTTCCTGGTCAAAATATACTATATCCCCTTGTACATCTTCAGAAGCAATAAAAAAGCGATGCATATCTATACTCCCCCGCACCGCTTAAACAACTTTCCGGGCAACTATTCCCATCCATTCCGCCTCATTTAGGGTCTTTTCTATTTTAAAGCCATATTTTATTAACTGCTCTTTTACTTCCGGCCAGCGGCTCTCTATAATACCAGATCCAAAAAAATACCCACCTTTAACTAGAGCCCGGGTAACAGCAGGAATTAGGTTAACAATAATGTCGGCAGTAATATTAGCCATGACAATATCTGCCGATTCATTTTCCATAATCTCTACCACATCCCCTGCTTTAACTAAAATACTATCCTGTAAATAATTAAGGGCAGCATTTTCTCGAGCTATTCTCACCGCTACTTCGTCTATATCCATAGCCTTGGCATGGTAAGCTCCTAATTTTACTGCTGCAATGGACAATATTCCTGAACCACATCCAGCATCTATGACTCGTTCCCCACCCTTAATATATTCATCCAAAAAGCGTAAACAAAATCGGGTAGAAGCATGGATACCAGTCCCAAAGGCCATGCCCGGATCTATCTCCACCAGTACTTCATCTCCCTGAATCTGATATGATTCCCAGGAAGGTTTGATGACTAAACGCTGTCCAATTTTAAAGGTATGGTAATACTTCTTCCAGGAGGTTTCCCAATCTTCATTTTGGACCTCATTAATAACCACTTTACACTTTACCCGAAAATTATCCTCAACCGAATCCAAACAGGCATTAAACTCCGGCAATATATCCCGCTCTTCAGGAAAGTAGCCCTTAACAATAACACAATGGTCAGCTGATAAATCCAGGCCATCCAATTCTGCATTCCAGGCTACTATTTCGTCGTACTGACGGGTAGCCTGGGGATTTTCTATCACTACTCCTCCACTACGCAGGTTATGAAAAATACCAGCTACAGCCTCTACACACTTTCCTGCGGTGAGTACGCTGACTTCTTTCCATTTCATTTACTTCACCCTATCCCATTGCATCCTTAAATCTGTCAAAAAAACCTTTTTTATTTGATCTATCCTCATCATCTTCATAGAAACTGCTTAAAATTTCCCGCTGCCTCCGTGTTAATTTTTGGGGAATAGTAACATTTATTAATACTTTCAGATCTCCATGTCGCTGGCTGTGTAAATGGGGAATCCCCTTACCCCTGATGGTGATTACATCCCCTGGTTGCGTTCCTTCAGGTATATTGAGTGAGTGTTTGGCCCCGCCTAGTAATTTTAAGTCAACCTGGTCCCCCAGGGCCGCCTGCACAAAATCTATATCCAGGCGGGTTAGTAAATCATAGCCATCTCTTTCGAATTTCGCATGCGGTCTAACGATTATGGTAATATATAGATCACCAGCCGGTCCTCCCCGGGCACCATGTTCACCTTCGCCCTGTATACGTAACCGGGAACCATTATCTATGCCAGCAGGAATACGCACATTAATGGTTCGAGACTTACGTTCTTGCCCAGACCCACGACAGGTGGAACAGGGGCGATCTATAACCTTTCCTTCTCCGCCGCAGCGTGAACATGTTCTTACCGTCTCAAACCTGCCAAAAGGAGTACTCTGGACCTGTCTTACCTGGCCGCTCCCATTACAGGTAGGGCAGGTTTTTACATCGGAACCTGGTTGGGCTCTACTACCTCCGCAGGTATCACATTTTTCCACCCGGCTAATTTCGATATCTTTCTCTAACCCGAAAACTGCATCCTCAAACCCTATTTCCAGGCGAATCTCCCGGTCTGCTCCCCGCTGGGGCCCAGCCTTTCTCCTTCTTCCGGTGGTGCCGCCGCCAAAAAAGAGATCAAACAAATCTCCAAAACCACCGCCCAGGTCATCAAAATCAAAACCGCCGCCGAATCCCCCCGCCTGCTTGGTGGGATCAAAGGCATCATGGCCAAAGCGATCATAGGCGGCCCGTTTTTGCTCATCACTTAATACTTCGTAAGCTTCCGAAACCTCGGTAAATTTTTCAGCCGCGTTAGGATCATCACGGTTGACATCAGGGTGATATTGGCGCGCCTTTTTTCTATATGCTTTTTTAATTTCCTCGGCACTGGCATCCCGTGAAACCCCCAGCACTTCATAAAAGTCTCTCTTGCTGGACATCTTTATCCACCTTCCTGGAAAAACAGGCTTGACCCGGAAATATATTTTTCCAGGTCGAGCCCTAACCCTCCATAGTAATCAAATCTATTTTACTACGATTAGCAAATTCCTGACCAGTTATTACTCATCATCATCTTTTACCTTATATTCAGCATCATAAGTGCCATCAGTTGGCCCCTCCTGGGATCCCGGCTCGTTTTGAGCCTGGGCCTGCTGGTACATCTTAGATGTAAATGCATAAATGGCCTCCATCAGAATATCAGTTTTAGACTTAATATCATCATAATCCTCCCCCTGCAAGGCGGTTTTTAAGTCTTCATTGGCTGTTGTGATCTTGTTGCGGGATTCATCATCGATTTGCTCGCTGTATTCTTTTAAGGTTTTCTCCGCTTGATAAACTGTATTATCAGCATTATTGCGAATTTCAGTCTGTTTGAACCGTTCTTCGTCTTCGGAAGCAAATTTTTCGGCATCTTGGACCATGCGTTCGATTTCTTCGTCACTAAGACCACCAGACGAGGTAATAGTAATCTTTTGCTCTTTATTAGTAGCCATATCCCGGGCCGAAACATGAACAATACCATTAACATCTATATCAAATTTAACTTCTACTTGTGGTACTCCCCGGGGAGCAGGTGGTATACCAGTGAGCTGGAATCTGCCCAAGGTCACATTATGTTCCGCCATTTTACGTTCACCCTGCAGAACATGTATATCTACCGAAGTCTGGTTATCAGCCGCAGTTGTGAAAATTTGACTTTTAGAAGTAGGGATAGTAGTATTCCGTTCAATAATATGAGTCGATACTCCTCCTAAGGTCTCAATTCCTAAAGACAATGGAGTCACATCTAACAGCACCACATCAGTAACATCTCCAGCCAACACCCCGGCCTGAATGGCAGCTCCCACGGCAACAACCTCATCGGGATTAATTCCCTTAAATGGCTCTTTACCCAGGTAGTTTTTAATGGCCTCCTGAACAGCAGGAATACGGGTAGAACCTCCCACCAGGATCACCTTATCAACCTCGCTTGGTTTAAGGCCTGCATCTTTTAGTGACCGCCGGGTAGGTTCCATGGTTCTTTCCACTAGATCAGCTGTCATTTCATTAAACCGAGCCCGGGTCAAAGTTTTTTCCAGGTGCAACGGTCCTTCTGAAGTAGCAGTAATATAAGGAATATTAATATCGGTGGTTAATACCCCAGAAAGCTCATGTTTAGCCTTTTCCGCGGCCTCCTTAAGGCGGTGCATAGCCATTTTATCATTACGCAGGTCAATTCCCTGTTCTTTTTTAAATTCATCAACCAGCCAGTTAATGATTTTATCATCAAAATCATCGCCACCCAGGCGGTTGTTACCACTGGTAGCTTTAACCTCAAATACACCATCACCTATTTCCAAAATAGAAACATCAAAAGTACCTCCACCTAGGTCAAAAACTAAAATGACCTGGCTTTGATCTTTATCAAGTCCGTAGGCCAAAGCCGCTGCAGTAGGTTCATTAATAATCCTCAAAACCTCTAAACCAGCTATCTTGCCGGCATCTTTAGTAGCCTGACGCTGGGAATCTGTAAAATAGGCTGGTACTGTAATTACTGCCTGGGTGATAGTTTCTCCCAGATAAGCTTCCGCATCGGTTTTTAACTTTTGCAGGATCATAGCCGAAATTTCCTGGGGAGTATATTTTTTCCCATCGATATCAGCCCTAAAATCAGTTCCCATTTTACGTTTAACAGAAAGTACAGTTCTATCTGGATTAGTGACCGCCTGCCGCTTGGCTATCCTGCCCACCAGTCTTTCACCAGTCTTGGAAAAGCCAACTACAGAAGGTGTAATACGCTCACCCTCAGCACTGGGAATAACGGTCGCTTCTTTTCCTTCCATAACAGCTATAACTGAATTAGTAGTACCTAAGTCAATACCAACTACTTTGCTCATTTATAAAACACCTCCAACATATTGCTAATATAGTATGGCTAATTACTTACTTTAACCAGGCTAGGTCTTATAACCCTGCCATGGAGGATATACCCTTTTTGCATTTCTTCAATTACTGTGTTTTCAGGATGTTCACTGCTAGGTTCCACCATTAGCGGTTGATGATACTGGGGATCAAATGGTTTGCCCAAAGCCTCAATAACCTGGGCACCTTCCTCCTTAAGTATGGTTTGAACACGCCTGGTAATCATCTCCACCCCTTTATATAAACCTTCATAGTCCTGATTATCCCGTGACATAATTAAAGCGCGTTCCAGGTCATCCACCACCGGTAACAGTTTTTTGATTAAAGGCAGAGCAGCAAACTTTATGTATTCCTCCTTTTCCCGGGCAGCCCTTTTCCGGGTATTATCTACTTCCGCCACAGCCCGCAGGCACTGATCATAATGTTTTCGAGACTCTTCTTTTAAGCGCTCAATCTCCTGCTGCATAGCTTCTACCTGATCAGTTAAAACCTCCTCAGTTACTTCAGCCTGATGGTGGTCTGTAGTAGAGTTATTTACATCTTCCTCGGCATTAGGCGTTGCCCTTGCCCCCATTTCTGTAATATCCTTTTCGTCCATGTCATTCACCCCTATTCTATTATGTCAAACCTTGTCATCCGGTTTACTCCGCATTCGGATGACGGTATTTATTCTTAGTATAGCTACCGCTACTTCTCCGGCCGCCTTAATAGCATGTATTTTTACCATGGCCGGGTCTATTATACCAGCATCTTTCATATCCAAGATGTGACCAGTTTCTGCATCAAAGGAAATAGCCGGGTTATGATTTTTCCTCTGCACGGCCGTAACTTCCCTTAGCTTTTCCAGGGGATTAAACCCACAGTTGCTGGCTATACACATAAATGGCCGAAACAAAGCTTCTTTTACACTCAAAATCCCATAGGCTGCCATGCCCTGCTGCTGCCGGACCAGATCCTCTAATTGTACCCCTATCCATGCTTCCAGCGCTCCACCTCCAGGAACTGTTCCTGCTTGCAAAGCGGCTTGGACTGCTGCTGCTGCATCCCGGGCCATACGTTCGCGTTCATCTACCACTTCTTCGGTAGAGGCTCCAACTATGATAGTAACCTGTTTTTCTCCTGCCCCTTCACTGACAATAGTGCCCCCTAGTTTTTCGTCCACCTGCACCAGGCCAGCATACCCCAGATAAGGTTTAAGAGCTTCAGGCTCCCGATTTATGCTGTTCCGTTTGATTTTTCTGGCACCAGTATGCTGGCAAAGGCGATCAATTTCCTGGGAAGAAACTCTCTGTAAAACCATGATCCCGGCATCCGTAAATATTTCTTCAGCTAGATCATCAATGCCCCGATCTAATACTATCAGGTTTACACCAAGTGTACAGATACGCTGCAGGCTATGTTCATAAACCTGGCGTGCCTTTAAATAATGCTTAAATCCAGTTTCGGTTTTCATGGTATCTTGACTAACCTCTGCAGGAGCCAAAGCATCATCAACAACTAGTATGGTAGCTCCTTCCAGTTCAAATGGCATTGCCCGGTTAACTGGTAATTTATTAACTAATACACCGCCAAAAACCTGGTTCTCAACCCCATCCCGGGATACCAGGGTATCGGAAAATTTAAAATCAGGGTCAAAAAATTTATCCGGCTCTAAAAACTGAACAGCTTTCATCACTAATTTGGCCAGGTCATCATTTCCCCGGCCCGCCACCCTGGCTATAGAATAAAGCTGTTTATCAGCCAGGGATTCTACTGGTACAGTTACCTGTCGGATCATTTCCAGACTGGCTTTTACTCCCAGATGTATCCCTTCGATAACCCTGGTTACCGGAACACCCTTCATTATCTGAGCCGTTCCCTCAGCAACCAGCGCTCCAGCTATAATCGTTGTGGTAGTAGTTCCATCCCCTACTTGCTCTTGTTGGGCCCGGGCTGAATGAGCAATCAATTGTCCGGCCGGATGATTTACTTCCATTAGTTTCAAAATGGTTACCCCATCATTGGTAATTACTATATTTCCCAAGCGATCAACCATCATGATATCCAACCCTTTAGGGCCGATAGTTCCTTCCACAGCCCGAGAAATAACCTGGGCTGCCTGAGCATTGTTTAATAAAGTCTGGAATTTGTCCTCGACCGGCTGATTGCCGTTTATAGGTTGGTCAGACATGATCCCTGGTCCTCCTATAGCTAAAACCTTTTAGCGATGAGATCCTCTATTATTTTCCGTACCGTCTCTAGAGTGCCGGCAGCTTTCCAATACTCCATACGAACTGGTCCTATCAATCCAATCTTACCCATTTCACCAAAAGACTTATACCCGGCTAAAACCAGGCTCATTTCTTTCAAATCCTCAACCATATTTTCCTGCCCAATCCTAATCTCCACTTCGTCGCTAACCTCTGCAGGCACGATGTTTTTAAAAAGGACTTCCTCCTCAAATAGATGTAGAATACGCTTGAGTTTTTCCAGATCCTTAAATTCAGGCTCATTTAGTATATTAAGAGCACCGCTAATAATGACTTTTTCTTCTCCCGAATCCTCCAAAAGTAAATCTATAGCTTCCAGTGCAGAATCAATGACTTTGCGTCTATTATGCAGCTCATCACGTACTCTTTGCAGGTCGGAACGGGTTAATTCCCCCAGTTTACAATAGGCAAATGACCGGTTGAACATGCGACCAATAATCTCTAAATCTTGCGGAGTTACTGATGGGGGAATATCTATTTTGCGATGCATGATCAGCCCGATATTAGTAACCAGAAGCACTAGAGCCTTGCCTTGCCCCAGCGGAATCAATTGCAGATTACGAAATTCCCTGGATTGTACTGATGGTATTATAATAAAGGATGTATAACTGGTTACATGAGACAAAAAATTACCTACATTACTGATCACATCTTCCCAGTCTTCGATATTCTCACTAATTACTCTTTGGAGCAGATCAACCTCAACCTCAGTCACTTCTTCGTTTTCCATCATACAGTCAACATAATAACGGAACCCCATCTGTGAAGGTATTCTTCCCGCTGAAGTATGGGGCTGTTCCAGGTACCCCATTTCCTCCAAATCAGCCATTTCATTCCGCACAGTAGCCGCACTGATCTTTAGATCGTGCTTGCGTACTACTGCCCGGGAACCTACTGGTTCCGCAGTCTCCACATAATCTTTAATAATTGATTGCAGAATTTTTCTTTTGCGTTCATCAAGTGTCATTTTCCCCACCTCTGTTAGCACTCTCCTTCATTGAGTGCTAATGAGTATCTATTAAAAAATTAGCACCTGCATTTTCCTTTGTCAAGGGCTCATATCAGGCCATAAACCGATATAAAACCTCATTAGATATGAAATATGCCTCTTTGGTCAAACGCAACCAGCCATTTTCCAACTCCAGCAGTCCCTGTTTAATACTGTGTTCTACTGCCTGTGGATAAGTGGCTAATATATCCACACCATAGCGGCGCAAAAATTCATTAAGATTAATGCCCTGACATAATCGCAACCCCAGAATAATAGCATCACTTACCAGGCCAGCATCATCCATAACCTCCAAAACTTCGGTAGCTCTGTCTCCAGTTTTTAAGCTATTCAGGTATCCATTTATGCTGGGCTTATTTCTATAACGCATATGACCCTGAAAACTAACCGCACCGGCCCCCAGACCTATATATTCGCGCCCTTGCCAATAGATAAGATTATGCTGGCACTCATAATTAGCTTGGCTAAAATTAGATATTTCGTAGTGGTTTAAACCACTACTGTTTAGTACCTGCTGACCGCGGGTATACATCTCCCACTCGGTATCCTCTGATAACATAGCTACCTCTTTACGCTGAATTGATTGAGCCAGTGGAGTAACAGGATCTAATTGTAATAAATAAATAGATATATGAACCGGTTTCAAATCCAAAGCCTTTTGCAGGTTAGCTGCAAACCCATGGATAGTTTGCCCGGGAATGCCATAGATTAAATCAAGGTTATAATTAGAAATATTTTGGGCCTGCAGAATATCTACCGTCTGGTAAACATGTTTAGGCTGATGCTTACGTACCAGTACTTTAAGTTCAGCCGGGTTAAAGCTCTGCACCCCTATGGAAAAGCGGTTAATCCCAGCCCCACAGTATTGACATACCTGCTCTCGGCTAAGAGTAGCCGGATTAGCTTCCAGGGTGATTTCCACCCCCGGCTTAACCGAATAATACTTAAATACTGCCTTAAGAATTTTTTCTATCCCGGTTCCCGTAATCAGACTAGGGGTACCTCCCCCAAAATAAATAGTAGCAATATTTTTTTCCGTATAGGAAAGGGCTCGCTGCTGAATTTCAGCAGCCAGCCCATTAATATAATCATCAATTTGCCTTGGCGACCCTGGAGAAACCGAAAAAAAATCACAATAGCCGCATTTGCCCTGACAAAAGGGTATATGAATATACATTCCTATATCATTATTTTGGTTCGTTTTCAATATCCATCACACTCAAAAAAGCATCTTTAGGAACCTCTACCCGCCCAATCTGCTTCATGCGCTTTTTGCCTTCCTTTTGCTTTTCCAGCAGTTTCTTCTTACGGGTAATATCCCCCCCGTAACACTTAGCTAAGACATCCTTACGCATGGCTTTAACACTCTCACGGGCAATTATTTTATTTCCAATACCCGCCTGAATAACTACCTCATACATCTGGCGGGGTATAATTTTGCGTAGTCGTTCAGCAATGGCACGGGCCCGGTAATAAGAACGATCCCGGTGTGCGATAAAACTTAAAGCATCAATAATTTCCCCATTTAGAAAAACATCCAACTTAACCAGATCTGATTCATCATAACCGATCAATTCATAATCCAGGGAAGCATACCCTCTGGTTCTTGACTTGAGAGCATCAAAAAAATCATAAAGAATCTCTGCCAAGGGGAGCTTATACGTAATCATAACTCGCTGAGTACTAAGGTACTCCATATTAACAAAGTTCCCCCGCTTTTCCTGGCATAATTCCATGATGGTTCCCACAAAATCATTCGGTACCATAATAGATGCCTTAACATAAGGTTCCAGTACTTTTTCAATTTTCTGCTCTGCTGGCCAGTGAGTTGGATTTTGCAGGTAGAGCTCACTACCGTCGGTCTGTATTATCTTATATACTACGCTGGGAGCTGTAGCCAGCAAACTTAAATCATACTCCCGTTCCAATCGTTCCTTAATAATTTCCAGGTGCAGTAATCCCAAAAATCCACAGCGAAACCCAAAACCTAACGCATCTGAATTTTCCGGTTCATACTGTAAAGAAGCATCATTAAGTTTAAGCCTTTCCAGGGCATCTCTGAGCTTTTCAAATTCATTATTCTCCAGTGGGTATAACCCACAATATACCATGGGTTTAACCTCTTTATAACCTGGCAAAGGGCTAGACGCCGGCCGCTTGGCTCCGGTAATAGTGTCACCCACTTTAGTATCAGCCACATTCTTTATACCTGCCGCAACATACCCTACTTCCCCCGCCTTTAAACCGTCCACTTCAGTCATATAAGGCGACAGGACTCCCAGTTCAATAACTTCAAACTCCTGTCCGGAAGACATCATACGAATCATGTCTCCTTTTTTTAGAGTACCGGACATCACGCGTATATATGATATGGCCCCTTTATAGGAGTCAAAATAAGAATCAAAAATCAAAGCCTGTAAAGGACTATCCTCATCTGCCAAAGGTGCAGGAATACGCGCAACGATAGCTTCTAAGACCTCTTCAATACCAATTCCCATTTTCGCCGAAATAGGGATAATCTCATCACCGGATATTCCCAGAACATCTTCCATTTCCTGCTTAACTGCCTCCGGTTCAGCACCGGGAAGATCAATCTTGTTAACTGCCCCAATGATTTCCAGGTCCAGATCCATGGCCATATAGACATTGGCCAGTGTCTGAGCCTCTATACCCTGGGAGGCATCAACCACCAGCAAAGCTCCCTCACAGGCAGCCAAACTCCGGGATACCTCATAAGAGAAATCAACATGACCAGGAGTATCAATCAAATTAAGTATATATTCTTCACCATTACGGGCTTTATAACTAAGACGCACCGGCTGAAGCTTTATAGTTATACCCTTTTCGCGTTCCAGGTCCATTTTATCCAGAAACTGCTCTCGCATCTCCCGCTCGCTTAAAGCCCCGGTCACCTGTAATAATCGATCAGCCAGGGTAGATTTACCATGATCAATATGGGCTATGATACTAAAATTCCTTATTTTATTCTGCAAACTACCTGAACCTCCCAATTCGGAAGAGTAAAAAAATCGTTGGCTTAAATTATAACCATTTCCCGGCTATTCTTCAATCAAGGCGGCCGGCCTGCCTTCACTTGAGATTCCTTTATGCTTGCTACAATCAGGCCTTACCCGGCAAGCGACGACGTATCATTTTAAGGAGTAATTCTGATTCCTCCAGTTTAAACAGGTATACAAGTAATCCATATACCATTACTCCCACTGCGATACCGGTACCAACTCCTATTAAAAGGTTTAATTTCATTGCCAGGCCTAGTACCTCCACCAACCAACTGGTAATACCCCGTACCACCAGGTACATCACCGCAGAAGCACCAGCTGATATTACGAAACTCATCATAATCCGGGAACCATCCATCTGGCCAACTTTTACCCTTAATATCACAAATAGCAAAACTAGGTTGATAAGCCCAGCCAGGGAATAAGCCAGGGCTAAACCACGATGCCCCATCGTACCCACTAGTTGAATAGAAAGGAATATATTAAAAGCAATGGTTACCGCAGCAGCTATCACCGGTGTAAGAGTATCCTTCAAGGCATAGAAACTGCGATTAAGAACCTGAATAGAAGAATAGGCAAACAGTCCTATACAATAGTATAGCAGAGCCTGATTGGTAGCTGAGGCCATGGCAGAAGTAAATTCCCCCTGTTCAAACAGTAATTTTATCAATGGTTCACCAATAGCAATCAAACCCAGAGAAGCAGGGATACTTACCAAAAATACGGCCCTTATCCCTAAGGATGTAGTTCGTTTAAACTGGTTAATTTCACCACGGGCAGTGAGCATAGTCATGGTAGGAAATATAGCAGTAGCAATGGAAACCGCAAATATGCCGATAGGCAGGTTCATAATACGCTGGGCTAGATTCAGCGCACTTATAGTTCCCGATCCAAGGCCTGAAGAAAGGTTCTGGGTAACAAACAGATTAAGCTGAACCACGCCCAATCCAGCCAGAACCGGAATCATAAGAATCATTATCTGGCGAAAACCTTTATTTCTAAAATCAAAAGTAAAATAATATTTTAATCCTACCCGTTTTAAAGCGGGAATTTGCACCACAAAATTGAGAATTGCCCCAATAACCACTCCATAGGAAAAAGCCGCTATACCCAGTTTATCCACTAGAGCAATTCCCACTACGATAATAACCAGATTATAAACCAGACTGCCCATAGCTGGTGCAGCAAAATTATTATAAGAATTTAAAACCCCCATGGCAAAACCATTTAAAGCCATAAAAAAGGTTTGTATAAACATTATATGGGTTAAATCTACGGCTAGTTGAATATATTCTGCCGGCAGCCCTGGTGTTAAAAGATGAATAAGGGGGCGGGTATACATATAGGCCATAACCAACAGTATTGCCAATACCACCAGTACATAGTTAAACACTACACTGGCTGACCTCCAACCCTCATCTTCTCTATCGGTAGCCAGATAAGAAGAAAATACTGGTATAAAAGCTGAACTTAAGGCCCCCCCTACCAGAAGCATATAAATGAAATCAGGTATGGAAAAAGCCGCCCGGTAAGCATCAGTAATGTAATTCTGACCGAAAAGGGTATACATAGCCACTTCCCGGCCATAGCCAAGGATCCTAGCAATAATGACGGTAACCATAAGCAAAACTGCCGCCCGGGCTACCCTTTTTCCCGTATCACTCAAAAGCGTCAACTCCATGCGTAAATTATCAAAACCAATCATATCAATGATAATTAATGCTGACCTTAATGTAAATCACCACTTGAAAATTACCCGGACATATAGTATAGATTATGAAAATCAAAACCCATCTTACTTAAAAGTAGCAAACTACGTTATTAAGCAGAATACATGCCGCAACTGATAAGATTGTATGGTAAGATGGGAATGGTTATCAACCATTAAAAAAACGTGGTAAATCATCACAAAATCTTATGTGCTCAGGGAGGGCGGGCCAGGATAGCCCCGGCTAGCAATAAAGAGGTAGGCAGTTTATTAGGCCTATAAAAGGCAGATTTTTATAAACTAAAGCAACCATCCAGTTAAAAAAACAATGTTAAAAATATCCCATATTTTATACAGGTAGTCCACTCCATTATTCCACAGATCAGCAGCTATTACCATGAGTTTCTTCCCGCCTTCCCAAGGCCACTGGTACTCATCCCCAGCCAGAACCACCTGTATATGGTCATGGGAAACTCCTATATCCAGCACTGGTCCCCGGTCTTCTAAAGTAAGTTGGTTAATACCCTGATTGCTGACATTTAAACCGGCTACAGTTAGTAAAATTACCATTATAACTAGGACAGTTTGCAAAACTAAGCGCAGCATTACCTTATTCCCTCCTCAAGAACTGATATCAGAACATCGGTAAATAGTTCAGCCGCATAACTAGCCTCTTCAAGGGTATTATTATCATTTCCAATTTCAATTAATAAAGAACGCGGGTGGAACTCCTGATTATAAGTACCCGCCTTAGTCCTGACTCCCTTGATTAAACCCGGATATAACTGTTCCCCATGCTCTAATAGCATTTGGGCAAATTGGTAATTATCCTTCCAACGGGGATGAGGTTTTCTTTCATCTGTTCCTACAATAATCAGTATGCGGGCACTCTTTTTCCCATGAATTTTTACTGTTTCCGCCGCCCTCGACCCGGGAATACTATCCCTATGCACATCAAAAATAGCCACGATATTATCTGGCCCTACTCTGTTCAATATCTCCTGGACAGTCTGCCGTGAGTTAGTATAACTGGCATTATATTCGGGATAATCATGAATACGGTCATTAAAACGAGTATCAATTCCCTGGTCCTTTAAAACTGTAACGGTTTTTCTGACTACTGTGGTAATAAGACCTCTTTTTCCTTCTGTTCTAGCTACTTTACTATCAGGAATATAAGATTCACAGGTATGGGTACAATAGAAAATCACCTGTTTCCCAGCTAATCCCGCTAAATTCTTCTCTTTATATCGCTCTTTTAAATTATCATCCTCCCGGCGAATAGCCGGTAAAGTGACCTCTTTCGGGTTTAGTTCTACCCCCGGATTCTCTATTTCTAAATCAGCCCCTGCTAAGGCTTGAATATTAAAGGCCATTAAGGCCTGGGGGACTTTTTTTTGATAATAACTGTTGGCAAACCACAAGTCCGGATTATCACCAGACAGTACTACATTAACGTTTTTAAATAAGGCAGTAGCCCCGTTCCCGCTCAGGTTAACGGAAGGAAGTGGTAAGGCACGATTATCTACGTTCCAGATAGGCCGGCAGGCAATTTTATTAAATTCAGTACTAACCCCGGCCAATAGAATAGCAAAAAAGATCTGAATTAAAAGAATGTTTTTTATAAAAGTAGTTAAATTTCGGTGTTCCACCCTGTCCACCTCACTTCGAATATATCTGGTTCAGTCTATGGTAAACAGGATAAAACTAGAACCTTATCCTGATTAATATTTTATGTAGACCCGTAAAAGCTATCCATAATTTATTGCAATTTGCTATTTCAAATGCTATAGTATTTCTGTTAGTCTGACTCGCAAGGAGGTGAAAATATTGGCAAAAAGTAAGACCCCTGCTAAGAGAGCACGGATTGCGGAGGCAAATCGCCTGCGCAATAAGTCTTATAAAACTAGATTAAAGAACGCCATTAAGCATTATGAAACTGCTTTGGCTGACAATGATCAGGAGACGGCCCAAAACAATCTATTAAAAGTCACCTCCCTCATAGATATCAGCGTATCCAAGGGAATTCTTCATAAAAACAGTGCTGCCCGAAAAAAATCAGCCTTGACCCGTAAATTAAACAGTATGGTTCAATAAAAAAAGACCTGTCTTTAAGGGCGGTCAAATAGGGATTTATAATCTCTGACAAATTCGGCATAGTCTGATTAGTGGCTATGCCGTTTTTTCATGTTTGCTTGAAAATTCTACTGCTCCGATACAAGCTAATATTCTTTTATTACTTGTATATATTTCCCCAACCTCTACACTTCACCAGAAGTTTTTATTCAGCATTTATTTATGGACATAACCTTTGGCTTTAGGACTTATATAAACCCCAACCAGGTGAGCAGGGGGGTGAAAGCCTTGTAAAGTATGGGATCGATTAAGGGAAGCTTTATTCCGGCCGCCATTAGTAGGCTCAAAATTAAAGCGGATAATAAAAAAACACTAAAGGTCGCGAGATCCCGCCAGTATTTATCCCGTATTAGGCCCGGAACCTCAAAGAGGCAGATGAGGATATAAGCGATGATTACTAGAAATACATTAAGCATTAACCCCATCCTCCTGTTGGTATCCGGTTTTTTTGACTTTGGCCACAATAAGGGTAAGTAGTGGCAGAAAAAAAGCAAAGACCATGCTATAGAAGGGAAACATCATGCCGGAATCAAGAATATCATAAATATATTTGTCAAATACCAATAGGCTGATATTTAGAAGTAAGGCGCCTATGGGTAGAACTAAAGGGGTATAGGATCGCATTTTTAGCAGCTGTGAAACCCCCAGAACCGCACCGTAATAAATAATTGAGCCTTTTGCAAAACCCAGGGACAAAAAAAGCACGGACAAAAGGATCTCCAGGCGAGTAAATATTTCTCCAGTGTTTATAATGCGTACTGTTGCAACAGCAGGATAAGTGCTGATAGTAGTATACGATCCAAGCACAGCAGTGGTTCTGACTGCATATAGCACTAGTAATATACCGCAAAATAAAAAAGATTTTTTCATGAAACCACCAGCCTCCGAGGGGTTGGATACAAGATTGATAAACATTAAGAAAACCACAGTCTCGCCAAAAGGAAGGGCAGCAACGCATTGTATGGCTATCAGCATTTTGTTTATTGGAATATCCATAAAAGGTAGTAAGTTTGATATATCAACATCTTTAGCGAGCAAAATAAAATCAAAAAAGAAAATTGAAACCACTGCCATCAAAACTATTTGGCTGTATCTGGCCAAAACTTCAAGACCGCTTCGGACTGCGAAAGCGGATACTAAAAGCGGTGTGATAAGAAATACAATTAGGGGTGTAGAGGTCATTGCGATGGAGAAAAAGGCAGCAAAGAGCCGTAGCAGATGGGCACTTACATATAAAAAATATATCAAATACAGCCAGGATAGTGCTTTTCCTAGAAATGGCCCAAAGACCAGATCATTAATTTCTATGAGGTTCTTGCCGGGATGCTGTCCCGCCAGACTGTTATAGATAGCTAAAAATATAAAACCTTCCAGGGTTCCTAAGACCACTGCCAACCAGGCATTGCTTCCGGCCCTGGCACCGGGAAGGAAGATCACCGAAGAGCCCAAAAGAAAAGCACCCAGCAGATAAAACAACTGATTTGAGGAAATGGTCTGATTCCCAAGCTTCATACCTTAATCTCCTTTTTTAGTATAAACATTTGATAAAATGATACCGGGTTTTTTGACTGCACTTTCAACGATAATTTCTATCTGGAGAGAAGGAAATATTTCTTGCCAGTCGGATTCCATTTCCCCCCATTGCCGGGGGTGTTTCTTATTAAAAGCTTCTCCAAAACCAAAGATATCCGCTTTCAATTCCTGGGCCTTTTTTAAAGCTATAACTATTTCCTGACGGATTGCTTCGTTTTGCAGACTCTCCATTAATTCCCATACCCCGGGTTTAGTCAAGTCTTCGGGACAGGAGGTTTCACCCAAGTTACTATTTTCTTTAATTCGCACTGTTATCGTCGGCTTACCGTCTCTAAATTCCGGAATGATTTTGCTTTTTGCTTCCAGGACTTCCAGGCTGTAATTACCCATGCCATGGGGGTTTTTTACGACGATAATCCCCCCCTTGACCTCCCCCAAAACCCATAATAATCCTCTGGACTCGCGATCGTTCAACTTACCCACCATTTTCATATTATGATCGAAAACTGCCGTCTGGCTGAGATTTAGTCTTTTTTCCTGACCCGTATTTTCAAGATGTATATAGGAAGCTGTTGGTGCTGTACTTTTGCTGGTAATCTTTCGTGCCAGATCCTTAATATTAATGGCCGCAACCCGGGAATTAGACCTTTGCTCGATAACCAGATCACGGATGAAAAATGCGGAAATGTTATTTATTCTGGTTTTTGTAGCCAATATATCCTGAGCTTTTCCTTCTGCAACAATAATCCAGTTGGTTTCACGAAATTCATAATCTCGCATTAGCATGTCAAGATAATCTTTGATACCCTTTTTGGCCAGATCTTCCCCGAAAATTATTACCTGGTTATGGGGAAAAAACAATTTCCGGGAGGAAACTGAGGTCATAAGCCTAATGGCTTCAAATACTGTGGTGCCTTCACTTGTCGCAATCCAAAAGGGTTGCCCGCCACCGCCCCCGGTGGTCTGGGGAGTTTTTACATTTGTAGGATCAATAATTTGCGTGCTTACTAGGATTTTGTCCTCCTGGGGGCTACTGTCAAATCCCAATCCAACTACAATGGCTCGCTTGTTTAAATCAATGCGATCCCAACAACCTGTAGTAAATAGTAATTGTAGTATCAAAATAAGTAATGTTGCTATTTTATAACGGTTCTTGATCCCGAACATATATCAAATAAACCTCCTCCATGGAGAACACAACTACTATACCTTTATGATCGCTTATTTTTCATATCAGTCACTTTTCGGCTTATTAAGATCAAGCCGGAAGGATGCCCGCTCCGGATCAATTTCTCGAATCAACGGTCTGCGGATTACGAGGAACCTTAGTGGTGCACGGATGAAAGTATCCTTTAGATGTGACCAGGAAATCGGATCAATAGGCGATAAATAGGTTAAACCAAAGGAACGCAGGGAGCAAAGATGAAACAGAATCGCTATTAACCCAATGCCAAGCCCATATATTCCAAGGAATCCCGCCATAATAATTAGACCGAACCGTAAAAGAGTCACCGCATCGGTGTGGGATATGACCAGAAACGACGATACCGCCGTAAGCGCGATGACAATCACCATAGGGGCTCCAATTAATCCCGCTTTGACTGCGGAATCGCCTATGATCAATGCCCCTACGATGCTTAACGCAGGACCAATGGTGGCCGGGAGGCGAATACCACCTTCCCTGAGCAATTCGAAAATAATCCCCATTAATAATGCTTCTACTACTGCGGGAAAAGGAGTGCCTTCCACCGCTGCAGCCATGGTGAGCAGCAAAGGAGTCGGGACAAGTTCAGGCTGAAAGCTTTCCAAAGCAACGTAGAGTCCTGGTGCAAGCAGGGTTATTATAAAGGCAATGAACCGTATGAACCGGACTAAACTGGCATAGTAAGGGCGAGAATAATAATCCTCGGCGGCTTGAAAGCCTTCGATAAAGAGCGATGGAACGGTAAGGACAAAGGGAGTTCCATCCACCAGAATTGCCACCCGCCCTTCCAGAATCCTTGCAGCCACTCGGTCGGGCTTTTCACTGTTGCCAACAGTGGCAAAGGGGGAGTAGGGAGCATCTTCTATAAACTGCTCGATATATCCTGACTCGAGAATATCATCAATGGTGATGATATTCAGCCGGCGTTTAACTTCTTCGACGAGGGCAGGAGGAGCTACACCATCGACATACGCTATATAGACCAGTGTATGGGTGCGTCTACCGAGGACCATTTGCTCAAGAACCAGGTTGGGATTGTGAATTTTTCTGCGCAACATGGCAGTATTGGTGCGAAGGGTCTCCGTAAAGCCTTCTCTTGGCCCGCGCACCGTCTGCTCTACTTTAGGTTCTTCAATCGCACGAGTTTGCCAGCCTTTGGCATCTATATCCAAAAAGGAATCACTGCCGTCCAACAAAAAAATAGCGTTTCCATATAATAGAGATGCAATAAGCTCATTAAATCCGGTTTTTTCATTAACATCTCCCACCGCCAGGAGAGATCGCCGGATGAATTTGATGTCATTTTCATGTAATGCCTGACTGTTGATTAAATGGGTATCATAGATTAATGGCTTTACAATGTTATCGTTAATCACACTTTTGTTTACCATACCGTCAATAAAGACCAGAGCAGCATGAACCTGGCTTTGATTCCCAAAGCAAAACTCGCGTATTACTATATCCTTGCTGTTTTTTAGTAATGTTTGGATGGTTTCCAAGTTCTTTTTGAGGTGCCGACTCAAATCCTTAGAGAGTGTAGGACCATCTTCATTTTTTGTTCGGACTTACCTTTTATTGATGCCAAAAATTTCAACTTTTTTGATAGATACCTCAAAATTCAAACCTGCTCTCCATTATTTATCATCAAGTTTAGCATTTAACAAATATGGCAGAACTATTCGCATTCTCTAAAGGGTGTGTTTGGTTACGATGACCGAGTATTGAAATAATATCTAGCCTTTGAAGTATTCCGTCATAAAAAGCCACGGTTTACATAACAGTTGGCGAATCGGCTTCACTTCCCTAAAATGGGCATGAAAAAAGCACCTCGTGTGAGATGCTTTGTTGAGTATTTAATTATAATAATATTAAGTCGTATATTAAGAATGATGTGACATATCACCATTTTTTCTTTTTAAACTTAGGCATTAAATCGAGCAGGGCTAAGAAAAACCATAAAGCAAATCAAAGGCAGCTAACCCCCTAGCAATTGCGATAAAGTCTTACCGACAAATCCGGTAAATCAGTGATTCAACCACCAGCACATTATCAACACTACTGGTTTTTAACTTAATATCTGTGTCCAGCAAATCTGTAAATACCTGATGCACTTCCTCCCAGGTAAAATTTCTCGTTTTATCTACCATCTTTTTAATAGTAAATTCTTTTTGACCAGTAGATTTAACAATCTCTCCCATAGAACGACCTTTTTCCTGCAGGTATTTTACCTGTCCTAATACGGAAAACTGCCGCCCTACCATATAAAGCATAAATAAGGGATGCTCACCCTGAGCTAGTAATTGGTGAAATGCCTGCAAGGCCTTGCGGGTATCCCGAACTAATAAAGCATCGATAAACTTAAATACTTTCACCTCATCACGGGTTTCAATCTGGCTACGCAAATCTTTATCCTGTAGTGAGCCTTCCTGATCACCCAAGGATAATTTATCCAAAACGTTAACCAGAGAATACATGTCCAGCCCACTCTTAACCAGAAAATTAACTGCCTGGGGGGTAGCCTTAAGATGGCGCACCTTAATTTCTTCTTGAATCCATTTGCGCAGAAAAGGTTCACCTGCTTTCCGGCATTGAATCACGGTACACTCTTTATCAAGTAATTTCACCACCGGATTGCCGGATGGATGTTCCAGGGAGGTAACAATTAAAACCTGTCCCTGAGGCATATTTTCAAAATAGCGTTCCAAAACGATTTTGACATCATTAACTGCCCCTTTGCTGCGCTGGTTCTTTTTCAGCCAGGCAGGGCGCTTAATCACTACTACCCGGGAAAAGGCAAAAAGAGGACTAAAATCAAGCATACTAATTAACTGTTCCGCATTTACTTCATCACCATCTATATAGACTAATTCCGGCTTTTCCCCATGTTTTTCCTCAATAGCCTCGGTAATCTTTCTTATTTCCTGGTCAATTAAATAGTTTTCTTCACCCCAGAGGAAATAAGCCCCTTTTATATCCATACTGTTCCTCCTGGTTCTAAAATTGCTGATACCATGCTAATCATAGTACTATCTTGTATTTTACCATTCTTTACTTATTCCGGTATGTTATAATCTTTTACGTAAAACATAGTAATAAAAAACATACCACATTACCAGTTTTCGTTACCGATTAGTTCAAATCATGGGGGGGTAGACTATTGAATAAGCAGTTTGATGTTATTATCGTAGGAGCCGGACCTGCGGGTATTTTCGCCGCCATGGAAATTGCCCGGCATAGCGATTTAAAAGTCCTTATTATTGAAAAAGGAAAGAGTGTTGAGAAACGTCAGTGTCTGATTTCAACTGATGAACCAGCTTGTAAAAATTGCCATCCCTGCTCAATTATGAGCGGATGGGGTGGGGCAGGAGCTTTTTCTGATGGCAAACTCACCCTTACTACCGAGTTCGGCGGCTGGCTGGATAATTACATTGGCCGTGAAAACCTGCAACAGATGATTGACTATGTAGATAATATATACGTACACTATGGAGCACCAGATCGGCTGTTCGGTAAAGATAGTGAAGCAGTGCAAGACCTGCAGGTGAGAGTGGCACGAGCCGGGTTGAAGCTGATTCCCGCTTTAATCCGTCATATGGGAACCGATAATACCCTTAAAGTTCTGGCCAACATGAGAGCTGATCTGGATCCTGTCATAAGTATTCATACCGGAGAAACCGTCCAGGAAATTATGGTCAAAGACGAACAGGTCCAGGGAGTAAAAAGCAACCGCGATACCTACTATGCTCCTTATATAATCATGGCACCAGGCCGGGATGGAGCCCAATGGTTTTCTGAACAAGCCGCCCAACTAGGTATTGTTCTTTATAATAACCAGGTTGACCTGGGGGTAAGAATAGAACTTCCGGCCGTTACCATGCAGGAATTCACCGATAATGTATGGGAACCAAAAATAATTTTTAATTCCAGGCATTTTGACGATACAGTACGAACCTTTTGTGTAAACCCTAACGGGCATGTGGTAATGGAAAACACTAATGGAATCATTACCGTAAACGGGCATGCCTATGCAAACCAGAAAAGCGACAACACTAACTTTGCCCTGCTAGTCAGCCAGGAATTTACCGAACCTTTTGATAAACCTATCGTTTATGGGCGTTGTATTGCCAGTCTGGCTAATATGTTAAGCGGGGGAATTATTATCCAGCGCTATGGCGACCTTAAACGGGGACGCCGCTCAACGGTTAGCCGTATTAAAAGGGGTATGGTTGAACCTACCCTTAAAGGGGCTGTACCTGGTGATCTTTCTCTGGTTCTTCCCCACCGCTACATGGTAGGTATTATGGAATGCCTGGAGGCCTTGGATCGCGCTATCCCTGGTGTGACCTGTGACCACACCCTTTTATACGGTATTGAGGCTAAATTTTATTCCGCCCGCCCCCGTCTGAACAACAACTTGCAAACTGATATTAAGGGGTTATGGGCCATCGGAGATGGTGCTGGAGTTACCCGGGGTTTAATTCAGGCCAGTGTTTCTGGTGTCATCGCTGCCCGGGACATTATGTCTAATTAACGGTTTAGTTTAAGGTTTTACTTCGCCAAACATACAAGGGACACCATTGCCTACTTAATTTTTTACTGTTTAGCCCCTATTATATTTTTTAAAAAGCCTAAATTATTAGGGTAAAATTCATACTACACATTCGGGCCCATCCTGTAATTATTAAAGCCATGTAGCAAAAATCAGTTAAATAGATAGGCTGTTCAGGAAAGCCAAACTCCATACACAAATCATTACCGGGTACCATCTACACCCGAAAGGTCAGAGTAAGTGCTTCCTTTAACATGACTTTTGAAGGAGCACTTGCTTTGTCCCTCTTTAGCTCAAATCAAATTTAATTTTTGGAGTAAATCCCGGTCATTTAAAGCCTGACAGGCTAGTCCATCAAAAACCAATCCCTCCTGTTCAGCCAGCAGAAGCACTCTTGAGGATAATCTCTGCACCAGTTGGAAATTATGAGTAGCAATAATGAGTGTACGCCCTAGCCTGTTTAGCTCCTTAAGAACACCTACCATCCAGCGCGCCGTTCGTGGATCCAGTCCATTAGTAGGCTCATCTAAAATCAGAACCTGAGGATTTTGGACTAGTATCGAAGCCAAGGCTACTTTTTTCTTCTCTCCACCGCTCAAACGATAAGGAGAACGATCTGCCAAATGCTTTATACCCAGTAACGCCAGCAGGTCATTCACCCTCTGTTCAACCATTTCCCCAGGTAGTCCCAATTGTATTGGTCCGTAGGCGATTTCGTCAAACACCCGGCTGGTAAAAAGCTGCACATCGGAGTTTTGGAACAAGTAGCCTACGCGGCGGTAATATTCCTGACAAAAGTTCGCTTCCTCCATCTTTTTTTCCGTAATTTTATAACCAAAAGCATTAACTTCCCCCTGCTGAGGATAATATAATCCACCTAGGATCTTTAAAAGAGTTGTTTTACCGGAGCCATTGGCCCCCATCAACGCTATACTTTCCCCCGGGTTTATTGTTAGGGAAAGATTGTTAAATACTTGATCACCCCGGCTAAAACTATATTTTATTCCCTTAAGATCAAATACCGGACAATTCACAGACAATCACTTCCCGCACTGCGAATCAGAACTGATTTTACATTCTGCCAAGAACAGCCTTCCCCGACAACCTCCATTCTGACTAATTTACCCGTATAGCCACGGGCCGTCATAGCCTGAAAAACTTCCTCCGCCAGAAACATACTTTTTGCAAACAATGTTCCCGCTCCCGAAAAAACTTGTCCTTGCCGGTCTTTCAAAGATAAATTCCCCACTGTTCTCATTTTTCTAGCCTGAAATATTTCCAGGGCTATAACTAACAATAGAATAATATAGCGGTAAGTCATCTCCATAATTACCACCATCACCCCTGGAACTCTTAGTATCCGCAAGGCCCTTACTAAATCCGCTAGTGGAGTAGTAAGGGCCAGCAGTACCCCGAAAGTAAGGCATAAACCTACCCGAATAGAAAGCAGCAGCACCGCAATAAGTCCCGGTTTGGAAATATAAATACTTTCCGGCCAATACCATCCGGCTAACTGAGGTGTACTGGTAAAAGTATATAGTACAACAAGAGGTTGTCCATCATTGATAATGTTAAGCATAGCTGGTATTCCGGCTATAAACGTAATGAGCGGGACAAAACCCCAGACTCGTAATTGTATTTTCCCGAAAGGCAGGTGGGATAAACCCATCAAAAAAAGGCTTAAAAACCATAAAATCGCTAAACACATAAGACTGCGGCTGGTACTAACGGCGATAACACATAAAATAACCGCACCTAATTTTATCCGGGGATCTACCTTTTGGAGCAACCCATTACTTCGAGCATAAACCTCACTCCGCAGACTATCAGCCATAACCCTGGTGAGATCCTTAATAGTCTTAACCAGGTATCGGGTACTCTGGCTTCTGCTTTTTACTGGAATTACCTCCTGGTCAACCGGCTGCTGAATCCAGTCTGGCAGGACTACGATAGATTTATTATCTGTCATAATTACTCCCTGATTCTTTTTCCAATCATAAGCATAATACCGGCTACTAATATAACCCCTATCAGAGCAGATAAGATATAACCGGCTGCGGACTGGGCAAAACCAGCATTAAATCCACTCACAGTATAATCAGGCAAAATCGGGTATTGCCAGGTGTCCATATAGCTGGCTAAACCCCGGGGAATAAAACCTACCTCATCCAGCAATTCATCAGTACCCCATTCTCCGAATGCTGTTCCGGTTGCTAACAAGCCTAACGGGCACATAATAAGAAACAATAACAAGGCCCCCCATAATTTCCGGTATACTTTAAACATGGGCAGTCACCCCCATCTTGGTATCGGATTCGATATAACCAGGCATAAGTTCAGGATAATGCTGGCCTATAAACCCTACCCCTGCTCCGGTTAAAAGCGCTTCTACTGGACCAGCTAATAGTAGATGTTCAGACATCATAGCCGCAATGGTGACCCGCATAGGATACATAAAATATAGGGGCGTACCATCAGTGGCCTGGAATAAATGGTATTGTGAACCAAACATTACAGCTGTAGTTAAAGCAGCTATGTTTAAACCTGCATATCCGGCTAAGGCGGCCGCCACTATTCCTCTCCCGGACAAAGGATCAGCCTGCCCCTTTACCATCCGGTAAACCCAATAACCAAACCACGGCATTACGAAAGCAATATTAAAACAGTTAGCCCCCAATGTAATAATTCCTCCATCACCAAAAAAGAGAGCTTGAATAATCAATGCTACCGATACACCCAGACAAGCTGCCCATGGCCCCAGGAGAATAGCCAGCAAAACTGCTCCCACTGCATGAGCAGAACTGCCTCCCGGAACGGGAATGTTAAACATCATAATCACAAAAGAAAAGGCAGCTCCGATAGCCAGTACCGGAACATGTTTCTTTTTAAGATTATTCTCTACCTTCTTAGTCGCAGTTGCCAGTACCGGAACCATAACAGCCAGAAAAGGAACTGCTGTCTGCGGACTTAGGTATCCGTCTGGTATGTGCATATATATAACCCCCTTAATGTTTTAATAAACCTCAGCAAAAAATGGCCATGATTAAGTCAAGGCTATGAGCCTTTAGCCTTCATGGCCTGTTACTGGCATTAAATCGATTCTTACGGACACCTGCATGTGCTTTTTATTGCACTTAGTGCTTTAGGTTTTTCAAACAACCATTCCACCGCTTCTCTTATACCCTTTTTCTCAACTGGCATTCCCCACAAACCAGCCCTTTATCAGTATTAATTGCCCGGGATAACATAACCCCTTCACCACACTTAGTACATTGAACAGTTTTTTCAATATGGGCTCGTTCCAATTCAGGTACTGGAACATCCTGCCAGTGGAAAATATTGTCCAGAGGGCTATTCATAATAGTCGCTATAATTTCATCTAGTAATATTTCCAGCTCTTTTTCCTCGCTTTCAGTTAAATCCTGCCGATCTTTTAACTCCCGAAAACGTTGGAAAGCAGGAATATCAAGGCCTTTAAATTTTTGAGCAATACGTACCGCCCGGTTACTAGTACGGCTGGCAATAGTATAAACGTTTTTCCCATAATCACGGAAAAAAAGATTACCTTTACCGAAAGTACAACTTAGAATAGCCTGGATAGCATCAACCCCACAGGAATCAGTTTCTACTACCGCTAGTAATTCCTCATCCCGGTCAGGTTTTAATTGCAGGTAATCTAAAGCAAATTCTGCAGCTCTTACCCCCATCAAAAGACCTGGACAAACATGTCCATGAAATTCAATCGCCTTCTTAAGAAGCGGCATATCTTTGCGCATAATCAGTCCACCTTTCCCTCCATTTATTTACTATTTTCCTTTCTCCAAAATATAACCTAAAATGTAACATTAGATCTAGTAATTTATAAATCCCACTAGTTTATGAGGATGATTTTTCTTTACATAGAAAATTGTACTATAAATCATTCCCATTTATAAAATCGATGACCAGATTCTCCAGTAATCCTGCTTCAATCCTAAGCAGGTAAAAGATAAGAAAGAAGAGGGAAGGAAGCAAGTGCCCCCTTCCTCCCAGCGTACGGCGGCCAGCTTCCCCCTTCTGCTCCCCCTGGTTGCCATTATTAAACTGATAAGGAGGGCTAAATTTGAAAAAGCAAAAAATATCCGGCAACACCTTTTGGATTAAAAATCCTACTAATACAGGTTTATTCGTTTTCAAAGATAAATACACGCTCTTGGTAGATTGCGGCACTATTCAGCAGGCTAAGAAAATAGGTGTCTATCTCGGCCAAGAAGGTCTTAATATAAAATACCTGTTTTACACCCATAGTCATCCCGATCACTGCGAAGGAAATCTTTATTGCAAAAACCAGTTTCCGGGCAGCCATACCATAGCTACTGAAGAAACATCTCTATTCATGGAAAACAGCTATCTTTTCCCCCTCTATCTTTACGGTGGAAATCCATCCACTAACCTGCTACGATCCCTTAGCAGTAATCAAAAGCAGGAGATAGATCAGATAATTACACCAGGTACCTGTAAAATAAATGAGGAAAAATTTGAAGTCATTCCTCTCCCTGGACATGCACTAGGACAGGCTGGTATAGGTACCAGGGATCGAGTATGCTTTTTGGGAGATGCTTTGTTCAGCCAGGAGATCCTAGAAAAATATTCTTTTCCGTTTTTGTATGATATACCCGCTTTCAAATCTACCCTTGAATTATTGCCCCAACTAGATTATGAATACTTTGTACTGGGACATGCCGACCAGATTTACTCCCGGGAAGAACTGGTGAAACTTACCGAGATGAATACCTTAAACCTGAATCGCTATCTTGATCTGGTGGTGGAGTTATTACAACAACCTAAAAGCCGGGAAGAACTATTAGAAGAAATCGTAATCCTGGAAGATTTGGAACCTGATTTTCAGGAATACTTTTTTATTTCCTCCACCCTGGCAGCTATGATAGCTTTTCTCGATCATAAAAATCTGATTGATTACCAATTGGAAAACGGCCGGCTCTATTATTATGCTAAAAGCTAATTCTGCCTTGAAATCGCCACCACTTTTTTATTAGCGTTTATGTTTACCGAAACTTTGATAAAACAGCCCCTTGATTTTCATGGATTTTTAACATAATAATTCCCAACTGCTATTTAAGTAATTTTCCACTGCAGCCAGGCACGGATACGGCTTAAAACATAACCCCGGCGCAGCAGCATAACTAGGGCCAATTTATTACGCACCTGCAAGTTCCTCCACAATATAATAAAAAAATATACGGCCAAAACTGCTTCGAAAAGATCTGCCAGGGAAAATGCCAACCATATTCCATTTAATTGCAAATACTTGGATAACAGTAATAAAAGAGGTAAAAAAAATCCCACCTGCCGGGCTAGTGATAACCACATGGCGACTATCCCCTTCCCCAGAGCCTGTAAGACGGTATGTAAAATAGAGACAGGACCCATGAAAGGCAGAAAAAGGGTGGCTAGGCCTAGGCACTGTTCACCTATCATTATTAGGGCAGGGTCGTTAGAAAAAAAGCCCATAACCCCTTCCGGGAAATATTGAAGTACCCCCCAGCCCACACCTATAAAAAGAAAAGCCAGAGCAGATGCTTTAACCAGGGTTTCTTTTACCCGTTCCAGGTTACCAGCACCATAAGCAAAAGCAGCAATAGGCATAGCTCCCTGGCAAAGTCCAAAAACCGGCATATAAGCAAGAGAACGGATCCGTAAAAATATCCCTAGAGCCGCTACGGAAGTATAGCTATATCCGGTTAAAATACGGTTTATAATTGCCAAAACTACTACACCGGCAATTTCCATAACCATGGTCGGCAACCCCACCCGATATATTTCCACCAATAACTTAAGACTAGGCGAGAAGCTGGCTGGAGACCAGGTGATAAAAACCCTTCTACGACGAATAATCACGATCAACATAATGGTACTAACCACCTGACCCAGAATCGTAGCTACTGCGGCACCATTTAAGCCCATAGCCGGAATTATCCCCCTGCCAAAAATAAACAGGGGATCTAATAGAACATTAAAAACTATTCCTACTACCGCAGCTAGCATGGGTATAAAGGTATCCCCTTCACCCTGAATGATATTTCCCAAAGTCATGGGAATAAAAATAAAGGTACACCCTATAAAGAATATATTCAGGTACTCTTTGCTTAATAAAAACGTCTCCGGGGTACAGCCAAATAAAAGTAACAGAGCATCAATGTTACTGGCACCCCCCAATGAAAATATCCCCCCGTAGATTAGGGTGATAAAAATCCCATGCCAGGCAATATTATCGGCTGTTATGACATTATTTTGGCCAAGAGTTCTACCAATGAGAGAGGTTAAACCTACGCCGGTAGCAGATGAAATGGAAACAAGTAGAATTTGAATAGGTATTACCAAAGTAAATGCAGCCAGCGAAGCCGACCCCAGCCGGGCAATGAAAAAAGTATCTACCAGGCTGAACACAGAATATACCATCATACCAGCTGTAGCAGGAAATGAAAGCCTTATTAACAGGATCCCTACTCTCTGGTTGGTCATATCGGCTTGCTTGATCATGAATCGCCCCCTGACTACAAACTATGAGGAAAAACGGTTTTTTATAATGTTTTCTATCCGCGCTTTAAAAATAAAATCATTAAAGCTGGCTAGTAAATGGCAACCAGGAAGGATTCATTTCGAGATAAACTACTTAAATTAAGCCCGCGACGGGAAATACTATAAATGGCATAATATAATCTAGGTGATAGCACCTCAACTTTTATGAACCAGTTGGAGAAAGGACGGAATATCCATGTCAATACTCATAAAAAACGGTACTTTAGTAACCATGAACCCTGCTCGGGAAATCTTGCAGTGCGATATTTTTATTAAACAGGATCGTATTGTTCAAATCGGGGAACTAGATAATATCTCTGCCGATCAGATTATAGACGCTACTGGTAAGCTGGTTATACCCGGTCTTATTCAGACTCATATCCACCTGTGCCAAGTTCTTTTTCGGGGAATGGCCGATGACCTGGAATTGCTTGACTGGCTTAAACTTAAGATCTGGCCGTTAGAGGGAGCCCATGATGAAGAATCCCTTTATTATTCAGCCTTACTAGGGTGTGCCGAACTGCTCAGAGGCGGGACTACTGCCATCATTGATATGGCTACGGTACATCATACTGATTCTGTCTTCCAGGCAGTAAACCAATCCGGACTGCGCTACCTGGGAGGGAAATGTATGATGGATCACGGGGAGGGAGTTCCGACCAGCCTTCTGGATACTACTGAGAAGGCTTTACAGGAAAGTATGGACTTGTATGAAAAATGGAATGGGCATAGCCAGCAGCGCATCCGTTATGCTTTCTGTCCCCGTTTTGCCGTTTCCTGTACCCATGATCTCCTCCAGAAAGTTCAGCGTCTTTCCTATCAGTATTCTATTCCTGTTCACACCCATGCTTCTGAAAACAAAGGCGAAATCCAGGTGGTGCAAAAAGAACGGGGCATGCGCAATATATTGTACCTAAACCAACTGGGATTATGTAACCCTAATCTCATCCTGGCTCACTGTATACATGTGAACCCAGAGGAGATGCAGGTATTATCTACCAGCCAAACCCATATAAGCCATTGTCCAGGCTCCAATCTAAAGCTGGCCTCAGGAATTGCCCCGGTACCAGATATGCTGCAACAAGGATGCCAGGTCTCCCTAGGAGCAGATGGAGCCCCCTGTAATAACAATCTGAGCGCATTTATAGAAATGCGCCTGGCTGCTCTTATCCAAAAACCGTTACATGGACCTACTGTAATGCCAGCTAAACAGGTATTCGAAATGGCTACCCTGGGTGGAGCCAAGGCCCTGGGCTGTGAAGATCAACTAGGCAGCCTGGAAGAGGGGAAAAAAGCTGATATAGCCATTGTAGACCTGCAGGGATGGCATACTAAACCTAATGAAGGAGCCAGTGTTTATAGCCAGATGGTTTATCAAGCTCAGGCTAGTGATGTTTATGCAACCATTGTCGATGGAAATCTGCTGATGCTAAATGGTCAGCTATTTAGCATACATAGCCGCGATTTAGACATAAAATCCCGTCAATCACTCTCTCGAGTCATTAAAAGAGCTGGCCTTTAAAAACCAGCTCACCAAAGCCAAACATCTTAATTTTTAGCAGTATTTCTAAAACTAGTTACCTGTACCTGCTCACCATCACTTAAAAAACTTACTGCGCCATCCTGGTCAGTCCTGAAGGTACGGATATCTTTTTGTTCTAAAAAATCCAGTACTTCAGGATGAGGATGACCAAATTGATTATTACCTACCGGAATGACAGCCCAGCGCGGTGAAACCTCCTCATAAAACGAATCAGATAGTGAATAGCGACTTCCATGATGTGGAACCTTCACTAGTAGAGCACTCTTAATTAAGTCACCATCTTTTATTTGTTCCAGACAGTTGGAGTCCAGATCTCCGGGAAGAATAAAACTAAAATTCCGATAACCCCCTTCTACAGCTATTGAATTAGCATTGGGCGAACTTCCCGGGTTAACTGCCGGTGGATAAAGGATATTTAAAACCATTTTATTATCTACTTTCACCAGCTGACCAGCCTGTAAACCGATTACCCTGACCTTTTTTTCGGCAGCAATGTGCTTCATTTCCTCATAGCAGGGCTGATCTAAAAGCGGGGCTGGTAGTCCCAGGTAATCTGCCGGTACAACTTTTAGCACCGATTGCAGCCCCTTAAGATGATCAATATCAGGATGGGTATTTACTACCAGATATAGCTCTCTGATACCCCGGTGGCGCAAATAAGGTAATACCACTCTCATTCCGGTATCCACAAACTGACTTCCCCCACCATCAATAAGGATAAATTTGCCGGTGGGGGTTTTTATTAAAATACTATCCCCTTGTCCTACATCCAGGAAGGTAACTTCTACTATTCCGCGCCCGTATACAGAGGCCGGCAAAAGCTCTACAATCGTAAATATACCTAACATAATTAGGCTGGCCAACAGGATACACCGCGGCCCTTTTTTGCTGGTTAAACCCCAGCAAAGTATGAGTATACCCGCATAATATAAAATCAATAGAATTATTCCCGGTGTAGCCACCCAGAGAAAAGCCCCGGGAATCTTCACCAGCCCATTTACCAAATAGATTATGATCCCTATACACCAACTGGCCGGGTAAAGAATAAGTGTAGCCAGAAGTGGAATTATTCCCGCTGCCGCCAGAGCCACAAAGCCGCATATAACCGCTCCTCCTGCCAGATAGGTAATTAAGATATTACTAATAAGAGATATGGGGGAAAACAGGTTAAAGTACCAGGCTACCACTGGCGTAACCGCTAGCTGAGCACAGATAGGAATCAAGGCCAGGTCAACCAACCGGGGATAAGGCCATGTTCTGACTTGCTTTAGCAGAGGAAATAAATAAACTAACCCTAATGTAGCCAGAAAGGATAGCTGAAAAGAGATCTGAAATATTGCCCGGGGATTTATAAGTATGATAATGATTCCGGCTATTCCCAGGCTATTTAATAAATGACTTTGGCGGCCGGAATAAATAGCTAATAAAGCTAATGATGCCATGATAGTGGCCCTGGTTACCGAAACCGGCCAGGATATAAGGCTGCCGTAAAGCAGCATTAGCCCCATGCCAACCAGGAACTTGCCCCGGGCTCTCCAACCTAACCAGGAACAGACCAGATTAGATAATACCAGCAAGAAACCCACATGGAGTCCTGACACAGCAAATAAGTGGACAATACCAGTTTGCTGGAATTTTTCAAATTGCTCGGGATCTATATTTTCTTTTTCCCCCAGCAACATCCCTAGTAGGATAGCAGCCTGGTCATTTCCTACAGTATTAACAAATACCTGAGCCGCCCGGCTGCGAAAATCGCCCATGAACTTATTTAAAGGTTTAGGAGCAGATATTATTTTAATATCACCCGGCTCATTAACACCCAGGAGATAATAGATATTCTGGTGATATAGATAACGCTCATAGTTAAACTCCCCTGGATTACCCGGGGTAGAGGGTTTTTGGAGTTTACCGGTAATTCTTACCCGGGAGCCCTGTTCTAAAGGCAGATTAAAGTAGCAGTTTACCTGTATGTTCCGGCTATATACTGATGAGGAATCGGTACGCACTATGAATCTCGTATATTCATCCCCGGTGATAGGACGACTTTTAACTATACCTTCACAGACTACATTCTCTAATGGTGGGTGATCTTGGGGAGGAGGAACCTGCTGAATATAAAAATATAGTATAAAAAGCAGTATAGTTCCTATAAATAGTAATACTTGTTCGAGTTTAAAACGTTGGTAAAAAAAAACGGTCAGCAATACTAACGCAACACCACTAATAATCCAGCATTGATAATATACTAATAGTTCAAAAACAGCCAGGAGTAAAAATACTAAAAACCAGACAGGTCCCATAACTTCCCCCCCAACCCGTTATTTCACCCGTATATCATCCTTAATGCTGGCAAAACGCTTTTCCCCTATCCCGCTTACATTTTTTAATTCATCGATACTATTAAAAGGCCCATTCTGAGTTCGGTAATCGATGATACGCTGGGCCAGGGCCGGGCCGATCCCCTGCAGTCGCTCCGCCATTTCCCCAGCACTGGCCGTATTAATATTTACTTTCCCATTATTGGTTGAAGAAGTAGACTGGTAGGAAAGAACATTATTCTGCTGCCAGGCGGGTATCTCTCCCGCTAACGGAACGGGTATACTTTCCTCATCCTGGAGTACCCTAGCCAGGTCCAAACCGGTTAGGTCAGCTTCCTCCTGGGGCTCCGCCTTTTCGATAGCTTCATAAACCCTGGCTCCCGAATTCATCCGGTAAACTCCCGGCTTGTTAACGGCTCCCACCACATATACTTGGATAATCTTATCCTCTTCCCGATCATTTACTTCCATATCTGTAGAAACCGGATTAACTATTAATTCCTCCTGGTTATGCTGTTCTTTATATCCTCCATACTTAGTACCCATAACAAAGGCAATCAGCACAGCCAGCACTAATCCGGCCAAAACCCGCCGATCTATTCCCATTTTTTCACCCCCTGGTCATAATTCTCCATCTTTCACCAGGTTCCTCCAATTATGTTATGGGAAGTCTTTTTTTATCACCATTGGTACCAGGATAGTAAATGACAGTACTTAACTAACTCCCGGAGTTAGTTCTTGGTATAGTTACTATAATAAATACACCACCCGTTTAAAGTCGAAAATCAATTGTTTGGCTAGTTCTTGTAAAATTAGCTATAATCGACACTTTACTTAACTGAAATCTGCTTTTTCTGGCCTTGAAACATATTAAAAATATTTTTTCAAAATCTTATCCGGCAGGTAGTTGACTTTAATCGCTAATTATCTTATAATTCTCTATGTCAATTGCAGATTAAGAAGTGACGAACCGGAGTAGTAGACAGACGTTATACAGAGAGCCATTGGTAGGTGGAAAATGGCAAAGTCAGTTGAACTCGCCGGGGAGCTTCACAGGTGAAATAGTAGCCTGTGACGGTAGAGGCCGTTATCCTTAAGTAAAGCGGACAAATGTGGGGCTATGGCGCAGTTGGGAGCGCGCTTGAATGGCATTCAAGAGGTCGTGGGTTCGAATCCCACTAGCTCCACCATTTTTGTATAATTGTCAAAAAGGGTGGTACCGCGGGAATCCTCTCGTCCCTGTATGGGAAAGAGGGTTTTTTTGTTTTCTGAAATATTGGTTTTAAGGAGGCATTAGAAACATAATGTCAGACCAGAAATATGATTTTCATTCAGTGGAAGCCCGGTGGCAGAAATATTGGGAGGAAAATAACTTCTATCAAGTCCAGGAAGATGCCGGTAAACCAAAATACTATGCCCTAGAGATGTTCCCCTACCCGTCCGGGAATCTGCATATGGGCCATGTAAGGAACTACGCTATCGGTGATGTAGTAGCCCGCTTTAAATCCATGAATGGTTATAATGTACTGCATCCGATGGGATGGGATGCTTTTGGCCTGCCGGCCGAGAATGCTGCTATCCAACACAAAACTCCCCCGGCTAAATGGACATCTAAAAATATTGAAATTATGAAAGAACAGCTTAAATCCATGGGGCTCAGCTATGACTGGAATCGGGAAATTACCACCTGTCGTCCCGATTATTATAAATTTACCCAATGGATGTTTCTAAAACTTTATGAGCATAATTTGGCTTATAAGAAGAAAGCTGCTGTAAACTGGTGTCCCTCCTGCCAGACAGTTCTAGCTAATGAACAGGTAGTAGAAGGCAGTTGTGAGCGCTGCGATAGCCAGGTGGAAAAAAAACAACTAGAGCAATGGTTTTTTAAAACTACCGCTTATGCCCAACGCCTCTTAGATGATCTCGAACTGCTACCTGGTTGGCCGGACAAAGTTAAAATAATGCAAAAGAACTGGATAGGCCGTAGTGAAGGTTGCGAATTTTCTCTGGCTATTGAAGGTCATGACGAAAAACTAACGGTGTTTACAACTCGTCCCGATACAGTCTTTGGGGTCACCTACATGGTTATGGCTCCTGAACACCCGTTGGTGGGGAAAATTTCCTCTGGTAACCCTCAGGAAACTAGTGTACGCCAGTTTGTAGAACGTATGAAGTATATAAGCGACGTAGCCCGTACTTCGGCTGAGGCAGAAAAGGAAGGGGTATTCACGGGAGCTTATGCAATAAATCCGGTTAACGATGAAAAAATCCCTATCTGGATAGCCAACTACGTACTTATGGATTATGGGACAGGAGCTATTATGGCTGTGCCCGCTCATGATCAGAGAGACTTTGAATTTGCACGTAAATATGACATACCAGTACGGATAGTTATTAAAGGTGAAGATTGCCCTGCTGATGCCTCTAAATTACAAGAAGCCTACAGTGGTGATGGAGTAATGGTTAACTCAGGAGAATTCAACGGTCTATCCGTAGAAGAATGTCAAAAACGTATAACACAGTTTTTAACCGAAAAAGGTATTGGCCAGGGAACAGTGAACTTCAGGCTGCGTGACTGGTTAATCTCTCGTCAGCGTTACTGGGGGGCCCCTATTCCCATTATTTATTGTCCAGAATGTGGAACTGTTCCTGTTCCAGAAAAAGATCTGCCCGTCATACTTCCTGAAGATGTAGAGTTTAAACCCTCTGGCGAGTCTCCCCTCAACTATGTGGAAAGTTTTTACCAGACGACTTGTCCCCAGTGTGGAGGCCCAGCCCGCCGGGAAACTGATACTATGGATACCTTTGTATGTTCATCTTGGTATTTTGACCGTTATTGCAGTCCCCATGAAACTGATATACCTTTTTCACGGCAAGCGGCCGATTACTGGATGCCGGTAGATCAATATATAGGTGGAGTAGAACATGCTATTCTGCACCTAATGTATGCACGTTTCTTAACTAAATTCCTGTACGATATTAAAATGATCGGGACACAGGAACCTTTTACTAATCTACTTACTCAGGGCATGGTCTTAAAAGACGGAGCTAAAATGTCCAAATCCAAAGGAAATGTAGTCAGCCCAGAAGAAATTCTGCGTAACTATGGTTCTGATACGGCCCGGCTGTTTATCCTTTTCGCCTCTCCCCCTGAGCGAGATCTAGAATGGAATGACCGGGGTATAGAAGGTGCCTATCGTTTTCTTAACCGGTTGTGGCGGTTAGTTAATGAACTTTCACCCATATTAGCAGGGCTAAAACTACCTGATCAGTATTTGGAGCTGGATGATAGTGCCCGTCAGCTACGTTACAAAATTCACCAGACTATCAAAAAAGTAACTGAGGATGTGGGAGATCGTTTTAATTTTAATACGGCTATTAGTGCTATTATGGAGCTTTTCAATGCCATCAGCACTTATCGCGATCAGGATGAGTTGGATCTAGCCGTATTAAAAGAGGCGGTAGATAGCCTGCTGTTATTATTAAGCCCCTTCTCCCCTCATATTACTGAAGAGTTATGGCATATTACCGGACATCAGGAAAGTGTTCACCAGCAGAACTGGCCACAATATGACCCGGACGCTTTGGTACAAGAGGAAGTAGAAATCGTTTTACAGATTAATGGTAAAGTAAGAGATCGCCTATCCGTTCCTGCCAATGCATCTGAGGACGATTTGAGACAACTTTCTTTAAAAAACGACAAGGTTCAGACTTTGACAAAAGGTCAGAAAATCATCAAAATAATAGTCGTGCCCAATAAGTTAGTAAATATTGTGGCAAAATAATTAAACTGATACCAATTTAAAATGGTATAAACTTACACCCCCGGGGGCGGGCTGAACTACCTGCTGTAATTTTGATTAGCCCCCCCCTCCCCCATGAAGTTATAAAAGTATTCTTTTATATAAAAAAAACCAGGCTTAAAACAGCCCGGTTTTTTTACTTATATATGATAAATATTTTTAAAATTCCCATGCAGGCCTAACTACAAGTTAGACTCGTCTATACTTGCATAGACCCCAACTCAACCTGCCGGGCATCACCCCACAGATTTTCTAACTCATAATAATCCCGTTCCTCCTGGCGAAATACATGAAGCAGGATGGAATTATAGTCTAGTACACACCATACACCTTCCTGGATTCCTTCTTTACGGGCAGGGATAATACCCTGTTCCTGCAATTTGTCCTCCACATGATTGATGATGCTACGAACATGAATAACGCTTCTTCCGCTGGCTATAACAAAGTAGTCGGCTATAACGGTTAGATCATGCACATCCAGAATAGAAACCTCCTCGGCCTTTTCTTCCAGACAAGCCTCAGCTACTAACCGCGCCAGTTTTTCCTCGTTGTTCAACAGCCACCCTCCTTGCTTATAATTATCTTGTTCTTTAACTCATGGCTCCATTCACCTTTTTTACACATATCCTATTATTCTCCTCCATGCACCGACACCAAAAAATGGTTACGGGCATCTACAGTCCGGGGATGAATTATCCGGTTCTGGTAGATACAATATTTAATGGTTGAATCCAGACCAAAAAGCATCCCTTGATCCAGATCTCTCATAGCCAAACACTTAAGGCGCTCCAGACCTGGGTAATCCCGGCCCGGTTCTATCATATCCGCCAAATAGATTATCTTATCCAGAGCATTCATATGAGTTGAACCCAGAGTATGACAAGCTATAGCCTGTAAAGTTTCCGGGTCAGTAATAGCAAAATCCTTTTTTACCAGCAGTGCCCCCACCGGAGCATGCAAAAGGTCAGGTAATCTGTAATCAACCGGATCCACTTCCAGTTTAGTATCCAAAGCCAGATTAAGCAGATCCTGGCCGGAAATACCTTTGGCATAGTCATGTACTAAACCAGTTATATAGGCTTTTTTTTCATCAACCCCAAATTTCTTTGCCATATCCCGGGCCACCCTGGCTACCTGTAAGGAATGTTCAAAACGCTTTTTGCTCAACCGCCGGCTTAATACTTCCAGAAGATATTTTTCTTCAATCATTACATCGCCTCGTTATACAGTTTCTGCCTATATATATAGGACTCCACACAGGCAGGAAGAAGATACCGAATCGGTTCACCCCTATTAACCCGCCTCCTTATATCTGTGGAGGATATTTGTAAACCCGGAATCTCCGTGAAAAAAGCGTTTTCCCAAAAAGCTGCCGGAACATTCGCCAGAGCTGGATCAAATCGCTCTATCTTATAACCGGGACGAGTAACCACGATAAAGACACAGCTTTTGCTAAGCCGGTTGATGTCTTTCCAGGTTGGAAGTATAAAAAGAGAATCCACTCCCATAATAAAATAAAGTTTATATCCCGGGTAAATAGATTTAAAGGTATCGATAGTATCAATAGTATAAGAGCGTCCCTTTCGTTCCAATTCCAGGCGGGATACCTCAAAAGAAGGGTTATCTTCCACCGCCATTTTCACCATTTCATAGCGATGCTCCGGCCAAGATACCAAATCAAGATTTTTATGGGGTGGCCGCGCCGCAGGCACAAAAACAACCCGGTCAAGGTTGAATCTATGCCGGGCACCCTCTGCTGCTACCAAGTGTCCGTAATGAATGGGATCAAAAGTCCCCCCTATAATACCTAATCTATTTTCATTCATTATCATGCCCCCGCCTAACACTACCAACTAATTAAAGTCCTGTGACGGCGGGACTATTTTGCCCCGCCGTATAGGACTTATAAAATCCCAGGACTCCTTGCCATAAATAATACCGGGAAGAGGTAAAAAATGCAAACTTTCACCATTCTATACGGGATTTAAACAATCTTTATTAAAATATGTCTCAATTAACGGAAAATAGCCCGCCGTTATAGCCCTTCCCCCCCCTTAGCAAAAACCGTATAATATTACTGATTACTATTTTAGGGAGTTATAACGTGTATAAGGATGTCGTACTTATTTTTTACAACCGGGGCCTGCGCAGCTACATCGAAGTAGACCTATGCGCTCAGTGTCCACGGCAAGATGATAAAGGCTGCTGTGGATACTATTCACCTATTTTCTATCCTGCGGATTTCGCTTATCTGTTACAAAATTGTCCTGAACTGTTAACAGAAATCCTGAAGTTACCTAATACTACTATTCTGGATGCTTCTATTACGATTAATAACACTATCGATGGTAATAGCTATCACTGCTATTTTCACCGTAAAGAAGGCGGATGTCGTTTGCCTCAGATGCTGAGGGAGTCCATTTGCCGTCATTTCGTATGTCCAGGGATAGGCTGGGAAAAACGGCCTAAACTGAAAGAATGGAAGATTTTTTTTGAAAAACTGGCGGATTATGAAATTGAACTTAATAACTACATCGCCGATTGCTTGGCTGAGGAAGGGCTTAGCTTAAGAAACCCATCCCAGCACCCCGTTTTATTTAAGAGATTAATGGAAATCTTCCAGCAACAAACCCTGGTATTACCTGATTTTTTCTTCAGTGTTCCCCCCCAGGATAAAGTTACTATAACCTGCGAAATTCACTATAAGGATGAATGGCCCTTATAACCGCTTCTTAGTCTTGTCTTAAAAATTGAGAGAGGATGGATGGAATGAACTGGAATGCTAACAGTAGTATTTTAAACAATGTACTGGAGGCCATTGGACGAACTCCTATGATTCGAATAAACCACCTGTATGCTCAGGTACAGCCGGAGATATGTGTAAAAATGGAATTTACTAATCCTAGTGGAAGCCTCAAAGATCGGGTAGTTTTTACTATAGTTGAAGAGGCGGAACAAAGAGGAGAATTAAAACCTGGCATGATTTTATTGGAAGGAACCACCGGTAATACAGGAATAGCCGCGGCTATGGTCGGGGCCGCCAAAGGTTACCGGGTCATGATTGTTATGCCTCAGGGTATGAGTGAAGAACGCAAGAAAACCATCCAGGCTTATGGAGCAGAACTGGTACTAACTCCGGGGGCGGAAACTGATGTAGATCTGGTGCTGGAGGAAGTTGAACGTATTAAAGAACGCTACGGTACTCAAATCTTTGAAATTGGTCAATTCTATCGGGAGGATAATCTTAAAGCCCACATCGATACCACTGCCCCAGAAATATGGGAACAAACCGGGGGAAAGATAGATGCCCTTATTATGTGCCAGGGTACTGGCGGTACAGTTACTGGCACGGCTCGTTTTCTTAAGGAAAAGAATCCTAATATCAAGATATTTATCTCTGAACCTTTAGAATCACCTATATTATCAAAAGGGCGTATCGGTCAACACCGTATCCAGGGAATTGCGGATGGTCTTATTCCTGAAATATTAGACCTTAAATATGCGGATGGTATCGTATTAGTTAGTTCTGAGGAGGCTATGGAAACGGCACGCCAAATGGCCCGCCAGGAAGGTATCTTCTGTGGACCTTCCTCCGGTTGCAATGTAGCCGCCGCCCTTAAAGTAGCCCAAAAACATCCCCAGTTAGGACGGATTGTAACTATAGTCAATGATAACGGCCTGCGCTATCTTTCTACTGAGCTGTGCGGGACCATCCAGAAGCGAGAGCTCTTAGAGCGTGAATACCAGCTAAGCCCAGCTGATCAAGAGAAACTATCCCATTACCAATTCGAAATCATTGAGTAACAGCTTATTCCTGAAAAACCGGTGGTTGACTAGTTTCGGTATCTATTTATTCATAATGAAAATTTCCACGTAAAGGACTATAAAAGGGGAGCTGTTCTAGCTCCCCTTTTATGTTTTGGGATATTATTCTCTAACCTGCCCATCACCATAAATAATAAACTTAGTGGTAGTAAGCTCTGGTAAACCCATAGGTCCACGGGCATGAAGTTTTTGCGTACTGATACCAATTTCAGCACCGAATCCAAATTCATTTCCATCAGTAAATCGAGTCGATGCATTAGCGTAAACGGCAGCCGCATCTACTGACGATATAAAGCGGCGCGCATGGGAGTAATTTTCAGTGATAATAGCCTCACTATGGCCGGTACCATGCTGGTTAATATGATCTATAGCTTCAGACAAGCTGCTAACAACCTTGACGGCCAGAATAAGATCCAGGTATTCTTCATCCCAGTCTTCTTCCCGGACAGGAATAATCCCCGCTACTATTTCCTGGGTACGGGAACAGCCCCGCACTTCTACACCGGCTTTTTGCAGTTGTTCAATCATAATCGGTAAAAATTGGTCCGCCACCTTCTCATGAACCAGTAAGGTCTCAGCAGCATTACAAACTGAAGGGCGCTGTACTTTAGCATTAAATACTATGGGTTGGGCTTTTTTTAGGTCAGCATATTCATCTACATAAACATGACAATTACCCATTCCGGTCATAATTACCGAAACACTGGCATTTTCCATGACAGCTTGTTTTAAGCCCTTCCCGCCGCGTGGTATAAGCACATCCAGATAATCATGCATTTTCATCATAATCACCGCGGCTTCCCGATCATCGCTATCAACTAACTGTATAGATCCTGCTGGTAAACCGGCCTCCTCACCTGCCCGGGCAATAACCCTGGCAATAATGCGGTTGGAATTGAGGGCTTCTTCCCCTCCACGTAATAATATGGCATTACCAGCTTTGACACATAAAGCAGCCGCATCAGCAGTTACATTAGGACGCGATTCATAAATAATTCCGATTACCCCAATAGGCGTTCTAACTCTGCCGACTTCCAGACCATTAGGTCGTTTGTTTATGCCTAACACCTGTCCTACCGGATCAGGTAAAGCCGCAATTTCCCTTAACCCCTGAGCCATATCCTTAATACGCCCTTCAGTCAGGGTGAGCCGTTCTAAAAGAGCTGCAGTTAAACCCTTATCTTGGCCCAGTTTTAGATCTATTTGATTGGCAGCCAGAATATTTTGGGATTCCTTTTCCAGGGCAGCAGCCATAGCATAGAGCGCATTATCTTTAATGCTAGTCGGCGTAATCGCCAGCAGGCGGGAAGCCTGTCGGGCCTTTTTACCCTGCTCATAAAGAATATTCTGTAAACTATCCCCCATTTCGGTTACCTCCTTAATTATTGGATTATCAGACCTTAAACATTTTCCACCCATAGATTATTGCGATGGATAACCTCATCGTAATCCTTATCACCTAAAATTTCTTCTATTTCACTGCTTTTTCTACCCGTAATTTTACTAATTTCTTCCCCGCTGTAATTCACTATACCCCGGGCAATCTCCTCCCCAGACTGGTTTATAACTGCTACCATCATACCTCGCTCAAATTCCCCGCGCACCCCCACCACTCCAGAGGGTAGCAGGCTTTTCCCGCGTTTAATCAAGGCATTTTGTGCCCCGGCATCTACTACTATCTCCCCCTGCACTACCGAACCAAAGGCAATCCACTTTTTCCGAGCATGCATTTTTTCCTCCCGGGGTATAAAAAGTGTCCCCAACTCTTCCCCGGAAATTATGCGCCGGATTACGCTCTCCTGCTGGCTATTAGCAATCACCACGGGAATACCTGAAGCCATACACATTCTGGCAGCACGCAGTTTAGTATACATACCTCCACTGGAGAAACTGCTACCCCGGGAGTGCGAATTATCCTCTATTTCAGTAGTTATTTCCTTAACCTCGGTTAGCAACCTGGCGGTAGGATGTAAGCGCGGGTCACAATCATAAAGGCCATCAACATCGGATAGAATAATTAATAGATCAGCATCTACCACTGCCGCTACCAATGCCGATAAAGTATCATTGTCACCAAATTTTATTTCCTCAACTACTACCGTATCGTTTTCGTTAATAATAGGAATAACTTTCATATTGAGCATTGCTAAAAGAGCATTGGTAGCATTTAAATAACGAATCCTCTCATCAAAATCACCCCGGGTGATCAATACCTGTCCTACTGTTTTACCATACTCGGCAAAAAGTTTTTCATATAGATGAAGCAAAGCCCCCTGCCCAATAGCAGCCAAGGCTTGTTTCTCCGGCATAGTACGAGGTTTACTTTTATAACCCATGCGCATAGCACCTACACCTATTGCGCCTGAGCTGACTACCACCACCTCTTTATCCCCATTATGAAGGTCAGCAATCTCCCTTACCAGGTGTTCAATTCTTCTTAAATTAAGCTGACCATTAGGGTAAGTAAGAGTACTGGTACCGATTTTAATAACCACCCGATTACATTCCGCTAACTTCTTACGGTAATTCATTGTATTCCCCTTAAGTTTTACTCACTATAATCAAATTCAAGTTCCATTATACGTACGGTATCTCCAGGTTTAATCCCTTTTTTGCGCAGAGCTTCTTCCAGCCCCATCTTTTGGACGATATGCTGAAAGCGGCGCACACCGTCTTCGGTACCGAAGTTGGTCATCGCTACCAGCTTTTCTATCCTTTTACCCTTTACTTCATAAACCCCTGCCACCATCTCAATCGAAAAAGGCTCTTCTTCCTCTTCAAAACGATGAATAACTGGTTCTTCGCCCTGAATAAACGTTTCCCTGGGTAAAGTAGATAAAATCTGGTAAGTCTTTTGGATCAGGTGATCTACTCCCTGACTAGTAACAGCCGATATGGGGTATACCTTGTCCCCAAATTCACTCTGCAATTTAGGCAGATTATCCTCTGCCCCAGGTATGTCCATTTTATTAGCCACAATTAAATAGGGTCGCAAAGCTAAGTCAGGATTGAAATTTTCCAGTTCCCGGCGTAGGATATGATAATCCTCCCGGCAATCTCTTCCCTCAGTTTCGGCAACATCCAGGACAAAAAGCAGTACCCGGGTACGTTCGATATGCCGCAGGAAATCATGTCCCAGACCAGATCCCAAATGGGCTCCTTCAATGAGCCCAGGTATATCTGCCACCACAAAAGAATCATGTGCCGGGGTAACCACCACACCTAGATTAGGGACTAAAGTTGTAAAAGGGTAATCAGCTATTTTAGGTCGGGCCGCTGAAATGCGTGAAATAAAGGTAGATTTGCCGGCATTAGGGAAACCTACCAAGCCTACATCAGCCAGAAGTTTAAGCTCCAGACGAACCCAGCGTTCCTCACCAGGTTCACCATTTTCTGATATACTTGGTGCCCGGTTGCGGGCTGTGGAGAAGCGGGCATTTCCCCGTCCTCCCCGTCCCCCCCTGGCTACAATAACTTGTTGGCCTGACTCAACCAGGTCGGCTAGAACCTCCCCATTATCATCATCTTTAATTACTGTTCCTACCGGGACTTTAACTAGCAGATCTTCCCCGCCGGCCCCATGCATGTTTTTTCCCTGTCCATGCTGGCCCCGCGGTGCTTTAAAATGCCGGTTATACCTAAAATCCATCAGGGTATTTAACCCTTCATCAGCAACAAAAATTACATTACCGCCCCGCCCACCGTCTCCTCCGGCGGGCCCTCCCATAGGAACATATTTTTCACGTCGGAAGGCAACAATTCCATTACCCCCGTCACCTCCGCGTACAAATATCCTGGCATGGTCAACAAACAAATATTATCACTCCTTGACCTCGATGGTTACCGGGCTATTTTTAAGCTGGTCGCTTTCAATCAGGATAATGAAGTTTCCATTATCCTGTTCATTAATATCCAGGAAAAAAACCGGATTATCTCTCCAGGAAACTTCTTTACTTAACCGGGCAATGCTTTTATACGGTTCCTGATATTTTTCCAGAAGTTGAACTGATGCGACCTTGAGCCTATTATATCTTAGTATAACTCCCAATTCATTGACTAATAAGTTCAGTTCATAAAAAAAGAGGGCTGGTTCCGCCGGACAAGTCTCAAAAATCTTCCTCTCCTCGGCCAATTCAGCTATTAGCGAAATAATATACTCCCGGGCATCTTCATAACGTTCCAGTTCCATATAGCCACTGATAACCTGCAGGTGGTTACCAAAGTCATGCCGTATCAATCTTAATAAACCGAGTATTTTTTCGTTTGTCAAACTAATCCCCCCCCGGTAGCCATTACCTTATAATAGCAAAAACCCCTGAAAAACTCCAGGGGTCTTAAAGCCGTCCATATAGCGTATTTTATAGGCTGTAATTACATCCCGGCTGACTCTTCCAGCGGGTATACACTAACCTGTTTTCTATCTCTGCCTTTTCTTTCATATTTAACCCGACCATCAACTACCGCAAATAAAGTATCATCTCCGCCGATCATTACCCCGTTACCAGGATGTATTCTGGTCCCTCTTTGCCTTACCAAAATATTGCCGGCCCGTACGATTTGACCATCATATCTTTTAACACCCAAGCGCTTGGATTCACTATCTCTTCCGTTTTTAGAACTTCCCACACCTTTTTTATGAGCAAAAAGTTGTAAATCAAATTTGAACATTATTAACACCTCCTGATATCAATCTGGATAAAATCACGATAAGCTTCTTGCATGGAAAGCAGGCCTGCTTCCATGGTTGATAATATTATCCGGGCTTTTTCTTCCGCTTCGGGGGATAGGGAAGGTGGTAACTTACACTTAATGCTACCCTTTTCTATATCATAGGCCGGTTTAATGGGAAGGTGTCTTATTAAACCCAGTAAAGCTGTCTGGGTTACTGCTGAAACACCGGCACAACAAATATCCTCCCCCTCGGGACCGTAGTCGGCATGGCCCTCCACTATAAACGACTCAATATCCCCATTCCGGTATTGTATCGTTACCCTGATCATCCCTCTATTTTTTGCACTCTAATGCGGGTAAACGGCTGGCGATGACCATACTTACGACGATATTTTTTTCTCTTTTTGTACTTAAAAACAATAATTTTCTTGTTTTTACCCTGTTCGAGCACCTCAGCAGTTACCCGGGCATTACTCAATACAGGATCACCCACCCGTACTCCATTTTCATCAGCAATCATAAGAACCTGATCAAGAGTAACGGTTTCACCTGGTTGAACATCAAGTTTTTCAACTTTTAATACGGATCCTTCGTTGACTTTGTACTGTTTACCTCCGGTTTTTATAACCGCATACATTATATAACACCTCACATTTCTTAGACTCGCCGATTTCCAGGTAGACCCTATAAAGGGACATTTTCGAACCCAAACCGTGCGGTTGCAAAAACGTGCAACACTAATAAAATATAGCATATCAAAGTGGTTAAATCAAGAATAGATGAAGCATATCTAATAGTCTATTTCAGCTGTGGATATATTATATAAACCAGACGCTAATTGAGGATTAGCGACTAGTTTTATCTCCTTTCCGGTCCTCTTTCTTATATATTCCAGATTTTTCGTATCATCTTTTATATGCTGTAATACTTCGGGATGGGCTTCACAAATAATAATGGGGTTCTCAACATAGCCCATATTGGCTAGTTTACGCTTAATCTCACAGCCCATAGCAAACATATTTAAAGTTCTACCCCGCCCGTTACAAGTTGGGCATTCATCCGTAAAGAATTCAGAAATACCATAGCGGGATTTCTTACGGGTCATTTCTAAAAAACCCAGCCCAGTCATACCGATAATACGCGTATGAGCTTTATCCTTTTCTAGCTCACTTTTTAAAGTGTTAATCACCTGCTCCTCATTTTCTTTATCTTTCATATCTATAAAATCAATGAGAATAATACCGCCTATACTGCGCAGGCGAAGCTGACGTGGTATCTCTACAGCTGCTTCCAGGTTGAGACGGAAAATAGTTTCTTCAAAGTTATCCTTACCGGTAAATTTACCGCTATTTACATCAATAACTGTCATAGCTTCCGTCTGATCAAAAATTAAATAGCCACCATTTCTAAGCCATACTTTGCGCCGCAAGGCCCGCCGGATGTCTTTTTCCAGACCATTTTTTTCAAAAAGGTCTCCTCCCTCAAAATGTACGGCAAAATGAACATTAGTCTTTTTAGTACTTATGTAGTTTTCAATCTTTTCCTTCAGTTTTAAATTATTAATGATCACTTGTTTGATGTCCGCATCTAGATAGTCGCGCAAAGTCCTTTCCAGAACATCGATATCCTCATATATGAGCATAGGTGCTCTGCCATTCTGGTAGCGTTCTTTAACCTCTCCCCATACCTTTAATAGATCCTGAAGTTCCTGCAGGATCTCGCTATCTTCAGCATCCAGACAGGCGGTACGCAGAATAATACCTACCTGCTCGGGTTTATTTTTTTCCATAAGTTTACGCAGGTACTCACGCCGGCCATCCCCGGTAATTTTACGAGATATTGATACTTCAGTCTGGAAAGGGAACAAAACCAAAAAATGCCCGGGAATAGTTATGTCACCGGTAACCCGGGCTCCCTTTTCAGAAAAGGCCTCTTTTTTCACCTGTACCAGAATGTCCTGACCACTTTTGACCAGATCATATATATTGCCTCCCCTTCTGGCTCCCGGCTGAATAATATCCCCGGCATATAAAAATGCATTTTTGGACATACCAATATCAACAAAAGCACAGGACAATCCTGGAATTATGTCTTTAACTTTTCCTTTATATATATTACCTACGTTTTCATCCTGGTCAGCCCAGAACACCTCTGCCAGCCGACCCCCTTCAACTATAGCCACCCTGGACTCCCAGGGATATACTTCGGCAATGATTTCTCTTGCCATCTACCTCACCCTTTCAAGAGGCGAATAGAAATGTTCATTTATACGGATATAATTTCCCTGTCTATAAATATCCATGATATCATTCTGTTCAACACCTGTTTTTAACATCAAGTCCAGCAATTCGTCATAACGTACATTAACTGGTTCACCGCTGCTTACCCAGAAATTAACCTGTGCCATATGGCCGGAATTAGTAATATCTATTTTATAAATACCATCCCTGAGATCTTTGTCAATGCCCTTTTTCTTGCCCCGGCTTTTAACCACCAGGGAGGAAGCTGATAAAAATCGATCTGCCATCGCTTCCAGGTGAGTCTGGCCTTCTTTCACCATAAAAGCATAAGCCGCTGAATTAATCTTTTTCATTAATGAGGGAGTATCAGCAGGAATCTCCTGGCATGCTTTAATAACTATAGCAGGAGGTAAAACCTTATTTAAAGACTCCCTAAAATTAGTGGTTAAATAATCCTCTTTTAGTTCTAGATCAAAATATTCCCTCTGCCCCCACAAGCCCACCGGGAGGACGGTACCCATAGAAATCCTGATATGGGGATTAAACCCCTCGCTTAAAGCAAAAGGGATTTCTGCCCGGCGCAAAGCTCGCTCCATTAACCGTAGCACATCCAGATTGGAAAGAAACTTAAGCTCCGGCCCCAGGCTATATTCTGTCCTTATACGCATGCTATTGTTCCTCCCGAATATCCAGGTCTACTTCAAAGCTCGGGCATATACCACAACTATTACACTGGTCCTGACGACAATCAGCCGTAGTTTCTCCCGACAGGGCTTTTTCGTTTTCCCGCCGCAAAAAAGCTTTGGTAACACCAGTATTTATAAAATCCCAAGGCAACAACTCCTCATAAGAACGTTCCCGGGTATAATCATCTACATTAATCCCGCATTCCTTAAAAGCCTGCTGCCATAGATCAAACCGAAAATATTCCGACCAGCCATCAAACTTACAACCTAATTCCCAGGCACGGTATATAGCCCCAGATAGGCGACGGTCTCCCCGGGCGATAACCCCCTCTAAATAGCTGGTTTCACTATCATGAAAGCTCAACTTAATATGTTTCTTACGGCGGCCAGTCATGTAGCGAATTTTTTCCCGTAATTCATCAATAGTATTCTGCCGCTGCCATTGAAAAGGGGTGTGAGCCTTAGGAACAAAACAAGCCATACTAGCCCTGATTTCAACCGGTCGCCTGGAATAGCGATTGCCTATTTTCTTAACCTGCTCCAGCAGGTCAAGAATACCATCCAGGTCTTCAAAAGTTTCGGTCGGTAAGCCAATCATAAAATAAAGTTTTACTGAAAGCCACCCTGATTTAAAAGCAGCCTCTACAGCTTTAAATAACTGCTCTGAATTAATATTCTTATTAATTACATCTCTTAACCTCTGAGTTCCTGCCTCTGGAGCCAGGGTAAGAGTAGTCTTACGAACCTTTTGTACCTCATTGGCCAGGTCAATAGAAAATGCATCTACCCTTAGCGAAGGTAGAGCTACCCCGATTCCCTTTTCACCATAATCGGCAACTAAATCCCTGACCAGAGTATTCACTCCTGAATAATCCAGGGTACTTAACGAAGCTAATGAAATCTCTTCATAGCCAGTATTCTTAAGCTGAGCATCAGCTTGTTTTTTCAGAGTAGCAATACTTTTCTCTCGCACCGGACGATATACTATACCGGCATGACAGAAGCGGCACCCCCTTTGACACCCGCGCATAACTTCCAAAACGGCCCGATCATGAACTACCTGCATATAAGGGACAATAGGCCGTGAAGGGAAATAAGCCTGGTCAAGGTCTTTGAGCACCCTTTTACGAACACTAACCGGAATTTCCGGGACATCAGGAAGCATCGATTTAATTAAACCCTTATCATCATAGTTTGCCGAATAAAGAGCCGGTACATAAATACCAGGTATATTAGCTATCAGCCGTAAACGCTCCTCCCGGGGTTTATCCCGGTTACTATCCCAGCAATCTAAAAATTCAGGTAAAACTTCTTCCCCATCTCCAATAAAAAAAGCATCAATAAACTCAGCAAACGGCTCTGGATTAAAAGTTACCGGTCCACCAGCAATAACCAGAGGATGAGTGGAATCTCGTTCCTGTGAACGTAATGGTATTCGGGCTAAATCCAGCATATTAAGCACATTGGTAATGGAAAGCTCATACTGCAATGAAAATCCAACCACATCAAAATCAGCCCAAGGCCGAAAAGACTCTAAGGCAAAAAGGGATATCTTCTCTTCCCTCATTATTTGTTCCATATCCGGCCAGGGAGCAAAAGTACGCTCCATTAAGTGAGGAGTTTGCTCATTAACAAGGCCATAGAGAATCTTTCCCCCTATATGAGACATGCCTACCTCATACACATCAGGAAACGCAAAAACCATTTTAACCCGGCTCTTTTCCCAGTCCTTATGGATAACATTAAGTTCATTACCAGTATAGCGGGCTGGCTTAGCTACCCGGGGTAGAATATGGCGGAACAGCCTGTCCTTCATGTAAATGCCTCCTGCTTCTAAGTACGAGAATATTATGGAGTAATTTAAATCTTGACAATTTAAGATCAGGTCGGTTTTTAGTAAAACACTAGCTAAAAAACCCCTGAATCCAGTAATATATATATTACCATAAATCCGCATTATTAAAACGAGCCGTATTCCTTTTGGATTTCATCAATAACCGATACGGGCACCTGGCCCTTTGTCCATTAGCAATTCTATTAATTCTGCTTCGCTTTTCATACCTATAATCCGGTGTTGATTATCAACTATGACCACCAGCATATAATACGAAGGCTTACAAGATGCTATAACCTCTTTTACCAGGGTATCGGGATAAGCAACCAATTGCCGGGCAGGAAGCATACCATTCCTGGCTAATTCTCCCTTTTTATTTACTAAAAAGCGCATAAATGAATAAAATAGGAGTTGGCCTTCACGCCAGGCCGCCCAGTAAAGAATAGCAGCAATTATCACCAGATTTATACCCACTATATTATAATAAGCAATATAAACACCCAAACCGCCTATTAAAATGGCACATAACTTACCTAGTAAGGCAGCCCGGGCAGTAGCTTTTTTGTAGCCGGATATACGGGACAACCAGGCGCGAAGAATGCGTCCTCCATCCAGAGGTAGAGCAGGTAATAAATTAAAACATCCTAATAATAGGTTAATGTATATAAATAAAGACACCGGTTCCGAATCAGAACCAGAATACAGAAAGTGGAAAAAAGCAGCCAGGGATAGGCTGGTCAATGGACCGGCCAGGGCGATGAAAATTTCCTTGTCTGGTTCCAAACCAGTCAGATCTTCCATCCGGGCCTGCCCGCCAAAAGGAAGCAGTTCAATCTCCACAACCTTTACCCCTAGCCCTGCAGCCATTAGGGTATGAGCTATTTCATGAACCAGCACGGCCGACGTTATAATCAGTATTTCTAGGCCCCATCCTAACCAAATATAGACCAGACATAATAGCAAAAATAACGGGTTAACCACCAGAGAAACGCCGGCAATCTTTCCCAGGTTCATTCTAATCTAGCAAAAATTCGGGATTAACTGGTCCTTCCTGGTCACGCAACTCAAAATAAAGTTGTTGGGAGGCTTTCCCCAGAAGCTGCTCTGATTTAACCTGAACTCCTTCCTCAACTAGCACTTCGTCTAACCCCCCATACAGGGAATATAATTCCGACTGGTGGTGTAGCAAGATAGAGCGACCTTGGTTATCATCGGTAATTTCCACCACAGTTCCCCCCAATACCGGCCTTACCAAAGTATTTTCTTTGACTTCTAAAATTACCCCGGGAAAAAACTCCTGTTGTCGGTTAACATCATCCCAATGCCAACCATATTCTTTTTCTACTTTTAAGAATTCACATGGAAGCTTTAGGTTTTGACTAGAACTGGCTGGAATCGCTGGTGGTAGAAAAATGCTGAACCTGGTATTTTCCGTTAATCGAGCCAGCTTTTGCTCTACTCCATAATCCTTTAATACAAAATTAAGCACCGGCTCCACTAGTCGCCTGCTGCTATGATTTGACTGTACTGATAATCCCACCAGAGTAGCTATCACTACCACTACCAGCATGCGAATACGAAAACTCCCCATCATAAAACCATCACCTCTTTGTATATATCATCTATGGCTGGCATTTGATCAGGTACATCTCCGAACTATTAACAGTTGGAACTGCATTTTGTCCTATATATGTTGGCACAAATGTTCTATAAACTGGAGCCATATAATTACCAGCACTACGATCCGGGGATAAACATAAGATGGTACCACGTAATAAACTAAGATTACTAAAATATATCGATGCCAATTACAGATTATACCTTTAGTTTATTATCCCGGTTAAGTAATTTCGGGTGTTTAGATTTACATTTGTGATCCATGGGGAGAGCTGGAGATTATCGACAAAATAAAAATGGGCTCAGGATGGCATCCTGGAACTATGGGTATATAAGGCAGGCAAATTTGATAATATTATTAATGGTACCACCACCTGGGTAAAGAATCTTCCTTCAACTCACCCCTCAATAAAAAAAGCCGGCGAACCGGCTCAGGTACTAATATTAAAAATATTATCTTAACTAACCGGGTATAATCCCGGGCAGCGAATTTTCTAAATAGCTGTAGTTCTAGCTTTTTTAACCAGTTTGCGATAAATACCAGGAGGAATAAAAAAAAGCGCCGTATTAAGAATCTTGTCCAACAATATCAGCAAATTATCGTTACCATCCCAGTAAGATTCTAAAACTTCCTGGCTGACACTATCCATCAAGCGTTTAAGTACTAAAGCCAGCAATAACAGATCATCAACCTGCCCCAGGAAAGGTATCATGTCCGGCATCAAATCCCAGGGTGATAGTACATAAGCAGCCGTAGCAACTAGCAGTACCTTATCAGATTGGGCTATTCCTTCATTCTTCATTAATCGGTATACCAATTTCATAAGATTAGGTAAGAAAAGCATAGCTTCCTTAAGACCTGACTCGGCTGCCATTTCAGCTTGTTCTTTCATATTCACTTTCTACACCTCCTCAAAGCTATTATGCCTCTCCGGTTAAAATACTATTTTCTTACCCCGGATATTAACACTTAAAATCAGCCCTACTGCCACCATATTAGTAAGTAATGAGCTTCCTCCATAACTTAAAAAAGGTAATGGTATTCCCGTTATCGGCATCATACCTATTGACATGCCTATATTTTCAAAAATATGAAATAACCACATCGCTGAAACTCCCAAAACAATAAAGGTACCATATATATCTTTGGCATCATAACTAATATAAACAGCCCTGATCAGTAGTATTCCATACAATATTATTAAAAGGGCGGCTCCGATAAATCCCAATTCTTCGCCAATGACTGCATAAATAAAATCGGTATGATGTTCTGGTAAAAAATTAAGCTGCACCTGGGTACCATTAAACAAGCCTTTTCCAGTCAAACCTCCTGATCCGATAGCTATTAAGGACTGGATAGTATTCCATCCCAGGCCCCGACCACCCTGTCCATCATCATAGGGATCAAGAAAAATAGTGAGCCGCTTAATTTGGTAGTCTTCCAGAGGCAGCCACATACCAAATTTAAAGTGCATAAAAAGGGCTACTGCCACCAGAATTACTGCAAGTACTATGATATAAGTTAAAATCCGGGGATTAGCTCCAGCTATATACATCATTACAAGGGTAATAGCAATATAAACCAGAGCGGTACCCAAATCAGGTTGCATCATAATAAACAAAAAAGGTACTCCCATATATAAGAAACAAGGCAGCATCTGTTTAAGAGTAGTCAGCTCACCCTTGCGTCGGGTTAGGAAATCGGCAAATGATAATACCAAAAGTATTTTAGTGAACTCAGCCGGTTGCACTGCCGGTAGTGGACCCAGGCTAATCCATCCGGTAGTCCCTCTCACCTCTTCACCGAAAACTAGAACAGTTATAAGCATCAGCAAAGAAAGTCCGTACAAAATCATGCTGTATCTTCTAAAATGAGAATAATCATAACGTATTATTAGCAGGGCCGCTACCACCCCTAACAATAAAGAAAACAGCTGTTTTTTTACATAAAAATAAGGGGCCCCTGAAATGCCCTGACTGGCACTAGTTAATGCCACCAAGCCTAATATCAGAATCATACCTAAAACGATTATAAAAGTTTTATCTATAAATCTTAGCCTTTTTAAGTTCACTTATCGCTACCTCCCCGTTCATTATACCGGGATCAGAAACCCCCTGTCTACCTTCCCAATCCCGGTATTATCTGGGGACTAGCTTTAGCGGCCCTATCAGCCTTTTCTTTAAAACAACTGAAATTTCCTTTGATATCCGGGTTTTATTAACTACTTAGGCAGCAGCAAAAAATAAGCCCGGGTAAACTTCCCGGGCGAAAACCTTTAGACAAGTCACCTCCTCTACTATTGGTTAGCAGCTTTTCTAAATCCTTTTACAGGAATACTGGCAATCAAAGCCACTGAATTTTCCTCATTTTCCAGATTAACAGTTAAAGCTTCTTCATCTATATCAAGGTACTCCTGGATAACCTTAATCAGATCCTCTTTCAGCGCATTTAATAATTCCGGAGAATTAGAGGACCGGTCATGGACCAGTACCAGGCGCAAGCGCTCCCTAGCAATTTCCTTACTACCCGCACTTTCTCTGCAGAATATCTTGCTGAGAAGATCAAACAATGTAATCCCCCCTACCTGGCTAATTTCATTATTCTCTTAAATTTGTCTACCAGATTACTTTTATCATCCGGATTTAGAATGGGAACATTCTCCCCCATAATACGCCGGGCAATCCTTTTATAAGCTCCCCCGGCCTTGGATGAACTTTCCATCACCGCTGGTTCACCCCGGTTAGTGGATACGATAATACTTTCATCCTCCGGAACTACTCCTAAAAGTCCTATGGAAAGAATATCCAATATATCGTCAATATCCATCATATCGCCGCGTTTTACCATTTTGGTGCGCAAGCGATTGATAACCAACCGTGGTTTAATAACCCCGGCAGCTTCCAAAAGGCCGATAATACGATCAGCATCCCGTACCGAGGATACTTCAGGGGTAGCAACAACAATGGCATCATCGGCACCAGCGATAGCATTTTTAAAACCCTGTTCAATCCCGGCAGGACAATCTACCAGGATATAGTCAAATTCTTTACGCAGCTCATTAGTTAAATTTTTCATCTGGTGCGGAGTAACGGCATTTTTATCACGTGTTTGCGCTGCTGGCAATAGGCACAACCCCTCAAAACGCTTATCTCTTATCAGCCCCTGTTTTAGCTTACAATTACCATTAACTACATCTACAATATCGAAAACAATCCGGTTTTCTAGCCCCATGACTACATCCAAATTTCTTAATCCGATATCAGTATCCAATAAGACCACTTTTTTCCCCATCATAGTAAGGGCGGTGCCCAGATTAGCAGTGGTTGTGGTCTTGCCCACGCCCCCCTTCCCGGACGTTATAACAATAACTTTACTTTTCATCTTTTCGCCCCCATTCATATTTTTAACTTCTCGATAATAACTTTACCGGCTCTGATACGTGCCACCTCCGGAGTTGCGACAACAATCACCTCACCATCAGGAGGACGGGTAATATGATTAGCAATACGTAACTGGGTCGGATTCAAGCGATAAGCAGCTACAATAGTTCTGTCATCGCCAAAAGCTCCTGCATGAGCCATTCCCCTTAAAGAACCCATTATTAAAATATTTCCACCGGCAACCACCTCAGCACCCGGATTTACATCCCCTAGAATTACAATATTTCCTTCGGTAAACATTTTTTGTCCGGAGCGAAGATTACGACATAATAAAGCCGTCTCTTCGTAGTCAGGCATGTCCTCAATCATCATATCCTCTGATATAAGTGGAGGTCCGTTAGACATGAGCTCCTTTAGGTGCAGTCCATGGTCTAAAAGGATATCCTCGATCTCCCGCACCTGTTTACTGCTCAGATGTTTGTCACCCAGATTAATTTTCACCATAGTTCCTAACAGGTAATCATCAATACCCCGAAGCTTTTGGACCAGTCCCTCCTTTATTTGCTTAAAAGTATTGTATTCTTTCAAGTCAATGAGTAAATCGCCATTTACTCTTTTAACTACAGTCGACACTATTAGCCCCCCTATCGAAAGCCTTAAGATTATTACGAAAACTTTTTAGAGGCGAATCTTAAAATACCCTGCTCTCATTATCTTCTACTATAGGGAGTATTTTCCTCTGATGAAAAATAAAAAAATAGGGGTAATCTTGTTCGATTACCCCTATTCCAGTCGATTCTGACCCACTAAATTATTGCATTAATCGGCTAATGAATTCGAGTTATTTTGACTTTCTTCTTCACCTGCTAAATGATCCTTAATCCCAAAATATTGTTCAAAAACCGTTTTACAAACGATACCTGCTGAGCCCCCACCACTATAACCGTATTCTACCACTCCGGCAAACGCTATCTGGGGATCATCATAAGGAGCAAAAGCTATAAAAACTCCATGGAATTCTTTCATCTGGTTGTCCCCCCGGCGGCCAGTCTGGGCAGTACCAGTTTTAGCTGCTACCTCAATCTCCGCTGGAAAGTGGTTAAAAAGAAAACGGGCTGTACCACCTGGCTGGGTAACGGCTAGCATAGCTCGCCTGGTTTCTGCGATGGTACGTGGCGAAACATCCGCTCTTTTAATTAATTTAGGTTTAATCTCCCGGATAACCTTGCCCTCTGAAGAAACTACCTTATTAACTATATGCGGTTGCCTGAGATAGCCCCCATTAGCAATGGTGGCTGCAAAATTAGCCAGCTGGATAACGGTATAGTCATTGGAACCCTGACCTATTGACATATTAAAGGTATCAAATGGCTGCCACGTAGTATCAAACTGATAGTCAATCTGGTATTGTGCCTCCAGATGAGCTGATTCGTTTTTTTTCCTTTTTTCTATCTTTTGTATCTCCTGTTCATCCCGGGCTTCTTTTAATTGCGCTGCATATTTATCCTCTAACTCCTGACGCAATCTATTATATTTATTGTTAATCAAGATACTATTAATCTCTTTTTTCCACTCCGGGGTAGGTAGAAGTCCCCGGTTCTCATCTGGTAAATCAACTCCGGTCCGCTCACCAAGTCCAAACTCATTAGCCACATGGATTATATTATCCTTACCAGCCCTGCGCCCCATCTCTTGAAAATAGGTATTGCAGGACCCGGCCATACCACTGTAATAGTTAACATTACCATGGGCCGCCGTACACTTAATATAAGGTGGAACCCAATAAGCTCCCCGGCAGTTAACAAAATCGTTAAGAGGATCGACTGCTCCCTTCTCCAGAGCTGCCATGCCGGTTATAGGTTTAAAGGTAGACCCGGGCGGATAAGTTACCTGAATAGCACGGTTTAATACTGCCCCCGGCTCCATAGGATTATAATTATCACCCTGGGGAAAATAGTAAGTAACTTTATCATGGGCAAGATTACCTTTCCAATCATCCGGGTATAACTGCGGAAAGCTGGTCATAGCCAGTATTTCACCGGTTTTAACATCTAAAACTACTGCTGATCCTACTTTAGCTTTAGGATAATTTTTTTGTAGACCCTCCAGGGTTTCCAGCATGCTTTTATCCAGTACTTTTTGCAACTTCATATCCAGGGTTAAATATAGATTATTTCCCGGGCTGGGTTCTAGAGTAACCAATTCCCGTACCGGACGGCCCCGGGCATCAACTTCTACCCTTTGAGCCCCTTCTTTTCCACGCAGTTCTTGTTCATACTTTTTTTCTACCCCAGCTTTACCGATCAAGCTATTAATGCTGTATTTAGAATTACCCAGCTGAGCTATTTCCTCTGCAGTAATGGAGTGAATATACCCCAGTGTATGCCCGGCCAGTCCCCCTTCTGGATAGTAACGTAGTGGTTCAACTGTTATAGTAACACCTGGCAGTATTTGTCGATTTTCTTCAATTTTTACAACCAGTTCCCAGGGTATATCACGGATAATAACTACCGGCTCAAATAACCGGTACTGTTGCATCTCTATTTTCTCCTCTATAGTTTCAACCGTTACTTCAGGATAGTAACCTTTTAGTAACTCGACTAACTGCCCGACTACATCAGCGTGGTCTTTAATTTCCAGAAAGGATAAACTAAGTGTATAAACTAATTTATTAGCCGCTAGTATCTCACCATCACGAGCGTAAATTTCCCCCCGGGGAGATTTTATAGATACCAGGCGAACCCGATTTTCTTTAGCCTGGGTTTGGTATACGTTATTATAAAATAACTGGACAACTGCCAACCGTACACATAATGCACCTAATAAAATAATTATCACCGTTGAATATATTTTTAATTTCTTTTTAACAACATCAGGCTTCATTTACCTCTCCCCTGAAGGTCTAAGCAGTCCATGTCTGGAAGAATTATAATACCAAATATAGGTAGGTGCCGCTAAGAGCATATTATAAATGCTCATATACAATATGGTATATAAAATACCCTGATCAATCACAGCTGAGTGGTTAACCGCAGCTTCAACTACAAACATAGCCAGGGTATTAAGCAGAGTTCCTACCAATACCCCGATTATTCCCACCAGCAGATTTTCCTTGAACACTACTCCCTGCAACCGGCCAACTACATAACCTACCAGAGCTTTGGATAGTGCATTTAGCCCTATAAAACGGCCCATATATAAATCTTCCAGTAGACCACAAAGAAATCCATAAAAAGAACCCTTTAAATTACCACTCAAAAGGGCATGAAAAACTACAAAAATAAGTATTAAATCCGGCATTGCTCCCTTTATACTATATATGCTGAATAATGTCGATTGTAAAAATATGGCTACAAATGGCAATATTGCCAGTACTAAATAACGCATTTACTCTAAAGCTCCGTTTTCCCCGGCAGGGGCACGATACCCGGTAACCACAAATACCTCTTCCAGCTTATCAAAATTAACCACCGGCTGTACTTCTGCGGTTAATAAAAGGCCATTAGGCTCCCGCTCAATATTCCTAATAAAGCCAACCTCAATTCCTTTAGGATAAGTCGTCGATAATCCGGAAGTAACTACCTTATCATACTTTTTTATCACCGAATAATAAGGGATATTATTCATGCAGAGGCTGTTGCTATTACCTTGTCCCTCTACAATTCCATTCGTTTCACGCGTACGTTGTAAAATCACACCCACAGCCATCTCCCGGTCAGTGATAAGGCTTACCTGCGATGATTCCTGGCTGACACTGGTGATCCTGCCTACCAGGCCCTCGGCATTAATGACCGGCATACCCTTTTTTATCCCATGAACCGTTCCCCGATCTATAATTATGGTTTTATACCAGTTACTGGGACTACGAGCAATAATCCCTGCCGGTACCATATCATACGTATCCAGGTTACGGTTTTTAAAATCCAGGAGTTTTTGTAAACGTAGGGCTTCTGCTTTATATTCTCTTAAAGCCTGATTCTCCAGAGCCATTTTCTGGTTTTTTCCCTCTAATATCTGGATTCTTTTAAGTAAAGACTTCTTTTCACTAAATATATTAGACCAGCCTACCCCATTATCTCTAAACTTAGCCACCCCACTCTGTAATGGGGTATATAATTCGTGTAACATCTTTTCTACCATAGTTAAATTATCGCGCGGGGTACTAGTAGCTCCTATGGTAATAAGGGCTACCACCACCAGCAGGGCTACCAGCCAGAAGTATTTGTTTCGAAATAACTTTAACAAAACTCCTCACCCATTTTAAAAGGATTTTTTGGGGGTAATAAGTACCCTCCTCAATACCTCAATGTTTTCCAGAACCTTACCCGTCCCTCTGGCTACTGCCAGCAAAGGTTCCTCACATACATAAACCGGCATATTGGTTTCATTACTGATTAATTTGTCTAACCCCCGCAGCAAAGCTCCCCCTCCAGCCATAACGATACCACGATCCATAATATCTGATGCTAACTCAGGCGGGGTTTTTTCCAAACACACCTTGATACCATCAATAATATGTTCTACCGTCTCCCCCAGTGCTTCATTTATCTCGATAGATGACACCTCTATAGTTTTCGGTAAACCGCTTACCAAGTCCCGTCCTCGTACTTCGTAAGATTCCCCCGGACCTTCCCAAAGCGCTGATCCAATATAAATCTTAATATCTTCCGCAGTTCGTTCACCAATTAAAAGGCTATAATTCTTCTTTAAATGCTGGATAATAGCCCGGTCCATATTGTCTCCCGCTACGCGAACGGATTTAGCCGTAACAATTCCGCCCAGGGAAATAACTGCCACCTCAGTAGTACCCCCGCCAATATCCACAATTAAGTTTCCGGTAGGTTCGTGCACCGGAAGTCCCGCTCCTATAGCAGCAGCCATAGGTTCTTCCATCAGATAAGCTTCTTTGGCCCCTCCCTGTAAGGCAGCCTCGCGTACCGCACGTTCCTCAACAGTGGTACAGCCAGTCGGTATACTGATAACTACCCGTGGCCGTATCAGGGGCGACTTTTGTCCTAAAGCTTTATTAATAAAATACTTCAGCATGGCCTGGGTAACATCAAAATCTGCAATAACTCCATCCTTCATAGGCCGGATAGCAACTATATTACCGGGAGTACGGCCAATCATCTGCTTGGCTTCATCGCCTACTGCCAGCACCTTACCGGTATCATTCTGAATTGCCACTACAGATGGTTCCCGCAATACCACTCCTTTACCTTTCATATGCACCAGTGTATTGGCGGTACCCAAATCTATTCCCATATCTTTACCGAACACCACTTATTTGTTTCCTCCTTCAATACGTTTAACTGTCTTATGTTAACCTGAAAAGTTAGTGGTAAAGTCCATATATACATACTGGGGCTAAGAATTAGATAAGATTTCTACTTTTTAAACTGCAATAGGTTCCTTCCCCTATGATGACATGGTCCAGAACCTCCATACCTAAAATATGCCCAGCCTCCATCAGACGTCGGGTCACCTCTATATCCTCCTGGCTAGGTGCCGGATCACCACTAGGATGATTATGAACTAAAATAAGGGAGGCAGCACTTCGTTTAACAGCTGGCTTGAATACTTCCCGGGGATGCACAATGGAGCTGTGTAAACCACCTACTGAGATATCTTCTATGGTAATAAGCCCACCTTTGCGATCCAGGTATAGAACCCGAAAGTGCTCCCGATCATAATAACGCATATCCTCCATAACCAGGCTCTTTACATCTTCCGGTGACCTTACACTTATTCTGCGCTGGGTATTTATAGATATGCGCCTGCCCAGCTCGATAGCCGCTTTAATGGATACAGCTTTAGCCGTTCCGATTCCGGGTTCTTTAGTAAGTTCTTCAATACTAGCCTCTTTGAGAGAACGCAGGCTTCCATACCTAGCCAGCATACTGCTGGCCATATCCAGAGCATTAAGACCTGCCATACCCTGGCCCAAAATTATCGCCAGCAATTCGTCATCATTTAGAAATACCTCTCCTTTAAGGAGCAACTTCTCCCGGGGACGCATGTCCTCGGGAAGATCCTTTATTCCCATATAATATTGGCTCATTTACATACCCCTCCAGCAGATTAATTCCCCACTGCTGGAGCATAAGATACAAGCGCGTCAATGGTAAACCGACTACATTAAAATAACAACCTTCAATTCTTTTTATGAATATTGCTCCTAACCCCTGTATGCCATATGCTCCCGCTTTGTCCATTGGTTCCCCGGTAGCTATATAGGCTTTTATCTCTTCATCTGTTATTTTACGAAAAAAAACACGAGTAATTTCATTTTCCAGCTCATAATTTTTACTTTTGGCATCCATTAAACATACTGCTGTAATAACCTCATGATCACGCCCACTTAACATTTTCAGTTTTAAGGCGGCATCTTCCCTATTACAGGGTTTCCCAAGAATATTACCATCACAAACTACAATGGTGTCAGCCGATAAAATCAGCCCAGAATCCACATTTCCAGCTACACACCTGGCTTTTCGCAGGGCAATCTTTCTCACTGCGTCCAGGGGTGATTCATCTGGTCGAATGTCTTCATTTATCCGGGCAGGAATACAACGGAAATCCAAACCTAATGTATGCAGTAACGCCTTTCTTCTGGGCGATTGCGAGGCTAAAATAAATTCTTTCATTGGGTTATCCCACCATTAAATCCTTTTATAAATAAAATAAGCAGCTACAAAACCTATGATAGTAAACAAATTAATACGCAGCATAAAGCCAAAAGATAAAGTAAATACCTTTAAATCCAGGGTAAAAGAAGGAATGCCAATGCTATGCACCCTTCCCCAAGTAGCCAGCACAGGCCAGATTTTAATCATAGCGTCCCCGATCCAACCCCCGACAATACCTCCCAGGATTAAAAGCAATAAAAAGGTTTGCCAGTTAGGGTAGGCACCTCTTTTCCCTTTCACCTAACCACCTCCCAGCAAACTTTGTATAAAAGTGTAGCATTACTATAATGTAAAAACAAGCTGGGTAAAAATGAAAGAAGCTCCCCTCAAGAGAGCTTCTTAAGCAGCATAATTATTTATCTAAGGCAAGATTAAAACTGAGAACTTCCAGATGAACTGAAAGATCCACATTTCTCAACACTACATCATTGGGAACCTGCAATACCCGCGGAGAAAAATTAAGAATAGCTTTAACCCCGGCACTGATCAGCTGATCGGTTACATCCTGAGCTGCTGGGGCAGGTACTGCTACTACTCCAATCGAAATTTTATACTTTCTTACCTTTTCTTTTATAAGTTCAATTGATTCTATTTCTATGTCACCCAGTCGGCTGCCGATCCGATCTTTATCTACATCTAAAATAGTGCATATATTAAAACCACGATCGGCAAATCCCCGGTACAGGGCCAGGGCTGATCCCAGTTTACCGGCCCCAACAAGAATTATATTCCAACGATGGTCCAAACCAAGGATTTTCATAAGATGCCCATATAATTCTTCAACCTTGTAGCCGACCCCGCGGGTACCAAACTCTCCAAAATAAGCCAAATCTTTTCGGACCTGAGCTGAACTTACTCCTACTCCTCGAGCAATCTCGCCTGATGATATTGTATCAATGCCATCCTCAAGCAACTGGTGCAAGTATCGGGAGTAAACAGAGAGCCGCATAACGGTAGCTTCTGGAATCTTATAGACCTTCAAGCTCCCCACTCCTTTTTCACAAAATTTGAGTGCTAACTCTATTGTACCACTCTTGTGAAATAATTCGCTAACAATTTACAAAAAAGCTCTTTCTTGAGCCAAAGAAAGAGCATGTCTTATTATATAAAAAAATATACCAATTTGTAAATAAATAATGAAACCATACCGGAAAATGGTATAGTAATAAACCAGGCAACAATACTTTGCCGGGCTATATTCCAACGGACCCCCTTAAATCGTTTAGCGGCTCCTACCCCCATAATGGCTGAAGAAACTACATGAGTAGTACTTACTGGTGCCCCTAGTAAAGTGCCTGTATAAATTACTGTAGCCGCAGTAAAATCTGCCGCAAATCCATTAATAGGTTCTATGCGGAATATTTTTCCTCCCATAGTACGGATAATTTTCCACCCTCCTATGGCCGTTCCTGCTGCCATAGCACTGGCACAGGCTATTTTAACCCATAGAGGAACCTGAAAGGTAGAAATTAATCCTCCACTGAGCAAAACCATAGTAATTATTCCCATGGATTTTTGGGCGTCATTAGAACCGTGGGCAAAAGAAGCCATACAGGCAGTAATAACCTGTAATTTACGGAAACTATTATTAGTACGGGCCGGAGATGCTTCTTTAAATATCCAAAAAAGCAGGGTCATCACTAGACTCCCGGCTACCATACCGAGTACCGGAGAAATGATCAGGCCGGAAAAGATTTTAATAAAGCCCGACCAGTTCACCTGATTAAATCCAAAACCAGCAATAACCGAGCCGGTCAGGCCACCAATTAAAGCATGAGAAGAACTGCTGGGGATACCAAAATACCAGGTAAACAGATTCCAAAAAATAGCTCCAATTAATGCAGTTATAAGTACCAGGGGGGTTACTAGATTTGGGGCTACTATGCTTTTTCCGATAGTAGCTGCTACCGCGGTGCCGCTTAAGGCTCCCAAGAAATTAAGGCTAGCTGCTATCATAATAGCAGTACGAGGGGCGAGTGCTTTAGTCGATACTGATGTGGCTATGGCATTGGCCGTATCATGAAAGCCATTAATATAGTCAAAGGCTAAGGCAAAAAAGATAACTAAGACGACTAACCATATACTAAACATATTTTACAGCTACTCCCTTAAGTATATTACTGACATTTTCGCAATAATCTAAAGTGGTTTCCAGATGTTCATAAATTTCCTTCCACTTTATAATCTCTACTACATTGTCAGTATTTTCAAAAAGAAGAGCAATTCCGGCCCGGTATAGATAGTCTCCTTCGTGTTCAAAAGAGCGTATTCTTTCACAGGAGTCTATGATCTCCCGGTGCTGGGAACGTACGTGAGGTAAACTATCCACAGCTATTTTTATCTCAGAAGCAGCCGCTTCTAATACATGGACAAGTTTTAATACATAAACATACCGGGGTGGTTCAGCTTTATAGATTACTACCTTTTCCATAGTTCCCTGAATATGATCCAAAACGTTATTAAGCTCCCGGGTTAGTAATAGAATATCCTCGCGATCAAAAGGAGTTATAAAAGAACTGTTAATTTGATTCATGACTTCGGCTAATGTTTTATCACCACGCTCTTCTACCTCGTTTATCATATCAAGGTTTCTAGCTGGATCAATAGGGTTTTCAAAAAAGCCTTTCAGTATAGCCGTTGCTTCGCAAATAGCTTCAGATAGCTGGTTAAAATAATGGAAAAATTTTTCGTCACGTGGCTTTAATCGGAAAACCAACCCTATACCTCCTTGAAATCATACCTTTCCATCCTAGACCCATTATAGCAAATATACAGTTTGTCCCTGTGTTAAGAATGTGTTAAGAATCGCTTAAGCCCCGGTAAAGTAGCGTCTGGCCTGGTCAAGTACATAGAAAGATCCCGTAACTAACAGGTAATCATCTCCATTTAGGAGGCTTATCCCTTTAGCCACTGCTGCCTGAATATCTTCCTCTTCGTATACCTGAATATCAGGAAAAAGCTGTCGCCACGTTTTAGTTACCCGTTGCCATGCGCTCCCCCGGCTTCCCTGAGGTCGGGTGACTATACAGACGTGGGTTCCGCTACCCAGAGGTTCAAGAGTATGATAGGCATCTTTGTCATCAACTATACCGCAAACTAAAACCTTACCGCGGCCAGGAAAAAGATTTCCTAATGACTGGGCCAAAGCGCGAGCAGCATGTGGGTTATGAGCAACATCCAGCACGCTTAAGGGATGCCAATTTATAATCTCAGTACGCCCCTTGATATGTAAATCATTAAGGGCTAATTCTGTATCCCGATCACTGAATGCAAATCCTTCTGAGGCAAGAATTGTAAGTGCTCCCATAGCCACTGCCAGGTTATCAAGCTGATAATCTCCCAGCAAAGACAGCTCTATACCTGTCAAACTGTGGCCGGGCATGCGAATATTTACCTTCTGTCCATAGGGACCAGGAGAGCCATAGCGATTTATCTCTATTTTTGCATCGTCAAAGACTGAAACCCCTTTTTGCCGGGCTTGTTCTAATACTACCCGATAAGCCTCTTCCGGAATCTGCCCTACCACTACCGGAGCCCCTGGTTTTATTATGCCAGCTTTATTAAAAGCTATCTCCTCCAGGGTAGATCCTAAAACATTAGTATGATCATAATCAACACTAGTAATTACTGATACCAGGGGATGAACCACATTGGTTGAATCATACAATCCACCTAACCCGGTCTCTATTATGGCCAGGTCAACATCATTATCCCGGAAGAATAAAAAGGCCAGGGCAGTTAATATCTCAAATTCAGTAGGATGTTCTATTCCTTGTTTAGTCAAGTTTTGGGCTACTGCATCTAGATGATCAAGGTAATGGAGAAACTGTTCACCGTCAATTTCTTCATTATTGATAGTAAATCTCTCAAAATAAGAGTGAACATGGGGCGATATAAATCGCCCCACGCGGTAGCCGGCCTGAGAAAGCACACTGGCAATCATTAAGGAAGTTGATCCCTTGCCATTAGTACCTGCAATATGCACGCACCGCAGGTCTTCATGAGGATTGCCTAGTGCTTCCAGTAGTATAGATATTCTTTCTAATCCTGGTTTACTTCCAAAAACACTTAATCGGGACATTCGCTCCTTAATCAGCCCCTCAAAATTTCTAACCGTTGTAAAATGCCCTCCTTCTTAGCCAGGGCTTCATCCGCCTTAGCTTTCTCTTTATCAATAACTTCCTTGGGAGCACGGCTCAGGAAGTTGTTATTATTAAGCTTACCCTGGGCTTTTTCCAGGTCCATAGCCGCATTCTTCAGTTCCTTTTCCAGACGGGCTATTTCCTTATCAACATCAATAATCCCCTCCAGGGGTACATAAATCTCTGCCACTCCGGTAAGAGCTGAACCTGCTTGAGCCGGTTTCTGATTTAATTGCTTGACTATTTGTAAATCCTTTACTCCAGCCAGGTTTTCAATAAATTCTTTATTGTTTTCTAACATAGCCAGATGGTTTTCTGCACCTACCTGAAGAATAGCCGTGATTTTAGCCCCAGGAGCAATGTTAAACTCAGCCCGTATATTACGAATCGCTCTTATGACCTGCATAATCTGCTGCATAGCAGCAACCGCTTCCGGCCATGCTTTACCCGGTTGCGGCCAGGGATCAAGCATAATGGTATTACTATGTCCGGGCAGATAATGATAAATCTCTTCGGTAAGAAAAGGCATAAAAGGATGTAAAAGCCTTAAAATTTCTACCAAAGTATCCCTTAAAACGTTTTGTACAACTAGTCTTTCCTGTTCGCTAGATTGCAAACGTGGTTTGGCCAGCTCAATATACCAATCACAAAATTCATCCCATATAAACTCATACAGGTTTTTAGCCGCTTCTCCCAGATCATAGTTTTCTAGTTGACCAGTAATTTCATTAACCCTATCAGCCAGTCGCGATAATATCCAGCGGTCTGCCAGGTTAAGGTCTTTTTCCTCCAGATTAATTGGCTGGTACCCTTCCATATTCATCAGCACAAAACGGGATGCATTCCAGATCTTATTAGCAAAGTTACGGGTATTTTCTACTTTATCCCAATGGAAGCGTATATCATTGCCGGGAGTAACACCTGTAATAAGTGAAAACCGTAAAGTATCCGCTCCATACTTTTCAATAACCTCAATGGGATCGATTCCATTGCCCAGGGATTTACTCATCTTACGCCCCTGACCATCTAAAATAAGTCCATGAATATTCACATCATAGAAAGGAATCTGCTGGGTGCTTTCCAAACCGGAAAAAATCATACGGGCTACCCAGAAGAATATAATATCTCTACCTGTTACTAATACACTAGTTGGATAAAAATATTCCAAATCATTAGTTTTATCCGGCCATCCCAGGGTAGAAAAAGGCCACAAGGCACTGCTAAACCAGGTATCCAGGACATCTTCATCCTGTCTTAAGTTAGCAGATTGGCACTTCTGACATTGGTCAGGATCGGTTGTACTGCATATAACCTCACCACAATCATCACAATACCATACCGGAATCCGGTGTCCCCACCATAACTGCCGTGATATACACCAGTCCCGGATATTCTCCATCCAGTTAAGGTAAATGCGGGTAAACCTCTCGGGAACAAAGCGTATCCTACCATCTACAACTGCTTCGATAGCCGGTTTTGCCAGTGGCTTCATTTTTACAAACCACTGTTTAGAGATCATGGGTTCAATTATAGTATCGCAACGCTGGCAGTGTCCTACTGCATGGCTATGATCTTCCACCTTAAGCAAACATCCCTGCTTTTCTAAATCCTTTATCACCTGCCGGCGGCATTCTTGACGCTCCATACCAGCATAAGGCCCAGCATTTTCATTCATGGCCGCCTGATTATTCATGACCACTATCCGCTCCAGATTGTGACGTACACCCATTTCAAAATCATTCGGGTCATGGGCCGGAGTAACCTTAACTGCCCCAGTCCCAAACTCTCGATCAACATAATCATCTGCAAATACTGGTATTTTCCGGCCCACCAGAGGCAGTACCACCTGTTTCCCTATCAGGTGCTGGTATCTTTCATCCTCAGGGTGAACTGCCACCCCAGTATCGCCTAACATAGTCTCCGGCCTGGTAGTAGCCACAACCAGGTATTCATCAGAACCGTCTACCGGATATTTAATATACCAGATGTGACCATCACTATCTTCGTGATCCACCTCTATATCCGAAATAGCTGTATTACATTTAGGGCACCAATTAATAATATAATCTCCCTGGTATATTAAGCCTTTTTTATATAAATCAACAAAAACCTTTCTTACCGCATGGGAGCATCCCTCATCCATGGTAAATCGTTCCCGGCTCCAATCACAGGAAGATCCAATCAGGCTTAATTGATTAGTAATACGATTACCATAAAGCCCCTTCCATTCCCATACCCGCTCTAAAAATTTTTCCCTACCCAGATCATATCTGGTCTTACCCTCTCGAACTAATGACTCTTCCACCTTGGCTTGAGTGGCAATACCTGCATGATCCGTACCAGGCAGCCACAAAGTATTATAACCCTGCATTCTGCGCCATCTCACCAAAATATCCTGCAGGGTATTATCCAAAGCATGTCCTAAATGTAATGAACCCGTTACATTAGGAGGTGGCATTACAATAGAGAAAGGTTTACGGGAACGATCTTCATCAGGAGCAAAATAATTATTTTCTTTCCAGTAATCATACCACTTACTTTCAACACTGCCCGGTTCATAAACACTGGGCAATTGACTTGCGGACGACATATTATGAACCTCCTCATCGTATATCATAAAACTTAATCTTATTCTTCTCTCCTACCGTTCGGATCGAATTCGTCAGGAGCAGTTGGAAGCACGTCTAAAGTTATAAAACCCAAACTAATTAAGCCAACTATTTTAGACCTGCCCGCTTGGCTTATTACTATAAAGGGATAGCCCCATTATTTATAAAAGCCTACCACCATTATTTAGATCATAATATAAATTGTACTTAATCCCTTTGGGGCAGTGCAAGTTAAATACAAAAAGACTGATAATGAGGTAATTCTAACTTGAACGCCCCTACTGGTTACTGGAATTTTAAAATAAATTTACCATAACCATTTCTTAAAATTTTTCCCCTTTAAGCAAATATTTAGACAGTTATGTTTTTTCTGCCGTACCCTTACAGAAACTTTCTTTTCCTGGCCGGCATCCAATACTTAATCTTGATAATAGTTGCAAAGAAATTCCCTGCCTTTAAAGGCAGGGAATTCATGAGTTTATCATGCCATATTGACAGTCTACCCATCAATATTGTACCTATTTCCCAAGCTAATACAAGTTTTCTAACCTGCAAGCTAAACTGGTTTAACAAGACTTTTCGAAGGTTAACAGGTATGATATTTTTAGGGGATAAGTTACAAAAAAGTAGGGAGGATGCAGATATGACTTATAAAATAGGGAGAAATGATCCCTGCCCCTGTGGGAGTGGTAAAAAATATAAACGATGCTGTGGAGTAATTAGCGAAAACCAGCCCCTATCCACCAATCCTTTTGAACGTCATAACCAGTATCTCACTACACTTAAGCTAAAATTGGACCAGCATTTCCATGCCCAGATTAAACAAGTTCGCCACGCCGCTGTAGATCAATTTTTACGTTTTACAGTTAACCATACTTTACCCCCGGAACATGAAGCTCTTTTCTCTGATTGGTTATGGTGGGACTGGCGCAATTACCAGGGAAAAACTATGGCAGAAATTTATCTAACGGAAAATGGCTCCTATATGGTAGAACCATTGCGGGAAACTATGCAACAAATGATAACTTCTCATTTATCAGTTTTTCAGGTAATCGGCAACCAGGATACCTATCTAGACCTTTGGGATATTTTTAAAAAAGAATCTTTTCAGGTGTTATTAAAAGCTCCCTGGGAAATCCATACCGATTTTCCTATACTTTTATTGGGAAGGCTCGCCCAGATTCCCGAAGGCCATATTTTTTCCGGTATGATCATTTATACTGAAGACAACCTAAACCAGGAAAAATTTATTAAAAAACACTTGGAATACGTTCTAAGTGTAAATGACCTGCCCTTAGCCGACCTGCTTAAAAACCGTAGCGAACTACTTTACGGTCTTTTTGACCACGCCCATAAAAAGGTTTTTTTCAACCTGCGGGATATTCAGATGGCCGCAATTTCTACTTCCCAAACCGACTTAATACAAACCCATCTTAAACAGTCTCCTGATTATACCCTGGTACATCAAACAGGAGAATGGTTTTGGTTTAAACCGCAAAAAGGGACCTTAGGGTATGTTAGAATTGCTATTACTCCAGGATTTATTTTTACAGCGGCTGATATTCTTGAAGATGTTAAAAAACTAAAGGAAACCATATTGGAAGTGATACCTGATTGTCAGTTTCAAATCCTTAGCAGTACAGTAGTTAACAGTCCCCCACCTGTAGAATATAATCATTTATGGTTCACTATACTTAAAGACCAGCAAACTGAAATATGGCTGGAAACTCCTCATCCTGAATTAGAAGGAAAAACCCCGTCTGAAATAATAAAAGACCAACCAGGGCGCCAACACTTATTGGAAATGTTATTTTCATTTCGTAATCAAGTGGAAACTGAAGAAGAATACGAATTAATAGACTATATGTATGGGCGGATACAATCCACACTTATAGACTAAGAATTTCCTGCAGCTGCTCTAAAATCTCATCCATTCCATCTCCTTTAACTGCAGAAAATGCAATCGGAGATTCTGAAGCGGCTAGGTTAAAAGCCTTACGTATTACCGTCAGGTACTTAGGCCGGGCTCCACGGGAAATCTTATCCGCCTTATTAGCTACGATAAGAACCGGAATCTGATAATGAATCAACCAATCCATCATCATCATATCACCCTGACTAGGTGAATGACGGATATCAACTAATAAAATAACTCCTTTAAGCTGTTTCCTTTGAGATAAGTAGTTTTCAATAAGCTGACCCCAACGCCTTTGTTCTGCCCGGGATACCTTTGCAAATCCATACCCGGGCAGATCTACCATATACCACTCTTGATTTATCTGGTAATAATTTATAGTACGGGTCTTACCTGGAGTTGAACTTGATTTGGCCAGATTTCTCTGGTTAGCCAGACGATTAATAAAAGATGATTTGCCTACATTAGAGCGGCCAACCACAGCTATCTCGGGCTTATTATCCCCCGGGAGAAGCTTTAGATCCACATAAACACCTATAAATTCTGCTTGTTTTATTTTAAGCATGATCCTCACCTATCAACATTAATAGATAAACTAAAAAACTAGGCGGATTACTCCGCCTGTAAAATGTCATTCAGTTGTAGTTAAGGTTTCTTTTAATACCTCATCCATATGAGAAACCGTAATAAAACTCATTTTTCTTTTTACATTAGCAGGTATTTCCGACAAATCTTTAGCATTATCAGCCGGTAAAATTACCCGGTATATGCCGGCCCGGTGGGCCGCCAAAACTTTTTCTTTTAACCCACCAATAGGTAATACCCGGCCCCGCAAGGTAACTTCTCCGGTCATAGCAATATCACTACGAACAGATCGGTTTGACATAGCTGAAGCTAAAGCAGTAGCAATGGTAATCCCTGCCGATGGTCCATCTTTAGGTATGGCACCTTCCGGAACATGCAAATGAACATCATAGTTTTGTCTTACCTCTTCATCAATTCCTAGCTCATCAGCTTTGGAGCGAACAAAGGTAAGGGCGGTCTGAGCCGATTCTTTCATAACTTCACCCAGCTTACCAGTTAAAGTTAAATGCCCTTTTCCTTTTAATAGAGCTACCTCTATACTGAGAATATCCCCGCCACTTTCAGTCCAAGCCAGACCAGTAGCTACTCCTACCTGATTTTCTTTTTCAGCTATCCCATATCGATATTTCTCTGGTCCCAGGAATTTAGTTACATTGCTAGCTGTGACGTTAACATAGGTTTTAGGATCGTCTACTACCTGGCGGGCCACTTTTCTACATACAGATGCAATTTGCCGTTCCAGATTGCGAACCCCAGCCTCCCGGGTATACTCACGTATAATCTTGCGTATAGCACCCTCAGATAAACTTATGTGATGTTCTTTTAGTCCATGTTCTTTAACCTGCTTGGGAATTAAATAATCTATAGCAATGTGTACTTTATCCTCTTCAGTATAACCACTGATTTCAATAACTTCCATGCGGTCCAGTAGTGGTTTAGGTATATTGTAAGTCGAATTAGCAGTTGTAATAAACATCACTTTGGAAAGATCAAAAGCTGTTTCCAGATAATGATCACTAAAAGTAGAATTCTGTTCCGGATCTAGAACCTCTAAAAGAGCTGAGGCTGGATCTCCTCTAAAATCCATAGTCATCTTATCTATTTCATCTAGCAGAAATACCGGATTTCGAGAACCGGCTTGCTTCATTCCTTGTAACACTCGGCCCGGCATAGAACCTACATAAGTACGTCGGTGCCCACGTATTTCTGCTTCGTCTCTAATTCCACCCAGAGACATACGTACAAATTTACGATTTAAAGAACGAGCCACAGATTTTCCCAAAGAAGTTTTGCCCACTCCCGGTGGTCCTACCAGGCATAATATAGGCCCTTTCATTTTCTTAGCTAATTTACGAATAGCCAGGTATTCTAAAATTCTTTCCTTAGGTTTTTCCAGGCCATAATGATCCTCTTCCAGAATCTGTTCTGCCATTTTAAGATCCAAACGATCCCTAGTTTCTACTGACCATGGTAATGACAAGAGCCAATCCAGATAATTTCGCACTACGACCGCCTCAGCTACCATAGGCGGCATCTTTTCCAGGCGTTCCAATTCCTTAAAAGCTTTTTCGTGGGCTTCCTGGGGTAATTTAGACTTTAGGATACGCTCTTTTAATTCCTCAACTTCAGCAGCCCTTTCATCCTTATCTCCTAATTCTTTCTGAATAGCCTTCATCTGCTCACGCAGGTAGTACTCCTTTTGGGTTTTTTCCATCTGCTTACGCACCCGGATATTAATCTTTCTTTCTAATTCCAGGACTTCCATCTCTTTGGCTAAAATTTCACACAAAGTGTTAAGACGCTGGCGCACCTCCAGGGCTTCCAGGATCTGTTGTTTTTCCTGAATGCGCAAACTAAGATGGGAAGCTATTACATCGGCAAGTCTTCCCGGCTCCTCGATAGCTACTACAGACACCACGGTTTCCGGCGGTATTTTTTTGCTCATACGTACATATTGTTCAAACTGCGACACTAAAGTACGCATTAAAGCCTCTATTTCAGCATTTTTTCCCCATTCCTCTTCCCGATATTCGGTTACATTAACCATTATATATGGATCAAAAGACTGGTATTCCTCTACCCTAGCCCGGTGTAAACCTTCGACTAATACCCGCATGGTTCCCCCAGGCATTTTTAAAATTTGCCGGATCTCAGCTACAGTTCCCATCCGGTATATATCATCCTGCTCAGGCTCATCCGTTTGTGCTTCTTTTTGGGTGGCCAGAAATATTTCTTTAGAGTTCAGCATAGCTTCTTCAATAGCATTTATGGATTTTTTACGACCTACATCCAGATGAATAACTGTATATGGAAAAACCAGCACCCCCCGTAACGGAAGCATCGGGATTTCTCTATTTATGGATGGTTTGTTCTGCAACAATTTAAGTAACACCTCCCAGGCAAATCCATTCTACTATAAGAGCTGGTACCGCGCAATAAACCAGTTTAATAATCAGATAAAACTAGACTAATCCATAAATACCTGCTCAAAAATTTCATCCAATTCATTTACCGGCGTAATTTTAATATCTTCGAAGCTCTCAAACATGTTGAGCCAATTATCAGCTGGTATAAACACCTGTCTTAATCCTACCCGCCGGGCAGCTTCAATTTTACTAATAACTCCCCCCACCGGTTTTACATAGCCTTTTACTGATACCTCTCCGGTCATGGCCACCAAGTTATCAATAGGCTTTTCTTTAAGACACGAAAAAATAGCAGTTGCCATACTAACACCAGCTGAAGGACCATCTACCGGAATTCCGCCCGGAAAATTAAGATGGATATCATAATCATTAATATTGGCACCATAAAGCCCTTTAAGTACAGTCAAAACATTTTCGGCTGCGCCTTTAGCCATGCTCTTGCGAGTATATCTCCGTTCTCCCCCTCCTACCTGTTCCTCTTCTATTACCCCGGTCACCGTACATTTACCCGTTCCTGCTGTCACCGGAATACTTATGGCTTCTATCTCCAGCAAGGTACCTACATTAGCACCATGTACTGCTAACCCATTGACTACACCTACAGTTGGAGTCTCCCGGGGCCTAACATCAAGACGAGGTACAAACCGCCCATTGTTAAGTACTTTTTCCACTATGGCCAAGGTAATAATATTAAGGTTCTCTACCTGGGCAATCCCGGCGGCTAATTGCACCATATTGACTGCCTCTCTCCCATTACCAGCATAGCGAGTAATTTCCTCAATAGCATCATCTTCAATAGCAAAATTAATCTTGTTGATAGCATTACCAACAATCCTTCTTATATCATCTTTCTCCAATGGTTTAAAAAATACCTCCAAACAACGTGATCGTAAGGCTGGAGGCAATTCTTCCGGCATACGGGTAGTAGCACCTACCAACCGAAAATCAGCCGGCAGTCCATTAGTAAATATGTCATGAATATGGGCAGGTATGTTATGATCGTTTTCATTATAATACGCACTTTCTAGTATAACTTTGCGATCTTCTAATACTTTTAAAAGTTTGTTAAGCTGCATAGGATGTAATTCCCCGATCTCATCAATAAAAAGAATTCCCCCGTGAGCTTTAGTACAGGCCCCTGGTTTTGGTTGCGGTATACCAGCCGACCCCATAGAGCCGGCTCCTTGATAGATGGGATCATGAACTGAACCTATTAAGGGATCGGCAATATTACGTTCATCAAAACGGGTAATAGTAGCATCTACCTCGATAAATTTAGCATTCCCTTTAAAAGGTGATAAAGGGTTTTGTTTAGCTTCTTCAAGAACCAGACGGGCAGCCGCTGTTTTACCAACCCCAGGTGGACCATAAACAATTATGTGCTGGGGATTAACTCCACATAGAGCCGAACGCATAATATTAATTCCATCCCCTTGCCCTATTACATCATTAAGGCTACCAGGCCGGGTAAGACTTGATAACGGCTCACTTAGTTTAATATTACGCAATTGCCTTAGCTTATTTGATTCCTTTTCGGACTCTTTAACAAATACCGTTTTCTTGCTTTGCTGGCTTCTAAGCAGATTCCAGAAATACATACCAATTACAATGGCAAAAAACAACTGCACCAGGTACAATATTCCGCCATACTGCATAAAAAAATTACTCATTAACGGTTTTTTCCCTTCTACTGGTTTTATCAATACTATTATTCCCTTGAGACAGTCAGGGAATGAGGAAAAAACCGCAGTAAAAAAAGGTAGCATACACTACCTTTTCCTAAACTGGTTCTCAATTTATTAGTTTTAATTTACTTTACGTTTAGCATCTACAGTAACTAAAAGAGGCTTCTCTTTCTTTAAGATGCAATCTTTAGTAACTACTACCTTAGTTACATCAATGCGAGAAGGTACGTCATACATAACCTCCAGCATTACATCTTCAATAATAGCCCTTAATCCTCTAGCACCAGTATTACGACGCAGAGCTTCTTCTGCCACTGCCTGGAGAGCATCTTCTGTAAACTCAAGATCCACTCCATCCAGTTCTAACAGTTTCTTATACTGTTTTACCAGTGCATTCTTAGGCTCAGTAAGTATGCTTACTAAAGCGTTAACATCCAGAGCTTCGAGAGTAACCACAATCGGTACCCGGCCTACGAATTCAGGAATCAAACCAAAACGTAACAGATCCTGAGGCAGAATCATATTAAGAATTTTCCCAATATTCTTCTCTTCTTTGGTCCTAATATCTGCGCCAAAGCCCATAACTTTCTGGTTTACACGGTTTTGTATAATTTTATCAATACCTTCAAAGGCACCACCACAGATGAAAAGTATGTTACTGGTATCAATCTGTATAAATTCCTGGTGCGGATGCTTACGTCCGCCCTGAGGAGGAACACTAGCTACAGTACCTTCCAATATTTTTAGCAGCGCCTGTTGAACACCTTCCCCGGAAACATCCCGGGTAATGCTGGGATTGTCAGTTTTACGAGCTATCTTGTCTATTTCATCAATATAGACTATTCCTTTTTCTGCTTTTTCAATGTCATAATCAGCTGCTTGAATCAACTTCAGTAGTATATTTTCTACATCTTCACCAACATATCCCGCCTCGGTAAGGGAAGTTGCATCAGCAATAGCAAAAGGAACATTCAGAATGCGAGCCAGGGTTTGGGCCAGCAGGGTTTTCCCACTCCCGGTCGGCCCCAGCATCATGATGTTACTCTTTTGCAATTCTACATCATCTAACTTCATTCCCAGATTAATACGCTTATAATGATTGTACACTGCTACCGCCAGGGATTTTTTGGCTCTATCCTGACTGATGACATATTCATTTAAAATATCACGAATCTCTTGCGGTTTAGGAATGTCTCCTAATTCAAAGCCCAGATCGTCTGCTAATTCTTCTTCGATAATCTCATTGCAAAGTTCTATACACTCATCGCAAATGTAAACGCCCGGCCCAGCTACAAGCTTTTTCACCTGATCTTGAGTTTTTCCGCAAAAGGAACACTTTAATTGTCCTTTTTCGTCCCCATATTTGTGCATACGTCCACCTCTCTTAATGAAAAGCTATTTCCTGCCGGTTACTTTTTTCGGGTGCATTATCACCTCATCAATAATACCATATTCCTTAGCTTCGGCTGCAGACATAAAATAATCCCTATCTGTATCTTTTTGGATCTTCTCCAAAGTCTGACCAGTTCTATCTGCTAGAATTTTGTTTAATGAATCTTTCATGCGCATTATGCGGCGAGCATGAATTTCAATATCGGTAGCCTGCCCCTGAGTCCCTCCTAGAGGTTGATGAATCATAACCTCTGCATTAGGCAGGGCAAAACGTTTACCCTTATGTCCCGCTGTCAGTAAAAAGGCTCCCATACTGGCTGCCAGCCCTACGCAGATAGTGGACACATCTGGACGAATATACTGCATGGTATCATATATGGCCATACCTGCACTAATAGAACCACCCGGGCTGTTTATATATAGAGAGATATCTTTATCAGGATCTTCAGCTTCCAGGAATAATAACTGAGCTATAACCAGGTTAGCAATATTATCATCTATGGCACTTCCTAAAAAGATAATTCTATCTTTGAGTAAGCGAGAATAAATATCATAGGCTCGTTCCCCGCGATTAGTCTGTTCTACTACCATTGGAACTAGAGACATTGTATACACCCCCATTTATATCCTCATCTATCCTTTGTCATATATTGTATTCGTATTACTGATCGTTTTCTACCGGAGTTGCCTGAGGACTTTCTTCTTCTACACCTTTATCGTCTTGTTCTTCATCTACTTGTTCTTCTTCTATAACATTGGCAGCATCAATCAAAAACTGGGCCGCCTTGTCCATCTTTATACTAAATTCCAGATCCTTACGGATTCCTGCCAGGTTTTGTTTGGCTTGATCAGGATCCATTCCCATGCCACCGGCTACATCTTCTATATGTTTATCAACTTCTTCATCGGTAACCTCAAAACCTTTTTCTTCCGCTAATTTTTCTAACAAGAAGTTTACCTTAACGGTTCTTTGCGCTTCTGGCCACATATCTTGAACCAGATCTTCCTCACTACCACCAGTATACTGGTAGTACATATCCAATGTTAATCCTTGTGAAGCAAGTCTCTGGTTAAACTGCTCCTTCATACGCTCTATCTGATCACGGATAACTGCATCTGCCACCGAAATTTCACATACCTCTAGAGCCTTATCCAGGACCTCCTGTTTAACCAGTTCTTTACGGCGCATGGCCATCATTTGTTTAAGGTTATTCTCCACATCCTGACGCAGTTCGGCTATAGTATCAAATTGGCTTATTTCCTGGGCTAGCTCATCATCTAAATCCCGTAATTGCCGGGTCTCGATTTTCTTAACCTCCACCTTAAACAAAGCCTCTTTACCCGCCAGATCCTCACTATGGTAATCTTTGGGGAAAGTAACTTTAACATCACGACTTTCACCATTCTTTACCCCAATGAGCTGATCTTCAAATCCCGGTATAAATGTATTGGTTCCTAATTCCAAAGGATAGTCATTGCCGGAACCACCTGCAAAGGCTTCTTCATCAACAAATCCCTGAAAATCTATAGTAACGGTATCACCATACTCGGCTGGTGCCTCAGTTTTCTCCTCGATACGGGCATAACGAGCCCGCATATCCTGAAGTCTTTTTTCAACATCCTCGTCAGTAATCTCCATACGGGGAATTTTAACTTCCAGGCCTTCTACATCGCCCAGTTTAACATCCGGTTTAACAGCTACCTTTACATTAAACTTAAAAGGAACACCTGCTTCAATTTCATCTATTTCGAAATCCGGTTGAGCTATCGGCTGTATATCCAGTTCTTTAAGAGCAGCCTCATAAGCATCGGGAACTATATACTCCAGGGCGTCCTGATAGAGGATCTCCTTACCGAAATGAGCTTCAAGGAGCGGACGAGGTACTCTTCCTCTGCGGAATCCGGGGACAGTAACCTGTTTAACAACTTTACGATAAGCTTCCTCAAACCCCTCATCCATTTTTTGGGCATCTACTTCTATAGATATGTATGCCTCACTGTTCTCTATCTTTTCTAACTTTGCTTCCATTTATGCTCCTCCTTAACCTAGTCAATTTGGCGGATCAATACAATCTATGATTTTGATCCATACCAGCTTTATATTTCCTTAATCCTCCAGACTAACCCTCTTAAAAATTTACCCTAATTGAGCTTAAAATACAACACCCCGGCATAGGCCGAGGTATAATTTTCTGGAGCGGAAGACGGGATTCGAACTGGTGACCCTCACCTTGGCAAGGCGATGCTCTACCACTGAGCCACTTCCGCTTAAAAATTATCTTTGGTTAATAGGATAATGAATAGGCCATAAATAGTCAAGTACCCCTTAAAAAAGTCTCGTTTTTATCTTTTTTCTTACCTAAGGGCATTATCACTAATATTTAACACCCTTTTAGTTTCCCGAACCCGTTTTAGGAAAGTTCCCTATTTATCTAATTATATCTAACTTATCTAACGTAGCCCGGTCTAATTTCCCGGTACAATCTAATCCGTTATCTCGTTGATAATCCGTCAGGGCCTGAATAAATTCCTGTTCACTGACCGCCTTCTTTTTAAGATATCCCTGATTAATAAGTTCTTGTATAACCGCATCCATTTCATCTGCAGTAACAAATTGTATATTCACCGTTTCCTGGTATTCTCGGGCATCTTCCGGGGTAACAGGCCGTCGGGGCAAAAGCGGCTGCAGTTCAGAATTCTCCCCTTCTACGATATTCTCTCCAGACGTCTTGACACCATATTTCCAGTGTTTTAATTCCAAACGACTTTCATCTTGCCTGGTAAGGCTGTTTTTTTCATCCTCTAGTCCCCTGATTATATCTGCATCAGAAGGCAGATCAGCAGATGGTTTAGACGGGGATGTATTACCAGAGTTACACCCACCTATAGGTAAAAAGCAAATAACAACCAGCATGAATGAGATGAATAAACTAAGCTTTTTATCCATTATTCCCCTCCCCCATCCTGGTTAATCAAGAAACTTAATAATTACCCTAATTAAATTATAGTTTCTCTTTCTTAACCGGCGGATCCTGCTCTCGCTTCGCTATTTATATGTCTGGTTATGTATCTTGATTTAACTAACTAAAATCCCCTGATCCGAACCCTATTAACTTAAAATTGCATTACGGTTTTAAAATCCTGTGATGATATATAGCCACTCTGTGGGTCTAGCTCCTGTAATTGACTCAGGCAATTTTTAGCTGCCTCCGCATTACCAATATTAAAATAGGTAAGGCCCAAAAAATAAAGGCTATCATCATAATAATTGCTACCGGGAAATTCTTTCAAATAAATCTGGTAATATTGTTCAGCCATCTGATATTTCTCCTGTAAATAATAACAACGTGCTAGGTAATATAGGGCCTCCCGGTGCAGGTAACTATGAGATTGCATCGCTACCACCATCGATAAATTGCTTTCGGCCGTTTTCCAATCCCCCCGGCGGTAAGCTTGCAATCCGTTATTATAGTAATGGTTCTCCTGGGCTATATCATATTGCGATCCAGCCATACTAGTTTCAAATTTTGCATCCAGGATATATTTATTTTCCGTGGGAAGATTATCTTCTGATTTAAGATTAACATCTGCTATGGCCACTACCGGCTGCTGGGTTACTTGTTCTGTAAGACTATTAATGCGATTTTGTAAGCTCTTTATGGTTTTTTGGCTGGCTTCCTGTTTGCTCATCATAATACCTGTTTCCGCTAACAGGGCTAAACATAATACCCCTGCTATAAAGCCTAAACGGGTCTTATCAAAAAAAGGCTGAGGAACCGGTTCCTCCATTTCATATCTGACCTGCTTAGGCCGACCCGGTTTTTTTTGATCCTTCAGCTGCAAATAACTTTTCAAAGATTTATGAGTTATATCCAACTCCAATCCTCGCCTCCACATCCGGACCGCCTCTTTTTCCTGTGACTGGGCCAGGTAGCATAACCCCATGATTTGATATATGCTGACAACCCGAGCATTTTCCTCCATTAGTCGGTGTAAAATTTCCGCTGCTTCCCGGTAATTCTTTTTCTCCACCATCTGGAGAGCCTCCTGGTAACGGTTAAGCCAGAACTGGAAAGAAGGACTGTTAAACTTATTCAGCTTTTCCTTAGCAATAGTATTTTGCTCATCTAGTTTTAAAACTTCGTTCCAACAAGCCTCAGCCCGTTCAAATTCACCCAGAGTGAAATAACAAGCTGCCGTTAAATTAAGGGGTTCTACCTGGTTTGGTTCATGGCGGTAAATAATTAATAATTCTTCCAAAGCTCCACTTATATCATGATTTTGTATCTTCTGTTCCGCCGACTGTAGTGCAGCAACCGAATTATCTGCTAAAGTCTTCATAAAAACACCACACCCTTGACTGTATTTTAAAACTACACTTCGCCAAAGGTGTGGTAAAACCCTTCCATTTTATGTTAATTTCTACTTCCCTTTCCATCTATTTTATCTATAATTTCATCCATCGCCTGAATAATCAGCCGGGAAACCTTATGCATCTCATCAATCCTGGCCTGGGCTTCAGCCTGGTGACCTTCATTATTTAGGGCTACCGCTTCCCGCGCCAATTGGTGTATCTTTTCATGAGGTTCGCCGGCCAGCCGGTAAAAAATCTCCAAGACTTTTTCATCTTTAACTTCGCTTACCCATTTTCCCAGACGACATTGATGATGATCGAAAACATCATCAGGATCAAAGTAAAGGTTACGTTTCACTATATAATCATATTTTTCTACAAAGCCCAGATGATCATCCTTAACCTGGTTTAAGATTACCTGATCAGGAAGCTTATACTGGCCTATAATAGCCCGTAGTTCATTAGATATACCATTAGTTTCATCGGCAATTTTAGCTAATTCAGCAAAATGCTCCACCTGTTCATTTACATGTTCAATGGTATTTTTTATCGAACTAATCAGCGTAACAGTAGTCTCGCTAACTGTATTAACTACGGCTGATATTTCTTGAGAAGAAGCACTCTGTTCTTCCATAGATGAAGTAATTTCTATAATAGCCCCTTCAATAGCCATTATCTGCTGTACCATTTGGTCCAGACTTCCCACAATCATGTTAGTAGCCTGGTTGCCATCTTCTAAAGCTTCTCCCATAGCTTCAACCTCGCCAACGAAATTGCTTATATTAGTCTGTACATCAGTAATCAGGGCACTAATCTGTTTAGTATACTGGGCGGTTTCTTCCGCTAATTTTCGGACCTCTTCCGCTACAACTGCAAAGCCACGTCCATGTTCCCCGGCCCGGGCTGATTCAATAGCCGCATTCAGGGCTAACAAATTGGTCTGTTCCGAAACAGCCATTATCGTATTGGTAATTTCGCCAATGTCTCGGGATATCTTTTCCAATTCCCGGGCCTTTCCGGCTGTAGCCTGTCCCTGATCCCGTAAACTATGAACAATCTGTTCAATTCCATCGATATCCTGTTTACCATCTCTGGCCGTGGCAATTAGTTTTTGATAAACCTCCTGCAGGTTCTGAGCTTGCTCGGCTACATGCTGGGAAGCTACCGCAATTTCCTCAACCCCGGCATCTGCTTCATTAAGATTATTCCCGGTTTGTTTTAATCTTTCTCCAGCCGCCTGTAACTCTAAAACCGTTTCCTTAAGCTGGGCAACCGAAGAGTTAGAAACATCACTCATGAAATAAGCATTAGTAGTCAAACGCGAGGTGTTGGAAAACAAAGAATAAAATACCCCGCGAATCTTATTCAGCAAACTACTAAAATCATGGGCTACCTGTCCAATTTCATCCTGAGTAGAAATCTCCACTACCCGGGTTAAATCACCCTGACTAACTTCATTCATTATTAACTGCAGGGGCTTTAAGTACCGGAGTGCACGGTGCAATACCAGATACATTAACCCGCACAACAGAAGCAGTGATATAGTTATAGCCAGCAGGGCACGATTTTGGGCTTTTTTCTCGGCGGCTATAAATTTATCCCGGGGAAATTCCCCTTGAATATAGGCGATAACTTTATTACCGGCATCTTTAATGGGCACCCAGGTCACTATAAATTTACGATCGGCAGTCAACCGGTAAAAAGTTTTTCCAGAGACTAGTTTTTCCCTATCAACATCAGTCAGACTAACCGGAGAATGATTATCTCCCCATAATAAATCATGACTTTTTTCATTAAACGCAAAGATATAATACCGGCCTTCATCCAATTCTTGGAGAGCCTCGCCTACCTCGTCCGTAAGTGATAATCCTACTTCATAAACACCCGCGAATTGTCCCTGGTTAAATACGGGGCTAATACAACGGATACCATATCCTGCTACCCCTTCTTCAGCCACTATTACCCGCTCACGGTTCTCCAATGCCCGGACCAGACCAGTTCTAAAACTAAGATCGTCACCATATTCGTCCGGCTGATGAGCCCGGAAAAAAGAGCGCTTATCCGGTGTAATAAACTGAAGCTGAGCTACACTATGCTGTTTATTCCAGGATTCATAAATAGGACGCACCTGTTCTTGAAGCTGTACACGGTTTTGATTAACGAAAGCTTCCCTGATGGATTCATTGGCCATCAGGGCATCAGACAAAACTGAAGCCTCCTTCTGGGCTGAAACCAGGCAAGATTCTACTGTTTTTGCTACCCGTTTGGCATATTCGGCTTCCAGGTCATTAATAAGGGTTTTTTGCATAGATACATTATTCCAATAAAAAAAGGTAAAAACTGCCAGATTAAATATGACCAACAAAACAACAATTCTAGCTTTTAAACTATTTTTCATCTAGTTGTTCCACCTCTATCCATTTTTCCCTTCTAGTACGGATATTCTATCACAAAAATTGTGTCTTACCCAACCTTAATAAATTGGCTCAATAATGGGGGCAATTTAAGGAGCACATGAATACTTTATTAATAAAAAGGCTAGGAGGCTAAACATTGGTATACGCCAGTCGTTATTTGCGCATAAACAGGGAGGTAATGAAAGGCCCTGATGTATTATTTCTGCAGCAATTACTCGAAAAAGCCGGTGTTAATCCCGGCACCCTGGATGGACGTTTCGGGCCGCTAACGCAAAAAGCGGTCCAACAATTGCAGCAGAAAAATGGCTTATATCCTAACGGAATGGTAGGACCAGAAATTTGGTCTATATTAAACGAGGGAGCATCACAGCAGCAATCCCCTGGCAACATACTTATTACCGTCGATGTAGACTGGAGACGATTATATTATAGTGCTCCCGGGAAACCCCTACAAAACTACCCGGTAGCAGTAGGGAAACCGCAGACCCCCACTCCCCTGGGTAATTGGCGCATAATTCAAAAAACCGTTAATCCAGGTGGTCCTTTTGGGGTACGGTGGATGCGGCTAAGTGTCCCCTGGGGAGGATATGGTATTCACGGAACTAATAATCCTAAGTCAATAGGGCGCGCTGCCAGTCATGGTTGTATTCGTATGTATAATGCAGATGTTATTAAACTTTATGATATGACCCCTTTATGGACCCCGGTAGTCATCATTGGCAAAGCTTACACCGGCAGGATTTTAAAGCTAGGCAGCCGGGGCAGCGATGTTAGCGGTCTACAAGAAAAGCTAAAAAAGCTAAGTTATTACCAAGCCAAAATCGATGGTTACTTTGGACCCGTAACCGAGCAAGCAGTTATAAACTTCCAAACTGATCAACACCTTAATGTTGATGGAATTGTCGGACCAGAAACTAATCATGCCCTGCAGCGCGAATTAGATATACTAGCCGGCGACATTGAACCGTAAGCCGAAAACCCGATTTTAAACTAATAACATCCCGGCAAGGATATTTTCTCCGGCCCTAATCACTGGAAGATGTCCACCATCTCATCCTTTTTAATTCCTAATATACTTATAACTCTCTAAAGCTAATGGCTGGATTCTTCCAGATAGAAAGCATCCTATCATATAACTATAAAGGGTAAGCTACTCTAGCACGGATAGTTAACTAAAGGCTTTTAGAGCTTAAAACTACTTAAATTCGATAATCAGCAGTTCCTCATCAGGAAGTTCACCCAAAATATCTTTCTGTGCCCCCTTTAATGTAAGAGTTAGCCTGCTATTTCCTTTAGTCCAGCAGGTCTGCCACAGCTGCCCAGAAGGGGTAAAATAAAAACGGGACGGGTTGGCTAACCGAGCCCTGGCTAAGCCCTGAATAGTATCAGCCAGACACCAGGAACCGGTTACCTCGACTACCAAATCAGTACTATTTATATGTCCAAAATACTCCTGGGCTATTAAAGCCATACGTACTCCCAGTCCCATTCCCGGGCATTTTTCCTGATGATGTGCCATAGCTTGACGCAGCATCTGTTTATGTCTCATCTCCCGGTTTTTACCCGGAATATAAGAGGTGCGGGGAGAAAAAACAATATCATTTTCAAAATAAGGCTTAATATCAAGAACCGGAGTACCGCCTATAGCATCCAGGCTTTCCAGGTATAACCGGTTGTCTTTTATCCTGACTAACCTGGCCAATGATAGTCCAATTGGATTAGGTCTACCAATAGACCGAAGTGCAAAAGCACCATATTCGGGTAAATCAGGGTTCACCTTATAAGGCCGGGTCTTCAGCTTATGACGGGGAGCCTTGTGAAACCATGATAATACCCAAATATGAGAATTTTCTTCTAGGCGCAGAAGCGCTTCCTGGTATTCAGGATAAACCTCTATTACGGCTTCTTTTCCTCCTAGAGGCATATCTTCAGGATTTTCTACCGATGATATGACGCGTCCAATCGGTTTTAAACTAATCTCGCTCAATACTTTCCCCTCCCTTTTATTCTCCATCCAGTTCTTTTGAGCGGAAACCTACCTATAATATCACTAGTAATATTACTAGACTTTCCCCCCCATTACCTCTATAATTCTGTTATAATAGACCATCCGCTTGTGTAATTGACATTATACTCAAACAGATGTTATGATATAGAAGTTCGGGGCGTGGCGCAGTTTGGTAGCGCGTCTGATTTGGGATCAGAAGGCCGCAGGTTCAAATCCTGTCGCCCCGACCATTTACCTTTATAAAGCCCGACATATCAACGTTTGGACTGTATCAGGCGTTGATTTTTTTGTCTTAAAATTACGTAGAAGCAACAAAGCAGGCAACTGTTATTAGTTAAAAATCTAATGAAATAATCTATCCTGCCCATCATGCACAGGCAGCACATATAGTCCCCCATCACTGCCTAGTTCCGCATAAAAGATATCATCTATCTTTTGGTAACCCTGCTTAGAGATCTCACTATCCAACCAGAGCCTATCTATGTTTAATTCCTCCAAGTTCTTCTCCACTACTTTCCCATTGACAATAATTTCAGCGGGCATATTTTTGGTTGCTGGTACAGGTATAAACATATCTTTTCTGGTAACGTTTTGGTATTCCGCTTTCTTTAGGACTGATAATTGTCCATCAGGTTCTAGAATAGCGTAATCAACCTCCTTAATATCGAAAGCATTGGCCTTACGTAGCAGCATAGTTAAATCATCCATGTTTATCCCTGTTTTAACCAAAGTAGCTTCAATAATCTTGCCGTGTTTAATCAGAATAGTTGGCTGACCGTCTATTAACAACCTGGCGTGGGCAGATTTTAAAGATATATAACCCATAAGTATAGTGAGGAATGCCCATGCCATTAGGCTGTAAACACCCTGAGAAATAGGCAGTCTATTATCAATTGTTAAAGATGCAGCTATGGAACCAATAGTAATACCGGTTACATAATTAAAAAAGGTCAATTGACTTAATTGTTTTTTTCCCATAATTCGCGTCATAATTAGTAGTACTACAAATGATGCTAAAATTCTAGCGGTAAGCTCTACCCATGACAAAACACATCGCCCCTAATCCACTGCTAATATATCCGGAGTTTAAAGAGGGTAAACTTAAAAGGATTATTGCTAACATTTTGCCCGAGCAGACATTTCTTATTAGGATATTTAGGCGATTCGGCGTTAAATACTTATTGATCGGTAGAGCCTTAATATTTCATAAATGTTCATGTTTTTAGGCTATTCTCGATAAACGCGCACACAGAAAAAATTCATCGGCCGGGTTACTGACACTACCTCCTAAAGTATGCCAATAAGCCCGTCCCCATACAGTTTCTATTTCTATCTAATGAATTTCTCTAGACAATCCAGTTTTTTGTAGCCTGCTCTGGCACCTTGGATTCTACCAGCCCCGGCTGGCACCCCCGCCGCCACCGGAACCACCGCTTTCTAAAAAAGCAAAAGGTAGACCCTGGTTAAGGCCTACCTGCTGTCTTAATTGGCTGAATTAACTACTGTACCTGGTACATCCCCCGGCTTTGCATATAATTAAAAATGCCTTCACCATGTTGCTGTTCTTCCTTTTGAATATGATTTAAAGCCTGGCGAACATCGGCATCTTTGAACTCAAAAATAGCCGTATCATAGGCACCAGAAACATATTTTTCGGTCATGAGCATGTCGTTACACAGGGTAGCATCACTTTGATTTCCCATGGCTCCCTGAAAACTGCTGCCCGCTTCATAGCCCATGGCAGCACCAGCCTGTGGTGAGGATTGCTGTTGCTGTTGTCCTGCCTGATTAAGGTCTGGCACTTGCCCATTCATAATCTGATTAATAGTATCAAGATGTTGTTGCTCCTGAACCGCATAGGACTGGAAAAGCTGCTTTAGCTGAGGATCCTGGGCCTGATTAGCATAGTTAGTATACTTTTGAATGCATACTTTTTCATGGTTTTGTTGGTCCTTCAGCAAATTTTGCTCTTTCTGGCTTAATTGAATCATGTTGATAAAACACCTCCTGCCCTTATTTTGCTTTGTGGGCAAGGTTTTATTCACTTTTATAAGAATCATTCAAGCCAGCCTATTAACTACCAGGCCATCCAGATAAAGTATCCTCCCACCATGATAAGCAACCCACCAGCAACCTTGTCGAGTACAAAACTCCACCGAGCAAAGGTTTCCATGCGGGTAATTAATCCGGTAAAAGTCCCTACTAATACCAGAGGAACACCCCGGCCTAAAGCATATATGAATAGAAGAATAGCACCATATACCCACTGACCGGTAGCCATAGCCAAAGATAATATAGCCAGCAAAATAGGAGTACCGCACTGCGATCCTACCAGCCCCATTATCATCCCCAGAAAGTAACTACCCAGTATTCCCTTTTGCTCACCGACCCGGGTAGTAAGCTGCCCACCAAAATTGAGGTTAAGATTAATAAAGCCCAGTAGATTAAGGCCAATACATATACAAACAGCCGCTACGAAATAATATAATATACTCTGGCTAGTTCCAAATATCCCGCCTATAGCCGCAATTATCATTCCTAAAATTACAAAAGTAGTTGCTGTGCCCAGAGTAAAGGCAACCGATAAGACAAAACTCCGCTGACGTCCTGCTTCAGTTCCACCTACATGGGCGATAATTATTGGTATAAGACTAAGATTACAAGGACCAATGCTGGTAATAACTCCTGCCAGGAAAACCAGACCATATCCCCAGAGAGAAGCTGATTTAATAAGCTCTGGACCTATCTGATTAATCCACTGTTCCATACGCCACCCCATTTAATTTTTATTACGAAATTCCCCTGCCATAAGCACTGCTACAACAAAAGTGGTCCGGACAATATTCATAAATATAGTGAACCACTCCTTTTTTATTCCCTGTACCTTGGTTTTTAAGGCTATTGTGAGGCTTCGTCTGGTTTATCTCCTATCAGATCGGCAATCATATTTATAATGGCCTGTGATGAAACTTCTCCGGCTAACCTGGGTATATCATTGATTACTGTAATCGGGAAAGAATAACCCTGACGAATAGTTTTATCTACCAGCGGATAACGGGAAATATCTGTTCCTACTGTATCAATAAAACGGATGGTAACCTGTTCATCTGTAAATAGATGAGCTGCCTTTTTTTCCATATCGTCATATTGTAGTCTCGCTTCGGCTGGTCCACAACCAGGATGATATTTACCTCAGCCAGATGTGCGACGGTTTAAACCTGCATATACCTCTATGACTACTTTAGGCATATTCTACTCCTCCTACGTACTCCCTCTGCCCTTTGCCCTCCTACTGGCAAGGCAAAATCCCAAGATAAATCCCTACTGTTCGCAGGTACTTTTATCTAAATTGGCCAAACGCTGGTAATCCTCTTTATATTCAGGTATATCCTGCAAAGGAAGGGACATAAAGCTCCGAAACTTTTGTAATACTGCCTGGTGATACTCCTGGTTCACACGACATAGGCGCCTTTGCCCCTCCCTCCGTTCCGAGACAAGACCTGCCTGCTTCAGAATTTTTAAATGCTGGGAAATTCGAGGCTGACTAATTTTCATAATTTGTTCCAATTCACACACACATAATTCATATTCAACTAAAATACGAAAAATGCGTAAACGGGTAGGCTCTCCTAGGGCCTTAAAATATTCTTCGAACATTTCCACTGACACTCCTTAGTATAATGACTTGCTTATATCATTATAAGGCCTTTGCGAGACTTTGTTCAAATTTCCATTTGCTCATAATAAACCATCTTGGTATACCTTAAAAAAGAAAAAAGGAGCAGTTTTCTAGACCGCTCCCCATTAAAAAACTGGCATTTACCTATCGGCCATCAACAACAGGTATTGCCCCCAGGGATAGTGGCGGACACCCACACTGACGTTGGCCCCCTGGGTATGACTAAACAACTTACTACAATAAACGGTAACCCCTTCTATTCGGGTAATTGCATAGTTGTTTGCGGAATTATCTTCGGGCACCCCTATTCTCACGGAAGGGGTATAGCTGGGAGGACCTCATCCGCAGGATTCATACTTAAGGTCAACAATTATACTGTTACCATTAGCCAGTATGAACTCCCGGGCAGCCCGATCGATAGTTGATATATTCAAACCATTCACCTCTCATATACCCCAGAAGGGTATGACAAAAATATACCGAAACATAATCGTTATGTCAATTATTAAATAATTATATCCTTATAAACTATTTATATAGCAACCGTTTACTATTATATTGTTTTAAATAGCGCCCGTTATTAGCTTTGCTTTACTATTGTGATTACTTTCGATTAAAATACCGAAAAAATAATGATCAGAGTAAACTCAGACTAGAATTTATTCTGACCATATACAAGTCCATGATTTATGATTAAAATGTAGTGTTAATAAATAACCTTTTTAAACCTGCTATTCCTTATAGCTAAATTACCATATCATATTTTTATCTGCTTCACTGCGCAAATAATCCCGGAAATTAGGATGAGCAATATTAATTAACTCTTTTACCCGCTCCCTGATAGATCTTCCCTTTAGGCTGGCTACACCATATTCAGTAACTATATAATCCACATCCACCCGTGAGGTAGTGACAACCGTTCCCGGCTCTAACCGCGGGACTATCCTGGAAATTGTATCACCACGGGTAGTCGAATTAAAAGCTATGATAGATTTTCCGCCCACCGAATACTGTGATCCATTGACAAACTCCTTATGCCCACCAGTACCACTATAAAGATTAGGACCTACGGACTCTGCACAGCATTGCCCGGTAAGATCCATTTGCAGGGCAGAATTAATTGATACCATTTTATAATTACGGCCAATAATTGACGGGTTATTAACTACACTCCCACGGTGGAATTCAACAGCTAGATTATTATCCAGGAAATCATACAGACGCCTGCTTCCCAGAGCTACACAGGTAATAAATTTATCTTTCCAAATGGTTTTACAACGGTTAGTAATCACTCCCGCCTCATAAAGGTCCAACAAACAGTCGGAAAACATTTCTGTATGTACTCCCAGTTCCTTCTTATGACTTAAACCATGAGCTACCGCACTAGGAATACTGCCAAAACCGATTTGAATAGTAGAACCGTTTTCAATCAAATCAGCAATGTAACCTCCGATTAAATGGTCCTTTTCTGTAAGGGGTACTGGAGGCAGCACTGGTACGGGGCAATTGCTTTCCACAATATAATCAATATCGGAAATATGTATATGAGTATCTCCGTATGTTCTGGGTAAATTAGGATTGACTTCTATAATAACCCGATCAGCATTTTCAATAAAATCCTTTTCTAAAACCGAGGATATTGATAGTGATAAAAAACCCTGTTTATCCATAGGGGCAGCACAACCCATAAATATATTGGGGCCCCGGTAAGCCATCCTTCGGCTGCTAAAACGGTGCAACTCCATGGGAACATAAGAGACGGTACCCCTAGGATGGGCTTTACGTGGTCCCCCGGTATAAAACCAGCTATTTAATAAAAAATGGCCTTTCATATCCGGATTCATAAAGAATTCATATTCCCCCAATAACAGGGCGGTCACAACCGATACATCCTCTACCCGGTCCTTAATAGTATGTAAACGGCTTAATAAAGAAACTGGTTCACAGGCAATCAGTCCGCACACTACCTCGTGGTGACTCTTTACTTGCTCCAATGCCTCATCAACTGATACAACTTTGCGCCGATATATCTCCTGGTAATTCAAATACAACACCTCGTGCTTTACTCTCAATACGTGCTTATTATGGCATATAACTCCCTGTATTTTCAATCCTTTCTTTTGTTTACTTACATTTGGAATATTATCCTTTTATAATGCTAACCCATGATAGTACTACCAGATTCTACAGCCCACCAGGTTAAGGGAAAATCCTTCCCCCAACCCGGCCGAATTCATACCCTACTACCGTTTTCTGTAGCGAAATCATTTTCTGTATCCTTGTACCTGCCAGGGTAAAGTGCTAAATATCTACTTATCCTTATGTGCTACGCTATAATAAAAGGAACAAAAATTGCATTTCTTGCTTGAAATGCAATTTCAAAACATGTATAATACTTTTTGCGGGCGGGTGTAGCTCAATGGTAGAGCCCCAGCCTTCCAAGCTGGTTGCGAGGGTTCGATCCCCTTCACCCGCTCCATTTTTGTCCCTGTAGCTCAGTTGGATAGAGCAACGGCCTTCTAAGCCGTGGGTCGGGGGTTCGAATCCCTCCGGGGACGCCACTTTAAAAACCGCCACCATTAAGCGGTTTAGTTAGTTTAAAGGCTACAACATCAAAGAATAAAAGTATCTTTACTTTCAAGTATATTCGTGCTAGTATATTAATCCGTAAGGTTAAATTCAAGAAGTATTTGCTCGGATATAAATGCCCGGCAAATCCAAAATCACATAGTCACTAACTTTTGGGAGTGCTAATCGAATCAAGCGTGGTGGATGTAGCTCAGTTGGTTAGAGCACCAGATTGTGGCTCTGGGGGCCGTGGGTTCGAGTCCCATCTTCCACCCCATTATACTAAGTTACATTTTCTAATATATTCTCTTTACCGTTGGGGTGTAGCCAAGCGGTAAGGCAACGGACTTTGACTCCGTCATTCGTTGGTTCGAATCCAGCCACCCCAGCCATAATATGGGCCATTAGCTCAGTCGGCAGAGCACCTGACTTTTAATCAGGGTGTCCCGCGTTCGAGTCGCGGATGGCCCACCATCTGATAATACGGAACCCTCCAAACTTAGGAGGGTTTTTTATATTTAAAATAACCCCTTTTTATGTTGTTAGTGTCATTTAATGAGTATCGATAACAATGGAGGGGGCAGCAAGAGGTTAAATTTAATGAATTTCAACGCCTGTTAGTTTTTTAAGAGGTTATGATATAATTATGGTCTTTTTCCCCTAATTCGTGCCATAAATATTATCTTTCCCATTAATCACGCTTAGATCTATCTATTACCTATAGCAATCTACACAGCAGGAGGTTCTCTATCTTGAATTATAAAATTAGTATAATGTATTTTAGTGCAACAAATACAACTAAAAAAGTAGTCACTGGTATAGCCAATAATATTTTGGCAAATGTTGGTGAAGAAACAACTGTAAAAATTATTGATTTCACCTTACCAGGAGTCAGAAAAGATGCGGTATCTTTTTCCAAAGACGATATGGTTATTGTCGGCGTTCCGGTTATTGCCGGAAGAGTGCCTAATGTACTATTAAAATATTTAAATTCTATACAGGGTAATGATGCCTTAGCCATCGCTATAGTTGTTTATGGAAACAGAAATTATGATGATGCTTTAATAGAATTGAAAGATATTCTTGAATCAAACGGTTTTAAAGTTATTGCTGCGGGAGCATTTATAGGCGAGCATTCTTTTTCTAATACCCTTGCCCAAAACAGACCTGATGAAAAAGATATGGCCATAGTAAGTGATTTTGCCCAGCAAATTTATAATAAAATAACAACTCAAGATGAATTGTTACCGGTAACTGTAAAAGGCAGTACACCTTACCGGTATTATTATAAAACCTAAAGATAAAAATGGTAATCCGGTTGATATTCGCAAAGTCACTCCCAAAACCAACAGCGATTGTATTGATTGCAAGCTTTGCGTAAATGTTTGTCCCATGGGTTCTATCAACGCTGACAATGTATCTAAATTAAACGGCATCTGCATCAAATGCTGTGCTTGTATCAAAAAATGCCCGGTTCAGGCCAAGTATTTTGATGATGAAAACTTTTTGAGACATAAACATGAATTGGAAATTGAGTTTGCTGATCGAAAAGAACCGGAATTATTCATCTAAAAAAATTATGACTAGCTCATGCTAGTTAAACGGCTTTAGTCAGGATGTCCCCCGTTAAAGGCCCTCATCGGAAAAACTAAGTCTTTCTCGACAGGAGGGCTTTTTTATTTGACCTAACACTATGCAAATAAATACATTTAAACGCGCCCAACCCCAATACTACCACCTCTGTCGAAATCTTGTTATATTGAGTCTGACAATGATTAGATTATAAGATTGGTTAGCCATTTTTTATAGGAGGGGTTATTGTATCTCAGCAAATATTAAATGAAATCTGGAAGTAGGACAAACGAAAGATATGAATTATCTAATTAAGATTATATTGGAAACATTTACAATTAATCATTATGTATAATTTTGAATGGTCAAGCGAAACGTAAATTGATACAAAGGTTATCTTGCGGTATTTGTTACTACTTTAGGAGTCGTATATCTATTTTTATTATGAACCATACTATACTTGAAAACGAAAGGAGGTATTAAAAGCATGTCAGGAAGGGTTGAAAAACAAAGCCATAGTCTTAGCGGAGTAAAATGTGTGGTTAATAGCTGTCATTATTATGGGCATGGCGATACCTGTATGGCTTCTGGAATTGAAATCCAGCCCCGAAATGCCCGTAGTACCCAGGATACTGACTGTGCTACTTTTATTCCTAAATAAACATCAAAGAGGCATTCTTGCCTCTTTTTTACATAGTACACTTTAGTGAATTTTTTATGATTAGCCTTATTACATAAACTATTGGCACACCAACCCTGTTAACTTATTTATACCCTTCCTCCACTGCTTTTAATAATTTTAACGGCCTGTTCCACATTTTCCTGCGGAGTAACCAGGGTAACCATAAACGCGCTTCCCCCTGCTACCCCAGCACCAGGATTACCCAGACCACTTACCGAATCATGAGCTGCCAATAAAGGATTAGGGCCTTCGTTGCCCGATTCCCCTGAATACAAAGTGCCTCCTGTAAGGGTAAGTACCTCACTGCGAAGATCATCATAACCAGAGTTAATACCCCCTCCATAACGGGAGACCCGATCAATCTGCAGATACTCCGATTCTGGAACCAGCCCTGATTCTTTAAGTTTCGTTGCTGCCGCCTGGGCCTCTTTACTCGACGGAAAATAAGCCAAAATACTCCGGTCTCCTTTATCAAGTTGCACTATAGAAAACACCTCCTGTATTTTACTTAGTTTGCAGTTAAGAGGACAGGCTTATACCCCGGCGTCAAACTGTTTATTTTTTTGGGTTTTTTTACTTATCTTTACCAGGACTGGGCTGATTAGAAAATTGGTATCGCTCACAGCCACAATAAATATTAGCCCTCCGTCCCTGTCCAGGGTGCAATTTCTCCGGCTATTTGGGGGAAAGATATTTATAGTATGCGATTATTTCCTATAAGCTATCTTTTGGTTTATAACTATCTATATATACTGTATATACTGTAGCTAGGAACCTTTACATTGATCATCAACATCGATAAGTTTAAAACTTTTTTGTATATTATGGTGGCAGTCAGCGAAAAATCCTATGCTATACTTAGGCCAAGATGCACATTAGCAGTAGTTAAAACTAATGTTCATAAGGCTGTTTTAATACATAACATGGAGAGCGATATTTAAGGGAAGTCTGGTTAAAACACCCTGTGAAGGCACAGCGGCAGAAAGGGGTAAGCGGAACCTACCCACAGAAAATCACTGATGTTCGTGGCCCCTAACAAATAAGATGGTTGAACACGGATATGAATCGGTCTGGTACCCCTGAAGCCACCAGGCCAGCAGTTGGTATCTTCCCAACTCCACATAGGCCCGGAATATTTATATATTCAAACTAAGTCTTTTGCTGGTTCCTTCCCTTGCGCTCTCTGGCAAAGGAAATAAACGGAAAAAGGAAGCAAAAGGAACGTCCCCTTGCTTCCTATTATGGGAGGACTTAATTATGTATAAGTATAAAATAATGAATTTAAAAGGGCGTTATCCTAATATTCTCGGACATGAAGAAGCCTTTCAATCGGCGGTACTACTGCCCCTGGTAGACTTGAACGACCAGCTATGTTTGTTATTTGAAAAGAGGTCCGATAACCTTCCGCATCAACCAGGGGAAATCTCCTTTCCAGGAGGAGGAATTGAACCAGACGATGCTAACCCCATGCAGGCTGCAGTACGGGAAACCTGCGAGGAACTGGGTCTATCACCTAAGAATATTGAAGTAATTGCCCCCCTGGATATTATGGTTAGCCCATTTAATCTTATTATTTACCCCTTTATAGCGGTCATTGATAATTATGTTAATGTTAAGCCCAGTCCTGATGAAGTTGCCGAGGCATTTTATGTACCTCTTGATTTTTTTGTTAATTACCAGCCTATGTATAAAAAACTTCCACTGGCCGTGGCTTATTCTGAAGATTTTCCTTATGAAATGATTCCTCACGGTCGAAATTATCCGTTTCGCAAAGGCTACCTGCCTCAGTTCTTTTATTTATGGGAAGACCGGGTAATCTGGGGGTTAACCGCCCGCATTATAAACCATTTTATAACCCTAATTACTGATCCCACCTAGGTATAAGGGAACCGTATAACCATTTCCTTGTACCACTTTTAATCGTTCTTATTTAATAAATTGTTTTATTATTTCTCGTTATTTCTCATTGCTTTTTTCATTGGTATTTGCTATATTGTAATCAGCAAATGTTATAGTGTAGTATATCATTGTAACAACTTTCACAGCCTCTTTCCAGCAAGTTATTTACCAGGTGTTTCCAAAAGGGAGGCGTTTTTTATGTTCCTTGACCAATTGGAGATTGTTCCTGTTATTACTCAAACCCGTAGCTTTTCTAAAGCTGCCAAGCTATTACACTTATCCCAACCAGCCATAAGTAGTAAAGTTCAGGCTATGGAGGATTACTATGGAGTTAAGTTTTTCCATCGTACTGCTCAAGGGGTAACTCTTACTGAGGCTGGTAAAATATTAGCAGCTTATGCCAGTCGTTTTTTAGATATGCAAAAGGCTATGGGTCAGGATCTACAACAACTAACTCATCCCGCTAATCCATCACTGGTTATCGGCGCTAGCTGCACAGCAGGTAATTATGCTATGCCCTGTAGTATCCGTGCTTTCAAAGAAAAGTATCCCGAAGTAAACATTAAACTTGATATAGCCAATACGGCTACTATTCTGCATAAACTGGTACATAAGGAAGTTGATGTTGCTGTAGCAGAGGGAATTATCGACAACCCTTATGTAGTCGTTCATCACCTGGATATTCAGAAGTTAGTTCTTATCTGTCCACCCTGTAACACTGGGAAGACAAGACATGAGATTAGTCTCAGGGAATTAAAAGCTCGGCCTTTTGTAGTTCGGGAAAAAGGAGCCGCTATACACGGAGTATTAGAAAAGGCTTTTTCCCCACAGGGCTATTCTCTTAAAGATTTTCATGTCGTTACAGAAATGAGTAGCATTCATTCAGTTAAAGCAGCTGTCCAAGGTGGACTGGGATATTCTATTGTACCAGAAATAGCCGTTCAGGATGAACTTAAGGAAGGTACATTGAGAACCATGTCCATCAAAGAAATTGATTCTTTGGCAATTGATATAAACCTGGTTTACAGAATTAATGAAGATCCACTACCTATAGCTCAAAAGTTTATTCGTTTCTTGCTTCACCCGCAGCAGAGCGGTTTTTGTTGGAACCTTAGGGAAGCAGTATAAAAACAAAGGGGGTTAACCAATATAATGGTTCAGCCCCCTTTAATATTATTCTTTTTTATCATCAGCCTCTGAGGTTAGTTGATCCTTCTGGCCTTTCTCTTGCTCTTTTTCTCTCTTTTTCTTCATACCAGTCAACTGGTCATAGGTTGTTAAGCCTGCCAGGGCGTTAAATTCGAAATCATAACCACCTGGTACTACTACTAGGCCGCCATTATCCTTAATACTTTCATATAGTAAATTCATAGCCCGCAGGCGAAATGCGATGTCGCTTTTTTCGTATTTACTGGCCGCCATTAGAAAATTATCGGCTATTTCTCTCTCCGCCTGTGCCAGAATAGTCCTAGCCCGCCGCTCCCGTTCCGCTTGAGCTTCACGCGACATAACATCCTGCAAATCTTTGGGGATAACCACATCACGTATTTCTACCGAACGAACTGCCACTCCCCATTCCTCAGTGCGATCATCAATCATTTTTTGTAGTTCTTCATCCAGGCGTTCCCTTCCAGCCAGCATTTCTGAAAGCTCGGTTTTGCCGATAATATCACGTAAAGCAGTTTGGGCTGCCCATATAACCGCTTCCTGGTAATTACCTACCTCTAGAGCAGCTTTTTCCGGATCCCATACAACCCAGAACATAACCGCATCAACATTTACCGGGACATTATCCCGGGTGAGGGTTTTTTCCGCTGCAAAAAAAGTGGTACGCATGCGCTGATCTATCCAGCAGGTAATGTGATCGATCACCGGAATACGTACAAAGGGCCCCGGCCCGGCTACTTTATAAAAGCGTCCCAGGCGTAAGACCACCGCCCGCTGCCATTCATGAGCAATTTTAATAGTACTGGCCAGTAAAATTCCCACCAGCACCAGTATAATCGCCCAGGCTACGATACCAGTCCGGTTCCAAATATAGAATCCGGCCATACCTAATAAGATCAAAATCCAGAACCCTAGCAATTTACCCCGGCGGTTTTGGCGGCTATTGTCAGCATTGTATACATAGCCCGCCCTTTCTTCGCTTACTTCGTTGTCCATACTATTACCCCTTTGTTTTACTTGACCTTAGTCGCCAATAAGTCCAGGATTTCGCTGGCAGTAAACCCTAGAGCATACCCTTGAGCCAGCAGGTTGTCAAGAAGCCGGTCCATCCGCATAAGCCGATCCCCATCTTTTTCTTCTCGGGAGGGAATGCCACATACGAACGTGCCTTTCCCTTGTTGAGTGGAGATATATCCCTCCTCCTCAAGCTCATGATATACCTTACGCACGGTATTAAGATTGATTTTAAACTCTACTGCCTGCTGTCGTACTGTAGGTAATTGGTCACCAACAGCGTATTGCTCGGTTTCTATGGCAAATTTAATTTGCTCTTTTAATTGAACATATATTGGTATTGGGCTTTTTCGGTCTATTTCCATTTAATAAATTTCTCCTCTATCCCGGGGCAAGTAATTTACAGTTTGCCCCAACATTTTATAAAGTCCTTATAGAAACCGAGTAGAGCCTTAAACATAACTATCCCAACCCATTCCCTATTGTAACTTAAACATTACCTCTTGTGGATCTTATTTAATCTTAGGAAGTCACAAAGGGCAGGTGTTACCCTGCCCCCGACAAATTTTTTTATCGATAAAAAGTTAGTATAGGATAAACCATTTGTCCTCCATAAACGATTACCCAGCGAAGTATAAATCCTCCCGTCAATACCAGCACCGGTTCAACCCAGGACACCAGGTGGGCGACTTCTTTGGATAAACCATTGCGTAATTCCATAATCCCCAGTATTAAAGGTAAGGTTAAACCTATTATTACTACTCCGATCCAGAACCCTAAATAGTATCCACCGGTTATTATGGCACCTAGAGCTATTTCTCCCGTGGGCCTTAGTGCATAACTGATAATTAAGGTTGATATTACCAAGAGCTCAATTACAATTATCACTGCATCAATAGCTATTAAACGGCGGGTAATATTATGATCCAGGTTTAAGCTAAGCGGACGGGGTAATAAATGTTCAGGTATAATCCGCCGCAGGACCTTCTTTTCTAGCTGGTCCCATATCTTGCCACCGATAATAATCATACATAAACCGGTAGATAAGGCGGAGACGAAAAATAGGAACGCTATTAAAGGATTACTCCATACCGGGTTGTTGTAGATAGCTGCCAGCAGGAGGCCGGCATAAATACCGATAGCTGCTCCTAAAACCAGTTCCAGCCAGGCGAATACTTTACGTAATACTCCGGAATAATTAAAGTAAACCATTCCCGCATAAATTAAAGAAATAATCGGAAATACCAGCAGGAAAAATGCTCCCCAGGACATTACCGAAGTAACATGATAATGAATCAATACCTGGTAAAAGTTTAAGGGGCGATGCAAGTCTCCTACCAGACAGGCTAGTCCCAGCATCACTGGAAACGGAGCCAAGTATGCTCCCAGTCGTTTGATCCTGTCATCAGTATTATTAATGATGTCGCCTATTGAGGCTATTACAGCTGCACCAGAAGAAAGCCCCGCCGTAAACAGGTAAATAGCAATAAGATAATTCCATGTAAACAAATGTTCCATCACAATCACCTCCGGTAGGGTATGACGAATACATTAGGACGAGTGGCCAGATCCGGCCGCCGTTCTACTGCACCCTTCGCCATCCATTTATTAATTTCACTCTTGGGATCATTTAAATCACCGGTTATGATCGCACCCGCTATGCAGGTTTCCTCACAGGCAGGTTTAAGCCCCTTTTCCAGCCGGTGCACACACAAAGTGCATTTTACCGGTAGTCCCCCATCATGGCGGTCATCCATCATCCGCACCCGGTACGGGCACGCCAGCACACAATAACCACATCCAATGCATAGTTCCGGCTTTACCTCTACAGTTCCCCATTCGGTATAGTGGGACGCTTTGGTCGGGCAGGCATCCACACATGGGGCATCCTGGCAATGGTTACAGGACCATTTTTCCGTATACCGATATACGTTGGGGAAAGTTCCCTCCTCATGTTCGATAATACGAGTTCTAAATTTACCGTCCGCCACTTTGTTTTCAGCTATACAGGCAACACTGCAGGCATGGCAGCCTACACATTTATTCATATCCACGATTTTTCCGTATCTTTTTTTCCTTTTTTCAGCCAACTAGAGCCACCCCCTTCAATTCCTCCTCGAGCTTATAGAAAAGCAACATAATTACCTGGGCCATTTTCCGGTAATAATCTGTATGAGCCTCATCATGCATAGTCTGCAAAAAGGTAAATATCCAGGTGCTTAAATGTTGATTCATCATTTCCTGCAGGGCTTGCAGATACTGATTAAACCCGGTATGGATATAATCTTCTGCCATAGCAGCTAAAAACTCTAGTTCCACCATTATGTGATCTGCAGGTAGTTCAGCCTGTGATTCCTCCATAGTTATGCCATACCGGCTATAGAAACGGCGAGTTTTTTCATCAGTAGAACCAAAAATCTCACCATCTCCCAGATACCAGCCAGCAAAGGGATGAGCCCGGGCAGCAGGAAAACCATTTATAAACAATCCGGTAAAATCAATTTTCAATGGGCCACAATCAGGATCCTTTGACCGCAATAAATCCTCTAATTCTTCCAGGCCTGATTGACCATACTTTCCTGCCCATTTTATCAACGATAAAATATCTTCCCGGTAATATAGAAAGATTTCTCTTTCCGGATAACGAAAAACTTCCCGGGCTGCCCATAATAAATTGGGGTCTATAGTTAGTTGTGTCATGCCTATCACACCTTTCTGACTTTGACAAGTACATGACAGTCCAAGCAGGCTCCAGTAGGATCCTTCATCTTGAGGCTTATTTCTTTGGCATAGGCCGGCATTATGTCACCATCATTCATTCCGTCGTTATAGGCCAGTTTCATCAGCTGGGATTTTTGCCCAAAACCATGCGGAAAACTTATGGTATCAGGCCGTAAACCTTCAGTTAATTTAACTTCACCCTGGCCTTTACCATAAGGAGTACTCAATTCAATAGTATCGCCATCTTTAATTCCCAGGCTTTTAGCTCTTCGGGTGTTCATATAGATAACGCCTTGGGGATTAATCTCGTGCAGCCACTTTAAATTATGAGTCTTAGCATGGCGATGGGTAGGCGGCCGGGTAGTGACCAGATAAAACTCATCCTTAGCCTTGGGATGCAATACCCAACTTTCATCAAACCACGGTAGCGGGTGATATCCCATTTCCGCTAACTTAGGAGAATATATCTGAATCTTACCGCTTTCAGTTTTAAGTTCATTTAAATTTAACGGTACAAAATCCTTACGCTGGCTAATCAAGCCACCCTTTTTAATAGCTTGATCAAAAGTTAAGCGATAACGTTTGAGCTTGGCATCTAATGCTTTTTTACCAGCAGGAGGCAGGTATTGTTCAATTCCTAGTTTTTTGGCAATTAGGTGTTTGATTTCATCAGCATCTTTAGTATCATAAAGCGGTTTGATCATAGGTTCTGCCAAAGCGATCTGGGGAAAACGAGCATTAGTAATACGTACTGCTACATCGGCTCTTTCCAGATAGGTAGGTTCGGGAAGAACTAGATCAGCTATAGTTGCCATTTCATCCGGGTAAATGTTTATATTGATCATATAATCCAGTTTTTCAAAGGCTTTAACCCATTTCTGAGGATTAGGCATAGATTGTAATGATTGGCCGTATACTATGGCCACTTTTACCGGATAAGGCTGGTCGGCCAGGATCATATCCGGTACGCTCTGGTATAACCCAGGCCCCCTAAGGGGTCCGGTAATAGATAACGGGAACAAGTGTCCCCCATCTACACGTTCGGTTACTTTCATTTCCGGAGGATTTTTTGGTGCCCGGGCACTACCGGTAGCAGCAACCCGGGGAAGCATAGCTCCACCATGTCTCTCAATGTTGCCAGTAATGGCCATCATAGCAAAGCAGGCCCGTACCAGTTCAAATCCACCTGGATGAGACTGAATTGCTTCCCGCTTATGAATAGGAATAACCGCCGGACATCCTCCGCTAAATTCACGGGCTATTCTGCGGATACTATCAGCAGGTACATCACTTAATTTAGAAGCCCATTCAGGAGTATACTGTTTTACTTCATTAGCCAGTTCCTCAAAGCCGTAAACATTCTGAGCAACGTACTCAGCATCATAACGTTCTTCCGATATTATCACATTTAGCATAGCTAAAATAACCGCTAGATCAGTACCAGGTCGAATAGGAATCCACTCGGTAGACTTGGCAGCAGTCGTTGATAAGCGAGGGTCGAAAACAACCAGTTTAGCCCCGTTTTCAAATCTTCCCGCAATAGGTCCGCGCGCAAATGAGTTCTTGGCTTTACCTATCTGATCCCAACCAAAACAGAGAATATATTTACTATGTTCAAAATCGGGCACATAGTTTCCCGAACCCAAAGTTAATTGGGTAGCCAGTTGCCTAACATTATTACAAGTCGACTGATGAGATATATCATTAGGGCTACCTATAGCCTTTAGAAAATCCACACCCCTATGATGACCAATCCAAATAACAGACTGCGGACCATATTTATCAATAGCTTTTTTTATTTCCGCTGCGGCGCGGTTTATGGCCTCATCCCAGCTTATTTTTTTCCAGCCGGGATCCTGTCCAGGAACCCTTCCCTTAACAGTCTTTAACATAGGCGCTTTAAGCCTATCCGGGTCATACAACATGTTTATACCGGAATTCCCTTTAGCACATAAAGATCCCCGGCTATGCTGGTCGGCAGGCTTACCTTCCAGTTTAACCAGTCTTCCATTTTCAAGCTTACCCCTCATAGCACAGGCCATTTCACAGATACCACAAACCCCTTGTTTATATTCCACTTTTTGGGGCCCGGCATCTGCAAAGGCTTTATTCCCAGTCTCTAATAATCCGTTCCCTAAAAGACCCACTCCGGCTACTGCCGCAAGACTACCGCTGCCGATCTTTAGAAACTCGCGCCTGGTAACGCCCATACTGACTCCCCTCCTCGAACGGTTGAGTAAATAATGTTACATTGTTTTACTACAATATAACATTGATTATACCGCCTCATTAATCTTACTTTTTTATCAGGCTATAAGTAAGTCTTTTAGCTCCTTTAAAATTAGGCATTATCAAATTGAGCTTTTCCCCCTGGGTTTGGGTTTCTAATTTAGGAGTTAGCCCCTTCACATAGGCCTTACCAGTAAAAATCTATCGTATATTCATAGGCTGGTTTTAAACAACCGACCTAAGCAGGTTTTGTAAACCATATACCAGTTGGTTTTAGCATTAGATTTAAAAAAGGGGGTTAGTAAAAGACACTAATTAGGTGGGATTTAAATAGGCATGACTTTGCGCTGATTATAACCTTTTATCGACAACTTGCGTTCTATAAATAGCCATTTCCTTATTTTCGAAGACCTTCTCTACCAGATTTTTCTGTTTAAACCGCAACCGCTGGCCATGTTTTTTATCTACCAGTATATAATCAAGGCCATAGCTATTAATAATAGCCCTAGCCCGGTAACAATCCCGGGTACTAAAAAGTGTTTTCATATCCTGGTAACGTTTTAGAGCCTCTTCCTGATATTGCGGAGACATATACTGCCATCCCTCTACCAATACCCGGCGCTGGCTGAAGGCTGAATAGTAGAAAAACCGGGAATCGTCTTCATTTAACCAAAAAGAACGATATGATGCCAATAATATATCAGTCGCAGTGTTATCTTTTATATAGGTCAAAGCCTGGTATACCTCCGGTGTAAGGGGTTGGTTGCGAATACCGGCAAATTTAGTATTAACATATTGCTGATAACCGGCGGTAGCCAGGGTATCGGCAGTTGATAACACCAGCAATATTACCAACACTATTTTTAAAAAAGATATTTTACGTTCATGAAATATTTGTTGTAAATAACCGGCGGATATCAGATTTAAAGCGGTAAACCCGGCCAACAGGTAATAATATTGGGAAGTACCCCGATAGCTTAATAAATAGGCAGGAATTAAACTTCCCAGGATCATTCCTACCAACACCATATCCTCCACAGGTATGAAATTCCTCCGTCGCCAGATACTGCCCACCTGATTCACAAAAGCCGGTAAACGAAAACTGAAGAATAATAGCACATAAGAACCTATCAAAATAACAATACCCCAAGGTTCCCGGGACCACTCCAGATTTTCCTGGTAATATTTCCAAAGATCAGTGGCAGTAATAATCTCCCCCGGTAATATATTTATCCCTTCGCTACCGATTCCTTGATATATATAAACAAAAACACCTAAAAAAACAGCTAGAGATAATATTAATAAAATAACGAGTCGGTTATTCCAGCGGCGGGTAAGCACCATGTAAATAAAACCAAGTAGCAGCCCGGCCAATATAACCGGGTAAAAACTTCCTTTAGCTCCACTAATACCAAAAACAAGTAAAAGTACTACTAATAATGCTCTCCACCCCTCCCACTGCAAACAGGATTTCATCTCCGTGAGGAAAAAAACCGTTAGAACCAGGGCCAGTAAATAGGTGGGACTGATAAATAGATTACGCAGAGCAACATTATATGGCCAGGAAAGTAAAGCCGTTCCCAGGAACATCACGATTACTACATGCCAGATTCCGGCCCTTTGGCTGCCATACCAGCGGGAGGCACAGAAATAGGCACCTGCTAACAGCAGGTAGTGAAAAAGAGGTATGTAAAGCCGAAAAAAAACCACCGGTAAATCCAGCCCGGTAAGATAGGATAACAAAGCCAGATATACATAGATAAAAACATGATAATGGAAATAATTGCCGGCTAGGCGCGAGTCCTCTGGATACCAGTGATTTTTAACCTCAGCTATATTACCTAAATGCCAGGGATAATCCACATGGTACACGGCCGCCTGGGCGCCCGGAAGCGGATTAGGAATAAAATAAAAGAGAATAATGATCAGCAAAACTGCTACCGATAAAAAACCCAAGATTAAAACCAGGCCATAGTCTGCCCGGCAATACAAATTCCCTAAACATAACCAGTCCCTTTTTCCCCATTTAACAAGATAAATTAGCAAAAGTAAGAGGAATACCGGGATTAGTAAAAACTTCACCTGTCCAATAGATAAAATCACATAAAGTAATATGTCCAGGCAGATTCCTACTGCCAGGGCCAGGATAAACCTGTACCAGGTTTCAGTATATAAATTTAAGCTATTAAGTACCAAAAGCCCCGGGATTAAGGTAGCCACCAGTACAGCCAGAACAAACCAGACTATTTCTAAACAGGCTACCCCGTACCATTGGAGCACCAGCAGGTTAATACTGATGACCAGGGCAGCCGCACACGGTTTAATGAATCGGACGGCTGTCATTGTTTTGACCTCCTGTTATGGTACGGCTACGCCCCTGAAAAGCAGACCACACTCCGCCTGCTAACCCTTTAAGCAGCCGATCCAGGTAGATAAGTAGAGATAAAAGAAGAGCGGCCGAACTTTCTACCCCGGCACCAGCAAAGAGAAATACCATGGTGTTTTCCCTAACCCCCAGCCCATTTATCGATATAGGTATTAAAGTAACTACATATACTAAAGGTATAAACAGAAGAAAATACCAGAAGTTTAGCTCAATTCCAGCCATTCGGCCCAGGAGATAGGCTACCAAAATATCACTAAGCTGGTAACATAAAGATAAAAAACTCGTTTTCATCAATAAGCCGGGATGATAACGGTACTCCTGTAATGTTCCCAAAAACCGATCAGCTATTACTTTTAAACGGTTAACTCGTACCCAAGGTCCGGATCTTTGCAGTACCTTTCTGGTTGCCGGGTGCATAACTAAAAACCCGGCTATGGCAGCCAATATTAAAACCACCACAACATAATTAATGTATACTCTAACCTGGAGATAATAATAAAGAACTCCGGCTGCTGCTAAAGAAATCATTAAGGTAGCCAGCAGCCCACTAAACCTTTCTATAAAAACCGTAGAGCTACTACCATATAGGTCGCCAACGAAACCGTCAATCATATAAATGCGTACCAGATCTCCACCAATACTGGTGGGGAGAAGCTGGTTGTAAAATAGTCCGGTAAGATAAAAACGGTAGGATTGCAGGAGGGAAATATTAACTCTGCACCGTTTAGCCACCAGCAGGCAGGAACGCCCAGCAGCAATGGTTAAAAATAGAAAAGATAGCCCCCATACACTGATCAACTTAAAAACAGGCAACCCTTGTACCTGTTTAATAATAACGGATAGATTTACCTGGCTCAGTATTAATACTAGCAAAGTCATACTTACTAGTAACTTAAGCCAGAACTTTAGCCGGTTGGACATCATGACCTCCGGGGGACGTTGCCCAGATATTGATACACCTCATCCCATAAAGCAGCAAACCCCATCATACTAGGCTTGCGAGGACGTTGCAGGTTATTATCAATAATCCTGATTATTCTCCCCTCCTTAGAGATTACCAATATGCGCTCAGATAATAAAATAGCTTCCTCAATATCATGGGTAACAAATAAGATAGTCGATCCGGTTTTTTTCCATAACTTAATGAGTTCATGTTGCAAGATATTACGGGTCTGAGCATCCAGGCTGGCAAATGGTTCATCCATGAGCAGTACCTGGGGTTCCAGGGCAAGAGCCCGGGCTAAAGCTGTTCTCTGCTTCATCCCCCCAGATAGCTGGTGCGGATAATAATGGGCAAAATCCGTTAATCCAACCATCTCCAGGTAGTAGGCTACACTTTTAATGCGATCTTCTTTTCTTACCTTATTAATCTTAAGGGGATATTCAATATTACCGGCCACTGTTTTCCAGCTAAAAAGCTGCTCAAATCCCTGAAAAACCATAATACGATCAATGCCTGGTGAAGTAATCTCTTTTCCCTTTACATAAATACTCCCTCCGGTAATCTTCTCGTATCCGCCAATACATCGTAACAAGGTAGTTTTCCCGGAACCGGAAGGGCCTAGTATGCATAAAAAATCACCCGCGGGCACATTTAGATTTATATCATTAAGTACCTGTTGGTCCATTCCGTGGCTGTTAAAAGATTTATCTACCCGGACCAGTTCTAACATTCTTTAACTCCTCCTGAAAACATATCCCCTACCAAGCCTGTCTAAATAGAACTGCTTAAAACGAAGCCACTTAAACCAAGTTAATTACTGCCATTAGCTTTACAGCATACCTTAAGTTTAATTTAAAGCTCAAACACTCATACCCCATTTTTTAACGGTAGCCTTTTCAATGCTTTTAAAAAATAGTTCTTCTACCAGCACCCCTATAATGGTTATGGCCAATAAAGCAGCAAAGGTTCCAGTAATATCAAAGTCATAACGAGTTTTGAAAATTTGCCAGCCTAAGCCTCCGGCGGTTCCTACCGCACCAAATACCATTTCCCCGGCTATGGCAGCACGCCAGGCCCGCGCCCAACCAATTTTTATCCCGGAAAGCAAATAGGGCAGTGAGGAGGGTAACATGATTTCAGTTAATAACCGGAATCCCTTTAAGCCATAATTCTGTCCTACCTCCATGTATATCCTGGGAATAGACTTAAAACCGGTAATAAAATTCAACACCATGGGCCAAAGCACCGAGTGCACAATGATAAATATTATACTAGCCTCACTTAATCCAAACCAGAGCATGGCTACCGGTAAAAGAGCTATACCTGGCAGAGGATGAAGGATGGAGTTTAGTACATCCACCATGTTTTCCGCTAACCTGGATAGAGTAGATAAAAAACTTAGTACTATGGCAAGCACTAGTGATATTCCCAATCCTTTCAGTATTAAGCCCAGAGAATATAACGTTACGCGAGGCAGGAAACCACTGGCTACCTGTTCCGCAAAAACAGCCCCAATCGATGAAAAAGAAGGGAACACCAACTGGTTGAACAATCCAGCCCGAGCAGTGATTTCCCAGGCCAGTATAAGCAGAATTACAAATATGAATTTTTGCAGTCCGTTATGGTTTGATATTTTCACCAGGTTCACCATTTCTCCATTGTAATTTCTCCACCGCCGATAATTCTCCATATCGTTTACCCACCATCGCCTGGACATTTTCAAAAGCTATTTCGGAAAGATCCTGAGGCATTTTGCTAATAAAACCATAACGGTGCATAAACTCAGCCATGCCCATTAATCCATAAGGGGTACTGGTATAATTAGTTCCCTTCCAGGTAAGGTAACGATAGGTCTGCTCTTCACTTAAATTATAACGGGGGGCCAATAAACGAGCAGCCTCACGAGGATTATTATTGATAAACGCTACGGCCTCATTAAATGCACCGACAAAAGCACTATAGGCTGCCGGGTTGCTATCATGAAATTTATCAGTAGCTACACCGTAAATAAACGTAAATTCTCCACCATAAGCATCCTCACCATCGAGGATCTGTTTTATCTGTGGATCATCCAGCTCCTTGAAAAGATAAGGAGGAGAAGAAAAATGGGCGGTAATATCCTTTTTCCCTAATAAACCAACCGCAGCATCCGGATGAGTTACCGAGACCAGCAGGTTATCTAATGCCCGGGCATTATCCAGTTCTTTTTCCGCCTGCATTGACAATAGAATATGCTGTATACTGGCTAAGGCCGGGGTAGCGATTCGATCCCCAGATTTAAAATCGGCCAGAATCTTAATATTTTCCCTATAGGTCAGCAAACCTAAAGGCTGGCTTCCAGAAGCTACAGCAATTTTCCATTCTGCTCCCTTATCCCAGCCAATTAGAAAAGGTGACACCCCCATAAAGCCAATATCAACTTCTCCAGTAACCATCGCATCACGTATAACCGGCCCGGTGCCTAATTGTTTCCATACTACCTTTACGCCCGGTAAATATTTTTCCAGCAGTTCTTTTTCTTTTACGATCTGCAGGGGAGCATAAGCAAGTCCATATTGAATGGCGATAGTGACAGTAGTTTCATTAGCAGTATTAGTTGATTGCGGCTGAGGAGTAGATGCTTGGCATCCTCCCAGGGTTACCAGTAAAAAAACTGCTAGGATCATTAAAACAATCGTAGGTTTTTTTAACATAGCTTGCTCTCCTTATAAATTTGATAATAGCCATTAGACCGGGAAGTATCCACCACCATATTTTTTCCCCAGGAATCAAAAACTTTTATTTGGTTATAGGCCTGGCTAACTTTCTCCTTAACATCTTCATGACTGGAGCCCTTTACAAGGATATAACCGATTCGACAGGTACTATCCACCAATTCCTTAACTTCTTGCATGGCTGGTTTATAGAAACCGGCGTTAACTACACCTGGTAGGGATAATGCTTGGGTTAAATCACCCGTACTATCCACCATACCAGGCCGGGCAATGACGAACTTCACCATGGCGTAATTAGGGTTGTCCAAAAGATTATAATGTTTTAAAGTCTCAATATTAACTGGTTGACCAGCGGCTTTATCTATTAACATATCAACTACATCAATCCCGGTAACCAGGGGAATCAGTTCTTCCTCGTGCCCGCCGCCAATCCGACAGGCAATTTCCACCACCTGTAACTGTTCTCCATTAACCATCATTTGGATATATAAAGGACCACAGCGAATATTAAAAGCCGATACGATTTGCTCTACTACCCTGGTAATTCGGGATGCGTGGCTGCGGCCATACCGGGACGGAAATACGTGCCCATCTGGAATACCCAGGTGAGGTTCTACATTCAGCAAAGGCCGATCCGTAATCATCAGTATATAGGGATGAAAATCTTCTACCCAGGCACTAATGGTTATCTCATCCCCGCTAAAGAACTCTTCCACAATAATCTCATTACCACGGGTGAAATTAAAGGTATGGTGTAGGTAATCCAGGATGTTTGAGTCTGGTTCGTAAATCTTATATATGCCCCGCTGACCCTGGCTGTCTAAAGGCTTTACCACTACCGGAAAATTTAGAGAGGTGAGCTTATCTAATATGGTATCCATGTGGGCAAGATCCTGCCGTTCTATATAAACCTGTTTACTGCAGGGAATCCCCGCCGCTGCAAAAACTTCCTTCATATATTTCTTATTGGTAGCCCGTAAAGCCGTCCATGAACTGATCATATGTGGTAAATCCAAGGCTTCCGCTACCTGAGCCACGGTTAAAACCGGTTGGTCGGTACCAATGGTAAATACCCCGTCTACGTCGTGCTTACGCGCTACCCGAATATTACCTTCTACATCAAAGGTACTGGTTAATTCCGAATGATGGGCCCATTTCTTACCCGGAGCATCAGGGAGATAATCAGATACCACTACAGTATACCCTTTTTGCCGCGCCTTTTTTATGGCGTTAATCTGCATAAACCCGGCACCTAAACAAAGAAGTTTCATTCTCCTCACCTATCTTAAATATAATCTTTTAGCAGTAATTTTTATTAAAACTTACTCTCAGCAATTTCGAAACTAACCGGATTTTCCAGAACTCTTTTAAAATAGTCTCTTATAAAGGACACGGTTAAAACCATACTACTACTGAATAACACCGCTAAGAGACCTACTGCCCATAACCATGGTCCTGCTCCTTTAGGACCGATTATAGTCCATAGGAAAAACAGCATACTTACAAAAAAAAGACCCTGCCATAACATAAGCACCATGTTTAAGGGTATAAAAGAATAGTAGAGAACTAGGGTTAACGCTAATTGTACCGATTTTTTTAGGTTATAATTGCTCTTTCCGTAAGGGCGACTTAAATGCACCACATCCAGATTCGCTATCTGATGGGTATTGGCAAAAATCAGAGCCGCCATATATATGCGTGATCCCGGTCGCCTAATTATCTTCTCCACTAATTCCCTATCCATAATCCTAAAACTGCTGCTGCGGATATGGTATGGTTTCCAGGGATAAATCCGGTTTAAGCAGTAATTAATAACCCGGCTTCCCCAATTACGGTAAAAAACATGCTGTTTGTGGCCAGGTATACCAAATACCACCTGGTAGCCTTCCTGGATTTTTTCCAAAAGGCGCGGAATTTCCTCAGGAGGATTTTGCAGATCATCATCCATAGTAACGACAAATCTTCCTTGGGAATAAAATAAACCACACAGGGTAGCCTGGTGCTGCCCCTGGTTCCTGCTCAAGCGGATAATCTTAACCCGGGGATCCTGACGATGTAGTCCTTGCATAACCTTGAAGCTACTATCGTAACTAGCATCATCCACCATAATTATTTCAAAATTTCTTTCAATATTTTGTAGAACTGCTACCAATCTTTTATAAAGTTTTTCCAGGATCTCCTGACTATTATATACAGGAATAACTATGGAAATAAACACCGCTTGATCAGTCATGGCTAAACTGCTCCAGACATTCTCTTAACTGTTCAATAACATACTCTTGCTCAGTATCAGACATATCTGGGTAAATAGGCAAACGTAATAGCCGGTTACTAAACTCCTCAGTAAGGGGAAAATCACCTGCCTTGTATCCTAGTCTAGCTCCCATAGGTGAAGTATGCAGGGGAACGAAATGAAAAGTAGCAGCTATTCCCCGGTTATGTAGTTCCACCATCACCATATTTCTCCTAACTGGTGAAGGTAGAACAATATAAAATATATGATAATTGGGTTCAGCATAATCAGGAATATTGGGGAGTTGTAATAAGCCTTCTTCCTGTAAAGGTTTAAGTTCACGATAATAGCGCTGGTATACCCTCTGACGACGGTTGGTAATAGTAGAGGTTTCCTGGAGCTGTGCGCAAAGAAAGGCTGCCAGGATATCTGAGGGAGCAAAACTGGATCCGATATCCCTCCAGGTATAGCGATCAACCTCACCAGCCAGAAAGCGCTGCCGATCAGTACCTTTTTCCCATATAACTTCCGCCCGTTCTTTAAGCTCAGCCTGGTTTATCACCAAAGCTCCCCCTTCCCCACAGGTATAGTTTTTCGTACCGTGAAAGCTGTAACAGCCTAACTCCCCTATGGTCCCCAGGTAGGATCCTTTATAGGTGGCATTTAATGCCTGAGCAGCATCCTCTATGATAGTTATATCCCGGGATCTAGCCAAGTTTAGCAGGGCATCCATATCACAAGCTACACCAGCATAATGCACAGGAATAATAGCCCGGGTATTATGGTTAATCCGGCGGGCTACATCTTCAACGTCAAGATTAAAGGTCTGGGCGTTTATTTCGGCAAAAATGGGCCTGGCACCACTGCGTAGTACTGCATTAGCAGTAGATACAAAAGTAAACGATGGCATTATTACCTCATCCCCCGGTTTGAGACCGCATAACAATACTGCCATTTCCAGGGCTCCGGTCGCCGAAGTCGTTAAAAATACTTTATCAGCCAGAAGTTTTTCTTCCAACCACTGTTGCGCCATGCGGGTATAATATCCTGCACCAGTAATACTTTCTCGGTTTATAGCATCTTTAATAAGTTCTAATTCCCGACCAGTTAGAAAGAGCCGGTTAAATGGTATCTGCATCAACATCATTCCATTCTTCACTTAGCTGATTATTTACCGCCAGCATAATTTGGTTAGCATAGGCCAGTGATTCAAAGGTTCCTGCATCAGCCCACTTTCCATGCAGAATATCATAACACAACTGACTGCTTTTAATGTACTCGTTATTTACACTGGTAATTTCATATTCCCCCCGCTCAGATGGCCGAATCTTTCTAATCATATCAAACACTTCCTTATCGTACATATAAATCCCAATTACCGCATAACTGCTCCGGGGATGGCGGGGTTTTTCTTCAATTTCCACTATCTTAAGTTCATCCAGAGCAGCGATACCGTAATGCTCTGGATCTTCTACCCGGCGTAACAACACCCGGGCTCCAGTTCCCTGGCGAACAAACCTTTCCACATAAGGTTTGATACTACAAGTAGCAATATTATCCCCTAATATAACTACCACTTTATTACCCCGGGCGAAATTCTCCGCCAGCAATAAGGCATGGGCTATCCCCAATGCCTCCTCCTGTACCTTAAAAGTAAAATCACAACCGAAATCACGTCCACTGCCTAGCAGACGGACAATTTCCCCCATATGATCCTTACTGGTTATTACCATAATATCGGTAATGCCGGCCGATACCAGCTGTTTGACCGGATTAAAAATCATAGGTTCCTTACCTACCGGTAACAGGTGTTTATTAGTTACCTTAGTCAATGGACAAAGTCGGGTTCCCCGCCCCCCGGCTAAAATAATTCCTTTCATTCTGCCACCTCTGTTAATCCTGATTCAACCAGGCTGGATGATCAACATACCATCTTACCGTACTTTCTATCCCTTGGTCAAAAGTAGAGGCCGGTTGCCATCCTAATGTAGTGCGGATCTTATTGTCATCCAGGCCATACCTAAAATCATGGGCCGGCCGGTCATCAACATAGTTAAGTAACTGCTCCCCAATATGCTGGTAGGGCCGGCCTTGGGAACGCAAATAATCCCTGGTCTGATCAAGCAGAATACGTACCAGATCAATATTTTTTAGTTCCTGACGTCCGGCTATATTATAAGCTTGTCCGGGAACTCCGTTATTTAACAGGGTAGCAATAGCTGTGCAGTGATCCTCGACAAAAAGCCAGTCCCTAGTCTGTTGACCATCTCCATAAACCGGTACCGGACAATTGTTTAAACAGTTCCTTATTATAAGGGGAATAAACTTTTCCGGGTATTGGTAAGGACCATAATTGTTTGAACAACGACTGATAACCACGGGTAAATGATAAGTTTTAAAATAGGACATAGCCAGGTGATCAGCCCCGGCTTTGGAAGCGGCATAAGGGCTGCTGGGGTTAAAACGCTCTTCCTCGGTAAAGGAAATCCCTTTTCCAGCTGGTCCGTATACTTCGTCAGTGGAAACGTATAAGAACTTTTCTACCCCAAATTCCAAAGCCGCATCCAATAATATTTGGGTTCCCAATACATTGGTGATGATGAACACTTCGGGTCCAGTTATACTACGATCAACATGGGTCTCTGCCGCAAAATGCACTACCATTTGCGGGCGAAACTCACTAAAAATTCTATGTACCTCTTCCCGATCAGCAATATCACAGTGTTCAAAATGGTATTCCTTGCAATGATCAATTCCGGCCAGGTTTTTTAAATTACCCGCATATGTTAATTTATCCAGATTAATTACGTGATCATTACTATTTTGCTTAAGCCATAACCTGATAAAGTTTGAACCTATAAATCCTGCCCCACCACTAACCAGAATATTCAATAATACCTCCTCTCGAATACTGCCGCGCTAAAAATTTAAGCCGTACAGGCATAACCCGAACGGCATTTTTTTATAGTATAATTATTCCTGTCAATATCTATGCCTGATGCTATTTAATTATAAATTATTATAAAAAAACAGTAGAGGGAAAAGTTTCCCTTTTCCCTCTACTGTATCCAATCGTAATGTATATGTCCAGAATTAAACTTGAAGGCTTATTTTTCTACTGGTAATCCATCAGCAGTCCAGCCCAGATCAAATCCAGCATTAACTGAGCGGGCATTAATTCCCATAGCATTAAGAACTGCTACCGTCTGTCCAGCAGTTTGACCTGTATAGCAGTAGACGAATACGGGTTTATCTTTAGAGAATTCGCTGAAATGTTTATTTACTTCCCCGAAGGGAATATTGATAGCTCCTTTAATTCTTCCTTTGGCATAATCTTCAGCTTTACGAATATCCACGATCTGGATATCATCACCATCCTCTATCATCTTCTGCAGATCTTGGGTGGGAATCTTATAAATATGCTCCGGCATGTTAGTATAGTAGTCCTTAAGAATTTTAGCAATAGCCGGATCTGGTTTTGCCGGAGTTACGCTGGCAGGTAGTTGGTTTGCAGTATTATCAACCGGGAAGTTATTCTTACCAATCCAGCCCTTATCAAACCCAAGATTAAGGGATCTGGCGTTATAACCGTACATATTCATGATAGCCACAGTCTGGCCAGCAGTTTGTCCAGTGTAACAGTATATTATCAATTCCTTGTCAGCAGGTAATTTGTCCAAATATTCATGTACTTTTGCAAAAGGAACATTTACTGCGCCCTTAATATGGCCTTTGGCATAATCCTCTGCCTTTCTAATATCAATGATCAACATCTTATCATCATTGGCATCTATGCGGTCTTTAAGCTCCTGCTCAGGGATCTTATAAATATGGTCAGGCATATTAGCAAAGTAAGCATCTGCTACCTGCTCAATAGTAACCGTAACTTTTGCCGGTTCTTGTTGGGAAACGGGCGGATTCTGCGCTTTATCATTAGTATCAGTTCCGCCACAACCTACTGCAAATGCAGCCAGCATCACAACTACCAGGAAAACAGATAGCCATTTAAACCGTATATTTTTCACCTGTTCCTTCCTCCTTATGTTTTATGATGGCCCTAGGTACACTACATGAATTTACCCCTTCACCTATAACCAGTTGGTTATGCCTTCACCTCCTACCACTTTACCAATAACAAATTGTTACACTAAAGTAGTTCTTTTACCTTACGTCCATTATAATGTCTAGCTATGTCAAGTAATTATTTGAAATCCTTATATCCTTATAACTAAAAAAAGACCTTATCCCTTTATATGACCACAGCACTAGAGATAACATCGTATTTACCTTTTTATAATCCTTAATAGTAATAATTAAAAAATAGCCTTCCTCTTTACCACAAACTGTTTTAATTGTATACATTTGTCACGAAGTTCCTATTTATTTAATAGTATATAGTGAAGAATATAGCGAAAGGGGACGATATGGGCATGGCTACTATCTATTTTCCTGCCATTCAGGATGCGTATGTCTCCGAATTTTATCGCGACACTAATTTTGGCTCTAGCCCAGCATTGTTTATAGGCCAGTTTAATGGATGCGGAGACGACTATCGCAGCCTGCTTCAATTCGATCTATGCAGCAACCGGTGTAACCAAATTCCACCTGATAGCACTATTGATTGTGCCTTTTTAAGGCTTTATATCTACCGCAACGAAATCCCGTGCGGTTCTATAACCGCTACTATCTATCGGCTTTTAGAAAGGTTTAATCAAAATACGGTTACCTGGAATAATCAGCCGCTTAGATATGGGATACCGTCTGGCAGCACTACCATTTCAGCTAACACACTAGGTTTTATTAAGATTGATATCACTGATCTAGTCCGGGATTGGTACGAAGGTGCTATCGAACCATATGGAATCATTATCGAAGGTGACGAAACCCAGAATAGCCTGGTAGGTTTTCGCAGTCTGGACTTTTTTGATAGCACCTTCTGGCCCAGGCTGATAGTAAATTACCACCAAAACTGCTGCTACTAGATCCCGGTAAAACCAATACAAATAGCACCGCTTTTAGTAAAGCGGTGCTATTTGTATTGGTTTTATATATTTAATAACTACAATAGTATTTTTATAATACAATTATTAAAGTTACTCGTCAGGAAATCGGAAAGGAACTTTATATAATTTAGTTAGCCTTAGCAGTGCGATTCATCGCCTCTATATTTTTACATATCTTTTTTATAGTACGCGGATAAAGAACTACTTTCCCCTGGTTATAGCTTTTAATATAGGGAACTAATTCGTGACGACTTAGGATAGGAATGTCGCTTTCCGTTTTAGTATTAAACCGAAGGGTTATATCATCACATGACAAAACAATTATACCCTGAGTAGGCAATTTTTTAATTCCCACTACCCGATTAAGAAAACCTTGCAGCCGATATTCGTGAGAATCAACTTGTCCAGAAGGATTAGTAATCAGTTTAGAATAACCACTTTTTTTATGTAGTATCCAATTCTGCTGACTATCTATATCAATAATCCCTCCGCGTTCCCCACCATAATTTTTAGTTTCAATATGAAAGATCCCATTAGGCCCTAATATAACAGTATCATATTCATTAGTATGCTCAGCATCAGGCCCCAGTCTTATGTTGTGATAAACTCGATACCGTGATTTTGGATTTTCCAAAGCACGCAAAACGGCCTGTACCTTATATTCACCCCGATTACCACTTTTAATAATTTCCTTTTCGATACTGTATCGTTTCTCCCGTTTTTTTACGGCCCATATAAAATAAACCGCCGCTAAAGAAACAATAACAATAGGGGTTATTATCCAGATAAACTTCACGTCAACCTCCTTTGGCTACTTTTAATTGCTGATTTGTCTTTATTATATCAGAATACCCACTCTTGGATAGGTTATAAAATGACATTTCCTTTATCAATATTTGCAAACTGTAGGTGGTACACTACAAAAAAGGGGGTGAATAAATGCCTGACCATCAAAAGGACAAAAAAACCGCTTACCTCTTTGACATCGTGTGTAATAATCCCTTACTGCTTGAGCATTTAAACGATCCTCTCTATCAAGTGTATGATTTTAATAATGATGATGACAATCATCTAATCCAGGAATAAAAGTTTTTAATAAGTCAGGGATAACCGGGGGTAGTTAACTCTCCCGGTTATTTAACTGCCTATTTTTCATCTACCTTTTTTTATGCTAATGTATTAATATGTATTTTAAACAAACCCCTGTTCGGAGATGAAGCTATGGATATAATACACTGTGATCTAGATGCATTTTATGCTTCAGTAGAGCAAAGAGATAATCCCCAGTTACGAGGAAAACCAGTAATTGTGGGAGCACTTCCCGGTCAACGTGGGGTAGTATCGACCTGTTCATACGAGGCCCGTGAGTATGGCATTCATTCGGCCATGCCCATTAATCAGGCATATCGTCTCTGCCCGCAGGCTATCTTTCTTCCGCCCAGAATGGAACACTATCAGAAGGTTTCCCGGCAGGTATTCTCTATTTTTGAGGATTTTACCCCAATATGGGAAGCCCTTTCCATAGATGAAGCTTTCCTGGATGTTTCCGGTTGTCACCGCTTGTTCGGTTCCTCCCGTCATATAGCTTCCTTAATACGCAGCCGTGTACTTGATGAAACCGGTCTGACAATTTCTGTAGGTATCGGCCCCAATAAATTTTTAGCCAAGCTGGCTACTAATATGGCCAAACCAGATGGGATGATGGAATTCACCTCTACAATGATATCCACCGTATTACCTGGTCTCCCCGTCACGTGCCTGTGGGGAATTGGGGAAAAAACCGCCGGACGTCTTCGCCAATTGGGAATCGACACCGTAGGCAGCCTCTTTTTTATTCCTCGCAGTAAGCTAACGGATGTTTTTGGCTCTAATACTGATTTCTACCTGGACCTGGCCCGGGGTATTGACCGTCGACCGGTGGTATCAGGTACAAATATTAAATCTATTAGTAATGAAACTACCTTTGGAAATGACCTGGCTGATCCTTCCCTTATCAGATCAGCCATTATGGAGCTAAGCCATAAAGTAGGGCTCCGTTTACGAAGAGAAGGTCTTAAGGCCCGAACTATCATGCTAAAATTACGCACCAGTGATTTTAAAACTTTACACCGTCGCCAAACTATGGACTCTCCTACCGAAACTGACCTGGAAATATTCACAACCGCCTATAACATGTATGACCATTCTGGTCTGAAAAAGGTACCACTAAGACTAGTAGGAGTAGGTTTAAGTGGTCTTACTTGCGAAGGCTTGGAACAACCTGCCTTATTTAATAATACGGATGGCAAAATCGATCATTTGCTAGATAATCTCCAGCTTCGCTTCGAAGGGGCCGTTATTACCCGGGCGGTACGACTAAAATCTCCTGAAACTGATAAACCATAAATTTTCTTAAGCCTTAGGCAGCTTTTCTGTCAGAAAAAAGTGGAAATGGTTAATTATATTAGACATAATACAATGGCATCCTTTTTCCTAGTACTATAGACTGATATCGGTACTATAGACTTAAGGCAAGTGAACAATAGTGAAAATATCTAATATGTTTAAAAATAGCTCTTTTAAACAATCAAAGATTACCTCCGTATTGATGCTCAAGGCGACTAAAAGGAACCAGAAAAACCTGGCCCGTATAAGGCTAGGTACTGTATATATAGCCCTGCTTCTATTTTTGGCATTTGATGACCACCTGCAGCACAATCCAGTTCTAATAGTCCTTTTAATCTACGCATTATATGCCACCATTCTATTTTTGATTACCCGCATTAATACCTGGATTATGAACCATAGTTATATCGCTTTTCTAATGGACGAAATTTTGATTTTTTTCACCTGTTATTTTTCTGGTGGCTTAGCTTCCCCCTATATACCAGCCTTCCTTCTACCCGTGCTGGTCTTTGCTATTAACCCCCGCATTTTACAACTAGCTCTAATTATCTTTATTTCAATTTTAGGTCTGGGTATATTAAAAATTACTACCGGGGGCAACCTGAGGGCTTTTATTTATATGGGTTTTTTTATTACCATAAGTGGTTTTTTTGTTAACTACCTGGTCTCTAAGGATTACCGGGCACTATCCAGATATGCAGTCTGCGACGGTCTTACCGGCCTCTTTACCCATAAATACTTTTACGATAAATTAGACCTTATGGTTAGCCAACCCGAATTTTTTAGTCTTATTATGATTGACCTTGATGAATTTAAACGCCTTAATGACCAATATGGTCATGTGGAGGGCGATCGTATTCTTAAAGAAATTGCCGAAACTATACAGTTAAACGTACGGGAATCAGATATTGTCGCTCGCTATGGGGGGGATGAATTTGCCATTATCCTACCAAAGGTAGGCTACCAGCTATGTCAAACCATAATGGACCGCCTACGGGCAGCTATCATTGATCTGGGATATTTTGATAACGTCTCTATGGGAGCAGCCCTATTTCCCGAGGAAGCTAATGATGTAATAGAACTGGTTAGCTTAGCCGATCACCGTATGTATGAAGAAAAGAAAGGAAATAAAAAACAGGGCCATGAGAAAGCCCAGTCTGTGGTAGACCTGAGATTTTAAGCTATCTTTTTTGTTTTATTGACACCTTTAGTTATTCACCATATAATATTAAAGTGTGTTAAAGATAACAGCAGTAACCTTTTTAATAGCTATGCGGATGTGGCGGAATTGGCAGACGCACCAGACTTAGGATCTGGCGAGTAACATCGTGGAGGTTCGAGTCCTCTCATCCGCACCATATGAAAAATCAAACCCTTGATATTCAGGGGTTTTTTCTTCTTTCTGCTTAGGTGGGACACGGGGACAGGTTTGCTGTCCCAATTGGGACAGCAAACCTGTCCCCGTGTCCCACTTGTCCCGCTAGCTGTTGCTTAATAGAGCGTAGTACTCATTAACCATATCGTCTACTAGCCGGCTTTTGGAAAGTACCTCCTCATGCAAGAAACCTTTTTGGGTTCCTAGTTCGACGAGTTGAGCGCGTTCCTGTTCAATCCTATGGATAAGTATTCCTAATCTTTGTTTCTGGTCATCGTCAACTGGTTTTGCTATCATAATCGCCCCCTCCCCTGTTCAGGTACCATCCCCCCCGGAGACTACCAGATCTAGATCTAATATTTTTACTTTAACTTTCCATTTCATATTGGCCTACCTATTGCCGCTAATCATTGACAGGCCTCAGCTCGACAAAGGTTTTTTTTAGCATTTAAGTTGGCTATTTCGTTATAAAGATCGTTCCTATCTACCAGGACTATTTTATTAACGCTAGCCATACGTACGGCCCGGCGGGTAAAGTATTGATTAGTAATCACTATCACCTGCTCGCATCCGTAAAAATCCCGTGACAATAAGGCTTCTTTAATGGAATTTATCCCTATTTTGTCATCACTACGCTGGACTTGTATGATGTAAGTCACATTATTACGTGAGGCCTTTAAAAACCGATTAGGGCCACCATAACCAGGTCGCCTTACTTGGTAACCCATGCGGGCAAAAAGCAAGGCCAGATAACGCTCAAATGAAGCTCCTTGACTCTCATCAAACATATTGTTAAACGGTAACGAGGCAGGTCTATGGCTTTCAGTAGTTTCTTCACCCTCATCATAAAATCGATGCTCTTCTGTTCTACCAGACCAGAAACATCGATATAGGATACTGCCAAAAACTACCATCACTAAGGCCATAACTACTAATGGCCAAGCGGTATTAATTAAAGCAAACATTATCCTTCCCCCCTAGGTCCAACAAGCTACATTTTACCAAAAACATAAAAGAATAACTAGACTGGTTTATTTAAAATAATCTGCTGTTCAACCAAACAATACTAAATTTAATACTAAACTTATAATTTTTTGAGATTTGGGGAGGGACCCTGCTCAGGATAGACATCTTTATAGCAGTACATATTAAAGCTATAGATTACCTAATCTGACAAGTCCTTGACGGTTGATGTTTTTAAATAGTAAGGGGGTAAGCTGAATGAATACTTATATCTTGAATATCCTATTAAGTGTTTTAAAAATTTTAGCAGCATTATTCCTGGTAGTTATGAACGGCCTGTTTGTAGCCGCTGAATTTGCTTTCGTCAAGGTCCGGCCTACCCGAATCGCCCAGCTTGCCGCAGAAGGTAACCATAAAGCCATACTGGCCCGGCAATGTATAGAGCACATTGATGCTTATCTTTCCGTAAGCCAGTTAGGAATTACTCTGGCCAGTTTAGGGCTGGGGTGGTTAGGGGAACCGGCTGTAGCAACCTTAGTTACTCCGCTGCTATCAGGCTGGGGAATTGATTCCCCGGCTCTGGTTCATTCCATATCGTTTCTGGTGGCATTTGGTTTTATCACCTTTCTACATGTAGTTTTTGGAGAGCTGGCTCCTAAATCACTGGCTATTCAGAAGGCCGAGACCCTTGCGCTGTTACTGGCTGCCCCCATGCGTTTTTTTTATCTTTTATTTTATCCGGCTGTTATTCTTTTAAATGGTACCGCTAATAAAATTGTTCTGTTAATGGGTTTTGAACCAGCCACTGATAATGAAGTTACCCATAGTGAAGAAGAATTGCGCATGCTTATTTCGGAAAGCTATAAAAGCGGGCAGATCAACCAGAGCGAACAGGAACTTTTGCAGAATGTTTTTCGATTTGAAAAACGGATCGCCGAGGAGATTATGGTACCCCGGCCAGAAGTATGGTACCTGGATACGGACAATTCCTTAGAAGAAAACCTGCGCATAGCTCGTAAAGCAGGCCACACGCGCTTTCCGCTCTGTAAGGGAAGTCCTGACCAGGTAATCGGGCTGGTAAACATAAAAGATATCCTGCTTAATGACCAGGTAACCAAAATATATGACCTGAAACGCGATATTCTCTTTATTCCGGAAGGAATGCCCCTAGATCAACTGCTGCAGGAATTCCAGACCAGCCGTATACACATGGCAGTAATTATGGATGAATATGGGGGAACTGCCGGTATAGTTACTATGGAAGATGTTCTGGAGGAATTGGTCGGTGAAATTCAGGATGAGTTTGACCATGAAGAACCGCCCATAGTCGCCGAAGGAAATAACCGTTTTCTGGTAAGCGGACGTATGTTTATTGACGATGCTATGGAGCGCTTTGATATTCCATTAAATGAGGAAAATGAGCAATATAATACCCTGGCTGGATACATACTTGGTAAACTGGGCCGCCGGCCGCGGGAGGGTGATATCATAAACCCGGATAATCTGTGCCTGGAAGTGGTAGGCATGAAAGGCTTGCGTATTGATAAAATCCGTGTTCATACTAATACAAACCACCCTACTGATAGCTAGAAAACACTTTCCGGTTCCCACCTGGAATAAGGATAATCCACTGTTTAGGTACTGATTTTTAGACGCGGATAGCCATCTATTTAATCAATTGACCATCCGCATCCAAAGCGTGCTAAATTTGCTCACTAACGACGGGAGCGAAGCTCAGTAAAGATATCACTTAAATCTACACCTTTTTCATTCAGCAACACCAGCAAATGGTAAAGCAGGTCAGAAGTTTCATAAACCAATTCGGCATTATCAGGGTTTTTAGCTGCTATGATAACCTCAGCAGTCTCCTCTCCCACTTTTTTTAATATTTTATCAATACCTTCATTAAAAAGATAAGTGGTATAAGACCCCTCCGGTCTTTTGATCTTTCTATCAGCTATAACCTCATAAAGTTCGAAAAGAATTCCAGGACCTTCTTTACCTGTATACACCTTGGAACTATCAAATACCGGAGTGGTTTTTTCATTCCCCTCCAGATCCCGGTAAAAACAGGAATAATGCCCGGTATGACAAGCAGCACCGATCTGCTCTACTATAACCAGAAGACTATCCTGATCACAGTCATAACGAATTTCTTTTACATTCTGAATATGTCCGGAAGTTTCGCCCTTCATCCATAAGGTCTGCCGGCTGCGGGAATAGAACCAGGTCTTACCCGTTTCAACAGTACGCTTTAATGATTCTTCATTCATATAAGCCATCATTAAAACCTGTCCACTGGAATAATCCTGAATTATAGCGGGAATGAGTCCATCCTGATTAAATTTTATAGTATTAACCATCATTATCGCATCGGTACTCCTTTTTGCTCAAGGTATTCTTTAGCCTGTTTAATTGTATATTCCCGGTAATGAAAAATAGAGGCACATAAAACTGCATCGGCTTTTCCGGCAATTATAGTCTGATAAAGATGCTCTAATGATCCGGCTCCTCCGGAAGCAATAACGGGTATTCCCACAGTTTCACTTATCGCTCTAGTCAGAGGCAGATCGTAACCATCCCTGGTGCCATCTTTATCCATGCTGGTTAAAAGAATTTCTCCTGCCCCCAGTTTTTCCACCTGGCCGGCCCATTCTACGGCATCTTTACCCGTAGAAGTTTTTCCACCATTTATATAAACTTCCCAGGAATCTTTTCCGGTACTACGGGCATCAATAGCTACAACCACACACTTACTTCCGAATTGGCCAGCCGCTTCGGTAATAAGTCCGGGATCTTTAACCGCTGCTGAATTGAGGGATATTTTATCAGCACCAGCATTTAATAAATCCCGTATATCATCTATTGTGCTAATCCCGCCTCCGACCGCAAAGGGAATAAATACTTTCTGGGCTGTCTTGCGAACCACATCCACCATGGTCTTTCTGCCCTCAGAAGTAGCGCTGATGTCTAAAAAAACTAGTTCATCAGCTCCTTCCCGGTCATAATAGGCTGCTAATTCCACTGGATCACCTGCATCGCGCAAATTTACAAAATTTATTCCTTTAACTACCCGACCTTCATGAACATCCAGACAAGGAATAATTCTTTTTGCTAGCATCTTTTCTACCCCACTTAACATTTATTGACCCGCCTGAAGGGCCTCCTCCAGTGATAACTTACCATCATATAATGCCTTGCCAATAATAGCTCCGGTTACCCCCAGCGGTTCTAATTCTTTGATCTGAATCACATCCTGCCGGGAAGATACCCCACCAGAAGCAATGACTTTTAGACCAGTCTCAACCGCTATCCGGCGAGTAGAACTTAGATTAGGTCCCGACAACAGTCCATCCCTGCTTATGTCCGTGTAAATAGCCGTTTTAACACCCATGTTTTTCATGGTAACTCCGAATTCCACCGCCGAAAGGCTGGAGGTGTTTACCCATCCTTCTAATGCCACCATTCCATTACGGGCATCTAAACCTAAAACCACTTTTTCCGGTCCGAATTGATCTAGTAGTTCCTTCATAAAATCCGGATTGTTAACTGCGCGGGTTCCGATAATAACTCGGGCTGCCCCAGCTCCTAAAACCCGTTTTACATCACTTAATGAGCGTAACCCTCCCCCCACCTGGAAGGGGATGTGAATCTCATCAGCAATCTTAGCAATTGCAGTCAGATTCCTGGGACTACCTTCAAAAGCACCATCCAAGTCTACCACATGCAAAAATTCAGCTCCCTGCTCTTCAAAACTGCGGGCTACTTCTGCCGGAGAATTGGAATACACCGTTTTATCTTCGACCCTTCCCTGCACTAATCGGACACATTGTCCATCCTTAAGGTCTATAGCTGGATAAATTATCATGGCATATCTCTCCAAAATTTTTTACTAGTTTACCTAGGTAAACCTCCCTGGATTAACCGTAAATTAAAGATTTCCTTTGGAAGACCATACTCCCTGCACACGGGGTTCTATTTCAATTGCCATCTTCAATGCCCGGGCAAAAGCCTTAAAAATAGCTTCGATAATATGGTGAGTATTACTTCCTCGAATCACATCAATATGAATATTCATACCCGCCGCTCCCACTATAGCTTGGAAAAATTCTTTAACATTTTCTACTGCAAAATTACCTATGTGTTCTTTCTGCAGGTTGGTATTATAAACCAGATAGGGGCGACCTGAAATATCTAACACTACCCGCACCAAGGCCTCGTCCATAGGTATTGTAGCCGTTCCATAACGAGTAATGCCCTGTTTACCCTTAAGCGCCTTTTTTAATGCCTGACCAAAACAGATACCAATGTCCTCAACTGAATGATGATCATCAACATCAATATCTCCCCGAGCGGTTACTTTCAGGTTACATAGGCTATGGACGGAAAAAAGGGTCAGCATATGGCCTAGAAAGGGAATTTCGATATCAATCTGATGGCTGCCGGTACCATCTAGGTCCAGTTGGAGTAGAACTTCGGTTTCAAGAGTTTTTCTCTGGATCTCAGCCGTCCTGGTTGAACTACTCATTTATTTTCTCCTTTCTTACCCGTACTGAATTAGCATGAGCGGTAAGTCCTTCCACAGTGGCCAGTTTTATAATATCGTCTGCATCCTGGCTTATGCCCTCCCGGGAGTAGTATATAAGACTGGAGGCCTTTCTAAAGGTATCCACCGTAACCGGTGAATAAAACCGGGCCGTTCCACCGGTAGGAAGTATATGATTGGGACCTGCATAATAGTCCCCTACCGGTTCCGGGGTATAATGTCCCATAAATATCGCCCCGGCATTTTCTATTTGGCTAAGTAAGCTAAAAGGATTTTCCACCATCAGTTCCAGGTGTTCAGGAGCAATCTGATTAGCTGCCTGGCAGGCCTGGTGCAAATCTTCAGCCAAAATAAAAGCTCCATAATTGGACAGGGATTTTCCAATTATTTCCTTACGGGAAAGCTGGGCTAACTGGCAATCCAGTTCAGCCTCCACTTCCCCGAAAACACCGGAATCACAAGCTATTAGCATACTACGTGCTAAAACATCATGTTCCGCCTGGGACATCATGTCAGCCGCCAGATAAGCCGGATCAGCACTATGATCGGCAATAATCAGTATCTCGCTGGGACCAGCCAGCATATCTATGTTAACGTCCCCATAAACCATCTTTTTAGCCAGGGTAACATAAATGTTCCCCGGGCCGCTTATGAGGTCAACTTTTCTTATAGTTTCCGTACCCCAGGCCAGGGCTAATACCGCCTGGGCTCCGCCAGTTTTATAAATCTCCTCAATTCCCAGTTCGGCTGCCGCCACCAGGGTATAGGGATTCATTTTACCGCTGCGGTCAGGAGGCGTAACCATAGCTATTTCTTTTACCCCGGCTACCTGGGCCGGTATGGCATTCATAAGCACTGAAGACGGATATGCCGCCGTACCTCCTGGTACATATATTCCTACCCGTTCTAAGGGGCGATATAGTTGCCCCAGTATATTTCCCCGCTCATCTGGTTCCATCCAGGAATTCCTCAGCTGCCGGGAATGGAAATCAGCTATATTATCTATGGCTGAACGGATCGCCAATAGAAAATCATCGTCAACCTTCTGGTAGGCCTCCCTAATTTCTGCCTGGTTAACTTTAAAATTATCATCATTAATAACAGCACCATCAAACCTTTGGGCCAGCTCATACAGGGCCTGATTACCTTTTTCCCTAACCAGGTCAGCTATTTGAGCCACCTGGTCATTATATTGTTTCATATCTTCGTAATTACTATGAATAAAATGCTGGAGTTCCTCCCCTGTAGCCTTGATTCGCTTAATCCTCATCAATCCTGACCACCTTTCACATATTTCTGAATGGTTTCGACTAAAGGTTGAATTTGATGATGTTTAGTCCGATAGCTAACCCGGTTACAGATCAGGCGGGTGGTGGAATCCATAATATCAACTAACTCCACCAGGTTATTTTCTCTCAAGGTGCGCCCCGTAGAAACAATATCTACAATCATATCGGATAATCCCATCAAGGGCGCTAATTCGATATTACCATGCAGCTTAATAATCTCTACCTGCAGTCCCTGGCTGCGGAAAAACTGCTCTGCTACTACCGGAAATTTAGTAGCAGCCCGCTGGTAGTTTAGTTTTTTCAGGGGAATATCCTTTAAAGAAGCTGGGACAGCTACAACAAAGCGGCAGTATCCATATTTTAAATCAGCCAGTTCGAAAACATCCCGCCCCTGCTCCATAATTACATCTTTGCCGACAATACCCAGATCAGCCGCCCCTTGTTCTACATAAGTAGGTACATCAGTAGGCCGGCACATAATATAGGTAATGGCCGGGTTTTCATAAGTGAAAACCATGTTGCGGCTATCTTCATCTACCCCCTCAGTGGGTAATCCAATACTACGAAACAGTTTAAGAGTAGATTTTAAAAGTGTACCCTTGGAAAGGGCAATAGTCAGTTGCTCTTTGTACATCCTCTTACCCCTTTTAATCATTATCCAGATAAACCAGGGAATATCCGTTTTTATTCTGAAGTTTCGCTTCTAACTCTTCCCGGCTGCTGGCCTCCACATCTACTTCCACAATATATCCCTGCTGCCTCAAGCGCTCTGCTTCGCTAACCATCTTCTCCAGGCTGTTGCCTCCAACTATAAAACGGATCGGTTCATCATCCCGGCTATTAAGTACCAGGGCTAACCGGTCCATCCCCAGAGCAAATCCAGTAGCCGGATGATCAAAACCAAACTGTCCCATTAAATTGTCATACCGTCCTCCTCCCAGCAGTCCATAACCCAAACCAGGAGAATAACCCTCAAACACTATACCGGTATAGTAATCCAGCCCCCGTAGTACCCCCATATCGATAACAATATTATCAATTACACCGTAAACTTTCAGGGCCTCATATACTTTAATAAGGTCATTGACCGCAGTACTAGCCCTTCGATTTTGCTCCAGATAAGGTATCCGGTCAATTACTTCCAAACCCCCATGCAGTATTGGCAGAACTGCTATGCTTTCTTTTAACTCATCTTGAATCGGCAGACCTTCCAGTACCCGGGATAACTCTACCAAATCTTTTCTTTCCACCAGGTTGCGAATCAACTCCTGGTTCTCAGGCAACAACCCACTATCCTCCAGCAGGCTATTAAAAATGCCCACCTGATTCAGACTAATCTTAAAATCCTTAAGCCCCAACTCACGCAAGGTTCTAACCGCAATGGTGATAACCTCAGCATCAGCCCAGACCCCGGCTGCCCCTAGCAGTTCAATACCTATCTGCCAGAATTCCCGGTACTGAGCCTTTTGGGGCAAAACATGGCGGAAAACATTAGCTATGTAATAAAGACGCTGCGGAAACACTTCCTCCTGGAGATGGGTAGCAGCCAGACGGGCTATGGAAACGGTCATTTCCGGACGCAGGGACAAAATCCCTCCTTCGCGGTCCATAAACAGGAACAGTTCCTCCCGCATATGGCCGCTGGTACCAGCTTCAATCACTTCCAGAAACTCAAAGGTCGGAGTAATAACTTCCTCATACCCATAACTTCTAAATAGGCGAGCCGCCTTTTGTTCCATATTACGTTTAGTTTTGACCTCTTCGGGAAGCAAATCACGAAGGCCTTTCGGTACTTCTTTCTTTCTCATGTTCTATCTCCTTGTCAAGATAACATAATACCTGGCGATACCCGTTCGCCCCATAATTAAGGCAGCGTTTTACCCGGCTGATGGTAGCCGTACTGGCTCCGGTTGAAGCAGCAATGCTGTTGTAAGTCACATCCTGGTAAAGCATACGAGCTACCTGCAAACGCTGCGCCATTGCCTTTATCTCGCTAATAGTACATAAATCTTCCAATAAGCGATAAGCATCTTCTTCACTTTTCAGGCTTAGCAATGCTTTAACCAGAAAATCAGTTTGTTCATCTGACCAGTTAGGGTTAAACATTTTTCATCCTCCTGCACAGGTCTTACAGCAATTTATATTCATTAATCATCAGTTCAAATTCACATTGCAGGTATTCGGCTGCCCGCCTGCTCATCAGCATTTTTGTCAAAAATATCTCAAAATACTCCATTACCGAACAAACCGCGGTATCAATACTTATATCCAGGGTTATCATTCTTTTTTCCGGTTTCACTATTAATTTAGAATCTGTGACCGCATAATTAACCCGGTCACGGGGAGTAAACTGAGCGAAATCACGCTTGCGTACCCGGGAACGATGAACATCAGATTTATCCGCCAGGATCAGGGCAGCCGCTACATTATTTACACATTTCCCCTGCGCCTGTTCCTCATGATTACCGATGGCTCCCATGATTATTGCTATTTCCTCCGGATCCATATGCAAATCCATCAGAGAATAAAAGGCAATAATCGCCCCTGACATGCCATGACCATAACGATTAATTAGATTTCCGATATCATGTAGGTAACCTGCGATAGCTCCCAATTCTGCCTCCCGCTCCCCATACCCCAGCTTAAGAAGGATATCACGGCAAAGTGCAGAGGTTAATTCAGCATGATGGATGTTATGCTCTATAGCTCCGATATTACCTATAAATACATTCCCCATATTCATATATTGTTGTACTAAATTACTGTTTTTCACATCCTGAAGTGTGGCCACTACATTTCCCCTCTCTATTTCAGGGTTTTTATCAGCCGGGCTGCCTCGTGCCCGGCTCTGGTTTGGGGTGGAATAGATGCTAAGATTTGCCGGGCTTCTTCAATCTTATGTTGTTCAATGAGAGTTTGGGCCCGGGCTAAATTGTATGCCGCCTGTTGTTCCTTTTTAGCTGTCTCAATTTTGCTCTTCATCGTCTCCTCTTTATCTAACCGGGCCAGCTTTTCATATTCTTTAATAGCCTCCTGATAGTGGCCTTCAGCTACCAGAGCACCGCCTTCGCTGATAATGGCCCGAACTTTAATGCGTTCCGGTAACTGGGAAAGTAAATTGCTATAACCGACCAGAATACCAGCTAGTAGGATTAGAGAAAGAATCCACGTTAATGATTTAGGACGCTGCCTAAACATATAACCTAGCACAAAGACAAAAGGTATCCCCATAATAAAGGTGATCTTGAGAAACTCGCGTACCGGCAGGTAAAAAAGGCCCACCACCAGGGCCCCTACCATAAGCAACTTAACCCCGGGATTTTTAATAGACGGCATAACTCTCCCTCCCTACCGCAAAGCCCTGCCTCCTATATCACGTCGATAATGCATCCCCTCAAATGATATTTTTTCAATCTCCTGATATACCTGTCTAATAGTTTCCTGCATGGTTTTACCCTGGCACACCACTGCCATAACCCTACCCCCGCTAGTAACTAACTGTCCCGCCTGTTTCTCCGTTCCCGCCTGAAATACTAGTGTGCCTGGATTCAACCGGTTAAGTCCAGTGATGGCTTTGCCTTTGGCATAAGTACCTGGATAACCACCAGAGGCTAGTATTACACAGATACAATGCTCATCACTCATATTAACCCGGCATCCGGCCATATTACCCCGGGCGGCTGCTTCTAAAATTGGAACAATATCCCCAGCCACAACCGGCATAATCACCTGGGTCTCTGGATCGCCAAAACGGGCATTATATTCTAAAACCTTAGGCCCCTCAGGAGTAATCATTAATCCTACATATAAAACCCCCTGATAAGGGCAACCTTCACTAGACATAGCAACCATAGTAGGATTAATAATAGTTTCTTCCACCTGACGATGCAGTTCTGCAGTATAGATCGGTGGTCTGACATAAGCCCCCATACCGCCGGTATTAGGCCCCTTATCACCATCAAATACTCGTTTATGATCCTGAGCGGATATTAGGGTTACCGCCTGCTTGCCATCACAGATAGCAAATACACTGACTTCCTCTCCAGTTAAACATTCTTCAATTACTATCCGCCCACCAGCTTCGCCAAATACCCGTTCCCTAATAAAAGCATTAATAGCCTGGCTGGCCTCTTCAAAAGAAGTCGCTACTACTACTCCTTTTCCAGCCGCCAGTCCATCCACTTTAACCACTACCGGCTTCCCCTGGCTGGTAATGGACCTGACATAGGAAAGAGCTGGTTCTGCTTGATCAAATACCTGATAGGCAGCGGTAGGTATTCCATATTTCTGCATAAGGTCCTTGGCAAATACCTTACTTCCTTCCAGACGGGCAGCAGCCGCACTAGGTCCAAAAATTAATAATCCTTCTTTTTGAAAACGATCTACAATTCCTGCCATCAGTGGATCTTCGGGTCCCACCACGGTAAGATCTATTTTATTATCCCGGGCAAATACCGCCAGGCTTTCAACATCATTACTCTTTACATCTATACATTCAGCATACTCAGCTATCCCGGGATTACCCGGGGCTGCATATATTTTATCCACTTCTGGACTCTGGGCCATCTTCCATACCAGAGCATGTTCACGACCGCCCTGGCCCACCACCAGAACCTTTTTCCCCATAGGCTCCTCCTTATCTTAAAATCTATCCCTTATGCAACTTTTAGTGTTTAAAATGGCGTACACCGGTGAATATCATAGCAATACCCTGCCGGTTGCACTCAGCAATACTTTCCTCGTCGCGTATCGAGCCGCCAGGCTGAATGATGGCCTTTATACCGTATTTTGCCGCCATTTCCACCGTATCCTTAAAGGGGAAGAAAGCATCAGAGGCCATTACTGCTCCCCGGGCTTTTTCCCCCGCCTGTTCCAGAGCAATTTTAGCTGATCCGACCCGGTTCATCTGTCCGGCCCCCACCCCTAAAGTCTGCCCATTCTGGGCTATAACAATGGCATTGGATTTCACATGCTTGACTACTTTCCATGCAAAACGCAGATCCTCAACTAGGCTCTCCTCCGGTTGGGTTTCAGTAACCACCTTTAAATTGGCCGGATCCCAAGAATGGGTGTCCATATCCTGCACCACAAAACTACCCTCTACGGTACGGAGCTGAAAACCAGTATTAGCTTTTATGAGCATCTCTAATACCCGTAAATTCTTCTTAGCCTGTAAAACAGTTAGCGCGTCCTGATCGTACCCAGGAGCAATAACTACTTCCATAAATGGTTCCGCTACCCTGGCAGCAGTTTTAGCATCTACAGTGCGATTGAAAGCGATAATTCCACCAAATGCTGAAACCTGATCAGCCGCAAAAGCTCTTACATAGGCTTCTTCCAGGTTGTCAGCTATGGCAGTACCGCAAGGATTAGTATGTTTAACGATTACACAGGCAGGCTGTTCAAACTCTTTGACTAGATCCCAGGCCCCTTGAGTATCAATAATATTGTTATAAGAAAGCTCTTTACCATTTAACTGCCGGGCATCGGCCAGACCAGTTCCCGGAGTCATAACCCGGTAAAAAGCTGCTTTTTGATGAGGGTTTTCTCCATAGCGTAAGTCATAAACCTTTTCTCCCGCTAAAACCAGGTGATCGCCAAACTTTTCGCCACTAAGATCAGTTAAATAGGAGGTTATCATAGTATCATAGCAGGCCGTATGGCTAAAGGCTTCCAGCGCCAGCTTGAGCCGTAAATCCTGACTCACCTGTCCACTGGCCTTTAATTCATCTAAAACCGTGATATAATGCTCAGGTTTGACTATAATCACCACATTACTATAATTTTTAGCTGCTGCCCGTACCATAGTAGGTCCGCCAATATCAATGTTTTCTATGGCTTCTGCCAGTGAAACCCCGGGACGGGATATGGTTTCCCGGAAAGGATATAAGTTAACTGCTACGATATCAATAGGAGTTATGCCATTTTCAGCTAGCTGCTGCAGGTGATCTTCAGTTCGCAGAGCCAATATGCCACCATGAACTTTAGGATGTAGGGTTTTAACCCGTCCATTGAGTATTTCCGGAAATCCAGTCACATCGGAAACCATAGTTACCTTGACTCCGGCTTCTTTTAGGGTTTTATATGTACCACCGGTAGATATAATATCGTAACCCATTTCCTCTAAGCCTCGTGCAAATTCCACCACTCCGCTTTTATCGGAGACACTGATCAGTGCTCTTTTCATGGTTAAACCTCCTAATATTCTTAATTAACCTTTTTAGAACATAGAATGCAGGTAAAGGCGACGCCCTTTAATAAATACTTTTCCTTCGGCCAGCAATTGCAGCGATTGCCAGTAAATCCGATGTTCTTCCTTTAATATTCGTGCCGTCAAACCTTCTTCAGAATCATCATCAAGAACAGGCACAACCGCCTGCATGATAATTGGTCCAGTATCCATACCCTCATCTACCAAATGGACGGTACAGCCGCTATAGCGTACCCCGTATTCCAAAGCCTGTTTCTGTGCATTCAGTCCAGTAAATGAAGGAAGCAAAGCCGGATGTATATTAACAATACGATGGGGAAATGCATTTAACATGACCCGGCCTACCAGGCGCATATAACCGGCCAGGGCTACTAGATTCACTTTCTGCTCTTGCAACACCCGTAAAATTTCGGTTTCGTATTGATCACGACCAGCAAAGGCACTTGGATCTATGTACACAGCCTTAATACCCCGCTGCGAAGCTTTTTCCAATGCGGGAGCATCTTCTTTATCACTTACCAGTACATGGATCCTGGCATTTAAGTCACCTCTATCAATAGCCTGGCATAGGGCCTCAAAATTACTCCCCCGTCCTGAAGCCAGCACTGCCAGGTGCAGCTGGCCGGGGGGCATAATCAGTCTCATCGGACCATTATCCTTTCCTGATCGGAGGTTACCCTTCCTATTACTATAGGTTTTTCTCCTTTATCACGCAAGCACATTAATGCTTTATCTGACTGCTGCGGTGAAGCTATCAAGGTATATCCTATCCCCATGTTAAAAGTTCGATACATTTCATCCTTTTCCACCCTTCCCCGCTCCTGGATCAAATTAAACACCGGGGGAATATCGATAGATTTACTATCGATTTCTGCGCCCATACCCTTGGGCAGGCTGCGCTGCAGGTTTTCGATTATACCTCCACCCGTGATATGAGCCATACCCCTGATCTCAACTTCTGGTAATAGACTTTGTATAGATTTAACATAGATACGGGTAGGAGTTAATAGTTCTTCCCCTAAAGTGCGGCCCAGCTCGTCTATATACTGGTCCAGATTTAACCTGCTTTGTTCCAAAAGGACTTTACGCACCAGGGAGTATCCATTAGAGTGAATTCCTGAAGAAGGCAGACCGATAATTACATCCCCACATTCAACCTGGGAACCATCGATGAGAAGAGAACGTTCTACCACCCCCACCGTAAACCCGGCCAGATCATATTCATCTTCACTATAAAATCCCGGCATTTCCGCTGTTTCTCCACCGATCAAGGCACATCCGGCTTGCTGACAGCCTACACTGATCCCTTTAACCAGGGCTTCTACCAGTTGCGGATCAAGTTTACCCACTGCTATATAATCAAGGAAAAAAAGCGGTTCTGCCCCATGAACTAATACATCATTGACACACATGGCTACCAGGTCAATCCCGACCGTGTCATGGACCCCCATCATCTGCGCAATGCGGAGTTTAGTACCTACTCCATCAGTTCCAGATACTAGAACCGGCTCACGGTAGCGATTGGTATCCAGCGCAAAAAAGCCTCCAAATGAGCCAATTCCAGATAGCACTTCGGGACGTTTGGTGCGCTCCACCCATGGCTTGATTAAATCGACTGACTGGTTAGCAGCATCAATGTCAACCCCAGCTTGCTTGTAATTCAAGCCTTGCTTTTCCATGTCAAACCTCCTTAAACATAGCATTCTTGCCTATAATTAGATTTAATCACCAGTTTAAGAAAGAACTTGCCCGTTTAAAACCAGGCAAGTTCTTCTTTATTAACTTTCTATTTTGATGGGATATTCCCCGCTGAAGCAGGCCGCACAAAAATGATCCCGGCTGTTTTTTAAAGCGCTAAACATCCCTTCCATACTTAAATAAGTTAAACTATCTGCACCTATAAACTCGCCAATTTTCTCCATTTCCATGGTATTGGCAATAAGTTCCTCCCGGCGAGAGGTATCTATTCCATAATAGCAAGGGAACCGGGTAGGCGGTGATGCCACTGCCATATGCACTTCCAGGGCACCGGCATCGCGGAGCATCTTTATTATCTTTTTGCTAGTGGTTCCCCTTACAATCGAATCATCCACCATGATAATTCTTTTTCCGGTTACGATTTGCGCAATAGCATTTAACTTTAGTCTTACACCTAGTTCACGCATCTTCTGCGTAGGTTGTATAAAAGTCCGGCCCACATAACGGTTCTTCATCAGACCTTCCTCAAAAGGAAGCCCGGCTTCTTCAGCAAACCCCAGGGCTGATGCAGTTCCCGAATCTGGTACCGAAATAACCAGATCAGCCTCAATATCAGAACATTCACGGGCTAGCTGTTTACCCATTTCCCGGCGGCTTTTATAGATATTCATGCCATCGATAGTGCTATCAGGACGGGCAAAGTATATATACTCAAAAACACAGTGCGCATTACGTGGTGAATTTATAACCTGGATAGACTGAATACCATCACGGTTAATTACTACAATTTCCCCCGGTTTTACATCACGAATTAATTCAGCCCCGATAGTATCCAGGGCGGCCGACTCTGAAGCTAAAACATAGCTCCCATTTAGATTACCCAAACAAAGGGGACGAATACCCATGGGATCACGCACCCCTACCAGAGCCTCTTCAGTCATGATCACCAAAGCAAAGGCCCCTTTCATATCTATCATACATTTAGCCAGGGCATCTTCCATTTTGTCTTGCGAGTAACGAGCCAGAAGGTTGGCTACGATTTCCGTATCAGTAGTAGTCTGAAATACTGATCCATAGGTAGCTAGGCGCTTGCGCATTTCCACTGTATTAGTCAAATTACCATTATGGGCCAGGGCAACCATACCATTAAGATAATGGAAAACCAGCGGCTGGGAATTTACTAATCCGCTTTGCCCCGTAGTGGAATAGCGAACATGTCCTATGGCAATATGCCCGGTTAGATTGCGGATATGATCCGGGTTAATTACCTCGGAAACCAGTCCCACACCTTTTTGCAATTGTATTCTATGCCCATCAGAAGCCGCAATCCCGGCACTCTCCTGTCCACGATGTTGTAAAGCATAAAGTCCGTAAAAGGTTATCCGGGCCGCATCAGTATCATTTTCGGGATCATTAAGAAAAATTCCAAAAACCCCACACTCATCTTTAAATTTGTCATCTACCGGTTCATATAGCATCTTAATGCCTCCCCCCAGGTTTGGGCCGCTTTTTCTACTATCATCTCGATAACTGTCTGATCTACATTCATAAATACCATGTCCTTTCCCTGCACCTGCTTAATACATTTACCTGCACCTCGGGCTTATTGGCCAGAGCCTTAATACCCATCAACTTTTCCGTACCAGCACTGGCCCTGACTTTTCCTGGTGCCTCACAGAAAAGTAATCTACCATCAATAGGATTAAGCCCCCCTCTTTAAAACCCCTATCAAAAACCCCTTATTTTGAGGTAATGTAAATCCAGGCCTTACATGAGCAACTTATACCATTAAATGAGGAAATCAAAACTGAGACTACCATAAAAACTTATCCTAGCCCACAGCGAGAAAATATATAATCAACCTGGCTCGTATAGATAGAACAATCGAAAACCTGTTCAATATCCTGGGTAGACAAATAGCTGGTGATGTCTTCATCGGCAAGAACTAGTTCCTTAAAATCCAGATGCTCATTCCAGCAGCGCATAGCATTGCGCTGTACCAGACTATACGCCTCTTCCCGAAGCATACCTTTGCTAACCAGAGCCAGCATTAATTTCTGAGAAAATACCAATCCCCGGGTAGAGTAAATGTTTTTCATCATATTATCCTCATACACCACCATCCCCCTGATAATACCGGTGAATTTCTCCAGAATATAATCCAGTAAAATACAGCTATCGGGGATAATAATCCTTTCAACGGAAGAATGGGTCAGATCTCTCTCATGCCAGAGGGCAACATTTTCCAGGGCAGCCATAGCATTACTGCGAATAATCCGGGAAAGTCCTGCCACCCGTTCGCTCAACATCGGATTACGTTTATGGGGCATAGCTGATGATCCCTTCTGCCCTTTACGAAAAGGCTCTTCCACTTCCAGCAGCTCCGTACGCTGCAGGTTGCGAACCTCAGTAGCCATCTTTTCTAATGAACTGGCGATAACTGCCAGACTAGTCATGAATTGAGCATGCCGGTCCCTCTGTATAATCTGGGTGGACACCGAACAAGGCTTTAAACCCAGTTCCCGGCAAACATCCTCTTCCACCCGGGGATTCAGATGAGCAAAATTACCAACTGCCCCAGAAATAGCTCCATAAGCAATTATGTCCCGGGCCTGTTTAAGTCGTTCTATATTACGTTCCATCTCGGTATACCAGAGAGCCATTTTAAGTCCGAAAGTAGTAGGCTCACCGTGAACACCATGGGTACGACCAATACATAAAGTGTATTTATAGTGCCAGGCCTTTTCGCCAATAACACTTTTTAAAATAGATAATTTATCTAAAATAATATCGGCAGAATCCCGCATTTGCAGAGCTAATCCTGTGTCCAGAATATCCGAAGAAGTCATGCCCAGGTGAATATATTTAGAAGCCGGCCCGACATTTTCAGCTAAATTAGTCAGAAAAGCAATCACATCATGATGAACCTGGGCTTCAAGCTCCCTGATACGATCAATATCAAACTTCGCCCGGGCTTTGATTTCTTCCATAGCCTCCGGCGGAATTCTTCCCAGTCGGGTCCAGGCCTCACAAGCTGCTACCTCTATTCTCAGCCAGTTGTTCAGCTTATTGGTTTCACTCCATAATGAACCCATTTCCGGAAGGGTGTAGCGATCTATCATTACATTAGTCCCCCTTATTGCTCAGATAAGCAGCTACACCTTTTTCCTTTAAGCGGGTATCTTTTTGCCGTACTCCCTGGGCCATTTTCTCCCGGTAGGCAACCAGTCTGTCCCTTAACTGTAAATCACTTACCGCCATAATCTCTACTGCCAGTAAGGCTGCATTAGCACTACCATTTATGGCCACGGTAGCTACCGGAATACCCCGAGGCATTTGCACAATAGAATATAATGAATCTACACCGGAAAGGCTGCTAGTCTTGATAGGAACACCAACTACCGGTAAAACTGTATAAGCAGCTATAACGCCGGGTAAATGAGCAGCTCCTCCCGCTCCAGCAATAATAACCTTCATTCCCCGTTCTATTGCTGTAGAAGCAAAACGGGCCGTTTCCTCCGGCAACCGGTGGGCAGAACAAATGGTTATATCATAATCCACTCCGAATTGTTCCAAAATATCGGCAGCTTCTTTCATAATGGGCAGATCAGAGTCGCTTCCCATGATTATTCCAACTAAAGGCATCAGCCACACTCCTCTGTAAATACTCTTTTTATATCTTCTGCGATAAAGGGTAAAAAATGAGAAGCCCAGCCGGAAAAGTTTCGTCACCGAAACCTATCCGCCTGGGCTTTTATCCCTATACGGTGTAGTACCCTGGGAAGGGCACCTGTGTCACTTGGACCAGCCCACATCATAAAGAGCGCGGAACCCTAGACACACTTTCGAGTTTCTTTAAAGTATTAGCTTATATGCTGATATTAGCAAAGCTTCTTTAACGTGTCAACTTAACAAAGACATATTCCGACCTTACAGTTCCAGTAAACAGTTTTTTAGCCTTTGTATTTCCCCTTTAAGAGATTGGGCTTCATAGCGAATTTCTCCATCGGGAATCATTTCCAAAGAATTTAAGCCCGCTTCATTTTCAATCTCATCTAGCCTGGTAATGATCCTGGCTGCTAAACCTTTAATAAATTTTTCTAATGAGTCTTCGCTACGGTCCACAGGGGAGACATAATCAGGTTTTTCCCAGGCATTATCCGTCAATAAATCCACCTCCCGATCATTTAACTGGAGGTTACCCGACCAAACGAGCTTTTATACCTGGTAAGCAAGGGGGAACAAGGGGACGGCAGGCTGTATAAAAAATGCTGGAATAGTATATAAATAGGGGCGATCATCTTCCTATTTCCGTTTACTGCGTATATTATGCGTAGCGGTAGATTTAAATACAGGTTTTTGGGATTTTCACACCGGCGGCCGGTTTTGAAGTGATCCCCCTCTTTCTTGTAATAATTGTGTAATATTCTCCAGGTATAATGGAGATAAATCAGGTAAAGAAGGTGAAGTAGTGCATTTCAAAAGACTAAGTACTATCCTGCCATTAGTGATTTTAATCTTGTTGCTTCTGGTCAGTGGGTGCACACCAACTAGTAAGAAATCCAACGATCCTGACCAACCCCCCCTTAATCCGGCAGACAACCAAAAGGAAAAGGTCAGCCAGGAAGTTACCCTTTATTTTGGTGATGACCAGGCCATGTATCTCGTGCCGGAAAAACGAGTGGTTCAAATTGACAGCAGTAAGAAAGAAGCCCTTTTGGCCACTGAAATTGTAAAAGAGCTTATTAACGGTCCCCGTAATAATAACCTGCGCCCCACCATTCCACCGGAGGCTAAATTACTGTCCCTAGAAATAAAGGATGGAACCGCTTATGTGGACTTTACCGAAGAGATTAGAACTAAACACTGGGGCGGTAGTGCGGGTGAGACTATGACTATCACTTCGCTGGTCAATAGCCTTACCGAATTAAAAGGTATCAATCGAGTACAAATACTCATAAACGGAAAAAAGCAAGATTCCCTGGTAGGACACTGGTACATCGGCGAACCAATTGAACGCAATGGAGATATTATTAAGGGGGCTTTATAGCCCCTTTTTTTCGTCATCCACCGGTTGGTTTATCCTTTAATAGCCGACTATCAGATTGGATAATATAATTGTAGAATATTGTATAATACTAAGCTAGAATAAAACTATCTCAACAATAATAAGGGGGCCATAAGATGAAAGTAGCTATCCCAGTAGAAGGAGAATTCGTTAATCAACACTTCGGTAAGAGCCGTGACTTTGCTATAGCCAGCATTATGGATGGAGTAGTTAGTGATATCCACTTAGTAAATGCTAACAACCTGCAGCATAATCACGAGGGTTTGTCTGATCTTTTACTCCGTGAAGGAGTGGGAACAGTGATAGTTGGCGGTATAGGTGCTCCAGCCAAGCAGGCTTTAGAGATTAACGGTTTATCAGTTATTCGTGGCGCTCAAGGTTTTTACCGCGAGGTTTTAGAACAATTCTCAGCAGGTAAGCTAAGCGACCAAAATGTAACCTGTAACCATCATGGTGACCACCATCATTAATTCTCACTAGCTGGGACAAAGGGTAAACATCCCTTTTGTCCCCTACGGGTTTAAAATTAATGGAAAGAGAGAATACATAAGATGCAGATTCCCCGTTGGATCCAGCAGTTACCTGCTGCAGTTACCGTATGTGATCAGGAAGGGATTATAATCTATATGAATGAGATCTCGGTTGGTAACTTTTCCGCGGAAGGGGGCCGTCACCTTTTGGGGAGAAACCTATTCGATTGCCATCCTGAACCTTCCCGCAGTAAACTCAATGAAATGTTTAAAAACCATACTCCTAACTACTACACTATTGAAAAAGACGGGATAAAAAAATTAATCGTCCAGTCTCCCTGGTATGAAAACCATAACTTTATGGGGTTTATTGAAATGATTGTGGAAACACCTACTAAACTACCCCATTATCAAAGATAAATTACCCGTTTATACAAAGATAACTCCCCTGTTTTACTGAACAGAGGAGTTATCTTTTTTTCCTATTCCCACTCAATGGTTCCGGGTGGTTTGCTGGTAATATCGTAAGCTACCCGGTTAACACCATTAACTTCTTTTATTATGCGCTGGGCCATTATTTCCAGTAGATCATAAGGTAAACGGGCTATTTCAGCAGACATAGCATCATCACTGATCACTGCCCGTATTATAATAGGATAAGCATAGGTGCGTTCATTATCTTTTACCCCTACACTGCGTACCGGGGGCAGTACCGCAAAAGCCTGCCAGATTTCTTTTTCCAGGCCGGCTTTCTTTATCTCTTCCCGGACAATCGCATCAGCCTCCCGCAGTATCTCTAATTTTCCCCAGGTGACTTCTTCTAAAACACGAACTGCCAAACCTGGACCCGGGAAGGGCTGACGCCATACAATTTCATCAGAAATACCTAACTTTTCACCTATAATTCTGACTTCATCTTTAAATAAAAGACGTAAGGGCTCAATAAGTTTGAAATCCATATCCTCAGGAAGTCCCCCTACGTTATGGTGGCTTTTAATAACACCGGTGGTTTTGGTACCGCTTTCGATTACATCAGGATATACTGTTCCTTGTACCAAATAATCTATTTCCCCTAATTTGGCTTTTTCTTCTTCAAAGACACGGATAAATTCTTCGCCGATAATCTTGCGCTTACGTTCTGGATCAGTAACTCCCGCCAGGCGAGCCAGAAAACGCTCCTCCGCCCTAACCAGAATTAGGTTCATATGCATCTGGTTCTGAAAGGTTTCAACCACCTGATCGACTTCACCTTTACGCATTAAACCGTGATCAACCAGGACACATACTAGTTGGTCACCCACCGCTTTATGTACTAAGGCAGCAGCAACCGCAGAATCTACCCCACCGCTTAGTCCGCAAAGTACCTTTTTGTTACCTACCCGGGTACGAATATCTTCGATAGTCTCATCTATAAAGTCATCCATATTCCAATCTGCCCGGCATCTGCAAATTTTAAACAGGAAATTCTTTAATATATCCCGTCCGTAAACAGTCTCTTTGGCCTCGGGATAAAATTGAACACCATATAGTTTTCGTTCCGGGTTAGCTATAGCCGCAAAAGAGCAGTTATCCGTGCTACCTGTTTTTATCCACCCTTCCGGCAGAGCAGCCACCATATCCTTACCACTCATCCATACCTGCATATCCTTTTCCAGGCCGGAAAATAACAGGTCTTCTCCTGCTACTGAAAACCGGGTGCCACCTTCCGATAGTTTAACAGGCTGGGTCTCCCCCCCCAGATGCTGGACCATGAGCTGCATTCCATAAGCAGTTGCCAATACCGGTACTCCCAGATCGAATATGCGCCAGTCACACTGGGGTGCCCCTTCTTCCTGTATACTGGCCGGACCCCCGCTAAGAATTATCCCCTGCGGGTTTTTAGCCTTTACTTCTTCATAGGGAATATCAAAAGACACCATTTCACTATAAACTGAAAGTTCCCTAATCCGGCGAGCCATCAGTTGATTATGTTGCCCACCAAAATCCAGTACCAGAACTAATTCCCTATCCATAAATTCACCTCTATTTTTGATAAACTGAGGGCTTTAATTCACAGACGGCCGGATAGTGACGGTATTGCTCTGCGTAATCAAGCCCATAACCAACTACAAACCTGTCAGGAATAGAATATCCTACGTATTCGGGAAATATGTCCGCCTTACGCCGGGAAGGTTTGTCCAAAAGGCAGCATATCCTAATACTACCCGGGCCACGACGGTGTAAGATTTCTTTAATGTACTTGAGAGTTAACCCAGTGTCAACTATATCCTCCACGATCAATACATCTTTATCCTTAATAGAATACTCCAGGTCCTTTATAATTCTAACTTCCCCTGATGAAACGGTCGAATCGCCATAACTGGATACATCCATAAAATCAAGCTGCAGGGGAAGGTCAATCTCCCTTACCAGATCGGCCATAAAAATAAAGGCGCCTTTAAGAATGCCTACTACTAAAAGGTCTCTACCCTGATAATCAGCATTAATAATCTGCCCCAGTTCTTTTACCTTCCGGGTAACAGCTTCTCGGTCGAAGAGAATATCTACTTCATCCAAATTCAACAACTGCACCTCCTTATAAAATGGATTATAACAACTACAGAGGCACTGTGCAATTAATCCCATTGATAGTATAAGTGCTTAAAAAGGTACCTGAATATAATTAAGCCGGAGCTAAGCCCCGGCTTGAAGTTAACAATTTTATTGAGTTATTCCTTTTTAGAGGCCGTATCCGGCGGTCTAATACTTAGCTTCTGGTTAATGTCTTTAAATTCCACTTTAAGGTTTAATTTGGTTTGGGGTGTTTGTTTATTAACAGCGGTTAAAACTGCCTTACATATTAGATTTTGCTTGTAATCAATCCATAATCTATATTGAAAATCCTTCCAGATACTTTCCAACAGCTGGCTCTCAATCGAGGGCCGGCAGTCAATGACCAAACATTCCGTACCATCTATAGTTCCAAACCCTACTTTACTAACATCCGCTACCTGCTTAAAGCGAAAATTTGAAAGTGGATTAAGCTCGGAAATCAGCAGTTCCTCCGAGTTGGTAGTACCACTATCGATGACCAGCCATTTTCTGGAGAAGGAATCATAGTTATAGATAGTACGGTCTATATAATAAATATCAATCGGTGTGTTAACCATCTCCCCCTTTATATGAGTATTTCCTTTAGTTCTCTCACCTTTGACCTCACTTATCACCTCCTTTCGGTTGTCAACGGTAAATCCGGATTTAAGATGGTATCTATAACTGGTGACCGCGGTCATTTTTTTTATTGCTTCATCGAGAACCACCTGGGGCTCCAACTTTGATTTAATATAGTATTCTTTAATGGTTCCTGCTGAAGCTGCTAAAGCTACCAGCAACATCCCGGTTATAATCAGTATTATCCAACGGGTTTTATTTATAATACTCACTCCCTGCTAGTGTCCTTTAAGTAATACATTGTATTAAACTCATCCCCGGGATATTACTTAACCGACTGTAGAATATTATTCCATACAGGTGGCATGGACTAGATCATAAAGTCCTTTACGAAGGGTTTTCAGGTTTGTTATAATTTGCAGGTGATTAGTATAGTCGTAAATGGTTCATTATAGCTATATAAACTAAAGGAGGATCAATAGAGTGTTTGGCAGTTATGAAGATGTGATGAAGTTCTGCACAGATAACCAGATCCAGATGATTGACTTTAAAATGATTGATCTGCTGGGTAGATGGCGCCACCTAACTATCCCTACCATCCGCTTCACCCCTGATACCCTGGAATACGGAATCGGTTTTGATGGTTCTAACTACGGATATGCTCCCATAGAAAACAGTGACATGGTTTTCATCCCCGACATCACCACTGCGGTCTGTGACCCTTTTACCGAGGTTCCAACCCTAAGTATGATTGGGGATGTTTTCGTTATTGCCCAGCCCAAAAATTACCGTTTTGATCAGGATCCACGTACTATAGCTACCCGGGCAGAAAAATACCTGCAGTCAACTGGAATTGCAGATGAAATACGCATAGGTCCGGAATACGAATTTTATGTTTTTGACCAGGTTAGCTATGAGTGCCTCCCTAACCGGACTGGTTTTATAATAGATACCGAACAGGCTATCTGGAATAGCGGTGAAAACGCATGCCAAAATCTAGGATATAAAATCCCTCTCAAAGGTGGCTACCATATTACACCACCACAGGATATCCTCTATGACCTGCGCTCCAGAATGTGCCTGCTTTTAGAAGATAATAATATTGCAGTTAAGTACCATCATCATGAAGTAGGTGGCCCCGGTCAAATTGAAATTGAAGTGGAATTTGGCGGAATTAAAGAAATGGCAGATAAGACTATGCTGGCCAAATACCTTATTAAGAATCTAGCTTTTCAGGAAGGCAAAACGGTTACCTTTATGCCTAAACCCCTCTATGGAGAAGCTGGTAATGGTATGCATGTACATATGCATATGTTTAAGGATGGTAAACCGGTATTCTATGACAAAGACGGATATTCACAATTAAGCCAGGAAGCCCTGTATTTCATCGGGGGACTGCTTAAACATGCTCCGGCATTACTGGCCCTGACTAGTCCCACTACCAATTCCTACAAAAGACTAGTTCCTGGTTATGAAGCACCAGTCAGTGTATGCTTTGCTACTGCTAACCGCAGTGCAGTAATAAGAGTCCCGGCTTACGCCAAGTCCCCCGCCCAAAAGCGTTTTGAATTCCGCTCCTCCGATGCCAGCTGCAACCCGTATCTGGCCTTTGCCGCTCTGCTTATGGCTGGAATCGATGGAATTTTAAATAAAACCGACCCAACTGCGGCAGGTTTTGGTCCCTATGATATAAACCTTTATAATTTACCAGCTGAAGAACAGGCTAAGATTAAGTCCCTGCCTAAAAACCTTGATGAAGCTCTAGATGCACTGGAAGCTGACCACGACTTCCTGCTGGCTGGTGGAGTATTCCCGGAACGGTTGATCGAAACCTGGATAGCAGCTAAACGCAAAGAAACCCGTCAGGTAAATGACCAGCCCCATCCACTGGAATTCGAACTATATTATGATCTTTAAAAAGTAATGGTTTAGCCATTACTTCATTAAAAAAGTCTTTGGCAAAGCCAAAGACTTTTTTTATCTAAAGGGCAGATTACAGGAGAATCCTGGTGATCTTAGAAAGTACCTATTTCTCCTCCCACACTTAACAACCTGGTTTGCCGCTGTGTAACCAGCAGCTTCCGGTCTACTTCAACCAATTCCTGCAAATGGAATTTAAGCCTATCATCGATCCTTTGCACCATGGTATCCATATCCTGCTGAGCCCCACCAGGAGGTTCCTCTATAATTTCATCAGCCAAACCCAGCTTCAAAAGATCCTGAGCAGTAATTTTCATAACTGCAGCCATTTGTTCAGTTTTTTCCAAATTCCTCCATAGAATAGAAGCACATGCTTCTGGAGAAGCCACCGAAAATACTGCGTGGGATAGCATAAGCAAACGGTCACTAACTGCTAGGGCTAGAGCTCCTCCACTGCCCCCCTCCCCAGTTACTATGCTTATAACTGGCACCGAAAGCCTGGAAAGCTCCATAAGTACCCGGGCGATAGCCCATCCCTGACCTCTTTCCTCGGCTGCAACTCCCGGGTAAGCACCTGGTGTATCAATAAATGTTATAACTGGACGATTAAACTTTTCTGCCTGGTGAAGCAGACGAGATACTTTACGAAACCCTTCCGGGTGAGGCATTCCAAAATGGCGCTGCAGGTTTTCAGTAGTTTGTTTACCCTTCTGGTGCCCCAGCAGAGTAACTATATACCCCTGATAAATCCCAATACCTCCCACAATAGCCGGATCTTCCCCTATTAGCCGATCCCCACGCAGCTCGATCCAGTCATCACATAATCTAGCGATATATTCAAGGGGAGTTGGCCGGCCGGGCTGACGACTTATCAAAACCTTTTCCCAGGCAGTTAAATGGTTATATTTATCCTGTCGCATAAATTCGATCTTGTTTTCCAATTCTTCAATCTCTTTTTCCAGATCTACCTGCATTTGTTCAGCTATTAATTTTAGCTCTTCAACCTTGCGCTGGAGCTGCAAGGCCTGTTCCTCAAAATCAAAGTTGCGTTTTACCATGCTATCCTCCTGACCATAATTGCGGACAGCTATCTGTTACTAACTAGATTTGATTATAGCGCCGAAACAGTATGCATGCTTATAATGCGGGTTAAGTATTCGCGTAACTCCTGACGGTTCACTACCGCATCAACCATTCCATGCTCTAACAGAAACTCCGACCGCTGAAAACCCTCGGGTAGTTTTTGTTTTAAGGTTTGCTCAACTACCCTAGGGCCAGTAAAACCAATAAGGGCTCCTGGTTCGGCCACAATAATATCAGCCAAAGATGCAAAACTGGCTATCACTCCCCCGGTAGTCGGATGAGTTAATACCGCTACATACAATAAACCAGCCCGGTCAAGTTCACCAATAGCTGCTGATGTCCTTGCCATCTGCATTAGAGCCAGCATACCTTCCTGCATACGGGCTCCGCCTGATGCCGTAAACAGCAGCAAAGGACATTTCTCCGCCATAGCCTTTCTAACCGCCAGTACCACTTTATAGCCTACTACCACTCCCATACTGGCCATCATAAAACGCGAATCCATAACACCCAGTACTACCTGGTGCCCTCCAATACATGCCATACCAGTAACTATAGCCTCACTAAGCCCGGTTCTTTCACGGGCCTGTTTCAGTTTAGCATCATAGCCCGGAAAGTTAAGGAGATTATGGGAAGAGATTTCTCCTCCAAATTCCTCAAAGCTCCCCGGATCGACGATAGATTCTATACGCCGGTAGGCATCCAGAGGGAGATGATAACCACACTCCTCACATACCTTCAACTCAGATATAACCTCTTCCAGGGTTCGGGAACATGAGGGACACCTGGAAATAGTCGGACTCTCCGTAGTATCTTTGGAAATCACCGTGGGAGGTAGGGAAAAATACTTTTTCTTACTAAATAGGTAGTTTTTCATCCTATCTAGCTCCTTTAACTAGAGCGAATAAAAACTCGCCTTTACATACCAGTTTATCTTCTACCATGACCTGACCTTTTCCCCGCCCTATCGTACCTTTTATAGTCACTAATTCAGTGGTAATCACCAGACGATCCCCGGGCAGTACGTTATTTTTAAAACGTATCCGGTCGATTCCAGCCAAATAAGGCAGACAATCCTGGTAATGATCATCTGCTAATAGAGCACAGGCCCCGGTTTGCGCCATGGCCTCCAGGATCATTACTCCCGGCATAACGGGATGCCCTGGGAAATGTCCAGTAAAAAACGGTTCATTAATGGTTACATTTTTGATGGCAGTAGCTTTCTTCCCTGGTTCTATATCCACAATGCGATCCACCATTAAAAATGGATAGCGGTGCGGTAATAAAGCCATTACTTTATCTATCACACTATCACCTTACCTTCCTGATAACTAATACCGCATTATGACCACCAAATCCTAATGATTCAGATATAACGGTGTTTAGTTCAGCCTGGCAAGATTTCAACGGAGTATAGTCTAAATCACATTGCGGATCAGCCGTTTCCAGATTAAGAGTAGCGGGAACTGTATTGTTTATCAAAGCCAAAACTGAAGCTATCGCTTCTACCGCCCCAGCTGCCCCCAACATATGACCTGTATACGGTTTGGTAGAACTTATTTTTAAATTACGGCTATGAGAACCAAACACCTCTTTAATGGCCAGAGTTTCCGCCAGATCATTAAGCCCGGTGCCGGTTCCATGAGCATTGATATAATCCACTTCCTGTGGCTGAATAGCAGCATCATCCAGAGCCGCTCGTATAGCTATGGCTGCACCCTTACCTTCTGGATCCGGCTGTACCATATGCACTGCATCAGTACTGCCCCCATAACCGATAATTTCCGCATAAATATGGGCCCCGCGTTCCTGGGCATGCTGGAGCTCCTCCAGTATTAACACTCCTGACCCTTCACCCATAACAAATCCATCCCGGTCGGCATCAAAAGGCCGACAGGCCTTAGTAGGTTCATCATTACGGGTGGACATGGCTTTCATTGAACAAAACCCAGCTATGCCGGTGGGAGTAATACAAGACTCACTTCCTCCAGTCAACATTACTTCTGCTTTGCCCCAACGAATGAGATTAAAAGCCTCACCAATGGAGTTAGCCCCTGAAGCGCAGGCGGTAACTGTACAACCACTCGGTCCCCGGGCTCCAGACATAATAGCAACCTGGCCGGAGGCCATGTTGGGAATTAACATAGGAATGAAAAAGGGACTTACCCCTCCTGCCCCTCTATTAATCAGAGCCACATGCTGTTTTTCAAAAGTCTCTATTCCTCCAATTCCGGAACCGATCCATACCCCGGCCCGATAAGAATCCTCTGGTTTAATTACTAATTGAGCATCTTCCAAAGCAAGCCGGGCCCCACTACAGGCCAACTGGGTAAAACGGTCCATCCGTCTGGCTTCCGCCCGGGGTATATAATCCTGGGCATTGAAACCCTCTACCTGGGCAGCAATTCGAGTGGGAAACCGGCTGGCATCAAACCGGTCAATTGGGCCTATCCCGCTTTTGCCCTGTAACAGGTTGTTCCAGAATTCGGTTTTATTATGTCCTACCGGGGTGATCATCCCCATCCCGGTTATTACTACCCGCCTGGTCATCCCTATCACCCCAATTACTCTTTTTCCGCCACTTGGGCCTGGATATAATCAACTGCATCACTTACAGTTTTTAGTTTTTCCGCAACCTCTTCTGGAATCTGCAGTTCAAATTTTTCCTCTAACAACATTAACATCTCTACAATATCCAGTGAATCGGCCTCCAGATCTTCTTCAAAATGCGATTCCAGCTTTACAGTATCAGCTGGAACATCCTTAATCTCAACAATAATATCTCTTACAGTTGCAAATACATCCATCTCTTTTTCCTCCTTAATACAAGTTTATTTATATTTATAATGCACTCATGCCTCCATCCACACGGATCACCTGACCACTAAGATAATCTGCCTGGGTGGAGACTAGAAATGCCACAACTCCTGCAACATCCTGGGGAGTTCCCAGGCGACCTACCGCAATGCCTTCCAGCATTTTTTGCTGAATCTCTTCATTCAAATCAGAGGTCATATCGCTGGCAATATAGCCTGGAGCAACAATATTAGCATTTATTCCCCGGCTTCCATATTCCCGAGCAATAGACCTAGTCATCCCAATCAGCCCGGCTTTAGAAGCCGCATAGTGTACCTGACCAGCATTACCATTGATACCTACTACTGATGATATACTGACAATTCTGCCATAACGCTGGCGGAGCATTAATTTTACAGCTGCCCGGCTGCAATAAAAAGCGGAATTTAAATTAGTAGTTAATATTTTTTCCCAGTCAGCATCACTGATGCGTAATAGCAACTGATCCTGGTTTATCCCAGCATTATTAACTAGTACATCAATTCTCCCGTAGCAACCAGCAGTATCTTTAACGAGGCGGCTGGCCGCTTCTGAATCAGCTACATCAGCTGCTATAGCAGTAGCCTCTCCTCCCCGGCTTTTGATTTCCTCCACAACTTCCCGAGCTTTTTCTTCGTTACTGTGGTAATTAACAACTACCTGGAAGCCGTCTCCAGCCAATTGGACAGCAATAGCCCGGCCGATCCCCCGGGAAGCACCAGTCACCAGAGCTACTTTTGGTTTCATAAAGCTTTCACCCTCTCTAGTACCTTATTCAGTGAATTCACATCATGAATTGACCCCAGAAAAGCCTGCCGATCAATCCGTTTCACCAGACCAGCCAGGGTATTGCCCGGGCCTATTTCTATAAAATAATCTACTTTATCCCGCATGTAACGTATACTATGTTCCCACAAAACCGGAGAAAATAATTGTCTGGCTAAAATACCGGGTAAATCCTGTCTGGAATTTTCCCGGGCATTAACATTACTGACTACCGGCAGCAAAGGTTCATTCCATTCCAATTCAGTAAGATAAGGTTTTAAAGCCTGTGCTGCTTCCATCATTAAAGGGCTATGTGAGGGAACACTTACCGCTAAAGGTATTACTCGCCCCCCCATTTCTTTGATAATGGCACCGGCTTGCTCCACCGGTATTTTTTCTCCGGAAATAACCACCTGGCCAGGACAGTTGTAATTGGCTATACCTACTACACCTTCCGCCTGCTCACAGGCCTCTTCTACTCTAGCATTCTCCAGGCCGGTAACCGCAGCCATTGCCCCACAATTTTCAGGAACCGCTTCCTGCATCAGCTTCCCTCTAATACTTACCAGATTTAGGGCCTGTTCAAAATCTATGGCTCCGGCAGCCGTTAAAGCCGTATACTCACCTAGACTTAGTCCCGCCAGCATTTGGGGATTAATACCCTTATTACGAACCACCTCTAACATGGCTATACAGGTAGTTAATAAAGCGGGCTGAGCCCAGCGGGTCATATCCAGCTTTTCCTGGGGACCTTCAAAACATAAATTGCTTAAACTAAAACCGGCAGCATTATCAGCCCGCTGAAAAATACCGGCTGCTTCTTCAAAATGCTCAGCAAATTCTTTTCCCATTCCGGCCCGCTGGGCCCCCTGACCGGGAAAAAGTAAAGCTATCCGGGCCATTATTTCCCTCCTAACCGTTCTTTAACCTCAGCGGCTTCCCTCATCATGCTATTAACGATATCAGCAGCACTTTCGACTTTCTTTACCGCTGCACACGCTTGGCCTGCCAGTACCGTACCTTCAACAATATCTCCCTTAACAGCCGCAGCTGGATAACGTCCCCGCCCTAGTTGCTCCAGTTCCTCCCGACTAGCTCCACTACGTTCCTTTTCCAGGTACAGACGGGTAAACTGATTACGAATGGCCCGTACCGGATGACCGGTCACTGTTCCACAAACTACCGTATCCCGGTCACGGGCTTTAATAACTTTTTGCTGGTATTCCGGGTGGACCTCACATTCCTGGGCACATATAAACCTGGTCCCCACCTGTACTCCTTGGGCTCCTAAGGCCAGGGCTGCTATAATGCCCCGACCATCGAAAATTCCACCAGCCGCAATCACCGGGATATCAACTGCATCAACAACCATCGGTACAATAGTCATGGTACTCATCTCGCCGATATGTCCTCCTGACTCCATTCCTTCGGCGATAATAGCATCTGCTCCCAGACGGGCTAATCGTTTAGCTAAAGCTACTGAAGCTACCACCGGGATTACCTTTATACCTGCCTCTTTAAATACCGGTATGTATTTTCCGGGATTACCGCCTCCCGTAGTGACTACCGGTACCTTTTTTTCAATAACAGTCCTAATAATTTCATCTATGTCAGGCCTAGCCAGCATCAGATTGACAGCAAAGGGCTGGCTGGTAATGGTGTAGGCAATATCAATCTGTTCCCTGATCCATTTAATATCTCCTCCACCTGTTCCAATCACGCCTAATGCTCCCGCCTTAGATACAGCCCCGGCTAATCGCCCCCCCGCTATCCAGGCCATACCCCCTTGGAAAAACGGGTATTTAATATCAAGTAAATCACAGAGTACAGTTTTAATCACCAGCATTTAACCTCCCCCAGCGAACCAATGCTCCTCCATAGGTTAACCCAGCACCAAAGGCTACCATAAGGACTACATCGCCTTCTTTTATCCGTCCGGAGGAATAGGCCTCCGACAGAGCCACAGGAATAGATGCTGCCGACATATTACCATACCGATCTATATTAATCATAGTTTTATCTTCTGCTATTTTCATGCGCTTCATAGCAGTACGAATAATCCTTAAATTAGCCTGGTGAGGTACAAACAGGTCAACATCATTATAATCAAGTCCGGCCCGGTCCAGTAACTGTTTACTTACCTCCACAATGATCCGGGAAGCAAAGCGAAATACATCATTACCATTCATGTTAATGTAATGAAGGCGCTGGGCAACTGTTTCCTGACTGGCCGGCTGCAAAGAACCTCCGGCCGGCATATGTAAAAGCTGATGTCCTCGACCATCTGCCCCCACCAAAGTCTCAATTATCCCGGCGTTATCTTCAGCTAAACCTAAAACGGCTGCTCCAGCCCCATCACCAAATAGCACACAGGTATTCCGATCAGTATAATCAGTAATTCTGGTTAAAAGGTCTGCTCCTATAATAAGAGCATACCTGCATCCACCTGCCTGCACATATTTTTTAACTAGATCCATAGCATATATAAATCCCGTACAACCAGCCTGCAGATCAAAAGCAGCCGCATTAAAAGCCTGAATTTTTTCCTGTACCAGGCAGGCGGTCGAGGGAAAAACCATATCTGGAGTTACAGTCGCAACGACAATTAAGCCTATTTCAGAAGACGGTAACCCAGCCTGTTTTAAGGCTGCCAGTGCTGCCTGAGCACACAAATCCGAGTTGGCCGTTCCAGGTTTAACTATGCGCCTTTCTCTAATACCAGTACGTTCTATTATCCATTGATCCGAAGTATCCACCATTTGTTCTAAATCTTGATTGGTCAGCACTCCTTCCGGAAGTGCATGTCCCATACCAAGTATTTCAATACCCAAAAGAACCCACCACCTTAATAATCCCGTATTTCCAGTTTTTCCGGGACCCTTAACCGGTAATATAACCTTAATTCCTTCTTAAGGATTTTAATTGATCCCTATACATTATGAATATTACATAGGATACATGCAACTTGAATTAATTAAAGCAATAACTACATCCTAAAGTCAAGAATATTTTCAGAATATTCTGATAAGTTGTTGGTATTTTATATACATATTAGCGTTTTAATACTCTAGATTTCCGTCTTAGGCTTTAAAAACATACGCTTTTTCCGGGTCGGTAGATAAATTCCTATGTTTCCAACTGATATTTTTTAAAGTTTACCAGTATTATAGGTTAAAAAAAGGCGCTCTTTATGAGCGCCTTTTTTCTTTCGTTACTTTTACATCATCGGCATACCGCCGCCAGCTCCAGCTCCCATACCCTTCATGGGGTCATCCTTACCGGGGATCTCGCTAACTACAGCTTCTGTGGTCAACACCATAGCAGCAATACTGGCTGCATTCTGCACAGCAGAACGGGTAACTTTGGCCGGGTCAATAATCCCTGCTCCGATCATATTTTCATAAGCACCAGTCAGGGCATTATAACCAGTTCCTACTGATGCGGCTTTAACTTTTTCTACGACTACCGATCCTTCTACACCTGCGTTATTAGCAATCTGGCGCAGGGGTTCTTCCAGAGCTTTCTTAACCAGGTTTATACCGGTCTGTTCGTCACCTTCGGCAGTAATCTTTTCAATAGCAGCGATGACATTAATCAGAGCTGCACCACCGCCAGAAACAATACCTTCCTCAACTGCAGCCTTGGTAGCAGCCAGAGCATCCTCAATACGGTGCTTTCTCTCTTTTAACTCGGTTTCAGTAGCTGCCCCTACCTGGATTACAGCTACGCCGCCGGATAGTTTAGCCATTCTTTCCTGTAATTTTTCGCGGTCATACTCAGAATCAGTTTCCTCCAGCTGTCTTTTAATGTTGGCGATACGATCTTTTACAGCTCCCTCAGAACCAGCCCCATCAATAATAATGGTTTCCTCTTTCTTTACTACCACCTGACGAGCTCTTCCCAGCATATCCAGGGTAACGTTTTCCATTTTTACTCCCAGATCTTCTGAGGCCACCTGTCCATCGGTCAGGATAGCAATATCATCAAGCATAGCTTTTCTTCTCTCACCAAAGGCAGGAGCCTTGACTGCCACGCAGTTAAAGGTACCTCTTAACTTATTCACTACCATAGTCGCCAGAGCTTCGCCTTCTACTTCTTCAGCAATAAGCAATAAAGGTTTGCCGGTCTGGACTACTTTTTCTAGTACAGGCAGGACTTCGTGGATAGAAGCTATTTTTTTATCACTAATTAGGATGTAAGGATTATCCAGAACTGCTTCCATCTTCTCAGTATTAGTTATCATATAAGGAGAAATATACCCACGGTCAAAGCTCATCCCTTCCACAACTTCCAGGTAAGTGCCTACCGACTGAGATTCTTCTACAGTGATAACACCGTCACGCCCTACCTTTTCCATGGCATCAGCAATAAGGGTGCCAATCTCAGGATCATCCGCAGAAATAGCTGCTACCTGAGCAATGGAATCTTTTGATTCTACCGGCTTACTAATATTTTTAATTTCATCGACTAATGCATTAACAGCTTTGTCTATACCCCTTCTCATAATCATAGGGTTAGCGCCAGCCGCCACGTTCTTAAGGCCCTCTTTAATCATAGCCTGGGCCAGCACAGTAGCCGTAGTAGTACCATCACCAGCCACATCATTCGTCTTGATAGCAACTTCTTTTACCAATTGACAACCTAGATTTTCCCATGGATCCTCCAGGTCAATATCCCGAGCGATGGTTACACCATCATTAGTAATGGAAGGGGACCCAAATTTGCGATCCAGTACTACATTTCTACCTTTGGGACCTAAGGTAACCTTTACTGCATTAGCAAGTGTATCTACTCCCTTTTCCAGGGATCTTCTAGCTTCTTCACCGAATTTAATTTCTTTGGCTATCATCTATGTACCTCCTTCACCTGTTTACTTTAAAATTGCCAGTACGTCTCTTTCGGACAGTATCAAGTAGTCTTCTCCATCAACTTTAACTTCGGTACCAGCATATTTGGAATAGATGATCCGGTCGCCTACCTTGACATCCATGACTATTCTTTCACCCTTGTCATTTAAAGCTCCAGAACCAACTGCCAGTACTTCTCCTTCCTGGGGTTTTTCCTTGGCTGTATCAGGAACATAAAGTCCGCTCTTAGTTTTTTCTTCGGCCTGTTCAAGTACTTTAACCACCAGACGATCTGCTAAAGGTTGAATTCTCAAAGGTTATACCCCCTTTAAATTTTGTAATTTATTGTATCTTGTTATTAGCACTCATTAATTGCGAGTGCTAATAACACTATAATAAATATTAGGCAACTCTAGGCCAGTGTTCAATTCACGATAGGCACCGAATCTGCCTAATATTTCCGATTTATATTATGCGCGTGCGCTTTTCTTTTTATACCTCTAAAAAACGTAATTTTTCATAGTACTTTTAAAAAACCGGGTTAACCTTGCCCGCATTCGCTGGCCGAACCAATTAAAATATCTAAACCATGATCTAGGGCAGGAAGTATAGCTTCCAGGGATTCACGAACCCCTTTAACACTTCCTGGTAGGTTAATAATAAGGGTTTTTCCCCTGATCCCAGCTGTTGCCCGAGATAACATTGCTTTAGGGGTTTTTTGCAAACCGTAAAATCGGATAACCTCCGGTATACCTGGTACCTCCTTTTCCACCACCTCCCGGGTCGCATCTGGAGTAACATCCCGCAGGGAAAAACCGGTTCCGCCTGAAGTTAATAGCAGATCTAACTCAAGAACATCACTGGCATGGATTAACCTGTTTTTAATAATATCTTTTTCATCCGGAATAATTTCATAGTACTCCACCTGGTAAACTTCACCCAGGCTATCTTTAATCTGCTGCCCGCTGAGATCCTCACGCTCCCCCCGTGCCCCTTTATCGCTTAGGATCAAAATCCCTGTCCGGTACATTTTATATCACCTCAACCAGATCGCCTTTTTTTATTAGACCACCATTGACCGCCCGACAAAAAAGCCCCTCATAGGGAAGCAGGGTAACCCCTAGAGTACGGGTAACCACACTAGGGTGATCTTCTTTGCCTATCTGGGAAACCTGAAGAATAACATCCGCTCCAATTTTCAATTTACCGCCTACGCCAACTTTAACCAAGTCAATCCCTTCAATAAGCAGGTTTTCCGCAAATTGTCCCGGACCTATATTCATTCCTTTTTCCTGGTTTACTCTTTGTACACTGGCATAATTAAGACAGGTAACCTGACGCCCCCAGTCACCGGCATGTCCATCGTTTTCAATACCCTTATTCTCGATAACCTGGGCTTCTAACACCTCTTTTTTTAATTGTCCTCTTTCCGGACTAATACATATAGAATGAAGACTGCCCCTTACCCCGTTCATTAATCCATCCTCCTTTTAAAACTCTTCCCTAAGAAGATGTCCGCTTTTTCCCCCTGACTTTTCTAATAATTTGACTGATTCAATTTCCATCCACCGGTCAATCGCTTTAGTCATATCGTAGACTGTTAAGGCGGCTACTGCTGCTGCGGTGATGGCTTCCATTTCCACCCCAGTCTTACCTGTAGTTTTAACCTGGGTGTTAATAATTAAGCGCCCCTTTAGGTCTTCAAATTCAAAAGAAATATCAACTGAAGTTAGCATTAGTGGATGGCACATAGGAATTAAGGCCGGGGTTTGCTTTGCCCCCATAACCCCGGCCACCTGAGCTACAGCTAATACATCTCCTTTTTTAACCGCACCATCCTTTATAGCCTGCAGGGTAGAAACCTGCATACGTACTATGGCCTGGGCACGGGCAACCCTGGCGGTATCACTTTTTTCAGTAACATCTACCATCCGGGCCCTACCCTGTTCATTAATGTGGGTAAATTCCATGCTGTACTCTACCCTCCAATCTGATACATCTTGCGCCGGTTTTGGGCTCCCCAGCCCTGATTCATATTATGACGGGCTGGTTTTCGGGCAATGGCCTTTAAAAATAATTGTTGTAAATCCTCATCGGTTGCACCATTCGCCAAAGCTTGTTTTAGATCTATCTCTTTTTTATCATAAAGACAACCACGCAGTTTACCATCAGCCGTCATCCTAATCCGGTTACATTCGGCACAAAAATGATTGCTCATAGGACTGATAAAACCAACCGATCCGGCACCACCATCAATATGGTAGTATTTAGCCGGGCCGTTTCCAATTATGCCCTTTTCTGGGTAAAGGGGATAGGTTCCCCCAATAACATCCATTATCTCCCCACTGCTCATCATTCTTTCCTTATTCCAAAACAGAAGATCTCCCACCGGCATAAACTCTATAAACCTGATATGGAGCGGATAACGAATTGCCAGGCGGGCAAAATCCAATACTTCATCATCATTAAACCCCCTGATGATAACAGTATTGATTTTAACCGGATGCATGTCCAAATCCAGGGCCCGGGCAACCGCCCTTTTCACTTCTTCCAGTTGCCCGCGGCGGGTAATATATCTAAACTTACTATCTTCCAGGGTGTCCATACTAAAGTTTACCCTTTTAAGCCCGGCTTTTTTTAATTCTTCGGCCTGATCAGCAAATAAAATACCATTAGTAGTAATAGCCAGGTCGTCAATACCTGGTACCATATTAATATACTCAATCAATTTTACCACATTTTTCCTAACCAATGGTTCTCCGCCAGTTAGTCTAACTTTTTTTATGCCCACCCGTCCGGCTATCCTTACCAAGCGAGCAAAGTCTTCCAGGCTAAGAATTTGGCCATGCCCCAGGTTTTTTACTCCTTCTTCGGGCATACAATACCGGCAGCGTAAATTACAACGGTCAGTCACAGAAATACGCAGATAATTAATATCTCGACCATAAGAATCTACCATTCTATCCCCCTCCCCGGCGGCCAGCCTGTCCCCTGCCTGTATACAGGGTTCCAATCTGGTCATTTACAACATGAACAATTACGCCTGTTAAGTTATTACCTGGCTACTCTTGGTCAGTCAGGTTAAAAGCATCCCAATTCACAAGCACAAATTTTAACTTCTATCTGGTTACACAGTTCGCCAATCTTACGGGGAGCTACATCAAATTCCACCGCTACTTTACGGGCCTGGGCACAGCTAATTTTCCCCTCTTTAGCAACCTGCTTAATCCTTTCCTCTAGTTGTTGATTCTTATCCATATAAATACCTCCCTTAAAAAAATTAACACCCCGGGAAAAGGGTGTTATAATACTAAGATTATAGAACTCCTTTCCAAGGTTTACTTTCATAAACGGGAGGCGTACAGGTTTCCCTCTACACCCTATCGTTTCAGCCACCATAACCTTAAGCCTTAGGTTAACTGAAATCGGAGAATATTCATTTGCCCTTATTATACATGATCATAATACATGATAGTACAATCTTAACCGAAATAACTTTAATATTTGTGGATAATTACGAAATAAATCGTTTCCACTAATTTCTCCTAAACCTCCCTCGAGTTTATGCTATGATTTGAACAGAACTGTAATTACTGCTTAGTTTTGGCGTATTTATAATGACTAGAAAAAAGGGGGGTAACAATGACTACAGTAGAATGGATCTTAATAGCCATTGTTTGCGGAACCATTGAAATATTTTCCGCCGGTTTCTGGTTTTTATGGCTAGCCATCTCGGCGGCGGTTGTAGCCCTGGCAGTCAGCCTGGGCGCACTAGGTTCTCTGGAAAGCCAGCTCCTGGTTTTTGCTTTTTTGTCCCTGATCTTAATTATTTTTACCCGGCCATTAGTCATGAAATTTATTCGCACTGAAGATACTGTAAGTAATTTTAAGGCTTTAATCGGCCAACATGGAATAAGCCTGACACAGATTAATCCTATTAAATATGGGCAGGTTAAGGTAAATGGAGAAGTATGGACCGCGGCCAGCCAGGAGGAAATAGATGCCGATACCCGTATAATTGTCACCGGCATCGACGGAGTTAAATTGCTGGTTAAAAAATCTGATTCCCAATAAAGTAGTAGAAAGGGGTGCCACTAATGATAAGACTGGTGCTTGATTTTATTATCGTTATTTTTGTGATTATGATTGGTATTTCATCAATCAAAATCATAAAGCAAGCAACGGTAGGAATAGTGGAAAGATTAGGTAAATATCACAAAACGGCTGAACAAGGTATTAACGTCATAATTCCTTTTATCGATCAGTTTCGTACTGTTATCGATCTGCGTGAACAGGTAGTCGATTTTCCTCCCCAGCCAGTCATTACCAAAGACAATGTTACCATGATGATTGATACCGTAGTGTATTATCAGGTTACTGATCCTTTTAAATACACCTATGAGATCGCCAGTCCCATACTGGCCATTGAAAACCTAACCGCTACCACTTTGCGTAATATAGTAGGGGACCTGGAGCTGGATGAAACCCTTACTTCTCGTGATCTGGTTAATACCAAGCTAAGAGCTATACTGGACGAAGCCACTGATAAATGGGGTATAAAGGTTAACCGGGTAGAATTAAAAAATATTCTTCCCCCCCAGGATATTCAAAACGCTATGGAAAAACAGATGCGAGCCGAACGAGAAAAACGCGAAGCCATTCTCAGGGCAGAAGGTCAAAAAACAGCCGCTATTCTTGAGGCAGAAGGTGCTAAACAGTCGGCTATATTAAACGCTGAAGCTGCACGTGAAGCTGCTATACGTGAAGCCGAAGGTATGCGCCAGGCTAAGATCCTGGAAGCAGAAGGTGAAGCCCAGGCTATTCTTTCGGTACAAAAGGCTTTTGCCGATAGCTTAGTTATGTTACGCGAAGCGAATGCCGATAACAAGGTACTGGCACTTAAGTCTCTGGAAGCTATCAAACAACTTAGTGATGGCCAAGCTACTAAACTGGTCATCCCAAGTGATCTGGCCGGATTAGGCGGCGTATTCGCTGCCCTTAAAGAGGCGGTTACCGATGCTGCCCCTGATGATAAAACTTCTAAATCCTAATTATATTAACAGCTTATTACCCTATCACTGCAACGGGGTAGTTATTTAAAAACTCTGATAAATCGGCAGAAAAAATAAATGAGCTGATATGGCATTACAAGCCGTATCAGCTCTATTTTTTTCTAACTTAAAACTGATAAAAAAGCACCGATAATCTAAATCCGTGGTTATTAAGTACTTTTAAGAAATCCACAGGTAAGACCAACTTATCCACATACTGTGAAAAAAGGCCTTATCGGGTTGTGGACCTGCTAATAATGGGCGGAATAGCAATCAATCCCACTTTAAAAAAAATCCCAATCAATAACTAGTTCCGAGCGATCAGTCACAATCCAGTGCACCGGGATATCAGCCGAATGAGGATAGATATCTTCAACCACCTGAAACTCATAACAAACACCACAGCGAAAAGCACCCGGCTTTACACGGGTTAAAAAACGGTCATAATAGCCTTTTCCATACCCCAGACGATAACCTTTATAATCAAAAGCCAGACCTGGGGTTATAACTACATCAATATTTTTCGGGTCAAAAACTTCTCCTATAGGCTCACGAATGCCAAATGGCCCTTTACTAGTTTGCTCCCAGCCTGTAAATTTAACTGCTTCCATATCTCCGTTATCTTCCACCCGGGGTAATAAAATAGTTTTACCCTTTGCTAACCACTGTTCCATTACCCCCTGCAGATTAACCTCATTATCAATCGCCGCAAAGACCATAATGGTTCGGGCATCCTTTATGGGAGCCAGCTCCACCAAGCGCCAGGCTATCCCCTGGCTGAGGGAAAGGGATTCCTCAGCCGACAGGCTATTTCTTTGCTCAGCCATTTTCCGACGCAATGAGGATCTGGCTTCTTTATTATCTTGCATAACATTTTCACCTCAAATGGTTGTTTTAAATAGTACATAATCTAAAAAGTTTGCCGGTAACGGTACCTCTGCCATAGGTATAGAACCAAGGCAATAATAAATAATCCTATGGTATAAACCTGGCCCAGGGAAATAGGACCATAAGTAATGAGGTTAAAACGGAAAAACTCCACTATAAACCGGTACACTGAATAACCCATTAAATAAAGCAAAAACACCTGACCGGGAAATTTACGCCGAGGATAAAACCACATCAAAAAGGCAAATAAAACTAAATTTATGGCAGAGCTATACAATTGAGTAGGATGACGGGTAAAGGCATCTACATAGGGAAAAACTACTCCACAAACCGAATTGGTAATCTCCCCATAACAACACCCATTTAAAAAACATCCTATCCTCACAATAGCATATCCCAAGGCTAGAAATGGAGCAAACATATCAGTCACTTTCCAGAAAGAAAGCTGTTTATGCCAGATATAAATTGCAAATGGTATAAAGCCTCCCAGGAAGGCTCCATACCATATCAGTCCGGAAATACCCCCGTTTTGCAGGGAAAAGAAACTAAGGGGATGGGCCAGGAACTCCTGCCATTCGTAAACAACTATGTAGGATAAACGAGCCACAATGATACCAAAAACTACCATAAGAATGACCATATCCAAAACCATGTCACGGTTATAGCCTTCTTGTTCAAACAGGCGGCTAATACCCCATATAGCTAATAAAACTGCTATAGCCAGCATGAATCCCCAGGAATAAATGCTCAGATTGCCAATCTTAAATAAAATAGGATGCAAATTTTATCCCCCTTACAGTTATCCACAGGTACATAATTAGATTAAATTCAAAATACCTGATAATTTTAGGACTTTTACTATTATAGCCAGAGCGGGAAACTAAAGAAATAACAATTATCAACAGACTTATCCACATTATCCACAGGTATTTTTCACAAGGACATAAGGCTAGCCTGTGCATTAATATTCAAAGGAGCAAATTGCCCATTCATAAACTGGCTATAAGCACTACCTGCAATCATAGCAGCATTATCAGTACACAGTTTCAAAGAAGGATAATACACCTTCAGCCCCACCTCTTTAGCCCTGGCCTGCATCAGGCGGCGCAGCTCCTGATTAGCAGCTACTCCGCCAGCTAAGAGAACTGTTCCTACCTGATAACGCTCAGCTGCCCGCAAGGTTTTTTCCACCAACACCTCCACTAAAGCCGCTTGAAATTCAGCGGCCATGTCATAAACATTGGCAGCTCCTCGCCGTTCTCTTTTTTTCCATTCATTCATAGCGGCAGTCTTTAGACCGCTAAAACTAAATTCAAAATCATTACGGTCTAAAAAAACCCGGGGAAGTTTAAACTTACCTGCCTCTCCACAGCTGGCTGCTTGCTGAATAGCTGGTCCCCCCGGATAACCTAATCCCATAAAGCGGGCCACTTTGTCAAAGGCCTCTCCAGCTGCATCATCCCGGGTTTCCCCAATGAGCCTTGCGGAAGTAGTATCTTCCATTAGAAGCAAACTGGTATGTCCGCCGGAAACTACCAGACACACAGCTGGAAATTCCACCTCTAAGTGTTCCAAAAAATTAGCATAAACATGTCCATACAAGTGGTTAACTGCTATGAGGGGTCGGTTCAATCCATAGGCAAAAGCTTTGGCAAAAGATAGTCCTACCAGGAGGGCCCCGATTAAACCGGGCCGGTTGGTTACTGCTACGGCATCAATATCATGATATTCCAGTCCAGCTTCTTTAAAAGCCTGATCCACTACTACGGCAATATTCTCTATATGTTTGCGGGAGGCAACCTCCGGTACCACTCCGCCAAACTGCTGGTGTATAGATATTTGCGAGTTAACTATATTAGAAAGAATCTCCCGGCCGTTACTGACTACTGCCGCAGCCGTCTCATCGCAGGAAGTTTCAATTCCTAAAATACGAATATCCTTCATGGCGAACCCGCCTTTCGTAAAAATTTTCTCTTAAAAAAGAAACTTAGTCATAATAATAGCATCCTCACCATTATCCGAATAATAGGCACAGCGCAATCCAGTAGTCACATATCCCTGACTCTGGTACATGGCAATGGCAGCAGAATTGGAGGGACGTACTTCCAAAAGAATACGTAAGGCCTTTTTTTTCCCGGCCACTTTTTCAATCTCTTCCATCAGTGCCCGACCTATTCCTTGTCCGCGAAAACGTCTGGCCACAGCTATATTGGTAATATGAGCTTCCTCGAACACTACCCAAATGCCGGCATAACCAGCCACCTGGCCTTCGCAATCACATACCAGATAAGTAGCAAAACTGTTTTTTAATTCCCCCAGATAAGAATTCCTAGACCAGGGAAGAGTAAAGGCTTCTTCTTCTATAGCCATAATTGCATCTATATCCTGAACTGTCATTCGTCGTACCATATAATTCTGATTTAACATTAGACTTCTCCCAATCCTAGACGAGTTTGCGCTTCAGATAGACGAATATACAAAGGACGCAGTTTGAAACTATCCTCCCATTCCTCTCTTTTAGCCCTTTCCAGGGCCAAACTTCCCAAAGCTGCCGCCCGCGGTAAAAGTTGATGGACAGGAACAGGTAATAGGTAACCATCTAGTTTAGACTGGAAAAAACTACGATATGTAAGGTAGCCGTCACCAAGCATGATAATTTTTTCGTACCCTTCCTCACCCACGGTAGTAAGTAACAAAGTAACTACTTCCTCAGGTGAACAGGCCTTTATCTCCCCCTGCCGCTGCGGATATTCCCCCCTGTTATCATATAAAGCCATATAGACCTCACCTTTTCTGGCATCCAGCATAGTACAAACCAGGGCATTACTAAAGGTTATATTATGGGCCAGCACCTCCAGGGTAGAAATAGCAATTAACGGTTTACCGGAAGCCATGCTTAATCCTTTAACTGCTGCCAAACCAATCCGCAGTCCGGTAAATGATCCTGGGCCATAGGTAACTGCAATAGCATCTAAATCAGCCAGACTTAATTCACACCCAGTTAAGACTTGATCTACCATAGGCATAAGGGTTTCTGAATGGGTTTTTTTAAAATTAACGAATTCCTCCCGTAACACTTTGCCGTCGTCAACCAAGGCTACACCTGCCACAGGAGTCGCACTATCAATCGCTAAAATGTACAAGCTTTTCCAACTCCTCCATTAATCCGAGATAGCGTTCTCCCCGGGGCATAAAAACCACCCGGCGCTCCCTCTCATAATCATCATTAATCAGCTCTATGTCTACCTGCAGGGCCTCTTTTGGTAATTGGTTACCAGCCATTTCCGGCCACTCGATAATACATATCCCCTCACGGCCCAAATAATCCTCCAATCCTAGATCAGCCAGGTCCTGTCCGCCTAAACGGTAAAAATCAAAATGATATACCGGGGGTACAGTGGCATAAATGTTCATAAGCGTAAAAGTAGGACTGGTAACCCTGCCCTGGTAGCCCATGCCCCGAGCAATTCCTCTTACCAGGGTAGTCTTGCCAGCCCCTAATTCCCCCTTAAGGTATAATAATTCTCCGCCTCGTAACAGCGCTCCCAGGCTTTTGCCCAATTCTTCCATTTGTCCTTCGTCATTAATTAAACAATGAAAATTCACTTTAATCACCTGTCAGATAAATTTTGGTATTCATCTCTAATACGTTTAAAATCCTCCCAAACAGGCCGCTTGTAACTCTCATTACGTAAAAGAGCAGCCGGATGATAGGTAGCCATTATTTTTATATTCTGGCGCTTAAACCATTGGCCCCTTACCTTAGATATACGAGCCCTCGGATCAATAACTACCTGGCTAGCCAGTGCTCCCAGGCATACAATAATGGCCGGCTTAATCAAGCGTATCTGCTTCTCCAGAAAATTCCGGCACTGTCTTATCTCATCAGGATGTGGCAGTCGATTACCCGGTGGTCTACACTTTACCACATTAGTAATATAGGTTTTTTCGCGCTGCAATTCCGCCGCCAATAAAATCCGGTCCAGTAATTGTCCAGCCCTACCTACAAAGGGACGCCCCTTTATATCCTCGTCACGCCCGGGGCCTTCACCTATTAACATAACCCGGGAACCAGTATCCCCCTCGCCAAAAACCACCTGCTGGCAAGTAGTCCGCAATCCACACCCCCGGCATTGTAAGGCAGTTTCTTTAAGTACCTCATAATTGGAAACCTCCGGCCAGGCTTCATCTAATTTTACTCCAGGTAAAAAAGGTACTAGTTTTTCCGGTGTGGATCGCTGCCTCTGGCTTTTTTGATCAACATTATGATCAATACCTGGTTTAGGCTTTAATTCATCAAACAACCCGGGCTGCTCATTAGACATTGTCTCCCCTCCCAATGCATCCTAATCCTCGGTAAATAAAATTCCCCTATTACAACCGCGGTTAATCCCGGCACCTACTTTGGGTAAATTATAATAGTCCCTTCACTCCAGCTAGACTGGTTATTCAACTCAAACTACCTTTATGGCGGATAGCTATTTACCTTAAATCCAAGTTTTATTATATCTCAACATTTCCATTATTTCGATTTATAAACCATTACAAGGAAAATACCCGCCTATAAAAAACAAATACCCCGGAAAGGGTTTTTCGAATAGTCGATAAATATCCCTTCCAGGGTATAGAATCCAAATACTACTGGTTCTTTTCAATTACCCGGTACAAGTCCTCAAAACCATTGCCGATTCTCCAAAAAGATATACCCCCCAACTGGTAACGGGAAACTACTTTCCACTTCTCGCTCAGACTGCGTTCATTTTCCAGCCATATTTCGTGATAGTTATTATTACTATCCCGGTACGTATAGTAAGGACTCATACTTTTATCATCAAAATGCTGCTCAACTTGGTATTTTTGTTTTAGAGCTGCTAACTTACTAGCTGTGACTGCGGTTGCTCTAGTTCCGGTTGGCCAATCATAACCATAAGTAGCCATCCCCAGTAGAACTTTTTGGGCTGGGATATGCCGGGCCATAAAACTACCCACCTGCTCAACCCACCATAAAGGTGCTACCGGTCCCGGTTTACTGGTACTATAATGGTAGTCATAAGCCATAACTACTACTGCATCAGCAATTTGCCCTATTTTATCGTATTCATAAGGGGTAGCCCATTTTTCATTACCGGTACGGGCAAAAACCGCTACAGTAAGTTCCTTATCCTGGCCCATGGATTGTTTAAGCTCACGCAAAAAAGTAGTAAAATTCGCCGCATCGGCAGGAGCCATTAATTCAAAATCAATATTGATGCCATCATAGTTATCCCGGTACATAGCTGTTACCAGATTATTAACCATACGATTACGATTATCGGAACTGCTTAGTAATTCATGTAGTACGTCTTGTCCCATCAAAACTACACTAGCATGGGTTTTAATCCCTTTTTGGCGGGCCCATTGCAGAGTCTTCTGGTAATCCGCCTGGTATTCGTAATAAAGTTCACCCTTAGGAGTAGCCGCAAACCAACGGAAGGCTATATCTGTTAACAGATGGACATTCCGTTGCATTTCATCCTCGGGAGTATAGTAATAGTAAGCGAATACCCGGGACTGAGGCTGATCAAATCGTATATCTACTTCCGCAGGCGTATTCTTCCAAGCCACTGTAGCACCTAGGGCCTCGGCCAGAAACCTTAAAGGTATAAAGGTCCGGTCCCGGTATATATAAGGTGCAGTATCCATGTAGAAAGATTGACCATCCATTTTAGCCTCAGTTTTACCCAGGAAAAACTCCAAATATTTTCCCCGGCAATCCATAGCTACCTTTTTTTGGTTCTGATCCCAATAAACCTTCCCATTCAATTCCTCATCCTCAACTACGAACCGTACCGGAACCATGGTACGATTATCCTTAATATGGGCCGGGGGATCAGGATGGCGAAGGTTTCCGTTTATTCTTATGTTTATGTCAGAACTACCGGCAGCCGAATATGTAAAGGAACCTAACACAAGTACAGTGAACAACAGCAAAACAATACTTTTTCTGCCCAAATACATCACCTCTTTTTATTGTATTTACCCATTTAAATTCGATCAGGAAAGGATAAGTCCTTGAAGTAAATAATGGCAAAAAAAAAGCCGTCACTTTAACGGCTTAATTCATGTATTTAAAACGAGGTAATAAAATTTCCAGGTCATCCAGAGGGACATGCACCATATTTTCCTGATTCACCACAGCTAGAATGACCATCTCTTCACCGGTATACTCTTCATTGTAAAAACCCAGCACACATACGGTCATCATTACTCCATCCATATAAACTGTAAAAAAGTCCCCTTTATTCACCTTTATCGATTTCACCTCTCCATATACAACCGTCGACCATTGCCCATTGTACCTGGGACCGGAATTCAAATGGGTGTCCGTCGAAAGCAACTATATCAGCCCGGTTCCCCGGTTTTATTGAACCTATTTCATGATCAACGTGTAAGGCAGATGCCGGCCTGGTAGTCAGGGCCTGTAAGGCCACCTCCTCATCTAACCCTTCTCTAACCGCCAGTGCAGCCATTACCCGGATATGTTCTATAGGAATGACCGGGTGATCAGTTATAAAACTGAACTGAACACCTCTCTCGGCCAGGCGGCGGGCATTTTTTAAAGATACTTCTTTCATTTCGACCTTGGCCCGGTTTACTAGAAGCGGACCTAAAAAAACTGGTATGTTTTTTCTGACCAGCTCATCAGCAACCTTAAATGCTTCTGTTCCATGTTGAATAATTAACTCAATATTAAACTCATCTTTAATCCTTATGGCAGTAAGAATGTCATCCGCCCGGTGGGCATGGACTAACAATGGCATTTCCCGGCGTAAAACCCGGAATATAGGTTCTTGCTTATATTCTTCAGCCGGATCAATAGTTTTCCCCATAGTCCGGCCTGCTTTATAGAGCGCTTCCCGCAACAAGCTGGCATTAGCCATTCTGGTAACCGGAGTCTTCTTCTGTTCTGCATAAACCCGCTTGGGATTCTCCCCCAGGGCAGCCTTAAGCCCCCAGGAAGGCCGGTAAACCATATTGGTCTCATGTTCAGCCCAGGTCTTCAAAAAAACCGCCTGACCACCTATAATATTAGCACTACCTGGCATACTCATTACCCGGGTTACTCCGCCCCGTAAAGCATCTGTAAACCCAGGGTCAAATAAATTCACTCCATCCAAAGCGCGCAATTGTGGAGTAACTGGGTCAGTAAATTCATTTAAGTCGTCCCCCTCCACTGGATTTATCTCTTCTTCCAGTCCCAAATGGGTATGAGCATCAATGAAACCTGGAAAAATATGTTGACTAACTGCATTTATAACCTGATAATTATCTGGAATAGTCTGGTTATCATTGATACTAACAATACGCCCCTTATCAATAAATATAGTTTTGCCGGTAATAGTACCCTGATTATCCAAAGTGTGTATAGTACCACCTTTTACTGCTATCATTGCTGCTCCCACCTTTAGTTTATGATCGAAGGATTAGTAGGGTTAAACTGTTTCCTTGCCATTATCTTCCCGCCGGACATCAGCACCAGCTGCTTCCACCAGCTTCTGAAAAAGCCGCCGGGCATATTCATCATGCATACACTCAGGATGCCACTGTACCCCCACTACCATAGTATGGTCAATCCCTTCAATGGCTTCTACTATTCCATCCGCAGCCCGAGCACTCACTTTAAGTCCTCTGCCGGGGTGTTTTACTGCTTGGTGGTGGAAACTATTAACCCTTAACCAACGAGTATTTAATATATATTTAAGCCTGCTTTCCTTCTCTACCACTATAGCATGAAAAGGATAGTCACGAGGAGCATTTTGCTGGTGGCTCATAGATGATTCGATGTCCTGAATAAGACTACCACCAGCAGCCACATTCAGCACCTGACACCCCCGACAAATTCCTAGAACCGGCCGATCCTTTTCTATGACCTGACTAGCCAGTAATAGCTCGAAACTATCCCGTAAAGGATTGATATTTCCTAAACCCTTTCCAGGTAACTCACCCCAGTAAACCGGATCCAGATCACCTCCCCCGGATAGTATAAAACCATGACATACTGATAGGTATAGTTCTATGGACTCCCCTGATTTAAGAGGCGGAATAATAACCGGTACCCCTCCGGCCTCCCAAACTGCTGTAATATAGTAATCCCGCAGCCAGTAACTGTTTTCCTCAGCCGTATAATGGCTGGTTATCCCAATAACTGGTTTCATCAAAACCCTCCTATTCTCTCTATGGGGAGACTTTAGGCCGGGAGGTTTTCCTGCAACGATTAGCAACAGTTTTACTTAAGACACCTTCCCCGGCAGCTTCCTAGCACCCCGTTATTGTTACGTACTTGTTTTCAGGTTATCTCCCTGCCCATTAGACCATCAACTCAGTAACATGTCTCTTAAATACAAAGAACAGGTTCTTTAGCAGAACCTGTTCTCCGACTCATTAGTTTTATATTACCAGATATGTACTTTACCCCTCACTAAGCCCTAGACTTACCTCCAGGGCCTGATCTACTTTAACCATAGTATCTTCATTGAGAACGGCAATACGCTGTTTCAACCTGGTTTTATCTATGGTACGAATTTGCTCAGCCAGGATTACCGAGTCTCTTTCTAGTCCGTAAGATTTGGCCTTCAACTCAACATGAGTGGGTAATTTAGCTTTATTAATTTGAGAGGTTATTGCCAGAATAATAGTGGTGGGGCTATATTGATTACCAATGTCATTTTGCACCACTAAAACTGGTCTTATCCCGCCCTGTTCCGATCCGACTACCGGATTAAGCTGGGCAAAATATATTTCACCTCTTTTTATCATATATATAATCACTCCAGCAATTTTTCTATGCAGTTAGATAGAGCTTCTTCCTCCACTCCGTTATTTTCATGAGCATAGCGCAGATTAATTTCGGCCATTTCCAGATAGCCTTTTTTCATTTGTTCCTTCCGCAAGGCTTTTTTTCTCTCCCGCAAGTAAAACCTAATGGCTTCCCTAACTATTTCACTACGATTCTTTCTTTCCAGAACCGTAACATCATCTACTTCAGATAGGAGATTCTCGGGAACTGTGATAATTATGCGTTTTGAGGCTGGCAAAGCGAGCACCTCCAGAATATAATAGAAGTATCTACCCGATATTTCTATTATATTAATAAGCCCCGGCACTCGCAAATCCAATAATTACATCCCCGTTTAATCCCGGGGCTTATCTATGTAGATTCTGGGTACCCGCGCACTAACCGCACATACTACTTCATAATTTATGGTTTCCATTATCCTGGCTAAATCATCAGCACTAACACCATCTTCAGGTCGTCCAAAAAGAAGGATTTCATCCCCTTCCTTAACTCCCTTTACCTTGCTTACATCAAACATACACTGATCCATACATACTGTTCCTAAAAGGGGCACCCGGATCCCCCGTACCATAGCGGAAACCTGATTGGATAGCCGGCGGTTATAACCGTCAGCATAACCAATAGGCACAGTAGCCGTATGAGTAGACTTATCACAGCAAAAAGTCCGACCATAACTTATGGTGTAACCCGCCGGCAGCCATTTTAGATAAGCAATCCGGCTTTTAAGCCTCATGACCGGAATAATATCCAGCTGATTCTGGTCAACCTCGGCAGAGGGGTATAAACCATAAAGTACAATACCTGCCCTAACCATATTCAAATGCGTTTCAGGCAATTCCATTAATGCTGCACTATTGGCCGCATGCTTCAGCGGTATAACTATCCCTTTTTTTTCTAAATCTGCACATAATGCTTCAAACTTAGCCAATTGTTCTAACGTAAAACTTTTATCCACCTGGTCAGCAACTGCGAAATGGGTAAAAACCCCTTCCATCTTTATCCCGGGAAGCTGATGAATAGCCTCAATTTCATCCCCCGCCTCTTTTTCGGGAATAAAACCTAGCCTCCCCATACCTGTATCCACTTTAATATGCACATAGGCAGGCCGGGATAACTCTTTTGCTGCTCTGGACAATGCCTGGGCCATATGGAAATTAAAAACTGCCGGGCGTATATCATGATAAACAATATCACGGGCATATTTTTCCGGGATATATCCTAGTACCAGGATAGGCACCTGTATGCCCTTCTCCCTTATAAACATAGCTTCATCCAGAGTAGCAACTCCTAGGAAGTCAGCCCCCTCTTCCAGGCATACCCGGGTAACCTCCTCAACACCATGACCATACGCATTGGCTTTAACTACTGCCATGACCTTAGCCTTTTTAGCTGCCTCTTTTATACTGCCCATATTATGACGAAGTGCTGCTAAATCTATTTCTGCCCAGGTTGGTCTACTATTATCCATTTCTTTTTACCAGCGATTTTAATATATCATTACGGGTTATTATTCCCACCAGTTTACCATTGCGAGCTACCGGTACCCGGTTAATCCGTTTGCTTTGCATAATATCTACTATATCAGTAACCGGCCTATCTTCTTCTACCACCAGCACTTTTTTGGTCATAGCATCTTTAACCTTAGAAGCAGCATACTTCTTCAGGTTGTTATTAAATCGTATGGGGTTTTCAAGAAATATAATACTGTCAAATAAAGTAACATAAAAGGGTACCCTCAGTTCACTAGCCTTAATCATTAAATCCTTTTCGGTTATGATTCCCACGATATGTCTATCTTCATCTATTACGGGAATCCCACTGATCTTATTGTCAACAAGCAGTTTAGCTACCTCTTCCACCCGGTCATCCGGATGGACCGCTATAACCTCCCGGGTCATAATATCCCTGGCTAACATAGTATCCACCCTCTTTCTTACATCAGTATAAAAAACTAAAATCTCTTCTTCATCCAGTCTATTTCCCCAGGACTCCTTTTAAGGGTAACGCTCCTAAAGCTTCAAATCCATACTAAATTTATGTACTGAGGTTGTTTTTTTCGAAACTCAGCAGGGCTTCCGGTAAAAATTGAATAAGATCACCGGCAATTAAACCGCGCTGCCCTTTAGCTTCAGCAGCATAATCTCCAGCCAGGCCATGCAGGTAAACCCCAGCTACAGCAGCCCAAACCGGTTTAAGCCCCTGGGCAATTAACCCGGTTATAATGCCACATAATACATCACCACTTCCAGCAGTAGCCATACCTGGATTACCGGAAATGTTTATGTATAACTCACCTCCTGGGGTAGCTATTACCGTCTTATTCCCTTTAAGAACCAGGGTTATTCCCCAGGTTGTGGCAAAGTCAGCAGCTATTTGGATCCGGTTATCCTGAACTTCCTCTATGCTTTTACCACAAAGCCGGGCCATTTCTCCAGGATGAGGCGTAAGAATCACCGGCACCTGCCGGTCTTTAAGAACTGAAATATCATCCTGCAAGGCATTTAATCCATCCGCATCAATGACTACAGGTATACCTGATTTTTCCAGTACAAATCGTACTACTGCCTTTGCTTCCCCATAACGAGACATACCAGGACCTATGGCGCAAACGGAAGCGGTCCCCAGCAGATTCTCCAGAGCCGGTAAGGCTTCCAGGGCAATGGCACCCTGACTAGTTTCCGCCAGTGGAGTCGTCATTACCTCTATCAATCCCGCTTCGACTACCGGTTGTACTGATTCCGGTAAAGCAGCCGTAACTAACCCTGCCCCACTGCGAAGTGCCGCATAAGAAGCCATAAATACCGCTCCTGTTAATCCTAAAGACCCCCCAATAACCAGGACATGCCCATAAGTTCCTTTATGGGATTCAGGGGAACGTGGGACTAATAATGGTCTAATTATATCATGGGTAATTAGGTTTGTATTTAAGCCCGGGCTTTCCAGCAGGGACCTGGGTATAGATATGTCAGCAACACTTAATGTACCCGTATATAACTTACCAGGTTCCAAAACCAAACCAATTTTGGGCAATCCCATAGTAACTGTGTAATTAGCACGAATAGCTTCCTTATAAACCCTGCCGGTATCTGCCTCAACACCGGAAGGAATATCAACTGCTACTACAGGTGCCTGGCACCAATTAACCATAGCCGCTACCTGAGAATCAAATTCGTTAAGACTGCCTTTAAAGCCTACTCCGTAAATGGCATCTACAACCATATCACAAGTTAGTAAAGTCACGGTCAAGCCATCCAGGTCGGCCTCTTCCTGTAATGGATAAATAGAAGCCTGCATATTAACCAGTACTTTATAATTTAAACCCGCATCAACCGTAAGATCTTCCTCTTTGCCTAAGAAAAAAGTATAGACCTGAGCACCAGCATTAATTAAATGGCGGGCTACAACAAATCCGTCCCCTCCATTATTACCTTTGCCTGCCAGTATTACGACGGTCTTACCTGATAAACCTTCTAAAACCTCGGCAATGACATCCACTACGCTTATACCAGCATTCTCCATTAAAACTATACCAGGAATACCGTAATCATTAATGGTTTGCTGATCAATCGCCCGCATTTGAGCAGCATTAACCAATTTCATTTTATCACCTCTTTATCGCAATTATAGCTGCTATGGCCTGATTTCGGGAGTGAGAAAGACTTAGGGACAGGTCTTTAAACCCTTCTAATTGAGCCTGACGCTTAGCCTCCCCGTGCAGTAAAATCTGGGGCCGGCCATCCGGATGTATAAAGACCTCTACATCCTGGAAACGAATACCTTTTGCAAAAACCGGATGTAACTTTCTTACTGCCTCTTTGGCAGCAAACCGGGCTGCTAAAGAAGGGTAAGGATTTTTCTTGCCATAGCAGTAAGTCACCTCACCCGGAGTATACACTCTATTTAAAAACCGGGGAGTTCTCTCCACAGCCAGTTTAACCCGGTCAATATCAATAATATCTATACCTATGTACACCTTCTATACACCTTCGTTCTTCTCCCGGTTATTTATAATTGATTCCTGCCAAAACCTATAATTTCACATATGTGAATACCCCTGCAGGTACAAGTGATGTTCACTTTCGTTCACCAATAAGCCGGCTAAAAGTGGAAATGAATCAGCCCGGTACCTCTGAAGCCGCACAACAAGCAGTTAGTTTTTCCATATAGAGAATACACCTAGAATATTTATATATTCAAACTTAGACCATATAACCTGTGGAATCATAACAACTAAAATAAAAACCCTGAAACCAGAAAGATTTCAGGGTGATGGCCTATCTATTACTTATGTGCAACACCAGCCAACTCCGCTTTTTCTCCTTCACTAAGTATTTTATCCATATCCAGAAGAATTAGCAGGCGGTCGTCTAATTTTCCAACCCCGGTTAGATATTCAGCATTAATGCCCCCTACAACTGCGGGAGGCGGCTCTATACTACTTACCGGCAGGCGAAGAACCTCGCTTACTTCATCGACAATAATGCCTACGGTCTGTCCTTCTACTTCCACGACTACACTACGGGTATCATCTGTTACTTGTGATTGCCCCATGTTAAATCTCTTCTTTAAATCTATAATGGGAATAATTTTTCCGCGAAGATTTATAATGCCTTCAACGAAATCCGGGGCCTGAGGGAGTTTAGTAGGGTTAACCATAGTAATAATCTCCTGAACCTGGGTAATCGGTACCCCGTATTCACAAACTACCTCGCCCTGTCTAATCGTAAAAACAACTAGTTGAATCTCTTCTGCCATAACGTACCCTCCTCCGCTAACCGTGCTAGGTTGAAATTGCACTAAAAATGGATATATTATACTATATATTCGTTATAATATATATTTTTCCTTGTCAGACCAGTAATTTTCTTTATAAACCTGACTATTGGTTTTCCCTGCCAGGGATCTATAATTTTATAAAATATGTATAGTAAACAGGCAGGTCCAACTGCCGGTGTGGGGCTACCGGTATCATATTATCAGTTTATCAGTATAACTGAACTATAGTGATAGCATATTAACTCCAGGATGTCAGGCTTTCTAACATAAGTATAACTACGTTACAGTAGAATCATACTGAACTATAAGGAAAGGATGGGATAAAGAATGGTAAAAAAAATTATTGTACAGGGAATGAGCTGTCAACACTGCCAAGCTAGTATCGAACAGGCCGTCGGCCAAATGACAGGCGTTAACCAGGTCACTGCTCACTATAATAAAGGCTATGTTGAAGTTGATTTTGATGAAAAACAGGTAAGCCTTAACGGGATTATTGACGAGATTAATGACCTTGGTTTTGACGTTCCCCCTGGCCAGGCGTAAAGGGATACTTTCACCAGAACAGGTACCGGGTGACCGAAGGCAGGAAGGTGCCCTAAAACGATCCTTTAAGTCGGCCAGGCTTAGGACCAGATTCCATCCTGCCCTAAAAATAGATAATTGGTTTGCCCCCGCCATAATTTAACCAAACCTTTATTATGACTTGTGGCACCTACAGCACCGCCCCTAGGTGGTCAGGGATAAAATCCAGGTAGAAATAGCGAAATAGATGAAAATTCCTGTCGCATCAGTGATGGAAGTAATTAAGGGATTACTGGCAACTGCCGGATCCAGGTTTAAGCGGGTAAGGAGCAGCGGAAATAAAACTCCGATAAGATTAGCAGTTATCACTACGGCTATCATTGTCAAGCCTACAATTAAAGCAATTTGCATTCCAGAACGAACAAACCCCAGAATCATCGCCGCTACCCCCATAGTTAGTCCCAGTGATGCACCTACCGCCATTTCCCTGCCTAGGATCCTATACCAGTGACGGGTATCAACATCTCCTATAGATAATGCCCTGACCATAAGGGTCGCCGATTGAGCACCAGCATTACCCCCACTGCCGGTCAACAGGGGTATAAAGAAAGTCAAAGCAATTACCGAAGCCAGCATTTCCTGATAAGCGGCTATTAATTCCAATGAAACTATATTAACCAGTACTAATCCTAACAACCACCATATCCTTTTGCGATACAATTCCCAGACCCCAGTTTCCTGATAGCTGGTTTTCAAAGGAGTTACTCCAGCTCCTTTGTGGAAGTCTTCGGTAGCTTCTAATTCCGCCACATCCATTACATCATCAAAGGTAACTACCCCTAGCAAAACACCTTCTGAATCCACTACCGGAAGGGCAAACATATCATATTTTAGCATCAAATGTACGGCCTCCTCCCGGTCCTCAAAAGCAGATAAGCTGACAAAGGTGTTATTCATCAATTCTTCTATCAATTGTTGCGGATTGGCCAGGATGAGACGCGGTAATTCCAAGGTATCTAACAATTTCCAATGTTGATCAGTAATGTATACCATATTAAGGGTTTCACTATTCCGTCCTTTTATCCGTATATGATCTAAGGCCTGAGCCACCGTCCAATAGGGACGTACCGCCACATAATCCGGCGTCATTAAACGCCCCACACTTTCCTCAGGATACCCCAACAGCATACGCACCTGTTTTAACTCCTCCGGCGTAAGCAGGTTAATCAGTTTCTGGGTAGCCTGTCCAGGAAGTTCCTCAAACAAAACGGTACGGTCATCAGGTCTGAGGTTGGTGAGCAGATTACGAGTCTCTTCATCAGTAAGATCTTTGAGCAAATCATTACGATCCTCGGTTTTAAGGTAGGCAAATACCTCAGAAGAAACAGTGCGGGGAAGTAACCGGAATAGGACCATTCTTTCCGGTTTTTCCAAATTTAGAATAAACTCAGCTATATCTGGCACAGGTACACGGGCAAAATAATCTCGCAGCTCAGCTAACTTATGTTCTTGTATATATTCTCTTATGCTTTCTGTGGTAATAGTCATTTCCCATCACCTCATTTTTCGTCCCATAACCAGGATTTGTCCTATTGAACTGCCCGGCAGGTAATCACTGCCACCTCCGGTCGGTTAAAAAAGCGGAATCTTAATAAACCGGTAGCCCCCAACCCCCGGGTTAGGTACATATAAGTACTATCCTGACGGTAAAGCCCATAGTCATATTCAGGTAATAGTCCTGCACCAGGGGCATATAAAGCTGGTAGCGGCGGGAATCGTATTTGACCGGCATGGTAATGACCAGCCAACAACATATCTACCTGTGCCACAACTGCCTCCTCAAATATCTCCGGGGAATGGGATAAAAGTAATGTACAACCTTCATCCGTTTCCTCCAGAGCCTTTACCAGGTCGTCATGACCGGTAAAGGGGTCAGCCACACCTGCTATATTAATTTTCGCTCCCTGGTGTTCAAAGCTAACCGCCTGGTTATGCAGCACAGTTACGCCAATCTTCTCCAGGGCGGCTGTGAGCTCCGGGACATGACTACTGTAATACTCATGATTACCGGTTACGAAAAAAACAGGGGCCAGCTTCCTTAACCTGCTAACTAAATATACGGCTTTTTCTTCATCACGAGGCATACGATCAACCAGATCACCAGTTATTACAATCAAATCAGGGCTTTGCCCTTTTACAGCCTCCACCAGTTTCAGATTGTCTTCCCCAAAACAGGCACTATGAAAATCACTCATATGAACAATTCTTAACCCATCCATCCTGGCCGGAAGACGTTTTAAAGTAACTGAACAATAACTGATCTGCAGCCATTGACCAACCAGTAGTCCGGCTACTATCAATACCAGAAAAACCATCGCTAGCCATGGCATCTTACCTAACCAGTAGTATCTCCGTTTTTGTTGCCGATCCATACTTTTAAGCCATCCTTATATAACATAGAATATGGAGCAATAATTTTTAGGCAGCACTCATTTTACCTTATCATATAAACAGAATGCCTACTACTATGGTCTTACCAATAAAAAATCAACTGGCAGGAATAAATTAAATGATGTAAAATAGACATAATTTACAGGGGTGGTCTGACCACCAGGACACCTAGCCTTCTGAAAGTTAAGCCACCTACTTACTGTATAAATTACTTTACCGGCAGAAAATCTTTCCACCGGAAAGCAATAAACTATATTTGTTCTACTTACTCCTACCCCTGTGTTGTAGTACATCTATTAAGGAGGAATCCAGGTATAATGCCCAGAGTCATCTTTCGTGAAGAGCGTTGTAAAGGATGCGGTTTTTGCGTTGAATTTTGTCCTAAAAAAATCCTGACCCTAGGGGATACCATGAATAATCTGGGCTACCAGTTTGTTGTCATGGAATCTATAGATAAATGCACTGGATGCGCTATCTGTGCCATGATGTGTCCCGAAGCTATTATAGAAGTAAAGGAGGCTTGACGGTGAGCGATCTTATTTTGATGAAAGGTAATGAAGCAGTTGGTGAAGCAGCTATTCGCGCCAATTGTCGCTATTTTTTCGGCTACCCCATTACTCCCCAGACTGAAGTTTTGGAATACTTGGCCCGTCGACTTCCTGAGGAAGGCGGGGCCTATGTGCAGGCTGAAAGTTAAGTATCAGCTATTAATATGGTTTTCGGTGCAGCTGCGGCTGGAGCAAGAGTTATGACTGCCTCTTCCAGTCCGGGTATCTCATTAATGCAGGAAGGTATATCTTATATCGCTTCTGCAGAACTTCCCGCAGTGATTGTCAATGTTATGCGGGGATCCCCTGGTCTTGGCGGCATACACCCCTCGCAAGCTGATTACTTTCAATCAGTAAAAGGTGGAGGCCATGGTGATTATAAACTAATAGTCCTGGCTCCTTCATCAGTTCAGGAACTCATAGATCATACTATTTTAGCCTTTGACCTGGCTGAAAAATACCGTACCCCAGTAGTACTTTTTGGAGACGGGATGATGGGCCAGATGATGGAACCAGTCGTACTACCAGAAACTTCCTCCTCCCTGGTTGAGCGTCCCTGGGCTACAACCGGAATGATGGACAGAGATAAACCTAATATCATTCATACCCTTTATCTACCGGCTGATGATCTGGAACAGCATGTTAAACGGCTTTTTGAGAAATATAAACTAATCGAACAAACTGAACCAAGATATACCAGCCTGTTTACTGAGGATGCCGATATATTAGTAGTCGCTTATGGTATAGTAAGCCGGGTAGCCCGGGCGGCAGTAGAAATGGCCCGTGAACAGGGCATTAAGGCCGGGTTGTTCCGACCAGTTACCCTATGGCCTTTCCCTTACCAGGCTTTGAGAGAGGCAGCTGCTAAAACCAAATTGGTTATAACGGCTGAAATCAGCATGGGGCAAATGATTGAGGATGTTCAGCTGGCCCTGGGCGACAAACCGGTTGAGCTTTTTAACCGTATCGGATTAGTTCCAACCCCGGATGAAATCTATGAATTTATAGCCCGCCGGGCAGGGGAGGTGCTCTAATATGGCTAAAGGATACACCCGTCCACAAACCTTAACTGATAAACCTTGGCACTTCTGCCCGGGATGTAATCACGGAATTATACACCGACTATGTGCTGAAGTTGTCCAGGAAATGGGCCTGCAAAAGAAAACCATTGGTGTAGGTTCCGTAGGTTGTGGAGTCTTTTCATATGAATATTTTAATATTGATGGAATTGGTCCTTCCCACGGGCGGGCACCAGCAGTAGCTACTGGTGTTAAAAGGGTTCACCCCGACCGTCTGGTTTTTACTTACCAGGGTGATGGGGATTTGGCTGCTATTGGTACCACAGAAATGGTTCATTCCGCTGTACGCGGTGAAAATATAACGGTTATTTTCGTAAATAACACCCTTTATGGTATGACAGGCGGCCAAATGGCCCCTACCACCTTAATGGGGCAAAAAACTACCACTACACCACTGGGACGCACCCGCGAACAGGCTGGTTATCCTTTTAAAGTAGCTGAAATGCTGGCTACTCTGGATGGATCTGCTTATATTGCCCGTACCGCCGTTTTTAGTCCCGCTCAGGTAACCCGCACCAAAAAGGCTATTCGCCGGGCCTTCGAAACCCAACTGGATGGGTTGGGTTTCAGTATGGTAGAGGTGTTATCTGCCTGTCCCACCAACTGGGGCTTAAGCCCCCTGGCAGCCTTAAAATTTGTAGAGGAAAAAATGGTGCCGGTTTACCCATTAGGTGAATTAAAATCCACCCGGAACCCGGCAAAATAAAGACCCTGGTTAAGGAGGCTATTTAAAATGAAAAAGGAAATAATGCTGGCTGGTTTTGGAGGGCAGGGAGTCTTATCTATGGGATTATTCCTGGCTCATGCAGGTATGAATGAGAAGAAAAAAGTTTCTTATGTTCCCTCCTATGGAGCTGAGATGCGGGGAGGAACTGCTAATTGCACGGTAACTATTTCGGATAATTATATCAGTTCACCGGTGGTCGCCCACCCACAAATAGTGGTAGCCATGAACCACCCCTCCCTGGATAAATTCGAACCCCAGGTTAAATCAGGTGGTCTAATGCTGATTAATGAATCTCTAGTGCACCGCCAGCCGGAACGAAAGGATATTGACTCTTACCTTATTCCGGCACAGGAGCTGGCTGATGAAGCCGGTCTACCTCGCGGCGCAAATATGGTTATGCTAGGGGCTCTATTACAGGCAGTCGACCTTATTGATAAAAGCCAAATCAGCAATTACCTGGTGCAAACCTTTAAAGGACGTTACACGGATAAAATGCCCCTTAACCTGGCTGCTATCCAGGCGGGGATGAAATATATGAATAAATTACAGGAGCAAGAGCAAACCGCTTAAAAGATGCGTTAATTTAAGGTTTTGATACTTAGCTTATGTTAAGGGAATACCACTCCTTATTTTGCACCCTCCTTATGGATACGGTACAATAAAATAAGGAATTTGATATTCCCTTTCTTATTGGCAATGAAAGCAGGTGTTTTATTGAGTTTTCAACCTATAAAGACTAAAAAAATCTATGAGGAAATCGTTGAACAGTTAAAAGGTATGATGAGCCGGGGAGATCTTAAACCAGGAGATAAGCTTCCATCCGAACGGGAAATGTCAGAATCCCTGGGAGTCAGCCGGGCTTCAGTACGGGAAGCCCTAACTGCTCTGGAGGCAATTGGCATTTTAGATATACGACCAGGTGAAGGCACCTTTGTTCGGCAGACTAATATTGCGGAAACCTTTGAGCCCCTGGCCTTGGTGCTAGCAGTAGAACGTAATCCGGCCGCCCAGTTAATGGAGGTTCGCCGGGTTATTGAAACTGAATGTGCAGCACTATCAGCCCAGCGAGCCAGTAATGAACAATTAGAGCAGATTAAAATAAGCCTGGAAATGATGAAAGCCGCCGAAACCATCCCACTAGCGGTTGAATACGATCTGAAATTTCACTTTACTATAGCTGAATCGACCCAAAACACCATCTTACTAAGAATGATGAATACGGTAGCAGATTTAATGCATAATACTTTTCGGCGTGATCGGGAAAAACTCTATTCCCAGCCGGAAAAAAGTATCCAGATTCTTCAGGAACACGAAGCCATTTATGAAGCTATCCTCAACCGTAATCCATCCCTGGCCCGGAAAAAAATGCTGGAACATATTAACAACATTGAGAATGGTATTGGAGCAGGATTAATCCCCTTAAACTCCAACATTTCATAATCAAAGCTGTTTTTACAATCGCACTACATTATTTAATCATCCCCAGGGCCCGGTAGGTTTCTTCATTCATTTCTCCATTAACGGGGAGCACATTCCAGGCCTGAAAATATTTTACGGCAAATTCAGTCATACTACCATAACGCCCATCAGCCTGATCAAATATATACCCCAACTCTTTCAGCCGACTCTGCACATAGACTACATTTTGGCCGGAAGAACCTTTTTTCATCTTAACCGGCTTAAACTCATCCGGGAAAATCCTCCCTTTATTTACGATTTTCACCGTAGTAAACATGGGAATAGTAGGATAAAGCTTTTCCACATCCCGGTTAAACATCCTTATACAACCATGTGAGGCATAAGTACCAATTGAATAAGGTTTGTCAGTCCCATGAATCCCATAAATTCCCCAGGGAACGTTTAAACCCATCCACCGTGTTCCGAATCCATTACCCCAGTTAAGAGATTTATGAACTATTTTCCATTCACCTAATGGTGTCGGAGTTTTACTTTTGCCCACTGCCACCGGATAGGTAACAGTAAGATTATCGTTTTCATAAACACTTAGTTTTCGAGTGGCTACATCAATGACAATTAATACCTGGGGCGGCTTATTTTCCTGAGTTTCAGTTATACAGGGTGCTCCTTCTTCAGCCTGCCAGAGCTCCTTCCAAACTGGTCTGGTAACCATTCCGGTATCTTTTAGGCCATGGGCTATCTGAAATAAGCGTACCGCTTTGGCCGTCTGCAGGTTAAAACTTCCATCCGGTGTTATATCATAACCCAGTTCTTTTAAACGGGCCTGTAGCATCCATACCGCCTCACCTTCAATACAGGGACTGCTATAATATAAAACCGGATAGTCAGTTTGATCTATGCGAATTATCTGATTATCCGATTCGGCATAGGTTTCCTGACATAAACAGCAGAGGAATACACCTATTATAAAAAAAAGAAACCATAGACTTTTACGCAACTTTATAAACCCCCCCATTCTCATTATGAGCTTATAGTGCCCATAAAGGGCCACAAATAAGCTCCTTTTTACCGGGAAATTGATTCCTTTTACACACTATTCAACCGCCCCCAAGATATTCCTGGAAAACTCTACAGCAGTAGGAGTCAGGGCACAACCTCCTCCAGCCGTTTCCCGCAGATCAGGAGACAATAACCGGCCCACCCTATACATGGCCCCAACCACCTCATCAAAAGGTAAAAAACTGTTTACTCCTGCCAAAGCCAATTCAGCACATATTAATGCATTAGCAGTACCAGTAGCATTTCTTTTTGAACACGGCACCTCTACCAATCCAGCTACCGGATCACACACTAATCCTAACAAACCCTTTAGCGCCATAGCCGCCCCGTTCAGACATTGTTCGGGGGTACCCTCCCCTAGGAAAACAGCCGCCGAAGCTGCCATAGCTGAAGCTGAACCTACTTCCGCCTGACAGCCTCCCTCTGCCCCTGACAAGGTAGCATTAATAGCGATAATTTTACCGACCGCACCAGCTACGAACAGTGCATCAACTGCCTGTTGATCAGATAGACTTTGTTCTTCTGCCAGTGTAATAATTATACCCGGAACAATTCCGCTGGCCCCGGCAGTTGGTGCTGCCACTATTCTTCCCATAGCAGCATTTACCTCAGTTACTGCCAGCGCATAACTGACCGCTTTGATAAGCATTGGGCCGCAAAAATTCGAACCCTTTAAACGCTTATAAAGCCGGGCCGCATTTCCACCGATTAGTCCCCCCACTGATTTAATATCAGGATCAAGACCCTTTTCCACAGATTCCTTCATTATTATATAGTTCTCTGCCATCGCATTCTTAATTTCCTGGACAGATCGGCCCGTTTCTTCCTCCTCCGACCTGATTAAGATATCAGAGATACCTAAATCATGCTGCCTGCATAAGGCCAGCAATTCTTGACCACTATTAAATTGATACATTTTGATCCATCCCTTTCACTATCCTGGTGAATCAATAGATATAATCCCTTTAATAAAGGGGATACCCGATAATTCCTGCATCGTTTCCCGGGCTACCTGCTGGTCAGTTTCAATAACCATACAAGCCTCACTACCGCGCGACTGGCGGAAAACCTTTAAAAAAGCAATATTAATCTTATGATCAGATAATAGTGAGGTTAGCTGGGCAACAATCCCCGGCTGGTCGGAGTGGCTGGTAATTATAGTAGGGTAGCGGCCGGTGAACTCCACCCCTAAGCCATTAATGGAAGTTATCAACACATTCCCTCCTCCTACCGAGGAGCCTATAACCTCACATTTTTCCCCTTCATCAGTAAACACAATTATTTTTACCGTATTGGGATGAACATCACCAAGATCAACACTGAAAAATTCGTAATCTATCCCCTGTTTAACCGCCCACTGGTATGAATCCCTTATCCCTTCATTATCAGGACTTAAGCCCAGGATTCCTCCTAAGAGTGCCCGGGCCGTACCATGTCCCTTATAAGTACGGGCAAAAGAGCCATGTAGATGAAACTCTACCCGTTTAAAATCCTGACCACAAATGGCCCGGGCCAAATTTCCCAGCCGGGCTGCACCTGCAGTATGGGAACTAGACGGTCCTACCATAACCGGACCAATTACATCAAAAATGCTTACCGACGTAGTAATCACTCCCCAGCATTCCTACCAGTATTATGGCAATTTTATAGCTAAAGATACATTTATCCCCGGTTTCTTCTAAGTATCCCTTAGAAAATAAATAAGCACCGGTACCATACCTTTTTTATGGATCAAAAACCTAATGCGTTATATACAAAATATTTTTTCGAGTGATGGAAAATTTAGAAGAAATTACGGTAGGCACAACCCCTGGCATACCAAATACTAGTCAAAGGGTGCCTAGAATTAGGCCGAAATAAAAAAAGGCCGGGCGGCCTTTTTCAAAAACTAACTATTTACTTCATAACGTTCCCCATAACGTTCCCAACGAACAAAATCATCTAGCTCCTTTCGAGGTGGCACCTTACCATATATCGTTTACAAATCACCCGAGGCAATTCTCTCGGTTGGTTTCCATCTGGTCAACCGGGCAGTTAGCCCCTGCCCGGCCAGAGAAATCAAAAAGCCGCCTCCGGCTACCAGTATGATCGTGGCTCCAGAGGGAAGATCGAACAAATAGGAAAGGTAGAGTCCCCCGGTGGTGAATATAATCCCTAAAAATACTGATAAACACATCATAGTACCTAATGAGCGCGTATACTGCCCCGCAATAGCAGAAGGCATGGTGAGCAGGGCAATTACCAAAATTATCCCTACCGCCCTAATCATGACCACCACCGTAAGGGCAATAATAAAATACATCAATAAATTATAAAAACGTGTTGATAAACCACTGACCTTGGCAAACTCCTCATCAAAAGCTACTAATTTAAATTGGTCATAAAATAGAAATACTAAAAAAACAATAAATAAATCCAACAGCAAAATCAGGAGTAAATCCTCCCGGGGAACCGCCAGAATACTCCCAAACAGATAACTCATTAAATCAGCAGCATACCCAGCAGAGAGTTTAACAAAAACTACTCCTAAAGCCATTCCTACAGCCCACATCATACCAATGACCGTGTCTTCCCTTTCCTTCATGCGCAGGCTTACCTCTCCCATAGCCAGAGCAGAAACGGTCGTAAAAAGCGCCGCCCCTATCATGGGATTAATCCCTAGGTAATAACCCAGGCCAACTCCACCATAGGCAGTATGGGAGATACTACCACTGATAAAAGCAATCCGACGCACCACCACATACGTCCCCACCACACCACAGGCAATACTTACCAGCAACCCTACCAGTAAAGCATTGCGCATAAATTCATACTGTAAAATCTGCATTATGATCCCACCACCCCATCATGAGGATGCAGCACCCGGTGAGGAACCCCATGGGCAATTAATTCTACCGGACACTGGTAAGCTTGTTCTAGCATCTTCGGGGTTATCTCTTTATCATGTTGATAATATAGGGTACGGTTCAGGCAGGCTATAGCACTAACATAAGTAGAAATAGCCGAAATATCATGGGAAACTAAAACTATAGTCATATTGCGATTTAGCTCTCTTAAAAGTTCATAAAACCCTGCCTGAAAACGGCTATCCAGGCTGGCAGTAGGTTCATCCAAAAATAATATACGGGGATTATTAACCAATGCCCTGGCTACCAGAACCCTTTGCTTTTCGCCTCCGGATAAATCCCCGATTTGCCGGTGACGTAATTCATACATTTCCACCTGCTGTAAAGCCCGCCGGGCAGCTTCCCGATCCGCTTGGCTAAACCAGCGTCCTTTACGCTGTCCTAACCTGCCCAAAAGTACGACCTCCCGTACACTCACAGGAAATTGACGTGCAAAAGCTGCGAACTGGGGAACATACCCAAGCAGCCGGCGGCTTTGAGCAACCGGCTTTCCGTAAATTCGAATTTCTCCCTGCTGGGGCTCCAGCAATCCCAGCAGGCAGCGCAGTAAGGTAGTTTTCCCCCCCCCATTGGGACCTATAATTCCTAAAAAATCGTCGGCGAAAACATCCAAGTTAATATTTTCCAGCACCGTCCGTCCCGAAAAAGCCAGGTAAAGGTTTTTAACTTCAATGACCGGTCTATTCATGATCTCCAATATTGTTGTTACCCCTTCCCATACCGAAATATTCTTAGTCTATTGGCCCTGGCTGTTTAATACCCTTTTTAAAGTACTGCTAGTTAGCTGCATATTCTGCAAATAATCACCGGCTAAAGGATCTAGGAGGACCACTTCTCCCCCCAGTTCCCGGGCTAATGCCTCTGCACTTCTGGAACTATGCTGGGGTGAAGCAAAAACTGTCTTAATTCCTACTTCTTTAGCCCAATTAATCAAATCCGCCATTTCCCGGGCAGTAGGTTCCTTACCTTCAGTCTCAACTGCTTTTTCCTCCAGACCATATTCGGCGGCAAAATAACTCCAGGCTGGGTGGTAAACCAGAAAACAACTGGTTTTAACATCCTTTAGATCAGCACGAATTTCCTGATCCAGGCGGTCCAGATCGCTGATCAACCCTTGCAGGTTTTGCTGGTAAAAGGCCTGGTTAGGTTTATCCAATTGGCTAAGGGCCTGGTATATTATCTGGGCCTGTATCTTGAATAATCGCGGTGATAACCACACATGAGGATCATTATTAACCAGGTCAATCATAGCTGAAGTATCAACCACCTGCATATCCTGGTTAGCTGAGGCCAAACGATCCATCCAGGCTTCTTCAAAATCAAGGGTCCCGACCCGAAAATAAATGTCGGTATCAGCCAGTTTTTTTATCTGACCGGGATTAGGTTCAAAAGTATGAGGATCAGATCCTGGAGGTATCATAACCTGCACCTGCACCCGTTCCCCTCCAATACGGTTAACCAGGTATTCCTGGGGCACAATACTAACCGCTACCCGTATCAGTTCATCTGATCCTGCACTACTTACTCTTTCGCCAGTACTACAACCTGCCAGCAATGACACCATTAAACAGATAAGTATACCGGTGGATATTAACCTTTTCATTCAATCAGGGTCTCCCTTCATTATTTATCTCCCCTAGTTTTTTGACAGGCCCGGCAATAGCCGGTTATCTCAAAATGGTGAGTATCAACCTTAAATCCACTTTCTTGAATCACCTGTTGTACTTTTCCCTGCATAGGACACACCCCTATTTTTATGGTTGCGCCGCAATTCAAACAGACCAGGTGATGATTATGACCACGATTAAGCTCGTACCTGACTGGACCATCATGTAAATCCAACCTGCTGACCAGCTCAATTTCCGCCAAAAGGTTTAGATTACGGTAAATAGTAGCTACCGAAATCCCTGGCTGGATTTTTTGCACCTGTTCGTCTATTTCCTCCACTGTCAAATGACGATCATTCTCAGCTAAAACTTGTAAAATAATTCTTCGCTGGGGGGTTACTTTATAACCCCGGGCTACCAGCTCATCAATTATATTAGGCATTAATAATCCCTCCTAAATAGGAATCACTACTATTTAGGATTATATATTATTTAGACTACATTGACAATTCTTCCCGTGAACAGAATCACTTATGCAGTACATAAAAAAAACTGCCCTACCCAGCAGTTTAAAACGGGACGGTTTTTGACCTGTTTATTCGGCATTTCAAGCGGGGAAGGTTCCTGAATTGATTTATATTTATAGAAGGCTTTTGAAACCTATAGCCATTTCGCTGAATTTTAGTCGGTATAAATAGATGAGCAAGTAGCACAACGTAAACGGTTTACATACTATGCATTAAAATAATGAGCCGTTAGGAGGTTGTACATTTTGCCAAATAATTTAATCCCAGGGCAAAAGCCCTTGAAATTTGTACGTTCTATTCCTGCCAGTAGATCAAAAAAGGTATCCCCCTTTATAAAAACCATCACCCTGATTTTTGATAAAAATGTGGTTAATAACTCTGTCTGGGATAAGAATCGCACCATGATAACCATGTTCGCCGGTGACCGTAAAATTCCTATTAAAGTTGTCCGCATACCAGATACAGTTGATTTTTCTCAACGCCAAAAGATTTTCGTAAAGCCCCAGGTGACCCTGGATTCTTTTACTAAATTTACCATACGTATTTCCGCAGGTCTAACTGCCAAAAATGGGGAAAAACTGGGTAAAACAGTATTGGTTACCTTCACCACTGGAAGTAAAGGAAAATAAGCTTTATCATCCCCCATAAAAAGAGCGGAGCTATAACAGCTTCGCTCTTTTTTAAATCGCATTAAGCATCTGTTTCCTTTATACCTGATTCCTTTCGCAAAGTAAACTAACCCGACTATTCATCTCCGGCATTGCATGCACAGAATAAACGCCAGTTACACCGATAGAATCAAGCGGAAATGGTACTTGACTTGACTTGACTCCACTAGAATCTTAATCTTCCGGGGATTACAGGCTAAGCCTGCTAAGAACTTTTATTACGCTGTAAAGCAGGTACAGTAAGGGAATAGTCTTATAGCATGGCTAAAAGCTGCTCCGCCGAATTAGCCGGTATCTGGCAGGCAAAGTTTTCACACAGATAGGCGGTAGGTTGGCCGTCCAGCATTTTCATATCTTTAAGATAGGGTGCAGTAGCCATTAATTCGGAACTTTTATTATTAAGTACTATTACTGTATCAGGTAAAAAACGGGTATTTAAAACGGTTAACATCTCCCGGGTACGATTATCTTCCAGATCACCAACAATGACCACCTCCCGGGGAGCACTCCGGGCAAACCAGAAGGCTGTCAGGAAAAAAGCATGTCCTACTGCTGCTTCAGCAATACCGGCAGCAAACACTTTAAACTGGCGCTGGGCCTTTTCCTCCCAGGTGCCATCACCAGTTAAACGGGCCAAACGTGCAAAATTTAAAGCTGCCACAGAATTATCGGAAGGAATGGCTCCATCATAAGCTTCTTTAGGTCGGGCCAATAATTGTTCAGCATCCCGGCCGTAAAAGAATAACCCACCCTGACTTTCATCCCAAAAATAGAGCAGTTGATCCTGGGCCAATTCCCGGGCCAGCTCTAGGTAGCCAACATCATAACTGGCTTCATATAACTCGATTAATCCCCAAATCAAAAAACTATAATCCGCTGAATAGGCTGGGTATAATGCTTCTCCATCCCGGTAACGGGCCAATAACCTGCCATCTTCACGGCGCAATTTCTGCATAATAAAAGCCAAAGCCCCCTGGGCTGCCTGGAGATAGTCACGCTCACCCAGCACCCTGAAAGCGATAGCCAGGGCTGCTATCATAAGTCCATTCCAGGCTGTCAAAATTTTATCATCTTTATAAGGCGGAACTCGTTTTTTTCGTACGGTAAACAGTTTTTGCCGCTCGGCTTCCAGCTCCTGCCGTTCTTGTTCATTCAGATCATAATAAATTAAATTAGGAATGTTTATCCCCTCAAAATTCCCCTCCCGGCTAATACCGTAAACCTGGCAGAACCTCCGCCCTCTTTCCTCTCCCAGTACCGCCATAATTTCTTCTACTGTCCAAACATAAAACTTGCCTTCTTCTCCCTCAGAGTCAGCATCCTCAGCCGAATAAAATCCCCCTTCCGCTGCAGTCATATCACGCAATATATAAGCCAGGGTCTCCCGAACTACCCGGGCATACAGCGGATTACCAGTAACCTGGTAGGCTTCCGCATAAGCAATAACCAGCAGGGCATTATCATACAGCATCTTCTCAAAATGGGGGACCAACCATAGCTGATCAGTAGAATAACGGGCAAATCCAAAACCGATGTGATCATAGATACCACCCCGGTACATAGATTGCAGGGTTTTTTCCACCATCTCCAAAGCCTGCACCTTTCCAGTCATATAATAGTAGCGCAGGAGAAAATACAGGTTATGGGGAGTAGGAAACTTGGGAGCAGATCCAAAACCACCGTTTGCCTGGTCAAATAACTGCCGATAAGTTTGGTAAGCCTGGGTAAAGACTTCCCGGCTCAACTCTCCCTGGGCCCGCTTATCAGTACCCGCTTTTAACCAGTTAGCCACCTTATCACCTGACTGTAAAACCTGAGATCTTTCATTAGCCCATAAACCAGCAATTTTCGGCAGTAACTCCATCAATCCGGTCATACCGTAACGACTCTTTTTAGGAATATAAGTAGCCGCAAAAAATGGTTTTTTATCCGGGGTCATGATAATCGTAAGGGGCCACCCCCCATGACCAGTCATAGCCTGGCACACCGTCATATAAATATGGTCAATATCAGGCCGTTCTTCCCGATCAACCTTAATAGCAACAAAATCCCTATTTAATAACCCGGCCACTTCCTGATCTTCAAAGGATTCCCTTTCCATTTCATGGCACCAATGACAGGTTGGTTTCTATAACCAACACTATGAATACCCAATAGAAAGAAATATCGGCTTATCTTCAGCTTTTGCTTTTTCAAATGCTTCTTGGCTCCATGAAAACCAATCTACTGGGTTATGAGCGTGCTGTAACAAATAAGGCGATTTCTCGTTTATCAATCTATTGGGTACAACATTATTGTTAGTCATTTTATCACCTTCCTTCATAAATATTTCACTTTAGTATGCCCAAAAACTTAAGGATATTGCTAAAAAAGCAATATCCTTAAGTTTTATTACTTGTATGGTATTATCAACTGCTGTAACCGCTAAACACAGCTTTAATATCCACGAGACAAGGAACCCGGCGACATACTTCATAACCATATTTATGTTTCGCTCCAAACCGCCCCTAGCAAAATAGGGGTCTCAATTGTCAATTGAGACCCCTATTCTGGTGTAGTTAAACATCTTTATAAATGATGGTGCCTACATGGTCACCTTCTAAGGCCCGGGTAATATTACCCTCTTTTAGTCCATTTATGATCTGAATCTGGGTTACGCTGTGGGCACTTAGCAGCATTTCTACCACTGTTCTTTCCACGGCCAGGTCATCCAGATTCATATCGATCAGTTCCTGAGCCCCGACCTTAGGAATTAGGGTAGCCTCTGGAACTTTCTTGGGATTATCCGTATAAAGCCCGTCCACATCCTTTACAAATATGCACTGGCGGGCTCCGATCACCTCAGCCAGAAGATAGGCTCCTACATCGGTACGGTTAGCCGGCAGCCGACCATCTTTGGGTAAATGTTCCCAGTAGCCGTAAGGAGGCATCCCATGAATTACTGGTATGCATCCCTGAGCAAAATAAGCTCCCATCTTAGGAATATCGTCATCACCTACTTTAATACCTCCATAGGGGCTTAAAAGGGTAGTTATAATTAAAGCATTTTGTTCGGAAACGCTCTGCCCTAATTTAGCAATAATACCAGTAGGCATGCCTAATTCCAGGGCAATAGCATAAACATGACGTGAACGGGTACCACCGCCGGTGGAGATTATCATTTTATGTTGGTCACTATTAGCAATGATTTCTTTTATTACTGGATTAATAGCTCGGGCACCTAAATCGGTGATGCTTTGCCCACCTACTTTTAATACCGAAACATCAGGAAAGACTCGAAAAGGTTCCTTATATTCAATACTGCTAAGGAAACTGTTACTGACCAGGGATTCACCCATTAATTTACTTTTAACGTGTAGTCTTTTACTATCCTTTTCTCGAATTAGTGCCATATCTTAATTATCCTCAGACTCGTTTTTATCGTGTTTTTTCGATTCCATAAATACTACCTGTGCCCCCATATGCTGGGCGATTTCTTCTACTTCCGATTTACGAATATGCTGGACATAGAAATCAACATCTGCCCCCACGACTGCCACTACTGTAAAATGAGGAGTTTTATCCCCTTCTTCCACATGACCACGCTGGCGTACAAAAATAACCGGCTTACTCATAGTTATCACCCTTCCTTAAAAGTTGTGATTCTACAAATTCTATCTATATATTTATCATATCACAGTTAATTCCAGTCCGACACTAAACCCATAAATCCAATACTATATTTATTATTATGCCCAAAAACTCACCTGATTCCCCCTTATCTGGCGCTTATAGTATTTTTTAAAAATTTTAACTGAATACTTTGAAAGTTATGACACTTCTTTTGCGTAGATTGCTTGAATACTATTTAAAATTTAAAAAATCTATATTGGTAATGTTTATGGCTAGTTTTAAAACCTTCCTATTATTAACTTCTTATAGACTTCGATGATTACGATCTGTGATTAAATAAGAAACGCTCAATTATAGATAATCCACTAAAGCTAACCAGTAAGACCATAAATCCTTAGTATAATTAGCCGGTTTAATTGGGCTTATGCAAACTGTTTCTACTCTTTAGGTTTTAAAGACACAGCAAGTATAGTGGCCAACGCTTTTGGAATAGTTCCCACACCTCTAGTTCTATTGTGGTAAACTCAAATTCAAAGAATACATGGTAAAGGAAAAAATTACGCATTTTTTAGTTTCCAATTCATTTTATTAGGGGGAGGTTTATGGTAAAGACGGCTGTTGAAGTAAAAAATCTGCGCAAGGTATACAGGCTGGGACAGGAAAAAGTAGTAGCATTAGATAAGGTTTCCTTTAATATAAACGTTGGTGAAATATGTTGTATTCTGGGCACCTCTGGATCGGGTAAATCTACTCTTTTAAATATGCTGGCCGGCCTGGAAAAACCCAGCCGGGGAACTATCAAGCTATTCGGTAAAAATATCGAAAAAATGGACGAGCGTCAACTAGCCCGTTTCCGCCAAAAGTATCTTGGTTTTATTTTTCAATCATATAACCTGCTGCCTGCTCTTACTGCACTGGAAAATGTTAGTTTACCTCTTGTTTTTCAGGGAATAAACCGGTCCCTTCGGGATCAAAAAGCTGCTAAAATTCTAACGGCAGTAGGTCTGGCTACCCATACCCGTCACAAGCCTTCCCAGATGAGTGGCGGCCAACAACAACGGGTAGGCATAGCCAGAGCATTTGTAAACCAGCCCCCTTTGATACTGGCTGACGAGCCTACCGGAAATCTGGATTCCAATACTACCCGGGAGATCATGCAGCTAATGGTGGAAATGGCCCAGACTCACCAGCAAACTCTCATTATTGTAACTCACGACCGTGATGTGGCTGCCTATGCAGAAAAGATTATACATATTTTAGATGGAAACATAGAGAACATAGAAATTTTATCCCCGAAAGGAGAGGAGTTATGAAAACCCCTATAACTCGTTTACCGGTATTTACCACCATAGCCCTTTTGCTTTTATATACCATAACCTTCATCAATAGCCCGGCAACTATGGCCGGCTCTATTTCCGGTGAAGATCCGCAAATCGTTATTGGCCTGGATAGCTGGATGCCGGTTTTCAATGCCGGCGAACAGACTGAGTTAAACATACCTATTAAAAATGTTCGCAGCGGTGCAGCCAAGGATGTAACCATGTCCCTGGTAGTCAGTGATCTTAATAACTTCCCTTTTGAAATGAAAAAAATGTCTTTTAGTAATTACATATCTCATTTTAGTGGTAATAGTAATACTTCATTCAGTCTAAAAGTAAATGTTCCAGCTAATGTTAAACCCGGTACTTATCCCCTGGAAGTATCCGTCTCTTATAAAACCGAAACCGGAGGAGGCGGCCAGGAAACCGCTACAGTTTATGTAAAGATCGTAAATGCCTTTAAACAGCCTGAATTGAAACTTTTTAATGTAACCTTGCCGGGAGAAAAGTTAGCCGCAGGCCAAACTGCTCCAGTTAAACTAAATATGCAAAACGACAGTGATTTACTGATTAAAAATGCCGAATTACACCTGAGCGGTTTTTCGCCTACCGGAATCAGTTTAGAGCAATCCCCAGATACTCAATACGTAAATTCTATTGAACCACATAAAATTCACCCGGTAACCTACCAATTACATGCTCATGCCAAAATGGAAAGTGGTACCTATCCCCTCGATCTTACTATAAAGTTTCGTGATAGCTACGATCGGGAATACGAGCAGCAGGCCAAGGTTTTTATCACTGTAGCTGGTAAAGATAGTCAGGATGATTTAACTCCCCGTATCATATTAGATAATTACTCTATCGGGGGTGAATATGCCCAGTGCGGACAATCCTTTCCATTGACCATGTTCTTCCTTAATACCAGTACAACTACAACCGTTAAAAATACTAAAATTAGCCTGGCTTCTGAAGGAGATGTTTTTGCCCCGGTCGGTAGTAGCAATTCTTTTTATATCCCCTCTATTGAGCCAGGATCCAGCATAGAAAAAACTATAGTTTTAAAGCCAAAGAACAATGCTGAACATCAAATATATACCCTTACTGCTAATATAGATTACCAGGATAGCAGCGGGAATAAGTATGATGAAAAAGATACCATCAGCATTCCGGTAATAAAGGAATTGAAGCTGGTCACTTCAGCAGTAGAAACTCCTGCCCAGGTTTTTGTCGGATCCCCGACGGGACTATCGATAGATATATACAATACCGGCCGATCACTGATACGTAACTTGATGGTACGTACTGAAGGGGATTTTGAAGTACAGGATGGTAACCTGTTTATCGGCAACATCGAAGCTGGTAAAGACGACTATTATGACGTAACCGTCATCCCCCAAAAGGAAGGCTCCCTTAAAGGGCAGGTTATTATGGAATATGATGATGAACTGGGACAGCATTTTACCCTGACTAAAGCATTTACACTCCAGGCAATGCCTGCACCTGAACCTCCTCACCCTGGTAAAGAAATGGCAGAAAAGGCTGGCCCTAAATCGGAACTTAAAAAATGGATGATCCCGGCTGGTATAGGAATGCTCTTAATTTTGGCAGTTATTCTCATGGTTCGCCGCCGCCGTCGCAAGAAACTGGAGGAAGTGACTCTAGATGAATAAACTGGACCTTTTTAAGATGAGTATAACTAACCTTTTCCGCCGTAAAACCAGAACTATTTTAACGGTATTAGGGGTAGTTATAGGAACCAGCTCTATTATTATAATGCTGTCTTTAGGAGTAGCTATGGATCAGAATTTTAAAGAACAGCTTTCCCAGATGGGCAGCCTTAATATTATAGAAGTACATGAAGGATATGAAGGATATAATCCTGGTCCAGTGTCACCCTCTAAAGACGGGGAAGTTAGGCTAGATGATCAGGCAGTGGCCCGTTTCGAAAGTATTCCGGGAGTAGAAGCAGTAATGCCAGAAAAGACCGCTTATGTGCGGATAGCTGCCGGTAAGCTGGTAGGTGATATCCCGGTTACCGGAATCCGTCCTGAACTATTGCCGGCTTTTGATTTTGAAGTTGAAGAAGGCCGGTTACTCCAGGCTGCAGACAAAGAAGCCATTATTTTTGGTAAACAGGTAGCTTATAACTTTTTCAATCCCCGTTTACACCAGCGTGAATTTAACTATGGTCCTGATCCATCGGCTCCTCCTCAGGTCAACCTGATCAACAATAATCTTTTACTCACTTCTGACATGACTTATGGAGAAAGGCGCCGCACTAATCCTGATGATAAACATAAACCGCCCCGGCCTTACCCAGTAAAAGGTGTCGGTATCCTTAAAGAAAGCAATAGCGAAAAAGATTACCGGGCTTACATGAACATGAGTTACCTGGGAGAAATATCCACAGAAAATATCAATAACCAGGCTGATGACCGGGAACGCCGGCGGCGAATGAATGAGAATGGCTATGAAACCATAAAGATTAAGGTTCCTGACATTCACCAGGTACAAACAGTACAAGAACAGGTTAAAAGTATGGGTTATCAAACCCATAGCCTCACTGATATCCTTGAATCTATGAAAAAGACCTCCCGTACTATCCAGGCTATCCTGGGTGGTATAGGAGCAGTTAGCCTGTTGGTAGCTGCCATTGGAATAACCAACACCATGATTATGAGCATCTATGAGAGGACCCGGGAAATAGGCATTATTAAGGTTTTAGGAGCAGATATAGCTGATATTAAAAGAATTTTTTTATTAGAAGCTGGTTTAATTGGTTTTGGTGGCGGTCTGTTAGGTTTAGCCATAAGCTATCTGGTATCACTGGGCCTTAACCAGGCGGCTGCACATTTTATGGGGGGGATGGGACCTCCTGGTCAAATCTCGGTTATTTCCCCGGTATTAGCATTATCAGCAGTAGCCTTTGCCACACTGGTGGGCATTATCTCTGGTTACTCCCCGGCCAGGAGAGCCATGAACCTAAGTGCTCTAGATGCTATTAGAAATGAATAGTCATCCTACACTGGCTCTATATAAATAATATACCCGGGGCTTGGATATGCTCCCTCAAAGTAGACAGGGGGCAGTTCATCGACCCTGGGTATACTATTTTCTGCATAAATTATTCACATAATGATGCTGCTTTGAATAAATAACCAGTACAACTAATCGAAAGGGAGAAATCAAATGGCTAAACTGTATTCAACCGGTCCGGTGGAAAATGCAGCAGCTAATGCCGCTATTAGCACCTGGGTTAAAGTTCTTAATAATAACCGGAATAAGGAGGTTACCGCCGATATTACCGTTTATAGTTTAAACGGCAATAAAAAAACCTTGTTCAGTGTGTCTCTTATTATCCCTCCCAACTCTAATGAATACGAAGTTTTCGATATTACCGGAATACTTCAGTATGAAGTACAGATTCTGCTTAGCCAGAATGACAATGTATTAGTGTCTGTGTGGGGGAAAGATGCCGATGCCAATTTACTCGCTTCCCATCGTTTTGTTCCTTCAGAACTTACCCTGTTATCTACCAGTACCATTCCAAAAACTACATCCAAAAATAAAGTACCAAAATCCCGCCCATCATCTCGACGCCGGACTTCGTAAAAATTTAGCAAAATTCTTTCGACAAATTTTCTAGCCGGAATACTTGCATAATAGCTTACTGTAACCTACATGAACAGCCACTTTAGTAAGAATTTTACAACCTAATCCTAAGCGTTTAAACTATTTCCTCTATAATTCAGGTTAATCAGCATACAAGACTCGACAGCAATTGCGGAGGAAAAACAATACAATTAGGGTATTGGTATAGAAAGCATTTGTCTGCTAGAATAGACCGGCCCCGGAAGTATGTGATGTTTTACCAGTTCCTAAATAACCTTAATCAGGTCTCTAAGGAAGGTGAAACGTTTGAAGGATACCCCTTTGGTAAAATTTTTTGCGCCAACTACGATCCCGGGACTATTGAAAAATTACCTGCTCATAGCTGCTATATGTATAATTATCGCCAGATTTACCGCCACAACATTATGGTATGCTAATATTAGCCTGACTCATATCATTATCGAAGGGTCATGCATATTTATTGCCCTATTGGCTTTCCTGGTTATGTGGACCACCCACTCCATGTGTTCCACACCTATGCATGTAGTTGGTTTTGGTTTTTTGATGGTAGCCATTTTTGACCTACTACACACCTACTTTTATCCACCTCTGGGACTTTATCCAGTGGGTTATTTTGATCTGACTATCCGCTTCTGGATATTGGGACGTTTCACTCAGGCCGTCGTTTTATTTCTGGCCATACACCAATTCCTGCAGATCTCACTAGGGAAATGGCTTTCTCTGGGAGTAGCTCTTGTATTGCCGTTGCTTACTGCCTATCTGGTAATTTCCTATCCAGCCATTATGCCGGTCCTAATTACTGAAAATGATCTTACTCCTGCGAAAGCACTTATGGAATACCTTATTATTGCTATCTTTGCTATTACCCTGGTTTCCACAGGTCGTCACCTAAACGAAAATGGGGTTTTCTCTCATAAAGCGATATTTATGTCCCTGTTACTGGCAATATCTGCTGAAGTATGTTTTATCGGTTTAGCTGGTACCAGTCCATTTTATAATGCTTTAGGACATATGTTTAAATTATCCTGTTACTACTATCTGTACAAAGGAATCTTTGCCAGTACCATACTATATTCATACAAAACCATGGCCTTTGCCAACCAGCATAATACTAATGTATTAAATGGATTGCCCCTGGGACTAGTTACCTTTGATAACCATTTCGTATGTACATTTGCCAACCATGAGGCCTGTAAAATCCTCCAGTGCACTCCCCAACAACTCCTAGGATACAAACTCGACCAAATACATCGCCAGCTATCATGTGATAATGATAGTTCAGCTGGAATTAAAAACCAATTTTGTGCCAGGGATACGATTAGCAATCTTCTTATTTCTATACGAAACTATAGTGGTGAGCCTATTAAAATTATCCTCAACGCTCGCTACCTGGAAACAGGGGCATACATGCTTCTTTTCTCTCCCGCCCAAAAAGAACAGGAACTACAAAACCTGCAACTCCAGACTCGCACCATTCTGGATTCAGTATATGACCTGGTTATCCTTACCGATAAAAATAACCGCATAATCACCTGTAATAAATCCTTTGAAAAGATCACCGGTTTAAGTCTAAATCAGGTTAAAGATCAAAACCTGGCTAAACTCTGCCGGAAGCTGCAGGTATCTTCCCCTTATAACTTAAGTAAAAGTTTACTTAATGTAGATTCTCCCCCATTATTTGAAGCCACACTAGTTTCACAGGTTGATCAACAAAAAAGAGAAGTACTAATAAATCCTTCTCCGGTAACTAACATAGATAATCAACTCATCGGATACATTATCTGTGCTACTGATATCAGTGCACTCAAAAATGAACAGGACAAATTCCTGCGTCAGGAAAAACTAGCCCTGGTAGGTCAAATGGCTGCCGGTATAGTTCATGAAATCAAAAACCCGCTTACCACCATAAAAGGCTTCAGCCAGTTCCTGGGAACTGATGATATAACCCCTGCCGAAGCAAAAGAATTTGCCAAAATAATTGAAGAAACTACTGATGATATTAATCGTGTTATTATAGATTTTCTGACTTTTGCCAGGCCCCGGGCTGCCGATATGAAAAAAGTTTCTGCCCATCGCCTCATCGAATCTGTGCAGCCAATGTTAGAAGGAACCCTTTTCATGCGTGGAATTTCACTTAAATATAATATTGATAAACAGGAAGCCACCATCATGGCTGATGAATCCCAACTAAAGCAGGTGCTGCTTAACCTGGTTAAAAACGCTATAGAAGCTGTACAACAGGAAAAGCATCCCTGGGTTAGAATATCTACCGGTATTAAGCCCCAGTTCAATATGATGTACATCAAAATAGAGGATAACGGGGTTGGTATTAGCGAAGCAGAACAGAAATGTCTAGGAACTCCTTTTTTTACTACTAAGGAAAAGGGCACTGGTCTAGGTCTTAGTATTTGTTTTCAGATTATTCAAGAACACGGCGGTAATATTAGTGTAAATAGCCAACCCGGCCAGGGAACCACCTTTACCATCCTTTTGCCCTGTATTGATATAGATAAAAAGCCCCTCTCTATGAGCTCATAAATGCACTACACTAAGATTATGCATTTGGGTATCTTCTTGTTCAACTTGGCTATTAATGGACGGGATTACGCTTAGGATGTTTGCCCTTGGCTGAGCTTAATACTATAAAAAATTAAAAATGTTTCTTTATTTGGTATTTAGATCAACCTGCACATTATTATTCTTGTATATGGTCAAAAAAAATACACAAGCTATACCTGTGTTGAAGATTAATCCAAAGAAAGGAGTGCTAAGCTAGTGAATCTGAATCAGATGGAACTTCAAAATCTCAGGCATCTTATTGGCTCCCATGCCACAGCCGAGAAAAAGCTTAACTTCTATTCCGAGCGGTGTTCCGATCCACAGGTAAAGCAGCTTTTCCAACAATCAGCCCAATCCGCCAGTCAAACCCGCCAGAAGCTTATGACATTTTTAGGGTAAAGGAGATGAGTAAATGACCAAACACATGCAAGATAAAGAAATGGTAAATGATGTTTTAGCATCGGTAAACAGTAGTCTTACTGGATATGCCAGTATTATCACCGAAACGGCCAATCAGCAATTAAGGCAATCACTGCAACAAATTCGCAATTCGGATGAACAATTCCAATACCAATTGTTTCAATTAGCTTCTCAAAAAGGGTTTTACCAGCCGGCCGAACAAGCCAGCCAGCAGGATATTCAACAGGTAAAATCTCAAGTTGGCAGTTCCTAAAATTTGAAAAGCAAGTCAAGGAATTTTTCCTTGACTTGCTTTTTTAATTACTGCGCATTGATTCTACCAAAGCCATATCTCTGGTAAACATTCTTTTATAAGACAATCCCACAATAAGCAGACAACCAATGGCAACTGAAGCCGCAATCATAATCATAACTACAAATTGGTAACGTACTGCTGATTGCGGATTCATGCCGGCTAAAATTTGACCAGTCATCATACCTGGTAAACTTACCAACCCCACTACCATTAGTGAATTAATAGTAGGAGTCATTCCCGCATTAACTGCCTGGCGCACATATTTCATAACTGCCTCCCAGGGGGTAGCACCAAAACAAAGTAATTGTTCTACCTGATCTACATGAGCATGAATTTCGCTGTACATACGATCCAGGCATAAGGCGATAGCATTCATAGAATTCCCCAGCAACATACCGAAAATGGGTATCATCACCTGGGCGGAATACCAGGGGCGTGGTGAAATAATAATGACCACCACTATGGAACCTACAATAAAGGTACTCATAGTTAGCGCTATAAAAGAGGCCTTTCCCGGATGGTAAGGTGCCTTTTTTATTCTCCGGGTGGCTTCACGACTAGCTATAAAACACATAAGTAATAAAATAGGGATAATAACTAGTAAGTTATTAACTTTAAAAATAAAGGTCAAAATATATCCAATTAGAGAAAGCTGGATAAAAGCTCTTATAGTTCCCCACACAAGTGATTTTAATAAACCTAATTGTAATAGTGCGGAAATAATACCGGTAATAATAACCAGGCTTACACTAAAAATTAATTGTAAATTAGATATAGGAATGTATCCACTATTCATATTTCTTCACCTTTGTTTATTGATAATATTGATACCTTATCAAACTCGTCAATATCGTCCTCCTGGTGTGATACAAGTATAATCCCCCGGTGAGATTTTTCTGCTACCCAGGTATTTAATAGCCTTAAAGCTGCTTTACGATTATCACCATCTAAGTAAGCAGTTGGTTCATCCAGCAGTAACACTTCCGGATCTATTAAAAGGGCCCGGACTAGACATAAACGTGAAGCCTCTCCTCCAGAAAGAGTACGAGCCTCCTGGGATAATACCGACTGGGAAAGTTGTAATTGTTCTAAATAGTTTATAGCTAAATCATAGGGGAAATCAATATTTAAACTACTTTTTATTTGAAAGGGCACCCGTAGATTATCTTCGCTATTACCATCAAAGATAACTGGTTTCTGGGGAACATAATGTATTTTAGTCCTCCATTCCTGGGGAGATATTGATCCCCAATTAATCCCATGATAGAAAACGGTTCCCTCCCGTGGTTGTATTAAACGAGCCAGTATTCTTAATAAAGTCGATTTTCCCGAACCGGAAGGCCCCTTAATAGCTAATATTTCCCCCGGGGCTAACCTGCCCGACTCCTTGAAAAGGATAGTCTGGTTTCCAAACTGGTGGGAAACGTTTTTAAATTCAAAAAAACCTGACATCCTACCTGAATCTTTCCTTTCCGGGCTTTCTGAAGAGTCGTCTGAGAGTATTTAGGCTCTTTTATTCTGCCCAATTTTAAATCTATTTCATAGTCTCTACGGTTTCAACAGCTTTGGGAAATGGCGGTTCCCATTCTGATGTCCTTATGCTTTTGGGCAGTGCGGCAAAAATATTGTAAACTTCATCCGCATATTTTAACGGTACTTCAACATAGGCTGAACTTCGATGAATTTCAATATCTCCTACCTGGGAACATTTTATAGTACTATTTTGTACAATATAATCCACCAAACTTCTGGGGCTCATACCATGTATACGTCCCCTGGGCAGCTCTACATAAACCGATTCGTCTTCCCCCATCTTTATTTCCGGGGCAGCCCGCCGACGAGAACTAGGTATGATATTATTAGCATTTTCTCCATAAAGCATCACTAATGCCCCGGTTAATAATTGTTCGCCATTATACTGGGCCAACAGCCGTTTGCTGAATTCCTTTATAGTTGGGCTAGCCTCCTGTCCAGCTCTTATTAACCGATTAGTTATGGCTAGCTGTTCTGCCTCCCGGTTAACCGACATGTTTTCCAAACCGATCTGCTTACCAATCCTATCTTCTATTAACCGCAATTGATCCATTTGGGCTGGTTCCACCAGGGTAATTGCCACCCCACTACGTCCTGCCCGGGCAGTTCTTCCTATCCGATGTACATAAATATCTGGTGAATCAGGTATATCAAAATTAAACACGTGGGTCACATGATCAATATCCAGACCACGTGCCGCCAGATCAGTGGCCACCAGAATCGTAAACCTGCCATTGCGGAAACGGTGCATAACCGTATCTCGCTCCCGTTGGCTCATGTCACCGTGTAGTGCTCCAGTATTGTAACCCCTCCGTTTTAACCTTCGAGCCAGATAATCCGTTCCTTTTCTAGTTCGACAAAAAACCAGGCTGCTGGCAGGTTGTTCCTTTTCGAAAAGCTGGCACAGGCATTCTGTTTTAAGCCGCCCTGACACCTGATAACAACGTTGCTCAACAACCGGTACCGTAGGTTCATCATTATCAATCAAAATAACCTGTGGCTTATCCATGAACCTTAGCCCCATTTGTCTAACTTCTTCTGGCAGGGTAGCTGAAAATAAAAGGGTCTGCCTGGCTCGCGGACATTGTTTTAGTATCCTTTCGATATCCGGTAAAAAACCCATATCCAGCATTTCATCAGCCTCATCCAGCACTATAAACTTTAAATCAGTAAGTTTCAGAGTACGCCTTTCCAGATGGTCAATCAGCCTTCCCGGTGTACCCACAACAACTTCAGGGTACCTGCCCAGTGCCTCAATCTGAGGACTGATAGCTTTTCCACCATAGATGGCAACAACTTCAATGCCCAGACCTCTGCCCAGAAAAGAAATTTCATCATGAACCTGCAGGGCTAGCTCGCGAGTGGGACATATAGTAAGAGCCTGAATACCTCCCCCTTCACGAAGACTATTTAGGACGGGTATTCCGTAAGCTGCGGTCTTCCCTGTACCTGTACGCGCCTGACCCATAACGTCATGGCCTTCCAGGACCAGGGGAATGGCCGCCACTTGAATAGGAGTAGGGTTGGTAAACCCCCGAGCTTCTATCATCTCTAACAGCCCGGGGTGCAATGGCATGCTTTTAAATTGTTTATCAGACAAAGCTATTCCTCCTGCATATCAGAAAAATACGCCTTAATTACAACTTACTTTATGAAAAAGTTGTTAGTTTTCCTAATAAACCTCCCTTTAAATGGCAAGAATCTCTTGTACCTACCTGCCACTATTTGTAATTTTATTTTTGCTGGGAATCACTGTGTGGATACATAACGTATGGTCTACCCTCCCCTTGTTGACAATTTCCATACAATTCTTCCTTTGATGACATGTTTTTAGAATTCCCGGTGCTAGCGCCAGATTGCAGGTATGCCAATACATTTCAGTCATAAAGTTAACTATAAAGGTGTAATTATATGGTATCACAACGTAGAGGAGAGTGTTTAATTGAGATTTAGAATAGGTGTTTTATTATTAGTTTTTTCCCTGATTTTCCCCTGTCCCATCTCCGGCCATGCTCAGGAATCATTTAATGATCCGGAGCTTAAATTAGTCTGTAATGGACAGGAAATAGAATTAAATTCATACCCATATATTAACCATTTAAACCGTACCATGATAGCTGCTGCTGACTGCACTGAACTGTTCGGTGCTCAAGTGGAGCTAGCTGATAATAACCAGGTGGTTATTATTAAAAATGATTTACAAATTTCCTTCCGGGTTGGAGAGAACGAGATTATAGTCGGCCATGAAATAATCCCTGCCGATTGCCCCCCGGAAAAAATCGGAGAGGCTATACAACTTCCCTTGCGATCCGTAGCTGGACTAATGGGTTATACGGTTAATTACCATCCCCTTTTTCGAGCTGTTTCATTAACTAGCTCCGCATACCAGGGGCCCCAGATTCCAGTTACCTGGAAGCCACTCTCTCCTGAGCCTATACCTATCCCTGATAATTTACCCCTCTGGGGCACCCTTGATTCTGCCCCCGCCCTGGGAACTGCCTGGTCTGATGAAGAACTTATCGGCGCATATTACACCACCCTGGTCAACAGTCCTCCCGGCCGTACTGCTAACATAGTGCTCTCCTGCCAAAAAATAAATGAGCAGATAGTACCTGCGGGGAAAATCTTTTCATTTAACCGGACCGTAGGGAAACGCACCCCTACTTCAGGCTACCAGGAAGCTCCAATCTTTGTAGGACGGGAGGTTATCCCCGGCATAGGCGGAGGAATCTGTCAGACTTCCAGTACCCTTTATAATTGTGCCTTAGAGTCCGGTATGGAAATCGTGGAGCGCTATGCCCACACCCTTAAGGTGGCCTATGTGCCATATGATCGCGATGCTACCGTATCATGGGGCGGTGCCGATATGAAATTTCGTAATAACCGGGACCATCCCATTAAAATTCGGGCTCAAGTCATTGGTAAATATGTAGTGTGTGCCTTCACCCGGGTACCCTGAAAAATCATAAATTCCATTATGTGAAGCAGGCCTTTATCGCCCGGTCCTCCTGAAGGGCGACCAGACCAACCTTAATGTTCCCGTGGAGAAAAACCGGAGAATATTTATGGGTTGAAACTAACGCAATATACCTTTTGGCAGCCGGAATCATATACTGGTAAATAAAACTAGTGAGGTGATATCATGTTTACCCGGCAAACTTTGATAAGAAATATTATGCAGGTCCCCGGAGCCCAGCGTCTGCTACTTAATTATGGCATCCGCTGCCTGGGATGAATGCCCGGATCGATGACCCTGGAGCAGGCTGCTCAAGGTAAAAACCTTAATCTTGATAACCTTATTTCCCGTTTAGAAAAGCTTAGAAACGCATCCTCTTTTCCTGACTATTTTTACTAATACTACTAGAGCGTGTCTTTTATGCATATAATCAGCCCGGTAACCAAAAAATAGTTAGTACAGGTAATACCTGACTTCCGCAATAAGGGGAATGATAATGAATAATTGCTTCTACCGGGGAATTAATTATTGGCCCGCCCATAAAGCCATGTACTGGTGGAAAAAGTTCGACCGGGATGAAGTTAACCGGAATTTTGGCCTTTTAAAAAGGTACCAGATGCAGATAGTTCGCCTATTTCTTACCTGGGAAGACTTCCAGCCTAAACCAGAAAAGGTCGAACAGCAGACACTGGGAAACCTGCTCTGTGTTGCCGACCTGGCTGAGAAGCACCAGCTTAAGATTATGCCTACTTTTTTTTGTGGGCATATGAGTGGTGTCAACTGGATGCCAAAGTGGATGATAGATCCCGGTTCTGAACCTTCCTTACGTTTTCCCATTTATTCCGATGGTACTTATCACTACTCCTCCATACGCAACTTTTACCAGGAACCGGAAGTTATTGAAGCCCAGCTTTTTCAGGTAACTCAAGTATGCCGCCAATTAAATGGGCATCCTTCTATCTGGGCTTATGACCTGGGCAATGAATCCTCTAATTGCTGTATACCCCATAACCGTAAGTCAGCTAGAAGATGGCTGGAATTAATGCAATCAGCCATCACTTCCTCACACCCGGACTGTCCAGTAACTATCGGTATGCATGCCGAAGATCTGGAAGAAGACCGCCAACTCTGGCCGCAGGATGCGGCTATATACTGTGATTTTTTATGTATGCATGGCTACCCTTTTTACCTGTCCTGGGTATCAGACCCCCTGGATGTTCATATTCTGCCTTTTTTAGGATTGGTCACTGCCTGGCTGGGGCATAAACCAGTTCTATTCCAGGAATTTGGAGCACCTACCCGACCGGTAATCCCTCCGTTAACATATCAACCTAGTTTATCTACACCACTTTGGGAGGAAACCAGGGTAGCCAATTACTACCGGCAGGCACTAAATCTGTTGTCAGCCAGCGGTATAATAGGGGCCCTAGCCTGGTGCTTTGCGGATTACATACCAGAGTTGTGGGAGCTTCCACCTCTTAAGGAAAATGCTCATGAACGCTACTTTGGATTAGTCCGCCACGATGGATCTGTTAAACCTGCATTGGAATTTTTTTCGGATTTTGCTTCTACTAATTTTAAGGAAAATATTTTTTCAGACTGGTTATCCGGTTTTTCCCGGGATGATTTCTATTTATCACCCCGCCAAAACCTAACCGCTATGTTCAGTAAATTTAAAACAGTTATCGGAAAGGAGAACATATTATGAAAATAGCTATAATTTCACCTATTGCCTGGAGAACCCCCCCCCGTCACTATGGCCCCTGGGAACGGGTAGTATCTTTGCTGGTGGAAGGCCTGGTAAAAAAGGGGATAGAGGTAACGTTGTTTGCTACCGGCGATTCAGTTACCACAGCCCGATTAGAATATGTATGTCCTTTTCCGTATGAAGAAGATAAAAATATTGATTCTAAAGTATGGGAAGCACTACATATAGCTCATGTTTTTGAAAGAGCTGATCAGTTTGATCTGATCCACAATCATTATGATTTTCTCCCCCTCACCTATACCCGGCTGGTCAATACCCCGGTAGTAACTACTATTCATGGGTTTTCCTCTCCGAAGATACTACCTGTCTACCGCACCTATAACTCTAATAATTATTACGTATCTATTAGTGATGCTGATCGCAGTAGTGAGCTTGACTACCTGGCTACTGTTTACCATGGGATTAATCTGGATGAATTTACTTTTAACCCCTGGGCTGATGACTACCTCATTTATTTTGGCCGCATTCACCCTGACAAAGGTACCCGGGAAGCAATAGAAATCGCCCGTTTATGTAAGCGAAAACTGCTATTAGCTGGTATCATTCAGGACCAGCATTACTACAACACACAAGTAGCGCCATATATAGATAATAAACAGGTAATTTATATGGGATCAGTCGGTCCAGAAAAGAGAAATGAACTTCTTGGAAATGCCTATGCCCTTCTCCACCCCATTCACTTCCGGGAACCCTTTGGATTAAGTGTGGTGGAAGCGATGGCCTGCGGAACACCAGTCCTGGCCTTTGATAAAGGCTCCATGCCCGAAGTTATAAAAAATGGAGAGACAGGCTTTTTAGTTAATAACGTCCTGGAAGCCGTAGAACACATAGGAAAGTTAGGAATCCTAAGTCGGCATAACTGCCGCCGGTGGGTTGAAGAAAGGTTTAGTGTCGAGCGGATGGTAAATGACTATCTGCATCTTTACCAGACTATTTTGAACAGGTAATTCCAACCTGGTAGAACCAGGCCCCCAAAAAGATCTTTTTGGGGGCCTAGTCCCTTTACACAGCTACGGCAGACTGTGTGAAAAAGGCGAAATAATCTTCCTATTCCTGTTTTCCGGCATATATTATACGTAGCGATAGATTTAAATATCGATTTTTGGGGTTTCCACAGAGCCTGACGGAGTTAAGAAAAACACCGAATAGGTTCCCGCACCTACATGAGAACCTATAGCAGCACCAATTTCCGATATAACGAAGTCCCGGCAGCCAAATTTTTCTTCTATCAACCGTTTTATTTCCAGAGCCCCTTCATAGTCGTTGGAATGGTTGATTCCGATCAGCTGATTGGGGATATCCTCACCACGTTCATCCATAATCTCTAACATACGTTTCTTAGCCTTTTTTAAACCATGCACCTTTTCTAATGGTACTATAAAGCCATCCACAAAATGTAATATTAACTTAATATTGAGGAGATTGCCCAGAGCTGCAGAAGCAGCACTAACCCTCCCCCCTTTTTTAAGCATATCAAAATTACCCACAATGAAAATATGCTGAATACGGCTGATATTATCCTCAATCTCAGCGATTACAGCCGACTTATCTTCACCAGCAGCTACTGCCCGGGCCGCCCGGATAACTGTAAGACCATATCCTACTGAAGCACTCTTGGAGTCTATTACCGTAATACGGTCAGGAGCAACCATATCCCTGGCAATACAGGCTGATTGATAAGTTCCACTTAGTCCGGAAGAAAATGCGATATAAATAATATCATCATCAGTTTCCCGGATAATCTTTTCAAACTCCTTCTGGTATTCGATCGGGGTGATTTGAGCAGTAGTGGGAACTACCCCCGGTTCACTGATTAAACGGTAAAATTCTGGCGGCTCTATAGTCAACCGATCCCGGTAAGTTCTATCCTTAATGGTTACCGGCATATAAAATAATCCTACATTAAGTTTATTTAAAACCTCCTGGTCAAGATCACAGGCATTATCCGCATAAAGGCGTATGGCCATAGTTCGCCCCCCCTTTTACTAATAATCAAATGATAGGGTTGTTATACAATATAATATTATAAATATCTTAAGCATATTATTATATATTTTAATATGCAAATAGAATTTTAAAATCGGCATTCCTACGAATAAATGATACCATAATAATATAGTTACATTAAATTAAGATGCTTATAAGCTCAACTAACAATAGGTTATATACAGTTAATACAAAAAAGTGTTATATTTGATGCTAAAACTACCACAAAAGCTGATTTCTTATTGTGAGGAGGGAATTATTTTGCCCAAGAAAATTGCCATTGTAGGTGGAGTTGCTGCTGGCATGAGTGCCGCCGCTAAAGCTCACCGGGTTAATCCTGATCTTGATATTCATGTATATACGGATGAAGAGTATATTTCCTATGCGGGCTGTGGCCTACCTTATTTTATTGGGGACAGAATCCATTCAGAACGTAAGCTTATAGCTCGAACCATAGAACAATTTACCGAACAAAACATTAAAGTGCATATAGCCACCCGGGTACTAGATATCTATCCCGATAAAAAAAGCCTGCTTATTAGGGATGCCCGTACTAGTACCGAATTAGAAACACCTTATGACCGGCTGGTGCTAGCTACTGGAGCTAGACCTGTAAAACCTGCCCTAGAAGGAATTAATCTTAATGGCGTATTTACCCTGCGTAAACTAACTGACAGCCTCTCCATACGCCAGTTCATGCTGGAGTATAAACCTCGTCGGGCCGTAGTGATTGGCGGCGGATATATTGGACTGGAAATGGTTGAAAATTTAAAAGACCACGGCTGTGAAGAAGTTACAATTATAGAAAGGGCTCCCCAGATAATTCCTAATATGGATGCTAATATGGCTGAGTTAATACAATCCTACCTGGAATCTAAAGGGGTAAAGGTCCGTACTGGTGAAAGCGTTTTACGCTTTGAAGGTAAACACCTTTTAAATGAAGTAATTACTGACCAGGATACTATTCCGGCTGATTTTGCCTTATTATCGGTCGGAGTTCAACCTAACTCTGAGCTGGCCGATCGGGCAGGTATCACCTTAGGAACCCGTAATGCTATTCGGGTTAACTCCAAGATGGAGACCAGCAGGGCGGATATATATGCCGCTGGTGATTGTGCTACCACATTCCACCGGATTTCAGGCCAGGAAGTATATATTCCTATGGGAACTACTGCCAATAAACAGGGTAAGATAGCCGGGGAAAATGTTGCCGGTGGTAATGCGTCTTTCCCGGGTGTATTAGGAACCGGTATCGCCAAAATTATGGAAATGGAAGTGTCCCGTTGTGGTCTAAATGAAAGAGAATGCCAGAGCCTGGGTATAAAATACACCAGCCACACTATAAAATCCAAAACAGCAGCTCACTATTGGCCAGGTTCAGGTTCCATTTACGTTAAAATTATTGCCGGAGAGGATCGGCGTATTATCGGGGGACAAATTGTTGGTTACGCTGGTGCAGCTAAACGTATAGACATATTGGTTACGGCTATGACTATGGGAGCAACTGTAGACCAGCTGCTGGATATGGATTTAGCCTATGCTCCGCCTTTTAGCCCCGTTTGGGATCCAGTGCTAGTCGCCTTAAACCAATTTTAAACATCAGGAAGCAAGGGGACGTTCCCTTTGCTTCCTCGGGCTTTTTAAAGCTATTCTTCCAGGGCCTTATTTAACTGGTTAATCATCTCCTGCTTTTCCACATATCCCACCTGCTCATAGACGATTTCACCAGCCTGGTTATATACATAGATCTGAGGGACCATTCCTATATGGTAATCTCTACCTAATCGATGGTTTTGCATATCATCCAGGTTGACATCTATAAACTCAATTTTTCCCTCATAATCCGGACGTAGTTCATCAAATACCTTCTTCATTTCCACACAAGCAGGACAAGAAGCTGTCCGAAAGATAACCCACATCGGTTGCGAGTTTTCCTGAGCTTCTTTAATAAGAGTAGCTGCATCTGGCCCCGTCATGCTATCGTTGTCGGCATACTCACCTGATCCCTGGTTCCGGTTAATCCAAAGCAGCCCTCCGCCTATAATAAATAATCCCAGAATGGCAATAGTTAATACCGTCTTTTTGTTTTTCATATGCCTCCCCCTTTATTTCCATAATAAAACACCTTACCTTTTATGTTCCCCAATCTGATATTTAGTCCACCTATTTGGTAAATGCTAAACATAAATTTATCTTCCGGTAATAGTAAAGCTAAATGTATAACCCTCCTAGTTTATTATACTAGAACCTGATTCCCAGCCAACAACGACTTCTGTATATCCCTATAAGCATAATTAATCGCCTTAACTTTTCCCCTAAGATATCCCTTATATATCTGCTGGCTCTACCATATTAGCTAACCACTAGACTTAATTACCAAATAGTTCATACCCTAGAGAAAATATCTAATTATGGACGTCAATTTATTGTAAAGCAATTTACTGGCAACAAACTAATGATGCATCGAGAAGTTAAATATAGTATTATATATCTCGATTATTTATTTACCAATAGTACGTTTTTGAGAAAGGAGGCCTGACATTTGCTTAAAATAAACCCGCACATTACCCTAATCGACTCGCCTGGATTTCAGTTTCCATACTGTAACTGTCTTTTGATAGAAGATGATATAAACTGCCTCCTTGACAGCAGTCCCCAAAAAGCCGGCCTGGATTATTTACGAACCCGACCTATTGATATGATTGTAAACTCTCATGGTCACCTGGATCATTATTATCTTAATGAATGTTTTCCACACAGTCGGATCCTTATGCATGAAGCAGATCATGGTATGGTTAGTTCTCCTGATACGTACCTGGAGTTATTTGGTTTCAAGGCGTTAGTAAAAGATCCCAGCTTTCACCGTTATTATCTAAATGCCGTAGGTTACCGCACTACCCGCATCAACGGCCATATTCAAGAAGGACAGTGTATCGATCTAGGCTCCACCCGTTTTTATATTATGCACCTGCCTGGGCATTCCCCTGGGCACTGCGGGTTCTGGTTTCCAGATCATGGTTTCATCTTTACTGTCGATATAGATCTTACTAAATTCGGCCCTTGGTATGGAGCCCTGGATTGTTCGATCTCCGATCTTATCAGATCCATCAACCGGATAATAGAAATAAAGCCGGATTACCTTATAACCAGCCACGGTGATGGCCTGGTCAAAGATAATATATCCCGGAGACTTAAGGCATACCGGGATATCGTCTATGAGCGCCATTACCGGATTGTGCAGTTACTATATACTGGTCACCATACTATTGACGAAATTGCCCGACAGGTGCCGATTTATATTGTCCTGCCCCAGCCCCATCAGGTATTTTACGTTTTTGAAAGTATGATGATTTTAAAACATTTAGAAAATTTGATGGCATTAGATAAAGTAATATGTGAAGATAATCGCTATTACCTGAGAAGTGGACTTCGCCCTGCCACTATTGATCTCGGATAATTTTTCCTACCCTGAGGCATGAAAAACCCTTTACCAGCACAAAATATGGTTATGCTGGTAATACGAAGTGATACAAATATACCGGGACAGTTGATACGGTTTATCATCAGCGGTTTAGCTAACACCGCCGTTGATTTTGCTGTATTTAACACCTTAATACTGCTGCTAGGAATAAATCAGGGGTGGCCCCTGCTATGCATCAACCTGGCGGCAGTAATGGCTGCCGCAGCTAATAGCTACCTGCTTAATCGTTATTGGACCTTTTCCTCACCAGACTACCATCGTGGTGAAATTATACGCTTTATCATTACTACCGCAGCGGGATTTGCTATTAACAGTCTGCTGGTAATAACCGCCTCCCTTATGGCCAGCCGTTTTCCCTGGCCCACTCTGCTAGTTTTAAATGGGGGCAAACTTCTGGCTGCCCTGGTATCTGCCACCTGGAATTTCATTCTTTACCGTAACTGGGTATTCGTTGGAAATCAGCCTTTACAAAAAGAAGCTCCCCCCTTCCAACCTGGCCTGGTAAGTATCATTATTCCTGCCTATAACGAAGAACATCGACTTCCTGCCCGTTTGACCAGATTAGCAACCTCCCTCCCCTGTTGCTTTCCGGTAGAAATCATAGTTGTAGATGATGGCAGTACTGACAATACCCTGATATTAGCCAAGGAACTGGCCAGCCGCCATCCGGTCATCCGTTGTCTGCATTATGACCGTAACCAGGGTAAAGGCTATGCAGTTAAAACTGGTATGCTACATGCCCAGGGTGAATTTCGATTATATACTGATGCTGATGAAACCTTTACTTCGGATCACATCTGTGAGGTGGTAAACAGATTACAGCAGGGAGCAGGTATTGTTATTGGTTGCCGCCCAACCCGGTCTGCCCAACGGATAAATGGTGAATCATCCTTGCGCCGTTTAATGGGAAAAGTGTTTAACCTTATCGTACAAAAAACATTATTACCCGGCATAGATGATAGCCAGTGTGGAATTAAAGGCTTTCATTATCAGGTAGCCACTAGACTATTCCCCCTCCAAACCCTTAAAGGATTTGCTTTTGATGTAGAACTACTGGTGCTGGCCCGGAGTCTGGGTTACCAGGCGGAAAAAGTTCTGGTAAAAGCCATAGAATGCCCGGGTAGTCGGGTCAACCGCCTGCTGTCGCCCCTGCAAATGAGCGGAGAACTTATTAAGATTAAAATAAACCTGTTTACCAACCAATATGGCCTGCCCGGTGGAAACCAACCTTTGGTAAACTTCCTGACGGTCCTGACCCTGTTCACTGCAGCCTTGGCAGTACGTATCCCCTGGCTATGGGAAGTACCACGCTTTATAGATGAACTTAAAGAGGTAGGATTAGGGTACCTAATCTATACTGGGGCTGCCCTGCCACTGCACAATGCAGCTCATGATATCGGGGCATTGCATAACTATATCCTGGCTTTGGTATTTAAAATCCTGGGCCCTGGTATTTACTGGCCGCGTCTTTATGTTGCTACTACCGCTGCTATTACCGTAGTTCTTGTTTTCTATTTAGCCCGGCACATCTATGGGGTAGGAACCGCCTGGTTGGCAGCCGGCTTATTATTAACTAATGGTATGCATATTCTGGTAACCCATATGGCCTGGTCCAACTCTACCACCCCCTTCTTTTTTACCCTGGCCATGCTAGCTACCCTGTTAACGGAAAAAAAGAAATCAGGGGGCTGGTTAATCATCTCCGCATTTCTGTGGGCCTTAACTTTGCAAACTCACTCCTCAGTTATCATTTTTATACCGGTAGTCTTAATCTACGTTTTAAGACCCTCATTTAGATCGTCTAGTCGTATTAGCCCACATAGCTACCTATTGGCAGCCTTAGCTTTTGTAACCGGTTATGCTAATATGATTTACTTTAATATCCTCACTCGTGGTGGCAGCCTGCACTGGCTTAAGTATAAAACCTATGCCCTGGAAACTAACCTAACTCCATTTTCCTACCTGGCTAACCTGGGCAATTTATTAGTGGATCTGTTCCGCACCCTGAGTTCCGCTTACACCCGTTACCCAGATGTAAGCAACTATTTCCTTAACCCTATTTTTACAGCTACCCTGATCCTTTTGGTAATAGGAATTATTTACAACTGGAAAAAACCTTACAATCTCCCGGTATGGTTATTGCTGGCAGGAACCCTGGCTATCCCCATGTTTAATCAACGCTATGCTTTCTTCATTTCTACCCGTTACATAATGCCCCTGGTATTATGCAGTATCCTTTCGATAGCCTCAGCCATTGTCCTTATTTACCACCGTATCTCCCGCAGTACCTGGACAGACCGTTTTTATCCCGCCCTCAGGGTAGCTGCTCCCACTATAGCTATATTATTAATCTTGGCCCAGCTTTTCCCATTCTATAATTACTGCCGCAATGTAGCTAATACCAACGCTTCTAACCGTATGGCTCTGGATATTATATCTCTCATTGAAACGGTCCCGGAAAAGGACCATACAACTATTGTGTTGGATAATCAATTACCACTGGAAAACTCCCCCTTGCCTGGACTCCTCACTCTGCAAGGGCAATCATTTTTAATGTTATCTGCAGACTCCCCAGAACCTGTTAAAGATCAATGGTTAGAATATATAAAAGACCAACCCAACCAGCGGATTCTAGCTGTATTAGATACAGTTACTTTCAACTACCTGTACGATTTTATTAACCCCCAACAGGTTAATTGCCTTAGCTGCCAAGTAGTTATCCCCTCTCCTAAGCCTGAGCCGAGAAAAATATATATAATCGAAACTTCACCCTCCGACCGTACCCCATAACCAAAAATCATCCCGCTCAGCCTTTACAACCTGCGGCCCGGTTTACATCAAAGCACTTGATTGTTTTCTATAGTAAAAGGGCGGCATTTAACTGTTTTTATACCAGTTAAATACCGCCCTTCTCTAAGCTGCGTATCCATACCACAGCTCATCTCATCCTTAAAACAGTTCCAATGCTTTACGGTAGGCGTTATCATATTGGGTCCTTAATTTATTTAATTGATGATTTAAGGCATCCTGGGTAGCAAAATCCAGGACTCCACCGGGATTTAAACGGTAGTCCTCCTGAAAACGAGACAGGGCTTCAACTGTAGCCGCATCCATCTCCAGATCGGGTACCCCCACATCATAGCCGCTCATACGCAGTATTTTTTCGGCATTGAGCACATCAAGTGATATACTCCCTAAACCCGGCTTCATACTACGGGTAAGCCGGGTTATACTGCGAATATCAACATCCCGCACCACTTTAATATCACCGGTAATAAAATCAGGATGTAGACCTTCACCATCAATATTCCTGCCAGAGGGAGTATAATATATTCCCGTGGTAACCTTCGCCCATCCTAACAGCTCATTTTCCCGCAGGTTGATATGGTTATTAACTACTAAATCATAGGCACTCACCGAGTCAATGCCTTGATTACGGTATTTCTGGTATGCCTCCGGGGTTAAAATAGGCATAAAACTTTGCACCCGGGCCTTACCAAAGGTAGGTTCTCCTACTAATACCCCCGCACCACTATCTTGAATAGCTCCAGCCAGTATTTCCGAAGCACTGGCAGTTTCACGGTCAACTAATACCACCAGCTGATATTTAATATTTTTAAGATTGGAAACATAAGTTACATCCTGTTTTTGGCTCTGCTTAAAACTAAGGGTAGTTATTTCGCCGGGGACAAAATGTTCAGCAATCTCCACCGCCTGATCTACACCTCCACCCCCATTACCACGCAAATCCAAAATTATTTTATTGATATTATAACTATCAATTTCCTGCAAAGCCTCTTGCAGGCACTCGGGTGCATAGCTATTAAAAGATTCTAAAACCACATAAGCCACATCTTCATTTACTTCTAATCTGACCGGACTGATTTTAACCGCCGCCCGGTTTACAGGATAAATAGCCTGCTGACCACCAGGCCTAACTATACCTAAATAAACTATGGTTCCGCTTTCCCCTTTGATTTTTCCGGATATGCTGGTAGCGGAACTTTTCCCCACCGGTTCGCCATCCACTGATACAAGGCGATCACCAGGTAACAATCCGGCTCTTTGGGCAGGGGACCCCGGAAAGACATGGGCAATTACTATAGAATCATGATTTTCCATTAAGATTACCCCGATACCTTCATATCCCCCCCGGTAATCATCCATAAAACGATGGGCTTCCTCCCGGGAAAAGAATTCAGTATAATCATCCAGCCCATGGAACATAGCCCGTACTGTATTCTCTATAAAAGGCTGGCGATCTATTTCCTGGCTATAGTTATCCTTTATAAAACGCATGACCCCTTGCAGGTATTCAGTGTCTATATCCTCGGGACCGGCTGCTACCGCAGCATTAGTGCAACATCCGGTTACCAGCAACGCAACCAGCAAAATGACCATCAGTTTATCTTTCATGAGCTTTTTCCCTCCCGGCTAAAGTTGCTATAATCTTTAATCTACAACAGCAGCTTTCCTAGTTCCTGTACGGTTTTCACCAGATAAGTTGGATCAGCATTAGTAAGCTCTTCAATGCTCCCATAACCATAAGCTACCGCAATAGAATCTATCCCATTATGATGGGCTCCTACTACATCATGCATCCTATCCCCTACCATAACGGTTTGCCCTGGGTCCTTCCCGGCCTGGGCGATTTCTATAATCTCCTTTTTTACCACTCGGCTTCCATCCAGATTACTGCCTATCACCAGGGAAAAGTATTTATCCAGTTTAAAATATTCTAAGATGCGTTCAGAATATATAGTTGGTTTCGAAGTGGCTACCGCTAAACATTTACCCTGTTCGCTTAAATCTTTTAAAAGGTTGTCTATTCCAGGGTAGACTTCATTTTCGTACATACCGCGTACACTGAAATATTCCCGGTAGTACTCTACCGCTTTCCAGGCCTGGTCATGTCCTAACTGGAAAAATTTTCGAAAAGATTCTACTAGAGGAGGTCCGATAAATTTAACCAGCTCATCCTGTTCAGGAACCTTAATACCTGACTTATTAAGCGCGTATTGTACCGATTTTGTAATACCCTCCTTGGGGTCAGTCAGGGTACCATCTAAATCAAAAAGAATAGTTTGATAATCCTTCACTTAAATCTTTGCCTCCACTTCTCCACCAGGAACGATAATTTTTTATACTAGCCAACCACCATCCACCCCGATTACCTGCCCATTTATAAAATCGGCCTGTGGGGAAAGAAGATAGGCACACAGGCTGGCTACATCAGCAGGCCGGCCCAATCTTCCTACCGGAATTTGGCCTGCTAAATCCTTCATTTCCTGTTGATCAAGTTCACTTGCTAACATGGGAGTTTCTATGGGACCAGGTGCAATAGCATTCACAGTAATACCAGAAGGTCCTACTTCTCTTGCCAGGGAACGGGTTAAAACAATCATACCCCCCTTAGAAGTGGCGTAAATACTTTCATAAGAAGCACCGGTCACCCCCCACAGGGAAGCAATATTTATAATTTTGCCAAACCGCCGGGTTATCATATCCGGCAAAGCCCGGCGACAACATAGAAAAGTACCTTTTAAATTAGTATCCATAACCGTATACCACTGTTCTTCTGTAGTCTCAGTAATTAAAGCCCGCAGGGAAACACCGGCATTATTAACCAGCAGGTTAACCTTACCCAGATTTTCTTCCACTTTTCGGAATACCCGTTCTACCTCTACAGACTGGGTAATATCTCCCCGAACAGCTATGGCATCGATACCTTTTTCCCTTAATTCATTTACCAGCAAATAAGCTTCCTCTTCCGACCTATAATAATGAACCGCTATCCGCGCCCCTAATGAACCAACCTGGCGGGCTATCTGTGCACCTATTCCCCGTCCAGCCCCGGTAACCAGGCAAACCTGCCCGGCAAGTGATGCTGTCACCTATTTCAACTCCCCATTAATAATATTTGTGTTATGCTAACATTCTTATTGTATCTTTTCCAGCTAATACCTTACATCAATGCGGCAGCCTTCCCTTAGATTTACGTGATTTATTAAAATGGATTAAAATTAACATCGTTTGCCACCCTTTATACCACATCATAGTAAGACAAGCCTGTCTTTCAATCTTAACATCTCTTAAAGAAAATTGTGAAACAAAACCAGGAAGGGCAGGGACGGCCCTTCCTGTGCTTCCTTCTTCCTTAAAAAGGGGAAAAGAAGCAAAAGGACCGCCCCCGCCCTTCCTGTGCTCAAAAAAAATTCCGCTTTTAAAAGCGGAATTGGTATTTTCTAATCCTATTCAGTTAGGTGGCGGACAGCAGATTCTCTATACAACAGGAAAACCTGAATAACCAAATACAAACCGCCTCGAAACAAACTTTTTTGGATTTATCTGACTAAAGTGACATTAACCTTGGTAACATAAAATTTTCTAAAATACTAAGTGGTAAAGAACTCAGGACTACCTTATAGATTTAATACTAACCGCGAACGACTTCTAGCTCTCCGCCACCTACCTTTATTATAATTGCTCAAAGTTCAGTAATCAAGCTGTTTGAGGCACTTTTTTTCTGGTAATAATTACCCGTGAATAAGACGTGGTAAACAACGGGTACAGAACCATAATGATTCGCCCCGGTTCTTTATAGCCAGTAAATAGGTTTCATCCTCACTGGCTCCGCAGGAAACACAGTGCTGAGGTATATAGGTCCCCTGGCCGGTGGCCGATCGATGCAGCTTAACTGCTTCTTCGGAAAACTCTTCTGCCTCCCTAACCTGTAATGATAATGCCCCAGTCGGGCATATGCCAATACAAACCCCTGCACCATCACAAAGTTCTTCCCTTATGACCCGGGCCTTACCATTTTCCAGCATTAAAGCCCCTTCAGCACAAGGACTAATACAGGCTCCACAACCATTGCATAATTTATCATCGATTTTTACAATTGTTCTTTTTCTCATTTGGCATCCATCCCGTCCATTTCTATAAGTCCGTCCATTTCGGAATATTTTCCATAATACCTAACTTTAATATTAGAAAGCTTATATTTAGTGGTGCGTACCGGTGACCACTTTTATTCCTTTGGCCTCAATTGTTTTCCTGATCTCATCCCGGTGGGGACAGGCAGGATAGTCATCATCCAAATACATACAAGAAGAAAGATGAATTACATCTACCCCATGTTTTTTAAGACTGTCTGCCAAGCGGGAAACTCTCCTGCCTGGACACCCACCGCAGGTAACAAAGCCTATCACTTCAGTATTTTCATCATATTCGGAAAAATACCGGTGCCGTTTATTAAACGCCTTAAAACAAGCCACTCCAGGACAAACCTCAGATACAGTTTCACAGCGTACTACCGCGATTTTAGTCTTTTTTGCTCCCCCTTGATCTTCGGCAAAAGAGATGTGTTTTTCCCGACTGCTGCGTACATCCTCTACGGTTACCTGTTTTCGGCCCTCAGAACGCACCTCTTTTTCCACCGCCCGCCTGGCCATCCCGCGTACAAAAGAGGGAACCTTATCCATTTCCCGTAAGGCGTCCTCATCCCACTTCATTTAGCTCACTCCATCTTTATGATTTAATCATCACCAGCATCATTTTAAACGGCTTTATAGCATCCAGGGCATGGGGTTCATTAGCCGGCATAATAATCATTTCCCCCTGGATGAGGCGGAACGGTTCACCTTTTATCTTCACTTCCGCCTCGCCATCCAGGATACAGACCAGGGCATCAAAGGGGGCGGTATGTTCACTAAGTCCTTGTCCGGCATCAAATGCAAATAAGGTAACATTTCCCCCGGGAGCACCCATAATTATTTTGCTAACCACTGCATCTTTTTGGTACTCAACCGCTTCAGCCATACTTAAAACCTGAGCACTGTTTACTATTTCCATTCGAAATTCTCCTTTCTTTATGGGGATAGTTGGAGCGAGCCTGTAGCTCGCCCCCCGTTTTATATTCTAACCAAGAATAGCTGCTAAATCCGCATCTACAGAAGAAATTGGCTTAATATCGAAGTTTTTAACTAGAACATCCAAGACTCCCGGTGAAATAAAAGCCGGCAGAGTAGGTCCAAGCCGGATATCCTTAATACCCAGATAGAGCAGGCTTAGTAAAATTGATACGGCCTTCTGCTCAAACCAGGAAAGAACCAGAGATAATGGCAGATCATTGACCCCACAGTCAAATGCATTAGCTAAAGCCAGGGCTATCTGTATAGCTGAGTAAGCATCATTGCACTGTCCTAAATCGAGCAAACGCGGAATCTCCTGAATACTACCCAGCTTCTGGTCAAAGAAGCGGAACTTTCCACATCCCAGTGTAAGTACCAGGGTATCCTGAGGAGTATTTTTTACAAAATCAGTATAATAACTCCGGCTGGATCTAGCCCCATCACATCCTCCTACCAGGAAAAAGTGGCGAACCTCACCGTTCTTAACCATTTCAATTATCTTATCCGCAACTGATAATACTGCATTACGGGCAAAGCCTACCATAACACTACCGCGATCACTATCTTCACTAAAACCAGGCATTGATAAAGCCTTATCAATAAGCATCCCAAAATTGCTATTGGTTAAGTGTTGAACTCCTGGCCAGGCTACTGGACCGGTAGTAAAAATACTGTTAAAATAACTGTCTTTAGGTTCCAACAGGCAGTTGGTAGTCATAAGAATAGGCCCCGGAAATTCTGCAAATTCCTGTTTTTGATTCTGCCAAGCAGTCCCAAAGTGACCATAAAAATGAGGATATTTCTTAAGTTCTGGATAACCATGAGCCGGAAGCATTTCTCCGTGGGTGTAAATATTAATACCCGTTCCCTGGGTCGCTTCCAATAAAAGTTTTAAATCATACAGATCATGCCCTGATACCAGTATGCTTTTCCCCGCCTTATGTCCCAAAGGTACACTGGTAGGAACCGGATGACCGAAGTAAGATGTATTCCCGTCATCTAGCATTTCCATGGCCAGCAGGTTAATTTCCCCGCACTTGAGCACCATATCCAACCAGAAGGATAAATCTTTATCACGGTCATTAGTTGCCGCCAAGGCTTCATAGAAAAATCTGTAAAGCCGATCATCCTCCCGTCCCAGAATAGCCGCATGATGGGCATAGGCTGCTACTCCTTTAAGTCCATGTACCAGTATTTCCTGCAGAGAACGAATATCTTCATTCTGGTCAAGGTCCACCAGGTAACCTTTTTGCTCACCCCGCTGGATCATTTCCTCCAGGGTGCCAATCGGTTCAAAACCGACCTTTGTAACCTGATAGCCGGCTTTATCCAGCCCCTCTTTTAATTCAATTTTTATTTGCTGACATTTTATAATATATTCCTGAAGTCTGGCCGGATCAAAATTAACATTGGTCAGGGTGGCAAACAGGGCCTCGGCAGTAAAACGGCCCACCCCTTTATCTACTACCAGTCCATTTTCCCTGGCCTTAATCACATAAGTACTTAAATCTTTGAGAGCATGAAGCAATAAATCCTGCATAGCAGCGGTATCTGCTTTCTTACCACAAACTCCTGCAATAGTGCAGGCTACTCCCCGGGAAGTCTGTTCACACTGATTACAAAACATTTAACAATTCCTCCTCTCAATATGTAAGGGGACTATTAAAACATCATGGAAACTAATGATTAATTAGACCTTTTTAGTCTAATTTAGATGACTAAATATCTAGTTGGGACAATTTCTTAATTATTATAATTTTAACATATCGGCCAGGCTTTCCTTCTGTAACTCTGCTACCAGAGCCTCCTGAGCCCGCCTTAGAGCCTTTGACAAAGGACATCCCGGCTGGTTAGGGCACTGGTATCCAGGTACCAAGCAAACATTTAAAGCTAGCGGTCCTTCAATAGCAGTGATGATATCCAACAGGGTAATCTCATCTGCTCTCCTGACCAACCGCACTCCCCCTCCGGTACCCCTCTGGGTTGCAACCAGATCAGCAAGCACCAATAATCTAATGGTTTTTTTCAGGAAATCCTCCGGTATATCCTGCTGTTCAGAAATAAACCTGGTAGGTAGTACCTCTCCGAAAGGAACTTTCGCCAGTTGTAATAGGGTTTTAATAGCATACTCAGTTTGTCGGGTAATTTGCATTTTGCTTCATCCTTTGTAGACCTTTTTAGTCCCCTTTGTCTAATTAGAGGATAGCTTATATTTTATTATTTGGCAAGTACTATTTTGCTAAATAGAAAATTTTTTATCTCCCCAACACTGAATAAGCACCTGACGGCCTAGTTATAAACCTCTACTTATTATGGTTAGCTATAGTATGCACCGCTTTGATAACCGTATTGATATCCTCATGAGTAGTAAAAAAACCCGGGCTTAACCGGCAGGAACCCTGTTCCATAGTCCCCAGAGTACGGTGTGCTAATGGCGCACAGTGCAGACCCGAACGGGTATCGATTCCGTATTCATATTCCAGGGCCATACTAAGTTCGCCACTGTCCATATCCCCTATATTAATGGACACTACCGCTGTCTGCTTATTGCTATCCAAAGGACCGTAAATCTTCACTTCTGGAATCTCACAGAGGCCATTTATAAGCATATCGGTAAGTTGCTGCTCATGCCGGCGAATATTTTCCAGTCCAGTAGTTTCTATAAACTTCACGCCCGCCTGTAAGCCAGCAATCCCTGGCGTATTAGGTGTACCACTTTCCAGGAGGTCAGGCATAAGAGCTGGTTGTTCCAGGTATTCTGACATAGAACCCGTCCCCCCTTGTTTAAGAGGATTTACCGTAAGTCCAGGCCGAACGTAAAGTCCCCCGGTACCCTGAGGGCCTAACAGTCCCTTATGCCCAGTAAAAGCAAGTATATCTATATGGTAAGCTACTACATCGATAGGAAGAACTCCAGCAGTCTGAGCGGAATCCACCATAAAAATCAGTCCCTTATCATTTGCTATACATCCTACCTCAGGCACTGGCATAATAGTTCCGGCAACATTAGAAGCATGCAACATACAAATCATTCGGGTGTTGGATTTAATGGCCCTGCGGATATCCTCTGGATCCAAACTTCCATCAGGGCTGCAGTTTACCGCTGTCCATTCTACTCCTGCTTGTCTTAAATAATGGAGAGGTCGAGCTATAGCATTATGCTCCATGGAGGTAGTTATTACATGATCCCCTGGTTTAATAATACCTTTTAATCCTATATTAAGAGAATCAGTGATGTTCTGGGTAAAAGCAATCCGGGAACTATCCGCAATGTTGAACAGGCGAGCCAGTGCTTCTCTGGAATCTAGCAATACTGACCCGGCTTTTAGGGTCTGCTGATGGCTACCCCGACCTGGATTACCGCCCAGATAACGATTAAAATGATCCATAGCTATATAGACCTGCTCCGGTTTTGGATAGGTAGTGGCCGCATTATCCAGGTAGATCATTTCCATGGGAAACTCCTTTCTTAAAGAGTAATTGAACGGGAAGCGGAAGCGAGTATTTCCGTAGCCGTATACATATTAGTAACGCTTCCTACCGCCAGTTTATCCTTTAATCCATAGAAGTCCAGGCAGGTACCACAGGAAAGTACTTCCGCTCCTTCCTCAGCCAGACCTATTAATATATCTAGTACCTCTGATCCTTCCGTAGTAAGGAATACTCCACTATTCATAAATATGATATCAGTAATCCTGCCATGCATTTCGCTCAAAGAATAGAGAAAACTACGCATTAATATCTTGCCCAGTTCCTCATCACCCTGACCAAAAAAGCGGCTAGTGATGAGAATAGCCACATTCTCCTGAAGATCTGCCTCCATTTTTACGGTTGAAGCAGGACGAACCATGTTTATATGGTAATCTCCACCTTTTTCTTCCACCTCTATTTCATAACCCTGGCTCTTAGCCAGGCGGCTAACATTTTCCAGGGCGGCCGTCTGATCTACAATTGTAACCAGTTCGTTGTCCCCTTCGTCCATAGCCTTTTTAGTCATAATAACCGGTTGAGGACAATTTAACCCCCGGGCATCAACGATTCGACTCATTATACACCTTCCCTTTCTGTAATTCATCCATAAAAAAGCCGATATTAGGATTTAAAGATAGCACAAACTTTTGCCAGGCTGACAAACAAATAATCACCAATATACCAATCCCGGTTTGCTCTTGATAACAAAGATTTACTGAAATAGCACCTGCGGCAATAGGTACAGTAAATGCCCCTATCAACCTAAATATATCACACATGATCTTATATGATAAATAACCTACGGTTATACTTCAGGCGACTGTTATTCCCCGGGTTTATGACAAGAACAATAGGGTTCAACCCAACCAGGAAGCACGAAATGACTAGATTTCATTACTGAGGTGAACTGCTACCCATATGCAGTACGGATTAGACGAGGTAAATGCCACCCGGTGCTTTTGGTGGGCAGGTATACCTTACCAGAATTTTATCACCTCACCCCAAAATTCCCATTAGTATTACGTATATATGTTATAGATACATGAAAGGGGGATGTATAGTGAAAAAGATTTTCACAGCTGCTTTGTCGTTAATTATGGTCTTTACGTTGTCGGGAGGAATGGCCCTGGCTAAGCCTGATTCCAGCACCCCTCCCGGGCAGCAGAATAAGGTCAAAGTACAGGAAAAGAAACAAACTCAATCAGAGCAGCAAACTACGGAGAAAAAAGCTGAAAAGGAGGCTAAACAGGAAGCTAAGCAAGAGCTGAAAGAGGCTAAACAGGCTGAAAAGGAAGCTTCCCAAGCAATTAAGCAAGAGTTGAAAGAAGCTAAACAGGCTGAAAAAGAAGCTTCCCAAGCAATTAAGCAAGAGTTGAAAGAAACCAAACAGGCCGAAAAGGAGCAAAACAAAGCTGGTAAAGCTCCGGGACAACAAAAGTTTAAAGTTAACCAAAAAATCCAAGCCCAGTTTGAATTGCAAACAGATTCTGAACAGCAGGTATTTACCGACACTAACAACCACTGGGCCAAGAAATCAGTCAGTAAGCTTATAGCATCCGGTCTATTCAAAGGATACCCGGATGGGACTTTTAAGCCTGACCGCCCCATAACCCAGGCAGAAACCATTTCCCTGATTATGCGCCTGGTAAATGAGGACAACGAAAACGATGAAGACATCCAGGATGAAGATACTAATATTGAAGAAAAAGACAAGGACATACTGGAATGGGTACGGGGTGCTTATTCTAAAGCTGCTCACAAAGGTATCATAAACCTGAACCGTTTCCATTCTCAAGTACAGGCTGACCGGGCCACCGCAGTAGTTTGGATTGCCAAATCCCTGGAACTAACTCCGGTTGATGTCTCTGAATTGCCTTTTAAGGATGGCATCCTTCTCTCCAAGGAAGATGTAGGTTATATCATGGCCGCCTATGAAGCAGGGATTATCTCGGGAACTCCCAGTGGAAAATTCAACCCCAACAGTGCTATTACCCGTGCTGAAATAGCCTCCATTATGGAAAGAATCTTATCTGGCCAAGAACCTGCTGAAGATGCTGTTCCAGTAAAGGTTGAAATCACCGGTAGTGACAAAGTAGTTCAGGGTGAAACCGTACAGCTCACTGCCAAGGTAACCTATTCTGATGGTACCAATAATAAAGATGTTTCCTGGGAAAGTGATGATTCCACCCTGGCAACTGTAAAAGATGGGTTAGTAACAGCATCCGATGATAAAACCGGAACCGTAACTATTATCGCCAAAGCCACCCGTAATGAAGTCAGCAAATCGGCTCGCTATGAAATTACTGTTGTTGAGAAAGAAGAGGTAGTAGAAGGTACCCTGGATTTTACCGGTAATATTGGTACCCACGATGGCAAGGTATATCAAGAATATGCCCTTGAAGTAGATGATAAAACCATAAGTCTAAAAGAAGACAACGTTAAATCAATTACCTTAGCACAAAATGATAAAATGCCCGTGGTATTAACCCCTAACACCGACAGTAGCCTCTGGTTTAACGTACAAAAGGAAAGCGGTAATTATACCCTTACCGTTACTGATAAAGAGGATACTACCTATACTGCCGTTCTAAAATGGAAAGCCCCGCTGTCTGTGGATGCTATCGCTACTGGTAGCCAGGGAAAACAGGATGGCAACAGCTACCTGGAATACCGTCTGGGCGATCTAGACTTATCTAGTTTTACAAAAATGTATCAGATTAAACCAGATGGAAAGGTTAGCGAACTTACTCCTAATACTGATACCAACCTGTGGTTTAAAGTAAATGACCAGCAGGAAGGCAGCCATGTTTTCCTGATTAAACAGGATGGTACCTGGTATACTGCTACGATTGAGTATAAGGCAGAAAATTAACCAAACTTCGCGCTCTCACTTAATGCCTGCTCTACTTAATAACTCCCTCGAAAAGGGGAAGAACTCTCCCGAGTTCTTCCCCTTTTTCCATCTAAAACACCAGGAACGTCAAGCTGTGGCAGTACATACGTAAGTTTCCCTGGTGAAGATGAAATTCATCAAAATACTAGAGCGCTCTGGGTAGTACTACCCGGAGCCTTGGTAAGGCTAACCTGAATCTTCCAGAAAAGCCCGGACTCTAGTTTGTGGTCAGCGCAGGTTTTTCTTCTAGTCTATTGCCTAAGTAACGAGATTAATTACGGTTCTGGATTCGCCTTTATCCCTTTTCCTCCACAAGGTTAGCCTTACCCAGGGCCCCTTGGAGCCCCCTGTATTTGTTATATTTTACTGGTTGTTCCAGCACTCCGTTCCATAGATAACACTAAAATGGTATAGTTTAATGGGGAAATAAAAATTATTAATAGATTGGATTGGTGGTTCAGGTTCTGAATGGAGGGAAGTTTATGGATCAAAACATTAGCAAATTAGCCGGGTTAATAAAAAACTCTCCCCGGACTGTAGTAGTAACTGGTGCCGGCATTAGTACCGAAGCTGGTATTCCTGATTTTCGTGGTCAGAATGGGATTTACCGTAAACTGGGCGAAGACCGGGTAATGCGTATTATAAATATTGATTTTTTCCGCCGTCAGCCCGAAGAATTCTATAAGTTTTATCGGCAGTATTTTCATTTTCCCCCGGTAGAACCCAGCAAAGCTCATGTTGTTCTGGCCGATATGGAGAAAAATGGTCATATATATGGGGTAGTAACGCAAAACATCGATAACCTCCACCAAAAAGCTGGTAGTAAAAAAGTAATTCCTATCCATGGTAATGCCGAGCGCTACGTTTGCCCAGCCCGACATTGTCAGGCAGAATATGAAACCTCTTATGTAGATAATTATCCTGAGGTTGTACCCCGTTGTTCCCAATGCAATACTATACTGAAGCCTGATGTAGTATTATTCGGGGAACAAATCTACAGCTATATAGATGCCCGGGAAATGATTTTATCAGCCCGGTTAGTAATTGTGATTGGTTCCTCATTAACTGTTTATCCATTGGCCGGATTTGTCAGGGAGTTTAGCACTTTTACTCAGGATCTAGTTATTATTAACAAAGGGCCTACCTATATGGATCATGCCGCCCAGATTAAATTTGATACTAATCATACCGGCGACCTATTAGAAAAGGTTAATCGTTTACTTTAAAACGGTAGGATAAAAAGATCAAAAGATAATTCATCAGGTTTCACGTTTTATTTGGCGTAAAATTTCCGAGCGGGTTTTCCCTTCCAGTTGAGCTTCATAAGCTCCATCAAGAATACGTTTAAATGCGGGACCTGGTTTTAGGCCCATAGCCACCAGGTCTTTTCCACGTACCACTGGGTTTATTTCCTGGTCAGGATCTAAACCCAGATTATCTATTCTTCCTAATAACCAGTCCCTGACTGGTTCAAAATGTCTTTCATGACCTCTTCCCTGGAAATCCGCCTGGGCCAGCAATAATAGCTCCCGGACTTTTACCCGGGCTACTAATTTACGAATAGCTCGATCAGAAACCTGATGGCGCTGTTTAAATAATAAAACCGGCTGCATATGTTCTCTAACCAGCCGGCTTACTGCCCCGATAAACTTCCGATTAGAAGTCATATCTTCCAGAAATACCCGGGCCAGACGAGCCCCTTCCACATCATGACCATAGGCCGTAACTTTACTGGCCTCCGCTCTGGTCACTAACGGTTTACCAATATCATGTAAAAGGGCTGCAAACATAAACACTTCCGGTTGGCCAGACTGTACTTTAAGTTCTGCAGCCCGGTTAACAACTAGCAGGGTATGTTCCCAGACATCTCCCTCCGGGTGATGCTCCGGTGACTGGCCGCACCCCACCAAACATTGCAGTAGGGGATGATTTTGTGATAATATTCCAGACTCCTGCATATAGCGCAACCCGGTAGAAGGTAACGGGGCTTGAAGAAGTTTACTAAATTCAATAAATATCCGCTCTTTGGCAATCCCCTGGAGATTTACCTGTCCTATAATATCTAGGGTCGATTCTTCTATGTGTAAATTCATACGGGCTGCTAGCTGCATGGCTCGATAAGCCCGCAGGGGATCTTGTTCAAAAACTTGTGAACAGGTAGGACGGATCAGTCCCTTAGCCAGGTCTTGCCGGCCATTTACATAATCGATGATTTCTCCACTCAACGCATCCATCAGCAGGGCATTAATTGTGAAATCCCTACGCTGGCAGGAATCATAAGGAGTAAAACCTTCCTGATCAACCACTATAAAATCCCAGTATGGATAGCCTTTTAATTTTAATATGGGAAAACTCGCCCCTACCAGTTGGCACTCACCGTAAGAAGATAGTGTTTTTATAACATGTTCCCGTCTCAGTCCAAAAATTTCTACATCAATATCATGACTTTTTATCCCTAAAAGGTGGTCTCTTACATAACCGCCAGTATAAAAGACTCTGCCCCCTAGGTTGGTTAAATCAAGTATAATTTGCTTTAATAAGTGCGGGGCTTCCAAAAACCTACCTCCATTCCAGCGATATTAAACGAGAATACTTAGAAAAAAAGACCCCTGGCTGTGGGTCTTTTTCGACTTTCTATTTATACTATCTATGGCTTAGGTTGTAAAACTACGGTCAGGTTCACCCGGTTACCCTGACGGATCACCTCTAGCTTCATCTGATCTCCTGGTTTTTTGCTTTCTACTGTCGCTTGTACCTCAGTAGCCGCAGTTATATTTTTACCGTCTATAGCTACAATTGTATCCAGGTATTGTAATCCACCTTGTGCGGCCGGACTACCCTGCATAACCTTCATTACTACTACTCCATTAGTATCAGCCGGTAAATTCAGTTCACTACGAATTTCATTATTAAGGTCCACCATGCTAATACCTAAATAAGCCCTGAGTACCTTGTTACCATTTTTTAAATCATCTAGTACCTCCCGGGCTGTATTAATAGGTATCGCAAAACCAATTCCTTGAGCCTGAGCGTTAACAGCCGTGTTTATACCTATTACCTGGCCCTGCATGTTTAATAATGGACCACCACTATTACCCGGGTTGATAGCTGCATCCGTTTGAATTAGGTTTTTATAATTGCGATCCTGTATGCTTATAGGCCTTCCTTTAGCGGAAATAACCCCGGCAGTAACGGTATGATCCAATCCAAACGGTTGTCCGATAGCTACTACCCATTCCCCTACCCGCATTTTGTTGGAATCACCCATCGGTAATGTAGGATAGTTGTTCCCATCAATCTTTAACACTGCCAGATCCAACTCATAGTCCTGTCCTACCACCTGGGCAGGAATCTCATTTTGCTTGCCGCTAATCTGTACACTAACCTCAACCGCATTATTAATGACATGCTGGTTAGTTAGAATATAACCATCTGGTGAGATAATAAAACCAGTACCAATACCAGTCTCATAACGTGGACTGGGCATAAGCCTAAACTGATCGCCAAAAAATTCCCGGAAAAAGGGATCATTAAAGAAAGGATTATCCATGCCAGAACTTACCTTGACTTTGGCTTTTATGTTGACTATCGCCGGGCCAGATTTAGCCGCGATGTCAGCTACATTTAACGGTCCGCTTGCTATCGGCAGGAGTGAACCCGCATCATTATTGGAAGCCTCCGCCAGCCGGGCCGGTTGTTCTCCATTAAAACCAGCCAGAATTGGTATCCCTGCATTATAAGCAACTACTGCTCCCCCCAGAACAAAAGCCGCCAAAAATATCGCTATGAATTTTAGCCATTGTTTTTTCACCGGTTACATCTCCCTTCCTATAAGTATTATATTAAATTTTCTTTTCATACCCGGTTATAATTAGTTTATTTTTATGCTACCACCTGCATTACAGTGACTCAAGTTTCATTATACAAAAAATAAAGCCAAAATATGGATTGCTTTTTTATAAATGCGCACATTTGCACACATTCGTAAGCATTACTAAAAATTACACCCCAAACGGCATCCCTACCTGATTAATTTTTTTTAATAGTTTATAATACTCAATATAAAACTACCCGGAACTACCCGGATTTTACATTAATCAATCTACGTTGCCAACTAAACATACTAGCGCATGAAAAATAAAGATCGAAGGTGTGATTTATTATGAAGATACTGGTGTTTGGAATGGGAGCCTTGGGAACCGTATATGCCGGCCTATTAAAACAATCCGGACATGAAGTTTACGGTATTGATAGGGAACCGGTAGTAGAAGCTATAAACCAACAAGGACTGCAGGTTGAAGGAATATGGGGCAATCATCAGGTTTATCCCGACCAGGTGGCCACTTCCTTAGACGAACTAAACTGCCTTCAATTTGACCTGGCCATTGTAACCGTAAAAAGCTATGAAACACCTAATATAGCCCAACAACTGGGCCAATACTTAAAACCTTTTCCTTATATAATTTTAGCGCAAAATGGTTATGGTAATTTTGAAGCAGCTAAACAATACCTACCGGAAGATCATGTCATTATGGGCCGAATAATTTTTGGGGCAGAAACTATTAATCCAGGGCATTCTCTGGTAACCGTCATCGCTGATGATGTGGCTATTGGATCTCCCTCTAACTCTATTGACTCTTCCTATCTGGAGGAATTAGCCGTCATGTTTACCCAGGCCGGTATCCCCACCCGTGCTACCGCTGAAATAATGCAATATCTTTGGGCCAAAATAATCTACAATTCAGCCCTTAACCCCCTGGGTGCCATTTTGGAAGTAAACTATGGCCAACTAGGAGAAATGGAGTCTACCCGCCGACTAATGGATGCCATTATCGAAGAAATATTTGCTGTCTTAAAAGCCATGGATCAGCCTACCCTATGGCCTGATGCCAATGCTTATCTCCAGGTTTTTTATACCACCCTGCTCCCCTCTACCGGTGGACACCATGCCTCCATGTTACAGGATATTCAACGGGGTCGAAAAACCGAAATAGATGCTCTTAACGGTGCAGTAGCTGCTCTGGGTAAACGCCTGGGAGTTCCAACCCCGGTTAATGCTGTAATCACTCAACTTTTGAAAGCCCGAGAATCAATCTAGCCAAACTTAAGACAATATTATTATAATATAAGACTATACTGTACTATTATAAAGAACAGCGGCTAATAATTTTAGGAAGAATGGAGGTGAGGAAATTAGTGCAGATGGGCGCTCTTTTTGTCACCTCTTTTGTGGTAGGCCTTTCGGGTGCAATGATGCCTGGCCCCCTGTTAACCTACACAATCGCATCCAGTACTGAACGGGGAGCCAGCGCCGGCCCACTTACCGTACTCGGGCATGCCCTTCTCGAACTATTAGTAGTTGTCTCCCTGCTGGCCGGTGCATCCAGCTTTCTTTCCCAGCGGGCTGTCACCAGTTCTATCGCAATTATTGGGGGATTCTTTCTGGTTTTTCTAGGTTACAATATGGTAAAAGAGGTTCGGTTAGATAAGATTCACCTGCCTTCCCGCCAGGAGGCTCAGGCCGGTAAAGGAAGATTAATGCATCCCTTCCCAGCCGGGATTTTAGTTTCATTAGCTAATCCCTACTGGTTTGTTTGGTGGGCCACAGTCGGTTTAGGCTACCTGACTATAGCTATACAAACTGGCTACCAGGGTGTAGCTGCCTTTTTTACCGGACATATAATATCTGATCTAATCTGGTATTCTTTTATTGCCGCAGTAGTTGCCGGTGGAAAGCGTTTTTTAAAACCATCTTTGTTCCGCCTGATTTTACTCCTGTGCGGAGTTTTTCTAGGCGGCCTGGGCATATTTTTTATATACACCGGTATCAATAAAATTATTATTACCTAATTGATTCCTCGTACAAAAAGTTGTATTATGTTAGTCTTACTCCTATTCCACCGTCCTCATTCCACATCCGTCACTCGCTCCGTCTGCTGCTCCTTGGTAGGATGTTTCTATAATGGCCATACTTCGCCTACGTTGTCCTACTCAATTTACATTCAAAACAAAGTTATTGGATTTTTGCCGGAAAATCACAATTCAATTTTATACATCTAACCGGCTCCCATTATTAATACGACTTAACCAAACTGCCCGTTTACAAAAAAAACCTGCTCTTAAAGCAGGTCAATACAATTGGCTTACTATTCTATAACTGGACTTGGGTATTTTTATCAGCATTATTTTTTCCGGGCCCTCCACTATCCAGATCCACGTGTAATCCCCTTTGAAACAACCATATACGAAAATACAGATCCTGCTCATGGCCCCAGGGCTGCGACAAGGCCAGGTGCTTCCTGATATATTGGACTACCTTTTCCCACCAATATTTAAACATGGCAGTCACCTTCCTTTTCATTAATGCCTTACCGGCATATAACAAAAAAACGAGCAGTTCACCTCTTTACTACTCGCCTCATCGTCCCGACTACCACACCTCCCTTTCACATAGAACACGTGATCTAATGGATATGGTAACGTCCCGAAATCTATTTACCTTTCTATCTTCATCTTACTGCGCTATCTGAATAAAGTCCACTCCCCTGCCGTTAAAATAACCCTGAAGGAACAAGGGGATGGTCCCCTTGCTTCCTTCCCTGCTCCCCCTCTGCCTGTTATTTCACTAGGCTAATACAATCCCCGACTTTCACCCATCCCGGCGTAATTACCCGGGCAAAAACACCTTCGCGAGGCATCACACAAGTTCCGGTTTTTTGCTTAATTGCACAAGCTTTATTGTGACAGGACTTCCCAATCTGAGTAATCTCCAAAACTGCTTCGCCTGTACTAATCCTGGTTCCCACTGGCAAAGTACTAACCTCCACCCCATCAACCGTCAAATTCTCAGCAAACCCTCCATAATCCACATCTGCTCCCAATGCTCGCATTTTTTCAAAACTGGACCAGGATAGAAGGCTGATCTGCCGATGCCACGGACCGCTATGAGCATCCATACCAATACCCAGATTCACATCCAGAAAAGCCTTCCCAACATTATACTTTTTTTCCCCTGTTTTCCTAGAAACATTCACGGCCAGTACGGTTCCAGTAGTTTCAGCCATAAAATAACCCTCCACTATTATTTATGCACTCATCATAAACTAAACCTGTATGAACCTATTATTTTTATTATAACTACCCAATAACTATATGCAAACGCATTACATAGGAAGCGAAAGACCCCAGAACATATACTTTAATGTGATCCTGGGGTCCTTCAGACATTTTAATATATTTTGGTTAAGGACCTACCCCTCAGCTAACATATTTACCGGTACTTTTAGACTTTGCCCCCTATCTATTAGCCTTACCTGGGCTGAGTCCCCTTCTATATTTTCTATCCATACTGGGTGTCCTTCATAAAATACAGCAATTTTTTCCCGGGCATTCATTATTTCCTGGGCCCGATTAGCCAGCATAATATTTCACCTCGATACTTTTTTCCTAGCATTCCGCAGCCAGAGCAAAATTATTAATACCGGCTCCTATATCTTAATAATAAATCCTGATATTTCAAAAAACCCCTTGTACTCCTTAAGTTACTATTCCGTTTATAAGTAGCTCTATTACATAAGCTGGTAAGCCTACCTTTTTCCATTCTCATAAATTATTTAATAAGCTCAGCAATTAATATCAATTTTTCGATAGGTATACTCCGATTAGTAAACAGTTTCCGGTCTGTACATTCCCAAAGGCAACAACCATCAGTAAAACAGCTATCTTCCCATTCAGAATATTGACCAGATCTTAAAGGAATTATTGTGGCTGTTCCGGTACAGGTAACAGTCTCTCTCGCCGCATCTGGTTTAAACATCACCACGCCAGAGCAGTTTACATGGGGACCACATCTCTTCCTCATCAGATACTCCCCTTTCAAAAACCTCTAAACCTAAAGACAACCTTTTTTTTAAACGCGGGACTTAAAAAAGCCCCGCGTTCCTACGCTGTCCGCTATAGGGTCCGGCCTATGCCTGACTATTGGTAAACTATTTGCACTAAACTAATATTAAGATATTATGAATAGTTGCGTACTGTATCAATATGAACCGTAGTTAAAGCGTATAAACTTTTGTTTATAGTCTCCTCTACCTCATGAGCTATATCATGAGCCTGATTTATGGATAACTTCTGATCGACCTCAATGTGAATAGAGATGGCTTTATTAGCCCCGTAGTCGTGTACACTAATATCATGGGTGGCAACCACCCCAGGAATAGTCATTGCCAGCTGATTAATCTCATCCAATTGTTCGGTAGTGCTTTCACCGATTAATTTTGAACCAGATTCCTTAAATATTTCAATACCTGTAAATATGATCAAAGCTGAAACGGCCAGACCGAGAATAGCATCTACCCGATAATACCCGTAACCAGAGGCCACAATGGCTACAGCAACCAATACGGAAGCAATAGCGTCTGTACGGTGATGCCAGGCATCAGCAACCAAAGCCGAGGAATTGATTCTTTGCCCTAGGTCTATAGACATACGTGACATCCATTCCTTAAACAGGCCGGCTAACACCATGATAACTGCTACCAGGAAGCTACCGGTAACCGGGGTATTATCTAAGAATCTACCATAGGAATCTACGCAAAACTTTACCCCTACACCCATCAGCATAAGGGATATAATCATAGTAGCTATAAATTCAATACGCCCATGACCATGAGGATGTTTCTCGTCGGCCGGCATAGATGAAAGTTTAAATCCTAAAATAACTACTAGGGAGGTTAAAACATCTGAGGCAGTATGGGCTGCATCAGCAATAAGTGAAATACTATTTATCATCACGCCAAAGATTACCTTAATAACGGCCAGAACCAGATTACCGATTATGCTAACCCATGCCTCCAGATAAGCAATCTTTCTTCTTTGCAAAGGTTCATTGATTTTATCAATTTTGGCTTTATCCCTCATCACCTTGCCAACTAATAAATTGTTGATTTCCACCGTAAATTTATCCACATTATCCCACTCCCAGTAAAATAATTGTTATTAGCTTTACCCCAGTTAAAAAAAATTACCGTCGAACTGCAATAAAAATATTGTAGTCCCACGGTAATTTCCGCTGCCCATAGGGCCCAGCCCATTTAATAAGCGGCCTGACTTTTATATTAAGTTATTAAACATCATACCATTTGATAACTGTAAAGGCAATCATTTTTTAAATTTTTTAAAAAATGACTGTCCGCAATATATTTTTATACATTCATTACCCATTTGGATCTATTTAATGGAATAACCTGAAAAAATCCCTCTCCATCATGTGCCTTTTTATAAGTACAGGCCTAAAATTCAGCTGATTAACTGGTCAATTATGCCATTTACCAGGCCCCTGCTAAAATTATTCCTTTTCTTCCAATTCAGCTACCATAGATTGCGATTCCTTCATCAGGTCTTCCAAGGTAAATGAATCCAGTACATCCTTGATGGCATCTCTTACCTGGCACCAGACTATACGGGTTACACATTGTTCAGCCCGATTACATTCCTCAGGAAAGGCCTCGCTTATACAATCTACCGGCCCGATTGGTCCTTCTAAAACCCTTATAACGTCCCCAGCCGTGATTTCTTTAGGGTGGCGTCCTAAAATATAACCTCCTTGTGCACCGCGTACACTTCTTACCAAACCAGCCTGCTTAAGCGGAATAAGTAATTGCTCCAGGTACCTTTCTGATAAACTCTGCTGCTCGGCTATACTATGCATAGGTACTGGTCCGTTCTCCTGATGGTTAGCTATTTCCACCATAGCCCGCAGCCCGTATCTTCCTTTGGTTGAAAGCCTCATGGGTTTACCCTCCTGATATATCATTTATCACTTACCAGATATTCCATGAATGGATAATAGAGACATGCTCCCCTTCTACTTATCTACCTGAAGTTTACGCTATTTCCCACTATGCCATTTATGTACAATAATTAGTTTTATTATAATCCCTAGTATAGCTATAGGCAATGTGCATTTTATTCCTTAAACATATATTTAAGGAGGACTTCACCGCTCCATCAGCTGTTTAAGGTAGAGTAAACCCTACTTCTTTAACATTTGTTTAGGAAAGAATTAACGGAAAGCCTCCCTATTTAGATCTAAAAATAACCCTGGACAACGTTCCAGGGTTATAATGTTAAACTTATTTGAATGAGTTAAGACTACCAGAATAGTGAACATCATTCCAGGAATTTACGTAAATATTATCCTTATCCCTTTTATGCCAACTACCGGTAATAGCATATCCCATTACAAAGGCATTAATAATAATAAAAAAATTATGTCCCCATATAGCCCTAGCCCACTTACCTGGTAAAGAACATATTCCTGATAGATGCAGGAGGCTTACCACGATTAGTACCAAGGGTGGCCCTCCTATAAACAATAGTTTATACCAGTTGATTAACCATACCCCTGACCTTTTAGAACGAGTTAAGCAGGCTTCTCCCCCCAGCAAGGCCCCGATTAACAGCGGTAATATTATAAGCAGCGCCAGGTACCGGTAAGATCCCTGGTAATGGGTGGACTGATACTCCCGAAGATACTCTAAGGAAAACGCACCCACCACTATTATTCCTATTATGAGTAGGCCCAGGGAGGCATAAGCAACGAGATTTCTGGCTTTCATGCTCCATCCCCCTTTCTTTTCGGTTATAATAATTCGCTAAATTTTCGGATGAATCCTGCCTTCTTTACTAGGTTACCTTTTTAACAGTATATTTAACATTATAATAAAGGCTTTTAATTTGACCGCTGATAACTGTAGTATACCAGGAAAGCTTATCTCATATTACCATCCCAATTACAGTATTCTTCCCTACTGTCATTAGAGTGCAAAATAATTATAATGGTTTAACTCAAATACCCATCTTAACCTAATCGCAACCTTGAGTATCACCAGCTCCTGTTAGTTTTTTTGCCTTTACAGCGTGTTTACCTTGCTCAAATAGTAATGATCAAGATAGTTACTTCATATTGAAACCTTTAATTATAAGATATGGCAAAACAAAATTTTATAGGAAAAATGTCCCCCTTTAACTATTGAATAAACCATGTTATAATTACATTGCGATAAAAGCTAAATATGTATTTACGGTCAAAGTGGCCCTTGCGAAAGCGGGGGTTCACGGGACGGGTATTTCTAAGTCGGTAATGATATGAAATATTCCGTCATGAGAAATCGGTTACTGGGGTGGGTAACTATCATTAAATGATATTACCCACCCTTTTTGTATACAGTCATACTTATCCTGGCCAGATAAGAAATGCGATTACATTGTCATTTGCAGTTTTCATTATTAATCAAAGGAGGACTTGAAGTGGTAATCACATCTCTAATTATTATTCTGGCAGCGGTATTAATACTTCCCTTCGCCTTTAAAAAGGTAGAAGAAAACCTGGAAGCTTTTCTGTTCGTTATGGGCGTTGCGGCCGTAGCTATTTCCGGCCATCTACAGCTACCTCTGGTGCTGGAAGCCCTTAAAGAACCTATCTGGATAACCCTGGCTGTTTTTGTTGCTGGGGCCCTATTCTTCATAGCCCAGGAGAAATTCACTACCCTGATGGCGGGTGTTTTTAAAAGAATACCCCTTCCGCTGGTGGTATTTACAATTATTACTGTTCTGGGGTTAATCTCCAGTATCATTACCGCCATAGTGGCAGCTATTGTTCTAGTAGAGTTAATCTCTCTGCTACCACTGCCTCGCCGCAATAAAATTGTAGTATGCGTGATAGCTTGTTACGGTATCGGTTTAGGGGCAGCCTTGACACCTATCGGTGAACCCCTGGCTACTATTGCTATTTCAAAGTTAAACCAAAACTTTTTCTATCTGCTTACCCTTTTGGGACGTTATATTATACCGGCAGTCATTGCTCTCGGTGTTTTGGGAGGACTTTATACCTACCGCGTTCAGGGGAAGGGTGAATCTGAAAACTTATCACAAACCGATGCAGCTCTCACCGTCGAGGCTGACAGTGAACCAGAATTAGAAGGCGAAACCTGGAAAGGTATTATAATTAGAGCACTAAAAGTTTATCTGTTTGTTATGGCACTGGTATTCCTGGGCCAGGGTTTTCAACCCCTCATAGATGCCTATATACTAAAATTAGATTACCATATCCTCTACTGGGCCAATATGGTATCAGCAGTTCTGGATAATGCTACCCTGACGGCTGCGGAAATAAGCGCTCAGATGAGTACTCACCAGATTAAGGCTATATTAATGGGTTTACTAATTAGCGGTGGAATGCTAATTCCAGGTAATATACCCAACATCATTTCCGCATCCAAACTGCGCATCTCCATGAAAGAATGGGCAGTAATCGGAACCCCTTTTGGCCTGATAGTTATGGGAGCATTCTACATGATCCTCTTTTAAGTGAGACTGCTTAAAACAAACGGGGACAATATTAAGTCCCCTCACTAAGCTAGTAATGACGGCTAGTGCTTGCCGACGTCAAACTATATACTAGGCGGTTCGCCGCCAAATGCTCGGTACTGGTCTACCGGGCATTTTTTTGGTATTCTTTAAAATATTTTTAAAACAGCTCTACTTCACCAGATTGGAGATTGTACTTAGCCGCCAGTACTTTTAGTTGACCTTCTTGCAACAGATGCTTAATTTCGGAGTTATTTGTAATTTCAACTAATACCGCTTCAATATTATCATCTTCAACCTTCCGGCACAGGCTGTCACCAGTAATTCCTTCCGACTTACGTCTATCCACCAATGGTTTAATTTTATTAGAGATACCGGGAACCTCCTCCCCGTCAACGGTTGCCTTTACCGCACCGCAATGGTCATGTCCCAGGACTAGCACCAGGGGAGCCTGGAGATGTTCCGCCCCATACAACACACTACTCATAACCGTCTGATCTACTACATTACCAGCCACCCTGATGACAAAAAGATCGCCTAATCCCTGATCAAATACCAGTTCCGGAGGTACACGTGAATCAGAACAGGTTAGTACTACGGCAAAAGGCTTTTGCCCTTTAAGAACCAGTTCATTACGTTTGTCACTGGTAATGTCCTTGATCAATGCCCCTCCGGCAACAAACCGCCGGTTACCTTCCAGTAGCAGGCTTTTCGCCTCCTCTGGAGACGTCACTAATGCAGGTCTTTGGTAAATGTCTGATGTCTGCCCACTAACACCCTTGTTTTCCATGATTAACAAGCACCTCCACTTTGTGTTAGTGATCTTATTCTACAGGTTTCCTTATTTTCCTTTATTTGTTGGTGTAATCCAAACTGGATAAGACAACCAGACCGGCTAATCCTACCTGCCTAAAAATCTTTTAACCAGGGCAAGGTTATTCCGGTAGGGTGGATAACGAAGGGGTATATCTATATACAGGGATTTTTTTAAAACACTTTTAGTATGTGTAAAGGTTTCAAAACTGGCCTTTCCATGGTATTTCCCCATACCACTTTCCCCTACCCCGCCAAATGGCATATAGGAGGTAGCCAGGTGCACAATCGTATCATTAATACAACCACCACCAAATGAAACCCGCTCTATTATTTCCCGCTCATTTCCTGGACAGTTAGTAAAAAGGTACAGGGCCAGTGGTTTGGAATGACGGTTTACCACCGCAATAACTTCCTCCAGGTCATTAAATTCCAAAATCGGCAACAGTGGCCCAAATATCTCCTCCTGCATAATAGGATCATCCCAGCTTACATAATCAATAACAGTAGGAGCTATGCACATCCTAGCCTGGTTAATTTCTCCCCCGGCGACAATAGTTCCACTTTGCATGAGATTAATAAGTCTTAAGAAATGGTTCTGGTTAATGATTTTAGGGAACTCTTCATTGTTACTGGGATCTTCCCCATAAAACTGCCGAATATATTGGTGCATCTTGGCAATCAATTGATTTTTTATGTCTTTATGCACCATTAAATAATCTGGGGCCACACAGGTTTGCCCGGCATTTAAGAACTTACCCCATACAATTCTTTTGGCTGCCAATTCAACATCGGCATCACCGGCTACTATACAGGGGCTCTTGCCGCCTAATTCCAGTGTTAGTGGAGTAAGGTTTTGGGCTGCTGCCGCCATGACCACTTTACCTACCTTTACACTTCCAGTAAAAAAAATATAGTCAAATCTTTCCGCTAGCAATGCTTGACTCGTTTCCTGGTCTCCTTCAATTACTGTAAGAAATTCTTCCCCAAAATAATCTCTTACTAATTGGGCCAGGAAAGCCGAGGTGTGGAAAGAAAACTCCGAAGGTTTAATAACCGCACAGTTTCCACCTGCTATCGCCCCCACCAGCGGCGCTATACTTAGTTGGAAAGGATAATTCCAGGGTGATATGATCAAGACAACTCCATAAGGATCAGCAACTGTATAACTAGTAGAGAGAAAATGCATTATCGGGGTCTTAACCTTTTTTGGTTTTACCCAGGCCGGCAGATGTTTAAGGGCATAGTTTATCTCTTCTAAAACCATTCCTACTTCAGTAGCATAAGCTTCAAAAGGCGCTTTGTTAAGGTCTTTTTGCAAGGCTTCCATTATGTGCTTTTCATTATCGGTAACAGCTTTTTTTAGCCTTTTTAATTGCTCAATACGAAAACTGACTGGCCTGGTTTTACCACTGTTAAAATACTCCCTTTGCTTTTCCAGTGCTTTCTTAATAGCAGACATTGATAACCCCTTTCAACACCAGGAAATCTTGGTAGCCCCGGCTTTTTCCTTATATTATATAGCAACTAAAATTTTAATACCCCGTTTGCTGACATAGCAACTCACCTTGAATTTTATTACCAGAAACAAGAAAGGTGTAATCGCTATAGTGATTACACCTTATATAAAAAGGAAAATATTAGTAAAGCCAAATTTGAAGGGGTAGAGGGAGTTCCCCCTCGCTTTATGTTAACTGCCCATCGCAGACATTAATAACATGTTGCAGTATTCCTGTACTAGTATTACGAAAAATTTATCAGTTTCTGACCAGCAAACTCATAGTTCTTCTATATCTATTTTATATGGATATGAAGCTATGTGTCAACCAACTTTTTGTATACCAACATTTTTATATACCAGCTATACTGTAGCAGTAAGAGCGTAAAATGGCGTTAAAACGATTAAATCCACGTTATCTGCCCGCAATATCCTTTAATAAAATATTATTTAGTATAAAACATTTTGATATGCTACTCTTGCCATTCCACATATTTTACTTATTAGGGTAGAATATATAGTAAGAACTAAGGGGGGAGCAAAATGGACCTAGAGGAATGTTTAAATTTTTCATTAACCAAGGCACAACAGCATGTTTATCAGGCCTTTAAAGCTGAACTTAGTGAATATAATGTAACACCCGTGCAATACGCTTTGCTCAGATGTCTATGGGATAAAGACGGACAAACCTCGAAAAACCTGGCTAACCGTTTATCACTAGACTATTCTACTATGACCACCCATCTGGATAGAATGGAAAGTAAAGGATTGATATTAAAAACAACTGACCCGAATGACCGGCGAGCACTTCAAATACTACTTACTGATAAAGGCCGGAGTCTGGAAAAACCCGTAACCGAAGCGATCATCAGGGCCAATGATAAATTTCTGGCTAAAATTGATAACGATAAGTGGGAAACATTTAGATCTTTTTTATTGGAATTAAGTGAAGCATAATTAAACGAGTTAGTAGGGTTAATTCTGGAATGAGGAACAAAGGGCCGATTCTCCGGCAAGAACCGGAGAATCGGCCCTTTGTTGGCTTTGGATCCTATTATTCAATGACAAACTAATAAGAATCCAAAAGATAAGATTGCCGGTATTTAACAGCCATTTTCCATAACTCTTTTTAATCGTTTAATGAATGTTTTTCCTTGTTTATATGCCAATACTCTTTCAGAAACTATTCTTTTCTTGAATGCAGTTTCCCTAAATAACCTCAATATGCAAAGCAGCATTTATAAATCTTTTCCATTATCATTTGATATAAAAGGAAGCAAAAAATGCTTCCTTGAATTTCGAGATTTACCACAGTATACTTACAGATGGCATTATCACAATATTATATAAGGAGTTATTGAATATGAAGAAGACCATTTTACTATTGTTACTAGCATTTGTTCTTACTCTTGCCCTCCCCTTTACCGCTGTGGCCAGCAGCCCAGGGAAGACTTTGTACCTGGAAAACATTCAAATTCAGCAGGATAAACAAATGCAGTTTAACTTCAACCGTCCCTTAAGCGGTGTAATCCACCTACACATCAATGGTGAAACCTTCCAGACATTAGGCTTCCAGAATATCAAAGCTAACCTGAAATATGATATGGACGTAAAAAATGATAAAGCCTTTTTCGTGGTCGATGGCAGTGTAGATGGTAGTACACCACAGGAAATTAACTTAGCGTTCTATATTATTGGTGATACTATGATTATTCCGGTGGAATCCCTAAACTCTATAGCAAAAGTTAATCCCCAAATGGAAATGCCCGCGGAAAACATTAAATATGTTTACACTAAATTAGAAGGCTTTAGCTTTGCTGAACTGCAGACCATTATGGACCAGTCCAGTAAACAAGAAGCAGCTATGGAACTGGTAAAAACGATATTTGAAGCTATACCTGATACATGTTTCACCTCCCAGGGAAATACAGCCGAAATGAATATTGATAAGCCATCATTAGTCCTTATCGCAAAGAATTTCCAGGATGAAAAATTTATTGCTGAACTAGCCGAACAAATGGCCGCATTAGACCCTACTATAGACAAAAATGAAATAGTGAAAAACCTTACCACGGTTGAAACTGATAAGGATGTTTCCTTCCTAAAGGTATCGCAGAATTTAAAAATTCGTAAATGCAAAACCCAAATAAGTCCGGAAAAAGGGATTGCAGATTGGGATTTTGGCTATAGTGATGAAAATATGATTATGGACTGTAAACTTAACAGTAAATCAAATATCCAGTCAGCTCAGATTTCTTCAACTGTGAATATGGTTATAAGTTTTAAATCTCCGGCTGACGAAAAAAATGTAACCGTAAAACTAACCGCTGATTCCCTGACCAGCCAAGATAAATCCACTCTTAAAGGTAATCTTAACCTTACTGGTAATATGGAGGGTATGCCCGTAAACCTGGCCGCTGATTTTAATATCGACCAACAGTTTAAAAATAAAGTGAATTTTACTGCTCCAGTATTAACCGCAGATAATAGTATGGATATGGATGAGCTGGAGCCAGATGCACTAAACAGTCCAGAACCGGCAGCAAAGGCGATAACAGTAAATGTCAACGATCAGTATCATATCCCCTTTGTTAATGCCCCGTTTATAGAATCTGATCGTATTCTAGTTCCGGTTAGGGAACTAGGTGATTCCCTGGGTTATGAAGTTAACTGGAACCCTCCGGCCACAGTAACCATGAGCACTGCTAATAAAAACATAATTATGAATATAGGCCAAAAGCAGTATACTCTCAATGGCCAAGATAAAGAAATGGATAGCGCCCCCCTTATTAAAGGCGACGTTACTTATGTACCCCTTAGATTTATTGCCGAAGCACTAGGTTATGAAGTATCCTACCATCCCGAAACCAAGGAAGTATTCTTAAACAACCAGCTTGTAGAAAAATAGCGACGATTAAAAAATCCTCTTGTTAATTGGAACCGCAGGACTAATCACTCGTTAGGAAAATAAAAGTAGACCAAATAAAGCAAAAGACCCTCTGCTAACATATAATAGCAGAGGGTCTTTTGTTTATAGACCAATAAACAACTTGATAAACAAAAAAATTTACCTGATTCTAATACTATTGTGAGTTTTTCCCCTTAAGAAATTACTGCCGTCTCCTATCTGTAAACGGCAGTAATTATGATTGTCTTTTTATTTGCAAATAATCAATCCGATAACGTTATGGTTCAATGAGTTCATCAAAAGGTGTGGCTTGAGCTTGGGCTTCTTCGATCCAGGCAGACTCACAAGTTTCATTATAAGATATAATCCAAAAGCTGTATTCCCTATCCGCTATCAGATCGGTTACTTCCAGTTTATCTGCTCTAGGATCTTCCACGTCTATAGACCCGTAAGAATCTATACCGTCGTTATAAAATACTGTATATCCCAATGCTCCCGTTTCTTCAATTTGTGCTCCAGTAAGCGGAGTCCATTTCACTAAAACCTTACCGTTATTTTCGGCACCTGCCATATCCTCTGCTGTAACACCGCCTATTATTAGCTCCTCCAGAGCGGCATCCCTAGGGTCTATAGCCAGAACTGTTACTGTAAACTCATTTTGCAAAATATATTCATCGGCGGTTAGAGTAAGTGATAATGTAATATCGACGTCAGCTCCTACTGGTCTAGTTACTTGGCCATCAGTTGAGACAATATCAGAGTGGCTGGATGTCCATGCTGTTATTACATTGGAAGGGATAGTATCATAGCCTGTTTGCGTCAACCAGATATACTCATCTGAAATAGGTGATATTCCCGGTTCATCCTCGGTTCCATCACCTTCGATATCAAGGATAATACTCTCCATAGCATCAAGAAGGCTCCTGATAGGAATAAGAGCTTCGTCTAATAAATCAATATTTCCATACCATCCAACATTTGAATCAAAAACAGCGCTAATAGCATCAAGGGCTGGTTCCAGGGCCGTTGCATATAAATTTTTCGCTGCAGTGCTATCATACATATCATCTGTAAAAGCTACATTAAAATCTGCTATCGCATCATTTACCTTCTTCCAGGCAGCATCTATGACAGCCTGTTCTGCTTCAGTAAATGCCGCAATGGTTATGGGGAAAGATTTTTTTAATATATAAGTGGATTGTAGTTCATAGCTGGTCAGAGTAATGGTTAAGTCTAATGCTGTTACAGCATCTCCTGCTGTGTTATCGGGTCGATAGATTACCAAGTTGTATTCATTATCGCCTCTTTCAGTAATCTCGGTTAACTCTGAATTGGTTGATTCCCAGGTAAATACCGTTCTTAAACTGCCACCGGAGCCTATAGTATATTTTTTAATTAAAACTTCATTGGTAGTTAGGTTTTGGAACTTGGTATATTTTGCAACCAAGCCATCATATTCATCCAGCAATTCATTGTAAATCCTTAAAATTTCACTTACTTTATTGTGTCTAGCCATTAAAGCCGTCTTTAGGTCACCATCATCCAGTAAATTAATTTTCCCCAGGGCTGCATATCTTAAATCTCCGGCATTTTCCAGATCAGTTTCAGAATAAACGCCCTCTGTAAAGGCTGCCACGGCCTGTTCCGCTGCTTCCACTGCAGCTAATGCCGCTCCAGCTTTTTCATTGCCCGTACCAATATCATCAGTTTGTACTATATAAGTATAAATATCCCCCGCTAGGACAGGCAGGGCTTCCTTGACCCTGACTTCAAGTTTATCACCAGCTGCTAAGGCTGGATTAGCTGTGGTGGCCAGGGCTTCCCCTGTTCCATCTGTCCAACCTTGTTTTTCAATACCGGCTGCATCTGTTATTCTGAACTCCAGGTTAGTTGCAATGGTAATATTCGTTTGTCCAATAGCGGCATTTTCTATCGGCTGTGTAATGGTAACGGCACTTGCTTCAGGAGCTGCTGGAGGTTCAGGTCCCTGTACAGCTGCTACCGTCACTTTATAGTATTTTGTTACAATACCCTGGACATTAAGGGTTACAACAATAACATCGCCTGCGTTAACTCCATAGTTGGCAGGATCAGCTACCACTTCATTATTGACTATTATTGTTACCGTTGTACCATCCAAATCTGCTCTGGCACTAATACCAAACCTATTGGCAAAGTTGTTTTCCAAAGTTGCCCCTGCGTCATTTTCCGGATCATTCACTTCTATATTCGGCAGGTCTAATACATTCCTATCTGCTACTTTAAATGATGCTAATGATGCATCATGGACAGTCGGATCTTCCACCATTACTTCACAGGTAGCCGATTTATTCCCATCTGCTGTAGTTACCATAATAGTTGCTATCCCAGCCTTAAGCCCAGTCACTTTACCAGTGCTATCAACTGTGGCTATCTCGGTATTACTACTAGACCAGGTTACTGCTTTGTTACTGGCATTTTCCGGTTGCACTATAGCCAGCAAAGTCACATCCTTACCAACTTCAATATATTCTGAGGATACTCCCATGAATACATCAGTTACTGGTATACTGCTTTCCTTTATTGTAATCCCTATTTCTCCTACGATGCCTGAACCATCCTTAGCTGTAGCTTTAACGGTCACTGTACCCGCACCAGTTGCTGTTAATAAGCCATCATTATCTATGGTTGCAGTTCCGGTGCCAGGTTCTACCGACCAGGTTACCTCTTTATTGGTAGCAGTGTCCCGGGTTATCGTGGCTTGCATTTGTAGGGTTTGGCTCTTTAGTATCGTAGTTATTCCATCCTGGCTTGATACAGTGATTTCCCTTACTTTTTCTATTACGATTACTTTTCTGGTCACTTCGGCAGTATTGCCGAAAAAGTCCATAATATTATAGTGAATAGTATAACTACACCCTTCCGATGTATCCACTTCATCCCTATTAGATCCTGTGGCATCAATTACAATGGTTCTAACTATGTTACTAGTGATATCGCCATCATTGTCATCAATAGCTGTAACTCCTGGTTCTATATAGGTTTCCCCAACGTTAAGGATTACGGTTTCATTTCCCAACCGGGTCATGACTGGTGGGGTATTGTCTTCCAGGGATGCTATTACGATTACCTTTACGGTTGCTTTATGGTGGGATGGGTTAGTGACACCAGTAGGCAGGTTAGTCAAGGTGCCATAGAATGTGTAGTCCCCTACCTGATTGGGATTATACTGGGGGATACCGTCATTCCAGGTAACATCTACTGTTCTCTTTTCTCCACCAGTAATCATTACCTCTATTTGGGTTGGTAAACCTAAGGCTTCTATGCTAGTGCCTTTTTCTATATTTATTATATCGGGTATAATTGCTACGCCTGTTATTGCCAATATAGAGATATCAACTACGGTTACCAGGCAATCGGCAGTCTTATTACCATCTGCCGTAGTTGCAGCAATAGTTGTTGTCCCAGCCTTAAACCCTGTCACCTTACCAGTGTTATCCACTGTTGCTATTTCGGGATTACTGCTGGACCAGGCCACAGCTTTGTTGCTGGCATTTTCCGGCTGTACTATTGCTATTAAGTTTTCACTTTGGCCCACTTCCAAGCCAATCGATGTTTGATCGATGAATACTCCAATAACGGGTACTTCCTTTACTAACACTGCTTCAAAGGCTGCTGTAGCAGTTGTCAATGCATTGGTGGCGGCCTTAATTTCCTCCGCGCTAGAATTAGAATTGCTGTTTACCGCTTTGGCAGCATTAATTGCTGTTTTAAAATCTAGTCTGGCGGTTTGAGATGCCTGACCAGGTTGATCTCCTTCTGGAGTTGATGCGAATAGATCATCTGCTTTTTGTATTTGTTTGCTTAAAGCGTTGATAGCATTTTGGGTATCAATCCAGGCCGTATCCCTTTGTGAACCGCCAATCTCTACGGTTGTGCCTTCGCCCAGGGTTGTCTGCTGTGGAGCTATATCTATTTTTACTCCGGTTACATTTATTACAGCAGATTCAATGCTCCCGCCACCAGTTATTTCCGCCGAAGCATTAAATGTAACTTCTGTAACGTTACCTGTACCCGCTACATTGACTCTAACTGATACATTTACTACTAAGGTGTTAACTTGCCCTGTAATGTTGATCGAGGCATTTTCAGCCTGAATATTTAGGCTATTACCGTCAGCTTCTTCATTCCAGCTATTAGGGGCAACTGCAACTATATTGATAATTCCACCCACCTTAATCTTATTAGCTATGGTTGCATTTGGGGCATTCACAGTTAAGTTTCCCTTTATGCATGGACTAGTATTACCGCTTAAAATCATGGTTCCCTTATCATTGGTAGTGATCTTCAAGTCCCCATCAAGTGCGTAGCTGCCAAAGTTAATAGTGTTAGGCAGCCTTTTTATCTCCACATTAGCTTTAATGTTATTCGTAAAATTTATAGTCTTAATATTACTGTCATTCAATGCTTTATTAAGCGCATCTACAGAACTTACCTCAGCCGTAGTAGAAGGAGTAGCAGGACCACCTCCGCCTCTGCCTCCACTTGACTTCGTAACGATTTTATCAGGTTGCTTTTGAAAAGTAGTCTCCTTAACTTTCTCTCCGCTGGCTTCCTTAATAGTCCCCTCACCTTTAATAGTGGTTTTAGAATCGAGAATCATTCCTTTTACACTGCTGCCTTTGGCGAGCTCCACATTAATGCCCTTAAGCCCCTTCTGGACTTTGACTTCGTCTATTCCAGTATCTTCCTGAGTGGTGATTTTAACGTCATCCGCTTTTATGGTTACGCTCTTAAACTGTCCCTGGAGCATAACTTTTTCGTTTTCGGCGTTTTCAGCAATGGTTACTTTTATTCCCTGGACATCGACTACTACAATGCGCACCTGTCCGCCGGCAGTTTTTTCGACAATAATTTCAGAGTGTTTTCCCCCATTAATGTAGATACTATCTTGACCTCCGCCACGGATGTAGGTCTTACCTTCCACCATGACCTTATTTAAAATAACATCACCATCGCCTACCTCTTCGGCGATGATAAGATCTCCCTTAATACGGAGATTTTCCAGGGTAACATCTTTTGCTTTTACCGTTACATTACCGTTTATAGTTTGGCTTCCCGCCGCCGGTCCGTAACTGCCGGCTTTTTCGATTAGGCTATAGTCCTGTTCTGGTTCTACCGCAACCGATGGAGTTACCCGGGCATTCAGAGCGGCATTAATAACAACAACGGCCTGAGCACGAGTAGCATTATCCTGAGGGGCAAAACGGCCATCTGGCAGCCCTTTGATAATCTGATTAGCATAAGCGGCAGCTACTGCATTACTTGCCCACGTTGAAATCTTGGCACTGTCTGCAAAGCTTAAAGTAGCGTTAGATGGCTCTAGTTGGGCGGCTTTAACAATCATCACTGCCGTCTGTTCACGGGTAATGAGATCATTGGGGCCAAATTCACCATCATTGTAACCATTGACAATGCTATTAGCACTGGCAATAGCTATATAGTCTTTCGCCCAATGAGAACTAGTATCGGCAAATACTTTGCCACTGCCGCTTAGCTTATATGCTTTGACTAGCAGGGTAGCAAACTCTGCCCGGGTAATTTTCCCTTCCGGTTTAAAAGTTCCGTCTGGATTGCCGGCCACAATACCGTTATCCACCATATTCTGAATAGTTTGCTCAGCCCAATGACCCTGGATATCCTTAATAGTTACTGATTTAGCATAGGCTGTATGCGGTGAAAAAAAGATAATCGTCATCATAAAAGCTAACATAGCAATATAGGCAAATTTTCTTTGATAAGAAATCACAGTATGCAAATTAAATACCCTCCAATCCGTCCAAGCCTAAAGAATCTATTCTTTAGGCACTACATTAATCATGATGCTATTCTCTTTTTCATTAGTTAAGCTGAAGGTTACTACAGCCTCATAATTGTTGGTAGTCGCATCAATCAAATACCCATTATCTACTTCAGCCTGCATATTAATTGTGCCTTTTGCAAAAAGATCTTTATAAAATGCAATCGCTTCATCCATTGATTTATCAGTCTTAAATACTATGCTTATTGATTTATTAGTACCAGTATCATTAACATTGATGATATTGGCATCATCCAGGAGAGGAATTTCATCTTTTGGATACGCTTCGAGGAGGCTTAGTTGGTTCCCAACCTTACCCAGACTGACATTAATATTTGTTTGGTTCTTGTTCGCAATTTCCGCGCTTTCTTTATCAGCTTTATCCTCTGACTGCACCGAACTATCTAACATAAGGTTTTCTTCCGAATTGCCACAACCGATTATGCAAAACAATGCCAACAGTATAATTATTAGGAGAATATGGTTAACTTTTCGCAACCTATCACCCCTTTCCCATTTTGCCTTTAACGTACCACAGGAAACCGGGTAATTCTTTTCAAAAATAATTGCTCCTTGTTTCAGAAACTACTAAAAAAACAACTGCCGTCTACGATGCGTAAACGGCAGTTATAATAGCTTCCTTATTTATTCTGGAATATTCGATCCAAATATTTTCTTCCTATAATCAGTAGGCGGTATGCCCACATATCGTTTAAAGAGGGTAGCAAAATGCCCTGAGTTGACGAAACCACATAAAGTAGCTATTTCTCCAACCAAATAGTCGGGGTTTTTTAGCATTCGTTGGGCATTTTTTATGCGAATCTCCATCAGATATTGGTAAGGCGTTTTACCCGTATGTTCTTTAAAGCATCTAATAAAGTAATTGGGGCTTAAATACACAGTTTGGCAGATGTCCGTAATTGTAATGCTGCAATTGTAATAGCTTTGCATATAATCAATAGCATTTTTAATAGCCTGTTGGTCTTTTAAAATAGTAGCTCTACCAACTGATATGTCACCATTTACATCACGTAATAATTGTACTGCGATTTGAGTGGCGATACTGTCCACCATTAGTGGACAACTTTTACCATATAAAAGCATTTCATTTTTAAAACTGGATATCACTTCCACTAAGCGATAACTAAAAGCAGATTCTATTCTTTTGAAATTTATTTGATCAGTTCGGCTTACTTCAGATGCTACCTGTTGGAAAAATTCCTTTTTTACAGTAATATCCAGATATTTAGGTGGATGTCTATGATTAGATGCCGGGAGAACCGTTAAGTCCGTACCTGGCTCAAAACAAACCAGACCCCCTTTCCGAAACTGGTACTGATTTTTGCCCATCTTAGCCAGGGGCGGCGTGGAGTAAAGTAAAAGAAAATGATAATCCTCAAAAAACGCCTTTTGGCCGAAAATATAGCTTTCCGGCTCAAAAATGACCAGGTTAGGACTTAGGTATGTTTTCGTTCGGGAATGAATGTCTTGAGAAATGTTCTGTATAAAATAATCAAAGTGTCCGCTCATACTACCTCCATGCCTCTAAAAGGATTGGCAATTAGTTTCGCTCGCTCTAATCCATAATAGCACTAGTATGTTAACTTATTATCAATTATGCCATGTAATCCAGTCTTTGGAGATAATATTATTACTTAAAAAACAGATCAAACTAAAACACACTTAGAATAGCAACGAAGGTGCCAGTAGGGGAATCTTCAGCGCCAGTAGCCAGTAGAGGAATCTTCAGCGCCAGTAGCCAGTAGAGGAAGCTTCAGCGCCAGTAGCCAGTAGAGGAAGCTTCAGCGCTAGTAGCCAGTAGAGGAAGCTTCAGCGCTAGTAGCCAGTAGAGGAAGCTTAGCGCCAGTAGCCGGTAGAGGAAGCTTCAGCTTCCCACTAGCCTTTCCGCAGTATAAACAAAAACGTTTAAATTCACCCCTGAAAGTAGGCCTAAGGGAACCAGTCCACCTTATAAATATAGATTACTTAAAATATAATACCCCCATGCAAAAAATTAGGGGACTTCAGGATAATCCCCTAATTGAAGCTTAGCTCTTCTGGGCTATACTTTCCTTAATCATCTGATTTAGGGCATGATTAATACCCGCCACTTTTTCTACTTCCAAAACAAAAGCAATGCCTTTGCCGGGCTTATTAAGATTAGCTTTTTCTATTATCGCAGCCAGGACTTCATCAGATTTCTGGCGGTTAATTAAAGTAAGGACAATTTCTTTTTCCGGTTCAATGCTGATACCAAATAGTTTAGCCTTTTCATGTATCCCGGTTCCCCGGCCAAACATAATGGTTCCACCTTCAGCACCGGCCTGTTTCGATGCCTCAGTTACTTTCTGGGCATCACCTTTGTTAACAATGGTTATAATCAAATCGTAACTTATCTCATTACTGTCCTTCATTCCTATTCCCTCCGTTTCCCGATAACTCTTATCATTATCAGGAATAAACATCTGGTTAATACCGGCCACTTGGTTAATATCAACAACAAAGACTATGCCATGACCAGGTTTATCTAGCTTACCAGCCGCAACAATAGTCTCCAGAATACTCTGGGCCTGGTCTAAAAATACTACTGTAAAAATGATTTCCTTTTCCGTTTCTACCGGAATGCCGAAAATTTTAGTTATATCTCTACTCCCGGTGCCTAGTCCCATAATAGTAGTTCCACCTCGAGCCCCGGCCTTTTTGGTGGCTTCCACTACCTTGCGGGCTATCCCCCGGTTGACAACCGTTATTAGAAGCTTATACCCGTATAAGGCTTCGGTCATTCTGCTTCCCCCTTCTGCCGGTATAGCAATCCTAGAATTAACACAGCTAAAATTGGGGCTAGTGCCACCAGGGCAATTATGCCAAACCCATCGATCAGTGGATTGCGCCCGTCTACCGCTGAAGCGATGCCCAGTGTCATAGCTAAAATAAAAGTAGCTGTCATAGGGCCAGTTACTACCCCTCCAGAATCAAACGCAATAGCAATAAACGACTGAGTTGAATAGTGCACCATAATAAAAATAGCCAGGTAACCAGGAACCACTATGTATAGTATAGGTATCCCCCATACTATACGGGCCATAGCCATAGCAACAGAAACTGCTACTCCTACTGACAGGGTATAAAGCATGATCGGTTGGGGAATATATCCACCTGACGCTTTTTCCACTTGGGCAGTAAGAACATGTACTGCCGGCTCCGCAAATGCAGTAACAAACCCCAGCATTAATCCCATAGGTATCAATACCCACTTAGAACTTAAACTTCCCAGGGCTATTCCCATTCGTTCTCCGGCCGGCATAAATCCGATATAAACCCCTTGCAGGAATAAGGATAAACCTATATAGGTTAGCAATAAGCCTTTAACCATCTTTAAAAGTTCCTGTTTGGGTAATTTTAACAAAAAAGCTTGGGCAGTTACAAGTATCAATCCTAAGGGGATAAGTGCCCAGGCTACTTCTACTAAAACATTGCCAAAACCATTGAATATTTGAATATTGGTCAACCGTAAACCACTCCCAGAATTAATACTGCTAAAGTAGGTCCAATTGAGGCTAATCCTATCAGGCCAAATCCTTCATCAGAAGCGTTCCCACTTCTTAAAACCGAGGCAACTCCCAGCCCCAGAGCCAAAATAAATGGCACCAGCATAGGCCCGGTAGTGGCCCACCCGGAATCTAAAGAAATAGGTATAAATACTTTAGGGGTAAAAGCCGCCAACAAAAAAACCAGGCAATAACTGGCCAGGAAAAGATACTTAATAGGAATGCCAACAATTATTCTTAATATAGCTAGGCCTACATAAATCGCCGCCCCTAAAGATACAGTAACTATCAACAAACTTTTAGGCACTGCCCCACCAGATACCACATCCAGCTGGGTAGCTAAAACCCTGACATTAGGATCTGCCACTGTAACCACAAAACCAACTAAAAAAACGGATATAATTATCATCCACAATTTCCCTGTTTTAGGCAATGCCGATCCGATAGCCTCACCAACCGGAAGCAGTCCCAGATTAACCCCTAATAGAAACAAAATTAGTCCCGCGGTAATCAAAATGACTCCCACCATAAACTGCAAAAAATCCTCACCGGAAACATGAAGCAGAATCTGCAGTATGCTGACAAAAACTGTTATTGGTAACACCGAATAGATTACTTCCCGTACAATACCCTTAATCTTTTGCATGCATCTCCTCCTTAAGTTAATGGATTATTTAGTGTATGGATGATGGGATAATGTTACTCATTTTTAGTTCCGTTTTCCGATGGGCCAAAAGATCACTTCTCTATTATACCAGTCCTACCGGAAGTATTATAAGGCCCATCTTGGCCTTTTAATATTCGTTATGCTACCTAAAAAACTCGCTGTTATTGGTACTGTTAGATAGAAATTATTCTAATGAGCCATCAGGCGAAAATATGTGGATTAGAGTTATTTGTATAGTTGGATAAGGACTTTATACTGTCGGATAAATAACTAAGAAGTAATCGCACAAAGTAAGACCGCAAAAGAATGCGAGGTACTTTTACTAGAGGTATCCCTTACTATATAAAAGAGATGATTACTCACTATACCGATAATTGCAGATAATTGCAGAAATACTTCTGCTGCTACTTGAGGTCTGCCCCTGCTTCCTTAAATTGCCATTGACAACTCAGGCAATCTGTAGCTAAAATTTCTATAAACTGTTGAAGAGGAAGTAAAACCACAACCCAGCCATACAGAGAGCCGGAGAGGGTGGAATACCGGCAGGTCATGGAGTGGACAAATGGACCTCGGAGGGCAGAGTGAAAAAGATCGTTTATGATCTCTAGTAGCTTCTGACGCAATGCCAGCGTTAACGGGCAGGGGGTGTGTTGGCACTCTACAAGAGAGGATGCATTATATTTGTGCATCAATTAAGGTGGTACCGCAGGTTCTAACACCTGTCCTTTATTAGGGCAGGTGTTTTTTGTTCTTCCGGTACCAATCCTGGCCTATTCATAATAGTGGATGAATATTTATTGCAGATGTTCAGCCCCCCATATTAAATTATTTATAGGGAGGAATAGATCATGAAAAAGTTGGTACGGGTAGCAATTCTGGTATGTGTATCGATGCTGTTGTTTAGTTTAGTGTCGGGATGCGGGGCAAATAAAACCCCTCAAGACGCTAATGCTGACCAGGAGGGAAAGCTGAAAATTGGTATTGTGCAGATTGTTGAGCATCCGTCCCTTAATACTATCAGGGAGTCTTTTGTTAACGAGTTAGCCGAGAAGGGCTACCAGGACGGTGATAACATTATTATCGACTATCAAAACGCCCAAGGCGATCAGACTAATCTTAAGACCATCTGTCAAAAGTTTGTCAATAACCAATACGATCTTATCGTAGCCATAGCCACTCCATCAGCCCAGGCAGCCGTTGGTGAAACTAAAGATATACCCGTCTTGTTTTCCGCCTGTACTGACCCTCTGGAAGCTGGTCTGGTAAGGAACATGGAGAAACCCGGGGGCAATGTAACCGGCACCTCAGACGCTGTATCTGCGGAAAAAATCATGGAATTGGCCCAACGTATTACCCCTAACATTAAAACTATCGGTGCGCTATATAATTCCAGCGAAACCAATTCCATATCGGTAATAAACAACCTAAAAGAATATGCTAAAAATAATGGACTAACCGTTGTGGAGGCTACCGTAACCAATTCATCTGAAGTACAACAGGCGGCTACTTCTCTGACTAGTAAGGTGGATACCATCTTTTCCCCTATTGATAATACTATTGCTTCCGCCATGCCGGTAGTATCCCAGGTAGCCAATAAAGCCAAAATCCCCGTCTATGTAGGGGCTGACTCTATGGTAAAAGACGGCGGTCTAGCCACCTATGGAATCAACTATCCGGTGCTGGGTCAGGAAACTGCTCACATGGCCGTTGAAATTTTAAAGGGCAAAAACCCCGGCGATATGGCGGTAAAAACTATGACTGATATAGATATTTATATTAACACTGCTACTGCCCAGGCCATTGGCATTACAATACCTGATGATATATTAAAAGAAGCAGCACAGACCTTTGGAAACTAAACTATATAAAGGGGTTTACTTACCATGACCTTACTGGTGTTACAGGGCTCTTTGGAGTTAGGAATCATATATGCCATCATGGCTTTAGGGGTTTTTCTATCCTTTAGAACACTTAATATACCTGACTTAACGGTTGATAACAGTTTTGTACTGGGGGCAGCCTTTTCAGCTACCATGTGCAGTACAGATCAGCCCTTGGCAGGAATAGGATTAGCATTTATAGCAGGGTGCCTGGCCGGATCGGTTACCGCCCTGCTCCATACTAAATTAAAAATTCAACCCCTGCTGGCGGGAATTCTGGTAATGCTGGGACTCTATTCTGTAAATTTACGAGTCATGGAGAACAGAGCCAATATTCCCCTCTTAAACAAAACTACCTTGTTCAGCCTTTTGGATAATACAGCTCTACAGGATTACAGCCAGCTCATTATACCTGCGGTGGTACTGTTAATCGTAGTCATGCTCTTGTATTTATTTTTAAAGACTAAATTAGGCTTTGTCCTCCGGGCTACAGGGGATAATCCTCAAATGGTAAGGGCCCTGGGGGTAAATACCGATACTACCATACTCATTGGCCTGGCCATTTCCAATGGACTAGTCGCCCTTTCCGGAGCATTAATTGCTCAGTATCAATCTTTTGCTGACATCAGCATGGGAGTCGGCATGGTAATCATCGGTCTGGCCTCTGTAATCATAGGCGAGGTAATATTCGGAACCCGTTCCCTGCTACGCAGGCTGATGGCCGTCATTCTTGGGGCCCTGCTCTACAGATTTGTTATCACATTAGCCCTGGAACTGGGTATGCCGCCTACCGACCTAAAACTGGTTTCCGCCGTAATTGTTGCACTGGCATTATCCATGCCGGTTATTAAAGAAAAACTGGCCCGGTATAAAATCAGAACAGCAGCCAGAAAGCCAGGGGCAGGAGGAAAAATCTAATGCTTTTTATAAACGGGTTAAGCAAAACATTTGGCCACGGAACTAGCAACCAAAAAGCCGCCCTTCAAGCTATTAATCTATCCCTTCAAGAAGGCGAATTTGTAACTGTTATCGGTGGTAATGGAGCTGGTAAAACTACCCTGTTAAACTGTATTGCCGGGGTCTATGAAATCGACGCCGGCAGTATCCGGCTTGATTCCATAGACATCTCCTATAGCCCTGAACACAAACGTTCCCGCTATATCGGCAGGGTATTCCAGGATCCCCTTAAAGGCACCGCCCATGACATGAGCATTGAAGAAAACCTGGCCATCGCCTATGCCAAAGGTAAACCTCACGGATTAAGACCAGGTATAAAGAAAAAAGATATAAAGCGTTTTCAGGAACACCTATCATTATTAGATCTGGATCTGGAAAATAGAATGAAGCAAAAAGTGGGCCTGCTCTCCGGCGGGCAACGGCAAGCCCTGACACTTCTAATGGCAACCCTGGTTAAACCAAAACTGCTCCTGCTCGATGAACATACTGCCGCCCTAGACCCATCTATAGCTAAAAAAGTCCTGGAGCTTACCCGGCAGATAGTTTCCGAACAGAATCTATGTACCATTATGGTTACTCATAACATGAAAGCTGCCTTAGAATTTGGCACTCGTACCATCATGATGCATGAAGGCCGCATTATTCTGGATCTGCAGGGAAAAGAACGGGAAGAAATGACCGTGGAAAGACTAATCGAACAATTCGGCAAAAAAAGCGGTACCGAACTGGATAATGATAGACTGTTGTTAAGCTAACCATAGTACCAGATTATTAGCAAAGGCCTAAATCCAATAAAAGCCGCCCCCAGTATCTTATCTAAAGTACTTGGGGACGGCTTAAATATCATGGCCCGGTACCAATATCGTCAATCCTCCAGCCGCTTTTTTCAGACTCTTGCTTCATTTTAATAAACCGGGGCGCTATTCCATCATCAGCTGTTATTGGTTGTTTAAAATCAAAATCAACATTTACCTGGTATCCTAACCAGTCAGGTTCAGCCTGAAACTCTTTTATTTCTAATAACTTGGCCTTCTTAAGATTATAATCTACATTCTCATCCTTATTGAAAAGATATTGATTATTCAAGTTAGAGGATAAATGCTGAGATAAATTTCTCCTGGTCAAACATCCCCAGGCCATTTTTGTATCCTGCCGGTCTAATGCCTGGTAATACTCTCTGATAACATCCTCAGGTTCCATCTGGGACAGCCTAGTTTCTAATTCATCCTCATAATCAATATAATCTGCAATCCATCTGTCCCATTGGCTACCCGTAATATCACTTAAACTCTTTCTATCGAGGGAACAGGCAAAAGAATCATGCCGGCCAGCATCAATATATGCTCCTATAATCTGATCATTGTATTTGAGAATAATTCCTCTCGCATCTCTCCGAGGTTTCATAGATTCAGGCAGTGGTTCCCTCAGCCGGTAAATCTCCACCATTACATCCTTGCCCAGATAATCAGTAAAATCAAACCCGCTTTGTTTAGAAAGTTCATTATTGTAAGCCCAGTATACCTTTACCGGATATTCTCCTGCCTTATGTTTAAGATTATCTGGTAATTTCTCATTTAAACTATTTATTCTGTAGTCAACTGTCCAGTTATAGTCATCAAATACCTGCACTACCTGCCGGTCAATACGGGTATCAGGATTAGTATATTCGTTTAAATCTGCAATATATCTGAAAAAATCATAATCAGGCTCAATCCTTATCCCCTCAACTTCCATATACCCTACTTCATAGAGCGTATCATAAGCAAACTCTATCTCCTTTTGGGTCCCATTTTTTCCGGTAATAATCAGCTTATTATTTTTATGGGCCATTCCACTCATGTGGTTAATTTTATATTCATCTCTTAATGGTTTACTAGCCTTTATCATAGTTATAATATCATTTACCATCTTCTCATCTTTGATTACTATAGGTTCTGCCTCATCTTGATAAGGTTCACTAGTATCGAAAATTATTTCAATTTCAGCAATATCCTTAATTATATCGCTAATTTTATGTAGTTTATCTGGTGACCGGTCCGGTGGCGAAACTTGAACATTAGATACTTCATTACAGCCTATTAAAAAAAATGTGGCAGCAATTAACAAAAACAGCCAACATCGTCTATACAACTGCTTACCCCTCCCTTAACCATTTGATAGGTTATTAATAGTAGTATACCTACAAGCGCTTGATTTATGGAATAATTGCTAAGCGTACTTATATGAAACTTTTTGTAAACTGTTCAGCCAAACAAGGAGTTACAGTTTCAACCTCACCCCATTTTTCCTCAACCAGTCCTTCCGGTTCCCGTAGTCAGGAAGTATGGCGGATACCAGGTTCCAAAACTCACGGGAATGATTAAGATGGACCAGGTGGCAGAGCTCATGTACGATAATATAATCCAGAACCGGAGAAGGAGCCATCACCGACCGCCAATTAAAATTGAGATTACCCTTAGAACTACAGCTTCCCCACCTTTTTTTCTGATCTTTAATCATAACCCGGGCAGGTTTTACCCCTACTTTAGGCTGGTAAAATTTAAGCCGTTTTTCGATCTGCTCCCGGGCTTTACTACGATACCAGGATTCCATAGCTTTCTTTATCGCCTCTTCATCCCGGGTGGGGGTATTTACCATGAATTTACCCTGGTATAGCTTTACAACCGGTTTTTTCAATGTTGTATCAACCTTAAGCTGCAAAGAATAATTTCTACCTAGGTACAGGAAAGATTCTCCATTAACAAAATCCTTATTAATAGGGACAGTTTTTACATCCCTGACCTCATATAGCTTTTGTATAATCCATCTGGCTTTGCTTTTAACTATATTAATCGTTTCATATTCAGATAAACCCATGGGGGCCACAACACTAACCTTACCCGGTGCTTCAACTGATATAGAAATACTCTTTCGCCGGCTGTAAGATAAATCAAACTTTATAATGATATCCCCATACTGAAAAGACCGCTGCATCCTATTCTCCTTAATCTATTACTGCATAGTGTTTCCTGGCTAGCTGAAGCAGGGGCTGAACTAATTGTTTTCTCTTATCTAACTTTATCTGCTTGAAATATTTTTTACTAAGCATTAAAAATATGGCTCTTTCTATATCCTGAGTCTTAGTAGGATTAGTAGTCCAGTCAATCACATAGTTTTTCTTTACAACACCTGCTACATCCATAGCTATGGACTTAGCTAGATCAATAATATCCAAGGTTATGTACTCGGTTCCTCCTTCGGCTACTATGCCATCTGGAGACTGCTCTGGTTCCAGAAGATGCTTTTTCACCACTTCAAAAAAGGCAAACTCTTCTTTTTTAGTAAATCCCAGAGCCTGCGCCATTTCCTCTTCACCTTTTTTAACTTCCTGGTTCATAAACTCTTCCAGCCGTTTTTTCCGCTCTATCCAGTTGTTTTTAGTTTCATCTAATATTTTTTGCAGTTTTTCCAGCAAGCTAGTATAGTAAACGGGGTTTTCATCTATTTTCACATGAATTACATGCTTGATAGCGTGTTCCATAGCCGAAGCCTGGGCTTCATCAGATTTAAGGCTTTTTAATTTTCCGGCAAAATCCTTATCAAACAGGGTAAGGGGTTTTATCCACTGTTTTACTCCCTGGGACTCAAGGTGCTCCGAGATGATTTCCTTAACCTTCTGCCCGCAGTCGGCAATATCCAGGTCTTTTTCCGGTTCAAATCTAGCCTTGGCAGCAGCTCTAATGTATGACAACCATCTTAAATCATTAATGTTTTCCATAGGCACATAATTCGGTAAAATCTGCTCCATACAAGTGGCAAACCGTTTATAGGCCAGCATAAATTCAGCTCTTTTGTCCTCGGGTTTAATTTTGTTAACCAGAGCATCAAGATCATTTTTATCCGTACCCTTAAATATGCCCATAACGGCTTCCCGGTAGGTCAGCATCTGATGGTAGACTTCATCCATAGATCGCATAGGATTGCCCAATTCATCCTTATTAAATATGGCCAGGGCTTCCTCCAGGAAGTTAGAAACCCCATAATAATCTACCACATAACCGCATTTTTTGTTATCACCACAGATTCGGTTGACTCTGGCAATAGCCTGCAACAGAGCATGTTCTTTTAAAGGTCTATCCATATACATGACCTGTTCCACCGGAGCATCAAAACCCGTTAAAAGCATATCTTTTACAATAAGAAAAGCTAGCTTGTCCCTAGATAAGGGTTGTAAAAACCGGTTTATAATTTTATCCTGTTCCGCTTTGGTGGTATGATGTTCTTTCAGGTGGGGTTCATCATTAAGGTTACTGGAAAAGATGATCCTGGCTTCCAGATCATCACCAATAATATCATTCATATGTTTGTTCAAGGCATTATAGTATTTCACACAGGCTTCCCGGGATACACATACTACCTGGGCTTTAAATCCTTCCGGATATACTTGTTTTTTGTAGTGTTGTAAAATATCCTGGGCTATATCATCTATCCTGTCCTCCGCTTCCACAATAGCCTGTTTATTAGCATATTTCTGCTTAATAGCTTCTTTTTCTTCCTCAGTCTTATCTTCAAAAGCCTCTTCAAAAAGTTCCTCCAGGGTATCGGCTTTTATCTGTAAATCCGGCCTTCTTCCTTCATAGATAATAGGTACCGTAGCCCCGTCTTCTACCGCCTGCTGAATAGAATACTTATCAATATAACCGCCAAACTGCCGGGGGGTTGATTTATCCTCCCGGTCAATAGGCGTACCTGTAAAACCTATAAAGGCAGCATGAGGTAAGGCATTTCTCATGTTCATGGCCATAGTCTTATACTGGCTCCGGTGGGCTTCATCTGCTAAGACTATAACATTAGATTTAGTGGTTAAAACCGGGAAGGGTTTTTCATAATGGAGAGCTGATTTCTGCCGGCTGTCATACAAAACTTGATTTTCTTCCTTTTCACTTTCAAACTTCTGTATAGTAGTCATGATAATCTGCGGCTGAGCTTTAGAGAGAAGCTCTTTCATCTCTTTAACACTTTCTGCCCTTATCGGAGTAGTTATAGTTGATAAAGTCCTCATAAAAGTATGGTAAATCTGTTTATCCAGATCAATACGGTCAGTGACTACAACTATAGTCGCATCAGCTAATTCCGGCACTCTTCTTATTTTTCTGGCTAGGAACACCATAGTTAAAGATTTGCCTGAACCCTGAGTATGCCAGACTACCCCACCCCGGGAACGGGAATCCCTGCCAGATACCAATCGCTCCAGAGCTTTATTCGCTGCCCGGTACTGCTGGTAGCGGCAGATCTTTTTTACCCGGATACTGGAGGCATTATCAGTTTCATATAAAATGAAATTTTGCATAATATCCAAAAGGTTCTTCTTCTCCAGCATCCCCTGTAAAAGAATATTTTGCCCACAGTTTTCAACTTCTGCTATGTCCTTTATTTTAAAGGGATAAGGGTCTTTCCATTCCAGGTAATGACCATACTGAGAGCTTATCGTTCCCGTATAAGCATGGTATTTATTAAGTATTACCGTAAAAAAATTGGTATAAAAAAGCCGGGGAACTCCTTCGACTACAGTAGTATCATCCCTGGCATCCATATAGCGTCTTAACTGAATGTAGGCTTCATGCTTGCCCATCTTAGCGTTCTTACTTTTCTCTAGAAATGGCGATTTACATTCTATCACCACTACCGGAATACCATTAATGAATATAACGATATCAGGAATAGCCTTCTCATTCGGTCCCTGTATCTTAAACTGTCTAGTTACCAGAAAATCATTGTTATCTGGATTATCCCAGTCAATAAACTTAACCGTGTGAAACTTCTTCTGACCACTGCCATCAAGGTCCTGTTCCAGGGCATAGGTGAGGTTTACTATGGCATCATATATCTTCTCATTAATCTCCAGCAGGTTGGTTCCCAGGCTATCTGCCCGGGTAAGAAAACGTACTCCTTTATTAAGATTACCTTCATCCATCCAGGGATTTAACTTCTTTAACGATCTTCTAAGCCTTTCTACCAGAATAACATCATTAAAAGACTCTCTTTCGCCCTCTTCAGGAGTCAGCTTATCCCCATAAATGAATTCGTATTTCAGTTTTTCCGTTATGTATTCTATCGCCGGAAGCTCCACCAGGGTTTCTTCGTTCCCCAGGTACGCCATTCTCTCACCCCCTGTTACACCTGTACCCTTATTTGGCCTGTAAGGAGTTTCTGCATGAGGCCTTGTTTAAGAAGTTGAAAGGTGTTTTTAATTTGAATGTATTCATCCAAACAATTATCAATTGACATTAATACGGAAGCTATATTTCTTTGCTCTTGAATATTAGGTAATGGTATTATACCATCTAATAGCTTCTGTTTGTTTAAAGTCGCACCCTTTATAGCTGTATCTGCATCGTATGTTAGATGGGGGAGAATATAAAAAAGAAATAAATAATCAACTATTTGTGAATCATTAATTTTAAAGGCAGCAATCGCTTCATTTGTATATAGTGAACACTTAGTAATTGCTGTTTTACCTATGGTTAATTTAAAACTCATTAAAACTGTTTTTTCCGGTATAAGCTTTACATTTGAGTTAGCTATGCCTACATCAGTAATATATTCTGTACTATCAGAAACGTATCTGCCAGTCGATGTTAAATCCTTTATAGAAACCCAGATATTATTTGTCTTTTTAGCAGTATCCCAATACCGAGGTTCCTTCCTACTGGGAGTACCCCCAATCATGACATCTACTATATCCCCAATTTTAAATAATTCCCACTCCTCCGGAATCTCCCCAAATTCTGCCTTTTTAAAACGTGTATGGCCTATACCTTTAGTCAGAAGCTGCTGCATGAGACCTTTTTTAAGTTCTTTGGTCTTCTCTATAAGGGCATCGGTCTGCTTAATCTGCTCATCAACGGTAGAGAGAATTTCAGCAATCTTCTTCTGCTCAGGGAGGGGGGGAAGAAGTACTGGTATTCTATAAAAATCACCATGGTTTAAATCAGGAATTGTTGTAATCCCCGCATATTGTTTTATGAGCTTTTGTATTGGATGAGACTTTAGAAAATAGAATAAATAGTCCCTAAGCAGTAATGATCTGTTAAAATCCACCTTAAAAAAGTTATTATGAAATACGCCCTCAATGCCAGTAACGATTATTCCTGTATTTCCTGTTCTAGAAACTAAGATATCATCCTTGAAGCAAATAACGTTTTTGCTAGGGGATTCAATATAATAAATATTTTCAGGGTTTCTCTGTCATTTATGTACTGTACCGTAACATACACATATCTGTTTTCTTTGTAATCTTTATACCTATCAGATATTGCGATCTGCAAACCCTGACTTATCTTAGCAACTTCTTTAAACCTGCAAATTCCCCAATTATCCGGTATAATACCTAACTCAGTATGTTTATGTCCTTCTCTCATACCACTTATCACCCTATATCTCCTCAAACCCTAGTTCTTTCAAATAACCATTCAGCTTCTTCTCTGTCTCCTTAAAACTGGCTTTCAACTCCTGTATCTCCTTTATTACAGCAGGTATATCCACCGGTTCTTCTTCTTCGGTGGTATCCACATACCTGCTTATGTTCAGGTTATAATCATTTTCCTTAATAGGCTCTATATCCGCTACTTCAGCATACTTATCTACATCCTGAAATTCATCGAAAGTCTGTATAATCTTTTCTACATCCTCATCCCGCAGTTTGTTCTTATTTCCGTCCTTAACAAAACCCTGACTAGCATCTATGAACAGGACTTTGCCTTTGCGCTCCTGAGGCTTACTTTTATTAATAATTAATAAAGCAGCCGGAATACCTGTCCCGTAGAAAACATTGGCAGGTAAACCTATTACGGCTTCAATTAAATCATCTTTTATAAAGCCTTTACGTATTTTCCCTTCGGCACCACCCCGGAAAAGTACCCCGTGAGGGATTACTGTTCCCATTTTGCCTTTGTCATTAAGACTGGCTATCATGTGACATACAAAACCCAGATCACCATATGATTTTGGCGGCACTCCGTATGGAAACCTGTTATAGGCATCAGCCTTGGCTTCTTCCTGTCCCCAGTTCTTTAGACTGAAGGGAGGATTAGCCAGAACCTTATCAAAGGTTTTTAAAACGCCCCCCTCCCGGTGCATAGGATTACGTATAGTATCACCTTTTCTTATATCAGCACCCCGGGCATTATGAAAAAGCATATTCATCTTGCATATTGCCCAGGTGCTAAGGTTTATTTCCTGCCCAAATAACGAAACATTGTGGGGATTCCCACCCTGTTCCTCTATGTACTTGATACTCTCTATAAGGAAACCACCCGACCCGACAGTAGGATCATATATCCTATCTTCCTCAACCGGCTTAACCAGTCTGACCAGCAGTTTTCTCACTTCATAAGGAGTATAAAATTCTCCCCCTTTGGCACCACCATCATCCGCAAAGGTTTTTATCAAATACTGATAAGCATCACCCAGGACATCATTATTCTCTAAGTTCTCATTGGCCAGATTTACTGAGTCAAATAGTATCAAAAGCTGTGATAACTTCTTATCTGATACTTTTTCTTTATCATTGTAATTGGCGGTAGTTAATACACCTATAAGCTCCGAGTTTCTGGGCTCATCTTCTATCGCTTTAAAAGCCTTGTCCATCTCAGGACCAATATTTAAAGTCAGGTTTTTTAAACTATCCCACTGGGCTCTTTCAGGAACAAAAAAATTCTCATAGATAGAAGAAGCTTTAAGCAGTTCCTCTACCTCATCATTATCTATACCCTGAGAAGAAAAATCTTTAAACAACTTCCTTCTCTCTACGGCAAAATTATCATTCATATATTTTAAAAATAACAAACCAAAAATGTAATCCTTATATTCAGCTGCATTAAGCTCTCCCCGCAGGATATCCGCCGCCTTCCACAGGATTGATTCCAGCTGTTGCAGAGTCAATTTCTCCATTATCTCACGCTCCATACTATCCAGAATAAATGTTTCTTTGCATCCTAAAAGGACCAAGTAATTGCCCCTACCACGCTTTCTATTTTAATTAAACCAAGCTAGTTTGTTTTTCATGGCAGGGTTATTCATGCGCCAACATACTGAATTAAGGTTTGGAAATTTTATACCTTTCGGGTATAGCGGTATCCAAATAAATCCGATTTTAGTTATTGTCTTATATTTTAGCATAATGCAGTAGACAGGTTCATTGCGGCTCCTTTTACATCAACCATAGTGATCACTTTAGCTAACCGGCCCAGCATTCGGCCTTGTCTTTGAGAGTGTCCCAGGGCATGACCCCTTATTACCAACCCGTGAATCCACGTCCTTAACACTGCTTTTGGCAAACGTCTTTGGAAAAATCCCATCTTGTTATAGCCGACCTGGCCCCGTCATTGGTTATATCACCCAAAAAATAAGAGGATATTCTTTTAATCTGCTTTGTATAGACCAAAAGAATATCCTCTTATTCAATAGTAACCTCGGCAGCAATACTCGCACTATAAAAACCATCTCTAATGGTGGATCTATAGAGATGGTTTTATTCTTCCGTTTTTCCGTTTTTCATTAATAATTTTACTTTTACATTTGGGTCATTCTGGCACATTCATTTGCACATTCATGGCAAACTTGGGCACATTTTTGACAATGTTGGTCTTTAAACATCATGCATTCTGTGGCGCAGGCATCACAAATAGTCCTGCATACATTACAAATATATTTGGCCTCTGTATGATTCATGGTCATGGCCTGAACAGCCAGGTTACATACATCTGCACATAGTCTAAGCATTTTGATGCAGTTCGCCCTGGCTTTTGCATCGGGTTCCTGCAAGCAGGAATTAAAGCATTCGTTGCATACCTGTAAGCATTTGGTGCAGGCATCAATACAAGCCTGATACCGGGCAACTGAAGTTTCCACAGTTGGCATTAGTCATCCTCCTTTATATTCATATATCAACCACCATTTATTTTGCCCGATGAACAAAGAATTTATGTGAAAGGTATGCACAATTTACAAGATCGTTCCGATTGGAAGTAAATTAACGGGTATAGGGAAATTTTCTGCCTCGGACTGTTATTCCACACCAAGTGCCTTATACACAGCGTCTTCAGCGCTCTGGTAGAAGATAATATTAAAGCAACCAATCAGTTCCGACGGTACAGTACCTAAATCAGCTGCTGATGTAATTGGAATCAGGATTTTTTTAGCACCACTGTCCAGGCAAACCTGTAAGGTATTGGCAAGTTCATTAACCTTGATAATCGTGCCGCCAATACTTAAATCACCTAGAACTACAACACTGCTTAAAGTCGGTTTATTTAGAGCAACAGAGCATATTGCTACAACAGCCGGCAAGGTTAGATGCTTGGTCATCCCTATACCATTTAGATCTTGAACGTGCATAAGATAATCTTTGGTGGTAGTGCTGATGGAAGCACTAATATTTCTCCCGTTGGCTTTCAAATATCTGTAAGCGGTATCGACCGCTTCCTTTGCTTCACGATCCGAACCGATACCGGTTCTCTCGAACTTACCACTACCAGCAATCATCTGCGTTTCCAGCTTATATACGCCAATCATTCCAGATCTACCATGAGAAACAGTATAGATATGACCTGGCTTTCCTATACCTTCCGGGATTAGCTTACCACCGCCCTGTTCAGGTACAGTTACATATTCTTCACTAAAGGTCTCATTATCAATATAAGAAAAGTTCACGTCATAAAACTCCATGCCGCCAATCTTTTTCAGCTGCTCTTTTACTCTGCGTCGCATCTCCAGTGCAAACCGCAATATTTCTTCTATATTTTCCTTCGTAAACTGCCCGTCTGGATAAATCAGCTTTACTAGACCGGATACCGTCTTTTTCACTGCAATAACATCACGCTGGTTCAGATTGTTACCTAGCTTAAAATATTGGTCATAAGCATCTGCATAAGAAATTTTCCGCAGCTCTCGCATGATCTCAGAAAAATAGTCTGTAATAAAGCCATAATCATTAGTAAAATATTCGGGCCGGTATTTGGGAATTTCCCAGCCGGGGATGTAGCAGTGCATACGATCCAAAAAAGCTGTATCATATGCCATTGCTTCCGGGAACGGTTCAAATAAATGAGAAGTCTTTAAAATTACATCTACACTCTGATTAATATTGCCGACAAACACCATTGAAGCATAAGCGTTTTTTTCTTCCTTCCCCCTTGCGAAAGAACCGGAAGCCATGTAATCTTTCATAATCTGAACGCCGTCTTGATCCTTGAACTTGATCCCAGCAACTTCATCGAAGGCCACACAATCCCATAATCCCACCAAACCTATAGTTTTAGTGCTCATATTGTAAAACAGGTTGGCAACCGTAGTCTGACCGCCGGAGACCAGAATGCTGTTTGGGCTAATCTCCTTATAAATATGAGATTTTCCTGTACCTCTCGGCCCAAGTTCGCAAAGATTATAGTTGTTTTCAATCAGCGGAATCAGTCTGGCTAAGTGCAGCCATTTTTCCCGCTTATCAAACTGAGAAGGTTCCATTCCGGTACTTCTGAGTACCAGATCAATCCATTCCTCTTCGGTAAAATTTGCTCTGGCAGCCTTAACTTCATCAAGATCAAGACTGGGCATCTGTATCGGTGTAAGCTTATGAATAATAAATGGAGAGCGATTTTTATCTGCCTCATCATAGAAATATTCCATCTGGACAATGCACCAGATACCGCCACATAAAAGCCGCTCAAAGTCAGAAACATACTTCTCTGCAATAGGAACACCTTTAAGCCCTAAGTTGGAAAACTCGGATTCATATATATCACTTTTATAATTTAACTTCACAGACACTTTATCTATGACGGTATAACTGCCTCTTTCACGAAGCTTTGAGATTATTTTCTGCGCTTCATCCGGACGCACGTAGTTCTCAGCCAAAATCTGCTTTACATTATGTACACCAGCTTCTATTTCTTCTTCGTTCATCGAAGAGCAGTACATTCCCAGGAGATATTCCAGCACATAAACCGGTACATTTGCACCTTCCTTGATTTTCTTGGTCAGGTCCTTGCGGACAATCTTTCCGGAAAAATAAATTTTCAGCTTTTCCATTAGCCCTATTTCATTTTCCTGCTGATAATCTTTCATATTATCACCACCTTATACGTTAAATCCAAAGTCATTGGCGAAGGCAACATCCATAACTACTGCATGACGTAGGATTTCTAAATCATTTTTTTCGTCATATGCCACCAGATAGTAGCGTTTTGACTTATCATATTGTTTGTTTTTGAAATTGAAACGCAGACGGAAGATTCGCTTTTGCGGATCAGCCTCTCTCCGATCTGCTACATATATGTTCCCGTTGGAGATTTTCTCATTATCCTCAGAAGTGAAAAAAATCTTATAGCTGGTTGCCTTGACTACATCGCTAACCGGCTCGGTCTGGATGAATTCCAGCGTAGTAATGAGGTTAGTAATCTTCTGTACCATGCTGACTAGTGTAATCTGAACAATACGAGTAGCCTTATGGCCTTTTTTAGTCTTAATATCTATAACTGGTATAATCATTTCCTGTGGAGAAGAACCTCCATGCACATAGTTTTGACCGCCACCAGCCACTTTGAATACGTTGGAACTGATTGGGAAAGAAACCATCTTACTATCATCATTACCCAGGATTCTGCCCATCGGTATAGAACAAATACCATCGTCCTCAACAGCCTTATCCGATACAATAAAGCGGCGATTAACAAAAGCACCTTTTTCAGCAACATTAGTAATTTTGTCACTCTCTTGGAGCTTATCCCGTTTATAGATAAAGCCATGATCGGCAGTCACAATGTAATGGGTAGCACTAACATGATCGGTCAACCGTTTAATGAGATCATGGATTTCATTTATTGCTTCCTCACAGGCAATAAATACCTCATTTTCTGTATTGAGCTTATCGCCACGGGCATCTATCTGATTATGGTATATGTAAATAACATCCATACCAGCAAACACCTGACGGATCGCAGTCCGCTTCATCGCCTTTATATCATCAAACTGTACACAGCGACTGCTGGGGTTATAATTTTGAAGAATTACTTCCCGCTGTTTCAAATCATCGCACACTGATCCATCTGTCAGCACACAGAAATCAGCGGTCATCTCCAAAGACTTGTGCGGCAGTAATGCGGCCATACCAAGTCTTGTATAGGAGGGTAGTACACTGAGCATAGCTTCCAGCTTGGCTGAACATTTAGCATCATCCTGTAATTTTGCCCATAAAGAACGACCAATCTCATAACGCATGGCATCGGAAATAATGACAACTACTCGCTCCTTGCAGCTACGGATATATCGTGAATAGAAATACCGTTGTAAAGGCAACACGGTCATTGCTTCCTCGCTGATAAGACTGGTGTTCCACTTTGTAATTAGTTTAGACAGATATTCATTGGTATAAATGTTCTCTACCAGATCACGCAAATGCTCAAAAGCAACATTGTCCGTGAGTTGGTCAAACCAGTAATAGAAATTCCGATAAGCGGTATCAATCAGGCAATCAGAGGAACGGTATTGATCTACAATTTCCTTGAAGTCATCCGGACAGTTGTATTTGGCAGCTTGAATCAGATGATAGGCATTTTCTAGCAACTGATACTGCTCCTGATAGTCTTTGCCAAAGTGCATTTTTTTTCGCTTCTGACACACTTCAGGGATGGTTATACCTTCCAGATTTGCTCCGGTATCCTCAGCCATTAGACGTTCTCTGACCCAACCAATAATAAAGCGGTCAACTACTGCAAAGGTATCACAGTTCAACAATGCTTCTGGTTCATAAGTTTCCAGGGCGGCAAAGGCATTGAGTCTCACCGCTGCATGAGCAGATAGTTCATTAAATCGCTCGCGGTAAAACACGTTATTCATCAGGTTATCCAGGAAAGCAATTATACTGCCGGGCTTATAGGATACAAAGCTTTTCCATGCTTCCGGCACTTCCCCTTGTATAGACCGCTCTGTATAAGTTATAAAGAGAGTAATCACCAACTTTTCAAGGGTGGGCTTCATATCGTTATAACCGAATTGTTGCTCACAAAACCGCCAAAAAGCAGGAAGCAGATCGTACTTATCAAATTCATTGAGGAATTTATTATCTTCCAGCTCACCATCGGTTAGGATGACACGAACAATTTCCTCAAAAGAAGCTATCCTTGTTTTACATAGTGCACTCATTAAGGCAATCTCAATGGTATCTCTGGTGAATTTTTCAATCTCCAGATTATAAAACCGTTGGGTTCTATCCTTTGCCCGGAAAAACTTGATATATTTTTGAATGACCGGTTTATACTTGGCGTCAATTCCAAGGTCAACCATAAGCAAGGATGCACGATCCGCAAAGAACTGTTTGGAATAAAGCAGCGTATCCTCCAGATGATTGTCCCGCACCGCAGGCTTCGGAAAAGGGGCATAGATCAGATAGTTGGTCGTACAATCCTGTTTTTCAAGAAAGTATTTAGTATAAAACTGGTTATCTGGCTCTAGGTGATAAACCTTGGCATTGACCAGTACTAATGTATCTATATCTTCTGCAAACTCTGCTTTATCATCGTACCAGAAGACCAGCTTACGTGTTTCTCCGTTAAATTCCACATTGAGCTTATCCGTTATTTGTTTTAAATTTAGTTCAACCACTGTGCCCCCTCCTTTCCATACTAGATTTTTGCCAAAACTTTAAGTTTTTTGCCATCGGTACCAGTCTGAACTTTTTCGTAATTGACTTTCACGCCATCGTCTAAATCAATAGCAATACGTGCAAGGGCGAGGTGAGCGATTTTCTCATCATAGTCCTTAGTTTCTTTCAATTGCTTTGTTAGCTTTTCCTTGCGTTTTTGGGCGGCAGTCACCTCACGAGCATTGGTGCTGTTCTCAATGGTTTCCTGCATTCTAGAAATCTCACTTTCATAAACCCGCTGCATCCGGTGAAGATAATCAATACGTAAGTTTCCGATGGTATCTTCATTATATCTGTGCATATATATCAGAGCTTTAAACCCATCTGCTTTACCACTGTCAAATAGCCAGTATATTGGCCTCTTCTTATAAATCTTGCAGTGATCTTTGAAGAAATCTTTTAAAAAATAATTGCGGATAATTTCTCGTGAACTATTGCCTTTATTGCCCAAAGCCTTTGCAATAAAATCAAGATTTTCTTCTAAGGTTTCTGTTCCAAAAGTCTTTTTTAAGAAAGCGCAGAACAAACCTACATCATCCTCAAAGTACTCCTCATCAGTAATAGGAAGTATATTATCTTTGTCCGGAATAAATGTGTCGTATTTGCTATCATCCCAATCCCCACCAGCATAAACAAGTCCCTCTACATCAAGGCTATAACGACCAAACATACAACCAACGGCATAGGAAATGAAAGACTTAATTACATCACTTTTGGTAAGTACATAATTATTTCCCTTCATGCTTTCAGGGATATCTTCCTTTGAATCATAAATCCGGGCAACAGTGACATCCTTATCATCAACTTCGGGGGTTAGCTCATCCTGTAAGCCATAGATATCAATAAAGATGCGATTTAATTCTTCTTCATTGGCTTTAAGTCGGACAAATTGTTTTTCTGTAAACCTAGACCAATACATAAAGGCATCTCTGATTAAACCATTTGTCTTATAGATAAGTAATGGATGCCTCACAAAATCCCAGCTTGTTTCGAAGTTATCCCAATCAATCTTTGATATATTTATATTTTGATTGACTATTTCGACAATAATAGATTCTTTATCTATGATGCATGGTATTTTCTTAACTTGTTCGGGACCAAAGTTTATTGTTGGTGCTAATACAGTTAATATCTGCATCGCCACATTACTGTTTAACAATGAAAGGACAAACTCTTGCTTTTCACCAAAACCACACATACTTGCACTTGAAAATAAAAAACCATTACCAAACGCTCTAACTCCTATTTTATTTGAAGTAATTGCAGACCAAGTTATTCCGGGAACAAAGAATTTATCAACATTAACAATGTATCTTGACCAATGGGCACCATGGTTTAATTTCACCGCGTTTGCTTTCATTTTTTCTCCATCATTGGCCCAATTAGTTACATAATAATTATTTCCAAACCATTTCCTATAAGGTCCTCCGCTGTTTATTGGAAACCATGTATATGATGAACCTTTTGCTTCTTCAGATGATAGAGCACGACCAACTTTAGTTATACTTGGTTCATACCAATATTTTATAAACCTTTCATTATCACCGGTGCTCATTCCCTTTTTTAAGTTCATATACGTTTCAATAGATATTTGTTTTTCAAACAAGGTTATCCAATTTTTACTCATCCAATAAGCAATAGGCATACCAGGGATTTTTGAGAAATTTTCTTGTTTAGCAGTATAGATGTTCTTTTTGGCAAGAAAGGTAGATTCTTTTTCCTGCTGGCTACCGTAGTCCACTAGACGGGTATAGCTACCCTGGTAATCATTTAAACAACTGCTTCGAAGCACGAAGCTGGTGGTTTGCACTACTTCACCGCCGATCTCTTCAAATGCTCGTGCACCAAGGTGAGCCATGTTTACAATTTCTTTTAGTAAAATCTTCTTGCGCAGTTTTTCAAAACTGGACAAGAACATCCAGGCATGCTGTGTAATCATCGCTTGATAGCAGTTCTTCTTTGTCATCTGACCGCAGCGTTCAATAAATACCGCAAACAAATCACTCTTGCTATCAGGATAGTTCTTTTTCACAAAATCAGATAACTTTACTCCCATACCACTACTGCCCATATACGGTGGGTTGGTTACAACAACATCATATTTCTGTGCCATAGTCATACCAGTTTCCACCAATAAGCGTAATTGTTTTTTGGTATTATCAATACCAACAGTATCCAGCGTCATCTGGCCGGTCATATCCAAGATTTCAACGAACTGGTAGAGCAGCTTCCAGTTATAGTTCTCTATGTTTAGAATAGAGCCGTATTCCTTGGCGTCGGTAAATGTATCCAGCAGACTCTGCATTTGAAGCCTTGCAGTATTAAGCTCCATCTCATCCATACCTGCACCGAAGTATTTCAAATGACCACGATTTACGTCATTGCTCTCCTGAATAGCATAGACATGGATGGTAATTTCGTCATTTAAAATACGCCGATTATACTGCCTAGCCTTCATCATTATGGCAAAATAAGCAAGCTGATATGCGCGGTTATCAATATCTAATCCATAGAGGTTATTTTCCATAATGCTCTTTGCTGCATCACGTTGGTTATAGCCATAGCTCTCATATATTTGCATCAAAACATCAAAAGCATACACGAGGATATGACCACTTCCCATACAGGGATCAATAATCTTAATATTTTCTGGCTTAATATTCTTATATTCTTCTCTTATTGTATCCAGTTGAGCCTGAACCTCCGGTTCCTGTTCGGCTTCATCCAGATAATATTTCCACTCAGATTTAAGAGTACCATTTGGATGACCTTCGAGCCAAAGACGGCCAAGGCTGTTCTCCACCATATAGCGCACAATCCAATGTGGTGTAAACAACTGAGTAGCAGCCGGAATACGCTCCTTGGTAATCTTTACATTCTTTTTCAGTAGGGCGAAAGTTTCATCCTTCGGTTCAGTATTGTAATACTGGTACAGCCAGCCAATAATCTCAACCTGCCCTTCTTTTTCTATATTAAAGTCATCCTCTGGAATATCATGCACCAGATGGTAGACCACACCATCCTTGTCCGTAAATGACACATTCATCAGTAATTCAGTATAGTCGTTAGTTTTCTCAAATAATTCCGGCAAAATAGCATTCAATGCGTTGCACTGTTTTATAAAGAGCATACGGAACAACTCATCCAATTGATTATCATTTTTTAGCTGCATGATACGATCTTTTTCATAAGGAGTATAGTCCAAATCAGCGTCAAAAGGTGAAGTTACCAAATCGGGTTCAATCTTCGTGCTGCTCTCAGAAGAAAGTACTCGCACGCGGGATGGAAGGTAGTCGTTAACCTCCATGAAGCGCACGGCAATCAGACGGTTAAACCATGTATAAGCAACCTCTTCAATAACGCCTTTATAGGCAGTGTTATAATCAGACTGTCTCTCCTTTTGTTGAATAGTCTCCACCAGTTTCCTGCGCTGCTCGATCTCTACTCCAGTGATTGAATAAGGTTCTTTGGTACCAATATCAAAAAACTGGACATCCTTTGTTGACTGTGGAAGTGGGCTTTTTATTTCCTTATCCGTAATACCCAGCAGTCCTGCTTTATATGTAATATCTGCAATAAGCTTATTTCTTGCCCATATTGCAAAGTTTTTAATTGCTGTTTTATTCATCTGCGGTTTCTCCTTTAGAACTCAATATTGACAATGGTATCCTCATCTAGCTCTTTAAGAATTCGCTCTCTTAGAGTAACTATATACTTGTCAACATCCTGTACTGTCTCAATTTGCCACGAGGTAGACAGATTAATAGTCTTGATACTAATATTTTTTCTTTTCTTAATCTTAGGTTGAGGTTTTCGCTCTGTTGTACCCCTGCCTCCGTGAGGAACCCATCCCTCAGCTATCTTCTCATCCTTTTTTGATATTTCATTGAGGAGTCTAACTTTTAAAGCATCTGCTTCAACTTTGATATTCTGCAATGTGGCTACATTATTGCAATGATTCGCCTTATCATAAATTTCAGCAAACAGTTTAGTATAACGATCATTTAGCTCAGATTTATATGGCTTAGTGTTAAGGACTTCAAATACTCTGGCTTTTGCATCATCAATAGCTGCAAGTACAGGAGCTTCCATATTAGATAAAACACGCATATAAGCATCGGTGAATTTATCGATTAGTTCAGGCAGTTTAGGGATCTCACTATATGGAGAATGCTTTTTCAAAATAGCCTTTATAGAAGCAACGTATTCTTCAACTTTTTCATCCACAATGAAAGTTTTGCTTTCATCATAAGTCTTCATTAAACGCAGGGCACGTTCAAAGATAATCTTCTGTTCACCGGCAAAAAATGACTTTATAGGTTCATAATCCTCAGCAAAATCTAGGTAATCGTCTCTATCAGAATTAACTTTTTTAAAGAATTCCATTGGAGATTGAATTTGAGTTATCGCTCGAAGCAAGTTCTTACCTTCTGAAACCGTCTTTTTGCCAGGCAGAGGTTGGTTCTTATACATTATTTCGTATTTCTCAAGTTCGTTGATTACGTTCTGACTGTATGTTTGGAATGAACGCATCATGGAATCATCATCGTCATTAACGCTGGAAACATCAAATAATTCCTTCATGACCTCACGAGCAGCTTTCTTCTGGGTTTCATTGGCCTTTTCACGCTTTTCGGTCAAAAGTTTCTCAACAAATTCTTTTTTGGTAATATAACGAATAATTTCATCCTCAGATTTATTAAGTAGGGTAACACTGCTGCCATTAACAGTAAAGGAAATATCGCCGTTCTTGAATAGTTTGGCAACGAGCCATTCCACATCATCTTCCACGAAACCATAAGGTGCTTTCATAAAGCGATCCATCAGGCTTTTCATGGAAGTTTTAATGTGCATGGCAGAATTAGCAGAAATAAAACTCAACATATCATTAAGTGCATGGATATTCGGTTCTGTACCGCCTTCCAGCGTAAGAGTCTGCTGATTTGAGGTCTTGAACATTGCCCGTATATTAGCTTCGCTCATGGCTGTATCAATATAAGGCAGCTTATGGTATACAGTAGAAACTAAACGGCCAAGGGCATCATTGATTCTAGCGGCCACATCCTTTGTACCGATCTGGGCTTTATCGCCATTTACATAGATATCTGCATTTTTCATAGATTCAATAAGAAAAAGCTTGGCATTGCTATTCCGTTCCCTCATCTCTGCACGTTTGGCTTCTTTAATCTGCTCGAATTTCATTACCCTGCTTGATGTAGTCAGTCGCAGGTATTTTTCGATTTTTAATGCACTTCTAATTTCATCCAAAAAAGCAGAATCATCAGGTAGTACCACAAGAACTTCCTTGCTCTGACCTGATATCATTCGCAAAGTGGTATCTTCGGAGCCATATTCAGAGTACGGGGTAAGTACCTTTACACCAATATCGTGGCTTTGATTTGCCCTATAGGGACGATCATCCACAATCTGATTAAAAGCAAAGCTATACCTTCCATTAAACGATGGATATCGGTATTTTTTATCACTGAAAATATCTTCAAAAATAAGCTCGGAAACCTTATTTATTATCTCGGCCATCTCAACATTCTGGCTGTCTATTTCCCGATTGATTTCCTGTTCCTCATCGGTCAGGAACACATAGATATCACCATTCTTCTGAACTAACATTTGACGGGCAAGTATTTTCAGAGCTTCTTCAACCTGCTTTTTTAGTTCTATTCTGTCGGTATCAAGATCGGAGATCATTAGACTTGTAATATTTTCGATGTTAGCCGTTATCTCTTTGACGTACTTAATCATAAACAGTGTTTTCAAAACGTTAACGGCAAAACACTCTTCAAGTTTATCAGGATTTATATAGCTGTTGTCCATAGCGCGGCTTATCACACCCTTATGGCTGTGATCCAGGAACTGGTGCAGGGCATCATAGAACACATTGAATGGAATAAGCGTACCAACAGGACACTCCATCAGTTTTACTGCTGATTCCTTGAACAAAGCAATCATGGAACGTTCACCCTCTGACAGATGCTTACCTGACGCTCCATGAGTTCTGATGGAAGTCAGGACACTGCCCAGCAGGTTAAACTGATAAGGTACAAAAGGATAAACGGCAGCAAATTCACTGTCATCAGCATACAGTTTTTTCTCTACGCCATCATTAAATACAATCAGGTTTTTGATAATAGTAGACTTCTGTTCATAGAGCAGCCTAAGGGTTTGTTCAGCAGTCATGTTTTTATCCAGAATTCTCTTCTTAATAACCTCATCGACGTTAGCTGAGGAAAGAGAGAGACGGGTATCAAAACGCCCCTGAATTTTCGAGAAATCATTGCCTTTGATCTTTGTTATAGAATCAATATCCTGCTGGCTGGTCACAACGATCCAGACCTTACCATGACAAGCCGTACCCAAATCCTCAGTTACGGTTTGCAGATCAAGCATTAATTTGGAATCATCACCTATGTATTGACCGATCTCATCCACCAGAAAAACAATATGATAGTTATCATCTTTATGGCTAAGATATTCCTTTACCAACCGGGCAAAGTTTTCAATACTGATATTATAAGGTTCAGTTGCTTTTTCGCACCAGTTACGGGCGGCTGCCTCACTCATGAACCCCATTTTATTAAGAACATCAACAATACTGTCCTGAATGAAATAAAATTTACGCCGGGATTCTTCCCACGGTTTCCCCAATTGTTCTTCAAACAATCCTTTGAATTCAGCATAACGACCTTTTTCAACAAGTTGTCTTTCCAGATCAGCTAGAAAAGGAACAGAACCACAAAATCCCTGCATTTCATTGAATACTTTCAGAAAAACAGAGACGATCGCATCCTTGGATTGTTTGCCGGTCATTTCGCTTTTGGAATCAATATTAAATAGGATAACATCGGTAGGTACACCAGTAGCTAGCTTCATGTCAGCTAGTACCATTGGATCAATGATTTTATTGTCTTCAACAAAATAGTCAATTGCTTTTTTCCCATCCACTTCAACATTACCAAGCAGGTAGGAAAGAATTTTCAGAAAGTGAGATTTACCACTACCAAAAAAACCAGATATCCAAACGCCCATTTTATCGGTATCGCCAATTATTCCTTTCTTGTAGCTTCCAAAAAAGTCTGCAAAATGTTTTTGCAGCTCTCTTGTAACAACGTATTCTTCAAGCTCCTGCCGGATATTTGTTTCATCACCCTGACCAACTTTGATAACGCCTTTAATATCCCGATCAATCGGTTTTGCAAACATATCTTTGATAATCATTGCTCACACTCCTTAATCAACGAGCCGGAATGCTCTATAATAGTTGTCGTCTTTAATTTCGGAAAAAAGGACCAGCTCCTGCCCGTCATATTTTCCCGGGTAAAACATCACAACGGGCACACGGTCAATCACTTGATGTAAGTTGTTTAATATCTTGTGTGACCGAAGTAACGGATAGCATTTTCCGATGCCGGTTAAAAATATAACTGCCTCCTCCGGTGTACGCTCCTGAATATACTGAACAATCATGCCAGCATCATTATCGATCTGCAGTAAATTTCCGACTGCCTTTACGATGTGAGCCATCCCTTTGTTCTTTTCAAACTGGAAGCACTGCTCCATAAATCCTTCCTGCTCCAGTATATCGATCACAATATCATAAAGATCAAAGACTACCAATTCAAAACCATCGGTAGACTTTGCATTTTTTGCTTTCAAATATTCGATTCGTTCTCTAACGACTAATTCTTGCTCTGCTGGGTAATCAAAAATGTAATAGCCGACTTCATTTCCAAGGCCTTTATTCTGGCGAAAACTAGGCGTTTTCATCATACGCTCGGCTTTGTCTAATCTTTCTTCCAAACTAGGCATTTATCTCACCCCCGTTAAGGCACGAATTGTTATTTCCATGCCATTGCTTCTAAGACATTCTTCCAAAGCATTATCTAAAATAGGTTTTAAAATTTTTCTAGTTCCGGAAGAGCGACCTATCAAACCAGCTTCCATAAGCATTGTCTTATAACAGGTGCCCAACCGTTTAAGCGTATAATCTGTCCATTTTGCAACCTTTTCACTCTGCAATTGCTTGTTCTTAAAGAAAATTCGGATATCGCTATCGGCCATATCGTCATTGCCAATAATCAGTTTTTCTCTATAAACCTCATAAACAAAATCAAAGAATAGCCTATCCGTCTGCATAATTGCGATTAGTACAATAATTTTTTGCGTGGACAGATCGCTATTCTCGAATAGTTTATAAAACGACGAATCTAAACCTTTTACACGATTCGAAACTGTATTAAAAATTTGAATTGCCCTTGCCTGTGTAGGAGCAGAGAATATATTTTCCTCTAAATTTAATTTCTTAATTTCCACCAGAGTTTTTCCGCTCTCAAGCAGTCTAATTACTTTACGAAACTCGCAAAACCAGAAAGATAGCTTAACCATTCCTGCACTATATTCTTTTCTTTCCATATCTATTTCACCTGATATTTTGTCTTATTAGTTTGCTTTTCATTTTTCAGAACTTTTCACTACTTCAACAATATCCCCGAAATCACAATCCAACGCACGGCATATCTTGACTAAAACTTCCATTGAAACGTATTTATTCTTTGATAACTTTGTCAAGGTGTTGGGACTGATTCCGGTTAATATTCGCAAGTCAGTTTTTTTCATACCTTTATCAATTAACAGTTTAAATAGTTTATTATAGCATACGTCCATAATTTAATACCTCTTGATTTTAATATTTAAAAGCATATATGTTATATTTTACCATATATTTTGTTATTCTCAATAGAAGTGTATATTAATTTGCGATTTTTTCTTATTTCCCGGAGATTTTAGTATACTTTTTTAGTATTCTTTTTTAATCAATTACCTTTTGGCGCATTAATAAATAAATCCCCCTCCTACTAAATAGGAGAGGGATAATGAATTGAATTGGGACAAACTTTATTATAAAAAATCAAACTTTATTTTAATATTACAATGACATGGCCTTATACCGCTCCCCCTATTCCACCGTCACACTTTTAGCCAGGTTGCGGGGTTTATCTACGTCGGCTCCCCGGTTAACGGCCATGTAGTAGGCGAAGATCTGCAGGGGGACAACGGCGACGATGGGAGCCAGGATAGGGTTTATGTTAGGTAAAAGGATTTGTTCGTCACATTCCTGACATTCCTCCTGCAGGTTTTCTTTGCAGATGGCGATAACAACTGCACCCCGGGCTTTGACTTCCTTGATGTTGGACATGGATTTTTCCACCAGGGAATCCTGGCTTATCAGGGTTAATACCGGTACCCCTTCAAATATCAAGGCTAAAGGACCGTGTTTTAGTTCTCCGGCAGCATAAGCCTCGGCATGGATATAGGAGATTTCTTTTAACTTGAGGGCCCCCTCCATAGCTACTGCATAATCGAAACCCCGCCCTAAAAAGAAAGTGTCCTGAACTCCGGTATAACGCCGGGCCAGTTCTTTTATTTTCGGCTCCTGTTGCAGCACTTTTTCGATACAGACATCGATTCCCGCTAATTGCCGGCCCAGTTGGACCAGTTCTTTTTCATCCATAGTTCCCCGGATACGGGCCAGGTGCAGGCCCAGGAGGTACATAAGCACCAGTTGGGTTGTATAAGCTTTGGTGGAGGCCACCGCTATTTCCGGCCCGGCATAGGTATAGATAACCTTATCGGCTTCCCGGGCCATGGAACTGCCTACCACATTAGTAATGGCCAGTACTTTAATCCCGTTGCGTTTAGCTTCCCGCAGGGCGGCTAGGGTATCGGCGGTTTCTCCCGACTGGCTGATGACAATCATAAGCTGGTCAGGTTCCCAGAGAACTTCCCTATAGCGAAATTCAGAAGCAATATCCGTTTCCACCGGGATACGGGCCAGTTTTTCAATGGCAATACGCCCTACCAAACCAGCATGGTAAGCCGTACCACAGGCTACCATATATATTTTTTTCACCCCGGCAAATAGGCCCTCAATTTCCGGATCATCCAGATCGACCCGGCCCTGTTTTATCTTACCCCCCATGGTCTGCCGTACTGCTTCAGGCTGTTCGTGGATTTCCTTTAGCATAAAGTGATCATAGCCACCTTTTTCTGCGGAAATCGGGTCCCAGGTAACCGGGAATATGTCCTTTTCCACCAGGTTACCGGCCTGATCGGTAATAGTCACCTTATCAGCCGTTACTACCGCCAATTGGTTATCTTCCAGAATATATGCTGATGTGGTATGTCCTAAAATAGCAGTAATATCCGAAGCTATAAAGTTTTCATTTTCGCCTAGTCCTATAATCAGGGGGCTGTCTTTTTTAGCTACCACTATCTTATCTGGTTCATCACTACAGATAACCGCCAGAGCATAAGCTCCCTGTACCTGAGTTAAGGCCTGGCGCAGAGCTACTTCCAATGAGCCCTGGTAATATTTTTCTATCAGGTGAACTAAGACCTCAGTATCCGTTTCGGAAACAAAGTCATGCCCTTCTAAAATAAGCTCTTTACGCAGTAAGGCATAATTCTCAATGATGCCATTGTGTACTAATGCAATCCGTCCCTGACAATCCAGATGAGGATGAGCATTAGTATCACTGGGAACGCCGTGGGTAGCCCAGCGGGTATGCCCGATTCCCAGTGAACTCTGCGGCGATTCTCCCAGGGCCTGCACCATCTCAGCCAGGCGTCCCTTTTTTTTGACCACCTTAAGCTGGTTATCCTGCAGTATGCATATCCCAGCTGAATCGTAGCCGCGGTATTCCAGTTTGCTAAGACCATTTATTATAACCGGTACGCCATTCTTGCGTCCGATATATCCCATAATTCCGCACATATATCTAATCTCTCCCTATTATTTCAGGTAAGACCCCTCGTGAAAATGTCCAGCTAAGCATAACTTAATATTCCCAAAGGGCGGTATATTAATGAATATACCAGCTATACCCCTGGTCATAATCTTTTGCTTAGTTAACCCTTAACCTTTTCTTCGAGGTTTTTCTCTGTTTACATAGTCGCAACTATCCTTCTATCTGCCAGATTCTTTATTAAGGTCCGGCTTAAAGAATTGTTTCTAATATTGTGCTATTTATCCCAGAAAACCCTTTAAATGGTTTCCGTATCCATGGCATAGGACGACCAGGTCACCAAGGTGACATAGATCCGGTTAACTATATCCACGTTTTTACAGGGAAAAAAGACCTGGAATCGGGAAGCTTAAGCTACTCATCTGCTTACTTCCCAGCCCGGGGCAGGCTCTGCCAGAGCAGGCCCTTTTTAAGGTTAGGTATTTAGGAGTTTCCACATATACCGCTTTTGTTCGCATATTACTACACGGTTTTGGAACGGTACTTTCGATGGTGGTACACCGGGGGATCATCCGCCGAATATTTCGATAAATCCCCTCCTCGTCACCCGGTTACCCTGCTTATGGATAATTCCGGGTCAGGCGCTTAAATCTTTAACAAAGATAGGCTATCACCTCCATTTACCAAAAGTTACTCTTGATGCTGTTTAGCAAACCCTGGTCAGGTTTAACAGCTTTAATCCTGCACCCTTTCGATAACTTCCCTTATCTCGCCAATCACTTCCTCCAATAGATAATGTTCTGGTCCCTGGGCCATGAGACGTACCAGGGGTTCGGTTCCCGAAGGTCTGACTACCAGTTTTCCCCATTCCCCTAATTTTCCCTCCGCCTGTTTGATGGCTTCGGCAACAGCTGGATGCGAGAGTATTTCCTCTTTGTTCTCAAGGCGCAGATTGACTAATAACTGGGGTTGTTTTTCCATTTCCCGGGCCAGCTCGGATAAAGTTAATCCACTGCGTTTTAAGGCTTCTACTAATTTAAGAGAAGTAAGCAGTCCATCTCCAGTAGTAGCATGTTGGAGGAAAATCACATGTCCAGACTGTTCTCCCCCTAGCAGAGCACCGGTTTCTTGCATCTTTTCCAGTACATAACGGTCACCTACCTTGCAGCTTACTACTTCAACACCCTCACGCCGCAAGGCAATATCCAGACCTATATTACTCATTACTGTAGCTACTACCTGAGAAGGTTTGAGCAGTCCCCGCCGCTGCATATCCAGCGCACAGATCACCATTATATAATCTCCGTCCAGCTCATCACCACGTTCATCTACTACTATACAGCGATCCGCATCCCCATCATAGGCTATCCCCAGATCAGCTTTATGTTCGACCACTGCTCGTTTTAGTCCCCCGGTATGAGTGGAACCACAGCGATCATTAATATTAACACCATTAGGGGTGTGGTTAATGGGTATAACCCGGGCTCCCAGGCGCGTCCACAGTTCCGGCCCTGCTTTATAGACAGCTCCATTGGCACAATCTACCACAATACTAAGATCTGCCAAGTCTTCATTTAGATCATAACAACTGCTGATAAAAGACAGGTAATTGTTAAGGGCTTCATGAACATCATAGACCTGGCCGATATCCTTGCCGTTGGGACGTGGTAACCCTTCCGTTCCACTTAGTACTAATTCTTCAATCTCTGCTTCGATGTCATCAGGTAACTTGTAGCCGCTGGAGCCAAAAAATTTTATACCGTTATCTTCTACCGGGTTATGAGAAGCAGAAATAACTATTCCGCAGGATGCCCTGTACTTTTGCGTTAAATAAGCTACTGCCGGGGTCGGAATTACTCCCGCTGTCAGTACATCGGCACCAGTTGAACAAATACCAGCCACCAGAGCTGCTTCTAACATATCCCCGGATATGCGGGTATCCTTACCTACCAGAATACGCGGCCGATCCCCGCCACTTCGCTTAGCGAGGACATAGCTTCCTGCCCGGCCCAGAGCAAAAGCCTTCTCCGGGGTTAGTTCTACATTGGCAATACCTCTAACACCATCAGTGCCAAACAAAATCCCCACTTTAATCCTACCTCCTAACACATATACAGTATATTAGCCCGGACTCTTACAGGGTACGGGCATTAATTATGGTCGGGTCATCCAATTGTATTATACCTTCCGGTTTACGGTAGGTTTGCACCACCTGTTCTGCCACCCGCAGACCGTCCACAGCCGCACTAATAATTCCTCCGGCATAGCCGGCCCCCTCTCCGCATGGGTAAAGATTTTTCACATTGAGAGAATTAAGCTCAGTACTTCGCTCTATGCGTAAAGGGGCTGAGGTACGAGTTTCTACTCCAGTAAGAACTGCCTGGTTATGAATAAAGCCTTGCATTTTGCGGTTCCAGTATCTTAATCCCTGCTCTAATACCTGACAAATTTCCCGGGGCAGTAAATCCCATAAGTTAACCGGTACTACTCCAGGCTTAAAGGTGGCTATAGATCCCTTCAAATCCTGGCTGCGGGTTCGGTTAAGGAAGTCGACCATCTTTTGCGCAGGAGCCTGATAGTTATCTCCTCCCATTGCAAAGGCACGGTACTCCAGTTTTTCCTGGAAATCCATTCCCCCTAAAGGGGTATAGTTCCAATCCCGTGGATCTACAGTAACCACCAGGGCACTATTAGCTATTCCTGAATTACGGGCCCGAAAGCTCATGCCATTAGTCACTACCTGACCCGGTGATGAGGCTGCCCCAATGACATATCCCCCCGGGCACATGCAAAAAGTGTACAGGGAACGCCCCCTAGCCCGGTCCTGGTAAGTAAGATGATAATCGGCTGCTCCCAGCCGGGGGTGGCTAGCATAATCACCATATTGAGTCTGGTCAATAAAATCCTGAGGATGCTCGGCCCGTACTCCTACCGCAAAGGCTTTCGGGGTTAGTGTTACGCCCTTTTTCTCCAACAGGCGATAAAGATCCCGGGCACTGTGCCCCACTGCTAAAACTAGTACCGAACAGTCTAGCTCTACCTGATTGTTTATAATTATGCTTTCCAGATAGGTTTGGTTAATACTTATATCAGTAAGGCAGGCTTTAAAATAGACCTGACCACCCCGATCCAGAATCTCCTGCCGGATGTTTTTTACTACTTTACGAATTACATCTGTACCTACGTGGGGTTTTTTCAGGTATAATATCTCCTCATCTGCACCATGATCAACAAAGGTTTTAAGCACATAGTTAATACGCAGATCACCAATACGGGTCGTCAGCTTCCCATCGGAAAAGGTACCTGCTCCTCCTTCTCCAAACTGGGTATTAGAGGAAGAATCTAATATTCCCTGCTGCCAGAAGGTTTCCACCTTTTCTATCCGCCGATCCACATCTTCTCCCCGTTCAATTATCACCGGACAATAACCATGACGGGCTAGTAATAATGCACAGAAAAGCCCGGCTGGCCCAGAACCTACAATAACTGGAGAATGGGGCAAGGACTGCTGCCCGGGTACTAATACCAGGTTATCCCGGGGGACTATTACCGTAATCTCCGGCGAGTCCAGCTTGTCCTGCACCAGTTTAGCATCATCAGCTAGCTCCACATCTACTGTATAGGTAAAAACAACCTGGCGCCGTCTGGCATCCACAGCCTTTTTTACTTTGACCAGGCTTTTTAAGTCGGCTGCCTTTAAACCTACCCGGCGGGCTGCCGCCTGGATTAGATCCTGTTCCTCATAATCCAGGGGTAATCTGATACCTCGTATACGCAGCTTCATTCTTCTTCCTCTTTAACCGGCTTAGTAGGGGATTCAATAATCTGTACACTAACCGTAACTTGGGCTGGATAAACCTTGATATCCCCGGGGACGGCTACATCAACCACTTCAGTAAAAGAAGACTTTTTCCCGTTTAAATCAATAGCTTTTGTAGATAACTCCGCGATTTTCTTAACCTGCTGGGGCGTTCCTAAAACAGCTAACATATTAGGATTTACTAGTACTTCCCCCATCTCATAACCACTTTCCAGGGTGCCGCTAAACATTGCCTTCACCGGCACCTTCTGGCTGGTCTGATCAGGTATTACCACCGCATAAAACTTAACTGTTTCAGGTACAATGCGTACCCCGGTAACTACATTGCCGTTAACATCCCGGGGGATTAAGCGGGAAGAAAAAGTGGTTAAGTCCGTAACATTAGCTAAGTTAACCGGGCTAATTACCGAACTTACCCGGCTGACCGCTTCGTGTTCCCCTTTAACTACACAGCGATCAGGAACCGTTACTACATCAAGTACTTGGTAACCAGCCGGCGGATTATGAATTATTTCATAACGCACCGATACAATATGTTCTTTTAGTTTTTTTACTTCCACCTGAACTGTTCTCGGCTGTGGTGTGCTAAACATCGCACCCCGGACCGTATCCACATTAACCGGTAACTGATAGGTACCTTCTCCCAGCCCGTTCAAATCTACATAGGCCTTAACCTCTTCTGCCGGTTGAAATGCTCCCCACAGCTTAACCGAAATATTTTCCGGTCCTTCTATTGTGAGTCCTTCAGCCACGTTGCGATATTCCAGTCTAGTGGAAATAATATTGGTAGCCCCGCTTAACTGTCCCTGATTCATTACATAAAACCAGAGGAGAACAGCGAGAAAAACAGATACAATTTTAAGACTGGTGGTTCTCTTCTTCTGATGGGGCTTCTCCCCCACCCGACCGCCTTCTCCGGAAGGCATCGGTCCACCGTTCCCGGCTTCCCATTTCATCTTTTAACAGCTCCTTTAAGCCTCCTGTATCTAGATAGCGCTGTAATCTTCCACCTACTGCCACGGAAATAGCTCCGGTTTCCTCAGATACAATAACTGCTATGGCATCAGAGACTTCGGTAATTCCTAGTCCGGCCCGGTGCCTGGTACCTAATTCCTTGTCAAGGTATGGATTATCACTTAAGGGAATAAAACAGGCGGCCCGCTGGATACGCCCGCCGCTAATAACAACCGCCCCGTCATGTAGGGGAGTATTGGGAACAAAAATATTAATTAATAAACCGGAAGACACTAGCGAATCCATGTGTACTCCGCTATCCAGGTATTCATTGATATCAGTATCCCGGGTAAGAATAATCAAAGCCCCTACCCGGTTGCGGGATAGTACGGCAGCAGCATCTCCGATCTCACGTATAACATTTTGGTATTCTGCCATTTCCTCCCGGGCATCACGGCCATGCATAAAGAACCTTCCCCGCCCTAGCTGTTCCAACAGACGACGTAATTCAGGCTGAAAAACGATTGGCAAAGTAATAGCAAACAAGATCCATAACTTTTCAATAAGCCAGTTTACCATTTCCAGTTTAATGGCACTGGCGGCAACAGAAAACACCAGCAAAATGGTCAGCCCTTTTAAGAGCTGTTCTGCCCGTGTTCCGCGAATTACCCCCAGGATCCGATAAAATATATAGGCAACTATCGCTATGTCTATTAAGCTGCGGATAATATCCCAGGGGCTGGCAAAAACCCCGGATAAAAAGCTGAGATCCAACTACCCTGACCTCCGTAAATGATATTTACCTAAAATCCAAATACGTCCTATAAGCTGTCACCGGATGATGGGGTAATTTCCCGGTAGTGAATAACGGCCAGAATTCCTTCCTGTACCGTTATTATACCCACGGTATCAGCTAGAACATTAGAAATGGCGTAGGGGTTTTTTTTCTCTAGTACTACATCTTCCAAAGGATACTGAAATCCTTTTTCCGAAACTCCCTGACAACAATCACTAAGAGCTAATACGGAAACAATGTCCCCGGGCTTTCCTTGTATCTCCAATTTCCCTGTAAACAAATATACCTGGTAATCCGGGTGGTAATGCATGACCTTTAGACCTTTGTGGACTTGTTCCAGACAACAATAAAGATTAGAAAGGGTATGATCAAGGCGCTTACCAATAGTACCAGTAAACACTATCTGGTTTACTCCCAGGTTTTCCGCCAGGGACATGGCTAACTGGGTATCAGTAAAGTCCTTCCTTTTAGGATATCTTTTTAACGGCACCTGCATACGGTTATAATGTTCTCTGACCTCCGGGGCAATAGAGTCCATATCGCCAACAATATAATCAGGCACTAGGCCTATTTGATAGGCGTAGTTAGCACCTCCGTCTGAACATATAATAAGGTCCAGGTCCTTGAATATAGATTTATAACCATTAAGGGATCCATATTCCCCATTAGCCATAATTACCGCTTTCATGATCAGTTCTCCTGTATATCAATTTCTTCACTGTGAAACCCTCGATCAAACTAACATTATATAATCAAATTTATGTCTATAATCTATGCTACATATTATAACAGAATTATAGGCCAGGCAAAGTTAATCCCTACTTGCTGCCTTTTAATTATATAAACCTGCCACCTTCCTGGTTAGTCTTATTATTGACGATATAAAAAGTACTGAAGTATGGTATAAATATAAATGATTTTGTTTAATTCCCCTGGTCAGGCGGGTATAATGTCCCCTATTCAATAATGCAATACTGCGCGGTTTAGTATGTTAGGCCTGATTAGTACTATTTTCACCTGGCTTTTGGGTTTTTGGTCTACTTAATTGACAAAAAAAAATGCGTTAACTATAATGCAATTAATTGATTTGTAGCAAAGGAGGTAACACTATGTCTTATGTAATAACCGATGAATGCATTTCCTGCGGAGTATGTGCTGACGAATGCCCCGTAGAAGCCATCAGCGAGGGAGACGATAAATACGAAATTGATCCTGAGCTCTGCACCGAGTGTGGTTCCTGCGCTGATGTGTGTCCGGTAGAGGCACCCCAGCCAGGCGAGTAATTATTGGGCATCACCCCAACTTTTATTTTAATCTCGCTAAAAAAACCCGGCTTTGCCGGGTTTTTTATACTTCTCACTTTTTTATTTAGTTCTACTGCACCCGTATTTACAGCTTCTGCAGCGGACTACCTGATTTCTTCCCCTTTCTTTAGCCTCATACAATGCCTGATCCGCTTTATAAATCAGCTCATCAGCATTTTTAATCTGTTCAGGCATAATGGCGGCAATACCAAAACTGGCCGTAACCTTTATACCTGCTTCCGCGGTATAGGTGGTATTTTCTGCTACCCGCTGGCGGATTCTTTCTGCTACCTGGGTGGTTTCCTGGCAATCAGCCCCGGGCAAGCTAACGATAAACTCTTCTCCCCCATAACGCCCTACAAAATCATAACTCCGGCACATACTAGCCAAACAGTGACTAAAATCCCGTAAAACCAGATCACCTACCTGGTGTCCATAGCGATCATTAACCGCCTTAAAGTGATCAATATCTATAATAATGATCCCCAGGTTTTGTCCATCCCTCCAGGACCGGCTAATCTCACCCTCTAATCTTTCCATAAAGGCACCCCGGTTTAGCAAACCAGTCAGATAGTCTGTACGGGCCATCTGCAAAATACGCTCCTCCAGTTCGATAACCCGTCGTCCAATTTTAAGCCGGGATTTAAGTTCTTCATGATGGAAGGGCTTGACCATATAATCATCTGCTCCCGCTTCCAGGCCCCGGACTATATCCTCATGACTGTTCCGGGCAGTAAGCATAATTACATAAATATAGCGCGCCTTACACCTTTGCCGGATACGCTGACATATTTCTATGCCCTCCAGACCGGGCATTACCCAATCAAGAATCACCAGGTTAGGATATTTATCCTGTTTTAGAACCTGCCAGGCTTCATCCCCATTGCAGGTAACCATAACCTCATACCCCCAGGAGCATAGAGCATCTTGCAGTATATGCCGGGATAATGCATCATCATCAGCTATTAAAACCTTCACACTCATCAACTCCAAATAATTTAAACATCTACTAGCATCATTAATAATTACATAGGATCCTTCAGGTTCTGATATTCATGAGCAGACGCTAATTGGGCCTCAATTCTGGCTTGATTTATTTCTTCATAATTGGTAAACAATAACCGGACTACATCATTATTGATGGCTCCATCAGCTACCATCCTGTACAAGGTTTTTTCCGCTTCCTGGTGGTTCATTCCCGAGCGGTAAGGACGGTCTTCACTGATAGCAGTAAATACGTCAGCTACAGCCATGATCTGGGAGCCAACCGGCAGATCCTTTTCTTTTAAATGAAAAGGATAACCTGACCCATCCAGACGTTCGTGATGGAAAGATGCCCAGGCATTGATAATATTCAGTTCTTTAAAATTCCCCAGAATACTGTAAGTATAGTAAGGATGCTGTTTTATAACTAAAAACTCCCGCTCAGTTAACCGGCCTGGCTTTTCCAATATATGAGGAGGAACGGCCAGTTTGCCCAGATCATGAAAATACCCGGCTGCCCTCATCATTTTAGATTCCAGCTCGGAAAAACCCACTTTACGTACCAGGGTTTCTGCTACTGTAGCTACCCCGCTGGAATGGGTAGCATTCAAAGGACTCCTGAAGTCTATAATGCGGGCAAATATTTTGGCCAGATCAATCAAATCATCCATGGTTAGCCTTATTCTGTTACCATGAAATCGTCGGGAAAGTATGTAATTAATGGATGGCGATCTGATATCCATCCAGAAGTATTCGCATTGAGATAATTCCCTAAAAGCATCCACATACTCAGGCACAAAACGGGTGCCGCTATATTTCTTTATCCTGTTTACCACATTATCCACCTGTTCCAGAATACAGGCTTGTGGGCTAATCAATACGGAGATCCGGTCCGCCAGATGCAGGATATGGCTGCCTTCTGGGACTAGCTCTTCCGGCATTTCTTTACCATGAACACTGTTCCAATTAGTATGATGGTAACGAATCAGCTTAGCCACCTGTGCTAATGGCTGGAACTGTTTTAATAACTGGTAACCAATTTCGGCATGTTCAGAAGCCATAGTATCCTCAAAATTCAGCGCATTGACTCTTTCTTCCAGAGATAAAGCCCCTATATCGTGTAAAGCCCCGGCCATAGCCAGATCTGCTTGCTGATTTTCATTCATTCCCACCTGAGCCGCAATACTGGATGCAATATAGGCTACCTGTTTATGATGATTAGCCACATTAGGACTCACCAGGTCCACTGCCTCAGACAAGCTCACACTAAGATCCAATAAACCAATATCGGGTTCTTTAAGTAGCATAACTACCTCCCTATTTAACAGTTGATATGGGATTATATTGATTCCTGGATAATGTTCGTTCCCCTGCATGATTTTTCCGTAAGTCCAGGTCCACAATAATATTATACTACTTACCCTGGATTTCACATCTTACAGTAATAAGCAGAAAAAGCCGGCATTAATTAGCCTCTTTCCTCCTCTAATGCCTGTTTTTATCTTAATCCCGGAAAATTCATCTGGCGCAAAGCTTCATAAATAATTATGGCTGCCGAGTTACTTAAGTTCAAGGAGCGCCCTATATCCAGCATAGGAATCCGTATAAGCTGCTCCGGAAACCTTTTTAAAATCGATGGAGATAAGCCCCGGCTTTCCGCTCCAAAAACCACCATATCACTTAGGCTGTAATTAACCTCATGGTAGGAGTGTTCAGCTTTAGTGGTAGCCAGGTATTTATTACCCTCCGGATAATGATATAAAACCTCCTCAAAATTCTCCCATACTTTAACCTCTACTTTGTCCCAATAATCCAGCCCCGCCCTTTTTAAATAGCGATCGGAAATAGAAAAACCAAGTGGTTTGACCAGATGTAATGTAGAACGGGTTAGGGCACAGGTACGAGCGATGTTACCAGTATTCTGGGGTATTTCCGGTTCGACCAGAACAATATGCAAAAGATGGTCCCTCCCTAGTTGGAATTATTTATTCATTAGCGCCGTTACGGCTGATTGCTAATAAAACCTAAAAAAATTATACAAAACATTGCCACTCATAACAAAAATCACCCGGGAAAAACTAAAAAAAACTAAAGGAGAGATGGGAGTGTTACCATTACCTAAAAAATGGCTGGCGGGAATCCTAGTTACCGCCCTATTATTTACCCTGGCCGGATGTCAAAAACAGGCTAAAAAACCTGAAGCTCCCCGCCTGGCCCCGGAAGTAGCTAAATATAAACAAGAACCTACTATTAGCCTTTATCGTAGTGAAACCGGGAAAACCGAGGAAATAAAATTAGAAGAATATCTTAAAGGAGTGGTAGCAGCGGAAATAGGTCCTAAATTCCCCCTGGAGGCTTTGAAAGCTCAGGCCATTGTAGCCCGCACCACCACCCTGGCATTACTAGAGTATGAAAACGGGACCCGTGATAAGCATAATACGGATGCCAGTGATAATCATACTGAATTTCAGGCCTACGACCCTAAGATGATTACCCCTGATATATCCCGGGCTGTGGAAGAAACCCGGGGGCAGGTATTGACCTACCAGGGTAAATTTGTTCACGCTTTGTTCCACGCAGCTTCCGATGGAAAAACGGCTACTATGGCAGAGGGCTTTCCAAAATTAGCCCGCAAAACTCCTTATATAGTCTCAGTTAAAACTGAAGGTATTAAATATGCTCCAGCCAAATACCGTAATTGGACGGTTAAGGTGCCCCGCTGGAAGGTAAAAAATATCATGGGCAGCCAGGCCGGTAACCTGGACGATATTAAGATAAGTGAACGGGGTCCCTCGGGCAGGGCAACTACCATCAGCGCTGGTAAGGCTTCCATTAAAGCGGTAGACCTGCGCCAGGAAATAGGATTTGACCGTCTTTATTCCACCAACCTGAACAGTGTAAAGCTACAAGGTAATGATATTGTCTTTAAAGGCAGTGGCTGGGGACATGGGGTAGGCATGGAACAGTGGGGAGCCTGGGCTATGGCTAAAAAAGGGCACCAGGCCCGTACCATTGTGCAGCACTATTTTCCCCGGGTACAGTTTACCCAGCTATATAGTTAAATTTTTGCGTTTCCAGTGGTACCTGTACGCTCATTAGCAACCGCAGTATAGATTCCGGTTAAAATAAAGGCTCCGCCTATTAACTGGTACCACAACAGAGCTTCATTAAAAATTAAGTAGGCTAATATACTGGCTCCCACCGCTTCCCCCAAAATAGAAACTGCGACTACGGGAGCCTTTACATATTTTAATGCCCAGTTAAGAACAGTATGTCCTCCAATTCCTGGCCCTAGTGCCATAAGGATAAATAACAGCCAGTCCAGTCCGGGAAAACCTGTAAGCTGAGTTCCCATCCCCAGGCAACTGATCAGCAAAACCAACCCGGCCACAGCGGAGATTAGCAATGTATAAGTTATAGTTCTTACCCGAGCTCTAATATTTCTGCCAATGAGAAAATAAATAGCTACAAAAAATCCACTGGCCAGAGCCAACATATCCCCTATAAATCGGCCCATTTGCCAATCACCACCTGCAATCAGGGCACTGCCGGTCAGGGCAATCAAAATTCCCCCCAATACCCGGCTGTTAACTTTTTCCTTTAAAAAAAAGGCCGAGAATATAAGTACAAAAATAACCTGCAGGTTAGTAAACAATACTGAACTGGAAACGCTGGTGTATTCCAGCGAAGTAATCCAAAATGCAAAATGCAGGGCCAGAAAAAATCCCGACCCCACAATAAAAAGAAGATCCCGGTGTTCTATCCGGGCGATATGGCTTTTAATATATTTGCCTTCCAGGGCGGCAGCTATCCCTACAGTAAATATCACCCGGTACAAGGCAATAGCCATAGCTGGTGCACTACAAAGCCGGATCATTATAGACGAAGTAGACATACAAACTACTCCGAAAACTATGGCCAGGTATACCGGGGTGTTTCTCATGCTTCCACACCCAGATAAGATTGAATGACTCTTTCGTCGTTTTTTACCTGCTCAGGCGAACCGTCAGCGATCTTCCTGCCGTAATCAAGAACGGCAATCCGTTCACATATATTCATAACCAGGTTCATATCGTGTTCAACCAGCAGAATGGTTAAACTCATTTTTTCCCGAATATTATAAATCAGCTCCATTAGTTCAACCTTTTCGGTACTATTCATCCCGGCCGCCGGCTCATCCAACAGAAGCAGGCTAGGGTCTAAAGCTAAGGCCCTGGCAATCTCCAAGCGCCTTTGCTCTCCGTAGGCCAGATTAACGGCATACTCCATAGATTTGTCATAAAGCCCTACTAAGTCCAACAGGTAGCCGGCCTTTTCCCTTATTTCCTTTTCTTCACGACGGGCCCACGGCAAGCTCAACATACTGTTTAATAAACCGCTGCGGGTTATACCATGTCTGCCTACCCGGACATTATCCAGCACCGACAGCTTAGGAAACAAACGAATATTCTGAAAAGTCCGGGCAATACCTAGCCGGGCAATCCGGTATGGGGCGATACCGTTGAGTTTTTGATCTTTAAACATCAGCGTACCTTCGGTGGGAATATAGATTCCGGTGATAATATTAAAAAGAGTCGTCTTTCCTGCACCGTTAGGTCCAATAATACCGTAAATCTGCTTTTCCTCTACCATCAGGTCCACAGCATTCAGGGCGCGCAGCCCGCCAAATTCCTGGCTTATTTCCTGCAGGGTCAGGATTGACATGTTTTCACCTCTTTTTTCCACCAGCGCTTACGGATATCATATATACGCACATCCCCCAGTAAACCGTTAGGCCGGAAAATCATCAAAATAACTAGTAAAGCTCCGTAGAACAGCAGGCGATACTCAGCTACTACCCTTAAAAGTTCCGGGGCCAAGGTAAGAATAATGGCCCCCAGGATAGTACCGGGGATACTACCCATACCACCTAGAACTACCATATTCAACAATTCAATAGATTTCATAAAACCGAAGTCCTGAGGATTGATAAAAAACATATAGTGGGCATATAAGCCACCCCCCAGTCCGCCTAGAAAGGATCCCAAAGCAAAAGCCATAACCTTAAAACCGGTAGTATTAACTCCGCAGGACTCGGCCGCAATTTCGTCTTCTCTGATAGCATACAAGGCTCTTCCCATCCGGGAGTTTAACAGCCGGGCATTTAAGAAAATGACTATTATCACCAGAAGGACTACCACGGAAAAATTGGTATTCTGCGGAATCCCAGCTAGACCAACCGCCTTACCCCCGGGTTCAAAATTCAGGAAAAACACCCTGATAATTTCCGCAAAACCTATGGTTACCATGGCCAGGTAGTCACCTTCCAATCGGAGGGTAGGAATACCTATTAAAAAGCCAAAAAAGGCTGCCATAAAGGCCCCCCCTAATAAGGCTATCCAGAAGGGTACTCCTAACTGCAATGAAAGGATTGCCGATGTATATGCTCCTAAACTCATAAATCCAGCATGTCCCATGGATAGTTGTCCGGTTACCCCGGTAATGATATTAAGCCCCAGAGCCAGAATGATATTAATGCCTATTAAAATAAGTATTCTTAAATAATATGGATCAATATATTGCATCAAATATGCGTCCAAATTCTTCACCTACACTTTTTTGGTCATCTTTTGGCCCAGTATCCCCTGGGGCCGAACTAGCAACACTAGTATGAGAATGCCAAAGGCAATAGCATCTTTGTAGGAGGATGACAAGTAAGCCACCCCCATGATTTCCATAACTCCCAGGGTTATACCCCCAATCATAGCCCCGGGTATGGAACCAATACCGCCTAAAACCGCTGCAGCAAACGCCTTCAAACCAGCCATCATACCCATATAAGGCCATACCGCATTATAGTAAATGCCTACCATAACCCCACCAGCTGCAGCTAGAGCTGATCCGATAGCAAATGTAAAAGAAATTACCCGGTTTACGTTAATCCCCATTAAAAAAGAAGCATCCAGATCCTGGGAGGAAGCACGCATAGCTTTACCAATACGGGTTTTCTGGATCATAAACTGAAGGCCTACCATCAGAATAGCAGAGACACCCAGGATAATTATCTGTAATGAAGAAATATCCATAGCCCCTAAATGATAGGTATGACGAGCAATAACTTCAGGATAGCTGCGGGTATTAGTTTTGGCAATCAGAGCCATAAGGGTAGAAAGAAAAATCGAAACTCCAATAGCACTGATCAGAGCAGAAAGACGGGTAGACTTCCCCCTTAAAGGCCGGTAAGCCACCCTCTCAATAAACATCCCCAGGACCATACAACACAGCATGGCCCCTAAAAGCGCGATAAATATATTCAGTCCTAAAGCACTGACCATAAAAAGGCCCACAAAAGCCCCGATCATGTAAACTTCACCATGGGCAAAGTTAATTAACTGAATAATGCCATATACCATGGTATACCCCAGGGCTATAAGGGCATAGGTACTGCCCAGGGTAATACCGTTTAACAGTTGCTCCCAGAACATAAGCTTCCTCCCCTGTTGCAATTTGACTATACACAGTTTAGCACAGATAAATTAGGCCTGTTTTAAACTCTATATAGTCTCAATAATGGCCCGTCCGTAAAGGGCGGGCCATTTGAAGAATGCAACTGTTTACTCGACGTTAACTGGTATTTTGTCAACCAGAGCAAACTTCCCGTCTTTTACCGTTAGCAAGAAGACCGGACTTTTAATAGGTTCACGATCCTCACGGAAGGTGGTGTTACCTGACACCCCTGGATAATCCTTAAGTTTAGCCAATTCATCCTTGAATACCTTAGGATCACTGCTTTTGGCCTTTTCCATGGCCTGAGCCAGTATCATCACCGCATCATAATACTGGGCGGCAAACATATCGGGATCCTCATTATATTTCTGGCGATAGTTTTTCAAAAATTTAGCAGTTTCCGGACTAGGTTGATCAGTGGAAAAGCCGCAATAGAAAATAACTTTTCCCGCTACAGCCTCCCCACCCAGTTTAGCCAGGTCCTGACCATACAGCCCATCGCCGCCAACTAGAGAAATATCTAGACTTTGTTTTTTGGCTTCCTTCATAATTAGAGCTGCTTCAGTATAGTAGCCGGTAAATACGATTACGTCCGCTCCGGTTCCTTTAAGTTTGGTAATCTGGGCACTAAAATCGGTTTCCTTATCATTGATGCTGTCTTCCATTACAATATTCGCACCTTTATCCAGTAGGGCTTTTTTAAATACTGGAGTTAAGGCAGTACTATACCCATTATTTAATGAAGTAATAACTGCTACGTTTTTCCACCCCCGGTCATTCATCATCCAGTCTACTACTACCGGAGTTGCAAAAATATCCAGTAAGGTATTACGGAATACAAAGTCCCCAATTTCCACTACTCCGTCTCCTGTAGCACCAGCTGAAAATAATACTACCCCGTTCTTCTGGGCTATATCAGCTGCAATTTTGGTTAACCCGGTGCAGGGATCTCCTACCAAAGCTACTACTTTATCCCGGGTAATATACTTCTGAGATATGTTAGCAATCTCTGAACTGTCTCCCTTATTATCCTCGTATATACCGACTACCTCTTTACCCAGGACACCACCATTAGCATTTAGTTCCTCGATAGCCATTTTCATACCCTTTTCACCAGGTATTCCATAATTAGCTACATCTCCGGTTTTAGCTCCTAAAAACCCTAGCTTAATTACATCAGAACTTGAACTGCCCCCACCACAACCTGCTAATAGTGCGAAAACTAAAACTAGAGATAAAATTACCGCCCATCTGGCTTTTCCTTTGCCTCTCAATATATGTCCCCTCCCTGTTGCTAGAAAACACTATAATAACGCCGGCCTTCTTAAATATTCTTGGCATAAATATGTACCTGCTAAAGGCATGGTTTAAAACAAGATTATATTGTATAACCTGCCGCTCTCCAGGTTGTCACCGTGAAAATAAAAGGAATATTTATGCACTATGATACCCTCGATTTATCACCTGATAAATCGCACCAGGTATTTTATTCGGGATGTTGTTCGCCTTCCACCTCCGCTCATCTAAAAAAGTATAACAGATTATTTATTCCTTTTAGTAAGCAAAAATCCTCCCTATATACGAGAAAACTGCCAATTTTACATAACTTGACAGTTGGTTTGCCCGTTACCGACCATTTGGCTCTCTACAAATTTGGCAGGTAGTAAAAATCTGGCAGATTTTTTCAGAGACTGTGTATAAAAGGTTTAAGGGGAATATCTTCATAATTTTTGGCTTTTAAAAACAGCTCCACCTTGGGATCAGATCTATATTCTGTGAAAAGATTAATAAATAAACGGTCAAAACTGGTTATTCCATTCCCGGTTAATGGTGGTATAAGTCCCCGGCCCTGGGCAAATAAAAGCGTAGCCGTAATACCCGTCCAGGTAATAGAATAGATTAGTTGCTCAGTGTCACCCAGTAAGGGACTGCATAGGTAGAAACGGCAGATTAATGACCTTACCGGGTATATCTCACAAATGCGCTCCTTTAAAAATATGCATGGCTCAGGCACCATGCGTAAAAGCCCCCGGGAAACCTTTTCTGCCTGAAAATAACGATTAATAAAGGAAGGGTAATCAGATTTTAGGTAGGCGGCCATTTTTTTAAAAGAAATTAAATCCGGAATAACATAAGCAGTATTACAACAGTTATTCGTACAACCCCGGCAGGCCGAATGGTTATTCACCCCGTAACTTTTAAATATTCGGGTATCATCACATAAAGGCTGCCATACCTCCAAAAGATCGGCCAGAGAAGCATCATCACTATGCACCCTGATTCCTATAGATAATCTGCCATTTTCCTCGGCCTGGTAGACTTCTATGCGGCTGTTTTTATATAACATCTTCTTCGACCACCCCGGCTGGATTAATGTTAATCATCGCTTTGCTTGCTGGCCTGGCGGGCCAGTTCATCACAACGTTCGTTCCAGTGATCTCCAGCATGGCCTTTTACTTTTTCTATGCACACTCGGTTTTTTTCCATTAGCCCCAGAAGTTCCTTCCATAAATCCTGGTTAGCTACATCTTCCTTGCGGCTGTTCTTCCACCCGTTTTTACGCCACCGGGAAATCCAGTCTTGCTTAAAAGCATTGACCACATAAGCACTATCAGTATTAACAACTACCTTCCAGCCGGTAACCTTTAAGGCTTTTAGCCCCTCAATAATGGCCCTTAGTTCCATACGCTGGTTAGTAGTCAGCTTTTCAGCACCACTGATTTCTTTTTGATGCTCACCAAATAACAAAACAGCTGCCCAGCCACCCGGCCCAGGGTTACCTGAGCAGGCACCATCCGTATAAATAACTACTTCTTTCATCATAAGTTACTCCCTGTCGTGGCGAGGGTTTTTAGTCACCACTTCTACAGCTTCCGCCAGGGCTACTATAACCACCGTATGAAGATCCCGATCCAGAAATTCCGCCCTGGTAATAGTAGCTCCAGTATTACTGACTACGTAGCGAGGCTGTATATGGTTAAGAGCATAAGCAGCAATATCAGCCCGGCATTTGCTGCAATCGCAGGCACCTGGTTTAGCCTTTAAAACTGTGTCCAGTTCCTGCCAGACCATATCCTCAGCTATATTTTTAATCTTCATAAGTTTATCACGCCTTAAATTATATTGAGCAGTTGTCCCACTCTTTCAATATGGTAGTCAGCTTCCAAAACTGGCCAGGATGGAGAAGGGCATAACCAGATAGCTGTCATTCCCGCTTTACGAGCCCCGATCACATCTGTTACTACATCATCTCCGATATGGGCTGCCCAGGTATTTTTAACCTTAAGATAATCCAACGTATAAGAAAAAATACGGGGATTAGGCTTAGCAAACTTTACTTCATCGGAAAATACCAGGTAGTTAAAATAAATACCAATGCCATCCTTATTAAGAATTTGACGCAGGATAGTTCCAGGACTAGCCCCGGTATTGCAAATAACGGCTAATTGGTATTTCTGGGCTAGTACCGGCAGAGTTTGCCGGACATCATCATTTAACTGGGGCGGGACCTGTAATAAAGTACGGGTATAAACCTGATAAAGCTCTTCGTAGTTATCTTTGTCCAGCTTTAATCCCAGTTCATCCACAATACATGCTACCTGACCCCGGGGGCCTATATCTTCACCATACCACCTTTGCCGCTGGTAGGCAGTTTTCCATCCCTGTTTAAAGGCCCGGCTTATTTCCTCGATGGTAAACTGATACCCCAGAGGAGCTAAAACTTTTTGCACATTCTTAGCCCGGCTATTATCCAATACTGCATCAGCTGGTCCTTTATATAACGTATTCCAAAAATCAAAGGTTATAGCTTTTAGCAAAAAAATCACCTCATATGCCATTCTAACAGTACATTACGGCATACCCGGCTAAAATCCTGCGTAACTGCTTAAATAATAAAAAACCCCCTGGCCGGGGAGTTATACATCCATTACCTTTTTGGTAGTACTCTCAGACTGTTCCACAAACCCCTTTACATCTCCATCTAGTAAGGCCTGATTATCTTTCTGGCGTTCTTTATTTAGGCTGCGGGCCTGGTCCTTAATCCGGTTATGGTCAGTACAATAAAACCCGGAACCTTTAAACATAATACCTACATTTTTGCTGATCAAACGCTGGACTTGACCACCACAAGTAGGACATTCAGTTAAGGCCGATTCGGTTATCTTTTGCATTTTTTCGAAACGACCGCACTTTTCGCATTTATAATCATAGATGGGCATGATAGAACCTCCCCTAACAGTTTTATAAATTAAAATAGCTACATATAAATATGGCTTAAGGAAACAGGAATAGAGATAATCCTATTTAATTTTTATAGTACTCCTGCTGGTGTTTGTCAATCTACTTTTACACCACATGGGTCATACTGATATAAACAGCCCCTGCCATAATCCCATTCCAGATACCATGGGCCAGGGCGGTTACAAATATGCTGCCGGATTTTTCATAGAGATAGCATAATACTACTCCCCCTACGGCCAGGGGTATAGCCCTCCATACATCCCAGTGGGCCGCCCCAAAGATTAATCCAGCTACTAAGGCTCCCCAGATCGGCCCCAAGGGATAACGCAGCACCGGATAAATCATTCCCCGGTAAAAAAGTTCTTCTGATAGTGGTGCCAGCACCGCCCCCATAATAAACAATACTAAAAAAGACGGGCCAGAGATTGTGGAACGCAGCATTTGCTCAAATACCTGGGGTTGAATATCGGGCTGTAACAAGTTTACCGGGTAGCTTAAAATCAATATGATAAGAAGTAGTCCCATACCCCCGATTAGACCATAAGTTACAAACAACCTGCCACCGGGAATATTTATCCCCAGATCTTTTAAACTGGCCCCCCGGATACCTGCCATGATAATTACTAATAGTATGGTAGCCGTAAATTGCACCATAAATCCCAGAATAAAATACATTAAAGGAGTATCTTTAATCCCAAAACGAGTAAGCCAAATTAATAACCCGTCACCGTGCATGCCAAAAATAATTCCGGCCAAAATTATACCCAGGTATACGATGATAATATCAAATAACCCCCAGGGAGGTTTTCTGTATACTTTAGCCAGATTATACATCCCCTTCCAGTAAGTCCTCCGGTTTTTTAACCCCAGATCAGGCTAAAAATAACCAGTAGTGAATGAGTGAAAAAGAAAACCGCACTCAATCTTTCTATCCGCCAGTTGAATACCTCTTTTAGCATACTCTTCCCCTGGAAGAATCGTCTAAAAGCCAGGCTTACCTTGGATAAGTGAATAACCTCTACACCCGTAAAAAAACCGGTAACCATTTGCATAACCGGATTAGATATAACGGTAAATACTAGTACAAAATATATAATCTCCAAAATAGCTGAGAACCCTATCATGCGCCATACCTGTCCCCGGGCAGCCGGCCCTTTTTCTATCATCCAGGCGGCAAAACTTTTAAGCAAATCCGTTTCAAATTCTCCTGGAGAGCCTTTTATAATCTGAATAAAATATATTGAGTACAGTAAAAAGATGACTCCGGCAAAGAGCCCCAGGGTTACTGCCATCATTACACTACCTTTCCCACCAATTGTTTAAACACTATAGCAAAAAGCCCAACTATATTCAAAGCCTAAGAAAAAACTCTTTAGATCTTAGTACTGGTTAAAAAGACTTAATAACTTATCTTTAGCTTATCCCTTCAAGATATCTACTCCTCCAAATCATTATAAAATAACCACTCTAAAATAAATACCCCATAGGAATAATCCCCATTCTCCCTGTTTAAAAAACCTTCCGGAATATCTTTATTATAGCCTGTATATTCCTACAAGCGGGCTACCTGTCTCCAGATTATGCATATTCCGGCTATAGTTCCCTATCTCCCTATTTAGGCTGCAGTATTACGGATAACTTGTTAGGCTTCCTTATTTGGGAATATGTTGTTGTTATCGTCTTATCCCCATTTAGATAGAGTTTAATTCTCTCGTGCTCTCCTTATCTGCGATGATTTATTCCCTTAACCATAAAAAATTTCGCCCACCTGGTTTATGTGGTAAAAAATTATAGTACGCTTATTGATATTTGATAATAAAAATATATAGGGGCTGAGCATTTTAAGTAAACCTGAGGTATACTACTGGTAGAAAACATAGTTGCTATGCTCTATCGGTAAGCTGGTAATTATACTGTATTTTGACAATAGGAGGAATGTTATGCTTTTTGAAACCATCGATATAGGTAAACTGAGATTGAGAAACAGAATCATCCTCTCTGCCATGCACCTTTCCTATAGCCCCGATGGAAAAGTTAATGAACGCCTTATCCGCTTTTATGAAGAAAGATCCCGGGGAGGAGCCGGACTGGTAATGGTTGGGGGAACCGCTATAGAGCCGGCTGGTGTTTATGGCGGATTTGTATCAATCCACGCTGACGAATTTATACCTGGTCACCAGGAACTGGTATCCAGGGTCAAGGCAGGCGGAGCCGGAATTGGCATTCAGCTTTTTCATTCGGGAGCCTATTCCCAGGCTTACCTTGGTGGCTACGAAGTAGTTGCTCCTTCCCCGGTTCCCTCAGGATTAACCAGGCAAATCCCCCGCGAGCTATCCATAGAAGATATCCAAAACCTGCTACAAACTTTCGCCCAGGCTGCCGGCAGGGCTAAGAAAGCCGGATATGATCTGGTAGAGGTCATAGGCAGTACCGGCTACCTGATCAGCCAGTTTCTGTCCCCTTTAACTAACCAGCGCAAGGATCACTACGGAAACAATATGGAAAATCGCATGCGCTTCGGTCTGGAAGTAATACAGGCCATACGTAGTGCTGTGGGCCCAGATATGCCTATCAGTATGCGTTTAAGTGGTAATGACTTCGTTCCGGGAAGTAACACCTGGAAGGAACTACAAGTTTTTGCCCGGGAATTAGAAAAAGCCTCCCTTAACCTGCTTAATGTAACTGGAGGCTGGCATCAGTCCCGCGTTCCCCAAATACAAGCCGAGGTCCCCCGGGGTAACTATGCCTACCTGGCCGGAAAAATAAAAGAATGTGTCAGTATACCTGTAGCAGCAGGTAACCGAATAAATAACCCGGAGGTAGCTGAACAGATATTGCAGTGGGGTCAAGCTGATTTAGTATCTGTGGTGCGGGGCTTTTTAGCTGATCCCTACTGGGGGAACAAAGCCCGTAACGGCCAGTCTAAAAGAATCCGCCCCTGCATTGCCTGCATGAACTGCCTGGAAAGCGTATTTAACCCGGAAGCTCAAAAACTGGGGGTCACCTGTGCAATAAACCCCCAGGCGGGTCTGGAAGCACCCAGGGAATTACGGATACCATCCTCTACAAAAAATGTATTAGTAATTGGGGGCGGCCCGGCTGGGTTGGAAGCAGCCCGGATAGCCGCATTAAAAGGACACCAGGTAACTTTGTTAGAAAAAAAGGCTACTGTAGGTGGGCAATGGAATATTGCTGCTGTTCCTCCGGGAAAAAGCGAATTTAAAAGCCTGATTGAATTTTATGAAGAAGAACTAAAGGAATTACATGTTTCCATCCGATACAGCACAAATGCTACTCCCGAGACGATTATGAGTATGGAACCAGAGATAGTATTCATAGCTACCGGTGCTGAACCACATGAACCTGCCCTACCGGCAAAAGATCAGTGCACGGTCATCGATGCCTGGTCAGTCCTGAAGGGGCAATCCGTTAAGGGCCCTAATATAGTAGTCATAGGCGGTGGTTCAACCGGTTGCGAAACTGCACTTTACCTGGCTACCCAGGGAACCATCAGCCCGGAAGCCCTTAGTTTTATGCTGCTGCACCAGGCAGAGGAACCCGACATCCTGAGACAGCTACTAACCAGGGGGGCCTACCAGATACACCTGGTGGAAATGAAACGCGGATGGGCCCGTGATATGCTAAAGGGACAACGCTGGGCCACCCTTAAACATCTTAACCTACTGGGAGTAAATATGTATGACCAAACCAAAGTAATCTCCCTAGAACCAGGGCGAATTCAGGTTGAACATAATGGTTCACGCCGCTGGCTCCCGGCCGATACTGTAGTTACCGCTACCGGCAGCCAATCCAGTAAACAACTATTTTCCCTGCTGGAAGGCAGCGTACCCCAGCTATATTTACTGGGAGATGCCCGCCAACCTGCCCAGGTATTAGATGCTATCCACGACACCTTTGAACTGGTTAACCAGGTAATATAAAATAATAGGAAACAAGAGGACGGTCCCCTTTGCGGGAAAAGCAAATGGGAAACAAGGGATGTCCCCCTGCTTCCTAAGGAGGTATCAAGATGGGTTATACTTTAGGAATTGATGCAGGCGGTACTTTTATAGATTATTTTATGATTGGGAATGATACCTCTTATATGAGTTATAAATCTCTGTCTAGCCCCGTTTCCCCTGATTATGGTATTATCTCCGGGCTGGAACAATTAGCCCAGGAAATAAATATGACTTTATCCCAGTTTTTAGGCCAGGTTGATTTGATCGTGCATGGTACAACCGTTGCTACAAATGCAGTTTTGACTCGTAGCGGTGCCCGGACTGCTTTATTAACTACAGAAGGTTTAATCGATTTATTGGAAATGCGCCAGGGCGTGCGAGATGACGTATACAATAATCACCGCAGCTCCCCTGACCCCCTGATAGAAAGATGGTGGCGCATTCCTATTCGGGAACGGATGGACTACTTAGGGCAGGTTCTTAGACCCCTTGATCACGAACATACCCAGCAACAATTACAGGAATTAGCCGACCAGAACATTGAGTCCATAGCGATTACCCTGGCTCATAGTTATATAAATCCTGAACATGAGCAGGCTTTAGCCGCATTAGTCAGACAGTTTTTACCCGGGGTACACATAAGCCTCAGCCACCAGGTTCTGCCCCGGGTACATATGTACCGCCGGGTAAGTACTACGGTTTTGGATGCTTATGTTGCCCCTGTTTTGCAAAGTTATTTAACTCAGCTATTAGACCTATTAAGACTAGCCGGTTTTAATGGTAATATGCTTATCATGCAGTCCAATGGAGGTACGGTAGCAGTTGACCAGGCCCTACAGTTACCAGTTATGAGCCTGTTGTCAGGACCAGCGGCTGGTACAGCCCTGGTCAAATATCTCTCGACCAGTATTCAGATAGAAAACGCCATTGTTATGGATATGGGGGGGACTAGTTTTGATGTTTCCCTGGTCCAAGCTGGTACTCCGGGGATGAGTGATTGCGCTACTATAGATGGACTTTGGCTAGGTATGCCCGTAATTGATATAAATACCATCGGTGCCGGCGGTGGAAGTATTGCCTGGGTAGATAATGGGGGATTACTTCATGTGGGTCCATCCAGTGCAGGGGCCTGGCCCGGCCCGGCTTGTTACCAGTCAGGTGGACAACATCCTACTTGTACTGATGCCGATTTAGTCCTTGGACTCATTAATCCCGATTATTTTTTAGCAGGACGTTTACAGTTAGACACTGAGGCTGCCTGCCAAGCTATAAAAACTAACATCGCTGATCCATTAAATATTGACATAGTTACCGCTGCCCAGGGAATTTACCGGATGGTAAACACTGAAATGGCAGCCGGAATCAAAGAGATTACTTTGGAAAAGGGTTATGATCCCCGGCACATGACTCTGGTAGTCGGTGGCGGGGCGGGTCCGCTGCACGCGGCTTATGTGGCTAAAGAACTAGGAATTCGCCGATTGATCCTTCCCCGTGAATCATCGGTTATGTGTGCCCTGGGTATGCTTTGCTGCAGTTACCGACGTGATTATTACCAGTACTATTTTCATTCTATTAATGATTTTGATTGGTTAGAGTTAGAATCACTTTATGGGAAATTATGGTCTTATGCCTTACAGCAGGCCCCTTATGAAAGCCTGTCTGTAACTAAAAAAAAGATTTTTCTTCGTTATCAGGGCCAGCATTACGAGCTAGGGTTGGACATCCTGGAATTTGATCGGTTGGATAGCCAGGTACTAAGTAATTTGTTCCATAATCATCACTATAATACCTACGGATATGATCTGGCTGATTTGGATACAGAAATCGAAATAGTAGGTCTCTCTATTGTCGTTCAGGGCACTAGCTGGCAGCCACCTATTTTTAAAAATGAAGTTAAAAATAATCGGCATCTAATTTTAAAAGGCAGCCGTTTAGCTTGCCTGGAGGAAGTAGGTTCTTATATGGAGATTCCCGTCTATGACGGTGACGCTCTATATCCCGGTTACAAGCTGTTCGGTCCGGCTCTTATAGAACAGCGCCATTCTACCGTAGTAGTACCTACCGGATTCGTTCTCTCCTGTCCAGACGATAATAGTTTTATCATGGAACAAATCGGGTAAAGTGCCTGGCTATGTATTAAGGAGATGGTAACTGCAATGGTGGATCCCATATCGGCTGCAGTCATGCAAAAAAAATTAAAATCAGTTACTCGCCAGATGGCTATGGCTATGATACATAGTTGTCGTTCACTTAATCTGAGTGAAGCCCGGGATTTTTGTACCGGCATCTATGGCCCAGACGGTGGTATTTGGGAGCAAAGTGAGTTTATACCCATCATGGCTTATACAGTGCCTTCCTCGATAAAGGCTATCGCTGATTATTTTGCCAAAGAACTTTATCCCGGTGATGTAATTATTCATAATGATCCTTTTACCGGTGGAAATCAGACATCTGATGTTAAGATAGTAGAACCAGTTTTTTGGCAGAATGAGCTGATTTGCTTTGTAGCCGTAAATGCCCATCAGGCTGACGTAGGCGGAGCAGTAGCAGGTGGCTATAACCCGCACGCCCAGGAGATCTGGCAGGAGGCTTTACGTTTGACCCCACTTAAAATATGTGAAAAGGGTCAGTTGCGCCGTGATGTATGGGATCTGGTATTTGCCAATATACGGCTTCCTATAGTTAAAGAAGATATTAAACCCATGATGGGAGCCTGCCACCTGGCTAGACAGGAATTAGAAAATCTAATTAATGATTACACCCGCTCTGAATTTTTTGCGAATCTGTTTTACCTATTTGAGTCTTCTCAGCTTTCTATGAAAAAACAGATTGCCGCCATCCCTGAAGGGATATATAAATCCTCTCATTCAGTCTTTGGTGACGGCATAGATCCTGAAAAGGTTTTACAAATCCAGCTTTGTTTAACTGTTCAGGACGGAAGGATAAATTTTGACTATAGTGGCACTTCCCCTCAGACTTCAGGTTATGTTAATGCTCCCCTGGCAGTAACCGTTTCTGGTTCGCTACTAGCCTTACTGATGAGTCTGGAAAACGTTTTTCCTAAAAACCAAGGTATGATGCAGCCGTTAAGTTTTACCGTTCCCGAGGGTAGTATTTTAAACCCGGCTTTTCCAGCGGCTACAGGTTTTGGTAACCATTTAACTGATCAGATCGGGGCAGTAGTTTTAAAGGCTTTATTTCAAGCTATTCCCCATAGAGTTACAGCCGGATGGAATCCCCTTTTGTGTGTAATGTTGTCCGGCTATGATACCCGCCGGCAGCGCCACTTCGCTGATATGCTAATCAATGCCTGTAAAGGAGGCAGCGGTGCCAGCTGCAGGTATGATGGCTGGTCACATCTGGGCTTAATTGGTGGAGGCGGAGGTATCACCGCCCAGGATCCCGAAATGTTCGAACTGGAAAACCCGGTTTTATTTCACCAGTTTGAATTTGCCCGGGATTCAGCCGGCCCAGGCAAGTGGCGGGGTGGATTAGGAGTAGAAACTATCGTTGAAATAACCGAGGCAGAAATATATGCTAATATTTTTGGCGATGGTATAGTACCTGAGGCTGCGGCTTTTGGATTAGCCGGGGGACATCCAGGTAGTACTAACCGCCTGGACATAACTTTTCCAAATGGTCAGAAAATCAAACCGGCCGGTAAAGACCTGATAGGTCCCCTTCCCCGGGGAACCATTCTCCGACAGGTAGCTGGCGGAGGAGGAGGATACGGACCGGCAAAAGAACGTTTAACCTCCGCAATTGAACACGATATTAAGGCTGGTTACATTAGTGATGAAGCAGTGGCCCGGTTTTATAAAGGTGTTAAAAGTAGGGATTAAGAGTCCAAGGAGGTATCCCTTTTGAAAAAACCAACCGAAATACGCAACGTAAGTGATCAAATAGCAGAGGATCTGGTCAATTCCATTTTACGGGGCGAACTAAAGCTAGGACAGAAGCTGCCGGCTGAGACCGCCCTGGCTGAAGAATATGGTGTAAGCCGCCCTACCGTTCGTAATGCCTTACAGACTTTAGAAAGAGAAAATCTTCTCCGCTCTAAACAGGGCTGTCAGGGGGGCTGGTATGTAAGCAGCAGTAATATTGAACAAGTCACCAATTATCTAGGCCGGTATCTGGCCCTATCCCTTAACAGTAATCAGATCACTAGTACTCATCTTAGCGAAATTCGTTCTATGGTCGAAGTAAAAGGTTGTGGCCTGGCTGCTATGCGCCGCACTGCAGAGGATATACAGGCTATGGCAGCAGCTCTGCCTATTAATTATCAGGACCTAAATGATTATGAATACCACAGCCAGGATATCGAATTTCATCGCCAGGTAGCTGCTGCCACCCACAATCCATTGATTATCATTACCATACACGCTACCACCATGGCGCAGGAATTATATGCCATGACCGTACCGGCTCCGGAAAAAACCAGACAGGTATTAAATCAAAGCCTGCTAAATATTTACCAGGCTATAGTGGAACAAGATGTGAGCCGGGCGGAAGAAGCCATGTCTAACCACCTTGATTACTACAAAAAAATGTCCAGCGGAGTTTTCTTCAAAGTATAGATAATAGGTATCAGCAAGGGGATTAGAAGGCGAAAACAAAGGGAACAGTCAACTGTTCCCTTTGTTTTTCGCCCGTTCCATGATTAGTGAACAAAAGAGATGACCAAATGGTCATCTCTTTTTTGTTTAAATGTAATCCTATTTTACAATTACCGGTAAACATTTTTACCTTTCGAAGGGTTTTGTCGGGATGGCTCGAAAGTTAAATGCGTAAGAGCCGGGTGATTTTTTCAATGAATTTTGGCCAGTGAAAGGAGGTGAAAAAATGCTGACCAGACTGCTGGACCTCATTAATCAACCGGAAAATACCCCTAAAGGTAAGATTAACCTGCATAACCATCTGTGCCTTAATGTGCGCACGGGCAGACAGCTATGTAGCTCCTGTGTTGATGTTTGCCCGGTACAGGGTATAGAGCAAAAAGGAAACCGCGTAGAGATTAAAGATTGCATAGCCTGCGGGCTGTGTGCGGTAGCCTGCCCCACCGGAGTCATGGATGAGTTATGGGACGCGGTTGCCAAGGTGATCAGCGCTGGCAAAGATCCGCGCCCCTGTTTATGGATTAGCTGTCATAATACCGCTCCGATTAAAGATGCTCTCAAGCTTAACTGCCTGGGTGAACTAACCCCGGAGTTAATTCTTTATCTGTTAAGGCGAGATATTTCCAAGATTAGTATACTTTACCAGCCGGAGGTTTGTAAAGGCTGTAGTTGCCATTCCGGCCAAACTAACTGGAATAATACCTGGCAAAAGTTGGCCCGTATCTACCCACCTGAAGCCAACTGCTTCCAGGTTCAGGATTTGGCACCGGAATTTATAGATAACGATCAGCAGCCGGTGGATTATACCAGAAGAGGTTTTCTCCGGTCTTTTACCCGGGAGGCTCAACAGGTTGCTGCTCAGTTACTTCTGGGGGAAACGGTAGATAAAGAGAATAACCCCTTTGCCCAAAGCCTGTCTCTGCGTCGTAAACTCTTTACCCATATTGTATCCCACCTGGATCCTGACCAGGCAAAAATATTGGAACCTGGTTATTTACGACATCCGGAAATAGGACCCGATTGTAGTTTTTGCAACAGTTGTGCCACACTTTGTCCGTCGGGAGCCATGAAAATGGTGCAACGGGATGACTCGGTACAACTGTCCGTAGATCCGACCGCCTGCAATATGTGTGGGTTATGTGCAGCCATCTGCCCGGCCAGGGCCATTACCGTAGACTGGGCTATCCCCAATGATGCACCACCCCAGCGAATACCTTTATTAGAGGGTGAACGCCGGCGTTGTTCCCAGTGCGGACAGCATTTTTGGAGTTGCTCTGATACTGGTCAACCAATATGTATGAGGTGCAGTAACAACCGTAATAAACCGAGGCTCACATGGCATGAATCAACAATGTAACAATGGGAGGTGCTGTATGTGGAAGACAATAAGCTAAAGATGAATAGACGTACCTTTGTTAAGGCTTCGGCAGCCACCGCCGCGGTAACCTATGGAGCCTGTCAATTTAGCCAGGTTTTTGAACCGGCTCAGGCTAAGGCCGCTGCCAGCACAGAAGAAGGCGTAAAACTGGTACGTACTACCTGTGCTCCCAACTGTGTTAATAGTTGCGGGCATCTGGTACACGTTAAAGACGGACGCATTGTCAAGGTAGAACCGGCTGAGTTTCCCGATCCCAGGTATAACCGGATTTGCCTGAAAGGTATATCCAACGCTATGCAGAAGACCTACTCCCCTGACCGGGTCAAATATCCCATGATGAGAGTAGGAGAACGGGGAGAAGGCAAATGGAAACGAGTATCCTGGGATGAGGCTTATGATTATATCGCTGAAAAAATTAAGTCAATCCAGAAAAAATATGGTGACGGAGCTATGTCCTGGATCAGCATGACCGGTGACTATGGTGTGTTTGGACAGCTTATTTCCCACCGGATTGCCAATGTTATGAAAGGTACTATTTTGACTAATCTTGGTATTATGGGAGATTTAGCTTCTAATGTAGGCTTTTTCCCTGCTACCGGAATGCTGCAGGATGGTCATCCCTGGCCGGATTTGATGAATTCGAAACTGGCTATTTTCATTGCCTGTAACTATGCGGAAACAGCTCTTAATGATAGCCGTTTTATATGGGATGCTAAGGAAAATGGTATGAAGCTAATCGTCATCGATCCCCGTTTTTCCAATACTGCCGCTAAAGCCGATCAGTGGGTACCTTTACGCCCTGGAACTGATGCAGCTTTATTGCTGGGTATGATGAACGTTATATTAAACAAAAACTTGCATGACAAAAAATTCTTAACTGATAATACTACCGGTCCTTACCTGGTCCGTACTGATAACGGCCAGTTCTTAACCCCTAACGACCTGAATGGGGGCAGTGCCGATGAGTATATAGCAATTGATGCAGTTACTGGTGCTATTCGTCCCCGGGGAGGTACGGGCCAGGCCTTGTCAGGCAAAGTAGAAGTAACCCTGGCAGATGGTACCCGGGCGGAGTGTCGTACTGCCTGGGATTTAATTGCTGATTATATCTCCCGGTGGACACCGGAAAAAGCCAGCCAGGTATGTGAAGTACCAGTAGAAGTTATTACTAAACTGGCTATTGAGTATGCCACCACCAATCCAGCCGCTATTAAAATCAGCCAAGGTGCTAATCGCTACTGGCAAGGGCATCAAGCCTTTAGAAATGCTATCCTGCTGGGAGCTATATGTGGTAACCACGGCAAAAGAGGTGGAGGGGTTTCCTGGGCAGGAGGTACCCTATTTAAAACTATCGCCGGTACTCCTCCCTGCTGGTTAAACCCTCGTTTGGATGAAGGATATGAAGAAAAAATGGTTGTGGGCAGCCATATGTTTGAAAAAATACCTAAAGATGAACCTTATCCGATCCGGGGTATATGGTTTAACCATTACAATTACGGAACCCAGATGCCTAATTACAATAAGTTTATCAATGAAATCGCTCCCCGGCTGGAGCTGATTGTGGTTAATGAACAGTTAATGAATGATGCTACCACTTATGCTGATGTGGTTCTGCCCGCCTGTTCCTGGTATGAGCAGGAAGGTGAACTAGTAGCCTCCTGGTCTAATTTCTATTTCCAGTTACGGAAACAGTGCATTAAACCCATGTGGGAAACTAAGCAGGATCATACCATATATGCGGAAATATCCGAACGTATGGGTTATGGCAAGTACTGGGGGTCAGTAGAAGACAGTATCAACGAAGTCATCGATAATTTCCTGGAAGATCGCCTGCGCGATATTGATAAAAAGGAATTATGGGAAACTGGAGTAACTTCAGCTCTTTATCCGGAAGATTTTATTCCTTTTGAAGATCAAAAGTATTTTACTAAATCGGGTAAGCTGGAAATTTATCTGGACTTTTTACATGAACTGGGTGAATCCCTGCCCGTTTATGTAGAACCACTTGAAAGTAACCGTAAGCCTAAAGCCGAAAAATATCCTCTTACTTTTATGAATGTTCATAGTGTATTTACGGTTCATTCCCAGCATGCAACTCTACCCTGGATTCAGGAAGTCAATCCGGAACCGAGAGTGGATATCTGTAAAGCCGATGCCGATAAACGCAATATTAAAGACGGCGATATGGTCAAAGTGTTTAACGACCGTGGTCATGTGGTTTTAAGAGCACGTATCACTGAAAGTATGCAGGAAGGTTGCGTAAATATTTACGAAGGCTTCTGGAAAAAACAGTTTAAAGACGGTCATCTGCCCTCTTTGACTCATATGGAATTAAATCCAGTTCAAGATGCCGTTTTTGAAAGCAACTATGCTCCATATGACAATCTGGTCGAAATTGAAAAAGCTTAAGAAAGGGGGGACTGAATAATGAGTAAAAAATATGCTCTGGTTATTGATATGAAAAGGTGCGTAGGTTGCCGAACCTGCACAGTCGCTTGCAAGATGGAGAATAATGTCCCCTTAGGGATAGCCCGGATGCGAGTACTAAACCCGCAAGGAAATATACATTTTGACAAACCGGTCGGGGTCTACCCTAATCTGAAAATGTATTGGACTCCAGTACCATGTCAGCATTGTGAAGATGCTCCCTGTGTAAAGTCATGCCCTTCCGGTGCTATGCACAAACGTGAAGATGGTATCGTTGATCTGGATAAAAGCAAATGCATTGGCTGTCAGTACTGTGCCTGGGTATGTCCCTATGATGTCCCACAATTTGATAAAGATGCCGGAGTCAGCGATAAATGTACCATGTGTGCTCATCGCATAGACAAAGGAGAACTTCCCATGTGTGTAAAATGCTGTCCGACCCGGGCCATTAAGTTTGGCGATTTGAATGATCCCAATTCCGAGGTAGCACAGTTGATTAATCACCGCAGCAGTAAAGTACTATTACCAGAACAGGGTACTCATCCATTAACCCATTATGTGTTTTAAGGAGGCGAGTAGATTATGGAAATAGCCTATAGCCTGGCATTAAGTTACCTGCTATTGGGAACATCTATCGGACTGATGGTCTGGTTTACGGTTGGCCGCATTATAGATCGCAAAAATTTTGGAGCTTCTGCCCCCAAAATTTTGCTGGTAGCAGTTGTTTTAGCCGTATTAGGAGTAGCTTTCGCTACAATTCACCTAGGCCGTATGGATAGATTTATGAACCTGATCGCTAATCCTAGTTCCTGGTTGTCAAGAGAAGGATTATTCGCCGGGGCTTTCACCGCTTGTACTGTGCTCTATTTCCTTCTAGCCAAAAAAAAGGAACAAAAAGATCTTCACCGTATCGATCCCCTGCTTTATGTAGCTGTCCTGGCAGGTGTGGGTACCTTTATTTGCATGGGTATGATTTATGCTTCTACCCAAGCCATACCCGCCTGGAATACCACCATGGTAGTACTGGTCGATATTCTTTCCGGGCTGCTGATGGGTGGACTATTGTTCCTGGTACTGGCAGCTAAAGAAGTATCATCCGACTTTCTACGTTCAATTACAGTAGGGGTTTTCCTGGTGATTCTGGTCAGTATCATCATAAATATTGCTTACGAAGCTCAGGTAGGAATGGTCATGTCAGCTCTTGCTGCCCGGGGAACAGCTGTTCCTTCAGTTTGGTTAGGAACCTTAGTCCGGGTAATTATCGGTTTGCTGGTTCCGGCTTATCTGATGGCAAAATCATTTAAAGGTCAGGGAAACAGTCAGATAGCTGCTCTTAACATTGGACTAATCTGTGTAGTAATCGGAGAAATTGCTTCAAAAATGATGCATTTTATCGTAGCCGTAAAAGGCCCCCTGTTTTAGTCGGAAAGGATGAATTTTATGCTTAGGCAACATCGATACGAATTACTGGCTCTGGCACTATCTTATCCTAATCAGGAGTTACTGTCTGCTATCGAGCAAGGTCTGTACGATGAAGCGTTTAAAAAAACTGCTCCTATTCCTAGTGATTTGGATGAATTGGAAGTGGAGTATTGCCGCCTATTCGTTGGGCCCAGCCATGTAGAGGTTCCTCCTTATGAATCTGTTTACCGGGGCCATGAAATAAGTATGCAAAAAGGGACCGTATTAGGCCCGGCCGCAGTAGAAGTAAGCCAAAGTTACCTGGAAGCAGGTTTACAACTAGCCAGTGATTTTGGCGATATGCCCGACCATATCGCAGTAGAAACCTGGTTCCTGGCTTATCTAGAAGCTATGGCTGCTGCTAACCCCGCGGGTGATTTTTTGCAGTACAAACAGCAATTTATCGAAAAGCACCTGGGGCAATGGGTTATTACCTTTGCCCAGGAGGTTAGAAAAGCCAGCCGCCATCCCTGGTATTCATTTACCAGTGATTTGTTGATGGAAATGTTTCAAACAGAGCCCTATACTGACCGGAAAGTTTAAATTTAAGACTAGTATCATAACAGCATACCATATCAACGAGGTCGACGTCTTGTGCGGTTTTGTAACTGGTAGAAGCGTCGACCCGGATAGTATGCTAAGGATTATTTTAGAGTTTGGGGTACCTGCCTATTCGTAAGAAAGATACGTTGGATTTAATATCCCGGTATCATTATCTAGTTTAGATTTTCTGTCTACTTCAAAGGAGTATAAACATGGCAGAACCAGCAATCACATTTTATACCAAAACAATAAAGGGCCTGAAGCCCATCCTAATTGCTACTTTGTTACTCCTGATTTTTGTGGCTTTAATGCTGGGTCGTTACCAGGTATATCCACAGCAAATAGTAGCACTGGTAATTTCCAGGATAACAGGAGCTCCTTTAACTATCCCTTCCACCATAGCAACGGTGGTGTTCGATATACGCCTGCCTCGGATTCTAGGGGCAGTGTTAATCGGTGCCGCTCTATCCGTATCAGGTACCGCTTACCAGGGAATTTTCAGAAATCCCCTGGTATCCCCGGATATATTAGGAGCTTCGGCCGGGGCCGGTTTCGGAGCAGCTTTAGCCATAGTAAATTCCTGGGGCATGGTGGGAATACAGTTGTCAGCTTTCTTTTTTGGTATGTTAGCTGTTTTAGTAACTTATATCATCAGCACCAGGATAAGAAAAAATGATTCCGCACTAATTCTGGCTCTGGGGGGAATTCTGGTAGGGACCCTGTTTTCATCCCTGGTTTCTTTGATTAAATATATTGCTGATCCTTTTAATAAATTGCCGGCCATCACTTATTGGTTAATGGGAAGCCTAGCTTCTTTGGACTTTGGAGATATGAAGTTTGTATTACTGCCTATGCTGGTAGGGTTAATTCCCCTCTACCTCATTCGTTGGCGACTAAATGTGCTCTCTTTTGGTGATGAGGAAGCTGAAGCCATGGGGGTTAATACTCATCGTTTAAGAGGATTGGTAATTTGTTCGGCTACCTTGCTTACTGCATCGGCAGTTTCCATCAGCGGAATCATCGGATGGGTAGGACTAGTTATCCCTCATCTAGCCCGTGCCATTGTCGGACCAGACTATAAGATTCTTTTACCGGTATCACTACTAATCGGCAGCTCGTTCTTGCTCCTGGTGGATACTTTGGCCCGTACTCTTATATCAGTAGAGATACCCCTGGGTATTCTTACTTCACTAATAGGAGCACCTTTTTTCTTATATATGTTAGCAAATGGCAGGAGGGGTTGGCAGTGAAACTGGAAGCCCGTGAACTATCTTTTAGATATCAACAAAATAAAGTGTTTTCCGATGTCTCCCTGGATGTTAATTCTGGTGAGGTAGTTTGTTTACTTGGACCTAATGGAACCGGGAAAACCACCCTCTTAAAAGCTATCCTTGGTCTTCTAAAGCCCTACCAGGGAGAAGTGTTGCTCAACGGTCGTAATATTAGCCATTTAACCCGCCGGGAAAAAGCAAGGTTTTTGGGCTATGTCCCCCAGTGTCACACTCCCCCATTTCCATTCAGCGTCTTGGATGTTGTTTTAATGGGACGCACTGCTCATATTAATAACTTTGCCGTTCCCTCTAAATATGATATTCATATTGCTCGTCAAGCTATGCAGATGCTGGATATCGAACACCTGGAGCCAAGGATTTTTACCGAGCTTAGCGGTGGAGAGCGGCAGATGGTCTTGATTGCCCGGGCTCTGGCCCAGGAGCCAGAAATATTAGTACTAGATGAACCGACTTCTAACCTTGATTTTGGTAACCAGGCCCGGGTATTAAAATATATCCACAAACTGGCATCCCTAGGGCTGGGGGTCATTATGGCATCCCATTTTCCTGACCATGCCTTTTACTATGCCAGCAAAGTAGTGATGCTTAAAGACCGTCATGTTTATATGGTGGGTTCACCTGATGAAGTAATTACTGAGGCTAATTTAAGTTTTGTATATGACGTGAATGTAGAAGTAATTCATACTACTGATAAAGACGGTGAAGAAATAAGAATCTGTGTTCCCGTAGTGGCTTAATTAAGATTGCCTGGAGGTGTATTATGCTAAAACGGTTAATGGCGATGTCCATGTTGATTATGCTGCTGATGTTTTCGGTTACAGGATGCAATAACCCGGAAACTACTGGTGACAGTGATTATGTAGAGATTAAAGATATGGCCGGTAGAGAGGTCCGCATCCCCCGGCACATTAACAAAGTTTATGCGACTTCTTCGGTAGGTAGTATTTTTGTTTATACCCTGGCTCCGGAAAAACTAGCCGGGTGGAATTCTCCTTTACGAGATGAGGAAAAGAAATATATTCTTTCCGAATACCATAACTTGCCTGTGCTGGGACGATGGAACGGCAACAGCAATACCGGTAATATTGAGGAACTTATTAAAGTACACCCTGATGTAATTATTAGTATGGGGGATGTATCCCCCCAGTACATTGCTGATGCTGATGCAATACAAAAGCAGCTGGATATACCAGTTTTAATGGTGGATGGAAGTTTGAAAAACATGGATCAGGCCTACCGTTTTCTAGGAGGTCTGCTGGAAAAAGAGGAACGGGCTGGTAAACTGGCCGACTACTGTACCAACACCTGGAAGGAAATTGACCGGTGGTTGCAAAACATCCCAGAAAATGACCGGGTTCGGATATACTATGCCGAAGGCCCAGCAGGGTTAGAGACGGAAAGGAAAGGAACCGTAAATTCGGAAGCTATTGATTTGGCGGGAGGATTAAATGTAGCTAACCCTAACGAAAGCGAAAATATCAGAAGAATGCAGGTTTCCCTGGAACAACTATTGCTATGGGATCCCCAGGTTATAATTATCAGTACTGATGGGGATCGCCACCATGAGGTTTATAACAGTATAACGAATAGCAGTAAATGGAACAATCTGCAGGCTGTACAAAATCAACAAGTTTACGAGATTCCCAATGCGCCTTACGACTGGATTAACCGCCCTCCTTCTGTTATGCGTCTATTAGGAGTAAAGTGGCTGGCCGGGATATTATATCCAGATTATTATAGTATTGACCTGGAAAAAGATATGAAGCAGTTTTACAAAGAGTTCCTATTTTATAATTTATCTGACCAGGAAACTAAGTTAATTATCCAGAAGGCCAGGTAGAAATGAAAAACATTTTCTTAACCGGGAAAATCCAGGTAGGCAAAAGCACTATAATCAATCGGAGCCTGAGCAATTTTAAAGGGTCAATAGCCGGGTTTAAAACTATTCCCCGGCTCCGGGTTGATAACAAACGCAGTTTCATACTACAAAGCCTGACGGCAGATGACTATACTGATATCCCCTGGATATGCCGTTACAATAATGAAGACCGGCTAACTGGCATAACCGAAACCTTTGAGACTTATGGAGTTTCTGTTCTGCAAAAATGCCTGGGATCCCAGCCAGATCTAATAATCATGGATGAATTAGGCGTCTTTGAGGCCCAGGCCTACCGCTTTCAATGCATGGTTTTTGAGCTGTTGACATCTCCATTACCAGTAATAGGGGTCCTAAAAGCCAAAGAAAATTCCTTTTTAGACAGCATAAAATCCAGAAATGATGTGCAAGTTTTACAGGTAACAGTTGCCAACCGTTCAGAATTAAGCCTGCTATTTAACCATATAGTAAACAAGTTCTCTCCTTTTGAGCAGGTTTAAACCCGCCCAAAAGGCGGAAAAGGGAATCCAGCTTCCCTTTCCCGCCTCCTTAGGAAGCAAGGGGACGGTCCCTTTGCTTCTTTTTCCCTTTTTAAGGGAGTGAAGGAACCGTCTTCTTGCCTCCTCCATCATACCGGGCATATTATTATATGAAAAGAGAGGGAGTTCTCCCTCTCTTTTAGTATTTCAGGGTATTTTATTTTAGGACTACCGGGTTGACAGCCGTCCGGCTTCGTAAGCTTTTTATCGCTCGTTCCAACCCGTCCACAGTGAGCTCTTCCATAGGAAAGATCTCACCGATCTTGCGGATAGTAAAGGCCCCATCCATCCAGTCCCAATATTGGCGGGAGATCGGGTTAAGCCATACTGAATATTCAAAACGGCGCCGCAGACGGCTGAGCCACTCCTGTCCGGGCCGCTCGTTGTATAAATCCCATTCAATAATCCCCCCGGGCCGCGTCAGTTCATAGGGGGCCATACTGGCATCACCAACAAGAATAACCCGATAATCGGTGCTATAAGTTTGTAATATATACTCGGTTTCCGTAAAATCACTTTGCCGGCAGGACGGGTCATGATACAGCCAGTCATAAATGCAGTTATGAAAATAGAAAACCTTCAGATCCTTAAAGTGGTGGGAACGATTTACTGCTGTAAACAATTGGTTGCATAACTGGCTATAGGCTACCATAGATCCTCCTGAATCCATAAGCAGCAGTACCTTAATCCCATTTTCCCGGGGACGATCCCAGACCAGCTCCAGGCGGCCAGCATTTTTACAGGTCTGGTCAATAGTGCCCTCCAGATCCAGCTCAGTTTTAGCTCCCTCTAAACGAGTAGTAAACTGGCGTAACTTGCGTAAGGCTACCTGAAATTGGCGTACCCCCAAGGTCTCATCAGTTCGGAACTCCTGAAATCTTCTCATCCCGGCCACCTTAACGGCTGACAGGTTACGGGATTGCCCACCGATGCGTATACCACCCGGATGATAACCTGAATGTCCAAAAGGTGAGGTTCCCCCGGTACCTATCCAGCGGTTCCCGCCATGATGTTCTTCATTTTGTTCCGCCAGCCTTTTTTCCAGAAGCTGTTTTAATTCATCTAAATCAAGCTGCTGGTGTTTACGCCGCATTTCATCAGTAATTTCCAGGGGTGGTAACTCTTTATCCAGCCATTCCCATATTTTATCTGGTAATCCTTCTGGAGTTTCTACATCACCGAAATAACTGGCAAACGCCACGTCAAAACGGTCATAATGGGCCTCTGACTTAACCAGCACTGCCCTACATAGATAATAAAATTCGGTTAGACTAGACCCGGCCAGACCTTGTTCCAGGGCTTCCAGGAGTACCTGCCACTCGTTCATGGATACCGGAATTCCATAATTTTTGAGCACGTAAAAAAAATGCGTAAACATATAGTTACCTCTTAAAACCGTTAATAACGGTACCGGTTAACGGTATTTCTGATATTTTGATTACGGGATTGAGCCTTATTGTGAAGCATATTAAGCAAGGTATCCAAATCTTCATTTTTCTTGAGCAGAACCCCTAAAAACGGTATTTCGGATCTGATGCGATTGGGATTAACCCCTCCTACTACCAGGGCCTGTAACCAGTCAATTAACTCACTAGTACTAGGCTTCTTCTGAATATTAGGAATATTACGCAGCATGTAAAATGTATCCAAAGCCTGCTCCAAAAGATGCTTTTCCAGGTTAGGATGGTGTACCGATACTATACGTGCCATACTTTCTGGATCAGGAAAAGCAATATAGTGGAAGATACACCTTCTTAAAAAGGCGTCCGGTAATTCCTTTTCGGCGTTACTGGTTATTATTACAATCGGTCGATTCTTCGCAGTAATTGTTTCCTTGGTCTCGGGAATATAAAAACTCATCTGGTCAAGCTCCCACAATAGGTCATTGGGAAACTCCAAATCCGCCTTATCAATTTCATCAATCAATAACACCACCGGTTTATCAGCTACAAAGGCCTCCCCCATCTTGCCCAGCTTAATATAGCGTTTGATATCGGAGACATCATTATCCCCAAACTGGCTATCATAGAGCCTCTGTACAGTATCATATACATATAATCCTTCTTGGGCCTTGGTGGTCGATTTAATGTTCCAGATTAAAAGGTCCATACCCAACGAATCAGCAATACTCTGGGCCAGCATAGTCTTACCCGTGCCAGGTTCGCCTTTTATCAGCAACGGTTTTTGTAAGGCTATGGCAATATTAACCCCATTCATTAATTCATCTGAAGCTATGTAATCAGATGAACCCCGATAACTTATTCCCTTTTTGGCTGCCATTCCATTTTTTCCTCCAAACCATAAATATTTTCCCCTTAATCTTTTAAAATACTAGCAAATATAAAAGTAAGCGTCAACGCGCCCGCACCTAAACAGCGGGTTGTTGGAGCGAACCAGGTGAAAGCCAGAGGGAAGCAAAGGGGATGATCTTTTTGCTCCGTTTTCTCGGCATCTTATCAGAATCACACCCTCACACCCAAGGGAAGCAAAGGGACCGTCCCCTCGCTTCCTTAGATTGGGATGTTGGGCATTTTGGTTTTGAAGCGGGATAGAATAGAGTAAACCGGGTGGCCCAGAAATATTACAAAGGCCAGGTTGCCTGCCGCATGCAGGGTATCGAAGGGAAGGCTGGCAGCATAGGTAGCCAGAAATGTCTTTATATTAAGGGGATAAACTAGTGCTACCCAGTGCCAGGTATTCATGACCATACCAAACAGGTAACCACAGAATATTCCCAAAAAAGCCAGCGGGAAAAGGCGAAATTGATTTGGTTTACCTACCCAGGAGGCTATAAATCCACATAAACCCCAGGCCAACATCTGCCAGGGAGTCCAGGGACCCTGTCCTAGAAAAAAGTTAGATACTAAGGCACATACTGCTCCAGTTATGAAACCAGCCTGGCCGCCAAAAATATATCCAGTCATTATAATGATAAAAGTAGCTGGTTGAACACTGGCAATACCGACAAAGGCTACCCGGGAAGCAGCAGCTACTGCTGCTATAGTACCCAAAAAGGATATCTGCCGTAGATCCAGCGATGATTTATCATAGGTCCAAAAAATAATAACCAGCAACACAACCACAATGAGGGAGGTCAGTAAGGCCCAGTTAGCCTGATACAAAGGATTGTGGGGAATGATACTAGCCAGCAAAATCAAAAGGGCACCTAGCAGTGCTATTATAAATTTGTTATTCATATTCAATTCCTTTTATTGCTGCTGGACCTGGTCTTGATAAATGGTGCGAATAGCGGCCAGACTGTAGGCACATTCAGCTCGCGTAGCCGATCGGTTAGGATCAAAATCAGGATACAGCAGTCCCCATCGGTCAGCAGTTTGTACATAACCGGAATACCAGTAAGGAAGGTTGTTATGATTGTCCTGGGTAACAGGATCTATCACCCGAACCAGGATGGATGCCAGTTCTGCTCCACTGATTAATCCATCCGGATCAAATAATCCCTCCGGCCGCCCTGTTATATATCCCTCCTGATGAGCTTTCCCTATATAGCTGGCCGCCCAGTGCCAGTGATTAACATCCGGGAAAGCCACCCCATTTGTTTTCTCTGACTCATCTATACCTAGAGATCCTATCAGCATACAGGTAAACTCAGCCCGGCTAACTGATTGACCAGGTCGAAAAGTTTTGTCCGGGTAACCGTTTACGATTCCGTTAACCGCCAGTCCTTCAATAGCCTGATACGCCCAATGATTTGGGGATAAATCAGAAAAAAGACTGGTCCTGTCCTCTACCTGGGAATCTGTCGCCAGTTTCCGGGTGCTATCCACCCAGGGATCAGGGTTGACTTCTGCCTTACGGCCAGGCCAACGAGAAGATACTTCCGATAAAGAGGATAGAGCCGATAAAGCAAAGGCAGTACTCTGGAGGGGGGCGCTCTTTTCACCTGCTATCCAACGAAAGGAGCCCGATTTATCCTGGCAACTGAATAAATAATCGACTACATTATTACCTTTAACTGACCACTTCTGACTATACGGATCTTCTCCAGCAGCCGTCAGAGCTTGTAATACCCAGGCACTAGTACTAGTATTAGACTGGCGATCAGCCCAACCGGAATTAAAACCACCATCAGCCTGCTGGCATGTTTTCAGATAATTTAAGGCCTTTTGTAGAGAAGTTGATTGACCCGGCTTCTCACCTAGAATAGCCATGACCTGAACTGCTACTGCCGTGTCATCAGCATCACTATCTAAATTCTCATACCAGCCAAATCCACCATCTTCATTTTGCCGGGATAAAAGCCATTGTAAAGCCTTTTCCGGATGACTAATTTTTACACCGTTAGTATGTAGGGCTAATATCGACCACATGTGAGAGTTGATAAAACCGTCTTCTCCTAGAGCAGTTTGACTAAAGTGCCCATTAGGCTGTTGAAAAGATTCTATTTTCTGTAACAGATGAGCCGGACTGTCCTTCCCGGCCAGAGCTATTCCAGTGCGGGCATAATCACAGGTGGTTTCCAGCAAGTGGGTTTTTTGGCACAGATAATCCACCGGGTGTTTACCTTCCTTAGTCCAGGTATTCCCCTGGGAATCTTCCCCGGCTGCCTTTAAAGCCATAACTACCCAGGCAGTAGCGACCGGATCACTAGTTTCATCCCCGTCCTGCCAGGGAAAACCGCCATCTGGATTTTGCACCCCTTTTAGATAAGTTACCGCCTGCTGAATGCTATTAGCAACCGGGCCATTAGATTCTCCATAGGCCGGCGGTATCATAGAACATACCAGCATTATGGCTACAACTAGCCCGGGAACAATCCGTTTTAATCCCACACAAATTCCTCCTTATTACTTCGTTATAATCATTGCCACTAAACCAGAGTAGATATTTTCTAGATAGAAAGCCTGCTGCTGCTAAATCTTCGAATAACCGGTTTAATCCACTAATACCCCGTAGAAAAACAGGTAAATCCTCCACTGTATCACCTATATCCGGTAATCCACTTATAAGATCTCCTGAAAACCCCTCTTCTCCGAACTGGAGTTAATAATGTGCCGCAAAACCTGACGTCCTTGTTCCACGGTAATAACCTGGCTGGCTATATGGCTAAAAAGGCGTCCTACCTGAGGCGAATAAAAGTTTGAACCTCCCAGCACATTGTATTTACTCCCTTCATCCACTAACCGGCCCCGGGACATCCAGGCCACCCGGCTGGCATGTTCTGCCACAAAATCAACATCATGGGAAACCATTACTACTGCCGTACCCTGCCGGGCCAGATCCTCCAGTATTACTCCCAGCTCATGTTTCAGCTGGTAATCTAATCCCCGGGTAGGTTCATCCAGGAGCAATAACTTAGGTTCCGACACTAGTATGGAAGCTAGTACCACTCGCTGTTGTTCTCCAGTACTTAGATCACGAGGGTTATAATCCGCCTTGTCCAGCAGGTTAAAAGCCTTTAGCCACGGTTGCACCCTGGATTCCCTGCCAGGATCTCCTTTTACGGCCCAGGTAACTTCCTCTCTTACCGATGGCAAAAACAGATGATCACCCGGATTTTGGGAAAGGTAGCCGGCTATAGGGGCTAATTCTTCAACCCCGGCTCTGCGGGTATCTATATGATTAACCATCACCCGGCCCCGGGTAGGTCTATACAGTCCATTCATAAGTTTTAACAAGGTACTCTTACCTGCCCCATTGTCTCCCATAATAGCAATAAAATCACCCGGCCATACCTTAAGGCTGATATCTGTCAGGGCCTGCCCACCACCGGGGTAAGTATAATTAGCCCGGTCGATGTCCAGTATGGGAGGACCGGTGGGGCATACTTCTACCGACCTTATTACTTCTATCTTGGACCCAGCCCATGTTCCCAGGGATTTTAAAATTCTTCTCCCTTCCTTTACGGTAACCGGGATTTCCGGCCACCGCTCCCCGGCAAAAACCTGGGCCAGGGGTGGCAGCAGGGCCGGGTTGTTAGTAATGGCCCATTTGGCTAACCGGGCTGGGCTTTTTCCCTGGCCAACAATTTTCCCGGCTTCCATTACCACAATCGCATCAGCTATATGGCAACAGCGGTCTAAACGCTGCTCCGTCATGATGATGGTTATCCCGGTCTCTTCGTTTAATCGCCGTATAATACTGAGTATCTCCTCAGCCGCTACTGGGTCTAGCTGGGCCATAGGTTCATCCAGCAGCAAAATATCCGGCTGGGTGATCAGTGTTCCCGCCAGGGCCACCTTTTGTTTCTCCCCACCCGATAATTCAGCTACCGGACGATCCAGGTATTCAGTTAAACCCAGGGCAGAAGTTGTTTCCACTAAGCGCCTTTTTATTAATGGGGGATTTACCCCCATATTTTCCATGCCGAATACTAGCTCCCTTTCCACCCGATTCATCACCAGCTGACTGTCCGGGTTTGGAAACAGGATCCCGATTTTACTAGCCAGTTGCCGCCGCTTTAGATCTGATAAAGCTGTATTATCTAACCGTACACTACCTTTTAAACGGCCCCCATAAAAATCCGGAACCAGCCCGGCCAACACTCTTAGTAAAGTTGATTTACCACTGCCTGATTTTCCGGTAATTAAAATAAAATCCCCAGCTTGAACCTGCAGATTAACATTGTCCAAAGCAGGTATCTCTGAGTCCGGATAATTATAGGTTAAATGGTTAATTTCTAATTGTATCAACTTTTCCATCCCCAGTTCATCAAGGCTGGTAGGGCAAAAACTGCTGCCAGCCCCCAGGCTGCGCCACTGTGTACCAATAATCCCTGGGGTATAACAGCATAATAATCATATACAGACCAACCCCAAACTGCTGTAAGCAGACCACCTATAAAAGCGACTATTATTACTAGCAGCAGTATTATATCAGTTATGTGCCAGTATTCTAAATGATAAACGCTGCGTGGTCCACTGCCATACCCCCGGACATAAAGGCACTCTGCCATTTGAGTGGAACGCTCCAGAGAGGTTAATAAAAGTACCGAAAAAATCGGTATTAAACTCCGGATTCTTTCCACCAGGTTACCTCGCATTATCTTCAGTCCCCGGGTGCGCTGCACCTCTATAATACGGCGAGAATCTAATACTACCAGAGGAAATAATCTCAGGCACAGAATAATGATTAATAAAGTTTTGTTTTTGATTCCTCTGGTAAGGGCCAGCAGGCGATCCGGCTCCACTAAACAGTTAAACAAAGCAAAAACACTGATAAGGAGAAATAATCGTAAACTCATACCAGCCCCATAAGCCAAGGCCTCTCTGGTAACCCGGAGTTTAAACCTTCCCCAGTTAATTGCTGCCAATTCAGTCCCGGCCGGTAAAAAAAGTGCATTAACCGCCAGGATAATAATGGCCATCACCAGGGAAAACTTTAAAGCCGTCAGTAACGTTTGCTGGTGACCGGCGGAAATAGCTACTGCCATCACCGCCAGCCACAACCCCAGAATATATAAAGGGTGTGAAAATACTAATCCCAGAACAAATATAGCACAGGTAAAAAACGTCATAGTCAAGGGATGAAGGTGATTAATAAAATCTTTTGGTTGCACTTAAACTTCTCATTCCCTTTTTCAGTATCCATCAAATTTACAACTATCCTTTCCGTCCGGCCTTATTTAGCGTAATGGCAGGGGAATAACCTCCCCTGATAAAACCGCCGCTGCATTGCAAAATTGGATCTTTTGGGGATTATTAATTAAAATACTAAGCGCCTGTTCCAGTCCTCCCTGATCAGTTCCGGTTACCAACCATAACGGGTTACCATCCCCTAGTCCCCCGGCCGTAGCAGTAATTACACCAGCACTGCCTTCCCATACCCGAGCAGCCTTTCCCTGGACATCAAGTAGTCCCAGACCTGCCGGCTGGAAATGGACAAACATCCCCGTTTTGCGATAAGAGTCATTTAAAGTATTTAAATAATTAATCGTTTTCAATTCCGGCCAGGTACCTACCATTATCACCGGACCAGAACGGCTCTTAAGAGCTTCCTCACTAGCCTTTTTAACCTCTACACTACTCACTCCTGAACTGCGCAGAGCCATGGCTAACTTTTCCGCTCCAGCCTGGCCATTGTCAATATACATTATAGTAGTAGCCCCCCGGCGGCCGTTAAAACCATGCCGGAACGGTTCGGGAAAAGAGCCTATGACCGCTGGTATACCCGGCCCATAGGACCAACCGTGATAATCCCACCAGATTACATCCCCGGAGCGCACCTGGTAATCGTTGGCTCCTTTAGCACTACATATACCATTAATATAGAAGAACCAGTCTTTTGGACCACCGCCCTGAGCGCCTGATGTGTTGCCCAGACCGTTAATACTGCTGACAAAACTGCCTCCAAACCGGGTGTCCAGATTAAGCTCAGCATCCATGATTTCCATCAAACTATCCCCACCGCTGATTTCCAGGCGCTGGTTAAATAAAGTTTCCGCCCCAAAATCACGGGTTACTACCAGATGAAAAGTATCTACCGACTGGGATAACCCGGCCGATTTGTCTTTTTCACCAACTGCTCCCGGGTTATTAGGAGCCCTTGAATCTGATAGCGGCTGCTGACTAGATAAGGCTGCTTTTTTAGCGGCCCCATCATTTATCCCGGTTTTCTGAACTCTTGACTGACTGACCGCAGTAGCTTGACGATCAGGGGCAGGAAGCGTTCCACCACATCCTAAAACACTAGTTAGCATCCATAACCCTAAACATATAGCCGTAAACCATTTTCTCATTTTATTCCTCCCAACTGTTTTGCGGCAGAAGGTTAAGCCAATTGTAAACAGCAGTAGCTGCCTGAGCCCGATTCACGTCTATTCCCGAACTACTGGCTATGATTTCCTGCTCATAAGCCCACTTTAAGGCTTTTTTAGCCCAGTCCAGCGGAACACCAGTTTCCCCATTAGCTAAATCCTCTCTGCCCGCTGCCCGGGAAAGAATAGCCGCAACCTCGGCCCTGCTAATCGGCTGATCCGGTTTAAAGCTGCCATCAGGATAACCAGCTATTAGACCATGGCCATAAGCCGCTGTCGCTGCAGGTGCTACCCAATGCCCATCAGACACATCACTAAACACCTGCTCTGATGTACTGCACTCTATACCCCGGGATTTAGTCACTATCTGGATAAATTCCCCTCGGTTAACCAAACGCCCCGGTTCAAAACCAGAACCCGTTCCCTGGATGATACCCTGTCCAGCCAGGATCTCTACCGCATCACGAGCCCAGTCAAAATCCTCTGATAAATCAGGGAATTCCAGCCGATCCGGCCTTTGCACCAGTGCAAAATCGGAAAAATAATCAGTATGGAAAAAGGCTCTTCCTGCTTGCAGGTCAATAATTCCGGGTATAGTTTTCCATTTTCTTTCCGTATTATCAAACCTGGCCACCGCCAGCTTGTCAAGATAATTATAGGCAGCCATATCCAATGGTAAACTAATAGTTACCGGCTGTTTAAATTGCTGGCCAGAAGGCTCAAACCGGTATACAGGTGACCTGGTAATAACTGCAAACTGACCTGGTTCCTGGTTTTTATCCAGTTCCTTAATACTGGCCTGCCAAGTTTCCCCGGTGGCCCCCGCTGGAATCAGAAGTATCACTTCCTCTAACTCATCAGTCAGCACAGTCTCAACCTCAGGTTTGATCTGCTTATTGATCTGCACCTGATGAGCAGAAAAATCCTGGTGAAGCTTGGACCTTTGTTCCAGAGAAAGAGGCAGGTTGTTTACAAAGGTCATTAGATCTTTTGTGTTTTTCAGCTCTACCTGGTACTGTTGTAATTTATGGGTTACTTTATCAGTATCCAGTTTTTTATCTGCTTCCTTTTTAACAGCCTGGTTATCTGAATAATCAGCATCCCGGGTATAATCTAATGTATAGTACCATTCTATCCTATCTCCATCTTGTACCTGGTACAGAGAAGCTCCCTTAGCAGCATCCTCCCCATTTACCCGGTATTTCCACCCGCTCATAGGATAGCCGGGTTTCTGATGGAATAATCCTCCTATACTTTTTACATATCCCCCATCAATCTGATAGTCGATACCGTTATCCCTGAGAACTGCTTCCAAAACCTCTAATACAGTGGGGGATTTCCCCGTCCATGACCAGGCCTGTTTTCCCAATATAGTTCCGGAATCACCAGTTACAGATAGGTAAAGACTATAGCTGGTGGTAGCCCCGCCAGATGACTGGTTAACCTGTACAGGTACTGAAGCAGTTAACCCGCCATAACTAGCCCTGATGCTGGTACGGCCAGATGCTATAGTATTAACCATACCCTGATTATCAACTTCAGCAGTACTGGAGTCTTCAACTTCCCATTGCACCTGACCAGTAACATCTGCACTGACTCCATTCAATTGAAAGGCCTGCACCTTAATCTGACCGCTTTGTCCCCTGGTTAACTGTAATTCATCCGGTTGAAGGTTAAGGTTAAGCACCAGATCTTCTGGCAGAGAAATTCCTAACCAACGGCTAATATTGAGCATACAGGTATTATCCTGAACATTACCACCACTGCCAAAAGTCCCATCCGGCTCCATAGCTCCATATTTGATATAGTCCAGGGGACTATTACCGCTCCTACACCAGGTGTTGGGGTCGATTCCCAAGAGAATAAGGGTTTGAACGACTTCACCAGTATCTAATAAAGGATCATCAAATCCGCCCTCATCCTGAAAACTTCCATCTTCCTGCTGGTGGTCCTTAAGCCAATTCAATCCCCGGTTAATGGCAGCCTGAATCCCTTCCTGCTGCTCCCCGGCCAGAGGTTTTAAATAATGCAGAACCCGAACCGCCTGAGCCGTAGCCATAAAATCATTCCAGGTAACTGACCAGGCCCCGCTATTCAGGTCCTGGGCTTTTACAACAGCATATACCGCATCAGCTACCATAATATCCTTTATACCACCAGCCTGTCCCAATGCTTCTAAGGCTGGTAAATCGCTAAACTCATTACCATCAAACCAGCCGTCTCCAGAGATTTGCTGCCGCTCTTTCAGTATCTTTAGAAGAGCATTAGCCCGTTCAACCTCCCCCCAGCTTTGGGCAGTCAGGTATTCCTGGGCTATCTTTTGCGCTGAACAGGCATAAACTTCAGTGCCCGACCATCCGGTTACCTTTTCCTGACCATGGGCTAAACTTTTATCCATTAAGTCTAAAACACTTTGTTTTAGACTCCGCCCATTTATCATCCAAACATCCGGATTGACCCCGTTTAAAGTTAATATGTATGCATCATAGGCTCCTAAATTACCCCACTGGCTGTCAACCGGTACCCCATTCTGATATAGTCCATATTGATTCTGCATGGCCTGCTCGGCTAAAACATTTCCAGTCATACCATCGTTAGCAACTGCTACCCCGCTAAAAAATGAACATAGCAAGAGCACAATCAGCAGAATCAATCCTGGTTTCCTTCTGTTTCTTTTAGTTAATAATGTAAATGGTTTATATATCACCTGTAATCCTCCCTTAAAAAAAATAAAACCTGGACTAACTATCCAGGCAACCAGGCGATCTATTCATTACCATCCCTGTTCCTCCCTTCTTATCCCCAGAAGTTAGTAAGCAAACTTCCTGCCGGCAGGTCTCCTGGCTCAGGTTCATCCTACTCTCTGCACCTTCCCAGGTAAATTACCCAGTGGTCTGTCCAGATTTCGTCACCTTTACAGTAGGGGGAACTGCAGCGGGTTTTCACCGCTTTCCCTATTAAAGCAGTTATACTGCTACCGGAGGAAACATTATATTAGGTTTTTATTGGTATATTATCCTCATCCCTTCTATAATAAAGGACATGAGGATAATGATGATATTGCCAGAACTTTACGCGTAGTATAGCACTTAAAATATCCTTTGGCAAATAAATCCAAAAAGTGCCGGGGTTTAAGCATCTTAAGATTTAATAAGGCTGCGGAACTTGTCCCAGCTAAATAAGGTAAAATCTATACCCTATAGTACCTTTTTACTTACTACTAAACCAACTCCGGCAATAAACACTAGGGGGCCAAATCGGTAATGGCCGCATGTTTTCCAGCTACATAACCGGTAGAAAAGGCCGCCTGCAGATTGAATCCTCCTGTATAGCCATCCACATCTAATATCTCCCCGGCAAAATAAAGCCCTTTAACTAGGCGGGATTCCATGGTACCAGGGTTAACCTCTTTTACGGCTACTCCTCCTGCCGTAACAATAGCTTCGGCTACCGGGCGGGTAGCAACTATACTAATTGCCAATCCTTTAAATAACTCTACTAACCGGTGCCGCTCCTGACGGGTAACCTGGTGAGTAGGTTTTTCCGGATCTATCTGGCTTAGCTTTATCATTACGGGAATAAGTTTACGTGGTAATAGATCATCTAGCGAGTTTTTAAATTGCCGCCGGCTATAGCGGTATAAATCGCGCTGCAGGCGGCTGTCCAATTGCTCTTCAGTAAGAGCAGGCTTTAAATCAATGCTCAGTTTTACTTTTTTATCTTTTATCAAGTGATCGCCTATATCCCGGCTCATACTGAGGATAATAGGTCCAGACACCCCAAAATGGGTAAAGAGCATTTCCCCGAAATCTTCATTGATTTTCTGGCCCCGAAAAGAATAGGCACTAGCCTTTACATTTTTCAGGCTTAACCCCTGCAGTTCTTTTACCCATTCCTCGGCACAGACCAGCGGAACTAGTCCTGGACGCGGCTCTATAATCCTGTGGCCCAGATCCCGGGCCCAGCCATAACCATCTCCAGTTGAACCTGTCCCTGGATAAGACAAACCACCAGTAGCAATAACAACCGCATCTCCCATAAGGCTATCTGTCCCGGTCATAACCCCCTTAACCCGACCTTCCTCAGCCAGAATGCTTTGGACCGGATGAGAGGTCATTATTTTAACCCCGCTTTTAATAGCGTTATCAAGCAGAATCCGCAGTACATCATCGGCATTATCTGTAACCGGGAATACCCTTTGCCCCCGCTCTACCTTTAGTTCAAGCCCCCGGGAGGTAAAAAACTCCATCAAGTCCCGGCTGGTAAATTGCTGTAGGGCACTATAAAGGAAGCGGCCATTGCCGGCATATCCCCCCATAAAAAGCTCCCCCTCTAGAGCAGAGGTTATATTACAGCGTCCTTTACCAGTGATTTTTAATTTACGGCCGGGAGAATTTTTCTTTTCTAATAGCAGCACCTGCGCCCCTGCCTGGGCAGCTACCGCAGCTGCCATAAGGCCGGCAGGACCAGCGCCGACAACTAAAACTGTCATTATAGGCCTCCTTGACTTTGCATTGTTTCCAAAAAATAAATCTGCTACAATCGTATTCATATAGTGTTCCAAATGAACGGAGGTTACCAGTTTGAGTTATTCAACACCCAAAGGTGTCCCTAAACCTATTTATGTCATTATTATAGTACTACTGGCTGCTATGTACTATTATGCCGCATTTGTTGATATCTCCAACCCGGAAAAAGTAGTGGAAGACTTTTACCAGGCCTATTTTCAGCGTGATTTTGATACTGTAGCCAGTCATCTGAGTGTTTTTTGGTCGGTCCAGTTTTTGCCCCAGTATATGTCATCCTCACCGGCACAGCTCCTGGAACAAAGGGACCAGGTTGAAAATGACATCGCTAAGGTCATTACCGATATTGAGAAATCGAATGAATTACCGCAAAATCTAGCTATCACAATTTTACCTGATTATACCCGCCAGAAGCCTAACAGTGCCCTGGTCGCCTATTCCTTTGAAGAAGATGGCAAAAGCCTGGGAATGGAAATGGCTATCCTGATTAAAGAAAAGGATGAATACCGAATTTACAGTATGAGTCCGATCAATGCTGAAATTATCAAGTCTATTCCGGATAGTGATCTAGAAGCTATGGATCAAAGTTTTAAAAACTTGGTCGAAACCAAGTAATAAGCACGGAAAAGGAGGACTCTTCCGGAGTCCTCCTTTTTTATTCTGGATGAAATTTAGAATATTCTCCAGGTAGTAATATCTAAATCTCTTTTTGAAAAATAGATTATGGTTTAGTTAGTTAATCTTATCCTTCTGGCGATTTCTTAAGCCCCAACTATGATCTAGATCTGAATAGAGGGCTGATCCTATCCCTGTTCCATCTTAGTTTCCTCATCAGGATGGGGGAAAACCTTTTGACCGGCTGAAATTTCTACATTATTACCGATTACACAATGGCTGGCAATGACAGCCCCATTATTTACCCGGGATTTATACCCCACCTCGCTCTTGGACCCTAAGACACAGTTTTTTAACACGGCCTGTTCTTTTATTAAGGCCTGATCCCAAATAACACAATTTTCCAATACAGCACCTGTTTTTATATGACAGCCGGCTCCTACCACTACATCACCATGGAATTGTACCCCTTCCTCTAGGCGGGTATTTTCACCCAGCAGAACCCTGGCTCCAGGATAATCCCGCCTCATTCCCCGCACTTTCACCTTAACCCGGCCCTGTAAAATATCATGGTGGGCCTGACGATAAGTATCAATATTTCCGACATCACACCAATAATCTTCTATAGGCACTGCATAAAATGGTGCGGCAGTTTTAACCAGATGGGGAAATACCTGTTTGCCAAAATCATAAAACTGCCGGGTTGGTATGTATTTGAAAATTTCCGGTTCAAAAACATAAATACCGGTATTGGCTTCATGGCTTAAAGCTTCCTCAGGACGGGGTTTTTCCTGGAAACGCTTGATTTTACCGTTCTCGTCACTTATAACTACCCCGAAATGCTCTACTTCTTCAACTTCCTTTACGGCTATGGTAGCTAAAGCCCCCTTTTCCCTATGGGTCTTTACTAGTGCAGTAAGATCCACATCAGTTAGGGCATCACCACTAACTACTACAAAAGTATCATCTAAAAACCATTCACAATTTTTTACTCCACCAGCAGTTCCTAGCAGTTCATCCTCACGTGAATAAAGCATAGATACCCCGGCACTACTACCATTACCAAAATACCCGGCGATTACCGGAGCATGATAGTGCAGATTAGCTATAAGCTGGTTAAAACCGTGTTCGGCCAACAAGTTAACTATATTCTTCATAAGCGGTTGATTAGCCATGGGAATCATGGGTTTGGGAATATCGATAGTTAAAGGCATAAGCCTGGAACCAACTCCGGCTGCCATAATCATTGCTTTCATAAAAACTCCCCCCCATTTGACACTTTATTAATAAATATACCATTCTTATCCACCTGCCGTCATCCTTTTAAAAAGGAGCCGGGATAAGTATCCCCATACTAATGGTCAGTACTTGCAACCTTACCCAGGTATTATGCTAATAATAACGGAATAATTAACTCACTTATCATTTATCCGGACCGACATGGGCAAGGAAAAATCCCGCTAACTAAGAATTAAAAACCATCCTCATTAAAGAGGTTTTAACCAGCAGCTTTTAAATAATATTTTTAAATTTGTTGGTGTATTCCATCCGCAAAAAATCTAAATGGGTTTTAAGCTCCCCCAAAACAAAAGGTACAGTATCACCTGGCTGGCAGGTATTAGTCTGCTCTAATTCACATACGGTATCTTTCATCTGATCAATGCCTTTAATTACCTGTTTATTATCATCTACCATCATATAAAATGCTAACTCGGTCAGTTCTTCATACAGGTCCTTTACCCGATGCCTTTGCTGATAAATACTATCCAGATAATTAACCTGTGCAAGAATGGCCCGGTAACAATTGTTTTCCAGGCTAGGTCCCCTCATGATCCCCTCTACCCTTTCCCTTTATTAACTTAGTAATCTTTTTTTCGCAACAATAAACCTTGTTGCCATTATTTCCAACACTTACCTATTCTAATTGACAAGCGGTCGGTCGTCAATGACAAAATTCCTCTATATTATAGGAATTTTGTCATATATAATAGTTCACCACCATGGTAAATCCCATGGGCCAATGTATCTTGAGCCAGGCGAAAACTATCGAGGTATAACCTGGTAGATATATAAAATGCCTCCTGGTTATACCACCGGGAGGCATTGAAAATAGATTTTATACTAATGAACGCTGGGCTGAACGTGTCAGTAATAGATAATTGATACTATCCACAATCGCCTGCCATGAGGCTTCAATAATATTTTCGGATACACCTACCGTACTCCACTTGCTGGTCGAATCAGCTGATTCAATGAGTACTCTTACTTTAGCAGCTGTACCATCATTACCATTAAGAACCCTTACTTTATAATCAGTCAGGTGCATTTCTTTAATTTCCGGATACACCTCAGTAAGGGCCTTACGTAATGAATTATCCAGCGCATTAACCGGACCATCACCTTCGGCCGCAGTATGAAATACCTGTTCCCCCACCGTAACCTTTATCATGGCTTCCGCCGTTATTTCTTCATCCTCACTCTTTTCCAGTATAATTTTAAGATTTTTAAGCTGGAAAAAATCCTCATATTGACCAAAAGCTTTCCTTAAAAATAGTTCTAAAGAAGCATCCGCCCCCTCAAACTGAAATCCTTCGTTTTCCAATTCCTTAATCTTTTTGATCACTCGTCTAGTTTCGGCATCATAGCTATTAATATCAATATTCAGCTCCCGGGCTTTATACAGGAGGTTTGATAAACCGGATAACTCTGAAACCAGAACCCGACGGTGATTACCTACTTCCTCAGGATTAATGTGTTCATAGGTCAGGGGATCCTTCAAAAGGGCACTTACGTGTATTCCCCCCTTATGGGCAAAGGCACCATAACCTACAAATGGCTGGTTGTTATGGTGAGGCATATTAGCTACCTCACTAATATAATGGGAAACTTCACTAATATACTTCAGGTTCCCCTCCGGTAGACATGATTTCTTCATTTTAAGTTCCAGATTAGGTATTATAGAACCTAGATCAGCATTACCACACCGCTCACCATAACCATTCATAGTACCCTGCACCTGAGTACAGCCATTAAGCACAGCTATCAGCGAACTGCTTACCGCACAGCCTGAATCATTATGAGCATGAATACCCAAAGGTGCATCGGTAATCTGCCGGACCCGGTTAACAATATCTTCGATTTCCCAAGGCATAGTACCACCATTAGTATCACATAGTACCAGCCAGTCCGCCCCGGCTTCAGCAGCTGTTCCCAGTACTTGAATTGCATATTCGGCATTGTTTTTATAACCATCAAAAAAATGTTCGGCATCAAATATAATTTCCAGGTTTCGGTCTTTTAAATAGGCTATCGTTTCCCGGATCATATTAAGATTTTCATTTAAGCTGGTTTCCAGGGCCCTTAATACGTGGAAATCCCATGTTTTACCAAATATAGTAGCAGTAGAAACCCCCGCATCCATTAGTGCCTGAAGATTACTATCCTGCTTAACCGTAATATTCGGCCTGCGGGTGGAACTAAATGCAGTCAGCCGGGCATGCTGTAACTCCTTTTGCCGGATAGCCTTGAAGAACTCTAGATCCTTGGGGTTACTACCTGGCCACCCGCCTTCAATATAAGTTACACCGAGAATATCAAGCTTCTGAGCAATTTTTAATTTATCATCCAGGGAAAAGGATATTCCTTCTCCCTGGGATCCATCTCTAAGAGTTGTGTCATAGATTAGAACATCTAGCGTTGTATCCCCAATACCTTCCTCCTCCTTTTTCATCAAAATCCTTTCCCAGAGTCTTCTCTTTAACTATTTTCGTTCCCTTAAAGGTATATTTTTAAGCTAATCACAACGCCCTAAACTTTTGTAAAGACTCCTAAACAAAAGTTTAGTTTGGTTCTATCCCAGAAAATCTGTCAAAAGGATCGTCAGGCAATGTGAAAAGTGATAACAAAGGCTATTTTAAAAATAATCTGGTTAAATTTCCCGTATGGTTTTGGCTACCAGATCACCCATTTCGGCAGTCCCCAGTACTTTTTTACCCGGTTCAGCCAGATCAGGAGTACGGTAATCTTCCTGTAAGACTTTTCTTACCGCTTCTTCCACTACCCGGGCTTCCTTCTCCAACTGCAAAGAGTAGCGCAAGAGCATAGCCGCAGACAGTATAGTTGCCAGGGGATTGGCCTTATTTTGTCCAGCTATATCAGGTGCACTCCCATGAGCCGGTTCATAAAGCCCGACTTCCCCACCTATAGAGGCACTGGGCAGCATGCCAATAGAACCGGTTAGCATAGATGCCTCATCAGTAAGTATATCGCCAAACATATTCTCAGTAACGATTACATCAAACTGCCTGGGATTGCGAATAAGCTGCATGGAACAATTATCTACATACATATGGACGGTCTCTACATCCGGGTATTCTAAAGCCAGCTTTTGTACGGTTTCTCTCCATAGACGGGAACTTTCTAAAACATTAGCTTTATCTACTGAACAAAGCCTTTTGCTGCGCTGACGGGCTGCCTGGTAGGCAAAACGCACAATTCTTTCTATTTCTAAAGTGGAATAAGTCAATACATCAGTAGCCTTTTCGCCTCCATCAGGAGTTTTTTCCCGGCTCTTGTCTCCAAAATATAAACCGCCGGTCAACTCCCGGATCACCAGTATATCTACATCTTGCAATACATCCTCTTTTAAGGTGGAGGCATGCAGTAGTCCAGGGAATAAAGTACATAACCGGAGGTTGGCATACAGGGCCAGTTCCTTACGGATCGGCAGCAAGGCACCTGCTTCCGGACGCAGGTGAACCGGCAGATCATCCCATTTAGGTCCTCCAATAGCCCCCAATAAAACTGCATCTGAGGAGCGGCACAAATCTAAGGTTGCTTCAGGGAGAGGGTGCCCTACAGCATCATAAGCCGCCCCCCCTATCAATGCTTCACTAAAATTAAACTGGTGCCCAAATTTATCGCCAATAGCCTGCAGGCTTTTAATAGCCTGGGGTACAATTTCTACCCCGATTCCATCTCCGGGGAGTACAGCAATACGGTACATTTTCCCACCCTTTCTATAAATAAGACTTATAAATTATCTATAAACAGCAGGTACAGGTACGATCTAATAAACCGTTTATCTCTACCTGATATGCCTGACCAAGTAGACCCTTACCTTATATGGTTGTATTAGAATATATCTTGTTCATAACTGGTTTTCATAACCAGTCGGCTATTTCTTGACCTGGTCTTTGACATAGTTGATAAGTCCCCCCCGGGCCATAATAGACTGCATAAATTCCGGGAAGGGAATAGCCTGAAATTGTTGCCCCGTTCTTAGATTAACAATTTTACCAGTATCCAAGTCTACCTCTACCTGATCCCCTTGTTCTATCCCTTCATATGCTTCATTACATTCCAGGATAGGTAATCCTATATTAATACTATTGCGGTAAAATATACGGGCAAAAGACCGGGCTATAACACATGACACCCCGGCTCCCTGAATAGCAATAGGAGCATGTTCCCGTGAACTGCCGCATCCAAAATTTTTATCCGCCAGGATAATATCACCTTTTTGTACCCGGGCAGGGAAACTGGCATCAGCATCTTCCATACAATGTTTAGCCAGTTCAGCCGGATCAAATGTATTTAGATAACGGGCCGGAATAATAGCATCAGTATCAATGTCGGCACCGAATTTATGCACTTTACCAGTGAGTTTCATATTTAACTCCCCTTTGCTGTATTTTCCCGGTTTAAACTACCTCCCAGGGCGGAGTAATCTTGCCAGTCAAAGCACTGGCAGCAGCAACAGCCGGACTAGATAGGTATACTTCACTTTCCGGATGTCCCATGCGCCCTACAAAGTTACGGTTAGTGGTAGCCAAGGCTCTCTCCCCTTTGGCCAGAATTCCCATATGTCCTCCCAGGCAGGGGCCGCAGGTAGGAGTACTAACAGCCACCCCGGCTTCAATAAAGGTTTCAATATAACCGCGGCGCATGGCTTCCAGATAAATTTGCTGGGTACCCGGAAATACGATCACCCTTATTTCCGGGTGCACCTTTCTCCCTTTTAAAATAGAAGCAGCAATATGAAGGTCTTCAATACGTCCATTGGTACAGGAACCAATCACCACCTGATCCAGGGAAACTCCGGCTGCCACACTTACCGGGCGGGTGTTTTCCGGTAGATGCGGAAAAGCTACTACTGGTTCCAGTCTGGAAACATCATATTCCCTAACTTCATAATAATGAGCATCTTCATCGGATTTATATATATTAAAGGGACGTTTAGCCCTCTGTTTGACATAAGCCAGGGTAATATCATCAGGAGCAATAATGCCATTTTTCCCCCCGGCCTCTATAGCCATATTAGCCATGGTGAAACGCCCGTCTATGGACAGGTGCTCAATCACCTCCCCAGTGAACTCCATGGACATATAACGGGCACCATCTACCCCGATATCACCAATGGTATGCAGGATGAGATCCTTTCCACTAACCCACTGAGGGAGCTGTCCGTAATAGACAAATTTAATCGACTCCGGTACCTTAAACCAGGCTTCACCAGTAGCCATGGCAGCCGCCATATCCGTAGAGCCTACCCCGGTAGAAAAAGCCCCCAGTGCCCCATAAGTACAAGTATGGGAATCAGCTCCAATGATAAGGTCTCCTGGTAGAACTAGACCCTGCTCTGGTAAGAGGCAGTGTTCAATCCCCATCTGCCCCACCTCAAAGTAATTAGTAATGCCAAATTGGCGGGCAAAATCCCTGACAACTTTAGCCTGCTCGGCGGATTTTATATCTTTATTAGGAGTAAAGTGATCTGGAACCAGCACCACCTTATCTTTATCAAAAACCTGATCCAGGTTGAGTTTATTAAATTCAAAGATAGCTACTGGAGCAGTCACATCATTACCTAAAACCACATCTACTTTACAATTAACCAACTCTCCGGGTTCTACGTAATCTTTGCCGGCATGAAAGGCCATAATCTTCTGACTGATTGTCATTCCCATAAAATCTAACTCCTCTCTTCACCTGATGGTTCCGGCTGGTTGAGCCCGGCATGTCGCTGTTGCTCATAGTAATACTTATTAATAGCATTTATATAAGATTTAACACTGGCTTCAATAATATCAGTGCTCAAACCACGGCCGTTAAATTTTTCCCCTTCTATTTCTATGTGGGAGATTACCTCTCCTAAAGCATCTTTACCACCGCTGACAGCAACCAGTTTATAATCATGCATTTTCCCATAAATATCAGTAATTTTATCTACCGCATGACAGGCTGCATCAACTGGACCATCCCCGGTAGCCGCCGCCTCAAATACCATATTCTCTATAGCCAGTTTCACGGTAGCTGTAGGAACAATACTGGTACCACTGGAAATATGCAGGTAAGTAAGTTTAAATCTTTCCGGAACCGCCCAAACCTGGTCTTTGATTAGAGCTTCCAGATCGTCATTAGTTACCTCTTTTTTCTTGTCAGCCAATTCCTTAAAACTGTTAAAAGCGCGATCTAATTCTTCTTCATTCAGGGTATACCCCAGCTCCTGAAGCCTTTCATTAAAGGCATGACGACCTGAATGTTTACCCAAAACTAGATTACTGCGGGATAAACCGATCAATTCTGGACTCATAATTTCATAAGTAGATCTCTCTTTTAATACCCCATCCTGGTGAATACCTGACTCATGGGCAAAGGCATTCTTTCCTACAATAGCCTTATTGGGTTGAATAACCATCCCGGTTAAACTACTTACTAAACGACTAGTGCGATAAATTTCCTCGTAGTTTACAGCAACTGCTTTTTCGTAAAAGGATCGACGGGTATATAAAGCCATAATAATCTCTTCCAGTGAGGCATTACCAGCCCGCTCACCAATTCCATTGACAGCACATTCCACCTGACGGGCTCCGTTCATTATCCCGGCCAAAGAATTAGTTACCGCCATACCTAGATCATCATGACAATGCACACTAATAATGGCCTTATCTACATTAGGCACCCTTTCCATGATAGTACGGATAAACTTTCCAAACTCCTCGGGAACTGCATATCCAACCGTATCAGGCAGATTCACCACCGTGGCTCCGGCTTCAATAACCTTTTCAACCACCTCTACCAGGAAATCCATATCACTGCGGGAAGCATCTTCAGCGGAAAACTCCACATCACTACAATACTTCTTAGCATATTTAACCGCCTCTACCGCCTGCACCAGAGCCTCTTCACGGGACTTTTGTAGTTTGTACTGGAGATGAATATCAGATGTAGCCAGGAAAGTGTGAATACGGGGCGATTCCGCCTCACATATTGCTTCCCAGGCCCGGTCTATATCCCGGCGGTTGGCCCGGCTTAAAGCAGCAATCACCGGTCCCTTTACATGGCGCGCTATCTTTTGTACCCCTGCAAAATCACCCGGGGAGGCAATCGGGAACCCGGCCTCGATGACATCTACTCCTAAACGATTTAGCTGCTGAGCAATCTCCAGCTTTTCATCTAGATTTAAACTAACCCCGGGAGACTGTTCTCCATCGCGCAAGGTGGTATCAAATAAATAAATACGATTCCTGTCCATATCTAACCCTCCAGCACCATTTTATTACAGGCGGAGGAAAGCTTTACAGCCCACTCCGCCAACTAAAAACTATTTACTTTCTTTTAACCAAGGCATCATAGCCCGTAATTCTGATCCCACTTCTTCGATAAGATGCTCCCGGTTTTGCCTGCGTAAGGCATTAAACTGAGGACGTCCTACCTGGTTTTCCAGGAGCCAGTCCTTAGCAAAGCGGCCTTCCTGAATATCTTGTAAAGCTTCATACATGGCATAGCGAGCTTCTTCACCAATGACCTTGGGACCTACGGTGTAGTCTCCGAATTCAGCCGTATCACTGATGGAATAACGCATATAGCCCATGCCGCCTTCATACATTAAATCCACGATCAGTTTAAGTTCATGCATACATTCGAAATAGGCAATCTCAGGCTGATAACCGGCCTCAACCAGAGTTTCAAAACCAGCCTTAACCAGCTCGGTTACCCCACCACATAGTACACACTGCTCTCCAAACAGATCGGTCTCTGTTTCCTCTCTAAAAGTAGTCTCAATAACTCCCGCACGGGTACATCCAATACCACAGGCATAAGCCAGAGCCAAATCCCGGGTCTGACCGGTATAATCCTGTTCGACTGCTACTAGAGCCGGAACTCCAGCACCCTTCTGGTACATACGCCGCACCAGATGTCCTGGACTCTTAGGGGCAATCATGAAAACATCAATATTAGCAGGAGGAACGATCTGCCCAAAGTGTATGTTAAATCCATGGGAAAAACCTAGTGCATTCCCTTCCTGCAGGTAAGGCTTAATTTCCTCCTGGTATACCCGAGCCTGGACTTCGTCCGGCAATAAAACCTGGATAACTTCCGCTGCCTGAACAGCTTCCGCTACAGTCATAGGAGTAATTCCGGCAGCAATTACCGCATTCCATTCTTTCTCGCTGGCTTCATCGAAAGGTTTACGTAATCCAACTACTACTTTTAACCCGCTTTCATGCAGGTTTTGGGCCTGGGCATGCCCCTGTGATCCAAATCCTAATACTGCAATAGTTTTTCCCTTTAAAAGATCTAGATTGGCATCCGCATCATAAAACATCTTCGCCATACTAATTCCTCCTTATTTTTATGCTATCAAGTCCACAAGCATAGGAAACATCCGTTAGTTCGCAAGAGCCATCTCTACCTCCTGCCGTACCTTAGTTGATAGCAAAACTCCACTACCAGCTGTCCCAGCGTCCCCAGGGTTGGACTTATAAGCTAATGTTTACTTGTCTAAACATTTGTTTAGGGTTAGGCTTATAAGCTAATGTTAACTTATCTAAACATTTGTTTAGTTGAAGTACAAGCTCCCCATTCCTAAAGTTTAGAGATATACTCGTAATATTCCTCAAAATCTGTTTTTTAAAATAACCTTCCTATAAACTATGATTTTCCTCCCCGAACCATAGCTATTTTACCAGTTCTAACCAGCTCAATAATGCCAAATGGTTTTAAAGAATCTTCAATGGCATCGATTTTGCCCGAATCACCAGTGGCTTCAATTATTAAGGAGTTTCTTCCTATATCTACTATACGTGCTCTGAAAATATCTACAATTTGTACGATTTCAGCCCGGATATTATTGTCCGCTTTTACTTTTACTAATACCAGTTCTCGTTCCACATAGCGCTGTCCGGTAATATCCACAACCTTAATAACATCGACCAGCTTATACAACTGCTTGGTGACCTGTTCTATGACCCGGTCGTCACCTTCAACTACTATGGTCATACGTGAAATACTCGGGTTTTCCGTAGCACCTACAGCCAGGCTGTCAATGTTATAGCCCCGGCGGCGGAACAGGGTGGTTACCCGGGTTAAAACACCGGGTTTATTTTCTACTGTTACTGACAGGGTATGCTTCATAAAATCAGTCACCTCCCAGCATATTTAATAAGGAAGCCCCCGGGGGAACCATGGGATAAACATTGGCCTCCCGTTCTACCCTGAAATCTATAACTACCGGTCTGTCTTTAACCTCCAGGGCCTGGGCCAGGGCCTGGTCAACCTCTGCCATAGTGTTTACTCGAATACCCACCGCCCCGTAGGCTTCAGCTAGGCGAACAAAATCCGGCTGATGGGCCATATCAGTATAAGAATAACGCCCTTCGTAGAAAAGGCTCTGCCACTGACGCACCATTCCCAGGTATTGGTTATTAAGGATACAAATAATAACCGGTAGCTGGTACTGAACAGCCGTAGCCAGTTCCTGAATATTCATCTGGATACTCCCATCACCAGCAATATCTATAACCGTCGCATCCGGCCGGCCTACTTTCGCCCCAATGGCAGCCGGAAATCCAAACCCCATCGTTCCTAATCCTCCTGAGGTTAAAAAGTAACGGGGATATTTACATTTGTAATATTGAGCAGCCCACATCTGGTTTTGACCTACTTCAGTAGTGATAATGGCCTCGCCTTTAGTTATGGCGTAGATCTTTTCCACAATATGCTGGGGCATCAATGATCCTTCACTTATGGTTTCATAACGTAAGGGGAATTCATCTTTCCACCGGTCGATAGTAGCATGCCATTCTCCCAGTTCTTCCACCTCGGGCAGCCGGTCATTAATGGCCTGCAAAACCTCGCAAACATTTCCGACTATGGGTATTTCTACCCCTACATTTTTGCCTATTTCAGCTGCATCAATATCTATGTGAATCACCCGGGCGTGGGGAGCAAATGCCTCTATCTTACCGGTAACCCGGTCATCAAAACGGACCCCAACTGCCACTAGCAGATCGCACTCCCCGATGGCATAGTTAGCATAGCGGGTGCCATGCATCCCCAGCATGCCCAGTGATAAATAATGGCTGGCCGGGAAACTACCTATCCCCATTAATGTAGTAGTTACCGGAATTTTCCTTCTTTCAGCTAGGTGGGCTAATTCACGGGAGGCATTAGCAGCAATAACACCACCCCCGGCATAAATCACCGGCTTACTAGACTGTTTTATCAACTCTACTGCTGTAATGACCTGGCCAGTATTAAACCCTTTCATAACCCGGTAGCCCCGGATGTTAATATCTTCTTTTTCTACGGATGGCTCATACTCAATCTCCCGCTCCATAACATCTTTGGGTAGATCAACCACAACTGGCCCCGGCCGGTTGGTACGGGCAATATAGAAGGCTTCCCTGACTACCCGGGCCACATCTTCCGTTTTTTCAATCAAATAGTTATGTTTAGTTATCGGCAGGGTTATCCCGGTTATATCTGCCTCCTGAAAGGCATCCCGGCCAATCAAAGAGGTGGCTACCTGACCAGTAAAACAAACCATAGGGACAGAATCCATATAGGCAGTAGCTATCCCCGTCACCAGGTTAGTTGCCCCCGGACCTGAAGTGGCAATACATACTCCCACCTTCCCGGTAGCCCGGGCATAGCCATCGGCTGCGTGGACAGCCCCCTGTTCGTGCCGGGTGAGAATATGTTCGATATCTGAGTTATAAAGTGCATCATAGATCGGTAACACCGCTCCACCTGGATATCCGAAGATGGTGTCTACCCCCTCTTCCTGCAGGCACCGCAATAAAATGTCTGCGCCGCGCAATCTCATCCAATCACCTCCACCAATTTTACACATGATTTAAAACAGTTTTTTATAAACGAAAAGCGGGCTTGATGGCCCGCTCTCCATAACCCTTTAGGGATATAGTACACCGGTTTAGTCTTTAAATACTGCCCCGGTGCTGGCTGATTGCACCATCTTTGCATATCGTTTCATATACCCGCTTCTAATTCGGAGTTCGGGTTCAGACCAATGACTTCTTCTGGCCTGCAGATCAACTTCATCAACTAGTAGTTCTAGTCGGCAGGCAGGTATATCAATACGTATAAGGTCACCCTCTTCTACTAAAGCAATGATCCCTCCAGCAGCAGCTTCAGGGGACACGTGTCCTATAGAAGCTCCTCGAGTAGCTCCAGAAAAGCGTCCATCAGTTATGAGGGCAACTTCCCGGTCTAGTCCCATCCCAGCAACAGCTGAAGTAGGAGTTAGCATTTCCCTCATCCCAGGACCTCCCCGGGGTCCTTCATAGCGTATGACGATTACATCTCCTGATTTAATACGCCCATTAAGAATAGCCTCAACTGCCTCCTCTTCCGAGTCAAACACCCGGGCCGGGCCCTGGTGCTGCATCATTTCCTCAGCTACGGCACCTTTTTTAACCACGGCACCCTCCGGGGCCAGGTTACCAAATAGAATGGCCAGACCACCACTTTCACTATGGGGGTTATCAACCGGCCTGATTACTTCGTAATCAACTACAGGGGTAGTAATAATATTTTCCCCCACCGTTTGGCCAGTTACCGTCAGGCAATCTAAATTAATAAGACCTTTTTTATTCAATTCATTAAGCAGGGCCTGAATTCCCCCTGCCTGGTATAAATCCTCCATATGATGGAATCCTGCCGGGCTAATCTTACACAGGTGGGGAGTTGAAGCACTTATGTCATTAAAAACATTCAGATTAATATTAAGGCCGACCTCATGAGCCACCGCCAGTAAATGAAGCACAGAATTAGTAGAACAGCCGATGGCCATATCTAGACGGATAGCATTATAAAGGGCCTCCTTTGTAAGGATGTCTTTAACGCGGATATCTTTTCCCAGCAATTCCATGATCTTCATGCCAGCCTTTTTAGCCAGCCGGATTCTTTCCGAATAAACTGCAGGTATGGTTCCATTACCCGGAAGCGCCAAACCCATTCCCTCAGTAAGACAATTCATAGAATTGGCAGTAAACATACCGGCACATGATCCACAGGAAGGACAGGCATTCTCCTCTAAAGCTTGCAATTCCTCCAGTGACATCTTGCCAGCTGCTGCCGCGCCCACACCTTCAAACACCTGGCTAAGGCTAGCTTTGCGACCATTTACCGTCCCGGCCAGCATCGGCCCGCCACTAATAAATATGGAGGGGAGATTAAGCCGGGCGGCTGCCATCAACATACCAGGCACTATTTTGTCGCAGTTGGGTATAAAGACTAGCCCATCTAAAGCATGGGCAGTAGTCATTATTTCGATAGTATCAGCGATTAGCTCCCGGCTGCTAAGGGAATACTTCATGCCCACATGATTCATCGCAATACCGTCACAAACGCCGATAGTATTAAACTCAACTGGTGTTCCACCTGCTAAGCGCACCCCGGCCTTTACCGCCTGGGCTATTTTGTCCAGATTCATATGTCCAGGAACAATTTCATTAAAGGAATTTACTATACCTATCAAAGGTTGTTCCATCTCTTCGTCTGTAAAACCTAGTGCTTTAAATAATGATCTATGGGGAGCCTTTTCCAGTCCTTTTTTGACTAGATCACTTCGCAAAACAATCCCTCCCTGTGCCTAAAAAAGAATACAAAAAACCTCTCGCCCCATCAGGGACGAGAGGTTTTTTCCCGCGGTACCACCCTGTTTGTCATACCTAGTACGACCACTTACAGCATGATTAGTCATGCCGACTTGATAACGGACTGGTTCGTCCGGCACCACCTACTAAGCTATATCGCCGTTCAGATAGCAGCTCCGGGATGATGTCCATAAGGAATATTGATACCGGCTTTCAGCTAACCCGGTTCTCTGTGATCAAGTAATTCCCCTGTTGTTTCCCTTCATTGCCGATTTAAGTATATTATCTATAAAGTATATTGAAAGGCCGGGTCGCTGTCAATACAGATATTTATTGTTGGCCTTCTTTTTTTCGTTCCACCGTACGGATATACTCTCTAAGTTGAATACGATTGGGGTGACCCTGGTAAAACCGATTATTTTCCTTCTTCTTAATTTTTTTATACATAGCCCATAAGAGACGACTACCCTCTTCCGTTTTTGATGCCTCCGATGGGCTCATACCGCGTAAACCAACCAGTTCAGAATGATACCACTTATTGAGGTACATCTTTTTAAGGTTGTTTTCCAGATTAGGATGCTCCCGTTTTACCTCCGTAGTAAGTATAGCAAACAGGCCCTCCTCCCGAACCTCCATACCATCAAACTCCAGACAATCCTGCATGGATTTCTCAAATACCTGACGGGCTTTAATCATGTCGTGTTCCCCAAAAGTAGACAGGGTAACCCATCCCGGTCCCAGGATATACTCTACTAAGAATTGGCTGGTTTCATGGTTAGATTCCATTTGATAAAAAATACGCCAGTCCTCAGTAATTCCCAGTTCCAGAGTTTTTAATTCCTGCAAACGATTAAGGACCTGCTCCCGGTCTTTTACCAAATAACGGGTACTGATAAAGCGCATCCCATCTTCGAAAACTAAATCATCTTCCTGAGCTAAAAGAAGATCTTCAAAATTTAAATACTGCCCACTAAGATAACTATACACCGTCATTAAGGTAACTTCATACTCACCCCGAGAAACAACTGGTAATCCTGGTTCACCCAGTAACAGATAATGCAAATCAAGCAAGGTTGAATAATTGGAGCTAATAATAACAAATTCATCCGCATTAATCACCAGCTCTGCCATTACGCCGGTGAGTAAAGATACTCCCTGAGTCAGATCATTGTTATTACTGGTGACTCGCATATGCAAACCATAGGGTAATTCTTCTACCTCACGAATATTGTCCAGGCGGTCCAGAGCTTCAAAAAGATCATCTAAGTCGACAATCTCATATACCCGTGCATAAACCTGGTTATTAAAAGGGTTACGTTCTGAAATAGAGCTCAGCAATTCAGTGCTTAATGACTCTATATCGCGTAACCGCCAACCCCAGTGAGAATCTTTAGTCAGGTAAAAAATGTATTCCCCCCAGCAGCATTCACCCTCATCCATAGCAATAGTACGGCTAGTGACCCGGGCAAATGTACGAGCTGCAAATACTTCTTCTACTTGACCTTCGACCAGGATAAGACCCGGCGTTAACATCTGGTCAATGTTTGTTTTGACTTTCTTTACATCCGCTGTATTCCAATCAATTAGGGAATCAATATAAACACTATCATGATCCCGCCAGGCATGGAAAAAACTGTTAACCACCTGGCGAGGAGTCATCCGGTTGGAAAGCCTACGAGTAAGCTCCAATTGCATTTCATTCGATAAATCCCATCCATGATTGAGGTACTTCTGGTACAGAAATCGTCCTAAAGCCGGACGGCTCATATTATTTAAATTAAACCGATAAGCCTGGGATATTAAAAAGCAGACCTCATTAAAATCCAGTTCCATCATTTCGGTTAGATTTTCACGATCTTGATCAAACTGGCGAACCGGCATATTTTCTACAACAAAAAAGCTGTGTATACCATCACTGTTAAAAACCAAATAAAAGCATTCTACATGTACACTTGATTCATCAATATGCCAAGCTATATCTAAAGCAATGCGACCGGTGTGGCGGCTTTTACTTACGTAAGCCCGGTAAAAAGTCCCGGTAAAAAAGGGATGCGGTTGTGTGTCCATTCCAGCCATACTATACTTTCCCAGGGTACGGTCACATATAGTTTCAACTTCTTTACCGTACTCAGCCTTAAGTAAATGATAAAAATCTACCATTTCCGGTTCGTAAAATGATGAAAGACTTTCTAACACCAACGAACGAAGATCACTAGGGATTTCTTCCAATATTTCCAATATAAATATCCGGCCTTCATTATCAAGAATTAGTTTTTTAATATCAGTTACGAATTTTTTTAAGATGGCACGGGGAAAAGTCGATTTTTTCTTTTTCATAGTTAACTCCTGTCCTTATCAGCTATCTGTAATGTACCATTTTTACAGGGGCAGATGCAATCAAGATACACTAGAACTTGTTTGTTTTTTCCATTTATTATACTTATATGTATTTTCCAGTTGAAAAGTTGCGAAACATTTATAAAAATTAGCCCCATAAGCAGGAACAACTAGTCTTTTACCGAATCATAGAAAATGGAGAAGTCAGTAAATAACAACAAGGTGATATTGTGCATCGAGTAAGAGTTGAAGATCTTAAAGAAGGAATGATAGTAGCACGAACCATATTTAACAGTGATGGCCGCGTTCTTTTACATTCCGGAATAGAGCTAACCGCTAGTTATATAAACCGTCTATACAACCTGGGTTTGTTGTCAATTTATATCAAGGATGAGAACTGGGAAGGAACCGACCAGATAAAAGATGTGGTTTCGGAAAAAACCCGCCTGGAAACAGTCAAAGTTGTAAAAACTAATTTTATGGCCCTGGAACACCAGCATAAGCTGAATATCAGGGCAGTTAAATCTATGGTCGATTATATCATAGATGAACTTTTAAGCGACCAGAATGTCCTGGTCAATCTGGTTGATATTCGCACCTTCGATGACTACACTTTTGGTCATTCGGTCAATGTCTGTATCCTGGCTATTATGACCGGAATAGTCCTGGGTTATCATGATCTTCAGTTGAAAGAATTAGGCATAGGTGCTTTACTGCACGACATAGGTAAAACCAGAATCAATAAAACCATCCTCAATAAACCTGATGATCTTACTGCAGACGAGTATAAGGAAATTAAGCGGCATGCAGAATACGGTTTTCAAATTCTGCGTCAATATGATGATGTCCCGCTGCTTTCTGCTCATGTAGCCTTTCAGCACCATGAACGCTGGGATGGTATGGGTTATCCCCGGCACTTGGCTCAGGACAATATCCACGAATATGCCCGTATCGTTGCCGTAGCTGATGTTTATGATGCCTTGCTGGCCGATCGGCCTTACCGTGCTTCTTATACAGTAAATCAGGCTATAACCATCATAAAACGCATGCGCGGCATTCATCTGGATCCTCACTGTATAGAAGCTATGTTAGCCAATATCGCTGTTTACCCGATCGGAACTATAGTAGAGCTCAATACTGGCGAAATAGGTATTGTGGTGGATGTTAACCGGGAAATGCCTACGCGCCCTATAGTACGGGTTGTTTATGATAAATATACCCGCAGAATTCAACGTCCCCACGAAATAGATCTGTCCAAGCTTTCTACTATCCTGATTTCTAAAACACTTACCGCGGAAGATCTTAATCAATTTTGATATACATACTAACCTTATAGCCACCGGTATTTTGCCGCTGGTTTCTATTACCTTTATCACCTGCTACCTGCGCATAAAGGATCCTTTTAAAGCAAAACCTAAAATATATTTTTAATAAAGGAAGGTTTGCCCTATGTTATCGATTGCTGAATCAATCAATGACGTTCTTTGGGGGCCGATTATGTTATTCCTGTTGCTGGGTACCGGGGTGTATTATACCTTGCGCACTCGATTCATACAGGTACGCAAATTCGGCCAGGCTTATCGTCAGGTTTTTGGCGGAGCCTTTAAAAAGGAGGCTGCCGATGAGGAAGGCGAACTTTCTTCATTCCAGGCCCTGACCACTTCCATAGCCGCCCAGGTGGGAACTGGTAATCTGGCCGGGGTCGCAACTGCTATAGCCTCAGGTGGTCCCGGAGCTATTTTTTGGATGTGGGTTTCGGCTTTTTTTGGCATGTCTACTATTTTCGGAGAAGCAGTTCTAGCGCAAAAATTTCGCACCCGCCGGGAAGGAGTAGTCGTAGGTGGACCTGCCTACTACATTTCGGAAGGACTGGGACAGCATTGGCTGGCCGTATTCTTTGCCATAGCTATTATACTGGCTCTGGGATTTATGGGTAATATGGTACAGTCTAATTCTATCGCAGTAGCAGTTAATACCGCCTTTGGTATTCCGAAACTGGCGGCAGGTTTTCTAGTTGCCATACTAGTAGCTGCTATAATTATTGGTGGAGTTAAGCGTATTGGCCAGGTAACCCAATACCTGATACCGATCATGGCCTTTTTCTATTTCCTGGGGGGAATAGTCATTATATTCCTAAACCTTGACCAAGTCGGACCAGCCTTTCGCTCTATCTTTGTGGCCGCTTTTAATCCCCAGGCTATCGGTGGCGGTCTTCTAGGTGTTAGCGTTCGTGAAGCCTTTCGTTACGGGGTAGCCCGCGGCATTTTTTCCAATGAAGCTGGTCTGGGTAGTACTCCCCATGCCCACGCTGTAGCCGATGTCAAACATCCGGCCCAGCAAGGCCTGGTAGCTATGATGGCCGTATTTATTGATACAGCACTGATCTGTACTATGACCGCTTTGATAATTCTGGTTTCAGGAGCTGACTATACTAAATCAACCGGTGCCGTGCTAACTCAAATTGCTTTTGCGCAAGGTTTCGGTGCTGGCTTCGGTCCTTCATTTCTGGCCATAGCTTTGTTTTTCTTTGCCTTTTCTACCATTCTGGGCTGGTACTTTTTTGCCGAATCCAATGTGCGTTTTCTGTTCGGCAAAAAAGCCCTGCGAATTTTTCAGTTATTAGTACTCTTGTTTGTTATATTTGGTACAACTCTGGAAGTTCCCTTAGTATGGGAACTAGCCGATGTCTTTAATGGGTTAATGATTATACCTAACCTTATCGCTGTCCTCGGCCTTTCTGGTATTGCTATGGCAGTACTACGAGATTATGAGACCGGCTGGATAAAGAAGGAATAATAATTTCCATCCCGAAGTTTTGTGATACAGTCCTGACAATGTCTATCTTCCTGTAAAGCAATAACGTGTACATTAAAGTCGCTATAATATTATAGAACAGCACAAGATTACTATATCCGATGCTTAAAAGATTATTAAAGAGGGGGATTTTAAATGTATTGGGAACAGGCAGGTCAGCATAATACTGACGGTACCATCCGGCTGGCTCTAGACCGAATGCAGCAAAATGAAATAACTGATTTAGTAGTGGCTTCTTGTACAGGTAACACCATTAAGAAAATTTTGGACCTGGATATAAGTGTACCCAACCTGGTATGTGTCACTCACCACACCGGGTTTACCGATCCAGGCCAAAATGAAATGGATACCGCTACCCGCCAATACCTACTAGATAAGGGAGTAAAAGTGTTGACTACCACCCACCTGTTAGCAGGTGTGGATCGTGCTATTCGCAACCAATTTGGCGGTGTTTATCCAGCCGAAATCATGGCCCAAACCCTGCGCCTTTTCGGGCAGGGTATAAAAGTGGCAGTTGAAATCGCCGTAATGGCCCTTGATGCCGGACTGGTTCCCTTTAGTAAAGAAATTATTTCCATAGGCGGAAGTGCTTCGGGAGTTGATGCTGCTATAATCATTGAACCTGCTCATTCTAACCATTTTTTCGACACGCAAATTAAAGAAATAATTTGCATGCCACGCCATAAGCACCGCGTATAAAAGCCAGCGCTATATCACAAATTATTATTGGTGATGAAAAAATGTATGTAAAATTGATAAGTTTATTGTTAATTCTTTTAATAGGAGGAACACTTATCTATCTGTTCCTGGTTAAAGTACTTCCTACCTTAACTAACAAAGGCTGAGAAATAAAACCTGAGTAATTATCATCCCTCCGGCCAAAATAAATTTAGAAGGAGGGATAAATAGGTGACACGCTATCGTACTACAGATGGGAAAGAAGATTTAAAACAGAGAGTAGATCCATGGTCAACAATGGCTATTCCTTTAGCATTTATTAACGGTCTTTATGTAGGTAGTTATGCTTTAAGAATGATCAGGCAACGCTGGGAAGGCGGGCCCATGGATTAATTGCATCCTTACCCCTGTATAATGGTTCACCTGAAAGGTGAGCCATTTTCTCTATTAATTTACTAATATTATCGCTTATCTTATTTTCATTAATATCCGGGTTTTGGTGAAATAAACATAGGTATTATCCGTAAAGATATTATCTATGTTTTTGAATCCTTAAAGGGGACCGATATATGCTTATTCCTTTGGCCCAAAATACCTGGGTAGTTTGTCCGGCAGCTAAACCACGTTATCCATATGCCAATAGCATATTCCTGCAGGCTGATCGGCCAGCGGTTATTGATTTGGGAGCTGGCCGCCAGGCCTATTCAGGGATAACCCAACAAAATGTAAAACTGGCTTTAGTTAGCCATTTCCATTTTGATCACATTCATAGTTACAGCCTGTTTCCCCAGGCAGACCTTTTAGTAAGTCAAGAAGAATACCCGACTTATATAGATGAGCAGGAGTATGTTAGCTTTCATGGTTACGATCTCTGGAATAAACTCATGCCTGGAATGGAACGTCAACGTTATGGGAAGGTAGTCCCGCTATCAGATGACATTCCAATGAGACCAGGCTTTCATTTTTTAAACCCTTCTGGCGTTTTTAAGGACATGCAGAAAATTGATTTAGGCAACCGGGAAATAGTAGCTATACATTTACCTGGGCACACCGCAGGTCATTATGGTTTTTTTTTAGAAAAAGAAGGGATCTTGTATAGTGGTGATATTGATCTAGTCGCATCCGGACCTTGGTACAGCAGTAATAGTGCTGATATAGAAGATCTTATAAATTCTGTAAAGAAAATTAAAGAAGTGAACCCGGCCGTAATTGTTCCCGCCCACCGCCATATTCAGAACAAGAACCTTCATCAGCAATTAGATCACTATATCCAGGTAGTTATCGACCGCCAGTCACGTATCCTAGAGCTACTAAGAAAACCCCGCACACTAGACCAGTTAGCCGAAGAGCACCTGGTTTTGCCACAACGCCACAACTTATACGAACTGTTTTGGGAAAAAATGACTATCCGCAATCACCTGGGTTACCTGTTGCGCACTGGGCAAATTACGGAATTGCCAGGTGGATTTTATCAAAGCATCTAAACTTACGAAATCCAGGCTTGGGGGACTGTTCATCTCCCTCTTACTCCTTTATTACTGTTCCCTGCTAAGAAGATATTTTAACTAAGAAACCCGGTGGGTACCGGGTTTCTTAGTATATGATTTAGTTGTTAATTTGCAGGCAGTAGCCATTTCCAGGTCCATGCCCACAGCCTAAACCTTGACCACGACCAGCTTTGTTCCCAGCTCCTCTACCTTGAGCCATCCCATAGCCGCCAACATGTTTACGGTCCAATCTCTCTTCGATTCTCTGCTCCATCTGCTTTATACAGGTGTCATACTGATCCTGGGTAATAGTTCCCTGATTAAGCATTTCTTGTAGGCGAGCTTTATTAGTTGCAGTGACTTTATCTTTTAACACTTGTTCCTCAATTCCCTTATCCTGAGCTATATCCAGAACCGATTTACCTGCCTGTCTTTCCGCCCGGATATCATTAATATCCATACCAGTAAGATCCGACAAGGCCTTAACCATAGTCTGAGCTCTCATTCCTAAACCACTTCCCCGGTCGGCAGTACCCGTATCAGAGGTAACATCAGCCATAACCGGCAGGCTAGTCCCCAGGATAAAAACTCCCAGTATAAACAACATGGCAACTTTAAGTATCTTTTTGGACATTTTTTCTACCTCCTTATTTTGTTTCTGATGGCAGTATATCATTACACCTTAAATTCTATTTTTAGATAATCTTTAGATTTCTTAACATTTCAAAAAGCGAAACCGGGCCCCAATTGCGGCTGCCAATTAAATTCCTCTTTATTATTATACCCTGAGTAAGATTAGACCGTATAATGCGCAGGTTGCTTTTACGTAACAGCTTTTTTACCTACCTGCCTTAAAGCGGTAAATTTAAACCAGGTCAGGCCTAACCAATAAACATTAAGGAGGTGAGTTAATTGGCAACCACAGCTATGCCAGTGGCAACCGGTTTGATCCTGGTATTAGATAACGGAATTGGTGCTTCAGGCCAGCAATTAACCAGAGACCGCATTTATAACGAAATTAAACCTTCCGCTGTTAACGATGACATCTACGCTGTAGCCCAAGCCCTGGGAAACCTCCAGGAAAAAACCGTTTTAGCCATACAGCGCCGGGATATAGTAGAGATTCAGGAGGGGCTTTAATAGTAAAACATTTATAAATTATAGAAAGGAGGTTTAAAATTTGGCAATTCAAAATACCCTGGAAATGGACTTTGGTACTGAATTAGGCAAAAACCATCGCATCCGTATTTATGATGTCAGTCAGGATGTTTCCGGTAGTGAAGTAGCCTTCGCTATGGATCAGGTCATCAGCAGCAACATCTTTTTCCCAGCTGGTGGAGAATTAACTTCTAAGGTTGCTGCCCGGATAATTAGGCGGGAAACTAGCGACCTGGTCCTGTAATAAAAAATGGTGGCTAGCTTTAGGGGACGGCCGACAGGCCGTCCCTTTTTAATTACCCGGTTGCTAACCTGATTAGATACGTAGCGGAGAAGGCTTGTTCTTTCTCCTGTTTCTAATAAACCAAAGAATGGTTTCCTTAATTTCATGTACAGATAAGGAGGAATATGATGGAGGATTTACTTAATATGATGGCTAATGTGGGCTTTCCTATGGCAGTTACTGCCTATCTGCTTATAAGAATTGAGGGCCGGCTGCAAGAACTAACCGGGGCCATTGCCGGCCTGAGGGAGGTAGTTTTAGTACTAACCCGGGAGGTGTTTCCAGGTTTATCCTAAACTTGGGAATTCCTTTCTAGGCCAGTAACAGAACAAAATTATAAATAAGGTAATTATATTTGGTTAAATACCCAAAAGCATCCCGTATCACAGTGATGATATGCTCCCCTTTGAGTAGACACCTGAAAAAACAAAAATTCAGGACTACACAAAGGGGAGTTTTTTTATGGGTAGAAGTAGGATCGATTGGGGCAAGAAAGTTGAAGCCGTCGAGAAGTACAAGCAAGGAGAAGGAAGTCAGGATAGTATAGCGCGCAAATATGGGATAGATCCATCCACTTTGCGTCAATGGATAGTCAATTATGAGGCCATGGGCCCGTCTGGGTTAGCAGCCCAGCAGACAAACACCAGATACAGCGTGGAACTGAAAACCGCAGCGGTAGAGGCGTACCTACGGGGTGAAGCAAGCTTATTGGAAATATGTAAGAGGTATAGCATTCGTAGCAAAAGGCAACTCCAGGATTGGATAACGGATTATAATGGTCATAAAGATATTCGGGCCACCGGGGGCCGAGGGAGAGGTATTTATATGACCAAAGGACGATTAACCACGTTGGAGGAGCGGATAGAAATTGTCGGCTACTGTATAGCCAATGGTAAGGACTATGGTGCAGCAATCGAGAAGTATGGGGTATCCTACCAGCAAATATATAGCTGGGTATGCAAATATGAGAAAAAGGGCGTAGACGGCCTAATCGACAAGCGCGGGAAGCGCAAACCGTTGGATGAAATGACCGAAGTTGAGCGTCTTCGGGCAGAGAACAGGATGCTTAAAGCCGAGAACGAGCATAAAGAAATGGAGATTGCCGTGTTAAAAAAACTCCAGGAGATCGAGAGGAGGCGGGGCTGAGCGGGGTCCGGCAGGAAAAGCTTTACCTGACCGTAAAGGAACTGCACGGAAATAAAGCATACCCAGTAAAGGACATTTGCAGGATATTAGACCTGAACAGGTCATCCTATTACAAATGGCTCCACCGCAGCAAGAGTGCCCGCGAGTATGAGAACGAAGATCTTCTTCACAAGCTTGGTTATCTCTACGCTGAATTCAACGGAATATATGGATATCGGCGACTGACAGATGAACTGAACGCCAGATACGAAACCAGTTATAATTACAAGCGTATATATCGTCTTACCCGACTGGTTAACTTGAACGCCGTCATCCGCAGAAAGCGTCCGCAATACCAGCGGTCTACTCCTGAAGTTACAGCGGAGAATATTTTGAACCGTGATTTCACAGCAGAAAAGCTTAACGAGAAATGGCTGACCGACGTCACAGAATTCAAGTACGGAAATAATGAAAAATTGTATTTGAGCGCAATCCTTGACCTCAAAGACAGAAGCATTATCTCTTTCGCCATGGGACGAAGCAACAATAACCAGCTCGTGTTTGAAACCTTTGATTTGGCCGTTTCTAAATACCCCGATGCTCACCCGCTGTTTCATAGTGACCGAGGTTTTCAATATACAAGCAAGCATTTCAAGATCAGATTGAATAATGCCGGAATGAAACAAAGCATGTCGCGTGTCGGCCGCTGCATTGACAACGGCCCAATGGAAGGTTTCTGGGGTACTCTTAAGTGCGAGATGTACTACCTTGGTAAGTTCCCGGATTACGATAGCTTGGTAGCGGCTATTGAAAGCTACATATATTTCTACAACTACGAACGCCGGCAAAGGAGACTGAACAAACTGCCTCCGATGACCTACCCTCAGTTGCTTGAAAATGCAGCCTAAAAACTGAGCCCCGTCATTGACGGAGCCCGGTAAAAGGTTTTCTTTTTTTCGTCTGTCTACTTGACAGGGAGCAGTTCATGGTACGGGATTTGTTTTTTCTTCATAAATTATGAGGGGGCACGTTAAGGCTAGCCTGAATGTTCCGGAAAAGCCCGGACTCTAGTTTCTGGTTAGCATAGGTTTTTGTTCTAATGGTATTGTCTGAGGTAAAATGATAAATTACGGTTCTTGATTCGCCTTTACCTCTTTTCCTACACATTAAGGTTAGCCTTAGTTTTAGTTACTGCGTAGGTCTATAAAAGATACTAGTATTAGCGGGCCATTAATACTGTTCCTAAGAAGGCCTGGGTACGTTCATGCCGGGGATTAGTCAAAATCTCCTGGGCCGGTCCTTGTTCAATAATTACCCCTTCATCCATAAAAATGACCCGGTTGGCTACTTCACGGGCAAAGCCGATCTCATGAGTTACTACCACCATCGTCATATGCTCCATAGCCAGATCTTTCATTACCCGTAAAACTTCGCCGGTAAGCTCAGGATCCAAGGCAGAAGTAGGCTCATCAAAACACATAATATCGGGATTCATTGCCAGTGCACGAGCGATAGCTACCCGCTGCTGCTGTCCACCAGATAACTCAAATGGATAATTGTTAGCCTTGTGAGCCAATCCTACTTTATCCAGTAAAGTCCGGGCCATCGATTCTATCTCAGCTTCCTGGGCATTCTGTACCATCATCGGTGCCAGCATCAGGTTTTGCAAAACTGACATATGGGGAAAAAGGTTAAAGCTTTGAAAGACCATCCCCATTTTCCGGCGGAGACGAGCAATCTCCTTTTCATTACCATATACAGCCTTGCCATCCGGCCCGTTTTGAACCATGACCTCTCCCTCTATCTCGATCATGCCACGGTCCACTGTTTCCAATCGGTTTAAACAACGCAGGAAAGTACTTTTTCCTGATCCGGAAGGTCCAATAACAGCTATCACCTCACCTTTTTTTACCTGCAGGGAAATTCCCTTAAGGACTTCAGTTTGGTGAAAGCGTTTGTAAATATCTAAAGCTTGCAGTATATACATGGATACTCGCTCCTAACGGTAATAGTTATACCTGTTTTCCAACCATTTAAAGAACTGCTGGATACAGGCAGTCATAAGCAGATAAAAAACTGCTGCCACTATGAAGGGCACAAAGTTAAAGTCTCTTACTGAAGCAGTTTTCGCCACCCTTAACAGTTCACTCATGCCAATAGCATAGATGAGCGCGGTATCTTTGATCAAGTTGATAACTTCATTACTAATGGGAGGCAGTACCCGCTTAAACATCTGAGGTAATACGATCTTGATCATGGTCTGATAACGAGTTAATCCTAATACATCAGCTGCTTCATACTGTCCGCGATCAATAGATTGAATTCCTGACCGGTAAATTTCCGCCAGATAAGCTGAATAATTAAGAACAAAAGCTAGAAGTGCTGATGGGAAACGGTCAATCTTAATCCCCACTATACCCAGGCCGAAATAAATAAATAATAACTGGAGCAGCAGTGGAGTTCCCCGGAACACCCATATATAGATCTGCATAAATATATTTAGTAATTTGAGCTTGGAAATCCGGGCTATGGCCATAACCACGCCCAGTGGAAGAGAAATAACCAAAGTTAAAAAGAAAAGCCGCAGTGTTACTGAGGTACCTTTCAGCATGAAAGGAATAAGTGAAGCCAAATAATCCATTGCCAACCCCTCTGTCTAATTGCTAAAAGCACAATTACAGGCTAACAGCACCAGTGCTGTTAGCCTGCAAAACCTTACTCTAATCCATTTTGCAATTCTGGACTATTTAATAATATCTTCTCCAAACCACTTTTCGGAAATCTCTGCAGAGGTACCATCAGCCTTCATAGCATCAAGAGCCTTCTGTAGTTCACTTAAGAAAGCCCTATCGCCCTTTCTCAGGCCTATACCAAATTCTTCCTCACCGAAGTTATCCTGGAGTACCTGATAATCATCGGGTTTTTTGGCAATATAGTAGCGACCAACGACCTCGTCTACTACTACGGCATCTAGACGCCCGGAAGCCAGATCCAGAAGAGCCTCATCATTACTGCCGAACTCAACCAGTTCTCCGATAGAGTTGTAAGTCTCTTCATCCCTTTGTACTGCTTCTACCGCGCTGCTACCCGCCTGAATTCCTACTTTTTTGTCAGCTAAATCAGCTTTACCTTTAATAGCCGAACCTTTTTGAACTACTATAATCTGCTTATCTGCTACATAGGCTTCGGTAAAAGCAATTTTGGCCTTTCTATCTTCGGTAATGGTTAAACCATTCCAGATCACATCAATGTTGCCGCCGTTTAGCTCTTCAACTACGGTATCCCAGATAACTGGTTGGAATTTTACTTCTACACCCATCCGTTTAGCGGCTTCCTTGGCCAGGTCAATATCAAAACCAACAATATCATTAGTTTTTTCTTCCCGGAAACCCATAGGCGGAAAAGCATCATCTAAACCTACCGTAAAGTAACCCCGTTCCTTGATATCCTGCCAGGAAGTATCCTCCTGCTGGCCAGAATTCTTCGGCTCCTCCCCGGCATTAGATCCGCAACCGGCTAGCATAATACCAAGAGATAGACATAAAACCAAAATAAATGCCAGTTTCCTTCTCAATGTGACAACCTCCTTATGTAGTCTTGACGCTTATATTGTACTTTAGTAAGTTAAATAAGTAAATAAGCAAGACAATAAAGATTGAGGATGATAAAATAAAGGTTAAGCAATCGGCAGAAAGCCGGAAAAAACACAAGACCAGCTAACTTAGAAGCACAGGCTGACGGTCCTGTTGCTTCCTTATTTGACGATTTTTGAGGTGAGTAATGATAGACAGGATAATTCAACAGGTAGCATTAGAAAGCGGCTTGCCCGTTAATAAAGTTAGAAATACAATAGGTTTGCTGAATGATCAGAAAACCATTCCTTTTATAGCTCGCTACCGTAAGGAAGTTACCGGAGAACTTGATGAGATACAGATCAGAAAAATTGATGAATTACTGAAATTTCATCGCAGTCTGGAGGAAAAAAAGGAAAATATCATCAGACTTATTGATGAACAGGGCAAGTTAACTACCGAACTTAAAACTAAGATTTTACAAGCCCACCGTCCTACTGAATTGGAGGATTTATACCGGCCTTTCCGGCCTAAGCGCAAGACCCGGGCTTCCATGGCCCGGGAGCGGGGATTACAGCCACTGGCCGATTACCTCCTATCCTGCCCTTCGGAGGGTCAGCCCGAGAAAGAAGGCAGTAAATATCTTAGTCAAGACATAAATACCCCGGCAGATGCTCTACAGGGGGCTCGTGATATTATTGCCGAACAGGTAGCTGATGATCCGGAAGCCCGGCAGAAAATCAGGGAGAAAACTTACCGCATGGGAATTTTACACTCTCAAGCCCGGGATTCTGAGGCAGATTCAGTCTATACTATGTATTATGACTACCAGGAGGCCTTGTCCCGCATTCCTCCCCATCGCATACTAGCCATTAACCGCGGGGAAAAAGATGATATTTTAAAGGTTTTTATTGAACTGGATTCCCAACCGGTACTTGATTACCTGGTTCGGCGTTTTTGCCATAATGGACCAGCCCAACACCATTTGCAAATGGCTATAGAAGACGGATATAATCGTCTACTAGCCCCGGCAGTAGAAAGAGATATCCGTAATGATTTAACCGAAAAGGCACACCAGCAGGCTCTGCAGGTATTCTCCAAAAATTTACGTGCTTTGCTTTTGCAGCGGCCCGTCCCTGGTAAAACCTGGCTGGGGATTGACCCAGGTTACCGTACTGGTTGCAAATGGGCAGTAGTGGACCCCACCGGCCGAATGTTAGAAGTGGGAGTTTTCTTTCCCACCCCGCCCCGCCAGGATATAAAGGGAACTCTGGCTACCCTGAATCGTTTAGTTGATCAATACCATATTAACGCTATCGCCATCGGTAATGGTACCGGTTCAAGGGAAACTGAGCAAGTAGTGGCCAGTTTTATTAAAGAATCTGATTTAACCGCCTTAACTTATACTATGGTAAGTGAAGCTGGAGCCAGTGTTTATTCAGCTTCAGAACTAGCGGCCCAGGAGTTTTCCCAACTGGATGTGGCCGAACGCAGTGCGATCTCCATAGCCCGCCGGGTACAAGATCCCATGGCAGAGCTGGTTAAAATTGAGCCCCGTAGCTGCGGAGTTGGTCAATACCAGCATGATATTGCCCCCCGGCGCCTGGATGAAAATTTGACAGCAGTGGTAGAGTCAGCCGTTAATTACGTAGGTGTAGATCTGAATACCGCATCACCTTCCCTGCTCGCTTATGTGGCTGGACTTAATAATACCGTAGCCAAAAATATTGTTAAACACCGGGAAGCTAACGGTCCTTTCCGCACCCGCCGGGAGCTTTTAAAAGTACCCCGTTTAGGACCTCGTTCTTTTGAACAGGCAGCTGGTTTTTTACGTATTCCTTACGGGGATAATCCACTGGATAATACTCCTATTCATCCGGAATCCTATAAATTAACCATGAATCTGCTGGCCTACCTGGAAGAAGATCTGACTAGTATAGGTTCGGAAAAGCTGCACCATAAATTGAAGGCCCTTGATATAATCAAGGCAGCTAAAGATCTGGAAGCAGGTATTCCTACTTTGCGTGATATAGTAGAAGCCCTGATGCGACCAGGACGCGATCCTCGAGAAGATGTCCCACCCCCGGTATTTCGTCAGGATGTTTTGAGCATCGAAGATCTTAATCCCGGTATGGAATTCACCGGAGTAGTACGGAATGTAGTTGATTTTGGAGCCTTCATTGATATAGGCGTTAAAACAGATGGACTGGTCCACATATCAGAAATGGCCCCTCACCGGGTGAACCACCCGCTGGATATAGTTTCTATCGGGGATATAATTAAGGTAAGAGTACTTTCAATAGATGTAAGCAAAAAGCGTATCTCTTTAAGTATGAAAGATATTTAACACTGGATTATCGAAATTTCGGCCAAATGTTGTGGGCCGTATCTCTTTAAGTAGGAAAGATGGTTAACCATAAGGGAAAGCCAGGCGGAAAGTAGTCCCTTTTCCGGGCTGGCTTTCTACGGCAATTTTTCCCCGGTTTTTCTGGACTAACTGATAGCAGATACTTAAACCTAGCCCAGTTCCCGAATCTTTTGTAGTATAAAAGGGATCACCCAACCTTTCCATTTGCTCCTCGCTAATTCCCGGACCGTTATCCATAACCTCCACGATCATTACTTTTTGTTGGGGGTCTGATCGGGTGGAAACTATCACCAGAGGCTGAGGGCTCATCTCGGCAGCTTCCAGAGCATTCTTTACCAAGTTTAACATTACCTGTTTTACCTGATCTGGATCAATGGTTACATAATACTCCTCCCCTGCTGCACATAGATTATAGCCTAATCTGATATTTCTCATGAAGATATGCCCTTCTAGCATAAAATGCAACGAACGAACTAGGGAATTCAAGGTAACTGGTTGCAGACAGGGGTTACCGGGACGAGCAAACATCAAAAAATCCGATACCACCTTGTTCATCTGGTTGGTTGCTTCCTCAATAATCCCGGCATATTCCTGGGTTTCCTCCCGGGATAGGTTAGAACTGGTTAAGATTTGACTGAACCCTTTTATAGCCGTGAGGGGATTTTTGATTTCATGTACGATTCCAGCTGCCATTTGACCTAAGGCTGCCAACTTCTCTTGCTGTTGCATCTGGTGCTGGTGCTCCTGTAGCCCGGTTAGATCAGTAGCCACTATGATAGATCCTATGGTCTCCCCATTAGCATTTTCTACCACAGATTGATGAATTAATATCTCCCGGCCTTCCCCTGATTGATCTTCGATGACTAATTGCCATTTTTCCATTTTGTCTGGCTCACAATTAAACTTGAAATACTCTCTGATTTTGATGCGGTTTTTAATCTCCGACAACTTCTTACCTGCTATATCCTTCATATTAAGCCCCGGTAGACTTTGTACCGCACGATTACAGGCTACTACTACTTTTTGTTTATCGATGATAAAAACAGGGTTAGTGATAGTATCAAGTATAGTTCGGGTCTGGATCTTGATCTTACCCAAATCCTGCTCATCCCGAGCCCGGACAAAAGCTAACACATAGTCTCCGGTAGACAGTTTTTCAACTTCTAGCACCAATTTAAACACTCCACCTTCCGGGTGGACTAAAGTTATTATTTCTGGTTGTAAGGAGCCATCCATTACCTGACTTATTAAGGGGGTATCCCCCAGATATATTCTGGAAAATTCAGCATCATTCATTCCAATCAGCTTTCCTTTATGGGAATGGAAAAATTTCTCCACCCGGCCATTAGCATAGGTCAGTTTTCTGTAACGATTAAAAATCATAATACCCATCGGCAATGCATCCAGTATACTTTCCATATACCTTAAAGCCCGATACTTTGATTCATATGGATACTTTAAAGCTGTAACAACAATCCCCTGATAAACTAAAAAGTAGAAGGTTATTTTTAATAAATGACCGCACAAATACCAGACAGAATAAACATTAGGATAAGCCGCAAAGCATATCCCGGCTGCTATAGCCAACAATAAGCCGATAAATAGGTAATAATAGCTAATGCGCTCTTTTTGCTTAATTTTTTTGGATAGGGGAAAAACCGCCACTAACAATATAGCAACAATAACCAGCTGTTCAACTACCCGGGAAGTAGTTCTGGCCGTAGTATAATCACTTGTTAATGAAAGCTTTGGGGCCAGTTGAGGAAAAGCATAGATGAAAACGGCTAGGGTCAGGGATAACAAAATAACCAGGAATAATTGCAGCCATGAAGTCCTGTTTCTCCAGCTAACTCCCAGGCTGCCTAGCAAAAAAACTACTGCTTCCCCCAAGCGAGCTAAGGTTGAATATTTAAAAGTAAGACCACTATTTACCCCCTGTCCAGTGACTAAACCCTGATAGAAGAAGGCGTGAAATATAAGAAAAATAGATATCACCAGAAACCCGTAGCCTACCGTCTGGGAGACTAACCAGCTTTCTTCCGGTTGGTTCCACATTAAGATAAACGTAAACAAAGCTATGAATATACCGGTCGTTTCCAGCAGGGTGTGCACAGTATTAAGGTGATTAGGCAGCAAAACGGCAGCTATAAACTGGGCTGTGAAATAACAGGCTAGCATTAGGACTACCGCACAGATGGCCAGGTTCCTAAATGTAACCTCTTGTCCAGCTAGGGTTAATAAACCAGGTGTATTTTTTTTCAAGGAACGGATTCCTTTCCCAGTATTAATAAGTATTTATTACGCTGCTAATATTTGTTTTCCTGCTAGAAGGTATATTTTACTTCTAATTTATTAAAAAACATTGCCTAAACGACATATTTTGGTACCTTGCAAAAAACACCGGTCAGGCAGGAAAATTATAAATGAACCGATAATACTTAAGGTATCGCTATTTTAGCTAGGGACTATAATTTTGTTAATTATTAATTAACATTTCTCCAAAGATTCCATAGATAAATCTTCAGCTAACATTAAAAATATTTTAAAAGGCGGGATATTATGAATCGTTATTATGTCACGGAAAAATCCTGGCATTCGGAAGTTTGGATATGGTTTGCTCTGCTACTGATAGCCGGTTTTTTCATCTGGCGGGTGTTTTCGCCTTTAGCGGCTATGCCGGTAGCCCTGCTGGGAATACTCCTGCTGTTATTTATAAAGTATAAGGGCCAAAAAAAGGTAGGTGATTTGATCGAAATTAACGATAAAGGTATGACTTTCTCACGTGGAGGAGAACAGTCCTGTATCGCCTTTAATGAAATTAAGAGCATCAAAGAGAGCCGGAACCTACCCGTGGGACCTAACTATTATATAATCCAAACCGGCAATGGCAATAAATGCAAATTACAGCCTGATGAATATGAAAATGGTATGGAATTACGGGACAAACTTCAACATAATTTTGAAAAAAATAACTGTGTTTTCCGGTAAATCTAGTATTAATCAGCCTGCATAAACTTGCTCCCTTTTGCTTTTGCGAATGGGTTTATTACCATACCCCGCTATTATCCAAATGTTAATCCATCTGATGGGTTACTGGTAAACAGCGGTAATATTGTTGGTAAATAAATTGTGTCGAACTATGGGGTAATTTATCTGCAAAGCTCCCTTTTTACTATATAATTTAAGCAGAAGGGAGCTGGTAAAATGAATTTAGATGATATTTTGTACGATCTGGAAAACGATTCCTACAAAGACGAAATAATGCAGTTCCTGGATATACGAACTGACCAACTGGAATCACAGATACGGGAGCTGATCGAAGAAGGTAAACAGCTTCGGTTGGATATCGGTAAATGTTATGCTTTAATGGCTCTAGGTTTTGAAGAACAACCGGTTTTAGATAACCTGCATCGACAGCTTTTCCATATTACAAATAAAATTCGGGAATTAGGGGATTGTTTAAGTTCTATAGAACAGATTAAACAACAGTATGATCAGGAATAAACCTGCCCCTTAATCGTATTTGTTTCTTTACCGAGCAGGTTGTAGTATCCTACAATGATTACATGATAATTGGGAATTTCTATAGGGGGTAATGTATTGAAAGAGCGTATCGCTATCCTGGCAGATAGTGCCTGTGATTTACCTGAAAAAATTATAAAAGAATTAAATATCCACATCTTGCCTTTAAAGGTTGTCTACCCAGAGGGAACTTATTCTGACCGGGTTGACATTGAGCCAGAGGATGTTTATAAGCGTATGCCGGAAGAGATTCCCAAAACATCCATGCCTAGTCCCCACGAAATTACCAGTGTAATTGAAAAGATCCGTGAGGAAGGTTTTACCCATTTATTAAGTATTTCTTTATCTAGTAACCTCTCTGGCACTTATGATGCGATTAAAATGATGGCTAATCAAATGGAAGACCTTACGGTCCAGGTCTTTGATTCTAAAACCCTTTCTATCGGCACGGGTTGGATGGTCATGGAAGCAGCCCGTAGTATAGCCAAAGGTTTCAACTTGGACAAGGTTATAGAGCACCTACAGGCTATGCGCCCCCGAGTTAAGGTTTTCTATGTTTTGGAAACCCTGGAATATTTACGGCGCGGTGGACGTATTGGTAATGTTGCTGCCATGCTGGGAGAATTTATGCATTTTAAACCTATAATTTCTGTGAATGAGGAAGGGCGCTACTATGTTTATTGTAAAACCAGGGGCCGGAAGAAGTCTATCGAAAGCTTAATTCAGGTAGTAGAAAAGGCAGCCCATAAACCGATCAATCTATCTGTAATGCATGGAGGGGCCCGGCAGGAGGCCGAAAAGGTTCTGGAACGCCTACGTAGTTTACCTAATGTACGTGATATTATTTTTTCCGATATTAGTCCCGCCCTGGGAGTTCACACCGGTCCAGGTCTGATCGGGATAAGTTATTATGAAGTCTAAACATTTGTTTATGGCTCTAAGCAAAAATTAAGCCAATTATAATCTATAGTAAAAAGCACGCTTTTCCGGGATGTATTACCTGTGTTGCCATCCTGGTCAAGCGGCTTTTTTTAACAGGAGTGCAAATTAGCTTTCAATAGACCCATCAGTGTACTGTGTTAGAACCACTGTGGTCTTAAAATAGAACCATTATGGTCATAGCGAAAACCACACCTGTATAGTAAGGATATGCACTGTTTATCAGTGTAAATCTTATACGGGAGGTCGATATTATGACCCAGTATCGTGAAATCCTTAGGCTTAGTAGCCAGGGTATGAGCAAAAGAGGCATAGCCACTAGCTGTCATTGTTCACGTAATACCATTACTGCCGTCCTGGAACGGGCAGAACAACGTGGTATTTCGTGGCCGCTACCTTCAGACCGAACAGATGGCGAGTTACATCAGCTTCTATTTCCTGAAAAATGTGTTTCTTCTAGCCGGAAGATGCCGGATTGTGAGCGTATTCATAAGGAAATGGCTAAGAGTGGCGTAACACTTACCCTTCTATGGAATGAATATTGTGAGGAGTGCCATTTAAGCGGTGAGATCCCACTTATGTACAGTCAGTTTTGCAGATATTATCGACGCTACGCAAGTACAACAAAAGCTACCATGCGTATCCAACGTAAACCCGGTGAAATTATGGAGGTGGATTGGGCAGGAAAAACTGCATCCATCATTAACAATATTACCAGCGAAATTATTCCGGCTTATGTATTTGTTGCAGCACTTCCGTGCAGCCAGTTTGCATATGTGGAGGCATTTTTATCAATGGATATGGAGAGCTGGATTACAGCCCATATCCATGCTTATCAGTACTTTGGTGGCGTTACTAGAATCCTTGTACCCGACAACCTTAAGACAGGAGTTGATCGAGTTTCAGGACCTACGCCTACTATTAACCGAACCTATAACGAGATGGCAGAACACTATGGTACTGCTGTTATCCCAACCCGGGTGAAACACCCGAAAGATAAAAGTGTCGTAGAGGGGACAGTTGGGATCATCACCACCTGGATCATTGCTTCCCTAAGGAACCAGCAGTTTTTTTCATTAAGGGAATTGAATGAGGCCATCTTTATCAAACTAGACGAGTTTAATGAAAAACCATTTCAAAAGAAACCGGGAAGCAGGAAGAGTGCGTTCCTTGAAGAAGAGAAGGCTTTGCTTTTACCCCTACCCGCTTCCCCATACGAGTTAGCTACCTGGAAAAAAGCTATTGTACAGTATGATTATCTCATACATGTTGATAAAAACAAGTATTCGGTTCCATATGAATACATCAAACATGAGGTGGATATTCGTGTAACAAGTAAAGTCATTGAGGTTTTTTATCATAACCACCGTATAGCATCTCATGTCCGTATTTATGGGGAAGGAAACGATCCCGTAATATTACCGGAACATATGCCAGACAACCATAAACAGTATCTATCATGGAACGGCGAGCGCTTCATGGACTGGGCTAGAACTGTTGGTCCTAACACAGGGGCTGCCATGCAAGCTATCTTATCTTCACATAAAGTAGAACAGCAAGGATATCGTTCCTGTATGTCACTAATGAAACTGGCGGACAAATATTCTGTAAACAGAGTAGAATCCGCCTGTAGGAAGGCATTATCCTATACGCCTTGTCCGAATTTAAAGAGCATCCAGACTATCTTGAAAACCGGATAAGACAAACTGACAGAAGGAACAAACCCAATAGCTACTTCAAAGAAAAATACAGCAGAAAACTTCGGCTTTACCCGTGGTGCTGACTATTTTGGAGGTAAGAAGCATGATTAACCAAAGCACGATAACAAAACTCAATGAAATGCGACTGACGGCAATGGCAGATTCCTATAGAGACCAGCTATCTGATTCCAAATATCAGGAACTATCCTTTGAGGAACGCTTAGGGCTAATGGTAGACATTGAATGGTCAAGAAGAAAAACAAATAAGCTTGCCCGTTTAATCAAACAAGCGCAATTCCGTTTTCCCGAGGCATGTATGGAAGATATTGAATACCACCCGGACAGGAAATTGGACAAAACCCAGCTCTTACGCCTGGCTACCTGTAACTACATACAGGAAAAGCATAACATTATCATTATGGGTGCTGCTGGAAACGGAAAAACCTATATGGGGTGTGCTTTCGGTATAGCCGCCTGTAGAAATTATTATACTGTTAAATATGTTCGTCTTCCAGATTTGCTCAATGAATTAGCTGTTGCACGAGGTGAAGGGGTTTATCAAAAAGTCATGAAGCAGTACAAAAAAGTAAGCCTCCTGATTCTGGATGAATGGTTATTAAGGCCTTTACGAGAACCACAAGCCATGGATGTTCTGGAAATTGTGGAAGCCAGACATCAAACTGGATCGACTATTTTTTGCTCGCAGTTTGATCCCAGGGGATGGCACGAGAAAATAGGTGAAGATACTTTAGCCGATGCCATTTTGGATCGTATAGTTCATGATTCCTATACTATTCTTATTGATGGTGAAATATCAATGAGGGAACGTCATGGTCTAAAAGAATAAAACAATACTTGGAGCTGCCGTCTTTTGACGGCGGCTCTGAGAAAGACCAGAGTGGTTCTCTAAGATGAACAAGGTGGTTCTGATTTAGTACACTACTGGTTCTACCTCAAAATATTACTCACAGGAGCTATAAATACCAGCCTTTATATACCGATATACAGCAGGAAAATGATCTTCCCGTAAGCTTTTTTCCCATTACCCATTCATAACTACATCATGGCTAGTGGACACTGGCTCTATATGGTTTAATATAGCTAAGAAGGTAACTATTAGAAAGGAGTTTTCATATGAACCGTCCGCCCATTACGAAAGAGCGCTCGCTACAGGTATTTAAAGATGGATCTTTACACCCATTGTGCGATGTTATGGTTCTGGAAGAAAACCTGCGTATTATACTTAATGATCAGGAACTGGTCTCTTTAGCCTGCTCACCAGATGCCTGTAAAGAATTAGCTATAGGGTATCTGCTTGATGAAGGATTTATAAAACATCATAGTGATATTAAAAGTATTACTTGGGGAGAAGGACTTTGTATAAAGGTTCAAACTGCAATGCCATTGCACAGGGATATCGGCCCAGGACGCATCCACACTGCCATGGGTAAAAGCTATGCATCTGGTACCGATTCACTACCAGTTATAAATGATAAGGTAATTTTTGAAGCTTCTCATCTTTTAGGCTTAATTCGGACTTTAAATGATGCCGCTTTAACCTTTAAGCAAACCGGGGGAGTTCATAGTGCAGCCCTGGGAGGATCTGATGGTTTGATAGTTCGTTACGAAGACATTGGCCGCCATAATGCAGTAGATAAAGTATTTGGTTATGCCCTTTTAAACAATATCCCTTTACATGATAAATGCCTGGTTCTAAGTGGAAGAATCGCTTCGGAGATTTTGCTAAAAGCAGCCCGCAACGGGATACCTCTAATTTTATCACGATCTGCTCCTACCATTTTAGCCGTCGAATTAGCTGAAAAAATAGGAATTACTGTAGTAGGATTTGCCCGGGGTGAGCGCTTTAATCTATATACTCATGACTGGCGGGTTACCATCAGATAATAAAGAGTTTAAAAAAACAGTTACCCTTTCAGGGTGGCTATTTCCTTTCTAGCCGGTTTAGACCAGAAAAATAAATATATTTCTTAACTGCTAAGCTTGCTAAGAACAGAACTATCTCATCGACAGTGCCTATTTTTAATCCATAAACACTTTTCCTTTTTCACTTATAGCCTTTACTCTTTCAATGATAAAATTGGCCAAACGTTCCTGCTTGCGCCAGCGTACATAACTACGGCTGGGATCCAGGGCAAAATGGCTTAAAATAGCTTTACATTGTCTAGCATCATATCTTTCCAGGGCAGCACATAGTCCCACCCGACCCTGATCATGATAAATCTGAAAAGGATCAAATCCTTCAGGAACCTCTAGGTTAGTTTTTTTGCGCTTGTTCCCTGCCGAAGCAGTAGGCTTTGACCGGCTCTTTTTAATCATTTCGTCAAAGGGAACTGCCAGGCGTTTAGCTAGTGCCTGGTTTTTTTCCACTTCCTCTGCCAATAGGCGTAGGAAATCTGCCATGGCTGTACCCATATCATAGGATGACAAGCTGTAAAACCTCCTCGGTTAGTTGTTGATACTGTTTAAATGGAACATCGTATCCATACTTATCATGAAGGTTGTTCCCCGGTAAACTGAAGTCAACGGCAGAGGCCGCCCGGGCAGCCTCTGGTATTATGGTAGAAAGAACCCGCTGGTAACCACCGTCCCTGGCATTCATCTGTAAAAGACGAACCTGATTAACATGTAAACGGTTCTGCTGGCGAAAGCGATTAATAATTACCCCCAGACAATTAATCCTTATACCCGTTTCGGCTTCTAAACGCTTAATACGGGTCACAATCTGAGGGATGCCATAAGCGGATAGTATATCGGGAACAACGGGAATGAGATAGTATTGGCTGAGTATTAAACCATTTTGAGTGATCAGACCCAGATTAGGAGGACAATCTATTAAGACGATGTCATAACTGCCTATTTCCTCACAAATGTTTTCCCCCAGGATAGTCAATGGTCGCTGGCTAAATATTCCCCGGGCCGGGATTTTAATTAGTTCGTCTTGTATGTCAATTAAGTCTAAACTGGAAGGAAGTAAATCCAGCCCGGCTATTCCCCCACCAATATTAGATACATTATGTACAATGGCTTCATGAGCTGAGAAAACCCGCCGGTCCTCCAGATAATCACGGAATAGCTGTACCACTGTCTGACCATGTATATTGTGCTTTTTCCACTGGTATTCGTCCATAAGACTAACTGTAGCATTAGTCTGCGGATCCAGGTCAATAACTAATACCTTCAGTCCATACTCTAAAGCTATAAACTCTGCTAATGCTACCGTAAGGGTAGTCTTACCCACCCCTCCTTTAAGGTTGATCATGCTGATGATTACGGGCACAAATAGCCCTCCCTTTGAATAACCTAATAGTTTCCTAAAAATTATTGCCGTTAGACCCATTACACTTATAATCTTCCATCTACCTTGAACCAGTACTACTACATTAAGGCTATAGGCATTATGGCTATGTCTCCTTAATGCTTTACTAACTGGCGTGTCAATTTTGCCAATAAGCCTTATTAACACTATCATTCAAAATTTAGCGGACTGACCCCCTAATATTGTACAAAAACTCTTAATGTCTGGCTGATACTTAGAATTTGAAAATTTATATAAACTGGCTTTGCCAGGATCATTATTATACCCTTACAGACTGGATTTTTAAGGATTTCTGCTGTAACAGGTGGTACGCTTCATTTGGAGTATGATATTTCAAACTGGAATGAATCCGCACTGCGTTGTAGTCTTTTATGAATTGGCTTACCGTATCGTAAGCTTCGGCATAACTTTGGAATTCATGCTTGCTCAGACATTCTCCTTCTAGGATGGCATTGAAAGATTCAATGTGAGCATTTTTATTGGGTGTACGACAAGGAATACGCTCATGTTCAACGCCGAATTTAATACAGCTTTCATCAAAATGATGACTGATAAACTGTGGCCCATTGTCACTTCGGATGACTAAATCATCGGTTCCATATACCTGACGTTTAAACATGGCTGCCTGTACAGTACGTGCAGCATCCTGAGCATTACAGTTTAGGCCGATGTGGTAATCCACAATAACCCGATCAAACACGTCTATGATAGGCAGAATATAAAAGAAACGGTTTTCTCCAGTAATATAGCCGTATTTGAGATCGATTTCCCACAGACGATTTGAAGAAGTAATTTCATGGTTCCGTGCCAGTCGTCTGGGATGCTTTGCTTTAAGTTTACGCTGCGGTTTCAATATATCCAGTTCTTTACACAAACGATATACTTTCTTTTTATTGATGATAAGCTGGTATTTCCGTCTGAGCGCCCAGGTTAATTTGTGGTAACCATAGTATTCTCCTTCAGCGAAGATGAGTTCACAAAGCCATTCTTTAACCTGTTCATTGCTTACAAATCTGCCATCGTTAGTGCAGGTACTTGCAGTTGTCGGGTGGCCGCCTCTGTGATTAAGTGCAGAAACTGGATGCTTCAAATGGTAATAGTATGTTGAGCGGCTAAGCCCGACCAATCGCAATACAAGGGTTTTATGATATCCTCTTGATATCCATTTGCTGGATATATCTACTTTATCTTGAATTGTGGGTTCGTTTTTTTTACAAGATCCTTAAGAATGGCTATTTCAAGGTCTTTTTCGCCCAGCAACTTTTTAAGTTTCTCGTTTTCAGATTCCAATGCTTTAGCGCTTTGATTATATGGTCCGATTCTAACAGGGATTGGTCCTATTCCAATACTATTGTGATTCTTATGTTCTCTAACCCAACGACTGACCATGTTGGCAGATAAATCATTCTTCCGGGCCACAATAGCGGCATTGCCAACTTCCAGAGATTCTTTAACAATCTGATCTTTAAATTCTTGTGAGTACCTTTTACGTTGCATATTGCCCCCTCCTGTTTTAAAAGGTACCAGATTAAGATACTTTGTCCAAGTCGGTTAGGGGGCTAAAGAGTTTAGTGTTAATAACAGGTTGAACATATAAAATAGTTATATCTGATCTTTTATACAATACTTGAAAACTGGTCACACCTTTAGAAGTGGCTGGTATACAATCAGTATAGCATTCGAAATGAGGAATTAATATGCACAATAAGCAGGAACAGGAAGATCAGCGCAACAGTATGGTCGTCCTTTTTATATCCATCTTTTTGGTAGGGATAGGTTTTAGCATTATCATGCCGGTATTACCATATTATGCTGAATCAATGGGAGCTAACGCCTTTCAACTAGGGTTACTTATGACGGTCTATGCTATCTGCCAGTTTATCTTCGCACCTATTTGGGGTGCCTATTCAGACCGAGTAGGGCGCAAACCGGTATTGTTATTAGGCATCTTTGGCTTTGCCGTAACCTTTATTCTTTTTGCCTATTCCACCCGGCTATGGATGCTGTATCTGGTGCGAATAGCCGGAGGGGCTTTATCCTGTGCCACTATGCCTACAGCCATGGCTTATGTGGCAGATTCTACCAGTCCGGAAGAACGCGGGCGCAGTATGGGGTTAATAGGTGCAGCTATGGGAATGGGCATGATTTTTGGTCCAGCCATAGGCGGAGTTTTAGCTGATATTTCCCTGGGCTTTCCTTTTCTTTTAGCCGGCCTATTAGCTCTGGTAAATAGCATGGGAATGCTTGTAGTATTAAAGGAATCTCTTCCCAAAGAAATGCGTACTCAGCGGGAATTCCAGCGAGCTTCTCTCCGGGAAGGGCTAAACAGTCCCCTAGCCGTGTTCTTTATAGTCATCCTTCTGGCCAGTATCGGGGAGTCTATTCACCATGGTACCTTCGCCCTTTTTGCGGAAGCTAAAATCAACTTTACTGCTGGTGATATCGGCTGGTCATTTACCGCTGCCGGGGTAGTCTCAGCATTAGTTCAGGGTCTACTGGTAGGACGATTAATTAATCGTCTGGGGGAAGAAAAAACAGCTGCTACCGGAATCGCTTTATTGATCTTAAGCTTCATCTTATTTATCTTTACCTTTAATATTCCTAGTTCCATTGTTTTCATGGCTGTTTTTTCCGCAGGAGTAGGCCTAATGCGTCCTGCTATTTCCGCAGCAGTTTCCAAGCAAAGCGAAAATGCTCAGGGAACCTCTATGGGAATACTGCAGGGGTATGATAGTCTGGGGCGTTCTATCGGACCTGCTCTTGGCGGGTTTATGCTGGACTTAGGCTTAAATCTGGGATATCTGACCGCCATCGTTATCGCCAGTGCCGCCCTAGTGATTATGAGTAGCAAAGCCTTTATAAAAAAATAACGTAATTTAAAAAATTAGTCTTGGCGTTTACCGCCTTTAAAATACTATACATTAGACGAGCCAATTAAGTTTAAGAGCCTATTCGTAGGAGATCACCTGATCGGGAGGTGTTAATCTCCAGCCTGCTTCGTAACATAAAGCGAAGAAGTATAGTGTCTAAACATCCGACTATATAGTACTCCTCAAGCATAAGGTTGGGACTCAAAGAAAACTGAAAAAGTTCCCGGGCCCACATGGGAACCAATAACAGGACCAATTTCGCCTATAATAACTTCTTTGGATCCAAATCGTTCCTGAATAGCCTGTTTTAAATATTCAGCATGTTCCGGACAAGCACTATGGCAAATTCCCGTCGTCTGTCCAGATAGTTCACTCCCCAAATTTTCCATAATATCGAGTAATTTTTTCCGGGCCCCTTTATATCCGCGGGCCCGATCAAAGGGTACAATTTTTCCGCATTCGTCCATATGCAGTACTGGTTTAATATCTAAGGTTCCTGCTATTATAGCCTTAGTACGGGATAAACGCCCCCCTTTTATTAAAGCCTCCAGATTCCCTACTACAAAAACACAGCGTAACCGTTTTTTCATTTCCTCTAACCGTTTAAGAATTGACGATATATCTTCCTTACGATCAGCCCGGCGGGCTGCCTCCAGCACCATCAATCCCTGACCTACCGAAGCTTTTAGGGAATCAACCACATGAATATTATTTCCCTGCATCATCTGAGCCGCCATATGAGCAGATTGAACTGTCCCCGATATTCCTGACGAAAGATGTATACTGATCACTTCCTGCCCGCAGTCCTTGGCTTTATTATATTCCAGCAGAAAATCGCCCGGTTGTGGCTGGCTAGTACTAGGCAAAACCGGAGAGGTTTTCATGCGGTTATAAAACATTGCATGGCTAAATTGGCCAGGAGGGATCTCTTCATCCTTAAAGCGCACCCTTAGGGGGACCACGGTAATATCATACCTGGCCAGCAACTCCTGCGGAAGATCACAGCAATTATCGGTTATTATTTTGATTCCCAATTCCTCACTCCTTACTACTGCTTTAGCAAGCCCTTCCAGATGGTAGTAAATAAACCTTATTTGGCTTCCCGGCAGCTATTGATAGTATACACAAATTAACTGGTAAAATTAAATGAGACCACCTTTTTACACAGCCCAGAGCCGCTACCTGACATCTTATAAAAAGCAATACCCGTAACAAGTACGGGCATAAGTAATTTATTACAGATAAAGATATACCAGGATACTTATATGTAGCTGTGTAAACCCGATAATAGGAAACTCACTCCGAACAGGGTAAAAAGAACCACCGCAAAGCCTACCACTACTATGAGGGCACTTTTCTTCTCCTTCCAACTATAGCTGCGGCGAGCATGAAGATAAGCTGCATATACAAGCCAGGTAATAAGCGACCAGGTCTCTTTAGGGTCCCAGGTCCACCAATTTCCCCAGACTTGCTCCGCCCAGATAGCCCCAGTAACAATAACCAGGGTTAAAAAAATAAACCCCCCCACCACCAATCGATAAATCAGGTTATCCAGATATTGTATGTCTTCCCGGGTTTCGCTTTTAGATTTAATAAGATACATTACACCCAGGCAGCAGGCCACACCAAAAAAACCATACGCAACTACGGCTGTAGCTACATGAAAATGAAGCCAGGTACTCTGCAGCGCAGGCATCAGGGGACGGGAGTCTGAAGGTATTATACTATTCAGGGATAGAAGAAATAAAACTAGAATACCAGCTGCCAAATCAAAAGTAGGTGCCTGTATAGTTCGCTTCAAAACAGTGCTAAAAAGCAGAATTCCCCAGATAAAAAGCAGGGTAAATTCATACATGCTCGCAAAAGGAAGACGACCTGAATCTACTCCCCTCAGAAGTATAACCAGGGTTAAACATATGGTGGCCAGGATAAATAGCACGTTATTAACCTTTTTAAGGCACGGCACCGGCTTCCACAGCATGGCCACACCGACAATAATCCCGGCCAGCAGCAATATAAAACTAGTATCCAGCAAGTAGACGATATACATCTCCATAATTTATACTGCCTTTCTGTATAATAATTCTTTCGAGTATCGTCCTATTAATCCGGCTATTGTCACCAAAAAGCCGATAAAGACCAGATAAACGCCCTTATCTTCCTTTACGGTAAGTCCGGTGTAATACCTAAACTGGTCAAAGGTAAAACTATACTTCCCCCATTCATAATTTTCTCCCGGAGCCAGAATGGTCATAGCCACGATTTGCCCCTTAGACAGAAGCGTTATCCACATTTTGGGGTTATTGGGGAGCGGTGATGCCGATTGAAGCCCCTGATTATCCTCCCGGTAATCAGGTATAAACAAACACTGTACTTGTATATTCTCATTACCTGGTAATGTCACCCTTACTCCATCCTGTAAACGTAAATTATGTTCTGCTCCATCTACTTTTAGACTAGTCTCCATCAGCCAGCCCCAGGAAGTCTGATATATCTTTAGTGCTCCTGCTTTAAGTGGATGATTCACGATTACGTTTTGGTGGTAATCCCGGCCGCGATAACCCTCTAAGGAAATCTCAGACTGATACTGACGGGGAGACAGATCAGGATAATAATCAATTTGAAAATCTTTTATATGTAAGCATCCACTATCAAAACCATGTTCCTGTAACGAGACAGTTTCCCCTTCAGCTATCTCTATATAGGAATTATGAGCATAACCCAGAGACCAGACGGCACCTATCAGCGTAATAACCATACCAAAATGAAGGAGCAGCGAAGCTGCTCCCTGTATATTCCTCCCCACTTTAAGTCGCCGTACAGAACATAAAAGCAAGCTGGCACCTAAAATCCCTATTAAAGACTGGTACCACCAAACCTGATAAAGATGATCTAATCCCAGTAGCTGTATGCACTTAGCTAGACCTGCACCATACTGCTGGGCATAATAAGCCGATTCATAGTCCTGAGGGATAAAGGTTCCTACGGCACTTACTATACTAATTGTTATTAATAAATAGATGGCTGTTTTCATCCTGGATAAGGCCTGCACCAAATACGATATATTTCTCAATCCATTCACACTCCAGGTTTTACTTTAATTATTTAACTCTGGCTTCACGGGCAAGCCGCACGGATTGATGAGCATAATTAATAGACTTGCTTAGATTATTCAAGGTTTCAGTAGGATTATGGAAACCATATCCATTGGTTACCATGACAAAATCCAGATACCACTGGGCTTTACGGTGACTATCCATAGCTTGTTTAAGTTTAGCCTGGTCTACCCTAGGAGTCTCACGGCTGATTTTCAGTTCATTAATCGCTAGAACTACAGCTTCACCAGCCATGTCCTGGGTTTCCTTACATTGTTTTTGTATAGTAGTAACGCGGCTTTGTAACCACTCTATACCATTGCGATGACAGGTAGTACAGCTCTCTTCAATATGATTTAGGGGGCTGCTCCAGTCATGAGAGCTAATTTTAACATTTCCAACCTTAGTATATGGCATGTGACAATCTGCACAGGCTACTCCTGCGCTCTCATGGGTGCTTCCCATGAAGGTCTCATAGTCTGCATGGCGAACCTTGGCCAATCCCGTACCAGCTAGCGGATGTATCCATTCACTAAACTGGAAGTCATCATAATAAGCCAGGATATTTTCCGCCTTGATCCCTTTATCCCAGGGGAAAATTACTTTTTTAGTTTCTGGTTGGAAATAGTAAGTAACATGACATTGTGCACAGACCAGGCTACGCATTTCCTGGTGGGAGATTTTATTCAAATCACGCCCCTGCCTTTCCAGTGCTTCCTTCAAAGCTGGACGGCTGATGCGTAGATCCATAGTCTTAGGATCATGACAATCCAGACAACCAATTGGTTCCCTTAATTGATTGTTTATTTCTTCAAAAGACATCTGGTAGTACTTATCCCCATATTTTTGGATAAGTTCAGGAATCTGGGTAGATTTACATGTATTACAGGCTGCTCCGGACTTTTTTCTGGCCGGATCAATATCCCGTATATCCTCCAGGGTATACAGATGACCACGAGGTTCATTATATTCAGCCGCAAAACCAAAACCGGCATAAATGGTCTTCATATAGGGCTTAGTTTCAAAATGGGAAGGCTTCTCCGTATTATTCAGGTTGGCCTGATAGCTATCCCAATGCCGGGGATAAAATTTACCCCAGACTTCTGACCGCATCTCATTGGCAGCAATTTCTCCCTGAATTCCCTCCATACTATCCTGATTATTACGGGTAAAAAAGAAGGCAGCCGCTCCCCCTATAAAAATTAAAATAAGGACAGTAACAAAAATAAGCTGCCTCATTCTAGCTGACATCAGACTATTCACGCCCCTTTCAGCATTTATTTCTCATGAACGATTTCTTGATGACAATGGAAGCAATGCTTCCCTTGATCACGACTGGTGTCACCTATTTCCTTCATGATATCCTGGTGACAGCGAAGACAGTTATCCTGCAGTACTCTCTTACTCAACTCAGTAGTACGGATCTCACGGGGTATAGTATTAGTTACTACACGATATAGATCTCGTGTACCCGTATAAGCCGCATAAGCACCTCCAGTAACCAATCCATGCGGATCATGGCAATCACCACAATTAGCCACCTCACGATGTGGAGAATGCATATATGTATCAACCTGTACTTGCATACTATGGCAGCGCCCGCAAAAGCTGGCTTCCTCTAATCCTAAAGCCGGGAGACGAGTCAATAACATCATGGCAAACCCAAGACCGACTAAAATTGCTCCCCATTTAAAGATCTTTCTCATGAAATGATACCACCACCTCCCCACAAATTGGTTATATCCGTTCAGAATACAGCTTAGCATATAAACAGATATACGTGAAAATCTCTTAAGCCCACTTATATCCATATATATCATTTTTACTGGGATATTGTATATTTGTTTGTTTTTTTCGGTAAATTGCATCGTTTTTACAGATTAAGTCCAACAAATGCTCAATCCATTAAAAAACTCTCCAAAGTATGGAAATAATTGCAAAAAACTATTCCGTATTTTCCGGCAGGCAGAAGCCGGGTCCTATGAGTCGAGCCCGACAGGTATAACGCCGTCGGAGAAAGGAAATGGGAAATGGTTGATAGTGGGGAGTTATCTTTCTATATATCAGGATATATCGGGGTAAAACATTGATTTTTACAGGATGATTTTAGGGGATGATTAAAGAATAGTTTATTTAAACCTATAAAAATCAACCGAATTGCCCACCAATAAAGCCCCGAGTTCTTACATCACCGGGGGATGAGAAAATAGTGGCAGTAGGACCGCTCTCCACCACCTGTCCATCCAATAATAAAACTGTCTCCTGAGCAATACGGCAGGCCTGGAAAAGATTATGGGTTACAATAATCACACATAATTCACCGGCTAACCCGGTCAGAAGTTCTTCTATTAATCCGGTAGAAGCCGGGTCCAAGCTGGAACAAGGTTCATCCAGAAGCAATACCTGTGGTTCCACCGCCAGTACCCGGGCTATTGCCAAGCGCTGTTTCTGCCCCCCGGAAAGTTTACCGGCCGGCTGCTTAAGCCGGTCTTTAACTTCCTCCCACAAAGCTACTTTACACAAGCAATTTTCTACGATTTCCTTCTGACGGGAACGCTCTTTAACACCATAATATTTAGGCCCAAAAAGTATGTTTTCTTGAATGCTTAAAGGCAAAGCCACCGGAGTCTGATAGACCATCCCTACCTGGCGGCGTACTGCTGCAACCTGTTTTATGTTATAGATAGATTTTCCTAGTACCTGTATATCACCCTGGCAGGAAAAGGCTTTTTCCATTTCGGCGGTTCGGTTTATGCTGCGCAGCAAAGTAGTTTTACCACAACCAGACGGCCCTATTATAGCCGTAATAGCATTAGCTTGAAAGTTGATATTAATATCCTGCAAAACCGGCTGCCTTCCATACCAGGTGTTAAATTGAGCTATTTTTACCGCTATCATCATGCATTTTCCCTTTCTTGCAGACTATGTAACCATAAAGCCAGTGCATTTATTATTAACAGGAGCAGTACCAGAACCAGAGCAGTAGCATAGGCATTATCCATGGATATATGCTCATTAAACAAAATATAAAGGTGATAGGGTAAGGCCATTACTGGTTCCATTAACACCCCTGATGAACTGGCTATAATCGCTGCAGCAGTTACCATAATAGGAGCAGTTGCTCCAGCCGCATATCCCATAGCCAGAAGCACCCCCGCCATTATGCCCGGAATCGCCCGGGGTAAAATAATCCTTCCCAGGGTGTAAGCTTCCGATACCCCCAGTGACCTGGCTACCAAACGATAGTTGTCATCAATGGCCAATAATGCATCCCGGCTGGAAACGACAATCACCGGAAAAATCATTAAAGCTAAAGCTACTCCACCTGCCAACAGGGATATCCCCCAGCCCAGTTTTACAACTCCGAGTGCGTATACAAATAGACCAAGTACAATAGAAGGAACCCCGGACATGCTCTGTACCAAAATATTAATAGGTTCTGCCAGGCGGTGTTTATGCCCGTATTCGCTCAGGTAAACAGCAGTAGCCAGCCCGGGAATTATAGCAAAAATAAGTGCCAACCAAACTAGCCACAAGGTTCCTTTAATAGCAGGAAGTATACCTCCCTCACTGCCCAGAGGGGTGCCGCAGGGGTTTCCCATTATAAAGGCGGTATTAACAAAGGCCCCGCCCCGCCAGACCAGATATATAATAATTGCTAGCAAAACCAGAATAATGAACAGTCCCGATAACCAGAAAAACCCCGTCAGCACACGATCTATAGTATTTCCTGGTTTCATGAGCGATTCACCTCGTTTCTCACCCGGTTTAAATAGATGTGGATAGACAAATTAACGACAAATACTATTACCACCAGCACTAATCCTGCCGCAAATAAGGACTGATAATGTAGAGTACCGGGAGTGGAACTACCCAGTTCCAGGGCAATAAGGGCTGGTAAAGGCTCCCCTTTACTAAACCAGGAAGCCGGCAAAAGCAAGGTATTCCCCGCTAGCATAAGTACAGCCATAGTTTCCCCCATAGCCCGCCCGAAAGCTAATACCAAAGCTCCTAAGATTCCTTTCCAGGCCATAGGAACTAGTACCCGCAGGGTAAAATAAGGCCGGGATACCCCCAGGGAAAGACCTGCATCACGGTATTCGGATGGTACCGCCCGCAGGGCCATCTCCGAATTGGCCACCACAAAAGGGAGCACCATGATCGCCAACACTAGTGAAGCAGCAAATAGAGACTCCCCACTAGCCAGATCAAAGGTAACTTCAAAAAATCTAACCATCACTGCTGCTCCCAGAAAACCATAGACTACGGAGGGTATACCAGTCAGCATATTTAGCATCGGCCGAATAGCAGCTGCCAGCCAGGCAGGAGCAACCTCAGCCATAAATATGGCACAGCCTAACCCCAGTGGAGCCGCAATTATTAGGGCACCAAAAGCCACCCACAAAGTACTCACCAGCATAGGGGCTATGCCTACCTGGGGAATATTGCTCAGTGGCCTCCACACCGTTCCAGTCAGGAAACTCACTACCCCTGCCTCCGACCAGACTGGCCAGCTTTCCTGCAGCATAAAGAAAATAATCCCGATAAGAATCAGGCTGAAAAAAGCAGCCATAATAGTAATCCCGGTAGCAAAAAGCCTCTCTTTAAAATCTCTATTGGGGGTAAAAATTTGCATTACTATTACCTCACTACAAAAAATAACGAGCAGGAATCATAATCCTGCCCGCTATTTAATCACCGTTACCCTCTTACTGGGCAGCGGGAATATAACCCATTTTTTCTACTACCTTTAGCCCTTTTTCTGATTGCAGATAATCTAGGAAGGCTTGTTGTTGACTATTTGGTTTATCCTTACTAACTAACAACAAAGGCCGCCCGATCTTGTATTTTCCCGCCACGATGTTTTCTACCGTAGGAGCAATACCATCTACACTTAAAGCAGTAATCTTATCAGAATTCTGGTTCACTAATCCGGAAGAAACATAGCCAATAGTATCAACATTATCCATAACTTTTCCGGCTAGAGCCCCCATAGAAGGAATCTGCAGCGCTTCCGGTGAGATAGGCGTACCCTTCATAACCGCTTTATCAAAAACTTCACTGGCACCACCACCCAGGTCCCGTACCGCAACGACAACGGGACGGTCTGGCAAACTAGGCTCCAACTGCTGCCAGGTCTTAATCTGGCCTGCAAAAATAGCCTTGATCTCTTCAGTAGTCAGATCGGGTTTCACCTTGGTGACAGGATTGGCAGGATTAACAGCTATGTCGAGAACATCAGAGCCCAGCTGAACAATCGTACCATCTGCAAACTGGGCCTTTTCTTCGTCCTTTAGGTCTTTAGATACCATTCCAAAATCGAAGGTGCCATCTACTGCTGATTTCATGCCAAAACCTGAGCCACCCGTAGATACGAATATTACTATAGGTTCCTCAGGCAAACTGGGATCTACCTTATTCCAGGTTTTAAATTCTTCTGTGAAATCATCTGCACATTTAGCGATGATAGGGGCCAGGGTACTAGATCCACCAATCTTAATAGAACTTTTTTGATCTGTAGCCGGATTATTATCCGCAGCCGGTTTATCCCCACCACAACCAGCCACTGCAAATAATGCCAGGGCTGCAATCAGCAGCAAAGCTGCCAGCCTTTTTACTCTCATTGTTTACCACCCTCCCTATATTTAATATTATTATAATTCATTTTTCTTATTTGTCTAATAACTTATGGGAATACCTCAGAAGGGGGAATTGTTCTTTCGAGTTGTCTTCTTAAAAGCAGCCCTTAAAACAGATCTTTTAAAATACTGCCTGGTAGTGGTAAGTTAAAACCCCATCTAAGCTCCTTAGCAGAAGGGGAAATATACCGGCCACAGTGGTCAAACAGCTTCTTTATTAACTATCCAGTTTTTTCGAAATATCCCGCAAAACATTGTAAATGTTCGTTAACATGATCATGATTATACCCAACATGGCAAAAGTAACGATTTCCCCGGTAAAGACCGATAAAAAAGCCAGAATGACTAAAAAGATTATATTCCAGACCGGGCTATTAAAAAAATCTTTCATAAATACCCTCCACTCTAGTTTTTATATATTGCGCTTTCATAGTCAATTTTACATCATTTCCCTTAGCTGGGGCTACCTGTGAAAATCTCTTTGCAGACAGCTTTAACAAAGCCCAGTCAGAAAATAAAAAAGGGTCAGGCTTTATCACTTCATCATTCTCCGCCTTACGGGGAAGTAAAATGATTAAATCCTGACCCCTTAAGGATTACAAGTATCCTAGTACCTCATAGGTGTTATGCGCCTGCCTATTTCTGATAATTCGTCGGTAAAACTTGATACCGGTTTACCTGCCGCTATACCGCTAGATACTTTCTTAAGGCGGGTAACCGTATCTACGTCTGAACTAACAAAAACCGTTTTAATCCGGGGTAGTACCTTTTGTACTTTTTTACTGGCTTCTTTTTCTATAGTCTTGGTTTTACTCTTTTCTACATTAGCCTTTAGATCTAAACCTACATAAGCGGTATTCCCTGCTAAAACTACCGTAGATTTATTTACTCCGGCAATAGTGTCAATGGCACTGGCTACCCGGCTACTATCTGAAGTAGTACGGGGCTTAGAAGGAGTAGTATTCGGTTTCTTAGCCGGGGAACACCCTACGATGGTTGTAAATAACAGGCATATTACTAGAGTAAGAATGAAACATCGCTTTCTGGACATTTAGATATCTCCCTCCTTTTTTATTACTATTTGAAAAAGATAAGGGAAATATCCAAACTTAATAAATAAATTTAGGCCATTATGTTGCTAAAAATGTTCTTGGATAAAATCAGGAACATCTGTTTCCGAAAAGGTTCCCGAGATAACTCCTCCGTTTTTTAGCTGGAACATAATGGTATATTCCCCATTATCAGGGTAGATATCCTGATAAATACGCAAACAACTTTCCAATTGATCAGAGGCAGTTATTTTAATTACACCTGACCTGGTTTCTAATTCTTGAATACTGGTCGGTTCAGGTTTAACCGCCTGAGGTTCCCGGGGGTTTTTATGCTCCTGATCAGGGCCCTTGGCTACAATAGCATAACTAATATCCTCCGGCATTAGCCGAGCCTGATCATATTTACCGGTACTTTTTAGCCATTGTTCGAAATTGGCATATGATTTATTCCACCTAACACCACAACTATATTGATTGTTAAAATAGACTTCTATTTCTGCCCAGGGAGACCTTTGATCCACCATCTCGGCAAAACTCTGCTCATAAATATCCTTCTGTAAAACAATGATACCCTGACGAATCAGTTCGGGATCAGTAATACGTACCTGCTTATTCCCCTCCCGAGCATTAATCTCCAACCTATTTACCTTACCGGGGTTTATACTGAGGATTTCATAATGCAGCTTTTTAAATTCTGGCGATTCATAAATAGGCTTTAGCTGTTCTGCATACTTATCAGTGGTAATAGTATACTGCCGGTAGATGTAGCTACCATCCTTTAACTTATAAGCCAAGCAGATACGCTCACCTGGAATATTCCTTTTTCTTCCTACGGAAACTGCATTTTTCTTGCCAATATTAGCTATTATCTGTTTATGCAAAGTATGAATATTGTTCTGAATAGCCGAGTCCACAAATACCGGTAAGGGGCGGAAACCACCTCTATAGGCCTGCCTGTATATGGGATTGGGATCATCATTATAGATTAAAGCCCAAAAAGAATTATCCAAGTAAATGCTTTCCACTTGATCTAGTGCCGGCAAACGTTTTTCATAACCGGTACAATCAAAATGTAGTAAACCAAGCATTAATACGATAATCATTCCATATATTCCGCAGCCTTTAAGCTGCTTCCATCCAAAAACATGCCAGGATTTGTTAAGTAGGATTTCAGTTAGGAAATAACCTAGTACTGCACCTAGAAAATAGCCAAAATAAGTCCATCCCATGCTGTTCTGCGCATGTTGGAAGTAAACCCCTACTAAGAGCATGCTGCAAAAAGTAACACTATATTTTAAAACCGGAGCAATTATGTCAAAGGTTATAGCATTACCGGCCATCTCTAACCGTCGCCGCCGGTACAGGTATTTGCCTATAAAATATAAGGCTATACTACACAGAAGATAAACCATGACTTCAGTGGAATTAAGCGGCATCCCGGAGTATTCTGCCATTCTTATCAGGGGTGACAGGTGAGCAATCTTTTCCGAGTAAACATCAATAGCAAAACCATAAATATAAATTTTCAGATTATACAGTAACAACATAGAAAACCCGCTGGGCAGGAGAAGCAGGATATAGCTTAATAGTCCCTGCACAGTGGACATGCCGGTAAACATGCCTACAGCTACACTAGTCATAAACAAAAGTATATTGACCAGCATACCTACCGACAACCAGGATAGAATAGCCAGATTATTTATTTGGATCCCTAGCCCGGTAACTAAGGCCCAGCAAATCAGAGCCGTGATAACAAGAGGAACTAAAAGTAAGATAAGACCTGCTACAATATGGGTATTATACATAGTCTCCCGCTTAATAGGTAAAGTATGCTCCATATCTGCGGCCCGGTTAACCTGCAAATAGCGAAACAACACCAGACCTGTTAGTACAGGAACAATAATTAATAACATGAATTGGAATGGTGAGGAATCAAAATGAAATACCCGCAAATAAGTAAGGAGATCATAGGAAATTCCCAACTCCTTGCCCCGACTGTAAAGCATCAGTATCTGTAATGGAATACTTAAAAACAAGCCCAGCAGATATGCGATCCCTATCCAGGTAAATCGCTTGAAATCGTTATGCAGTATGCCTTTATTAATAAAGGATGTTTTTGATCTCATAACCGTTATCCCCCATTTCATATATGAATATTTCCTCCAGGGTGAGGGGTAGAATATCCAGAATAGCCGGGTGATAGGCTTGCATGCTGTCAATGATTTGATCATAGGGACCACGCACAATAAGAATCAGCACACTACCCCGCTTTTCGGAATAAAGAGCCTGCATTTCCTCTAATAAGGCGGGTGGTATTTCTCCTGTAAAAGCTACTTGAATCTTATGTACATCTGCCTTTAAATCATCTAAATCCTTCTGGATAAGCATTTTCCCCTGATGCAAAATACCGATATAATCACAGATATCTTCCAGATCACGCAGGTTATGAGACGATATGATGACAGTCATTGCCCTTTGGGCTACATCTTGAATGATTAAATTTTTTACTTTTTGCCGCATCACCGGATCTAATCCATCCAGGGGCTCATCTAAAATCATAACATCAGGCATCAGGGTTAATCCCAACCAAAAGGCTACCTGGCGCTGCATGCCTTTAGATAAAGTTTTAATACGCCGTTTTACCTCAATATTAAAAACACTCCCCAGTTTGTTATAGCGCTCCTGGTTCCAACCCGGATAAATACGGGCATAGAAATCAGCCATATCTTGAATAGTGTAATTAGGAAAGTAATAAAGAATATCTGGAATAAAAACGGTCTGTGCCTTTATCTCCTCATTTTCAAAAACTGTTTGCGAATCTATCTTCACCTGGCCTCCATCCTGCCTATAAACACCGGCCAACAGCTTTAAAAGCGTAGTTTTTCCGGCTCCATTCGATCCTACCAGACCATAGATGGAACCTTTATTAACTGACAGACTTACCTCCTTAAGCGCTTCCAGTCCCTGGAATTGCTTACTGACCCTATCTACTTCAATCATTCTCCTTACCTCCCTTATCTTTAGAAATCAGGCCCTTAACCTGGGTAGTAATTTCCTGGGGGGACGTACCTAGATAAAGCATTTCAGCTACAACTCGCTCGAGCTCTTTAGCCAGGATTTGCAGGCGCGCTGTATTATCACCCGAAGCAGCCGGTTTTACAAAATTACCTTTACCAGGCACCGAATAAATAAAGCCGCGGTATTCAAGCTCCCGGTACGCCTTCTGAATGGTATTCGGATTAACCGTTAATTCACCAGCTAACTCTCGTACAGTCGGTAATTGCTCATCAGCCTGTAAAACATTATTTATAATCAGCTCGATAAACTTCTCTACTAATTGTTCATAAATAGGTGTGCGACTGCGTAGGTCTAATTCAAACATAAAGCCCCTCCTTTCAATATCGTCTGTACTATTGTGCATAATACACATAATACACCCATATTATACCTCCCCCCTCCTCCTTTGTAAAGGAAGCCAAGGGATGGTCCTTTTTCCCCCTTTCCAAGGAGCAAGCCCACCCTGGTTTTAAGAACCTAGTCAAAAAAAGAGAAAATCCCGTTTGTGCTGCCAATTGCAAATTGAACTGCTCCCTGTCAAGTAGACAGACGAAAAAAAGAAAACCTTTTACCGGGCTCCGTCAATGACGGGGCTCAGTTTTTAGGCTGCATTTTCAAGCAACTGACGGTAGGTCATCGGAGGCAGTTTGTTCAGTCTCCTTTGCCGGCGTTCGTAGTTGTAGAAATATATGTAGCTTTCAATAGCCGCTACCAAGCTATCGTAATCCGGGAACTTACCAAGGTAGTACATCTCGCACTTAAGAGTACCCCAGAAACCTTCCATTGGGCCGTTGTCAATGCAGCGGCCGACACGCGACATGCTTTGTTTCATTCCGGCATTATTCAATCTGATCTTGAAATGCTTGCTTGTATATTGAAAACCTCGGTCACTATGAAACAGCGGGTGAGCATCGGGGTATTTAGAAACGGCCAAATCAAAGGTTTCAAACACGAGCTGGTTATTGTTGCTTCGTCCCATGGCGAAAGAGATAATGCTTCTGTCTTTGAGGTCAAGGATTGCGCTCAAATACAATTTTTCATTATTTCCGTACTTGAATTCTGTGACGTCGGTCAGCCATTTCTCGTTAAGCTTTTCTGCTGTGAAATCACGGTTCAAAATATTCTCCGCTGTAACTTCAGGAGTAGACCGCTGGTATTGCGGACGCTTTCTGCGGATGACGGCGTTCAAGTTAACCAGTCGGGTAAGACGATATATACGCTTGTAATTGTAACTGGTTTCGTATCTGGCGTTCAGTTCATCTGTCAGTCGCCGATATCCATATATTCCGTTGAATTCAGCGTAGAGATAACCAAGCTTGTGAAGAAGATCTTCGTTCTCATACTCGCGGGCACTCTTGCTGCGGTGGAGCCATTTGTAATAGGATGACCTGTTCAGGTCTAATATCCTGCAAATGTCCTTTACTGGGTATGCTTTATTTTCGTGCAGTTCCTTTACGGTCAGGTAAAGCTTTTCCTGCCGGACCCCGCTCAGCCCCGCCTCCTCTCGATCTCCTGGAGTTTTTTTAACACGGCAATCTCCATTTCTTTATGCTCGTTCTCGGCTTTAAGCATCCTGTTCTCTGCCCGAAGACGCTCAACTTCGGTCATTTCATCCAACGGTTTGCGCTTCCCGCGCTTGTCGATTAGGCCGTCTACGCCCTTTTTCTCATATTTGCATACCCAGCTATATATTTGCTGGTAGGATACCCTATACTTCTCGATTGCTGCACCATAGTCCTTACCATTGGCTATACAGTAGCCGACAATTTCTATCCGCTCCTCCAACGTGGTTAATCGTCCTTTGGTCATATAAATACCTCTCCCTCGGCCCCCGGTGGCCCGAATATCTTTATGACCATTATAATCCGTTATCCAATCCTGGAGTTGCCTTTTGCTACGAATGCTATACCTCTTACATATTTCCAATAAGCTTGCTTCACCCCGTAGGTACGCCTCTACCGCTGCGGTTTTCAGTTCCACGCTGTATCTGGTGTTTGTCTGCTGGGCTGCTAACCCAGACGGGCCCATGGCCTCATAATTGACTATCCATTGACGCAAAGTGGATGGATCTATCCCATATTTGCGCGCTATACTATCCTGACTTCCTTCTCCTTGCTTGTACTTCTCGACGGCTTCAACTTTCTTGCCCCAATCGATCCTACTTCTACCCATAAAAAAACTCCCCTTTGTGTAGTCCTGAATTTTTGTTTTTTCAGGTGTCTACTCAAAGGGGAGCATATCAAATTACAGCATCAAACGGGATTTTTTCTACGGAAGAAATCTGGTGAACTTCCTTTTTAAACTTTCTAATCTCGGTCTAACAATAAATATTAAAAGCCTGCACCCTTAGTTCTATTTATACAGGTAGTGTCTGGTCATAGGCATTTCATTATTAATTCCCTTCTCCAGTAAAAATTGATGCACATCTACCACCCGATAGCGAAAGCCATATATACATGAATTTAGATAAACCCGCCACATGCGAATAAAGGGTTCATCAAACTTCTTCCGTATAGTATCCAGGTTCTTTTCGAAATTATCAGCCCATATTTCCAGGGTATGGGCATAATGTAAGCGTAAACTTTCCACATCCTTAATATAAAAATCATGTTCCGGCAGTAATGAAACTAACTCTCTTATGGTTGGTATATAACCCCCCGGGAAAATGTAGTTCTCTATCCAGGCATTAGTTTCGGTTTCTACCTGTTTGGTAATCGTATGGAGCAAAAATACTCCCCCGTATTTAAGTAAAGAATCAGCCGTAGCTATAAAATCAGGTATATTGGCCCGGCCTACATGTTCCATCATTCCTACACTAACTAGCCGGTCAAATTGTGCGCCTGAAGAGGCCAGTTCACGATAATCCTGAATTTTAACATCTACTAAATCTTCTAATTTCTCATTTTTAATTCTTTCCTTAGTTTTAGCAAACTGTTCTTCACTGAGGGTTATTCCCAGGCTTTTCACCCCGTACTGCTGGGCAGCCCGGATAATAAGCTCTCCCCAACCGCTACCAACATCCAGTAAAGTCTGTCCTTTTTTTAAGTTTAGTTTTTTCAATATATAATCGACTTTGTTCATCTGTGCCTGATATAATGAATCCTCTGGTTTTTCAAAATAGGCACAGGAATAAGTCATACTATCATCCAACCACAGGCTGTAAAAATCATTACCTATATCGTAGTGATATTTAATATCATCTTTGTTACGGTCCGCCGACTTGGGTATTAGTTTAGCAATTCCCCCTAATATATTATTATCCCCGGCTAAGAACATATCCTTATTCTTAAAAGCCAAATCTAAAATAGCACGGATATCCCCTTCGTAATCAATATCCCCGCTCATGTGCGCCTCCCCAAAAAACAGGGAAACGTCCTTAATAATCTCCTTTTCTGAAAGGGGCTTATTAAGAATAAGGATAAATTCAGCCTGGCCTTCCCCATAATGCTCAACACTGCCGTCCCAGTATTTTACATCAAAAGACCCGCCCTTCAAATGTTGAAATAGTTTGTTGAGAAAAAACTTTTGCATAATCTGCTCCTTTCCCTGATCCTTGCATTTTATCTATGTTTCTATATCTATAATACCCCCATATGTTATATTCCACCATATATGATTTAAGGAAACAGGGGGCATTGCAGCCCTTCCATCAGCAAATAGCTTTTATCTTTTTGATAATCAAAGGTTTTATAATGATTAGTCTTATAGACTAACCTGGTTCTTTACCCAATCTAGTTAAAACCAGGTAATATCTTTTTTGCCAGCCCTGACTATTGCACTAAAAACAAAAGACCATAAAGTTGCAAAACCCCCTCATAAAGAGGGGGTAAGGAAGTTTGTATAAAAAAACTTAGAAAGACGCGGTTTTCACGTTTTGTTGTCCAATTATTATACTCTTTTTGCTTCGCTGATATGGAGTTCTTCAACCGAAGCATAACTAAGATGCTAATTTTGGAATAGGACCTTATGCCTTTCCTGATACGGTATAGTGTTTTTTCGATCCTCCGTGCGATCTTATAGATTGTTTTTTTCTAACCAGCGGAATAGCACCACTGCTAATACTATAGTAATAATAATTACAAACCAATGATTTATTCCTAATACATTAGGGATGGTAATGTTACCATAATTGCCCCAGGCCAGGACCGTTTTGGCGAAGAAGGGATAAACTTCGGCAAATAAGGCTGCCCCGGTAAGCATCCCCAGAATTCCCACCAAAGCATCAATACGTCCCTCGCCTAGTGCCCCCCAGGATGTTCCCGGGCAGTAACCTAACATAGCCCAACCGATGCCAAAAAGGCTCCCCCCGATAACTAATCCACCCATAACTAATGGTCTGCCTACTACTTTTAAGGTGCCTAAATCACCTAGCAGGTATATTCCCACCATCCCTACCAGAATAGCACTGAACATAAACTTAACTATAGTTAAATCCTTAAGTAACATAGCACCTACCTGTTTATCATATCTTAAGACCCGTGCCCTTTGCAGTAAAAATCCAAATAAAATACCAGTAACAGCTCCATAAACTAAATTAGCGGTCATTAGCTCCACCTCCACGATGAATAATCCGAGCTACCATTATACCCACTGCAAAAAACACTATCATCGAAGCCCAACCACTGACAGATAACAAAATCGATGAGCTCATCTGACCTGCCGGACACCCCCCGGCTAAACGAGCTCCGAACATAGCAATAATTCCACCTAAAAAGGCAACCACCCCTCTTTTAAACCGGGATGTACCCAGGGTTTTCTGCCATAAATCAGGTATAAACCGCCATTTGAAATCCCCAAAAATTGTAGCCGCTATAAAACTGCCTAACAATATACCGGTAACAAACATGGTCTGCCAGCTCAGAACCGGTTTTATCATAGAAAAATACTTCATTTGAGATACTTTTACCGGATCGAAAAGTTTTTCAATCATTCCGGCAAACTGGATAAAAGAGGTAGATGAGCCAAAATAATTTCCCGTTATAGCTGCCGACAAAACAATCAATAGTCCGGTTAAGGAACCGGCTACATAAGGATTTAAGGATTTGCTTTGATGATCTTGCATTATTCCCACTCCTTTACTTATACCCCATACCCGTAGTGGGTAATTTATTATGATAATAATATCCTTTTAAAGTCATATTGTCAATAAGATTTTGGGACAAGTGGGACAAGGGGACAGGTCTGCTGTCCCCTTGTCCCACTTGTCCCCCCATGCTAAAACCCTAAAAATAGGAAGCTCCCTCCGGGAGGTAAATCTCCAGAGGGAGCTTAATAATTTTATTAAAACATTAAATTTTTTATTGTGGCACAGCCACTTTGGTTTTTAAAGCCTTTTTGCCAGCAATTCCGCTAATTGGGGAGTACCTACTTCCTCCAGTTCATACCCAACCCTTACGGCCGGCTTCTTCAGAGACATTACCCGGCGCAGGTCTATAGGGGTCCCAATGACTACCATTTCAGCCGGCGAGTTATTAATGGTCTGTTCTAATTCCCCCATTTGGGTCTTACCATAGCCCATAGCCGGTAGTAGCCGAGAAAGATGGTTATACTTGGCGAAGGTTGTCTTTATACTGCCGACTGCATAGGGGCGGGGGTCAAGTAATTCACCGGCATCCAATTTTTCAGCAGCAATTACCCCGGCACCATAAGCCATACCCCCATGGGTAAGGGTGGGGCCATCTTCTACTACTAAAACTTTTTTACCTTTTACTGATTCAGGCTCATCCACACTGATCGGTGAATTTGCCATGATTATAGTTGCTTCCGGGTTATTAGCAACTATAGCATCTTTGACCGCCTCGACACTGGCAGGATCTGCAGAGTCAATCTTGTTAACAATGGCAATATCAGCCATACGAAGGTTAGTTTCACCCGGATAGTAACTGGTTTCATGCCCGGCCCGGTGCGGATCAACTACCACTATATGTACATCAGAATAATAGAAGGGAGTATCATTGTTGCCACCATCCCAGAGGATTACATCAGCTTCTTCCTCCGCCTGGCGCAGGATAACCTCATAATCTACCCCCGCATAGACTACCATTCCATTATCAATATGGGGCTCGAATTCTTCTCTTTCTTCTATAGTGCATTTGAATTTGTCCAGATCTTCATAACTGGCAAATCTCATCGCAATCTGTTCTTCCAGGTTGCCGTAGGGCATAGGATGCCGTATAACTGCTACCTTTTTGCCGGCTTCGATAAGCAGTTTGGCAACATACCTGGTGGTCTGGCTTTTCCCGGCACCTGTTCTTACCGATGTTACTGCTACTACTTTGCGTTTAGACTTAATCATGGTAGTTTCCGGACCCATTAACCTAAAATCTGCTCCACAAGCATTAACCAAAGAGGCTTTATGCATTACATACTCATGAGATACATCACTATAAGCAAAGACCACCTGGTCCACCTTATATTTTTTAATTAACTCGGGCAGTTCCTCTTCTGCATATATAGGAATACCCTCCGGATATCCTGATCCTGCCAATGCAGCAGGATATAGCCTTCCTTCTATATCCGGAATCTGAGCCGCTGTAAAGGCTACCACCTGGTAGGCTGGATTATCCCTAAAATAGGTGTTAAAGTTATGAAAATCTCTCCCTGCTGCACCCATGATAATTACACGATCTACTTTCATCAAAATTTCTCCTCTCTATTACTTTAACAGTCCGGTTCTGACCAAAACCCCATATAGATGGAAACTTTGGCCAGGACCAGCCTGTTTACTTATCAATCCATCTAGCCGGCATTCCAGGAAAACACCTGAATATCCTGACGCAGATCCCACCCCCGACTCTGATAAAATGCTATAGCAGTATGATTGTCACCATAAACAAAGAGGTGCATTTTTTTGGCCCCTAAAGCCTTTAATTCACAGGTGACCTGGTTAATCAGTGCCTTGCCATACCCTCGACCCTGATGGTCCGGGTGTACTGCCAAATGGTATATATAACCCCGGCGCCCGTCAAAACCGCCTAGCACTGTGCCAATCAAACCAGCCTGATCTCTTAATACCAGGCAAGTGGAAGGGTTTTTCTCCATAAAGATCCTGAGCGACTCATCCTCATCACCTGGCCCTACCCCCAGGCCAGGGATGGATCTCCACAGATCCAACATCGCCCCCCTATCCATTGCCTGGGCTTTTTCTATCCTATATCCCGCTGCTTCCATTTCTCCCCCTCCACCGGGAATTCCCAACCCGTTTTTTCACCATTACCTCTGTAAATAACAGGAAAAGGGCCCGCTTACCCTTTTTACCCTAAATTATACATTTTTAATATCGGGTGGTCTCCTTAAACACTTTTTCTATATTATACTCTTTTTGCTTTAGATTCCGGAATTTTTAATCCCCCGAAATAATGTAAATATTTTGGTCCACTCTTTAGTTCAAAGAATACACTTCGTTTTGTTCCATATTTGATTGATTAGGAATGATCTTGTAAAACCATTTCACTAATAAACCAAAATACGGCAACCAAGAACTATAAGAAGGCAGCCGGGCCAAACCGGCGACAGACTAAAAAAAACCCACCAGCCGAAGTGTTCTTATCTACACCTGGCTGGCGGGGAAAAATCATTTCCAGTTAATTGGGCCTCCTAACAGAACTAATTAAACACCTACACTATCAGTTTTACCCAGATATTCATATCTTCCAGGGAACCGCAAATATCACAGTTGTTTACCATTCGGCCGGAAAAAGTATATCCCTGCCGATAAAAAGCTTTGTTCACTGCGGGATGTTTAGTACGGGCCAGACTGTACAAACATATGAACCCGTGGTCTTGCAGATACTCTTCCAGTTCTTGAATTATAGCCGTTAATATACCCTGACCCCTATACAAAGGTAAGGTTACACAATCTGTTATTTCGGCATTTAAATTGTCATGGTCCATTTCCGCTGAAGCAATACCTATGACCTTGCCATCATGAAGAGCTACTTTATAACGAACTTTATTTTTCTGTATATTATCGAAAATATAATTCCCATTAAACACCGGGGAAGGATAGGTGGCAAAAACTGATTTAAATAGCTTGATCATCTGAGGAATATCTTTATAACTTGCATCCCTTAGCAGATAAGGAAACTTAGCTAGTAGATCCTGACCGGGAAAATGGTCCTGACTGCACTGAATAAAGCTTTTTTCGTCATCACCGTTGGAGGAAAACATTCGATGACTATCAATAAAGTAAGAATAGCACAATGCCAAGGTTCCTTTAAAAAATCCTTCGATTCTTCCCTCTACTTTAAACCCCGCCTCCTGAAACAGATCATAACATTCCTGAGGAGCAAATGAGATTATTTTTCCCATATTATTGGCAATGGCCAGCTGTTTGGCATATATTAAATGACTGCTTTTAAGATATTGGTGGTTTAATATTTTAACCCTACTGTTTATTACATCTAAGAATAGCAATGTCCCGTCAATATCCTTATAAAAATCTTTATCTTTGTAAATAACTGTTCTCATTTAATAACTTGCCCTCCTGCCAATGCGAATATTGCCTTGAGGTATCAGCCGGGTTTTTTCATCCAGGTAAAGCTTTTCCAGGCCCTGACATTCAAATTTTTTGTATTCAGCACATATACCGCATTGTGTACATTCATGGCTTTGATCCTCTGGTTCACTGTAGGTGCAAATAATTCCCTCATAATTACGTAAAATGGTTTTCCTCGGTGATCTCGATATTAAATACTGGGGACCAACCGGTATTTTACCGCCCCCACCAGGTGCATCAACTACAAAGGTGGGAACTGCCAGTCCTGAAGTATGACCCCGCAGCATTTCGATAATCTCTATTCCTTTTGCTATAGAAGTTCTAAAATGTTCAATACCTTCGGAAAGATCGCATTGGTATAGATAGTAAGGTCTAACCCTAATCCGTACCAAACTTTGCACTAGTTTTTTTATAACATATGGACAATCATTCACATTTTTTAAAAGAACTGCTTGATTGCCTAGGGGAATTCCGGCATCTACCAGTTTACTGCAGGCCCGTTCAGACTCGAGAGTAATTTCTTTAGGGTGATTAAAATGAGTGTTAATCCACAGAGGTTGATACTTTTTAAGCATAGCGCATAGTTCATCTGTTATCCTCTGGGGCATAACTACCGGCGTGCGAGTACCAATACGTATAATCTCAATATGTTTTACGGCTCTCAAATTTCTAAGTATATATTCAATCCTTTTGTCTGGCAAACAGAAAGGATCACCTCCAGAGATTAGTACATCTCTGATTTCTGGATGTTCTTTGATGTAGTTAATGGCATTATTAATGTCTTCTATTGGTAAAGCCCGATCAGTTTGGCCAGCAAATCGTCTTCTGGTGCAATGACGACAATACATAGAGCATTGGTCCGTGACCAAAAGCAATACCCGATCTAGATACCTATGAGTAAGTCCTTTTACCGGTGAGTCAATTTCTTCATGCAGGGGATCCCTAGTCTCGTTTGGATTTATGTTTGTTTCCTTGCTGCTAGGCACTGCCTGCTTGCGTATCGGACATTTTGGATCATTTTTAGCCATGAGATTGGCATAATAAGGTGTTATAGCCATTCTTAAGGTTTTCAGGCCCTTACGGAGATTTTCTTTTTCCTCCCGGCTTAGATTTATCACTTGCTCAAGTTCCGCTACCGTAGAAATACGATTAGCCATTTGCCACTTCCAGTCATTCCAGTCAGCCAGGTTGATATCAGCACAATAGTTTGGCACTCTACAGGATGTGTTCATCTTGTCTCCTTTCTGTCCCCGGCAAGAAGAAAACCTAATAATGCATATGAAAACACAATACAGAGGGGAAAAGTTGGCGAAATTGCAGTTGGGTAAGAATTCATAAATCTTAATGACTACCATTGATTAGATATGGAAGATAGTTGCTAAATATAAATGGTTAAAAGAATTCTGAATAAATAAATGCCACAGAGCAACAGCTGTGGCATTAACTGCTCTTTCTTCTCAACGCTTACGGAATTAGCTGACGGATTCGGGTCGAAAAAGACTAAACCCTACCTGTGTTAAACAGGATTCACCCCAAAGGTTGGTTCTCCCGCTCGCTTTTGCGATTCAGCGTTTATATAATTGTTTTAACTTACCGGGAATATTCCTAAACAAAGTCGTCCCACGTATAACTCAATAAAAAGCCTTATTCCTTTTGCAAATAAAGATATTCTATTGAGTTGGTCGTATAAAAACCTGAACATACTTCCCTATTATAAGGCAAAATAGGCAAAATCCATTTTAACCTGTCTTATAACCTTGAATATACCACTGCAAGCATCTTCAGAAGCTCAGCCACATGCCGGAAACTACGGAAAAGTAAATAATACCGCCACTGGCAGTTTTATAAAGTTAATTAACCGGATTTTCGGTGTAAATGGTTGTCTGAAAAGTATCTAATCGTCCTTTACATTGAGCTCCTTTTTAGCTTTCCATAACGTAGTAATCACATCACATTTTAAAGTGATAAGTTCAGTATCAGCAGGGTTTTACATAAAATGGAATGTTCTTGTAATATTATCACCTAAACGTTAATTTAAGTCAAGTTAGGGGGACAAGGGGACAGGGGGGGACAGGGGGACAGGTTTGCTGTCCCATATACTTGTCCCCAATTATTGACTATTAAAGTGTTAACAACACCAGAACGCGGTACTAAAGAAAATACCCAGAATTAGCATAAACAGTCGGCAATAATTGCGGGGCAGATTATGAAAGGATGAATTTCGTAAGACCACAGTTTCGGTTTTTTAGGGATGGGACAGCAAACTTGTCCCCTTGTCCCCTAGATTATAGCGAAAATAGAAGGTTTAACTTAAATGTTTACCGAAGTCTATGTTCGGCAGGGTTTAATTTATTGCAAAATCATTTAAACAATAAACCAAAAATGTTATCACAATACAGGAAACGGGGGGTTGCTAATGAAAATATTGGCGGTAATGCAGTGGGAACTGCGGGAGAATCTACGTAACTATAAAGCGTTATTTTTATTGATGTTTATTTTTGGCGGCATCCTGATGGCTCTCTATACAGAAGTCGGTCCTACGGCTAATTCTACTAATGTTCTGGATCCTTTTTTTGAACTGTTTGCCGTACTCTGCCCTATGATCGGTATCTTTGCTGCCATGGATGCGGTAGTGGGGGAAAAGGAGAAGGGTACTCTGGAGCTAATTCTTTCTAAGCCTTTGCCCCGACGCTCCTTGCTTCTGGGCAAATTTTGGGCTTATGTACTGATGATTGTCCCCCTGCTGGTAGTAGAATTAATTGCCGCCTATTTCTGGGCCCAGATTTCCGGAATATCGCAATATCGATGGCAGCTTCCCATGCCCCCATTTAGCCAATGGCTGACCCTGGTGGCTATCGTAACTTGTGTGTCTTTGTTTTTTGTAGCCCTGACTACTTTGATTTCAATATTTGCCCCCACCACAGCCACTAGCGGTTTATGTGCTCTAGTCTTTATGGCACCTGCCCACCCACTGGGCGGGGAATTTCTAAGGCAAGTCGGCCAATTGCTGCATATTGATAGCTTCCAAGGATTACCCTTAATAGTAAAATTCTTTTTAAGCGTTTTTGCTAAGTTTCAAAAATTTGCTCTAACTCGTCCTAGTGATGCACTAATATGTTGTCTATCACTTTTAATCATGACCGTTGTCGTACTGCTCCTGAGTAGTTGGATCTTTGAGCGGCAAAATGTTACCTTTAGGAAATAGGGGGGAGTAATTTGAAAGACTTTGCGGTTGATGTTCAAGGTTTAAGCAAATGGTACGGCCCCTTAAAGGCAGTAGATAATATAAGTTTTCAGGTAAAACCGGGGACCTCTTTCGGATTATTAGGACTAAACGGAGCCGGTAAGACCACCACCTTTAAAATGTTGGTAAGTTTAATTCGTCCAGACAGTGGAACCGCACTAGTAGCAGGTTATGACGTGATAAGAGAACCGATGCAGGTGCGGGCCTATATTGGCTATGTGCCTGAAAATCCCGCCTTTTATCCCCGTATGACTACTTTGGAAACCCTGCGCTACTTATGCCGTCTGTTGGATATTTCTATGAGCGAACAACAGCGGCGTATTGATTCTGTTCTAGAACTGGTAGGACTGATGGACAAAAAACATGCCCATATCGGGGGGTATTCCCGCGGCATGCGCCACCGTTTAGGCTTGGCCCAAGCTTTATTATCGGAACCCCAAATCCTTTTTCTGGACGAACCTACCCTGGGGTTAGATCCATTGGGGGCCAAAAATATGCGGGACTTAATCCTTCGCCTGCGGCAGGAAAGGGAAGTTACCGTATTAATGTCCTCTCACATACTGCCCGAAGTGGAAAGCATCTGTGATGTGGTTGGTATATTTGACCACGGTCGCCTGGTAGCCTTAGACTCTATTGAACACCTTCGCAGTACCTCCAGTAACAGCATGAATATTGAATTAGTTATGACTCGGCCTAATACGCAGGTGGTGCAGGCATTGCGAAACATTCCTGGAATTAATCAAGTAAAAGCAAACGGTTCAAAACTAGATATTAATGCAACCAAAGATAGCGACCTGCGCCCCCTAATTATATCTGAAGTAGTCGCCCACAACGGGAAAATACTCTCCTTTGGCCTTAAGGAAAACAGCCTGGAGGATATTTTGTTGCGTCTGGTAGAAACCGGATCTGCTGATGGAAGCAATAATGGTTCTACCCACACTTCCTAGCGGGACAAGGGGGACAAGGGGACAGGTTTGCTGTCCCACTCCACTTGCCCACATCACTTGTTCCTAATCATTGACCTTAACTTAAGAAAATGCCCGGGATCAATAGTTACCAGGAAACCTAAGAGTGCGCGATACGACAGTTTAGTAAGACCACGGTTTTTAAGGTTGGGACATGGGACAGCAAACCTGTCCCTTTGTCCTCTTTTATGCCGTTTGATTAGGTAAATTAAAAGAACTAACCGATAGTAACCTTCCGGAAGGGTATCCCATATCATGTACTAACTAGAAAGAAAGGAGTATTATGGTATGGCATGTGGTAATCCCAATTGCAGAGTTTGCTATCCTAAGCGTAAACCTCATCAGCCTAAAAAGGACCCTCACCATCATCACGATGATGGTCCATCCAGGCATCATAAACCTGGAATTCAGACTCATGTACATGAGTTTGCCGGAAGTGTTATGGTAGCTGGAACTATACCCCACACTCACCGTTTTGCCGGTGTGACCAGCGAAGAGATCCCAATGGGGGATAGTCATGTACATGCTATTCTTGTTAACACTGATTTCTTCTTTAACCATTATCACGAAGTTGGTATTAGAACAGGTCTGCCTGTCTTTATCGAAGGGGAAAAACATATACATTATGTAGAAGGAGAGACAACTACCAACTTCGGCCATGATCACGATTTTGCCTTTACTACCTTCATTGAAAATCCCCTTCAGGATTAACCCCTAACCGCCTCTACCTTAACTGCCCATTCTCGGTAATTAGGAATGGGCAGTTGTATTATTCAGGTGGCAAGTAATGCTATACATTACATCCGTGATCCCGGAATATCTTAACAACCCGAATTTAAAATTAACGTAAATAAATCCCGGTACTTTAGAAAATACCTGCCAGGTTCACCTTGTTCCTGATAATAATACCCTGAATAACCTGCATAACGCACCTTATTACCATTAGCCAGCACAAACTTTGCTCGCCCCTGTGGATTTTCCAGATCAATTATTTTAACAGGACCAGGCTCGATGAAAAAACTTATACCCGCAGCTTTTAAATCCTCGAATAGACGCCATTCCGGTTCAGTTTCCAGAGTAATTCCTTAATATGGTGGGCCCTCTCTAATCCTAGGCGGCTTGTCCACCGATGACTGCGAAAACTTTGCCCTTTATCATTTTCATCCATATTTTCAATAGGGCGGCTTAATTCTTTCACTTCCCCTAATCTATATAGAACTTGGAGTTCATCCGCCCTTCTTCCAGTACCCCAGGGTGTCTGTATATTATTTCGTTTGGTAATTTCTATCCCTTCAACTAATGCAACATGCGTAATCGCTCCCGGAATTCTCAACACTCGCGGAGAATAAAACACAATCCAGTGTATATTCATCTGCCGCTCTTGGGTTTTCAGTACCGGCATATAGTATAAGCGTTGTTTTTTCACCCATTCAAGATGCAAGCCTGGATCTTCACCCCGCAAAACTGCTATGAGAACCATTTCACTGGCGGCTACTCTCCATTCATGAGCTTGCTCATGGATATTATATGCAATTGTCTGTCGTGCAGTCGTAAAGCCTCCCTGCTCCAGACGGCTATGTAGCCATTCTCGTACCTTAATAGTATTATCAGGCAAAAAGGGTAACGCCCCTACCCCGATGGATTGTAATGCCTGCCACAATTTGCTCTGTGCAAAAAACCGGCTTTCTTCAAATGGGCAAGGGAATAATGCCGCTGCTTGAATTACCGTACGTTGGGGTAACTCTGAGTGTTTGTTGGGGCGTTCCAGGATAGCATCCCGATAACGGTGCATTATATTAATAGCATCTTCCGGTGGCCCTACTGAACCATAATGGTTACGATATTTGTCGGATGCATCTAAGCGATATTTAGCGTCCAAGACCAGATGAACTTTAGGCCAGCCATCTTCTTCGAGGGAAATCAGCAGATCTGGTTTCTGCGGAACCAACATATCTGATCCTGAGAACCGGGGATTATAGCTAACCGTTATCTTTCGATCTCCTTCCCCTTCAAAAGGAACACTAGTTGTTCTACCATGTTCTAAAAGTATCTGCAAACCGTTATTTTTGACCTTAACTAGCTTTTCTACCGGAATAGGTTTTCCCGTTTCTTCCGCCATTATCTGTAAAAGAGCCAGGTAACACCAGTATTCATACAAAACATTTAAATCTTTAATAGATAGCTTAAATGGTCCCCCCTCAATTCGTAAACCTAAGCTTAGAACTAAACAGGCCTTATAGGCCTCTTTATATCCAGGAGCACCTAAAAGCTGCATAGATCCATATCCGCTAGGAACATTTCCCTTAGCATTAGCAAATGGGTCTAGCTTACTCAAAACAGAAATGCGTTGCTGAAATGCTTTGACTTGTGTCAGGATGTGATTATGTCGCTTGCTTTGCTTTTTAGGATCTGAATACCAAATAGCCAGCTCTTTACGATATATATTGTGGAGACGTCGATGAATCTGTTTAAGCTGTCGCGCAAACCACCTGTGTTCTAAAGTATCCAGGGTTTGACAGGCATGGGTTCCCCGAATCACCTGCCGAACCCTGATGCCACCGGTAAGTTCAAGAATATCCCCTTTTCCAGCTCCGTATCGGAAAGCAGCTCGTACCTGCGCATCAACCTTCTTGACTTGCTCCGTACGACGATAAACAGTTTCCCGACGTAAGCCACGAATTGGCTGGCGGGCAACATATAACAATGCCTGTTCCAAATCACTCAAGACATTTTCTAGAAGAGTAATCCACTCCAAATCCCCTGAGGGTTGATTACTTAATGATGTTCCCATTTGATAAGTCGCTTTAAGATAGTCCATTGCCAAAGCCGTCATTATATCTTGAACATCTGCCAGCATTTGTTCATAATCAGAACGATAACTAAGTTTGGAAGGGAACACTTCTACCTCAAAATCAAATTCCGGTGTTCCATCCAGTATAACCGTAAAATTACTTCGCCCCACCTGTGATTTAAAGTTAATTGAACCATAAACACTCTTCCCATTATCGACGGTTTCCAAGTCAGATATTATTAGTGGATCACGATGAAAAATACTTATCTTGGAACCCTGTTTAGCCTTTGCATAAAGTTTGTAAGCAGTTTCCTCAAAAAGGCGAGGTCCTATAGAAATCGTATCATCGTCAGGAACCCCGGGCACATTTCTCCATACGTTTACCAACTCTAAGTCGGACCGCCTTTTGCAAATGATTAAACTTCCTTGAATATCTTGTTCATTTCTTAATATCTGGGGAGGCTGACTAGATCCCTGGCTAAAAATCAATAGGACTCTATCAGTTTCCAATTCAAATAATCGTTTCATAATAATTACATCCAAAACGAAGTGAAGCCCTCGTTCGTTAACCTCTCCCACATCAGACATAGCCGAGCTACGGTACGCGGAAATTTAGCATCAACCAAAAAAGAAGGCCTTTTATTACGAGTCCATTGACTTACACATTCATCTGCATTAGACTCCGACGGTAACTCACCTTGATTGGCCCATGCCAATAACTCCATAATAACCTGTCTAATGGTTGAACTCCCACCTATAATCCGGGGCAGCACTTTCATTAACATAGCTAAATCCAAAGGATCTACAAACTCTCCACTATGAGTAGTAAAAGAGGCTTCTATTTCTTGTGCATGTAAAACAAACAAGGCAATCTCATCTCTACTACGATATCCCAATTGCATCTGGGATTGTTGTAAGATGCTGTTTATCTCTATTAATACTTTAATAACCTGTTCAATGGTTTTTCGCTCCTGGTCCGTTGGTGATTCCAATTCACTTAGCCTAACTGCTCGTGGGTACCAAAGTTCTACTGGCCAGGTATCCATATTAACGATATCTGAAATTTCACGTTCCCATCTTCCTAAATTAATTTCGGACAATTCTATTGTAAAGGCTCGATCAAGGACCTTGCGACTGAATCCATAAGTACTTTCATCCATATTAACCGTGCCCACAATGGCCATGTTGGCTGGCAGCACCTGCTTACTCCAGGTTTCATCCTTTGGTAAAAGCGTTTGACTTAATAAATTGCCGCTAATATAGCCGCCATTATCCCCCTTGTGCCGGTTCTCAATCTGACTTAGAATTTCTGCAAAATAATGTTCTACTCGGGCCAGGTTCATTTCATCCATAATGCAAACGTGATGCTGGGTCGGCTGTGCTTCCGCCTCCCTGGCCCAGTTCAGAACAGGAGCCGGTCGAAACTGCCCCTGAATATCACAATAACCTAACACATCGGAACTATCGGTCCAATCCGGCCGTACAGGCAACAAGTGAGTAACCCCTCCCGTGGCTTTATTGACTAGATCTGGTAGCTTTGATTTTCCTGTGCCCGATACCCCGCCTAAAATGACAAAAGGCTTAGTTTTCAATGCTGCGATATAGGCTGCAATCTGCCAGGGTTCGTAGACATAGCCCTGAGACCCTATCCATCGGATGAGCGCTTCTACTTTTTTATTCATGTTAATGAATGGGGAAATGGGGGAATGATGATTTTCCCCTACAGCTGGGGAGAAACTTCCGTCTATATTGGTAGGTTGCAGCATGTCGTCCTCCAATTTCAGCACGTAGGCTTGGTAGACCTCTATGAGATGATAAAGTTCCGTTGAGAGTATCCCATCATCCGGAAGCTCCGCACTAGAATAATAACGATAGGCGATGGTCCCATATTCGTAGTTGATCCCTAATGAAGAATCGGTATGCAGATTAATGTCATTATCCAGATTAAACCCATATTTTATTAGTTCCCCAAAATCATTCCTCAATAACTCCGCACGTTGGCGAAGTAACCTCCTACCTTCGCTTTGGGTTACTCCAGATTGGGCTAAAACATCGGTAACCCCTTGATTAAGAGTAAGGTATAGCCCTTCCATATCCTCCCGAAAAAGGTAAACAACATATATCCCCTTCTGGGCAGTATTTGTTATGCGGGAATCAAGAAATGCAATCCAGGGTATCCGTGCCCAGTTTCCCTGTCCAACACTCCAGCGCAGATTAACTATCGGTGGTAACCAATCATTTTGCTTAATCTTATCTTCAACGTTAGAAAACAGTGTCCATACAGTAGTATCCCGGCCAAAACTTTGATTAGTACGTACATTAACATAGCTATCCATGATCTCCTGTAGATAACTTCCAAAGCCATCAATGAAAGGAGGAATCTTGCGCCCAATCAACCCGGGAATACCGTCTGGTTTTGACCAGCTGCGCACCTGTTTCACCATAACCATCTCCCCAGCTAGATATTTGCAACCATAATTCCCCTTATATGTGAATTGTACTTCAAAAAAGGTCATTTTCATACCGATCTACCCTAAAGAGGATAAAGGGACAAGGGGATATGCTCCCCTCAAAATAGACAGTTAGAATAACAAAAAATTTTGACCTCTACTAAGAGGGGAGTATATCACAGGGTTACTGTCCCACTTCACTTGCCCACATCACTTGTTCCTAATTATTGACCTTAACTTAAGAAAATGCCCGGGATCAATAGTTACCAAGGAACCTAAGAGTGCACGATACGACAGTTTAATAAGACCACGGTTTTTAAGGTGTGGGACAGCAAACCTGTCCCCTTGTCCCCGCTAAACCAAAAAACCCGCAATCACTTGCGGGTTCTTACTTCCATTTGGAGCCGATGCGCGGATTCGAACCGCGGACCTGCTGATTACGAATCAGCTGCTCTGCCACTGAGCCACATCGGCCTATTATAATTACTATATATGAACATATTGATAATAGCAGGATATTTTACCCCAGTCAAGATTCTGGGGCTGGGTAACCAGAAAGCATGATAAATGTCTATTTGGCCTTTTTATCGTCTACCAGATAGTAATAATTAGGGTTATTAGAAACTACCGCCTGGCACGCCGGACAGATTAGGTTGATATAGGCTTTTCGATCTATTATCTGAATCATCTTTTTCAAAGTAGATTCAGGGTACTGTCTGGAACAAATACTACATTTCTCCATGATCTATTTCTCCTCCAATTACTATATCTAAAAACTAACAGTAATTGTAGCACCCTATATGCACCGGGAATAGTCCCATATTCTTTCTATGAAAATAGCCGGGATTAATACCGGCTGTAGGTCTCACGATAAATCAGGTATAATGGTTAGCTATTTTGTTCGCCGTAGGCCTGCATATACAAAAGCTCCGCTTCGGCTAGCTCTTGGACCCGGGCCACGGCCATGTCAATAACTACCTGCTTTTCCCCCTCTAATTGCTGAACCGTTAATTCATCGAATGGTATACTTCCTAGACGATCAGCGGCCTCTTTTATATCCACATGACAGAAAAAAGCATTAAGTAAATTCATCATACTATAAAAGAAAGTCTCGGCCCATTCTTCCACCTGTTCCTGGTCAGGTTTACCATCTTTCCACTCGAATTTACTCGGCTGATACATTCTTCACCCTCCTCAACCATTCCCCGGCTTCTTTTATGGCCTGTTCAACCGTATCTGGCGCCGGGCCTCCGGGGAGCTGACGCCGGATTACACATTGCAGGACATCAATATATGGGTACACATCCTTTTCAATCAATGGTGTAAAATCACGGTAGGTAGCCAGATCTACTTCCTCCAAACTGATACCTTTCTGAATGCAGTACAAAACTGCCCGGCCTACTACGGCATGGGCATCCCGAAAAGGCAGTCCTTTGTTTACCAGATAGTCTGCCAGGTCAGTGGCATTAGTAAACCCACCTCGGGCTGCTGATGCCATGCGATCAGTTCTGAATTTAGCACTACTCAACATGGGTGCCAATACCATCAGGGATTTTTTAACAGTATCAACGGCATCAAATAGGGCTTCCTTATCCTCTTGCATATCTTTGTTATAAGCTAAGGGTAAGGATTTCATGAGGGTTAACAGGGTGATTAAATCCCCGTATACCCGCCCGGTCTTCCCCCGTACCAATTCAGCCAGATCGGGATTCTTTTTCTGGGGCATGATGCTGGAACCTGTGGAAAAAGCATCATCTAGTTCCACAAAGCCAAATTCTTCGGTGGACCAGAGGATTATCTCTTCCGCAAAACGAGATAGATGCATCATAAGAATACTGGCCAGGCCGGCAAATTCAACGGCAAAATCCCGGTCGCTAACTGCATCTAGGCTATTGCGGGTAATTTCCTCAAAACCTAACTTTTCTTTAACTAGTTCCCGATCTAGTGGAAATCCGGTTCCAGCCAGGGCTCCTGAGCCTAGCGGCATAGAATTAGTTCGTTTAAAACAGTCGTCCAACCTACCTAAGTCTCGCCGCAGCATTTCAAAGTAAGCCATGAGATGATGCGCCAGGGTAACCGGCTGGGCTTTTTGCAGGTGTGTATAACCTGGCATGATACTTTGCCGGTGCTTAGAGGCCAGGTCTAATATAACTTGTTGCAGATCTATAATTAAATTCCGAACCGCCTGGATCTCATCACGCAGGTAAAGACGTACATCCAGGGCTACCTGGTCATTGCGGCTGCGAGCCGTATGTAGTTTTTTACCTACCTCTCCGATTTTCCTGATCAGAAATGTTTCTATGTTCATGTGTACATCTTCTGCTTCTACGGTAAATTCCAGCTTACCTTCTTCGAGTTCCTGCTGGATTTCTTTTAATCCGGTTACAATCAGATCCCCTTCTTCGGGAGTCAGGATGCCTTGCCGAGCCAGCATGGTGGCATGGGCAATGCTTCCAGCGATGTCCTGCCGGTACATACGCTGATCAACCGCAATAGAGGCATTAAAGTCTTCCGTTAATTTGTCACTGGCTTTGGTAAACCGGCCACTCCACAGTTTCATGATTACACCTCAAGTTCCAGAATTTCATTCCTTATTATATCCTTTTAGTCCCTTGCTTGTACAGAAAAGAGACCGGAGTGGCTCCACCGGTAGAATAATCTAAACATTTGTTTATTTCTGTAAGCATATGTTTAGAACAATAATTATCTACTTTCCTCTCCGTCTCCCATTAAGAAAACGCAATTTTGCCCAGACTGGCTAAAAAATCTTTCCGGTACAACTATCGGTTTTTCTCTATATAAAAACAGGTACTTCTGTAACGGGTAACCACTGGCCAGCAATCCTAACTTATACAATACCGGTAATTCTTTTTGCTTAAATTCCGGCTGCCAGTTCGCTTACCTGGTCCTTAACCTGCTTTTACCACCGCTCTAAACATTTGTTTATTTTTATAAGCATATGTTTAGACAATAATTATCTTACTTTTCTCTCTGTCTCCCGGTAATAAAGCGCAATTTTGCCCAGCCCGGCTAACAGCTCTCCCTGGTACAACCATCCAAATTTACTCTATACAAAAGCCAGGTGCTCCTGTAGCAGATACACCTGGCTTATAAATTCTAACTTATATAGTCCCCATAAACTTTTTTGGCTTCACTCATATATTTACTACCCGGACTTCCTGTACATATGGTGAACAGAGCTCGGCCATATGCTGCATTTCTTCCCGGCTATAAGGAACTACATTCATGTAGCCGGTATCCAGAGTCGCAGTAGGGTTAAACTGCTGCAGAGTATATAATGAAGCACCTTGAATAGAACGAGCTATATTCTCTATATCTTCGGCACTGTGTAAAACCGGGACTACCGTGGTACGAAATTCTACCTGCACATCTGCTGCCATGAGCAGTTGTGCCGAATTGCGGATGCTGCAAAACTCCTCGGTAGTTAGCTTACCACAGGCCTGCTGGTATTTTTGTTGATTAAAAGGAGCCTTTATGTCCATGGCTACATAATCTAATCGGCCTGATTGGAGTAATTTATCCAGCATAACTGAATTCGTCCCATTAGTGTCCAGTTTTACCAGGTAGCCCAGGTCTTTAAACCGGCGCAAGGCTTCCGGAAGCTCCGGATGAAGGGTTGGTTCTCCTCCGGTGATAACTACCGCATCCAGAAAACCCAGCCGTTCTGCCAGAAATTCCACTACATCAGGCAGTTCTATTTCTTCCCCTGGCATTCGGACCGAACGAATAACCAGATGGCTATTATGGCAGAAGGGACAGCGTATATTGCACCCCCGGGTAAATAGCACCGCCGCTATTTCCCCGGGATAGTCTACCAGACTTTGTTTTATCAGACCCGCAAATTTTATCACTGTAAGGCCCTGTCGTACACTTTCCGGCTGTCAAACTCCGCCTGTTTACCGGCATTCCATTGATCGACTGGACGGAGATAACCGACCACCCGTGAGTAAATCTCACAAGCAGTAGTACGTCCCTCTGCTTCACAGATGGGGCAATAGTTGTGCTTGCCGCTCAAGTAGCCATGGCTGGAGCAAATACTAAAGGTCGGTGTCAGGGTAAAATAAGGTAGTCGGAACTGTTCACAGACCTTGCTGACCAATTTTTTAGCTGATTCAATGGAGTTTACCGATTCCCCCAGGAATACATGGAATACGGTACCACCCGTATACCTGGTCTGTAATCCATCCTGCAGGTTAAGAGCATTAAACAGGTCATCAGTATAGTTTACAGGTAGCTGCGTAGAGTTAGTATAATAAGGCTCTGCTCCCCGGCGGTACTCAGCTTCATTAGCTACCGTAATATGCGGATAATGTTCCTTATCCTTACGCGCAATACTATAGCTTACTCCTTCGGCCGGAGTAGCTTCCAGGTTGTAAATATTGCCGGTTTGCTCCTGGAATTCCACCAGTTTAGCGCGCATAAAATCCATAACCTCTTTGGTAAAGGCCGTCCCCTCTTCACTGCCAATATCCCGGCCTATGAAGTTTAAGCAGGCTTCATTCATGCCGATCAGGCCAATAGTAGAAAAGTGGTTTTTCCAGTACTGTCCAAATCCTTCTTTAATGCTGCGTAGGTAAAACTGTGAATAAGGATACAAGCCTGATTCAGTCAGATTTTCTAATATCTTGCGTTTAATTTCCAGGCTGTTTTTAGCCATTTCCATCATCCGCTCTAGCCGCTCATAAAATTCTTCTTTGGTCTTGGATAGGTAGCCTAGACGGCTCATATTGATAGTTACTACTCCAATTGATCCAGTCAGGGGATTAGCTCCAAATAACCCACCCCCGCGTTTACGCAGTTCACGGTTATCCAGCCGCAGGCGGCAGCACATACTACGAGCATCTTCCGGATTCATATCCGAACCGATAAAGTTGGAGAAATAGGGTATACCATATTTGGCTGTCATTTCCCATATCTTATCGTAATTAGGATTATTCCATTCAAAATCTTCAGTAATATTATAGGTGGGAATGGGGAAAGTAAATACCCGCTCTTCGATGTCCCCTTCCATCATTACCTCGGCAAAAGCCTGGTTAAAGATGTCCATTTCCTTCTGGAATTCACCATAAGTGGTGTCCATATATTTACCACCGATAATGACGGGCTCGTTTTTCATGAAGCCCGGAACTTTAAGATCCATAGTAACATTAGTAAAGGGGGTTTGAAAGCCTACCCGAGTAGGTACATTCATATTAAATACAAATTCCTGTAAACACTGTTTTACCTGACGGTAATCCAGGTTATCATAGCGAATAAAAGGAGCCAGCAGGGTATCAAAATTAGAAAAGGCCTGAGCTCCGGCGGCTTCTCCCTGCAATGTAAAGAAAAAATTAACAATCTGCCCCAGAATAGAGCGGAAATGCTTGGCCGGTCCACTGGCCACCTTACCCCGCACTCCCTTGAAACCTTCCAAGAGTAAATCACGGATGTCCCAACCCACGCAATAAACACCCAGGATACCCAGATCATGAATATGGAAATCCCCCTGGGTATGAGCTTCTTTTATTTCTGGAGGATAGATCTGGTTGAGCCAGTATTGGGATACTATTAAAGAAGATATGTGGAAATTCATCCCCTGCAGGGAATAAGTCATATTAGAGTTTTCTTTAATCCGCCAATCGTTCTTATCCAGGTAATCAGCAATTATTTTATTGTTAAATAACAGTTGACTAGTTTCCCGCAGGTCATCATGCTGCTTACGGTACAGAATGTAAGCCTTAGCAGTTTTATAATGGCCGTTTTTAACCAGTACCCGCTCTACCAGATCCTGTATACCTTCCACAGTAGCAATTTCATCATCACCCACATATTGAGCAATCTCAACTACTTTTTCAGTCAGGTTAACTGCGGTTTCATAATCCTTACCACCTACTGCCTGGGCTGCCTTCCAGATCGCCTTGGTAATTTTCTCTTTTTCAAAGGGTACGATTCTGCCATCCCTTTTTTTGATATTATTTATATCCATATTGCATCCCCCTTATATGTATAAACCACAATATATAGTAGTCGAACAGGTTGCCCACTACTATATTAAGTATACTAATTATATTAGATTATTAGATAGGCAGCAAACTGATAATTATGCAACTAATCAGTTTATTATGGTTTTTTGAAATTTATTCCGGCATATTACGAGCTTTTTTGAGCCCATTCTAGATTTTACACAGAGAATATCATCACAAAAAAGAGCAAAATGGGGCTCTACTCCCATTCTGCTCCGATTAAAGTCCTATGTTGTTTTAATAACTTAAAATTTCGTAAGATAACTGCCTAGGCCGTTCCTTACTCGGCTTTTATCCTGTTTTCCAACCGAGCCTGTACCTGCAAAGGTAGTCCGAACAGGTTAATAAAACCCTCCGCGTCTTTATGACTATAGACCTGATCAGCACTAAAGGTAGCTAGGTCTTCCATGTATAAAGAATAGGGTGACGTAGAGGCTACTGCTACACAACTACCCTTATATAGTTTTACTTTTACATTCCCGGTCACCGTCTTCTGGGTCTCATCAACAAAGGCATCCATAGCCTTTTTTAGCTTAGTAAACCAGTTGCCGTCATAAATGAGCTCCGCATATTTAGTAGCCATTTGTTCTTTAAACTGCAAGGTACGCCGATCCAGAGTTAGGCGTTCCAGCTCCTCATGAGCCGCATAAAGAATCGTACCCCCGGGAGTTTCATAAACACCTCGGGACTTCATACCTACCAGACGATTTTCTACCATACTCACAATACCTACCCCATTAGCCCCGCCCAGGCGGTTTAGTTCGGTAAGAAGCTCGACTGGCCTCATTTCCTCTCCATTAATAGCTACCGGCACTCCTGCTTTAAAGCTTATTTCTACATAGGTGGGTGTATTAGGAGCCTCTTCAGGTGGAACTGTTAATACGTACAGGTCATTTTTCGGTTCATTGGCCGGGTCCTCCAGATCTCCACCCTCATGGGAGATATGCCATAGGTTGCGGTCCCGGCTGTAGATTTTCTCCTTGCTCACTGGTACTTCTATACCATGGCTATTAGCATAGTCAATGGCATCTTCCCGGGAGCGAATATCCCATTGCCGCCAGGGCGCAATTATTTTCAGATCAGGATTTAAGGCTTTGATGCCTAGCTCAAACCTTACCTGATCATTACCTTTACCGGTAGCACCATGACAAATGGCGACGGCTCCTTCTTTTTCAGCTACCTCCACCATTTTTTTAGCGATTAACGGCCGGGCAAAAGAGGTTCCCAGCAGGTATTTTTTTTCATAAACGGCTCCCGCTTTTAAAACCGGGAAAATATAATCCGTAACAAATTCATACTTAAGATCATCTATATAAATCTTGGAGGCCCCGGATTTCATAGCTTTCTCCCGGACGGGGTCCAGTTCTTCTCCCTGTCCTAAATCAGCGCAGTAGGCGATTACATCATAACCATAGTTTTCTTTTAACCAGGGGATTATAATGGAGGTGTCCAGCCCCCCTGAATATGCTAGTACGACTTTTTCCATGATTATTCCTCCCGAAATGTGCATTTATTGCACTATATTACCAGCTATTAATATTAATCCTATTTGCGAAAATACCCCTATTTTATTACGTGCCTCGCCTCGCTTTTTAACCTCTTCACCTCTTTCCCCGACTTCATATTACTTGTTTTAAACGCCTTTTTACCACAGCAGCCTATAGTGTAGACCTAATCTGTATTTCCTAATCTACATCACCAGAGCCATAATGGCTTTATGGGCATGCAGACGATTTTCTGCCTCATCAAAGACTACCGACTGGGGACCGTCCATTACCTCATCAGTAATCTCTTTACCCCGCTTAGCCGGCAGGCAGTGCAGAACGATGGCGTTCCGGTGGGCCAGGGACATTAGCTTACTATTGACCTGGTACTTGAGAAACTGTTTTTCCTTAGTATCTGCCTGGGCTTCTTCCCCCATACTGGCCCATACATCAGTATATACTACGTCCGCTCCTGCGATTGCTTCAGCTGGATCTTCTACTACCCACAATTTAGCTCCGGTCTGTTTAGCATCCTGCCGGGCTTTTTCCAGGATAACCGGGTCTGGTTCAAAACCTTTAGGTGAGGCGATTACTACATCCATGCCCACTTTAGCACCACCAAAGAGCAGGGAATGAGCTACATTATTTCCATCCCCAACAAAGGCTAACTTAATGCCTTTAAGCCCCCCCTGGTGTTCCCGTATAGTTATCATGTCCCCAATTACCTGGGTAGGATGCAGCAAATCAGTAAGTCCATTAATCACCGGTACATCTGACCAGCGAGCCAATTCCAATACTTCCTCATGGGCAAAAGTACGGATCATAATACCATTGACCATCCTGGATAGTACCTGGGCCGTATCTTTTATAGTTTCACCCCGCCCGATTTGAATATCCCGGGGACTTAAAAAAAGTGCATGTCCGCCCAGTTGATACATTCCCACTTCAAAAGCTACCCGGGTACGGGTAGAAGACTTTTGAAATATCATACCTAAAGTCTTCCCCGCCAGGTGAGGATGGGGAATACCACTTTTCAATTCTTTTTTCAGTATAGCCCCTGTTTCCAGCATATAATCGATTTCCTCAATGGTAAAATCATGTATGCTGATAAAGTCTCTTCCCCGCAGGGTATTATTTAATTCCTGCATGTTGTCCACTCCTTCATGTTTTCCTTAGCTATCCCACTCCTGGAGGGCTTCCTGGAATATTTTAACGGCCTGATTAATTTCAATATCATTAATAGTTAACGGGGGAACAAATCGAATTACATTAGGTCCGGCTCCTACCAGCAGCAGCCCTTGTTTAAGACACAAGCCTACTAATTCCTTGACCTCCTGATTAAATTCTATCCCCAGCATTAAACCTTTGCCCCTTACTGCCACTATGCGGGGATCAGAAAGCCTGGTCAGGGCTTCTTTTAGCATTTGGCCTTTTTCCTGTACACCCTGTAAAAATTTTTCCCGGCCAATAATGTCAACCACCCGGCCGGCCACTGCAGTTGCCAATGGGTTACCTCCAAAGGTAGAAGCATGGTCGCCCGGGGCAAAGCCACCAGATACCTCCTCATTAGCCAGCATGGCTCCCAGGGGGAATCCTCCTCCTAGAGCTTTAGCCATGGTTAAAATATGGGGAGTCACTCCATAGTGCTGATAAGCAAAAGCTTTACCGGTCCTCCCCATACCACACTGAACTTCATCAAATAATAATAATAAATCCTTTTGCTCACAAATACGCTTTAAACTTCTTAGAAAAGTAGGATCAGCCGGCTTGATGCCTCCTTCCCCCTGAATAGGCTCCACCATAATAGCACAGGTATTTTCCGTAATGGCCTGTTCTACCGAGGATAAGTTATTATAATCCGCCCATCTAAAACCAGGTACCAAAGGAGTAAAGCCCTGGTGATATTTGGGCTGAGCCGTAGCAGTAAGGGCCCCCATGGTCCGGCCATGAAAAGAGTTACGAAAGACAATGATTTCATTTTTATTAGCTTGATTTTTGCGGAAGAAATACTTGCGGGCCAGCTTTATGGCAGCCTCATTAGCCTCCGCCCCACTATTGCAGAAAAAAACCTTATCTAATCCAGAAAGCTCCACTAATTTTTGAGCCAGTTCCACCTGGGGCTTATTCCAGTACAGGTTAGAAACATGCCATAGAGAATTCGCTTGATCCTGTAGAACTTTATTTAACTCATCCGGACAGTGGCCCAGGGCACAAACCGCAATCCCACCTACAAAATCCAAATACTGCTTGCCGTTAGCATCCCATACATAGGACCCCTGGCCTTTTACCAGAACGATGGGAAAACGGCTATAAGTATTCATTACATACTGCTGCCCTTTATTTATAAGCTCATTATTAGTCATATTAATCCCTCCGTTAACCATCTACCACCATCGTCCCAATACCTTCCCGGGTAAATACCTCTAATAGAATGGAATGAGGAACCCGTCCGTCGATAATGTGGGTTCGCCCCACCCCACCCGTGACTGATTCCACACAGCACTGTATTTTAGGAAACATCCCCCCGGCGATAATGCCCTGGTTTTTGAGTTCTGCCACCTGGCTTACCTGAAGAACCGATATTAGACTATCCGGGTCCTGGGCATCTCTAAGCAGACCTGGTACATCAGTTAACAATACTAATTTATCCGCCTTGATGGCTACCGCGATAGCGGCCGCCACCAGATCAGCATTAATATTATAAGTTTGCCCCTTTTCATCAATCCCAATGGGAGCAATAACCGGTATATACCCATGATCGATTACGGTATCAATAATCTGCGGATCAATCTGCTCTACTTCTCCTACAAAGCCCATTTTTCCTGAAGGATCAACCGGTCGGGCATTAATCAAATTACCATCTTTGCCGCAAATCCCCACCGCTTTACCCCCGCTGGCATTTAATCCGGCGACGATCTCCTTATTCACTTTGCCGCCTAGTACCATTTCCACTACTTCCATGATATTGCGATCAGTTACCCGTAATCCATTTATAAAATTACTTTTTATATCTAAACGCTTAAGCATGTCATTAATTGCTGGACCCCCGCCATGTACTACAATAGGCTTCATACCCACATAGCGCATTAATACAATGTCCTGCATCACTTTTTGTTTTAATTCGCAGTCTATCATAGCCGCCCCACCATATTTTATAACGACTTTTTTCCCATAGAAATCTTTTATGTAAGGCAGAGCTTCCACCAGTATTTCTGCTTTCTCCATCGCTGAGGTTACCACTTTACCTTCCCCCAATTACAAATTTAAGGCTCATCGCCTGATTAATTTAGATCCCCAAACATACCGGTTTCATCAGGTCCGGTAAGCAGCATTAATCTTTACATAATCATAGGACAGGTCACATCCCCAAGCAGTGGCATCACTGCTACCTGCTTTCAGATCCACCTTAATAATTACCGTGTCTTTGCCCAGCTCTTTTAATGCCTTATCCTCATCAAAAGCTAGCCCCATCCCATTTGCCGCCATCTTTTCCTCCCCCAGATAGATATCCACCCGGTTAGCATCAAAATGGGCCCCGGAATAACCTGCCGCTGCCAGTATTCTGCCCCAGTTGGCATCCTGACCAAATACCGCGGTCTTAACCAGGTTAGAACCTACTATTGAGCGGGCTATGGTACGAGCAGTGGCTAAATCCGCCCCATTAAGCACCTGTACTTCAATAAGGCGGGTTGCCCCTTCTCCATCCCGGGCAATCAGTTTTGCCAGGGATAAGCATATATAATCAAGGGCTTCCTGCAGGATCTTATATCCAGGAGATTCCAGCCGGTCAATCAGACTATTCCCCGCCAAACCATTAGCCAGAATGAGAGCCATATCGTTGGTAGAGGTATCCCGGTCCACACTGATCATATTAAAAGAGCGATCTACCGAGGATTTAAGCAGACTGTGTAAACAGGAACTAGTAATGGCTGCATCAGTAGTAATAAAGGCCAGCATGGTAGCCATATTGGGATGAATCATCCCAGAACCCTTAGCTATAGCCCCGATACGGACCACCTTGCCCCCAATTTCCACCTCAACTGCTAGTTCCTTACTGATCAGATCAGTTGTCATAATAGCCAAAGCGGCATGGTGATCACCATCCCGGCTAAGACTGGTAGCCGCCTCAGCTATCCCCTTTTCGATTTTCTCCATACATAACGGTACGCCAATAACCCCAGTTGACGCGACTAGAACCTCTTGAGAACTAATCCCCAGGTGACGGGCGGTTAATTCGGCCATACGTATTGTGTCACTAAAGCCCCGTTCTCCCGTACAGGCATTAGCATTACCGCTATTGGCGACAATAGCCCGGGCGGATCCATTAACTAACTGGGTCCGGTCAAAGTCCACACAGGCAGCCCTCACCTGGTTCGTAGTGAACAGACCAGCCGCGGTACATTCTTCTGGAGAATAAATAAGGGCTACATCTTTTTTATCTTTCTTTTTTATATCGGCATAAACTCCCTGGGCTAAAAATCCCTGGGGAGCAGTAACTGACCCTGGTATGATCTTCATTTCTTTTCCTCCTGCTCATTTTTGGCCGGTTATGGGTGTACTCCGGGGAAATACAGGCTTTTAGTCTCTTCAATCCCCAGTAATAAATTAAGGTTTTGAATCGCCTGTCCAGAAGCTCCCTTGGTCAGGTTATCCAAAGCTGAAACAATGATTACATGACCACTATCATCATCAGCAAAGATCCCTATATCCAGGGAATTACTTCCATAAACCCATTTAGTATGGGGCATAACCCCTTCGGGCAGTACCCTTACAAAAGTTTCCCGGGCATATTTATCCTCTAACACCTCTCTTACCTCAAGGGCTTTCATCCCTGGTCTTAAGTGCGTATACGTAGTAGTTAGTATACCCCGATTCATAGGAATGAGATGGGGTGTAAACATGATATCCACAGGACTTTGGGCAGCCCGGCTCAGTTCCTGGGCAATCTCCGGGCTATGGCGATGGGTTCCTACCCCATAAGCTTTTACCCCTTCATTAACTTCGCAGAACATGCTGCTGGCTCTTAATCCTTTCCCCGCTCCAGAGACCCCGGATTTTGAATCAATAACAATCCCCTGTCCGCTTACTACCCCGGTAGCTAGTAATGGTGCCAGAGGTAAAATAGCACTGGTCGGAAAACAACCCGGGTTAGCTATGATATCTGCCTGGCGAATATCCTGGCGGTAAAGCTCCGGCAGTCCATAGACAGCTTCCTTTAGAAGATCTGGTGCCTGATGCACAGTTTCATAATATCTTTCATATATACAGGCATCCTTGAGCCTAAAATCAGCCCCTAAATCAACACTTTTTACGCCGGCACTTTTTAATTCCATGACCATAGGGACTGACAACCCATGCGGCAAAGCCAGAAAAACCGCTTCGCAATTATTTTTAATCCACTCGACATCGGTTTCCCGGCAGACCAGATCCGTAAATCCACCTAAGTGTGGATAGACATGGTCAATACGCCTGCCAATATTTTCTGTAGAAAAAATGGCGTTCACCTGTACCTGATCATGACCGGCTAGTAGCCTTAACAAATCAGCTGCTGTATATCCGTCTCCGATAATACCAATCTTAAACATTGTTTTAATCCTCCCGTAGTCGAGTAATGGTATTTAGATCCATCAAAATAACTCTCATAATTATACAGCCGTGTGAATAATTTTGCAATACTCCAACCCCTAAGTGCAAAAAAAAACACCGGTCCTGTTCCGGTGAATAGCAATCAGCAGTTTAAAATCGGACTATTTTATTTTCTCCAGCAATTTACTGGCCTTAAAGCTACGGCCATGGGCTGGGTAAATGGTCTTAGCTCCTTTTTCTATTATCAGTTTCCAACTGGAATAAATCTGCTCCGGATGCTCGGCAAAAATAGGATAATTCTGTCCCCGGAAATTCATAGCCAGGTCCCCCACTATCCCTTGTCCATCATCCAGTATAACCGATATTGAACCGGGGGTATGTCCCGGAGTAGGTATAATCTTCCCGGAAACTCCATAAGGGGTAAGATCGAATTCATAGTCTACCAGTAATTCAGCCTCCACGGGCTCAAAACTGAACAAATATTTGCTCCATCTTCCCACAACACTAAATAATTTACCTAACCAGTTAGTCCCCGGTGGAATAATCACCCGCCCTTTCTCAATAAACCTGGCTTCATGAGGATGAATAATTACCAGGCTATCACACATGGCCTTTATTTGAGCCAGGCAGCCTACGTGGTCGTAGTGGGCATGGGTTATAATTATTAGTTCGATCTCATGAGGATCAATTCCCAGATGGTCAAGATGCTTCTTAAAATGCTTAAATTTACAAGGTTCTCCCGCATCAACTAGTAAGTATCCATTTTCCCCTTTAATCAGATAGGAATTAGTCATTCCTAAAGTGATGGTGGTTACCCCCATGCCCATCACCCCTTTTTGCTAAATAATTGCTCGTACTCCCCAGCTTTAAAACCGCTTATACCCCGGGAGCCAACCTCCAATACCGGGCGAGTTAATATACGAGGATTACTATTTATTAACTGAATAATTTCTTTTTCACCCATGGTTTCCAGATTAACTCCCATCTTCTTAAATACCTGGCTTTTGGGATTTACTAACCCCCTTACTTCACGTTCCAATAAACTAGCCAGGTGCTTTATTTCTTGCGGTTGTAAAGGATTTTTTAATAGATCCCGATAGGTAAAATCAATCTGTTGGTCCCTCAGCCACGCCAAGGCTTTCTGGCAGGTTTTTCATGAACTCACACAGTAAAAAATGATATCCGGTTGCGCCAATTGGAACACCTCATCTCTCATTGGTTTTAATACATATAAATGACAACCCTGCCCAACATTCTGAAGAAAATCCCCTTATTAACCCTTGGTAACCTGCACCCAACGACTTATTGTAATCTAATTGCTTATTTTATTTTGGTTTAGCTGGATAAGCTAAACTTTTTTCCTCATTTTACATTTTAAGAATTCGCTACCAACTTTATCTTTTCCTCTTTAGAAACCTGTCCGTAATTTATTTGTTTCATTCTGCCTTTCGCTAATGAACACTACATTATCGATTAGGTGCATATAATTGTTCTGCCACAGCGCAACCCTAAATCAACCAGAAAGATAATCCCCATACCGTATGTATGCTGCGGTTTACAGGAATTAAAATTAAGTAACGCTCTGACCTAACACAATTCCTGCCTGGGCCCTGTCGGTACCCGCCAAATTGGGATCTGCCGCCTACTTCCTGCAGATTCTGTATTAGCTTAAGACCCCCTGGTCTTAAGCAATTATTGCTACCTCTACCGTTCGAAACTTTCACCCTGCAGCGCCTATGCCGGGCGCACCCACAAAAAAAGGAAGGGTATTATACCCTTCCTTTTTAGCTATGTTTATCTTCTTTAATTATTTACCTTCGAATTTGGCTTTCTCTTTATTTAAGAAAGCAGTCATGCCCGCCTTCTGGTCAGCGGTAGAGAAGCATAATCCAAACAGATCAGCCTCAATTGATATAGCAGTATCAATATCAGTCTGCAGGCCATCATTAATGGCTGCCTTGGCAAATTTAACAGCTAGCGGAGCCTTGGAAGCTATCTTGCGGCCCAGTTTTTTAGCTTCGTCCAACAGGGTATCAGCCACATAGACGTGATTAACTAAACCGATGCGGTAAGCCTCATCAGCCCCGATTACATCAGCTGTAAAGATCAGTTCTTTAGCTCTTCCCTCTCCTACCAGACGAGCCAGTCTTTGGGTTCCTCCAAAACCAGGCGTGATTCCCAGGCCTACCTCAGGCTGGCCAAATTTAGCCTTATCCGAAGCCAGGCGGATGTCAGCTGCCATAGCCAGTTCACAGCCTCCACCCAGGGCAAATCCGTTTACAGCAGCAATAACCGGTTTTTCAAGATCCTCGAGACTGCGGAATACCGCATTTCCTAAAATGCCAAACTCACGACCCTCTACACCGTTTAACGGCTGCATGGCCTTGATGTCAGCACCGGCTACAAATGATTTGTTTCCTGCACCGGTAATAATCAGTACCTGGATTTCATCATCAGTAGCAATCTCCTGCACAGCTTGACCCAGTTCCTTCAACACGTCCCCATTAAGTGCGTTCAGTGCTTCCGGGCGATTAATATACAGTATGCCCAGACCTTCCTCTTTCTCTAAAATTAGAAATTGGTACGACATTAAGTTATTTCCTCCCTCCAGGCTATATTTACTCTATTTTCATTATATTTGAACTCTTAGAAATTTTCTATACCTGTAACACAATCTTACAGGTATTCATATTCTAATTACTGGGTATGCTAATGATTGAACAGCTAATTGGGATTTCCCGATTGGCTTTCATATAAAAGGTGGGGAGAGCGCTGCTCTTCCCATTTTTATATACAATTTTTTACTCGGCCTTACTATAATCCTACTACATATTCGGCTTTACTGCCACAATTGCTACATCTATTTCCCTGTAAATGGACAATTTTACTGTTATAGTCATGGCGAGATATTAAAAGCTCACCACAATTTCGGCAATAAGTGTTATTTACCTCACCAAGAATATTTCCTACATAGACAAAATCCAAAAACTGCCGGGCCGTATCATGGGCCAGGCTGAGGGTATCTAACGGTGTAGGTGGCTTTTCAAAATGATAAGCAGGATAATAGCGGGATAAATGTAGTGGTATGCTCCTATCTAAAGAAGCCAGCCATTTAGCCAGTTTTTCTATCTCTTCTACAGCATCATTTTCCCCCGGGATTATTAGGGTAGTAATCTCCAGATGTGTTTTGCCGACACATTGCTCAACTCGTTTTCTGACCTCATCTAGACGGGCTTTACAATGGCGCCGGTAAAAATCTGAACTAAATGATTTAACATCAATATTCATGGCCCCAATCCAGGGAAGCAGTTCATCTAAAGGTGACTCTTCTATATATCCGTTGGTAACCAATACCACCTGCATACCTTCCCCCACCAGCAGCTCCGCTGTGTCCCGCACATATTCATACCAGATCGAAGGTTCATTATAGGTAAATGCCACTCCTAGGGCTCCTTCGGGTTTACATTTTCGGGCTAGTTCCACCATATTCTCCGGTTCAAGCCTGTGGGTATCCGGTATCCCATGGGCAATAGTATGGTTCTGGCAAAAAGAGCAGGATAAATTACACCCCATAGTACCTGCTGATAAAATTAAAGCCCCAGGATAGAAATGATAAAGCGGCTTTTTTTCAATCGGGTCCAGGGCCAGAGAAGTAAGCTCACCATAATTTATGGTGTAAAGCTCTCCATCACGATTAATCCGTACCCGGCAAATACCATGAGCACCTTCTTTAATATGACAATGGTGTGGACATAGCTGGCAATGTACCATGTCATTATCTTTTTTCGTATAGTACCTGGCTTTCCTCAGTCGCATAAAAAAACTCCATTTTTAAATTAAAAAAATTAAGAAAAGACAAAAGTTAAAACATACGGGACCTATCGTTAATAAGACCGGGCTTACTGAAGATAAATAGCCTCACACTGGTGCCAATTTATCCACCAGGATAGCAACTTTTCAGCTACCAGACCCGGTTTAAAAATCCTATGGCCCCAAGCCGGCGGCAATTATACTACGGAACTTTCCATCACATCGTATATATGCATCACTAGAAAGCTAATAATACCTGCTCACCTGAAAACGCTCTATTTTATAGGCTTCATTCGGTTTAATACCTGCCTTTTGCAGAGCTATTTGCAGCTGTTTATCTACCGTATCTACCCCTTCCAGATCAGGCAATAATAAGCCTCTTCTCCCACCAGCGCTGACAATTACCCCGTAACGCTTAGGGTCAAGATCTTCCCGGGTACATGATTGCGGCCGGCTCAGAATATCCACCGAATAAACTAGTTCATCCAGCTCATGTTCCTCCACCGGCATAAAGCGCGGGTCTGCAGTACCAGCACTTATAGCATTAGCCTGAATTTCTCCGGCCAGGTTCTGGTGAACCGGTTCGATAGTCCCAATACATCCTCGTAACTGCCCATCCCTTTTTAAAGATACAAAGGCTCCCGCCCGTTGCTCTAATAATTTCTGCATGACCGGAGGTAAATCCGCCGGTTTCCCTTTACTAATATAGTTTTCCAGGGTTAGGCGGGCCCATTTTACAGGTATGCTTTCTCGCTCCCTACAGGAGTTAATTTCCTGCGCTTTCTCCTGGCTAAGCTTATCCAATAAAGAAGGAGCAGTCTGGTGGGGAATAAAACCAGCCGTCAGATATCCCACCCCAAAGGGTCCTTCATAACTGAATACCTGGCTATCTACCTTAAAGCCATCCAAAGCACCTAGCATAATAACAATAGAACGGTACCCACATTCCCCAGCATTTTCCCTTAGGGGGGTAGGAATTTTCATAATCCCCTCAAAATCACCGGTTTTTAATAAATTGTAAATAGTTTGATCAAAAACCGGACCATCAGGATGATAGTTATAAGGTCCTTCACTTTTCAGACGATGAGAAAGATCCCCGGAAGCTACCACAGCCAGGCGACGCTTTAACTGTGAGGCTGTCTGCTGCAGGATTAATCCAAATCGATACAATTCCAAGAGAGATATAAAGCCAATACTAATGGGCACCACTCGTACATTTTGTAAACCGGCTTCCCTCAGATAATACAAAGGAACCAGGATTCCATGATCCAGATGAGGATTAAGGCGATGATTAAGGGCTGTATCCTCATCTATAGCTACAAAATTAATTCCCTGATCCACGGCTTGCAGTGATACTTCCCGCAGGAACTCCACATCATTTGGTAAGCCTGTCCAGCGTTGTTGGCTGCCAAAGCTGGCCAAATCCCCGGCCAGATAGGGCGCACTTAAACTCGATAGGACATCAGCAAATACATTACCATGGGGAGTTAAAAAAACTACTGTATCGGGACAGCTTTCCACTAACTGCCTAGCCACTTTTTTTAATCCTTCTACAGTGGCCTGTACTCCCTGCAGTTGTTCCTCACCGATGTCAGGTATAATAAGGGGGGGATGAGGAGAAATAGCTGCATAGGTTAACATAATGTCAACCTCCTTTTATTAAACCTCGCCTAAAGTTCTTTACTTTAGGGATTTCTTTTACTATTGTCAATGGCCCGGGATTGGGATTTAACAATCCCCGAAAAAATCGCCTGAGCAACCTTTTTCTGGTATTCAGGATCCATTAGTAGCCGGCCCTCTTCCGGGTTGGAGATAAATCCCACCTCCACGATCACGGCCGGCATTTGCGTTCTTTCAGTTATAAAAAAGTTCCCTGATAAAGCCTTACGTTTAGTATTCCCCAAAATACGGGTTAATTCCTCCTGAATACATTCGGCTACCCGGCGACTTTCCTCACTACTGGCACAATAAAAACACTGAGCGCCCCGCCAGCGCGGGCTGGGATCAGCATTAGTGTGTATGCTCACATACAGATCAGCTTTAGACTGGTTAGCCTTATCTACCCGCCGGCTTAAATCCTGTCGCTTGCGGTCGCGTAATGCTCCAGTGAAATTTTTATCAGCCAGATCCTGATCACTATTACGTAATAGGATAACAGCTGATCCCGCCTGGCTTAGTTGTTTAGTTAGTTCTTTGCTGATGGCCAGGGTAATATCTTTTTCGCAAATATCCCCTCGCTGGGCCCCTGGATCAAATCCCCCATGTCCTGGGTCTATAGTAATGACTTTATTAGCTACCCCATATGACATTACCATCTCGTAGGATCCATTACTCCATACCGCCACCAGGCATAAGCCGATTAGTAGTACCAGGGCTATACTAATCGCTCCTGCTCGCCTGGGTATATAAAAAACCTTGGCAAATTTCATTTTTTACCCCCGTTGTCGAATTGCTACTTATTATATATGCTGCCCAAGTAACAATTATAATTCGAGGAAGGAGGATTTATGAACTTGACCTGGACCGAATGATTTTGCGGTATAAAAAAACCTCCCCAAAATGAAAGGGAGGTTTTTTGTGTTTCTAGCGTTTTGAATATTGTGGAGCCTTTCTGGCCTTGTGTAATCCGTATTTCTTTCTTTCCTTCATACGCGGATCGCGGGTAAGATATCCAGCTCTTCTTAGAGTAGACCTTAAATCAGGGTTAGCCTTGACTAATGCCCGGGCAATTCCTAACCGAACTGCGCCTGCCTGTCCACTGATCCCACCGCCATTTATACGGCAAAAAACGTCAAAGCGTCCAGACATTTCGGTCAGCTCCAGGGGCTGCTGAACAATCAGCCGGCTGGTTTTATTGGGAAAATAATCTTCAAATGCGCGATCGTTTATAATAATTTTGCCATCACCAGGTTCTAGTCTGACCCTGGCTATAGCTTCCTTTCTTCTTCCAGTTCCCCAGTACTGTACCTTCGCCATTTCGATCCTCCTTACCCTCTAAGCTCGCGAACTTCCGGTTTCTGGGCTTGATGGGGATGCTCACTTCCCCGGTAAACCTTAAGCTTCTTGAACATCTTGTCACCCAGACGGTTGTGCGGCAACATACCTTTTACTGCAATTTCGATAGCTTTTTCCGGTTTCTTTTGCAGTAAGCTTTTGTAGTCTATCTCTTTTAATCCACCCGGATATCCGGTATGGTAGCGATATTTTTTTTGTAAAAGCTTATTTCCGGTCAGGCGAATCTGTTCCGCATTAATCACGATAACGAAATCGCCGGTATCGACGTGCGGTGTAAAGGTGGGTTTATGTTTTCCTCTGAGAATGGCAGCAACTTCAGAAGCGAGTCGACCCAGAGTTTGTCCGCTTGCATCTATAACATACCATTGGCGGTCAACTTCCGCCGGCTTTGCCATGTAGGTTTTCACGTTTTTCCCTCCTGTAGAACCATGCTCTAGCTCAGTATATTATCCGTAAAAGTAAACCTGCCAACGGGGCGGGAGGCAGACATACCTCTTGAGATTACCTTATTATATTAGCTAAAATTAAGGCGGCTTGTCAAATATATTCCCTTACTTTTTCTAGTTTTTATGGTTTAAAGTTAATTTTACTTCTAATTCTATCGTCAAAAGGTGTAGGCTCGTTAGTTTGCATACATAGCTATTTCCCATTATACAATGTTTAAAAAGCGTATTTTTCAGGATATATAACCTTGCTCAGGTAGAGTCCCTGGGGGGGAGCTGTAGCCCCGGCCTGGCTTCTATCCTGGCTTTTAATAATGGAGACAATTTTTTCGGGTGGGTATTTTCCCCGCCCTACCGCCAATATTGTACCCATTATAATTCGCACCATATTATAAAGAAATCCATTGGCCTCAATCTTAAGATTCAAAAACGGTTCTTTATCAACTATTTGACATCGGTAGACCATACGCTCATGATTTTTTACAGTCGATCCGCTAGCGCAAAAGGCTTTGAAATTATGACATCCTTCTATAAATAAACAGGCTTTTTGCATTGCTTCTATATCTAATGGCTCCGTATTGCATAAAGCATAATTCCGGTAAAATACACTTCCTTCGGTGCGGCGGTAAATACGATAAATGTACTCTTTTTCAACCGCCATGTATTGAGGATGAAAATCATCTAAACATTTAGCACTTTTGACTACCTTTATATCGGCAGGCAAAAAACTATTTAAAGCCGGTTTCCAGCGCGGCGCCGGAATAGTTGCATTAGTATTAAAGGCTATTACCTGCCCCAAAGCATGAACACCGGCATCGGTACGACCCGCAAATAGGATCGACACCTTTTCACCAGTTAAGCCATAAATACAATGCTCCACTTCTGCCTGCACCGTATGGGCATTATTTTGCACCTGTATCCCATGGTATTGACTACCATCATATTCAATTACCATTGCAATCTTACCCATTAACAATCACCCTACCAAATACGATAATTATGATGACACTGCCCGGTTTAAACTCTCGGGCTAACCCCGATTAGTACTTATCAGTCGGCCCCCCTGTTATTCAAAGGTAGCTCGAATGCTACTTTCCCCAAAATAGAAGTACCAAGCTAATACTGCCGATTCCAGCCATATAAAAATAATCAGCCCCGACCAGGGGACTGTCATGAAGGGAGGTGCGCTTGTTTCCCCCCTGGTATCCACGGCTTTCCATAGCCTCCACTAATAAATCGGCCCGGTGCAGGGAATGCCTGATAAGTGGAATTAGTATGGCCATTAGCGCTGTGAGCCTGGCCTGGAAGCCTCCCCTTTTTAGGCTGGCTCCCCGGGCATGTTGGGCCTGATATATGCGTACCGCTTCACCCATAAGTAAGGGTAGAAACCGCAGGCTAATGGTCATAATCATAATAAGTTCATGGAGGGGAAAACCCAACTTGAGCAGTGGTTTTCCTATTCTCTCTAGCCCATCCATTAGTGCTACCGGAGATGTAGTAGCAGTCAACAGGTTCATAAGCAGTAAGATAAGAATTATTTTCACTCCCAGCAGTGCAGCTGCCTGTAAACCCTGGTATGTAATGTTGATAAGCTTAAAACTCCACCATACTGTACCTGGGGTTAGAAGTGCCAGTAAACTTAAAGTGATTATAATCAAAAAACGAAAGGGCCTAATACCCTGCCAGTAATACCTTACTCCAACCCGGCTGCTTATAAGTAAAACCGTTAATAATAGAATAGTAATCAGCAAAAATCCAGGTTGTTTAACCTTAAATATAACTATTCCTAGTAACAGGGTAACCACAACCTTAGCCCGTGCATCCAGCCGATGTAGGAATGAATCTATGGGAATATACTGACCTAAAAGTAGCTGATCAAACATATTAATTCTCCCCCACCAGCTGACCATCGTCTCTTTTAATATGCATGGCTATCTCCTGACAGGTGGCTTCCAGGCTGGTAAAATGACTTGAAAGTTCCCACCCCTGCTCTTTTAATTCCTGGACCAACTGCAGATGTAAAGGTAGCTCTATATTAAACTGCTCGCTAACCAAATCTATTGTAGATTCTTTACCACAGGTTAACTCTTGTACTATCTGACCTTGATCTAGAAATATCAATCGGTTACAAAGGGGCAACAAATAACGTAATTGGTGGCTGACTATGAGTATACCCGTCCCCCGCCGAATGTTTATTTGTTGCAATGCATGAAGAAGGTGCTGACGTCCGGGATGATCCAGACCAGCCAGTGGTTCATCTAAAAGCAAATAACGGGGGGCCATAGCCATAATGGAAGCCACGGCCACCCGGCGCTTTTCTCCGCTGCTTAAAGTTTCAGGTTTACGATCCGCGTAAGCCTCATAATCCATATCCAAAGCCTGCATAGACTGTCTTACCTGTCCCTCGATATCTTTACTGCTAATAGATACATTACGGGGTCCAAAGGCTATTTCATCAAAAACCCGGCCGGCAAAAATCTGCTGTTCGGGAAATTGCATAACTAATCCTACCTGACCAGCTAGCAGGCCTTTTTTATTAAGCCTATGGAGATCCTGCCCATCCAGGGTTACTTTTCCCCGGGTAGGTTTTAGGAAACCAGATAATATTTTAAGCAGAGTTGATTTACCGGAGCCTTCACGACCCATCATACCGATTATCTCCCCAGGTGGGAGGGAAAATGATAAATCTTTAATAGCCGTGCGGGAAAAATAACTACCCGGCTGGTAAATATGAGTGATATTTTCTACATTAAGTGACATAACCTTTTCACCAGTTGCTCTAACCTTAAAATATCTTTAGGTAAGTCTGCCCCACATAATTGATTTATGGTTAAAATAATTTTACTAATCTCCAACGGTTCAAGCCCTGCCCCTTCCAGTTTATCTACCTGGGTCAGGACCTTTTCAGGGGGGGCATCCTGTTCTATCCTGCCATTATTAAGAACTATTATACGGTCTGCTACCAGAGTTTCCTCCATGTGCTGGGTGATCAGTATGATACCAGTACCCTGCTGCCTGACTTTGAGCAGCACCTTAAGGACTTCCTGGCGGCCCTGGGTATCTAACATAGAGGTAGGCTCATCCAGCACCAGATAGCGGGGATGCATAGCCAGGATTGCCGCAATACATACCCGCTGTTTTTGTCCGCCTGATAAAAGATAAGGAGGATTTTTTGCATAATCCTCCATTGACACCATGTATAAAGAGGCATCCACCCTTTGCCGAATTTCATCCCGGGATAATCCCAGATTTTCCGGCCCGAAAGCCACCTCATCTTCAGTTATATTTGCAACCAACTGGTTGTCAGGGGCCGCCATCACCAGGCCCACTCGCTGCCGGATCTCCCTTTGATGTTTAGCATCCCGGGTATCCATTCCGTCTATGCGAATTACTCCTGAAGTCGGAATAAGCAAGGAGTTAAAGAGCCTGGCCAGTGTTGATTTACCGGAACCGTTTCTACCTGCTATAGCGGTGATTTGTCCCCTGCCGATAGCCAGATTTAGTCCGGGTATCACCGGCTGTGAACTCCCATTATAGGTATAGCTGACATTTTCCAGTTGGATCATGGTACTAATCAACCAGTTCTATAATTACCATGGGAGCGCCGTCACCTTTACGATAACCGGCCTTAATGACCCGTGTATAGCCTCCCTGGCGCTCATTATAACGACCCGCCAGGGCGGTAAACAGTTTATGCACTACATCGTCATTCATGAGGTAGGCATGAGCCTGGCGGCGAGCATGCAGGTCCCCCCGCTTGCCCAGGGTGATCATTTTATCAGCCAGTCTTTTTATATCTTTAGCCCGTGTTTCCGTAGTGGTGATTTTTTCACTATCCAGCAAAGAGGTAACTGAGTTTCTGAGCAAGGCTCTTCGATGATCGCTTCTCAGCCCAAATCTGCGGTAACTCAATGCCAGTCCTCCTTTCTAATCCTCTGGTTTTTTGAACCCCAGGCTCAATTCGCCCAGCTTGCGTTCGATCTCTTCCAGTGATTTTTGTCCGAGATTCCTGATTTTACTCATTTCCTCACGGGTTTTTTCAATTAGATCGCCAACCGTATTGATGTTAGCTCTTTTTAACCCGTTGGAAGCTCGAACTGAAAGTTCCAGTTCTTCAATGGACATCTCCAGAACCTTATCTTTCTTTTCCTCTTCCTTTTCCACTAATATTTCTACTTCAGCATAAGTATCATCTATCTCGGTGAATAGCTTGAGGTATTCGATAAGGATTTGCGCCGACAGGCTAATGGCTTCCTCAGGGCTGATACTCCCGTTAGTCCAAACTTCTAATGTGAGGCTGTCATAGTCAGTCCTTTTTCCAACCCTGGCATTATCCACCGTATAGTTAACTCTAGTAACCGGTGTATAAATTGAGTCTATAGGAATCAGTCCGACAATCTCCTCACTCTTGCTGGGCTGCTGATCAGCACTAACATAACCCCGGCCCCGCTCTACTGTTAGTTCCATTACCAATTTCCCATCTGTATCTAAATTAGCAATATGCAGATCGGGGTTAAGAATCTCTACCTCTGCATCCGGCTCGATGTCACTCGCTTTAACTTCCTTAGGTCCAGTCTGCTCCAGCCGAATGATTTTGCGCTCGTTTGAGTCGTAACGCAATACCATGCGTTTAATATTCAGTATAATCTCCGTGGTATCTTCCACCACATTAGGAATGGTAGAAAACTCATGAAGTACTCCATCAATTTTTATGGAGGTCACCGCTGCACCTGGCAAGGAAGAAAGTAAGACCCGGCGCAAGGAATTGCCTAGCGTTGTCCCATAACCTCTTTCAAGTGGCTCGATGACAAATTTTCCGTAGTTTGCGCTGGCATCTTTTTCTACACATTCGATACGCGGCTTTTCCATCTCAAGCATTCACTTATCCCCTCCTTTTTTATAGAGGTGCGTTTATCTCGAGTACAGCTCGACTATCAATTGTTCACTTACAGCAGTGTCGATCTGTTCTCTAGTAGGATAGGCCAATACAGAACCGGTTAAATTTTCTACATCAACACTTAGCCACTCTGGAGGAGTCTTATAGGCGGCCTGATCCTTAATTTCCTGAAACTTAACCGAATCCCTACTATTTTCAACTACTGCAATCTCATCCCCGACTTTAACCAACATTGAAGGGATGGTCGCTTTATTCCCATTGACTCTAAAATGCCCGTGGGTTACTAGTTGACGGGCTTCCTTGCGAGATGCAGCAAAGCCCAGCCGATAAACCACATTGTCCAGCCTTCTTTCCAGAAGGATAAGCAGGTTTTCACCGGTAATACCTTGCTGACGATCGGCTTTTTTAAAGTAATTATGGAACTGTTTCTCCATTAATCCATATATTCTTTTAGTCTTTTGTTTCTCCCTTAATTGGATACCGTATTCGGTGGGTTTCTGCCGGCGTCCCTGGCCATGAGCACCTGGAGGATACGGTCTTTTTTCCACTGCACATTTCTCAGAATAACAGCGGTCCCCTTTTAGGAAAAGCTTTTCTCCTTCACGGCGGCACTGACGGCAAACCGATTCAGTATATCTTCCCACTTATACCACTACCTCCTTAAACCCTTCTTCTTTTCGGCGGTCTGCAACCATTATGCGGTATCGGAGTTACGTCTTTAATTACACTAACTTCCAGTCCCGCCGCCTGTAGTGAACGAATTGCTGCTTCTCGACCAGCACCCGGTCCTTTTACATAACATTCAACTTCTTTTAGTCCGTGTTCCATAGCAGCACGTGCAGCTGCTTCGGCTGCCTGCTGGGCTGCAAATGGTGTGCTTTTTCTGGATCCCTTAAATCCTATCGAACCAGCACTGGACCAGGAAATGGCATTACCATGTCTATCGGTAATGGCAATGATGGTATTGTTAAAGGTTGATTTTATATGGGCAATTCCCTGATCAATATTTTTTCTTTCCCGTTTTTTTACCCTTGTCGTTGTTCTTCTTGCCACCTGGTTAAACCCCCTTTACCGCTATTTTTTCTTCCCGCCAGCCGTCCGCTTTGGTCCTTTACGGGTACGCGCATTAGTCTTAGTTTTTTGCCCACGCACCGGCAGACCACGGCGATGGCGAAGTCCGCGGTAACATCCGACATCCATCAATCTCTTGATGTCCATACTTACCTGGCGGCGCAAATCGCCCTCTACGGTATATGTCTTTTCAATAATATCCCTTAATTTGGCAACTTCTTCTTCGGTTAAATCTTTCACCCTGGTATCCGGATTTATACCTGCTTCAGCCAATATTTTCTGGGCAGCACGTCGGCCGATACCGTATATATAGGTTAAAGATATTTCTACCCGCTTTTCCCGCGGTAAATCAACACCAGCTATTCTCGCCAAATCTGCTCACCTCCCGTTAACCCTGTACCTGTTTATGCTTAGGATTCTCGCAAATAACCATAACTTTTCCTTTGCGTTTAATAATCTTACATTTTTCACAAATCGGTTTGACTGATGGTTTGACCTTCAAAATATATACCTCCTTAAGATTGCATGAGGGTGCTCTATTTGAAACGGTATATGATCCTGCCACGATTCAAATCGTAGGGTGATAATTCCACCATAACCCGGTCGCCGGGTAATATCCTGATAAAATTCATACGCATTTTGCCAGAAATATGGGCGAGAACCTTATGGCCATTCGCCAACTCCACATTGAACATGGCATTCGGTAGTGGTTCCAAAACGGTTCCTTCCACCTCGATTACATCATCCTTAGCCATTTACCAGACCCCCTTCCCATCAAATTTCTCTGGCCTCTCGAATTTTCTTTAGGCTCTTTTTAATAACGTGATCACCAGGTATTTCCCCTTTGGCCAGGTATGTGAAAACATCTTCCGCCATTGTTCGCGTCACCACTAGGTGCCTGATATTTTTTAACTTGGGATTCTCGATCTTCCTCAGGTCACCGTCGGCAATCATGACAAAACGATCATTTACTACCTTAACCACTACAAACATTCTGCCTCGATCACGACCGGATTTTGAGATGACCACTTTGCCTAATAATGTGTCCAATCTGCCGGTCACCCCCACTACCTCAAGGTAAGGATCTCAGGTCCCCTGTCGGTTATTGCCACGGTATGTTCAAAATGCGCCGAATAAAGGCCATCCTGAGTAACTACCGTCCAATCGTCCATTTTAGTAAGGACCTTAGGTGTACCCATATTGAGCATCGGTTCTATCGCTAATACCATACCTGGTTTAAGCACCGGCCCCCGATCAGCCCGGCCATAATTTGGCACCGGTGGATCCTCGTGCATATTGCGACCAATCCCATGCCCCACAAACTCTCTTACTACAGACAGCCCATGCTTTTCCGCATAAACCTGTACTGCATGAGATACTTTTCCCAGACGGTTACCAGGTCTGGCTTGTTCAATACCCCTCATCAATGATTCTTCAGTCACTTTAATTAGATTAGCAACCTGTGGGGAAACCTCTCCTACCGGCACGGTAATGGCTGAATCCCCGGCAAATCCATCTAATAGTACCCCGAAATCGATGCTGATAATATCTCCTTCTTTTAACACCCGGTTACCAGGGATACCATGAACTACTTCATCATTCACCGATGCACAAATAGCACCAGGGAAAGGCCGGCCGCCAAAGGAATTAGGATAGTTTTTAAAAACCGGTATCGCATTTCGCTTACGGCATTCTTCTTCAGCAATGGCATTCAGCTCTCTAGTAGTAATTCCCGGTCGAATGTTATTTTCCAGTATGGTCAGGACCTGGGCTACTGTCTGCCCGGAAACCCTCATCTTGGCAATCTCTTCTGGGGTTTTTATAATAATCATCTTATAGATTCTCCAGTAACCTCTTGATATCCGCAAATACCTCCCTGGTATCCCGGTTGCCATTAATGTCGTGAAGTACACCCTGTTTCTCGTAATACTCCAGCAACGGTTTAGTTTGAGCAGCATATACTACTAATCTTTTACGAACGGTCTCACCGGTGTCATCGCTACGCTGCACCAGTTCTCCCCCGCATTTATCGCATTTCCCCGCCTGGGCAGGAGGCTTAAACTTGGTGTGGTAGACGGTCTTGCAATTGGAACAACTGACCCGACCGGTAATACGTTCGATCAAGACCTCATCAGGTACCGCCACATTAATAGCAGCCTCTACCTTACGGCCCATATCCGCCAATACCTGGGCGAGGGCTTCTGCCTGGACTGTAGTTCTTGGAAAACCATCTAGTAAAAAGCCTTCCTTACAGTCTGGCTGGGCTAATCTCTCTTTGACTATACCAATAGTAACTTCATCGGGAACCAGTTGTCCCCCATCCATATATTTCTTGGCTTCTTTTCCAAGTTCAGTACCATTGGCCACTGCCTCGCGAAACATATCTCCAGTAGAGATATGGGGGATAGGAAAAGCAGCTTTTATAAAATCAGCCTGCGTACCTTTACCAGCCCCGGGAGGGCCCATGATAATAATATTCACCAGTACCATCTCCTATTTTACAAAACCTTCGTAACTGCGTAATAACAAGTGAGATTCAATCTGCTTCATCGTATCCAGAGCTACGCCGACCACGATCAGGAGAGCGGTACCTCCGAACCATAAACTAGTGATACCAGTTAACCCAATAATTATATTAGGCAGGATAGCAATCATAGCCAGAAAAAATCCTCCTGCCAGGGTCAACCTGGATAGCACCCGGTCAATGTACTCGGCGGTAGGTCTACCCGGTCTTATACCCGGTACAAATCCACCGTATTTTTTTATATTCTCGGCTACATCCATGGGATTAAAAATAATCGCCACATAGAAATAGGTAAAGAATACAATTAAAACAGCGTAGATCAAGTTATAGGCAATACTTCCAAAGTGAAAGTAGGTGTTAAGAAACTGATTAAACTTCGAGGCCGGGTTCATCCAAGAACCAATGGTAGCCGGAAACATCATCAATGACATGGCAAAAATGATAGGAATAACTCCGGCAGCATTAACTTTAAGGGGTAAGAAAGTACTCTGACCACCATAAAGCCGACGACCTACAACTCGCTTGGCATATTGAACCGGTAAGCGCCTTTGTCCTTCATTTACGGCTACAATAGCTGCAATAATAGCTAATGCCAGGACAATAAACAGGAATATATTGAAATAGCCAATAATTCCTCCGGCCAGTTCCTGAGAAACACCATGAATCTGACTGGGGAGCCGGGATACGATACCACCAAAGATAATCAGCGAAATTCCATTGCCTATACCTTTTTCGGTAATAACTTCCCCGATCCACATCAAGAAAGCAGTGCCAGCAGTAAGTGATATAGCAATAATCAGGTAAGTGCCCCATCCAGGACTGGACACTGCGCCATTCCGTCCTAGAGCTACTGACATGCCTATGGCCTGAATAAAAGCTAAAAATACCGTTCCATACCGGACATACTGAGCCAAAACTTTCCGGCCTTCTTCCCCTTCCTTGGATAACTCATCTAGTCGGGGAATTATTACTTTAAGCAACTGCATAATGATCGATGCATTGATATACGGTGTTATGCTCATTGCGAATATACTAAAGCGCTTAAAAGCACCACCGGATATGATATCAAAAAAACCGAACAATTGACCAGTCAGCATCTGCTGAATAGCCTCAGGATTAATCCCGGGCACAGGAATATGCGCCCCCACTCTAAAAACCAGCAACATACCTAATGTAAATAGTAGCTTAGTTCTTAGATCACCCACCTTAAGAGCCTGTTGAAATGAGTTGAGCATTAGATCACCTCAGCTTTGCCACCTCTGGCAGCAATCTTTTCTTCTGCCTGCTTACTAAATTTGTGGGCTTTAACCGTGAGCTGTTTTTCCAATTCTCCAGTGCCCAAAATCTTTACTCCATCCTTGACTTTGTCTACTAATCCGGCATTCTGGAGCATCTCGATGGTAACCTCACTGCCATCATCGAACCCGTTTAAATCCTTGATATTTACAATGGCATATTCCTTTTTGAATATGTTCGTAAAGCCCCGTTTGGGAAGCCGGCGCTGTAACGGCATCTGTCCGCCTTCAAATCCGGGTCTAACGCCGCCACCTGAACGAGCCTTCTGACCCTTATGCCCCCGGGTAGATGTCTTTCCATGTCCGGAACCCGGTCCCCGGCCGACTCGCTTGGCACGCTTATTGGCGCCGGCAGGAGCTTTTAACTCTCCTAGTTTCACAGCATAACCTCCCTAATGATCAGTCTATTTCTTCCACTGTAACTAGATGACTAACTTTATTAAGCTGTCCCCGGAGCTGGGGAGTATCTTCCTTGAGTAATGTTTGTTGCATCTTCCGGAATCCCAGACTGCGTATAGTCTTACGCTGGGTTTCGGGACAGCCAATAAAACTCTTACTCCAGGTTATCTTTAACTGTTTGGCCACCATGATCCCTCCCTAGCCCATGATTTCATCAATGGTTTTACCGCGTTGCCGGGCTACATCTTCAGCCCTTTTAAGGTTCCGTAGTCCTTCCATTGTGGCATGTACCATATTGTTAGAATTGGCAGAACCCAGTGATTTAGTCAGAATATCTTTAATGCCTGCTGCTTCCAGTACTGCACGCACCGGACCGCCTGCTATAACCCCGGTACCAGCTGAAGCAGGTTTTAAAAGCACCTCACCAGCTCCGAACCGTCCAATGATCGGATGGGGTATAGTCCTTTCCTCAATCAATGGAATCTGCAACATGTTCTTTTTAGCGTTTTCTATAGCTTTACGAATGGCTTCCGGAACTTCAGCCGCTTTTCCCTTGCCGGTGCCTACTCTACCCTGGCCGTCTCCGACCACTACCAGAGCGCTGAAGCTAAATCTACGGCCACCCTTAACAACTTTGGCAACCCTGCGGATATTAACAACTTTTTCAATTAATTCCGGGCCGGCCTGTTCCTTCTCAAACATCGTTTCCCTCCTAGCTTACAGAATATCCCTTAGAATTCAAGCCCTTGCTCTCGTACAGCATCAGCCAGTGCTGCTACACAACCATGGTATTTGTAGCCATTACGATCAAAAACCACTGATGTGATACCTTTAGCTTTGGCCTTTTCAGCCACCAGGGTTCCAACCTCTCTGGCTGCATTGATATTTGTCCTGGAAGGGAGTTCTTTTAAATCCTTGTCCAGGGTTGAAGCCGCTACCAGCGTCTGGCCCTGTTCATCATCAATTATCTGAACATATATATGATTCAGGCTCTTATATACGCATAAACGGGGTTTTTCAGCTGTTCCCGAGATCTTGCGCCGCACCCTTCTGTGCTTTACCTGTCTCAGTTCTTTCTTGCTCTTTTTCTTGATCAACGCAGTCACTCCCTTCCTAATTATTTAGCGCCGGCTTTACCAGCCTTGCGACGTACAACTTCGTTCTCATACTTAATACCTTTACCCTTATAAGGTTCAGGTTTGCGGATGGCACGAATATGGGCGGCAGTGTTACCGACCAATTGTTTATCAATACCTTTGATGGTAATTTTGGTGGCCGCAGGTACCTCAAATTCAATGCCTTCCGGTGGATCCAATTCGACCGGATGAGAGAACCCAATGCTGATTACCAGCTTTTTGCCCTGCATCTGAGCACGATATCCGACACCCACCAATTCTAATTTCCGCTCAAAGCCCTGGCTTACACCTTGTACCATATTGGCCACCAAGGCACGAGATAAGCCGTGGTAAGACCGGTCCTGTTTACTATCCGAGGCCCTCTGCAAATTCAGGCTATCCCCCTCCTGAGCAATACTGATGGAAGCAGGAATTTCCTGGCTTAAAACCCCTTTAGGGCCTTTAACAGTTACCAGATTGCCATCTATGGAAACTTCAACGCCTTTGGGTAGCGTGATGGGTTTTTTCCCGATTCTAGACACTGTCTACACCTCTCCTTCAGCTACCAGATATAACAAACTACTTCTCCACCCAGGCCGTTCTTTCTGGCTGCCTTATCAGTCATCAAGCCCCTGGATGTAGAGATAACTGCAGTTCCCAGGCCGCCAAGGACTCTGGGGACTTCGTCCTTTTTAACGTATACCCTTAAACCTGGTTTGCTGATCCTTTTAATACCGGTAATGACCTTTTCTTTATTAGGGCCATACTTAAGGTAAATTCTAATAATCCCCTGTTTACCATCTTCTATATATTCATAATCCTTGATGTACCCTTCCTCTTTCATAATCTCCGCAATCCCCATTTTTAGTTTGGAGCTGGGTACCTCAACGGTTTCGTGCATGACCATATTGCCGTTTCTGATCCGGGTCAAAAAATCGGCTACGGGATCAGTCATGACCATAGTTATACCTCCTTTGCCTGACAACTACCAGCTTGATTTTGTGACGCCCGGAAGCTCACCCTTGTGGGCCAATTCTCTGAAGCAGATACGGCACATACCAAATTTACGCATGTATGCACGGGGTCTTCCACATATTTTACAACGATTATACTCACGTACTTTATATTTAGCTGTGCCCTGCTGCCTGGCGATCATCGCTTTTTTGGCCACGAAATTCAACCTCCTTATCTAAATGGCATACCCATGTTCTTCAATAGATCTCTAGCTTCCTCGTCAGTCTTAGCCGTGGTTACTATAACCACTTCCATTCCCCGAATCTTATCAATTTTATCGTACTCAATTTCAGGGAAAATGGTTTGTTCCTTTATGCCCAGCGAGTAATTACCACGTCCGTCAAAAGCATCCGGCGATACACCCCGGAAGTCACGTACACGGGGAAGAGCCAGATTAATCAAACGTTCTAAAAAATCATACATCCGCTGGCCACGCAGGGTAACCTTGCAGCCGATAGCCATACCTTCCCGGAGCTTAAATCCGGCTATGGATTTCTTAGCGCGATTTATAACCGGCTTTTGTCCAGAGATAATAGTTAAATCATTAACTGCACCATCTAACGCCTTGGGGTTTTGAACGGCCTCTCCGACGCCGATGTTAAGCACGACCCGTTCAACTTTGGGCACTTCCATGACATTTTTATATTTATACTTGTCCATTAATTTGGGCACTATCTCACTCTTATAGTGTTCTTGTAATGTTGCCATCTTATGCCAGCTTGCCTCCCTTCTTGGAGTTTAGTCAAGAACCTCTCCGCAGTTCTTACATATTCTCACTTTTTCATCATTGTTGAGTAATTTATGTCCCACTCGGGTAGGTTTATTGCATTTCCCACATACTACCATTACGTTGGAAGCATTTAAGGGTGCTTCCATCTTAAGTATTCCACCTTGGGGAATAGCACGGCTGGGTTTCTGATGTCTTTTAACCCGATTAACACCTTCTACTACTACCCGTTTATCCTTGGGAACTACCCGCAGAACTTTACCTTTCTTACCGGCGTCCTTGCCTGTTGTTACCAGGACAATGTCGCCTTTTTTGATATGCATCAACTTACACCTCCATCGACTAAAGGACTTCTGGAGCTAGGGATATAATTTTCATGAAATTCTTTTCCCTTAATTCCCGGGCAACCGGCCCAAAAATACGGGTTCCTTTCGGATTCTTGTTGTCATCTATAATAACGGCAGCATTCTCTGAAAATGAAATATATGAACCATCAGGACGGCGGATTTCCTTTTTAGTCCGCACCACTACCGCTTTAACCACATCGCCTTTTTTCACTACTCCACCGGGCTGGGCTTCTTTTACGGAGGCAGTGATAATGTCGCCAACCGTGGCGTATTTACGGCGTGATCCCCCTAAAACTTTGATGCAGAGAAGTTTTTTGGCGCCAGTATTATCGCCGACCTGAAGATACGTTTCCTGCTGGATCACCGTGGTAACCTCCTTTCCCGATTGCAGTTTTACTGCAATGTCTTGGCTTTGCGTATGATCTCTACCAGTCTCCAGTTTTTATCCTTACTAAGGGGACGGGTTTCCATAATTCTTACGACATCGCCGATCTTCGCTTCATTGTTCTCATCATGGACTTTATACTTTTTGCTGGTCCGAATAGTCTTTTTATAAAGAGGATGTTGTTTTACAGTTTCCACACTAACAGTAATAGTTTTTTCCATTTTGTCGCTGGTAACTGTACCAATCCTTACTTTTCTATTTCCGCGATTTTCAGCCACCCTTAAACCTCCTTTACCTACCTACTCTGGGCGAGTTCCCGCTGCCGAAGAACAGTCTTACAACGGGCGATATTCTTACGGACGTCGCGGATTCTCATTGGGTTGTCGAGTTGTCCGGTAGCCAGTTGAAATCTTAAATTAAATAACTCCTCTTTGTAATCGGAAACTTTCTGCATTATTTCCTCATCGGTTAGTTCTCTCAGCTTGTTAGCTTTCACTAACCTCACCACCCATCTCTTCTCTTTTTACAAACTTGCACTTGATTGGCAGTTTGTGCGCAGCTAACCGCATTGCTTCGCGGGCTGTTTCCTCATCAACTCCGGCCAGCTCAAACATGACGCGGCCGGGTTTAACTACCGCTACCCAATGTTCCGGTGATCCTTTACCTTTTCCCATACGGGTTTCAGCCGGCTTAACTGTCAATGGGCGATCAGGAAAAATCTTAATCCACAGTTTACCACCCCTTTTGACATAACGGTTGATGGCGATACGGGCCGCTTCAATCTGCCGGTTAGTTATCCAAGCTGGTTCCAGAGCCTGCAAACCGTAATCGCCGTAGGTAATTGTATTACCCTTGTTGGCTTTACCCGCTAAACTAGGGCGGTGTTGCTTTCTATATTTAACTCTTTTCGGGGTGAGCATTATTCATTAGCCTCCTCCACTACTTTCTGTTTCGGTCTTTTCTTGGCTTCCGGCATAACTTCTCCCCGGTTAATCCATACCTTGACACCGATCTTTCCATAGGTGGTATTAGCTTCAGCAAAACCGTAGTCGATGTCTGCCCTCAGGGTATGAAGTGGTACCTTACCCTCTGCATACCACTCATTACGAGCTATTTCTGCTCCACCCAGTCGACCGGAAATAGACACCTTGATCCCTAAGGCGCCTGCACGCATGGTGCGGCCTACACCTTGTTTCATAGCCCGGCGGAAAGAAACACGTCTCTCTAGTTGCTGAGCAATGTTTTCCGCTACAATCTGGGCATCCAATTCCGGCTTTTTGACCTCCTGGATGTTTACACTCACATTTTTACCGGTCATTTTAATTAAATCCGCTTTAAGGCTTTCCACCTCACTACCACCACGTCCAATAACTATGCCGGGCTTAGCGGTATGAATAGTGACTCTAATTCGGTTACCGGTACGCTGTAACTCCACCCGGGAAATCCCGGCTATATAAAAACGGTTCTTTATATGCTGGCGCACCTTATAATCTTCATGCAGCAGATTCGTATAGTCCCGATCAGCGAACCAGTTCGAATCCCAGCTCTTAATTACTCCAATACGAAATCCTTTTGGATGAACCTTCTGACCCACTATTTAACCTCCCTTTCCCTGAGCACTAACGTTATATGGCTGGTCCTGTGCTTTCTGATATCCGCTCTTCCATAGGCTCGGGGCCGCATTCTTTTTAAACTGGGCCCTTCATCCACATATAATTCGGAAATATATAATTCATCGGCATCCATGTCATAATTGTGCTCGGCATTGGCAATAGCAGATTGTAAAATCTTGCTGATGATGGGAGCGGATTTCTTGTTGGTATAGCGCAAGATTCCTATGGCTTCATCCACGTTCTTTCCCCGCACCAGATCAGCTACCTGGCGAGCTTTTAACGGGGATACTCTCAAGTATCGGCCAACTGCTCTAGCTTCCATGTCCCATCCTCCTTTCTACTTCAACCGGCTGGTTTTTTCAGATTTGCCGCCATGACCCCGATAAGTTCTGGTAGGTGCAAATTCACCTAATTTCATTCCCACCATATCTTCAGTGATATAAACCGGTACATGACGGCGTCCATCGTGGACTGCAATGGTGTGCCCCACCATTTGCGGCATAACGGTTGAACGGCGGGACCAGGTCTTGACGACCCTCTTTTGGCCGGATTCATTCATATCTTCAACTCTTTTTAACAGCTTCTCTTCGCAATAAGGTCCTTTTTTAAGAGAGCGAGCCATTTAAAGACCTCCTTTATTTCCGTTTCCTAACGATCATGTTATCGGACGGCTTTCTTTTCCGGGTTTTGCCTCCTATAGCGATCTTGCCCCATGGAGAAACAGGATATTTTCGCCCAATAGGAGCACGACCTTCACCACCACCGTGCGGATGGTCAGACGGGTTCATGACTGATCCTCTGACGGTTGGTCTGATACCTAACCAGCGAGAACGACCAGCCTTACCGAGGGTCGTGTTTTCATGATCCAGATTGCCTACCTGGCCTATCGTAGCACGACAAGTCAGGTGAATCAGGCGAACCTCTCCAGAAGGAAGTCTTACATGAGCATAATTACCCTCTTTAGCCATTAGCTGGGCTACTGCACCGGCCGAGCGAACCAACTGCCCACCCTTGCCAGGTCTGAGTTCAATATTATGAATCAAAGAACCTACTGGTATATCTCTTAAAACTAGAGTATTACCCGTTTTAATATCTGCCTCCGGACCCGATTCAATGATGTCACCTACTTTTAGGTTGGCCGGGGCAATAATGTAAGCTTTGTGCCCATCTACATAATGTAATAAGGCGATATTCGCCGAACGATTCGGATCATACTCAATAGCCACCACTTTAGCCGGAACATTGTCTTTAACCCGTTTAAAGTCCACCAGACGGTAGAGTCTTTTATGCCCACCGCCGCGGTGTCTTACAGTAAGGCGTCCCTTGGCATTTCTGCCCCCAGTTTTCTTAAGCGGCGCAGTCAGGCTTTTTTCCGGTTCGGTCTTGGTAATTTCGTTAAAGTTCATGACCGTCATATGCCGTCTGCTGGGTGTGGTAGGCCTGTATTTTTTTATAGCCATTTAATTTCCCTCCTTAAAACACCTGGCAAAGCACCCGATTACATGCCTTCAAATATACGGATCTTCTGGCCGGGTTTAAGGGTGACGATTGCCTTCTTTCTATTAGGGGTTTTACCTTCGAAACGCCCCATCCGCTTTGGTTTACCTTTAACAACCATAGTGTGGACTTTTTCCACCTTTACATCGAAAATATCCTCGATAGCTTTCTTAACTTCGGTTTTATTAGCCCGTTTATCAACAATAAAAGTGTATTTATTATCCGCCAACAAATTCATAGATTTTTCGGTGATAACCGGCTTAATGATAATGTCTCTATAATCTTTCATTTAGGCGAATACCTCCTCTACCCTGGCTACGGCATCCTGGGTAATCAGCAGGGTGTCGTAGTTTAAAAGGTCATACACATTAATGAAATCGGCCCTTAGTGCTTTTACGCCAGGAATATTGCGGGCTGACTTTACCAAGTTTACATCTGCTTCAGCAGTGACCACCAGAGTTTTCTTATTGGTATTCAACGATTCCAAAGTTTGCACCATTGTTTTAGTTTTTGGTACTTCGAAATCTAATTGATCAACTACAATAATATTCTGGTCCAGGACCTTCCTGGATAATGCCGATCTCATGGCTAGCCTTCTAACCTTACGGGGCAGCCGATAAGAATAGTCTCTAGTTCTGGGGCCAAAGGCTACACCGCCACCGGTCCAAACCGGATTACGCGAACTACCAACCCTGGCCCGGCCGGTACCTTTTTGTCTCCAAGGTTTCCTGCCTCCGCCTCGAACTTCGGCGCGAGTCTTGGTTGAAGCGGTGCCCACCCGCTTATTGGCCAGCTGCATCTTTATGAATTCATGAAGAACTGCTTCATTGGGCTCTATTCCAAACACTGTGTCTTTCAGTTCGATTTCACCGATTTGGGCCCCACCCATGTTGTACAGTGGAACTTTAGGCATCTTCCTAACCTCCTTTGCTCCTGGTTACGCTTTTACTGAATTTTTTATGGTAACAAGACCTTTTTTGGGCCCTGGAATTGAACCTTTAATAAGAATTAAATTCTTTTCCGGATAGACTTTTACTACCTGCAAGCCCTGAATAGTGACCCTTTCTCCTCCCAGTCTGCCAGGCAGTTTTCTTCCTTTAAAAACCCGGGCCGGTCCTTTGGCCGCCAGGGCTCCGGGACCGCGATGGTACTTAGAACCGTGACCCATAGATCCGCGGGCAAAGTTGTGTCTTTTTACAGATCCGGCATATCCCTTTCCTTTGGAAGTCCCTACTACATCTATGACATCTCCGGGTTGGAAAATATCAACATTAATCTCCTGCCCGACTTCGTAATCATCAACATTTCCCACTCTAAACTCGCGTAAATAACGGAGTGGCCTTATATTTGCTTTTTTAAAATGCCCTTTTTTAGGTTTATTAGCATGTTTTTCTTTCAGGTTGTAAAAGCCTACCTGAATGGCATCATACCCATCGTTATCTGATTTTTTCTTTTGTAACACAGTACATGGACCTGCTTCCACAACAGTAACTGGAATAGCAACTCCATTTTCGTTATAAATTTGGGTCATGCCAACTTTTATTCCCAAAATTGCCTTAGTAAGATTGGTCACCAAAATTACCTCCTAGTTGAGAATTTCTTTGCGATTGGTTGGAAGTGGGTTATCCAACATCACTTCTTAATCATCCGGATTTTTCGCCGCCTTCTAGACCTCTTGCAACCCACTGGTCTTGCAGCACCGGGCCCTCAACTACAGTTTGATCTCGATGTCTACTCCTGAAGGTAGATCCAGGTGCATTAAAGCATCGATGGTCTTAGGATTCGGGTCCAGTATGTCGATAAGGCGTTTATGGGTCCTCATCTCGAACTGCTCCCGGGAATCTTTATTAACATGTGGAGAGCGCAAAATTGTATAAATATTTTTTTCCGTAGGTAGAGGAATGGGGCCGGAAACGCTGGCTCCGTTCTTCTTAACTGTATCCACAATTTTTTGCGAAGACTGATCAAGCAATTTGTGATCAAATGCCTTTAGCCTTATCCTTACCTTTTGCTGGCCTTTCACTGGCGTTTAACCTCCTTAAGACTGGCTTTTTTACGTACACGCTGCCGGGCGTTTTGCAGCGAAGAACTTACTAACCTGGTTAATTCTTCGCTGCCTGCCGGCATTTCCGCTAAATTTAACGGTTTATTAACTGTTAACAACTGCAGTAACTACACCAGCTCCTACAGTTCTTCCTCCTTCACGGATAGCAAACCGAAGTCCTTCTTCGATTGCGATGGGGGTAATCAGCTCAATTTTCATCTGAATGTTATCCCCGGGCATCACCATTTCTACTCCTTCAGGAAGGGTGATAACTCCAGTAACATCAGTTGTGCGGAAGTAGAACTGGGGACGATACCCTGGGAAGAACGGGGTATGTCTGCCTCCTTCTTCCTTAGTCAGTACATATACTTCTGCTGAGAAATTAGTATGCGGTTTAATGCTGCCGGGTTTGGCCAGAACCATTCCTCTTTCTACTTCTTTTCGGTCTACTCCACGCAGCAGGGTTCCAATGTTGTCACCAGCTTCAGCATAGTCTAAAAGCTTTCTGAACATTTCTACACCGGTGCACACTGTCTTTCTGGTCTCGTCCCGCAGTCCAATAATTTCTACTTCATCTCCGACTTTTACGGTTCCTCTTTCCACTCTTCCCGTCGTTACCGTACCTCTTCCGGTTATGGTGAATACGTCTTCAACCGGCATTAAAAATGGCTTGTCCGTGGCTCTTTCCGGTAGTGGTACATAGCTATCTACTGCTGCCATCAGCTCCTGGATTTTCCCACACCACTGACATTCATTACTTCCACAGCCACATTCCAGGGCTTTTAAGGCTGATCCCTGAATTATCGGAATGTCATCTCCAGGAAATTCATATTCGCTTAACAGTTCCCGGATCTCCATTTCTACCAGTTCTAACAGCTCGTCATCGTCTACCATGTCTACTTTGTTCATAAATACTACAATATACGGTACTCCTACCTGACGGGATAATAGTATATGCTCTCTGGTCTGGGGCATTGGACCATCCGCTGCCGACACTACCAGAATTGATCCATCCATCTGCGCTGCTCCAGTGATCATGTTCTTTATGTAGTCAGCATGACCCGGGCAGTCTACGTGGGCATAGTGTCTGGTCTCAGTTTCGTATTCCACGTGAGACGTGTTGATGGTTATTCCTCTTTCTCTCTCTTCCGGTGCCTTATCTATAGAATCATAGGATGTGGCCACCGCTCCGCCTGCTTTCGACAACACCTGGGTGATCGCTGCCGTCAGGGTTGTCTTACCATGGTCCACGTGCCCGATCGTCCCGATGTTTAGATGAGGTTTGGTCCTCTCATATTTCGCCTTTGCCATTTTGCCTCTCACCTTTCCTTTCGATAATTGGTTTTAATTGGACACCGGCAACCCATATCGTCTGGCAATGATGTCCTTACTCCTGGATTCCGGAACCTCCGCATAATTGCAAATATGCATGGAGAAACTTGCTCTTCCCTGACTGGCTGACCTCAGGCTAGTTGCATAACCAAAGGTTTCTGCCAGGGGTACGGTGCCCTTGATAATTTTACTATCCCGGTTCTCTTCCAACCCGATCACTCTTCCCCGGCGGGAATTCAGGTCGGATATCACATCACCAAGGTATTCCTCCGGGGTGACGATTTCAATATCCATAATGGGTTCCAACAACACTGCTTCCGCTTTGTTAAGCAGTTCCTTAACCCCCATACTGGCTGCAACCTTGAAAGCCAGTTCAGTAGAATCCACTTCATGAAACGAACCGCCCACCAGGGCAACCTCCACGTCATCGACGGGATACCCGGCCAGAATCCCCGCCTGTAGGGCCTCTTTGACCCCCACTTCTACCGCCGGGACAAATTCACGGGGAATAGTTTCTGCACTGGTCTTGTTCTGAAACCGCTTTCCGCTCCCCTCCGGCAGGGGGGTTGCTTCTAAAATAACATGTGCATATTGTCCTCGGCCAGCCGCTTGTTTATCAAATCGAGTCTCGGCCCGGACCTGTTTCTTTATCGTCTCTTTATAAGCCACCTGAGGCTTACCAATGTTAGCATTGACCTTAAATTCTTTCATTAGCCGGTCAATAATAATTTCCAAGTGCAGTTCACCCATGCCTGACACAATGGTCTGACCAGTCTCTTCATCGGTCCGCATTTTAAAGGTAGGATCCTCTTCTGCCAGGCGACGTAAACTTTCGCCGATTTTATCCTGATCCGCCTTAGTCTTTGGTTCAATAGCTATATCAACCACCGGATCCGGGAACTTGATATCCCCTAGTATAACTGGAGCATTTTCATTGCATAAGGTATTACCAGTTACAGTTTCTTTTAGTCCCACTCCGGCCACTATATCCCCGGCAAAAGCTTCCTCAACCTCTTCCCTGTGATTAGCATGCATTTTCAAGATCTTGGTTATACGTTCTTTACGTGCTTTGCAGCTATTATATACCTGCGAGCCTGCTTTTAAAGTCCCGGAATAAATCCGAAAATAGGTAAGCTTCCCCACATATGGATCAACTGCTACCTTAAAAGCTAATGCGCAGAACCGTTCCTGCTTATCCGCCCTACACTGTACTTCCTGGTTTGTCACCGGGTCAATACCTTTAATTGCTGGAACATCCAGCGGCGACGGGAGATAATCAGCCACAGCCTCTAGCAGCATTTGCACGCCCTTGTTTTTAAAAGAAGAACCACACAAGACCGGAACTACACGATTTTGTAAGGTTAACCTCCGAAGAGAGTCTTTAATCTCCTGAGAGGTTATTGTATGACCTTCCAAGTATTTTTCCAGAATACAGTCATCCTGTTCGGCCAATTTCTCCAACAAAATCTCCCGGTATTTAAGTGTCTCAACACTCTCTTCCGGATCAAGCTCTCTGATGGTATATGTCTCACCCAGTTCATCATCATATACATAGGCCTTAAGATCAATAACATCGATGACGCCTTTAAAGAATTCCTCTGCGCCGATGGGCAACTGGACAACAACTACCTGGCTGCCCAAATTATCATTGATCATTTTAACCGCCCGGAAAAAATCAGCTCCCACCCTATCCATTTTATTAATGTAGGCGATACGAGGAATATTATAACGATCAGCCTGTCTCCAAACGGTTTCTGACTGGGGTTGTACCCCGGCCACCCCACAAAAGATACCGATCGCTCCATCCAGTATACGCAAGGACCGTTCTACCTCAACCGTAAAGTCCACATGGCCGGGTGTGTCGATAATGTTTATAACAATATCCTTCCACCGGCAGGTAGTAGCTGCTGAGGTGATGGTTATCCCCCGCTCCTGTTCCTGGCTCATCCAATCCATGGTGGCGGTGCCTTTATCCACCTCACCGATGCGATGTACCCTGCCGGTATAGTAGAGAATCCTCTCGGTAGTTGTTGTCTTCCCGGCATCGATATGAGCCATTATACCGATATTCCTGATCCTGGATAAATCGGTTATCTCACTCAATATAAGCACTCCTCGAGTTGTTTACCAGCGATAGTGAGCGAATGCTTTGTTGGCTTCTGCCATCTTATGAGTATCCTCTTTTTTCTTAACGGCTCCGCCAGAACTGTTGTAGGCATCCATAATCTCACCCGCCAGGCGTTCAGCCATAGTTTTTTCCCCACGTTTTCTGGCGTATCCTGCCAGCCAACGAACCACCAATGTCTGCCTTCTGTCCGCGCGCACTTCAACCGGAACCTGATAATTAGCTCCCCCAACGCGCCGGGCTTTGACTTCAACAATCGGGGTGATATTTTTCATGGCCTGTTCAAAAACTTCCATGGCATCTTTGCCCATTTTCTTTTCAACTATCTCAAATGCCCCATAGCAGATCTGTTCTGCCAGGCTCTTTTTGCCATCCCACATAACCTGGTTTACCAGCTTGGTAAAAACCTTACTGTTGTAGATGGGGTCCGGCAGAACATCGCGTTTGGGAACCGGCCCTTTTCTAGGCATATCGCGCCTCCCTCCTACTTCTTCTTGGCTTTCTTAGTACCGTATTTGGATCTACTCTGCTGCCGGTTTTGTACACCTGCCGCATCCAGAGTTCCCCGGACAATATGATATCTTACCCCTGGTAAGTCCTTAACCCTGCCCCCTCTGATCAGAACTACAGAGTGTTCCTGCAGGTTATGGCCTATACCTGGAATATAAGCAGTCACCTCAATACCATTAGTTAACCTCACCCTGGCAATTTTACGCAAGGCAGAGTTTGGTTTTTTCGGGGTTGTGGTGTAAACGCGGGTACATACCCCTCGCTTTTGAGGACAGTTCTTTAAAGCTGGTGCGGTGGATTTTCTCTCTTCCTTCTCGCGTCCTTTTCTAATTAGTTGATTGATTGTCGGCATACATGCACCTCCTTCCCCGCTTAATCATTTAGTAAAGCCACAGTAGCCGAGCCCACATCAATACCGCAAGCTTCCCCCAGGCTCTCCATGCTGTCAACATTCTCCACTTCTATGTTATGCTGGTGGCATAGTTCCCTGATGGGGCTCACAATATGTGGTTCAGCATCTCTGGCAATATAAACTTTTTTGGCCTGGCCTCTAGCAAGTACCTTTCTGACCTGCTTGGTCCCAATAACTTTGGGACGGTCCTTTAACTCACTAAGCGGCAAGCGTGATACCCTCCTCCTGGCAAATAATCGGCCCAAAGAGCATACTTCGAGCTTATTTGCCACGCACTTAAACATTTTAGCACCTGGGAACAAGGCAGTCAAATGTTTTATTATTCGACTGCCTCAGCCTCCGTTTGCCCATCTTCTACCGGTGTATAAGTTATGTCACGGTAAGTTCCATATCCGGTACCGGCGGGAATCAGTTTACCGATAATTACATTCTCCTTCAAACCGATCAGATTATCGACCTTTCCTTTTATAGCTGCCTCAGTTAACACTTTGGTAGTCTCCTGGAAAGAGGCCGCTGACAGGAATGACTCGGTATTAAGGGATGCCTTGGTAATCCCCAGTAACATAGGCGAGCATACTGCTGGTAACTTGCCCCGCCTGATGAATTCCTCGTTCTCCTCCTCAAAGCCGGATACATCTACAAATGATCCCGGCAACATGGAGGTATCACCCGAGTCTTCTATCTTAACTTTCTTAAGCATCTGTCGAATCATAATCTCAATATGCTTGTCACTAATGTCAACACCCTGTGACCGGTAAACTTTTTGTACCTCTTGCAGCAGGTAGCGCTGTACATCCCGTAATCCTTTCGTTTTTAATATATCATGAGGATTAAGCGGTCCTTCGGTAAGGGCATCACCGATTTCTACATAATCACCTTCCTGTACCTTCAGCCGTGATCCATAATGAACCGGATAGGCACCTAATACCTCATTATCATCACCTAGAACTTCAATCTCCCGCCGACCCTTGTTTTCCCCGAATCTGACCTTCCCATTGGCTTCGGAAACTACGGCCTGGCCTTTGGGCTTCCTAACTTCAAACAGCTCTTCCACCCTGGGGAGACCACGGGTTATATCATCACCAGCTACTCCACCGGTGTGGAACGTACGCATGGTTAACTGGGTACCAGGTTCGCCTATGGACTGTGCCGCCAGGGTACCGACTGCTTCCCCTATTTCTACATCATATCCAGTGGCTAGGTTACGCCCATAGCATTGCCGGCATACCCCATGTTTGGTTTTGCAAGTGAGAACACTACGAATCTTGACCCGCTCGATCCCAGCTCTTTCAATTGCTAAACCGGTTTTATCATTAATCATCTGATTTTCTTTAACCAATACCTCGCCAGTCTCAGGATGAGTAATGGTATCCAGGGAAACCCGCCCAATGATTCTTTGGTTTAAGGGTTCAATAAGCTGGGACCCTTCGGTAATCTTTTCCACCCAGATGCCCTCTGCCGATTCACAGTCATCTTCCCGTACGATAACATCTTGGGAAACATCTACCAGACGCCGGGTCAGATACCCGGAATCAGCTGTCCTCAAGGCAGTATCAGCTAATCCCTTACGAGCTCCATGAGTAGATATAAAATACTCCAAAACCGTTAAACCCTCACGGAAGTTAGCTTTAATAGGTAAGTCGATAATCTTACCAGATGGGTCAGCCATCAGGCCGCGCATCCCGGCTAACTGGCGAATCTGTTGGAAATTACCACGAGCCCCGGAAGTAGCCATCATATATACCGGGTTTTCTTCATCCAGGCTTTCCCTTAGGGCATCGGTCACATCATCGGTAGCCTGATTCCAGATTTCCACTACCTGGGCATGACGTTCTTCCTCGGTGATAAGCCCCATCAGGAAATCTTCTTCTATTTCATCTACCGACTTATCCGCATCTGAAAGAATAACCTGTTTAGCGGCCGGAGTCTCAAAATCAGTTACCCCTACCGTAATCCCTGCTTTAGTACTAAATTTATATCCCAGTCTTTTGATCCCGTCTAACATTTTAGCAGTAACGGCATTACCCTCATTGCGGTAGCACTCATAAACAATATTACCCATTTTCTTTTTATCAATAACTTCATTGTAAAAACCCAAACTGTCTGGAATAACTTCATTGAAGATAATTCTTCCCACCGAAGTTTCTACTATCTTTTCTTCGGTTTGTATTTCAACATCTATGTTTACTGGTATTTTCATGAGCACCCTTATTTTCTCATGCAGGGTGATAACCCCTAATTCATAGGCCATCTGAGCCTCTTCAGGACTAGTATAAGAGTGGGGATTTTCCTTATTCCAGTCATCCTCACCCATAAAAGTAAGGTAGTAAATGCCGATAACCATATCCTGAGTGGGGGTAACCACCGGTTTCCCGTCCTTAGGATTTAATATGTTGTTACTGGCTAACATTAAAAGCCGTGCTTCCGTTTGCGCCTCAGCGGATAGCGGTACGTGCACAGCCATCTGGTCTCCATCAAAGTCAGCATTGTAGGCGGTACATACCAGAGGATGTAACTGTAGAGCTCGGCCTTCAACCAGAACCGGTTCAAAAGCCTGAATCCCTAAACGATGTAAGGTTGGAGCACGGTTTAAGAGAACCGGATGTTCTTTAATAACGTCCTCCAGAATATCCCATACCTCTTCCCGGCCTCGTTCCACCATCTTTTTAGCACTTTTAATATTAGAGGCAATCTGGCGATCTACCAGTTTCTTCATGACAAAGGGTTTAAAAAGTTCCAGGGCCATTTCTTTAGGCAATCCACACTGGTGCATCATTAATTTGGGCCCCACCACGATAACCGAACGGCCGGAGTAGTCAACCCTTTTCCCTAGTAGATTCTGGCGGAAACGTCCTTGTTTACCCTTGAGCATATCACTCAATGATTTTAGGGGACGATTGCCGGGACCAGTAACGGGGCGTCCACGACGTCCGTTATCAACCAGTGCATCCACTGCTTCTTGTAACATACGCTTTTCATTACGCACAATAATATCGGGTGCCCCCAGGTCCAAAAGTCGCTTTAAACGGTTATTCCGGTTGATCACCCGGCGATACAAATCATTTAGATCAGAGGTAGCAAAACGCCCCCCGTCTAGTTGTACCATAGGCCGTAATTCTGGTGGAATTACCGGCAGAGCCTCAAGAATCATCCATTCCGGTTTATTTTTAGATAAGCGAAAAGCCTCGGTAACCTCTAAGCGTTTAATAGCCCGACTTTTCCTCTGTCCGGAAGTATGGGCTATTTCCTCTTTAAGTTCTTCGGACATCTTTTCCAATTCGATCTCTTCCAGCAGAACTTTAATAGCTTCTGCCCCAATACCTGCCTTAAAGTCGTCACCATAGCGTTCCCGGTTTTCCCTGTATTCACGCTCATTTAAGAGCTGTTTTTTCAATAATGGCGTATCTCCGGGATTAATGACTATATAGTTAACAAAATAAATTACCTTTTCCAATACCTTAGGAGACATATCAAGAAGCAAACCCATTCGGCTAGGGATACCCTTCAGGTACCAAATATGGCATACCGGTGCAGCCAGTTCAATATGTCCCATGCGTTCACGCCGCACTTTTGAAGTAGTTACTTCTACACCACAGCGATCACAGACTATACCCCGATGGCGTACTCGTTTATATTTACCACAATGACACTCCCAGTCTTTTACTGGTCCGAATATTTTTTCACAGAATAATCCTTCTTTTTCAGGTCGTAAGGTTCGGTAATTAATAGTTTCTGGTTTCTTAACTTCTCCGCTGCTCCAGGAGCGAATCTGTTCGGGGGAAGCCAGGGATATTTTAATCCGTTCAAAATTGTTCACATCCAGCAACTCATTCTCTCCCTTCCAGAAGATTGCTTTCCTGCGATTTGTTAAAAAGGCTATCCAGATCCTTAATCCAGATCCTAGTCTTCATCATCATTGCCTTCCTCGCCCAATTCATTAATAATCTCCAGATCATCAGGTCCTTTTTCGTCTTCATCATCATCGTCATTATCTTTATTCTTCTTAGCCTGGGCTTTGTTGTTTTGATTAACTGCAGCTTCTGGTAATTCTAACCCTAGTTCCCGGGCTTTTTCCTTTTCATTAACTTCGTAATCGGCATCCTTGATCTGAATTTCCTTATCATCTCCTGAAAGAATACGTACATCCAGAGCCAGGCTCTGTAGTTCTTTAATTAGCACCTTAAATCCCTCAGGAACTCCGGGCTCAGGTATATTATCTCCTTTAACAATCGCTTCATATGTTTTTAGGCGCCCCACCACATCATCAGATTTAACAGTGAGGATCTCCTGTAAGGTATAGGAAGCACCGTAAGCCTCCAGTGCCCATACCTCCATTTCCCCGAAACGCTGCCCGCCAAATTGGGCCTTGCCTCCCAGCGGTTGCTGGGTAACCAATGAATAAGGTCCAATAGATCGGGCATGAATTTTATCATCAACCAGGTGCGCCAATTTAAGCATATAAACATAACCTACGGTAACTTCATGATCAAAAGGTTCGCCGGTTCGACCATCATACAGTACGGTTTTTCCACTAGAAGGTAATCCGGCTTCTTCCAGTTTCTCGAATATATCCATCTCATTAGCGCCATCAAATACCGGGGTGGCAATGTTGTAACCTAAAATTTTAGCAGCCCATCCCATGTGGCATTCCAGAATCTGCCCGATGTTCATACGGGATGGTACCCCTAACGGATTAAGCACTATTTGTACAGGTGTACCGTCCTCTAGAAATGGCATATCCTCTTCGGGAAGGATACGGGATATAACTCCCTTATTACCATGTCGGCCCGCCATTTTATCCCCCTCGGATATTTTCCGCTTTTGGGCGATATATACGCGAACCAACTGATTAACCCCTGGAGGTAATTCATCACCCTTTTCCCGTGAAAAACGTTTTACAGCCACTACCTTGCCAGCCTCACCATGAGGAACTCGTAGAGAAGAATCTCGCACTTCCCGGGCCTTTTCACCAAAAATTGCCCGCAACAAGCGCTCTTCTGGAGTAAGTTCTGTTTCGCCCTTAGGAGTTACTTTTCCTACCAGGATGTCATCCGGTCGAACCTCCGCCCCTACCCGAATAACCCCTTGTTCATCCAGATTTTTAAGCATATCTTCAGAAACATTAGGAATATCACGGGTAATCTCTTCCGGGCCTAGTTTGGTATCGCGAGCCTCACACTCATATTCTTCTATATGAATGGATGTAAAAACATCCTCTTTTACTAGTTTTTCTGATATTAGTATGGCATCTTCATAGTTGTAACCTTCCCAGGGCATAAAGGCTACGAGTACATTACGCCCTAAAGCCAACTCACCCTGGTCAGTACTAGGTCCATCAGCGATAATGGTATCTGCTTCCACCCGTTCACCGACCTTGACAATAGGTCTCTGGTTATAGCAAGTACCCTGGTTAGAACGCATAAACTTCATCAGAATATAAGTTTCAGTTGTCCCATCGTCATTATCAATAACAATACGATCGGCACTAACCTTTTTTACTACTCCAGATTTTTTGCATACTACTGTGGAACCTGAATCCTTGGCAGCTTTATATTCTAGTCCGGTGCCTACCACTGGAGCCTCGGTTTTAATAAGCGGGACTGCCTGACGCTGCATGTTGGCTCCCATCAGAGCACGGTTAGCATCATCGTTTTCCAAAAATGGGATTAATGACGTAGCCACACTAAATACCTGCTTAGGAGATACGTCCATATAATCGGCTCGGCTTACTGGTACTTCTAGAATCTCGTCAGCATAGCGGGCCTCCACTCGATCCCCTACAAAATATCCTTTTTCGTCCAGGGGAGCATTAGCCTGGGCTACCGTGAAGGTTTCTTCTTCATCAGCTGAAAGATAATTGATCTCGTCTAAAACACGACCCTTTTCTTTGTCAACCTTCCTGTAAGGGGTCTCGATAAAACCGAAATCGTTGACCCGGGCAAAAGTAGCCAGGGATCCGATCAGACCTATGTTCGGACCTTCCGGTGTCTCTATAGGGCAGATACGGCCATAATGGGAATGGTGCACATCTCGCACCTGGAAACCAGCCCTTTCCCTGGTCAATCCGCCGGGACCAAGAGCTGATAGACGCCGTTTGTGGGTCAACTCAGCCAGGGGATTAGTCTGGTCCATAAACTGAGATAGTTGTGAACTGCCGAAAAACTCCTTAACTGCTGCCGTAATGGGCCGGATATTTATTAATACCTGCGGGGTCAGGGTTTCGACATCATGAATACTCATACGTTCCCGTACTACCCTTTCCATACGCACCAGGCCAGTTCTGAACTGATTTTGTAGGAGTTCACCAATAGAACGCAGCCGGCGGTTCCCCAGGTGGTCGATTACATCTGTTCTACCCTCGCCATTAATCAGTTTAAGCATGTAACCAATTGTACGAACTATATCTTCTACGGTTAAGTGACGTACCTCCACCGGTATGTCTAGGCCCAGCTTTTTGTTTACCTTATAACGCCCGACAGTAGCCATGTCATAACGCCGGGGATCAAAGAACAGATTATTTAATAACTGTTCTGCCGCATCTTCAGTCGCCATTTCACCCGGCCGTAAGCGACGATAAAATTCAATTAGGGCTTCTTTTTTGTTGGTGGTTGGATCTTTTTCCAGCGTTTTTATTATAGTTTCATCATTACCATACAATTCTAGTACATCATCATTCGTCTCATAACCAATTGCTCGCAGTAATACGGTAACGGGTATCTTTCTGGTTTTGTCGATACGGGTGTAGATAATCCCCGCACTGTCCATCTCCAGTTCAAACCAGGCACCCCGATTGGGGATTAAAGTAGCACCATAGAGCGTCTTACCAGCAGCATCAAACCGCTCGCTAAAATATACGCCGGGAGATTTGACCAACTGGCTAACTACTACACGCTCAGCCCCGTTTATAATGAAGGTTCCCTTGTCCGTCATCAAGGGCAGATCCCCCATATAAACTTCCGATTCCTTAATTTCACCGCTCTCCTTGTCGGTTAGACGAACCTTCAGCTTAAGCGGAGCCTGGTAACTCACATCCCGTTCTTTACATTCATATACTGAGTATTTAGGATCCCCCAGGCTGTAGCTAAGAAAATCAAGTTCCAAATTTCCGGTAAAATCATTAATGGGGAAAACTTCATGGAGCGCGTCGCGGAGCCCTTCTTCTAAAAACCATTGATACGAACTCAACTGCACTTGAATAAGATTGGGCAAGTCGATAGGTTCTTCAATCCTGGAATAACTAAGTCTTTTGACTCGACCATATTGTTCGATGTGAGCCATTAAAAACGTTCACCCCTTTTATTTATTCCCAAAAGAGTGAAAAGCAAGGTTTATGACTAACCTCGCTTTTTAACCAAAGCTTTTTGCACTACACGTATTCCAAAAAAATTATCCGCCATTCAACACGAATGGCAATTATTAATGTTAGCACAAGTGCGATAGGTCGTCAAGGATTAGATTAAGTTATTTTTTTGGGGGTCTCCTCCCCTATTGGTTCGGAATCCTCATGGTTTTCTCTCCCTTTAAGGGGGGCTAAGTTCTCTATCGAGTATTCCTCTTCGAGTAAGGCGTTTACCCTACGAACCCCGCGCACATATACCATACCTATTACCATTAAAGCTATCAGCACCAGAAGTACAGCTATCAAAAAACCATTAAAGGTGATTGTTTTTAACAAGGGGCCTTCCGGCAATAGATCATCACTAAGCCGGAATTTCCATGTAGCTTTTGAATCAATTACTTCATCGGCAGAGCTTTCACGAATTATCCCCGACACTTCCATAATTATATTAACATTATCAAGACCTGATAGGTTCGCATACAAGTTCTTTGGATTAGACTCATAAGGTACAATTTTCAGGTCAAACATCTTTAATATTAGAAAATTACGGCTATTAACCTGCAGAGGAAGACGGTCGTTAAGTTTAGTATAGCTATCCCACCCCGGCACCTCCCGGGAAAAAATAAGGCGTCCATTAGTTTGAGTAGTTTTCCAGGTATGGTCATCCACCTGGATATCTGTACCGCTAATAGTAACGGTTTCTAACAGTTGCTGGTTGTCCCCCCATTGGATTTTCCACTCAGCCTCCGCACCCATAGCCGATCTGGGTACGGATATGACGATAACGAAAATGATTAACGCAATAGTCAAGTTCAGATACTTATGCATTAACATCATTTCCCTTCTATCAGTAAATTAAACCTAACATTAGATTATAATATAAATGGCGCTTCATCAATAAAAGAAAATATATAATTCCGGGATTTTATTATGAAGTAAGTCTATTTATGTTGTTCATTGTCGTCACGCGGGTAAGACTGCCTGAATATTCCGAAAAAAACCGGAACTCCAACTGGTAGTGGCCAGGGGTTTTGTTCTGATGCTGCTGCCTATAAAAATAAACCAGCTAGTTTGAATACCTAAATATGGAGCGCCATGTTAAGAGGCAACCCGGTTAAAACAACATGGGAAGGCAGAGGGGGGAAGGGAGCCAGTGGCACGGACGTGGTAAGCAGGCCGTACCCACAGGGTACTACCAATGTTCACTATCCCTCACTAATAAGGTCTTGAACATGGATATGAATTGGCCCGGTAGCCCCTGGAGCCGCAAGACAAGCAGTTGGTTTTTCCCAGATCCAGTGGGGAGCTGGAATATTTATGTATGCAAACTAACACCATACAATATGATGGTTATGCTGCTGGCAGTGGTAGTTCCGAAAAATTAAAGGCGCCCGACGGGCGCCTTTCCTATTTATCAGTTTTCTCAATTAATTATTTTACTTCTACTGAACCGCCAACTTCTTCGATCTTAGCTTTGATCTCATTAGCTTCATCCTTGGAGATTTTTTCTTTAATGGGGTTGGGAGCTTCGTCAACTAGAGCTTTGGCTTCCTTAAGTCCCAGACCAGTAATCTCGCGGACCACTTTAATGACATTGATTTTCTTTTCGCCGCAAGAGGTCAGGATAACATCAAATTCAGTCTTTTCCTCAGCAGCTTCTGCCGGAGCAGCAGCGGCCGGAGCAGCAACTGCCATGGGGGCAGCAGCACTTACGCCAAATTCTTCTTCCATAGCTTTAACCAGTTCGGACAGTTCCAGAACGGTCATTTCTTTTACAATATCAATAACTTCCTGTACTTTACTCATCGGTGAATTCCTCCCGTTATGTTAGTCTAATTTAAACAATTTAACCAGCTTGTTTTTGTTCCCGTATCTGATCCAGTGTTCTTACCAAACCAGTGATGTTGGCATTAAGCACATAAACCAGACTGGTAATCGGGGCCTGCATAGTCCCCAGCACCTGCCCAATAAGCACCTCTCTAGGTGGCAGATCGGCCAGGGCTTTAAGTTTATCCGGAGTAACTGTCTGTCCCTCCAAAATGCCGATCTTGACATCCAATTTTTTGAATTCCTTAATGAAATTAAAAACTTCTTTAGCTGGTCCAACCGGGTCATCTTTACTGAAAATAACCGCATTAGGTCCGGCTATTTGATCTGCCATCGCCTCATATCCTGTATTCTTTAAGGCAAACTCAGTCAAGGTGTTTTTTACTACCTGGTATTCAACACCCGGAGCACGCAACCGGTTTCTTAACTCAGTCATTTCCTTAACGTTAAGACCACGATAATCAGTAAATATAACCAGGGAAGCTTCATTTATTTTGTTCTCTAGTTCAGCTACAATCCTTTGTTTTTCTTCCATTTTGGGCATCCATTGTCACCCCCTTCTGATCTATCCTGCACTATAAAATGAAAAACCCCTGCAGACAATGGCAGAGGTAACGAACACTACTCCTGTTAATACAGCAGCATCTATTCCGTTAAAACCTCGGCAGGCGAATCAGTGTTCATTAAGGCCTTATGGCCACCGGCTGTCTACAGTCACATTTTCAATTTTATCAACTAAAACTAGTTTACTTATTTGCGGCCATCAATACAACCGGGTTAATTTTTATTCCCGGGCTCATGGTAGAACATAAGGTTACCGAGCGCATATATTGACCCTTAGCAGCAGCAGGTTTAGCCTTAATCAGCGTTTCAGCAAAGACATTTAAGTTGTCCATAAGCTGGTCCACTTCAAAGGAAGCCCGCCCAATCGGGACATGTATAATGGCACTTTTATCAATACGATATTCAATACGTCCGGCTTTTAACTCTTTAATAGTTTTTTCAACTTCAAAGGTTACTGTTCCAGCCTTCGGGTTTGGCATTAATCCACGAGGACCCAGTATCTTACCTAATCTTCCGACTACACCCATCATATCAGGAGTAGCTACGGCTACATCAAAGTCAAACCATCCACCCTGTATCTTTTCAGCCAGGTCTTCTGCCCCTACATAATCAGCACCAGCTGTTTCCGCTTCTTTAGCTTTCTCGCCTTTAGCAAATACCAGTACCCGGCGGGTTTTACCGGTTCCATGGGGTAGGCTTACAGTTCCTCTAACCTGCTGGTCAGCATGGCGGGGATCTACACCTAATTTAATATGAACTTCAATAGTCTCATCAAATTTAGCGGTAGCTACTTGTTTAACCAGTTCAACAGCTTCGCGGGGTTCATATAGTTTAGTACGGTCCACCTTCGCCAGGCTTTCCTTATAGGCTTTTCCCTTTTTCATTTTACATCCTCCTTGTGGTGCTTACGGATTTAATAATCCTCCCACATAATACTAATCGACTACTTCCAGGCCCATACTACGGGCTGTGCCTTCGATCATGCGAATGGCTGCATCTAAGTCGGTCGCATTAAGGTCAGCTTTTTTCATTTCAGCAATTTCCACCAGTTTAGCCCGGTTGACCTTACCGATTTTATTTTTGTTAGGTTCTCCGGAACCTTTGGTTATGCTGGCTGCTTTTTTTAAGAGGTCAGATGCTGGTGGTGATTTGAGAGTAAAGGTAAATGAGCGATCCTCAAATACAGTAATCTCCACCGGTACAATAAATCCAGCCTGATTGGCAGTTTTGGCATTATAATCCTTGCAAAAGCCCATTATATTAACCCCGTATTGACCCAGGGCCGGTCCTACTGGTGGTGCAGGAGTAGCTTTTCCAGCAGGAATTTGCAATGATACCTTGCCGATCACTTTCTTGGCCATTATTTCACCTCCCTAAATCTTTTCAATTTGTTCATAATCAAGTTCCACAGGGGTTTCCCTGCCGAACATAGAAATATGCACTCTTACTTTACCCCGGTCGGGAAGTAATTCCTTAACCACGCCTTCAAAGTTGGCAAAGGGGCCAGTCTTAACCCGGATGCTTTCACCTATTTCGATGTCAATAATTTTGGGCTTATTGCTCTCAATAAGACCCATCTGCCTGAGGATTTTGTCTATTTCCTCCTGCATTAATGGAATCGGCTTGGTTCCGCTACCTACAAAGCCAGTAACTCCAGGAGTATGACGAACAACATACCAGGAATCTTCATCCATTATCATATTAACAATAACATAACCCGGGAAAACCCTTTTAGTAGTGACCTTGCGCTTACCGCCTTTGTATTCCACTTCTTGCTCTTCAGGAATAATAACATCAAATATCTTATCCTGCATGCCCATGGACTCTACGCGCTTAGACAGGTCAACCTTGATTTTATTCTCATAGCCAGAATAGGTATGAACTACATACCATTCGCCACGATGGTTATTTTCTGTTTTTAATTCCTGGTCAGTTTCCTCTTTTATGTTCTGGTCCCACTGCTGTTCTGTGCTAATGGGAACCACCTCCTCCATTAAGCAAAGGCTTTAAATATTTGGTTAAGCAAGAACGAAAGCCCAGAGTCAAAAAGCCAAATAATAAGGGCCATCAGGGCAACAGAAAAAAGCACTACGCCGGTATAACCAATTAATTGTCTGCGATCCGGCCAGTGAACTTTCTTTAATTCACTGTAGACACCACGGAAATATTCCTTAGTGTTTTCCCAACGATCTTTTAAAGTTATGCCGTCATCTTTCTTGGCAGGAACACTGTTTTTGGACATAAATTCACTTCCCTGCTTACTTGATCTCTCGGTGAACAGTGTGTGTATTACAAAACTTGCAATACTTTTTAACCTCAAACTTATCGGTATGTTTCTTTTTGTCTTTGGTCGTTGTATAGTTGCGCTGTTTACACTCTGTACATGCCAGGGTGATACCTACTCTCATGATAACACCTCCATCCCATGCGCAAAAATCCTACAATACTCTATCACAAGGGCATCCCTGCTGTCAATCACTGAACACTGACTAATATTTCTTCCTGGCGGGCTAAGTTACCCTTTGTTACCTGACCTGAGCAGGTTTTAATTAACCTGGCTGCCAAACTTTTTAGGTTAAACCCTTGATTTAGGCTTTTATGATGCTGCATGAGAGGTTTTAAACTGATAGCAGGGAATATGCCATCCCCTGCGTATCTCTTTTTGGTAGTAAAGGTTAATATATATTACCCATTAACAATTGCAGTAACTACACCAGCTCCTACAGTTCTTCCTCCTTCACGGATAGCAAATCGAAGTCCTTCTTCGATTGCGATGGGGGTAATCAGTTCAATTTTCATCTGAATGTTATCACCGGGCATCACCATTTCTACTCCTTCAGGAAGGGTGATAACTCCAGTAACATCAGTTGTGCGGAAGTAGAACTGGGGACGATACCCTGGGAAGAACGGGGTATGTCTGCCTCCTTCTTCCTTAGTCAGTACATATACTTCTGCCGAGAAATTAGTATGCGGTTTAATGCTGCCGGGTTTGGCCAGAACCATTCCTCTTTCTACTTCTTTCCGGTCTACTCCACGCAGCAGGGTTCCAATGTTGTCACCGGCTTCAGCATAGTCTAAAAGCTTTCTGAACATTTCTACACCGGTGCACACTGTCTTTCTGGTCTCGTCCCGCAGTCCAATGATTTCTACTTCATCACCGACTTTTACGGTTCCTCTTTCCACTCTTCCCGTAGTTACCGTGCCTCTTCCGGTTATGGTGAATACGTCTTCAACCGGCATTAAAAATGGCTTGTCGGTGGCTCTTTCCGGTAGTGGTACATAACTATCTACTGCTGCCATCAGCTCCTGGATTTTTCCACACCACTGACATTCATTACTTCCACACCCACATTCCAGGGCCTTTAAGGCTGATCCCTGAATTATCGGAATGTCATCTCCAGGAAATTCATATTCGCTTAACAGTTCCCGGATCTCCATTTCTACCAGTTCTAACAGCTCGTCATCGTCTACCATGTCTACTTTGTTCATAAATACTACAATATACGGTACTCCTACCTGACGGGATAATAATATATGCTCTCTGGTCTGAGGCATTGGACCATCCGCTGCCGACACTACCAGAATTGATCCATCCATCTGGGCTGCTCCAGTGATCATGTTCTTTATGTAGTCAGCATGACCCGGGCAGTCTACGTGGGCATAGTGTCTGGTCTCAGTTTCGTATTCTACGTGAGACGTGTTGATGGTTATTCCTCTTTCTCTCTCTTCCGGTGCCTTATCTATAGAATCATAGGATGTGGCCACCGCTCCGCCTGCTTTCGACAACACCTGGGTGATGGCTGCCGTCAGGGTTGTCTTACCATGGTCCACGTGCCCGATCGTCCCGATGTTTAGATGAGGTTTGGTCCTCTCATATTTTGCCTTTGCCATTTTGCCTCTCACCTTTCCCCTTTCTGAATTTGGGTTTTAGTTTGATTCTTGACCATCAACCTATATTTTAACCAATAAAAAAGTAAAATAAAAGAAGTAGGAAAATATCCCACTTCTTCATTTTCAAATGGTAGCGGCGAAGGGATTTGAACCCCTGACACTACGGGTATGAACCGTATGCTCTAGCCAACTGAGCTACGCCGCCATATGGAGCCCATAACCGGACTTGAACCGGTGACCTCATCCTTACCAAGGATGCGCTCTGCCAACTGAGCTATATGGGCTAATTTTTATTTGGTTGCGGGAGCCGGACTTGAACCGGCAACCTTCGGGTTATGAGCCCGACGAGCTACCAACTGCTCCATCCCGCGATATTATGGTGGAGGGAGAAGGATTCGAACCTTCGAAGGCGTCGCCAACAGATTTACAGTCTGCCCCCTTTGGCCGCTTGGGTATCCCTCCATATTAACTTTTGGAGCCGAGCACAGGACTTGAACCCGCAACCTGCTGATTACAAATCAGCTGCTCTGCCATTGAGCTAGCTCGGCTCAGCAAATAATATTTTAACCTCTGAACTGGGCAAAGTCAATAGAGCTTTTTTTTGGTTGTCAGAGTAAATCCTGGCAAAACTTTTTGGCGCCTAATTGGCGCCAAGAAATATATTACTATATGGTGAATAAAAGATAAAGCCTTTTCTTCTTTTTTATTATTTAGAATTCATTTCTATCTTCCAGGTACTTTTCCAGCTTACGTTTAACCCTTTGTAAGGCATTATCAATAGACTTAACATGACGCTTTAGTTCGACAGCAATCTCCTGGTAAGATTTCCCTTCCAGATAGGCCATGAGTACCTTCCACTCTAATGAGCTTAGTATCTCCCCCATTTTCCTTTCAATAAAAACAAACTCTTCCCGGCTTATAATAATCTCTTCCGGATTAGATATCTTATTAGTTGATAAAATGTCCATCAAAGTCCGGTCGGATTCCTCATCATAAATAGGTTTGTTAAGTGAAACATAGGAATTAAGAGGTATATGCTTTTGCCGGGTAGCCGTTTTAATGGCAGTTATAATCTGCCTGGTAATACATAGCTCTGCGAAGGCACGAAAAGAGGTTAACTTGTCCACCCTATAATCACGAATGGCTTTAAAAAGACCAATCATACCTTCCTGGATGATATCTTCTTTGTCAGCTCCGATCAAAAAATACGATCTAGCTTTGGCGCGCACAAAATTTTTATATTTATCAACCAAAAACTCTACCGCAAATTGATCCCCCTGCTGGGCGAGTTCTACAATTTCTTCATCGGCCATCTCGGTGTACGTAATATAACTTTGTGCAGCGATAGAATTAGGCATTCAATCGCCTCCAATAGCATAAATATTTACCCGTGCTCAGATAATATGAACCCCCCTAGGTAGGCGTATAATTAATTATAGCCACTGGCCCACCAGTCGTCAAGCCAACTGCCTGCTGGCATAGATTGGTATGGTTTTTATTCCAAAAAACGCCTCTCTCTGCATAGTATATTTATGTTTATCTACGCATATTTTCAAATTAATCACGCACCTGGCTATCCAGACGGGAGTGAACCCGGGATACACCCTTGGGCAGGCAGGCAAATTGCTTTATAACAGTTTGCCTCCGGCTTATCTCCTCCATCAATTCTCTAACCGTCACCCAGTAGGCTCCTCCGGAAAATCCTATGCTTTGTTCGGCCGCATCTCCGGGGACTACCCACCCGGGCATCTATACCCCAGGGAGATGAATACCGTCACGATAAAATCGTCAGCAGTTTGCTTCTCCCCAGTAAATACCAGGCTCAATCCGAAATAATCCTTGCCTTCATAACTGTTTTTACCTAACTGCCCGCCAAAAACCACCACCTGTTGACCGGATAGGATTGCATAATTAACCAACCTATCCAGTAAGCTGTTGCAAGCCTCCTCCGGTGGTTCACGAGCTATTTCGTTTAATTCCGGCCAGACGAAAATAATATTGTAGCCTCAACTAGTAATACCTCTTGCGCCACTAACCCTCCCGGCGGCGAACTACCTCATAAATTAGCAAAGCAGCCGCCACCGACGCATTTAAAGAACTAATTTTTCCCCGCATAGGTATCCTCACTAGCACATCGCAGTTTTCCCGAACCAGACGGCGCATTCCCCTGCCCTCACCACCTATGACCACCGCAGCAGGTAAAGGCAACTCGGTAGCGTAAAACTCATTTTCCCCTTGCATATCTGCCCCTATTATCCACATACCCTTTTCCTGCAGAAACTTAATGGTGTTTACTAGATTCGTCTCCCGGGCAATTGCCATATGTTCTACTGCCCCGGCTGATGCTCTGACTACGACAGAGGTCACCTCAGCAGCATGATGGCGGGGAATAATTACCCCATGGGCACCTGCACATTCCGCTGTACGGATAATGGAACCCAGATTTTGCGGATCTTCGATTCCATCCAGAATGACTACGAAAGGAGGCTCTCCCCGCCGGGCAGCTCGTTCCAAAATATCCTCCAGGGATACATACTCATATTCCCCTACCATAGCCGCTACTCCCTGATGATGTTCCCCCTTAAACATCTGATCCATACGACTACGTTCAACGAACTGAACCTGAACCCTCTTGGCACGAGCCAAATTCAGCATAGCCTCTATTCTCCCGTTCCTGCGCCCCTTTTGAACTATGATTTTATTAATCTGTCTCTCACCTGTCAGAGCTTCAATGATGCTGTTTACTCCGGTAATGCTTTCTTTCATTTATTTCCTCCATAACCGGTCAGATTTATTTCCTCATATTATTGGCAGCTTGGCTATTGGGGGGTAGTTTTATCCTTTTACCGGTAAAAGGCCAAGGCTATACTAATCCGTACCATTAATCAATATCTGGATACCTTTGTCAATATTAAACTAGAGGAACAAACAGGTCATCTGTAACCAGAACTTCGGCATAATGTTGTTGGTCAAAATCTGGATCAAATTCTATATCTTCAAAAAGAATAGGTAATTTCTTTTTGAACAATAACAATAAGGGGATGGCCACCTGGCGCATTTGCGGATGAGCTGCCGGTGTACAGCGCAAAGCCATAAAATGACGCCATTCCCGAATATTATAAGTTACAGCTAATTCTGTTTTTAGACAGGTTGGCAATATAGAGCGAGCCTCCTGGGGTGTACAGCCCATACTAAGCATCTGCATATAGTTTTTTTCTGCGGTTAAGCAGGCTTCCTCCCAGAGACGATAAGCCTCCCTTTCCAAAAAGAAGGGCTCGATAACCGTAATTTCGTTGCCGAATTTGTCCTGGGCATAATTGCAGTAACGGGTTGATTCCTGACTATAGGAAGCAATCCGGTGTCGTACAATTTCATGGGATATACCCCGATCTACGACAAATAAAGCAGTTATTTTTTCATGCTCAATAACTGATTCATGCCCTCGTTCCAGTATAGACCTTAAAAAGCGGGGATTGTAATCTTCCCCCATACGCTGTTCTGATTTATAACATATCCTAGCATATCTCTCCAGGCGTTTGATAATACGCAAGTCCAGGTCACTTTCCGAGACCAAAACCTGTGGTTTACGGATAATCATCCTATTTCTCCCTTCCGCCCAATTATAGTTAAAGGAGATCCTGATGTAGCTACTATAATACTTTGGCTTTATTAACCAGATGGCAGTTGCATTACGCTTTTCCTTACTTTTATAAAACCTCCAAGGCCAGGTTAATGAGATACATCAGCCGTTCATCTTCCCCTTTTAGATAAAGATAGCCCAGCAAAGCTTCGAACCCGGTACTCATCATATAATCTCCCCGATCAGCATTTCGGGGAGGAGTGCTCTTAGCATTCCTGCCCCTTCTTACTATCTCTTGCTCTTCCCGGCTAAGATCATCATATATCTGCCGGAGAACCCGAGCCTGGCTTTCTGCCTTTACTAATGCCACTGTATCTAGATGGATATCCCGAACTTTTCTGTTGCCGGCTACCACTATATGCGTTCTGGCCATAAGCTCAAAAACTGCATCGCCAATATAGGCTAGCACCACAGCTGAGTATTCTTTTAAAGAATTTTCATCAATTATTTCATGCCTCAACAAATTTCCAGCGTACTCCTTCCCGGGTATCCTCAATTACAATCCCGGCTTCCTGCAGATAGTCACGTATTCCATCAGCCCGGTTGTACTCCCGGCGGGATTTATAGGTAGCCCGTAATTCGATGAGTTTTTCTATCAAATCACCTACCGCCGGTGGTGCATCATAACGGAACCGGCTACCAGTATCCATGTCTTCCACACTAACTCCCTGGGTACGAAGATAATCGCGCAGCATATCCGCCAGAACAAAATCTTTCTCCCGGCGAGCTTCCTGGCGCATCCGGGCAAAAATGCCTAATACTTTTTCTAAAGCGGCTTCCTCGTCCTGATCAGCCATAAAAAATATTCCCAGCAGATCACCTAACTTGTAAAACACTTCCCCGGACTGCCCGGCAGTTAACTGATCATCAGGATTAGACCTATCTGCACTAGCCAGGAAACTGTTAATCTGGTGAGCCATTTCGAAAAGATGGCCAATAGCTTTAGCTGTATTAAAGTCATCATCCATAGCCTCAACAAACTTGGCTTCCAGCTCTTTTACGGACTCTAACACCTGATCACCAGTTCCAGTATATGCAGGACCTTTTTCCTCATCCATACCAAACTCTTTTAGTAAAACTAAAGTATTTTTTAAGCGAGCCAGGGCACGGCGAGCCTCTTCCAGTTTACCATCATCAAAATCTAACGGACTACGATAATGAGTAGCAATCAGATAAAAGCGTACCACATCAGCCGGATAATTATTTAATATATCCCGGAGAACAAAAAAATTACCTAAGGATTTGGACATTTTTTCGTTATTAACCGTTATAAAACCATTATGCATCCAGTAGCGGACAAAAGGTTGTCCAGTAAGAGCCTCTGCCTGAGCAATTTCATTTTCGTGGTGAGGAAAAATCAGGTCACTTCCCCCACCGTGTATATCAATGGTATCGCCTAAATAGTGGGTAGACATTACAGAACATTCTATATGCCATCCGGGACGACCTTTTCCCCAGGGGCTATCCCAGGAAGGTTCTCCTTCTTTAGCTGTTTTCCAGAGAGCAAAGTCGACCGGATCTTCTTTACGCTGGTCAACTTCGATCCGGGCTCCGGACAACATATCTTCCAGGGTACGACCCGATAACTTACCATAAGAAGAAAACGCCCTTACTCGGTAAAATACATCCCCGTCCACCTGATAAGCATATCCTTTATCAATTAGTGACTGAACCGCCTCAATAATCTGAGGCATATGTTCACTAACCCGGGGATGAATATCGGCCCGGCGAATTCCTAAAGCATCCGCATCCTTAAAATACTCATCTATATAGCATTGTGACAGGACCAACGGATCTTCTCCTTCTTCCCGTCCCCGGTTTATAATTTTATCGTCTACATCCGTAAAGTTTTGTACATAAGAAACCTGGTATCCCCGGTATTCCATATAGCGGCGCACCGTATCGAACACTACCATCGGCCGGGCATTACCCAGGTGAATATAGTTATAGGTAGTAGGACCGCAAACATACATTTTAACTTCATGCGGTTTCAACGTTTCCAGTTTTTCTTTTTTGCCGCTTAATGTATTGAATATCCGCATCGGCAACAGCCTCCCTTTCAATTTTTTGCAGGCATTTTTCCAGTTCATCAATCTTAGCCTGCATAGCCGTTAGTGTATCAGCAATCGGGTCAGGCAGCATATGGTGCTCCAGATCCACGGTGACCTTGCCGTCCGCGACTCTGGCTCCATCGCGTACCACTATGCGTCCCGGCACACCAACTACCGTACAATTAGGAGGAACACTCTTTAGCACCACCGACCCGGCACCTATTTTAACATTATCCCCTACGGTAAATGATCCCAATACCTTAGCTCCCGCACTAATAACCACATTATTACCTACCGTAGGATGACGCTTACCCTTTTGTTTCCCTGTACCCCCCAGGGTAACCCCCTGGTATATAGTAACATTATCCCCTACTTCAGCAGTTTCACCTATAACTACCCCATGACCATGATCAATAAAAAAACCCTGCCCGATTTGCGCCCCCGGGTGGATCTCGATGCCGGTAAGATGACGGCTAATATGAGAAATCAGGCGAGCTAGAAAAAAGAGCCTTTTACGGTAGAAAAAATGGGCTGCCCGGTGATGTATGACCGCATGAAACCCAGGATAACAAAAAAGGACCTCCAGCACACTACGTGCTGCTGGATCACGTTCGAAAACTACCTGGATTTCCCGCTTCAAAGCCGCCAACATTTAAATCCCCTCCAATAATTTTTAAAGCTTCTTCCCAGCAGTAAAATAAAAGCCTTTCGTCTCTTAAGAGACGAAAGGCTTTATTCTTCCGCGGTTCCACTCTTTTAGAGGCCTTCAGGCACTCCTCTTGATACCTTTAACGGCGGTAAACCGTATATACCTACTTAAATTCAGTATATCTGCTCCCGGGTGCATTTCACCATCCTCATACCTGGAAAAGCTCTCAGCCGGTGACTTTTCCTCTCTGGCGGCGATTGATACCTACTTCTCCCGTTCTCCGCATTTATTTATAGCTTAGTTGCATTATATGCACACGTTCAGGTAATGTCAATCATATCCTAGCAGACTAAAACTGGAATTCAACCTGCTGTTAATTCTTCAACATAGCTACCGTATGCTCAATCCTACTCAAGGTTTTTTGTTTACCCCAAACAGTGATAATATCCGGCAGATCAGGTCCATGTACCTGCCCGGTTAAAGCACAACGTAAAGGCATAAAGACATCTTTAGGTTTTAGTTTGGTCTGTTTGACAATGGTTTTAATAAACCGTTTAATCTCGGCAGGATTGGTAAAGTCAGGTAATTCCCCGGCAAACTTATCCAGTACCAGCATAACATTCTCTTGTCGTAATACCTCCAGAGCTTTCTCCTGATACTCAATATCACCAAAGAATACTTGTAACTGCTGGTCCACTTCCCCCAGGCATACCAAACGATCCCGTAAATCTCCTAACAGTACCTCCATCTGCCCGCCGCTAAGGCTCTCCAACTGCTGCCGGTAAACGGACTGGTTAAAAAACGGTTGCAACCGGAGGTTTAACTCCTCATTATTCAGACGCTTAATATACTGCTGATTTATCCAGTTTAATTTATCCAGATCAAAAACAGCTGGACTTTTAGCTACCCTTTCCAGGCTAAAAGACTTAATAATTTCCTCTGGGGAAAGAATTTCCTCTTCTCCTTCTGGAGACCACCCCATAAGAGCCAGAAAATTAAACAATGCTTCCGGCAGATAACCCATTTCCCGGTATTGTATTAACGAAGTAGCCCCATGTCGTTTACTCATCTTTTGGCGGTCATTACCCAGAATAAGAGAAATATGAGCAAACTCGGGACGTTTCAAATTTAAGGCTTCGTATATCATTAACTGGCGGGGAGTATTAGTAAGATGTTCCTCCGCCCTTACGACATGGGTAATACCCATCAGACTATCATCAATAACCACCGCAAAATTATATGTGGGAATACCATCGGACTTAACAATAATGAAATCACCGATATTCTCACTCTCGAAAGCCACCTTACCCCTTACCAGGTCATGAACTACATAAACCTGGTTTTCCGGTACTTTAAAGCGGATAGTAGGTTTAATACCCTGGGCCAATTTTTCCTGTTTCTCCTCCTCACTAAGATAGCGACACTTACCCAGATAGCGAGGGGTTTCCCCTTGTTCCATCAGAGATTTTCTCTGGGCCTCTAACTCTGCTTCGGTACAGAAGCAATAATAGGCCTGCCCAGATTCCAATAACTTTTCCACATATTCCTGGTAAATAGACAACCGCTCAGTCTGGCGATACGGCCCATTATCTCCACCAACATCCACACCCTCAGACCAGGTTAATCCTAACCACCTGAGGGATTTAATAATTTCATCTTCATATTCTCGCCGGGAACGGTCCAAATCAGTATCTTCGATACGTAAGACCAGTTCTCCACCCTGGTGGGCAGCAATTAAATAATTAAATAATGCAGATCTTGCTCCCCCAATATGTAATGGCCCGGTTGGACTGGGTGCAAATCTTACTCTGGGTTTGCTCATTAGCTTCCCTCCCTGATTAATTCCTCTAATGTAGGTTATTATCAAATTGTTTTTTATTAGTCAATTAAAACTACCGCCTGAGCAGCGATACCCTCTTCCCTGCCGGTAAAACCCAACCCCTCAGTGGTGGTGGCTTTTACGCTTACCCTCTCTATATCCATCTCCAGGGTATCGGCAATGTTAACACGCATGGTAGTAATATAAGGTGCCAGTCGGGGACGCTGGGCCACAACCGTACTATCAACATTGACAATAGCATAACCAGCCTCCCGTATCATATGTCCTACCTTTCGCAACAAATCCAGACTACTGACACCACGAAAAGCAGGGTCACTATCTGGAAAATGACGTCCTATATCTCCCAGAGCAGCTGCACCTAATAAAGCATCACATATAGCATGTAATAACACATCTGCATCTGAATGTCCTAAAAGACCACAGGAATGGGGAATTGCTACCCCTCCTAATACCAATTGCCGGCCTTCCTGAAAACAATGCACATCATATCCGCTGCCAATTCGCATATCAAACCATCCTCCTGCCATCCAAGAGGCTCTGGGCTACAACAATATCCTCTGGGGTAGTAATTTTCAAGTTATCGTATTCCCCTTCTACTACCTTTACCCGACCAATGTATTTTTCAAACAGGCTAGCATCATCAGTCGCCCGAAAATTCTCGATATTAGCCTCTTCATAGGCCTGGTATAATTCCGCAAATCTAAACACCTGGGGAGTCTGAACCATAATAATACTGGAACGATCTAGTGTTTTACCTACAAAATTGTCCCTATCCACCATTTTAAGTGTGTCCCGGGAATACATACCCGGAATAGCGGCTCCCCACTCCTTAGCCTCCTGGAGCAATTCTTTTAGGAGTCCAGTCGTGAAAAGCGGCCGTGCACCATCATGCACAGCCACGTAGGCAGTATCTTTATCCAATTGTTCCAGGCCCGCCCATACCGAATCCTGACGTTCCCGGCCGCCAGGCACTATCCGGGAAACCTTACCATAATTAAATTTATTTACGATTTCCTGCCGGCAATACTCAATCTCATCAGGACGAGCCACAATAATAATCTCATCAACCGCTGCGAAATGTTCAAATACATCCAATGAATAAGTCAGAATAGGGCGTGAACCTAAAGGCAGGTATTGTTTATTAATCTTGCTTCCCATCCTGCTACCCGCTCCCGCTGCAGCAATAACAACCCGAAGGTTGTCATCCATATACATTCACCTCTTGAACTTCCTGCAAACTCCCATTTAAATGCTGGCTTTCTTCCTTGCCCCGTCGGGTAAAAATCATTCTACCTGCAGCCGTCTGAAACACGCTAGTAACAATTACCTCCAGATCTTTACCAATTTCATACTGCGCATCCTCCACCACCACCATAGTACCATCTTCCAGGTAGCCCACACCCTGACCAGGCTCTTTACCCTCTTTAATAATACTAACATGCATGGTTTCCCCTGGGTAGACAATGATCTTCACCGCATTGGTTAGCTCATTAATATTCAACACCTTAATACCTTGTAACTCCGCCACTTTATTAAGGTTATAATCATTAGTGATAATGCTGGCATTTAAATGCTTGCAGAGCCGTATTAACTTAGCATCCACTTCCCGCTCTTCCAGGACATGGGGATCAGTCACATCCATTATATCAATTTTTATACCCGAGTGCTTCTGCATTTTAGCTAACAACTCCAGCCCCCGGCGTCCCTTGTTACGCCTTATGTTATCAGATGAATCAGCAATATGCTGCAGCTCTTCAATCACAAAAGTGGGTACCACCAAAGGGCCCTCTAAAAAATTACTTAAACAAACATCATAAATACGTCCATCGATAATCGCACTAGTATCAAGCACTTTGGCATGGTAAGAATTATCATCCACTATAGCCACATCATCCTGACCGGCCGTAAATGGTAAAACACGAAACAACTCCCCAGCTTTACGAGTACCTATGACCAGGCCCAGATAACCACTAACCAGAAACACACCTATAGTGCAATATACCCCTACTCCCCTGATCATAGAAAGAGGAAAACTACTTAACACCCCCACCAGAATTCCCACCACCAATCCAGCCACCCCTCCCAGTAGAACCTCTACCGGAGTACTGTCCAAATGCTGATTAAAAGCTTTAACTCCCCTGTGCCACCAGGATAGTGCCCAACCAAAACCCATATAGACTCCCACAAAAGTTCCCACAAAAAGTATACCTATCCCGACCAGGTTTAAATCAAGCAGCAAATGGGAAACATAAGCAACCCAGATTCCGGCTATAAGTGCAAAGATCAACAGGGGTCTGGAAATAATCAGCCGATTATGCATAATATACACCTCCAATTAATATTGTTCTATTCGGAGTGTAAAATTATACAAATATTAGGACTTTATCGTTAATTCATGCATAATAAGGCAATACTCAAAGACCCTGGAGACTCTCCTGGTTTGACATACCTTTCCGTGCCGGGCTATAATTAGGGAAATCACATCTAAGGAGGGCAAGTCTTCGCATGAAAGACTTGATTTGTGATGAATTTCAAAATGTGGTCGGTGACCTTTTAATTAGACACCGCAGCATATTAGATATCCTCTCAAAGCTGGCCGAGTCATCCTGCCGGGTAAACCGGGCGGTAACTAAAGCAGTTACCGAATGTGGATGCCTGGCTATAAATGCTGAGAAGATACAGATTCCCGACGACATTGAATCATTTGAGGAACTACGTAAGTATCTTGATAACCACCTCAAAGGAAAGCTGTGCCCTAACTGTGAGGATGTAATCATCGGCGAAATGGGCAAACTGCTGTTTTATACGGCTGCCCTTTGTAACACACTGGATATTAACCTTTATGATGTTTTTATTAAAGAGTACAAAAAATCCTCTACTCTGGGTGTATTTAATCTAACGTAATACTTTCTAGAACTATATAAAAAAACCACGTATTTACTAATCTACGTGGTTTTTGTTTTCTTCAGCTACTTTACCCCGCAACCTAGCTAAGGCTAACCTTAATGTGCAGGAAAAGAGATAAAGGCGCATCCAGAACCGCCATCTATCACTTCACCTAAGGCAATACCATGAGAACGAAAACAACTGCCGATCAAAAACTGGAGTCCGGGCTTTTCCGGAACATTCAGGTTAGACTTACCCACGCAGCCCCGCACAGCGACATCATCCTGTAACTATACTAAGGCTAACCTTAATGTGCAGGAAAAGAGGTAAAGGCGCATCCAGAACCGCCATCTATCACTTCACCTCAGGCAATACCATGAGAACGAAAACAACTGCCGATCAAAAACTGGAGTCCGGGCTTTTCCGGAACATTCAGGTTAGACTTACCCACGCAGCCCCGCACAGCGACATCACCCTGTAACTATACTAAGGCTAACCTTAATGTGCAGAAAAAGAGGTAAAGGCGCATCCAGAACCGCAATCTATCACTTCACCTCAGGCAATACCATGAGAACAAAAACAACTGCCGACCAAAAACTGGAGTCCGGGCTTTTCCGGAACATTCAGGTTAGACTTACCCACGCAACCCCGCACAGCGACATCACCCTGTAACTATACTAAGGCTAACCTTAATGTGCAGGAAAAGAGGTAAAGGCGCATCCAGAACCGCCATCTATCACTTCACCTCAGGCAATACCATGAGAACGAAAACAACTGCCGATCAAAAACTAGAGTCCGGGCTTTTCCGGAACATTCAGGTTAGACTTACCCCGCAACCCCCTCAATAGAAATCCCCCCTATTAAACCATATACTCCAGCAGCAATTGCTCCTGCATACGTTTTAATCCATTCTTAATAGAACGGGCCCTAACTTCACCAATACCTTCCACCTCATCAAGTTCTTCAATAGTAGCCTGCAATATATTACTAAGCAGCCCAAAACGTTCTACCAGGTTTTCAATAACCAAAAAGGGAATACGGGGAAGCTTTTGCAGCATTCTATAACCATGCGGAGAAACCTGCTGATCCAAGTGGCTGCTAGCCGTTCCCAAAGACAACATGCGCGCAATAAATACCGAATCTGATACATCATCTTCAAAAGCCTTCAGTATATTATTTAATACCTCCTGGGGCTTCTTATCCGGTGTATTAAGATAATCCTGAATAATATAAAGAGCCTCTTCTTCAACATTGGCAATCATTTCATCCAGCTGCATTTTTACCAGACGTCCCTCAGTGCCCAGCTCGGCTATGTAGTTTTCAATTTCCTGAGCTATGTTTAACACTTTTACACTACGGCGCAATACCTCACAAACCTCTGAGACGGTAACCATATCTTCAAACTCCAGTCCTCCCAGACGCTGCAGTTCTTTTAGCATTACATTTTTATATTTTTCCAAAGTTTGCAGGGCTTGATTAGCCTTAACTAATATCGAAGCTAAGTCGCGCAGGCGGAAGGTAATATTTCCCTGATATAAGGTTACCACCCGGCGTCGCTGTGATACAGCTACCACCAACTGTCCTGTCTGGCGGGCAGTACGTTCAGCCGTACGGTGCCTAATTCCTGTCTCATTAGAGATTATACTAGACTCTGGATCCAGTTGGGCATTAGCTATCACTATCCTCGAAACATCACTGTTCATAATAATAGCGCCGTCCATTTTAGCCAGTTCATACAGACGAGCTGGAGTAAATTCACAGTCAATTTTAAAACCACCGCTGACTATTCTCATTACTTCAGGAGAATCTCCTACCACTATCAATCCCCCGGTATTCGCTTGCAAAATATTTTCAATACCTACTCTAAAAAGCGTACCCGGAGCCAGCATCTGCAAATATTTTCGAAAACTACTCTGGTAGATTTCTTCCACCAACATCATCCCTCCGCAATAGTTTCTACAAAATCATCAATGGTTTCCACTTCTATAATTTCAAAATCAGAACCAGGAAGTCCTTCCCGAGCAGATGCACTGCGGGGAAGAACTACTCTTTTAAATCCCATCCGATCAGCCTCTTTAAGACGTTGTTCTAAAAATGGCACAGAACGCACCTGACCAGACAAGCTTAATTCACCTATAAATATAGTATCCCGGGGAAGTGTCTTCTCGCGATAGCTGGAGATTATAGCAGCTGCGATTCCCAAATCTACTGATGGATCCCTAGTAAAGAGACCTCCAGTTACTTTCAGGTAAACATCATGGGAGGCCAGGGGATACCCCCTCCTTTTCTCCAAAACAGCTATGATCAAAGCCAAACGGTTTTGATCTATTCCCGAAGCCATCCGCCGGGCATAGCCTGGCCCGGAGGATACTACCAATGACTGGATCTCCACCAGCACCGGCCGGCTCCCCTCATAGCTGGCCGCAATAGCAACCCCACTGCTAGCACTGGATGAATGGCCTAAAAAAACATAAGCTGGATCTAATACTTCCACTAATCCCTGTCCGCTCATCTCCATAAGACCAATTTCATCTGTAGAACCGAACCGATTTTTTACCCCTCGCAACATACGCAGGGTAAAATTTTTTTCTCCTTCAAAATAAATAACTACATCTACCATGTGTTCTAATACCCGGGGACCGGCCAGGGAACCTTCTTTAGTTACATGACCCACCAGAAAAACAGGGATATCGGTTTTTTTAGCTAGATCAGTAATACGTGCGGTACATTCCCTAAGCTGGGCTATACTACCCGGTATAGATGATACCCCGGAGGTATAAACGGTCTGAATCGAATCTATGATTACCAAAGCAGGGTTAATATCACGCAAATAGTCTGCCAATAATTCAATATTTTGTTCACTGACTAAATAAATGTTGGCATTATTTATTCCCAGACGCAGGGACCGCAGCCGTATCTGACGAAGAGATTCTTCCCCAGACAGATATATAACCCGCTTATCAGTGTTAGCTACATGGTCAGCTACCTGTAACAGTAAAGTAGATTTACCTATACCCGGATCACCGCCGATAAGTACCAACGATCCCGGTACTATTCCGCCTCCCAAAACCCGGTCCAGCTCTCCTATCCCACTGCTGTAGCGATAGACAGCATCACCGCTAACCGAGTCCAGGGGAACAGCTGGAATTCGCACTTCTGGTTGGCCAGCTTTTTTCTTCGGGACTGATTCTTCCACCAGGGTATTCCAGGAAGCACATCCCGGACATTTCCCCAACCATTTGGAAGCTTCATACCCACATTCCGTGCAGACAAATCTGCTTATAGATTTCGCCATAAAACCCACCTTTGCATCATTATAAACAATCCAAGGATTATTTGGCTAAAAAATAACGCTATATCCCTCTAGCTTTTAGAGGAAATAGCTGTTTAACTTGGACATTCCATTATGTAAAGATAAGGCAGGAAGAGGTTGTATCGTCTTCCTGCCATCTTCTAACAACCTATTCTTTTTTTATCTGGATGCCGTTATCATTAGCATCTACAAGTATAGTATCTCCCGGCTGTATGGTCTTTTTAAGAATCTCTTCGGAAACATTATCTTCGACTAATCGCTGGATAGCACGCTTCAAAGGACGGGCCCCGAAGCCAGGATCGTACCCTTCTTTTAAGATCAGTTTACGCGCTGAATCGGTGACCTTAATCTCAAACTCATTCTCCTGTACCCTTTTTCTAAGATCAGCCAGTAACAGATCTACAATGTTTTTAAGTTCTTCCTCACTTAAACTTTGGAAGACAATGATTTCATCGATACGGTTAAGAAACTCTGGGCGGAAAGTGTGCTTCACCTGTTCCAACATCCGGTCTTTCATTTTATTATAATCTGCTTCCTGGCTATGGTCACTAGTAAATCCGACTCTCTTCGCGTTACGTATTGATTCAGCTCCCACGTTGGAGGTCATGATAACTACCGTATTACGGAAATCAACCGTTCTACCCTGTCCATCAGTTAACCGCCCATCTTCTAAAACCTGTAGTAAGATGTTAAAAACATCCGGGTGAGCTTTTTCGATCTCATCCAGCAATATTACTGAATACGGCTTACGACGTACCTTTTCCGTTAACTGACCACCCTCATCATAACCGACATAACCCGGAGGTGAACCGATCATTCTGGATACAGCATGCTTTTCCATATATTCAGACATATCCAGACGAATTATGGCATCTTCACTGCCAAACATAGCCTCGGCCAGAGCTCTGGCTAATTCAGTTTTTCCTACCCCGGTAGGCCCCAGAAAAATAAATGAACCAATGGGACGGCGGGGGTTTTTTAAGCCGGCCCGGGCCCGGCGCACTGCCCGGGAAACTGCTTTAACTGCTTCATCCTGGCCGACCACTCTTTCATGCAAGATTTCTTCCAGATGTACCAGGCGTTCAGTTTCCTCCTCGGCCATCTTATTTACCGGTATACCAGTCCAACTGGAGACAATATCAGCAACCTCTTCTTCCCCTACCGTGCTCATAGCCATGCTGCGCTTATTTATCCATTCTTTACGCCTGCTCTCGATCTCATCCTTCAGATTTTGTTCCTCATCCCGCAAATGAGCAGCACTTTCATACTCCTGGGCATTAATGGCCTCTTCTTTTTCTTTAATAAGTTCTTCTAGTTTACGTTCCTTTTCTTTAAGATCATCAGGCAAGACATAATTAGCTAATCTGACCCGGGAAGATGCCTCATCAATAAGATCTATAGCTTTATCAGGCAGATAGCGATCACTGATATAGCGTGAAGATAATCGCACCGCCGCCTCTATAGCCTCATCGCTTATTTTAACGGCATGATGAGCCTCATAACGATCCCGTAAACCTTTAAGAATTTCAATGCTTTCTTCCGAAGAAGGTTCGTCAACTACGATGGGCTGGAAGCGTCTCTCTAAAGCGGCATCTTTTTCAATATGCTTCCGGTATTCATCCAATGTGGTAGCCCCTACACATTGAAATTCTCCACGGGCTAGAGAAGGTTTTAGTATATTAGCTGCATCTATAGCCCCCTCGGCGGCTCCAGCTCCTACTATAGTGTGTAATTCATCAATAAAAATGATTACATCTCCAGCACTTTTAATCTCATTAACTATTTTAGTAAGACGATCCTCAAATTCACCCCGATATTTAGTACCGGCAATCATAGAAGATAAGTCTAGAGAGACCACTCTTTTATTGCTTAGTATTTCCGGCACCTGATTCTCGATAATCCGCTGGGCCAAACCTTCTACTATGGCAGTCTTGCCAACTCCCGGATCCCCTATTAGTACAGGATTATTCTTGGTTCGACGGGAAAGGACCTGAACTAGTCTCTCAATTTCACTATTACGTCCGATCACTGGATCTAAACGGCTTTCCATAGCCTCCTGGGTTAAATCAAGACTAAACGAATCTAGAGTTGGGGTTTTGCTTTTTGCCTTTCTTTTACTGGCAGGAGGAGTAAACTGGTTGGAAGGTTCCTGGTAGAACATATTATGGTGACCTGGTTGTATCTCTCCGCCCAGTAAATTCAACACCTGTTCCCGAACAGCATCCAATCGTATTCCCATATACATCAAAACCTGACCAGCGACGCCCTCTTCCTCTCTTAACAGTGCCAGCAGAAGGTGCTCAGTACCTACATAATTGACCCCCTGAAGACGGGCTTCATCAAAAGCCAGGTTAAACACCTTTTTAGCCCGGGGGGTAACTGGTAAATCCCCATCAGCCGGTTCACCAACATTACTACTGCTACCAATCACTCTAACAATTTCCTCACGAACCTTTTCCAGATCTATACCCATACTTAGAAGGGCTTTGGCCCCTACCCCTTCACCTTCACGAAGTAATCCCAGCAAAATATGCTCAGTTCCGATAGCCGGGTGATTTAATTGACGGGCCTCCTCCTGGGCATGAATAACCGCATTACGTGCTCTCTGGGTAAACCTACGAAACATATCCGCTCGCCTCCTTATAACAGTTTTTCTCTAATTACTTCGGCCCTCTTACTATCACGGTGGAGGGGATCCATTTCCTGCCCAGCTCTTTTTTGCAGGTGCGCAGGACGGATAGCAACAACCAATTCGTTAAGGGCAAAGGATTTAATGTCTTTTATCATTCCCATTTCGACCCCTAACCTCACATCAGATAAATGAGATAGGGCTTCATTAGAATTTATCATCCGGGCATTAGTCAGGATGCCATAAGCCCTTCCGATACGGTCTTCCAGTTGTATTTTTATCTGATTCTGCATGTTATTCCTTAGAATACGTTCCTGTTCGAGGATTTGACGAGTAATGGTAGTTAGGTTACTATCAATATCCTCCTCAGTTTGACCAAGAGTAATCTGATTGGATATCTGGAAGAAGTTTCCTAAGGCTTCAGTGCCCTCACCATACATACCACGCACAGCCATACCTAACTGGCTTATATTATGGACTATCTGGTTGATCTGCCCAGTCATAACCATAGCCGGCAAATGCAGCATGACCGAAGCCCGCATACCTGTACCTACATTAGTAGGACAAGAAGTAAGATAGCCCCTGCGCTCGTCAAAGGCAAAATTAAGTTTCTGTTCCAGGTCATCATCAATATTGTGGGCCCGCTTATAGCATTCTTCCACCTGTAATCCTGGTAATATCGCTTGGATACGCAGATGATCCTCTTCATTAATCATAATAGCCATAGACCCCTCTGCATTAACCAACAACCCATGATAAAACCGGTCAGACCTGGCATGATTAGGACTTATAAGGTGCTTTTCCACTAAAATTTGCCGGTCCTGATCAGTTATCTGATTAAATGCCATGTATTCAAGTTCCTTCGGATGAGCATTTTCATTATTACTCCAGGCCGCTTTAATCTGATCAAGACACTTTTGACCACTATCATCATTCAACAGGTGAGGGAATGGTACACCTCTAAGGTTACGGGCTAATCGTACCCGGCTGCTGACGACTATATCAGATTCCGGGCCTGATTCCATCCATTTTACGAAAGTATTATTTAAAAGATCGTTTCCTTTCATCCCTTCCCCCCCTAATCAAGTTCTTTCTCAAGTTCTTTAATGGAGTCACGGATTTCAGCAGCCCTTTCATATTCTTCACAAGCAACTGCCTGTTGTAACTGGATTTTCAAACTATCTACCTGCTTTTTAAGCAGTACTTTTTCCCCTCCCCGGGCCGGAATTTTTCCAACATGCCGACTATTACCATGAATCCGGCGTAAAGTTGGCTCCAACTCCTGTTCGAACGCAGTATAGCATTCAGCACAACCAAGCTTACCAGTTTGAGTTATGTCCATAAAGTTCATACCACAATGGGGACACCGGGTAGTTTCAGCGGGGGCTTTTACTCCCTGTAAATTGAAATTATGCCCCAGAAAACTTCCTAAAAGATTGGGGATAGAAAAATTACTGCCCATATTAAACATCAATATACCCTTCTTAGCTGCACACTCCTCGCAAAGATGGGTTTCCACTTTTTTGCCATTAAACACCTGGGCCAAGTGTACATTAGCCGGCTTCTGCTTACATTCCTCACAGTACATCATTTCAACCCCCTTCGGGTTAATTTAATATAGTCGCTAAGTGCATTTTTCACTGCCTGGTAGATTCTACAACGTTCTTCTATGTCCATATCATTAAAAGCATGCTGGGCAACATGTTTTAACATCTCTTTTTCATCAGCACTAATAAAGTCCCGAGCGAATAGTTTCTCAATAAACGCCAGTAAATCAGTTAAACTTAATAACATTTCCTGACCACTATGGAAACGGGTTATGCGTACAAACCCCTTACCACCACGACGGCTTTCCGTAAAATAACCTTCACTTTCGGTAAAACGGGTACTCAACACATAGGTAACCTGAGAGGGTACGCAACTAAAGGTTTCCGCCAGCTCGGCCCTTTGAATTTCAATCTGTTTCTCCTCGCTTCGTTCAATAAGGACTTTAATATACTGCTCGATTTTATCTGCCAGACTTTTTTTCATTGATCTCCCTCTTTGACTTTTATTGACCTTTGTTTTATTGTACTGGCAATTTCGCTTTAGGTAAAATCCTATTAAACCCCATGGAGATTAAATAAGTTAAGTTTCTTTGACTTTAATTAACCAAAGATCAATATTCTTAGTTTAACCATAATTTTGCCGGATAAAACTTAATTCATCCAACTCTTTTATTTGACTTTGGTTACCTATAAAATTACAAAAATATCGCTAATCTTGGCTTCACCCGGTAATATTCAAACCATCTTCTTAATAGCTTGTTATTAATGTTACCGGTTAATATTTTTTTCTATTGGGTAAATCGTAATCAGTTGGTGTTTATTGGTTATTTCGGTAAGCGGTATTAATAATTCTCGGGAAAGAAAAAAGAGGGGATCCCCTCTTTTTCCTAAACTTTATATCCACCCGGGTAAGAGTTACTCCTCCCATTTTAAAGTAATTTCACTTCCGCTGTTAATAGGGGTAGTAAATCCGGCCTCCTTCCCATCCACCTGCATTACTAACTTACCCGTAGATCCTGGTTTAACATCAACCACCTTAAATATATCGCTAAGTATAGCCTGATTAGATTTTTGATCAATAATTAATTTAGCACCTTCCATTAATTCTTCGTCAAGACCTGCTGGTTGTCCATTCACAATAATGCCTATACTACTCCCCGGTAGTTTAATTTCCTCTCCATTTACCATTACCACAATGTTAGCCATTTGCTGGTCAGCTAATACATCACGAATCCTAGGCCTTAATGAACCTATACTGTATTCCACCCGGGCACCAAAATCCACCTCTGGGCTAGCCGCATTTTCCCCGTTTACCATGATTTTCAAGGGTGACCACTGTAAAACATTCCCCTGACCATTTAAGTAATAATTAAATGATCGCGCCTGCAGCATACTAGCTGGTATACCAGCTAGAGCCAGAATGTTTTCCAAGCTATTAGCTCGTCTAAATTCAACCCGCGCCCGATCAGGTACCTCATCGTCTGGACGGGCTATTACACCATTTACCTTAACCACCGGGTAAAGGTCTAAGGATTCGCCATTTACCCACACCTTTCCCTGGGCCCCAGGCACCAGTTCCTTTACTAAAATCCTGGCTTCCTGACCATCACTACCCGGATGAAATTCAATTTGGTCACCATCATGAATAACAGTTTCTAAACTAGCATCCTGCTCGTTAACTTTTATTACTGGTGGGGTACCCATTTCACCCCGGAAAACCTTAACATAACCATTTATTTCGACTGTTTTACCCAGACCTGGTTTACCGTAAATATTAGTCAGGGAAATGCCTGAACTAAGTAATGCTGCAGCTACGGTTAACTCTCCCATATTCCACAAAGCTAATTCCCGACCATTGACAATCACCCTAATAAAAGGAACTGGGGGAATAGTGCACGAATGGTAGGCAATACCCAGAGGGGTAACTCCTTCTGGCCCTTCCGGATAGTTTGTCCCCATCTGGATTTGGATAAAGTCCGGCGGGGTTCTAGTCCCCACCCGATTAGGAGCTATATTAATAGCCTCAGCTATATTAGTTATTAAAGACGGGGTCAAACTCCCCCCACCTACACATAAGATTGCATCAGGTGCCTCCCCGTTTAATTCCAGGATATTTCCCCCAATGCTTCTCGCCAGCTGCTGGGTAACTGGTTGTAAAACCTGCTTAACTTCAGCAGAAATTAATTTTAAATTATTCCCTAAAATATCGCACACCATTATGGTTTCCTGATCTAACAGGGCCCGCTTTAACTGTTCGGCTACATTAAAATCCAGTAGATAATGGGAGGCCAGATATTCGGTCATTTCGTCACCCCCGCAAGGCACCATGGCATAAGCACTAATAGTCCCACTTCTCACGAGGGCAATATCTGAAGTTCCTGCCCCAATATCGACTAAAGCCAAATTTAAAAGCCTCATACTGGCGGGAATGGTCACTGACAGAGCTGCGATTGGTTCCAGTGTTAAGCTATATATTTCTAATCCTGCTCTCTTAAGGACAGAAAATAGACTATCGATTACTACCCGAGGCAAAAAGGTAGCAATAACCTCTGTTTCTATTTCCGTTCCAACCTGCCCTACTAGGTTGCCAATTTTCTGATTTTCTAGTTGGTAGGCGATTATACTGTATCCTACACAAAAGTAGTTGCTTTTATCACCAATAGCAGCTTCCTCCCGGGCTAACACATATTGAGCCTCTTGTATGGCTTCTACTTCCAGAGCCATAACTTCTTCCCGGGTAATTTCATGATGAGAAAAACGTTGTTTACGGCTACTCCCCCGGGCCGTTTTTAGCGAACGTCCTGCTGCTGCTACTGCTGCACTTTTTAATGGTTTTTTCAGTCTATCCTCCAGGGTTTTTTTTATAGATTTAATGGTTTTGGCAACCTCTTCTACATCATGAATTTGCCCATCCAGCATAGCCCTGGTAGGGTGCTCCTGTATTGCATAATCCAGGAGTTGGCAGCCGCCGGCATCCTTTTTCATTACCAGCCCGGCAATTTTGCGAGTACCGATATCCAGGGCAAAGATAATGTTTTTATCCATGCCTACTCCCCCCATTAACGCCGTCTCAAATTATGCCATCTTTGCCTGATTATAAGTCCAGCAAACCGGGGCAGGGCTAACTGCCGTTTAAACCTGCTCGGTTCTGTAATAAGACGATATAACCACTCCAGGTTAAGTTTTATAAATAAGCAGGGAGCTCTTTTCTTGATGCCGGCAATAACATCAAAGCTTCCTCCCACCCCTATACTTACTGGTACCTGCATGCTTTCCCTATACTGATTAATCCAAAATTCCTGCCGGGGTGCTCCTAATCCTACCAATAATACATCAGGTTGCTGTGCTTTTATATCATTAATCAGCCCTGGTTCCTCTTCTTTCTTAAAATAACCATTTCTAACCCCGCAGATTTTAAGACCCGGATATTTGTCCCGCAAATTTTGCCCGGCTTTTTCGGCTACACCCGGAGCCGCACCTAACAGATATATTTTCCATCCCCGTTCCACTGCGTAGGCACATATTTTTTCTAATAGGTCGACTCCGGTAACCCTTTCTTTTACCGGATAACCTAATTTTTGCCCTCCCCAGACTATACCTATACCATCTGGTGTAACTAGATCAGCCTGGTTTATTATTTGTCTAAGGTCGGGGTTATGGTAAGCCTGGTATACTATTTCTGCATTAAGGGTAATCACCTGTGATGAGGTTTTCCGGTTTATGAGTTGCTCCACTTTATAGAGAGCCTCCTCCATAGTAACCACATCAATAAAACAACCTAAAATATTAGCACGGTTTAAATGCGCTGGCATAATGTCTCTCCCTAAAATTACTCATCTGTTTCTTATTTGCTTTCATACCCGGTTTTTCCTTTTTCTATACGGGCCCATAAAAAAATCCCGCTTCTAAAGGCAGGATTTTTCAGAAAATTATAAAGCAAATTATTTAATATTTATCTTACATAATAGTTTTTTCATCCCACCCCAAAAAATTACACTCGAGCTATATCTTCGATAGCAGTACGAATAGTCTCATCCTCTGCTTGAATTACCTTTTGTAATGATTCATAAGCTCTGACAGTACTAATAAGAGTAACCATTTCTTGCACTGCATTAACATTGGATTCTTCAGTATACCCCTGCAAAACCCCGGGTTGATCAACTAATTGGTATTCTTGATCAGTTGTCAAAAGGGTACCTCCCACTCTCTGTAAAACTTCCTGATCAGGAAATCTTACTACTTTAAGACGGGCAGCCTCTTCACCATTTATAGTTATGTAACCTGATGAGTCAACACTAAACTCGCCTTCCAGGTAAATAAAATCATCATAGTCATTAAGAACTGGATAGCCCTCTCCATTAGTCAGCAAGCCTGCTTCATTTACCTTAAATTGACCGTTACGAGTAAACCTCTCTCCCTCAGGGGTTTCGATTACGAAATAACTGTCACTGCTTAAAGCCAAATCGAATGGATTATCCGTTTTTTTTAAATTGCCTAGGCTATAATCTGTGGCTACCCCATCTAAACAGGCCCCGGTTCCCAGTCCTCCGATTATCGGAGGACGGCTGAAGCGATTCTTACCCTGGTTATCCACCTGGGTTTCACCCATACGAGTAATAAGCATATTGGGAAAAGCCCGGGTTACTGCCGTAGCCTTTTTAAAGCCGGCTGTATTTACATTGGCAATATTATTAGCTACTACATCCTGACGGGCCATCTGCAGCATCATTCCAGAACCCGCATTATATAATCCCTTTATCACCGGAGTACCTCCTACTATTGACCATTATGTTATTTATCGATTATAAAAGATAATAACTTTAGACTATTCTACGTGGTCCTTTTCCATGAGCCCGGCTTAGGGTAGAAATTTCATGCAGGGCTTTACCAGTCCCCCGCGCTACACAGGAAACAGCATCTTCAGCAATATGTACCGGCAGGTTAGTTTCTCTGGAAAGAAGTATATCGAGACCATCCAGCAAGCAACCACCTCCGGTCATAACAATACCATTATTGACTATATCAGCAGCCAGTTCAGGCGGTGTAATTTCCAGTACTTTTTTTACTCCGTCTATTACTGTTTCAATAGGTTCCTGTAGGGCTTCCCAACTTTCTTCTGCAGTTATGGTAACCGTTTTAGGTAGTCCACTGACTAAATCACGTCCTCTTACTTCCATGGACCGATGACGATTTTCATTAGTTACACAAACTGTACCTATATTCATTTTTAGCTCTTCAGCAGTTCTTTCTCCAATCATCAGGTTATATTCCCGTCTTACATAGCGTATAATAGCCTCATCAAACTTGTCCCCACCAATACGTAAAGAAGTATCACATACAATACCCCCCAGAGACAGAACAGCAATATCTGAAGTTCCCCCTCCCAGATCAACCACCATATGACCGGTAGCTTCAGAAATATTAATTCCCGCCCCCAGAGCGGCGGCTAAAGGTTCTTCAATAATAAAAGCCTGTCTACCTCCTGATGATAAGGTAGCCTGTCGAACAGCTCGTTCCTCAACATCAGTGGCACCAGTAGGAATACAAACTATAACCCGGGGCTTAAAAAATAAGCGCCGGCCTATGACTTTACGGATAAAGTAAGAAAGCATCTTTTCGGTAGTATCATAATCAGCAATAACACCTTCTTTTAAGGGTCGTACTGCTGTAATATAGCCCGGGGTTCTGCCCAGCATCTGACGAGCCTCTTCCCCCACGGCAATAATTCGGTCAGTATTACGATCTATGGCTACCACCGAAGGTTCATGTAATACAATTCCCTTACCTTTTTTAAAAACCAGTACACTGGCTGTTCCTAAATCAATCCCTATATCATCTTCAAAAAACATTCTAGCCCAGGCCCTCCCAACAGATTTTGCATACTCTAACAGTATTTTACCGTTAATCAGCTAATTTAGCTATTTTTTTTAAGCCTGAACCTTTTGTTGATTAGCATATTTTCTTCGGGTTGCTTCTCCTCCCCTAATATGTCTCTCCGCTTTATTTTTATCCAATATTGCTTTTACATCTTCAGCCATTTCTTTATTAATGCGGGGTAAGCGCTCAGAAACATCTTTGTGTACGGTACTTTTACTTATGCCGAAAACCTCGGCGGTCTGTCGAACAGTATCAGAAGTCCTCAATATATGCTGAGCCACCTTTACTGCTCGTTTACGAATATAGTTTTGCATAACCCGCCTCCCTAGTATGACTAATAAACTATATTCAATTGGAGGCGCAGGAAGAACTCAGTATTTTAATTTATAGGTTTTTATACCCTGGTAATAGGTGTTAAGGATAACATGATAATCTGCTCCTTTCTGAGCCATCCCATTGGCTCCATATTGACACAAGCCTACTCCATGTCCATAACCGCGGCTATTTATGATAATTTTTCCCTGACCAATTTTCAATCTCCACCAGGTGGAAGGCAGTCCTAAACGAGCTCGTAATGAGCTGCCTGATATGATCTGATCGTTAATCGCTATTTTTTTTATTCGCCCGGTAGAACTCTTTTCCAATATTTTTATATCCGGATTTTTTCCCCTAGCTCCCGGCAATTCCTGCCAGTTAAAAACCTGCACACTATGAAAATAATTTGACTCCCGGCAATAATTACATTTAACCGAATGTAAATAAGGAACTTCATTACCCCATACCTCCAGGGCACTTTCCGTTTGCCCTCCACAGGTAGAATGGTAAAGAGCATCAATAGGTTCATTCTGATAAACCATGATTTCCCCTCGGGTAGATTGAACTGCCTGGACGATTTTTTCCCAATAAACCTCAGAATCCCGTGGATGTCGACGCATAAATTCTTCTTTGCTTATAAAAGCCTGGCAAGTATTAATGTCATCAGAAAGGTCAGCTTTCATAGGGTATTCATGTTTTTGTAATAATTTGCGCAGGGCATAAGAGCGTGCACATACCGCCTGGGCTTTAAGAGCTTCTGTTGCAAAAGAAGCAGGCATTTCTGCTGCTACTGTGCCAGTTATATACTCTTCCAGAGGCATTTTTTGTACTCGTTTTTCTTCACCTAAATACAGTTGTATAAAAGGTCCCTGATTTAGTTTATCTGGTGATCTATAGTTACGCATTATCAAAATAAGTAGAATTATGAGGATAATTATCAAAAAAATTGTAACTCTTTTATCTGGTCTGTTAAGATTACCTATCCATCTCATAATGAATAGATATGAAAAAAACATGGTATTCATGTCAAATACCATGTTTTTTAATGGCGGGTAATGGTAGCTCCTAATCCTTTTAGTTTATCAACAATGTTTTCATAGCCTCGATCAATATGCTCACTATTCAATATTTTGGTTGAACCACGGGCAGTTAGCCCCGCTATTAAAAGGGCCGCTCCAGCTCTAAGATCAGTTGCTTTAACTGTTGTACCGGTTAATTCATTATTACCCTTTATAACTGCTGTTCGTCCCTCAGTTTTTATTTTAGCACCCATACGTAAAAGCTCAGCTACATGCATAAATCGATTTTCAAAAACTGATTCAGTAATTACGCTGCTCCCATCCGCCCGGCTCAAATATGCCATAAACTGCGCTTGCATATCAGTAGGAAAACCGGGATATGGTAAGGTTTTTATATAAACGGGACGTATTTCATCTTTTCTGGAAACCCGTACTTGATTATCCTCTTCCAGAACCTGGGTATTGCTTTCGGTTAATTTTGCAGTGATAGCTTTTAGATGTTCTGGAATAACATTCTTTATGAGTACATCACCCCCGGTGGCTGCAGCCGCTACCATATAGGTACCTGCTTCAATACGATCAGGAATGGGCGAATAATGACATGATCCCAGCTCTTTTACTCCCTCAATCTTAATGACATTACTACCTGCCCCACTGATTTTACCCCCCATACTATTTATAAAGCAGGCCAAATCAACTATTTCCGGTTCTAAAGCAGCGTTTTCAATATAAGTAGTTCCATCAGCCAAGGCTGCTGCCATAATTATATTTTCAGTAGCCCCCACACTGGGATAATCTAGATAAACATGGTTACCAGTCAGTTTGTCGGCCCTGGCTATCACATCACCGCCGGATAAATTGATGCTGGCTCCTAGAGCCTGAAATCCCTTTAAATGAAGGTCAATAGGCCGGGTACCAATCGCACATCCACCTGGTAATGCTAACCTGACCATTCCTTGGCGGGCTAATAATGGTCCCATAACTAAAAATGAGGCCCGTATCTGTCGTACCAGTTCATAGGGAGGGTGTTGTTCACTTACTACTCCTGCAAATTTTAGACTATTATCCTCGTAAGTTACTTTTATTCCCAAGGCCTTAATTAACCTGCTAATTACTTCCACATCTTTTATCAAGGGGATATTCGTAATAACTCTAGTCCCTTCCCCCAGTAAAGATGCTGCCAGAATTGGTAATATAGAATTTTTTGAAGAACTAACCTTAACTTCACCTTTAAGGCGGTTTTTTCCCTCAACGATTACTTCCAAATCTATTCCATCACCTCCTTTAATAATTCCCTATTATTAAGGGGGTCCCGATATAAACATAAGTTTTTTTCTCAGCAGGAATACTACGTAGTGCAACTTGTATATTGTATTTCTTTCCTGTACCAGTTACTATGGCCGGTACTTTAAGATTGCGACTGTAACCAGTGGCACTACTAGACCTATTATCATGAAAATTTTCCACCATCCTGGCATCCATGTTTTTCATAAGCACATCTAATAGTTCTAAATGGTTAGATTCATTAACCACCTGTTCCAAGGTTCCTGTATAAAGATAATAACTGGTCCATTTTAACCCTATAATTTGTTCTAGCTTAGCTGCTATTGCTTCTAAATTGACGTTTGGTTCGCTAGTTATAACTTCAACTACTAAATAGGTTTGATTCTCTTCATAATTGGATATTAAAGTTATACAGTAATTATACAAATCTTGCCTTACTTCATATTGTATTTGCAGGCTTTGGGGACCAGTCTGGTATTGATAATTTTGTGCATCATTAGGTAAACCAAGTGTTCTAGTAACATTATACATATAATCTACCAGTTCTTCTCGGGAGGAACTTGTTCTTAGCTTTGCCCAGCTATCCATTCGTGATTCGAGTGAAATTGCACCGATAGATGCAAAAGATAGGTAATATGGAGAACGATTTTCAATCTGTTTCCCCACCGTATAATCTATGCCGTACGTACATAACCCGCATAAAAAAGCAAACATTAATAAATAAACTAGTCCTTTTTTCATGAATATTAACCTCCCCGGTATGCGTATCAAAATTCTTGCCCAACCGGCAAGCAATTATTCGCCGGGAAGATTAATTTAAAAGTTAAACTCGATGATTTTAAAAAACCAGTTTACAATGATAAATAAAAGATATAAAACTTACAAGCGAAAAAACCCGACCATTGTCAGGTTTTCATTACTGTGATGTTGATGATTGATTATCATCCGGTAAGTTAGTTATGGGTAGGGCCTTTTTTTCTTGACTATTTACAGCCATTTCCTGTTGTTCCAATCTGGATAGATACTCCTCTTTACGTTTCTTTAATTCTAGCGCCTTCTTTTCAAAACGAATAGATTGTCTCCAAATCAGAATTCCAAACACTATAGTTATAACTAAAACAACGCCGATTAGAATCAGAAAAGCACTCTTCACTTAACTTCCTCCCAGTAGACTCAATCTTTTTCACGATCACGCTCAGTTTCCCATATTTCATCAGCTAGCTTTTCTTTTTCTTTTTCCCTACGTTTCTTTTCTTTAGCCTTTTCCTCTATTCTAACCGTAGTTTGCCAGAACATCAGATATATAAGGCCTTTTATTAGATAATAGATCAAGGTAATAATAATAAGTGTTTTTAACATATTATCCATCTACAAATCCTCATCAGTCGCGTGCTTTATCTAATATACCCTTATAAGATTCCAAAGCCGGAAGGTTTTCCCTCCCGGCTTTGTCGGCTTATCCCTAGTCTACTTTGGCCTCCGCTGCCTTTAGCCTAGCCATGGCACGTTGCATAGAAAGTTGAGCCCGGGCGTAGTTAATATTCTCATCACGCATATTTAGTCTTTGTTTTGCCCGGTCCGCAGCTGCTCTGGCCCGAAGGACATCGACCTCATGCCCATGTTCGGCTGTTTCCGCCAAAACACGTGCTTTGTTATCGACTACCTCCATAAAACCGCCACTTATAGCTATTTTTTGCTGGGTGCCTGTGGCATCTTTATAGCGCAAAACTCCGATCTTCAAAGCTGCAACTATTGGTGCGTGATTCCTCATAACACCCAATTCACCTTCGACAGCGGGAGCAACCAGGAACTGAACTTCATTCTTAAATAAAATCTGTTCAGGGGTTACTATCTCTAGCATGAAGGTGTTTTCTGCCATATACTACGCCTCCAGTCTCTTTGCTTTGGCGATGGCGGTATCAATATTACCTACCATTAAGAAGGCAGCCTCAGTAATATTATCGTGCTTACCTTCCAGAACTTGAGCAAAGGAGTCAACCGTTTCCGCAATCGGTACGTACATTCCGGGCTGTCCGGTGAACTGCTCGGCTACGTGGAACGGCTGAGATAAGAAGCGCTGAATCTTTCTTGCCCGGGCAACGATTAGCTTATCCTCATCGGAAAGCTCATCCATACCCAGTATAGCAATAATATCCTGCAGTTCCTTGTACCTCTGTAAAATCTGCTGTACCCCACGGGCAGTATAATAATGCTTATCGCCCAGGATTTGTGGATCAAGGATTCTTGAAGTAGAATCCAACGGGTCCACAGCCGGGTATATACCCAGCTCAGCAATAGAACGGGCTAATACCGTAGTAGCATCCAAATGGGCAAAAGTAGTAGCCGGTGCCGGGTCAGTCAAGTCGTCAGCCGGGACATATACTGCCTGGGCAGAAGTAATTGATCCTTTTCTAGTAGTGGTGATCCGCTCCTGCAAGAGTCCCATGTCAGTGGCCAAGGTGGGCTGGTAACCAACCGCAGAAGGCATACGACCCAGCAGAGCCGACACTTCGTTACCGGCCTGGGCAAATCTAAAGATATTATCAATAAAGATAAGAACATCTAGTCCAGAGAAATCACGGAAGTACTCAGCCACGGTTAGTCCGGTAAGACCAACCCGCAACCGGGCTCCAGGTGGTTCATTCATCTGACCGAAAATCAGTGCACACTTTTCAATAACACCTGATTCAGTCATTTCACCCCAGAGGTCGTTACCTTCACGAGTTCTTTCTCCAACACCGGTAAACACCGAATAGCCACCATGCTCATAAGCAATATTACGTATAAGTTCCTGGATTATAACTGTCTTACCGACTCCCGCTCCGCCAAACAGGCCGATTTTCCCCCCCTTAGCATAAGGGCAAATTAAGTCGGTAACCTTTATTCCGGTTTCCAACTGCTGGGTAGCCGGCAGTTGGTCTACCAGGGCAGGCGGATCGCGGTGGATGGGCCAATAATCGGAAGCTTCTACAGGCCCGGCTTCGTCAACTGGCTGGCCCAACACATTGATGATACGCCCCAGGCAGCCTTCACCAACCGGGACTTTAATAGCATCACCCGTATTGGTCGCTTTCATACCTCTCATGATACCGTCGGTAGGCTGCAGGGCAACACAACGAACCGTATCGTTTCCCAGTAACTGCATAGCTTCAAGAGTAACAAAAAGGTCCTGCTCTTCTGCTTTTATAGTAATAGCATTCATTAGATCCGGCAACTCACCGGGTTTGAAGCGGATGTCGACGACCGCTCCGATAACCTGAGTTACCTCTCCATATGTCACATTCGCCATCGTCTACTTTCCTCCTTTATTAAGAGCTTCAGCACCGCCAACTATATCCAGAATCTCATCCGTGATGGCTGCCTGCCTGACTTTGTTCATTTCCAGGGTCAGGCTGTTGATAATCTCAGATGCATTCTCAGTGGCATTGCCCATGGCGGTCATTCGAGCACCGTGCTCACTGGCCTTACTCTCTAACAGAGCATTATATACCTGGCTACCAATATATTTAGGTAGCAAGGTTAACAGAATATCATCAGCGCTCGGTTCGTAAATATAGTCGACATTGCGTTCTTCGGTCGCTTCTTCCTTTTTCGGAGGATCCAACGGAAGGATCTTTGTTATCGTCGGAATTTGCCTTAACACGTTGATAAACTTCCCGTAAACCAGGTAAACTTCGTCTACTTCCTTGTTTTCATAAGCATTCATTATATATTGACCGACTTCGCGGGCATCTGCATAACTAATATTATCACCCAGGTTAATGAATTCCGCATCTATCTTCTCGCGTTTGCGGAAGAAGTCACGTCCCTTACGTCCTACAGCTATAATGCCGTGATCGACATTACGCTCATCTGCTTCAATGGCTTCCGAAGTGGCACGGATGATATTGGTATTGAAAGCACCACATAGACCTCGATCAGCGGTAACTACAATATATCCCACTTTGCGCACTTCTTCTCGCTTCTCAAGCAGCGGATGTTTTACATCAAACGATACGGCTGCTAAACGAGCCAAGGTATCTTGCAGGGTCTGGGTATAGGGTCGTGAAGCTTCAGCACTCTCCTGAGCACGTCTCAGTTTAGCAGCTGCTACCATCTTCATTGCTTTGGTAATCTGTTGAGTACTAGCTACACTTCGTATCCTGCGTTTAAATTCTCTTACACCTGCTCCTGCCATGTTTAATCACCACCTAAACCGAAAAAGTGGATTTAAACTCAGCAATTGCCTTCTGGAGTTTTTCCTCGGTAGCATCCTCAATTTTTCCAGTTCCTTTAATAGCACTTAAAACGTCCCCATAATTGCTCCGCATAAACTTTAGGAAATCGATCTCAAATTCAAGTACCTTATCTTTGGGTAGATCGTCCAGATAGCCGTTAACTCCAGCATAAATGGATACAACCTGTTCTTCCGTAGACATAGGCTGATACTGGTTCTGCTTTAGGATTTCGGTAACACGTTCACCGCGAGTTAACCGTGCCAGAGTAGCCTTATCCAGATCAGATCCGAATTGGGCAAAGGCTGCTAGTTCACGATACTGGGCCAGGTCGAGTCTCAACTGCCCAGCAACGGATTTCATGGCCTTCGTCTGAGCAGCACCCCCTACTCGGCTTACGGAAAGCCCGGCATTAATAGCAGGACGCTGACCAGCATAGAATAGGTCAGTTTCCAGGTATATCTGTCCATCCGTGATCGATATAACATTGGTGGGGATATATGCAGAAACGTCACCTGCCTGGGTCTCAATTATAGGCAGAGCTGTTATAGATCCTCCACCATAGGCATCACTAAGTTTACATGCTCTTTCCAGCAAACGGGAATGTAAATAGAAAACATCGCCTGGATAGGCTTCACGTCCGGGTGGACGCCGCAGCAGCAGGGACATCTCACGATAAGCTACCGCATGCTTAGAAAGGTCATCATAAATTATCAGCACATCTTCTTTATCGGTTTCCATAAATTCTTCCGCCATAGCAACACCAGAATAGGGTGCTAGGTAAAGTAATGGAGCTGGTTCGGAAGCAGTTGCTGCTACAATAATGGTATAATCCATGGCCCCCATTTCTTCTAGTTTGGCCACGATGGCAGCAATTGAAGACTGCTTTTGCCCAACTGCAACATAAATACAGATCATGTCTTTCTTTTCCCGCTGGTTTATGATAGCATCAATGGCGATCGCCGTTTTACCTGTCTGACGGTCACCGATGATCAGTTCCCGCTGTCCACGTCCTATGGGGACCATGGAGTCAATAGCTTTTAATCCAGTCTGCATAGGCGTGTCAACTGGAGAACGTGTAACAACACCTGGTGCAACACGTTCGACTGGACGATAGCTATCAGTGGCAATGGGCCCTTTACCATCGATCGGTTGACCCAGAGCATTAACAACCCGCCCCAGCATCGCTTTTCCCACCGGGACTTCCATGATTCTTCCGGTAGCTTTTACAACATCGCCCTCTTTAATGTGTTCATAGCTACCTAACAGAACCGCACCTACGTTATCTTCTTCCAGGTTGAGAACCATTCCGTAGGTTCCTCCAGTAAATTCCAGCAATTCGCCTGCCATGGCGCCCTGTAATCCATACACACGAGCAATACCGTCGCCAACGTAGATGACAGAGCCCACATTGCTGACCTCGACCTCGGATTGGTAGCGCTCAATCTGTTCCTTTAGTATTGCGCTAATCTCTTCCGGTCTAATACTCATTTATGTGCTCACCCCTATCGATTAACTTATCTTTGCTTGCATGAGGTTTTCCCTTAGCATTTCCAGCTTTTTAGCAACGGTACCATCTATGATCTGGTCACCCAACCTTATCTTCACCCCGCCAATAAGCGATGGGTCTACCTTAACCTTTAAATGTACCGTCTTGCCCGAAGATGCAGAAAGTTTTTCAGCAAGGGCTTTTACTTCCGCCTCTGGTACGTCATGGGCTGATATTAAATCTGCTTTAGCAATGTTTCTAGACTCATCAGCCATGTTTTTGTACTCATCAGCAATCATAGAAATATACGTTTCACGTCTCTTATCGATTATCATAAGAAGGAAATTCATAGTAAGCTGTGAAATGTGCTTAGCGAAGATTTTGGTGGCAATATCCTTCTTCTCTTTAGGTGGAATCAGAAGATGAGCAAAATATGCTTCCAGATTTTCTGTTTCCTTGATGATCTGGACAATCTTCTCCAGCTCCTGCTGAAACTCATCAACTTTTTTCTGCTCCTGGGCAATACTAAAAAATGCTTCCGCATAACGCCTAGCGACGCTTGTGTTTAACATAATAGATCGCCCGCCTCGTTAACAAAGTCTTTCACCATTTTCTTATGGTCATCTTCGTTAATCGCTCTGCCCAGAACCTTTTCAGCCGCCATAATAGCAAGAGTAGCAGCAGTATCTTTAAGTTCCATCTTAGCTTGTTCAGTAGCCGCCTTTATTTCAGCATTGGCTTTTTCTTTTATGTTCTTAGATTCCTCTTGAGCTTTGGCCACAATTTCAGTTTTTGCATCCTCGGCAGCTTTTGTAGCGCGACTAACAATTTCCTGGGCTTCCTTACGTGATTCTAATAGATTGGTCTGCGCTTCCTTCCGCATCTGCTCCACTTCTACCTTTACTTCCTCAGCATGCTTTAAGGAGCTTTCAATAGTAGTAGTACGTTGCTCCAACATAGCGTTTATGGGATTAAAGGCAAATTTGTAGAGAAGTGCCAGCAGGACAAAAAAGTTAACCGCCGTCCAACCGATAGCATACAGGTTGCCAAAACGGGGCGTTGCCCCGGCCGGTTGATCAATCGGCATATTGCCCCCGCCTGACGCCATACAGAAGGTTGCAAATCCTAAAACTAGAATCGTGGTCAAAAAAGAAACCGATAAATAAAACCGTTTGCTTTTAAACACGGATGTGCTACCTCCAATCTCTCAAGCAGATAGTATTGGGGGCGGCATGAGCTATATACTTTGTTCCGAATAGACCTATGCCCTACCGCCCACAAATCTGTTTTCCTGTATAACTGGTTTATTAGATTTTACCTACCAACATAAAGGCTATCAATAGACCATAAATCGTCAGGGTTTCAATAAAAGCCAGAGTTATGAAGAGAAGGGTTCTAACATCCCCTCCAACTTCGGGTTGTCTGGCAATAGCTTCAAAAGCCTTACCTCCAGCAACACCCATTCCTATACCACCGCCAATACCGGCGATTGATACAGCTAGACCAGCACCTAATGCTACGCCCATCTTTTTCCCTCCTTTCTTCATGCTCTAGAATGTTAAAAAATCTTTTAGAGCCAAAAAATATATTTTAATTTTAATGACCCTCGCCAGTAGCAGCTGCTATGTAGCTAGCTGATAAAATAGTAAACACTATCGCCTGAATCGCTCCCAGCAATAAACTCAAACCCATAATTGCTGAAGGAATCAGGAACGGTGCCATAAACAACAGGAAGGCAATAACCATTTCCTCACCAAAGATGTTACCGAAAAGACGGACGGTAAGAGACAACGGATGGGCTACCTCTTCGACCAGATTTAATGGTAACATTGCAGGACTGGGACTCACGAAATGCCTAAAATAACGACCACCATGTTCCGATAAGCCGGCAACATGTACAGAAAAGAATGTTATTAATGCTAAAGTCATCGTGATATTCCAGTTACTGGTAGGCGGTTGGAAGCCAGCAATTCTAGCAGACCCGGGGATGAGACCGCTGTAATTGCTAAGTAGGATAAATAAAAAGAAAGCAGTAAGCAAAGGTGCCCACTTTTTAGCGACGTGTTCTTTATCCATTAGCTGTGTAAAGAAATCGTAGGTCCACAATATAATTGCTTCAAAAGCATTCTGAAGCCCCCGCGGAACTAATTGCATGTTCCGGGTGGCAAAATATGCTACGATCCCTATTAACCCTATAATTACCCATTCGGTGACGATTAGATGGTCAACGGGAATTGGCCCGAGATGAAAATAGACACTATCCCACATTCCAAAGATCATAACTCTTTCTCCCCCCCTTCCTATTTGATTGTCGGTACCGATCCCAAGACTCTATCCCAGAGTCGGTGCAAACCTTTAACCAGCTTAAAAAACTGGTTAAGTAACGAAAAGATTACTGGTCCTTTCCGGCAGAGTCCCTCTCCTTACCCACCGGTTTGGAACGTCCTATAGCTTTGTCCCACATTGATTTAATCCCAGTAGCTACACCCAGCAGAAATCCGACTACGGTTAGCCATGGTTCCGTGCCAAACCTGCCATCCAACCACCGACCTCCAAAATACCCTAACGCTACTGCTGCGGCTACGGTCGTGGCTAAATTTATGGCATCGCTAAGGGCTCTTACCCAATTTTGGTTCTTTCGGGCCATCCACTCACACCTTTGTAGCTTTTAATTGCTACCCTCCCCTAATTCTCTATTCGTCATAAATAGGCAAAATCCTTTTAAAAAAACTATGGGGTATAAATTTTTTTTATCGACATCACTGGCCCTTTAATGGGATAACCAAATCAAACAATTAATCACTTGTCTTTTTCATATAAGTATATGTATTTCGACGTTTTTGAAAACAAATCCTTTTTAGTTTTTTGTTAATTTTTAATTAATTTTGTCGAAGCAACCACTACTCAGCTGAGATATAACCTTTCCGTTCCAATTTAGTCCAATGATCATGTAACATATCTTCAATATTGATACCATGTTGTTCTTGCATTACAAACATCATGGTCACTGCTGTCTGAGCCACATCTAATAATTCCCGGGCGATTTCCAGGATTACAGTATCTTCATCCATATTTACACGTTCCCCACTTAACCCCCGGTATTTTCCTATTGCCTGGGCAAGTTCACCAGCTTCCTCCATTAGTTTTAAGGCGGTTGATTCCATAGTCGGACTCAGCTGATTTAACCTGGGCAGTGAAAGGGTTTTGGCTTGCATGCTACTCTCTCCATATCTAGTCTGATATTAGATTCTCATTCGACACGATAATTTGAATTCCCTGCCTATACCTAGCTAAGTTTTTTTACCAAATCGATCTTGATGCCCGCCTCTTGCAACAGCTTAAGAGCGATATCATCTCTGAAGTTCCCCCGATGAATGACCCTGATGATACCCGCATTTATAATCATCCGGGCACAAATTATGCAGGGCTGGTTAGTGCAATATATCTCGGTTCCTTCCGTTGATACACCATAATAGGCCGCGTTTATAATCGCATTCTGTTCCGCATGTACCCCCCGGCATAGTTCATAACGGTGCCCCGAGGGAATAGCCTGTTCTTCGCGCAGGCACCCGGTTTCATAACAGTGTTTTAACCCCCGGGGAGAACCATTGTACCCGGTGGCGATTATTCTACGATCTTTCACTAAAATGGCCCCCACATGCCTCCTTATGCAGGTAGAGCGGGTAGCCACCAGATCTGCTATCTCTAAAAAATAATCATCCCATTCGGGTCTTACCTCTTTCATATTGATTCCTCTTTTTACCTATATGCCATAAAGCGGATGTTTAGCACATAATCCCGCTACTATTTCACGAGCTTGACTTAGTTTGGTCTCATCAGTAGGGTTACTAAGAGCTAGGGCGATAGCCTGTCCAACCTGTACCATGTCCTGGACTCCCATACCCCGGGTAGTAAGTGCCGGAGTACCTAATCTGATTCCACTAGTTATGGTGGGTTTTTCCGGATCAAAAGGAATGGCATTCTTGTTTACTGTAATGTTTACCGATTCTAAGATTTCTTCTGCTTGCTGGCCGGTTAAACCCTTGGGACGCACATCAACCAGCATCATATGGTTGTCCGTTCCCCCTGATACCAGACGTAAACCATTGTCCACCAAGGTACTAGCCAAAGCAGCCGCATTATTGATTATAGCCTTTTGATACTGACCGAATTCTTCGGTTAGGGCTTCTTTGAAACAAACTGCCTTAGCAGCAATTACATGCATTAATGGTCCACCCTGAATACCAGGAAAGACTGCCTTATCAATCTTAGTAGCCCATTCCCGGCTGCAAAGAATCATTCCTCCCCGGGGACCCCGTAATGTCTTATGGGTAGTCGTAGTTACAAAATGGGCATAAGGAATCGGGCTAGGATGTAAACCAGCGGCTACCAGACCCGCCACATGAGCCATATCTACAAACAGGTAGGCCCCTACTTCATCAGCTATTTCCCTAAACCTTTGGTAGTCTATTACCCGGGGATAAGCACTGGCCCCGGCCACAATTAATTTAGGGCGCACCTTAAGAGCAATTTCCCTTACCTGATCATAATCAATACGTTCAGTTTCAGGATCAACACCATAATCGGCAAAGTTGAAATATTTTCCTGATAAGTTGACCCGGCTACCGTGAGTCAGGTGCCCTCCATGATTTAGGTTCATCCCCAAAATAGTATCTCCAGGATTTACAGAGGCGAAGTAAACTGCAGTATTAGCCTGGGCTCCGGAATGAGGCTGAACATTTACATGCTCAGCTTTGAATATTTTCCTGGCCCGTTCCCGGGCTAACTCCTCTACCACATCCACATGTTCACAACCACCGTAATAACGTTTGTTGGGATACCCTTCTGCATATTTATTAGTCATCACCCCACCCTGGGCAGCCATAACCGCCCGGGATACAAAATTTTCGGAGGCAATCAATTCCAGCTTATCATTTTGGCGTTTTTCTTCTGCAGTTATGGCATCTGCTACTTCAGGATCAATAGGCCTAACATATTGTTCAATATAATCCACCTGTTTAATTCCTCCCTAGATACTTTTTTTCTAAACTAGTTATTTTATCTACCCGTCTGAGATGACGACCCGCCTGGAAATCAGTGCTCAAAAATGTTTTCACTATTTCAACTGCTACCCCTGCGCCAACTACCCGGGCTCCTAAAGCTACTACATTCGCATCGTTATGTTCACGAGCTAATCTGGCCGTATATATGTTTTCACATAGTGCTGCTCTTATTCCATGCATCTTATTGGCGGCTATAGAAATACCTATACCGGTACCACATATTATAATACCTGGTATCTTATGAGTAAGGACTTCTGCCGCTACTTTTTCAGCAATATCAGGATAATCAACTGAATCACTACTATAGGTCCCACAATCGATTACATCATAACCATCTTCAGCTAAACTATTTATTATGGTTCTTTTTAGTTCAAAACCGGCATGATCACAACCAATAACGACTTTCATGATTTCACCTCTATGGTTTATTCCCCTCTGGATGCCTCAATAGAACAGCCAGTTGGTTAAGTAATTTCCTGATTTGATTAGCACTTTCGCGGTAAACTTGTCCCCCTTGTCCAAAGGGATCGTTTAAATCACCTTCTTCTCCCAAATACTCACTAATGGTAAAAGTTTTTCCCTCTGCCTGAGGATACATATCAACCAGCCAATCACATTGGGTACCGGTCATAGTCAAAACCAGATCAGCTTGCTGGACCATTTCGCCGGTAACCTGACGGGATCGGTGCCCGGAAAGATCAATTCCAAAGTCTCCCATAACTGCAATTGCTTCCGGCGTAGCCGGCATTCCATTGGTAGCAAACAATCCGGCTGATTCGATTATTATATTGGAATTATTATGACCTAGAATACTGGCTAGTATAGCCTGTGCCATCGGACTTCGGCAAGTATTGCCGGTACAGATAAAAAGCAGCCTTTTTACCAAGTGGCATTCCTCCCTAAACCACTAGTTTTACTGCCAATGCCAGGAGGACAATTCCGCCCGCCATCTGAGCATAGCTTCCTATCATGCGGCTAAAAATACGTCCTCCCAGAAAACCTAACCATGTCATGGTACCAGCAGTAGTACCCATAAGTATAACTGTAATCAATATGGGCACTCTTAAGGTACCTAAACCGAAACCGACTGTCAAGGCATCTATACTTACTGAAACAGCTAATACTAATATACTCCACCAATCAGCAGCCGGAACGGAAATAATCGCTTTTTTTTCACTTAATCGATAAGTAGTCGTTCTTGTTTCCCGGTACCCTTTAATCAGAAGATCTACTGCAATATAAGCCAGTACCACCGCACCTACTCGCCCGGCCCATACTCCCAGGATTTTCCCTACCGCCATGCCTAGCTTAAGACCTAGAAGGGGCATAAGAACATGCAATAGCCCCACAATTCCTGTAAACTTTATTCCATAACTGCTGGTAACCCCTCTAAGGCCCATTCCCATAGACAACGAAAATGCATCCAACCCCAGGACAATGGCTACCAGAACAATTGTCAAATACTGTTCAAGCATTTAATCAATATATTCCTCTCTATTTATTTAAAACGGCCCGCCTTTTTAATTCGGTCTAGCAAAGTATCTATTATTCCCCCTGCCTGGCAGGATAAAGGAGCAAATATCAATATACTGATGCCACGCTTTTCAGCATCCCTAAGGATGGAGTAAAATAGAGTCCCACCTGTTTCTAAATCTAAATAATATTCCTGATCAGTATGGTTTATTGTATGTTGAGGACATAGTGAATTATGTACTACCCCGATCTTTTTACCCAGCGCCCGGTACTTACTAACATAGGCTTGCATTTGATCCATATTGTCGGCCATGACTACCTGGGTAGTAGTCTGGTAATGGGGAATTTCCTGTCCAGAGGAGGATTTCTCCTCTATCTCCTGGCCTAATATTGACTCCAGATCTGATAATGGAATACTACCCCGGCGGATGATTGCCGGTGAAAACCCAGTCAAATCCAGTACCGTAGACTCGATTCCCAGGCCAGTCGGCCCGGCATCAAGTACAGCAGCAATACGACCATCCAGATCATTACGCACATGCTCACCAGTTACCGGGCTAGGCCGTCCTGATAGATTAGCACTAGGGGCAGCTATTGGACCAGCCTGGTCAATCAAAGCCAATGCTACAGGATGGGAAGGCATCCTTAGCCCTACTCCCGGGCTGCCGGCCCGAACAATATCTGGTACTGCGGATAGAGCCGGCAGGACAAGGGAAAGCGGCCCCGGCCAAAAGCGCTGCATAAGTTCCCGGGCAACATCCGGTATAGTTTCTACCAGCCTTTCTACCTGTTTAAGATTGCTGACATGTATTAAAAGCGGGTTAATAGGCGGACGGTTTTTAGCCAGGTATATCTTTTCTACTGCTGGGGAAGAAAAGGCGTTAGCACCTAGTCCATAAACTGTCTCAGTAGGAAACGCCACCAATTCCCCTGCCCGAATAATTTCGGTAGCTTGGGCGATAATATCGGGCTGCGGCTTATCCGGATCAACTTTAAAGTAACGTGTTTGCAAACTATCCAACCTTTCTTCCCTTAATTACCCGGTCATGCCCGGCCAGATCCTTTACTGTTTCTACCTCATCAAACCCTTCCATTAAAGCGGCTGCCGCAGGTCCCTGGTTAAACCCTATCTCAAATAATAGATGTCCCCCACCCTTTAAAATCTGCCGGACCTGGGGAATAAGCTGCCGATATAAGTCTAATCCATCTCCAGGTACTAAAAGTGCCTGCCGGGGTTCAAATTCTTTGACTCCTGGAGCTAAATTATTATACTCATCACTTCCAATATAGGGAAGGTTGGCTATGATCATATCCGCCATTACATGGTTTGGCCAGGGATCCATAAGATAACCCTCCGCAAACTCGATCTTCACTCCATGCCGGTCTGCATTACGCCGCGCTACTGCCAGAGCCTGATTAGAAATATCAGTCGCATAAACCCTGGCATCCGGTTTATACCAGGCCACGCTGACTCCAATAGCTCCTGAACCAGTACCCACATCGCCGATTACTGTATTTTCTTGGTCCTGTAGTATTTCCAGGGCTGTTTCAACCAGCAGTTCAGTTTCCGGCCGGGGAATAAGTACCGCTGGAGTAACTTCAAACTCGAGTGACATGAACTCACGGCAGCCCACAATATAAGCTAATGGCTCACCCTTAATCCTTCTTTTTATAGCTTCACGATATTTTTTACGCTCATCTCGATTAACTGGGGCATCATAATTAGCATATAAATAAACCCGGTTCTTATGCAGAACACGGGCTAGTAATACCTCGGCCTCCAGGCGAGCACTATCAATACCTTTTTCAGCAAAAAACCGGGTAGTCCACCCTAAAATATCTTTAATTCTCCATTCCTGCACTTAATCCACCTGTTTCAAGCGTTCTGCCTGATCGTAAGCAATTAATGCATCAATCAGTTCACCCAGTTGACCTTCCAGAATATAATCCAACTTATGAAGGGTTAAATTAATCCGGTGGTCACTGACCCGTCCCTGAGGAAAGTTATAGGTACGAATTCTTTCGCTACGGTCACCGCTACCCACTTGATTTTTGCGAGTACCAGCCATCTCGGCATTTTTTTCCTCTTCTATAATTTCCTTTAAACGAGCTCTCAGCACCCTTAAAGCCTTAGCCTTATTTTTGTGCTGCGACTTTTCATCCTGACAGGTAACCACCAAACCGGTAGGAACATGGGTAACACGTACCGCTGATTGAGTGGTATTTACCGACTGTCCACCCGGACCACTGGAACAATAAACATCTATACGCAAATCATTAGGGTCGATTGCTACTTCTACCTCTTCCGCCTCTGGCAAAACTGCCACCGTAGCTGCCGAGGTGTGTATTCTCCCTCCAGACTCAGTAGTAGGTACACGCTGCACCCGATGAACACCTGATTCATATTTAAGTTTGCTGTAGGCTCCCTGCCCATCTACCACAAATATAATCTCCTTTATACCACCAATATCGGTATAATGAGAATCCATAATATCTATTTTCCACCCCTGTTCCTCAGCATAACGTGTATACATACGGAACAAGTCGCCTGCAAACAGGGCGGCCTCATCTCCCCCGGTGCCGGCACGTATTTCCATAATAACGCTTTTTTCATCATTGGGGTCTTTAGGCAGTAAAAGTATTTGCAAATTCTGTTCCAGTTCAGATTTCTTACCTTGTAACTGCTCAAGCTCCTCTTCCAGCATCTGTAAAAACTCGGTGTCCTCTTCTTCTTGCAACATCTCCTGGGAATCTTTTATCTGTTCCAGCACTGATTTGTACTCCCGATAACCAGTAACAACATCAGTTAAATCCGCGTGGGTTTTAGCATACTTTTGAAACCTGCTCTGATCTGCTATAACTTCAGGTTGGCTTAATAACACATTTAATTCATTATATTTTTCTTCTAGACTTTCTAGCTTTTCCAGCACGACTATTTTTCCTCCTCGAGTCTAACCTACCGGGCCCCTGCCCATCCCAACTGGGAATCCTCTTCTTCATCACCTGTAACGGAAACCGGGGCAGACACTTCCAGCACTGCCCGGAGGGCTGCCAGGGCTACCTCTAACTGCTCATCATCTGGTTCCCGGGTAGTAAGTTTTTGCAATCCCAATCCAGGAGCTATAACTAATCGAGCCCAGCGATTATGATAATACTTACCGGAAAACTTTATAAATTCGTAACCTAGCCCCGCTACCACCGGAAATACTGCTAAACGGGACCATACCCGGTAAAATAAAGTTCCATCACCTAATAAAGCAAAAACCAGGATAGAAACCACCATGACTATAAGAAGAAAACTTGTTCCACAGCGAGGATGAAGAGTAGTATATTTACGGGCATTCTCCACCGTCAGTTCTTCCCCGGCTTCCTGGGTAAAAATAGCCTTATGCTCGGCTCCATGGTACATAAATACCCGATCTATTTCATCCAGGCGAGAAATAACATAAACATAAAGAAGAAAAAAGGAGATCCTTAAGATACCCTCTACCAGATTCTGCATCAATACGTTGCCCCACCATTGCCGGGTATAATGAACAGCCGCCGTAGGAAGAACGACAAACAAAAGCATCGCCAAGGCAAAAGCCAGCAATCCCGTAAACACTATTTCTCCAGTACTTAGCTCTTCATCTTCTTCGTCCATAGACATATTGGCAGATTTATTAAGCATACGCATGCCGACTACTAGAGATTCTATTAACATATAAGTTCCCCTGGCAAAAGGCCACTTTAGAAATCTATAACGCTGGGGCAGATCACTAACCGGCTCCTTCTCCAAAGCGATAGTCCCATCACTTTTTCGAACCGCAACCGCTGTCTCTTTAGGGCCACGCATCATAACCCCTTCGATAACTGCCATTCCTCCATATTGAGGTCGGTTACTCATATTTTCACCTACTTTTAGCCCGGGTAAAATTAAAATAGCCAGGCGAACTTCGGCCAAACCGGACCTGTAGGGCTGCCTGGCTTATACCCAATTACAAACACTCATTTCAATGGTTCCCTATATAGCTTTGCTGATTATAGTTTAAGAATATCCCAGTGCATATTCCTATATACTAAGAAAAATAGCAGAGACCATGCCCTGCTATTACTAAACTAATCCAACCCGTACTTCTTCTTAAATCTATCAACTCTACCGGTAGTATCAACAATCCGCGATTTATTACCGGTATAAAAGGGATGGCACTTGGAACAAAGTTCCACCTTTATGTTCTCTTTAGTTGAACCTACCTCAATCTCGTTGCCGCAGGCACATCTGGCTACGGTACGGTGGTAGGAAGGATGAATTTTGGCCTTCACAGTATCTCACCTCTCTTTAATTGTACACCTGTACTGGCTGGCTATATACTTTTCTTATTATACAAACTGCAAAAAATATTATATCAGGGATTCATTTAAATGACAAGCAATAGTAAGGAGGTATCTACACATGATCGTGGTTACTACGGAAACTGTTACCGGCTATCGTATTACTAAAGTGTTGGGTTTGGCCCGGGGAAGTTGTATTAGGGCCAAACACCTGGGCAAAGACATCGGTGCGGCTTTAAAGTCACTAGTAGGAGGTGAACTACAAGGTTATAGCCAGCTTTTAGAAGAGTCTCGGGAGGATGCTTTAAGCCGCCTGATCGAGCAAGCAGAGAAGATGGAGGCTGATGCTGTAGTTGCCACCCGTTTCGTAAGCTCCCAGATTATGACTGGGGCATCAGAATTTATGGCCTATGGTACTGCTGTCAAATTGGAAAAAGAAACTTAATAACTAGGCGGGCATACCTTATGAGGTTTCTTTAAACATTAAGCTATGCCCGCCCGCTTATCCTAATAAAATCAGATCCGCTTTAAATCCCCATTCTTACAGCATCCATTCCCGAGCGCATCCTATTCCTGCCCAGGATATCGATATTTAAAAAACTGCTGGCCAAAGAAGCTATCATAATTAGTAAACAGGGGATCACCGCTGTCATCATCTTCTATTTTGTTGCAGAAAATAAACATTTTGGCGTCCAGATTATCCATCATGTGTAAGAGAAAGGCCTCCGGGAACAAAGGTATTACCGGAGATCCGAACTCCAGGCTACCGTGATGGCTTAAAATCATATGTTTGATCATTAGCTCCAATTCCTCTGGAAAATATCCTTCCTCAGAGCGGATTATTTTAATCTCGCTCCCTACTTTCTCTACTCCCAGGACTATATGCCCCATCATCTTACCAGTCATCGTATATTCCGGTACTACTTTAACACTATATTCTTCTATTTTTCCTAAATCATGCAGAATAGCCCCGGTCAGTAAAAGATCTTTATTTACTATAGGATAATTAAGGGCTGCCTGCCGGCATAAACGCACCACGGACATGGTATGTTCCAATAAACCTCCCACATAATTATGGTGAATCTTTTTAGCAGCAGTCGCCTTATAAAACCGGGCCCGCATATCCGGATTAAAAATACGATTAAGTAGTTTTTTCATATAAGGATCCTTAATTTCCTCTAGAGTTACTTCAAACTGCTCTATCAGGTTATCAATTCCTATATCAGGTTTTTTCAGATAATCGGTAACATCTTCCTGGAGGATTTTTATCCGCTTAGCAGTAATTTGCAAACGGTTATTATAAGTCCCCATATCTCCTAGTAAGCCAATTACTAATCCTGTTTCAATGACTCCATTAACAACACAATTATCCCAGACAATAGTGTCGATATCCCCGGACTGATCTCCGACTTTAAGATGAATGACCTCCCGTCCATCTTTAGTTTTTCTTTGCACTTTATCTACTACCAGGTATTTACCCCACAACTGGGTACCCGGCGAAAGAGATTTTAACTCTTTAACTGTAAAAGGCCCTTTTCTTTCCAAATTCCTCTCTCACTCCTTATTCATCAGTTCTTATCGGGTGAGTATATGATCCTAACTTTACCCCGGGTATTTCTTGTTTTAGTACATGGATAAAATCAACTATACCTAAGGTTTTGGAATGGTTACCAAATATCCTGCTAATAGTATCAGGGTCAATGTTAAGGTTTCTCATTTGAATCATATGCACCGGGTTTTTATCTATAAATTTTAATAAGGCTTCCACCTCATCTTCCCGGTCGGTAAAACCCGGGAAGATCAACAGATTTATGGCTATTTGTACCCCTTTTTCCCTGGCATACCGAATTGATTCTTCTACATTGGCAAAGGAATATCCCCGGGGACGATGATATTTCAGATAGTTTTCTTCCTGAAAAGAAAATACGGTAACTCTCATAGAATCTAATCCACTGTCACACAGCTGAACTATTCCCCGGGTAAATCCCGCATTAGTATTTATATTTATAGTACCACGGGAGGTCCTAGAGCGGATTATCTTTATCGCCTGGGATAGGTTATCACTATTAAGAGAAGGTTCACCTTCACAACCTTGTCCAAAGCTGATTATGGCTTCCCGGGCATGCTCCAGGTGTTCCAGACCTAACTCTGCTATCTCCTCTATGTCCGGTTTAAAAGAGAGACGCTGTTGCGGTGAATCTACCCCGGTATGATTTTCTGAAATACAGCCAATACAGCCAGCATTACAAACAGGCATGGTAGGAATCCCTCCCTCCCAGCGCTGGTAGAAAATATTCTGGGCCGTAAAGCAACTGTACTTCAATGAACATTGGGCTAATTGCCGTAAAATACGGTTGTCCGGATATTTGTTTAACATCCGAGTAATTCGGGAGGGCAACCCACTAGTATTATAATATACAGGATGCCATTTACGGTGCTCATCACTTTGCAGGGCCGCAACATAAACCTGATCACCTTTTAGTCCTACAGCAGCATATCCCAGCAAAGGAAGCTCACTACCATCCTTACCAACACAGGCCGGCAAAAGCGTACGAGTATAACCTTGTGGTAACAAGGCTGCTACCGCAGAAGCTTTTTGTCCCGGGTTAAAAGGGTCCTCGCTAAAATAGGCTGGCTGACCATTATTTCCTATACCTACCGGTAGATGGTTAGGTACTTTAACGAGTGAAGCCCCTTTAGGCAGGGGAACCATTTCCTTATCTTCCGGTTCCACCCAGTCAGAGCCCGTTCTCCCCAACATAAATATCCCGGGATGCTCAAACATCTGATCCTGTTCATTAGCATAAAGCGTAAGAAACATAACTTCATCCTTTTTTTAATTACTACTTATTAGACTAGCTCATGTCGCTCAATAAAAAAAGTCCTCTTTATAAAGAGGACTTATAATTCAGCTAAAATCTAACCCCAGAATTACGATAAAGGAGTAAACTTAGCTCCTTAAAAAATTGAGTGGATTATAATTTTTATCACCTATTTTAACTTCCAGGTGCAGGTGAGGTCCGGTAGTTCTACCGGTAGTACCTACAGTAGCAATAACTTGTCCCCTTTTTACCGATTGTCCCTGGTTAACCAGAATCTTTTGAGCATGGGCATATATAGTTTGTTTACCATCCGGATGCTCAATGATTACCATTTTACCATAGACTGGTTTGTCACCTGCAAAAATAACTTTACCGGATGCACAGGCCTTAATAGGGTCACCAAGTTTAGCGGCTATATCTAAGCCATGATGAAAACCCGACTTACGCCAGCCATAATAGGAGGTAATTGCTCCTATCACCGGCCAAGTGAACATACCTCCTCCCAAAGATATTCCCCGGGAGCTGGTAGTAATAGCCATCGCCAAAGTGCTATCTGGAATGATTAATTTATCCCCAATTGTAAGATTAGGCGGGCTTTTTCCCTGGTTCATTCTTTGCAATTGCTCCACACTCACATCATAACGGTTCGCAATCTCCCACATGGTTTCTCCACCGCGAATAATATGAATGCGCGAACGACTATAGGGAATTTTCAAAGTTTGCCCAACACTTAAAACTGAATTTTTCCCCAGATCATTTACAGCTAAAACTGTTTCCATATCAATGTTGTAAGTTCTGGATATATCCCATAGGGTATCTCCTTGCCTTACCTGGTAGTATTTGATCTTACTATCGGTGACAATGCTTTGCACCCGGCAGGTGGGTACAAATTTACCTTTGCTTAAAGCTGCCTGGGCCGGATGGATGGATGCTCCCAGAAAAAAAATGCACAACATTAGGGAGCCTATCCATTTATAACGCACTCTTATTCCACCTCACTTTTATGGCAGGCACCAAAAAAAACAAGGGCCTGTTGACCCTTATTTTTCACATAATTTATTCAGTTTATTCATAATGTTGGTTAAACTGTACGCAACCCGTTAGATTTGCCGTATACCAGCGGTGCCGCTCGAACCAGATCCTTGTTAGACTTGGTCTTTTTCATGGTATCGATCATCATCTGCATAGTCTCTACCGGCGCATAATCGCTGAAGGTATTACGTAGATTCCAACTAAGATCCAGCTCTTCCCGGGTTAACAGCAATTCTTCCTTACGGGTCCCGGAACGTTTAAGATCAATAGCCGGGAAAATTCTCCTCTCCGCTAACTTGCGGTCCAGAACCAGTTCCATGTTACCGCGGCCTTTAAATTCCTCAAAGATGACCTCATCCGCTCTTGATCCGGTTTCCACCAAAGCAGTAGCTATGATGGTCAGGCTTCCACCTTCTTCTATGTTGCGGGCTGCCCCAAAAAAACGTTTCGGTTTGTCGAGAGATGCCGGATCGATACCCCCTGATAGGGTACGGCCACTCGGTGGTACTACCAGGTTATGAGCCCGTGCCAGACGCGTAACACTATCCATCAGGATTACGACATCTTTCTTATGTTCTACCAGCCGTTTGGCCCGCTCTAAAACCATATCAGTAACCTTGACATGATTTTCCGGTGGTTCATCAAAAGTTGAGGCAACTACTTCCGCTTTGGCCGAACGCTGCATATCAGTAACTTCTTCAGGTCTTTCATCCACCAGCAGAATGATAACCTCCATTTCTGGATGGTTGGCAGTAATCCCCTGAGCAATTTTCTGAAGCAAAATAGTTTTACCAGCTTTAGGAGGAGCAACGATTAGCCCACGCTGTCCTTTACCAATAGGGGATACCAGATCAATAATACGAGTGGAAAGTTCCTGAGAATCAGTCTCTAAATTTAATCTTTCGGTAGGATAAAGGGGTGTTAATGCATCAAAATGGATTCTTTTAACCGAATCATCCGGTGGAAAACCATTGACATTTTCCACCTTAAGCAGAGCAAAAAAGCGTTCATTATCCTTAGGAGAACGAACCTGCCCGGTCACCCGATCTCCGGTACGCAATTCGAATTTTCGTATCTGCGATGGGGATACATAAATATCCTCCTGACTGGGCAGGTAGGCAAAAGGCCTTAAAAATCCATAACCATCCGGCATTATTTCCAGAACCCCCTGGGCTTGTAACAATTCATCAGCCTGGGTAAGTCCCTTAGTTATCTCAAAAACTAATTCCTTTTTACGGAGTTTAGAATAACCGGTAAGATTAAGATCTCGAGCTATCTGGTATAATTCAATCATGGTTTTATTCTCTAATTCAGAAATATTCAAATAGACTTTTTCCTCCTTCCAAAATCATCCGCAATGCAGTATGATTCCAGGTACCATAATAATATTTATCTTATATATTTATGTTTTGTTTTGGCACTCCCGGAAACCTTCGATGCAAGATTAAGTGTGGATTGCAATCGCAGGAAAACTGCCTGTGGTAGGCTCCCCAGAAGGGATTGAACGTTGTAGTTAATGGGTAAGCAAGTCTGGTTCTTACTCTATTATACCAGAATAAAGCACAACTTAATCCCATTGGTAGAAATTTTTGTTTCTTTATTTGTTTTATTCCCCCAATAATTTAATACGATGATCTTTAAAAAGAGGCTTTTTATCAAGGTCATGATGAGCCTCTATATGGCGAATAGTCCCGGAAGTACTACGCATAACCAAGGTTTGAGTAACCGCACGCCGTTTAAAATACCGAACTCCCTTTAATAAGAAAGAATCAGTAATTCCAGTAGCTACAAAAATAACATCATCTGACTTGGCTAATTCATCCATGGTAAAAATCTTATTTACATTGGTGATACCCATTTCATGACACCGGGCAATTTCAGTATCATCTTCCGGCCATAACCGGGCTTGAAAATCTCCCCCCAAGCATTTAAGGGCAGCAGCTGTTATAACACCTTCCGGTGCTCCACCTATACCCATAAGTATATCCACTCCAGAATCCTGGTAGGCAGCAGCGACTCCAGGAGAAACATCACCATCTGTTATGAGTTTTATTCTTGCTCCTGCCTGACGAACCTCCTCAATGAGCTGCTGGTGGCGGGGACGGTCCAATATAACTACCGTAACTTCACTGATTAATTTATCAAGAGCTTTAGCTACCTGTCGCAGATTTTCCTTAACGGGCGCCTCTAGATGTACTCTACCCCGACATTCTGCCCCCACTGCTATTTTATCCATGTACATATCAGGAGCATGTAATAAAGACCCCCTCGGAGATGCGGCTAGAACAGCAATCGCTCCATTCAATCCTTTAGCAACCAGATTAGTCCCTTCCAAAGGATCAACTGCAATATCCACCTCCGGCGGCACCCCTATACCAACTCTTTCACCTATATAAAGCATAGGGGCCTCATCCATCTCCCCTTCTCCGATAACTACAGTGCCATCTACGGATACAGTATCAAACATAACCCGCATCGCAGTTACTGCGGCATCGTCGGCTCCTTCTTTATCGCCTTTTCCTACCCAACGTGCAGATGCGAGGGCAGCCGCTTCTGTTACCCTCGCAAATTCAAGTGCTAATTCTCTTTCCATTTTTAAAATCCTCCCATTCTCACCCTAAAAAGCCTGTTTCCAGTCAGCCATAAATTTTTCAATACCTGCATCAGTTAGGGGATGCTTAATCAATTGTTTAATTATTTTGTATGGAACAGTCGCAATATGGGAGCCCAGTTTTGCGGCTTCAACAACATGCATAGGATTTCTTATACTGGCAGCAATGACCTCTGTTTCAATCAGGTACTGATCGAAAATGGTCACTATATCATCCAATAAAATCAGCCCATCATTACCACAGTCATCTACCCGACCCAAAAATGGACTTACATAAGCAGCCCCGGCTCGCGCAGCCAGTAAAGCCTGGGTCGCGGAAAATACCAGGGTAGCATTGGTGGCAATGTCCAGTTGCCTTAGGGAAGTAATAGCCTTTAGCCCTTCCTCAGTCACCGGTACTTTAACAACTACATTAGGATGGATACCAGCCAGTTCTTTACCTTCCTGAATCATTCCTGGAGAATCCTGAGCGATAACCTCAGCACTAACGGGACCATCAACCGTTGTACAAATCTCTCTTACCACCTGATGGTAGTCTCGTCGTTCCCGGGCTACCAGCGTAGGATTAGTTGTAACCCCGGCCAATATTCCCAGACTATTAATTTCCTTTATTTCTTTTATATTAGCAGAGTCGATAAAAATCCGCAAAATTCATCCTCCTTTCCTAAATAAATTACAGGTGGTTGTTCCGTTACTCTGCACCCCGGATAACCACCTGCTTATTTTAGCTTTTTTTAAGCTTTGCCGGCACTACCAAATACCCTTATTTTTTTACGGATAATCTCCACAGCTGCCTTACGAGCCGGGCCTAAAATCTTCCTGGGATCAATCTCGTCAGGGTTATTGGCAATAACTTTTCTCATCTCACCTACAAAAGCTTCCCTAATATTCGTATCAATATTCACCTTACAAATACCCATTTGGATAGCTTTTTGTACAGCTTCATCCGGAACTCCTGATGAACCATGTAAGACCAAAGGTATGTCAACCAAAGATTTTATTTGGGCCAATCGTTCAAAATCCAGTTTAGGTTCACCTTTGTACTGACCATGGGCTGTACCAATAGCTATAGCTAAACAGTCTACTCCAGTTTGTTCCACAAAATAGCGCGCCTCTTCAGGATCAGTAAATAAAGCATCCCGTTCACTAACCGAGACATTATCTTCGGTTCCTCCTATTTTACCCAATTCTGCCTCAACCGATACACCTATAGGCCGGGCCATGTCCAGAACCTTTTTAGTATAGGCGATATTCTCCTCCAAAGGTAGCTTGGAGCCATCATACATTACAGCAGTAAAACCACTGCGGATACAACGTACTACTTGATCAAAGTCAGTACCGTGATCCAGGTGTAAGGCTACTGGCACCGGAGAGGATTCGGCCGCAATTTTGACCATACCGGTGATAAATTCCAGGCCAGCATATTTTATAGCCCCCTGACTAGCCTGCATTATAACCGGAGAGTTTTCCAATTCGGCTGCTTCTAAAATTGCCTGGACAATTTCCATGTTATTGGCGTTAAAAGCACCTACCGCGTACCTTTCCTCACTAGCTTTTTCCAAAAGTTCATGTACAGATACTAGTGGCATTAATAAATCACCTCTATTATTTTTTTGAGGACGCTATTTCCATTATCATTTCATTTACCATATTTCGCAATGTTATTATATCAAAGGGCTTGGTTATGCAACGCTTAACCCCGGCATCCAAAGCCTTATTAACTACATCCATCTCCCCATAAGCCGTCATCATTAGAATCGAGGTACCCGGATGGCAGGTCAGTATAGCCTGCGATGCTTCTAATCCATTCATATTAGGCATTTTCATATCCATTAATACGATATCCGGCATTATATTATCTACCATAGGAATAGCCTCTGAGCCATCTGCTGCTACAAATACCTCCCAGCCTTCCTTCTTAAACAACTCTTCTAATAAACGGCGTACACCTTTTTGATCATCGACGATTAATATCCGTCTCGCCATAGGAACCTCCTATACAGCTTTTTCCATATTTATGATTTATTGATTTATGTTCGTCATTAGATATGGAATGTCCTGCCAATAAGAATAAAGTCCTGTGGCTTTTCCATAATATGTATCTAATCAAAGTGTACCGCTTTAAAGTCGGCCTTATTTACATAAACATAGAGATAATGCCCATAAAAGCACTTACAATTAGAATTAATAACAAGACCACCGGCAGCAAGAATAAAATTATAGCCTGGCTGCTTTTAATATCCAGGGCTTCCCGCAAGGCTACCACCTGTAAAATTAATACCCAGCCCCCTGCTAAGATAGGTGCTCCCACTGCCAGCCAGCTAATTCCAGCTATATATGCACCTAGTTGGACAGATGGACCTAGAATCCCGGGTAATGTTGCATACCCCAGACATACCACTAGTCCCCCGGCATTACCCTTTTTATACAGGATTTCGCTAAGTAAGGATAATATCCCACTGATCGTAAGTAAAAAAATTAAAGCTATAAGCGTACCCACTACCGGTTTGAACAGCTGTGCCTCCCAGGATCCAGTATAATAAATCTCCCGGGTGATCCCAGTATTAATAAATAAAGATAAAGCCATTACCAGCAAGTATACCAGCAAAGCCTGCCCGTAGGGACGATCAGCACTTAGCTGACGAAAGGTGGAGGTCGGTTCAAACAATACTCCATAAACAGTATCACTTAAAGATATCATACTACCTCCTCTTAGTTAATAGCGCAGTTCAGTACTGGAACTCCAACCCGACCAGTCAAAAATTTTCATATTTAATACCAGACGGTTCCAGAAGTTGCCCGTATTCAAAACCTTCACGGGGGCATCTTGATTAAGATTAGCCAGCTGGCGGGCCATGTCAATAGCATCATAGTAATTACCCAGACTATCTACTAACCCTAGTTCCAGAGCTTGTTGCCCCGATATCACTCGCCCATCGGCGATTTTAACCAATTCATCAGGCTCTATTTTTCCCTGGCGGCCTTTTAACACCTGATCCAGGAATTGTTGATAGGAGTCTCCTACAATATTTTGTAAAATCCCCCTTTCTGAATCAGTCAATGGCCGAGCTGGTGAGCCCATATCTTTATGCTCTCCACTTTTAATCCTTTCAGTACGAATACCCAACTTGTCATATAGTCCCTCTAAATTAGCAACTTCCATAATTACCCCAATGCTGCCAGTCAGGGTCCCCTCATTAGCTACCACATAATCAGAACTGCAAGCAATCCAGTAACCAGCCGAGGCGCAAACATCACCCATGGAGGTAACCACTTTTTTCCCCTTTTTACGCAATTTATCCAGTTCTATACCAATTTCCTGGGCAGCTACCGAAGTGCCCCCCGGGGTATCTAACCTTAATACTACCACTTTAATATCTTCCCTTTCCCCCGCCTGGCGAATCGTTTCCATTACCTGCATACCACTGGCCGAGGAACCGGCTGTCCAACTCCCTACACTACCGCCAGCAATGGGACCATTAATCTCAATAACCCCTACCCCAGGCCCATTGGCAATTGGATTTTTAGGGCCTGGCCCAATGGTCTCTCGTACAGATACTACGGTCATGATCAGGATGAATACTACAAAAAGGGCTACTACCAGCCGTTTATGCATCAGTTGTCCTCCTCAATAATATAGGATGTACTAGATTCCGATCTTATCTTCCCGGCTTCGCCTTCCCGGACATACAAGCGGACTACATCCCCTCCCGCCAAAGTTTTCCTGACTGGTACTTCTACTACCTCGCCTACCTCTACCGGTACCCCCCATGGTATTTCTACCAAGACCAGTTGCATAAAAACCTTGCCGCGAATAGGATACTTATGCCCGTGTAGATAGACCCCGGGTTGAAACCTGCTTATATTTAGATAAGTTAAAATTGTTCTGGCCACTATCTTAAGAAAGTCCTTAAAGCTGGCCGGACGGTTCATAACCTCTACATTTAATCCATGTTGGTAACCTACAGGGATAACTGCGATCTGGGCCTTCTTTTTTAACCGGTAGGTACTGTAATAGCCTAGATAACTTCCCGCCGGGAGCGTCCTGACCGAAATGATCCGGCTCTTAAAACAGTAGGGATCTTTTAGAAGCAGAGGATTAGCAAAATCACCCACCGGATGCTGTCCGGATAACAAGGTTCCGATCCGGACTGCATTCAAATGCATCCGCGGGTATTTTAAAAATACTGCACTATTGGCACAATGTTTAACCGGTATCCGGTACCCGGCCTCCTCTAAAAAAGTTACCACTTTCATAAATCGATCAAATTGTTGCTTAGTATAGCGGGAGTTAGAAGCTGCCTGAGCCATATGCGTATATATTCCTTCAATGTATATGCGAGAATTGTTCTGAAATTGCCGGCATATTTCTACGGCCTCAGGACCGGTCAAACCAAACCTTCCCAGCCCGGTATCAATTTTCAGATGAATAGTAGCCGTAATATTTAATTTATTGCTTACTTGTTCTAATAGATCAGCATCCCATTGGGAAGTAACACTTATAGTCAGATAATTTTTCAGGGCTTCCTCCATCTGGTTCGCAGTAGCCAAAGTAGTAAAAAGCATTATACTAGCTCTTATTCCAGCCCGGCGAAGGCACAAAGCTTCTTCTAAAAAACTGACGGCGAAAAAATCTACTCCATTTTGGTAGAGGATACGAGCTACCTCTATAGCCCCATGCCCATAGGCATCCGCTTTAAGTACTGCTATCAGCCTTACCTCTTCGTCTAATTTAGACTTAACCTGCTGTAAATTATTTTGCACCGCATCTACATCAATTTCTATCCAGCGGTCACACAGACCATCAGGATTAACCATTACATTATCCCCTTGTTATCTTCATATATAATGGAATAACCCGGTTCCATAACCAGTAAAAGAAAGGTGAATAAACTAAATCCCATTCGCCTATAAATTCGGTAAATTCCCCATTGAAACCCTTTTTAAAACGATATAACCCATAGAGAGGATTATTTTCATCTAAATCTCCAGAAACTCCCCGAAAATCATACATAGTAGCACCATGGTTACGGGCCCAGCAAATCATTTCCCACTGCAAAAGATAATTGGGCATTACATTGCGGTATTCGTTGCTAGAGGCACCATAGAGATACCAGGCCTTATCTTTCAGAATAAGGGCCAGGGTAGAAGCAATAACCTGTCCCTCATATTCAGCCAGGAATACCTGGGCATAACCGCCATTTACCATGTAGTCCCATATCCACTCAAAATACTCATAACTGCGGACCAAAAATTGATCCCTTTCCGCAGTTTCTTGCAGTATATCGTAAAATATCCTCAGGTCTTGTTTTCCTTCCGCCTGCCGGATTGTTACCCCTTTACGTTTGGCCAGGCGAATGTTATAACGCCATTTGGAATGCATAGCTGCTAACAGGTCTTTCTCAGAAGGGGTAATATCTAAACGGAAGACAAAACGAGGTTGTACCCCTTCAAAATCTAATCCGGTTTTATTTTGCCTAAACCCGCACTTTTTTAATATTTCCGGGAAATGATAGTTGTCCACTTTTATATCTGGATCAATTTTAAGAAATATAGCCCCATGGTCTTTAGCTACCCGGACTGCTCCTTGAAAAAGAACCTGGCTTGCTTCTAGGCTATCTATATCAACCACTGGACCCCGGGGTGAATAAAAAATGCATTTTTTAAAACCTGGAATGGGTAAAGTCCTTTTTAATATTAATAAGGCTCCTCTTATTGCACCATCTTCCTCCAATACCATAGGCAGAGGCTCCCAGCCGGTTCCTTTTTTAACCTGTCCCCATTCCCATAGCTGCAGAAAATGCTCTTGAGGATGGTTAGTAATAAACTGGTTATACCTGTCTTTTTCATCCTGGTTGATAATTCTAGTGGTAAACATAAATCTCTCCTTAGAAATTTTTCTGTCTGATGTTTAAAAAAATTATCTCCTTCCGATATCCATTTTAGCACCTTCCGGGGCTATGTTAACTCCCGGCTATAGAAACTTTTGTAAGACACAGATAGGAAATATTCACAACTGCCCCCATGATTATAATCATAAAACGGGAGGCGGATCACCTGTCCGCCTCTTTTGTTTATTATTCTTTTAAACAATATTATTTGCTTTGCCGGTATACCAGGGCACTTTCTACTAAACCCATAAATAATGGGTGGGGACGATTGGGACGGGATTTTAATTCAGGATGAAACTGGCAGGCTACAAACCAGGGATGACCTACCAATTCTACCATTTCCACTAATCTTCCATCAGGAGAAATCCCACTGATTTTCATCCCCATCTCTTCAAATTTTTCCCGGTAATCGTTATTTATCTCATAACGATGCCGGTGCCTTTCCTGAATCAGATCCGTACCGTAAATTTGTTGGGACCGGGTTCCATCCAATAGCCGGCAGGGATATACTCCCAGCCGCATGGTCCCCCCTTTATTTTCTATTTGTTCCTGATCAGGCATTAGGTGTACCACCTGATGGGATGAATTCGGATTAAATTCAGTGCTATTAGCATCTGCAAAATGACAAACATTTCGGGCAAACTCTATTACTGCACACTGCATACCCAGGCAGATTCCCAGATAGGGAATACGATTTTCCCGGGCATAACTAGCCGTGGAAATCTTACCCTCTATGCCTCTTTCTCCAAACCCACCTGGGACAATGATGCCATCAAGATCCTGTAAAAGGGCTTCTGTCCCCTCTTTTTCTATCTTCTCGGCATATATCCAGCGAATATCTATCTCACTACCAAACTGAAATCCGGCATGATTTAGTGCTTCTACTATGCTAAGGTAGGCATCAGGTAGTTCTACATATTTACCTACCAGACCAATGGTGACTTTTTTGTCCAGGCTGCGCACCTTACGAACTATTTCTTCCCATTCGGCTAGTTCTGCCTGCTGGCACCTAAGACCTAGTCTTTTAATAACCTCTTTGTCCAACCTTTCCCCGGCTAGCATCAGAGGTACTTCATAAATAGAGGAAGCATCCTTAAGTTGGATAACTGCCTCCCGGTCCACATCACAGAAGAGTGCTAATTTGGCTTTTAAATCTTCCGACAAATCTTTTTCCGTACGACAAACCAAAATATCAGGCTGAATACCTATACTCCTGAGTTCTTTGACACTATGCTGGGTAGGTTTAGTTTTTAGCTCTCCAGCTGCCTTTATATAAGGAACCAGGGTCACATGAATATACAAAACTCGCTCTTTTCCCAGATCAAATTTAAGCTGGCGGATAGCCTCCAGAAATGGTAAGGATTCAATATCTCCTACGGTCCCACCTATTTCGGTAATAATTACATCAGGCTGAGCTTCTTTCTCAATTAAGGTAACCCGGTCTTTAATCTCATTAGTAATATGGGGAATTACCTGTACGGTCTGCCCCAGGTAATCCCCTCGTCTTTCTTTATCCAGAACTGCCTGGTATATCCTTCCGGTAGTACAATTGGCCAGGCGGGTAAGGTTTTCATCTACAAAACGCTCATAATGTCCCACATCCAGGTCAGTTTCTGCTCCATCATCAGTGACATACACCTCTCCATGCTGGTAAGGACTCATGGTTCCAGGATCAACATTTATATAAGGATCGAACTTCTGCAAAGAAACCTTTAATCCCCGGCTTTTTAACAAACGCCCCAGTGATGCTGCAGTTATTCCCTTTCCCAACGATGAAACCACGCCGCCCGTGATGAATATATACTTTGTCAAGGCTAGCCCCTCTCTTTCCCTATCTTAGCTACAAAATCCTTTGCAATTTTAACCCTTAAGCGGCTTATGGTCAACTGGAGTAGAGATCGAGAACTATGACTTGAGTTTCCTGGTTTTTGCCAGCCTGGTTTACCTGTAAATATGGTTTCTTTACTACCTTATCAAAATTCTTGGTGAAATCTTCCACGGGACTTAATTCGGTAGCTATGTCATCCATTCTAAAATGCATAGGGATTACTGTGGCAGGCTTTAGTTGATTTACTACCTGTACCGCTTCCCTGGCATCTATAGTATAGACACCCCCTACCGGTATAAGTAAAACATCTACCTGGCCAATAGCAGCAATCTGATCTGCATCCAGCAGGGTCCCTAAATCCCCTAAATGTACTACGCTGATACCTTCCGCCTCAATTTTGTAAATAACATTAGGACCTCGTTTTTTACCACCGTCTTTATCATGAAAAGATGAAATCCCGGTTACCTTTACCTCACTCAGGTCAAAAAAACCGACCTGTTGTCTAATAATACGAGGATTTCCTTTCAATGCTTCCACCGCATTATGATCCCAGTGCTCATGGCTAACCAAAGCCAGGTCTACTTTGCCCTGATAAGGTGGCAAACCTGACCTTTCATCAATAGGATCATTGATAATACTGGTTGACCCGGTCTCTATTAAAAACGAGGCCCGCCCTAGCCAGCTAATTTTCATAACTTATCCCTCCGGCTTAACTCTATTACTATCGTAAAACCAATAGCCTTCTCCCTGGTACACCAGGCGGTTATCCAGGTTAAGGCGAGTATACATGGAAGTCAGGGTATTAGCATCTTTTTTTCTACCCATACGTTCAGCTATCTCCTGCAGCAGCGGCTTATAATGCAACGGCTCCTGCTTCTCAGCCAAAATTTCCACTGCCCAGTCAGCTTCACTCTTCTTCCTTGGTAACATTACTATCCCTCCTACATTTGTTCAGGGGCATTTACACCTAAAATGCCCAGAGCATTTTTTACCGTGGTGCGAGTAATATCCATAAGAAGCAAGCGTGCCTCCTGCAATGCATGGTCACCAGTTAATACCCGGTGGTGGTTGTAAAAACTATGAAACAACCCAGCCAGATCAAGTACATATCTGGCTATACGGTGAGGTGCCAGGGTTCGGGCAGCAATACGAATCTCATCGGGAAAATCAGCTATTTTTCGTAAAAGTAACAGTTCCTCTTCTTCATTTAACAGGGAGGTATTAATCTGCTCAATCGGCCCCAAGCTGACTCCTGCCGCCGCCGCCTGCCGGAAAATGCTACAAATGCGGGCATGGGCATATTGAGCATAATAGACCGGATTATCCTGGTTTTTCTTTTTGGCCAATTCCAGATCAAAATCCAGATGACTATCCGGGCTGCGCATCACAAAGAAAAAGCGGGCCGCATCCTTACCTACTTCTTCAATAAGCTCATCCAGGGAAACGGTTGTCCCAGTACGTTTAGACATACGTACAATATTACCTCCACGGTACAGGCGCACCAGCTGCATAAGTACAATATCCAAACGGTCAGGGTTATATCCCAGGGCCTGCATAGCTCCTTTCATGCGAGCTATATGACCATGATGATCAGCTCCCCATACATTGATAACCCAATCAAACCCGCGTTCGAATTTATCTAAGTGATAGGCGATATCAGCTGCAAAATAAGTCGGTAAACCGTTAGCCCGTTTAAGTACTTCGTCTTTTTCATCTCCAAAAAGGGAAGATTTAAACCACAAGGCTCCTTCATTTTCATATATATATCCCTGCTCCTGAAGCCGGTCTATTACCTGGTCGACCTTGCCTGCATCATGCAAGGTCTGTTCACTAAACCACACATCATATTCTATACCAAAATTGATCAGGGTCTTTTTTATATAAGCTACTTTTTCTTTCAGGGCAAATTCTACTAGTATTTTACGCCGTTCTTCAGCTGGCAAATCATTAAGTTTATTACCATAGATGGCCATAATATTTTTGACGGTATCAATAACATCCTGGCCCGCATACCCATTCTCGGGGAAAGGCACACTATGCCCGGTTAGTTGTAAATACCTGACTTCTAAAGAATCGGTAAATATTTCTATCTGATTACCAGCATCATTTATGTAAAATTCCCTTTGTACCTCATAACCAGCCCGTTGCAATATATTGGCCAGGGTATCACCGATAGCACCTCCCCGGGCATTACCCATATGCAGATTACCCGTAGGATTAGCACTCACAAATTCTACCTGCACCTTTTTCCCTTGAGGAGCATTGTAACCATACCTTTCTCCCATTTCGTGTACTAGTATCGGTATTTTAAAAAGCCAATCATTTTTTAAAAATAAATTTATAAATCCGGCACCAGCTACTTCTACTTTTTCCAGTAGAGAAAGTTTGTCTATTTCCAGATGCTCCACGATAATCTCAGCAATCTTACGTGGTGCCATACGTGCTTGCCTGGCCAAAAGCATGGCTACATTACAAGCAAAATCCCCATGTTCTTTTTCCCGGGGAACCTCAATTACAAAGTCCGGAATGGACGCAAAATTCAGATGCCCCTTTTCCCTGGCTTCCTCCAGCGCATCAGTTAATATCTCCTGCAGGGAAAGCTGTACTTTTTCAATGGGATTCATCGCCCGACCTCCTGAGTCTAATTTTTCCTAAATACTTACGCTAAACGACGGTAAAACTATATAAAAACAGAGCCACCGTGCTCCTCTATTACTAAGGAGGTTAAAATCATGAAGTTAGAACCAGGTGAGCATGCTGTTCTAGGCTATTTCCATGATGAAACAGGAGCTAGCAAAGCAGTGACCGTGTTAGTGGAAAATGGTTTTATTGATATAACCATTGATAATATTAGCCGCCTCCCCCGGTGGCGCACCAGTACTGCTAGTAGTTTATCCTCACTGGTGCTAGATACTCATCCTGATAAACGGCAATATGCTCCGCTGCTTAATGCAGACCATGCCGTAAGCGGTCTTTCTATGGGACGGATTCCTACCGGAGCTGCCAATATTGTGGTAACGGTAATTACTAAAACTCACCGGGCTGGTGAAGCTGCCCGTATTATGCGTTCTGTTAAATAATTAGTAGGCCATAAAAAAGCTACTAATCTGGAAACCATAGTTTAAAATAATCATTCATATCCTGGTGAGCTTCTTTTTTTATAACGGCCAGCAAGTCTTGGCTTGAAGCTATAGCAAAACGATACTCGGCCAGGTAACGCCGGAGAACTTGGTTTATTTTTTCCTCTCCTAACTGCTCCTCCAGACCAAACCAGAAGGCTTCACCATCATTATAGGCAGTTAGGTAATAATCTTGGGTAGAATATATATCACTAAGCTCCCTGGCCAGGTTCCCTTTACGGGGCATTTCCTGGCGGGGGGGGATTTGATCGCGACAATGCTCTAAATACTTATAGGCACTCCAATTGGCCAGACCTTCATCTAGCCATGGTTCCTTTATCTGATCATTGCCAACTAAACCATACCACCATTGATGAGCTATCTCATGGGCAAGAATAAACTCACCTCGGGTCGGTTGGAAATCAGGATCAGCAAATTCTTCTCTTAGAAAGATTAAACCCGAATACTCCATACCGTGAAAACCTTTCATGGGTACAAAAACCACATTAAATTCCGGATAGGGATAAGATCCCCAGGTACAGGAATAAAAATTAAGTATCTCCCCGGTCTGGTTAAGAATTTTACCGGCTTGATCGGCTTTGTCACAAGGCACATGCACAGTTACGGTAGTATTATTTATATCTTTTTGCATTCCGTTATAATCATGCATAATTACCATACAAAAATCACGTACCTGGTCTGCCTTTATAAGATAATTTTGCCGCCCGTTGTCTTCTGCTATTCTTTCCAGATTAGTACCAGTTGATACCAGGGTATAAGTTTCCGGTATACTTACCTGGATGCGATAATTAGCCGTATGAAAACAAAATGGGTCGCCGAAAAATGAGTTATATGAATTATGCCACCCATCCCTTTCCATTACATTAAGGATCGGATAAAAATTTCCCAGCATATATACCCCATTTTTATAGCCAAAGCGGTAGGCCAGGCGAGGAATATGCACCCTCCATTTTAGATCTACGACTATATTTTGTCCGGGAAGAATATCGCTTTCCGGGTTTAATTGTAAAGATACCCCCTCACGAAAATAGTTTACTTTTTTACCGTTTAGATTAATTTCATCAAATTCAATCCATCCTGGATCAAATCCAGCATAGTAAGCCTCCCGGGGTGCAGGAGTTTGAGCCGCATCTCGAAAAGCATCAGGATAAATAGTAAAATAAAAATCTTGTAATACCTGATCCGAAGTGTTTTCGGTATTTAACCGGGTAGCACCATAAATGGTACTGCTGTTAATATCTAGGTATAAAGTCATTTCATAAAAGGTTTTATCCGGCGCAGGAAATAGCCCTTTATCAGTGGGGCCGGACAACGGAGCACAAACAACCCCATGAGGCTGGTAACGTCCATAAAGAAAATAGGCGGCACAAATGACGCCTATTATTATTATCACCAGATAAAGCCTGCGCCTGGTCAAATCATTTCACACCATTCAAAAAATGAATTCCCTCATACATTTTACACTGCTACCCTTTTTAGGGAAAGGGGTTTAATTAACGGTATAAAATAATATCTTCACGGTAATCCTTTTGCAGATCCCGTTCCAAAAAGTTTAGAAAGCTCACCAGCATAGCTGACGCTTCGGCTCTAGTCAGTACTTGTTGGGGATTTATTCTATTGTATGCATCACCACTTACTAACCCTATTTCCCGGGCCATATATATGGCATCCCGGGACCATTCCGGAATCTGATAATCGTCTGCAAATGAGGTAGTATAACCTGGTGTAGGCGCCTGGGACTCGAAACCTAAGGCGCGAATTATAATGGTAATCGCCTGTGCCCGGTTAAGGGGTTGTTCCGGTCCAAATCTATTCGGAGTAATACCACTGATAATACCCTTATTTACGGCTTCTTTAACATAGGAATAGTTAGTATCGGTAGCCGGTAGATCTATAAAGGGAGATACTTCCGGCTCTCGGCGCCGGGAACGCAGCACTTTTTTATCCGGCTGGTCTATACGCATATTAGCTCCTTTAACTATGGCCCGGGTAAAATCAATTCGACTCATAGGTACCTCAGGAGCAAAAAACTGAGCATTTCCTTCGAATACATCCAGGGAATAAAGTTTTTGAATATCCTCTTCGGCCCAATGTCCACCAATATCCCGAAATTTCGGAACAATAAGCCGTTCCACCCTGGGTACCATCTGCTTATTTAGCTTTAATTGCCCGGTTTGACGGGAACTGCCCACCGGTTTTCCTTCATCCACCACCGGCAGGTTATATTTATAACTGCTGTACATTTCTTGGTTGGTGACCCGCAAATGCCCCCCGGCAAAACTGGATAAAGTTGCTTCATTATCGGAATATTGCAGGCTTTTGCTCATACTATCGGCTACCTGTACAGTTACAGTACCCTCCCAGGAAACCGGTTCAGGTTTAGTCTCTTTTTCTTCCCCTTTCAGTTGTCGATCTACCTGGATGATATATTCCAGTTGCTGGGTCTCGGTACTGCCCCAGAAGTTCTCATAGCCGACGGTTCCGCCTGTTATTTCTACAACCACCTGCCCTTCCGATTTATTAATAGAATAAACCTTGCGGGCGGTGAGGCTGCCTGAGTAGTAATCTGAAGCAGGACGATTGTCGATAACATCAGATTTTGAAAACTGGTAATCCTCCAGGCGGTATTTGTCCCCTTCCAATTCAATTTCCTCTTTATATTTATCTACTTCCATCTGAGCAGTAGTCTGGCCTTTATCACTAAAGAGCGCATAAGTAGTCTTGTAGGTTATGGACCGATCTAATTCACCATCTATCATTGGATCTACCGGTGTTAGTTTAATGCGGTAAGTAATGGTACTACTATCATCTTTATCACGGCGTTTTATGCTAAAGTCTTTGCCACTGCCAGCGAATTTTACCGGGGTACCATTAATGAAAACCAATTCCTGGTATTCATATTCATTATGTATTCCTCCGGTATAATCAGGTGGAGATGCCTGAGTATAGCTCGGAAATGCCAGGAGAGCTGTTATAAGAATAATTAAGCCCAATTTTTTCATAGTATCCTCCCCGTTATTCTATGTCAAAGAGTTTTATACATGCTAAATGAATCAGGTCTACCTTAAGGTTCCCAAAAACCCGGTCTAGTTTTTTGACCGAACAGGCATAGTTAGTTTTTATATGAGGCCCTGGTTACTTACCCCGACATAAACATAGACTTTTTAGGCGGTGCTTATTTCACGATTATGACCCGGGCGTTAAAATCATCCCGGACTATATATAACCGATCCCCCGGTTTTATTTCTCCATAATCGATAATCTGGTTGTTTTTAATAAGCAGGGCTTGTTCTTGATTAATTCTAATAGTGCTGCTCCTGGGCATCCATTGATCTTTGCGGGCACTCCAGTCTGCGGCATCATTAAGAACAATGGTCCAGCCTACCAAGGGGTCATCATTAACTACCCCTACCCGACCCGTTGTTATCCTTTGACGGAGCAGGGAATCCTGGTCTTTTTCCACACCGATAGCCACCACACGGTCACCATCTGAATATATATAAGCATACCAGTTCTTCAGATCATATTCCCGGCTGCGATCACTATCTTCATCAACGGCATAATCCCCGACATAAAATTCTTCTGCAGCCAGCCGGCGGCCGGTTTCTAGATCAACTATACAGGTATCATGATCGTAGAAAAATTGTTTATCCTTGTCAAAGGAATCCCATTCATGTCCATTTAGTAAGAAGAAATCTTTAATACGTATCTGATCTTGGAAAACTTCATCTAATTTTCCTGCATACAGATAGTGCTGTCCGCTGTTAGAATGGTTTACATCTTCATTGTAAACATAGATAATACCTGCCATGCGGGAATCACCCCGCCCATCAACTAAGATGAAAGCATCATCATTGACATCCAGGGCATAACGGTCCTGTAAACGCCCATTTTTTATAATAATACTACCTTCATTAATACTAATATTCTGGTGGTCAGCTAATTCAAACATGTCGGTATACCAGTTAAGGGTCTTAATCTTATCCGAAAAATGGGATTCGTACTGGTTTTTTATTACTATACGCTCAGCTTTTTCCCGACCCATGATTTCCCGGCTAACCAGAAAAACCGTTTGACCTTGATAATATTTTAGGTTTTTGGGCATAACTTTTTGCCCGCCAATATACATAAGAATATCAGAATCATGAGGAACCGGCCAGGTAGGTCGATCCTTTTGCCAGGACCCATTGCGAAATACCTGCAAGTTTTCTATGATCAGCTTATTGCCTATTCCATCCGCATAAGCCAAGGTTCCCTTGTAAAGGCCCTTGACCAGTATTGAATCCCCTTCGATTTCCATCCGGCTGATTAGATTAGTATGCAGTTCATCAAAAAACAGTTTAACCCGGTCCCCCCTATACAGGCTGTCTGCCGGTACAATTTGCCCTTTGCGCAAAATAATAGTGGCGGAAGTGGTAAAATAAACCTCCCGGGTGCCATCTCCCCGCATAATCTCAATTTGATCGCGATCAATATGGGTGATATTCCCTTTACGCACCTTGGCCCCCGGGCTAAGATAGCCCATATTAACGGTAGAATATGCCTCGATAGCGTTAATCTGCCGGCCTTGCAACTGGGCATAAATCTCCATACCAGGTCGTATTTCTTTTAAGCTAACTGGCCGTCTATCAATAGAACAGTTTACCGTAGGGCTTATGGCGATAAGGTAGTTCTGACCCTGGTAGGATTCGATTAAAGCCAAGAAATTAGTACCCTCCGGAGAAGATTGAACTTCTAGCCAATAGCCTTCTATATATCCCTGGGTAAAGGGATTTTCCTCCGCCCTTACTTCTCCACCCGGCCATAGCCATAAGACCATAATAGCAGCCAAAATAAACGCAGTTAATTTTAATTTTCTCACCATGTTCTCTCACCCTGCCTTTGTCCTCCCACGGTGTAGAGGCCCATTTGATTTATTGAACCTGCCGCCGCACTAACCAGAGCCGGGGTATTACCTACCCTTTGCCAGGTCTGTTTGTTTTCATCATAGCGGTATAAACCCAGGTTTTCTAACCGTCGCCAACTAGCTTTAGTAGTATCATAATCCATCACCAGGCTCATATTTGAGGCCAGGTAATGTAAAGGGACCTTATCCTGATCAAGATAAAACTCGCTTTGTAATTGGTAGATAGAGGACAGGTTGTTAAAGTTATTGGTAGTACCGGAATAAGGAGTTATTGTAAACCTTACCCCGGCTGTACTACGGTTCCGGTTTTCTATTACCCTGGAAATTTTAAAAGCACCCGGATTAAATTTGAGGGAAAAATCCTTTCCTGTTACCTGTATGTCACCAGCCCGATAATCAACTACTATTTCTGCCGGTATGCTTATTACTGCAACTCGGGCACCAGCTAATTCCCCTCTGGTCAGGTCTATATTTAACGGCTGCGAGCCGTGATCAATCCGGCCTACCACTACATAGGCAGTATCCCCCCGGCGCTGGATATTGGTCCGATCACCAATCTCACCATCTCCATCAGGAGCCCCTACCTTATAACCGGTACGCACTTTATTACTTTCCGCCGAAGGGGAGGAAGACCCGAAATCTCCAACTGCCTTAACCAGGAATTTATAGGTAGTACGTGGTTCCAGGTTTTTGTATAGAAAAGCAGTAGTACTGCTGGAACCGGCAAATTCCGTCTGCTGGTCTTCAATAACATAGATGTCGTAACTGGTGGCACCAGTTACCGGATTCCAGGTAACCTTAATAGCCCGGTCGGTGCTATGGTATTGATCATGGACTATTTCCGCCCAGACTTTACCTTCTGGAGCCTCTAAGTCTGGAAGGTCATAGCTTATATCATCATAAGAATCACTAGCCCCCTGATCGGGGTTGATTACTATTAATCCCTGACTATTCATCTTACCGGCAGGGGTTTTAACTACCAGAGTCTGGGTGTCTATAAATTTAACTTCACTACCTTCAATACCCTCATCTAAGCGGTACAACTCCAACTCATTGCTGGAGAAATTATCTACCTTTTTATTGGTTATACGATAAATAATATTACTTGCGGAGGAGGGTGAATCCATCCGGGTAGTTACCGGCGCAAATACTACCCGGGCTCCTTCCATAAACCCAGTTCCTTTTATTTTGATTTCCTGCCCACCCTTAACTGATATAGTTTTTTTATATTCATTTTCAGTAGGATCGGTGGGACTAACTACCGCTGTCACCCGGGGGTTACTTATGTAAGTATAAATCCCTCCTGGGGAAGAGATTTCTCCATCGGGATTTTCTACCCTTACCTCCACTTGTCCGGGCATATTAACCGGAGTAAAAGCATAAATGGTTTTGTAATCGACCCTCTCCACCCCAGTAGCCTTTTGTCCACCAAAATACACCGTCATGGACTGGTTCTCATATCCCTCCAACCGGGAACGAAAATCCTCACCCTCAATTTTCACTCTAGTTCCACCTGCTACCGGTCCAGTGTCCGGGGTTATAGTAGTTACCTTGGGACCACTTTCTCCCCGAGTAAACTGGATATAAATTTTATCCTCCTCTAATGCTGAAGAAGGCTCATCAGAGGCAGCTATACCTCCATCCTGGTTGATTACTACCAGACGATGCAATACCCCTATGTTTTTTTCACTCACATCTGGCATAGTAAAAGTAAGCTTACCAGGTAGAGTATAGGTAATGTCCCCGGGATTAATCTTCATATCCCCTATCTGAATTGCTGCATTTTGCCGAAAGTCTTCCCCCAACACGCTAACCTCACTATGACCCTGGTAGTTCATACGTAAAACTTTAATCGTCCGGCCATTAATATTCATCTTTTCCGGGTTTTGACCATCTCGCACTATATTAATAATACGGGGACTACTATCTGGATTCATGTAAGTAAACTTGCTAAACGCCTGGGACTGATCAGGATTAATAACTGCAACCGGCACTTCGCCTACCGTATAGTAAGAAGGAGTACGAACTATCAAATGCCCGGAATCTACTACATCAACTACCGGAGCAAAGCCCCGCTCCACAATCAGCCGGTTAGCCGGATCCTGAACAACTTGCACCCGTACCATTTCATAGCCATAGTAAGGCTTATTCTGGTCATTAACCAGGTTGCTCAGATCAAAAAAGGTGGGGGAGCCATCAAACCCTAAATAATCCATAGCATAACTTTCACCCTGATGAGGGGTAAGAACCAGCCTGATACTTTGCTTACTAGCTTGATAAGACACAGTAAGTCCACCGGGTAATTCCAGCCGCGGGACTTCTCCTCCCACTATTATCCCGGCTTCCGGGTCATCGGCATTAGATATTTCCCCAAAGCGTACCATGACCTGCTCCCTGGTTTTGATTCCACCCGGCTGTAGCAGTTTTATAGAACCTGCCTTAAAATCAAGTCCATGAATCTCCACCGGTTCATTACCTTGTTTTTTGCCTACTGCTGGAATAATACTGTTAATCACTGGTTGGGATCCTTTAAACGTAAACGGTTTGCTATTAGACATACCAAAGTCATTGTTAAGGACATAAACTTCCACCTTACCAGAGGAGGAAAGCGGAGTTAATACCCCAATGAAGTTTTTACCAAAGTCAACCATCTCGGCAGTCTGGTTGCCAAAATATACCCGGGGTAGTATTTTTTTATCATCTTCTGACAGGTCTTGGGTAGTACCTCTACCGGAAAGATCCGTATAACTACCATCACCATTTAAGTCGGTAAAAGGTTCCCCGGGGGTATACTTGAAATCCACCACTAACGTATCCTCAAAGGGTTCAAAAAAGCGAAAATCCCGGCCAATAATCTGTACATACTCCCCACCGGCCGCCTGGCCCTCAGTCCGGGAAAGCCGATCGATTACCGGCTGGCTGGTAGGCACTATATAGGTAAATCCCTTTTCCAGACCAGTACTGCCCCCATCAGTAGGATTTAAAATATTTACCGGTACGCTCTTTTGGTCTACTCCCAGTTCTTTACGCAGGTCACCAGGATAGGGTGGCACTTTTACCCTTATACTCTTTCCGTCCGCTCTCACAAAGGTATCCGCCGCCGCCACTTCTATAGTATTGATAAAAACCCGGCTCTTAACTACACCATTATCTTCAAAGTTAGCACCTCTTATCTCAATAAAATATCCCCCTTGGGTTGAACCCCGCTCCGGCTCAATGGAGGTAATTTCCGGGATAACCTGAGGACGCTTATAAAACTTAAAGGCATCTGGCAGGGTAACCTTTTTAGTATCAGGATTTACCACCGTTACATCATACAGCCCTTGGGCCCCCAGATTAGGAACCATAACCAGGATACGCCTACCCTGATCAATAACCTGGACACGATGGCCGGTTATTATTTGGCTGGCAGGATCAACCTGGTATGGTGTAACCAGATCCAGCTTTTTCTCAATAGCGGCACCCTTTAAGGTAATACAATCAGCTTTTTCGCCAGAAGCAAGGGCTAATTTATATCCCTGGCCAGTCCGGTCAGTAGCCTTCAGGACTCCGCTGTCAGCGGAAACTATGTATTCTCCTACTCCATCAGTAATAATAATTTGTCCCTGATGGTTCTCTTTAAAAACCAGGAATTGCTTACTATCCCGGTCCTTTAATAGGACACTATAGTAATATCCGGCCAGTACCACCTGGTCCCCCTCCGCCCGTAAGATTTTATCAGTAGCAGGGCCGGTATAACCTTGTAATCCAATCCGGTTAGTATCAGGCTGGTAATAGTATTGGTTTACATCCTGATTGTCAAATAAAACCCGGCTGCCTATCAGACGATATATTCCCATATCTGTTTCGGTAGCGGTAGGATCGGGAGCCATAAAAACATCCCCATTTATAACTACCAGGCTGTTAATAGTCCCTTCCGGAGGACTAACCTTAAAAATACGTGGATCAGTAGTAGTCTTTACATAGGTAAAATTAGTACTATCCTGTCCTCCTTCTCCATTCATTACCACTAAACGGGTAGTACCTTCCCGTCCTTTAGGGGCATCAAATATAATTAATTGTGAGGAAGGATCCCGCTTAAAACTAACCTCAGCTCCCCCTAAAAACACTTTTACATCCGGCTGGAAATTGTACCCCTCAATACGAATACCCTTTTCTCCCTCTACAGATACTACCTCAGGAGTAACCCCGGTAATCACTGGAGTCTTATTCTCACTTACCGTAACAAATTGAATAATGTCGCTTTTTCTTAACGGATAACCATAGTCACCGGAATCAGTCTTAGGGTTAGTGATTTCAATATAAGTGGGAAAGTTCAGCCCATCTTTTTTCAGATCCAGTTTAAGCCCGGCCGGTATCCTTATTAAAATACAGTTACCGCTATCCCAGCCGGTAGATCCATCTACCGTAGTAGTACCGTCCAAGATTTCCAGACTGGCCCCGGCCATGGGGTTGCCATTACGATCTACTACATGATTTTTGTCTTTGCCCTCCCGGGCCAGAAAAACTACCCCCCCTAGATCTACCCGGGGATAGAGTATCTTTTCTTCCCCAGTAGCCGGTTCAAGATAACGGGTCACCTTAAAATTTTGGCCGTATATGCCTAAGACCATATCTACTCTGGTTTGATAGCCCCCATCATCTACCACCTGAATTTTATCTGGTACAACTTTATTTATCACCGGTTCAGTAAAGCTGGGTATATAAGTAAATCCTTTTTCCCTTTTAACCTGTTCTTTAAATTCATAGATTTCACCGGTAGGAGTACCGTCCGCTGTAGTTACTGTTATCGTGGTTATAATATCAATTACTACATCTTGGCTAGGGTTTTTGGCCATATCCAGACTAGATATACCCTGGGTAACTACCTTCACAGTGTCATACTGGTTGTTACCTTTTATAAAATCCTGCTCCTCTAATGACTGGAAAATTGCTGGTGATCCAATATGAACCCGAAGGTCTTTTTCCACCAGTACCGATTTAAGTTTGTCCCCTGGACGGTAAGTACCCGACCCGTAATTTATTTTTAAAACCGTTCCGGCTTCATGTATAGACTTTTGATCCCGGGTTTTAACTTCGTCATCAATTTCCAGTTTATCAATATATAGTTCCTCTATATTCTTACCCACAATAGTGACCGGGGTCTCACCATCATTAGGTCCTTCCGCCGGTTTAAGGTTAACAATCTCCGGTGCATTATCAGCACTAATAATAACAAAATCCCCCACGACCATTTCCCGGGTAATCTGATTGCGTAGGTCCTGATTAGCCTGGGATCCGCTGACAAAATTAGTAAGCACAACCTTATAGGTCCCGGGAATTAGATTAGGCACCTTTACTTTTATAGTATCCCGCTCATCTACCCGGGGTATATATTCATGATCAGTTCCCATATTCCCTGAATAGTAAGGATCAGTAACATTGCGCAGGAAAAAGACAGAATATTTGTCTAGTTGCGGAGCCTGAAAATATACGGTAGTGCGCCCAGGAACCCCTTTGTTAGGGTACATTTCCAGATCGCTAACCTCCAGGGGATAAACAGCCCGGAATTGATTTTGATACAATTTACGGATAGTTACCTTTTGACTTACATTGGCAACATCTTCCAATTGGCGGGTAAATACGATATCATGCATTTGGGGATCTCCGGTAGGGTTTTCCACTGTAATAGTGTTTTCGGTTCGTTTAATAGTGCCATTGAAAGTACCACCACCAAAGCTCAATTCATCATTATGCAGATTACTGCCATTAATCTGCAAAGTACCCTTTTTAAGATAGATGACTTTTGGCTCTACACTGTTGATAGTAGGCATAAGGCTATTGTCAGTTGCAACTTTTTTGCCGGCCACCGTTAAACCATCACTAAAATAAATAGCATCGATTTCATTACTGTTAAGTTCAAACTTTAGAAACTCATCCAGATTATGTACTCTTTTACCTAAATCTACTCCCAGTATCTGTGATCCCTTGGCCGTCTGTACCCGTACCATAGCATCTTTTAGAAAATCTCCCTCTATTTCAATAACTCCTCCTACGGTTTCCAAAACTTCATTATAGGTTCTCAGGATGGTTATCGATTCCATCTGAACTTCTTCTGCAGCTATAACCGGTTTTAAGCCTGCTACGGCTACTAATATAAAAGCTAAGCCTATAACTGCTACTACTGCCCCCCTAAATCTTTTCATCATCTTCATCAACTCCCCCGAATACTATGATCATCATTTTCCTCTATTTCCTAGTTTAACTGAATCTAATTAAAACCCGGACTATCTTATCGGTCTTTATGACAGGTATCTCGTACCTGGTTATTTCCCCCATCCGGGAGGCTGTTCCACAACTATAAAAATCCCCGGGATACGACTGTCAAACACGACCTGGCTGTTTAACCAGTCAATTCTGAAGGCCTGGTCAAACCAGATACGCCGCTTATCATCAAACCGTAATACTTGTAGGTCGGCCCCGGGCGGTGCCAGGAAGGGCAGGCGCACCTTTACCAGATCTATATTGATATTTTCACCTTTAACTTCCAGGAAAGAAGAACAGGTCTTAAATACCCCTAACTTGCCGATCAGAGCAGGGATATCACCAGGAGCACCATGCCCTATGGTTAAAACCGGGTCACCTGTCCCCGCCCACGCCTTTACTCCGTAGAAATTAAGGTCAGCCCAATTAGAAATAATCTCTAGCTCTCCCAGGTAAGCATCCTGCTTTAGTATGATATGGCTCTCCCAGGTGTCACGGCCCAGCAATTTATCCAGATCTAGTCTTAACCAGTCCCGATTTCGGCCAATATCACTTAGCTTCAGGGTATCCCGGCTTAACAATACGGTCTCCTGTACTTCTCCATAGCGGTCTGCCCTGTGTTCTCTTACTAAATCCCCTGGTACAGGAAGTGAAGAAGTTTGCACAATACTCAAGGCATTGTGCAAAACCTGGCGATGGTGATCACTATTGGCTACTTCGACATGATATAAACCTGGTTCCAACCGTTCTTTCCTGGGCAGGTATGCCTTCAAATAACGGCGCTGGTCTATATCTTCAAAAGGGTTACCGTCTGCATCTGCTACCTTCACTTTATATGCCTCTTCACCCCGGTCTTTACCATCGGTAAAAAATCTTGCCTCTACACTATCCGCAAAAAAGTCACCATAAATGCGTACTGGTTCCCAGTACTCGTAGTCCTCGCCTAGGCTAGCCGGGGATAGACCTGTGACTATAGGATTGGCCAGGGTAGTAAAAGACCACACCTGGGCCTGATTCCCATGGCCATTTTCATCTTCTATGATGCCTGGTCCGATATAAACCTGGTAACTGGTCTGAGACCTTAAAGGCTTAATCGGAATATACAAATAGGCATAACTATCCAGTTTGAAAAGATAGCTAAGTATATCCGGGTTCTGTTCCATTCTCACCAGGAGCTCGTCATCAATCATCGAGGTCTGACTGCCCCCCTCAGAATAGAAATGACAGGTGCTACGTATCCTCTGGAGCGCATCCTGGCTTAGTCTTAAATTCCCCTGCCCCTGAAAGGTTAACCTGATAAAATAATGGGTAGCACCTTCAATTTGCCTTGTTAAGAGATTTTTCTCATCTACGGCTTCTCCTCGGGGGCTGTAATCTATACATTCCGGGTAATCCTGCACCGGTAGTTGATCAGCACTGGCCACTGGTACCCAGGCCACTACTCCCAGTTGAAAAACCAGCCCCCAGGCTAAAATACTTATTATCAATTGGCGGTAATATTTCATATAACTACTCTCCCACCTATAACATACATATTCTCTATAATTTATCGGTAGGAATCCTTATCTCCTTTAGAATCTGTTTAATTAACCTGATCTTACTTTCTTTCCGGAAGGGAATTAAGGGTTAATAGTCAGCTATTACCCCTAATTATTTTAGAAAGAGTAGGGGTGTTGAAGTAAGGTTAAGAATTCATTGTCACCTATTGCCTTACCTGGTGTCCGGATATTTTTCCTTAAAACATTTCTAGTCCTTCCTGCCGTTCTCATCATGCTCCGATTCAATCCATTGACGGGTTAGCTCCTGCAGTTTATCCTCTATCTCTTCCAAGGCTACTACCACCAGCGGATCAAATAAGCTGCCGGTAGCCTTTTTAATAACCTCAAGTGCCAATCGGTGCTCTAGCCTTTCCTCGGAAGAGGCCAGCAGGGTCAGGGCATCATAAATATCAGCCACGGCTATAATTCGGGCGGCCAGCGGTATTTCAGTGTGCCTCAAACCTTTGGGATAGCCACTACCATCATAACGTTCATGGTGATAAAGAACCGCCTCCCGTACCCTAGTAAATTTCAGGGTAGCCGGTAGCATAGCCACTCCCTGCTGGGGATGCTCCTCATCTATTCCGCCAGCACTTCTACCAATATCATGCAACCAGGCCGCATATCCCAAATCATTGAGTTCCCCTGCTTCTAATCCCAGTTGCCGCCCCAGCCATACAGCTATAGTATTAACCCGCTGGGAATGTCCCCGGAAAGCAGGATCATGGGTCTCTATACCAGCTACCAAAGATACTAGTAATTGGCGATGATAATCAGTAATCTGCTCTCTTTCCTGCAAATTAGCGATTAGGGTAGCAGCCTGAAGGGATAACCCATAAAGGCGCTTACGGTGATTTTCGGTAAAGGATCGGTTATGATAGCTGTAAACAGCTACTGCCCCAAAAACTTGCTCATGGACTACTACCGGTACAGCTAATAAGGAGGTTATTGTCGCCGAACTTCCCATTATCCTGCGGGTACCATTTTCCTCCTGAAAAAACCGTTTCCCCTCTTTAAGGGCTGCCGCGATATCCTCCCAACCTGGTGGAATCGGTAAAGATAAATTAGCCTGGGTATCTATTATAAAGACCAGGCTTTCCAGTTCCTTATCTATAGTCCGGCTTACCGCCTGAAGTCGCTGTAAAGCAGAAGGGATATCCTTTTGAAGGATCATCCTGACTACACCCTGTTCAAATCGTTCCATTTCCTCTATTAAAACCAGGCGCTTATTACTCATCGCCAGGTAATAGGTAACTACTAAGCCCAGGCCCATTACAATAAAGGCAGCCAAAATTACTGGTAGCTTTATACTCAAAAAAATCGCGGTGATCAAAGCAGTACCGATCAACCCCGCCCAAATAATGCGCTGCTGCATATCCTTTCCTCCCATAAACATCCACCCCATTAATGCTATATTACAAAGCCACTCCTTAGTTTTAGGGTTCCACTCTTACCACAATTTTCCCTGCCGGCTATGCAACTAATCGTAGGATTTCATCCTTTTATCATCATATTATCTGAATGTTTTCCGGTCTAATGTACAAGCCCCTATCTTTAACCCCTTAAAATAATTTTTTTAATAACCCGTCCCTTTATCGTCCATGCTAAAAGTAATCTGGAAAGGAGGTTTTCACTTATGAACGATCAAAAACATATCAACCTGCTCGTTTTTAGTGGTGAGTATGATAAAGCCCTGGCTGCTTTGATCCTGGCTAATGGAGCCCGGGAAATGAAGGTATCAGTTACCATGTTTTTTGCTTTCTGGGGGCTGCTGCTTCTACGGGATCCCGATAAAATGAACCAGGAAGAAAAAACTGCTTATGAAAAAATGTTTTCCACTATGACTCCCAAATGTGCGGAAGATTTACCCTTATCACGTATGAATATGAGCGGTCTGGGTAAGTTTATGCTCCAGGAAATGATGGATGAAAACCAGACCCCTCGTTTGCGCGATTTTTTGGCCGGGGCACGTAAAAAAAATGTTAATTTTTATGCCTGCCAATTATCAATGGAGGTTATGGGTTTTAAAGCAGAGGAATTACTTCCCGAAGTAAAAGTAGTAGATGTAAAAGAATTTCTTAAAGATGCTATGGATGCTGATATGCAATTATTTATTTAGATTAGGATAAACTCCTGGAGTAAACTCCCTTTTGCCATTTTTGCTTATGTTACATCCTAAAGTCAGGCACAAATTTGGTCATCCCCACCGATTTCATAAAAGTAACCTATTGGTTATAGGGGCTGTGTCAAAACTTTATCCTGTTCATAGTATAGATAAAACGCACTATCAGGATGGTAATAAATTATGCGCAGACCTTCGGTAAAAAAATTCCGCAAAAGTGTCATCGGAATTGATCAGCGGGTAACTACCCGAATCGGTAAAAGTGTGCCCTATGTACATTTTGATAATGCGGCCAGTACCCCTGCATTACAACCGGTTATGTCCAAATTGGAGGAATTTCTGATCTGGTATTCTGGTGTTCACCGGGGTACAGGCCATAAATCGATCATATGCTCACAGATTTATGATCACTGTCATGAGATAATAGCTGATTTTGTAGGCGCTGACCTGAATCATAATACCGTTATTATGCTAAAAAACACTACCGAAGCCATTAACAAGCTATCCTATCGCCTACCTTTAAATAATGGCGCTCTGGTAGTCAGCACCGAAATGGAACATCATTCTAATGATCTTCCCTGGCGCCGGGGAGGTAAGGTGAAATACGTCCGGGTGGATGAGAAAGGCCTTTTAGACCTGGCAGATCTTAAAAATATCCTACGCCGCTACTATCCCCGGGTTAAACTGGTTACCGTATGTGGGGCATCTAACGTAACCGGCCATATCAATGACATTCACCTTATTGCAGAGATGGCCCATGAATATGGAGCGGCTCTGCTGGTAGATGCAGCTCAGCTGGTTCCTCACCATCCAGTAGATATGAAACCAGATCACCACCCGCAGCATATTGATTACCTAGCTTTCTCTGGACATAAAATATTTTCTCCTTTTGGCAGCGGGGTCTTAATCGGACCTCGTCGTACCTTCGCATGGGGAGAACCGGAATACCAGGGAGGAGGTACAGTAGATCTGGTAACTAACCATAATGTAATCTGGACTGACCTGCCAGATAAAGAGGAAGCTGGTTCTCCTAATGTTGTAGGAACATTTCTTTTAGCAGAAACCCTTAAATACTTACAAAAGGTGGGTATGTCCGAGATTTGTGCTTATGAACAGCAGCTAACTAGTTATGCGTTAGAAAAAATATCCTCCCTCCCCGGTATAACTGTATATGGCAGCATGCCCCGGGTAGGAGTCATCAGCTTTAATCTGGAGGAAATCTCCCATAATCAACTAGGAAACCTACTATGCCTGGAAGGAGGCATAGGAGTTAGAACCGGATGCTTTTGTGCCCAGGGCTATGTACGCAAACTTATGGGTTTAGATGAAGATCAGCAGTCATATGCTTCTTATTTGGAAAAAGGGCTGGAAGAACTGCCCGGCATGGTTAGAATTAGCCTGGCGGCTTATAATACTCACCGGGAGATTGACCACCTAGTAAACCTCCTTAAAAAAATATCCTCCCATAAGCAATATTACCGTAAATTAAAGGCTGAGTTACCTCCTGCCTCACAGTGGCTTCCCAGCAACAGCTCTTTGCGTAACCTGGTAGTCTGATCTAAATCCTATACCGAGCATCAACTTAGGCTGCTTTTTTATTTTATCGGCACAGATTTTTATGATTTTTTTGACATTTTCTTGGTTCAGTTTTAGTATATGATTATATATGAATATTGCCGTAAAGGGAGGTGCTCTATGAAATTAATCCAGGTAATGCGCGCACTTGGGGATGAAACCAGACTGCGAATATTTAATCTACTCCAACATGGACAGCTGACCGTGGGAGAAATCGAAACTATTCTCGGGGTTAAGCAATCCAATGTTTCCAGACATCTAAGCCGCCTGAAACATTCCCATCTTATCACCTATGAAAAAAGAGCCCAATGGGTGTACTACCAGCTAAATCATCAAATGATGGAAAATCACCCGATTCTGACTGCCTTTCTAGAGTGGGAAGTGGGGAAGTTGGAACAGTGCAGGAAAGATCTGGAGAGATTAAGTAAATACCGTCTAACTGAAAAAAAAGTCTTTGATCCATAATCAAGTTGAGGGTACCATAGTATCGGCCTTCTGGTTTGATTCCCCTAGCAGCACAGCAATTGCCTGTCATCTAGCTATACTACGGGGAGGAGATAATATGAAATCGACCACACAGCTTATCAGTTCGATTGTTCTTAAGGAAGGCATCAGCTATATTGAAAAAGACCCTATTGAAAATCTGGGCAAGCTGCTAAACTGGGGAGAAAAGCTAGTTACTAAGGCAGACCATAAAAAATATGCCCAAGCCTTTCACAAAATCCTCAGCGACCCGGATAACCACTGGAATCAATTTATTAGGAAGGTTTTTTCCCAGTATGATACTAATGTATTGAAAAAATTTATCATTAATTTTATGGTTAATTCGACTATTATGGGGGTACCTATCAACGAAGAGCTCTCCAAAAAGTATGCATGTAACATTCCCTGGGCCATCCTGATGGATCCCACCGCTACCTGTAATCTCAAATGCCTGGGGTGCTGGGCAGCAGAATATGCCAAATCCTCTTCATTAGACTACCAAACCATGAACCGGATTATTGAAGAAGGTAAAGCATTAGGTACTTATATGTATATATTCTCCGGTGGGGAACCTCTGATTCGTGCCCAGGATCTGCTTAGGCTTGCTGCCGAACACGATGATTGTATGTTTTTAGCCTTTACTAATGCCACTTTAGTAGATCATGAAATAGCCCGTCAAATGGTTAAAGCTGCTAACTTTGCCTTGGCTATCAGTGTAGAAGGATTTGAAGAAGAAACCGACATGCGCAGGGGAAATGGCACCTTTAAGCAGGTGATGAAGGCTATGGATATACTTAAGGAACATGGGGTACCTTTTGGCTTTTCCACCTGCTATCACAGCAAAAATACTGATGTGGTAGGATCTGACGCTTATATCGATCTAATGGTCGATAAGGGCTGTCTCTTTGGCTGGTACTTTACGTATATGCCACTAGGGAAAAATGCCGACCTTAGTCTAGTTGCCACACCTGAGCAAAGAGCCTATATGTACCAGCGGGTACGCAAGCTTCGCAACACCAGGCCTATTTTCGTTATAGATTTTTGGAATGACGGTGAATTCTCCCAGGGTTGTATTGCCGGAGGTAGAAAATATCTGCATATCAATGCTAATGGTGATGTGGAACCGTGTGCATTTATTCATTATTCCAACGTAAACATAAAAGATGTAAGCCTTTTAGAAGCCCTACAATCACCTCTTTTTTTACAGTACCACCAAAACCAGCCCTTCAACAAAAACCACCTGCGTCCCTGTCCCCTGTTAGATAATCCCCACAAGTTACGGGATATGGTACATATTTCCGGGGCGCGATCTACGCAACCAGGTGATATGGAATCAGTCGATAACCTCACCGCCAAATGCGAAGAGGTAGCTTCTGACTGGTCCAAAACCGCCGATCAACTCTGGTCTCAACAGATCCGCTAAACTTATAACGGGAGCAGGATTACTTTCCTGCTCCTTTTTTATTGACATATCCATCCGGATAGTTAACCTGTACATTTCCGGGGGGTATCCCGTTTACTTTTTTATTACCAGGGTGAATCTTATTACTTTCTGCATGATGAATTACCCGCCTTGCAGTCTCAATAATGCACCATCCGACTGTAGCCATGGGCTTTTCGCATCATATAGGCAAATCGTTATTTTCTCCGTCATGAATACCCACCTAATATAATTAGCCAAGCTTAATGGTTTCATAACCCGGTTATAAGTATAGTTTAATCCAGCCCTTTCCAGTCTTAGGTTTTTATAAGCAAGCACTTATGGCAAGACCAAGCTAATCTAAATACCCGGGCAGTTTTATTAACCCCTATCCCCCACACGCTGCTACTACTATGAAGATGGATTTCTGCATAGCAAGGTAGTTACTACGGATGGCTTTTTTAGATACCTAATCCACATACAATAGAACCTATTCAAATAAAAAACTATCTAAACTGGTATAATAAAGCCATTAACACCTTATTAAGGTAGGTACTAATTCGGACTCGCCTCTGACGGAGCAGATCTATTACCGTATTTTAATCGGCTGGTCGGCTAAAAGTATCCTCCCTAAGATTATAAATAACCAGTTAGCAGCTTCTATAAAATAGATGAAAGGATGGTTGTATGAATAAAAATCCCCTGGTGACTATTGAAATGGAAAATGGCGGGGTGATCAAAGCAGAATTGTACCCGGATATTGCCCCTAATACCGTAGCCAATTTTATCGCCCTGGCAGGGCAAGGATTCTACGATGGCTTAATATTTCACCGGGTCATTCCTGGCTTTGTGATTCAGGGCGGATGCCCTAAAGGAATAGGTACCGGTGGACCTGGCTACCAGATTAAAGGTGAATTTACCAGTAACGGATTTCCCAATTCACTCCAACATGCCCGCGGCGTATTGTCTATGGCCCGATCTGCTCACCCAGATTCAGCCGGCTCCCAGTTCTTTATAATGCTGGATTATGCCCCTCATCTGGACGGCAACTACGCTGCTTTTGGCCAGGTAACTGAAGGTATGGATATAGTAGATGATATAGTAAAAACCCCCACCGATTTTCGGGATCGGCCCCGGGAAGATCAAAAAATGAAAAAGGTAAGCGTAGATACTTTTGGGGTAGACTACTCCCCCGTTGCCAAAGTCTAAACTTAAAGGGAAACCGGAGAACAGAAGAACTGTTCCCCGGTTTCCCTTTTATTAGCAGTTAGTTTAATCATTAAGATTATAAGGAGTCATCTGGTAAACATAATAATTCAACCAGTTAGAGTATAATAAATTGGCATGGCTGCGCCAGCGAACCAGCGGTTGCCGGGCAGGATCATCCTCAGGGAAATAGTTGCAGGGAACCTGAATAGACTCCCCTTTTTCTAGATCCCGTTTATACTCCTGCCACAAGGTATCACATTCATATTCGGAATGTCCGCTGACAAATATATGGCGGCCATCACGACTAGCTACCAGATATACCCCGGCCTCATCTGACTCAGCCAGTATCTGCAAATCCTTAACTTTCTCAATATCCTCACGCCGGTTTTCCGAATGCCGGGAATGGGGTACCCAGAATTCGTCATCAAATCCGCGCACTAACTCACACCGTGGGTTAGTAACATGATGCTTATACACCCCAAATCGTTTTTTATCTAATAAATAATTATGAATCCCATAATGGTAATAAAGAGCTGCCTGAGCCGCCCAGCATATATGCAGGGTCGAGGTTACATGATCTACAGTGTAATTCATAATATCCTCTAATTCATCCCAGTAGGCCACATCACCGAAGCGGAGTTTTTCCACCGGTGCCCCGGTAATGATCATACCGTCAAACCTAGTATGACGCACCTCCTCAAAGGTCCGGTAAAAGTTCTTCAGGTGATCCTCCGGGGTATGACGGGAAGTGTAACTGGCCGTAGTAATGAGTTCAATTTCCATCTGAATAGGAAAGTTAGAAAGCTGGCGCAGTAACTGGGTCTCAGTAGTACTTTTATTAGGCATTAAGTTAACAATACCAATCCTTAGAGGCCGGATATCCTGATGTACTGCCCGGCATTCATTCATAACAAAAATATTTTCTTTAATAAGAGTATCAGTTGCAGGAAGGTTCTCAGGTATTATAATGGGCATTTACCAATATCACCTCTTTAGTATGATGTAGCTTGGAAAATAGCCTGCTCGAAATCAGCAATAATATCATTAATATTTTCTATTCCTATTGAAACCCGTATCATATCTGGTGTCACCCCGGACTCGGCTTGGGCCTGGGGGTCAAGTTGACTATGGGTAGTGCTGGCAGGATGTAAAACCGAGGTACGAATATCCCCTACATGAACTACCAAAGCAGCCAGCTTAACACTATCTATAAAGCGTTTACCCGCTTCTAATCCCCCTTTTAAACCAAAGGTAAGAATTCCACTGGCCCCCCGGGGCAGGTACCGGCAACTAAAATGGTAATCAGGATGATTCTCTAGCCCAGGATAATTCACCCATGCCACCTGGGGATGGTCTTTTAGGTAACTAGCCAGTTTTAAAGCATTATAGCTGTGCCGTTCCATTCGCAGAGCCAAAGTCTCCATACCCAGGTTTATCAAAAAGGCATTAAATGGACTCATACAGGTCCCCAGATCACGCAATAATTGTACTCGAGCTTTAGTTATATAGGCTTTTCCCCCAAAAGTGTCTACATAGCAAATTCCATGGTAACTAGGATCAGGTTCGGTCAATTCCGGAAATTTACCGTTGTCCCAGGGGAAATTTCCTCCATCTACAATAAACCCTCCCAAACTGGTGGCATGACCGTCCAAATATTTAGTAGCCGAATGAACCACAATATTGGCCCCATGTTCAAATGGCCGGCACAGGTAGGGGCTAGGGAAAGTATTATCTACAATCAGAGGAACCCCCTGGCGGCGGGCTACCCGGCTGAATTTCTCGAAATCCAAAACATTCATACCTGGATTACCAATAGTTTCAGCATAGAGGACCCGGGTTTGTGGCCGGAAAACAGCCTCAATTTCCTCCTCTGCAGCGTCAGGATTAACAAAAGTAGTGTCAATTCCCATTTTTCTAAATGTAGAATCCAGTAAGGTATGGGTACCACCATAAAGGGTACTAGCAGCCACAATATGCTGCCCGGCCTGACAAATATTAAGCAGTGCCAGAGCAACGGCTGCCTGCCCGGCAGAAGTGGCTACTGCCCCAACTCCTCCCTCCAGAGCAGCAATTTTAGCTTCTACTTGCTCTAGGGTAGGATTACTGATACGGGTATACATATGACCGGTTTCAGTCAGATCAAACAGTCCCGCTACCTTATCAGTTTGATCGTAAAAATAAGTGGTACTCTGATATACCGGTAGTATCCGGGGCTGTCCCGGTTCTGGTTTATATCCTTCCTGAACGACCATCGTTTCTAATTCCATTTTCTTGTTCATACTTCAACCTCCTTACCCGGTTTAAAAAACCACTTCCGAATAAGAAGTGGTCTAAAAATCAACCCTTCTTATCTCTCAGGATTATCCTGCAGGATTTGGCACATTTCTGGCTTAAAGCCAGCTGTTGCCGGGTGTCATCGGGCCCGTCCCTCAACCTCTCTTGATAAGTTCAGTTTTATTATTAATTTTTCCGGATAAAACCCGAACCCGCCTTACCTGCTTTATCTCTCCGTAATTCTAACCTGACGGTTTCAATTTATTGCCACATCTGGGTGGTTCCCATTAGCGACAAGTATAACGGAAAAATCTAATCCTGTCACTGATAACAGCGAGAATTTCCTATCAAAAAAATCATAGGTAATTACTATTATGCTACAATTAAACTGTTTGCGGAAAGGAAAATTAAGTGATGAGTAAACGTATTTTTGCCTATGACATGCTGCGAGCCCTGGCTGCCCTAGCCGTAATGGCTATCCATATCACTGCCGGCTATGCCTTGTTAAATCCGGTAGCATTTATTCTTAACCAGGCGTCCCGAAATGCGGTCCCCCTTTTTGTGATTATGTCCGGCTTCTTGCTGGTTTATGGGGAACAAAGGCATCCACTAACAGTTAAGAATTTTTACCGGCGCCGCTTTGGCAGGGTGCTAATTCCCTATATTGTATGGACCGTAATTTATGCCCTTCTGATAGAGTTGTACCAGCATAATTCAGGGGGTAATCTGCTCCTGTGGCTATCCGGACTAGGCAGCCATCTGCTGCATGGGACTGCTTTTTTTCACCTGTATTTTCTCATCATTGTTTTTCAGCTTTATTTATTATACCCTTTGCTGAGCCACTGGTTAAAGCGCTACCCGTTAAAACTGCTTCTCTGTTCATTTATGGTAAGCTGTGTAGCTATTATTCTAATCTATGCCAATGACACTGGGGGGATAACTCTTCCTTCCCTCCAGTGGTATTATTCAGCTCTGTTTCCGGAATGGCTCTTTTATTTTGTCATTGGCATGTGGTTAGCAGGTTACCGGGAAAAACTTAATTCAATGCTTAGCTCCCGTAGTAAAACAGTGACCTTTATATACCTAGCTAGCCTTATTATTCTTCTTGTAGAAGGATACCAGGGTGAAGCATATTTTTCCTCCCTGCGCCCGGGAGTATTTATTTACAGCTTGTGCAGTTACCCTTTTCTGTTGCTGCTGGCTATCCACCTGGAACCGATTTTACGGAAGAGCAGGTACTGGATTGCCTGGCTGGCTGAACAGTCTTTTTTTATATTCCTGTTGCATCCCTTGGTACTGACGGTGCTGATGGAGCTGACCTGGGTGCCGGGATGGGCTAATATATGGCAGGGAGTACCTGGTATGCTGGCTTTGTTTGCAGCTACCGCCGCGATCACTTGGCTGCTGATCTGGATAGTCAGCCTGACTCCGCTGGTAAGTTATCTGGGAGGGGTACCTCGGCAGCGGCATAATTAGCCTGATGGGGGTATACGGTAAGGCGAACCTAAATGTTCCGGAAAAGCCCGGGGGGACAGGGGGACAGTAAACCTGTCCCCCTGTCCCTATTTTGCATGGATCAATCTAGCGGGCGATGTAACTAGCGGTATGATCCGGGTGGGTATAGTTTAATTGTATTTCATCTCCTAGCAGGCATCCGGATTGCTGCAAAACCGCACTGACTGTCTGGTAGGCTAGGCGGGGATTATTGTTTTTCTGGCTTAAGTGGGCTAAAAAGACCTGCATGGGTCGCTGCCGCGGTAATCGAGCTAAAACCTGGCCTGCATCCAGGTTGGAAAGATGCCCTTTGCTACTGCGGATGCGCTGTTTTAAAAACAGGGGGTAGGGTCCTTTAACCAGCATATCTACATCATGATTAGATTCCAACACTAATAGATCAGCACCGGCCATAGCCTTTTCTACCCCTGGAGTTATCATGCCCAGATCAGTAGCCATAACCCATTTTCTTTGCCCATAGTAAAAAGCATAGCCTACTGGATCAGCAGCATCATGAGAAATGGAAAAAGGCTCTACCTTTATAGGTCCCAGATCGAAACCAGCCGTTATATATTGGCAACATTTCCGGGGAAATTTTTCACTACACTTTATTCCTGCCCAGGTTCGCTCCCGGGCGTAAACGGGAATCTGGTAGCGCCGTATAAATACATCTAATCCCTGGATATGATCCTGGTGTTCGTGGGTGATCAAGACGGCATCCAGATCCCTGCCTCTTACTCCTATTTCCGCTAATCCTTTTTCAATCCGGCGGGCACTGATGCCGGCATCAACTAGGATACGGGCCTTTCCGAATTGAAAGTAAACGGCATTGCCAGTACTACCACTGGCCAGAATATGTACCTGCATATCATAACTCCCTGCATAAATCTTAATAAGTTCATTATTCACATTACATTCATAATAAGCGGACCTTATTGGGGGAAGGCAATTGCACCAGCAAACATCCTTGGGCAGCCAGGGGTACGACTACACTTTCCCTTTCAGTCCTGCACACGGTGTGATTGGACTTGTGCCAATGTTCCCGTTGACTTTTCTTGCCAGTTCTCGGGAAGGGCAAGACTTATAAAGAGTACCAAATACTTTTATGAAACATAGTCCACCCCTATCAAAGGATGACCTTAGCTATGGAGGAGTGGTAGCTTGGTACTTGGTAGTTTGCTCAGCTGACATGCTATCCCGGTTGCTCTTTGGGCTGCTTCTACTTAACATTATCATAACATCATTATTACTAGCCATAAGAAAGCCTGTTTGATTAGCTATAATACATTATTTATAAAATATTGCTCTTCCTAATCTATAAACTTCCACCGGAAACTACAAACGGTTAATTGACAATTTTGGCTAGGGCAATCAATCTTATAGTAGCGGTGAAAGTAAACGGGAAAAAGCTTCTTTGGCTTTAACCCTGGTTGGGCGCTGGCAGTACTGTTCCATGGTAATTTCAGTACAATTACTTAGATCCCTGTTAAAGTGCTTTTCCAGGTATTGGGTAACCCGGGCATCATATATAAAAGCATTAATTTCAAAATTAAGCCGAAAACTGCGTACATCTAGATTGGCGGTACCGACACTGCTAAAAAAGCCATCCGTAGTAACTACCTTGCTATGCAGAAATCCATCTTCATAGTAGTAGCAGCGTGCCCCAGCTTCTAAAAGTTCTCCTATATACGACAGGGCCGCCCAGTGTACAAAGGGGTGATCTTTTTTGCGGGGAATCATAATGCGTACATCTACTCCAGATAGTGCTGCCACTTTTAGTGCTTCCAGTACACTTTCATCAGGGACAAAATAGGGGGTCTGTATATAAATGTTTTTTTGGGCCCGCCCGATCATTTTTAGATATCCGTTGCGTATAGAACTCCAGGGAGCATCCGGCCCGCTGGATACAATTTGCAGGCCGCTTTCACCCATTGCTGGTCGCGGGGGGAAGTATTTTTTATCCATCACCTTAAAATCTTTCTGGTGACTAGCAAACCTCCAGTCCATTAAAAAACGCTTTTGTAGACCATCCAGGGCACTTCCTCGTATACGCAGGTGAGTATCCCTCCACCGTCCAAATTTTTTTGATAAACCTCTATATTCATTCCCAACATTAAATCCTCCCACATATCCCTCTTGTCCATCAACCAGGCAAATTTTACGATGGTTACGATAATCAATACGAACATTAATATAAGGAACAAAGGGAGGGAAAAAACTGGCTACTTCACCACCCGCCTCCTGTAACAGACGGAAAAAGCCTTGTGGTAGTCGTATACACCCCATTCCATCATAAAGCAATTTTACTTCAACACCTTCCCGAGCCTTGTGACTTAATAAATCAACTATAGCTCGACCCAGGGAATCATCACGTATGATGTAGTATTCCATGTGTATATAATGGCTCGCCTGGCTGATACTTTCCAGCATCGCTTGGAAAAGCTGTTCTCCTTCGGTAAAAATCTCCACCTGATTGTCCTGAGTAAACAGAGCTTGATCACTTTTTAAGTGCAGGTGGATTATATCCCGGTAACTGCCTATATGTGGATCTTTAAAAACTAGTTGGTTACTATGTAATTCCCGATCCTGCTGGCTGATTAAATGGTCAATATGCTTTTCTTCTTCCTTTTTTAAATAAAACAGCTTCTTTTTCCGTAGATCCTGCCCTAACAATAGATATAAAATAAAACCTAGTAAAGGCACAAAAACCAATAGTAATAGCCAGACCAGAGTAGCAGTTGGGTTGCGTCGCTCAAAAAGGACCACCACCGCTACAAAAACTATGTTTATCAGGATTATTAAATCCAGAATATCTCTCGCACTAATATTCTCCAGCATATATCCTCCCGGTTCATATGGTTTGATTTAATACCGGTTCACCATCTTGACTACCGTTTATAGTAGCGCAAATTTTTCCCTGGCCCAATTTTATCACAATAGCTAAATAAAACATGCCAAAAGGGAACAACGGAAACATCCCCCTATTCCTACCGGTGGGAACATCCAGATTTGGTAAGAATAAATACTTAGAAAAAGTCGAAGAACTCAACCACAGTATCTTAAAATCATGTAATATTATTATGTCGGGCTATACCTACCATAAGATTTATCGGGTTGATTCCCACAAAAAAAGGGAAATCGACCATTATTGTTAAATTTAATAAGATCAGGTCTAATTACGTTTATTAAAATCAAAGGAGGGTTGGAATACTTTTCTATGGGCATGATTTAACCCCTTTCGTAAGCTTTCCTTCCCCACGAAGGGGGAGATAGTAAGGGGTAATTCCACATCATTAAGCAAACTAAAATTAAGGAGGCAAACAGATGTTAAGACCTATGAAACACGGAATTGTTTTGCTGGTAGCTATAGCACTACTGGCCACCTTTGTAGTCGGGTGTGGTTCATCAACTTCTAATGATAGTGATAAAAAGGCCGATACCCAGTTTATTAACATAGCAACTGGCGGTACCGCCGGAACTTATTTCCCATTGGGTGGAGCTATAGCAGAAATACTTAACAACAATATCGAAGGTGTTAATGCTACTGCTGAATCTACCGGAGCATCAGTTGCCAATGTAAACCTGCTCAAAGGTGGCAGTGTACAGATGGCTTTCATCCAAAACGATATCTCCTATTATGCCTCTAATGGCATAGAAATGTTTAAAGACGGTAAAGTAGAGGGATTACAAGCTCTAGCTACCATTTATCCCGAAACTGTTCAGATCGTAACCCTGAAAGGAACCGGCATAACCAGCGTGGCTGATTTTAAAGGTAAACGTATAGCGGTTGGTGCTGCTGGCAGCGGCGTAGAAGCTAATGCACGCCAGGTTATGAAGGCTTATGGTATTACCTATGATGACATAAAAGCTCAATACCTGTCTTTTGCGGAAGCTGCCAACAGCCTGAAAGACGGTAATATAGATGCCGCTTTTATTACAGCTGGATTCCCCACGGCAGCTATCCAGGATATTGCTGCCCAGCATGATGTAGTTCTTATTTCTGTTGATGACGAAATTGCTGAACAACTTATAAAAGATTATCCGTTCTATACCAAAGTAACCATTCCTGCTGAAAGCTATCCTAACCAGAAGGAAGACGTTCATTCTATAGCTGTTAAGGCTATGTTGGTAGTAACTGATGAGATGGACGAAGATACTGCTTACCAGATCACCAAGGCTATTTATAACAACCTGGATCGCTTAAAGGCAGCTCATTCCGTAGGTGCTTATATTACCACTGAATCTGCCAGTGATGGAGTATCTATTCCTATGCATCCAGGAGCAGAAAAATTCTTTAATGAAAAATAATTAGAAGGTGGTCTTTTTGAAAATACCTTGGATCAAGCGCGGGCTGGTAGTACTGGTTATGGTGGTACTAGTAATGTTTCCGGTACCAGTTCTGCTAGTATCAGAACCGGATCACCCTCCAGCCCTGGTTATCCCCTTGGTCCACGGAAAGACCTTTTCTTTGGAATATGTCCATTCCGTACAAAAAACCCCGGTGCAGGAGCATTTTTCTCTGGCACCGGGGAATAAATTGGTGCTTAATTCTACTACGTATCGATCACTGGGGGTGGGTCTCCCGTTTCTTCCCGAAGAAGGAAACCTTGTTAATGATAACGGGACATTTGTGCTCAGTGGCCTGAACCGCCAGTTTAATAAAATCCGAATTGGATTCATGCCGCTGGCCCACCAAGGTTTACTTTATCATGGCCAGCACTACCAATTTAAATACTACTTTGCCCCTGGGAGCCTGTTGGAAATCGAGGCAAAAGTTTTTCCCCTCTTTATAACGATCTGGCAGGTTTCCCATGTAAGAGGAGGTTAATCGTTGAACAACCAAACCAATTGTAATGCAGTACAAGATGAAGTTAATATTAATGAACTTTTGGCCAAATATGACCGGGAGTCAGACTACCGCCGCTTTGGTGGGTGGGGCAAATGGGTAGTTGCTTTAATAGCCATTAGTTTTTCAGTGTTTCAGATCTGGACGGCTATGTTTGGTGTACTAGATGCTCATATCCAGCGGGCCGTGCATTTAAGCTTTGCTATGGCACTAGTATTCCTTTTGTATCCCAGCCGCAAATCCTGGTCCCGTGAAAATTTACACTGGCTGGATGGTCTACTAGCCATAGTCGCCGCCGCAGCCCCTCTTTATATTGTGGTATTTTATAATGACCTGGTATTACGGGCAGGAATGGCTACCCTTCCCGATATGATCTTGGGTGGTCTGGGGGTTTTACTTGTTTTGGAAGCAGCCCGTCGGGTAGTTGGCTGGCCTATTATCTCTTTAGCCCCCTAACCGACTTGGACAAAGTATCTTAATCTGGTACCTTTTAAAACAGGAGGGGGCAATATGCAACGTAAAAGGTACTCACAAGAATTTAAAGATCAGATTGTTAAAGAATCTCTGGAAGTTGGCAATGCCGCTATTGTGGCCCGGAAGAATGATTTATCTGCCAACATGGTCAGTCGTTGGGTTAGAGAACATAAGAATCACAATAGTATTGGAATAGGACCAATCCCTGTTAGAATCGGACCATATAATCAAAGCGCTAAAGCATTGGAATCTGAAAACGAGAAACTTAAAAAGTTGCTGGGCGAAAAAGACCTTGAAATAGCCATTCTTAAGGATCTTGTAAAAAAAACGAACCCACAATTCAAGATAAAGTAGATATATCCAGCAAATGGATATCAAGAGGATATCATAAAACCCTTGTATTGCGATTGGTCGGGCTTAGCCGCTCAACATACTATTACCATTTGAAGCATCCAGTTTCTGCACTTAATCACAGAGGCGGCCACCCGACAACTGCAAGTACCTGCACTAACGATGGCAGATTTGTAAGCAATGAACAGGTTAAAGAATGGCTTTGTGAACTCATCTTCGCTGAAGGAGAATACTATGGTTACCACAAATTAACCTGGGCGCTCAGACGGAAATACCAGCTTATCATCAATAAAAAGAAAGTATATCGTTTGTGTAAAGAACTGGATATATTGAAACCGCAGCGTAAACTTAAAGCAAAGCATCCCAGACGACTGGCACGGAACCATGAAATTACTTCTTCAAATCGTCTGTGGGAAATCGATCTCAAATACGGCTATATTACTGGAGAAAACCGTTTCTTTTATATTCTGCCTATCATAGACGTGTTTGATCGGGTTATTGTGGATTACCACATCGGCCTAAACTGTAATGCTCAGGATGCTGCACGTACTGTACAGGCAGCCATGTTTAAACGTCAGGTATATGGAACCGATGATTTAGTCATCCGAAGTGACAATGGGCCACAGTTTATCAGTCATCATTTTGATGAAAGCTGTATTAAATTCGGCGTTGAACATGAGCGTATTCCTTGTCGTACACCCAATAAAAATGCTCACATTGAATCTTTCAATGCCATCCTAGAAGGAGAATGTCTGAGCAAGCATGAATTCCAAAGTTATGCCGAAGCTTACGATACGGTAAGCCAATTCATAAAAGACTACAACGCAGTGCGGATTCATTCCAGTTTGAAATATCATACTCCAAATGAAGCGTACCACCTGTTACAGCAGAAATCCTTAAAAATCCAGTCTGTAAGGGTATAATAATGATCCTGGCAAAGCCAGTTTATATAAATTTTCAAATTCTAAGTATCAGCCAGACATTAAGAGTTTTTGTACAATATTAGGGGGTCAGTCCGTTATCATTGTCGCCTGCTGCTTTATTGCCTATGCCTTTGCCGGCCCTTACATTCCGGGAACCTTTGCTCATCGCGGAGTACAATTGGAGTTATTAATAGAACATCTTTATTTTACTACTGAGGGTATTTTTGGTATCCCCCTGGGTGTATCCTCCACTTTTATCTTTCTATTTATCCTGTTTGCCGCCTACCTGGAGAAAACTGGCCTGGGGAAGTTTTTTATTGACCTGGCCAATGCTATTGCCGGATGGGCCCGAGGCGGTCCGGCTAAAGTAGCGGTTATTTCCAGTGGTCTTATGGGTACTGTTTCCGGCAGTTCAGTTGCTAACGTAGCTGGTACCGGTAGCCTGACTATCCCCATGATGAAAAAACTCGGCTATCGTCCGGAATTTGCCGGTGCAGTTGAGGCAGCCGCCTCTACCGGTGGCCAATTAATGCCTCCTATTATGGGTGCAGCTGCTTTTTTAATGGCTGACTTCGTTGGGGTACCTTATATTCATATTGTTAAGGCAGCAGTAATTCCAGCCCTGCTTTTCTATACCGGAGTTATGATCTGTGTACACCTGGAAGCAAAAAAGGAAGGTCTGCAGGGGATTCCTCGTAAACAACTACCAAAATTGGGCAAGCTCTTGCTAGAAAGAGGTCACCTGGCTATACCGCTTATTGCCATCGTCTACCTGCTGGTAACCGGTAAGACCCCCATGCGGGCCGCCTTATGGGGTATAGCTCTGGCTATTCTTGCTTCTATGTTGCGTTCCTCTACCCGCATTTCTTTACGGGATATTATTAAAGGTTTGGAAGATGGCGCCCGGTCAGCGTTAGGTGTTGTAGTTGCCTGTGCTACCGCTGGAATTATTATTGGTGTAGTAACTAAAACCGGACTAGGTTTAAAACTGGCTTCCGCCTTGATAGTACTGGCCCATGGTCAGTTACTACCTACCCTGTTTCTGACTATGATTACCTCAATTCTTTTAGGTATGGGGGTACCTACTACAGCTAACTATGTTATTACCTCCACTATTGCAGCTCCAGCCATTATCCAGTTAGGAGTTCCCATACTAGCTGCTCATATGTTTGTCTTTTACTTCGGTATTATTGCTGATATTACTCCTCCGGTAGCCCTGGCAGCATTTGCCGGATCAGGGATTGCCCGTAGCGATCCTCTTATGACCGGGGTTAATGCCTCTAAAATTGCTATAGCTGCCTTTTTGGTACCCTATATATTTGTTCTTTCCCCGGCTATGCTGATGATTAATACTACTCCGGTAGACGTTCTTATGATCATAGTCACTTCGGTTATCGGCATGATCGGCATAGCAGCAGCAGTATCCGCCTATTTTGTAACCCGAGCTTATTGGCCGGAACGTCTGTTGTTTTTTGTAGGTGGTTTGCTGATGATCGATCCTAATATTACCACGGATCTGCTTGGCCTGGCTCTTTTAAGCATTGCTTTCGTTATACAAAAATTACGGGATCGCCACCATAAACCTAGCCGTCAATCTTCATCTGCTGCCATGTAATAATTATACAAATACGAGACCCGCCCTTAAGGCGGGTCTTTTTGTTGGCTGGTGTTAATAAAATGAAACATCCTCCTGATTTTTTTATCTTAGATTCGATAATTTTTCCAGTGTTTTTTATAGGGAATTTGCAAATCTTGTACTAAGACCCCGTATTTCGGAAAGGACGGCTTATGTCTGACCTGGTAATTATCCTCCATGAATTATATCGGCGTTTTCAAGATGACGAAGTTACTGCTTTAGGAGCTCAGCTCACCTATTATCTGTTACTGGCTTTTTTCCCTTTTCTTGTATTTATAATAACCCTCTTAAGCTATACAACTATGCCAGACAGTTTAGCTTTATCATTAAACAGCTTGGCCCGGTTTTTACCAACTCAAGCCTATGCCGAGGTGGAAAACATAGTTCTGGAGACCCTTAACGCTCGCAGCCAGACCCTCCTATCTTTGGGAATGATTTTTACACTGTGGGCCGCATCTAATGGAGTAAATGCTATTATCCGGGGTATCAACAAAGCCTACGGCGAAAAAGAAACCCGTCCTTTTTGGAAAGTACGGGGAATAGCACTTTTTTTTACTATAGCCCTGGCTCTAGTTATACTCTTTGCATTAGTTATGCTGGTACTGGGGCGGATAATGGCTTACGCCCTGTTCAAATCACTGGGTGCTACTCATCTTTTTACCCGGGCTTGGCTAATTGTACGTTACCTTTTTCCCCTGGCCGTGATGTTAATTGTTTTTATATTTTTTTATAAATTTAGTGCTAACCGCCAACTTAGTTTAAAAGAGGTGCTGCCGGGAGCTTTATTTACTACTATCGGATGGATACTTAGTTCCTTGGCCTTTTCCTTTTATATAAATAAATTCAGCAATTTTACCAGAATCTATGGCAGCCTGGGAGGTATAATGATTCTTCTCCTCTGGCTTTATCTGAGCAGCATTATTATACTGGTAGGCGGTGAGTTAAATGCTGTACTGCGTATCTACCGCATTAAACAGCAGTAGCCGCCTGAAGTTTAGAATTTATTTTTCATGACAAAAACACCTGGATAAGAATATATAAAAAAACTTCCTGAGTCAGACCCCCTACCGGCAAGATCAGTGGGCTAATCTCGCCAAATCAAAATATACGCAAAAGGGCGGCACCGCCGCCCCTAATTTAATAACCGTTATAAGAGATTAACGTTTTCTGCTTGAACCCCCCTTGAACCCTGGGCAATATCAAACTCCACTCGCTGTCCTTCCATCAAGGTGCGATAACCATCACCACTGATGGAGGAATAATGGACAAAAATATCGCCACCGCCATCTTTTTCAATAAACCCATAACCTTTTTCATTGCTGAACCATTTTACGGTTCCGGTTGACATCTTATAACCCCCATTATCATAGAAAAGTTAACTGTATATCATACCTTTAGTATGGCATTATTTTAGCATCCTATTCTCCCGGCCCTTTCCTGAAAGCGGCAGTAAATGTTCTATTCAAGCCTATAAGGCATCTGCTGCATCATGGCAATATTCAACCTGCCTGGCCGACTATAGCCCTAATCATACCAAAGGACGAACCCTTTCAGCTATACCGAGCTATTTACCTGGCAATTACTGTTCGACGGGCTTATACATCTAAACCCTTAAGTTCAGGTGGTATGATTTCCCCATAAGTAGTAAGCAACTTCCCGGAGAATATCTTCCCGGGTCATCATGGTCATTACCCGGCTATGCTTTAGTACCGGCGGTATAGGTATATCCTTTGTGCCCCATTCTGCCTGAGGACGGTAGCGCCATTTTATTTCCTCAGCCAATTCTTCAATATAGTAAATCTTGAACCGTTCTAACTGTAAGCACCCGGCCGCTTCCTCTAATAGTTTTATCCCTAACTCCTGATAGGCAGCATTACCGTCAACTTTGAGCAAATCACACAAACGGGGAATAATATATTCAAAAAGCATACGCCGGTATGGAATCCCTTTTAATCCGAATAAATCCCCTATGGCCAGTACCTGTTTTTCATTTAGCCTAAGCAATTGATGAAAAAAGAACTCCTCATCAGCATCCGGATATATATAATAATTAAATCCCTGTAATCCCTGATAATAGCGACGGGCATCATAATAGCCTGTTTGCAGGTTATTACGAACCTTTTGCTGGTCAAAATCCAGTATCCCACCTAGATCACTGGAAGGAATTATATACTCGAACTCCACGTTATCAGCCACCATCCGGCGCTGGCGGCCGGGGGCAAAGGTCCGTATCACAATGATTACTTGATAGTTACGTGCCAGCAGTAGACCAATAGGTAGGTTATCATAAAAACCCCCATCTAGAAACCGCCGGCCATCCACCGGGTCCATTCTAAACATGGGTAGACTAGCACTGGCCAGGAGATAATCCACCAGCTTTCCCCGGGGAATATCTTCCAGGTAAAACTCCATCGGTTTAAGATCACTAAGTGAAACTGTAACCATAGCAAAATCTTTTCCGGCCCGCCGGATAGCAGCCTCATCGATATTTTCCTCCAGCAATTGCCGCAGGGGTGAGACATCGATTCCACCTTCATGAATAAATTCCTTGACCTTACGAAGAATATGGGCAATATCTCCTGGCTGAAGTCCCAGATTAATTAAACGCTGCCAGCGCCCTTCATCAATATTCATTATCCGGGCAGGGCTAATTTCCGACCACAATTCATAAGCCTGGTCAATATCACCCTGAACTATCATTGCCCCATTCAGTGCGCCCACCGAAGTACCGGCAATTCCCTGGACTGTGATTCCCATTTCCTTTAAGGCCTTTAAGGCCCCCACCTGATAAGCTCCCCGGGCTCCGCCACCTTCCAGAACTAATCCTTTCACAAGCTATCCTCCCGGATTCTAAACTCTATTATTAATTGTAGCTATTTACATTAAAACCTACAATTTCAGCTCCCACAATAACACTCCTGGACTTGCTTTATATATTCATAAACTGATTGCCGGAAGCTTCTTCTTGGTTTAATAGGTTTCCGGAGTAAGACCCGGGCAGGATTAACCGGCCCCTTTGGTTTTGCCTATAGTTCAAATTAGGATTGTTACACCAGTCCCAATCCCCTTACTACATAGTTAATAGTAATACATAACACTATGCCTACCACAGTAGGAATTAAAAGAGCCATAAAGGTCCATTTCCAGCTGCCGATTTCTTTTTTTATGGTAAAAAGGGTAGTTCCGCAGGGCCAGTGGCATAACGAAAAAATCATTACACAAAGGGCAGTCAGCCAAGTCCAGCCATGCTGATCAACTAATAAATACCTTAGGGCGGCCAAGCTGTTCAGGTCAACTAAGGTTGGTCCTGCCACATAACTCATGATTAAGATAGGTAAAACAATTTCGTTGGCTGGTAACCCTAATATAAACGCCAGTAATATATATCCATCCATACCCATATGACCGGCCAGGGGATGAAGCCAACCAGCTATTATATTTAATATAGTCCCATCACCTATGGTAGTATTGGCCAATATCCAGATCAACCCCCCGGCAGGGGCCGCAATAATAACGGCCCGGGCCAGGACAAAAATGGTACGATCTAAAATGGAACGTACTATGACTTCTCCCACTTTGGGCTTGCGGTAAGGGGGCAGTTCCAGGGCAAAAGAAGAAGGCTGACCCTTTAATAAAGTACGGGATAATAGCCAGGAAACAATTAAAGTAATAATAACTCCCAGCACGATAAGGCTGGAAACAGTTAGAGTAGCAATCACACTAGCCATGGACATAGCCGCTGATCCAGCTATGAAAATAGCCGCCAGGGCAATTAGGGTAGGAAACCGGCCATTACAGGGTACAAATATATTAGTCAAGGTAGCAATTAAGCGCTCCCGGGGGGAATCGATGATACGGCAGGATATAATTCCGGCGGCATTACAGCCGAAACCCATACACATGGTCAGGGCTTGCTTACCATGAGCTCCCGCTCTTTTAAAGCAAGAATCTAGATTAAAAGCTACCCGGGGTAAATATCCGGCATCTTCTAATAGGGTGAAAAGGGGAAAAAAGATAGCCATTGGCGGTAACATTACTGAAACAACCCAGGCTAGAGAACGGTAAACCCCCAGCACTAAAAAACCATGCAACCATCCTGGAGCGTCTAGGGCTATAAATAGGTCGGTTAAACGGTCCTGAATCCAAAAAAGACCTGTAGCCAGTACCTGTGAAGGCACATTAGCACCAGAAATAGTGATCCAGAATACCACCGCCAGCAAAAGCAACATGATGGGAAAGCCCCACAAAGGAGAGGTTAAAATATCGTCTATTTTTTGGTCCCAGTCTGTTTTTCTTTTCCCGGGATAGCTAATCACCTTGGTACTGATATCTTCGGCTGTTTCGTAAATACTTTTTACAATGCTATCGGCTACCATTTCCTTTTCAAGTAACGCTGATTGTGGAATTTTCCCTCTAATATTATGGTTCGGTGTAACCAAACTCATTATATGGCCTCCCTTGCCTGGCCAGTATTAACTAAACGGTTTAGTATCTCTTGATTTCCTTCTAAAATTCTTAGACTAAGCCATCTAGAGTTAATCTTATTACCTGTCAACTTCTTTATTCGAGGTTCTATTTCAGTAATAGCCTGTTCCACCTGCGGACTGTAGCGTACTAACCTGGGGGAAATCTTTCTTTCTCCAGATACTACCTGACTGATTACCTTAACCAGTTTATCTAAGCCCTCTCCACTACGAGCTGCTGTTGGTACTACCGGTACCTGCAGCAATTCCTCTAGTTTATCAATATTCACCTTTATTCCCTTGCGGTATGCCTCATCCATTAAATTTAGACATACTACCACCTGACTAGTAATTTCCATAACCTGTAAAGCCAGGTTTAAGTTTCTTTCCAGGCAGGTAGCATCGATAACTACTACGGTTGCATCCGGTTGGAAAAAACACAGGAAATCACGAGCAACTTCTTCATCAACCGAATTAGCCATAAGAGAATAAGTTCCCGGCAGGTCAATGACCTGATAAGTTGTTCCCTTATATATAAAACTGCCTTCCGCTTTTAAAACTGTTTTTCCCGGCCAGTTACCCGTATGTTGGCGCAGACCGGTCAGGGCATTAAAAACAGTTGTTTTCCCGGTATTAGGATTACCTGCTAAGGCTATTACCGGTACTATAGTTTTTTTCTGGGTTTTACCAATAAAAGGAATTTTCCCATCCAGATCAGCATTCTCATTATGCATTTAATCTTCCTCCTAGCTCCTTAGAGGCATTTTAAAAAAGCATTCCCCATGGCTCTACACAAGGCTTCCGCAGGATAAACATAAAAAGGTTATAGACTATTTCTGTTCTACAGAGCTGTTTATAAAACGCTTTTACCTTCCTGGCCTTGCCTACCCTGGCCGCTTGCCTGCTAAAATCACCTCTAAAGGGATTTTCCCGGTTAGCCTTGCTAACCCTGTTGCCAATTAGCTATTTCTACCCCCAGCCAGGTATTACGCAACTAGTTTTTCAGAGGGGCGGCATAAATCTGGCTGGATTCCTCCCGGCGCAGGGCAATGATGGCCCCCCTGATCTTATAGGCAGTGGGATCCCCTAAGGGACTGCGGCGAATAATTTCTACACGGGTTCCCGGAACTAATCCCAGGTCCAGCATACGCCGGCGCACTATCCCTGAACCCATGACATTAGTAATTAAAACTACATCAGGCGGATTGAACTGATCTAGTGAAAGAGTACCATTCATACTCCTCCCTCCTTAAACAATATTTAAACATTTAGCCGTATCTAAATACGATTTCTAAAATTCTATGGGAAAAAGCTCGAAAGTGTGATACTTCGTAGACAGAAAAATTAAAAGCCGACGAGAAACGTCGGCTATCCGATTAAATATAATATTCTACCCTATTTTATCTATACCTTAAAAATAAACCCTCTACCGCTTCCGTGAAAGCAGCCCCTCTCTATCACTAACTTCGTTTCTTTTTTAACTTGGCCCATGTATCACGCAGGGAAACTACCCGGTTAAATACCATCTTATCTTTAGTTGAATCTGGGTCCAGACAAAAGTATCCCTGGCGGAGGAATTGAAAACGATCACCCGTTTGGGCTAATTTTAGGCCAGGTTCCACCATACACCCAGTTAATATCTCCAGAGAGTTGGGGTTTATAAAGTCTTTAAAATCTGAGCCACCCTCTTCATCATCGGGATTTTCTTTCACAAAGAGATGATCATACAGCCGAACTTCTGCATTAATAGCATGAGAAGCCGATACCCAATGGGAGGTCCCCTTTACTTTACGTCCAGCAGTAGGCCCCCCGCTTTTAGAATCAGGATCATAGGTGCAGTGCAGTTCTATAATATTTCCGTCAGCATCTTTTACCACTTGTTCACACTTAATTATATAAGCACTTTTCAGGCGCACCTCCCCACCGGGACGTAAGCGGAAAAACTTCTTAGGCGGATCTTCCATAAAATCGTCCTGCTCAATGTAAATCTCCCGGGAAAAGGGAATATGACGGGATCCCATGGCGGGGTTTTCCGGGTTATTTTCCGTTTCTAACCATTCTACCTGCCCAATCGGGTAATTATCAATAACGATCTTTAGAGGACGTAGTACCGCCATAACTCTTTGTGCCCGCATGTTAAGATCTTCCCGGATACAATACTCCAGAAGAGCAATATCAACCATACTATTCCGCTTAGCTACACCAATACGTTCACAAAACAGACGTATCGCCTCAGGCGTATATCCCCGCCGCCTTAATCCTGAAATAGTTGGCATACGAGGATCATCCCAATTGTTCACATAGCCCATTTCTACCAGTTCCCGCAGCTTCCGCTTGCTCATTACGGTGTAGGTTAGATTAAGACGAGCAAACTCAATCTGCTGCGGTCGTCCATATTTATCTGCTCCATAGTCAACATTATCTAAAAACCAATCATACAATGGCCGGTGATCAGCAAACTCTAAAGTACATATGGAATGAGTAATGGATTCCAGCGCATCAGAAAGGGGATGGGCAAAATCATACATGGGATATATACACCACTTATTACCAGTTCGATGATGATCCGCCCGCAGGATCCGGTATAACACCGGATCACGCATATTTAGATTAGGAGAGGCCATATCTATTTTAGCCCGCAGCACCCGGGAACCATCCGGGAACTCCCCTTTTTTCATACGCTCAAAAAGATCCAAGTTTTCTTCTATAGTACGGTTACGATAAGGGCTCTCCTGCCCGGGCTCGGTTAGAGTTCCCCGAAAATTCCTAATTTCCTGAGCGCTAAGGTCGCATACATATGCCTTGCCAGCCTTAATTAACTGGAGAGCAAATTCATACAACTGGTGGAAATAATCCGAAGCATAAAACATACGATCATCCCAGTCAAAGCCCAGCCATTGCACATCTGCCTTAATAGAATCTACATATTCGACTTCTTCCTTACTAGGATTGGTATCATCAAAGCGCAGGTTGCATATACCATTGTTGGCTTCAGCCAGACCAAAGTTTAGGCAGATTGATTTAGCATGTCCTATATGCAAATAGCCATTCGGTTCCGGGGGAAAACGCGTATGCACCCGCCCTCCGTTCTTACCGGTTTGCAAATCCTCCGTAATTACAGTTTGAATAAAATTAACCGGTAGAACACCTTCCTCACCGCCCTTACCATCATGGTTCCCCTGGGTTAGGTCGCGGTTTAGCTCCTCTTTTTCCGACCTGGTCATACACTATTTCCTCCTTAAAAATTTATCTATTCAGGCTTCTATATGCCGATTATATTCCATTACACCTGTCTAACATGATAAATAATCCTGGTCTGGTAAACAAGCACTTAAACAAAAAACCAACCCACCTGTAGCAAAAATTTACCCGGACTGCTGTTTATTATTATACCTTTCCTTACTAGATCTATCACTTAGGCCTGCTATTATGTAATTGATGCGGATGGCAGCCCCTTTAAAAACGGTTATATTATTTCCCGGATCTTCTTATTTAGTCTACGAGATCTTTTTTCTATACTTCCTGCCGACCTGTCGTTTAAAAACCTGTCATGATAGGCTATAGTCGTCTGAAAGCCGTCCGGGAAACGGGAAGGGTTGGTGTGAAACAAGGAGAGGTAAGCACCTGGTCCCTGTTTTTCCTGGTGAAAAAAAGCATATAATAAATAAAAGGTCTGGAAAGGAAAACAATGCAACAAAGATTTAAAAACTTCCTACTACTAAATATAGGTGCATTTATGGATGCAGCCGGGTTTTATTTCTTCCTGGCCCCTAACCAAATAGCTGCCGGGGGAATAACCGGCCTATCCTTAGTACTAAACACCTTTTTCCCTACTCTTTCTTTAGGGTTACTGGTGCTGATTTTAAGTGTCATCCTGTTAGTTATTGGTTTTATAATGATAGGTCCTGTGTTCGGGGTGAAAACAGTTTATTGTAGTATAATGATTCCCTTTATGATCTGGGGGCTGGAAAAAATTTATCCACTTACAGCTCCCCTTACTAGTGATACGCTTATCCAGCTCATTTTTGGAGTATTCATTTCAAGTACCGGCCTGGCTATCCTTTTCTATCAAAACTCTTCCTCCGGCGGAACAGACATTTTAGCCCGTATCCTCCACCGTTATCACCACCTGGAGATGGGCAAAGGCTTATTGATAATTGATTTCTTTATCACGTTATTAGCGACCTCAGCTTTTGGCATCCAAAAAGGAATGTATGCCCTGCTGGGAGTAATCTTATATGGTTTTTCCATAGACTACGTAATTGAAGGTTTTAGTGTTAGTAAACTAGTTACCATTATTACTACTAATAGCGAAGCGGTAAAACGCTTTATTGTATATGATCTGGAACGGGGTGCTACTATTTACACTGCCCGGGGTGCTTATACAGAACAGGAATGGGAAGTAGTAGTAACCATAGTAAAACGGCGTGAATTCATCCGCCTGCGTAATTACATCGAAGACCTGGATCCCAGGGCCTTTATCACCGTTCAAAACACCCATGAAGTACTAGGAGAAGGCTTTTCTACTTTTCATTAGAATTATTAGACCAAATTTATACCTTCATGTTCTAATAACCATTTTTTTCTCCACAGCCCACTGCCATAACCAGTTAATTTACCTTGACTACCGATTACCCGGTGGCAAGGTATCACTATAGCGATAGGGTTGCGATGATTAGCACCCCCAACCGCTCTGGCAGCCGTCGGTCGACCGATTTGCCGGGCTATATCACCATAAGATACCGCCTGTCCAAAGGGAATCTTTTGCAGAGCTGCCCAGACCTGCTGGTCAAAATCACTACCGTTTGGTACCAGGGGCAGCTCAAAACTGGTACGCCTTCTCTGAAAATATTGGTCAATTTGAGCCACCCATTCTTTAAGCTGAGGGTTAACACCCTGGTCAATAAACCCGTTTTCGTCATCAATAAAATCAAGCCGGCAGATACCCTCCTGGTTACCCTGAATACGTATCCAACCTAGTGGTGACTTATAATCAGCTATTAATACTTCCTTCATCATAATAAGCTTCCTCTTTACTTTTCTTCATAAACTAGGCATTAAATTTTCTTTCTACAGCTAAAAAGCAAAATAGACTAATCGAGTAGGGTAATGCTGCAGCATTATCCCTCTTATAGAACCGTACGTACATGCCTCGTCAGCCTATGTGAAAACCTTCAGCCTGTACCCGTAGGGTGATTCCACCTCACGGTGGACACCCTTGCCCTTGGCTATGTGCTTGGCACTATCAATCCGCACTAGGGACTTTCACCCATTAGACTGCCTATGCCGGGCGTACCACTAAAAAGACCCGTAGGTTATTATCTACGGGTCTTTATTAAATAGGTTAAATATCATTACAGTGTAAAGCAAATACAGTTAAACCTTTAAGGAAGCCTGGTCAATCTATTTTTATATGATTCACGAGGCGGAGCAGGTGGTATTGCTTCAGGATAACCCATGGCCAGTACAGCCACAACCTGATAGCCCTCTTTAACCTGTAAAATCTCACCTGCAGCAGGATGGCCCCCGATAGAAAGCCATACACTACCTATACCCTGCTCCCAGGCCGCCAGGCACATATTTTGAACTGCCACTGCCGCCGTTGGCAGGTTTTCCATCTTTTCCAGATGATCCTGCGGAGGCCGACTCATTATAGCCGTCATGAAAGGAGCCCCGCCAAAATCCTCTTTAAGATTCATAATCCCTTTACGGGCTGGTTCCGGTAGATCAGGGTTGGAGAGAACAGGCTCCATAACCGTTTGGTAAAGTTCCAGGAGTCGAGCCCGGGTCTCTGTACCAATAATCACAAATTCCCATGGTTGAGAATTGCGATGTGATGGTGCCCATACCGCTGCATTAAAAATATTATCCAACACATCTTCCGGAATAGGATCGGAACGAAACTTACGGATCGACCTTCTTGTTTGAATAGTTTCCATAGTATTCATCCACACAACCTCCTTTTTCATTTCCTCCCTACAGGAATCTGGCTGGCTGTGAGTAAGATTTTTATTACTTATGATATGGTTCCCCTTTAATTATTTTAACCCCCCGGTAAAGCTGTTCAATCAAAATCAGAACTGCCATCTGGTGCAAAAAGGTCATGCGGGAAAATGAAAGAATCAAATCGGCTCGCCGCCTTACTTCATCAGACACCCCATGAGGTCCTCCCACGACTAGATTTACACGGTAGTGACCGGATTGATGCCAGGTCTCCATCTGGTAGGCAAAATCTTCCGATGTCATCTGCTTACCCCGGCTGTCCAGCACCACAAGTATTTCGTCACTACCGCCCCCCAGGGCTAAAATACGTTCCCCCTCTTTTTTCAACACCCTGAGAATTTCCTTTTCCCCGGCACGAGATCCTACTTTTTCTTCCAACCCCTCTACCAGCTCTATTCCCGTATAAACAACTAATCGCTTAAGATACTCATTTATACCATTTACATAAAAAGGTTCCCGTATTTTTCCTACTGAAATGATGCGGTATTTCATATTATAGAGCCTCATCTATTTGATTTTTGTCTTTTATTCTAACCTATTCCTTTGTTTTTTTAAACCATTATTATTCTGTAAGCTTTATTTTTAAGGTTTTAGTTTCTATCCGGTTTTGCTTTTCATTTATTCGCAGCAGCTTAATTTTAATGGTTTGTCCAATCTTTTTATTAAGTGTAGCCTCCTGCAATTCTTGTACAGTTGATATGGTCTTACCATTGACGTGGGTGATAATGTCATATTGTTTTATACCTGCCTTTTTAGCCGGCCCCTCCGAGTTAGGTTCTACAACTACCCCATGCGTTAGGGGCAGGTCATAATACCGAGCCTGATCAGCGCTAACTTCCCCTATTATTCGAACCCCCATTAAAGCCCGCCGCACTTTACCATAGCGTTTAATATCATCCACTACCATTTTTACCTGGTTAGACGGTATAGCAAAACCTAACCCTTCATACCCCTCTACCGCAATTTTTACAGTATTAATCCCGATAACTTCCCCATTTAGGTTGACTAGGGCCCCCCCACTATTACCAGGATTAATAGCAGCATCAGTCTGAACCAGCCGGAACACGAAACCCTCTTCAGTAGTTAACATCCGGTTAAGACCACTTACTACTCCAGCCGTAACCGAACGGGCAAAGCGTAAACCCAGAGGATTACCAATAGCTATCACCTGTTCTCCCACTGTCAAGTTGTCTGAGTTGCCAAACCTGGCGATTGTTAAGTTATGCTTTCCCTTTACTTGGATTAGGGCCAGGTCAGTACGGGCATCGGTACCTACTATACTCGCACCGGTTTCAGTTCCATCGGCTAGTGTTACCGTTAGCCGATCGGCATCTCTTACTACGTGATTATTAGTAACAATATAGCCGGCCTGATCTATGATAACCCCGGAACCAGTAGTTTCAGTGCTACGCTGATCAAAAACGTTGCCATCACGCTTTAGGCTAGTTATTCCTACTACGGCAGGACTTACGCTGGCAGCTACCTGACTAACCCCCCTGGTTCGGTTAGTACTTTCTTCGCTAACCATAGGCTTACTGGGAGCAATTATCCCTTCAAGTAAAGTATAACCTCCCAGGCCAAGGAGAAAAAATACCACAAAATATACGACTCCCTTTACGCTTTCTCTACGCACAAGATTCCTCCTTAAATTTTGGAAGTGGTATAGCAAATGAACATATGTGTTTTACAGGTTAGTTAGTTATCCCCAGCCCAAGCATTACTTATCGACCAGTAAAGATATTGTTTACCTGCCCGCCAGGATTATACTAAATAGTTATTACTTATGCGTTTTAATTTTTGTCATATAAACGCGAAACAGGGAGGCTTGTACCTCCCTGTCTATACACCTATTATTTAATTGCGCTAACCTAACGTGGTATTAGCGTAAAACATGAGCGCCTATAGAGCGCAGCTTATCCTCAATGTTTTCATAACCCCGGAATATATGCACTGCTTCCTCTATTACAGTAGACCCATGGGCCGCCAAAGCGGCTAAAATTAAAGCTGCCCCGGCCCTAAGATCAGTTGCTTTAACCCGGGCCCCCAGTAAGCCATTAACTCCTTCTATCACTGCTGTATGCCCTTCTACCTTTATACGGGCACCCATTCTTTTTAATTCATCAACTACCTGAAACCGGTTCTCGAAAACATTCTCAACCACTACACTTGAGCCCCTGGCCAGGCAAAGTAGGGCTACCATCTGGGATTGCATATCAGTCGGAAAACCTGGATAAGGAAGGGTTTTTATGTCGACCGGAGCAATATTTTCTATTCCTTTTACCAGTATGCCTTTATCGGTCTCCCTTACCAAGGCTCCAGTTTCCTGTAATTTTGCGCTGATAGGATGAAGGTGAGTGGGTATTACATTTTCCACCAGCACCTCTCCTCCAGTAATGGCCGCTGCAATCATAAAGGTTCCCGCCTCAATCCGGTCAGGAATAATAGCATAGCGACCTCCTCGCAGGCTCTCAACCCCTTCGACCTTAATTATATCGGTTCCTGCACCGCGAATACGGGCTCCCATAGAATTTAAAAAGTTAGCCAGATCAACAATCTCTGGTTCTTTGGCCACATTTTCGATAATACTTTGTCCCGGTGTAAGCGCAGCCATCATCATAATATTTTCCGTTGCCCCCACACTGGGAAAATCAAGATATACCCGGCCACCCCGCGGTGATTTAGCCCGGGCATAAATAAATCCATGTTCCAGGCTAACTTCTGCCCCCAGGGCCTGAATCCCCTTAATATGCAAATCCATAGGCCGGGAACCGATGTCACATCCGCCTGGTAAAGACACGGCCGCTTCTTTCTGCCGCCCTAACAGTGCCCCTAAAAATAGGTTAGAAGCCCGCAATTGTTTAGCCAATTCATAGGAAGTCTTGGACCTTAATCCACCGGATGGTGAATAAAGAGATAAACTCCCATCTTCATTCCAACGTATGCTAACACCTAAATCCTCTAAGATCTTTATGAGAACCTCCACATCACGAATGCGGGGTACATTATCGAGAATCGTTTCTCCTTCAGCCATTATACTGGCTACCATTAATACTAAACCAGCGTTCTTGGCACCGCTGACTCTAACCTGTCCATAAAGGGGATACCCCCCCTCAATAATGAGCGTGTCTTTCAATGTGTACACCTCTCGCCCTATTGTTTTCCCATCGACTGGTAAAAATCATGCTCAAATGTTTTATAATCCACGCCCAGGGCCCCGGTCAGAGCCCGAGACATAGTTTTTCCCCGGCCCAGCTCCTCCAGGATAGAAAACAAGCTGTCTTCTCCATATTGCTGAGCAATATATTCTACAACTTTAAGCGATTCCCAATAAGCTATCTGCTGATCTATCTGGTCAAAATTTTTTTCCAAAACCGACAGGGGGTAATATTCTAATTCTTGCCCCTCAGCAAAGGGATCCGCAAATTCAAATCCGGTAATCTTTTTCTCTATATACTGGGCTATTCCTTCGGTCCACCAGCGATTATAATTCCCCCGAGTTATCTCGTCAACCATTAAATGGGCAAATTCGTGGACCATGGGACCTTCACTTTCAAATTGATCTGCCCAATCACTTCCCGGAATCCACGCACGGGGGGAAAGTATACGTATTGAACCACCCCAGTAAACCCCCATAGCCTTCTCGTCCTTATCCCAGCCAAAACTTCTGGCTAAACTCTCACTATTAGGATACACCACTATAGTGGTCTTGTTAACTGGTTGGCGCTCAAATTCCTGGCATACAGAACTAAAAGCATCTTCCGCTACCACACCAATCATGTCTACATACTCCTGATCAGCACTAGTATAACGTATTTTATAATGCTCCGTTTCCGCCTCACTAAAACCCGCCGTCTTCAGATTAATTTCCTGTCCCACCACGGCCCTGACCAGGGTCTGACTGTTACGTGACACTGTTACTACTATAATCAAGGCGACGATTATTAGCAAACTAATATTTTTTGCCGAATTAGGCGTTTTTATCCCCAACATACTGATTCTCTCCCCTCTAGCCCACATTATACTATGCTTGCTATTCTCCAGGGGAAAGCAAATAATGGTGTCTATTCCTTTAAATACTCAGTTACGGCTATTCCTGCTAAAGCTCCATCCCCTACTGCGGTAGCTACCTGGCGCGCCTTTTTAGAGCGGATATCGCCCGCCGCAAAAACACCCGCTACAGAGGTCTGCATATTTTCATCGGTTATGATATATCCATCTTCTGTGTCAACTAATGTTTCCAGAAAATCAGCTGCGGCTACTAGCCCAATACTGATAAAAAGCCCCTCCGCCGGTAAGACCTCCTCCTCACCGGTAAGCACATCCCGAAGTACTAAACGATTCATTAAGGCATCGCCTTGGACCCGTTGAACCACCTTGTTCAGTTTCAGCTCAATATGGCTATTTTCCAGCATTTTATCCACTGCTGTCTGATTAGCACGAAATCCTTCACGACGATGAATAAGGTATACCTTAGAAGCCATGTCGGCCAGATAAAGCGCCTCCTTAACAGCCGAATCGCCACCCCCTACTACTGCTACCGGAACCCCTTGAAAGAAGGCACCATCACAGGTAGCACAATAGGATACCCCCCGACCTAAAAACTCGTTTTCTCCCTCAACATCTAATTCCCGCCGCCGGGCCCCCATAGCAATAATTATGGCCCGGGCCATATACTCTCCCTGGGTAGTACTTACTTTCTTTCCATCCGGCCCATCCTCAATAGCTGTAACTTCCTCCATACGCAGTTCAGCCCCAAACCGCTGTGCTTGACGGCTAAAGTTTTCCATTAAATCCTGACCATTAATCCCAAAAGGGAAACCAGGATAATTATCGATTAAGTCAGTCAGAGCTGTATTGCCCCCCACCATACTTGACTCAAGTATCAGGGTGCTAAGTTTGGCTCTTCCGGTGTAAATAGCTGCAGTTAACCCGGCCGGTCCTGCACCAATGATTATTACATCATACACAGCACAATCCCCTTTCAGTACTGATTTATAAGCCAGATCAATATAAAAGCCCTGACCGGGAGGTCAGGGCTTGTCCAGATCTTAGCGAAGGTAACTTAAAGGATTACGGAATGAACCGCCTGCTAAAACCTCAAAATGCAGGTGAGGTCCAGTGCTTCTGCCTGTTGACCCAACCGTTCCAATGGTCTGTCCGGCTGCCACCCTCTGTCCAACCGAAACATTGATACTAGAACAGTGGGCATAACGGCTCACAATTCCGTTACCATGGTTAACAATAATAAACTTCCCATAGCCACCTTGATACCCGGCATAGGTTACATTACCACTGGCAGCAGCACGAATAGCCGTACCACTTCGGGCAGCTATGTCAATTCCGGTATGAGAACCGCCCCGGGAGCCGTAGTAACTGCTAATCGGTCCATAAACAGGCCAGTCAAGCACTCTGGCTCCGCCCCCACGGGAGGCTATGTTAACCTGGCTTCCCTTTACTAAAATTTTATTTACCGCTTCCTTTATAATCTGTTCTTCTTTTATCTCTCTTTTATCTAGAACTCCATTACGTTTAATTGCTTCATAGACTATCTTTTTTTCTCCGTTTTGACCTGATTGGGTAACTCTTACACTACTATAAGCATTACGGTCAACCACAACTTTAGTTTCAAAAGGAATAGTTTCTATTTTTTCTCCCTCTACCCGAGCTATAACATTGACATAAGGTTTACTCTTTACCAGAATCAGTTTTTCTCCCGGCTTGAGATCCTCTGACTTTAGGCGGTTAGCCTTAAGAATCTCGTCCACGTACATGTCATTTTTCCGGGCAATCATCCACAGGGAATCTCCCTCCTGAACCTCATAGGTTTCAGGATTATTAGTTCCTGTCGTGATCAGGCTATAAGCTTTGTCAGTAGATATAACCTTACTGGCTGGTGCTTTACGTTCTTTAACCTGCACCTTTTCCTCAAATCCCAGTGATACTAATTTCTCTCCTTCATCTAACTGAGAATTCTCCTTTTTTAACTGTTCCAAGAGTTCCAGAGCATCCTTACGGCTGCCCAGATAAGCTATATCTTTATCATTGACAACTATAGCCGCTGCCATAGTTTTAAAATCCAATGCCTTCTTTAATTCGGTCTCCATACGACTGGAAACGACTAACTGTTCCCGACCAACAAAGACCCGCTTATATTCCACCGTGTTATTCAATTCCAGAGGCTGATTAAATTGCTTTTCTTGTTCTAGCTTCAGCCGGTTCAAAACTTTTTCTACTTCCTGCTTATGCTTAACCGCAAACTTTTCCTTGCCATCTACACAAACCATATAGGCCGGGGTCCTGATGACATTAGTCCACACCAGAGAAATCAACAAAACAACAATGACCGCACCCGCTACCGGTAACAACTTTTTCTGCCGTAAAAATTCTCCCATAATTAACTCTCCATTTGTTTATAAACTTTCTTAGACCACAAATCTATTCTATTTGTTCCCTTGAAACTCCTGCTAATTTTTCGATTTTTTTCTCTAATTACTAATACGTTTTTTCAAATCCAGATAAATTGCCGCTTCAATACGTTTACGGTGCATAGTACAGGTAAGTGTTCTGGGAACTGCGATACTTCCGCTATTAAAATAGTTATTAGCATGGCATCCGCCCCCACAATAATACCTGGCCCAGCACTTTCGGCACTCCTCTTTACTGGTTAGGGTATTAGCCGCAAAAGTCGAAAGAACCCGTCTATCCACATCTTCCTGGCTTACATTACCCATGAGAAAATCATCGATGCCCACCAACTGGTGACAAGCATAAATATCACCTGAAGGAGTAACTACCAGGTACTCCACCCCTGCTCCACAACCGGAATGTCGTTTAGCCAGACAAGGCCCCCGCTGTAAATCCAGATCAAAATGGAAAAAATGAATATCTACTCCCTGCTGGTGATACTCCAGCAGCAGATCTGCTAACCGATCATATTCCTGCAGAACGGCAGGTAGATCCTCTTCCTGAATAGCCCAACTATCATCAGCTCCGATAGCCGGTTCTAATGATAGAGAGGTAAAACCCTGATCAACAATATGCTTGACATCACTAGCAAAGTCAAGATTATCACGTGTAAATGTTCCCCGGATATAATAGCTGGGCGGATGGGCATCGACCATAGTACGAATTTTTGGAAGTATAGTCGTATAGCTGCCCTGTCCACTGGCTAAAGGCCGGTTATAATCATTAACCTGCGGGCGTCCGTCCAGGCTTAAAATCACTGATAATTCCTGTTCTACAACATAATTAATAACTTCTTGATCCAATAACAGGCTGTTGGTAGTCAATGTAAAGTGAAACTTCTTCCCATATATTAGTTCTTGCTGGCGTGCATAGGCTACGATCCCCTTAACTACAGAAAAATTCAGCAGGGGTTCACCCCCAAAAAAGTCGATTTCCAGGTTTTTAACCCCCTGGCTATGCTTAATTAGAAAATCTATCGCCTTTTGCCCAATTTCCAAAGACATAAGACCGCTCTCCTGCCCAAAAGTCCCCTGCCCGGCAAAGCAATAGCGACACCTCATATTACAAGCATGAGCCACATTTAAACATAAGGCCTTGATAGGCATATGCTCAAGATTCAATTGGATTTGCTCTTCTTCGCTAAATAGTGCCCCTGCTTCCCAGGCCCGTATTATCTCCTGGGCGGTTTCCTGTACTATCTTAAGGGGAAACCTTTTTGCAGTAGCCTCAATCGCCTGCTTAAAATCACCGCTATTAATGATGTGTTGGATCAGCGCAGCCCCTACCTGGTCAACAATATGAATGGCACCGCTGTTCACATCCACTACAATGGTTAAATCCTGGTGATTATATATGTGTATATTAGCATTGAAATTATAATCAGGTGTAATTAACAAAAATGCTCCCTCCTAATTTTTTAAAGGTAGCCATAAAAAAAGGGGCTATTGCCCCTTTATATATACTAATTCCGAAATGACCTACTGATTACGACAGGTTTGGTTACCTACCGTGCAGGAGGTTTTACAAGCAGACTGACATGATGTAGCACATTCCCGGCAGTTCATTTTACCTGCCTCTCTCTTCAGTCCCGGTTTAATTACGGTAATAATATGTTTCACCCTAAACCTCTCCTTCCTCACCCTGTATATGCATAAACCCCTTTCGGGTCTTTAAATATCCATAAATAAAATGGAGCGGGAAACGGGGGTCGAACCCGCGACACCCGGCTTGGGAAGCCGGTGCTCTACCACTGAGCTACTCCCGCATGCAACGATATTTTACATCATAAAAATAGCCAAGTCAAGCTGCCTTGGCCATAACTATATGCGTTTCTATGGTGGGCGCAGCAGGTTTCGAACCTGCGACTTCTACCGTGTGAATTATATAATGTATAGGTTTTGAGTTGACCTGAGTTTGCAAAAGCTCATTGTATTGGGTTTTCCGTTTTCCGCTTTAGCAAGCAGTTGTTTGTTTTTGGCCTGATTTTGGTTACCTTTGTGGGCAAATTAGTGGGCAACTTTTAAGTCCATAAACATATCTAGCTCTCTTCCTCCGGAACCCACTCCAGCAGATCGCCAGGCTGGCACCTAAATAAGTGACACAGCCTGTTAATGGTTTCAAAATCAATTCTGGTGGCTTTCTCGTGATACAAGTTAGATATTGTATTGCGATTAAGTCCTGTCTCTTTATGCACATCCTGGATATTCATTTTACGTATTCCCATCATTTTTGACAAGTTACACTTAATCATAACCTACACCCCTTCCGCTTAAATAATACATTAAATTACGTAGTATGTAAATCAAAATGCTTGACAAGCTACGTAACATGCTATATAATGTACTTAAGATGTTAAGTATTAATCAACTGAAAGGAGCGGATAGGATGAGCCCTACAGAGGTAATACAGAGCCAAATCAATCTCCTGGCCGACCTCAACCGGGAGCTGGCCAGCCAGGCCACCCCGGAGGCGGCGCGGGAGGTCAGGGAGAATATCCAATGCATGGTGGAGCTGGCGGGGCTAAGGGCGCAGTCCATTGTGATAGATGACCTGGAGGAGCGGTTAGGAGAAGTGGAAAAAATGCTTTTCGGGCCCTATTTGCCGGAAGCCTTTGAGTTTAAATATTCCCTAGCACAATTTGTTATAGATTGCCGAGAGGATATTGATACTATATACGATATCTGGGGACGCGCCCTAGATCGGCATTTGGGAGAAGACTGGTGCGAAGAGGACGACGACGAAGCCGGGGACTAAACCCCGGCTTTTTTATTACCACTTATCCCTATTCCACCACGACCACCTTAGTTTCCTCCTGCCAGGTTACCGTTTCGTTCAGTGCGTCTACTAATTCGCGTACCGGCACCCAAGTTTGATTGTCTATGAGCTTTCCCGGCAGCTCTTTACCCTTTACAACCACCTTTACATCCTGCACAGCACTGCCCCCCTTCACTAGCTGCCGGACACGATTCACGTCAAAGTGCTGCCCGGGGCAAGCGGTAGCCGTATAATCTCTATGCCCGCCTATCTCCTGTATCGGATGCCTGGCCATGATTTGTTTACACAGGTTTGCTACAAAGCTGTATAGCTCTGGGTCAGGTACCGTCTCCTGATAGTTTCCCACTATGCAAATGCCAATGCCGTCCTGGTTCCTTCCCGGGCAATGTGCTCCTGTGTCCCACTCAGGACGGCCGGGAATAGCAGTCAAAATACCGTTTACTTTTTCTACTACCCAGTGGTACCCGATATTTCGCCAACCGTTGTGTTCGACGTGCCAACGTTTTATACTATCAAAATCTTTAAGCGTACCATGGTCCGGACTAGCGCTATGGTGGATTACTATATAATTTTTAGGCATGCGTTTTGGCCTCCTTGAGTTGTTCCAGAGCTTTTTGGATCTGCTCTGGGACTGGTACCCCAGCCCTGCTTAAATTTTCTATTAGGCTTAATCCTTCATTCGCGATGTAGAAAAATATTGCTAGGTTACGCAGTATCTCTTGTCCTAACAGCATGTCCAGCCAATACGCAACCGCGATAGGCACAAAAAGCAAAATCTTTTTAGCAATACCCTTAAAACCTATCTTGCTATTAAGACTCTGTGAACAATAAGCTGCCACAAGGCCGGTTATGTAGTCCAGTACAACGAAAAGTACCAACACTTGTAGAGCCAAGTCCCATCCCCCCAGTAGAGCAGTTATAAAGCCCCCCACTAGGGCAACAGAGTATTTAGTCCAAACCAAAATATTACTCATGTGGTTTACCTCTCCTTTCCAATATAAAATAGCCGCCCTACTTGAGCGGCCTTGTCACCCTCCTCTTCCTAATGTAAAATGTTGTCAAAGGAGGTATGTATTATGCGTAAACCTATAGCTTTGATGTTGACGCTAGCCCTGTTGTTGACGATGACTGCGCCGGTGATGGCGTTTACACCCAGTGCTATTTTAGATGAAGTTAAATTAATGAGAGCAAACGGAAAACTTAGCAATGACTCAATAACTCAAGCCGTTGTCGATTTATCCTTTATTGAAAGTAACGGTTCTGTGACTGCCACGGTCTACGAATCAGTCTATGAGAATCAAACCATAAATACCTACCCTAACTTATCGAAACAATCACCTGCCTCTTGCACCAACAAATTAACTCGTTTTGTTTTTGAGCTTACCAATCGTTATCGTCCCCAAAATACTGATTTGGCAATAGGCGTATCTCCTGACCGGTTAACAGTACAAACATATGTCTATGGGCAATACAAAGATCAAGCTATGTACGCCTTTTTATCTGGCATCCCTGACTGTTTAAACAATGAGCCTTATTCTCGTCCAACCGGCAGGGGAAGTAGCAGCAAAAGTTCAGACAACTCATGGATTGAGCCATATTCACCTGAAAACATAGGCACTGACCCAATAACATCATTCCAAGTAACTACATTTGCTATCGCCAATAAATCCTACACAATCGCTACTACCGATATGGACGAAGAAAAAACCGTTACATCGGGAACAAAAACTATGGATGTTGCCCCCTACATCAAAGGCGACCGCACTTACGTACCTGTCCGCTACTTAGCCTACTCGCTAGGCGTCGGAGAAGATAACGTAACGTGGGACGGCAAAGACCGTAAAGTAGGCATTACTAAAGACGATGTTGATATATCCCTTTTTATCGGTAGCCACGTAATGTACGTTAGCCAAGAACCCGTCGAAATGGACGTTGCCCCCGAAATTACCAATGCCCGAACTTTCCTACCTGCTCGCTGGGTGGCAGAAGCGCTAGGGGCAGAGGTCGATTGGGACGATGTCACCAAACAAGCAATAATCAAGATGCCAATAAAAGAGCCGGGGGATTAAACTCCGGCTTCCGGTTCTTCTGCTGGTAACAATGCCAATTTTGCTTCTAATTCTGCTTTCCTTGTCTCCAACATATCCCGTCTATCCATGTGCCTAGTTTTGTGTGCAATTAATCCGGTAATGTTGTAGTCGCTATTGTCGATTTGTCGAGTAACTACTTCTATTTGCTTGCTAATATCATCAATATCTTTTAACAAAAGTTCTCTTTCGTTCATTTATAATACCTCCATAAATCTAATATGAGCATAGTCTTTACGGGTTGCTGATAGCGACCAGGTGAATTCCGCCCCCGTACTTATGCCATTGTTTCGTTCTTTTACAACGAAGTAATCTGTGCCTATTTCTGATACGTACAGGTCAACATCTGCATAGGGAGTTAGATGTACGTACCACCTACTGTATTCTGTATGTGGCTCTATACACTCCATAAAAATGGGGTCAACCAACACCCGACATTCGCCGTTTGTTAGTTGCCCCATACCTTCATCTATGTATCGTACTTCCGGTGATTCGCGGGCGGAAATGGCTAAACTCCCATAAATAGTATCTTCTATACAGTTTTTTGTCCCACCCGTTACGCTAAAACCATTTCTAGCACTTACGCCATTTTTACCATATAAATGTAATTTTCTATCTGCCGTTTGTGCTAAGACTTGGGCATACCATGTCCCCTCGGTATCGAACCAATCTATACCGGCACTGTCTGCAAAATTCGGGGAGGCCATTTCTAATACTTTTGCCGGAATATTACTTCCAATTGTTTTAGGTGCATACATTGCTAAAACATTTGGTGGCTCAAAAGCTATATACTGGGCATCCCCTTCCAATCCCGTTCTAATCAACGACGAGTATATCTCCCCACCGATTATCTTCAGCCCATACTTCCGCACCGCATCTTTAAGCCAACTGCCGAGCAGGACCCGCAAGGCGTTCTCCGAGCCGTAAACCTTAATGCCGTCTGATTCCGCCCGGATATACCCCGGCCACTGCTTCATGTCCTCCGATGAATAAAATGGTGCTTGGGCTTTGTACCATCCAGCTATTTCTTCGTCTGTGGCGGCATAGTTGAAAATGGCGAGTTCGTCCATTAAAGCATTAGCTTTGCTAGCACCATTACTCCATGTTTCCAAAACATGAAATTTATCAAAATTAGAAAAAGACGGAGCGGAAAAAGAAACCAAAGGCTGTTCTAATTCCATTTTGCCCCCATCAGGTTTATAAACTATCATTTTACATTTTTTATCTGTAACAAAGTCCCAACGGAATACTATGTAATACCAAGTATAAGGCTCAACGCTGAAAGGAATTGCTTGATCTAACCACCCCACGCCTTTGTTTCTTAATCCAAATAGGATACTATCGGCGTTATCCCAACCTGAACCCCAATACACTCCTATGAAGTCTTCCCCTGATACATGACCCATGCTAAACAGACTAGGGTATGCCTGCGGGGTTTTAGCTAAGGGATTAAACCAAAAAGAAAAAGTTCCTTTTTGCGGGTCAAAACCTGTGGCCGTTTTGGGGATAGTTAAAGACTCATTTACTCTTATACCCTCTATAAAACTAGTAACATAATCTTTTCGTTCTACTTGGGGAAACCTTGCCAATATATTGCGACTACCTTGAACATTAATATCCATAAAACGATAAACACTAGTATATTCTGCTCTTGAGGCAGTTACTTTAATTATTTTTCTTTCTCCGGGCATAACAGATAAGCTAGCACCCGCTATATCACACCAATCTAAAAACACCGTAACGCTAGAAACCCCATCATTATAAAGTTCTAAGGAACAAGTATAGATTGCACCATTAGTTAATTTAGGTAAATCTACAGTACCACGCATAAAAGCAGTAGCAACTTGAGTATTTGTAAGTCTATACCATTCTCCCTCTTTAGTAGCGGTAACTCCCCAGCTTTGTGCCCACTTAGTTAAATCTGTACCAATGCCACCTTGCGAAGAGGATATTAAATTCGTCGTCCCTTCCTCGATAAATACCCCTTGCCCAAATTTACCTTGCTCAAACCTCGGTACACCACTAGCAACCTGTTTTCCGTCTATCGTATAAGCTACACTATTCCTTGTAAATGTAGGAGTTAACCCTTTGTGGCTATTAAGGCTACCGTCAAAATGGAATAGAGCCGTGCAGCGGTCATCCACGCCCATAGCAGCTCCGCCTTGTATTTGTGATGGGTCGTAACCTTCTGCAAAAGTTGATTCTGGGCCAACTTCAATTAAGCTAGATTTTATTTTACCAGCATTTAATAAATCTGCCGTAAAACCAGAACCATCTCCAAATGTTCTCCAATTCCATCCGCCGTTGCCATCTTTCTGGTTAGCTATCGCAAATCTACCACCACCAAGCAACATAGCTGATGTGGCCTGTTCGTAGGTAGGGGCATCCATGTGCAGCGTCCCCTGGGGGGTTTCCCAGATGTATGCCTGGCTATTTTCGATTGCGTTTTGCAACACGTCTATTACGCCGTCAAGCCATTTCGTGTTGTAAGGCTTATTCGCTATTTCCTCTACCCGCCGGGCGGTATTTATGGTAGCTTCCACGATGGTCGGAGCAAAGCTACCCAGCACTACCTTGGTATTTTCCGGAGCTAATAAATCTCTTTCGATTTCAATTACCCGCGCAGATACCACTAGCTCGGGCCTAAACTCCCGGTCAATTACCCGTACCAGGTCACCCAGGCGTACTTGTTCGTGTTCGTACCCGGTCAGCTGCTCCAGGCTAACGACATCAAGTCTGTAGGTCACCCGGGGCACCTTCCGTCTAGCCAGTTCAGCCCGGGTCTTCTCCAGCAGTTTTTCCGGATCCGTTTCTTCCTCATCGATAAAAACACCAAAACGGTGCCGACCGCCTGGTCTACCCCACCGGGCAAGCGCGTCAGCGTCGCCGAGCCACTCCTGGCCTGCCGGCTTGTCTGGCGCTTCAATATCCGCAAATGTAAGCCTGCGGCCGTAACTACCAGAGTCAAGCTCTATGCCCTTGCCACGACCATAAAGAGCTGTTACTACATTTGAGGAGTCTACCTCTCGCTCAATACTGATGATATCTTTTGTGTAGGCAAACTGCTTGCCGGTGTCGGTACCTCGCATTGCCTTTAGGTCAACATAGCGGGTAATGGTTCCACCTGAGATTACGCATCGCCAGTTGAGTTCGCCCTTCCAGGCGTTTGCTACCTTCTGCACAGCTGAGAGGGCAGACTCATAGTAAGCAGATGTTGAGGATGCGCCCAGGTCGTCAACGATACCCACCTGCCAGCGAGTGTTTTCAAGCATGCCAGCCAGTGCAGATGTCGCATCAGCAGACGGCCGCTTGTCGGTAACGATATCGTCCAAAAGCTCATAAAAGATATGCTCGCAGAATGCCGTTCTAGTCAGGCCGTCGCTGTGCAGATCCACCAGCCGCTTTATCTCGAAGAACTGCCAGTAACTGTCCAGGTCCTTGAAAGCTACTAAATTCCCTTCTGTCACATAAGCCGCATCTGCCTGACCACCGGGCACCGTAAAGCTAAACGTGTTCTCCCCGTTCAGCACCTCCCTGTGCCTTGCGTCCCAGTACGGGCAACCCTCGGTAGGTTCCCTGTCAAGCTCAGCAGGGTATTCAGCAGATAGAAAGGCCTGGCTTGTTGATGCCGGGCCGCTAGAGCGGGTGAATTCGGGTTTGAGTAAAGCTATTAAGTTTTCACTCGGGTCAAATACATAAAGCAAATTATCACCACCTTTATCGCCATTCCGATAGCGTGGTAAGGATTACCCCTCAACTGGCTCTGGAACACCATCATCAAACTTCGCAATCACCGGCCCATCAAAGGTATCACCAACGCTCAAATAGTTTTCATCCTTTGCCACAGTTACAAACAAAGGATCGCCTGGGGAATCCCAGGTAGTGCCTTCCGGAACGCTAGGTGCAAACTTAATAAGTACTGTTTCACCTTTATCTGTCAATTCCAATACTGTAAAGCTAATCTTTTTTTCAGATATCATAATAATTAAACCTCCCCTGTGATTTTGATATAGTCAGTCCCGCTATGAATCACTAACGCTGTTTTTCCTGTGGCAATCGCAACGCCAGTTCCACCTGATTTTTTAATTGTTATAGCGTATCCAGAAGCATTACTAATCGCATACATAGTTCCCGGCCTATTTGGAGCTATGATATTTGCCGCACCCCCTGCATTACTTACAGCAAGTAAAAAACACTTACTTTCGTTGTTCGTCAATGCCCAATCAGCGGCGGCTCCATCATAATCATGACTTGCTACACCAAACTTATTACTATTTCCAGTTGGGATAGTCATTTCTACGCTTGGCACTGTAGATTCAGCAGGGTCACCCATCGGTTCAACATACACTGTACCATTTTCAAATACTTGCAATGGTGCTTGGGCTGGCAACTTAGTCACGATAGGCGTGGCTAATTGATAAGTTAACGTTGTTCCTGCTAAGTCTGCTTGTGCTTGTGTAATCGTTGTGTAAGTGCCTTTTGGTACACCTATAGTTACAAGCCCAGTTGCACTATGGTAATAGCAAGGTGCATATGCTGTCTGTCTTTCACTAAGTGCAATTTCGGGTATACTAGTTTTAAATAAAACTTGACCTAATTTAGTTGCTGTACCACTGCTCACAAGTTGGTTGTTTAATTCCTTCAAATAAACAATATCTATGTTCCAATCTTCAGGAGATGAGAACGTCTGAAAATCTTCCTCTCGTAATACATATTCACCACTAACCCTCTGCGTCTTAACCCCACTCGTTACGTTAACTTCATCTTTAACGCCGTTGGGGAGACTTCTTAGCGGTTCCGATAGGTTAATAGTGGCAGAGGATTCTTTGTAGGGTTCGTATTCGGTTGCTGTGTCACCGGGTTCAATCTGAATTTCGTCAATTTTATAATCGCTGCCCTCCCATAAAGCAATGTATTGAATAGTTTTAGCTGGGTCGCTAGTGACAATATTGCCTGAAAAAATTGTATATGAACCGTCTGTATAATACAATCTTTTGCCTACAGATGAAGAAAAAGTAAATGTATACGTCTTCCCATTAACAAACTTTGGTAACGTCCCAATTTGTTTAGGTATTGCTGTTGTGCTTCCTACGCGCCCCCAAATACCATATCTATTAATGTTATACTCCAAAACATCACTAGAAGCCTTAACTTGCCAAATCTTTTTGCCGTCTTGCCAATCATAACTAAGTGCCATATCGGGGGAAAACAAATTCTTCCCAACACTCTTAACTCTTACGCTGTTTGTAGATTTAGTGCCGTCGAACCAGTGGGGAAATTTTGCGTTCATTTCGTCTGCGGTTAGGGTGTCTAACCCTGCGGCGGTCATGTCTATTGCTAATACTTCTTGTACTTCCATGACTTTGCCGTTGGCTGTTGATGCATCGGTATATTCGTGAGCAAACAACAACCTGAAGTTACCTGCATGAGTAGCTTGGGAATCTAAAATAATAGCCAGTGAATACCATTGATTGGCTACAGGAGCCGTTATCGTATAGGTACTATCTCCTGAACCTCCTGTGCTTCTGATCAATGCACGCATTCTAACACAATCATTATTTGTTACTCGTAATTTTGCTTTTATAAAATACTTCCTACTTGGAAAGATGGAATAACTTGTATTTTGTGCCAACCATCCTATATTTGCAGAACCATCTGGCACAACTTGCATTATATTATTAGACATGCTAATCGTTGCATTTACCCCCAGCCACCCGCTTGTTCCATTTGCAAAGTTACCATTGTTAATAATATTAGTAGCAGTTAAACCCTTCACCACAATGTCGCTAACTTGCCCATTAACCACGTCATTACCAACACTATAAATCCCACCGTCAAATGTAACCGTTTTAGTAGGTGCATTGCTAGGGAGACTATTTAATTTTTCATTCGTGTAATTTCTTGCCAGTTTTAAGCTGACCGCATCCATTAAATCACCCCCCAATTCGTACCGTCTGTTACTTCAATTGCCCCTGTATCAATCGAGAAATAAAAGCAGTATGGTATAACCGCATGTGCGGCAACCGCATCTGGTTTATCAGCAGATTTACCACGCAACGTATCGCCGCCAGATACTGCAAAAGATACTCCACCTATCTCAACATAACTGCCCGATAGCTTAAGACCGTCAGCTATAATCACAGCCAGTTTGTCCTCCAAATTCTTCACCCTGGCCAGCAAACTATTAGCCGCCGGGCTTGCTACTGCTTGCCCGATTGCGCCCTCCAGACCGTCAATGTACCCCTGGATAATAGTCAGCTGTGCTTCCAGTTGGTCAACATGCCCGATTAAGGCGGCTTGACCTTCTATTGTCGCCAGGGTCGCCAGGGTTGCCTCTATCCCGTCGATATAATCCTGGATGGTTGTTAGCTGAGTTTCGATTTCAGTCGCTCTAACGGCCAGCTTATCCCCGGTCGTACTAATTGGATTACCGTCAGCACCATAAAGGATATGCCGACTTGCACCGTTAGACCCATACAAATACCCGTATTCATCCAGCACGGGGTCGAAATACTGCGGGCTTGGTTTTTTATCCACATCGCATTTTAGCTGTTTAGTATTTGCAGGCATCTTACCCCCTCCTATCCTAAATCATCAAGTATTTGAATACTTATATATCCATCGTTGGGGAACGTCTCCCGCCGGCCATCCCGGTACACTACTTCAAACTCTGCTCGGTATATTCCGGCGGTATCTGTTTCACCGGATGCCCATACAAACCAGACCCCACCGGTGACCGCATCCTGTATGTGAGCCGCCCTGCTGATTACGGCTGGCCGGTTAAGCGGGGCCATATGGAAATTCACACTGCAACCGGTCAGGTCTACCGGCGCCCCACTTGCATCTTTGAGTACCGCTTTTATCGCGTGCCGAGTGTCCCCGCGCTTAATTGTTATGTCATAACTCATGTAGTATCACCCGCTTCCTTGTGCTCCTCTAAGAGCATCGACTCGCTCAAAAAGTAAGTGGTGGAATAAACGTCAAAAAGGCTCACTACTATGCTATTGGATGCAGGTTTTATCTCAACGCTATTCAAACCATCACCCCCTTCACCCCCTACAAATACCTGGGCGCCCAGGAGACGCGCGTACTACATACCCCAGCAGATGTTATAGTCAGGGTATTTTCCCCTACCCGTAAATTAAAAAACCGGCTATTCTGCCAGTCTAATTTATCCATCGCTCGGTTACCGTTTATCAATATTGCCCCAGTGGTAGTATTTACTTCTAGGGTATCGTCGATTTGAAAGTCATGCACCACCCGAATATAAGCATCCCCCGGACCGTTCACCCCCCACTCAGCAGCCGTTCCGGTAAACGTAACCTTAAAAACCGGTTGGCTCTCAAACGTGCTTTGATTGTTTGCGGTTACGGCATCGTTTATAAAGTCAGCAGTCTGTTCCGCGCCGTATGCCAAAGGCTCACAGGTAAATACAAGGCTAAATTCGCCTAAGGCGGCTAAGTGCTCAAAATCAACTGCAGTTAGCAATTTACCTCTGTAATATTTATCCGGCTCATCGTCAAAACTGAGTATTGCCCGGTCAGTAGTATGTAACCAAGCGGCTATCTCTCGTGCCCGGGTCCGCAGATCCGGCAAGCTTTTTTCTACAAAGGCACAATCGATTTCTATTTTTCGGTCTGCTAGTTCCCGGGGGAATAGGATACTCCCTTGTCTACCGGGTACCTGTACGTATCGGTCATTCGGTTCCGGGAGGAGCTGTCGGTTTTTTGATCGCATTATAACGCCAAACTCACTGCAATGCCGGCCGTTAAAGCTGAATCCATATATTATCTTAATCCCCTCCCCCGTGCTTTATCTTGTTGTAAGTCATGCAGCTTACGTGCTATAAGCTCTATATCGTGGTCATTCCTAACTATCATCTGCTGGACTATTACGCCGCCACCATTCCCCGCACCAGCTGCAGCTAATTGGGTACCCCTGAGCTCATCCCTAATAATCTGTCTCAGATCGTCCAGTGCTCCTACGAATTCGGGCCTTTTCTCCGCAACCCCGATTATGGCAGGGTTAGTAAAGACGCCTCCTTTGTCATACCAGTCTACAGCAAATTTGGGGATCCTCACTTTAGCATCACCTACACCTACAGACCGCCAATCTACATTTATATGTGGTAACTTAGGCCTGGGTATCTCGATACGCATGTTGGCGAAAGCGTTTTTAATCGTATCAATGATGCCAAATAGTGTTTGTTTAGCAGATTCTATCGGGCTTACTATAGCGTTTTTTATTCCTTCCCATACACGGCTGGTAGTAGACCTAATACTCTCCCAGTTTACCCCTAGCTTTTGAGCCAGTAGTACAGCCCAGCCTGCCGGCCCCACTGCCAGCAGCAGGATGGTTCTACCCCACTGGTCGAAGAAGTCTTTTATCCCGCCCCATAATTTAGTCCAGCTTTCAGATATCTGCTTTCCGAAGTCTGATAGAGCTTTCTTCATCGACGCCATGCCTTCAGTCCAGCCCTTTTTAAGGGCCTCCCAGAGTTTAGCGCTAAAGGCTACGATATCGTCCCAGTTTTTATAAAGCGCTACTCCGGCCATTACGAGTGCAGCTATAGCAGCTATGACAAGCGCCACAGGTGCCGTAATTACCCCCAGAGCTGCACCCAGAACAGGTACCGCTCCTGACAGAGCACTAAAAACTCCCGACAAAACACCCGCAACTCCTATCACTGCCCCTATACCTTGTGCCATTAACCCTAATACGATCAATAGCGGGCCGATAGCTGCGGCTAAGCCAGCAATAACCACTATAGTAGTTTTCATCCCCGGGCTTAACTTAGCAAGCCAGTCAACAAATGTTTGCACCGCAGCAACAACCTTTTCTAATGCTGGGAGCATAGCCTCATAAAGCTGGAGGGCAACACCTTCAATAGCGCTTTTTAGCTCAGTCAATCGCCCCAGGAGGTTGTCTTGCATTTCCTTCGCCATTCGGTCAGCGGCACCAGTGCTGTTATTAATGGATTCTGACAGTTTGTTAAAATCATCATCGCCAGTGTTTACGATTGCTAGTAAGCCGGACATTGCTTCCTGCCCAGCAATTTGTGCTGCATAAACCGCCTGCTGTTCAGGATTCAAGTCTTTAAATGCCTCTCGCAGGTCATCCATCATTTCAGCCAGGGTTTTCATGCTGCCGTCGGTGTTAGTAATCGATAAACCCAACTTGTCCATGGCTGTGCCAGATTCCTTTGTAGGTTTAGCAAGTCTGGTGAATATGGCCCGTAAAGCAGTACCGGATTGGCTCCCCTTAATACCAGCGTTAGCCATTACTGCCAGGGCAATGGCTGTGTCTTTAGCTTCATACCCCAAGGCACCAGCTAGCGGTGCGACGTATTTAAACGACTCACCCAGCATGGCGACGTTAGTGTTGGCACTGCTAGACGCAGCCGCTATAGTGTCCGCAAATTCTCCGGCTCTAGCTGCCTCCATGCCAAATGCAGTCATGGCATCGGTCACGATATCGGACACTAACCCAAGATCCTCACCGGCTGCGGCAGCCAGGTTCAACACACCAGGCAGACCATCTAACATTTTTTGCGTGTCCCATCCTGCCATTGCCATAAACTTTAGGCCGTCAGCGGCTTCACTGGCACTAAATTTAGTAGTGCTACCCATTTCCTTTGCGATGTCTTCTAGCGCTTGCAGGTCTTCACCGGTGGCTCCGGAGATAGCACCTACTTCCGACATTGCTGCTTCAAAATCCATACCGGTTTTTGTTATCACCGCGCCCAGACCTACTATGGGAGCGGTCACCTTCATGGATAAGTCTTTTCCGGCATCCGTCATTTTCTGACCGGCGCCCTGTAATTTTTTCCCTAGCTGCTCAGCAGTCATACCAGTACTTTTTAGTTGCTGCTCAAAATGTTTTAACTGGCTTTCTGTTTTGACTAGCTCACGCTGAAATGCTCGATACTGTTCTTCGCCTATTTCGCCTTTTTTAAACTGCTCAGTAACTTGTGCTTGGGCAGCCCTTAGCGTATCTAATTTTTCCTTAGTAGCTTTAACCTGGTCGCCAAGGAGTTTTTGTTTCTGGGCTAAAAGCTCAGTGTTTCCGGGGTTAAATTTTAAAAGCCTATCAACTTGCTTTAACTCTTTTTGGATATCACGGCTTTTCCTATTGACCTCTTCTAGCGCCTTGTTTAGGGGCTGAGTATTACCGCCTATCTCGATTGTTATTCCTTTTATTTTACCTGCCATAGTCTCACCACCTTTATGATATACTGTATAAAAAAGGGAGGTCATAGGATGTCAAAGAAAGAAATATGGGAACCTTGTCCCAGATGCGGGTCTAACAAAGTCGAATCCCGGGGCGGCTGTTTCTTTTTTGTTTTAGGTTTTTGTCTTATGGGAATAAGTATATGGTTACTAATTATCCCTCCTATCGGAATAGCAGGTATTATTATCGGGCTATTACTTATGCTTATTTCACCTTTTATGAAAAAAATGCTCCAATGCCAGGATTGCAAAAAATCCTGGAAATATCCACATCGAGCAAGTTAAAAATTATCAAAGTCAGCCTGGTTTGCTTGGCGAATAGTTTCCTCTTCTTCATTTCTACCTTCTCCCGTATAATGCAAGTTATTGTACACAATAATATAGTCAATTAGCTGCCCCCAGGTCATGTAGTCTAGTTCGTCTAAGTTAATACCTCTAATTTTAGCGGCAGCTATGACCATGTTTGTTGTTACTATTTCTTCTTCGTTATCATCGCTTGTAACTTTTTTTTTGATTCCTCGGTAATAAAAAGGGAAGGAAGGAATATGTCCAGCAGTTCCCGGGCCACATCGAACACAGGGAATACATCAAATTCGTCATACCATTCAACCGGATCCGCAATATCTTTGTTAGCTGTCTTAGCCATTACCCAGATGATATTATACAAATCTACTATTTCTAATTCCTCAATAGCACCGCCTATATTAAGCTCAGTTATAAGCTTCTCTGCTGCTATTTCTTTTGCATCGTTTTTTTGTGCAAGAAAAACACTTATAGTATCCAAAGTTCTTTTTAGTAGCGGTATTACAAGGGTAAGTAAATCCTTGCCAAACTGCTGCTTATAGCGATAAACAAAGGACGCCGAAGCCTTAAACTTGACGTCCTTACCATCAATATTTATTATTTTTTGCATCGTTTACCTCCTAAGGTGCTGTTGGTGCTACATATTCATAAACTGTAGTAAACCAGGTCTCGTATGATGCGTCAGCCGCCTCTGCTTTAGCTTTTACATATCCTGTATCAATCGCGGGACTGGCGGTTATGTTCATGGTTTCTGTCTTAATTTCTTTAGTTGTGGTCCTAGTAGAGCTTTCTATGTTCGGCCTTTCTACAGCGACGTTGTACAATATATGGCGGGTAGCGTTAGCATCACCGGAAAACTCAAATAAGAGAGCAATGTTCTTTACTATCGCATTAGCATCTTCAAATAGCGCCCCGCTTGCATCTGCAACATAGCCAAGCACGTCTTTTTTAAACGCATCTGGTAGCAATGCTACTTCCAAAGATCCTTCGTAACCCTGATTAACACTCGATACAAAATAAGCTGTGTCGTCCGCGTAAAACTCAGCTTTATCTCCCTTTGATGATAATGCTAAATTAACAGCCCCGGGTATCGGCACAGGTGCGGCATAAGTCAAGACCCCATCGGCGTCAGTAAGAACAGAATAGTGAACGTTTTTAAGTCCGTATTTTACTTTATTACCCATAACTCAATCCTCCTCTTAGATTTCATATAGAACCTGAAATAAGCCCTCAGATTCTATATGAGTTTCAGTTTTTTCATAATAAATATCATTTGCATCAAATGTGTCCTCAATCAACTTCTCCGATGCAAGATCCTTTTTGGTTGTGTAAAGCTCCACCTGAAAGTTTTTCTTAGCATCATAAACCTTATTGTCAGCTCCAAAGTTAGAATTATATGAGAACAGATACACAATATACGGCGGGCTGGGCGGCGATGTGAAGTGATGATACGCCACCGGTAGCCCGGTTGTTTTAAGTAATGCAAGTAGTTTTGCCTCATCCACGTCTTATCGCCTCCTCCACCTCTGATACAAAATCCTTAATGACCTGCTCCTCAGCCGGTCCAATGTGTGGTTTACCCTCTACCCGGCCGCCGCCCACCTTTGCGTGGCCTTTTTCTAGCAGATGGGTCAAGCGATAGTGCGGAGCCCGGACGTGGATTATGCGTCGATCCGGCTGACCAATGGCCTTCTCGGTTTTCATCGTCCACGCCTTCGCATAGTCGCCGCCATCCTTAGGCGATGTATTTTTAAGCTGCTTAACCGCAGCCTTGCCGACTCTCGCACTACTGATATCGATCTTTTCAACTACGTCCTGAGAGTATTCGGCTAGGCCTTTTGCTATCTCAGCGGCCAGCTGGTCAATTGATATATTAGCCATCGGCTGTCACCCTTTCACAGACTAACTCCATCATTTCGCTTTTTGCTGGGTTGTTAAAAGCCCGTATCAGCTTATATTTAACCCCGTCAGCTTCAATCTTGGTCTGACCACTATATTCATTCGCCCAAATGATAAAAGTCTTTTCAGGCTTTAATCCGGTTACGGCCGCATTGTAAAACTCGGATTGCCGGACGCCGGTTTCCTCAGCCCATACTTCGGTTGCGATTTCTACCGGGACCTGGTTGCCTATATCGTCCTCTTTAATGGTGATTGCTATTAACTTGATTTTAAGACTCTGCAATATAATCACCCGCCAAAGAAAGAGCCTGCATCAGGCCAGTGTAGGCTTTGCAATACTGTTCACCCTTACCCATGTAGTCCTGCTGCCAGCGGCAATAAAGCTTTACCGCCTTAATAATTAAAGGTTGGGACTGATCCGTTACGTCAATCCCAACCCTTTGTAAATCCATTAAAGCGGCGTCTATGTCGTCTTGTAAGTCGGTATCAAGTGCGGTAGTGGTGATTCTAAGGTTTTCTTTTACTACTGCTAACATCGCCGCCACCTCCTTAAACAATGATATACAGGTCTAGTGACTTAGCGGTTGCCGACGCCTGGTAGGTATTGTCCTCATAAGCAGTAGTGGATACTGCCCAGGTACCTCCGGATTCAGCAGTGTCGCCGCTATTGTATGCTTTAATAGTTGTATCATGGGCCAATTTAAACGGTACGCCCAGCTTTACGCCGTATCCTATGCTGACCTTTACGGTATCGCCACCCATAGCGGGGATTTCGACCTTACTTATACTGGCAAAAGCTTTGGTGCCGGTAACAGTTCCCGGTGTGCTGGCTGTGAACGCGCCTAATTCCTCAACGATTTCCTCGCCGCGTATATTTAACCCGGTTACTTTTGCCTTTACAGCAAGTATTTCTGCTGTAGTTGTGGCTGCTACCGTTGCAGATATGTTCCGCGCACACGGCAGTGCAGCAAAACCAGTTTCAACGGCTGTGGCCTCATCACTGCACGCAATATCTTTAATTACCGCATTGGTAGATGCCGCACAGTTTTGCGCAGCTGACCATGCGAGATGAGCGATAAAGCCTCTATCGACAAGCTCAAGGCCAATAGTTTGGCCCATTTCAGGATTGTAAGCAGGTAATGTCATTAATTCATACCTCCTAGCTAGCTTTCTTAACCAGGGTAACAAGAGAGTTCTTGTCTACCACTTTGCCATCGACTAGCATGATAGCTTTAGTGACCTGGTCGTCAGTGTCATTGTCCTCGTACTTCTTAATAGTCATTTGTAGGTTGGTGTTGAGAACATAATCCTTCGGATTGAACAGGAACGCGAAGGTCGTTGCAGCAGTTGGCGCTGCGGCGTAATTGTCCATGTAATCATTAAGGATTACAGTCCGGCCTAACAAAGTTCTTTCCGGTTTACCCGCAATACCGTAAGTTATGCGGGCAATAGGCTGTCCTTCTGCATCAACCATCCCCACGAAGCAGTTCATGAAGGTATACTTAGTCATGAACCAAACCGCGCCGTTTTCATAGGCCAGTGGCAGAGCAGCTTCAGCGGCCACCAGATCGGCGTAAGTAACCTTGTTGGCCTTGGTAATTTCAATCTTCTGACCAGTTGCCGGGGTCTCTGCCAGTATGCCCAGGGGCTGATAAGCGTTCCCGCCGGTACCGCTGATGATAGCCTGCTCAAGTGCTTTAGTCATAGCTTCTACGACATTGTTGATCAGTGTAGTTTCAAAAATTGCCAGGGTTACGGTATCAACTTCTAAGGATACTGATACAGCACAGCGTAACTTGTAATAATTAAATGTTACAGAGCCAGTTGTTTTCTTTTGTTTGTCGGAGCTAGCACCCTCTGCCACCCAAGTAGCAGTCGGTTTTACACTGGAAGTCGGGATAGCTAGGCCGCCTTTATAGCTGGTACGGGTGACCAGCGGCAGGATCATGCCGGAGGTTTCCATTTTTTCGACGATTTTTTCCATTACCGGCGCAGGGATCACGTGGCCCACATCGGTGGTCTTTGTGTTAGCGTCGGTGTTTAACAAGTTGGCCGGAATAGGCTCACCGGCCAAAACATTGCGCATAAAAGCAGTACGGTACTCTACACTTGCATATAAATTGTCTTTGGTAACGACTTCGGTGGTCATATTCTCGATCACCTTCCCTTCAATGTTAGTAGACTTATTCTCCAGCGGGGTTATGGTAGTTTTGTCATTCAGAGCCTTTAAGTTTGCCTGGGCCTTGCAAGCAGCCTCGAATTGAGCATCCAGAGCTTCTACATCTTTGACTTTGGCTTCAAACTCTTCTAGTTTTCCTTCATCGATCAGGGCCTGGGCAGCATCCATCAGAACTTTTCGGTCCGCTAAATATTTTTCTTTGTTCATGATTTACCTCCTAATTTTAATAGTTTTAGTTGTGCCTGAGCTTTTTCAGGCGTTAAAAAACCCGCCTCATTTTTAAGCGGGTTCTTGACAATGTTTCTGACTTTATCTATCACTGACTGTGGTATCAGGGGCGTTTGGTAAGCTGCCACCAGTTTTAGATTCTGGTTTTCGGCTATCTTGTCAATCAATCCCTTATCTACAGCTTGCTGAGCTGTGAGCCAGGTCTCCTTATCCATCATGGCCAGGACTTCCTGCTCACTCATACCAGTTTTTACCATGTACGCCGCAGCGATTGACCTATTGGCTGTCTGCAGTATGCTGCTGCTTTTATCCATAACGTGGTAATCACCCCGGGCTCCGCCTGATACGTTATGCACCATAAACATAGCTGTAGGTGATATGTCGCTCTTACCAGCACAAGCAACCACACTGGCCGCTGATGCAGCAAAGCCCACCACATGAATGTTGACCTCGCCCTTATAAGCACTCAATTCGTAATATATTTCAGACCCGGCAAAAATATCTCCCCCTCCGGAGTTTATATACACATCTAGGGGCCCCCCATTAGCCTGACCTATAGCGTTAATTACATCGTTGGGGGAAGTGTTATCATACTCAAGCCAGTCGTAGATCCACTTATCGTCATTACTGACAATCGTGCCTTTTACATCGATTCTCAACCTTTACCACCTCCTTTGACCACGGCTGTGTCAAGCCGCCGGATGAGCTCATCGCCGCCGTCAACCGGTACCAGGTTAAATACTTCGCGCCATTCATTCGGCGTCAGAGCTCCACGATCAACCATCTGGGCCAGGTTCAGTTTGGTCTGCATACTGGCAGTGGCCAGGTTGGCTGCCTCGAATAGTATCCGGTTTCCAAAACCTCTTTCCCGCCGTGTGAAGATTTTCCGGGTATACTCATTGGTCAGTTCAACTACTATCGGTTCAATCTCGGCCTCGTAATAAGCATTCCAGCCGTTCTCATCGTACTCAGACTGCACTATTTTCTGGTTTGTATTAAACAATGAATAGATCCGTCTGGTAGTACGGTCCATCTGGGCCGCATTAGGCACATAGTCTTTGGGTTCAATCTGCTCAGCATCAGCTTTAGCATCTGTAGCAGCCACCCCTGTGCCGCTATTTTCAATACTCAAAAAGCTAGCCGCGAAGTCAGCAGCTTGCTTTTTCAAGTCCTCCGGCCGCATCGATGCTGTAAATTTAAGTAGCCACCGAATTATGCTACTATTTTTAATGGCCTTAACTATACCCTGGTCGGTCGTTGTAACTATCTCCATTAGCGGCGCCAGGGCCGGGGCTATCGGATCTCCAAAAATGTCGTTATTATTAAAATCCTGCCGCAAGTGGATTATGTCAGTATACGGAAAGGTATAGATTTTGCCATTCTGAAACATAAACTTTAAGTAAAGCGTATACTGCTTATCATATATTGCCTCAGCTGAAACCGCCGGGATCGGGTAAAGTTCTGTAGGGTAACCGAATTCGTCCCGGATGATAAGAGCAAAAGCATTATTATTAAGGATCAGCTGTGACGCTAATTTCTCCTGCAACTTCTGCCCAGTCATGTACGGATTCGGTTCTTCCAATAGGAACCGAATGTATGCGTCTGGATTGACTTCCAGCTTCCGAGTACCGTCTTTTAAAACGGTCTGCCGGATATGCTTAGCAACCAACTTACCAATAGCCTTTACTTTGGGGCGCATGGCGGCCCGGACTATATCGGATTGATAAATCTTACCGTTCCAAGCATAGAAACCGTTGCCGCGCTCCGTGATCAGCTGAAATTTAGTCTGTTGTGTGGGTTCCTTGTTCCTAAATCGGTCAAATAATCCTATGGGATTCACCCCCCTTAAATAAGGCTTTGGTATTCGTCCAGCCTATCCTGTAACACCACATAGGCATTTAACAAGGCTGCGGTACCATCAATACGCTTAGTTCTTTTCGAGGTCTTACATGGCTGTATATTGCCGTTTTTGTCCTCTTCAATAGACGTATTCGCCAAACACCACTTGGTAATTGGGTTATTATTGTAATTTACAAGTTTGCTTTCCAAGTCAACGCCCAACTGCTGCATAGGGCTAGATAAGGTCTTCTTGCCCTGGATAACAGGTATCATCGATTCTTTTCCAAAGGTTCCCCTCATTTCTTCAACCCAGTAAGTAGCTGACCAATTATCATAGCCTACCCAAGGCAGATATATGTCAAGCTCATTTTGTACCTCCAGGAACCATTCAGTAACATACTTGGCATGGACCTTGTTACCTGAACAGGTTCTAACTAGGCCCTGTTCAATCCAGATATCATAAGGAATTTTATCTTCCCGCACCCGCTGTTCTACTAGTTCCTCGGCCAGCCAGTACATGCCCAGGGCGTAAATATGATTATCACCCGGCACCATGAATATAACAGCTGCAGCCGTCAAGTCGGTCGTGCTTGATAAATCCGCGCCACCTATACCGTATCGCGGTTTCAGTTCCGCCAGGTCAAATGTAGCTGTATTGTTTAACTGCTCAAAAGTGAGCCAGGCCTCGGAACTGGTCTCCCGGATATTAAACTCCTTACAAACCAGGTTCTTAACCAAAGCTGGATTAGCCTGGGCTTTTTTAACCTTGGAAGTTAGCTGTTCCAAACTCTTAATGGTACCTAATCCAGGGTTGGCTTTCTTCCAGCAGGCCGGATTGGTCCACTCTTTACGATTATCGAGCTCATAAATAAAGGCTATAAAGTGCTCGTCTTTATAGCCGTTCTCGTCGAAGTAGCCATTGATTACTCTTTCGGCTTCCTCGTACTTCTGGTCATATATATCTTCCCGGATGGTACCAGCTGTGGAGGTTATAAACACCAGGGGCTGTTCCCGGGCAGTGGTACCGTCAGCCATGATATCATACAGTGCTTTGCCTTGTCTCCACTGGTGTATCTCATCCATCAGCACACCGTGGACATTCAGGCCGTCCAGGGTGTCGCTATCACTGGCCAGTGGCTTATATGTGCCATCGTTGAAGTCGCTGACCAGCTCAGCCACCAGGGGCTTGATTCTTTTTCGCAGCGCTGGTGATTTCTTTACCATGCGCTTTGCTTCACTCCAAATAATTTTCGCCTGGTCCCTCTTGGTGGCTACTGCATAAACTTCTGGGCCAGGTTCATTATCACCCACTAATAAATAAAGTCCCACTGCAGAGGCTATTAGAGATTTTCCGTTTTTCTTTCCGACAATTAGAATCGCTTCTCGGTACTTTCTACAACCAGTTATATCTACAAATCCGAAGACTGTTGCTAGTAAAGCCTTTTCCCAGAGCTCTAGGACGACCGGCTTGCCGCCCATCTTTCCTTTGGAATGTTTGCAGTAGTTCTCAACAAACTCTATTACATGATTTGCGCGTTTAGGACTGTAATAATACTCGCTGTTATTGTCGGTTAGGTCATAAACTACCTTCTGATAAGTCTTTCTAACCTTCTCGCTGACTATCTCTTCGCCGCTTTCTATCTGCTCCCAGTATTCCAGAATTGGGTTATAGGCCAGTGGATACTTTATCATGTATCCTCACGCCCGTTTATAAAATCATCAAAGCCATCGTCTTTTTGTTTGACTTCCCGCTTTGGCACTAGGTCACTAAGTTGCTTAATAATGCTCTGATAATTTTTATTCATGGTGTTATAGAGCCTAGCGACTGGTCGCTCTCTTTCATAAGGCGGCGTATTGATTGATTGGGTAAACATTTCAGTATATCCGCCTTCGTCCAGATCTGTTTCATAATCTTCAAGAGTCACGCGCATATATGCAGCGCGCTGGATCAGCCCGTCAATGATTGCCTTATTATCTTTATCTATTTTTTTGTAGATTCTTCTAAGTCGCCGTTCTTCTTTTTTTATCCGTTCAACTTTTGTTAAGTCTTCGTTAATCGCCACATATATCACCTCTTTTCTGGTAGGGGGGTCACGCGCGCTACCTGCGTGTTACGCGGAGGTCCCCTACCCGGTCCCTGTAAGGCTGACAGCTACTTATTTATAGGGGGGGGACTACCTCCACCGGCTGCCCTGCTGCGTCAAATCTACACCTGCAATCATCCTTGTTAATAAAGTGCGCCTCCTCGTAGTCATGGCAGCGCTTACAGACGTACTTAAGATGCTCATGGTTTAGTGCTATGTCGGGGTCGTTAATATTCGCTGGGGTAAGTAATATTTTGTGGTGCACGATATAGCCCAACTCATCCTCCTGGCACTCCTCACACATTCCGCCGTCAATAGCTATGCGCTTAGCTATGTAACTGGCTCTGCACTTTAACCAAGCTCCAGACTTATAGAATGCCTTTGCCCATTCCTGAGCCACAGTATCAACTCCAATAAAATAGCCCGGCGTTGCTGCCAGGCATATATATCCAAATAAAACTAGCCGCATGCTGGTAGGCATACGGCTATGCATTTATACTACACCTTGTCAAGGGGTACGTCAAGTCTATTTATATTTGTCGAAATTTATCTAAATTATTTTTAATAAAAGTATTGACCTTAATTATATAAAGGTATATACTTTTATTAAGGTAAGACACACACGAAACCCGGCAGCTCTTAGGGAGCGGGGAAGGAAGGGGAATGTAAAATGGATAACAAATTGACATTGATGGAATTAACCGGCCAAGAATCAGGGGTTGTAGTGTACGGAGATGAAGTTATTGTGACTAACTGGAGCAGTATTAACGGATTGCCCAGGATGGCCCCGGGCAACATTGGAATAATAGGCTGGCCGGATGAAATTATGGTGGGAAAAAAGTACAACGTCGATGACATCAGAACCGCTCTGCCCGGGAAAATCGTAGAAGTTGAACGAGACGAAGAAGAGGAAAGCATTGTTATTGAGGCCGAAGGAATGGATATAGTATTTGACCATAACGGAGACATCCCCGCCTTATGGGGATATGACATTGGTCTCCAATGTAATGCAATAATCAATCGTGATGATGACGGTAATCTTGCCCCAACGCCGGGCACAGTTTACGAGTTGGTGGATGGGATTATTGTTATAGCCCCGGACGGTTGGAATTAATTAGTTTTCTGCCCCTTTACAAGGAAGGAGTCTGATACCAGGTGACAGCAAAATCCAGGGAAAGGACAGGTCCAGGACGGCCTGTCCTCCCTCAGGAGGAAAAGCGCAAGCCACGCAGTATAAAAATGACTGATGAAGAGTGGGAGGAGATACAACGCCAAGCAGCGCTAAAGGATATCAGTGCTGCGGAATATATTAGAAGGAAGACACTAGAGAGTTAAACGAAAAAAAGGGCCGGGAGTTCAACTCCCGATCCTTTTTTAATCTGAATACAAATACGAGAAATCCTGCTTCTTCTTAGGTTTTTTCCGCGTCCGCCCCTTACTCTGGCTGCCGGGTTTGATCGGCCCCTGGTGATAGCATCGGGCCTTCTTGCCCTCCGGAGGCTCCCGTTCCGGTTGCGGCCACCAGCACCCATGACCGCGTGGGCAGCAGTACCCCCGCCCGGCTATGTACTCCAGGCTCAGCCCGCACCGGGGACAGAGCCGCATTTTATCCCGGTCGCCGACCGGCTCCAGGTTCGCCTCGCTGAAAAATGCCACCAGGTCATTCCTCCCCTCATGTCGTGGTTTATTTGAACTGTGCAGTAATTACATAAACGGTGGCTCTGGTAATGGTTGCCAATGCGTTATTATGTTAGCGTGTTTTCGATAAGGATTTTTCTTATTTGTGCTATCGTAAATGTAAAACCCTTCTGTGGGCACGTATTTTACCGTGGCAGTGCTCATGCTCTTACCTCCAGCCCCATCACCGCATCCTCGTCAGGTTTTGCTACTGTTTTCCCGGAACGCACACCCCGTGGCGTCCAGATCCTGGTGCCCCCCACTATAAAAGGGTCGATACATATCTGGTGCTCGGTTTCATCCCAGTTCCATAGCCGCTGCCTGCCTCTGACCGCAATAGGCTCTTTGAGGGGATATACGTCTTTGAGTGTCCAGGCAAAGCGGCCAAGAGTATAATCACCAAACACTCGCTCTTTAACGCTCAATCCTGCTACGAACTCCGATGTGATAGATACACAGTCAACCAGGTTGCAGATGCCAATAATGCTCATCCATGGGTAATTTATTACGGCTTTTAATGTCGGGTTTGTTGGGTTTGGTTTGTGTAAGGGTAACAACGCCGAATAGAACGGCTCCTGCCAGGCCAAATCCATATACTTTGCTTTACAGGTTGCTGCCGCGTGTATTGCCAGTGGCCCCCTGTACTTCGTATACCATCCTCGGGTCTCTATGCGCTTCTCACCCAGGGCAATCAGGCTCGCCCAGGGCTGATAAACTGTAAGTGCCTTCATCTAAACCACCTGCTCTCTTTCATTAAGCCGCCTTATCCTTCTTGAGACCGCTCTTCCAGACCTACCTAACCTTTGCCCTATCTCCCGATAATTAAGGTCTGTGCTTACGAGTAAGTAGTGCAGCCTGGTACTTTTCAATCCTTGCCTTAACCGCCTCCAGCAAAGCTTTTTGACTCACATCTTTGCCGGCAAGCGCGGCCATTACATCCCCATCAATCGTTTCTTCTGCTACTAGGTGGTGTATAATCACGCTTTTATCCTGGCCTTGCCTGTACAGCCTTGCGTTGGCTTGTTGGTATAATTCCAGACTCCAGGTAAGCCCGAACCAAACTATGATGTTTCCTCCAGCCTGGAGGTTTAGGCCGTGGCCAGCGCTGGCCGGATGTGCCAACATAACGGGTATCTTACCCTGATTCCACTTCTCAATGTCATCCTCTGTGTCCAGCACCCTGGCTGCTGGTATATGCTTCAGTAACCTATCTCGGTCATGCTGGTAGTTGTAAAACACCAACACCGGCTGACCGTTTGCGGCTTCCAGGATATCATCCAGGGCCTCGATTTTACCCTGATGTATTTCCCGAGTGGCTCCGTTTTCGTCGTATACCGCACCGTTGGCCATCTGCAGTAGTTTATTAGATAGGATCGCCATGGTATCTGCGGTTATATCGCCACCGGCAAAAGGTAAAAGTAAATCCCTCTCCAGCTGATCATATTTTGCCCTGGCTGCCTCCGGGATCTGGACCTTAACCTCACGGTCAATCCTCTCCGGCATCTGCAGCCAGTCCTCAGCTGACATACTTACACAAATATCTGATAGTTTACTGTATATTGCCTCTTCAGCTCCGGGTTTCGGATCCCAGCTAAATATTACAGTCCGGTTCCGCTTTCCCGGGTCAAAGTACCGGCTCCGGTACCCGGTTACAGTTTTACCCAGGCGCTCACCCTGGTCCAGGAGATAAACTTGTGGCCAGAGGTCAATCAATCCGTTTGGTGCTGGGGTTCCGGTTAGTCCAACAATCCGCTTTATTAACGGCCTAACCTTGCGTAAGGCCCTAAACCGTTTTGCTTTGCTTGATTTGAAACTGGACAGCTCATCGATGACCACCATGTCGAAAGGCCAGTCCTTTCCATAGAGGTCAACCAACCACTCCACGTTTTCGCGATTAATAATCCAAATATCAGCTTTAACCTGGAGGGCTGCCAGGCGTTGTTTCTCAGTTCCTAGGACCTTACTGATTCTTAGATGCTTCAGATGGTCCCATTTACGTATCTCATCCGGCCAGGTTTTTTGTGCTACTCGCAAGGGTGCTATTACTAAAACCTTTTGCACGTCAAAGTAGTTATACAGCAACTGGTCTACGGCAGTCAGTGTTGAAACGGTCTTACCTCAACCTAAGCCCATATCCAAAAATAACCCTACAGCTTCCTGATCCAATATTCTGCTTGTTGCGTATTCCTGATAAGGGTGTGGACTGAACTTCATTAGGCATCACCTCCCGGTTTGAATTCCTCCTGGATAAAATTCTTTATGTCCTCAATGGAATCAATCTTATAAACTTGAAATCCTAGTGTTCTAAGTTGTTTAGCTCGTTTTAGCTGCAATGGCTCTAAAGGTTTACCTGGAGCCTTCATCTCTACAAATATCGCCCGTCCTCCCGGTTTTAAGACTAATCGGTCTGGCACTCCACGCTTACCTGGTGAAACAAACTTCAACGCTCGCCCACCATGTTTTTTCACTTCGAGTCTGAGTCTTTTTTCTAAACTGCTTTCTTGCATATTCGTCCCTCGTTTTAGTTGATACCGATATGCCGATTTTTCCTTACGTGTGCGCGCATATAGCGTACAGGGGTATTATTTCTATATACTACATACTGACTACAAGTATAGGCATCATAGGTATCATTAGTTTTCAGCCCTAGAGTATTGGGGTTTTTAGCTTGTTGCCGATAGTTTTTAAGTCGGTATCATCGGTATCAATTTTTTAGCTGTAGGTTTAAGCTATCGGCATCATTTTTTAACTTTGATACCGACTTTTTTTACCTGTCGGCATCAACTTTTATATAGGCTCTTTGCATACCATAAAGGCGGAATCTTAACTTGCCATCCTTGTTCCCCTGGTGCCGTCCCCAGCCTCCAATCTGTTGCATTAAGCTGTGGATCTCATCAATTTCAAACCGTTTGGCCGTAGCCAGATCCTTGCAAAACAATTCACTCCAGATTTCAGCTACACACACTCGTTCACGCTCTACGGTTCCTTCGGCAGTACCAAACTCAGTGCCGTGTATAAACTGCCGGCGTTCGCCCAAGCTCATATCTTCCCAGTTCTCAGGCAGCAGCCGGTCCAGGTATTCCTTTATCAGCCCCAGGCGCTCATCATTTTCCATAGCCAGCTTCTGTTGCTCCAAAGCTTCCCTGGCCACGTCTCCGGTTAAGAATAATTCCTCTCCAGCTTTCCACGCCTCCAGTGCTTCAGCCCATACCTGCCCAACCGTGTAGTCATTCAGCGCCCATGGCGCTCTATTAGGTTCCACCCCACGTACCTGTATGGGCCAAAAACGCCGGTTACCGGTACTGTCTCGTAGGAATCCCATATCCGCATTAGTGCTGCCTACGATAATGCACTGCCGTGGGTATTCTACCGTTCGGCGGCCGAATGCAGGCCTATATTTATCCACCTGTCTACTTAGAAACGATTTAACAGCCTCTACTTCAGCCTTTTTAATCCCGGCCAGCTCACCCACTTCGAGGATCCATGAGCCCTGTAATTTTTCCGCGGCCGTCTTATCCTTCATATCATTCATGGATAGCGAGTCTGTAAACCATTTACCGCCTAGTTTTTGAAATAGGGTGCTTTTACCTATTCCCTGTGGCCCGACAAGTACTAGCATACAGTCAAACTTACACCCAGGATTCATAACCCTGGCTACGGCTGCTGTAAACGTCTTTTTAGTAACGGCTCGGGTGTAAGAGCTATCCTCTGCACCCAGGCAGTCAATAAGCAGTTCCTCTAGCCTCGGGATGCCGTCCCATTCAGGTAATCCCTCCAGATATTCTTTCACGGGATGAAATGTTCGCGCATGGCTTATAGCTGCCAGGGCATCATTCAACTTAGCCGGGGACCAGACATTATAAACCTTTTCAATGTATACCCTTAAACTGGCATCATCATCATCTGACCAGTTAGGCCCTCTCCATTCTTCAGGCTTACGCCAAGGCATGGGTTCTAGTAGCATAGCGGATCCCTTAAAATCGTTATAAGCTATTCCTTGCAAGTTCGGGTCGTTGCGTAGTATCAGCACAAGGTTAGCTAGGGATGCCACCAGCTCACCTTTTTTGCTATACTCCAGCTGCTTTAACCAGGCCTCAGTATCTTCCACAACTTCAAAATCTTCCTGAGCATTTGCTAGCTTTTCAGTGCCCAGGGTCACTTTTACCTCTTCATCTGCTAGGCAGAACTCCTGCATGGATAGATAAGATGGTAGCTTTACAGTAGGGGTGCCGGGTTCGGCATCCTCATCCAGCTCACCGAATTTATGTATTCTTAGTAAATCAAAAGAATTTACTAGCTGGCCGCCAATCGGGTCGGTACCATGGTGGCTATAAACGAATTTCCCGTTATCGTACACCACCAGGCCGCCGGCAGTGCTGCCGGGAATGTAAGTATATCTACCTTCCCCGCATTCCTCATACACATCACTGAGGAAAGTATCAATAACTTCCTCTATAGAGTAAGTTCTGCAAAAAGCTCCAATTACTCCGGGTTTCTCCAGAGGATCCCCTTGTTTATCGGCTAGTTTTTGCCTTTTTTGCTGTACCCGGGATGACTCTGGCCAGAATGATGGGTCTCTCCAGTCCGGGTACCTGGCCAGGACCTCATCCGGATCCAGCCAGGGCTCATCCTGGTATCGGAATATAAATTCACCATCTGCGGCCGTGCTGGCCCAGTACATTAATCGGTGCGGCTCATAGGTTGTATCATCAAACATATCAATACCCAGGTCAGCTGCTATCCTTCTTCCTATAGCCGGGTATTCGTCAGGTGTAACCGGTCTGGCCAGGGGAATTACTAATCTCAGGCGTGGCTTTTCCGGGCTGTGCTTGTGCGTACTATAAATAGCGCAACCAAAGTCACAGAACAGTTCTACAGATGCCCACAGGTCCCCCTGTACGAAGTCAGCGTCCAGAGTAAGTACCTGCCGCCAGACTACTGCATCTGCTTTACGCCGACCGCTTTTTAAAGTCCCACCCACAAACCCACCAACATCTTTAATATTGTCCTGCTGGGGTTTAGTCATTTTCTTATACTCAGCTAAAGTTTCCCGGGTCCGGGTAGTCTGGCTGAGCTTTTGCAATAGCTCAGACCAGAGCATTTCCCGGTTCTTCCAGCTGGTCTCTTTCCGGCTGCGCCCGGTTGCAATCGTGATGGGCCCGTCATATTTAATACTTTTAGGTAAAGGATCTGTTTGTTTCAATCCCATCACCTCATCAATCCTTCATATAGTAATAAGTCTCATATCCGTCAGCTGGTAGAGGTAGTCCTGGGGCCCAATCAAGTGGCTGGCCCATAATTCTGCAAACCTCTTCTAGGCAATCATCACCCTCTGGAGCTTCTATAACCACCTCATCATGTACGTGCATCACTATTCTAAAACCCTGTTCATCCAGCCTCAGCATAGCTTCAGCCAGGCAATCCCGGGCAGTAGCCTGGACAATGTTCTCTACCAGTTTAGGTCCGTATGTTTTTAACCTGGTCCACTTACCTTGTTCGTAGCCTTCATAAGTAATAGTGGGTTTATTGAATCGCACATCATTCTCAATTCGTGGCCTCACATAGGCCAGATTGCGGCCAGAGGGCAGAGTGATAAATAAGATTCCGGATTCGTAGGTAAACTTTAATCTGTGATGCAGCGGCACTGAGGTTTTTTCTACTATTGCAGTCATGGCCGCCTCCTCTACATCCCACCAGAGCTGAGTAATTTTCTGGTTGGTTTCGCGCCACACATTTACCAGTGGTTTTAACTCAGATTCCTCCAGGCCCATTTTAAGGGCGCCCATATTTGTTAGTGCCCCAACACTGCCGCCATAACCCAGAGCCAGTTCAGCTATTTTCCCCTTTTGCCGGAGTGGGCTGCCTTTAGTGATTTCCTCAATCGGTACCTTAAACATCTGGGAGGCTGATGCTTCATAGATCTTGCCGTGCGTCCGGAACACTTCCATTCTCCATTCCTCATCCGCCATCCAGGCTATGATCCGGGCTTCAATCGCTGAGAAGTCTGATACTACGAATTTGTTTCCTTCACCGGCAATAAGCGCCGTCCGTAATAGTTGAGAGAGTGTATCCGGCACGTTCCCGAAAAGCATTTCAATGGTTTCGTACTCTCCACTTCTCAGCAGCTGCCGGGCAAGGCCCAGGTCCTTCAGGTGATTTTGCGGCAGGTTCTGCACCTGTACCAGGCGGCCGGCCCACCTCCCGGATCGGTTTGCACCGTAAAATTGAAACAGTCCCCGGATCCGGTTGTCTGAACATTTGGAGCGCTCCATAGCCTCATATTTTTTAATACTGGTTTTAGATAGTTCTTGTCTCAGCTCCAGCACCCGCCTAACAGTATTACTCTCAGTCTTTTTAAGCAGTCCAGGTATGGCAGCTTTATTCAGGCTCTCCACTTCCAGTCCCTCAGCGTCCTTAAGCCACTTCTTAATTTGTGATACGCTTTTTGGATTATCTAAGCCGGTTAACTGGATAGCTTCTTCTTCCAGCTTCCGCTGGTGGTTAGATGAGCACTTTATAGCATGTTTAACCATCTGGGTATCTACCAGTACCCCATAATCGTTCATTATTTGGTCCAGGCACCAGAGCTGGTGTTCAGCTTTACTTATCGGGTATTTTTCTAAGGTTTGTCGTATTGTGCGCTCTGTTTCAACGTCCTGAGTGCAGTAGGTTTTGAACATTTCCCACTTTTCAGGGTTATGTTCAGGTAGGTTCCGATTGTAGTTTTCAGGTTTTTCCCCGAAAAGTGTAGTTTGCTGTGATTTTCTACGCTTCTGAGGTGTGCAAAAATAACGTATTAGAGCTTTACCTTCACTCATTTTTTGTTTATCAACGGTTAAGTTTAGGGCCTTGCCTACATCAGCAAGAGACATAGGCAGCCCCAAGGTAAGAGCATGCACCATAGTGCACTGCCACTGTTCAGGCGGCATAGCCTGGCCGAAATGTTTAGCAAGGCATACTCGCTCAAAATTAGCGTTAAAAGCAGTTTTAGTAATAGCCGGGTCAAAGAGATCTTCCCATACCATGCGGGGAATTTCTTCCCCCTGGGCCAGGTCAATCACTTTAACCGGCTCATCGTCATAGGCGTATCCGAAAAGGAGAACCCGAAAGTTCTCCGATTCGGCATAACGGTATACGCCTGATTTTTTAAGGTCTATATCGCTGTATGTCTCAATATCTATTCCTAAAGCAGTCATACCCCTACCCTAAAAAGTCATCGAAGTCATCAGCATCATCTTCTATAGGCTCAAAATCATCTTCTGCCCGGCTACGGCCGCCGAGATAATCACCGTCAGCTATTTTTTGTATGTTATTTAGGCCGCAGGCTATACCTCTATTGCCGGCTTTGTTAAACGGATAGAAGTTTACAGATGCCCGGGCCCAGCAGCCGGAATAAACTTCAGTACTGTCCAGGATAGGCTGCACGTCTTTATCAACTACGCCAGGTGCAGTTTTACTAGAGGCATTAACAAAATACATCCCTTCATATTCAGGCTGATCTGAACGCTCTTCGTCACCATCTCTGAGAGGTAATTTTAAATTACTGGGCACTTTGCCACCCCAGAGTGAGGACCCAGATTGCTTTGCGGCGTCAATTGCAGCCTTTATTTTCTTCAAGGTGGTTTTATCGGACTTCGGGATAAGTAGGCAAACTGAATACTTCGGGTCCTGATCTTCTGAAAGTGCAACAGGTTTAAACAGGTGGGCGTAGGAAAGACGTACCTTTCCGGTGATAACTTTTGTGGTCTGGTTGGTTGTGGTTTTACTCATTTATACATTCTCCTCTCTTAAATAGCGGCTTCGCTGAAATCATCTATTGCTGACTGCAGGGAATTAATTTCCGGCCGTTTATCTGCCTCGGGCACCAGCACAGGCTTACCAGCTGGTTTCATAACCAGGTCAGATAACAGTTCTCCGAATTTCTTTTTGCCTATTTCCTTTTCCATAGCTGTGATGCCAAGCAACTCTTGAGGTTTATAAATTTTAACTTTTTGGTAACCGGCTTTAGTAAGAGTCTCAGCTACAGCTTTCTCATCCGTATACTTCCTATTACTACGTCCCTCTACTAGTTTCCAGCCTGGGTACTTAATGCCATGATCCCTGGCCTGTTCCAGGGCATAAGTTTCAACATCTGATGCCCAGGCCTTCAGCTGGTCAGCTTTGGCTAGTACCTCAGCTATTTCTTCATCAGATAGTAATAAAGACTCCTGAAAGTCATATTTGGCCAACTCCAGATTATAATCAGCTCTTGCTTTGCAGGTGGCTCTAGCTCTACAGAACCGGCAATGGCTGCCAGCCTCAAAATCACCTTTTCCGGCATCGGCTAATTGAGCTTTAGGTGCTAATTCATTTTCAGCCCATAATAGTAGATTTTCGACGGGCATTTCCTCTGTGGAAGTGCTGTCAAGTCTAGGCTGAATAATGGTCATGCGAACCGTGTCAAATTCATAAAGCATGTCGAAGGTAGAGATAGCTCCTAAACCATAAAGCCGGGTCTGGCTATTCCCTTCAGCTGATACCGGTACACCTTTTCCATATTTAAGATCTATGACCTCTAGCACCCCATCAGATATAATTACAACGTCTCCGGTACCAAAACCACCGGGTACCCATTCGGAGAAATCTAAGCGCTGCTCTAACAGCGCCAGGGTATCCTTGCACTTCTTTTTTGCGGACATAAAAATTTCCGACACCTGGGTAACATATTGATCTACATATTCCTCCATAGCTGGAGAATACAATGGGTTTTTTTTCATCTCAGCCAGGCGTTTTTTGAAGGTACTAGGTTTTATAGTATTTGCTATAGCCCGGCTGAGCTTTAACTCAGCCAGGGCGTGGGTAAAAGTACCTTCTTCTGCATATGCACTTGTTTGTTCAGGGAATTGTTCCTCCAACCTTGCACTGGGTGGGCAGGCCATCCAGCGTGCGGATCCGGAGGCTGATAGTAAAGCGTGGCTCACTATATCGCCTCCGCTTCTTTCATCAGTTCTGGGTATTTTTCAGCGGGGACTTCGGTTAGCTTCTTAACCCCAAACTTACCCAGCAGAGCTTTTACCTCAGCTTGTTTCCCCGATCTGGCCAGGTCAGCGAGTTTTGCCCGGACCTGGCCAAGTGTAAAGGTAGGGGCCTTGGCCGTTTTAGTTTCGGTTTTAGCATCGTCAGTAACATTTTTTGCGGTTTTGGTAACAGTTTCAGCCTTGTTAGTAACGTTTTTTGCTGTTTCGGTAACACTTGCCCTTGCACCTGGCCCATCTAACAACAGTTCTATGTTCCCGGCTAGTGCTACAGCCAGCGCGTTTACGGCATCTACCAGTGCCGGGGCTTCTATCTTAATCGTGATATCCATATTTATAAGTCCTCCTTTTCGTTGAAATCGACGGTTGCTAAGGCTTCTGATATACCTGTATCCGCAAATTTCGCGGGGACGATCATTATAAGTCCAATACTGTTATACCAATAGAACGGGGCCCTATTATCTGCGGTAGAACAAGGTCCCGTCGGCTCTCCCTCGATTTCATAATTAATACAGTTTTTATCTACCATTTGATAATGATCTTCAGGTACAGCCATAATTTGGGCGGTCTTTGCATTTTGCAGTAACCGAATAGGTGAGTATTTATCATTGATAATAGGGGTGGGTATGAATTTTATATCTGCTTTATCAGCATTTTCAATAAGCCGTGTCATTGGGATTAAATATTGATTTGTAACATCCTCAGGGGCATCGAGACTTTTATCGATTTTATAAACCTTATTAGGCTCAGGCAAACAGCCTGCTAATTCCATTATTAAGGCTTTAACTTTGTTTGGTACAAACTCATTCTCAATACTTACCAGCCACGTGCTTGAAGATATTACAGTATGATTCTCTATTTCAGCTATCATCAGCCTGAATTTATAGGCTTCTTTTGTCAGCTTAGAAAACCTGTTTATGTTTAAGAACATTTACTTATCCTCCTTAATTTCTCTCACCCGTACTTCTCGTCTTCCGAATTCCCAACATTCTGCGTCTGTGCTCATATATAGGTCGATCCGATTACCTTTTATAGCACTGCCTGTATCAGCTGCTATGGCCGGCCCGTAACCCTCCACATAAAGCTGTGTACCTAAAGGTATTACCTCTGGGTCAACCGCCACTATACCTTCCTCGGGCCATGTGCCTGTCGCTGTGCGGTTGCCTGTCCAGGTGTAGGCTGTGGCCTCAAAGGTGACGATCTTTGGCTCTGGCTCTGGCTCTGGTTTCTGGTACTCCTGCACTTTGACCGGGAATGTGACCGGTGCTATTGCTGCGGCCGGGGAGGTCAGGATTAGTACCAGGGCTATAGCGATAGAGGGTACTAATCTACTCATAAGCTGCGGTTCTTTCTTTCGCCATAAGCACACCCTGACCACGATATCCGGGTATTCTTGTCGCCATTGGGTGTTACATTTAATAAAGCTCTATAGTATTCGCTTTCAGAATTACCGCACTCATACGCTGTCCAATTTTTTTCGCTTGCGGCTTTATCTACTTTGGCAAATCGGCAGGAAATACATTTAATACGCAAGGCTCTCCCCTCCTTACCAGCCATAGAAATACCTGCTGCACTGAACATAAATAACTAGTAAACTAACAAGTTCTGCCAAGATAAGGGCTGTCCACCCAATACCGTCCATAGTCTTTTCCATCTTGCGTAACTGCTCCCGCTCACGCGCCGTGTGAGAGGTCCCCCCTATGTGTGGTTCTTCCCGCGCGATGCGCCGGGGCCGGTTAGACTTGCTGGCCGGCCGGACTTTGTGCTGATTCCAGTAGTGTTGAGTTATTCTCACGCCTATCCCCTCGCCTTCTCCGGGGGTTCCGGTAATGGCAACCAATGTGTAATTATATCGGCGTGCTTCCTGAATCCGGATTCCTCACTTCCCGCACTATCGTAGATGTAAAATCCGTCTTGCGGTGCTTTTATTTCATTTTCTGGGTTAAACAAGGCGTCTAATAAATTTTTTTCCGGCATATCATATTTATTAGGAATTGCCGTATCCATAACAGCGCCCCTTTTAAAATAAGTAACTATAGACATTTGATGAATGCCAAAATCCCTATCAAAATAATAGATTAATACTTCTTGCCCGTTTACGGGCAGTTCTTTTTTAACTTCTATCCATCTTCCCATTTATTCTTCCTCCCACTCGTATTCGCTACCTAGCAGTAGGGCTTTCAGTTGCTCCTCTAGCGGGAGCCGCCTTAAATCGTCGTAGCAATCGGGGCAAACAAACAGTTCTGCTTCAAGGTGATACTTCTCCCCTATTTCCTTTAGGCTGGCTAAGTCTTGGTCTGTGTATATGTCCTCGCAGAACAAGCACGTGTAATCTTTCATTTCGCTTCCTCCTGTAGCCACGCGATTGCGGCGTTATAGCAGGCCTCATAGTAGCTAATCCCTTCTGTGCTCGCATCAAACGTGCATAACCCGCGGTCCTCATAAGCGCAAATATCGCAGTATGAGTTCTCTATCAGCGCATAGGCTATTTCTTCGAAAGTAGCCCTGCGCCTTGTTCTCTGTTATCTCTACTGCTTCGCTGCCGCAAAATGGGCAAGGTTTCATCTCATTGGGCATCCAGCTTTACCTCCTTATCGACTTAGTAGTTTTTTTGGCTCGGTGATAATTTTTCTTCCGGTGTTTTCTTCTTTTGCGGTTCCGGCTCCGGGTCAGCATAAGCTACTAATCGTCCAGGGCTCATGTAGCCCCAGGTGTAGCTTTTCCGGGGAGGTCGTTGGCCGCGCTTGCGCATTTGTTTCCGCCAGTTGCGGTAGCGGCGGGTCTTAGTTCTGCCCATCACTAGCCACCTCCTCAAAAATCGAAACGATGTGAAACGGGCATTTCCAGATTCGCAATGCTACTATCTCAGCTGCAGCTATTGCGTTTTTAGCTTGTACTTTTATTGTCCGGTCAGATCTACGGGCACGTTTCCAAAGCCGGTATTTGACTTCCCACGTTTTCAATTTACATTTCTCCTCTCAGGTATAAATGGAGGCCGCTGCCGGACTTGAACCTGGCCCTCCTCCGGTATGCTCCCGGAATTGCTCGCCTCTGAGCTTGCGGCCTTGATGGTTTGTCCCCTGTATTAAGGGGAGAGTGCCGCCCTGCCGCGCATATCGGGGGACTTGCGGTCAGGGCAGCTTATGTTATAATGAGGGTGTAAAATTTCTTAGTCCGCTTTAATGCGGGCTTTTTCTTTTTGTGATCGTCTGGCCTTCCCCGCATTGGCCGGGTTAGCCATCCTGGCTGGGCCTGTCTCCTTGGTAACCAAGGTATTCCGCCGATCGGTTCCCTCCTCTCGCTGATTTCGGATTCTTGCGCCTTTGCCGATGTTGGTCACCTCCTCTCTACTTAATCTTTCTGAGTACTCCATACTGCTGTTCTGGCTCCGGCTGAACGCTCTTAGCCTCTTGGTCGGCAATCCAGGCATCCAGTCCTTCCTGGCTGAATAGTACCCGACGGCCCACACGGACACAGGGTATAAGGCCTTTTTTAGCTTGGTTAAGCAGGGTCCAGTAAGAGATTTTTAGATAGTCTGCGGCCTCCTGGGCGTCTAGCATGTGACGCGGCATAGCTTGTCCCCTCCTTTTTGTATGTATTGTATTAATTTATTAGTTCATTTACTGATACCCCTAAGGCTTTAGCAATCCCGATCAAATCCTGAGCGGTAGCTTTTCGATCTCCGTTTTCGATCTTTGATACTTGAGACTGATTTAGGTATTCGAGTCGATCAGCTAGTTCTTGCTGACTCATATCTTGACTCTGCCTAATGCTCTTAATCTTCCTCCCTAGCGCGATTGACACCGTTCTCACCTCCTCGGTTATTCCATAATAGACTGGCCCTAGTATTATGTCTATTCTGTTTTGGAATAGGTTTTGTAAAATATACGCACATTTTTTCGATTACCTCGCAAAAGCTTGACTATATTCTATTTTGGAATTAAGCTAAGAAAAAGCTATTCTCTTTTGAAATAGCATAGGAGGGGGGACGAACATGGAAGTACAGGATAGAGTTAGAAAATTCCGCGAAAAAAAGGGGTTATCAACTACTGAACTAAGTAAGTTAACGGGTATTTCGCAATCGACAATAAGCAAACTTGAAAACGGAAAAAGAAAAGCTGATTTGGAAATTCTTGAAAAAATAGCTCATGCATTAGGTATATCAGTAGATCGTCTAACTGGCGAATCTGCTAGCAGTATTATTGAGGAAAGACTTGAAGAGATCGGAATGACCCTAGAAGAGTTAGGGGAAAAATCAGGCGTATCTCCGTATTGGCTTCAAAATTTAGATACTTTTGTACCCTGGGATGAGGAAGATGAAATAGGATATATCTGGATATCTAAAATAGCTAAAGTACTTGAATTGCCGGGTAGCAAACTTCGAGCTGCACTCGCACGCCAGGAACCTCCAGTTTATGGTGGTTCTAAAACTAGCGCTTTAATAGATTTTAATAAAATAGAAGAGTCAGGATCTGTTTATGAAGCCTCTTTTGTAATTAGAGAAGTCTTGAATGATTATGGCAAGAAAAAGCAAAATGAGTGCCTTATCCCGGTACTTGGCTCTATTCCTGCGGGAGTATCTATAGAAGCAATTGAAGATATTATCGGCTGGGAGGAGATCCCTGTGGATTGGCTGAACGGCGATAGGGAGCACTTCGGTCTTAAAGTTAAAGGTGATAGCATGTATCCGGAATACCTGGAGGGAGATACTGTAATAATTCGTAAACAACAAACTTGTGACTCAGGGGACGATTGTGCGGTGATAATTAACGGTACCGATGCAACACTAAAAAGAGTACACCGGCTTAAGGATGGGATTGAGCTGGAAGCTATTAACCCAATGTACGGCAAAAAGAGATTTTCTAACAAGGAAGTAGAGAGTTTACCTGTAATTATACTCGGTGTGGTTGTAGAGCTAAGAAGAAAAAAGAAGTAAGGAGGGATGGTATATGACAGAACAGAAGCCCAGACGAGCGGCTGGATCCTATCGCAAGCGCGGCAAAGACTCCTATGAGCTTCGATATAGAGGAAATTACAAAACAATTCAAGCGCCGAACGATACTAAGGCCGAAAGAGCCTTAGCTGCTTTCATAGCTGAGATGGATAAAGGCAAGTTTAAAAAGCCCACTAAAATGACGGTCAAGCAGCTTTCAGTACGATTCCTGCGGGATAATTCTGATTTGTCCGAAAAAACTAAGGAGATATATAAGATATATATCAATGATCGCATTCTCCCTGTTTTCGGAGATATGAAAATAAATAAGGTAAAGCCGGTTAATATTTACGATTTTTTAGATAACCTAAAAGAGGATGGAATAAGAAAAGACGGTAAACCAGGAGGGCTAGCCCCCGCCACAATCCAAAAATATTTTCATATTCTTTCCTCTATGTTTACTTTTGCGGTTGAATTAGAAGAGATAGAAGATAACCCCTGCTCTAAAGTTAAGCCTCCCAAAATACCAAAAAGGAAAAAAGCGAGTATCGACAAAGACCCGGCTCGTGAAATGCTGCGGGCGTTAGCAAAAGAATCTTTGAAATGGAAATGTATTACTTTGCTCGGTGCTACAACCGGAGAGAGGCGAGGGGAAATATTGGGCATTGGTGACAGCACCCTAGACCTAGAAAATTGCACGATAACAATCGATAAAGCGTCCGGGCATATGCCGGGCGGCAGAATATCTTTAAATGCTCCTAAAACAGAGACAAGTAAAAGAGTAATTCCTTTCCCCACACCCCTGGTTCCCTTACTTAAAGAGATGATAGCCGCTAGGAACAAACAGCGCGAAAAGTGCGGTGACAAATGGATGGATAAAATAGAAGTGCATGGAGAAGTGGTCGATAATGATCTTCTGTTCACCCAGTGGAATGGCAAACCGATGCACCCCAATAGTGTTACAGGATGGTTTGCGAAGTTTAAAGAGGATAACAATCTTCCTAAAAACCTTACTTTTCACGGGTTACGGCACACTAATATTACACAACTACTAAAGGCCGGTGTGGATTTAGGAACTGTATCAAATAATGCCGGACACTCTACAAAAACCATGACTTTAGATTATGATGATCTGGATGCAGAAGCATTACGGGAAGTAGCAAACAAAGCTAATAACATATTCGATTTAGAAAACATTGTTCCTGATCTGTTAGGCCAACCTGTGAACATTTACCGCAAAAAAGAAAAAACTGCTTCTGAATGACCCTAAATAGGCTTTAGTAGCTTTTATTTTTGCCCTCTTTGTGGGCAATTTTATGGGCAAGCGTGTTTTTTGCCCTTACCCATAAAAATAGCGAGGCCTTCAAAGCCTCGCTATTACTTACTTCTTATGGTGGGCGCAGCAGGTTTCGAACCTGCGACTTCTACCGTGTGAAGGTAGCACTCTCCCGCTGAGTTATGCGCCCTTATTCTAACATTGAACATTATACCACTTTGTCACTCAGATTCAAGATCATCCGTTAGGATAACCAGAATTGAATTTATCCATATAAAGCCTTTAAACCCGGAAAACATGTCCTGGAAAACCGAACGTAATTATGAATATTTCTCACTTTTAATCAAATACGGTTCGAGTGATAATAGTCTGCTTCCGCTGGGGCCCTACTGCAATCAAAGCCTGTTTTATCCCGGTTAACTCCTCTATTTTTTCAACATAAGCCCGGGCTTGGGCTGGTAACTTCTCATAAGCTGTGATCTTACTCAGATCCTGCTGCCAACCTGCTAGTTCCAAATATTCCGGCTCACACTGTTTAAGAATGCTACCGCTTTCCGGAAACTCATAAATAAGCGTCCCTTTATAACGATAGGCTACGCAGATCTTTACGGTTGGCAAGGAATCTAATACATCCAGTTTGGTAATGGCTAAATCAGTCAAACCATTAATCCGGGCAGCATAACGCAAAATAACGGCATCTAGCCATCCACACCTTCTGGTACGACCGGTGGTAGTTCCGAATTCAGCTCCCCGTTCTCGTAAAAGTATCCCTACATTGTCATGGAGCTCGGTAGGGAAAGGCCCTTCCCCCACCCGGGTAGTATAAGCTTTAACCACCCCCAGCACCCGGTTAATGCTGGTCGGGCCAATTCCTACCCCGGTACAGGCTCCTCCGGCAGTAGCAGAAGAAGAGGTGACATAAGGGTAAGTGCCATGATCGATATCTAATAAAGTCCCCTGGGCGCCTTCAAAAAGAACTTTATGGCCTTCCTGAATAGCCCTATAAACCAGATAAGAGGTATCTGCCAGGTAAGGCCGCAAAACCTCCACCTGATTCATAAGTTGTGCCAGCAGTTCCTGAGGATTAAAACCGGTTTCCCCGTATAATTCTTCCAGTATCCAGTTTTTATTTTCTACCTGCCTTTTAAATTGCTCTTTAAAAAAGTTCCGGTCAGCCAGTAAATCGCAGATCCTAAATCCGGTGCGGTTAATTTTATCAGCATAGGCCGGTCCAATTCCTCTTTGAGTAGTACCTATCCGGCTGCTGCGATCCTCTACCGCATCAATTTTTTTGTGATAAGGGATAACCAACGGGGCACGCAGGCTAATCCTTAAATTAGCAGTATCTATTCCCCGTTTTTGTAATCCTTTAATCTCTTCAATAACTTCCTGCATGTCCACAACTACACCATTGCCAATAATACAAAGGGTGTCTGGATTAAGAATTCCGGAAGGAATTAAATGAAGCATAAACTTCTCATTTTTTACTTCTACTGTATGCCCGGCATTGCTTCCTCCCTGATACCTAACCACACAATCGGCTTTCTCAGCCAGGAAATCGGTTATTTTCCCTTTTCCTTCATCTCCCCATTGAGCGCCTATTAGTACCACGGCAGCCATCTGTCCACCCCCTGTTTTCTTTAAAATACAATTAATTTTTAGCAAAATAATATTAGCAAGAAGTTCCAAAACAAGTCAATCCCTCTGAACACTATTTCATTATTTTTTTATACCTGAATATAGTGTCTACTACCAACTGATGAATCATTCCTTCCTTAAATGCCCAATTAAAAAGCCAGATCTTAATAGATCTGGCCACTTATTTCTCTAGGTTTAATATTATGGAGATTATCGCCTGCTGGTGGATATGCCCGGTTAAATAGGTGCTTCCTGTGAGTAATCTCACCATGCACGAATTATTGCAGGCTAATGGCTATATTACCATCACCTACTATATGGGGGAATGCTTCATGAATCAAGCGGATAGGAATTATCTCGATGTCATCTGTTGCCCGGGGAAGATCTTTCTGGTTATCAGCCGGAATAAGCATCTTACGAATTCCAGCCTGCCGGGCCCCCAGTATTTTCTCATGTAATGCTCCGACTGGTTTTACCTTGCCCTGGATTGATAATTCTCCAGTCACAGCTACATCCTGCCGGATAGGAAATCCCTTAATAGCACTCCATATGGCCAGGTAGATAGCCGCTCCTGCTGAAGGTCCATCTACTCGTCCTCCCCCAACCACATTTATGTGTAAGTCATAATTTTTTATATTTTCCCCAGTTTCTTTACGCAGGACCGAGGCCGCATTAAAAACCGAATCACGAGCCATGGAACCGGCAGTATCATTGAAGCGGATACTTCCCTCCCCTGGCTTAGCTGCATCAAAAGCAATGGCTTCCAATTCAATTAAAGCCCCTTGAAAGCCATATGCACCAATACCAAATATCTTACCTACCTCCGTATCATCAGAGGCCCGGGTAAACACAGGAGGGGTAATGCGGGCATAATGAACCGCCTCATAAACGTGGTCACAGGTAACCGTAATGATAGCTTTTCCCCGGGATTCGTTTAATGCCAGTGCATAAGCATCTACCAACAGCTTGTTGGCACTCCTCCCGTCGGTAGTATAGTTACCTATCAAGGTGTCCACCCCGGGCTCAATGGCTATATCCAGTTTCCGGGCTGACATTTGCACAATATTGATAATCTGCTGTACGGTTAAAGGTTCAAAAAATATTTCCGCACAGCGGGAACGAAAAGCCGGACTTATTTCCTCCCGGCCCCTGGTAGTCGCCCCGATAAGAACAAAATCAGCCGGAACACCTTCCTCGAATATCTTTTTAATATAACGAGGTATACGCTCATCATGAGGATCATAGTAAGAAGATTCATAGAATACCCGCTTATCTTCCAGCACTTTTAAAAGCTTATTTTGCAAAAGCGGATCCATCTCTCCTATTTCGTCAATAAAAAGAATGCCCCCATGGGCTTCGGATACCAGCCCCAGCTTTGGTTCAGGAATACCTTCATCTGCTAATTCTTTTTTTGCACCCTGGTAAATAGGGTCATGCACAGAACCTAATAACGGGTTGGTAGATTCCCGTGGATCCCATCTTAACGTGCTTCCATCTACTTCAATAAAGGGAGCCTTGGGTGAAAAAAGATTCTCCTTATGTTTTTTTACCATTTCTAGAGCCAGCCGGGCACAAGTAGTTTTTCCTACTCCCGGGGGGCCATAAAGAATAATATGCTGTGGATACGGGGTATTAAGCTTAGAGATAAGTGCTTTAATAGCTTTTTCCTGGCCTATAATCTCACCCAGTGAAGATGGGCGTAAAACTTCCAGTGCAGTACGGTTTAGAGTAGTCTGTTCCATTTTCTCCAGACGCCCATATTTTTTTAGAGTTTGTGCATTCTCTGAGCTGGTATTCTGCTCTTTTAGAACCTGTATTTGAATATCACGCAGGTACTCATCATACTTTTCATTCATTTTTTCCTGAACACGATGCTGCAGTTCTTCTTCCACTGCCCGGCGGGCAAAAATCTCCGCCATCTTGTCTTCCATGGTATCCAGAAATTCTGCTATATCCTGACCCTCAACCATACTAATGGTTGGATCCTCATACAAGATTTTCTTCAGGGCCAACAGGCGATCTTCTATTTTTAATGAGCTCATCAAATCAAGGGCATCTAGTTTACTCGCTCTCAGGATAAGCCCCTGAGTTCCGAATAAGTTGTCCAAACTCTTATAAAGAGATTCTATTCGCCAATAAAGTTGAGAATTATCCTCCTGTTTGCCATCTTTTTTTTCCCTTCTCCTCACCTCATACAACACACCGTATCCTCCTAGAGTTTATTCTGCTTCCACTATTACCGTAATATCAGTTTGAATAGCAGGATATATTTTTAGCTTAATTTTGTATTGTCCTAAATGTTTGATAGGATCTTTAAAATCTACTTTTTTCTTATCAATTTGAATACCTAATTGCTCATTAATGGTATCAGCTATCTCTTTGGCCGTTACCGCACCAAATAATTTATCTCCTCCGCCTGTACGTGCCTTTATTCTTATGCTCTTACCTTCCAGTTTTTTCTTAAGTTCCAGAGCTTCGGTTTTTTCCTTTTCCTGTTGTTTTTGTTTACGACGTTTTTTTTCCTGGTTCTCCTTTACACGAGTTTGGGTAGCCTCAACTGCCAGGCCTTTAGGTAACAAATAGTTTCTGGCATAACCATCGGCAACCTCCTTAATCTCCCCTTGTTTTCCTTTACCTTTTACATCCTTTAGGAAAATAACTTTCATTATTTATTCCTCCTTTGGTGTCCGTTTTTTCCTGAAATCGAGCAAAGAGTCAAACATACCTATGACCGCAAAAAAGATAATTGCTGATACAGGAAACACCAGGGTCAGGATAATAAGCACAATAGTCAAATTCCTGCGGGGTCTGGCGGGATATTGCTTTAACTTGAAAATAGCGATTGCCAACCCAAAATAAACAGCTATGGGTGTTAAAACAACTAGAAGATTGGATCCGGCATAATAGATATAGGAAAACTCATCTCGCCCCCATAACCACAAACCTAGACCCAAAATGATTACCCATACCATCTGCCAGGGCATAATTTCCTGATCATAAGGTCTCTTCTTTAGACGGTCATTATGACGTTTTTGACTCGCATAAGCAGCAAAAAAGAGCATGAAAAATACTGCCAATATAGCCTGAAGATAGTAAAAAGCAGGCAAATGCCAGGCTAATGCATTTACAACTTTAGAAAGGGTATTTTCCAGCTCATCACGACTTATACCCCTTTCTTGATAAAAATCGAAAATTCCAGCTTCATCATAGGTCTGCAGGCTTTCTTCAATATAAGTATGCAACTGGGTCTCTAGTTCCCCGATCCCAATTTGGCCTGATCCTAAGTATAAAAATATTAGAAAAAGAGAAACACCTACTATCGCTGCAATAAATCCTTTTTTTTGTAAATAATAATAGTCAGGCTTATGGCGTGCTAGACAACTCATAACAAAGGCACTTACTCCAAAAATGCCCAGGTAAAAAAGTAGATTAGTTGGACCGGCTAATCCCAGCCAAATTAATACATTAGCCGTAAAGATTGAGATCAGTTGCCAATTAGTTAAATAAAAAGCACTAATAATCAGGGTACTTCCCCAGGCAATAGCCAGGATAAAAGTAAGCGAAGGAAGGATCACCATGAAATAACACAACAGTGATGTTATGGCTGCAAACGCTATAAATACCGACACGGTATCACCTCTTTTTATTTTCCAGGTAGTCAACAAGCCGGGAAAGATCTCCATACCACTGTTCTACTTCATGGGACTCGTCGATACCCTTGGTTAGTTTCTCCTTTATTTTGGCATCGACTGTATAAAAATTAATCCCCACCCGGTGCCCTAAAATATATGCTACAACAATAATGGTAGCTAATGCATCAACAACTACATCAGCACCGGATCTTAAAAGGCCTTTAAATAGGGCTCCTACGGCATCTATCAGTTCTGCTTTTAACCACTCTATGAGCTTAAGGTTTTTAGCTATATCGATCTCTCTTCCTCTCCCTGTCAAAACCAGCACCTCCCACCATAGTTTCTTCGCCCCGTAAAAAATTTCCTGCTCCCAGGAGTATTGGCTAAAAGAATATGCAAATAAGCCCCCGTAAACGAGGGCTTATTTTATTCTTATTCAGATGTGTAGGGCAGTAAAGCCATGACCCGGGCTCTTTTTACAGCTGCCGTTAATTGCCGCTGGTGGTGAGCACAATTTCCGGTAATCCGGCGGGGTAATATCTTACCCCTTTCAGTAATATATCTTCTCAACTTCGGTAGTTCTTTATAATCTATAGCTTCAACTTTATCAGCGCAGAAATTGCACTGGCGCCTTTTCTTACGTCTCTCTCTCTTAATCACGCGGCTTCCCTCCTTTAGAACGGTATATCATCTTCCTCGATGTTATCTACTATGTCAATATCATCCAGGCTTACTTCTCGCCCCAGATTATTCCATTCGTCTTTACTGGCACTACTGGTACGGCCGGGAAGATTTCCTTCACCACCGCTTGTCCCGCCCCGATCCAGAAAGCGTACCTCATCAGCTACTACTTCAGCAACTCTTCGCCTTTGCCCCTCCTGGGTCTCATAGGAACGTATTTGCAATCGACCTTCCACTGCTGCCAGTCTTCCTTTAGACAGGTAATTAGCACAATTTTCCGCCAATCCCCTCCAGGCAACAATATCAATAAAGTCAGCCTCGTCCCGGTTGTAACGTCGGTTTACGGCAAGTGTGAATCGACAGATAGCTGTACCATTAGTAGTATACTTAAGCTCCGGATCTCGGGTCAAACGGCCTATCAGGATAATACGGTTTAACATTTTACCTCCCCCTAACCTTACCAAAAGACCTTATTTTTCGTCCTGGCGAACAATCAAATGACGCAGGAACTTATCAGATATCTTAATGACCCTGTCTAATTCCTCAACAGTTTCAGGCATACCTTTAAAGTTCCAGACATAATAAACGCCTTCCGTATAGTCTTCAATACTATAAGCAAGGCGTTTCTTGCCCCAGCCATTGACCTCGTTCACAAACTCTCCCTTAAAATCAGCAATGATTTTTTGTAGGCGATTCTTTACCTCAGTAGCAGTTTCTTCATCGAGGTCCGGCTTGAGAATAAACATAATCTCATATTCACGCATTTACTACACCTCCTCCCTATGGACTAACCCTAAAACGGGCCGGCTCCGGTGTTACCGGAGCAGGGACTTCGTTTGATTATAACATTATTTGCCCTGTTAAGGCAATAACTATCTATCATAAAAGCCCTTTTATGAGCAAAGTCCTCAATTCCGATACTGGTTTTTCTATTATATAGGTGTCGTTAAACAGGGCTTTTAAAACTGCCACCGGTTCGTTACGCTCATTAGTTTTAAAACCAATAATGCAAAAACGTTCATTTCCCGGCATGCTTTTGACCGACACCAAATCTCCCTTCATAAAACCTGCATCAGAAACTAATCTTAACCTCATCGCGCTCCCCCCTTTAAGGTACAGGTTTACCATATAATATGCTCTACCCGGGGGAAATGTCAGGTTATTTATAGTTCAGGGGGTTCAATACGTATTATACGCTTTTCGAAATCCCGGCGAGGAAGCATAACAACCCGTCCACATCCCCGGCATCTTATCTTAATATCTGCTCCCATACGAATAACCTGCCAATTATAACTGCCACAGGGATGTTGTTTTTTCAACCGTACAATGTCTCCCAGCGTAAACTGCTTACGCTCCATCCTGTCTCCCCCTTACTTTTTACCTCTGTACTATAATCTTATCAAAACCGTGGTCCAAAACCGTACCTACCTGGAAACAGGGCACCTGCCGGTCCTGCATAAGCCGTTGCAATTGGGCCGCTTTATCCTTATCTATCACCATTAACAGCCCTCCCGCTGTTTCCGGGGAAAATAATAAATCCCTTAACATAGAATCTACTCCATCAGCAAAGGTCACCTTATCCAGCAGGTATTCCCGATTAGTGTAAGCTCCTCCTGGAATTAATCCCAGATTAGCATATTCCATAGTTCCAGTCATAAACCTGATCTTACTGGCATCTACTTCTACAGTAACATCACTGGCTGAAGCTAATTCAAAGAGATGACCTAAAAACCCGAAACCGGTCACATCAGTAGCCGCATGGGCTCCAACTTCCTGCATAATCCCAGCTGCTTTCCGGTTTAGTGTAGACATCCACATAGTAGCTTCCCGGTACGCCTCCGGTGAAGCCATATCCGCTTTAATAGCTGTGGAAATTACTCCATTTCCCAGGGGTTTAGTTAAAAAAATGATATCACCCGGTTCTGCTCCGCAATTACTGGTAATTTTCTGCGGGTGAACTAAACCGGTTACGGCTAATCCATATTTAGGTTCCTGGTCATCTACCGTATGCCCACCCAGAAGAAGGGCTCCCGCCTCTTTAATCTTATCTAATCCACCGCTAAGAATATCACGCAGCACGGTCAAATCCTCACACTGTGGATAACAAACAATATTCATTACTAATAGGGGCGTCCCCCCCATGGCGTAAACATCATTAATAGCATTAGCGGCGGCAATCTGCCCAAAAACAAAAGGATCATCCACCATCGGCGTGAAAAAATCCAGCGTCTGAATCAGAGCAGTTTCTGGATCCAACCGATATACTCCCGCATCGTCCCTGGTATCAGTACCTACTAATAAATTTTCATCTTTAGGAAAATCAAAATCTTTAAGTATACTTTCTAGAGTCCCCGGACCCATTTTAGCAGCTCATCCGGCTGCACGTACCATCTGAGTCAGACGTTGTTTCTTCACTTGCCACCCCTCCCTTAACCTAATTAGAAAATGACTGTAAAAAAGCCCGATAAGCTTTATAAGCCATATAAAGATCTGCTTTACTGACTACTTCAAAAGGCGAATGCATGCCTAGAACGGCTACTCCACAATCAACCACTTCCATACCATAACGGGCCATGTAATGGGCTACCGTTCCACCACCGCCTATATCGACCTTCCCCAGTTCTCCCACCTGCCATACTACTCCGTTTTCAGTAAACAACTTTCTTATAGGGCCCAGAAACTCAGGATTAGCATCGCTAGAATCGTATTTTCCTCTGGAACCGGTATATTTGGTCATAACTACCCCGTTACCAAGAAAGCTGCAATTCATTTTTTCAAAAACATCCGGGTAATTAGGATCAACGGCTGCATTAACATCGGCGGACAAAGCATGACTGCTAAATAAGCTGCGTCTTAAGGAATAATAGTCACCATGACCAGCTTTACTCATAACCCCGGCCAGCATATTTTCTATAATTAATGATTGTAATCCAGTATTCCCATTACTGCCAATCTCCTCTTTGTCCACAAACAAAGCCAGAGCGGTCCTAACCGGGTTGCTAACCTCCAGAATAGCTTTTAAGGAAGTATAGGCACTAGAACGGTCATCCTGTCCGTATCCGCCCACCAAGCTATGATCCAGCCCTACCTCACGAGCCCTAAAGGCAGGAACTAACTGCAGTTCCGCACTGGTAAAGTCATCTTCCTCCAGATGATACTTCCCGGCCAGTATACTCAATATATTCTTCTTAACTCTCTCCCCTTCAACCTGGGTATCAGGACGACTTCCCACCAAAGCATTAAGGCTTTCCCCTTTAATAGCCTCCCCCATCTTTTGCTCCATCTGCTCCTTGGCCAGATGGGGTAACAAATCTGCAATGGTAAAGACCGGATCTCCTTCTTCCTCCCCGATACAAATTCGAATAATCTGTCCATCCGGCTTAACTACCGTCCCATGAAGAGCCAAGGGCATAGCCAGCCATTGATATTTTTTTATTCCTCCATAATAATGCGTCTTAAAAAGAGCCAAACCTTCTGATTGATACAATGGTACCGGTTTAAGATCTAAACGAGGACTATCCAGGTGGGAAACCACCATATTTAACCCTTTTTCCAAGGATTCTTCTCCTACCACCATCAATCCGCAAATCTTGCCCCGGGTTTGAAACAGCAGCTTTTGCCCAGGTTCTATAGTCATAACTTGCCCAAAATCAACAAATCCGTGCTGATAAGCCAGGTTAGTTATATAATCCACCGCTTCCCGTTCCGTCTTCGCCTTATTCAGGAAATCTACATAACTATCTGCCAATATATACGCTGCCTGAATTTCATCCTCATTCATTTTAAACCAGGCACTACGAAAAGTTTCCTGTTTATCTTCCAACTATCAACGACCTCCTTTTTAACTGAAAAGCCTCCGGTTAATACATTTAGGGTTCCCCCGGCTAATATGTCTATGCACTTACTCCCATAATATCTCTCAGTAGCCAGAATAGCCCGCTAAACTTTTCTACTGCCAGAGAACTATTCAGATATTCCCATCCCACTACCCCTGCTTTTAAACCCATACGGGCTGCCAGCTCCACCGGAGCCTGTAGCAAACTTAATAGGATAGCTATGATTAACAAATTTTTAGCTACTACCAGGATCATTCCCAGTACCGAATTCAGCCACCCCAGTATCCCCCAGGACAAAAGATTATTAAACCCTTTAAAGACCAATTGCAGGAGCTTACTTCCCATAGTCACTATAAATAGGAAACAGCCCAGTACGACTGATAAATAAGCCAATAATGCGGCCAGGCTGGAAAATTGTTCTATCTTAATAGGATACCGGAAACTTAAATGAAATGGTATAGAGGAAGCCGTCAGAGGGATACGGCCAATAAGAAAATCCTCCAGCCAGGTGATTAGGCCCAGACGATAATCCAGGTAGAGGGCCACATCATCACTATAAATCACCGCAACAGCAATGGCCAAAATTAATCCTACCAGACCACCCAGGGCTTGCACTAATCCCTGACGCAATCCCGCCAGTGCACTAAGGGCCAAAATACCCGCTATTATATAATCTAGAGCATTAAGCTGCACTTGATCACCCATTTATTCTGATTATGTCCAATTATAACATATCCGTCCTTTAACAAAGACATTTTAAACTTGACAATTAATTAACTAAAAAGGGGGGTTCTAGTCCTTTTTAAGTCTTAAATATGGTATATAAAACTGACCAGTATCTTGTATTATATGGGTATCTATTATGAGAAGGTTCTTGCGAGTTGCAGCACTTTATTGTTATCCTTATAAAAGATGCAGTAATTAAATAGGCGGGAAAACTGGTAGTGTATAAACGGCTCTCCATTTTATCCGGGAAAACAGTACCCTCCTGGGATGTCTATAAAGGCTTAAGGCTGCCTGCCTGTTATACTATCTAGAGTAAAATAGCAGAAATATTACCTTATTCCCGCTCCATAAAGTCTTTAGAGCTACTAAGGTTATTTATTTTGGGATTTTTGCCCACGGTTTCCTTTTAAAAAACCAACTTATTAATTGAATGAAACCATTGTAAACCTATACAATAATATAAAAACCTCATTTCTAAATCGATCTTGTTTATTAACCGGACTAAATTAGGAAGGGGAAAACTATGGAACTCCACGAAATTGCCAATTTAATTACCTTGGCTAATATTCGTTCGATTACCAACTATATTCAAACATTTGGAATTTTAGCCCCACTAGTGGCTTTCGTATTATTTGTCGTACAAGCGGCTTTGCCTATATTTCCTTATGTAATTTTAGCAGCGGCCGGAGGTATCTTATTCGGCTTTAAGATGGGTTTTTTATTGTCCTGGCTAGGAGCTCTGGCAGGTGCCTGTTTAGCCTTCTGGATATCCAGACTAGTTGCCTCCGAGTGGGCCAGTCGACAAATAGAACGATATTTCGGCTATAAGGTAGGGAAAAATAATTCGGGTCTAGCTTTTTGGAGTATTTTAATTGCCCGGGTGGTTCCCGTAGTCCCTACCCCATTGATTAATGTGGCCGCCGCCCTGGGAGGAGTTTCCTTCTGGAATTTCTTTTTTTCCTCGGCCATCGGCAAGATCCCGACAGCGTTTCTTTATACCGGGCTGGGCCTGGCTTTATTTCAAACCAGGGATATTAAGCTGGGTCTTGCTATAGTGAGTATAATCCTTATACTTTTAGTTGTAGGCCGCTACTATGCCCGGGGACGGTTGTTTAATTTTACTAAACACAGCCACTAAAATACGACTTATTCTTGCGAGGAAAGTTTTCCTTTGTAGATATTTCCCGGGAAATAAACTTTTTCGTTTAAAAAGCTCTCTTCCATTTTGGAAGAGAGCTTTTTAAATCTTAATTAATTGGCGGAAGCGTGTGAGAATCGAACTCACCAACGGCAGGATCGCTGCCGCTCGGCTGGATTTGAAGTCCAGGCGGCCCACCAGGACCGATCCGCTTCCTCAAACTATGCGTAATGAGTATATAATCCATCAGTGTATTTGTCAAATTAGTTACGGCTACCTATTTATCCACATTGGGAGCAACTATAACCGATTCAATCTCATATCCATTTTTACGGAGTTCTTCCAGGACAGGATCACATTTCAAAGTCTCTATACGAAGAATAGCTTTGTACTTGTCTTTTTTCTTGTCATAGTAGACCACCGCATTAAGAATGTTGATACCAATTTTACCAATTAACCCGGTTAATTGTCCCAGGGCTCCGGGACGATCCGAAGGGAAAATAACATCTAAACGGCTGTGGGGGTTATTTACTCCCAGAATATCAATAAAAGCATCAAATATATCAGTTTCAGTAATCATCCCCACCAGCTCGTTATTGTTCATCACCGGCAGACCGCTAACCGTATTTTTACGCATAACCTTAGCGGCTGTTTCGATGTAATTATCGGGCCCGATGGTCACCACCGATTGCTTTTTAGGTAATATGTCTTTTATGATGGTTTTGGCCAATATATAATTTAATTCATGAATACTAAGGGAGGTCGCTGATGATGGCGACGCCTGATTTAAGTCTGACAGGGTCACAATTCCCACCAGGTTTCCTTTGTCCATAACGGGAAGCCGGCGGATGCTATTTTCCTTCATCAAGCGAAACGCTTCAGTAAGACTAGTGGCCAAGGTAACGGTTATGACGTTAGTCGTCATACGTTCTTTTACTTTCATGGATATACCCCCTTTTTTTAAAAGGCTTGTTATCCGCCCAGGTACTCTTTTTTAACTTCGTCACTATTCATCAATGCCTGTGCAGATCCTTCTAAAACAATTTCCCCGGTTTCAATAACATAGGCTTTATCTGCTATGGATAGTGCCATATTAGCATTTTGCTCTACTAATAGGATGGTAGTTCCTCTACTATTTATATCTTTAATTATCTCAAATATTTCCTTTACTAGCAAAGGCGCTAAACCCATAGAAGGCTCATCCATTAATAGAATTTCTGGTCGGGCCATTAGTGCCCGGCCAATCGCCAGCATTTGCTGCTCTCCCCCACTTAAGGTCCCAGCCATTTGTTTTTTTCGCTCTTTTAAACGGGGAAAACGAAAGAACACTCCCTCCAGATCAGCTTCGATTTCCTTTTTGTCGTTACGTAAATAGGCCCCCATCTCTAAATTTTCCAGTACCGTCATAGAAGGAAATACCCTTCGCCCTTCAGGAACCTGCGAGATTCCTTTGCCGACAATTTTTTCCGGCGGAACTTTTGTTATATCTACATTATCAAACATAATTGAACCTGATCTGGGACGCAGTAGACCGGAAATAGTTTTTAAGGTGGTTGTCTTACCAGCTCCGTTAGCTCCGATCAGAGTGACAATGGATCCTTTTTCGACCGTTATGGATAGCTTTTTTAAAGCATGAATGGCTCCATAATAAACGTCAATATCCTTAACCTCTAGCACTACTCTACCTCCTCTCCCAGATAGGCTTCTATAACTCTCTTGTTGTTTCTAATATCCTTAGGGGTTCCATCCGCAATTACCTGTCCGTAATCCAGCACATATATACGTTCACATACCCCCATGACCAGGGACATGTCATGTTCAATCAAAAGTATAGTCAAGTTAAACTGGTCACGAATAGTGCGAATCATTTCCATAAGTTCCAGGGTCTCCTGAGGATTCATACCGGCAGCCGGCTCATCCAGAATCAATAGCTTAGGATTAGTTGCCATGGCCCGGGCTATTTCCAGACGTCTTTGTTCCCCATAAGGAAGACTGGCCGCTATTTCATCTTTCTTTGCATCCAGGTCAAATATTTTCAAATAGTTTATGGCCTGTTCATGAATAGTTTCTTCCCCTTTAAAGTAGCCGGGTAGCCTTAATAAGGCAGTAATTAAATGGTAATCCACGTTTTTATGCAGGGCAATTCTTACATTATCCAGTACGGTCAAGTCGTTAAATAACCTAATATTTTGAAAGGTGCGGGCAATACCCTTTTTGCATATGACATAAGGAGGCAAACCGGTAATGTTTTGTCCCTCAAAAATAATTTCCCCCTCATCCGGCTTATAGACCCCGGTAATAAGATTAAAAACTGTAGTTTTGCCGGCACCATTTGGTCCGATTAGTCCCACTAATTCCCTCTCTTTAAGGTGGAAATTAAAATTAAGGACTGCACTAAGGCCACCAAAGGATTTATGCATATGGCTAATTTCTAGTAAGCTCATTTCTTCCACTCCAAATCTTGCCAAAAGTTCGCCGTCCTAGTTCTTTATTGCCCATTAACCCCTGTGGTCGGTAAATCATTACTATGATCAGAATTAGTGCATATATAATCATACGCACCGCCGGAAAAGCTTGTAGAAAGGCCGTTAATGCCGTTATAAAAATCGCGGCGATAACTGCTCCGGTGGTACTCCCCAATCCACCTAAAACCACTATGACTAGTATGTCAAAGGATTTTAAGAAGTTGAAAGTTTCCGGTTTAATAATATAAAAGAAATGGGCATACATAGAACCTGCTAGACCAGCAAATAACGCGCCTATCACAAAAGCTAGTACCTTATATCTAGTAGTACTAACCCCCATTAACTCGGAGGCGATTTCGTCCTCCCGTACTGATATAATGGCCCTGCCGTAACTGGAGTTAATTAGGTTTACTATGACTACTATCGTAAGAAGCGTAGCTCCAAACAGCCACGGCCAGGAGGTATACTTAGGAATCCCTAGAACTCCGGCAGGTCCCCCGACATATTCAATGTTTTGCAAAACAACCCGGATGATCTCCCCGAATCCCAGGGTAGCTATGGCCAGATAATCCCCCCGCAGTCTTAGAGTAGGTACACCGATAATAAACCCCGCCAGGGCAGCTGCCAGACAGGCAACAATAATTCCTACTATGAAAGGCATTTCTAAAAAATTTGTCATAATAACCGAAGCATATGCCCCTACTGCCATAAAGCCTGCATGGCCCAGAGACAATTGTCCAGTAAAACCGTTTATAAGGCTAAGACTTACTGCCAGTATAATGTTGATACACATAGAGGTAAGATTAATTTGATAATACTGGTTGAGCATTCCCATACTGATAGCATACTGGACTACAGTGAATATTAGGGCCAGGATCCCTACTTCGACTAGAAATCTCAGCCAGTTGGTTTGTTTCTTTTTCATAACTTAAGTCACCTACACTTTTTCGCCGGTATTCTTGCCGAAGAGCCCCGTGGGCTTTATAAGCAGTATCAAAATAAGCACTCCAAAAGCCACCGCGTCACGGTACAAACTATTACCATAACCGCTGACCATGGTTTCCAATATACCCATTACAAATCCGCCTACCATAGCTCCTGGAACTATACCAATTCCACCTAGAACTGCGGCCACAAAGGCTTTCAACCCGGGAATAATTCCCATAAGCGGATTAACCGTGTTGTAGTATACTCCTACCATGACCCCTGCCGCTGCAGCCAGGGCTGAACCGATAGCAAAGGTAATAGATATGGTCTTATCAACATTAATTCCCATTAATACCGCCGCATCCTTGTCCAGCGAAACAGCCCGCATGGCTTTACCGGTTTTGGTCCTTTTAATGATATACTGCAAGATCATCATTAACACTACTGCTGATACAAATATAAATATATCTTTATTAGATATATTTAGCCCCATTAAGTAATAGTTTTTGGCCGGAAATGCACTGGCAGGAAATACCTTTTGGGAAGGTCCTAATAAAAAAATGGTGGTATACTCTAAAAATAGTGACATACCTATGGCAGTTATTAGGGCAGCTATACGGGTAGAATTACGCAGTGGTTTATAAGCCACTTTTTCTATAACTACCCCTAGTACGGCACAGGTCACCATGGCAAATAACATTGCTACTACAATATTTGCCCCTAATATAGAGATGGAAAAAAAGCCTACAAAGGCACCTACCATCATGATATCCCCATGGGCAAAGTTAATAAGCATGATGATTCCATAAACCATGGTATATCCTAGTGCTATCAGTGCATATATTGCCCCCAGCGACAGTCCGTTTATTAATTGTTGCATGAATTCAAGCAAGATAGCCACTTCCTTCATTACTTAGTGGCAGAGGGAGAGTTATATCTCCCTCTGCCAGGTTTACTATTAGGGTTGAACTTTAGTTTTTAAACTTTGCACGCCATCCTTGTACTCTAGTATAATTCCAACTTTGACAGGATTGTGGTTCTCATCTATGGTCATTTTACCAGTAATCCCCTGAAAATCTCTAATGTTTTCCAGGGCGCTCTTAATCTTTTCCGGATCCGGTTCGCCGGCATCCTTTATAGCCTGAACTAGTAATTGCATAGCATCATATCCTAAAGCATTAAACGAGTTAGGTGTTTTGTTATGCTTAGCTTTAAACGTTTTAATAAATTCAGCTACTACTGGATCAGGGTCTGCAGCCGAAAAGTCACAGGTCAGATAAGTGTTATTAAGATTAGCAGCACCGGCCACCTTAACCATATCCTCAGAAACCCAGCCGTCTCCACCGCCAATAGGCGCAGTAATACCAAGTTCACGCGCTTGTTTAATTAATGGGGCAACTTCCTGATAATAACCAGGTACATAAATGAAATCAGGGTTCTTGCTTCTTATCTTAGTAAGAGTAGCCCGAAAATCACGGTCGTCTTTAACAAAACCTTCTGCGGCTACTATAGTACCACCATTTTCTTCAAAGGTCTTCTTAAAATATTCAGCTAGTCCTTTCGCATAATCAGTGGAACTATCCTTATAGATCGCCGCTGTTTTAGCCTGCATGTCATCCAGAGCAAATCGTGCCATAAGAGTACCTTGGAAAGGATCTATAAAACATGTGCGGAAGATGTAATCCTTCAAATTACCGGTCTTCTCATCTACAGTAACTGTAACCGCAGTTGCTGCAGGAGCAATCAAAGGTATCTTATTTTCCATCATAACCGGGGTAGATCCGCCCACATTTCCACTAGTTAAAGGTCCAATCTGGGCAACAATACCTTCCCCTACCAGGGCAGCACTGACACTCATCGCTTCATCAGCAATAGATTTGCAGTCTCTAACTACTGGTTCAAGCTGTTTGCCAAGCACCCCACCGGCAGCATTAATCTCTTCCAAAGCCAACAATGCACCATCTCTAGCATCGGTACCATAAGTAGCTGCACTGCCGGAAAGCTCAACATTAAGGCCCACCTTAATTGTATCTCCGGTCTGGGTAGAACTATTTCCGCCGCAACCGGCAACAATTGCGAGCATAAATAACATCAGTACTACCATCGTCATCTTCCTGCTCATTTTCATCCATTTTCCTCCTCTTTTTTATATATATCATAGCCGTACCCGGTTATGAAATCTCATTTCAGCCTAACCTGCTTGCATCTCCCATTTGCCGCAACGGTCTCCCCATCGTGCCAGAAGTTCACCATCTTCAAAAAACTGTACTACTTCGCAGGCATTGGAACATCCCTGACATTCAAAACTAGTAGTCTTAAATGTGATATTCTGTATTTCAAATCCTTTAAAATCAGTTCTACCTTTTTTAGCCCGGACATCTCTAGCCAGCAGGGCTGCCCCTAGAGCCCCCATTACTCCCCGGTATTTAGGTACGATAACCTCGGTGCCTAAATACTGGTTAAAAGCCTGCACCAGGCCTTGATTAGCAGCCACACCACCCTGAAAACATACCGGTGCCAATATTTCTTTACCTTTACCCACATTATTCATATAATTACGTACCAATGCTTCACAAAGACCGGCAATAATATCTTCCGTGTTATAACCTAATTGTTGTTTATGTATCATGTCTGATTCGGCAAAAACAGCACAACGTCCTGCTATTCTTACCGGATTTTTAGCCCTTAAAGCGTAATTACCAAACTCTTCAATAGGTATACACAAGCGAGCGGCCTGCTGATCCAGAAAAGATCCGGTTCCTGCTGCACAAACCGTATTCATAGCAAAGTCAGTAACTACTCCATCCCGTAAAATAATTATTTTCGAATCCTGCCCACCTATTTCAATAATAGTCTTGACCTCAGGCACTACTGAAGAAGAAGCTACCGCATGAGCAGTAATTTCGTTTTTAACGATATCTGCTCCTATAATCATACTAGTCAGGTACCGGGCACTCCCGGTTGTCCCCACACCTAAAACCTCAAAATCCTTGTCCAACATCTGCCCTATCTGGTGCACGGCCTCCTGAACAACTTGAATTGGCTTACCATTGGTGCGCAGGTAGTTATAGGCTAATATCTCACCTTGTTCATCCATGGCAACAACATTAGTGCTGACTGAGCCTACGTCAGCGCCCAGGTAACCTTTTTTCATATGACTAACCTCTCCATTTTCTGTTTATGCTTAGTTTCCCTACGCCGCTCCAGTAAGTCTACAAAGGCCTCCAGGCGGGTTTGTACCCCTGCTTTTCCGGTCTGCTCATCAATGAATAAAGTTAATACCGGTATCCCCAAATCCCGGCTAATACTGGGAAGGATGCTTTTAGCTACAATCTCTGGAATACAAGCAAAAGGTGCTAATTGTACTACTCCGTCAAATCCATGCCGGGCGTAAAGAATAGTTTCTCCTATACTATTTACCCCGTGTCCCCCGATGGGAGCTTCATTGAGATAAGGTTTAGCCACGTCAAAGATATCGCCTTCCAGGTTTTTAATAGTGTTATTTCTGGTATAGGAACTTAAATAGATGGATCGATCCGTCTGAACCCCCATTTCCCCCAGCATAATTTGTATATAATGATTAGCAGCTGGCTCAAGAACAACATATATCTCACCTATAATACCTATTTTTAAAGGATTCCGGGTGGGATCCCGGGGGATATTTTCCAGAATCTTTAAGCCTTCCCGGCGGGCCTCTTCAATTTCACCCAGGGTATTGGCAGCATCAAGCATATCCAGAGCCTTCCAGGTTGTTCGGGTCGTATCTCCCCGCTTCACCTCATAAGGCCTTATTTCGTGGGAAAGCAGTTCCACATCGTCGATGGCCTTTATTTTTTCCCAGGTTATCTTTAGCACCTGGATAAACTCTTTTACTGATAATCCACCAGTAACTCTGATTTTACGAAGTTTCTTCCAAAAATCCCTCAAATCACATAAGGGTGGTTCAAAGGCCACCACCTTTATATCTTTATTGAGCCCATCCAGTAAATACTGATGCATTACCCAATAATAGCCAGCCCTACAAGGCCCCATGCCTCCCGAGGTAAGAATTACTTCGGCTCCCATGTCTGCTACTTCCAGATAAGTACCCATTAAAATTTTAAAGGGAATACAGGCAAATTCAGGAGAATAACGAACCCCCAAATCCAGAGTATGCCCGCTTGGTTCAGGAGGTACAATACACTCATGACCCATATTTTCAACCAACCACTTAAATGCAATATAGGAATAGCCCATATGAGGAAAACTAATCTTCATAGTTTATCCCTCCGATAACGCAGCATATCAAGAAAGGCCTCAATACGGGTGCGAACACCTGCCTCCCCGGTATGTTCATCAATAGCTATAGAAAGATAAGGTTTGGGACCCCGACGACGGGATTCGATCTCTAACAACCTGTCCACCATTGAATCCGGACCACAAGCAAATGCTGTTACATGAATAAGTCCGTCAATATCTTTCCTGGCTAGGTAATGTAAACCACCATAAACTACCCGGTTGGAAAAATACCAGAACATACTTTTAGGTAAAGTCCTGGCCTGGCGGTTCATAAGCTGATCACTAAGCATATCCTGGGTAAATACTTTAACATTTTGTTTTTTTAAAAGCTTTAATAGACCTACATTAACATACTCATCATAAAGGGCATATGGATAGCCTACTACCGCGATTTTAGCATCATATCTTTCCACATGGTCTACTTTATGATCCTGCCCGGACATTATGTCCATTGCCTCCAAGGGAGTATGACCTGCTTCCAGAATCTTCTGAAAATTTTGCTCGGTTTTCACAGCCTGATGATAAGCCCGGCTGGCCTCGTTTATTGTATTATTAAGTTGTTGGGCTATCTCCTGACAGATATTAGCCAGTTCGTCCTTACCCTTTTTTAAATCAATGCGAGTATCAATTATAGATGGGAGTGACTTTATGCCCAACCGAACCATATCAGGCAAACCTAAAAATTTAGGACAAAAGGTTTCCGTGCCAAAATCTCCATGTTTGCGCATACTTACCAGACGGGGACAAAAAATATAATCCACCTTATTCATCAGGTCAACAACATGTCCATGATATATTTTTATAGGAATACAGGCATCATTAACGGCTTCTTCTATTCCCCGGTCCATAATCACCCGGGTGGTAGGAGAAGAAACAATTACTTCATGTCCCAGTTCACTAAAAAAAACATTCCAGAATGGAAAGTACAAATAGTACGCGAGGGCGCGCGGAATTCCGATTTTAGACACCTTACAAAATCCTCTCCCGTTCCGGCTACATCTTTACTCTCATATCTCCTACCCGGCGTGTGAAACGAATCCTATCATAATATTCTACCAGAGGCAGTGCATACTTGCGAGATGTATTCAAAAGATCCCGGGCCGTAGCCAGACTAAGTTCCTTTTCCTTGGAAAAGTACTGCTCCAGGATCTCCTTGCCCTGCTTGATGGCGGCTCCAGTAAAGTAGGTTTCTTGGTTTACCTTAACAATCTCATTACAGTTTATCAAGTAAGAAATTATCTCCATAAAGGCTGATTCTTCCAGTTTTACCTGATTGCGCACTTCCTCTATGCCCGGGGGCGCAAAAGGGTTTTTATTCATTATGGTCATGATGCTATTAATTTGTTTTTGTTCCTCTGGCCCAGGATTAGGCTTATGATCAGGTAATATTAGTACATTGTTTTTACTGACTAGAGAACCGTTCCCCTCTAACTGTTTAATTATCAGATTAAACATCTTGCCAGTAATAGATGAAAAGTAGCGACTACGCATATCTTCTTTCGGATAACCAGGTCGTAAGGGGTATAACTGGTGGTGTTTTAACAGGGTAGTTCTTATCTTTTCCTCTATAATACCAAGCCCATAAGTACTCATATACTCATGCTGCTTTATTTCGTATACCTTTTCATCCTCTACCAATTGATGAAGTTCATCTCTGACCTGCTCTTCAGAAGCTCCTGATTTTTTGGCCAGCATAGGAATAGTATAAACCTCTTCGGGATGAGCCTGCAGTTCATTAAGTATAACATCATATAAACTGCCTTCCTCTTTCATCGCCAATTGATCAAGAACTTCTTCTTTATAGCGTTTTTGTTTGGGAGCATTAGCATCTATAATAGTACCTCCACCAATAGTAGTAACTGGTGAATAATATCTGATAACAAAGGGGTCTCCTTTATACCCTACTATTGGTTTTTCCATCACTATCTGCGCAAAAGTCTCCTCCCCAGGTAAGAGTTCATCACGGTCAAGTAATACTACTCGTCCCAGAGCTTCATCTGTACCCAGGTGAAAACGAATCCGATTCCAATTTTTTAAACTACGGTTAGTTGACTGTAGTAGGTGAAGCTTGGTATCTACTCGGTAACTGGGGGTTAAATAACCGGGTGTAGCCAGAAGAAATCCCCTATGTACATCAGCTACTTCTATACCTTGCAGGTTAATAGCCACCCTTTGCCCGGCATAAGCAGTATCAACTTTCTCGTTATGAACCTGTAAACTACGTACCTTAACCGGCCTTTGTACCGGCATTAATTCCAGGTTATCCCCAACTTGAATCTGCCCGGACCAAAGAGTCCCAGTTACTACTGTACCAAATCCGGCAATCGTGAAGACCCTGTCAATAGGTAAACGGGCATAGCCAAAAGCAGGCCTTTCCTCTACCTCTTCCGCCATCTTTTCTATAATTTTAATCAGTTTGTCAACACCTTCTCTGGTAACTGCTGAAACCGCTACCACCGGAGCATCTTTAAGAATAGTCCCCTCCAGGTATTGATGGATATCATCTTCTACCAGCATTAACCATTCCTCATCTACCATATCCTTTTTGGTTATCACTACAATACCTTTTTTAACCCCTAGTAGTTCTATGATATCCATATGTTCCCTGGTCTGGGGCATGACCCCTTCATCTGCTGCCACGGTAAGTAAGACTATATCAATCCCGAATGCCCCGGCCAACATATGCCTAATAAAGCGCTCATGACCAGGCATATCTACAATAGCCGCCTTTTGCCCACTAGGAAGAGTAAAGGGAGCAAAACCCAACTCGATGGATATACCCCTCTTTTTTTCCTCTTTGAGCCGATCAGTTTCAATGCCGGTCATGGCCCTTACTAGAGTAGTTTTTCCGTGATCAATATGTCCTGCTGTTCCTATAATGAACCGTTTCATAAGTCGCTCCTTTCTGCGCCTGGGACCCGGAGGATGCTTTGCATTAAATCAACTATTAAGTCTTGATCATTATGGAGCAGAGTTCGTACACTGATTAATATTTTATCATCCTGGAGACGAGTAAGTAGAGCCGGCTGCATAAGACGCAACCTCCTGGCCACCTGGTCAAGCACCATTCCTGCCAACGCAATTTCTACGCCATAACCACTTATCGTATAGGTAGGATAAGCTCCCCCTCCTACCATATCTTCAACTTCTACCACCCGGGCAGTTAACTGCCCCGATTTACCTGGTCCTGCTTGTAGATTATTACAAAGGAGCCGGGCCTTATCATAAAGTTCTTGGGGTGGTTGCATAAGCATCTGGACAACCGGTATATTCTCCTGGGGATTTCCACATAGGTATTCCAATAAAGTAGCCTCCAAAGCAGCTATAATAAATTTATCCACCCGCAGAGCTCGGGTAAGCTGGTTCTTTTTCATAGCCTCGATAGGTTCTTTTTTGCCCACAATAATACCGGCCTGAGGCCCCCCCAGCAATTTATCACCACTAAAGGTAATAACATCTGCCCCAGCTTTAACTGAATCCTGCACGGTAGGCTCGGCAGCTAAACCAGCTGCCGATAAGTCGAACAGGATACCACTACCCAAATCCTGCATTACAGGTAAACCTACTTGTCGTCCCAGGCTTACCAATTGTTCCAAATCCACCTCCTGGGTGAAACCCACGATTTTATAGTTAGAGGTATGGGCACTAAAAAGCAGGGCAGTTTCTTCATTAATCGCCTCCGCATAATCAGACAGATAAGTTTTGTTAGTCGTCCCAACTTCCTTTAAAGTAGCTCCGCTCAGTTTCATTACCTCAGGAATCCGAAAAGCCCCGCCTATTTCTATTAACTGTCCCCGTGAGACAATCACTTCTTTACCCCGGGCCATAGTCATTAAACCTAGTAGTACAGCTGCCGCATTATTATTCACCACCAGAGCTCCTTCGGCCCCAGTCAGGCGGCACAGTATTTCCTCTATATGAACATACCTTGATCCCCGTTGCCCGGCTACCAGGTCAAGTTCCAGGTTATTATAGTTTACCGCCATCTCGCTTAGATAGTTAAGCGCTCCCGGGGAAACGGGCGCCCTCCCCAGATTAGTATGCAAAACGACCCCAGTTCCGTTAATAACCTTTCGTAAGGTTCCGGAGGTGACCCTAGTTATGCTTTCTCCTATTTGGGTAAGAATGATCTTTTGAATTTCTTCCCGGGATAACTCATTATTAACTTTCCTTAACTGCTTACGAACCTCATCCACGGAATGCCGGAGTATGCCTACTACAAAATCCCGGTTGTAAGTATCAATCAGTAAGTTAACTTCTTTCAGTCCGAGTAGCTCATCAATAGGGGGAATTTTTTTTAGATTAATCACACCGTTTACCTCCTTGGAGCATTCCATAACTGCCCTATATTATAATATATCTCCTTACCTATGTCTTGAGCGCTCTTGCCTATAAGTCCAGCTAAAATAAACACTCCTAATATTCCAAAAACCGGATAAATTCGTCCCACCAAAATGGAAAAATCCTGCATGCCTAAGGGTAGGGCCAGGGTTATACTCATAATCAAACATAGTCCATACTTAAGGCCCGTAAAGTTGCTTAATCGCTGGGCAAACCCGTAAGTATAAGCTATGGCAGTCGTGATAATTCCAAGCCATAGCATCAAAGTGTAGACTAATTTCGCGGGGATGGATATTTTACCTGCCACATAAAGCATAGGTACCTCATACTCCAGTACGGCCGGGAGGAATTTAAACATAGCAGTATAGTTAAGCATGACCAGTATTCCTAAAATAATTCCTCCCCAGACTGCCCCTATTACCCCGTCACGCCGGGCAGTTACTGACTGGTATTCAATAAGTACTACCATCGCTAAAGCAAAATTGTAGGCTACATATAATAAACTAGCGATTCCCCATGAACGTATATTATGCGAACTTATAACTACCGTATTCATTTCAAGATAGGTCCTGTCAAAAAACAAGGCAGCATACCCGGAGACTAATAGAAATAATATTAACTTTACTGGTACGAGAAAATTATATGAATAGATCATACCCTTTTTCCCAGATAATAAAAAAAAGCCTACTAATAAATAGGCTAAAAAAATACCTATAGTTTTGGGTAAGTATAGATGTTCATAAAATACTGCTCCACTAGCTGATAGCATGGTACTTATCCCTAGAAAGAGGAATATGGCCAATAAAAAATCTACTACTATACCGAGTTTCTCACCCAATATGTAGGTTAACAACGATTGATAGTTTGATACCTGAGCACGATGAGCTAAATTAAGCAGCAACCCCCCACACACCATAAACATAACTAGTGCCAGAATGGTACCCCGCCACCCTAAGGCACCATAAGTTACAAAGAATTGAACTATTTCCTGTCCCGAGGCAAATCCCGCTCCTACTACCGCCCCCAGGTAGCCCATTATTAACATCAGCCGAGCCTGAAAAGATTTCAATCATATTTCCCCCTGATTTACGGTTTATTAAAATATTTATTCAATCAGGGACACATTTACAGCATAAAAATATTGCCAATGGTCAAGAATGATATAAGTGGTACCCAAAAAACTCACTTAGCCAGGGCTTTGATGATGATCATTTTTAAACTCCGCGGAAGGAATAACCAAAATAATTCTTTTGGCCGGGGCTTTGGCAGCTACGAAACCAGAACACTAAAGTATTATTTTTAAGGAGGTAATCGATTGCAGCCCATAAAGGAAAAAGGCCCATGTTCATCATATCACTACCAGGATCCCTTCTCCCTCTCCCATATTGAAAATGCGCTCTTTTCTTTAATGTGCGAGGAAAATCCTGATTATTCCCGGGAAATACTTTACCTGTGTATAGGAACTGATCGGGCCACGGGGGATTGTTTAGGACCTTTGGTAGGTACACGACTGCAAGCGTTCAATAACCATTTTAATATTTTTGGCACACTGGAATACCCTACTCATGCTACTAACATGCAGCAGGTTCTAGACAATATTAACCAACGCTTTTATCAACCACTAATCATAGCTGTAGATGCCTGTCTGGGCAAATCTGATCGTATCGGTTTTATAAATATACAACGAGGGAGTTTAAAACCAGGAACGGCTTTAAAGAAAGTGCTTCCAGAGGTTGGCGACTTTCATATTTCCGGAGTGGTAAATGTGGGGGGGTTCCTAGAGCATATGGTATTACAAAATACTCGTTTAAATACCGTTTACCGCATGGCTGATACAATCGCTAAAGGTCTTTACTTAGCCCAGTGCCGTTATGAGAACCACCTGCGGCCTATAACTAGCCGGGCTCATTCATAAAGGGGCGATGACCCATTAAAATAGTAACTACTTCTTCATCTTCTACTGGGGAAAAATCATCATAATACTGGGAGACCGCATAAAAAGTTTCCTCAGTATGTAATACAATAATCTGATCTACCTGTTCTTTAAGATTCTCAAAGACAACCTGTGGACAAACCGGGGTAGCAATGGCAATACTGCTAGCCCCTTTTCTCTTTATGTAATCCACTGATGCTAAAACTGTAAAACCAGTGGCTATTCCATCGTCAACTAGTAATACCTTACGGTCTTTTAATAGCACCGGAGGCCGGTTGCCCCTAAACATACGACAACGCCGATTTATTTCTCCCTGTACCCTTTGGGCGATCTGGGCCACGATTTCATCATCAAAATTGTTATTTTGTTTCAACCTGGGATGAACGAAAATTTTACCATCGGGGCTTACCGCCCCCACTGCAAATTCGGGAAGATTAGGAGAGCCTATTTTGCGAGATGCAACGATATCCATATCACAGTCAAACTGCCGGGCTATTACCCCGGCAGTAACTACTCCTCCGCGGGGTATACCTAATACTATATCAAATTCGATAGCGTTTTGAGCGATTGCCTGGGCTAGTTTATATCCTGCCTCGATGCGATTAGTAAACAACGTCCTCTCCTACCTTTACTCCTTAACCTTTTTGCCAGGTACGTTTTTATCTGCGCCATCCTGAGGTCTTTTCATTTTTGATGTACCATCTAATAGTCCGCCTTCTTCTATGATCATAATATCACAACTTACATCCCCATGCAGTGCTCCTGTAGCGGTTATTTCCAACCGACCCGATACCAGCACATTACCTTCAATTCTTCCTGCCAATATCAGGTTCTTTACCTGGACCTCACCCTTTATTCGCCCTTTTTCTCCAACCATCAAGTCACCTTTTATGTTTAGCTTACCATCAACACTACCATCTATACGTAAGGACCCCTGGGAAATTACATCTCCTTTGATTTCCATACCTTGAGAGATTAAGCTTTCAATATTCTGGTAATTTGGCTCTTTTCTGCGCAATTTAATTCTCCTCATTTCTATCACTCTACTTGTTCCGGATCAGGTAGATAAATCATAGGATCCTGAGATTTGTCCCCTTTTATTACTGAAAAATGCAAGTGGGGCCCGGTGCTTCTCCCAGTAGTTCCCACTCTGGCAATCATGTCTCCTTTGTGAACCTGATCACCTTCGCTTACCAGAAGTTCAGAGTTATGACCATAAAGGGTTTGCATACCCCGGCCGTGATCTATGACAATAGTTTTCCCAAAAACAGGTTTCCAGCCGGCATATACAACCTGTCCATCACCAGCAGCCATCACCAGAGTCCCTACATCTGCTGCAATATCTATTCCATCATGAAAGCCCTCACTACGACCACCGAATGGTGATTTTCTCCATCCATAAGGAGAACTAATATCTCCTATCACCGGCCACTGATTAGGTAACGCCCGGAAATAACTGGCATCATTATTCACCCGGGCTATCAGCTCATCCAGTTCCTTTTCTTCCCGATCTACTTTGGTTTTAAGGTTGTGGATTTTAACCATAGCCTGTGAATGGTTATCATTAGGTCTTATGGCATCGTAGCCTCCCCTTCCTCCCCGGGAGGTTTCAACAATTGGCCGGTCTTCACTTTTTATTCCCATTAATTTCCTTATTTCTCTCTGCTTAGCGGAAAGCTTTTCCTGCTGGCTTTCCAATTCTTCTATTTCCTGTGTAAGAAGGGTAATAGTATTATCTTTTTCTTGATTCTGCTCTTTAATATGATTAACCTGGCGATAATCCGCTTGACTAGTAAAATATTTAAAATAGATAAACCCAGAACATATTATAAATAAAGCTGCCAGAGCTGCACCTATCTTTAGCGTATTTTTCGATATACTTATTCGTATGGGACGGGCTACAGGCGCCGGCAGGATAATAAATGTAAGTGGATCCTGTGCAGATTTATTCTTTTTAAGTCGTTTTTTTCTCATGGTCTCCCCTACCGGTGTATAATTATATTGACTATTTATCCAACACTTGGTTATTTACTATTTTCTGCAATGATAACAATTTTTTCGACGTTTGTAAAATCGATTGACATGTGGAGGAGGTCTGCTTGTGAATACCCCCTTGGCAAAAACATTATATTTAGACTGTTTTTCTGGTATCGCCGGCGATATGTTCACTGCTGCTTTGTTGGATCTGGGACTTGATTTTCAAGGCCTGTCTGATTATATTGCCCGTTTAAAGCTGGACGTAGTCCTGGAACCCCAAAAAACTGTGGTAAATGGGATTTCAGCCACTCGTTTTATTGTAGTAGATAAAACTAACCAGCCTATGCGCCACTATCAGAACATAGTAGATCTATTAAGTAATCGTCTCCCGGATCCCGATATTCTTAATGGTTGTATTAAAACCTTTTCACTCCTGGCCGAAGCGGAAGCCCATATACATAACACTAGTATTGATAAAATACATTTTCATGAAATCGGGGCGGTTGACACCATTGTTGACATAGTTTCTACCTATTATGGTCTCAAATCACTTAATGTTAACAAGGTCGTTAGTTCTTCTTTGCCCTGGCCCCGTGGCATGATTACCATTAGCCATGGAGTTTATCCTTTACCGGCTCCCGCTACGGCTCGTTTACTTTGCGGGGTTCCCTGTTTTGGAACTAATTGTGAAATGGAGTTAGTAACACCTACCGGTGCCGCTATAGTCCGGTCCTTGGTAGATAATTATGGTCCCCTTCCTCGCTGTACTCCCATTTCCATAGGTTATGGCGCCGGCAGTATGTCCCGTGCAGATGGAATTCCTAACCTGCTTCGTGCCGTTTTAATTGAAGAAGAATCCCCCCAACTAAACCATGATTCTATAGTCACTGTAGAAGCTTTACTAGATGATATGAACCCGGAGTTTTTTTCTAACCTATATGATTTGCTTATCCATAATAAGGGAGTAATCGACCTTTTTACTACACCGGTTTTTATGAAGAAAAACCGTCCCGGATTTTTATTGTCAGTTCTTTGCTATGAGGAAAAAATCCATGAGGTTTCAGAACTAATAATCGAGCAGACAACCTCCTTAGGTGTAAGAATTTCCTCCCAGGAGCGCTTAATTGTTTCACGTGAAACAATTTCTGTCTCCTCTCCCTGGGGTGCTGTTCCGGTTAAAGTAGCAGTACTTCCCAACGGGCAGCAGCGTTTTAAGCCTGAATATGATGTATGTGCCAATATTGCTCGCCAGCACAATATACCTTTACCTAATGTATATCTAACACTTAATCACCTGGCTTATGAATATTTAGCTACTCACAAATAGCCCCCCCAACGTGACAAGGAAGGGACAAGGGGACAGGTTTGCTGTCCCCCCAGTACCCACAGGCCGACATCAACCATATTTTATTATCCAGGTTAAGGTCAAGAACACTGCAATCGTGTAAATCAGGTGTGAAATGAGGCTTTTCAGGCTAATGGTGGTGTAGTATAAGGCTTCTTAATGGAAAAAAGCGCCCAAAAAGAAACTGGATTTTTAATAAAAAGTCAGGAAACTATCGGGAAAAACTGCTGGCTTACATAAAACGGTTCGCAACCTAATGATCGATTGACTCCAGTACTTTAACTGAGCTGTTCCCGAACGTCTCGTCACCGTTTTCATTTTCTGCATTACCATGGCTTAATTCTGCATTATTATTATCAACGTCAGGACAGTGGCGGGACAGCAAAATCCTGTCCCGCCACTGTCCTGTAATCCGGCCAACAAGTGTGGTTGATGGATTATAAACCCGGCAGAAGGTGGTAAAGCCTATGAAAAAGCTGGTCCTTGTTTTAATGATACTTCTACTGCCCTTATCTGTAAGCGCCTGCTATAGAGAGGAAAATAACCACTTGGTGGGCGAGCAGGACGATTTGATTAAGGAAACGGTTTTTTAGGGTATTACTCTTTCCAAGCAAGACCATCCCGTGCTTAATTTTAATTATTCTGAACACGATGGACGACCGGCAATAAGGGATTTTACTGTTACCTCGGAAGGGAATCTATTACTATTGGAGCTTTCGAAATGTATATATGAGTATTCTCCCCAGAGCGAACTGCTGGGCATATATAATTATGGCCTGGAAGAGCACGGTCTTTCCCCCTATATGTTGACAGCTGATAACCAAGGATACTTTTATCTTCTCGACGGCAACCGGCAGTTGCTAATAAAGACCAATCAAAATGAGATACTGAATATTTCAGCTTTTGGTGAGGAATCATTGATATCCGATACCGGCCTGATTAATAGTTTTTATGCCAGTTCAGAAGATGTTTTGATTGTATCAGCTTTAGATCAATCAGATTTTGGCTACTATATTTTGACACTGGACCTATCGGGCGGTAATGTCATATCTATAAAAGAACCAATCCGGGGTTATTTTATCGGAAACCAGCAATTCTTCTACGTAGAACATATTATGGATGGCCAGCAATACATCAACGGAATGAGAATTACCGTAGCTGAGTATGGCGGAAAGAAACGTTGTTTTGCGGTGCATACTAATCATGAAATAAGTGCCAATCTAATCGGATCTCAAATTTACGGCTTGATGGAAGGCGGTAGATATCTGGCCAGGACTGTTGAAATGCTTCCTGGAGATAAGATAAGGATTCGGGACAGTTTTTTATTACTGGACCATAACTTTAATATTATAAGTATCGTGAAAGTGAACTGGTAGAATCTGATATTATTCGCAGCGTAGGAGACAATATATTTGTATTGCGATTCACAGACCATGGCTTGAAGATAGTCAAATTGTATGATCTTTGCTTATCCTGGAAGGATGATATTTAGTTTTCCACAGTGGTAATTGATAGTGTGACGTATATTTAAATCGAGTCTCTGCAAAAAATGCTTAGGGATAAACCATTGCGAAAGCGGTGAAGGTCTTGAACTAGCAGGCCCACAGAATTAGCAAATCAAACCTGTTTACGCCGATTCCCCTTATATGTTACGGTTTTTACCCCGGGACATGGGAAATTGTTTGTAGGTTATCCCGCCTGCTCCATTCTGGTAAATATTTTGACTTATAAACGTTTGGGCCTGGATTACCGTGTGCTAGGATTTGTCACCATGCCCGATTGTACCTCATTTTCTGCCCGGAAAGGTGCCCATCACACCGGTAATTAGGAAAAATACAAAGGGGACATTATCTAGGCAATTTCAAGACCTTTGAGGAACTTGAATCTACTATCGAAGACTATATCCATTTTTACAACTATGATCGGCTACAAGTCCAAGTCAAGCTTGGATGCATGGTACCTTGTGAGTATCACGACCATCTTTTATCCAAACAAGCTCATAAAAAGGATGGACACCAAAACGGAGTCCATCTCTAGTAATTTTTATTTTTTTACCTGTCTACTTGGCGGGGTGCAGTTCACAGGTTTACTGTCCCACTTGCCCTTTGTTTCTTCTTGTCCCTCCGTGGAGTGGGACAGTAAACCTGTCCCACTGTCCCCTTTGTTTCACGTGAAACATGAAACATATTATGCATTTTCAAAAACTTCTAGTATTCTATCCAAGTCTTCTTCATCATAGTAACTAATTTCTATTTTGCCGCCTTTACCGCGATTCTTCGGGATAATACGTATTTTGGTGGCAAAAAATTGTTCCAGTCGCTCTTCCATTTCTTCAATTTCAACACTTTTAGTTGCTGTAGTTTTTTTGGGTTTTGTTTTATTCTTACCACTAAGGCTGGCTTCTACCTGACGAACTGACCATTTACCTGCTGCTATTTTTTGGGCTGCTTCAATTTGCGCCTGTTTATTTTTAATAGCTAAGAGCGGCCGGGCATGTCCCGCTGCTATTTCTCCCCCTTCGATCATGGTAATAATTTCATCCGGCAGGTTTAGTATCCTAAGTGTATTAGCTATGTGTGACCGGCTTTTACCTACTCGTACCCCCAAAGTTTCCTGGGTATAACTATAGTTGTCCATTATAGTCCGGTAAGCCCGTGCTTCTTCGATGGCATTAAGATCGTCTCTTTGCAAGTTTTCGATTAATGCTATTTCAGCTGCTTCTCGGTCATCAATATCCCTTATCACCGCTGGTATAGATTCCATTCCCGCCATCTGGGCAGCTCTCCAACGTCTCTCCCCAGCAATTAGTTCATAACCATCCTCTGTCGTCCTAACTAAAACTGGTTGCAGCATGCCATGTTCTCGGAGTGATTGAGCTAGTTCTTCCAGTGATTCCTGATTAAAGGTTATCCTGGGTTGTTCCGGACGGGGAGTAATTAATTCAATTTCCAGTTGGCTGATTTTATCTTCATCTACATATGTATCAGCCAACAAGGCATCTAATCCTCTGCCCAGACCCCTTTCTTTCTTAGGCACGTTTTAGCACCTCCCTGGCTAGATCTGTATATACTTCTGCCCCTTTGGATTTGGGATCATAAACTATAATCGGCTTTCCGTGGCTGGGCGCTTCACTTAAGCGAACATTACGAGGAATTATAGTCCGGTAAATCTCTTTGCGAAAATGCTTCTTTACTTCATCAACCACCTGTATGGACAAATTGGTACGTCCATCAAACATGGTAAATATTATTCCTTCAATTTTGATAGATCGATTAAGACCTTTGCTTACCCGGTTAATGGTGTCTAACAACTGGCTCAAGCCTTCTAATGCATAATATTCACACTGCAAAGGAATCATAACCGAGTCACAGGCAACCAGAGCATTAATAGTTAACAACCCCAGCGAGGGTGGACAATCAATAAATATATAATCATAGTCTTCCCGGATGGACTCTATACTTCTCTTCATGATAAATTCACGCTGATCCCGCACGGCTAGCTCAACTTCCGCTCCAGCTAATTGGATGGTAGCAGGAATAAGATTAAGCCGGTCTACCCGGGTGGTAGTTAAAACTTTCTCTGCCTCTACCCCATCGATGAGCATATTATATACACAAGTCTTTAATCTTTTTCGATTAACTCCCAGACCACTGGTGGCATTACCTTGGGGATCGCAATCAATTACCAGTACTTGGTAGCCCTCGTTAGCTATACAAGCACTCAAATTAATTGCCGTAGTGGTTTTTCCCACTCCCCCTTTTTGGTTGGCTATGGCAATAACTTTACCCATTTCATTAGTTACCTTTTTACCATCCCGGTTTAGACCCTGGTTGCGAAAAATTTTCAATTCCTTCCCCTCGCCGTTTTTATTTAATCTCACTTATAAATGATAAATGATTTTAAGCCCTTAAACATACTTAATATCAACACATTTAACCTTGTTTTTAAAAGCAAAGTTAAGAAATCAACAGGAAATAGGCATTTTCTACTAATCTTAGTTAAAGTAACTACTTCCTGATTAATCCGATACCTATCCGCCAGCAAAAAACCAGTGCTAAGATTTATTCTACACACTAGTTTACCAGTAAACTAACTGGACTTGACTAAAAAATCCGGTTTTAAAGGCCTTCTTAAGACCCAACTACATCCGTGATACCTATTCGGCTTTCTTTACCACTGGTAAAGGTATTAGCCTTGTTTCAATGGCATCAGGTTTATAAACCTGATGGAAAAAGGAAGCTATTCATTAAAAAAGTATCCCATCCCACTAAAAGTGCTATGAGATACTTTTCCAACCTTATCAACCTCATTTGAAAAAATTGACCCTGAGGACAACTGCTATCCTTGTGCAATCCTATCTAAAGTTCGTTTTTGTTTGTTTATATGTATAACCATTTTATAAGTATCTTCACTATCATTTTCAACTACGGATATTTCTACTCCAGTTTGCCGGGCCCGCTTAACAGTTTCCTTAATGGTATTAATAAATATCCGGGCATCCCTTATAATCATGGATACATTTTGTTGTCCATTTTCTTTTCTTTTTTCCTCACGTGGTATATTATGCCTACTTAACTCTTCCACCAGTTTTTCGGTTTCCTTTACAGTAAGCTCTTTTTCATAAACTTGGCGTAATACTTCCATTTGCATTTCGGCAGAATTGAGTTTAAGCAGGGCACGGGCATGTCTTTCGCTGATAGTACTAGGTGTTATAAGACAGCGCACTGTTTCCGGTAATTTTAGTAACCGCATTTTATTAGCGATAGCCGATTGGCTACGCCCGATTTTTTTAGCCACTTCCTCCTGGGTCATTCCAAATGAATTTATAAGTACACTGTAGGCATTGGCTTCTTCAAAATAGTTTAATTCACGTCGTTGTAAATTTTCAATTAATGATATTGCCGCCGCTTTCTCATCATTCATGTCTTGAATGATGGCGGGGATTTCATCCCTTCCCAGAATACTACAAGCCCTAAGCCGCCTTTCTCCCGCTACTAATTGGTAAAGATCCCCATCTATTTGGCGAACAATGATGGGTTGGATAACTCCATAGGCTTCTATTGATTGGGCTAATTCCTCCAGCCCGCGTGCATCAAAATTACGACGGGGCTGGTACGGACTGCTCTGTATGCGATCTAAAGGTATATTAACTACTTTTCCTTGACTGCTTACTCCTAATATCTTCTCCAGTTTTTTTCTCACTTTTAGGCCCCACCTCCTTATTATAAGGGACGTTTAGTGGGAATACCGGTCCGACGGGGGTACTCCTCCGGTGTAGTTGTTAATTTTTTAACAACTACTAGAGCACGATCCCTATCTTCCATAAGTGTATACCGTACCACACCACTAACCTCTGCTCTCAAAAGTCGTAGGGCATTCTGTGCTTCTCCGATCTCCTGTTGATAATTAATCCCCTTCCACTGCACCATCTTACCGCCCACTTTTAGCAGCGGAAATCCATATTCCAAAATAACATTCATAGAAGCAACTGCCCGGCAGGTGCAAATATCGAATTGCTCCCGGTAATCTAACTCCCTTCCCAGCTCCTCCACACGATTTCTGATCACCTCCACATTAGTTAGATTAAGTTCAGCTACTACCCTTTTAAGAAACCGGCTTTTTTTAAGATCCGACTCAACCAGTGTAAATTCAGCCTGGGGACAATCCAGGGCTAAAATCATACCTGGAAAACCTGCTCCACTACCAATATCAATAACTTTCTGTCTACCTATAGGCATATGCTCCAATAATTGGCGGCTATCTTCAATATGCTTATCCAATTCAGCATAAATAGAACGCCGGCTTACTAGATTTTGCTTTTTATTTTCCTCTAAAAGGAGGTTTTTAAAGTTGGTCACGTTTACATTATATTCCATGTCGGCCTCTTATTTCCTTCTTTTTTTTTCTAAATAAATCATTAACACATTTATATCTGCTGGGCTAACCCCGGAAATACGTGTTGCTTGTCCGATTGAAGCTGGTCGAATTATTTTTAATTTTTGCAATGATTCATTAGAAAGACTATAAACTTCATCATAATCGATATCTTCAGGAATTAATCGATTTTCTAGTTTTTCAAAACGCTTTACTTGATCCACCTGTTTATGAATATATCCCTCATATTTAGCCTGAATCTGAAGCTGTTCAAGTATATCCAGATCTAATTCCCGCAACCAGCCATTATTTACAAAATCATATATGGTTATTTCTGGTCGGCGTAGTAAATCCCATAAACTTATTCTATCCCGTAAAGGAGAGCTGCCTATATGGTTTAGAAAATCCTTAATTTCCTGATCACCTGGGGTAAAACTATGCTCATTTAAATAAGCCTTCTCTTTTTCCATTAAGGCGATTTTTTCTTGATAGATCTGCCACCTATTATCATCTACCAGTCCAATTTTTCTTCCTTTTTCTGTTAGGCGGATATCGGCATTATCCTGGCGTAATAATAGGCGGTATTCAGCCCGGGAGGTTAATAACCGATAAGGTTCATCAATCTCCTTAGTAACTAGGTCATCGATCATAACCCCGATATAAGCCTCACTACGCTTTAAAATAAAGGGGTCTTTACCTTGAATCTTAAGGGCCGCATTAATTCCTGCTATAAGACCTTGTGCAGCAGCTTCCTCATAACCTGATGTCCCGTTGATTTGACCGGCAGTAAATAGGCCTTCTACCAATTTAGTTTCCAGGTTTAATTTAATCTGTGCCGGATCTATATAATCATATTCAATAGCGTACCCGGTACGTATAATACGTGCGTTTTCCAGTCCTGGTATACTTTTTAAGACCTGTACCTGTACATCTTCAGGAAGACTGGTATTCATACCCTGAATATACATTTCGTCTGTAGCTCGCCCTTCAGGTTCTACAAATAACTGGTGAGCATCTTTACTAGCAAAACGGACTACTTTATCCTCAAAAGAAGGACAATACCGCGGTCCTTTACCTTTGATTACCCCAGTAAACATAGGAGCCCGGTCCAGATTATTCCTGACAATTTGATGGGTTTCAAGTGTACTATGGGTTAACCAGCAAGATAGTTGTGGTCTATCTATCCCAGAAGTGATATAGGAAAAACGTAAAGATCTTTCATCACCAGGTTGTTCAACCATTTTGGAAAAATCAACTGTTTTTTTACTGATACGGGGCGGGGTTCCGGTTTTAAACCGACCCATTTTGAAACCTAAATTCATAAGGCACTCTGATAACTTAATTGCAGGAAACTGGTTGCCCGGGCCGCCATCGAAAGCTAATTCTCCGATAATAATGCGTCCTTTTAAATAGGTACCAGAAGTAATAACCACCGCCTGGCAATAAAAACGTGCCCCGGTCCTGCTCACTACTGCTTCTACCTTTCCCCCCCGGGTTTCAATTTTCTCCACTTCAGCCATCATTATATCTAAATTAGGTTGATTGATTAGAGTTCTTAACATTTCTTTATGATATTCATACTTATCTGCCTGAGCCCGCAAGGCCTGAACGGCCGGGCCTTTCCCGGTATTTATCAACCTCACCTGTATATTAGCTTTATCTATATTTACCCCCATCTCACCGCCTAAAGCGTCAATTTCCCGAACTAATTGCGCCTTAGCCGGTCCACCTATGGAGGGATTACAGGGCATCATAGCCACTCCATCCATACTCAACGTGGCCAACAAAGTTTTACAGCCCATGCGGGCCGATGCCAGGGCTGCTTCACATCCGGCATGTCCTGCACCAATTACTACTACATCATACCTTCCTGCCTTATAAATCATGGCTTGCCTCCCAACTGAAATTCCCTATTTTCCAATACAAAAATCATGGAAAATACGTTCCAGAACCTCTGCTTTTAAATTTTTACCTGTTATTTGTCCCAGGGCCTCCAGGGCCCCTTGTATATCTACCCCCAGACAATCCAGAGGTACCTCCTCAAGAACTGCTAGTGCATCTTTGGTATGTTTGCGGGCGGTTTTTAAGGCTTTTTTATGTCTCATATTAAGCATAATCTCTAAATCATCGCTGCCTACTTCCCCTGAAACTACCATATTTTCTATAGTATCTTCCAGTTCATCCAAGCCGATATCTTCTTTAACCGAAATTCTTATTATTGGTACACATTGAAATACAGCCTTTATTTGCTCTTCAGTAATATTTTTTTCAGCCAGATCATCTTTATTAACTAGAACAATAGCTTTGGACTTATGAATATACTGGTAAATATCCATATCCTCATCTGTAATACCGGACTCATTATCAAGTAAAAACATAACCAAGTCTGCTTCCCTAACTACTTCCCGGGACCGTTCTACTCCTATTTTTTCAATCAGATCCTCGGTAATTCTGATTCCAGCTGTATCAATAATCTTAACCGGAATACCTTTTATATGGATATAATCTTCAATTAAATCCCTGGTAGTACCCGGGATATTTGTCACTATAGCCTTTTCCTTTCGCAACAAGGCATTAAGCAAACTGGATTTACCTACATTTGGTTTACCAGTTATAGCTATACTTATACCAGTCCGGTATATTTCAGCTCTATCACTAGCCCTGATAAGGTTATCAATATCTTTTACTATACCTTTTAAAAGGTTTCTTATTTCACTATAATCAGGATCCCCTACCTCATCGGGAAAATCTATACTTGCTTCCAGCAGTGCATTCACATGGATAATATTATGTTCTAATTGGAGTATCAATCTGCTATTGCTTCCACTGAGACTCTTCATGGCCAGGCGCATACTTTTATCACTTTTGGCCCTTATAATATCAATAATCGCTTCTGCCTGCATTACATCCATCCGACCATTCAAAAAAGCTCGGCGGGTAAATTCACCAGGTTCAGCCAGGCGAACTTCCATTTCCATTACCCTTTCTAAAACTCCCCGGGCAGGTAATAAACCCCCATGACAATTAATCTCTACTACATTTTCACCCGTATAGCTGCGTGGTGAACGCATTAATCCTACCAGCACTTCATCAATAGCCTCTCCGGTTTCATCCATTATCCATCCCAACGTTAGGCTAAAACTCGGCCTCTGGCACAGATTAACCTGATTACGAAAAGGCTTAAATATTTGGTGCACTTTATCTATTACTCCCGGTCCGGATAATCTTACAATCGCTATTCCGCCTACTCCAGGTGGGGTAGAAATAGCAGCTATATCATCATTTATCATTTTAGATCAACTCCTGACCATACTTACAGCTTAGTTTTGCTATACATATCTTATCAAAATTAAAGCTAATCTACACATAAGTTATCATTAAAAAAGGCCCCCTTATGGGGCCTTATAATACATCAGTTAATTTTACTTTTTTAATGAAATAACTACCTTCCGGTTAGGTTCATCTCCCATGGAATAAGTAGTAACCTGAGGATCACCCTGTAAAGCAGTATGCACGATTCGTCTTTCCTGGGAGCTCATGGGACGCATCACCACGTTTTTTCTGGTTTTTTTCACCTTATCTGATAACCGTAAAGCTAATGCTTCTAGGGATTGTTCTCTTTTTTTACGATAATCCTCCACATCTAAAATTATTCTTACTTTTTCATCCCGTTTACGATTCATTATAAGACCTACTATAAATTGCAGCGAGTTTAAGGTCTCACCTTTGCGTCCAATAAGAAGCCCCATATCTTTACCGATTATATTAATGCGGATTCGCCCATTCTCATACTCCACCCGATTAATTTTATAATCTATTTTTATTCTATTTAATATATCTTCTACTATCTGGCGAGCTTCCTCTTCTGGTTTCTCTCTCATGGTAACTCTAACTACTGCCGGCTTTTTGCCTACAAATCCTAATAATCCTTTGGTGGGCTCCTCAATAACTTCAATCATAACATCATCAATCTCACACCCTAGTTCGTCAAGGGCAGCTTTTATAGCTTCATCTACGCTTTTTCCCTTTTTTTCGAGTGTCTTTACTTCCATTACTACTCTTTCCTCCTTTTTCCCTCCCTGCTGTCTTAGCCTTGGTTTTTAAATCGGTTTTACTCTCTTTTTCTTTCTCTATTACTGTACTTTCAACCTGTGTTTCTACCCTTACACCTGTCCCAGTTTCTAAAGCTACTCGCTTACCTGTGGCATTCACGTATAGCTGTTGTGCAATACCCAGAATATTAAATACTACCCAATATAAAGGAAGCCCAGCCGGCATAGTGGCTGCAATCCATGCCATAAATACAGGCATAAAATATAACATCGTTTTCTGGGTTTGGTCTTTGGTGTTGACCATAGATACTTTTTGCTGTAAAAAAGTAGTAGCTGCAGCTAATATGGCCAGAATATAATAGGGATCCGGTGAACCTATATTGGGTATCCATAGGAAGCTGGCATGTTCTGCTACTTTAAAATTGAAATTAAAAAGGGACTGGTAAAAAGCAATAAAAATTGGCATTTGAATCAGCAGTGGAAGGCAGCCCCCAAACGGATTTACACCATGCTCCTTATAAAGTTCCATTACTTTAGTCTGCATGGTCTGAGAGTCATCCTTATATTTATCTTGTATGTACTTAATCTTCGGTTGTATTTCCTGCATTGCACGCATGGACTTCATTTGCTTTTGCGTCAGCGGAAAAAGGACTAATTTAATCACTATAGTCATGATTATAATCGCCAGTCCATAATTCGGCAGACCAATGCTTCCTGTTAGACCATACATAAACTGAATTACATCAGCAAACCATTGCACGAATGAATGCCACAAATTAAACCCTGCCTATCGGGAGCAACGATAGCAGGAATTCACCTCCTTGTTAATTAAAGAGATTTTCTCTATATACCCTTTTATAATTAGGGTACCGGATCATATCCTCCCTCATGAAAAGGATGACATTTACAAATTCTTTTAATTGTTAACCATCCCCCTTTTAAAGTCCCATATTTTTCCATAGCTTGAATAGAATAGTTAGAACAGGAAGGGTAAAAACGACATGATCTCGGTTTTAAAACCGTAACCTTCTGGTAAAGTTTTATAAGCCAGATAAATAATTTTTTCACATTAATCCAGCCTTCCTCATTCCAATCTTTAAATCTTTATCAAGCATCTCTTGAGATGCTTGATTTATATTATAACGGGCAATTACAATTATATCATTACCTATCCTAAAATTTTCCATGTTATTTTGGACACACGCTCTTATTAGCCGCTTAGCACGGTTACGTACTACGGCATTGCCTACTTTTTTACTGGCTACTATGCCAAAACAATTAATATTTTTATTATTGGATGCAATATACATTATTATATACTTGCCAGTTATTTTTTTCCCTTTTTTATAGATATTATTATATTCTTCACTCCTGCTTATTCTAAATTCTCTGCTTAGCATAGAAAACCTTCCTACTTTGAAATACGTAAAATAAAAGGTCGTTTGCCACGACCTTATGCGGAAATGGTTTTTCTGCCTTTTTTTCTGCGGTTTGCTATAACTTTTCTACCTCCACTAGTAGACATCCTTTCCCGAAACCCATGGACCTTTTTTCTCTGTCTGTTCTTAGGTTGAAAGGTTCTTTTCATTTTCTTTATAAGCCTCCTTATTAAATACGACACCATATTATTATATGGAGCAATCCGGGTCCATGTCAAGAATGACCGGATTGTAAATACTTCTATTAACAGATTTTATCTGCTATGATTAATTTATATGTGGACAAGTTTAAGGTCGACGACTCTTGTTTTTAGCCTTTACTTCTTATAATATATAAACTCACCGGGTTTTCCACAAATGCAGTCTTATCAACAGAAAATCTTTCCACAAATCAACAGGAGGATTCCTAATGTCCTATGAATATGATTATGCCAACATATGGAGTGACGTTTTACAACTTTTGCGTAAAGAAATAGGAGCTACCAGTTTCGATATTTGGTTTTCTATGGCTAAATATAGTACTTTTCGTAACAATAAAATATTTGTTACCGTTCCAAACTCTTTAACTAGAGAATGGATTGAATCCAGGTATTTAGAGAATATGCAAACTAAACTGCGTAGCCTTACTAACCAGGATATATCCCTGGTTTTAACTACTGAACCGGTAAAAGAAAAGGAAGGTAGTTTACCCCAATTAAATTCAAAATATACCTTTGAAACATTTGTAGTAGGAAACAGCAACCGATTTGCCCATGCGGCCAGCTATGCCGTAGCCGAATCTCCATCCCGTGCTTATAATCCCTTATTTATATATGGTGGGGTAGGACTAGGTAAAACCCATCTTATGCAGGCGATTGGTCATCAAATTATTTCTAAAGGAAATAATAATTCTGTCATGTATGTGTCTTCTGAGCAGTTTACCAACGAATTAATTAGCTCGATAAAAGATGATAATACTTCCGGTTTTAGAAACAAGTATCGCAATATTGATGTTCTTTTAATAGATGATATTCAGTTTTTAGCCGGTAAAGAGCGCACCCAGGAAGAGTTTTTTCATACATTTAATACCCTTTATGAAGCGAATAAACAACTAGTTATATCTAGTGATCGACCTCCACGCAATATTCCTACTCTAGAGGATCGCTTGCGCTCTCGATTTGAATGGGGTCTTATTACTGATATTCAACCTCCCGATCTGGAAACTCGAATTGCTATTTTACGAAAAAAAGCTGACCTGGAGAATTTAAATATACCTTATGATATTTTGGATTATATAGCTAATTATATAGACTCTAATATCCGTGAGCTGGAGGGGGCACTAGTTAGAGTGGTAGCCTATGCTACTATAACAAGTAAACCTTTAAATATGAATACCGCCAGTGAAGCCTTAAAAGATATTCTTCCTCCTCCCCGTCCCCGGAAGATTACTATCGAAATGATACAAAAAGAAGTGTGCCAGTTTTACAATCTGGAAATGAGTGAATTATTATCAAAAAAAAGAAACAAACAAGTAGTTTACCCACGTCAAATAGCTATGTTCTTATGTCGCCAACTTACTGATGCCTCTTACCCCCAAATAGGTGATCAATTTGGAGGAAGAGATCATACTACCGTTATACATGCTAACGAAAAACTAGAAAAGCAACTTAAAACTGACACTGAACTGGCTACGGCTATTGAAACCTTGTGTAAGAAGATAAATCCCAATTATAAAAATAACTAACCAGTCTTTTAGAGGTGCTGGGGAGGTGGATTCTTACTGCTTATTTATAAAGGTTAAAGAAAATATTCAGCCAGCAGCAACTAAAAATTTATACACAATTGGTGTTACTTTTAATACTTCAGAAAACAATTTATCAACAACACTATCCACGGTCTCTCTTTCTCATGTTTTCTGAAATACAATAGCTTATCCACATATTCAAGGCTACTACTACGGTTACTACTAATAACTTATAAATAATAAAGAATAACAAAAACCGCCGTCGCACCAAGCTCGTTGAATGGAGGTACAGCAGTGAAATTTAGTATTGAAAAAAAAGAGTTGTCCGCTCTTACCATGTTAGTTTACCGGGCAGCTTCCAACAAAAATACTATACCAGCACTTTCTGGTTTACTCCTGAAAGTTGATAATGATAATGGTTTAACTATGATTGCCACTGACATGGAGATAGGCATAAAAGCTTCTACCGATCAAATAACCATAGAACAGGAAGGCAGTGTATTAATAAATGCCCACTATTTCGCTGATCTCATTAAACTTTTACCTGATGGACCAGTTATATTACAACTTAACCAGGAAACCTCTCGTCTTAATGTTAACTATGGCCGATCTTGCAGTTTTTTAAACATTTATAGCAACCACGAATATCCAGATTTACCCTTTGAAATTATTAACCATCGCCTGGCTATACCACAGTCTATTTTAAAAGAGGCACTACGAAAAACTGCTTTTGCTGCCGCTATAACTCACTTCCGGCCAGTTTTTACCGGTGTTCTTTTTGATATATTGCCTGGACCGATTTTGAAAGTAGTAGCATCAGATACTCATCGCTTAGCCTACTACATGTATAATCTGGAAGATGAAAATTTAGAACCGTTCCGTTTTATTATTCCTACCCGTACTGTTAATGAACTACTGCGTATACTGGAAGATAGTGATGAAATGATTAACATCGGGTTTAACGAAAATCAAGTTATCTTCCAACAAGAGAATTTTATATTACTATCCCGGCTACTAGAAGGACAGTATCCCAACTATGAACAAGTAATACCAACCAGTTTTAATACCACTTTGACTATTGATCCTGGAGTGCTGGCCACTACTCTGGAAAGAGCCAGGATAATGCCCACTGATGACAAATTAAAAATTCCTCATGTTCAGTTCACTATTAGCGATAATGAAGGGATAATAAATACTTATTCAGAACTTATGGGTGAAATGGAGGAATTCCTGGAAAATATTAATGTAAATGGGGATAATAATATAAAAATAGCCTTTAATACCAATTATTTTTTAGATATAGTTAAAATATTTTCCGGGGAATGTGATTCTATTGAAATAAAATTATCCGGGTCTCTGGGGCCAGCCCTTATAAAAAATCCAGAAAAAGACAATTACTTATATATACTGGTACCTTTACGTACTAGTAATTAAATAAACTTTTACTAAGGAGCGGCTGATTGCCCATTGAAACTACAATTACTCCAGGTTTATAATTTTAGAAACATAAAAGCCCTGGAAATAAAACCATCCCCGGCTCTTAATGTTATTATCGGGGATAATGCCCAGGGAAAAACTAATCTATTGGAAGCTATTTATGTAATTGCTACTGGTAGCTCATTCCGTTCCCCGGGAGATAATCCTCTGGTTAATTATGAAGCTGATAATTATCAGCTAAAATCCCGTCATATTTATCAGGAACGACAGATTGATACTTTAGTAACTTATCAAGAAAAAGGCGGAAAAAATTATAAGATCAACGGGCGCAAAACCAACCGTAGTCATACAGATCGCCTGCGAGTGGTTATGTTTACTCCAGACGATCTGTATTTGATTAAAGGGTCCCCTTCTAGACGGCGCAATTTTTTAGATTTTATTCTCAAACAGATTAGTGTTGATTATGATTATTATTTAAATAACTATTTTAAAATATTAAAAAAACGAAATTATTTATTAAAAAAAGAAAATAAAGATCCCCATACCCTTAAAGTAATCAATGATATTTTTGTGGAATATGCGGCCCGGGTTATAATGGCCCGTATTAATCTGGTTACTATGCTAGACGGGATGATTAACGGTATTCATGCTGGTCTATCTGGTTCGCCAAGCGAGCTTAAGCTCAGATATGCACTTTCATTTCCTATCGATAATGGTAAAATTAATCTGGATGTTATTCATCAGGCCTTAAAAAAGCAGATGGAATTAAAAAAAAGCAATGAAGAGATACGCAGAAGAAGTCTGGTTGGTCCTCATTTAGATGATCTGCATATTTATCAGAATAATCGTTTGGCACGTCTTTATTCTTCTCAAGGCCAACAAAGAAATGTTGTGGTTACCTTAAAATTGGCTGAAATAAACACCATTTATGAGATAAACAGATTTTATCCGGTATTATTATTAGATGAAGTGCTAGCCGAATTAGACGAAGAAAAGAAAAATTTTCTTTTTAAATATATGCAAGAAGTTTCATTTCAGACGTTTCTTACCTCTACTCAACCATGGAAAAACCATGCTGATGCAGTAGTGTACGTGGTAGAAAATGGTATAATTACAGGAAAGGAGTAAATTCATGTATATTCACTTAGGCAACAATTACATCATATCTTCTAATGATATAATCGCCATTCTCAATATCGAACCTCCGGTTTCCGAAGATATAAAAGATATAATAGAAATCGCTAAAAATGATAAAAAAATTATTAATATAAGCGAAAAAGATAAACAAAAAGCGTTGGTTATTTGTGACGATTATGTTTATTTATCTCCCATTTCCTCAACCACCCTGCATAAGAGATCACTCAATTATAAAAAGGAGGGGTAAATAGGTGCGAGGAATCGAAAATGGCTATAATGCCTCCGATATTCAAGTTTTAGAAGGTCTGGAGGCAGTTCGTAAAAGACCGGGTATGTACATTGGCTCAACTGGACCTAGAGGATTACATCACCTGGTTTTTGAAATTGTAGATAACAGTATTGATGAGGCAGTAGCCGGTTTTTGTAATTGTATTAAAGTCATTATGAACCGGGATAACAGTGTTACTGTTTGTGATAATGGCAGGGGTATACCGGTAGATATTCATCCGGTAGCTGGTATACCAGCTATTGAGGTTATATTAACTACCCTGCATTCGGGAGGCAAATTTGGCGGTAGTGGGTATAACATATCAGGAGGACTGCATGGTGTAGGCTTGTCGGTAGTTAATGCTCTTTCTAGTCATATGCAGGTGACTATTCGTAGAGATGGTAAAATATACCGACAGGATTATGAGTATGGTTCACCGGTTAATCAATTATCGGTTATTGGTGATTCTGATCATACCGGTACCAGTATAAATTTTGTACCGGATGCGGGTATTTTTGAGGAGACTGTTTTTGAACGGGACATTATTATCCAAAGACTAAGAGAACTATCGTTTCTCAATGAGGGTTTACGGATAGTTTTTGTTGATGAACGTGAAGAAGAACCTTTTAAAATAGAGTTTCACTACACAGAAGGACTTAAATCTTTCGTGAACTATGTTAATAAAAACAAAGAAGTTATTAATGAGGAACCATTAGCATTTGAATATAAAAAAGATGATGTCGTAGTTAAAATAGCCCTGCAGTATAATAATGGCTACAGTGAAAATATATACTCTTTTGCTAATAATATTCGTACCCAGGAAGGTGGAACTCATGAGGTAGGGTTTAAAAATGGCCTGACTAGGGTAATAAACGATTATGCCAAAAAGAATGGTATTTTAAAGGAAAATGATACTAATCTGTCAGGGGAGGACATCCGCGAAGGTGTAGCTGCTATTGTATCGGTACTAGTAAAAGATCCTCAGTTTGAAGGACAAACCAAAACTAAACTAGGTAATACTTATATTCGTGGTATCGTAGAGAGCGCTATTTATGATAATATAGAGGATTATTTAAATGAGAATCCTCCTATAGCCAAAAAAATATTAGATAAAGCGGTATCAGCCCGGCGTGCCCGAGAGGCAGCTAAAAAAGCCCGGGAACTGACCCGCAGAAAATCGGCATTGGAATCTACTGCATTACCAGGTAAGCTAGCGGACTGCAGTAATAAAAATCCCAGTGAAAGTGAGTTATTTATAGTAGAGGGAGACTCAGCAGGTGGCTCTGCTAAACAGGGCAGGGACCGCAATTTTCAGGCGATTCTTCCTTTGCGAGGTAAAATCCTTAATGTGGAAAAAGCCCGTCTGGATAGGGTGCTTTCCAATGAAGAAATTCGCGCCTTAATAACAGCTATGGGAACTGGGATTGATGAGGATTTTGATATTAAAAAAGCTCGTTATCACAAATTGTTTATAATGACTGATGCTGATGTAGATGGATCACATATTCGGGTGCTGTTGCTGACCTTTTTTTATCGCTATATGCGGCCACTCATTGAAGAAGGTTATGTTTATATCGCCCAACCGCCTTTATATGGTTTAAAGCGGGGCAATTTAATTCACTATTTTCATAATGAAGAAGTTATGAATGAATTTATTAAAGAGTCTGGGAAAAAGTGGACTATCCAACGCTATAAAGGTTTGGGGGAAATGGATCCCGAGCAATTATGGGAAACAACTATGAATCCTGAAAAGCGCCGTATATTACAGGTCACAGTCGAAGATGCCATCCGAGCAGATGAAATATTTTCTGATTTGATGGGTGATAATGTCGAGCCAAGGAGAGAGTTTATCCAGGCTAATGCCAGGTATGCAACTAACCTGGATATATAGTGGAGCGTGATATTTTTTGTCAGAACAAAATCTATTCGAAAACATTGTACAAATAGACATAGAAAAAGAAGTTAAAAAATCATTTCTTGAGTACTCCATGAGTGTAATTGTTTCCCGGGCTATTCCCGATGTTCGGGATGGGTTAAAACCAGTGCACCGCAGGATTCTTTATGCTCTTTATGATATGGGTATGACTCATGATAAACCGCATAAAAAGTCGGCCAATATTGTAGGTGAAGTCATGGGTAAATATCATCCCCACGGAGACTCAGCCATATACGAAACTATGGTCAAGATGGCCCAGGATTTTTCTATGCGCTATCCGCTAGTTGATGGTCATGGTAACTTTGGGTCTATTGATGGCGATTCAGCAGCAGCTATGCGTTATACGGAGAGCCGTATGGCAAAAATTGCTTCTGAAATGCTGGCTGATATTGAAAAGAAAACCGTAGACTGGCGGGCCAATTATGACGATAGCCGGGAAGAACCGGTAGTATTACCGGCTCGTATACCTAATCTGCTTATTAATGGGTCGGCTGGTATAGCAGTTGGTATGGCTACTAATATCCCGCCTCACAATCTAGGTGAAGTAGTTGATGCCTTGAATCTGGTTATCGATAATCCCGAGGTTACCCTGGATGAGTTAATGGAAGTTTTACCTGGTCCAGATTTTCCTACTGCGGGTTTGATAATGGGTACTAAGGGCATCAGAAAAGCCTATGAAACCGGTCGGGGAAGTATTAAAATGCGGGCCCGTTATACGATTGAGGAACGTAAAGGCGGCAGAAATGCCATTGTAATTACGGAAATACCTTACCAGGTCAACAAATCCCGCCTGGTAGAAAAAATAGCAGAATTAGTCAGAGATAAAAAAATTGATGGTATATCTGACTTAAGAGATGAATCAGATCGGCGCGGGATACGCATCGTTATCGATGTGCGTCGCGATGCTAATCCTAATGTTATTGCTAACCACCTGATAAAACGTACCCAGATGGAAGATACTTTTGGTGTAATAATGCTGGCTCTGGTTAATGGTGAACCACAGGTATTAAGCCTTAAACAGGTTTTACTGCATTATATTGAACACCGTCAGGAAGTATTAACCCGGCGTACCCGCTATGACTTACAAGTAGCCAAAGATCGCTTGCATATTGTGGAAGGTCTGAAAATAGCCCTGGATAATCTCGATGAAATAGTGGAACTGATTCGTAATAGCCGGGACCGGGAAAATGCCCGTCAGGCACTTATAGAACGCTTTGGACTTACCGAGATTCAGGCTAATGCTATTTTGGATATGCGGTTGGCCCAATTAACCGGTTTAGAAAGAAGTAAACTGGAGGAAGAATATCACGCTCTACTGGCTAAAATTGCCGATTACGAGGATATTCTGGCTAAACCGGAAAGAATACTGGCTATGATCAAGAATGATTTAAACGAGGTCAAAAAGAAATATGCTGATCCACGCCGTACTGAAATTAGTCATGATACGGGTGAATACAATGTGGAAGATTTCATTGAAGATCATGAGGTAGTAATAACCCTTTCTAACCGAGGCTATATAAAAAGACAACCTTTAGACACATATAAATCCCAGAAACGTGGTGGAAAAGGAATTAGCGCAACCAGTATACGCCAGGAGGATTTCTCTATAAACGTAATTGTAACTAGTGTACTAGCTAATGTTTTATTTTTCACCAATCAGGGGCGGGTATTTTCCAACCGGGCCTACCAATTACCGGAGGCATCCCGCCAGGCCAAAGGGTTGCCCCTCATTAATTTCCTGGAGTTACGACCAGATGAAAAGGTGACCACTATGGTAGCAGCCCGTCGCTTTGAACATAAACGCCACCTGGTTATGGCCACTCGCCAGGGAATTGTTAAAAAAGTAAGCTTATCTGCCTTTAGAAATATAAGAAGGAATGGTCTTATTGCCTTAAATATTTTACCTGAAGACGAACTGGTAGGGGTGATACGGGTAGAAAAAGGCGATAAAATTATGCTCTCTACTGCTAAGGGTCTGTCTATTATGTTTGATGAAAACCAGGTACGAGCTATGGGGCGTACAGCTACTGGAGTCAAAGGTATTAGTCTGGATCCCGATAATTATGTGGTAGGAGTCGATAAATACCGGGAAGGTGCTGATGTATTAGTTGTTACAGAAAATGGATTTGGGAAGCGAGTCCCACTTAGTGAATTTAAAACCCAGCATCGTGGTGGAAAAGGCTTAAAAACCATTGATATTAATAAAAGAAATGGTTATGTAGTAGCTTTTAATATTGTATCTGAGGGACAAGAATTGGTTATTCTAACTGGTGAAGGTCAAATTATCCGCCTTCAAGTTGAGGATATATCTGTACAAAAACGTTATTCGCGGGGGGTACTTTTGATGCGCTTGCCCGATAATGACCGGATTGTTAGTCTGGCCAGATTTAAAATTGAAAAAGAAGAATAAAGCTCTATACAAAGCCAGGTAAATGTAATAGAATTTTAACTTAAAGCTTAATACCCGGTTTATACAAGGAGGGTTCTGCATGGAACAAACAGGAACATTTAGTGTTAAAGCAGGACTTGCTCAGATGTTAAAAGGCGGCGTTATAATGGACGTTACCACCCCTGAGCAAGCTAAGATAGCTGAAGAAGCGGGAGCCTGTGCGGTTATGGCGCTGGAAAGGGTACCGGCCGATATTAGGGCCTCCGGTGGAATAGCCCGTATGGCTGATCCTACCGTTGTAAAGCGTATTATGGAGGCCGTGACTATACCAGTTATGGCTAAATGCCGGATAGGTCACTTTGTTGAAGCCCAGATATTAGAGGTTTTAGGAGTAGATTATATCGATGAGAGTGAAGTACTTACTCCAGCTGATGACAAATACCATGTGAATAAACTGGCTTTTAAAGTGCCTTTTGTTTGTGGAGCACGTAATCTGGGCGAAGCCTTAAGAAGGATTGGTGAAGGGGCAGCCATGATCCGTACCAAGGGTGAACCAGGTACTGGTAATGTAGTTGAAGCAGTCCGCCATATCCGGCAGGTCAATGATGAAATACGCTGGGTAAGTAACCTTCCTGAGGAAGAGTTAATGGCAGCGGCTAAAGAATTACAGGCTCCTTATGAGTTAGTTGTGGAAGTAGCCAAAAATAAAAGGCTACCAGTAGTAAATTTTGCGGCTGGGGGTATAGCTACTCCTGCTGATGCAGCTCTGATGATGCAGCTGGGTTGTGATGGCATTTTTGTCGGTTCAGGGATATTTAAATCCGGGGATCCGGTTAAAAGAGCCCGGGCAATAGTGGCTGCTACTACCCATTTTAATGATGCACAGGTTTTAGCCGAAGTATCCAGGGATTTGGGTGAAGCTATGGTAGGTATAGATATTAGCACCATTAAACCTGAGGAAAGGATGCAAGAACGTGGCTGGTAAAACCATTGGTGTTTTAGCCATGCAAGGTGCTTTTATAGAACATGAACAATCATTAAAGAAATGCGGAGTTGACCCGGTAGAGGTAAAATTTATTCAGGACTTGGATCGAATTGATGGTCTTATCATTCCCGGCGGGGAAAGTACTACTATCGGCAAGTTAATGAATACTTTCGGTTTAGATGAAGCTATAAAAGAGAAAGCAGTTCAAGGTATGCCGATTTGGGGAACTTGTGCAGGAATGATTTTAATGGCTAAGGAAATCGAATCTTCCGACCAGCTTCGCTTAGGTTTTATGGATATGCTGGTGGAGCGTAATGCTTTTGGGCGGCAGGTTGATAGTTTTGAAGCTGATCTTAAGGTTGAGGGGATAGGTAATACTAGAGGAGTTTTTATAAGGGCCCCTTACGCTTCCCGGGTATGGGGCAAAGCCCAGGTTTTATCCCGGTACCAAGATAAAATTGTCATGGTTAAGCAGGATAATTTCCTGGCCACGGCTTTTCACCCGGAGTTAACCAAAGATCTAAAAATACATCGTTTATTTATTGATATGTTATAAACTATCCATATTGAAAAAGGGGTAAAACATAAAGAAAATACCCTTGCAAATAGGTAAGTCATATAATATAATTTGTGGTAATCTTGAAAAGAATTAAAATGCGATGAAGGGGATCAGTAAATACTTAAGTACTATTCAGAGAACTGGTGGTTGGTGCAAACCAGGTAGTATAGTATTGAATCCACCCCGGTAGCAGGCTGCGAAATAAGCAGATCCGGTGGCGCCGTTACAGCTATGAAGCGGGTGTGTAATGCGCCAATCAGGGTGGCAACGCGGGAATAAAACCTCTCGTCCCTATCAGGGGATGAGGGGTTTTATTATTATTATTTCAAGGAGGTACTTTGATGAGAGGAGACCAGTATTTGCTTCTTCCCGGTCCAACACCGGTACCAGAGAGAGTAGTACGGGCAATGAGTAAGCCCATGGTTAACCACCGGGGTCCGGAATTTAAAAAACTCCTCATGGATGTCACTGACGGTGTTAAAAAAATCTATCGTACTAAGCAGCATGTTTTAATATATCCTTCTTCCGGTACTGGAGCCCTGGAGGCAGCAGTAGTTAATTTTATTTCCCCCGGGGATAAAGTACTGGCTATATCCATAGGGGTTTTTGGAGATCGTTTTGCTAAGATTGCAGCACAATTTGGAGCCCAGATAGAAAAAATTGATTTTCCCTGGGGGCAGCCGGCTGACCCGGAAGTGATAAAAAAGAGAATTGAGCAAGATAAAAATCGGGAAATAAAAGCTGTGCTGGTTACCCATAATGAAACTTCCACCGGAGTATTTAATGATTTAAAGACTATTCGGGAACAGATGGCAGATCATCCCGCTCTTTTTATGGTAGACGCCGTTAGTGGATTAGGAGCGGTGGATTTACACATGGATGATTGGAATCTGGATGTGGTGGTAAGTGGATCTCAAAAGGCTTTCATGATACCACCGGGGTTAAGTTTGGTAGCTTTTAACGAGAAAGCCTTAAAAGTTCATCACGAAAATACTAATCCCCGCTATTATTGGGATGTTACCCAGGGATTAAAATATTTAGAAAAAGGGCAAAATCCGTATACACCAGCTATATCTTTGTATTACGGGTTGGACGAATCTTTAAGGATGATGCTGGAAGAAGGTCTGGATAATATTCTGGCCCGCCATAAAGGTTACCGGGATATGGTCCGGGAAGCAGTTAAAGAGATGGGTCTTCAGCTACTCGCCCCAGATAACCAGGCATCAATGGCCCTTACAGCCGTTAAAGCCCCTGAAGAAATTGGTGCTAATAAGATTCGTAAATATATGCTGGAGCATTTTAATATTGTCCTGGCAGGTGGTCAGCAGAAACTGGATAATATTATCTTCCGGATTGGTCATCTAGGATATGTAAGAGAACTGGACCTGGTAGCCGTTCTAGCAGCTTTAGAAATTACCCTGGTAAAAATGGGTTACCATCTAGAGCTGGGAGCAGGGATTAAAAAGGCTCAGGAAATTATATCAAATCGAGATTAGCATAGCTGAGAAAGGAGAATGAAGAGTGGAGAACAGGAAAAAAGTAATTGTAACAGAAAGAATTGCTGAAGAAGGTTTAGAACTTCTGCGTAGTGAGCTGGAGGTAGATTTCCGGGATGGAATATCCCGGGAAGAGTTACTCAGCATCATTGACCAGTACGATGCCTTGATCGTACGCAGTGTTACCAAAGTTGACGAAGAGCTAATTAGCCGGGCTACCCGTCTGAAAGTAGTAGGTAGAGCTGGTAATGGTATTGATAATATTAATGTAGATGTGTGCACCCGTTATGGGGTTATTGTTGCCAATACTCCGGATAGTAATACTATATCTGCTGCTGAGCAGACCATAGCTTTACTCCTGGCTTCCTCGCGGAATACCGCTTGGGCTAATAATGTTTTAAAGGGTGGAGTATGGGATCGCAAGCCTTTCCGGGGAGTGGAACTATATGAAAAGACCGTCGGCATAGTAGGTCTGGGGAGAATTGGTTCTATGGTAGCTACTCGCCTAAAGGCCTTTAATATGAAGGTTATTGCTTATGATCCTTATATAGCAAACGAGAGGTTTGAACGCTTCGGTGCTGAGAAAAAGAATACCTTGGAAGAATTAGTACGCGAAGCAGATTTTATAACCGTTCATACTCCCCGAACAGAAGAAACCATGCATATGATTAACGAAGAAATGTTTAAAATTGCTAAGGATGGAGTAAGGGTAGTGAACTGTGCCCGGGGTGGCATAATTGAGGAAAAAGCCCTGTTGAATGGACTTAAGGCCGGGAAGATAGCTAGTGCAGGAATGGATGTTTATGAAAAAGAACCGGCTATTAACAATCCCCTTTTCCAGTTCAATAATGTCGTATGTACTCCTCACCTGGGCGCCGATACTTTTGAAGCGCAGAAGAGGGTGGGTGAAAATATAGCCGAACAGGTTATTAAAGCCTTAAAAGGGGATATTGTACCTAATGTAGTTAACTTACCCACTATGCTCAGTGAAGAGCTTAATTATCTGCGTCCTTATATTACTCTAGCTGAAAAAATGGGTAATTTCTATTATCAGTTGGAAAAATCACCTATTACCCGGGTAGAGATAAGCTATAGTGGTCCTATTACCCGCAATGAAACGGAAATGCTTACCGTAGCCTTTTTAAAAGGACTGCTCCAACCGGTAATGTCGGAAAAGGTTAATTATGTTAATGCTCGTCTTATGGCTAAAGACCGGGGCATTAAAGTTTATGAGAGTAAACATGCTCAAAGTAATAAGCGGTATAAAAATGTGATAGCAGTTAGCATTTATAATCATGAGCATGACTTGCATATAGCAGGAACCTTGTCCAGGGCCCGTAATCCATTATTAGTGGAGATAAACGGTTATGAAACGGAAACTAACCTGGAAGGTTATGTGGTTATGGCTGAGAATATTGACAAGCCTAGAGTTATTGGTCCTTTTGCTACCATGTTGGGTGATGAGGGGGTAAATATTGCTTCCATGAAAGTGGCCCGGCAGAATAGAGGGGAAAAGGCTGTAATGTTAGTTAATGTTGACAATAAGGTTGAAGAAGAGGTTTTAAAACGCTTAAGTTCAATTGATGGTATTTTGAATCCCCCTCGGTTACTGCACTTTTAAGGTTGGGTTATTAAAATAAGCCGGCTTAAGATTTTGAATTAACTCTGGTTTGGGTAGATTAACCTGCCCAAACCAGTTATTGCCCGCTGATTAGGATACTAAAAAGATTAAGCACTTTAAGTTTTATGGAGGTCTGCTTATGCTAGATGCACGAATGATTAGGGCTAACCCGAAACTAGTTCAAGAGGAACTAAAAAAGCGGTATCTGGAAGGTCCCCTGGACAATTTCATGGAGTTGGATGAAAAAAGACGCAGTATAATTGCCCGGGTTGAGGAGCTTAAAAGTTTTCGCAATAGTTCTTCCCAGGAAATCGGCCGGCTGAAAAAACAGGGACAGGATGCAGCTGAACTGATGGAAAAGGTGCGTCAGGTGGGGCAGGATATTAAGACTCTGGACGATGAACTACGGGATGTAGAAGTACAGATCGAACAGATTCTCTTGCGAATACCGAATTTACCACATGAATCGGTTCCGGTAGGACCCGATGAGGGTAGTAATGTCGAGGTACGCCGCTGGGGTGAACCTCGACAGTTTGATTTTGAACCGTTAGCCCACTGGGATATAGGGCCTAATCTTGATTTACTGGATTTTGAAAGGGCAGCTAAGCTATCCGGGGCCCGGTTTACTGTTTACAAAGGTCTGGGAGCCAGGTTGGAGCGGGCAGTAATTAATTTTTACCTGGATTTGCATACTAGTCAGCATGGTTACCGGGAGATTTTACCTCCTTTTATGGTGACGGGTGATTGCATGCTGGGAACCGGTCAGTTACCCAAATTTGCTGAGGATATGTTTAAAATCGAAGGCCGGGAAATGTATATGATCCCTACCGCAGAAGTACCCTTGACTAATCTTTACCGGGAAGAAATACTGGAGGCCTCTGATCTGCCTATATATATAACTGCGTATACACCCTGCTTCCGAGCAGAAGCTGGTTCTCATGGCCGGGATACCCGGGGTATTATTCGCCAGCACCAGTTTAATAAGGTGGAATTAGTTAAAATCGTAGCACCGGAGAATTCCTATGAGGAACTGGAAAAGCTTACCGCTAATGCGGAAAAAGTACTCCAGTTGCTGGGATTGCCTTACCGGGTAGTATGTCTTAGCACTGGAGATATGGGATTTTCTGCTGCTAAAACTTATGATATAGAGGTATGGATGCCTAGTTATAATGATTATAAAGAAATTTCCTCCTGTTCTAACTGTGGAGATTTCCAGGCTAGACGGGCTAATATTCGTTATCGGCCGGCCCCTAAAGAAAAGCTCCAGTATGTACACACTTTAAATGGTTCCGGGGTAGCAGTAGGAAGAACCGTGGCAGCTATACTAGAAAATTACCAGCAGGAAGATGGGTCAGTATTAATCCCGGAGGTTTTACGGCCGTACATGGGCGGTAAAGAAGTTATAGAAAAATAGTAATAAGATAAGGGCCGGGAGTTTATTGACAACACTGATGGGCTATGCTATACTTTTTTTTGCATTGATCAACGATCAACCATGCATCCTCCCAGTGGAGGGGTGTCCGAGCGGTTGAAGGAGGCGGTCTTGAAAACCGTTGAACCTTTGCGGGTTCCGTGGGTTCGAATCCCACCTCCTCCGCCAGATTTATAAAGTGGAGAGATGGCCGAGTTGGCTGAAGGCGCTCGCCTGCTAAGCGAGTAGACGGTTAATAGCTGTCTCGAGGGTTCGAATCCCTCTCTCTCCGCCATTAAATGGATGCATAGCTGCAACTGAATAAATTATTTATGCGCCCGTAGCTCAGCTGGATAGAGTAACAGACTACGAATCTGGAGGTCGCAGGTTCGAATCCTGCCGGGCGCGCCATTTGTTAATAAGGATCTTTTTAGATAGATATATTTTCTGGGCGCCCGTAGCTCAGTAGGATAGAGCAACGGTTTCCTAAACCGTGTGCCAGGGGTTCGAGTCCCTTCGGGCGCACCATTATGGCGGTGAGTCCCGGTGAGGGATGAAATATATATGCGTATAGCTCTAGCCCTGGCTCAAAAAGCTGCCTTTGATAACGAAATACCTATTGGGGCAGTAGTAGTTCAGAATGATGAAATTATCAGTTGGGCGTCTAATGAAAAAGAAAAACGTAATGACGCTACCGCTCATGCAGAAATGTTAGCCTTGAGCAGAGCCGCCCTGTATTTGGATCGATGGAGATTAAGCGATTGTACTTTATACTGTACCTTGGAACCATGTGCTATGTGTGCAGGGGCCATGGTAAACGTCCGTTTAGGACGCTTGGTATATGGAGCTAAAGATCCAAAAGCCGGGGCAGCAGGATCAATTCTTGATATAGTGAGATTCCCCGGATTTAATCATCAGGTGGAGATTGAAGCGGGAGTTCTGGAAGAAGAATGTGCTCAAGTTTTGAGTACATTTTTTAAAGATTTGAGGAGAGATGGCCGAGTTGGTCGAAGGCGCTCGACTCGAAATCGAGTAGGCGGCTAAACCCCGCCTCGTGAGTTCGAATCTCACTCTCTCCGCCATTTAATTAAATCAAAAATTGCATAGATTATGATGGAGAGGTGGCTGAGTTTGGCTGAAGGCGCTCGATTGGAAATCGAGTAACGTGTCAAAAGCGTTCGCGGGTTCGAATCCCGCCCTCTCCGCCATTAATAAGAATTTTTAAGGGTTTAGCAGATGAAAACTAGACTCTTTTTTAATTTCTGAAATAATTAGAAAGCCCATTGGGTCATTTTTCTATAAAATCCATAAGCGAAATCGTGTATACTTGTATAGTAGGAGTAGTACAGTAGTGAGGTAGGAAATAAATTTAACCTGGAGGCTTTTAAAAAAAGTCAATATAAATGGGTAGTAAAGTAGGATGGAGGGTTAATTAAATGATTAAATTATCGGATGGTAGGAATTTACCGCTGGATATGCACAAGGTCAAGGTTGTGCAGAGGTTGCCTTTTCCGTTGATAGAACAACGGCTGGCAGCCATTCGGGAAGGGGGCTTTAATACTTTTATGCTCCGGACCCGGGATATGTTTTTGGATATGCTCACTGACTCCGGGACTAATGCCCAAAGTGACGCACAGCTGGCAGCTTCAATGGAATCGGATGATGCCTATGCTGGTTCAGAAAGCTTTTTTAAGATGGTAGATGCAGTACAGGATGTTTTTGGGTACAACTATGTATTACCAGCCCATCAAGGGCGGGCGGCTGAACATCTTATTGCCAAGGGTCTGGTGAAACCCGGGGATGTGATTCCCATGAACCAGCATTTTACGACTACCAAAGCTCATTTGGTTTTGGCTGGGGCCACCGTGGAAGAAATTTGCACCGATGAAGGCTATAATCCTGACAGCGGGTGCCTTTTTAAGGGTAATATGGATATTGATAAACTTAATCAAGTAATTGCCCGGCATGGGGCTGATAAGATTCCCTTTATACGTATGGAATCTACTGCTAATCTACTAGGTGGTCAGCCTTTTTCTATGGCTAACTTAAAAGAAGTCCGTGCTATTGCTGATAAACATAAAATTCCTCTTCTAGTTGATACGAGTCTTATTACTGATAATGCTTATATGATAAAACACCGGGAAGCTGGTTATGAAAAGTGTAGTGTAGCGGAAATAATTAAGGAAATTGGCTCGATAGCTGATATTATCTATATGTCGGGACGAAAAAGTACCACATCACGGGCGGGATTAATTACCATGCGGGAAAAAAAGATCTATGACCAGTTGGCTCCATTAGTACCGGTTTATGAGGGTTTTTTGACTTATGGCGGTATTTCGACCCGGGAAATTGAGTCAATGGCAGTGGGGCTTCGGGAGATGACCGAAGAGAACTGCGCTGGATGTGCAGTGGAACTGATTGAGTATTTTGTATCCCGGCTAATAGATAAGGGTATCCCGGTGGTTAAACCGGCTGGCGGAGTAGGTGCTCATATTGATGCGCTGCGTTTCCTGCCCCACCTGGATCACCAGCAATATCCAGCCGGGGCACTGGCAGCAGCCATTTTCATTTGCTCCGGTGTTCGGGGTATGGAACGTGGTACAGTATCTATGGATCGTGATGTAGATGGTACAGAACTAATCTCCGAATTGGAACTGGTACGTCTGGCGGTGCCGCGCCGGGCATTTACCATGTCGCATATTGAATATGTGGTAGATCGGGTAGCATGGCTTTATAAACATCGCGAAATGATTGGCGGTCTGGCATGGGAAAATGAACCGAAAATGCTCCGCTTTTTCATTGGTCGCCTTAAACCAATAGCTGCCGGCCAGGCTTCAGCTAACTGGGATGAAGAGCTGGCCCAGGCGTTTATTCATGATTTCTCGCGTAATATGTAAATATTAACCTTTAAATAAGGAGTTTGGCCAAGGCCAAACTCCTTAAATTATATCTACTTCTATTTTGCTGTCCATTTATGATTTCTTTTAAAATACTGCAGGGAAACCAAAAGTAAATTTTACCTACATGGTTTATAAATCTAAAGGGCAAAAACGCGGGTATAACATTCATCAGGCAGCTGATGATATTTATTAAAAGGGGATAGATAAAGATATTCAGGGGACCGTTAAAAGCAAAATTCCTTTTAACTTTTCAGGAACAATTAAGATTGTTATAGGCTACCCGGGTGGCCAATAGCAAATTTAGATTAGTAGAACTTTTCTTCCCCATAATAATCATCTGCTTTTGCTCCCCAGTTAGGATCCCACTCCTCGTAGAAATCCTCCTGGTAATCTGGTTCATTGGTTGGCATGCTGGAAGCGGGAGATGATAGCAAATCATCTTCTGGGGTATTTTCTAATTGTGATAATTCATCTTCTTCAGGAACATCATAGAAATCAGATTCTTTGAGATCCAAGGACCATACCGTTTTACCGGAAGAATCAATATAAGTCATAGTTACCGTTTCATTAGCGGTATTATAAGTAGCTGTTAAAGCCAGGCCATTTATGAAATCCTCAGCTTCATCATATTGAGGATTAACCACATATTTTCCGGTTTTATCGATGTAGCCCCATTTATCACCACTTTTAACCCGGGCCAGTTCTTCGGAAAAGGGGAAAGCATCTTCAAATGAAGGGTTAATGACGATTTTACCCGTCTTATTTATGTATCCCCAGTTCCCGGAGATCTCAATACAGGCTAAACCCTCTGAAAAATAGCTGGCTAATTCAAATTGAGGAGTAATTACCTCTTGACCGGTTTTTTCAATATATCCGATATCCGAATCAAAGCCTTTCTGGACCATGGCTAGCCCTTCGGAAAAACTGTCTGCATCGTAGTATTGCGGATTAATAACATATTGGCCCTCAGTATTAATAAAACCATAGCGATCACCGAGCATAACTGGGGCCATCCCTTCCGCAAAATCTCTGGCATTATCAAATTGGGGGTTTATAACAATTTTACCGGTTTTGTCTATATAGCCATACTTATCGCCTACTTTTACGGCGGCCAAATCCTGGGAAAAGGAAGAGGCTTGTTCAAACTGAGGAGATATAATAGTTTTCCCACTCTTACCAATATACCCGTATTTTTCCTTGGACCGTATCAAGGCTAAACCCTGGCTAAAATCACCGACCTGTTCAAATTGTGGGTTAATAACATACTCTCTCGAAGGATCAATAAAGCCCCATTTGTCCCCGGATTTTACTGGACATAACCCTTCAGAAAAAAGACCTAAAGTATCATCAAATTGTGGTTTAATGATCAAATCACCTTTTTCGTCAATAAAGCCAACTTTTTGAGCGGTTATAATAGGGAAACGTTTAGGTTCTTCGGTTTTAACCGGTTCCTTTTTTACCTGGTCATTGTTACTGCATCCAATAACTGTTAAGGGAAGGAGTAAGATTGCCACGATCAGGATAAAAAAATTTACACTATAGCTGATGCGGCTTGATCTCTTTTTCCCTGTCATAATGCATTTCTCCTTTCAAGCTTTAAATTCTCGGAAAGTTTCGACAATTTCAGTTTTATCTATTAGTTCTGTGATAATAAATGAAAGTCCTCCAAAATACCATTATTTATCAAAAAGCAAATGGTTGGCCTTATAAAAGAATACTGGGCAATGGTGATTTTAGGCATCAGCAGAATGCCAGTGGAAAAAAGTAACGGCATGGCATCCCCTATGGTAACTCGCAGAATAGTAATTTGCACCGAGGAAAGGCCCTGGGCCGGAAGGTTTCTAATAAACAAACCAATAATACCCTAGATACTGGCCAGCGATAACCAACAGGTATGCCCAATTATGCATGACTGACCAAAAAACCCTTCCATAAAAGTACATAGGTAAACTAATTTAAGGATATAAAATAGTATTAATTTTATAGTAAAAAGGCGATTTCATACAACGGGAATAAACTATTTAAGTCTTGCATGTCGGGGGTGCTAGGTCGGTAGCTTGATCTGGGCAAATTTTCTCGAATAAACGACTTTTGCCCTACAAACCCTTGGACAGCTGTATTATAATTGATTTAATCTTGGTTCTACTGCCAAAAGTCATTGAGTTTAGAAGCCTGGGCTTTTGGCAGTGGAACTAATCTTTTCTACGAAACTAATCCAGTACTTACCGAAGGAGATATCCCATGAAGAATTTGAAAGAACGTATATGTAATGAAGCAACCGTGGTAGGAAGCGACATAGTTAAGGTCGATCATTTTCTTAACCATCAGGTAGATGTAAAATTTTTAAATGAAATAGGACGGGAATTTACCCAGCGATTTAAAGGGAAACAGATTACCAAAATATTGACTGTGGAGGCATCTGGTATTGCAGTAGCTTGTATATCGGCTCAATATTTCGATGTTCCGGTAGTATTCGCTAAAAAATCTGCCTCCCGTAATTTAGATGAAGATACCTTTGTTAGTGAAGTATACTCGTTTACCCGCAATAGCACCTATCAAATGAAGGTATCGAAAAAATATCTTGATAGCTATGATAGGGTACTTATTATTGATGATTTTCTTGCCAATGGTAAAGCTGTTATGGGTCTGATTGATATAATTCATCAAGCTGGAGCAAAGCTGATAGGTGTAGGTATAGTAATCGAAAAAGGTTTTCAGCCTGGAGGCAGACTACTACGCCAGTCAGGAGTAGATCTACAGTCCCTGGCCATTTTGGAGGCGATAACTGAAAAAGGTATTGTCTTCAGGGAAAAAGAATAGTAGTTAATAAAGAGGGCTTATATCCCAATAGTAACCATATTTGGTTAAAATCCCTATGATAAAGCCCATATTGCGGTCGGTGCGGGATTTATTATTTTTTTATAATAACTTATGCTGCCAAAAGGTCTGAAATATGTCTTAAAACATTAATGAGAAAAAGAATGCCGGTACTTTATCAGAAGGGAACCCTGGCTGCTGCTGGGGAAACCACCCAGGAAGGTTAAAATAGGGTTTCACGGGTGAGGGTTATGGTATCTGAGAAAACCAAAAAGTACTGGAACAGCTAAAAAACCTGGTCATATGCTAATGGATATGGATAACAATCGAGTATTAACCAGAGTATGAAATAATACCTCCGCTAGTTTTAGCATAAACATGGTATAAAACGGGGAGGTGGCATATGAGCAAGGAAGAAGTTTTTTATACAGTAAGGGGATATGAACTTCTTGGCAAAGAAGGCAATCATTTGACTTCCAGTATGGAAGATTATCTGGAAATGGCTTATCGCCTTTCCCAAGAAAAAGGATATACTCGGGTAGGAGACCTGGCTAATGCTCTTAACGTACAACCTCCTTCAGTAACGAGTATGGTACAAAAACTAGCCGAAACACCTTATTTGAAATATGAAAAATATGGACGGATAGAACTGACCGAAGAAGGATACCAATTAGGAGCCTATTTACTAAAGCGGCATGAAACCATACAGGATTTTCTATACCTGATTGGGGTTGAAGAAGGCTTACTGGAAGAGACTGAAAAAATAGAGCATAATGTGAGCCAGTCCACCATGGAACAAATTATGCTGCTGGTAGATTTTTTTCGCAGTCATCCCGAATGGATAGAGGCGTATAATGTTTACCGTCAAAAGTGGGCAGCGTATAAAGCGTGGTCGGGTAATAAGAGAGGGCCGGATAAATAATAGTTTAAAAATATCGTGGTAGCGGTTTTATATGCTGGTTATGGGAAAGAGAGGCAGGAGTCTTTCTCTTGCATTTGGCCGGGAAAGAAGGTACAATATACTAGCATATACGTGCGTAAAGCTTAGGGTTTTGCTTAAGTTTATTGATTTGCCGTGCTAGACGGGGAATTAGCGGTGCCCTGTAGCCTGCAACCCGCTAGAGCAGGGTCGAATTCCTGGTCTGAGGGCTTACCTTGTGGGGTCAGGCCTGAATAAGTGGCTAAGAAGTCTGGGTCCTGTGCAATGGGACATCTTGAACCGTGTCAGGTCCGGAAGGAAGCAGCACTAAGAGATCCATCCCGTGTGACGCAGGGTAGCCTGGATGGAGTTAACTGTTTAGGTAACGCCTGGAGGGTATTCTCGAAGCCAGGTGCACGGCATTTATAATGCGAACTGATCAGGTCTTTTAGCAGACCTGATTTTTTATTGGCGGGAGTTCGTTCCCGGACGTGATTTCGGGTATAATGGGGATAGTTAGTCGGGGGGCCAGGTACCTGGTGGAATGCCACCAATCTGACAACTGCAAGGAGGCTTGCTAAAATGTCTTATCTGGCACTTTACCGCGCCTGGAGGCCGCGGTGTTTTTCAGAAGTTGTGGGTCAGGAGCAGACGGTCATAGCGTTGCGAAATGCCATCCGTACTGGTCGTATTTCCCATGCTTATCTTTTTTCGGGGCCACGTGGTACCGGAAAAACAAGTATAGCTAAAATTATAGCCAAGGCGGTTAATTGTGAGAGCCTGGAAGATGGCGAACCTTGTAACCAGTGTTCTTCCTGTATAGATATAAACCATGGTAATTTCATGGATGTAATCGAAATAGATGCTGCCTCTAATCGCGGTATTGATGAAATTCGTGATCTAAGGGAGAAAATACGGGTTTTACCAGCCCAGGGAAAAACTAAGGTTTATATCATTGATGAAGTCCATATGTTAACTATGGAGGCATTTAATGCTCTTTTAAAAACTATCGAAGAACCGCCTGAGTCAGTTATATTTATTCTCGCTACCACTGAACCACAAAAAATTCCAGCTACTATTAGATCACGCTGCCAGAGCTACCAGTTTCGCCGGCTTACTGCCGGGGAAATTACTAATCGCCTGGAAGAAGTAGCTCGTGACGGTGGGATGAATATAGACCAGGATGCGCTGGAAATAATCTCCCGGCGCGCTAACGGTGGATTACGTGATGCCCTGGGTATGTTGGATCAGGTTTATTCCTTTAAAGGGGAGAATATTTCCCGGGGAGATATTCTGGATGTACTAGGATTAGTAGATGATCGGTATCTGGCCCGGCTAATGGAGGCGGTATTCAGTCGCGATACAGCCGAGATAATTAATATGCTGGGGACAGCACTAAATGAAGGTAAAGAAGCTTCCCAGTTAGCTCGGGAGACCGCCTTGTATATAAGAGATCTGCTGCTTTTTTCAGCGGTAGGTCGGGAAGGCGAATTTGGGGTAGCAGGACCAGAAAGCTATCCATTTATGGAAAAACGGAAAGACTTAAGTCGAGACAAGCTTTTAAAGGCATTACGTATTCTTATGGATACGGGGGAGAAGCTTAAATTTAGCGAAGGACAGCGCTTTTTATTAGAGATCGGTTTTTTGGAAATGGCCGCTTTATTCGCCTCTCCGGCTGAAGCCAGGGCCAATACTGACCAAAAGGCTCCCATATCTAAATCTTCCATGGAGAAAAAGGAAAACAAAGAAAAGGAAGTCAAAAACGAGGCCCGGGATTTACTGTGGGGAAAAATATTAAGTGGGGTTAAGGAAAAGAAAATACCGACTCATGCGCTGCTTTCTCAGGGGAAACTACTGGGAATGAAGGATGATGTCATTTATATTGGTTATAAAAAAGGATACAAATTCCACAAGGAAAAGATGGAGGAAAAAGCCAATCGGGAAATCCTGGCGGAAGTGTTGCAGGACATAGCCGGTAAACTGGTTGAAGTCGAGTTTATTTTTCTGGATGATGACCAGTATAATGATATTATTGTAAAAAAGGCTATTGAATTATTTGGTGCAGAGGTCGTCGAAATAAAAGATTAAAGGAGGAATGGATTAATGAAATTCAACCCGGGCATGGGTGGGATGAATAAGATGATCAAGGAGGCCAAAAAGGTTCAGGAGCAGATTGCGAAAATGCAGGCTGAACTAGAGGAAAGAGTTGTGGAAGCTTCATCAGGTGGTGGTGCAGTTCAGGTAAAAGTCAGTGGTAAACAGGAACTGATATCCATTAAAATTAATCCCGAAGCTATTGATCCTGACGACGTAGAGATGTTGGAAGATATGGTCATGGCTGCTGTAAACGAGGGTATTCGCAAATCTCAGGAAATGGTGTCCACTGAAATGTCTCGTATAACCGGTGGGTTAAATATACCTGGTTTGTAGTTATTGTACTCTTTACATCCCTTATATTGGTATGATAAATCAAGGAGGAATATGGAGTGAGGCTAGCCCGTCCTCTGGAAAACTTGATTGATCAGTTACTTAAACTTCCTACTATTGGCCCCAAGACGGCGCAGAGACTGGCTCTATTTATCCTTAAACTTCCGGAGCAGGAAGCCCGCCAGATAGCGCAGGCTATTGTTGACGCCCGGGTTAAGGTTTTCCCCTGTTCTTCTTGTGGTTACTTAACTGATACTGATCCCTGTTCTATCTGCCAGGATAAAGATCGAGATGAAAGTATATTATGTGTAGCTGAAGAGGCCAGTGACATAATCGCTATTGAAAGAACCAGGTTTAAGGGCCGGTATCTTGTTCTTAATAAAGGTTTCCATTTAATGGGTGGACAGGCCCTGGAAGAACTTGATCTGGAACCATTTAAAGCCAAACTGGCCGGAGGTAAGGTAAAAGAAGTAGTACTAGCATTAAATCCTGATATTGATGGGGAGGTTTTGTCCCGTTACCTGGCAGGAATAGCTAGAAACTATCAGGTAAGGGTTACACGTTTGGCACACGGTCTTCCAGTAGGTGGAGATATAGAATTTGCTGATGAGATTACATTGCGCAGGGCTATTGAAGGACGAAAAGATATTTGACATACTATAAAACCTTTCGGCGTATACTGTAGCAATACATGTCCCTGTATACGGCCGGGAGGTTTTTTGTTATGGCGGTTTGGTCAGATTGGTTTAATAAGCTATGGGACTGTCTAGTAATGAAAGAGGAAGATATTCTGGAGGGATCCTATAATGATTATGAAATGGTGGAACAGGCCAAAAAGGAGTTAGAACAAGCCAGAAATCTTTTTACACGAGTTGAAGATCCGGATATGGTAGAATACGCCGTATATAATCTGAAAGCGGCGGAAAAAAGATTTGACTACCTGATCAAAAGGCTTAAAAAACCGGGTAATACCGGATAAAAGGGGTGGGGTTATGGAGATTGTCAATGTAATCATGGCGGCTTTATTCCTGCTGGTAATTTTATATATCGTAGCTCAGGTATTGATGAAACCCATTAAACTATTATGGAAGGTATTGCTGAATTCAGCAGTCGGTTTAATATTACTATTAATAGTAAACTACATAGGTAATTATTTTGATTTTTCTCTGCCCATTAATATAATAACTATTTTAATAGCTGGGTTTTTAGGCATTCCCGGGATCTTATTGCTGGTATGCTTTCAGTTACTAGTCATGTAAACTTCCTATTTTACAGTTTTAAGAGCTTTAGGAAGCTCTTTTTTTTTGGTTAATTTCGGACTAAAACTAGTAGAATAGGTATTAAAATATCTAAAGAATAGTAACGGCCTTGCCAGGAAGAGTTGTAACACATATAGTTAAATATGAGTAACATTTACACTAAGCAAGATAATTATTGACGCACAATTAACAACAATTTATACTTATATAAATTGCCCTTTTTCTAATACCAGGAGGTGTTCGCAACGGAGTATAATCAGACTAGGGTGGTAGAAGCATATATAGGAGAATACGCAAGCGGGAAAAGTGAAATAGCTATAAACCGGGCTCTTGAACTTAAAAGTCAGGGTCGTAAGGTTACCCTAGTAGACCTTGATACAGTAGAGCCTTTTTATACGTTAAGGCCTATCAAGAAACTTTTAGAAGAAAAAGGTCTAGATGTCATTGGCTTTTCTCCGGAAGATGCTTTTGGGTTAGGAGAAACCGGGGCTATGTTAAACCCGCAGGCTCGTTGGGCTTTAATGCGGGAAGGCGATGTAATTATCGATATTGGCTATGGGGTTCACGGGGCCCGTACCCTTAATTTAGTGGAAGGGGCCGACCAGTCTCCTGAACTACGGGTAATAGCGGTAGTAAATTACAGTCGTCCTATGACCAGTTCACCTGACAGGATAAAGAAATACTTAAATGAACTAGGTAGAGTTGATGCTATTATTGCTAACACCCACCTGGGAGATCAAACTACTATTGAAGTAGTTAAAAATGGTAACCAGGTTATAATTGAAGTGGCTCAAGAGTTGGGTATTCCCATAGACTTCATTGCATTAGACCAGTCATTTGCTCCCCAGATAGCGGGTGAGGAATTCGATATACCGATTAAATTCATCAATCGCTACATGCCAGGGGCGATATGGTAAAATTTTGGATTAAAAGAACAGGAGGTGCATCTATTCAATGGCAAAAGTGGTGGGTAAATCCAAAAAAGGTTTTTTAACCGGTAATGAAACTGTTGCCTGGGCCGCATTGGCTGCCGGCGCAGATATCATGTTTGGCTATCCTATAACCCCCCAGAATGAAATTATGCATTATTGGACTAGGTTGGCTCCCCAATATGGGAGGGGGTTCCTGCAAACCGAGGATGAAATATCGGCAGGTTTTACCGTATGTGGTGCAGTACAGGCAGGTAAAAAGGCTTTTACCGCGACTGCTGGTCCGGGAAATGTTTTAATGCAGGAGCCATTTGGAATGGCTGAGGCAATGCGGCTGCCGTTGTTTGCAATTATCCAGCAGCGGGGTGGCCCTTCTTCAGGAACGGTGATTTATTCCCAGCAGGAAGTAGGTTTAACAACTTATGGAGGCAATGGGGAAGGACACCGGATAGTTTTTTCTACAGCTACCCATCAAGAACTTTATGATTACACTATAAAGGGCTTTAATACAGCTTGGAAATATCGTTTCCCAACTTTTATGCTGGGAGATGGTTACCAGGCTAAGATGAGAGAACCTTTGGAGATGTATGACCCTGAAGAACGGGGCATAAAAATGGTTGAGACTAATCCCTTACTCGGAGTGGAAGGCCATATTGGGGAAAACCGGGAACCGCAACACTTGTGTAACATATACAGTCTGGAGGAAGAACTATATGATGTGGTTCTTAAGCATGCCGCTGAATATGAAAAGATTAGTCCAGAACTGATTGAGTATGAGGAAAGGGAATGTGAGGATGCGGATATAATTATCGTTTCTCATGGAGTAGTTTCCAGGGCTGCTGATGATGCGGTTAAAGCTCTGCGCGCTCAGGGAATCAAAGCCGGATATTTCCGCCCCATTACCTTGAGGCCATTTCCCCAGGCACAATTGAGAGAAGTCATAGCTAAAAGCGGAACTAAAAAGCTTCTGGTGGCTGAGTCGGCCTACGGTCAGCTTTATCGGTTAATGAAGCAGGAGATATACGGGGAAACTGTACCTATTGAAACCCTGTTTAAGCCGGGAGTTGGCATTATAGACTACGATATCATTAACAAAGTTAAGAGCGTTCTATAAGGAAGGGGGTTAAAAAGTGATTTCACCAGCTATACCAAAATCATGGTATCTACCCTCCAAGCCGCACAAGTTTTGCCCGGGATGTGGGCATGGTATTATACTCAAAGCGTTGGGGGAAGTAATAGACGAGCTTGAGATACAAGATAAGACTATATTTGGATGCGATATTGGGTGCTCTCTCCTTTCATGGGACTTTTTTGCCTGTGATAGCACTCAGACCCATCATGGGCGTACTACACCAGTTATGGTTGGCATTAAGAGGTCCCGTCCCGAGTTAATTACTATCGGCTATATGGGAGATGGTGGTGGATATTCCATCGGGTCGCAGCACTTACTCAATGCCGCCGTTAGAAATGAAAAAGTTACCTTGATTCTGGCTAACAATACCAACTATGGTATGACCGGGGGACAAATGGCCCCTACTACTTTACTTGGACAGAAGACGGAAACTTGTCCCTATGGACGTGATCCCGAGGTTACCGGTTATCCCACTAAGGGGCCTGAGTTTATAGCCCAGGTAACTTCTGATCGTGCCTATGTGGCCCGGGCTACTGTATCAAAATACAACCAGCTAAAGCGTTTCCTGCGTAATGCTTTACGTAATCAAATAGAAGGTAACGGATTTTCCTTTGTAGAAGTATTGTCCACTTGCCCGACTAACTGGAGGACTAATGCACAACAAACTTGGCATTTCCTGGAGGACGAAATGGAACCCTTCTACCCAGTAGGAGAATTGAAGAGTCCCTTTACCAAAGGAGGGGATAAATAATGGCACTGATAAGAATTGCTTTGGCAGGCGAAGGCGGACAGGGTGTACAGTCAGTTGCAGAGATTCTGGCCGAAGCTGCCTATAATGAAGATAAACAGACCATATATATTCCCAACTTTGGTCTGGAGCAAAGAGGGGGAGTATCTATAGCCTTTTTGCAGGTTAGTGAACAGAGGATTGGTGCCCCTAAATTTAATAAAGCCGATGTAGTTATTGCCATGAGTGAAAGGGCTGTTGCAAGAACAGCCGTTTATTCCGATGAAAACACTTTGTTTGTATACGATAATGGTTTTGCAGTTAATCCAGACGATCTTCCCGGTGAAGCCAAAAAAATTATCGGGATTCCTGCCCTGGAAACTGCTAATCATGAGTTACACCCCCGGGTTTTTAATATCATTATAATGGGGGCAGTAATTGGATTAACCAACATGGTTAGTTTTGAAGGTGCCAAAGCTGCACTGGAGCATAAACTGGGGCATAAATTTGAAAAAAACCCGGATTTGCGCGAATTGAACTTTAAAGCGTTGGAACTGGGCAAGAAAATGGCAGAGGAATCCCTTAAGGAAGGGGTGGCAAAATAATGGCCCAAAAATTAGAAGCACTATCAACACCAATGGAAAAAGCCGTATTTCATATTTTCCCGGCTTTTTGCAAGGGATGTGGACTATGCAAAGAAAAATGCCCTAATGATGTCCTGATCTGGTCGGAAAAACTAGGTGTATACGGTACCCCTGCAGTTGAACCAAAAGATGAGGAAAGCTGTATCGCCTGTAAAATTTGCGAAATGGTTTGTCCCGATGCGGCTATATATATCGAAAAGACCAAAAGCAAAAAAGCGGTTGGGTAAATTAAAGAGGTCCCGGCAATATATTGCTGGGACCTTTACATATACAAAGTAAGATTAGTAATTATTTTGCCAGAAACTATTGTCATAATAGATGAGTTCGGTATATAATACAAAAAGTGCTGCGCGATGCGAAGTACTTTTATTATGACCAGGGGTTAAAAAATACCAGAAAACAAAAAACAAAAAAACTTGACACTAACCCAGGGGCATGATAATATAATTCTTGCGCTGCGCCGGAGACGGCAGTCGGCAAAGCTCTTGATAAAACAGAACAGCAAGGACCGAAGTGCGAGGAGCTGGTAAAAAACCAGCACCGTAAAACTTTAACAACAAGCCAAGCGTAAAGCTAGGATGGACATTTTAACGGAGAGTTTGATCCTGGCTCAGGACGAACGCTGGCGGCGTGCTTAACACATGCAAGTCGAACGGAGATTATCGACGAGCAACGCGAATTGATAATCTTAGTGGCGAACGGGTGAGTAACGCGTGGGCAACCTACCCATATGTGGGGGATAACACTGGGAAACTGGTGCTAATACCGCATAAACTTTAGGAGTCACATGACGCTTAAAGCAAAGATGGCCTCTTAACAAAGCTATCGCATATGGATGGGCCCGCGTCTGATTAGCTAGTTGGTGGGGTAAGAGCCTACCAAGGCAACGATCAGTAGCCGGCCTGAGAGGGTGGACGGCCACACTGGGACTGAGACACGGCCCAGACTCCTACGGGAGGCAGCAGTGGGGAATATTGCGCAATGGGGGAAACCCTGACGCAGCGACGCCGCGTGAGCGATGAAGACTTTCGGGTCGTAAAGCTCTGTTGTACGGGACGAACGTCACTAACAATAACAAGGTTAGTGAGTGACGGTACCGTACCAGCAAGCCCCGGCTAACTACGTGCCAGCAGCCGCGGTAAGACGTAGGGGGCGAGCGTTGTCCGGAATTACTGGGCGTAAAGGGCATGTAGGCGGATGCTCAAGTCAGGTGTGAAAGACCGCAGCTTAACTGCGGGGTTGCATTTGAAACTGAGGATCTTGAGGGCAGGAGAGGGCAGTGGAATTCCTGGTGTAGCGGTGAAATGCGTAGAAATCAGGAGGAACACCAGTGGCGAAGGCGGCTGCCTGGACTGACCCTGACGCTGAGGTGCGAAAGCGTGGGTAGCAAACAGGATTAGATACCCTGGTAGTCCACGCTATAAACGATGGATACTAGGTGTGGGAGGTATCGACCCCTTCCGTGCCGCAGCTAACGCAATAAGTATCCCGCCTGGGGAGTACGGTCGCAAGGCTGAAACTCAAAGGAATTGACGGGGGCCCGCACAAGCGGTGGAGCATGTGGTTTAATTCGATGCAACGCGAAGAACCTTACCAGGTCTTGACATCTGGCGAAGCCTGTGGAAACACGGGTGTGCCTTTGGGAGCGCCAAGACAGGTGGTGCATGGTTGTCGTCAGCTCGTGTCGTGAGATGTTGGGTTAAGTCCCGCAACGAGCGCAACCCTTGCTATTAGTTGCTAACAGGTAGAGCTGAGCACTCTAATGGGACTGCCCGTGACAAGCGGGAGGAAGGTGGGGATGACGTCAAATCATCATGCCCTTTATGATCTGGGCTACACACGTGCTACAATGGATGGTACAGAGAGCAGCGAAACCGTGAGGCGAAGCGAATCTCAGAAAGCCATTCTCAGTTCGGATTGTAGTCTGCAACTCGACTACATGAAGTCGGAATCGCTAGTAATCGCGAATCAGAATGTCGCGGTGAATGCGTTCCCGGGCCTTGTACACACCGCCCGTCACACCACGAAAGCTGGCAACACCCGAAGCCGGTGACTTAACTGGGCAACCAGGGAGAACCGTCGAAGGTGGGGTTGGTGATTGGGGTGAAGTCGTAACAAGGTATCCGTACCGGAAGGTGCGGATGGATCACCTCCTTTCTAAGGAGACATGAAACGTAACTGTTTCATATCCTAAGGTCGATCACTTTGTGATCCTTGCTGTTTGTTTTATAAATTTTCCCAAATTAAAATGATTATAATGTTTTTAAACTGAGGTTAAATATATGGCATGGGCCTATAGCTCAGCTGGTTAGAGCGCACGCCTGATAAGCGTGAGGTCGATGGTTCGATTCCATCTAGGCCCACCATTTTTATGACTGTAGGTTTAAATCATGGGGGTGTAGCTCAGCTGGGAGAGCACCTGCCTTGCAAGCAGGGGGTCAGGAGTTCGAATCTCCTCATCTCCACCATAAATTTTAACCAAAAAAGAAGTTCTTTGAAAACTGCACACAGTAATAAAAGCAGACAATTCATCGAGAGATGGAGAGTTTGTCTCGCGCAAAGATAGGTCAAGATACTAAGGGCGTATGGTGGATGCCTAGGCGCTAGCAGGCGAAGAAGGACGCGGCAAGCTGCGAAAAGCCACGGGGAGCTGCAAGCAAGCATCGATTCGTGGATATCCGAATGGGGAAACCCGGTACCAGTAATGAGGTATCATCCCTGCCTGAACACATAGGGCAGGAGAAGCGAGACCCGGTGAACTGAAACATCTTAGTAACCGGAGGAAGAGAAATCAAGCGAGATTCCTTAAGTAGCGGCGAGCGAACGAGGAAGAGCCTAAACCTACAATGTGTAAGGCTGCAACCGTTGCATTGTGGGAGTTGTGGGGCGTTCTGGACAGTATTGCAGAACTGTCAAAGAGTCAAAAAATAATTGGTTAGGCGAACCTGACTGGAAAGTCAGGCCATAGAGAGTGAGAGCCTCGTAGCCGAAAGCCAGTTAACTCTTAGGACTAACCCCGAGTACCGCCGGACACGTGGAACCCGGTGGGAAGCAGGGAGGACCACCTTCCAAGGCTAAATACTAGCTAGCGACCGATAGCGGAAAGTACCGTGAGGGAAAGGTGAAAAGCACCCCGGGAGGGGAGTGAAAAAGAACCTGAAACCGTATGCCTACAAACAGTAGGAGCTCCATGTTGCTAAGGCAACGGAGTGACTGCGTACCTTTTGTAGAATGGGCCAGCGAGTTACGGTAGTAAGCGAGGTTAAATCTAAAAAGGATGGAGCCGGAGCGAAAGCGAGTCTAAAAAGGGCGACTAGTTTGCTGCTGTAGACCCGAAACCGGGTGATCTATCCATGGCCAGGGTGAAGTCCCGTTAACACGGGATGGAGGCCCGAACCAGGGTACGTTGAAAAGTACGTGGATGAGCTGTGGATAGGGGTGAAATGCCAATCGAACTCGGAGATAGCTGGTTCTCCCCGAAATAGCTTTAGGGCTAGCGTCGGAGTATTCCTTATGGGGGTAGAGCACTGGTTAGGCTAGGGGCCTTCACCGGTTACCGAACCTTCCCAAACTCCGAATACCATAAGGTAAAATCCGGCAGTCAGTCTGCGGGTGAAAAGGTCCGTAGACGAAAGGGAAACAGCCCAGACCGTCAGCTAAGGTCCCTAAATCCATGCTAAGTGGGAAAGGATGTAGAGCTGCATAGACAGCCAGGATGTTGGCTCAGAAGCAGCCACCATTTAAAGAGTGCGTAATAGCTCACTGGTCAAGTGGCTCTGCGCCGAAAATTCAACGGGGCTAAGCATGGTACCGAAGCTACGGATCCTACGGGATGGTAGGGGAGCAATCCTAATGGGTAGAAGCTATACCGAAAGGAGTAGTGGACTATTAGGAAGAGAGAATGCTGGCATAAGTAAGCGAGAAGGCAGGTGAGAATCCTGCCCGCCGAAAGCCTAAGGATTCCTGGGGAAGGCTCGTCCGCCCAGGGTAAGCCGGGACCTAACCCGAGGCCGAAAGGCGTAGGGGATGGACAACTGGTTGATAATCCAGTGCCACCTAGCTAGCGATTGAGTGAAGTGGTGACGCAGGAGGATAGGTGAAGCGCACGGAAGGAAGAGTGCGTCCAAGCACGTAGGGTGCTGTGTAGGCAAATCCGCACAGCGAGAAGCCTGAGGTGTGATGGGTAGGGAAGCGTAGTACCGAAGTCATTGAATCCAAACTGCCAAGAAAAGCCACTAGCAAGTTAGCAGGTGCCCGTACCGCAAACCGACACAGGTAGGCGAGGAGAGAATCCCAAGGCGCGCGAGAGAACCCTCGTTAAGGAACTCGGCAAAATGACCCCGTAACTTAGGGAGAAGGGGTGCTCTGTTAGCGTGAATATATAAACATGTATGAGCGTGAGAGAGCCGCAGTGATCAGGCCCAGGCGACTGTTTAGCAAAAACACAGGTCTCTGCTAAATCGGAAGATGAAGTATAGAGGCTGACGCCTGCCCGGTGCCGGAAGGTTAAGGGAAGAGCTTAGCGGAAACGCGAAGGTTTGAACTGAAGCCCCGGTGAACGGCGGCCGTAACTATAACGGTCCTAAGGTAGCGAAATTCCTTGTCTGGTAAGTTCAGACCCGCACGAAAGGCGTAACGATCTGGGCGCTGTCTCGACGAGGGGCTCGGTGAAATTGTAATACCGGTGAAGATGCCGGTTACCTGCGATAGGACAGAAAGACCCCGTGGAGCTTTACTGTAGCCTGATATTGGGTTTTGGTAGTTCATGTACAGGATAGGTGGGAGGCTTGGAAGCAAGGTCGCTAGGCTTTGTGGAGCCACCGGTGGGATACCACTCTTGAATTGCCGGAGTTCTAACCTGGTGCCCTAAACGGGTACAGGGACAGTGTCAGGTGGGCAGTTTGACTGGGGCGGTCGCCTCCGAAAGAGTAACGGAGGCGCCCAAAGGTTTCCTCAGCGCGGATGGAAATCGCGCGAAGAGTGTAAAGGCAGAAGGGAGCTTGACTGCGAGAGGGACACCTCGAGCAGGGACGAAAGTCGGGCTTAGTGATCCGGCGGTACCGAGTGGAAGGGCCGTCGCTCATCGGATAAAAGCTACCCCGGGGATAACAGGCTTATCTCCCCCAAGAGTTCACATCGACGGGGAGGTTTGGCACCTCGATGTCGGCTCATCACATCCTGGGGCTGGAGAAGGTCCCAAGGGTTGGGCTGTTCGCCCATTAAAGTGGTACGTGAGCTGGGTTCAGAACGTCGTGAGACAGTTCGGTCCCTATCCATCGCAGGCGTAGGAGAATTGAGAGGATCTGTCCCTAGTACGAGAGGACCGGGATGGACAGACCGCTGGTGTACCAGTTGTATCGCCAGATGCATCGCTGGGTAGCTATGTCTGGATCGGATAAGCGCTGAAAGCATCTAAGCGCGAAGCCGGCCTCAAGATGAGTTCTCCCACTCCAATAAGGAGGTAAGATCCCATCAAGATCAGGTGGTTGATAGGCCAGAAGTGCAAGTGCAGCAATGTACTAAGCGGACTGGTACTAATAGATCGAGGGCTTGACCTAAAAAATGCGAGAGATACTGTGTGTAGTTTTGAGAGAACCAGTGGGTAGTAACTGGTTTAATGAAAAAAAGAATAGTAATCAGATATCCTGGTGATAATGGCGGAGGTGATACACCCGTTCCCATCTCGAACACGGCAGTTAAGCCCTCCAGCGCCGATGGTACTACGGAATTCCGTGGGAGAGTAGGACATTGCCAGGATTTATTTATTTTCTGGTAAGTTAGACTATACTATCATAAAAAGCATTTGACAATTGAATATAGCTGGAATTAGATGAGATGAGCAGGGATGAACTTTGTCATGCCAGCACATTTACCGGTGCTGGTTTTATTTTGCCTTTATCCGGAGTAGAAGTATATCTGGGTATAGAGTCAGGTACCGGTTGAATCTGGAAAAATTGGATATAGCTAAACTTTTTACATCATTAAGCCGGGAAGCACCTGCCTGTTGGCTGGAAAGTTTGGTTGTTAATTGCGGAGACTGGTGCAGGCCAGCATGGTGTGGCAACGGCAACAGCGGCAGCAGTTTTAGGATTAAAGTGTACCGTATATATGGGTGCTCGGGATATGGAGAGACAGAAGCTAAATAATTCCTTTTGTTATGGCCGGGCTTCTCGAAGAAGATATTGCCCTTAGTTGTATAAAAGCTATGGAGCAGGGGGGCGTAATATCCTGGAGATAGGGGTACCTTTTTCCGACCCTGTAGCTGACGGGGAAGTAATAGAAAGGTTCCATCACGGGGGAATTAGTAAGGGATTAAACCTTACCAAAAGCCTGGAATTTATTAGCCAGGGAAAAAATGTAAATGATCTGAAACTTATATTATTTGCTACTATAATCCTATTTACAAAATGGGTATGGAGGTATTAAAAAAAGAGTGGGGGGAGGCCGGCATAGATGCCGTGATAATTAGCAACGGAAAAGTTGAGGGGACCGCTGGCTGTCCCTTATTTTAATAGATTAGTAAAATGGGGCTGGTTGATCTTACTAGATTAGTTAACACTTTGGTTAGAAAGTGCATATGGTAAGGTATAGTATTTTAAAGGGTATTTCCAGTTGGGGAAAGGGAATACTCACTAGAAAAAGGGAGTAGTTTTTAAGTGGGATATTTAAATACTATACCCCAATCGGAGAGTGGAGTACTGTTACCACGCTGTAGTTTATGTGGTCAGGTACCGGAGAAAGGAATCCGGGGCGGGATTAGGATTAAAAGGGCTTTTATATGCGAGAAGTGTGAGGCTGATATTCTTAACATGGAGGTAGGATCGCCGCGTTACCAGGACTATATAAACCTAATGAAAGAGATATTTAAGTAAAGGGTACCCGGAGGGGTACTTTTTTTCATGGATTAATCACTCCGGTTTAATATACAATATTGTAGTAAGCAATTATAAAAAATAAGGTATTAAAATTGGTATTGGTGATGGTGAAAATAGAAATGCAAACACAAAGTTCGGCACCAATATATGAAGCCATACAAAATTATATAAGTGAAAATAACCTGAGATGCCACATGCCGGGTCATTTAGGTGGAGCCGGTTTCAGGCTAAAGGAGTTTCAACAGGTGGCGGCTATGGATGTCACCGAAGTACCTGGGTTGGATGATTTACACTTACCCCGGGAGGCTATAAGCCGGGCCCAGCAGTTGATGGCGGAGGCTTTTGGAGCCGGGCAAAGTTTGTTCCTGGTTAACGGAGCTAGTTCAGGAATACATAGTCTTTTTTTAAGTCTGCCGGTGGGAGCAGAAGTAGTAGTGCCACGCAATGCCCATCTTTCTTTTTTTGCCGGGATGGTTTTATCAGGGGCTAAACCTCATTATATGCTGCCCCGGGTTGATGAGGAAACTGGTGCGGCACTATGTATAGAGGCGAATGATATTGATCTATGCCTTAAGCGGAATCCGGATGCTGCAGCAGTATTTATAACTAGCCCGGTTTATTATGGGGTAACTAGCCAGGTAAAAGAGTGTGTATTCAGGGCTCACCAGTACGGAGTCCAGTTTTTTGTAGATGAGGCGCATGGTTCTCATTTCAGGTTTCACCCTGATTATCCTGGCACAGCTTTACAGGCCGGAGCAGATGCAGCCGTAAATGGTTTTCATAAAACCCTGCCGGTTTTTAACCAGGGAGCGGTCCTGCATTTAGGAACCCATTTTTCTGGATCGGAAAGAGTTTTCAAGACATTCAGTTTGTTAACCACGACTAGTCCTTCCTATCCCATTATGGCTTCCATTGATTTAGCCCGTAAGTTTATGGAGGATGAAGGTTTTGCACATTTGCAAAAGGCTTATGAGTTATCCAGCTATTATAGGAAAAAACTTAATGATTTAAAGGGAATTCATTGCTGGGGGGAAGAGTTATGTTCTCGGGCGGGGATAGGTGGACTAGATCCTTTAAAAATAACTATTTCTCTGCCCGGGCTAAGTATTGACGGGTTTCAGATGGCCAGAATCATGCGGGATAATTATGGTGTACAGGTAGAACTGGCTGAACCTCACCTGGTAATGGCTATGATGTCTATATTTCATGACCGGGAGGATTGGGAGCGGCTATTCCAAACAGTTAAAAAAATTTCATTAAGTTATGGTAGTACTAAAAGGCAGAGTTTAGGAGTAAAAGTGCCGCCGGCTCCATCAGTATCCATGAGTCCCCGGGAGGCTTTCCTGGCCCCGTCAATTACGGTACCACTAGATAAATGCCGGGATAGGGTCTGTGCTGAAATGGTGGCACCTTATCCTCCGGGAATACCATGCTTACTTCCGGGGGAACAGATTACTGCAGAAGTAATAGATTATTTAAAATATTTACGTACTTGCAAGGTAAATGTGCAGGGACCGCAGGATTCCAGTTTGGATAATCTGCAGGTTATTAAAGATACAAAGTAAAGAGGTTTTAAAATGAACAGGGGTCTTTTTGTAAGTTTGGAAGGGATAGACGGGTGCGGTAAAACATCAGTGCTGGAAATACTGTTAAAAAAACTGCACGATTTTAAACCCCGGGTGATTCGGGAACCCGGGGGGACGGTTATTTCAGAAAAAATAAGGGATCTATTATTGGATACTCAGAATGAAAGTATGCTAGCTCGTACCGAGGCCTTTCTTTATGCTGCAGCCCGGGCCCAGGTGGCAGAGGAGGTTATTAAACCGGCCCTGGAGGCAGGGAAAATGGTAATCGCTGACCGGTTTATGGATTCAACCCTTGCCTACCAGGGATATGGCCGGGGGCTTGACCTTAAGTTTTTGCAAGAGTTAAATCAACTGTGCACTGAAGGAATAGTTCCGGATTTAACCGTTGTATTAGATATTGATCCGCAGATAGGTGCATTAAGGCGAAAGCAGGATACCCCGGACCGTTTGGAGAAGGAAGGAATAGAGTTTCAATCCCGGGTGAGAGATGGGTATATGCAGTTAGCTGCTATGGATTCCCAACGCATTAAGGTGGTTAACTCAGATCAGGAATTAGAGTTAGTTGTTGAAGAAGTCCGGAACCATATTATGGGTTGGATAAAAACCAAAGGGGTACTGTCAGAATGAAGATCGACCGCCCCAAGAAGGAATTAAATCATTACCCCGGAATAAACCGGCTTGATACCAGGGGGGTGCCCCGGGGAGCACGGACTTCGTTTGGGCAGGAATTATCACGGCATAGTGAGGCCGAGAGCCGGCAACGTATGCAGCAGATTTTAGAAGAGTTAAACCATTTAACTGATCGGTTGGATCGTAGCCTTAATATTGATGATTTGATGCTTTACAAACGGTTGGTTAAAAATTTTCTGCAGGAAGCTACTTCCAGCGCTTATATCCTCAACCAACAACGGGGCAGTAATCGCCGGGGAAGGGCTATATTGATAACCGTAAAAACCATTAATGAAGAAATGGAAAGGGTTATTGAGGAATTTATCCGCCAGAAAAAACAGCCCTGGGATGTACTAAGTATTTTAGACAAAATTCGCGGTATGCTAATAGACCTAATGATCTGATTGGAAGGAGGGGGAAGCAGAGGGAAGGTCCTTTTGCTTCCTTATAATAGCAGGTGGAGACGCCGGTGGGAAAAGACCAAATATTTTTAATATGTGAACCAGACCCGCAGGGGAGAGACGGGATTAAATTTAAGGTAATTAAGATCGGGTGATAATGTGGATTATTTCTCCAGTATAATAGGACAAGATCGGCCGGTTGAAATGCTTAAAAAGGCCCTGAAATCAGGAAAAGTAAGCCATGCTTATCTTTTTGTTGGGCTGGAGGGTGTAGGCAAGAGTACAACGGCATGGGCCCTGGCCTGTTCACTATTAGCAGAAGGTGATAAAAGTGCCGATTTCTTTTTACGACAGGGTATGCATCCGGATTTAATGGTGCTTAAAAAAGCGGACAACAAAACAGTTATTACTAAAGAACAAATCAGCGGGGAAATGGAACCATGGCTGGCGCTTAAACCATACCGATCCCGTCGCCGGGTTGTGATCATTGAAGAGTGCCATTTGCTGAGTTTGGAGGCGGCCAATGCTTTATTAAAGACCTTGGAAGAACCACCTGGATACGGGGTTTTGATTTTGATCTCTAATGAAACTAGTCTGTTAGAAACTATCGTATCAAGATGTCAGATAATTCGTTTTTCTCCGGTAGCGGAACATCTAGTAGAACAATATTTATTACAGAGGGGTTACGAAGCTGATAAATCCCGGGCGGCGGCACGACTAGGTCAGGGCAGCCTGGCCGCTTCTTTAAGAGCTGCGGAAGAGCCGGAGTGGGAAGCCAGCTGGGAAATAGCTGCTTCCATTGTAAGAGGGCTGTCCAGTGGGGAGAAGGGGCAGATTTTCACAGGGGCTGAACAAATGAACCAGGCTCCAGAGTTAGTTGTCCGGATAATGGAAACAATATTAAGAGATATATGCGTTTATAATGAAACCAGGGAAGAGCGTTTTCTGGTAATTCCAGAAAATATAGAATTGATACAACAGGTTAAGGGATTCGAGCCCTCCCGATTAAGAGAGGCTATTATTCAAGCGGCCCGGTTGAAAAGATTTTACCGGCGTAATGTCAATCCATTGTTGATCAATATAAATATCGCCTGGGAAGTGTACCAGGGATTACAAAGATCTGTCTAAAATCATACCAATTCGAGGAGGTTTTATTAGTGGCATTAGTTGCAGGGGTACGTTTTAAACCTGCCGGAAAAATATATTATTTTGATTCTGAGGGAATGGAGTTCGAAGCTGGTGAAGCAGTAATTGTTGAGACTATTCGCGGAATCGAATATGGTAACGTTGCTATTGGAACCAGGGAAGTCCCGGAAGAGGAACTGGTACTTCCTTTAAAACCGGTGATACGCAAAGCAACTGATCAGGATTACAGGATCCATGACAACAATCGCCAGAGAGAAATAGAGGCTCTGGAAATATGTAAACAAAAAGTGAAGCAGCATAATCTACCTATGCGCCTTATTGATGTTGAATATACCTTTGATATGGGCAAGTTAATTTTTTACTTTACAGCCGAGGGAAGAGTGGATTTTCGTGAACTGGTAAAGGACCTGGCCTCTATTTTCAAAACTCGTATCGAGCTACGACAGATTGGGGTTCGGGATGAAGCCAAAATGCTGGGGGGTATTGGGACCTGTGGACGGATACTGTGTTGTAACAATTTTTTAGGTGAATTTGAGCCGGTTTCTATACGCATGGCTAAGGATCAAAACTTGTCACTTAACCCGGCCAAGATATCCGGCATCTGTGGAAGACTGATGTGCTGCTTAAAATATGAATCAGACGCTTATGACCACAGAAAATGCCAGGAGGGAAACAAGTGTGGAGAAAACTGTCCAAGAGCTAAAAATGATCATCCGGGAGTTAATACTAGAAGTCGGTGATTTGAAGGAGCGCGTAGCCCGTCTGGAAAACGACTGGGCAACCCAGGAAAGAGAGGAGCCCCCTATGCCTTCTAGGTATGCAGTTGAACTGGCGGCGGAGGGCTACGATAATCTGGGCAAGATATATAATGAAGGGTATCATGTGTGTGTGATGGCTTACGGACAGCACCGGGACGGAGAGTGTTTGTTTTGTCTGGCCTTTATGGAGAAGGAGTAGAGATTGTCAAAAGCTGCCTACGTTAATCGGGATGAGACTTTAGATGATTTGATTCTAGGTGATCTTAGGATAATTCAGTCCTGTCAGGGCTATCGATTTTCGCTGGACCCAATTCTCCTGGGGCATTTTGCCAGGGTAGAGGGAGTCCAGCGAATTGTTGATCTGGGTACAGGGAGTGGGGTAATAGCTCTGCTATTATCCTGGCGGGCCCCGCAAGCCAGGATAATAGGATTAGAAATCCAGAAATCTATGGTAGATAGGGCCCGGCGCAGTATTAAGCTAAACGGATTACAAGAGCGCCTGGAGGTAATTGAGGAGGATATAAATCAGGTTAATCAAGTTCTGCCTCCAGACAGTATGGATCTGGTAGTCAGCAATCCCCCTTTTCGCAAAGTGGGAGAAGGAAAACAAAGCAGTGATCCGGAGAAGGCAGTAGCCAGGCATGAGATAAAAGTAACCCTGGAGGGAATAGTTAAAGCCGCCGGTTATTTGCTTAAACCGGGAGGAAGCTTTTGCCTGATTCAGCGGGCGGATCGTTTGGAAGAGATCGGTCAGCTTTTGCACCAATACCAACTATATCCACTAAGGTTACGCAATATTCATTCATTTATTGATCGGGAAGCTAAACTGGTAATGGTAGAAGGAGTGAAACAAAGGCATAATAAACTGATTATTATGCCGCCGTTGATTATCTATAGTGCTCCTGGAATCTATGGGGATGAATTGCGTTTAATTTATGACTTACCTAAAATAGATTAATAACAGTAAGATATACTAGGCAGTTTAGTTTAAGATATTGATTACAAAGCTGGAGGAATATTTTTGGCCAAGTTATTTGTCTGTGCGACCCCTATTGGCAATTTGGAAGATGTAAGTATAAGACTGCTTAAAACACTACGTGAAGTAGATTTAATCGCCTGTGAAGATACCCGGCACACTTTAAAATTACTAAATCACTACAAGATAAAAAAACCCTTGACCAGCTATCATCTTTATACAAGCAAAGGTAAGGAAATACATATTATAGACCAGATACGGGCCGGGAAAAATATAGCGCTGGTATCTGATGCCGGTATGCCGGCCATATCTGATCCGGGGGAATATTTGGTACGGCGGGCAATCGAAGCAGGGATCGAGGTGGAGGTTATCCCCGGCCCTTCAGCCTTCATCGCGGCTTTGGCAGTTTCGGGGCTGGATACCAGCTCCTTTATTTTTGCTGGATTTTTACCGGCTAAGAGAGGGAAAAGAAGGGAAATAATAGGCAACCTGGCTACTGAAATGCGCACCATCGTTTTTTATGAAGCACCGCATCGTTTACTGCCGACCTTGGAGGATATGATTGAGCTGATGGAACCGGAGCGTCCGGCGGTAGTAGTCAGGGAACTTACCAAAGTGCACCAGGAGATTAAGCGGGGTAGTTTAATAGAATTAGAGGAGTATTATACTAATCATATACCACGGGGAGAGATTACCTTACTGGTAGGGGGAAGGCCAGCGACTAGTGGGGAAGTTTCTTTAGAAGCTATAATTGAAGAAACCCAGCAGCTAATTGCTGCCGGGATAGAAAAAAAACAGGCCTTCAAAATGAAGGCCCGTGAACATAATATACCAAAATCAACTATTTACAAGTATTTTATTGAGCATGATCTTTAAACCTTATGTATTAACCTACCTGTTTACTTATTTCAGTTAAACAGGACCTGCACAGGTTTTTGCCCTTATAGTTGAGTACTTCTTCTGCATTACCACAGAAGATACAAGCTGGTTCATACTTACGAAGAATTATTTTTTCATTGTCAACGTAAATTTCCAGGGCATCTTTTTCCTCTATACCCATGGTACGGCGCAACTCGATGGGAATAACAATTCGGCCCAGCTCGTCCACTTTTCTAACTACTCCCGTTGATTTCATCATTGCAGCAAACCCTCCTCTTTTAAACCACATTGGATTTCACTACAAACTATACCAACGCTGGTAGAAAAAGTCAAGAATTTTTCTACATATAAAGACAAAAAATTGAATTTTATAGAGCATAAGACATTTTTATGGATAAAAGGAAATTCAGTTAAAGTAAAAGCCATCTCATTATAGCAAAGATTATAGGGAAAAACAGCTAAAAATGCTGCTTTATGTTGCGGGGAAGATCCTTCTTACCTCTTTTTACTAATTAAGGTTAGCCTTAGCTTAGTTACTGGTTAAAGTTGCTGTGGGGGGATGCGGGGGGGAAGTGATAAATCGGCTTGTTTGCATACATTAATATGGAGAGCGACGTTAAGCGTAGCCTGGTAGAAACACCCTGCGCAGGCGCAGCAGCGTAAGGGGGCGAGCGACACGGATGTGGCGAGAGGGCCGTTGAGCACGGATGTGAATCGGCCCGGTCCCCCTGTAGCTGCCAGACCAGCAGTTGGTGTTTCCCAGGCGGAGCGTGGAGCCGGAATATTAATGTATGCAAACTAACGTCGTATAAGTTTAATGGTTGGGTTGTCCTGGCTATGTGACCAGTATTATAATCTCTTTTACTGTCCATTAAGGTTGTATGGGTATGGGGTTGCGTGGTTAAGGCTAACCTGAATATTCCGGAAAAGCCCGGACTCTAGTTAGTGGTGGGCACAGGTTTTTGTTCTAAGGGTATTGCCTTTAGTAACGGGTTTAATTACGGTTCTGGAATCGCCTTTATCTCTTTTCCTCCACATTAAGGTTAGCCTTAGCTTGGTTGCTGGGTAGGTCGCTGTATGGGGTTGCGTGGTTAAGGCGAACCTGAATATTCTGGAAAAGTCCGGACTCTGGTTAGTGAAAGGCTTTGGCTAAGCTGGACTCTATTAGGTGGCAAATAGTTAGGTAAATAAGGCCTGGGGAAAAGGCAGGATACGATGGCCATTATGTGGTAAACTATAGCTATTAATGGCTGACTTAACGGTTATAAACGGTATAACTTCCCGGAGCTTAATCTGGAACATGTTTGTACCGTATCTATACAGGTAATACTTGCCCAAGGAGGGATGTTAGTGTCCGATCGAAAAACCTTTTATATTACTACCCCTATTTACTATCCCAGTGATAACCTACATATAGGACATGCTTACACCACGGTGGCGGCAGATTGTATGGCTCGTTTTAAGCGTATGCAGGGCTTAGATGTATTTTATCTTACGGGAACTGATGAACATGGGCAAAAAATAGAAAAAGTTGCCCATGAACATGGACAGGAACCCATCGTATATGTGGATGGGATTGTGGCCAATATTAGGCGTCTTTGGGATGTACTTATGATTTCCCATAATGATTTTATCCGTACCACTGAGCCGCGTCATGAGCAGGTGGTTAAAAAGCTTTTTCAAAAGGTATATGACCAGGGTGATATTTATATGTCCGAGTATCAGGGCTGGTATTGTACCCCGTGTGAAACTCTGTTTACCGAAAGGCAACTTCTGGATGGTAAATGTCCTGACTGCGGACGTGAGGTGGAGCTGGTCAAAGAGGAAAGTTATTTCTTTAATATGGCGAAATATGCCGGGCGGCTACTGGAACATATTGAACAAAACCCGGATTTTATCCAACCGCTTTCCCGGCGCAATGAGGTAGTTAACTTTATAAAAATGGGTCTGGATGATCTTTGTGTATCCCGGACTTCTTTTAAATGGGGGGTTCCCGTTCCTTTCAACCACCAGCATGTTGTTTATGTGTGGTTTGATGCTTTGATTAACTACCTGAGCGGGATTGGCTATGGCACTGATGAGGAATCTTTTAACCGCTACTGGCCTGCTGATGTCCATCTTATAGGTAAGGATATTCTGCGTTTCCATGCGATTATCTGGCCGTGTATGTTAATGGCTATGGGATTACCCCTGCCCAAAAAGGTATTTGGCCATGGCTGGATTTTGCTGGAGGGTGGCAAGATGTCTAAATCCAAGGGGAATGTAGTTGATCCAGTAGAATTGGTGGAGCGCTATGGAGTTGATGCGGTCCGTTATTATCTGCTTAAAGAGCTGAGTTTTGGGCAGGATGGTCTGTATTCTGAGGAGATGCTTATTAATCGAATTAATGCCGATTTGGCTAATGACCTGGGTAATCTTATCAGTCGGTCAGTAGCTATGATTATCCGGTATTTTGATGGTCAAATACCAGCTCCTGGTGAAAGCCAGGCGGTGGATGATGATTTAAAAAACACTGCCGCCCAGGTATTTAATGAAGCTACGAGTAAGCTGGATAAATTAGATTTTGCCGGATATATTATGGCTAGTCTACGTTTAGTATCCCGGGCTAATAAGTATATTGATGAAACAGAACCATGGCGGTTAGCTCGTGATGAAAGCCAAAAAGACCGTCTGGCTACGGTATTATATAACCTGGCTGAATGTATCCGCATAGTTCTGATTTTATTTAGTCCGGCTATGCCCCAAGTGGTAACCCGGGCTAATCAACAAATACCAGTAATTGATGATCCACTTAATTTAAAATGGGAAGAGGCAGGTCACTGGGGACTAGTACATTCTGGTATTAAAGTTAGCAAGGGAGAGGCACTTTTCCCGAGAATAGATCTGAAGGAATGGGAGGAAAAAAACATGAACGATCAGACTAAAGAAACAGAAAAAACATCAGAACAGAAGCCTGCTAGCGATAAGGCAGCTAAACAGGATAATTATATCAGTATTGACGATTTTGCTCGTATGGATCTTCGGGTAGCCCGGGTATTAAGTTGCGAAAAGATGGAAAAGGCTGATAAACTATTAATACTCAGGTTACAGGTGGGTGATAGTGAGCGTACGGTAGTATCAGGAATAGCCCAGTATTATAAACCTGAGGATCTGGTAGGTAAAAAAGTAGTACTTGTCGCCAACCTTAAACCGGCTAAATTAAGGGGAGTATTATCCGAGGGAATGATTCTGGCGGCTTCTGATGATAAAAATGTAGAAGTTTTAATGTTGCAATCAGATATTGAATCGGGTAACCGGGTGAAGTAGTATTTACTAGTCAAGGGTGACCGGACAATTATCAGGAGGGAGCTAATTATGTTTATAGATACCCATGTTCATCTTCAGGAAAAGGCACTACGGGTGGATGTGGATAAGGTAATAGCCCGGGCCCGAGAAGCCGGAGTAGAATTAATGGTATGTGTAGGCTATGATTATGCATCATCAGTTGAGGCAGTAGCCTTGGCAGACCGTTATAAAGATATTTATGCTACCGTGGGTGTGCATCCCCATGATGCCAGTACCCTTACTCCTCAATTATTGGAGAGTCTATATGAATTAGCCCGTAAACCACGGGTGGTAGCTATCGGTGAGATTGGGTTAGATTATTACCGTGACCTGTCTCCGCGAGATGAACAACGGCGGGCTTTTATAGAGCAGATAAAAATGGCGCATGAATTAGGCAAGCCGGTGGTTATACACGACCGGGATGCTCATCAGGAGGTTCTGGATATTGTTCGTCAGGAGAAAGCCGGCAAAAACGGTGGTATTATGCATTGCTATTCCGGGCATTTACCCCTGGCTATAGATTTCATGAAAGAAGATTTTTATATATCCTTTGCGGGTCCGCTGACTTTTAAGAATTCTAAGAAAAGCCACGAAGTGGCAGCACGAATACCATTGGATCGAGTCCTCATTGAAACTGATTGCCCTTATCTTACCCCTGAACCACACCGGGGTAAACGCAATGAACCGGCTTTGGTTACTTTGGTAGGGGCTAAGCTGGCTGAGATTCGCAATAAACCGGTAGAGGAAATAGCTTATCTTACTTCACGTAATGCCCGGCAGGTTTACCGGATAAAAGACTAAGTATGTATTAAGGGAAAGGATAAAATCTTTCCCTTACCCGTTTTTCGACCTTTTTAGTAATTGGTAATAACAGCAATTTCAGCAAACTTTTTACCTGATAAGGAATAAAATAAAGATTAAATGATAATAATTTAAAAAGGGTACACTTTGGTTATATTCCAATATGAGGTAAAGGTGCTTTAAAATGGTACAGAAGTTGACTGTTAGGGCTATTTTTGTCTAGAATAACAAAGATGCCTTGCAAAGCGTGCATATAATCCGTTTTGTAGGATGAAAAGGAGGAGAAAAATGGGTATTGTGTGGTCTAAGCAGGTTAAATACCTGACTGCCACTCTCCTGTTTACGTTGGTGCTAGGCGTAAGTTTGTGGTTTGCCTTGCAAAAACCGGTTAATATTGTTGTGGATGGGAAATCGATCAAAAGCAGTGTATTCTTTGTAGGTACAGTTGGTGAGGTATTGGAGAAGAATGGTGTTAAATTAGGAGATAAAGACCGGGTTCAACCTTCGTTAAACAGCCGGGTGCAAAAAGATATGAAAATAGTAGTTACCAGGGCTTTTAAGGTAAAAGTTATCGCTGATGGTGAAACCAGGGAGGTTATTTCTACTCCCGTGACAATTAAAGAGGCTATTCATTTGGCTGGGGTGGAATTAGGGGAAAAAGATGTTGTAAAAACCCTCCCCGCTAAAAAAACAACCCCGGGTCAGGAAATCGAAGTGATAAGAGTTAGTGAAAAGGAAGAAGTAGTAGAAGAACCGGTTTCTTTTGGAGTAGAAACAACCATAGATAATACTCTGGAAAAAGGTCTTACCAGAACCCTTTCCCAGGGAATAGATGGACTAGCCCGTAATACTATAAAAGTTATATACCATAATGGTCAGGAAGTTGATCGACAGGTAGTGGCCAGTGAGGTAATAAAAGAACCTCACAATAAAGTAGTAGCTATGGGTAATATCACCTCTGTCTCCCGTGGTGGGCAGCACCTTAACTTCCGCGAAGCCAGATATATGGAAGCCTCGGCCTACACCTATACTGGCTATCGCACTGCTACAGGTAAGCACCCTACTGTGGGCATGGTGGCAGTTGATCCGGCTGTAATTGCCTTAGGAACTAGGCTTTATATTGAAGGCTACGGATTTGCAGTAGCCTCTGACACAGGCGGATCTATAAAAGGTGATCGGCTGGACTTGTTTATGGAAGAGCGCAATCAGTGTTTGTCATGGGGGCGGCGGAAAACTAAAGTTTATATCCTTCAATAAACATAATGTGTATCAAAGAAAAACTGGTACGCTTGTAAGCCCACGATCAGAGGTGGGAGGGTATATTTATTTTTACTTAAAAAATCCATAGAACTTAAGATACCTCCTGTGCCAAAATGTCCAGGGGGTTAATTTTATTTATAGATTTGCTTACAATAAATACAAGAGGGAATATATAACTGAATAAAAACAGGGCCTGTATAGAAAAATAAAATGGAGAGGATTTTTATGGGGGGATTGATGATCCATGGAAAAGAGGGCAGTTCGGCTGGTACTTTTAATGCTGATAGGGTGTTTCCTGATTGGACTGGGCAAATATGGCAGTTATCCGGTGGCTGGTGGGTGGATGATGTCTTTAAAGCCATCGCTTGACACTGATAATCAAACTATATTTACTTCGGCTCGACTAGTAGAGACTACTGAGAAGGTGGACGGAGTTCATAGTGCTTATGTGCTGGTGGTACCGGAAAACAGCATTTCTCCCTTAAGTAAGGAGAATCTAGATAGCTTAATTCATGATAATACTAGGGGCCAGAAGCAAAAAGTTGATAACCAGAATGTTATTTTTGTAGGACTAAATCTTCATCGCTATGTAAATACCCTAAATGATAGAGAACGGGTACAGATGGCGGTTAGAACTAGTCTAAGAGATGATTTAGTTTTAAATGATGCTACTGTTTTAGTTACCTATGAACCTGATCTGGTAGATCATATTCAAAAAATTAGCAGCAATCTGACGGAAGGAAAACCTTTAGCTGACTACCGATGGCAATTATGTCGGATGCGGGCCCGTTTAGACGTGATCACCATATAAAAAAGAATAGTAGTTCGCCCACATTTTCCCTTGTTTGAAAACCGGTCGAAAGAAAAACACTAAGTACAGCAAGGGAAAAAAGGAGGTGAACTACGGGTTGAGAAAAAAGATTGCCTTATTACTCTGTTTGGTTTTTTTAAACCTGATTATTTTTTCTGGATGCCAGAGTGCGGCTAAAAAACCGGTAACACCTGAGCAAAAACCCCGTGTTACCAGGAGTGCTGACGGAGATTTGACTGCCAGTGAAAGAAGAGTTCTGGCAACTCGGCTGTCGAACTTGGCTCAGAATGTACAGGGAGTACAAAAAGCCACGGTTGTGGTATCAAGCATTGCTATGACTAATAATGGTAAGACCACTAGAAATACTATTAATAATCCTAACACGGCCATTAATAATAATACCAATCTTAACCGGGACACGGCTGTAAACTATAGTGGATTAGTAATTATGGTAGGTCTTACCCTTACACCCAACATGATGAAGAATGCTAATGATGTTAATGAGATCAAAAGAACTGTAGCCAACAAACTAAAGGCTAGTGACAAACGCATATCTCAGGTGCTGGTAACCACCGACCCTAATCTAATTGTGAGGATTAATGATGTAGCGGTAGGAATTATTCAGGGGCGGCCGGTACAAAGTTACCAGGATGATGTGAACAACTTGATTAATCGCCTTAAACAACAACAGCCAGCTTTTTAGACCGTCTACGCCCGGGCAAAAATTATGCCCGGGTATTTTGTGTTTAGCTCGGATTTAAGGTTAAGGCCTGATTTTTTACCATTACCTTTAAGTAATTTGTGGAAGTGTGTAGTTAAAGGGATCTTATCGGCTATAATAGGTTTAAGAAAAGCGATGAGGGAATATGAATGTATCAAACGGCAACAATATCTGGACTGCGGGAAATTTTAAATCAATATGGGCTCTTTCCTAAAAAGAGGTGGGGGCAAAACTTTCTGGTAGATCGCAATATTTTAACAAAAATTGCTGATCAGGCTAATACCGGTAAAGATCAGTACGTAGTAGAGATTGGACCAGGTCTGGGAGCATTAACTGAACATTTGGCGCAAAACAGTCGCGGGGTACTAGCTATAGAAATTGATACCAGTCTTAAACCTGCTCTGGAGCAGGTGCTATCCCCGTATTCCCAGGTTAAAATCTGTTTTGCCGATATTCTAAAAGTGAATATAGAGAAGGAATTAATGGAACGTTTCGGATTGGATAATATTCCCGACTATGTTGTCTGTGCTAATATTCCTTATAATATAACTACACCGATAATTTTTAAACTGCTGGAAGAATGTTCGCATATGCAAAAAGCTATCCTTATGATGCAAAAAGAGGTAGCCGGGCGTATATTAGCCAGGCCAGATAACAAAGAATACGGTCTTTTGACCCTTATGACTTCTTATTACGCGGAAGTAAGCTTATTAATGCAGGTATCGCGTAACTGTTTTTACCCCCGGCCAGAGGTGGATTCTTCAGTTATTCAATTAATGCCGCTTCCCAGTAAACGGGTTGAAGTACCAGATGAAATTTTGTTTAAAAATTTTTTACGTAGTGCTTTCCAAAAAAGGCGTAAAACGCTTTTAAATATTTGCAGCTCCTTTTTCTCAATTGACAAAAACCTGGCTCAGGATAAATTAAACCAGGCTGGAATAAAACACTGTTGTAGGCCGGAGAACCTAAATTTGGAGGATTATGCACAGTTGTTCCGGGTGTTCTTGGAGTAATAGGAGGTAATCCATATGCAGTTTAATAGCCCCACCAAAGGCAGAATGGAATTAACTGAAGTTGTTCAGGATATCCTGGACTATGTAAGTGAAGATACCAGCCGACCGTATAAGCTGTTGGTAGGAACCGATTCCCAACCTTTTCAGCAGGAAACCTGTTTTGTTAGCGCCATAATAATCCATCGCTCTGGTAAAGGAGCCCGTTATTATTACAACAAGCGATTTGAAACCAAGTTTTACAGCCTGCGTCAACGTATCTTTTACGAAGCCTCTTTAAGCCTTTCGCTGAGTGACCAGCTTTACGCCCTCCTCAAAAACCAGGGACATGAAGAATTAAAGGTAGAAATTCATTTGGATGTAGGTACTCATGGGGAAACTAAGGAATTAGTACGTGAGATCACCGGCATGATTGTAGGTAGTGGATTTGATGCCCGTATTAAACCGGATGCCTATGCTGCTTGTACGGTAGCAGACAAATATACTAAATAACCACCCGGGAGCATGGTATAGTAGCCAGGGACAGGCATATTTGAAGCAAATACACAAAATAACCACCCGTGGTAAATTTTATGGAGGGGCTAATTCGGCCAGATAACTGATTTTTTAGTTGACATGGAGGTTGTTTTCTTATATACTATTTTAATTAAACTTGACATTTATTTCGTTTTCGTATAAACTTATAACGATGAATTTATTAAAGAAGGTGGTTGCGTGAGTACTCCCAGGTCATTATCGGAGATTAAAAAGGATTTGGAATCCTTTGTAGGTAGTAAGATTAGGCTTAAGGCAAACCGGGGAAGAAACCGTATCGTTGAAAGGGAAGGGGTTTTAGAATCCACATATCCTAACATCTTCGTTATAAAATTAGACGAAAGAAGAATCGAACGGCGGGTTTCCTATAGTTATGCCGATGTCCTTACGGAGACGGTGGAGCTATTTGTTTATGATAAACAGAATGCGGAGATACGCATAGCTGCTGCCAATAACTAGTCAGTCTTTTAACTGCGTGTTATCACATGCAGTTTTTTTCTTTTCTGGGTAATAATACATACTCCTGCCGGTACAATAATATAATGCTAAAAACTACACTGAGGTGATATGATGGGATCTAATCTTGCCATTTGGTCCCCAGTAGTAGTGGCCCAACTTCCTTACCCCTACCGGCTTAAGGAGTTATGCACTTATACCCTGGACCGGGTATATAAATCGGTGGAGGACCTGAAAATAAAGGTAAAACAAACCATAACCCGTTTTCAGGGGCAGGCTGTAGAAGCCCAAATCAGTCTGGATATTCTCTGCTTGGTAGAAGATCTAGCCGGGGAATTGCGCCTTATTGCCCGGGAGGCCACTATAAAAAACCGTATCCCGATACTGGATTTCGAACCGCCCTTGGACCCTAATCAGAGGATCAAATTTGTAGTGGATATCGTTGAAACCACCTGCCAGGGAGAAATGGATGGTCATGAATTACAGGTATTCATTTTCATAGACTACCTATTAATGGCTACCTGTGAACAGGTGGTAAAACTATCTACTGAAGGAGAAAATGCCTTGTCGACTGACTCTATGGAGGAGGCGTTAAGCCGGCTTAGTGCTGAGATTAACCGTATAGAAGGGGAAAACGAAAGTCTAAGGCGCCGGATTTATCTTTATGAGCGGGATATAATGAGTCTTAAGAAAGGTATATCTAAGGCCGAAAGGCGTAATGTCGGATTAAATAGGGAATTAGGTCGCTATAGACAACTAGCAGAGGAGTTGCAGGAGTCCATCCGGGAGCGGGATAGGCAGTTGATCCAATATCATAACCCTTACTACCATAATAATATGCCTGAAAAAGATTTAGAAGAGCAACCAGGTCTGGGTACTCGTATTAAGCGCATGTTTATAAGCAACCAATAATCCGTCACCTCATAAAAAAATTTCACATATAGTATAGTGCCGTAATCCATGGATTTATGGCTAATACTATCTAAAGTGTGGGATAAATTATGCGCATTTTATTTGCTAATACCGCCCCGATTATTACTCGGGGTATTGGGCAGGTTTTTGCTGACCTGGGGCACCAGGTACAGTATGTATTTCTTGATCAAGAAGAATCCATACTTCCTTTCGTCCAGAATTTCAGGCCGGATTTCGTTTTTAATGATGGTGGGATCAACCGAATGCATAAGCTTTTTCCAATATTGGAGGAGCTGGGTATACCTCATGTGTACTGGGCTATAGAGGATCCCGTATCTTTTGACGATCTTTCTTTACCTTACGCATTAAAATCATATCTTACCTTTACTCCCTGTCAGGAGAACCTTCCATTATATCAACAACATGGAATAAACGCCCACCTGCTAATGTTTGGCTGCCATCCAACTTTTCATCATAGTGTACCATCCGATCTACGCTTCAATCGGGATATTATTTTTGTAGGGAATAATTATGCCTATCATCCGGCCCGGCAGCAGGGAGTAGATAACGTCTTACAACCACTTATCCAAAACGGTCTTGATATAGCCATTTATGGGAATGAATGGTGGATGGATCCATCTATGCCTTTTACTATACCGGCCCATTGCTACGCAGGGTATATGGCCAATGAAGACCTGCCGGCAGCCTGTTCTACGGCCCGCATAATGCTGGGCCTGCATTCAGTGGACACTTCGGCAACCATGATGAGTATGCGCACCTTTGAAATACTGGGAAGCGGTGGTTTCTATTTAACCCAATGGACTCCGGCCATAGAACACTTTTTTGTTAACCATCATCATCTGGTTTGGACCAGGAGTCCACAAGAAACTGTGGATCTAGTCAATTTTTACCTGGCCCGCCCTGATTTAAGGGAAAAAATAGCCCGGCAGGGACAGGCGGAAGTATACCAGCGGCATACTTATCATCACCGGGTACAGGAGATATTGCCCTGGTTACAGACTTTAGCAACTGCCCCCTGCTTGGTCTCGCCCCTCAGTCAATCCGTAGAGATTAAGGTAGGGCGTCGGAATTTACGCATACAATTGTAAAAAGCAGTAGCAAAGTGCACACAAAACCCTATCCATTCATAGAATAAGTTAAGAATACTACTATTCTTTAAAAGTTTTGCTTGATAAGTTCTAGGAGGTGGGGAGGAGAAAGATGTGAGAAAAAGACAAAGCGAAAATAGGGTGGCGACTGTGATACAGGTAAACGGTCGTAGTTTTAAGGCGATCCCTTTGCAAGCTGATGGTGACGAAGCCTTATTGATGGTAAATACCGGGCGTAGAAGTAGTGTAGTAGCTAAGAGCCAGTGTGCGTCCTGTGGCTCCTGGATGAATAAGCATGAATTACAAACCTGTCCTCAATGTAGCTGCCAGGTGTGTTCTGATTGTTTGCAACCATCAGAAGAATCTGTTTTAAGTGACTAATAAATACTTACCGTTATAGGGCGGAACGGTTCCTATATGAATCGTCCCGCCCTTGTTTTTCCTATTTTGGTTAATACAACGCACCCCCTAATGTTTACCGGCATACGATATTAAAGCAGAGTTGAAATATTCACAAATATAAGGGGGAGAATGATGTCAAAAATTAGTTGTATTTTATACCCGCCTACTCTTGATTACCACTATCTGGTGCAGCGACCCCAGCAGCTAATGAAGAATTTTTCTGAATTAGGTATTCCGGTTTTTTACTTGAATCGCCCCAGTCCTAATTCAGGTCTGCAGTCCGGGATACACCAGATTAATCCTTATTTTCATCTTTTTAACAATATTGATCCCAGTCCTTACCTTAAGGATATACGCCCGGTTGTATACTACAGTGCTACCGCTCACGTTGATCAGATAATGCAGTATAATCCCGGCCTGGTAGTTTTCGACAGTGTAGATGAACCGAGTGACGAGTTTGAGGCATGGCGTCCTTATTACCATCGGGCTGTCAGCAGTGCTGATATAGTAATAACTACATCAGAAAAACTTTATGCTATGGCCCGGAGTATCAATCCAGCAACCTATCTGGTGCCTAATGGATGTGATTTCAATTATTTTGTTCAGGCTAGTAATAAAGCCTTCCCGGTGCCCGATGATATGCAGGGATTAACTGGTCCGATAATAGGATATGTAGGTGTTATTGCTTCCTGGTTAGATTTCCAGCTTATTGAACAACTAGCTTTAGGTTTTCCGCATTGTCAAATAGTGATGGTAGGTCCTCTTTATAATGTAAGTGATGTTCCCCGGCATCCTAATATACATTATTTGGGTTTTAAGGCGTATGAGCAGTTAGCAGCTTATACTCAGATGTTCGATGTGGGTATTATTCCATTTAGATCATCTAGTATGGTGGAGTCGGTTAACCCTATAAAAATGTGGGAATACATGGCCTCCGGTATGCCTATAGTAACCTCTGATTTGCCGGAAGCTAATAAATACGGGGATCTGGTGTTATATTCACAAACCTATCAGCAGTTTATGGATAATATTAAGCTGGCTTTAGAGCATGATGATCAGGAAAAACGTGCGGCCAGAATAGCCCTGGCCCAGGAGAACTCTTGGTTATCAAGAGCTAAACAAATAGTAAATATCATCGAAGTGCACCTGAGCGAAAAAGGCTATAATGAAGAATCGGTATCTGTACCTACCTCAGCATCAGCACCTGCGGCCGGACCCGGACCAACACCTGAGGCCGGAGCGGGACCAGCACCTGCGGCCGGACCCGGACCAACACCTGCGGCCGGACCCGGACCAACACCTGCGGCCGGACCCGGACCAACACCTGCGGCCGGACCCGGACCAACACCTGCAGCCGGACCCGGACTAGCACCTGAGGCCGGAGCAGTACCAGCACCAGCCCTGGTACCGACGACTGATATTATACCTCGCCAACCACAACCCCCAGTATTACAGGGAGATTTTCCTCTTTATATTAATGTACTAAGTTCATATCTCCGTTTTAAAGTAACCCGGGGGGTAGCTTTCCAGATTTCTAGCGGCAAATGGCGGGGGGGTTTATACCGGGTAAGCAGAACTGGGCCTAGTAAGGTCTCGGCCGAAACAGGTTCAGCCACAATAAGGGTAATTGGAAAAGCGGCTTTCCGCCACATAACCCTGCGGGGACAACAAGCGGTTAATGTATAAAAAAACTATGGTAGGATGCCCGGTTCGAAACCGGGCCTGGATCCTACCTGACTATCTTAAAGCCTTGGAAAGGCTTGACTACCCTTCGGAATTGCTGGAATTTTGCTTTATTGTTAATGATAGTCAGGATAATACTGGGGCCATCTTAAAGGAATTTTCACAAAGGCGGTCTACCCGTTTAGTAATAGATAACCAAGTCTCCCCACCAGGCTATAAGCGAGGCAATTACAGTTTTTCCCGATTAGCCGGGTTGCGTAACCGGTTGCTGGCGGAATTTAAGACCTCCGACTGTCAGTACCTATTTTCTGTAGATAGTGATATTTTAGTTCCTGCTAATGCCTTATCCGGGTTGATGAGTACCGGCTGTGATGTGGTCTCGACTCTGGTTGGTAATGGTTATGCAATAGGTGACAATAGTATCTACAATGTGCTCTGCCGGCAGAGGGATTCTTACCTGCATATGCGGGATTTTCCCCGGGATCGTCTTTTCGAGGTAGATTGTACGGGAGCAGCTTATCTCATAAAAAGATGGGTTATTGATAAAGCAGGAGTGGTTTATTCAGCTCAATGGGGGCCAGAGGATATCGGCTTTTGTCGTTTGGCTCAGGAGCAGGGTATACGTATCTATTGCCATCCGGGTATTAAGTGTAATCATATTATGGAAGAAGATTATTCCGGGATCAGGTTAAATGAATAGCCTTGCCAGGGTAAAGGGTAATCATTAAATTTTTTTGCGAGGAGATCAGCGTAGTCGGCCTGATCCAGCAGTTATCGGATGGCCTAGTCCCGAACTTCGGTAAAAAAAGCCCATTGATGATATTTTTTATACCAACCCTATTCTGGAAAGGAAAGCAAAATGTTGACGGGAGTAATCACATTTTGTCACCGCAGTTCATAGTATATCCTAGAAAATGCAAATACAAATTTCTACAGGCCGGTAGTTGTTAGGCCATTAGAGAGAAAAAGGAGGGAAAGGAAGACATGGCTGAACTGAAGTGTGAATTTCCTGAGGGTTGTAGGTTAGATTTATGGGCTAAAGTTATAAAAGCTAAGTTTATTGACAAACAGGTAAAAGTCTTGGATACCATGTTTTGTGTTCCAGATGAGCAGGTGGGAGGTAAAATTACCTGCATAGAAGATATTAAAGTAAAGGTGCTCCAGGCTTTTGAAGATTTGCAGTGCTTTAACCGGGTAAAGATCTTTATTGACTATGAGGTAATCCTGTTTGTGGTGGTGGAGGGTGAATATCAGATAATCACGGTAACTGATCGCTATGAGCAGTCTATTGAATTAGATGAGTTTGATCCTCCCCTAACAATCGAAGAATTCCGTGCGGAAATCGAACAATCAGAAATTATACTGAAAAACTGGTCCTTTGATTTCGAAATCAAAGGTAATTGTGAAGATCCTTCTAACCCTTGCAATCTTACTACCCCCATCAAGGGTACTTGTGTAGGACTCCGTGTGTTTGTCGACATTATTGATAAACTGGGTAAAATGCATGATGTTATCGTATTTGGGGAGTTGGATCCTGAAGTGGACTTCTAAAGCAAGCTGTAGAAGGCTTTATGCTCGGCATACTTTTGCCGGGCTTTATTTTCTTAATCCGGAGGGATGGTATGCAAGAAGTAAGTAATATTCGCATATCCCGTAAACAGAAAAACATCATGCGGGCTCAATTAGAAAAAATCGTAGAGATTCACCGGGATTTAGATAAAAGGATAGAAGCATATGAAAATATAACTGAGGTACCCGAATACCGGAAGTTATGGAGTGATTTAAAAGGGCGCAATAGCGAAACTATTCAGGTAGTTTCCCGCTATATGGTTATGAAATGCAACCGCTGAATTTAAGAAGCCAAACCAGGTGGTGCCTGGTATTTAGCGTTCCATAAAACAACTATGCGGGTGATAGTATGCCTGGAAATAAAAGAAAAACTATAGGTCTAGCCTTGGGAGGAGGGGGCCTTAAGGGTCTGGCTCATTTAGGTATCCTTCAGGTATGGGAGGAAAACCATATACCGGTTAATTTTTTATCTGGAACTAGTGCGGGTAGTCTAATAGCAGCTTTGTATGCAGCGGGAATGAAATTATACCAAATAGAAAAAATGGCTTTAGGCCTTAATCCTGGCCACTATCTTGATTATAATGTAGCCGGCCTGATGAAATACCTGTTAGGCTGTTATTATCCTCCTTTACGTTCGGCTTTGGAGGGGATTGTTAAAGGAGATAAAATCGAAAAATTGGTTTATGAACTTACCCAGGGTAAAAGTCTTTTGGATTGTCGTTTACCTATAGCCATTGTAGCCTGTGATATAGATTCGGGTCGCCAGGTGGTTTTTACCAACCGGCTGGTGAAAGTAAAAGATAAAAACACTATAATTATTACTCGAGCTTTGCTAAGTGAAGCAGTACGCGCCAGCCTATCCATTCCAGGTACTTTCGTTCCTTACTATTTTAAGGGCTGCCAACTGGTAGACGGAGGGGTAAAAAATATGGTTCCGGTGGATATATTAAAGATCATGGGGGCCCAATATATTGTAGGGATCAATCTGGGGCGGGAAATTTATCAGGAAAAGGTGCAGGGAATTCTTCCTATAGTATCTCGCTCTATTGATATCCTGGCCTATGAAACATCTAAAGATGAAGAGCAACTTTATGCTGATCTAGTAGTTTATCCTGGCGTGGATTCGGTTGATCTAGGGGATATACATCGAGCTCCGGAAATAATCCGGGCAGGCCGCCGGGCCATGAGGAGTCAGGTGGAAGAAATAAAGCGTGGTCTAGCTGGGGAGGAGTAACAGAACCTCTCCCTATTACATATAATATCCACAAAGCATCGTGAAGAAAATCAACGGCTTCATCAGGCGGGGAGGGGGTTAAAATGGCTACCGATAAATTCGAACACGCCACCTTTTATCTAACGCGCAAACAAGTGGAAGAGATAAAAAGACTGGCCAGGGATCAGCAAATCTCCCGAAGTGCACTGGTCAGGATGATTATACGTGAATATCTGGCCCGCGAGGAGGAACAAAAAACGCAATAAGGGTTTGCAAGAAGACAGCTGCTATGGCTGCTCCCGCAAGGAGAACAAAAAGTAAATAAGCACACAGGAGGGCACTTCTACGGGGGTGCCCTCTTAAAGTATTTAATCAATAATTTACGTGAGGGGCTATTCTTTCCAGACTTGGTATGAAGCTGACGAGGTTATGGTGGACGAGCTTGTCTTGTAACGGAAGAGTGGCGGGAACCCAGCTATGGTTCCCGTTGGTTAGGATGGACGAGCTTATTTTGTAATGAGAGCAGATAGCAGGCTAAGTCTGGAAGATTAATAAATAGTAAAGAACTATTTTATTTATCCCGGTCGGGAGGGAAGATATAAGGAGGTTAAATACCCAGATTTATAGGTGGATAAAAAAGATAAAGCTTGACAACAAATAAAGAGAGAGCTAATATAATAGTGCACTAGTTAATTAATGCACTAGGCAGGTGAAAAATTAATGGACTTTAATGCTACCCAACCTATTTATCAGCAAATTATTGATGATTTCCGGAAAAGGCTAATAAGGGGGGAGCTGCAAAAAGGGGATCGGATTCCTTCCCAGAGGGAATATGCGGAAATGGCTCGGGTTAATCCTAATACAGTTCAAAGAGCTTACCGGGGGATGGAAAATATGGAGATAGTACAAACCCTCAGGGGACAAGGTACCTACATTTGCATATCCCCGGAAAGGTTAGCACAGATTAAACATGAAATGGCGGGCGGTGTTCTAAGTTATTTTATAGAGGAAATGAAATCTCTCGGCTATTCCGGAGTAGATATGGTGCAGCTGCTTCAGGAAAAGATTAAGGAGGATGAAATATGATTGAATTTAGGGAGGTCAGCAAGCATTTTGGCAGAATCCAGGCCCTGGACAGGCTGACATTTACCTTTCCAAGGGGCCGGATTATTGGATTGTTTGGCCCTAATGGAGCTGGAAAATCAACTGCCCTTAAGATGATGGTAGGATTAAACCGGCCTGATCAGGGAGAGTTAAAAATAGATGGAGAAATTCCACTGAAAACTAGAGATCGTATCGCCTACCTCCCAGAAGTAGATTACTTATATCCTTGGATGACTATTGGGGCAGCAGCTGCCTTTATCAAATCTTTTTATACAGATTGGGATGAAGGTAAATATCAGGACTTATTGGCTTTTCTCAACCTGGATAGGGAAATGAAAATAAGCCGGATTTCCAAGGGCCAACGAGCTAAGGCTAAGCTATTACTAACTGTTTCCCGTCGTGCCCCCTATTTGTTAATGGATGAACCCTTATCGGGAATAGATGTTCTAACCCGTGAGGAAATTATAAATACGTTGATTCGCGATTACCGTGAAGGGGAGCAAACCATTATCATTTCTACCCATGAAATTGCTGAGGTAGAAGCCCTGGTAGATGAGGTGGTGTTCTTAAGTGCAGGTCGTATAAAACTGGCCGGGAATGCAGAGGACTTGCGTATAGAAAAAGGCCTGTCCCTGGTGGGCATGATGAAGGAGGCGTTTCGTGATGCCAACTAGCAGCGGAAAAATGTTAGGTAGCCTATATAAAAAAGAAATGCGGGAACTAATCCCAGAAATTATAGTAATGGTTATAGTCGCCATAGTTTTAAACAGTTTTATTTATTTTCGGCTGGGGCCTAATCCTAATATCGTTGTATTACCGCTATTTCTGCTATTAGGCCTGGTGGGCCTGATGCCTTTTGTTTCCTCATTTCGCTTGCTGGGTGGAGAGTGGAACAACAATACCATTTATCTTATGATGTCACTGCCGGTAAAAGGCGGCCTGATTTTAGGAACCAAACTAATGGCTTTGATCAGTGAATATATAATCGGTACCGTTATTGCTGGGATTTGTGCCGTGGCATTTATAATGGCTATACAGCCGGAGTTATTACCGGATTTATTAGAGATAGCTGGGATAGAAGGACTATGGGAATATCTATGGCTGGCTTACCTGGGCAGTATAGTTTTTTTGCTCTATCTTATCAGTATTAGTTTTTTCAGCCAGGTAGTAGGTAAACTAGTTACCCGATTATCAGGACTAGTTACCGCATTGACGTTTTTGGTGACCCTGTGGTTATCTGGAAAATTTTCTAACCTAATATTCCCCGAGTTGGGTAATATAGCCAGCCCGGATGGATTTCCCAGCAGGATGGTTTCAGCAGGTATAGGGGTATATCTGGTAATAGTGGTGCTGATCTTTTTGATTACGGTGCTTGTGTATAATAGCCGGGTGGAGTTATAGCTTAATGGTTAGACCCATAAAACCGGGCGGTTCATCCGTCCGGTTTTAATATATTAACATCTTTAATTATAAGTCGGTACTTCCAGCTTATGGTTGAAAAAAATCTAAAATTCGACCATAATGGAGAGGAAAGACTATCTCATTTATTAATCTCCGAACCCTTATTCCTAAGACAGCCTGGTTATGGGATAAGAGTCGTTAGGGTATATCTGGAAACGGGTATGCCTCCCCTATGGAAAGGAGATGATGCCGACAATACCTACCAGGAAATGGTCGGATCTACTTATCCTTGGGGCACGAGTGGAACCGATTTTTTTATGCTTGATGCCCATGTTCCGGCCAGATATGCTAATAGTGCCAGTTATTAATTAAATAATGGGAGGGTTTAAGTATGCGAAGAAAGGCATCGATTTTTGCCATTTTAATGGTTTTCGTACTTTCGGTTCTGGTAATGGGATGCGGCCAGAAAACACCGGCACCGGCAGAAAACCAGCCAGAGAAGGTTTTAAAGTTAGCCACTACTACTAGTACTGAAGATTCTGGATTACTAGATGTTTTATTACCGGAATTTAAAAAGGATACTGGCTATACAGTAGATGTAATCGCAGTAGGTACAGGCCAGGCTATTCAAATGGGAGAAGCCGGCGATGTTGATGTAATCCTAGTACACTCCCGGGCGGCTGAAGATAAATTTGTGGCAGATGGTTTTGGGGTGGATCGTCGCGATGTTATGTATAATGACTTTCTCATCATTGGTCCGGAAGAGGATCCGGCCGGCATAAAAGGGGAAAAGGATGTAAAAGCAGCTTTTACGGCTATAGCTACCAAGCAGGCTGCCTTTGTATCCCGGGGCGATGACTCTGGTACTGATAAAAAAGAAAAGAAAATTTGGGAGGCAGCCGGAATTACTCCTGAGGGAGATTGGTATATTGAATCTGGTCAGGGCATGGGTGATACCTACCGGATGGCAGATGAAAAACAGGCTTATACTTTGATTGACCGGGCTACCTATCTGGCTAATCAAGACAAATATCGTCTGGTTACTGTGGTAGAAGGGGACCAGCTGCTCTTTAACCCTTATGGCGTTATTCCTATTAACCCGGAAAAATACCCCAATGTAGACTATGAAGGGGCTACTAAATTTGCGGAATGGTTAACTTCAGAAAAAGGACAGAAGATGATTGGTGAGTTTGGCAAAGATAAATATGATCAGACTTTATTTGTTCCTGATGCGAAATAGTTAATATAAATGCCGGGAGAGGGCCTAGGAGGGCTTTCCCGGCATTTATATATGAGTTGGATTTCGTTGTCCAAACTTCCGGATTAGCCTGTTAAAATGTACAAGTATGGAGAGCGATGTTAACGGGCCATGGTAGAACGCCTGCGAAGGCCCAGTGGCTGAAGAGGGCCAGCGGAAATAAGTTCGCAATTCCTGTAATGGGAGGTTCATTGTTTTGGATATTATTGGACCGGGTTTTAAGGAAGCTCTGGAGTTGATTATAAGCCTGGACCCCCAAATTTTTCAGGTGACCGTATTATCTTTACAGGTATCTCTTGGTGCCCTGGTAATTTCTGCCCTGCTGGGTATTCCTACTGGGGCGGCTTTTGCCTTGAAAAACTTTAAAGGTAAGCAGGTAGTATTAAACTGCATTTATACCTTAATGGGACTTCCCCCGGTACTGGCAGGATTAATCGTGTACCTTTTATTAACCTATCGGGGACCTCTGGGACAATACGAATTATTGTTTACTCCTGCAGCTATGGTGGTTGCCCAGGTACTACTGGCTACTCCCATCATCTGTGGCTTGACGGCCCGGGCAGTGATGGCATTGAGTCAGGAAGTTTATGACACGGCGGTTACTTTGGGTGCTACTCGTAGACAGGCAGTTCGTACTATTATTCGTGAGGCCCGGGTAGGCTTGATTGCGGCTTTGACCACTGCCTTAGGGAGGGTTATTGCTGAAGTAGGAGCCGTAATGCTGGTAGGGGGAAATATCAAAGGTGTAACCAGGGTGCTTACCACTTCTATCGTTTTGGAAACCCGTATGGGTAATTTTAGCTCAGCGATAGCCATTGGTCTTATTCTTCTGGTTATTTCCTTTTTAATTAACTCGGCCATATTAATATTGGAGAAAAGGACATTTAAGCATGACACCAGTATTCAAATTACATAATGTGATTAAAAGATACGGAACCCGGGAGGTTTTAAATATTCAAGACCTTATGGTAGCCGGAGGAGGAATATATGGTATATTAGGGCCTAATGGTTCAGGCAAAACCACCCTGTTAAGAATCCTGGCTCTTCTTACCATTAGCGATGAGGGGAACCTGTCTATACTGGGACAAAAGTTACGCTGGGATAAAAAGCAACTTGTACAACTCAGACGCCAGATGAGCATGGTGACCCAAACCTCGTTTATGTTTCAAGGTTCTGTTTTCTACAATGTGGCCTATGGCTTGCGAGCCCGTCGCCTGAAAGAAACAGAAATTAAAAAGAAGGTATATGCATCTTTGGAACTGGTGGGTATGCAGGGTTTTGCCCAGGCGGAAGCCCGTACCCTGTCAGGTGGAGAACGTCAGAAGGTGGCGATTGCCCGTGCTCTGGCAGTACAGCCCCGGATTGTTTTATTAGATGAACCTACCTCTAACATTGATGCCGCTAGTGCGGTTGAAATCGAAAATCATATCCGTTTTATCAACCAGAAATACGGCACTACCATTATGCTAGTTACCCACAATTTGTTTCAAGCCCGGCGCCTGGCGGACGAAATCATTTTCTTATGGGAAGGAAAGATTTTGGAGCATAATTCCTGCCAGGCTATATTTGAGAAGGCTAGTGATCCACGGACGGCGGCCTTTTTACGGGGGGAAACTTTTTTTTAGAGTGGGGGACCGGATAAACACTTCTTTTCTATCCTTGCTATTGAAAATTTATTTAAAACCTAGAGCTATTATAAAAGAAGTCCAGAAAAGGGTTAGACATCACCATCATGACCTGGTGATGTCTATAATTCCCGGGGGGGGAATTAGGAATTATATGTGGTTGAACTTGTCTGTGGGGAAAGCCACAAGCAAATCCTCTAGATGTTATTGTACTCACTTTCACAAGGGCTGTCAATGATCTGACCAGTGAATTAAGACATTGCCAGGATAAAAGATATTTATCACCATCATTATATTAGATTATAGAAAGGCAAACCAGGGATAATTTACTGGTTTGCCCAGTTACCCATTCCTCTCTACAAAAACTTAACCATATCTGATATACAAGAATGCCTACTAAATGATGCTTTTATTAAAAGAATGAATTTTAATTTGCTGCCTGGTTAAGTTTTAAAAATGAACTTAAGGGAAATACTTAAATAACAGAGAGGAGGACTCATAAATGGGTAAAAAAATATTTATGTTCATTATCATGGTAACATTAGTTAGTTGTACTGGTATCTATGTTAAGGAACTACGGGGAACCCCTCTGCAAGACAGTGTTTTACGCCTACATGTAGTGGCTAATAGTGATACAGTTACTGATCAGACTCTTAAAATTGAGGTTAAAGATGCTGTAATTGCTATGATGAAAGAGGATTTTAGTGGAATCGATGATCTGGACCAGGCTCGGCAGACTGCTGCAGATAAAGTGCCGGACATAAAGCAGGTGGCCGAAGAGGTAGTTGATAAAAAGGGGTTTACGTATCCGGTTAAGGTTAGTGTAGGAGAATATGAGTTTCCTACCAAATCATACGGTAATTTTGTACTGCCCCAGGGAGATTACCAGGCTGTAAAAGTCATTATTGGTGAAGGGCAGGGAAGAAACTGGTGGTGTGTCTTATTCCCGCCTTTGTGTATGGTTTCGTCATCTGATAAGGGGCTTAGTATGGATTCCCGTGCTGAGGCACGGATAAGTTTTAAATGTCTGGAACTGCTTCCCCGGGGTGCCAAATTAGGACAGCTTCAAAACCGGACTGCCGAATAAAAGGACTGAAATTATCGTTATCTAGTTATACCATTACCTTCCCCTGAAAGGAACGGGCGTAATCGTCCGTTCCTTTTTCCATAAGGTAAAGCTATAATGTAAACAAAAAATGGAGGCAGGAATTTGAGTAATTCCCTGATGATTAAAGCCCCGGCGAAGATCAATATTTTTCTAGATGTTAAAGGTAAGCGTCCTGATGGGTATCACGAATTGGAAACGGTTATGCATCAAATCGACCTTGTAGATCAGGTTTACTTAGAAAAATCAACCGGTATAGAGGTGAAAACTAATAATCCTATGCTACCGGAAGGAGAAGAAAATCTGGCTTACCAGGCGGCGTGGTTGATGATGAACCATTTTAATATACCAGGGGTAAAAATATATATTGATAAAACTATTCCAGTAGGAGCCGGGTTGGCGGGTGGAAGTACTGATGCTGCTGCTGTCTTGCGGGGCATAAACCAGCTATATAATCTGGGCATAAATATGACGACCCTTTGCCAGTGGGGGGCCCAGATAGGTTCTGATGTACCATTTTGTGTGTTGGGGGGTACTGCTTTGGTCCGAGGACGGGGTGAAGTACTTACACCGCTTCCTTCCACAATGAGCTTACATATGGTATTGGTAAAGCCCAATTTTGAGTTATCAACCCGTGATGTCTACCAGGCTTTTAACCGGGATAAGGTTGAGGTGTTACCTGCAGGCGAACGATTTCTTGATGCATGGTATAAATGTGATATGATAGGAATGTGCAAAGAAATGGTGAATGTACTGGAGTCAGTAAGTGTTAGACAATACCCGGAGATTTTTTACATAAAACAACGATTAAGACAGACGGGAGCCCTTGTGGCTCTTATGTCAGGTAGTGGCCCCAGTGTTTTTGCCATCTTTGACCAGCAGGACCTGGCCCGGAAAGCAGTTGATTTGATGAATTTGTCTTACCGGGAAGTATATCAGGTTTCATCTTACACCAGTGGGGGTGGATATTGATGGAAGAGAGAAGGCTATTACCGGTAAACCTTGATTCATACAAGCCATTACGTGAGTTGGTTTTGGATGCTATCCGGCAGGCAATCATTACCGGAACTCTAAAACCCCGGGAGCGCCTTATGGAGATCCAGTTAGCTGAAGAACTAGGGGTATCTCGTACCCCTATCCGGGAGGCTTTACGTAAACTGGAAATGGAAGGGTTTATTGTTATGGTTCCGCGAAAAGGGGCTTATGTGGCTGATATATCTTTTAAAGATATTGCGGATATATTTGAAATACGGGCGGCATTGGAAGGCCTGGCGGCGGGACTGGCGGCAGAGCGGATTACTGATGAAGAGTTAGAGGAGATGGAGCGGCTGCTGGTAGAAAAAGCCGAGGCTATATCCAGTAGTAGCATGGAAAAATTAGTGGAAGTGGATACTAAGTTTCATGAGGCTATATATAAGGCTAGCCGTAATGAACGTTTAACTAATATAATTAATAACCTGCGTGAACAGATACAACGTTTCCGCACCAAGTCCCTGTCTTATCCAGGCAGGATGAAACGCTCGCTGGAGGAACATCGCAGTATTGTTGAGGCCATACAATCTCGCGATATACAGCAGGCCCGGCAAGTGGCTCAGGAGCATATAGAAAACGCTGAAAATATTATGATAGAAGCGATCAAAAAGGACGGATTCCCTTTATCTGAATAATGGAGGTAAACAAATATGCCCTACGATGCCATTATCCTTGCTGGCGGCCAGAGTAACAGTGAGTTGAGGAAAATTGCGCCGTATGATAATGAGGCTCTAATTATCATTGGTAATTACCCGATGATTTACTACGTTTACCAGGCTTTGCGAAAGTGTTCTTTAGTTCGTAATATAGTCATCAGCGGTCCGGTGGAAGCACTACGAACGATATTTGCCCGGGAGGAGAATATTTACTTTGCCAGCGGAGGGGACAATGCGGTAGAGAGTTTTTCTAAGGCGGTAGAGGTTCTAAGAGAAAAAGGGATCAGTAGTAATTTATTAGTGATGCCTACGGATATACCATTTATTACTACTGAGGCTATTGAAGATTTTATTCGCCAGTGTAAGAAATATCGGGCTGACTTTTTTTATCCGGTTACGAGTAAAGAGGTAAACGAAGCCCGGTTCCCAGGAGTATCCCGAACTTATGTTAATTTACGGGAGGGTGTTTTTACCGGGGGCAATTTATTCATTATAAAGGAAAGTATTGTTAATCGGGGTTTGGATGTAGCTGTAAAATTAGTAGAAAGACGTAAAAATCCCCTGGCTTTGGCCAAACTTTTCGGGTTGGGACTAGTATGGAAGTATCTTACCCGCCAGCTCACCATTACCAGTATAGAAAAAAAGTTTTATCAAGTAACCGGTTTAAAAGGAAAAGCAATTATATCCCCTTATGCAGAAGTGGGGGTTGATGTTGATAAACCCAGCGATTTAGAGTTGGCCAACCAGTATCTGGCTGGTATATCCTTTTAAAAATAAACAGTATAGTAAAATCCCGATCCTATTGACCGGGATTTTTTAGTGGGGGTAGTTAACCGCCAATTTAGATTTACTATTCTGGTTGGTAGTGCCGGGGTAGAGTAATACCTGGTCCCTATGTTCCAGGTACCAATTATAAGCCCTCTAGGGCTTCTTTATTGATACAAATACCTGTCCTTCAAGGAGAGAGGGGAATGGAGGACGCTCTTACAGCGGATAAAATTCTGACTAAGCCGGTATGACTGCTTCGTTATTTATCGGTTAGGAGTAAGTTACGGGTGTTATTCTTAAACTGGACTTCCGGCCTGGCTTCCTTTCCAGACCGGTAACAGGACATGAAAGGTACTGCCCTTCCCTAATTCGCTTTCGGCCCAGATTTTACCCTGGTGAGCCTCTACAAAACCTCGGGCTATAGCCAGACCCAACCCCATACCTCCCAGTTTGCGGGAGCGGGACTTCTCTACCCGGTAAAAACGGTCAAATATATGGGGAAGTATATCAGGTTCGATACCCTTACCGTTATCCCTGATCATTATATGGATATGTTCCTGATCAAATGATTCTGCCATGAGGCTTATTTCTCCGCCGGTAGGGGTATAATTCATGGCATTAGTAAGCAGGTTAATCAATACCTGCAGGATACGGTTCCGGTCAATATATATAGCCGGCAAGTCAGAAGGGATTTGTGGTATAAAGTGTTTACCTTCCAGCTCCATGGTGTTGATAATGGGAAATAAAGCATCCAGCAAGTCAGCCAGGGAGTGTGGTTTTAGTTCCAGGGGTAGTTGACCGCTTTCCAACCGGGTTAATAGTTCCAGGTCATCAACTAGTTTAGAAAGGCGAATCACTTCATCCTGAAGTGACATCAGGTTTTCTTCGTTGGGTTTTATGATCCTGCTCTGCATGGACTCCAGATTACCGCGGAGTATGGCCAGCGGAGTTTTCAGCTCATGAATAATATCAGCAGTAAGGTTTTCCCGGAGGGTGCGGTTTTCTTCCAGCTTTTTAGCCATAAGGTTGAAGTTTTGTGCTAGCAGAACAATTTCCTGATCACCATTAACTTCCGCTCGGGTATTAAGCTCACCATTAGCCAGACGGTTAGTTGCCAGGGCCAGGGAAGATACTGGCCGGCTAATTTTATTACTAATGGAAAATCCCAGCAAGAGGGCAATTAGTAAACTAATGACGGCGGCAGTACCTGAATACACGGTAATGCTACGCAAAAAGTCCTTTTCCAGGTTACCCAGCAGCATATTTTGCCCACCCGGGAAAACTACCCGGCAGGCATAATGGTCATCAACTGTAATAGGATAACCCTGGTTAAGCTCCTGACGGGAAGCACTTTCACCCAGACGGCGGCCGGTAGAATCACCTACAATTTGTCCGTTTGGATCGATTATCAGAATGGTTCTGTTATTCATAATATGGGTATAACCTGGTCCCCGCATATTCCAACCGGAGTGCATCCCGTGGGTGGAACGCCCATGACCGGGCCTCATAGGGTTTTCCTCTAGCCAACTCTGAATATCCTCTAAGGTGCCATTGGCAAGGTAGTAATCAGTCACTGCATCTACTAATTGCTGGGACTGCAGTGAGGCAGTACGGGTCAGATACTGGGAAAAAAGGTCCCGGGTGGAGCCATACATAAAGGCAGCGGTTATCAATATGGAAATGATTCCCACCCCGGCCATAGAAAGGGCTAGACGATGTTTTATTTTCACTCTGGTTCAACCTCCAGTTTGTAACCTACACCGTAAACAGTTTTTATTACGATATGACTCCCATTTTTCTCTAGTTTTTTGCGAATATTGCTCATATGAGTATCAATAGAGCGTTCATAGCCCTGGTATATATCTCCATAAACCTTTTCCAGTAATTGCAGGCGGCTGAAAACCTGTCCTGGATTTATGGCTAGGGTACCGAGCAGTTTAAATTCAGTAGGGGTTAAGCTTACCGGCTGGTTATCGATATAAAGCTCATAACGGGTCAGCTCCAGGCGGAGATTTTCCACCAGCAGGGTGTCCGATATGCCATTACGGGGGGAGGGCTTGGAACGGCGCAGAACCGCTTTAATACGGGCACCTAATTCCCGTAGGCTAAAGGGTTTACTAATGTAGTCATCAGCTCCTAGCTCCAACCCTAGCAGTTTATCTATCTCATCCCCCCGGGCTGTCAGCATAATAATGGGAATATCGCTGTCCTGGCGGATACGTTTACAAACTTCCAGTCCACTTAATTCTGGCAGCATCAGATCTAGTACCATTAGGTCATAGGAGTTCCCGGATAGTACTTCCAGTGCTTCTAAACCGGTAGAGGCACGGCCGATCTGGTAACCTTCACTACTAAGGTAGTTATCTACCATGTCCAGTATCTTAACTTCGTCATCAACTAGTAATATACGCTCAGCCATAATAGATCCTCCCATAAACAGGCTTTAAAAGTTTCTATTTTAAAGAAAAAGCTTTGTTTAGAGTATACACTACTTTTTAAATGCCTAATTAACAAGGGTTAACTAAAAAAATGTGTATTCTTAGACCAGGAATTATTCCTATTTTTGTAGAAAAAAGAAAAGCCAGTGAAAAATTTTTCTTTTATTGATGATTAGGGTTATAATACGGTTGTTAACCTCTTTAATGCTATTTATATGCGTACGTTGGTATAAGACACTGGCGGAGCACGGATAAACCCCAGTTAGCCATTTAGCATATATTATTAATTAACGAAGATGTTTATCATAGAGAATGATTAAGAGGTGGAGTTTAGTGAAGTTTTCAGCAGTAATTCTGGCGGCTGGTAAGGGTGTGCGCATGAAATCTGAGCTACCTAAAGTGGTGCACCGGGTAGCGGGCAAACCTATGGTGGCTCATGTGCTAAAAGCTGTACAGGAGGCAGGTATAAATCAGGTAGTGCTAGTAATAGGTCATGGACGGGAATATATCGAACCGCTTTTTCCAGATGGTAAGGTACAGTTTGCTATTCAGGAACAGCAGCTGGGTACCGGGCATGCTTTAATGCAGGCAGAAAAGCTGGTTGATCCGGAAAGTGATGTTCTGGTACTGGCCGGGGATACTCCTCTAATAAGGGGAGAGACTATCGAAGCTCTGCTTGAACACCATCGCTCTACGCAGGCAGCAGCTACCATCCTTTCTACCCGTTTAGCTGATCCCACCGGTTATGGCAGGATCATCCGCAATCCGGGGGGCAGTTTTTTGCGTATTGTGGAAGAAAAAGATGCCCGCGGGGAAGAAAAAAAGGTCAATGAAATTAACTCGGGAATGTATTGTTTCCAGGCGGGAGCTGTTTTTAAAGCCCTGGGTAGAATAAGTACTAATAATGCCCAAGGGGAATACTATCTTACCGATGTGGTGGAAATACTTATGAAGGAAAATGCCCGGGTGGAGGTCCTGTTAAGTAATGCTGTCCAGGACATTTATGGAGTAAATGACCGGGTACAGCTGGCTCAGGCTGATCGAATTCTGCGCCGTCGTAAGAATGAACAATTGATGCGGGAAGGAGTAACTATTATTGATCCAGCTACTACGTTTGTTGATGCGGAAGTAGTGGTGGGGCGGGATACGATAATATGGCCCTTTACCATTATAGAGGGATCGACTTCCATAGGAGAAGGATGCGAAATAGGCCCAGCCACCCGAATTAATGATGCATTGATTGGTAACCAGGTACAAATTGAAAACTCCCGTATTAAAGAAGCCCATATCGGAGATCAATGTAACATAGGACCGTTTGCTTATCTGAGGCCCGATACCGTACTTCACTCCGGGGTCAAAATAGGGGATTTTGTAGAGGTTAAAAAATCAGTAATTGGGGAAAAAAGCAAGGTGCCCCATTTGAGTTATGTTGGTGATGCCCTGGTCGGTCAGGGAGTAAATATAGGTGCAGGTACTATTACTTGCAATTATGATGGCAAAAATAAGTACCAAACGGTACTTGAGGATGGCGTTTTTATTGGTAGTAATACTAATCTAGTAGCTCCGGTCACCGTAAAGGAAAATGCAGTAACTGGTGCCGGTTCTACCATTACCCGGGACGTTCCCGCTAATGCACTGGCAGTGGAGCGAGCCCAGCAGCGTATATTAGCGGACTGGAAAAGGAAGAAATAGATGGGTAGGAGGTCATATCAACCATGAAAGCATCCAGATGGAGAATGAAATTGTTTACCGGGAATGCCAATCCTGAACTGGCGGAGGAGATTGCTAGTTACCTGGGTATACCGGTAGGGGATGCCCGGGTGGGGAGGTTTTCTGACGGGGAAATAAACTGTGCTATTGATGAAAGCGTCCGGGGAGTGGATGTCTTTGTGGTTCAACCCACCTGTCCCCCGGTTAATGAAAATCTAATGGAATTACTGATAATGATCGATGCTTTTAGAAGGGCTTCAGCCTCCCGGATTAACGCAGTTATACCCTATTATGGATATGCGCGCCAGGACAGGAAAAGCCGGGCCCGTGATCCCATTACCGCTAAATTAGTATCCAATTTAATTGTTCAGGCTGGTGCCCAGCGAGTGGTGGCCGTAGATTTGCATGCCAACCAAATCCAAGGCTTTTATGATATTCCTGTTGACCACTTACCTGGAGTTCCAACCCTGGGCGAGTATTTCAAGAGCAAAGGTTTAACCCGTGAAGGAGTAGTAGTTTTGTCTCCTGATGTAGGCGGGGTCACCCGGGCTAGAGACCTGGGCACCAAACTGGAAGCCCCCCTGGCTATTGTAGATAAGCGGCGGCCGGCGCCTAATGTTTCTGAGGTAATGAATGTTATTGGTGATGTGAAAGATAAGTCGGTAATTATAGTTGATGATATTATAGACACGGCCGGGACTATGTGTACTGCTGCTCAGGTGATGATGGATAAAGGAGCTAAAGAAGTTTACGGCTGCTGTACCCATCCCATTTTTTCCGGGCCGGCTATCGAACGCTTTTCCCGGGCTCCTTTTAAAGAAATTGTTATCACCAACACTATTCCGCTGCCTGAGGAGAAAAGGCTGCCTAATATGAAGGTTCTCTCCATTGCGCCTCTTATAGGTGAAGCTATTTTGCGTATTCATGAAGATCTATCAGTTAGCAAGCTTTTTGAAGTATAAGCAAGCTTTGGACATCCTTTCTTCTTACTGCTATAATACGGATTAACCCAGTGAGTGTACATAGGCTAAGGCGAATAAAGATAAGAGGTGATCATATGGCATTAGCGCAAACACTTAACGGAGTAAAAAGGGAACTAAAGACTAAAGGCTATTTGAACCAATTAAAACGTCAGGAGATGGTTCCCGGTATAGTATATGGTAATGGACAGGACCCCAAGCCGGTGGCTATTCAAGGAAGGCAAATACAAAAAGTATTTACTCAATACGGATCCCGCGGGCTATTCTTCCTGAATTTAGAGGAAGAGACTTCTCCCATTACGGTATTGGTACGCGAGTTACAACGTCATCCGATTACAGGCAAACTGGTGCATGTTGATTTTCTAGCCGTCAATATGAGTGAAAAAATTACCAGTACAGTAGGTATCCAAATAATTGGTGAGGAAGAGGTTGTTAAAAAGGAAGGAATTCTACAACTGGGGGCTAAAGAGGTAGAGGTTTCCTGCCTGCCTGGTGACTTGCCGGAATATTTTACCTGTGATGTATCTGCTTTGGAGATTGGTGATAAAATCTCCGTGGGAGATATCAATGTACCTGCCGAAGTAGAAGTTATCAGTGATCCTGAAACACTTATCGTTACAGTATTAGCACCTACTATGGCTACTGCTGACGAGCCCGAGGAAGAAAACCTGGAGAGTGAAGGCCAGGATCAGGCTGAAGTTAGCCAAAGTGAAGAAGAGTAAGATTAACATTAAAGCCTCGGGTAATATAGTGGCCCTGAGGCTTTTTTCGTGGTTACATCTGCTTAGATTTCAGGTATGATAAGAGAACCGGGAAAGATCATCTGACATAACTCTATACAAGGACCTAAATGCAAGGGGCAGGTTTTTGGGAATCATAACCGAAAATCTAAATTTTCTATAGGGGAAAGTTATGAAAATGGTTGTCGGGCTGGGTAACCCCGGCCGAAAATACAAAAATACCCGCCATAATATTGGCTTCGATGTTCTGGAGGAACTAGCCGAGCGTAATACCATCTTAAAAGAAGAAAGCCATTTTGATGCTATTGTAGGGCATATAAAGCTTAATCAGGAAAAAGTACTGCTGGTTAAGCCCCTCACCTATATGAATCTGAGCGGCAAAGCAGTCCAACCTTTGGCTGCTTATTACCGGGTATCATTAACTGATCTTTTAGTAGTTTATGATGATATGGATCTGGAGCCGGGCGTAATTCGCCTGCGGGCTTCCGGAGGTGCTGGTGGACACCGGGGGATGGTATCAATTATCGATCGACTAGGGAGCAAGGATTTTCCTCGCTTGCGAATTGGTATTGGTCGACCTCCTAACCAGGCTATCAATTGGGTTCTGGGGCATTTTGCAGGAGAGGACAGAACCATTGCCAATAATGCTATTAAACAGGCGGCTGATGCTATAGAGATATGGTTGATTCATGGCATACAGAAGGCTATGAATGAGTATAATTAGACAAATAGTTAGGCTGCTTAATGAGGTAAACGCCTGGATGTATATTTACTGTCCTGCTCTGGGAAAATAACAAAAATGGGGTTAAGGGAGCAGGATCAGTGAAAATATATCATATTTGTGAAATTTGCCAGCAGGTTTTTGATGCTTCTGAAGTAGATGGTTATGAAGGAACAGTAGAAATGCAGGGTATATGTCATGAATGCTCTGTGGAAATGGGCTTTGCGGAAGTACCCATAACCGGCCTACGTCCGTACTATCATTAACCCGTCTGGTTTCCGGTGGGCAAAACATGTTGATAAGCCCGATAGTGTTTAATAATATTAACGATACGAGTGGGGGCCGATTAAGGTGCCCACCTTTCGTCGTGGGGAGGTTTAATTGCATTGAACCCCAGCCTATTTGATTCCATGCTGGCTGTGTTAAAAGATGGTGAAAATGTTTTATTAACAGGGTTGGCTGGTACTGCCAAAAGCTATGTTTTACACCGTCTGGTAGAAAACACCAATAGTAAAACTTTATGTTTGGTGCCCAGTGAAGAAAAAGCCTACGATTTATATCGGGGTTTACAGGGATTAACCCCTTCTAATCGCGTTTTTCTTTTTTTAGGGCGGGAATTAGTTTTCATGAAAGAAAACTATTCCCAAGTGGAAGCCAACCGACTGCTTACTTTACAGGATTGTTTACAACATCCTGGCCGTAGTGCTTTCATTGTTGCCACCCCAGGAGCCTTTATGTACCCGATTTTATCTCCAGAGGATATGTCGAAAAATACGGTAGAAATTAAAAAAGACCAGGAATATCCTTTACAAAAACTAATTAAATCCCTGGTTCAGGCCGCCTACCAACGGGTAGATACTGTAACTCGTCCCGGGGAATTTGCGGTGCGCGGAGGCTTACTTGATATTTTTCCAGCTGGTGATACTCATCCTTGCCGGATAGAATTTTTTGATGATCTAGTAGAATCTATGCGCCGTTTTGATGTAGATAGTCAAAGATCTATTGGCCAGGAACAGGAAATATCAGTACTGCCGGCAGACGAGTTAGCCGGTGAAGACTTATCGGCTTCACTAATGGATTACCTAGGTGATACCGCCTTAATATTTTTTGATGAGCCGCGGGAGTTTTATCAATCATTGGGACGCAGCCTGCGGCGTTACCGGGAAGCCATTCGGGAAGCGAAAAAAGATGATAGGATAGTCCGGGAATTAAAGGTAATAGATGAAGCAGACTTGCGTCACCGCTTGAAAGATAGGCCTACCGTATACCATTCCTTCTTTCCAGGCAATATTCCCCAGGTTAAAGTGGGGATGTTAGAACATGTTTCCCAGATTGATATGGAGCCTTTTTATCACAACTACCCCAGCTTTTTTCCCCGGATAAGGGAATGGTTAAGCCGGAATTTTAGGGTAATACTGGCTATTAAAAGCCGGACGGCTCGCCAGCAGATGCAAAAGGAATTATTGGAGCAGGGAATTAGTGGTCTGGAACTAACCGGTTATGAAGTGGAAAAGGGATTTATCAGTCCTACTTTAAAATTAGCCCTGGTATCCGAAAAAGACCTGTGGGGTAAAACGGCTGGTCGAGCTACTGGCAAAACTCGCAAGCGTGAGGAACGTTTGTTATTAGAAGACCTTAAACTAGGTGATTATGTAGTTCACGAAAATTATGGAATAGGGATTTTCAGAGGGGTAACCCAGGTAGAAATAGAGGGTGTGACTCGAGAGTATGTTCTTTTGCAATATGCGGGAACTGATAAACTCTACCTTCCTTTAGATAAGCTAGATGTTCTATATAAATACACTGCTGTTCAGGAGCGAGAACCGCGCCTTAGTAAACTAGGCGGAAACGAGTGGGAAAGAACGAAAAAAAAGGTTTCCCAATCCATTCAAGAAATGGCCGAGGAGCTATTACGCCTTTATGCAGTGCGAGAATCAAAGGAAGGCTATGCTTTTTCACCAGATACTCCCTGGCAAAGACAGTTCGAAGATGGATTCCCCCATCAGGAAACACCAGATCAGCTTAAAGCTATCCATGAGGTAAAAAGAAACATGGAATCTCGCAAACCAATGGATCGTTTGATTTGCGGTGATGTAGGTTATGGCAAGACCGAAGTAGCTATGCGGGCAGCCTTTAAGGCTATAATGGACAGTAAACAGGTGGCGGTGCTGGTACCTACTACGGTATTAGCCGAGCAGCATCTGCTCTCCTTCCGGGAGCGATTTGCCGATTATCCGGCTACCGTAGAAGCCCTAAGCCGTTTTCGCACTGCGGCTCAGCAAAAACGTATTTTAAATGATGTTAAAAAAGGAGCCATAGATATTGTCATTGGCACCCACCGGTTACTTTCCCGGGATGTACAATTCCGGGATTTAGGCTTATTAATTATAGATGAAGAACACCGCTTTGGAGTTGCCCAAAAGGAAAAGATTAAGGCCTTAAAAGAGCTGGTTGATGTAATTAGTCTATCGGCAACACCCATACCACGCAGCCTGCATATGGCCTTAACTGGTCTGCGGGATATGAGTGTGATTGAAACCCCTCCTCCGGAGCGTTATCCTATTACTACCTATGTTATGGAATACAATGCCGACATTGTCCATGATGCTATTAAAACTGAGCTGGACCGTGGGGGGCAAGTGTTTTTTGTTCACAACCGAATCGAAGATATAGATCGGGTAAAAGAAGAACTGGAAAATTTGGTGCCGGGAGTTAATATCGGCCTAGGCCATGGAAGAATGAAAGAGGAAGAATTATCCCGGGTGATGATGGATTTTATGCAGGGTAAATACCAGATATTTTTATGTACTACTATAATTGAATCCGGGTTAGATATGCCCAATGTCAATACTATGATTATCGACGAAGCGGATAAGATGGGTTTAGCCCAACTATACCAGCTTAGGGGAAGGGTGGGACGATCTAATCGTTTAGCCTATGCCTACCTAACTTACCGGCCCGATAAGATTATCAGCGAAACTGCCCAAAAACGGCTTAATGCTATTCGGGAGTTTAGTGACCTGGGGTCAGGCATGAAAATAGCTTTACGGGATCTGGAAATTCGCGGTGCCGGTAATATTTTAGGTTCAGAACAACACGGCTTTATTCATGCAGTCGGTTTTGATCTGTATTGCCGCCTGTTAGAACAGGAAGCCGCCCGTCTAAAAGGGGAAGTTCCTGCAGCCCGGGCTAACCCCCTCCTGGATATAGATGCTGATTACTATATCCCGGAAAGTTATATACCTGACTCTGGTACTAAGATGAGGGTTTACCGTCGTCTCCTGTTAGCGGCGGATCAGGAGGAAATCGAAGAAATTAGTCAGGAACTGGTCGACCGTTTTGGGGAGTTGCCCCACCCGGTGGCTAATTTCCTACAAGTGGCCTCTTTAAGAGTTATGGCCCGTGACAAGGAGATTAAAAGTTTGCGCCGTAAAGGCCGACAGGTAGAAATCCAAACTACCACCCATCTGCCGGTTGATCTTATAGAGCGTATAAAGGGAATGCGGGTAAAAAGAATCAATGATTATACACTGCGTTTACAAATGGAGAAAAACTCACTGGCTGACCTGCATACGGTTATGAGCCTGATCTGATTCCACCTGTAAAGTTTCTTTAATACTTTTTTGTCTGATCCGGGCCAACAAGTATACTAAGGCTGGATAGAGGATATGGATAGGTAAATCATGAAAGGGAAGAACCATAGATTCCACCGACAGGAATTCAATATCAGTCCGGATCATATAGGCTGATAAAACTAATATCCCTAAACCAGATGGCAATATTAAAATACGGTAACCTGATAAGGAAAAGAGTTCCTTTAATCCTAGTACCAGACCCTGGTAATAAATTAAGATAGCCATAAAACCGGTAGAAAACCAGAGAATAAAAAAGAACAACTCAACACGCTGGAAATTTTGCACGGAAACTAACCGGAAAACTTCATAGAGGGGAAACCTTAATATGCCTACCTGGTCGGGACCTAGTACGGTCAGTACTACTAAAGTACGCAAGAACAGGGCCACCAGACCAGCAACAAACCAATAATAGATGAAACGTTTTTCCTCTTTGAGATCACTGGTAAAGGGTAAAAGCAGTGCCAAAATACTCACTTCGGCATAAGGCCAGTTAGCCCCGTAAACGATCCCGGCCAGAGCCGGTTTCCATTCAGCCAGTACCGGCTTTAAGTGGCCGAAATCCATTAAATTAAGGGGTGCTAATAAACCCAGGAGAAAAAAGAATATAACCGGCCCAATTAAGAGCTCGGCTAGGTGACCTAGGCTGCCGATCCCTTTGTATAGGCAGTAGGCAGCAGTAAGTAATAATAGTGCTCTTAAACTTAAAAAAGGCATAAAGGGAAAAATGATACGCAAAAAGGAAATACTATCGTATAGGTAAGTGGTAGCTACTAAAAGGACCATCCAGAGATATACGGCATTGAGAAACTTACCGGGGATTTTCCCCAGAGCCAGCTCGCTTATTTTAAAAATACTAGTTCCGGGAAACATAAGCTGCAGTTTTATTATGATAGTTAAGACTAGTAAACCAGCTCCGGCTGCTAATATGGTTGACAGCCAGGCGTTCCGGCCGGTGCTGGCCTCTGGTACATAAATAAGGGCACTGCCTAAGAGCAGCATAAAAACCAGGAAGGCCAATTGTTTACTGTAAATCGTATCACCCATTTTATCCCCGCTCCTTTCTGGTTCTAACTAACCTGGTATTATCTTTAGCTGTTTTGTCTGGTTGATATCCCGCTTAATAGCATAACTAGCTAGAAAATTATTTTTGGCTATTCTTCTTTAAAGTTTCTTACCGAATCTGTAGAAAAGGAATTTGGAAAAAGTCATTAAATGAGCGGGCCAGGGGGAGCAGGGCATCGGTAATTTTACCGGGATTCGGTAGAATCCAGGTATCAAAATAAAGATCCAGACCGTAGGCACTTGCTGCTAGAAATATCCCTATGGAAACCGCCCATTCTTTTAGTCCTTTTCCTTTGCTGCGTCCTTCCACCAATAAGAACAGTGCCCCGTAAATAAGCAATATACTTAACAATACCTGACCTCCTTTTACCTGAATTGGAAAATGGTATCGGTCATATTAGTTCTTTTAACGTTGCTTTTAACATTAACCTTAAACTTCACCTGAGGTAATATATCGTACCAGTTACTTTCCACCTGTTCCCATACTTGAGGGTAATGATGGTGTATTAGCTGTCCCCAGCCCATAATATCCGCGTTAAGAATTAGGGCCTTATCAATGCAGGCGCTTACTTGCTCTTTTATAGTTTGATCACATAAAGCCTGGATATGAGCTATCTTTGCGGAAGTCAAAACTTGACTGGTTCCTGATTCACCATAAAAATTAAGATCTGCCTTAATATCGATGTCCATCACTATGTGATCATTATCCATCCGGGGAGTAGTAGCAGTGCTAAACTGGATTACTTCCAGGGATATGGAATCCACTAGATCAAAAGGCTTATAAACCTCTACAATCCCACCCCTTTTAAGGGAGGGATGAAGCCAGCGATAACCCCGGCTTTCCGTTTCGTTTAGTGATCCTACCATTTTTCTGCCCCGAAATACCGCAGTTCCCTGAATATGTGGAACTAGTTGGCCTTTTTGTCTTAATACTGTTACCTGGGGTAATACCGGATCAATCCCCGGAGTAGTCAGGCGACCTAGAAAGTCTACTGCTTTTACTGGTACATACATACCTAATTGTTGCTCCTGGTGACGAGTAATTTTAATTATTCCCCGGGCGGTACACAGGGACAAAGGACATTCACCTATAAACACCTCATAGGGAGAACAGTTATGAGTTACAAACATGTAAGCATCTATACGTATATTACGGTTACGGGCCAGGAAATCAGCTACGATAGATAGATCAGTACGGGCTAAATTGTCGCCTAAAAGAATCACATCAGCATGGGACCACAGGGGAAGGCGGGGTAAGAGCAGTGTTATATCCCGGGCAGCCTGGGTTACGGTTTGACCATGGCCGATGAAGACCTCGGTTTGTGCCTGGTTAGTACCCATTTGCTGGGCATTAACAGGACGATTAAATTGAGCCACAAATAGAATTTTACCGTCTGGATTTAAATCTACTGCCAGGCCGGAACCTGTAGCAGTGTCTTCTACTTGTACCATGTTCCAGCATCCACTGCTAAGTATGGTAAGAAATATAATTAATAATAATTTTTTAATCGGGGCTGATTTGGTAAGCATTTTAACGTCCCAGCCTTTCGATAATAGCTGGAAAAGGATTATATAAGGGCCAATCATAAAGCTGGGCTATGATTCCATATATCCCCACCAGCATCAGAACTGCAAAAACTGCTATTTCGCGATGTAAGCCCTTTTTTAGCAGCTCAGGTAGATCAAGAACCATTATAATAACAAAGGCAGTTATAGCCAGTGCCAGCAAATTAATACCTCCTGGTGTTTTTATTTAACGAAATATAAAAGAGGAATCAGTTAAGTAAGTGCGCCGCAGTTCGAACCGGATATTTATGTCATAGTCTAACTGGGAAAAAGTTTCCGGCCAATCTTGTTTAATTTCCTGCCATAGATCAGGATAGGAGCTTTCCACTAACCGGCCCCAGCCAAAAATGTCCGCCTTAAGTGTTTGCGCCCGGTTTATGGCTTGAACTGCCTGCTTAGTCATCTGGTCCTGGGCTAATCTCTGTACCTGGTTAAATTTCTCCAGGCTGAGCAGCTGTTCTGGAGAGGTTTGCTCATAAAAGTTACCGTCCGCAATTATGTCGACCTGCATCTTAAGTTGATTGTTTTCGATTACCGGTTTGGCATCAGCTATAGAGGTAATCAACTCAATACTGATCCAACGTTCCGGAGAGTCAAGAGCCGGAATTACAAAAAGTCCGCCCCGGATCCGTTTGGGACTTAAAAACCGGTAGCCCTGGCTTTCCTGGGCATTAAGTTCTCCTACCATCTGGGGGCCGCGAAATACAGCGGTCCCTTCAATTTTCAGCATTTTCTGGTTACCGTTAGGTATTATTTCTACCCGGGGAACAACCGGCTCTATTCCCGGTGTCGACAGCTTAAACAGGAAATCACCCAGGGTAACCGGCATATAGATCCCGGCCTGTTTTTCCTGGATTTCCAGGGTGCGGCGAATAGCTACTGCGGAATGAGGCTCCAGAGGGGATTGTAATTCATATACCTGAGCTGGGGTAGACCCTCGGGTAATTACCACTAATGAATTCTTGCGGATATTCCGGTTGCGGCAAAGAAAATCCACCAGCAGGGGGAGCTGTTCCTGGGCCAGGTTTTCCCCTATAAGTATGGTGCTGGCATGAAACCAGAGGGGAATCTTGGGCAGGGTCAGCATTACCCTCCGGGCTGCTTCAGTAGGGGTTTTACCCTTTTCAGAAAGTACAATAAATTGGGAATCCTCAGAACTTCCTGATTGTTCCTGTGTAGTGGGCCGGGCTAGCTGGCTAGTTAAGACAAAATGCTCTTCCTGCCAATCAATTCCTAAGCCCATGGCTACGGCAGTATCGTTAACCTCGGTAGCCTGGCAACCACATCCTATTATTAATATCAGGGGTATTAAGACATAAACTAAGGATTTCATGGTCTTTCCTCCTGACCGTCAGAAGGTTTTTGCCGGATTTGATTTTCCATACCCTCCAGGTAAGGACGCTTTTCACTTTTAAACCAGGGTCGGCGGATAATAATATCGCTTAGCTGGGCACGGTTTAAAGGGGCTACCGGGGCGAGATAAGGTAGTCCCAGGGAAGAAAGAGAAGCCATACGAATGAGCATTAAGATCAGCATGATCATTATTCCCAGAAATCCCAGCACGGCTGAGGAAATAAGAAAAGCAAACCGGGCAATGCGGACAATAATACCCGCATTGTAAGCTGGGGAGACAAAGGAAGCGATTCCGGTAAAAGCAATTATAACTACCATGGGGGTAGATACCAGGCCAGCGCGCACAGCCGCATCTCCGATAATAAGAGCCCCTACTATACTAACTGCCGGGCCTACTGCCCGGGGAAGGCGCAGGCCGGCTTCCCGGAGTAATTCAAAGGTAGCCTCCAAAAGTAAGGCTTCCACAAAGGCTGGAAAGGGAACTCCCTGCCGGGTAGCGGCAACAGTCAGGTAAAGGGCAGTAGGCACCATTTCCTGATGATAAGAGATAACAGCTACATAAAGAGAAGGCAGAGTTAAAGCCAGCAAAAAGGCAGTAAAGCGTAATATGCGAAACAGGCTGGCGGGAACGAAATGGGTATAGTAATCCTCGGCAGCAATCCAATATTGGGGGAATGATATGGGCAAAATTAAAGCCATAGGTGACCCATCCACCATAATGCCAATGCGGCCCTCCAGGAGATGGGCGCAAACCCGGTCGGGTTTTTCTGTGTGTTCTGCCTGGGTAAATATAGTACTTTTATGGTCAGCTATAAATTCTTCCAGATACTGTGGATCGAGAACCGCATCTATATCGATTTTACTTAGCCGGGAGCGGACTTCATTGACTAGATTAACAGGAACTATGCCATTTATGTAACACAAAACTACATCGGTTTTAGAAATGCGGCCGACAACAAAATGTTCAATCTTTAGGTTAGTAGATTTTATCCGCCGTCTAATCAGGGCGGTATTAAATCGCAGTGTTTCAGTAAACCCTTCTTTGGGACCGAAAACCACCACTTCGTTTTCCGGAGTTTCTACTGACCGTCCCTGCCAGGAGCGGGTGCTAACTGCCAGGGCCTGGTTGTAACCATCGATAAAAAGCACGGTATCCCCTGAGCTGATATGATGACATACCTCATCATAAGTATTGAGCAGGAGAATATCCGCCATAGTTAAGATATTCTCCTTAACCTGCTCCAGGATATTATTTCCTTCCAGGGTTGAGGATTGCCGGGCCATTTCTAGTTCCAGCATCAAGGGTTTAAGCAGATTATTTTCTATTTCCTGGCGGTCTACCAGCCCATCAAAGTATACTAGTAAAGCCGGAGTGCGGTCCTGGTAGCCAAAGTGAAATTGTCTTATAACCGCATCCGAACACCCCTCTAAAAGTATGGTTAACTGATCCCGGTAATCCTGCAGCTTAAAGGGCAAGGACTGGTCTATAATTTCGGCTGGTTCAGGTTGTTTTATATCATCTGGTTTTTTATTCAGGTAGCGCATCTAATCCTCCCTTTAAGGTACAAAAATTCCAGGCATAATTTTATTCTGGGCCAGGTAGGAAGTATTTATGCAAGATGCCACAAGGCTATTCAAATTCGCTGGTGGTAGAGTGGGGGGAAGGTTTTGGGACCCTGTCTGGTTTAAACAGGAGACGTAAAAAAACAAAAAAAGGTATGATTATAAAGAAAAAAGAGTAGGTAACGGGAATTATTTTAGTAGTTAAAACATCCAGTTCCAGAATATTATCAGCTATTTGAATAGTTAGCACACCGATAATTAGAGCAGTAGGGCCGGCTATAAACCGGTAATCCTTCAGATTAAAGACCTGCTGTAATGTAAAACAGGCCATAAACCAGGGGATAGTAAGGGCAGCAAATATACCCAGGATCCATATACCAATAAAAGCGATATCGATATTTTGAACAAATTCGCCTATATTAATAATCCGTATCATGCTAAAAGTAGGAAAGGTATAAATTGAAGCTGCTTCTCCTCCAAACATGACTATGGCCGCCATAGTCGTTATGCTGATAAGAATAATATAGGTTACAAGAGATTTAATAAAAACTGAGCGGATCCCGGCAGGGTTATTAGAAAAAAAGGCCAGGGTAAGTATGGGCAGGGTACGTCCGACTACACTGGACGCGGAAAGTACAGCCAGAGAAAAGGGTTTCGGTTTAATATAAAATAGGGGTAGCAGATGGCTGAAATCTACCTGCTGAATAAAAACTAATCCTAGTACCAGGGCACTAAAGCCCAATCCAACTACCACTACTATTTCACAGACGCGGGTAAAGTTTTCAAAACCTGCTTTGATAGCGGTATACCCTAAAATGACTAACAGCATAACATGTACACTAATGGGGGTACCGGGGAGAACATTGGTTTCGGCAAAGTCTACAAATAGGCGTACCGTATAGGAGCAAACCAGAAGAAAAATTAAAAAATACAGGAAGCCTAGTATCTTGCCTATCCAGCGGCCTAAATGTTCCTCCAGCATAGCCGGAAAAGGGGAGGAGCTTTTACGAATAATATAAAGGAACATAGCCATAATTAGAGCACCTGGTCCGATAGCGGTAACTGCTGCTAACCAGGCAGTGTTACTAACCAGGGGTATTAATCTTTTCGGCATTTCCAAAAAGGCGATAGGCCCTAATAGGCTCATCATGAGGGTATAAAGCTGAAAGTTGCTAATTTTATACATATATCCACCTGCTAGATTACTTACCTGATAGCTGAATCATCGGTGCTACAGGTTTTAGGACAACCGGGCTTTTGCCTATTTATTAGCTTATTTTAGTGTAGCCAAAAGGCTTGGGTATATAAGTGTAGTGATAATTTAGGAACAAAGGTTTTCCCAAAAACCTTTGTACGAAATATGTAGGAGTTATAGTAACAAAACTGACCATAACATCCTGAATAGACTAATGCCCCTGAAGGGGTAGAGAGCTAGCCGTGATAATTTGGGCTATGAAAAACGGTTAAATAAGGGAAAAAACCCCTAGAAAGCCATAATAGTCGGTAACTCTTGCTAGCTAATTCTGCTGGTAAACTATATAGGCTTTGGCAAATCGGGGTAGACTATATATACGGATTGAATAGCAGTTAGCCCATATTGTGTCGAATAAATCCAGATAAGCTAATACTTGTATATTATTAACCTGGAACAAGCTATCTATGTAGGCCGATGAAATTTTCAGTCCGTGATGGTAAAAAGTGAATAAAAGGGGATTTTGAGTTATATACTATCACTGAGATAAAAAACAACATTTTCAAAAATTTTTAAAAAGGAGGGATAATTGTAAATTGAAAGCAACAGGCATTGTTCGAAGGATAGACGACCTGGGAAGGGTTGTTATTCCCAAGGAAATACGCAGAACGTTACGTATTCGTGAGGGTGACCCTCTGGAAATCTTTGTTGACCGTGAAGGTGAAGTTATATTAAAGAAATATTCTCCCATAGGTGAACTGGGAGATTTTGCTAAAGAATATGCGGACTCACTACATGAGACCATAGGGCATATTTCCCTAATTGCAGACCGGGATGTTATTATTGCAGTAGCCGGCGCTAACAAAAGAGAGTTTATGAGTAAGTCAATTGGCAAAGCGGTGGAAAGGGCACTGGAGGAGCGGACTACGCTGGTTATGAACGATTTAGACGGTAGTGAAGATGAGAATATGCATGTTATCCAAAACGACGACCGGGAATATACCATTAAAGGTCAGGTTATTGCACCTATTGTAACTCAGGGAGATCCTATTGGGGCGGTAATCATTGTGACCAAGGAAGCGGGAGTTAAGGTGGGGGATATGGAAGTAAAGTTAGCCGAAACTGCGGCGGGTTTCCTGGCTAAACAGATGGAGCAGTAAATAACTTTATGCAGTAAATATCAAGCGGCCTTATAAGGCCGCTTTTTTATGCCAAGTCCTATGTGGTATAATTAATCTCACGAAAACGGGGAGGATAGAAATGAATAGCAGGCAAAATTTCCTCAAAGGGGCGATGGTCTTAAGTATTGCCGGGGCCATCAGTAAGTTGCTAGGTGCAATTTACCGGATTCCCCTGGCCAGGCTCATCGGTGATGAAGGGATGGGCCTTTATCAAATGGCATATCCTATTTATACTACTATATTAGCCCTGGCAACGGCTGGGGTACCCGTAGCCATTTCCGTTCTGGTGTCTCGTAACGAAGCCCGGGGCTATACAGGGGATAGCCGTAAGATATTTAAGGTCTCCCTGATTATGTTGTTTGTTTTCGGTCTTATTTTAACCATTCTGGTTATGCAGTCAGCTCATTTCATTGCTAATTACATACTAAAGGAACCGCGGGCCTATTATCCTATTTTAGCGGTAGCCCCGGCTATATTTTTTGCTGGATTAATGTCGGTATTTAGAGGTTATTTTCAGGGATATCAATCCATGCTTCCTACGGCAGTATCCCAGGTAATCGAACAGCTTTTCCGGGTAACCGCAGTTTTAATTTTAGCTTTTATGCTATTTCCCCGGGGATTGGAATATGCCGCGGCGGGAGCTACATTTGGAGCTGTAGTAGGTGGTTGTGTAGGTTTGCTGGTTTTAACAGTATATTACATCCGCTTTCACCGGAAACAAAAAAAATCCGGTCAATCGGTTCTCTATACTGGAACCCGTTCCATGGACCTGGCCAAAGAGGTAGTACGTCTGGCTGTACCGGTATCTTTTGGGGCAGTAGTACTTCCTCTGGTGCAAATGCTGGATGCGATTATAGTTCCTGGTCGGCTTATGGCTATTAATTATACTACTTCCCAGGCGACGGCCTTGTACGGCCAGTTATCCGGGATGGCGGCGGTGCTCATTAGCCTGCCTACAATTTTCACTATATCTATTGCGACTAGCCTGGTACCGGCGGTAGCAGAGGCTCTGGCCCGGGATGACCGGTCCTTATTAAATAGTCGTCTTAATTATGGCTTTCGGGCCGGGATGATCATATCTTTCCCCTGTGCCGCCGGCCTTTATATTCTGGCCTTTCAGATATGTGATCTCCTCTATGCCCGGCCGGAAGCTGGCGTTCCTCTGGAACCGCTGGCTTTTTCCTGTATTGTATTAGCAGCTTTCCAACTTTCCAGTGCGGGCCTGCAAGGCATTGGCCGGCCGGAAATAGCTATGCGTCACTTGGTAATCACTGGTATTCTTAAAGTGATTTTTAACTATAGTCTGACTAGTGTTCCCATGTTGAATATTCAAGGGGCGGCTATTGGTACGGTATTAGCCTTTTTAGTAGGTTCCATGCTCAATGTTATTTACCTGAAGAAGATCACCGGAGTGCGTTATGAGGGTGGACGCTTGCTTAAGATATCGGTAGTAACTGTTTTGATGGCCATTGCGGTTAAATTTGCTTATCAAGCCCTGGTTGGTTTTAACATCCACTCCCATATTTCCACTCTAATGGCTATTACTATCGGGGTTATTATTTACGGTATACTGCTTTTTGTTATACGGGAATTGGATATAAAGATGTTAAAGCGCATACTTAGGGATGTATAGACCTTTGGCAACGTATTTTTCTTAATGGTTTTCATGGTTCCCAGGTCTGAACAGTAGTTGAATTCAGGCTGGGGAGTGGGAATATGAGCATTTAAAGTAATGCCTTATCCAGGAATCAACGTCATTCATATAGTCATTTGCGTGTGGTTCCTTCTATATTGGAAAGGTGGTTGTCATGAATAAAAGAGAACCAGCTATTAACGGGCTTTTAGAAGTAATGGACCGGCTCCTGGCCCCGGACGGTTGTCCCTGGGATCGGGAACAGACCCACCAGTCCTTAACCCGTTACTTAATTGAAGAATCCTATGAGGTTATTGATGCTATCAAAACAGGTAATATGGGCCAGCTTAAAGAGGAACTGGGAGATTTGTTGTTACAGGTTGTATTTCATGCTGCCCTTGCCCAACGGGAGGGCTATTTTGATTTCGACGATGTGGTAGAAGGGGTTCAAACTAAGATGATTAATCGCCATCCGCATGTATTTGCGGATATGAACCTGTCAACCAGTGAAGATGTTATGGAAAAATGGGAAGGATTTAAAAAGAAAGAGGGTAAAAAATACCTTTTAGAAGGGATCCCTCCTATGTTACCGGCCCTGATGAGGGCGGAAAAACTACAGTCTAAAGCGGCCCGGGTAGGGTTTGATTGGCCTGGGGTAGAGGGGGCTTTAGATAAGTTTAAAGAAGAAGTTGATGAATTCAGGCAGGCCCATATGGTAAAGGATCTTCATGAGGAAATGGGGGACATGCTATTTGCTCTGGTTAATATTGCCCGTATAAAGGAAATTGATCCAGAGGATGCTTTACAGGCTACTAATGATAAATTTACTCGTCGTTTCCGGTACATAGAGGAGCAGATAAAGGCTAATGGACAGGAACTGGGGCAAGTAACCCTGGAGGAAATGGATGCCTATTGGGACGAAGCGAAATCCAGGGGCTTGTAAGCCTGCTGGTGTAGGGAATAAAGACTAATTGATAACTTTTTCCTAAAAAAAAGGATAATGCCAAAAAGCAGCGAATAGGCATTATATGCTGAATTAATCCTTATAAGGAGGGATAGCTATTTGAATAAGACGGAGTTAATTGGGGAAGTAGCCGCTCGCACGGGTATGACTAAAAAAGATGTAGAAAAAGTAGTTAACGCATTTTTAGATACGGTTGAGGCCACCTTAAAAGCGGGAGAAAAGATTCAATTAATAGGCTTTGGGACCTTTGAAGTTCGCTATAGACAGGCTCGTAAAGGCCGAAACCCGCAGACTGGACAGGAGATTAATATTCCTGAGACCAGAGTTCCTGCCTTTAAAGCAGGGAAAGCTTTGAAAGACGCGCTAGAATAGAATTATGCGACTGGATAAATTCCTGAAAGTTTCCAGAATCATTAAGCGGCGGACCTTAGCCAAAGAGTTTGCAGCTAATGAGAGGGTTTTAGTAAATGGAAGGGTGGCCAAACCCTCAACTGAAATTAAAACCGGGGACCAGATTACTATTCAGGTGGGAAATCGATCTACGGTTTATGAGGTACTGGATATTCAGGAAAATGTGAAAGCAGCAGAAGCTAAAAATCTATACCGTATGATTAAATAACTTTGACTGTCGTGATCGCCTTGTGATAAGCAAGGCGATTTTTCGTATTTCTGCTATTTTGGACATTCTTGTCATACCCGGGGAGATAGCTGCATATCTTTTATCAGCAACATGCTGACAACGAGGAGGGCGAGCATCCGATGGCAGAGCATTCATTAAGACTGGTAAACCGCGGCCATATGGAACTGACCGGCGTGGTCAATGTTAATAACTTTGATGAAGAGGAGATTATTCTGGAAACCGGTATGGGCTTTTTGGTAATTATAGGGGAACATTTGCATATTACCAAACTTAACCTGGACGAAGGGAATGTTGCCCTGGAGGGAAATGTGCATAGTCTCGAATATAAAGAGCAGGGAGCAGATTTAAAAGCTAAGAGCAAGAATATAATTAACCGGCTCTTAAAGTAAAAACAATATCATTATGGTTAAATTTTTAAAATGAACTCCCAAACTAAGGGGGGATAGTTTGCCAGGACTTTTTTATCAGGTGGAGTCCTTTATATTAACTATGGTACTAGGGATAGTAACCGGTACTATCTTTCACCTGTACCAATCCATTGTCCGGCGCGCCCGTATAGGGAGAGGGCCGCTTTATTTTATGGATTTCCTATTGTGGTTGCTGATGATCGTGGTGGTTTTTGCTGCCATGCTGTTTATTAACCAGGGTGAGATGCGGGTATATGTATTAATTGCCCTGCTAACGGGTATTATCATGTATCATTATTATTTTGCCAATCGCTTTGATAATAGTATGAAAACTATTGCTGATCGATTTATAAAGGGATTGGCTTTTGTGGTTAGAGGAGTCATCAGGCCGGTAAAACGCCTGCGGTTATCGATCCGGCTATGGTTTAAAGGGAGAAAAGAGCCGCCTCCGGACGAAAACTAAGTTATTAATAGACTTATCCCCAGGCAGGATTTTTTAAATTAGCCCCGAAATTAAATATAGTAATAGTTTTGTCCACAGATTGTGGATAAAATGTGGATAACAAATTGTTGAAAAGTTGTGGATAGTGGATAAAAAGAATGAAGATTGAAATTCGGGGAGCTGAAAAACTTAGTTTTAGAGAGCGGCAGGTAGTAGTCTTAAAGGAGATGGGGAAAAGCACGGAAGAGATTTCTCGCATCCTTAAGATAAGTGCTAGTACTATTGCTACGCTTTTTAACCGAGCCCGTTCCAAGGGCTATGAGGTAGTTATTGTGCTTCCTGGTGATGTATTAGGAATTTTTGAAGGGGAGGACGGTAGTGACGAGTAAGAAAAAATCACCGGTAAAAATAGTGCTAGTAGGGCTGTTATGCAGCTTCATGATTTTTACCATCGTTCCTCGAGCAAAGACCATTTATGAGCTTAATGAACGTAAGCAGGCTTTAGAGAAACAGAAAATTGAACTAAAGCAGCAGAACCGTAAATTAACCCAACAAATCGAGAAGGTAGACTCTCCGGCGGAAGTGGAGAGGATAGCCCGTGAAAAGCTGGGAATGGTTAAAAAAGGGGAGCAGGTGCTGGTCCCGACAGTAAATCCGTAAATGGATCCTAGATGCATATTGACTACTATCCCGGCATTATATACAATTAACATAGTACCAATTGAGGGGGATCTTAATTTTTATGCCTACCGAACAAACCAATATTGTGCCCGGTAACATAGTGGAGGGCAAGGTACAAGGAATTACGAAGTTTGGAGCCTTTATTGAACTCCCGGGTGGGGTAGTAGGATTGGTTCATATTTCGGAAATTGCTGATACCTATGTCAAGGATGTTAGGGATTTCGTTCATGAGGGGGATAGCGTAAAGGTAAAAGTACTTAATGTAGCAGGTAAGAAAGTAGGCCTTTCTATTAAACAAGCGGTGGAACGTAAAGAACCGCCCCGTAGGGATGCTTCGCACAGCCGCGGCCACAGTGCCGGGTATAACCGCAATCAGGTAGGTGCATCCGGAGGGAAAGGCAGTCAGGGCAACTTGGATGATATGATTGCTAAATTCCTTAAAGAAAGCGATGAACGTATGCAACCCCTGAAAAATCGAATGGAACCCAGAAAAAGGAATCGGTCTTAATTTGTTATGGCCTTTTAAGAGCACTTCTGATGAAGTGCTTTTTTACTGCCTTAATTTATATATCAGGTGGTGAAAAAGATGCGTTATGCAGCCATTGATGTGGGGACTAACTCTTGCCGGTTACTTATTGCTGATGTCCAAACCGACCGGCTTACACCCTGCTACCGGCAGTTGATTACTACACGTATAGGAGAAGGGGTAGGTGCTTCGCGGCAATTGAAGGAAGCGGCTATCCACAGAACCCTGATGGGGTTAAAAGAATTTTTTCAGGTTATAAAGAATTGGGGGGTGGACGGTTACCAGGTGGTAGCTACCAGTGCAGTTCGAGGGGCGGAAAACCGCTCTCAATTCACTAGTCGTGCCTGGAAAGATTTGGGGATCAAAGTGGAGGTGATCTCCGGGGAGGAGGAAGCCGGCTTTAGTTATCTGGGGGTAAAAAAGGGGTTAGCCCTTAAAAATAGTCCTCTAGTGGTAGATTTAGGGGGAGGAAGCACTGAATTTATGTTAGAGGGGGAAGCAAAATGCTCACTTTCCTTGCCTATAGGGGCGGTAAGGGCCGCCGAAAAAAACATGTCGCCTGAGGATATCGGTAAAATTGTATATAGTTTAGCTATTAACCGGCAGCAAGTTTTAAAGCACCCCCTGGTTGTTGTAGGAGGAACAGTTACTACTCTGGTAGCTATTAAAATGGGTCTGCTTGAATACTGCTCTGATAAAGTCCATGGGCAGACTTTAACCCGTCTGGAGGTAAGTGACCTGCAGGCTAGACTGGCGGGAATGACGCTTCCGGAAAGAATGCAGGTGCCGGGATTACAACCGGAGCGGGCTGATATTATACCCTGGGGTGCTTTGATATTGTTAAAGATAATGGATTTCTTAGAGCGCCAGGAACTCATCGCCAGTGAAAGCGATATTTTAGAGGGCCTAATATGGTCAATGTATAGGTCAGATTATGAAAAACATGTATAAAGGTATAGCAAAATAGGGAGGAAAAGAGATAAAGATCCCTACCAGCTTGAATTTTGTATAAAAGAGAAAAAAGACCCTGCTCTTAATTTACATTTTTTTTCCATAGCTATTGCTATAATTGGTGGACAAGACCTATAGATAGGAGGATAGCTATGCTGGAAAGAGTGGAAATTTATCCATATCAGAGAATAACTGATAGCAGTTTGCCGGGCCGGTCAGCCCGAAAGCACCGGGTCTTACCATTTGTGAAGGGATGGTACCGAAAGGGGCAGGCTTTTCTGGTACAAGGTGCTAAAAACCTGGCCGGGGAAATTATGACCATAGATAACCTGATTTTAGGAATAGGGGCCTTATTGTTGGCCCGGGCTTTTGTGCTAGGCGAACTCCTGCCCTTTGTTTATGCCTATGTAGCCGCCTTTGGTTATCGTTACCGGGAAAGAGCTCTGCTTCTAGCTTTGTTCAGTATATTGGGATTGGCAACTACTGTTCATGGGTTAAATTTTTGGGTTAACACTCTAACCTTATTTATGCTGGTGGGGGTAGTTAGCTATATAAAAATTCCCCGGGAAAGGCTGTGGTGGGGCCTGCCTTTTACGGCGGTGGCATCTATTTTATTAGGCAAGAGTATTTTTTTACTATTAAGTGAATTTTCCTTCTATAGCCAGATGGTAATTGTTTTCGAAGCCTTGATAGCCGGTGTACTAGTGTTTGTTTTTATGGTATGTAATGATGCTATCAGGCAAAAAACTCCGCTGGTTGATTTTAAGTTTGAAGATATGGCGGCCTTTATGATTCTGGGTATTGGGATGGTGATGGGCCTGCAGGGGATCATGGTAGCGGGCTTTTCCATCAGCAGTATAATCTGCCGATTAGGTATTCTGGTAGCCGCTTCCCTGTGGGGAGCTGGGGGAGGGACTATGGTAGGGGTAATGACTGGCATTATTCCTTCGGTTACCTCCAGGGTATTTGCCCAGAGTCTGGGGATGTATGCGGTGTCTGGCCTATTAGCAGGCCTTTTTAGCACTTTCGGACGGCTGGGGGTTATGCTGGGATTTATGCTGGGTACCCTGGGTTTAACCCTGTTTATTTCCGAGACCCAGGCTACTATTCTGGGTATGTGGGAAAGTATAATTGCCTGTGCCCTATTCTTCCTGTTGTCCGGCTGGCTAAAAGAAAAGGTACCATACCGCTGTACCGGGGCAATGGCTAAAAATATCCCCCCGCAGGATCTGCAGATGATGGATGCCAGGTTAAAAGAGGCGGCTCGTGAACGCATTGAGAACCTGGCCCGGGTATTTGAAGAATTGAGCAGCACTTTTAGTGTACAGGCGGCCATAAAGCCGGGTGGGCAGCATGAGGCCTATTTAAGTTACCTGTTTGACGAAATCTCCCATGGTTTCTGTGAAAAGTGCTCACGTCATGAGAACTGTTGGGGAAGAGAGGCTTATAGTACTTCTCAGGAGATCATGGATTTATTTACCTTGGCAGAAACTCATGGGCAAATTATTTATGAAGAATGTCCGGGAGAATTTCGTCGCCGTTGTATTTACGGCCGGGAGTTGGTGAATACAGTTAATTATTTATTTGACCATTTAAGACTGAATGAATACTGGTCAGAGCGCTTGGGTGAGTCCCGGGAGCTAGTCTCTAAACAGATGAAGGGAGCCAGTCAGATTATTAAGGACCTGGCTAAAGAGATCGATGTTAGGACTCGGGTGGATTTTGAACTGCGGGAACAGCTTATCCAGGAAAGCCAGCGCCTGGGACTAAAGGGGATTAAGGATTTTACCCCGGTTATGGAAGGTGATCAGCTGTATCTTTCCGTTAGGGCAGTATCTTGTGCTAATGGAGAACAGTGTGAGCAAGAATGGGGAGGGGTTATTTCCAGCTTACTGGGGGAAAGGATGGAAGTATGCGAAAAAAATTGTCCGCGTTTCCGGGGCAAGGTCCCGTGTGAGTTTACCCTAAACCGGGCTTTTAGCTACCGGGTAGTAAGCGGGGCAGCTCAGGTAGGGAAAGAGGAGGTTTGTGGGGATAGCTTTACCATTGCTACTCTCAAAGAGGGTAAGGAATTAATAGCCTTAAGTGATGGGATGGGAGTAGGGAAAAGTGCTTGCAACGAAAGCCAGGCGGCGGTAAGGCTGCTGGAAAACTTATTAAGCTGTGGTTTTGAGCGGGAACTGGCTCTTAAAACGATAAACTCAGTTTTACTGCTCAAGTCTAGTTCAGATATGTTTGCTACTTTAGACATGGTGATGGTTGATTTATATACGGGTCAAGTAGATTTTGTTAAAATAAGCGGTGCTCCTTCCTTTATTAAGCGGGGCAAGAGGGTAGGAATGGTTATTTCCAACTCTTTGCCCATCGGTATTATGGATGAAGTAGATGTAATCAGTGAAAAACGTTCCCTGTGCCCGGGGGATATTATAGTATTGGTTAGTGATGGGGTGGTGGAGTTGAATCGTGGTAATTATGGAGAAGCGTGGATTCAGGAATTTTTGTCCGCCATTGATGAGAATGATCCTCAGGTGATTGCGGAGATGATTCTACACAAAGCCCTGGGGCTATGCCATGGTAAACCCCGGGATGATATGACTGTTGTTTGTGCCCGACTGGATCTGAATTATCCCCATTAATTAACTAGATTACCGGGGATTTTAAGGCTGGATTATTTTCCTGGATGAATCAGGATTGTTTTTATAAACAGGGTTTGACAGAACCTGTATTTTGGGTAGCATTATATTAAGATCATGGTCGGGAAAGTGGTTTATGCTTAGAAAAGTTAAAGATTTTATAATGCAGGAAAATATGATTAAGCCTGATGATGCTCTAATAGTAGCAGTTTCTGGGGGGCCTGATTCCATGGCCCTACTTCACTTACTTCTGCCCTTAAGAGAAGAAATGAACCTGCGGTTGGTAGTGGCTCACCTAAATCACCAGCTGCGTCCGGAAGCAGATCAGGAAGAGGAAATGGTAAAAAAAAGCTGCCAGCAATGGCAGCTTCCCTTTTATTCTCGCCGGGTAGATGTAGAAAAGCTAGCCGCACAGGAAAAGAGATCTTTAGAAGATATGGGGCGAATCTGCCGTTATCAATTTTTCAGGCAGCTTAAAAATGAACAGGGATGCCAGTCTATTGCCACTGCTCATCATCAGGATGATCAGGCCGAATCGGTACTGCTTCATTTAATTCGGGGTAGTGGGATTAAGGGGTTGCGGGGGATGTTGCCGGTAACCGGAGATATCATTCGCCCGCTGTTGTGCATTACCCGGCAAGAAATCGAGGCCTATGTTAAACAGCAGGAAATTCCTTTTTGTCAGGATGCTAGTAATATGGACCCTTCTTTTTTGCGTAACCGTATTCGCCACCAGCTTATCCCGCTTCTTAAGGAAGAATATAATCCCCGTATGGTGGAAATTTTGAATGGGTTGGCGCAAATTGCCCGTTGGGAAAATGATATAATGGAAAAAGACGTAATCCGGCTATGGCCCCAGGTGATTCTTGAGCATAGTCAGGATATGCTGCGCCTTGATATCAATGTACTAAAAGGGCTCCATCCTGCTTATCAGAAACGTCTGATATGGCAGGCCTTTTATCACTTAACTGGCTATACCGATTGGTCGTTGGCTGATGTGGAAAGGGTACAAGAGATTTTAGAGGTACAAGGGTCAAGCCTGGTTCTTCATTTACAAAGGGGCGTAAAAGTAAACCGTGTCTACCAGGAACTTTTATTTAGCTATGGTTTGCCAGATTATCCACCCTTTTGTTATGCCTTAAAAGTACCCGGAGAGGTATATATTAAGGAAATCGGCCAAAGAATTACCATATCCATGCGGGAAAGGTATCAGGAAAGACCAGGCAGGGATATAATCTGCCTAGATGCCAATAAGATTACCAAACCGCTTTTTATACGATCACGCCAGGAGGGAGATTATATACACCTGCCTTCCGGTAAAGGGCGCAAAAAAATTAAGAAGCTCTTTATCGATTTAAAAATTCCCCGGTGGGAACGTAATCAGATTCCTCTGGTGGCGGCCGGGTCAGAGGTTTATGCTATCCTGGGCTATCAGGTGTCACCCCCAGCTAAGGTCACTAGGAATACTAGCAACATTCTGGTGATAAAAAGGGAGTTTGACGCTAAAACTAGGTAGTATACAATTAGTCGACAGTAGTCAGATTGAAATGAATTGGCGGGTATGCTACAATATGACGGAAATTTCTAGTAATTAAAGGGGAGGAAAGGTTTTGGACAGAGCCCTAAAAAATGTTGCTATTTATGTGCTCATAGTTATGCTGGCACTCTTTGCAATAAAATTGACTTCTACTTCAGATGTGCAGTCAGCTGAACTTACTGAACCCCAGTTTCTTACCAAAGTGGAACAGGGGTCGGTAACTACTGCTCAGGTAGAGGTTGATGAACTAGTCTATAACATCAGTGGCAAACTTAAAGATGGAACTGCTTATACGGCCACTGTATCGCGGGAAAGTGATGTAATCAAGTTATTGCGTGAAAAAAAGGTGGATTATCAGACTGCCAAGACCCCTCCGCCCCCCTGGTGGATGTCTTTGTTATCCACTTTGTTCCCTATTATTATATTAATTGCTTTCCTGATTTTTATCATGAACCAGACCCAGGGCGGGGGCAATCGGGTTATGCAGTTTGGCCGCAGTAAGGCCCGCTTAATGTCAGGTGAGGATGTTAAAATTAGCTTTAAAGATGTGGCGGGAGCTGAAGAAGCCAAAGAAGAAATGGAAGAAGTCGTAGAATTCTTGAAAAACCCTGATAAGTTTATTCAGATCGGGGCCAAAATTCCTAAAGGCGTACTACTTTTTGGGGCTCCAGGAACGGGTAAAACCTTGATGGCCAAGGCGGTAGCCGGTGAAGCAGGTGTACCTTTCTTTTCCATCAGTGGATCTGACTTCGTAGAAATGTTTGTCGGTGTTGGGGCAGCTCGGGTAAGGGACCTTTTCGAACAGGCTAAAAAGAATGCCCCCTGTATCGTCTTTATTGATGAAATTGATGCAGTAGGCCGGCAGCGTGGTGCTGGTCTGGGAGGCGGTCACGACGAACGTGAGCAGACCCTGAACCAACTGCTAGTGGAAATGGATGGTTTTAGTACTAATGAAGGCATTATTGTCATGGCTTCTACCAACCGGCCCGATATTCTTGATCCGGCCTTGCTTAGGCCGGGGCGTTTTGACCGGCATATACTAATTGATAAGCCGGATGTCAAAGGACGCGAGGCTATTTTAAAGGTTCATGTGCAAGAAAAGCCGCTGGATGATGATGTTAACCTGGAAATACTGGCCAAGCGTACCCCGGGTTTTACCGGGGCGGATCTGGCTAATATGGTCAACGAAGCGGCTTTATTAGCTGCCCGTAAGGATAAGAATATTATAAACATGGAGGAAATGGAAGAATCCATTGAACGGGTTATTGCCGGACCGGAAAAGAAAACCCGGGTTATTTCGGAAAAAGAAAAGCGACTGGTGGCTTATCATGAAGCCGGTCATGCCATAGTCAGCTACTTTTTACCGCATACTGATAAATTACACAAGATATCTATTATCCCCCGGGGAAGAGCTGGTGGTTATACCCTTTTACTCCCTGAGGAGGATCGTAATTATATCACTAAATCGTACCTGTTGGATGAGGTGACTACCCTTTTGGGGGGGCGGGTGGCTGAAGCCCTGATACTTAATGATATCAGTACCGGGGCTCAGAACGACCTGGAAAGAGCCAGCAGTATCGTAAGAAAAATGATTACGGAATATGGCATGTCTAGTGAATTGGGGCCGCTTACTTTTGGGCATAAGAGTGAGGAGGTATTTTTAGGCCGGGATATATCCCGTGATCGTAACTATTCGGATGCTATTGCCTATGCCATAGATAAGGAAGCCAGTATCTTAATGGAAAATAGCTACCAGAAGGCCGAAAATATTTTAAATGAGAATGTAGATAAACTTCACCGGGTAGCCCTGCAACTGATGGAAAATGAAATCATGGAAGCTAATGAGTTTGAGGCTATTATGTCCGGTCAGGAAGTAGCTGATCATAAACCGGAGGAAGGTTCGTTGCCGGGAATTTTATCATCTGAGGAGGATACTCCCGGGGAATAATATTCAGGAGGAGTTGCATTGCAAAGGACATTTGTCATGGTAAAACCTGATGGGGTGCAAAGGGGATTAACTGGGGAGATTATCCGTCGTATCCAGTCCAAGGGATTTCACCTGGCGGGAATGAAATTAATGCAAATCAGCCCGGAGTTAGCTCAGGAACATTATCAGGAGCACCAGGGCAAACCCTTTTTTAAAGACCTGGTTACATTTATTACTTCCGGACCAGTGGTAGCTATGGTATGGGAGGGTCCGCAAGTAATTACGGCTATGCGTACCATGATGGGTAAAACGAATCCAGGTGAGGCTGCACCAGGTACTATTAGAGGAGATCTGGCCACTAGTATAAATTTTAATGTTATTCATGGTTCAGATTCTCCAGAAGCGGCCCAACGGGAAATTAAGCTTTTTTTTAAAGAAGAGGAAATTCTTGATTGGCAGCGGGATACAGACAAATGGATATATGGATAAAACCGGGCTTAACACCCGGTTTTTTACTTATGGTGATAAAAGCGGCTGAGGGGGTGTATAAATAGATAAAATAAAACCTAGTATTTACGTTCACTTCTGAAAATGAGACTTTTAAAGTGGTCAATAAAGGCCAGGTGATGATTAGATAATTTATGTGGATAAAGGCGGAATTTCCTTAACCAGGGAAGGATTTTTAACGGGATCGTTTAATATAATATAAATACCCGTAAAGGAAAAAATTATATTGAGGTGAATTTTGTTGAAAAGAGTAGAGCTACTAATCAATGATTCACTATACAACGAATATATGCGGCGTATTGAAGAGGAAGAAAGGGAAGCCAAGTTTTGTCATCATGATTTTCACCACCATCTGGATGTGTCTAGAATTGCCTATATCTTAGTTTTGGAACATAATGATCTTAAATATTTTATTAAAGAATGTGGTTTAACTGGAAAGCTGGCTGCTAAAGAGGTCATTTACGCAGCCGGGTTATTACATGATATCGGTAAATGGAAGGAATATAAAGCAGGAGTAGATCATGCTGTATATGGTTCCCGACTGGCACGGGATATACTGCCCCGGGCATTTTTTAACCCTAATGAAGTAGATATCATATGCCGGGCTATTTATGAACATCGCAATATAAGTAAAGATATGAGTTTTCTGGGGGAGAGGCTACACCGGGCTGATAATCTATCCAGAAATTGCAGCGAATGTGAATACCGCAGCCAGTGTACTAAGGTAAAAAACAAAGAGATCAGTGTTTCTACTCTGGAATACTAAATGAAACTATTGGAGGAAATATGCCAGCACATCACGCAGTACTCATTAAAAACCAGGAAGATGCCAGGTATATCATGCGGGATATAGGTGTTGACCCGGCCGGGTATGCCTATATGGTTCCGAAAGCGGTATACCGGTGTATTAAACTTAAAGACATTAGCTCTCGATCTGCTAATATCATAAAGCAAGAGATGCTTTCTAAGGGCGGTGAAGCTGCCGTAAGCAGGGAAGCGTTCGCATTAGAGGGTAAGACGGATGTCCTTTTGATGGGAACTCTAACCCATTATCGCCAGCTAATTAAGAAACTAAAGGTGCAGCCCTTCGGATTAGAGAAGCTGGCCGGGGAAATACAGGGTATTATTGAGGCGTTAGAACCTGATCAGCGTACTATGCAGTTGGCCAATAACAAAAAATTAGAATTCGGGAAACGTACTTTAATTATGGGAATACTAAACGTAACCCCGGATTCTTTTTCTGATGGAGGGCTTTTTGAAGACCCGGTTAAAGCGGTAGATCATGCTCTACAGATGATTGAGGATGGAGCCGACATTATTGATATCGGAGGAGCTTCTTCGCGTCCCCAGTCAGCTATGGCTAGTGAGGATGAGGAAATAAAAAGGATCGCGCCGGTTGTAGAACGTCTGGCTAAGGAAGCGGTTCCCCTCTCTATTGACACCTTTAGGGGCCGGGTGGCTCAGGCCAGTTTAGAAGCAGGGGCTAATATTATCAACGATATTGGCAGGCTACAGCTAGATGCCAGGTTATTGCCGGTTTTAGTTAACCACCAGGTTCCGGTGATATTAATGCATAATCGCATGCAAATGCGCTCAGGAGAGCCCTACCAGGATTTAATCAGCGATATTATAGCAGAGTTATCCGAATCAATCAGGCAAGCTGTAGAAGCCGGCTTAGGTCAGGATAAAATTATCGTCGATCCGGGAGTAGGTTTCGGTAAAGAAGTTTACCAAAACCGTTTGATTATTAAGCACATGGAAGACTTTAGAAGCCTGGGATTTCCCGTATTATTAGGGGCTTCCCGCAAATCCTTTATTGGGAAAACCCTTAACCTGGAAGTCGATGATCGTCTGGAAGGAAGCCTGGCTGTCTTAGCCATGGGTATAATGGGAGGAGCAGATATTATCCGGGTACATGATGTTAAGCAAAGCCGCAGAATAGCGGATATGATTGATGCGGTGAGAAATGAAAATGGATAGTATTATAGCCCGGGGTCTGCGATTTACCGGATGTCATGGGGTACTGCCTGAGGAAAAGGTAACCCCGCAGCCTTTCGTGGTTGATCTGCAAATGTTTCTGGATCTGCAGGCAGCCGGAGAAAATGATGATTTAGACAAAACGGTAAGTTATGACCAGGTGTATAAAAAAGTGCGCCACCTGGTGGAAAATAATTCCTACCAGCTGATTGAGGCTTTGGCAGAGAATATTGCCCGGGTAGTATTACAGTTTAATTTAATTCATGAAGTAGAAGTAACTGTTTATAAACCGGAGGCTCCAGTTAACGGCGATTTCGATTACTTTGCTGTTAATATCCGACGATCTAGGCGATAATTATTGCCCTGCAGCCTGAGAATATGCTAATTTAAAGGGTGAACCCTATTATGACAGAAGTATTTATTAGTCTGGGTACTAACCTGGGCAATAAAAAGGATAATCTGGCGCAAGCCGTTAAGTATATAGCTGCTATTCCCGGGGTGAACCTGGCAAGTTTATCTTCTCTTTATGAGACTGAACCCTGGGGAAAAACTGATCAGGATGTTTTTTTAAACCAGGTGGTAAAAATAGAGACCGACTTGTCAGCTTCCAAGTTATTAGGTATGCTTAACGAAATTGAAATCAAAATGGGCCGCCAAAGGGTAGAAAAGTGGGGCCCACGTATTATAGATCTGGATATTCTTTTGTATGGGAAGGAAGTCATCAATTCTGAGGATTTGGTGATACCCCACTCCCGCATGCGTGAGAGGTTGTTTGTACTTGTTCCATTAAAGGAGATCTGTGCGGATCTGATTTTCCCTGATGATGGAACTGAAATTGAGGAGGTGTTGGATAGAGTTTTAGCCCGAGAAGGAAACAAAGGAATAAAACGTATCTAGGGGTCTCCCGCCGGTACTTTTTTAAAAGTTACCGCTTGTATCCCATAAGGACCAAGACGGAAAGAGAAAAAAGTATAGCTTTTTTCGCTCAACCCAAAAAGGGGGGTTTCATAATGAAAAGGATCGGAATTATTGGGGCGGGAGTTGTAGGAACGGCTGTTGGGGTGGTACTCAACCAGAAAGGCTATGAGATTACGGGTGTCCATGATATAAAATCCGAATCTACACTGCAGCTTGTGGAACGGATAGGATGTACCGCTCATACATCACCCCAGGAAGTTTCTCGCTCGGCAGACATTCTATTCATAACTACCAGTGATGCTTCCATCCAGAATGTCGTGGACACACTGGCTGATCGGAAGGCCTTTTATGAGGGACAGGTAATAGTCCACATGAGTGGTGCCCAGTCGTCAGAAATTCTGGATAGAGCGAAGCAGTTTGGAGCTATGGTTCTGTCGGTACACCCGCTGCAGTCTTTTGCTAATGTGGATCGGGCTATTGATAACCTGCCTGGGTCAGTGTTCAGCATTGAAGGCGATAAGGAAGCCTATGAGGTAGCGGTTTGTATCGTTGAAACCCTGCAAGGGGAATATTGTTTTATTGACCGTAAGGCCAAGCCCCTTTACCATGCAGGTGCTTGTGTAGTTTCTAATTATCTGGTTACATTAATTGATTTTGGGATCAAGCTTTTGGAGTCTACGGGGATACCACGGGAGGCTGCTTCTAAAGCCCTGATGCCCTTAATCAATGGTACTGTAAATAATATTCAGAATATTGGCATCCCCAGGGCGTTAACCGGACCCATATCCCGGGGAGATCTTACCACCATTTTGAAACATCTGGATTGCCTGGAGGAAATGGCACCAGAATTGATGAGACTTTATAGCTGGCTGGGCTATTATACTGCCGAAATTGCTTTGGAAAAAGGGACTATCGACACTGAGGCTATGGAAGAGTTCCAGCAGGTATTTGTTAAGGAATTATCCCTGGCAGCTTCGGCCAGTTAAGTTACAGTAATGGGACATGGTAAATTAAACCGGAAAAAGAGGAGTGATCATTATGGCACGGATAACAACTACTACCCTGAGGGATAAAAAAGCAAAAAATGAAAAGATAACCATGCTAACTTCTTATGATTATTCTACAGCAGTTATGGTCGATCAGGCCGGTATTGATATGATATTAGTAGGTGATTCACTGGGTAATGTCGTGCTGGGATACGAAAATACCCTGGCAGTTACTATGGAAGATATGATTCATCATACTAAAGCGGTCACCCGTGCTACCAGCAACTGCCTGGTAGTAGGAGATATGCCCTTTTTGTCCTATCACGTTTCCACCCAGGAGGCGGTACGTAATGCAGGACGTTTTTTAAAAGAGGCTGGTGCCCAGGCTATTAAGCTGGAGGGTGGAACTGAACGGGTTGATACGGTTAAAGCTATTCTGGATGCCCAGATTCCAGTAATGGGACATATTGGGCTTACCCCGCAATCGGTTAACCAGTTAGGTGGATTCAAGGTACAGGGTAAAGATCTGGACACAGCCCGTAAGATGATTGAAGATGCCCGGGCTATGGATGAAGCGGGAGTTTTTGCTCTAGTATTAGAATGTGTACCTACTCTACTGGCTAAGCGGATTACAGAGGAGGTTTCCTGTCCTACTATAGGAATCGGAGCCGGCCATTACTGTGATGGGCAGGTTTTGGTTATCAATGATATGCTGGGCATGTTTTCCGGACATATTCCCAAATTTGTTAAGAAATTTGCTAATCTCCAGCCACTAATCATTGCTGCCTTAAAAGATTATAAAAAAGAAGTAGAAACAGGCACCTTCCCCGGAGAAGAGCATGGTTTTACTATCAAAGACGATGTTTTGGAGCGTCTATACTAAGGGGTAAGGGGAAGAAAACGGATGCAAATCATAAATAGTGTACAAGAGATGCAACAATGGTGCCTCAGTCACAAAAAGGCCGGAAAGACAATCGGACTAGTTCCTACCATGGGTTACCTCCATAACGGACATCTGGCCTTAGTCAAAGCGGCCCGCAAAGAATGTGACATAGTGGTGGTTAGTGTATTTGTTAACCCTATACAGTTTGGTGTAGGGGAGGACTTTGAAGAATATCCCAGGGACCTGAGCCACGATGCCGGTTTGCTGGAAAAAGAACAGGTAAATGCAGTGTTTGCTCCGCCGGTACGGGAAATGTACCCGGCGGGGTACAACACCTTTGTCGAAGTGACCGGAGAAATTACCCAAAAAATGTGTGGTAATTCCCGCCCCGGCCATTTTAAAGGTGTGACGACTGTAGTCAGTAAACTATTTCATATCTGTTTTGCTGACCGGGCATATTTTGGGCAAAAAGATGCCCAACAGGCCATGATCGTGGACAAAATGGTTCGTGAACTTAATTTTCCCCTGGAGATTATCCGGGTACCCATTGTTAGGGAACCTGACGGTTTGGCAATGAGTTCCCGCAACGTATATCTCGATGCAGATCAACGTAAACAGGCATTAGTTTTAAACCAGGCATTGCAGGCAGCGCAACAGGTGATTCAGGAAGGGGAAAGAAATATAGAGGTGGTCAGGGATGTCATGAAAAAGAAGATTGAACAAAGCCCTGATGCCCGGATTGATTATATCGAAATTAACGATGCCCGTGATCTTTCCACAGTGGAGAGAATTACGGAACCAGTGTTATTAGCACTGGCAGTTCGATTCGGAAACACCAGATTAATTGATAACCTGTTGGTGGAGGTGTAAGCTGTGCTGCGTTATATGCTGAAGTCCAAAATTCACCGTGCTATTGTGACCGATGCGGATCTTAATTATGTTGGCAGTATAACCATTGACAAGGATTTAATGGAAGCGGCCGATATAATTAACAATGAAAAAGTAACCGTAGTTAACAATAACAATGGTGAACGGTTTGAAACCTATGTAATAGAAGGCCAGCGGGGATCCAAAACTATTTGTTTAAATGGTGCCGCAGCCCGGAAGGTACACAAAGGTGATGTGGTAATCATCCTCACCTATACTATTTTAAATGATGAGGAATCTCAGACCCATCAACCTAAGCTGGTGTATGTTAATGATAAAAACGAGATCCAAAAAGTATGTCTGGGGAGTTATGAATAGGAGGAAGCCCTTAAATGTCCGGTAATTTACAGGAGTATATTCAGCGCAGAAAGCAGGAGCTGAATGGGATCATTATGGCGCATTTTTATCAGTTGCCGGAGATACAGGATGTAGCTGACTTTATAGGCGATTCTTTGCAATTAGCCCGGCGAGCGGCGGAAACTGACGCTGATGTCATTGCTTTTTGCGGGGTAAGTTTTATGGCTGAAAGCGCTAAGATTTTAAGCCCAGAAAAGGTGGTTTTACTTCCCTATCAGGAAGCAAGCTGTCCTATGGCGGATATGGTTACCGCGGAAGCCTTGCGCAAAAAGAAACAGGAATATCCTGAGGCAGTAGTAGTTTGTTATGTTAATTCTTCGGCAGAGGTAAAAGCCGAGAGTGACATTTGCTGCACTTCCTCCAATGCTATTAACGTAGTAAGGTCAATTCCCGAAGATCGGCCTATCATTTTTGTTCCGGACCGCAATCTAGGCTCTTATATTGAGGGGCAGACGGGGAGAAAGATGATCCTGTGGGAAGGATGCTGTCCCATTCACGACCGCCTGACCCAAAAGGAAATAATAGAGAAAAAAGCCTTGCATCCCGCTGCCGAAATTGTGGTACATCCGGAAGTGCAGGCCGGGGTAGCCCAAATGGCTGATGCAGTGTGCTCCACCTCGGGGATACTGAAATATGTTCAGTCTAGCCCCGAACGGGAATTTATCATAGGAACTGAGGAGGGTTTTTTGTATACTCTTCAAAAACACTGCCCAGACAAAACCTTTTACCTGGCCCGTACCGATTTTCAATGCCAGGATATGAAATATATTACCCTGCCGGTGCTGGCCGATTCCCTGGCTAACCTCACTTATCAGGTAGAGGTACCGGAGGATATTCGCAGTAAGGCGTTAGGTTCATTAGAAAATATGCTGGCAGTAGCTCCTTAAGGTTATGGTCTAATAATGAAATCTATGGGGTCCGCAGATACGGACCCCTAAAAATTCTTTAGGAAAAGAAGAAGTGATATGAATATAACCAGGTATATTGGAACCTTGAATAGGAAGACTCCCACAGTTACTACCGACTTCCTCATAGTAGGGGGAGGGATTGCCGGGCTTTTTACGGCTTTAAAAGCTTCCGCTTATGGCGAAGTAACTGTGCTCACTAAAAAAACTATACGGGATTCAAATACGGGACTGGCTCAAGGGGGAATCGCGGCTGCTGTGCATGAAGAAGATTCCCCCTTCCTTCATCTGGAAGATACCCTGGAAGCCGGGGCTGGCTTATGCAATATTGAAGCAGTGGATATCCTGGTACGAGAAGGACCGGCTCGCGTAAGGGAGCTTATTGCAGCTGGGGCCAGTTTTGATATGAAAAATGGAGCTGTTTCCCTTACCCGGGAAGGGGCTCATAGTAAGGCGCGTATTTTACACGCTGCTGATGCTACCGGCGAAGCTATTCGTTCGGCTCTGGAAAGAAAATGTTTGGAAAATAGTGTTATTAAAATAGTAGAAGATCATTTCTTAATAGATATTTTAACGAATGATAATGATAGAGAATGCTATGGAGCCTTGGTTTACAATGCCAGTGATGGCAGCCAGCTGCTCTATATAGCCCGGGCAGTAGTCATTGCTACTGGAGGAGCTGGACAGTTGTATAAGTATACTACTAATCCGTCAGTAGCTACAGCGGACGGAATGGCGGCTTGTTACCGGGCGGGTTGCCGGCTTACAGATATGGAATTTATCCAGTTTCACCCCACAGTGTTGTTTAGCCATGATACCCAACGTTTTCTGATCTCGGAAGCAGTAAGGGGTGAAGGAGGGACTCTTTATAACACCCGGGGTGAAAGGTTCATGGATAAATACCATTCTTTAAAAGAATTGGCACCACGGGACGTAGTTGCACGGGCTATTCTACAGGAAAGTGTGCTTACTGGCAGTGATTATGTTTACCTGAACATGACTGATATACCCGGGGTAACCACCCGTTTCCCCAATATTTACCGCACCTGTTTACAACGGAACATTGATATAAGCCGTAATCTCGTTCCCGTATCACCAGCGGCCCACTATACCATGGGCGGCGTTGAGACGGATAGTTATGGAGAAACGGGTATTTATGGACTGTATGCCTGTGGAGAAGCTGCTTGTACCGGGGTACATGGAGCTAATCGTCTGGCCAGTAATTCCCTCCTGGAAGGAATTGTATTTGGACAAAGAATTGTCGATAAAATTGAAGAAATACTATACCGTCGTCAGATAAGGGTGGAGGAAATATTCAACCACTTTGATTCTAGCTGGATACATATATCACCATCCCAGGGGATCCACCCACAGGAGGCACGTACCCGATTACAGGAGATAATGTGGGAAAATGTGGGTATAATAAGAAGTGAGGACAGTCTGAAGAAGGCTAATCAGCAAATCGAGGATCTTTATACCCAGGTAGTGCAAGGGGATGATGTGCTGGCTTATTATGAAGTTATTAATATGCTGATTGTGGCCCGTATAATAGTACAGGCTGCTCTATATAGGAGAGAGAGCCGGGGAGGACATTTTCGCCTGGATTATCCTGTCCGGGATGATCTGCGTTGGCTGCGCCATATTGCCTTCGTTAATTGTTAAAGTGTTAGCGTGGCTGTAATTTTAACGGTAATTAACGATGGGTAAACTCCTGGCCAGGTAACATTTCCCGGAGGTTTTGGGAAGCTGAAAAAGCCCGCTTTAACTGGCCCGGGGTTTAACGGTAAAATGAACCAGTTTATTAGCAGTTGTCAGAAGGACCTTAGCTAATGTTAGTTTAAACCCGGCTTAAAACATAAAGGGTTTTATGGGATAATTAACGATAATGCGAATTACGCTGCTATAAATTGTACATATTAGGAGGACGATGATGGAGTTTTTGGGTTTGCAGGACCTGGTACGAAGGGCACTGGAAGAAGATATCGGCCACCAGGATATCACTACTGGCAATCTGGTTCCCGCTGAACAAAAGGCCCGGGGGATCTTTTATGCTAAATCACCGGGAATTGTAGCGGGTCTTGAAATAGTGCGCCAAGTTCTCATCTTTCTGGATGCGGATCTTAAGTTTACTATTTATAAAGCAGATGGTGAGCAAGTAGCAACCGGGGAAGCTATTGCTGAGGTTCGAGGGACCACCCGGGCACTTTTAACCGGGGAAAGAGTCGCTCTTAATTTTCTGCAGCGCCTGTCAGGGATAGCTACCCGCACTAGGCAAATGGTGGAAATGATCAAGTACAACAAAGCTGAGCTGGTGGATACCCGCAAAACTACCCCGGGACTGCGCTACCTGGAAAAATATGCGGTAGCAGTAGGGGGAGCTCGTAACCATCGTTTCGGGCTATATGATGGGGTTATGATTAAAGATAACCATATTCGGGCAGCAGGTGGTATTCAAAAAGCGATTAGTGTTATACGTCAAAAAGTGCCCCATACTGTAAAAATTGAGGTTGAAGTAGAAGATCTAAAGCAGCTGCAGGAAGCCCTGGAATCACGGGCTGACATTATCCTGCTGGACAACATGACCCTGGAAGATATGAAAAAAGCCGTAGAAATGGCTGAAGGCAGGGCCCTTTTAGAAGCATCCGGGGGTATACAAGAAGAAAATCTGGTGGAGGTAGCTAAAACCGGGGTAGACTTTATTTCGGTAGGGGCTCTCACCCATTCGGTAGTCAGTATGGATATAAGTTTTGACCTGATAGAAATTTACTCATAAAAAGACCCGACTAATCGGCGGGCGGCCAGGGATAGGTAGTGTTTGGCGGGGTTTAAGCAACGGGGGCGTTTTAGGCCACAATCGGGATAAAAAATATGGGGGTATTATTACTAATAAAAATAATTTATCACCTATTTATATTAGTCCGCGGCATATGAGCTAATTATCTTTACTGTTCGCCCGATTAACCTTTGCCAATCCATTAACCTAATCCATCTGGGCTGGTAAACTGACTGGTTTCCGCTTATTCGGATCAGGTTTTCTCTGTGTTATAATTAAAAAGGCTTCATCAGAAGCCTTTTTTAGTTTATGAATGTATGTTTGCGGAAATTGGTGGGTTCCAAAGAAAACTTATCACCGGCCAGTGATAAGATCAGGGGCGTCACTGGATAATCGTAAGGATTAGAGGATACCATAAGGGGAATTTGGCATAGGTGAACTAAGGCTGGCTTTTAAAGAGGACAGCCTGCTAATGTAGGCAAACTCGAAGCCGGATGGTTTACATCCTGTATAATTCAGGAGTAAGCCTAAACAAGTGAAAAAACGGGTTAGGGCTTAAGTAGTCGCGGACAATAGATAAGTCCTTAGCCGTGGCTAACTCCCCGAAAAGCTATAAAAGATTGCCAATAGCGAATATAATCTATATTATCTTTAGGGACAGATTATTTCAAAGATTAAGGAGCCAGGACCTTGCTATTTAATTCATACGAATACATTTTTGCATTTTTACCCCTGATGCTGATCGGGTATTTTTTTATAAACTGGTTAGGTCGGACCACTGCTGCCCGGGTATGGCTGGTGGCCGGATCGCTGTTTTTCTATAGCTGGTGGAACATTGCTTACCTGCCCTTGATTGTTATATCTATTCTGATCAACTACCGGCTTGGTTCATGGCTGGGCAAAGATCAAAATTTACCAGTATCCCGTAAAAACATCCTCATAACCGGATTAGTATTTAATATAGGGCTTTTAGGCTATTTCAAATATGCGGATTTTTTCATCAATAATGTAAATTTTCTATTTTCTACCCATATAAAGCCCCTGGGATTACTTTTGCCCCTGGCCATTAGCTTTTTTACCTTTCAGCAGATTGCCTATCTGGTAGACGCTTACCGGCAGGAGACCCGAGAATATAACCTGTTGAACTATGCCTTGTTTGTATCCTTTTTCCCCCAGTTAATTGCCGGACCTATTGTTCATCACCGGGAAATGATGGGCCAATTTAACGATCCAGATAGAAAAACTGTAAACACCCGCAATATAGCAGCCGGGATATTTCTTTTCTTTATCGGCCTGGCTAAAAAAGTACTCATAGCAGATACCTTTGCTATCTGGGCTACCTATGGATTTGATACGGCTACTTATTTAACCTTACTGGAAGGATGGATCGTTTCCCTGTCCTATACTTTTCAACTCTATTTTGATTTTAGTGGTTATACTGATATGGCTATCGGGGCTGCCTTAATGTTTAATATCCGCCTGCCTATAAACTTCAGTTCACCCTACAAAGCACTATCTATACAGGATTTCTGGCGGCGCTGGCATATGACCCTAGGCAGGTTTTTGCGCAACTACATTTATATTCCCTTGGGGGGTAACCGGCAGGGACCAGCTCGTACCTACCGGAATCTAATGCTTACTTTCCTCATCGGGGGCTTGTGGCATGGAGCCGGTTGGACCTTTGTGTTCTGGGGTTTCTTACACGGAGTAGCCCTGGTAATCAACCGGGCATGGCAAAAATTAAACTTGAAAATGAACCATATTTTAGCTTGGTTTATTACCTTCAATTTTGTAAATGTGGCCTGGGTTTTCTTCCGCGCTACTACCTGGGAGGATGCCATTAAAGTCCTGAGGGCTATGTTAGGATTAAGCGGAGTTAAGCTTCCGGAATCTTTGGCTTATAAATTAAGTGGACTAGCCTCCTATGGAGTTACTTTTGGAGGATTTAGTATGGAAGAGTACTTGCCCCAGGCTTTGCCTATGGTAGTAGTTTTTATGGCAGTGGTATTAATTTTCCGCAATACCATGCAGATGAAAGACCGTTTCCGCCCGGGTTGGTTAAGTGCTCTGGTGATTAGTATTTTGGGGATTGCCTCTATAGTTAGCCTAACCAGGGTGAGTGAGTTTTTATATTTTAATTTTTAGAAATATTAAACAGGAGTAATAAAATGGAGCCTTATCGTAAATGGATAATTGCTACCCTGACTTTAATGTTAATCCCTTTGCTGGTAATAGGCGGGTTTAATTTTTTAATTGATCCACTATGGAATTTTAACCATGCCCACCAGTATAACCGTATCCAACTATCTTTTAACGAACGGCAGCAGAAAACTAATCGGATAACTTTTGGTAACCGGCAGTATGATAGCCTGATTATGGGGAGCAGTCGTATCACCTACATTAACCAGTATGATTTTAAGGGTTATAATGCTTATAATTATGCCCTGAGTAATATGCTGTTAGGAGAATACTATGATTATGCCCGGTATGCTCAAAATCAAAATGGCCGGGATTTTAACTATATTATTTTGGGACTAGACTTCTTTGCCACTAATAAAAATCTGGAGGTAGAGAACAGCTTCGAGTCCCCTGACTACTACTTTGCTCAGGCTGGTCAGCTGGGGTACCGATTTAAAACCCTGCTTTCCTCAGATGTGCTGAAATACGCTTGGCGGGATTTTGATGCCTCCCGTAATAACCGGGAGGAAAATTATGCCTATACCCGGGACAATGTCAAGATTTTAAATCCCATCCCGGCTGCGGAAAAGAAATGGCGGGTAGAGGCCAATTTAAAATGGTACAGCGAATCAGTCTACGGCCCTGGTTATAGCTATGGTGACGTACGTTCCACCCTGCAAAAATTAAAGGCAGATCATCCCCACAGCCAATTCGTAGTATTTACCACCCCCATTTCCGATCCCTTATTCCAGGTGTTGGTGGAACAGGGCAAACTACCCTGGTATGAACAATGGTTGCGGGATACAGTGGAGGTGTTTGGAGAGGTTTACAACTTTATGTATCCTAACTCCATAACTACTAATCTAGACAACTATTATGATGCCAGTCATTTTTATCCTCCTGTAGGGACCTTGATCGCCCACCGGTTAATGGATCAGGCTGATCCCTCTCTACCCGCAGATTTTGGAGTAAGGGTTACGGCAGAAAACCTGGAAGAACATCTGGAAATGGTTCGAAAATCTCTAAATAGGTAATAAAAAGCCGGTATTATTTTAAGGGTAAATAATAGAGAAGGTTCGTACAATGACAGCCTATCGCGGAAGTTGCTATATAGTATTATTTTGAGGGTAAACAAGGAAAAGGTTCCGCTATTCCCCTTTCGGATTACCGCATCAGGAAGTAAAGGGACTTCCTCTTGCTTCTTGTATACATGGGTAGGGGTATGGACTTGATGTTAACCTGGTGGTACAATTCTGGTTAACAACTCAAGAAAGGGACGATGGAAAAGATGCAGATGTCCACACGGGAGATAGTATTGGCTGCTTTGTTTACGGCTTTGATGTGCACTCTTACTATTTTGGTACGTATATTTCAGCCGGTGGTAGTAATACCGTTTAGTCTGCAACCTCTGGTTATGCTGCTGGCGGCTTCCTTATTATCTCCACGGGGAGTTTTTCTTAGCATGCTGGCCTATTTACTGTTAGGGTTAGTAGGGCTGCCAGTTTTTTCTGTACCTCCTTATGGGGGTCCGGCTTATGTATTAATACCTAGCTTTGGCTTTATCTTAGCCTTTCCTATAGCCGGCTGGGTTCAAGCCCGGGTACTTAAACATTCTAGTTTATTAAGTTTTATTGGTGCCGGGGTGGTAGCGGTAATAGTTTACTACTTAATCGGCTTGCCCTATATGTATCTCATACTTAGCTTCTATCTGGGACATACTGTAGATATTCTGCAAATACTAAAATTAGGCTTTTTCCCCTTTATAATCTTCGACCTGGGGAAAGTGGTAGTAGCGGCCTGGTTAGCCCTGGAGTTAAGCAGGAGATTAGATATCCGGGGCGAAACTGTATGGCAAAAAGGTAAAGTGCCTAAAGTGAGGTAAGTTATTATGGCTAATTCGATTACTGATGTTCCCGGTATCCAGGTAGGGTCTCAGCAGGATATAGATGCTCTGACTGGTTGCACAGTGGTTTTAACCGGCCCGTCAGGAGCAGTTGGCGGTGTTGATGTAAGGGGGGCGGCCCCGGGTACTCGTGAAACAGATTTACTTTCTCCTATTAATATGGTGCAAAAGGTTAATGCCATATTATTAAGCGGGGGGAGTGCCTTTGGTCTGGATGCTGCCGGTGGGGTGATGGACTACCTGGAAGAATGGGGTATAGGTCATTCGGTGGGACCTACGGTGGTACCCATTGTACCAGGGGCAGTAATATTTGATCTGGCGGTAGGAGATTATCGCATCAGGCCGGATCGACAGATGGGATATAGAGCTTGCCAGGCAGCCGGAAGGAAAGTAGAGGAAGGTAATGTTGGCGCAGGAACCGGAGCTACCGTTGGCAAGCTCCGGGGTTATAATAATTGTACCAAAAGTGGATTAGGTTCCTGGTCCATACAACTGGAAAATGGGTTAACCGTAGGGGCTTTAGTAGCGGTAAATGCCTTTGGGGATGTGTTTACGCCGGGGTTGGGCCGAATCATTGCTGGAGTTAGAGATGATAATGGCAAGATTATAGGGACTAAAGATGCCTATCTTAAGTATATGGCCGATTACCCTTCGCATGTAGATGGCGGTAGTAATACTACCATTGCCGTGGTGGCCTGTAATGCAGAGTTTAACAAAAGCCAGGCTACCAAAGTAGCCCAGATGGCCCATAATGGTCTAGCCCGGGTTATTAACCCTATCCACACCATGTATGATGGAGATACGGTATTTGCTTTGGCTACCGGCGATATAACTGCCGATGTTAACCTGGTAGGGTATCTGGCCCAAGAGGTACTGGCCCAAGCAGTAATTCGTGCTGTACAAGGAGCAGAGAGTATTCAGGGTTATAAAAATTGGCAGGATTAAAATTGGCGGTATGGTCCCTCCCCCTAAGCCTACTGGTATTCACGCCATCTTTGCTTTATTATTAAAAATGATCAGATCATAATGACGCTACTCAGCCGGGCTGAATAAGATAAGGAAAATATGGGATGGAGGGATGGCCGTGATATTAGTATTTGATGTGGGTAATACCAATATTGTAGTGGGAGTGTTTTCACGAGACAAGCTATTAACCCACTGGCGGTTGCGTACTGATACGATCCGTACCTGTGATGAATACGGCATGATTTTAAAGGCTCTTTTTGAACACCATAACCTTAATATACGCGGTATAAAAGCAGTTGTTATGTCTTCTGTAGTACCCAGTTTAATGATGGAACTGGAGAAAATGAGCAGCCGTTATTTTTCCTGCAAACCTTTAGTAGTAGGGCCCGGGGTCAAAACTGGTATGCCTATTAAATATGATAATCCCCGTGATGTAGGGGCGGACCGGGTGGTTAACGCAGTAGCCGCCTATCATAAATATGGTGGGCCACTTATTATTGTGGATTTCGGTACGGCTACTACTTTTTGCTTGGTCAATGAGAAAGCTGAATACCTGGGTGGGGCTATAGCGCCTGGTATACGCATTTCTACCGAAGCTCTGGTATCCAGGGCGGCTAAACTTCCTCGTGTAGAACTGGTCCGGCCTAAAAACGTAGTAGGTCGTAACACGGTAGCCAGTATGCAATCTGGTATTATTTTTGGCTTTGTGGGCCAGGTAGAAGGTATTATAAATCGTATGAAAAAAGAAATAAAAGGACAGCCCCAGGTGGTGGCAACTGGGGGGTTGGCGGCGACTATTGCCCGGGAAACAGATGTGATCGATGTAGTTGATGACTTTCTCACCCTGGATGGGCTAAGGATCATTTATGAGATAAACCGGGGGTAAATGAATGTTTTCTATTGGTAATGTAGCTATTTCCAACCGGGTACTGGCAGCACCTATGGCAGGTGTCACTGACAAGGCTTATCGCATTATTATGAAGTCATTTGGCTGTGGCATGGTTTATACAGAAATGATTAGTGATCTCGGACTAGTTTACGGACAGGAGCGTACCCACCATATGGTGGATTTATCTGGTGAAGAGCTTCCCATAGCAGTCCAAATTTTTGGCTCCGAAGCGGATGCCATGGTTAAAGCAGCCCGCCTGGTAGAGCAAAAGGGGGCTACTATTATTGATATTAACATGGGCTGTCCTACTCCCAAAATCGTAAAAAATGGAGAAGGGTCAGCTTTGATGAGGGATCTGCCCCGGAGTAGAAATATTATCCGTCAGGTGGTACAGGCGGTTCAGGTTCCTGTCACGGTTAAGATGCGCAAAGGCTGGGATGATCATAATGAGAGCTGTGTTGAATTAGCCGGCATCGCTGAACAGGAAGGGGCTAGTGCCGTAGCAGTTCATGGCCGTACCCGGGAACAATTCTATTCCGGCCAGGCTGATTGGGGGGCTATTGCCCGGGTAAAAAAAGCAGTGACTATTCCGGTGATTGGCAATGGCGATATATGGTCGGCTGACGATGCCGTACGTATGATCGAACAAACAGGTTGTGATGCAGTTATGATCGGCCGGGCGGCTATGGGCAACCCCTTTATTTTTCGAGAAACGGTGGCCCGGCTGGAAAAAGGAGAGCAAGTGCCTCCAGCTACTACCGGGGAACGGGTTCAAACTGCTATTGGTCATCTGGATCTGGCCTGCCGGTTTAAAGGAGAACCGGTAGCAGTAAGGGAAATGCGCAAACATTTTTCCTGGTATATGAAAGGGGTCAGAGGAGCAGCCCGGCTGCGGGAAGAGGTTAACCAGGCCCAAACCCGGCAGGAATTAATCGCTATCATCAGTGCCATCAATCCAAGGTTATAGGCATGAACGGTTCCTTTACTAAATAGATATATTACGTAGTTTGAATACATAAATATTACGGCTCCACGCTCTGCATGGGAAACACCAGCTGCTTGTCTTGCGGTTCCAGGGGCATCGGGCCGATTTACATCCATGTTCAACGACCTGGTTGGTGAGAAATAACGAACATCAGTGGTGCCCTGTGGGTGCGGCCCGCTTGCGACGTCCGTGTCGCTCGCCCCCTTTCGCGCTGGGCCTTCACAGGGTGTTTCCTACCATGCTCCGCTTAACGTTGCTCTCCATATTTATGTATTCAAACAAGCAAGATAATCCCAGGCGTTTATCCACTATTGATGCCTGGCTATGGGGTGTGATATTAGCGATCTTACGGGCCGCCATGATGCTGGCGGATAAGATAACTTGTATTGTGGTTACCTGTGCTATTTACATAAAACCGTACTTAGGGTTTTAGTAGTGTAATTAATATTAATAATGTGCGCCTATCAGGATTCTGGTAGGCGCTAGTTTATTCCAGCTTGTATGCTGCTGGCCGGGATGGTAAAATAAGTCTGTACACAAAACTGTGCGCAAGGAGGCCAGTTATGGATATATTCCGTATTCAGGATAAAATTATAAGCTGGCAGAAAATCGAAAAAACACTACAAAAAGCTTTAACACTACGTTCACGGGGTTTTTCCCAACAAGAAGTGGCTGACCGGCTGAAGATTGATCGTACTTTCATTTCCCGTTTGGAAGGGATTGGTGAGCTGCGTAAAGGCCAGTCGATTGCTTTTGTCGGTTTTCCCATCCTTAATAAGGAGGAGATCCGGGAGATTCTGGAGCGAGAAGGCGTAGACTTTATCCTTTTAATGACCGAAAAGGAACGCCTGGACTTTGTTAATAATCGCAGCGGCAAGGAATTACTTAATGAACTCATGGACCTGACTAGCCGGGTACGCTCTTATGAAGTTGTGATCTGTGTAGGCTCTGATGAAAGACTAAAACTACTGGAAGGTATTCTGGATGCTCAGGTAATTTTTATTGAGATTGGGTCCTCACCTATTACTGAGGATAAGTGGGTTGATCCCGAAGAAATTAAAAAAATATTGCGATCTATAAAATCGGCACGGCCCTTTTAATGGCTGGTAAATAAACCAATTAGTTCGCAAGGAGGGTTTCTCTTGAAACATGTTGTCAGTGTAAGTCTGGGATCTTCCAAAAGGGACCACAGTTTTGAAACTGATTTTATGGGTGAAAAAGTTCGCATCGAGAGGATAGGAACCGATGGCGACTGGGATAAAGCCATTAGCCTGATACGCCAATTGGATGGCAAAGTAGATGCCTTTGGTATGGGTGGAATTGACCTTTATATACGCATAGCAGGTAAGCCTTACATTATCAAAGATGCTAAACGCCTGGTAGCCGAAGCTAAAAAAACTCCTATGGTTGACGGTAGCGGGCTAAAAAACACCCTGGAAAGAAAATGTATTATGGATATCCAGCAACAGGGTATTCTCGACCTGCGCGGGAAAAAGGTTCTTATGGTATGTGCGGTAGACAGGTTTGGTATGGCAGAGGCTTTCGAGGAGGTGAGAGCCAGGCTGACCCTGGGGGATTTCATTTATACGGTAGGTGTGCCCCTACCCCTGCATTCGCTAAATACCCTGAGGATTTTTGGGCGTATAGCAGCACCTTTTGTTGTTCGTATGCCTTTTGATAAACTTTACCCGACTGGGGATAATCAGGAAGTCATAATTCCCAAACATTCTAAATATTATTATGATGCAGAGGTATTAGCGGGAGACTTTTTGTATATTCGCCGTTATTTACCGGAAAAATTAAATGGGCAAGTTATTATTACCAATACGACTACATCAGACGATATGAAAATGCTTAAACAGCGAGGTATAAGTAAGGTAATCACCACTACCCCTGACATGGGAGGTCGTTCCTTCGGTACTAATGTAATTGAGGCCTTAATGATTACCATCATAGGCCGACCGATTGACCAAATTTCACCGGATGATTATTTTGCCATGTTAAAAGAACTGGATTTTAAACCTGGTGTTGTGGATTTGGAGAAGATGGATGTTTGATGTAGACTTTGCTTTGTTAAATTTAAATGAAAGTGACCGTACGGGGTTAGTATTTCAGAAGTATTTTCTGGACCGGCTAACCCCGGTTTTTTTCTATCCCCGGATAAAGCAACTTATTGAGGTTCCAGGCATGGGTGCCGGCTGTAATATTCGTATTCCTCTGGGACCAGGTAACTTTCAGTTATTAAGTGCTGGTAACCGTCAGGTAGTTATGAATAAATCTGGGGGTATCATGGAAGAGTTGCAACTCCCGGTTATGGCAGTAGATCGGCGTATTAAGCCCCAAATGTATGAATTAACCACGGCTTTTCCCAGAATTTTTGGGGATAATTTTATTAAAGCCCTGGCTCTGGTTCTGCTGGAGAGAACTATATCTCGTCACGATATTAAGCGGGTAATTCTGGTTGGGGAGGTGGAAGAGTACTGTGATTTAATCGTGGCCACCAGCCAGTATGGAATTCCTATTGGTATTCAAACCCTAGATCCGGTTCACTATGAAGTGGTGACTTACCGCCTGTTATATGATCATGGTTGTGCGGTGAGTAATAGCTATCTTAACCCGGGGGAATGGGCCCAAGGTGAATTGGTTATGAGTCTTGATGCCCTTGCCTACCAATTTAATATCTTATCACCAGGGGTGTTTTTCATAAGGCTGGATAATAACAGCCGCTATATGGCACCGGAAATAGAGGCAGACTTAACCGGTGCATCCATAGATACTGCCCTTTATAATTTGGCGCCTATTCTAGAGACTTGTCTATTGATGCAGGCAGGAATTTCTTTTGATTATGCAGAACAAACTAAAGCGAAGGTCCAAAATCCGCAACCCCTCTTGGTACTTAAAGAAGCCGGGGAACGTGTGGGACTATGGGACCTCTTCCTTGACAAGGCTATATAAGGTCTTTATAATACCATAAAGGATTTGGCAGCCCGGACATTTTTAGGAGGTTAAGCGAGCATAGCTCGCTTTTTGAACTTAATAAGTGAGGGAGCGATTTGATGGCGGAAGAAAAAGAGGTTCTATTAACTAAAGAGGGTTTAAGCAAACTTGAGTCTGAGTTAGAGCATTTGAAATCGGTTAGACGGGAGGAAGTAGCCGAACGGATCAAGCAGGCTATTGCTTTTGGAGATATATCGGAAAACTCAGAATATGAAGATGCTAAGAATGAACAGGCCTTTATAGAAGGCCGTATTATATCTTTAGAAAATATTTTGAAAAAAGCCCGCTTAATGGAAGATACCGAAATTCGTACAGATGTTGTTTCCTTTGGATCCCGGGTTACCTTACAGGAAATGAAATCGGGCCGCGAAATTGCCGTCACCCTGGTTTCCTCAGTAGAATCCAAACTTAAAGATGGTAAAATATCAAACGAGTCTCCAGTCGGTAAAGCGATTCTGGGGAAAAAGGTCAATTCAATAGTGGAAGTTGAGGCTCCGGCAGGACTTATAAAATATAAAATAGTTAAGGTCGAAAGATAAATCAGAGGTTAGGCTTAGTCGATCCGGAGAGGTGCTATACTATCATGTCCTATTTTGTCTTTTAAGGAAGTGTTACCATTGTCAGATTTGAATACACCGGTAGATGTAAACTTGAATGAGCTAAAAAAAGTACGACTAGAGAAACTTGATGAACTTCGTGCTGCCGGCGTTGATCCATTTGGCCAGCGTTTTGATCGTAATGCAACCGCCCAGGAAATTATAGATAATTTCGATGCCAACGAAGGGCAGGAAGTAATCATAGCCGGCCGGATTATGTCCAAACGCCGCCATGGTAAGGCCGGATTTGCTGATATGCACGATCTCTCTGGAAGTATTCAGCTCTATTTCCGCAAGCAGGATGTAGGGGAAGAGAAATATGAGCTGTTTAAGAAGATGGATATTGGCGATATCCTAGGTATCAAAGGCGAGGTTTTTCGTACTCAAAAGGGAGAAATCAGTATTCACGTCAGAGATTTTACCTATCTATCCAAGTCAATAAATCCCCTGCCGGAAAAATGGCACGGTCTTAAGGACGTGGAATTGCGTTACCGGCAGCGCTACGTGGATCTTATTGTTAACCCGGAAGTTAAAGAGGTATTTATAAAACGTAGCCGCATCATAAAAGAGATGCGTAATTACCTGGATAGCCGGGGATTTTTAGAGGTAGAAACCCCCATGATGCAGCCTATTGCTGGCGGAGCAGCAGCTCGCCCCTTTATTACTCACCATAATGCCCTGGATATTGATCTGTACCTGCGTATAGCTCCGGAACTATATTTAAAACGTCTTATTGTGGGCGGGCTGGAAAGGGTTTATGAGATTAACCGTAATTTCCGCAATGAAGGTATATCCACCCGTCATAACCCGGAATTTACCATGTTGGAATTATACCAGGCTTATGCTGATTACCAGATTATGATGGAACTAACCGAAAATCTTATTTCTACGGTAGCCATGAAGGTTAATGGCAGCATGGAGGTGGAATTTGAAGGGCAAATTATTAACTTTGCACCTCCCTGGAGAAGGATTCCCATGCTAGATGCCATTAAAGAGCATACGGGTCTGGATTTTACGGTCATAACTACTGATGAAGAGGCTCGCCAGGCGGCTCGGGGTTTAAATATGGAAATTTCTGCTCAAGCCACCCGGGGGGAAATTATCAATGAGGTTTTTGAGGAATTTGTAGAGGATAAGCTGATTCAGCCTACTTTTATTTATGGTCATCCGGTGGAGATTTCGCCATTAGCAAAACGTAATCAGCAAAATCCCCAATTTACCGACCGTTTCGAAGTTTTTATCATGCAAAGGGAGATTGCGAACGCCTTTTCGGAATTAAATGATCCTATCGATCAAAAGGAACGTTTTGTGAAGCAGATGGAAAAAAGGGCGGGTGGAGACGTAGAGGCCCATATGATGGATGAGGATTACATAAATGCCCTGGAATATGGTATGCCCCCAGCGGGAGGTTTAGGGATTGGCATTGACCGGGTAGTGATGCTTATTACTGGTTCGCCTTCTATTCGTGATGTCATCCTCTTTCCTACCTTGAGACCACGTGAATTATAAACAGGATTAAAAGCATGCCGGTTAGTGGCTGGCATAGGGTTAAGAAGCGGGGAAAACAGAAAAAGGGCTGGAAGCAGGGAAAAACATGACACTATTGTGCATATGCCTTTCCTCCGCCTCCGGCCCTTCATATTTCCTCCTGTGTTTACCTGGTTAAATGCTGTATTTACGCATTTCTTCCTGGAATCCGCCGGTAAGTTGTTCTAACTGGTGGATATAGCTGGTCAGGTCTTTAATTTTGTCGGAGTATTCGGTTACATTGGCACTCATTTCTTCGCTGGAGGCTGAATTTTCTTCAGCTATAGCGGCCAGGGTATGCAGATTCTGGAATACTTCCGAAATATGTTTAGTTTCACCGGACAGTTCCTCCACCAATGCTACAATAGTTGCAGCTACCTGTTCAATAGCATGAGTAGAGTTTAGACTTTCTTCTACGGCCTGTTCCAATCCCCGGTTACTATTTTCTAATTGTTTAAACTGGGCTTGAATATCAATTACCAGTGTATTTACTTCGTTTACGAAATGCTGCAGGTTCTCATTGATAGTTTTGACGGCCTGTTTGACATCATCAGCTAGTTGGCGGATCTCCTCGGCAACTACAGCAAAACCCCGTCCTTGTTCACCAGCCCGGGCGGCCTCAATGGCAGCATTAAGGGCCAGCAGGTTTGTCTGATCAGCAATCCCTTCCACAGTAGTCACAATCTCCATAATGTTTTCTACCCGTTCGGAAAGATCAGTACCTTGCCGGTTTACATCACGAAACTGATCCCGGGTTTCCAGAAGCAAACCAGCTACCCGTTTTACTTCACCAAAAGAATTATGAATACTGTTTACGGCCTCTTCCAGACTGGTTCGGGTATCCAGTTCCCGCTGTGCAATTCCGTTTAAATTGTCAATATTTCCCGTAAGCACATTGACGGATTTTTCCGTTTCCTGAGCCTGGTATACGGCTCCTTCCGATACCTGTTGGACTACGGCGGCAATTACATCGGAAACCTCTTCCATTTCCCGGGCTATATCACTGAATTTTTGGCTAAAGCTGTGTAGATCATCAGTACCGCCTTTTAAATATAAAAAGTCCTTGCGTATAGCCAGCTTAAGCTGTTCCAGCTGTTGACTGATAACTTCCAGGTGATCCCCGGTATGGAGGGCAGTATCAGTAGCAAAGTCGAAATCCTGGAGCTGCTGCACTTGTGTCTCTAATCCTTGCAGGGGTTTCAGGGTTATGGAAGCCAGCAGCAAAGTGGCGACCAAGACAGCTCCGGTATAAACGAAAGGCAGGTAACCAAGTCCTTGACCTATAAGGAATATGGGTAGGGTCAGCAGTGCCGAAAAAAGAGCGATTTTGACCGGCAATCGTCCTCCTGATATAGAGGACAACCAGGTATTCCAGCGGTAATGTTTTTGATAATCTTCACCTTTTTCCAGCACCAGGTGTACCCGCATGAATTTAACCTTATCCTGAGTGCCCTGTTCTAAAACCTTTATCTCCAGTTTTTCCTGGAAAAAATCAGCACATCCCTCTAAAAGGCCCAAAAAGTAATCGAACATACCCCGAGGGGATTGATAGGTTAATTCCATTTCCCGGGGACCGTGTAGCTCAGCCAGTAAGCGCGGAGGGGTGGCTCCGGGAATTTTCCGGGTCAGCTGCAGGTGTAATTCGTCCATCATAACCAAAAGATCTTTAAGGCTTTTGCGGTCAAAATAGGAAGGGTAAGCCTGGTGAAAACTAGCTATATTGCTGCGGCCTATTTCTCTCCATACCTGCTGGGGGGTCTTTCCTACCTTTTGTGCCACCCAGGCAACGATCTCCCGGGGTTCGTTATCAGGTATATCTTCCAGGGGAGTAATTATTCTCTGGCGGGACCAGCCCCGGGTCATAAGAGCTTCCTCCAGTATGGCTGGGCCGTAAATCTCTTCCAGGCTATTCAACCATGTTCCTACTACGGTTCCTTTCATAAAGTAACACCCCACAATCTTACATAATCTAAAATAGAGCACTATAAGCACTAAGCACTGTATATAATGGTAAAAGGGAGTTTATCCGGCAAATAAGCCTATCAGGAATATGCTTCCAGTTAATATCAATAGTATAGCAAACCCCAGGGTAATGGGGGAGTACCAATTCTAGCCTGATCAGGGATTAAAAAAATTTTATCTGGTTGCTTATAATCCCGCCTGAAGGTTGCGGGGGCAGCTAATTTGCTATATGATACTAGAGAATAAATGGATCGGCCAAGGAGGAGTACCGGTGATTGATGATAAAGGTAGGCTATTCGGAATAATTAATATTATCGACCTGGTGGTTTTGCTTTTAATTGTGGTAGTAGCCCTGGGGTATTTTTACCGGGATAGAAATGCAGATCCGGCTGTGACACGCACCGCCGAAGTTAAGGTAATATGCCCTTATGTACGTCCAGAAGTAGCAGAACAGATTAAAGTAGGCGATCAACTGGTAGCTCGCGGTCAGGTGCAGCCGGTAAAAGTTACCGAGTTACGTATCGAAACGGCCCGTGATACTGACACCCGGGCGGATGGAGAGTTGATCTTGCAAAAACACCCATTTCGCAAGGATATTTATTTAACCCTGGAAGGTCCTATTTCCAATACTGGTGCCGAGCTATACCTGGCTGGGCAGCAGGTTAGAGCAGGGCTGGATAAATTTATTGTTAAAACGGAGATATTCGAAGTCCAGGGGGAAATTTTGGAAATTAAGATCAAGGAGTAGGCCTATGGGATATACTCAGCATAGTTTTGTATTTAAAATTCTGGCGGGAAGCTGGTTTTTAGGGTGGTTATTTGCCCCCCCGGCAGACCGTTCCCAGGTTTTTGCGGGATCCTGGTTTTACCGGGGCAGTGCCTGGTTAGTACAGGCACTAGTAAAGGGCCTGTATCGTATAGGGCAACCTATAAACCGGTTAGCTTCTTCCAGCTACCTGATACAAAACCCGGTAGGGTTTATCGGGCTGCTGGTATTTTTCTATTTTATTACTGATATAATTATCAACCCGGAGGCTAATGTACCAGCCAGCCTGGTTATAGCCTTTTTAGCCATAGTTATACCCCTGCTGGTTAAGGCTCCCGGCATTGGGAAGGGAACCCTAATTTACCGGCTGTTCAAATGGTGGATACGTACAGAATAATTGTAATGGCAGAGGAGATGCCTTGTGGAAACAAAACTGGAAAACCTGCAACGCTTTTTATTATATATAGTCACGGCTTATGTTTTAATTGATTATGGGCTGCGCTCTCACGGTCCGGCTGTTATGGCCAGTTTATGGGATGAATTGCTATTCATAGCCATTGTCGGCCTATGGATTCTATTGGTAGCCCTAAAGGGGATCAAGCCTCATGGGGGTAAACTTTTATTACCCTTGTTGATATTTTATGGGACGGTATTTTTTATATATCTCATTAAAACCCAAGAGACTGCTATAGCTATTATGGAATTAAGGGCCTTACTGGAATATACCTTCTGGTTTTTTGTAGCTGTCAACCTGGTTAGTGGCCGGCAGCAGGTGAAGAATCTCTGTGATATATTCCTGGTGGTGGGAGTTATCGTGGCTTTATATGGTATTTACCAGTACATCACCGGGGTAGAGATTCCATCTACCTGGGTGGACCAGGCGGAAGCCGGCATACGTACTCGGGCTTTTTCCTTTATAGGCAGTCCTAATGTGCTGGGGAGTTTTCTCATATTACAAATCAGTATCGCCTTTGCTTCTTTCATGGCGACCCAGAACTGGCTGAAAAAACGGATTTATCTCGGGGTAAGCGGTATTTTATTGCTTTGCCTGGTTTTTACCTTGTCCCGGGGAGCCTGGCTGGTGTTTTTCTTCGCTTTTATCCTGCTGGGTCTATGGCTGGATAAAAGGATTATTCTGGTGTTGGTAGTTCTGGCTATGTTGACCCCGGTGGCAGTACCATCGGTATATAACCGGATGGCTTATATGTTAAGCCCCCAGTACGTTGCTTCCAGTGAAACGGGAGGAAGGATTGCCCGCTGGACTCAGGCGGTAGAATACTGGCAAGGAGAACCGACTACCGGTTTAGGATTAGGGCGTTTTGGAGGGGGAGTTGCTATTGCTAATTTCCCCGGATCTGCCTATAGTGTGGATAATTTTTATCTTAAAATAGCTACCGAAATGGGAATAGTAGGTCTCAGTGCATTTTTATATCTGATATTGTCAGCCCTGCGGGTAGGAAGACGATCGCTGGAACAGATCAATGACCGGTACCTGCATATACTGGGAACCGGTATCTTTGTTGGTTTAGTGGCTGTTTTAGGGCATAATTTTGTGGAAAACATGTTTGAATTCCCCTTGATGGCAACCTACTTCTGGTTTTTCCTGGGGGTTCTGGTAGCCCTACCGCTGGTGGAACCGGAAAAGGTGGAGGAGAAAGGAAATGGTTAAAACCAGAGTTCTTCATGTCATAGGTGGGGGAGAAATAGGTGGTGCAGAAGAGTTGGTTCTTACTTTAATGAGGCTCCTGGATAAGAGCCGATATGAACCACACTTGATTTGCCTATGCCCGGGTCCTTTTGTTGAAGTAGCCCGTAAAGAAGGTTTCCCGGCCCAGCTTATCCCTATGCGTAACAAACTGGATATAACTACGGTAGGGCCGGTGCAGGATTATATCTTTGATCATACAGTTGATATCGTGCACACTCATGGGGTGCGGGCCAACCTGGTGGCCAGGATTGCCGGGCACAGTCTGGGGGTTCCGGTAGTAACTACCGTACATAGTGTGTTGCGCTATGATTATGATACCTGGTTTAAGGCGGTTTTCGCCCGTTTTCTTACTAAGCTGACCAACCGCTATACAGATCGGTTTATAGCTATATCTGATGCCATTCGCCAGGAAATAGAGTCTATGCAGGTGGCTCCGGAACGAATAGAGGTTATACATAATGGCTTGGATACTTCCAAATTCGTATCCCCGCGTCCACCAGAACAGATGCAGGATTTACTGGGGCTAAATCCCAATCTAAAAATCATAACTATGGTAGCCCGACTCCACCCGGTCAAGGGACATGAGTACTTCCTGCGGGCTGCCCGTCAGGTGCTGGATCGTTACCCCGGAGTGCAGTTTTTAATTATTGGGGAAGGACCTGAAAGGGGTAATATAACCAGGTTGGTAAATGAGCTGGGGCTTAATGAGCGGGTAAGAATGCCGGGTTACTATACACCGATCGAGGATATATATGGGGTTTCTGATCTGCTGTGTGTGCCTTCGATAATGGAGGGTCTGGGTTTAGTTATACTGGAAGCCATGTATTTTAGGGTACCGGTTGTGGCCAGTGCCATCGGAGGTATCCTGGAAATAATCGAAGACGGGAAAGATGGAATCCTGGTGCCGCCCCGTGATCCTTCTGCCCTGGCCGGGGCTATTCTAGCTTTGCTAAAGGATGAACAGAGGGCTGAACGGTTAAAGGACGGCGGACAGGAGAAGATCAAAAATTTCACCCTGAAAAATATGGCCCAGCAGGTAGAACAAATATATGCAGAATTGGTGTGAGTAATAATGACACAAAGGCTTGACAATCAGGATATAGTTTGTATTGCCGGGGTAGATTTTGAACCATTATGGGCCCGTACCCAGCAGTTAGTCTGGCGTATGACTGCCTCCAATCGAATCCTTTATGTGGAGGCTCCCTTAAGCTTCCTGTCTCCTTTAAAAGACCATTCCTTGTGGTATAAATGGAGATGGTGGCGTCAGGGCATCCGACCCTTGAAGCCTAATTTATGGCTTTTCTCTCCTCCACTGCTGCTGCCGCTGGCTAATCGCTACCGCTTTTTTAACCGTATTAATCAAAAATTAATGGCCTGGTCGCTGCGCCGGGCATGTAAAAAGCTGGGATTTAAAGACCCTGTGCTGCTGACTTACCTGCCTAATACGGTTGATATGGTAGGCCGGCTGGGGGAAAAGATGGTGGTGTACGATTGTGTGGATGAACACTCGGCTTTTCAGGGATTTGATCCCCGGGTAGTCCGGGAAATGGAAATAGGTCTGCTTCGCTGTTCTGACGTGGTGTTTACTACTGCCCAGCCTCTTTATAATGATAAAAAGCAATTTACCGACCAGATATATATGCTGCGCAATGCTGCTGATGTAGCCCTTTTTGCCCAGGCTTTAGATAGTGACCAGAAGATAGCTGAGGATGTGGCCTCCCTTACACCGCCGGTACTTGGTTTTATTGGCCGTATCAAGGAATGGATTGATTTGGACCTTATTTATCAGGTGGCCCTGGCCCGGCCAGAGTGGTCCATAGTTATGGTGGGACCGGTAGAGATCGATGCAGATATATCTGCTTTTGAGGGGCTTCCCAATGTGCATTTTGTAGGGGGACGTTCCAAAGAAGAGTTACCAGCTTATCTGAAGAAATTTGATGTATGCTTAAACCCTTTCCGGTCGGGACCATTATCTTATGCAGTAAACCCCTTAAAATTCTACGAATACCTGGCTTCGGGCAAGCCCATTGTATCTACCCCTATGCCGGAGATGGATATATTTGCCGGTGTAGTAGAAATTGGCACAGGCCAAGAAGGATTTATCCAGGCTATCGAACGGGCCCTGGATGATACTCCGGAAAAGCAGGCTCACCGTTTGGCCCTGTCTGAGGAAAACTCCTGGGAAAAGCGAGTGGAAGAAATGGAACATATCATAGCGGTGCACCTGGATAAAAAGCGCCGGGATTTTTCTGGTCAGAACCGTTAAGTTAAGGGGGCTGAACAGTTATGATATTTAATGCCGAAAAAGCATTAATCAGTAGAATTTGGTTCCGGAAGGTAAAAACGACTTAAGCAAAGTGTTAACTGGGACAAGACGGGAAAGAGGTAAGCTAAACCGGATTTAATCGAACCGGTAGCCGTCCTATTAAAGATGCTAATTTTTTACGCCTGTGGATAAGGTGTAAAAAATGCAGCATTGGTACAGGACGGCTATTTCTTTATCAAGGATAAGGCCAGGCGGGCGGTTTGTTCGGCTTTTTCCCGGAACTGCCCGGCGGTAGCCCGCATCTTTTCCAGCTGTATTCGGTCCTGGAGTAAACCTTCTACCTGCATATACATCTGGTCAACATCCCCATCTAAAGGCTTAAGATTGAATAATTTAAGAAAAGCATCAATCTTCGGGTCATAGGAAATACCCAGAAAAGGTATCTGCTGGCTGGCCGCAAAGATTAAGGAGTGTAAACGCATCCCGATCATAAGATGAAGATGACTTATCAGGGCCAAATGTTCCTGACTGGAAAACTGCCGGTCTAGTACCAGGGATTTTTCCTGCATTAAATGGCTGACTTTGACTGATTCGGCGATATCGGCCGGATACTCCATAGGGATAAAAACCACCTGAAGGCCAGTCCGTACCAAACGATCCAGTAGGGAAGCCAGCCGGGTTTGGTACCCCTCCAGGGGTGTCCACTGTCGCACTGATACTCCTACCAGGGAGGAAGAATGTATCCCGACCTGCTCCAGGAGCTTTTTCATAGTGTGTTCATCCTGCTCTCCCGGCTGCAGGGTAAATACCGGATCGGCGGTAACCAGGGTGGGCGGGCGAGTAACGCCAATACGCTGCAATAGTTGTAAAGAGTCATCATCCCGTAATGTAATTATATCTACCTGGTTAGCTATCCAGCGCATAAGCAGCTTACTATACCTGCGGTTAATAGGACCTACTCCCTGGGCATAGAAGATAACTGGTTTGCGCAGGAGTTTGGCCAGGGCTACTATGCTTATATAATAGGGCAGGGAAAAAGGACCGGTAACATCCTGAAAAAGGCTGCCTCCACCGCTTATGAGTAAATCTGATCCCCGTATTTCCCGGGTAACTGAAAATGGATTAATCCGGTTAACGGCTCGCAACCCATGTAAACGGGCGGTCTTACCAGGATAGCCTGATAACACCACAAAATTGGCGGATGGTTCCAGACGCTTTATGGTAGAGGTGATAGCCGACAAAAGGGCTTCATCACCAGCATTGTCAAAACCATAGTACCCTGAAAGGGCGATCTTCATTGGAAAAACTCCTATACAGGTTAATCTTATTAATTATAGACTCTCACCCACCGGGAAGGCAATATTATCTCCTAAAAGCCCGGTGATAAATCCGGGCAGAGCCAGTTTTAGTTTAAAAAAACTCTGCTCATTTCCGGGCCGGTTCGGTTAAAAGTCCTAAATCCTCCTGCTTGTACTAAGGAGATGAAAGCGGTTAACTTTGAATTTACTTAAACTAAGGAGCCCCCCCAAGGGTTTTCTAACCTAACTCACCCTTGATGGGTATGAGAGCATTAGCCCCAATAGATCATCATGTTATTTATTAGTGTAAGGTGATTTAATTTTTAAGCGTATTAAGTCGGTAAAGGTCGTTTTTTATGAACTAATTCGCATTTTTTTATGGATTTCCCGGGGCAAAATTTAGGTAATTTTACCCGTCTCGGGCCTCCTTTTTCCCGGGATATCCTTTGTTTGCCATATAGACAAGCCCTGGGGCCGGTGATAAAATGATGCTAGTATTTAAAATTGGGGGGGTTTGTTGAATTATGCCCGCATATATCAATGGCATAGCTCTGGTGTCAGCTTTTGTCGTAGCCCTGGTTTCTATGCCGTTGGTGATAAAGTTAGCTTTTCGCCTGGGGGCTATCGACCGACCCAATCAGCGAAAAGTACATGCTAAGCCTATGCCCCGGATGGGGGGAATGGCTATTTTTCTGGCCTTTATACTAGTAATGACTTGCGTTGTTAGGGTCTCCGGACCGTTTTTAGGAATGATTTACGGAGCGATAATTATATTCGTAGTTGGTTTGCTGGATGACATTTGGCAGTTATCAGCCTGGGTTAAACTGGTAGGACAGATCATAGCAGCAGTAGTAGCCATATATTTTGGCGTAGTAGTACAGTTTATGACTAACCCCTTTGACGGTTTTATAGATCTGGGTTTATTAAGTATTCCGGTAACCATGTTGTGGATAGTAGGAGTTACTAATGCGGTAAACTTAATCGATGGTTTAGATGGATTGGCAGCTGGGGTATCGGGAATTGCGGCCATTTCTTTAGGTATAGTAGCTTTGTTACAGGGGCAGTCGGCAGTAGCTTTAGCTGCATTCGTACTAGTAGCTGCTATTTTGGGATTTTTACCCTATAATTTTTATCCGGCCCGTACTTTTATGGGAGATAGTGGTTCTAACTTGTTAGGGTTTTTGCTGGCCTGTCTGGCGATATTAGGTACGGCCAAAAGCGCTGCTTTAATTTCCCTGTTTATACCAATTGTTATATTAGGGATACCCATTTTTGATACTTTTTTTGCTATTATTCGCCGGATACACAATAAAGCCCCGATTTTCCGACCTGATAAAGATCACCTGCACCATCGATTAATGGCTATGGGGATGAGTCATCGCCGCAGTGTATTTATTATTTACGGTATCAGTGCTTTCTTCAGTGCGGTAGCGGTAGCACTTACTTTTATAACTAGTCCCAAAGCTACTCTGGTGCTGGCGATATTACTGTTGATAGTCATACTGGGAGCCCGGAAGATCGGTATGGTTAGCGGTGATCATACGGTTAATCCGCAGATGGCTAAACCAGTTAAAACCAGAAATGTAGAGCTTTAGATAATGAAGACAAGTAGTTAGCAATGGCGTAAGCAGGGGAATAGTATTCTATATCAGCCCGGATCCTGGGGAGAGGATCGGGTAAAGGGGAAGGTAATCATGCCAAGAATATCATATTTTAAATTCATGCTGGTAGCCGGCCTGATTTTTGGCATCTGTTTTGGGGCTGGGGCTGGTCTGACTGCTCTGGTACAGCGTAGTTCAGCCGAAGTACCAGAGCCTGAACAAAAGGAAGAAGAAGTTATGGCCCGTCAGGATGGAGAAAGAACTAATATCCTGGTACTGGGAGTAGATGCCCGTCCCGGAGAGAAACATTCCCGCTCTGATACCATGATTCTGGTTTCAGTGGATCCGCATCTTGATAAAGCAGCCATAGTATCCATTCCCCGCGATACTCGGGTTAAGGTAAAAGGCAGTCCTAATGAAAAGATATGTACAGCTAATTATGTAGGCGGCCCGGAGTATTCTGTTTCTCTGGTAGAAGATCTGATCGGAACCAAGATTGATTACTATGTACAAATGGATTTTAAGGGCTTTGAAAAGATTATTGACACCCTGGGAGGAGTTAGTATTGCGGTTCCCCAGCGTATGTACAAGCCTTACGAGGGAATTGATTTGCATCCTGGTACCCAGAAATTAAATGGTCATGATGCCCTGGGCTTTGTTCGTTTCCGTGATTATGCCATGGGCGATATAGAACGGACCCAGCAGCAGCAGGTATTTCTCAAAGCACTGGCCGGGGAGGTTTTACAACCTAAAACTATTACCAAATTGCCCCGTATCATAAAACAGCTTAACAAATATGTAGATACTAATCTTAAGTTAACTGATATGCTGCGTATGGCTAGCTGGGCCCCTGGCTTTAACAGTGATTCTATTATTACTCAGACTTTACCCGGCTACTTCTATAATGAACACGATAATGAGGGGAATTTAATTCAGAGTTACTGGATCGCTGATCGGGATGAGGCGGTAAAACTTATTGATAATATGTTTGCTGGTAAGGCAGTAGCTGTTATCCAGTCCTCACCGTATCCGTCCAATCCTCCCCGGGCTAAAGTACAGGATGCAAATGAAGCAGATAAGGAAAATCAAGAGCAAGCTGATGATGATATTGATCAGGATAGGGACCAGAACCAGGATAGCCACACGGGACCACAGAATGAATCAAACCATGATAAATCCGGTTCTGATGGACCACAGCCCGGACTGCCCAGTCCGGGGCATGATGACCCCGCGACGGAAATGGATGCCACTGGACCAGAAGGATATATTTAGGAAGCAGGGGGACGGTCCCTTGGCTTCACACCAGATTAGGACTAAATATAATCAGTAGTGGGTGATCATTTTATAGTTTATACCTGAGCTGCCCTAGAGGCAGCTTTAGTATTTTCTGAAGAATTCACAAGGGCTAATTGATCCCAAAGTTAAAGAATTTTCATAGTGATTATTAATTACAGCTGATAATAGTTAGTTTATTAATAATCTGGGGTGGGTTTTAAATGTGAACCGGGCAACTGGTATGACCAAACAACTTAACTATTGCCAAGTATGGCCCGGTCGAAAACATGTGGGATAGATTACCAGGAGCAGATGGTAGCTGGTGAACGTCTAAATAAAGATGTTTTTTCTAGAAAAAAATATCTAGTTCGTGTAAGCTCGACACGTTTTATGTAGTATTATGGTATGAAGGTTGGACTGGTTTTCCAAAAGTGGAGGGGTAGCCCAAGATTATTTAATCAATAGGAGCCAAACAAGTATGGAAAGGGAAGATTAATTTATGCAGCGTCGTATTTTGTCATCATATTGCCTTATGCCATTGCTGATAGCCTGTCTGGTAGTTATCTTAATCGGCCTATCAGTGGCACCGGCCCAGGCAGCTACCGGGGTTATCAGTGGTAGTGTGGTAAACATCCGTTCCGGACCGGGGACCACTTTTGATATTGTGGGTACCATCTACCAGGATACTGAGGTAACTGTTCAAGAACAGAAAAACGGCTGGTGTAAAATACAGTATGGTTCAGTAACTGGTTGGGTAGCCGATTCACTTATAAATACCAGTGCCCCGGAATCTACTACTCCGGTGCAGCCCGTGCAGCCAGTACAGCCTGTTCAGGAGATTCAGAAGCAGGTGCAGGTTGTTTCCGGGCCTATTAATGTACGCAGCGGGCCGGGGACCAGCCACAGTTTAGTAGGGCAGATAGAAGATAAAGCCCTCTATCCTTTGATTTCCCGGGAAGTTGATTGGTGCCAGATTCAACTGGCGGATGGAAGCAAAGCATGGGTAGCCGGCTGGTTAGTTAAAGAGGTGGAGGCTGGTTCAACTCCAACTCCGACACCTACCCCAGTACCTGCTCCGACACCTACCCCTGGATCAACCAGCGGTACAGCTGCTCCGGTAGTTTGGCTGGACAACCGTGTTTTAACTTTTGATGGAGTAGCACCTATTATAGAAAATGATCGCACCCTGGTACCCCTGCGAGCTATATTTGAGGCTATGGGGGCCCAGGTGAATTGGAATAATGCTACCCGTACAGTGGTAGCACAACGGGGGACTACTAATGTAATACTGCCGCTGGGATCAACCCGTCCCACGGTAAACGGCCAGGTATGGCAATTAGATGTACCGGCCAAAATTGTTCATGATCGGACTTTGGCTCCCCTGCGTTTTGTTGGGGAAGCATTAGGTGGTAGTGTGGATTGGAACCCGTCCACCCGTACCATATTGATTACTTCTCCTTCTTCTCCCGGGCCTACCCCGGGGAAACCGGCCTTAGTAACCGTGCCTGAGGGTACAGTTAACCTACGCAGTGGTCCGGCTACCAGTTACGAGCCGTTAGGCCAGGTTGGGGCCGGGGAGAAGATGGCAGTTGTAGCGGAAAAAGATGGCTGGTACCAGGTCAGTCGTGGCGGACGTACGGGTTGGGTAGCCGGTTGGGTAGTAGATGTTGCCTGGGAAGCTAATGAACCAATTCCTACGCCTGGCCAAACCGAACCGGATGATCAGCCGCCTCTTGATCCTGACCCGGTGGAACCGGATCCAGAGCCAGAACCACCCCGGATGGATGTAGTGAGGGTATTAGCTGCCAAAAATGACCAAGGTATCAAAGTGGAAATAGGGGCTAGTTTCATTATAAAAGCCAAAATTGAAGAAAAACCTGGTTTAGTTATATACAAAGTAGAGGACCGTAATATCCAACATCCTTATTCTTATAAAGAAAGCCTGGAAGGGCAGGATTTTGTGGTCCGGGCTGATAATGAAGGGGACAACACCATAGTACGCATCGAATTCCCTAAAGATGTAAAATACCAGACCTCCAGTGAGCTGGGAGGCAAAAAAGAGGTTTTTTACATACCTAACTATATATCTAAAGTAGATTGGGGTACTTTTGGCAGTATTGGTGAACGTCTGGTCATTACCACCGCAGTACCGGCGGATGTTTCGGTACAAAAAAAGCAGGATAGACTGGATATCATATTAGACCATGTCTTAATGGGCCAGGCCCAGGACGCTTATACTTTTGGAAACAGCACAGTTATCGATTCCGTAAAAGTAAGAGAGGCATCCGGATCTGAACCATATACCATCGTCACTATAAATACCAGTGATTTAGGTAAATATTCTTTTGGCAAGGGAGAAAAAGCCAACCAATTATTAATTATGCTGGTTAATAAAGACAAGGTGGTAGCCCGTCGTGATAACCTGGTCGTCCTGGATCCGGGCCATGGCGGCAGTGAGATAGGTGCCCGTGGTCCATCATTGTATGAAAAAGATGCTAATCTGGATATAGCCTTGAAGGTAGGGAGAATTCTTAAAGCTAGTGGAGTAGAGGTTGAATATACCCGGGATTCTGACACAACAGTGGGTTTGGAAGAACGGGCCCGGATAGCCAACCGGCTTAGTGCGGGGTTGTTTGTTTCTATTCATAACAACTCCTTTACAGATCCTACTAAGCAGGGAACCGAGACCTATTATTATGCTCCTGTATCTAATCCGGATCTTTTTATTCAGAAGAATGAGCGGGAAAGCTTAGCTACCTGTTTGCAGGAACAATTAATCAATAAGTTGAGAAGGCCTAACCGGGGGGTTAAGCAGGCTAACTACTCGGTATTACGAAATACCACCATGCCATCGGCACTTGTTGAGGTAGTATTTATCAGTAATCCGGAGGAACATACCCTGTTGCAGCAGGATACTTTCAAACAAAGGGCTGCCGAGGCCATTGCCCAGGGCATATTAGATTACCTGGGTAAATAATAAACATATAACCAGTTAAGATTAAAAATCAAAAGGCAGGATTAATCCTGCCTTTTAATTTTGCCGTACTGTTTGTATAGGGATTAACCAACGAAAAGCGCCCCTTATATCCTTGTCGCAGGTGGCGTAGCAGACTAACCAACTTATAGTTTAAATAAAAAGCATAACTACGGAGAAAAAGGCTTGTCAGCTGGTGGAATCAACCATATTGGCAATTGTTCTTGCCTGATTATGCAGGATTAAGAATAATTATGACGAATTTTATTTATGGGCAAAAGGTAAGGGCTTTTTACCGGGACCAGGAAACAAAGGACCGGGAAAATAAACCATAGATCAAACCTATTAGCCCGAACCAACGGCTGTGGGTAGGGATATTTTAAATAATGTAAAATAAATCGGCCAGCGGTAAAATAGAGTATAATACATAAAATTCGACCTTAGGCGGAGGGTACATTGAATGGCGCAAAAAAAAAGAAAGCAAAATAAAGCTAAATCAGCCCAGGCGGAACGTAAAGAACCGCCCTGGCTTTTTATACTTACGTTTAGCCTTATGGGGCTCTTATTATTCTATCCCCCTTTCTTCAGGGGACTGTTTTTCAGTCATCAGATGTTTATACCTCATGTTATAACTGGGGCTGTATTCGCCCTAGTCTGGGCACGCAAGATATTCTTAAAAGAATATTCCTTCATAAAAACCCCTCTGGATTGGGCTGTTTTAGCTTATGCCGGGGCTTATCTATTGTCACTATTGGGAGCCGTACATTTTGGTGAGGCTGCCTACGGATTCTTTAAAGTCCTGAACTATTTTATGGTTTTTTGGATAGTCAGTGACCTGGTTAAAGAGCTGAATGGATTTGAAAATGTACTGAGAATATTATTAGCAGCTGGTGTAGGTGTAGCTGCTATAGGTATTCTGGCAGCTACCGGTTATTCTGATATACCGGGGGCTTTTGACGGGCAGCATATTATGTCAACCCTTCAGTATCACAACACTACTGCTGCTTATGTAGGCATATTAAGTCTTATCGGTATTTCGCTATGGATCAGGGAAAAACAATTCCTAATGAAATCGATCTATGGAATAGCTGCCTATATTATGATGCTGGTAACCTTAAGTGCCATATCTAAAGGAGCCTGGCTGGTTTTAATTATAGGCGGATTACTGCTGGTTATAGGTATGCCTGCTATATACCGGGTTAAAACAGTCTATTCTTTAGGGCTATCCTTGCTGGCAGCCTTTATTATAAGCAACCGTTTTGTAATTACTATAACGGGTGATAATCCCGCGGCGGGATTAGGACTGGTAGTTGCCGGGATAGTCATCATACTGGTGGGACAGGTTCTCTGGGAGGGAGCAGTTCGCTTGCTACTACCCCGGTGGAAAGTGAGCCCGGCAGTAGTACTGGCCCTGGTTATCTGTATCCTGGCTGCTGGTCTGGTATATACCGGAAACAAAGTGGATGTAGCTACAGTAATGGGGACTGAGTTTGCCCAGATAACTGACCGCAGTGATATGAGTTATGTTACCCGGGCTGATTTTGCCAAATGGGGACTGGCAATTGTTAAAGACTACCCCTTGGTAGGAGCAGGTGCCGGGGGATGGAATGCCCTCTACCACCAGTACCAACATTACCTTTTCTGGACTACGGAAACTCATAACCATTTTGTACAGGTATGGGTGGAAGCTGGTACCATTGGTTTATTAGCTTTCTTATCCATGTGGGTGAGTTTTATTTTCCTGGTAGGGCAGTTTATTAGAAAACTGCAGCCCTTTAGAAAAACTTCAACCGGTCAAAATCAGGAAACATGGGTACTAATCTGGGGAACTACTTCTGCGGCCCTGGCTTTAGGTGCTCATGCGGCTATTGACTTTGACTTGTCTTTGCCGGCCATGTGCTTTTTATTATGGACCTTTTTAGCCTTGGTCAATTCCCAGTACCGCATTCATTTTAAGGAAAAAGAGGAGCGGTTTAATATGGCTCCCGTTAATGTCTGCCTGGCGGCTGGATTAGTATTAGTTCTGGTAGTATCGGGAGCGAGCAGTGCCCTGGCTTATAACTGCAGCCTTAAGGGAGCTGAAGCCGGAGTAGCTATTAATACGGCCGGCGATCCGGCCGCTAAACAGAAAGCCTATAACGAAGCATTATATTACTATAAAAAAGCGGCTCAACTTGATGCTAAAAATGCCGATTACTGGAGAGATATGGCTTACCTGCAGGCCGCCGGCTTATTGACCATAGGTGATAGTAACCGTGCCGGAGCGATGAAAATGCGGTCACAGTTAAACACTATGGTGGAAAAGGCGGAAAAGCTTAAGCCCTACGATATAAAGACCCGCAACTCTTTGGCTAATACCCTGGCTATGGCAGGGGATATAGATGGGGCCCTACGCAATGTAAAGGCTACCATAAAAGCTAATCCTAATGATATCAAAGCATATATTAACGGTAAGAGTCTGCTGCTGCAGTTTGCGGAAAGGCTTGTAGAATTAAAGAACTATGAAGGAGCGCGAAAGTTTGCCGCCGAGGCTATTAAGATAGATGAACAGTTAGCCGGACAACTGACCCGGGTAGATCCTGAACATAAATACTGGCAGGGAGAAAAGCTGGCAGCAGGGGCTGAGATGCAGCAGCTAACAGCTAAAGCCCAGTATATATTAGGAGATTACCAAAAAGCCCTTACCGGACTACAACCATTTGCCCATAACTTGTTAGCTCTGGAATTTGCGGATCCTTATTTTGAGAATACCCGCTTTGAAAATGAAGAATGGAAAGTATCGGTAGTAGATGATGACGAAGCACAAAATGGTAAGTGCCTCCAGATTGAGGCTAAAAAGGATAAAGTTGATTTTAGTAGTGCGTTAACCCTGGCCAAGGAAATACCCATTAAGGAAGGTAGTAGTTATAACTGTACCGTGCGTTACAAGGTTCTTAATTCAGAAGATAACCCGGCCGGCCAGTATGTTCACAATACCCTGGCAGTTTGGTCACACTGGCATACTGGGGAAGAATCCCTGCCGCGTGATTTGGTGTTTTGGACGGGTAAGGACCAAACTTCCTCTCCTGGCTGGCAGGTTTACAAAACTACTGATACCGCACCTTCAGGAGTTACGCACCGGCATTTTTACCTGGGTACAGGCAGTGTCAAGGCAGGTACGGTATTCCGGATTGATTATATTACCTTTACTCCGGTTGATTGGAAAGTCGTAGAAGGTACCAGTTTGGAAGAACTTAGAACCTGGTATGCGGCCGCTTTAAATAAGCTGGGCAAAATGGATGAATACCAGGTGGTGGTCCAGAATTTAAGTGCACCGGCCCGGAACAGGTTAACCTATCTAATCGAGTCTAAATAGGGGGAGATTACAAGAATCAGGGCGTAAAGGACACACTAAGAGGGGAGTGGATACCTTGTTAGCAAAGTCGGTTTTTCGACAGTATGACATCCGGGGTAAAGTAGGAGTCGATTTTGATGTCGAAGGGGCTAAACAGATTGCGGCTGCCTTTGCCCGCTATGCTATGGACAAAGGCTACAACAAGATGCTGGTTGGCCGGGATAACCGTAAATCCTCCCAGGGGCTTAGAAATGCAGTAGTAGATACCTTAATGGATATGGGGCTAAATGTATACGACCTGGGGGAGGTAATTACTCCAGTATTTTATTTTGCCGGTCATTACCTGGATGTTTATGCCGGCATTATGATTACTGCCAGCCATAACCCGGCCCAGGATAATGGTTTCAAGCTGCTGTTGGGGAAAAGTACTATTTATGGTGAGGAGATTCAGAAAGTGGCCCGTATGGCCCTGGCTAATGAATACCAGCCTCGGGGTCAGTCTGGTTTTCTGACCTCAGTTAATCTGAAAAGAGCCTACCTGCTGGATATAAAAAGTAGAATTAAATTAGGGCGCAAGTTAAAGGTGGTTGCAGATTGTGGTAATGGTACAGCGGGAGGGTTTGTTCCCGATTTGCTGGAGGAACTGGGCTGTGATGTAATTAAATTGTATTGCCATTCTGATCCGGAATTTCCTAATCACCACCCTGATCCGGTCAAAGAGGAAAACTGCCAGGATCTAATCCGGGTAGTGCAGAAGGAAAAGGCTGATCTAGGTATAGGCTTTGATGGGGATGGGGACCGGTTAGGAGTTGTTTCCCCCCAGGGGCAGATCATCTGGGGAGATATGCTCATGATCCTGTACTGGCGGGAAATTATAAAGAATTATCCTGGGACTGATTGCATTGTAGAAGTAAAATGCTCCCAGGCTTTAATTGATGAAATAAAAAAAATGGGAGGTAAGCCCACTTTATATAAAACGGGACATTCCTTGATAAAAGCTAAAATGCAGGAAATAGGGGCAGTATTTACCGGCGAGATGTCCGGGCATATGTTTTTTGCTGATGAATATTACGGATATGATGATGCTCTCTATGCGGCTGCCCGGCTATTGCGGATACTATCCAATTCCGACCGGAGCCTGGACGAACTGCTGGCTGATGTACCTGAATATTATGCTACTCCCGAGATACGGGTCCCCAGCAGTGACGAAGAAAAATTTGCGGTAGTAAAACAGGTCCAAAATTACTTTAAACAGCATTATGAAGTTATTGATATAGATGGAGCCCGGGTTCTTTTCCCGGGAGGGTGGGGTTTAGTCAGAGCCTCCAATACCGGCCCGGAGTTAATCCTGCGTTGTGAAGGCAGTACCCCCCAGCAGCGGGATGCCATTTATGATGAGGTTACCGGTTACTTACAAACATTAGGGGTAGAGGTATAAGCCAGATCGCGAAAAGCTGAAAAGCGGCGAGAATTGCTTACAAACCAGATTAAACTTATAGATGCCGGCCGGGGCATACTCGTAATATAATTATGGGTATGCCTCGTATATCCACCGGGGCTTCCCATACAAGGGGTTGTTTTAACTAGATCAAGTAAAAAGACTTGACGGGCAGGCAAGAAGAGCAGTTGGCCGGCCATGTTTGATAATATACTACAAGAAGTAGTGGAGAGAGCACGTCTTTTACTAGATTAGGACTGGAAGCAAGAGGATAAACTGGGTAAAAGCCAGGTTCACCTAAAAAAGCAGGTCTGGCAGCAGCCCATCTTTAGTCAGGTGTAAAATTAAAATATAAAATTTATATGTTAACAAAGCCCTGTCCAGAACCCGGGGCTTTTTTTGTGGATAAGAATATGTAAAAGATATGGACTGGGAAACAAAAGAAAATTTTCCTACAGGATAATTGTAAGCAGATGGCGAAATTAGCGTAATTATTAAGAAGAGCCTAAAAATGATACGTTCATTAGTTGGATTTGTAGAAGTACAGTCTTAGATTCCCTATGTAGGGGTGAGCTTTAAAAGTATATAAAGAAGTGTAGCCACAAAGGCTAACCGCATATTGGGGCTAAAAGTTTTAAAAATCTTAACCGGCTGGAATAGTAGCTGGAAACCTGCCGAGGTTAAACTATAGGTAAAATCATGGGGCCGTTTAAAACCCCTTGCTGGGATGGGGGAAGTTCCCATGCCTTCCAGTACAAGTAAACTAAAATTAGCACCTTGGGAATTATCCTGAAATATAAGCCCAAGCAGTTCTATCAGATTATATAAATGAAGAGGAGAACAAATTTATATGAATGCCCTGCACAAGTGGTGCGTAAAATCGCTGGCAGTTTTATTAGTTGGGCTGATCATATGGGGAGCAAACTTTACATATTTATTACCGGATAATATATCTTTAGCAGGTCAAACTGAGCTTTTAAATGACCGGGCCGCCGATATAATTAATGCCCGTCCTTTAAGTGCCGAGAATTTTATATTAACGGAGGGCTTAAGCGGAGCAGGACAAATGGTGGGCCTGGCCGATACCGGACTGGATCGGGGCAGCCTGACTGATCTGCATCCTGACTTGCAAAATGAGCCGGATGGGAAACCCCGGGTAATCAGCCTTAAATCTTATACGGATCGGGACCTACCCGATGATCCGCATGGACATGGTACCCATATGGCGGCTACTATCGTTGGTAGCGGCAAGGCTTCTAACGGAGAATACCGAGGTATTGCCCCGGGAGCCAGCCTGTATTTTCAGGCTCTCTTAGACAGCCGGGGTAATTTTGCCGTACCTTACCGGATTTCTGATCTGTTTGCCCCTGCTCATGCTAATGGAGTACGAGTACATGTTAATGGCTGGGGTACTAATGGCAACCAATACAGTGCCACTACTGCCGAAATAGATGAATTTATTTACAAGCACCCGGAATTTCTGGCGATTTTCGGGGCTGGTAACAGTGGTCCGGCCGCCGGCTCTTTATCTAATGAGGCCAACAGTAAAAATGCCCTGGTAGTAGGGAGCAGCCAGATACCACGGCCCGCCCTCAGCCTTGAATCCCGCTATGCTGATCAATTAGCTTCTACCTCCAGCCAGGGGCCTACCCGGGATGGGCGCATTAAGCCAGACCTGGTCGCACCTGGTTCAGCCGTGATTTCAGCCTGTTCCCGGCTTACGGAAAGCAATTTTACTCCTAATGAAAAATATACCCGGATGGGCGGAACCAGTATGGCGGCAGCTGTCTCCGGCGGTGCAGCAGCAGTACTGCGTCAGTACCTGGAACAAAAGGGGGAAACTACCCCTTCATCAGCATTGATAAAAGCCCTTTTGATCAATGGAGCTCGCCGGTCAGGAGGGGAATATAGCGGAGCTGGGTTTGGGATCATCGACCTGGCTGGTACAATACTGGCTTTACAGGAAGGATCCTTTGGGATGATAGACTCTGTGGTTCAGCAGGATAAAGAAGATTTTTATTTCTATAAGGTGATGGATAATAATTCACCATTTAAAGCTACTCTGGTATGGACTGATCCGGCGGCTTCATCCGGGGCAGAAGATACCCTGGTAAATGATCTTGATCTGGTAGTGGAAGCACCTGATGGAACTATATATAGGGGCAATGATTTTAACAACCGGGGCACTTCTGATCAGGTCAATAACACCGAACAGGTATATATACCGGCCCCCCTTCCCGGAAACTATCGCATTACTGTTAAAGGAGCCGGCCTGCAGGAAGGGTTTACCCATCAGAAGTTTGCCCTGGTAATGGGGCAGCCCTTAACAGAAAAAGAGGTTGCATCAGGTCGGAACAGCCAGATATACACCCATGATGGGCAAAAAATATCAACTGATAAAGCGGTTCTATATGATGTCCGGGACGGGAAAAAAGAGACTGGCTCGGAGGTATCACCTGGTAGTATCGCTTATATAGGGAGTAAATCCATTTATCTATTTGGCCGAACCTGGAATAGTGGTGGAGTACAACTGTTACCTACCCCGGGGGGCGACCTGGTTATGGAAATGAATCCCTCGTACCGGGACGGAGGTTTTTACCTTGATCCTGGTTATGAACCGGGGGAAATAGTTAAGGTTAATAAGCGCGAGTTAAACCAGATAGAAGAATTTCCGGTAGGAGCACCAGTAGAAGCTGTAGTTGACCCGCTTCGGCAAACCCTTACCCGGGTTAATGTCGATTATGAGGAAATAGAAGCCCGTTTACTCTCTTTTGACCTGGAAAGGCGTACTATCACCCTGATTAATGACCGGAAAGCTTATCATCTGGCACCCTGGGCTACCGGTAACTTTGTTGACAAGATGGTAGACTGTTCCCAGCAGGAAGCAGCTTACGGATATGCGGAAAATGTAGAATTGGAAAAGCTGGTTCCCGGCATGAAGGTATCATTACTTATCACCCCTAAAACCAGAATTGTCCATTATGTAAAGGCGGAAAGACAATTAGTGGTAGGTAGAGTTAACTCCGTAGAGGAAGATAACACTATAAAATTAGATACTGGTGTAGTTTATAAGATAATACCGGATAGTACCATAATTAATAAAGACGGGCAAAAAGCAGATCTCAAAGATATTAAGCCTAATGATGTCCTGACTGGTTTTCTACTATCAGATACGGATAGCTTTTTACAGGTTAATGTTAATAGTACAGTAAACTATGGCCGGATCCTTTATTTTAATAACCGGGAAAAGACCCTGCACCTTTTGACAACTGATAATCATTTTGTCCAGTACCAGGTAAATAGTGAAGCGGAGACTTACCGGCACGGGGTAGCCTTTGATACAGCCTTACTGGCACCAGGGAGCTGGGTACGGGTTACCGGATCACCGCTGGATGGTAATGTAAGGCGCATCGACGTAGCTGATAGCTATGGCAAAACAATAAAACGTTTAGAATACTACGATGCTAATACTAAACTGCTGCATATGACAGACGGCTCCGTATACCGGTATTTCCCGTCTACCCTGGTTACCAAAGATGGCTACTGGTTAATGCCGGAAGACCTTCTGCCGGGAGAAAAATTAAGCCTTACTCTGTTATCTGCTCCCGTACCTTATGATAACTACCTGGCTGCTGCCGAGGTTGACTCTCCCTGGAAACCGGAGCCACCTGTTCTAAAGGCCGAAGCCTATGTTTTAAATGGGGTGCTTATTATTCAGGGAAGTACCACCGCTAACCGGGTGGTATTGTACCGGCAGGATGGCAGTCGGAAACTTCTGCCCGTAGATGAAACCGGGCAATTCAGCACTTTAACCAGACCGCTGGAAGATGAGTCCTCTCTGGAGGTGGTAGCCATCTCATCAGCAAATAAAGGCATTGCCGGTCAGGAGATAAACTTAAAACCCTACCCGGAAAAAACCGGAAACATAGAGCTAAATGACATAACAGGACATCCTGCCCAGGCTGATATTCAACAACTGTTTAACCGGGGAATAGTACATGGGTATGATGATGGAACTTATCGCCCTGGGCAGCCGGTAACCCGTCTGGAATTTGTGCAGATGATCGCGGCCGAAACTAATGGCTCTACGAACATCTGGCCGCCGGCGGTTCCTTTTCAGGATACTGCTGCTATTCCGATCTGGTCTCTAAACAGTATTGATAAACTTAGACAGAGGGGAATACTGCAGGGTTATCCAGACGGTACATTGCGCCCCTTCCAGTATATAACCCGGGCGGAGGTGGCGGTAATTCTTGACCGCACCTTTATTTGGCCTGATGCAAACCAGGCTGGTAATCCCCTTTTACCCAGCGAGGTAAGTTGGCCCTTATGGGCCGGCCCTGCCATCAGCCGCAGCTATGGACAGGGACTGTTCCCCTGGTCAGATCTAATGGCAGACCGGCCGGTATCACGGGCGGAAGCAGCTCAGATTCTCAGCCGGGTATATGCGGTATTTAATCCGAATTAATCTAAATTAAGTTAGTAGCGCATAACTACTAGCGGGTACACTATAAAGTTAAACTTTATACTAAAGGTATTACCTTCCCTGATGTTCAAGCAGGTGTTTTTTAGAGAGAAAGGGGTAAATTTGTCCCGGATAAAATAGTATTACCTGGCGGCAGTACTTTTAACCCTTGGTGGGGTTTCATTTTTCTTTTCCCTTTTAATCACCTGTCTTATTAGCATTTATCCGGCCCAGGAGCCGATATTTCCCGGAAAATTCTTTCGGTCCTAACGCAAAAAAACCTGGTGACTAATGTCATCAGGCTTTTTACAACCGATTATTATCTTACTATTCTTCTAACCACAGGATTACGGTAACATTTTCGGTTTGTTCCTGCCAGGTCTGTAACTGGCGGTTCAGGTTGTCAATCTGCTTATCCAGGCGCTGCTGTTCTTGTGGACTATTAGCCTGGTTGCGTTTCTCCAGTAACTTACTATACTGATTAAGGGTTTCGTTATAAGCGGTGGAAATATCCTGCCGGTCACTCTGTTCACTAGTTATTATCCCCAGACGAGCCAGCCTGTCATTGAAGATAGATAGAGAACTGCGCGGTACAGTTACTTTTACCACATTGTAACGGGTTTGGTTATTCACCTGCTGGCCTAAATTCTCCGCAGCCAGACCCAGTTCATTAGTCATAGCCACAGTTTTTCCCGATAATCCTGAGGAACCTTCAAAGGCTTTCATTTTAATCAATGTGCTGGTGATAGCTAACTGCTCCTGATTAAGCAGTACTGCTCCGGGCTGCTGATCACTAGTTTTATTACCCGGTTTAACTTCTCCAGTAGGGTCATTAGATTCTCCCGGTTTACCAGGTATCTTATCAGGAACTGTCTTATCCCCTGCCTGAGATACACCGGGTAGGGCAGTACCGGCAGGATTTTCTTTATCAGGTTGAACTACTGCCGGAGGCTCTTTATATTTATGCTCATTATCAGCCACATTAACCTGGGGAAACCAGGTTAAGCGACCAGCCACCAGTACGAAAACCACTGCTGCCGCTGCTGCACCCCATTTTGCCCATAGGGAGGGGGATTTCCAGCGGTTAGTATTTACTTGTGCCTGCTGCCTGATCTGATTCATGATCATATCTTTGGCTTCAGGGGGAGCCGGCAGTACATCCCTACCTAGCTGGCGTAAAGCGCCGGTTATCTCAACCAGATCTTCATATTCCCGGAAACAATCTGAACAGTGATCCAGGTGCATCTTCACCTGATCAGTATGCAGTGTATCCAGTTCGCCATCTAAATATAAAGACAGCCACTGCCTGACATCTTTACATTTCATGGTAATCACGTCCTATTATAGTGTGTAACTCCTTGCGTAAGGCGTTACGTCCCCGGCTAATCCGGGATTTAACTGTTCCCAGGGAACAATCCATTATCTGTGCGATCTCATCATAGCTGTAACCTTCTATTTCCCTTAATACCAGAGCTACTTTAAAATCAGGGGGAATCCGGTCCAAAGCCAGATTGATCAATTCCCGGGTTTCAATACGCTCCAGGCGATCCAGAGGAGAATCCTGGCAGGCAGCTACTTCACGTACTAGCTCACCATCTTCGGTTTCCAGCGGATCATCCAGAGAAAATGCCACCAGTTTCTTATCCCGGCGGCGCTGGTTAATCCACAGGTTAACGGCGATGCGGTGCAGCCAAGTACCCAGGTCAGCCTCACCTCGGAAAGATTTAATACTATTAAAAGCCCGCACAAAAACTTCCTGCATCAAGTCCTGAGCGTTAAAACTATTACCGCTCAGGTAAAAACAGTGGGTGTAGACCCTATCCTGATAAAGAACTACCAGTTCCTCAAAGGCATCCACATCCCCTGCCTGTGCTTTTTTAATCAATTCACAAACCGGTTTCAAATTACTGTACACTCCCGGACCGAAAATAACTTCCGGTATGTATTTAGACACATCTACTATAGAAAAAGTTCCCGCCTCCGCCTATAAAAACCTGCGGGAAGCAACTATAAATATACTAAAAAAATCCCTTACAAGTTACAGGTGTTATTAAAATAATGATAGCATATAGGAAATGGATCCCTTTACTTTTAAAAATATATTTAGGATACAAATAGGAAGGAACACGGGGAGAGACCGTTTTCTTTCCATCAATTAGACAAATTTTTTATAAATTTTTCTACCTCCGGGAACTTTTTTACTCAGGTGAGGGTCTAACTATACCGAGGCAGTTAATCACCAAGTGCATTACCCGGGTTTATTTCAGGCCTAATAACCTGAGCGGGTATACTGCCGCAAAACCGCTTCAAAGGAGGGAAAAGCAAACTAAAGACAGCTGCTACTTAAGTGTAGTACTTGTGATCACCTGTAAATGTTGGGGGCAACCCCTGAACACCTAACCAAACATATTATATTATATTGAGGAGGGAAAAATTTTGCTAAAGAGAAGAAGTAAACATCTGGCATTAATATTAACCTTAACTCTGTTAGCAACCTTTGTGATCGGCATAGTGCCGGCCAGTGCCGCCAGCGGCAGCTTAAAAGCCCTGCAGGCACCGGATGTAAGTGATGATGCAGTAGAAGGTCTGGGTACCGTTCTCCTGAGTGTTACTGCCGGAGCAGTAAAAGCTGGAGACAGTGTTACTTTTAGTTTACCCAGTGATTTTGAGTTCCGCGAAAATCTCGCTAGCAATTCAAAGATAGTTAGCAGTTGGACTTACGCTGCTACTGAAGGTGCTCAGCCTAACATGTTTGTCATACCCCAAAGCTACAGTGGTGATGACAACGGTTTATATGGCGCTGACATTACATTAAAAGTCTTAGACGACAATGAAGTTCAATTAACTGTAAACAAAGTAGGCGCAAACAACTCCAATTTTGACGGATATGTCTACCTGTACATGGGTGCTGTTTATGTTGATTCCGGTTTTGATGGTGACATCGAACTGACTGCCAGTGCACCTAGCCGCAGCGGTTTCCCGAACGGCAGCGTAGTAGTAGGTAGAGCCGGCAGCGGTCAGGTAAAACTGAGCGTAACTAATGCACCTACCTTTACTGATGATACCGACAATGTTAAGATCCGTGTGGAAGAGTCCACCAAGGGTGCTCTTGATGAAGCTAAAGAAAGCTTAAAATTCACCCTGCCCAGCGGATTTGAATGGACTGCAGATCCCGAAGTTAAATCCATTTGGGGCAGCTGGACCAATGGTATTGCTAACGATGTAATCGTTTCTGCCGATGGAGACAAGTTGGTTGTCAAGGTTGACAAAGAATCCCAGGAAGCAGCCTGCTTCGAAATCAAGGCTGGCATCACCGTTACTGACGAAAGAAAGGCTGAAGCTGGCGATGTTGAGGTTAAAGTAGGCGGCAAGAGCGATGTCAAAGGTGATACTAATTTAATCGTTGGAACTTATGGTGAGTATGGTATCAGCATCAAGGCTGACGGCGAAACTCCTGAGGTTCAAGCTGGTAAACTGGAACAGGAAATTGCTAAGATCATAGTTAAAGAAGATGTTAAAGCAAGCTTAATTGCTGGACGCACCGTTACCCTGAGACTGCCCGCTTTTGCAAAATGGGGCGAAATTAAAGAAAGCGATAACAACAAGGGTGTTAAACTTGAGTTTGTTGACTTCATCGGTGATGATGGCCGGGAAATCAAGTACAAAGTTGTAGGTGAATCTACCGGTGCTGCTGAACTGAAATTGGATAAGATGGAAATCGTCCTGGAGCCTGGTGCTGCTGGCGATGTTGAAATCGAAGTAGGCGGAACTGCTGGTCTGGCTGGGGAAAAGATCGTTGTAGCCAAAGCAGTTAACACCATCGAAATGAAAACTGACAAAGTAGCCGAAGTTAGAATCGGTACCAGTACCGAAGTTGGTGACTTACTGATCACCGAATTAGTTGACGAAGCTATTAGTGATGATGCTGATCTGATCCTGGATCTGCCTGAAGGTGTCCGCTTTAATGGTACCCCCACGGTAGAAGTAATCGAGGGTAACCTGGATATCGACGAAGGTGCCATCAGAATGGCTGCCGATGGCGGTACTGATGACAACCAGGTAATTATTCCTATTGATAATACCAGTACTAAACTCAGCACTATTAAAGTAAGCAACATCAAACTGATTGCCGACCGCACTGTTCCCGAAGGCAACATTGTGATCAAGGCTAAGGGTGCTGCTGTAGCCGAGGTTAACGTTAAGAGTGAAGTTGAAGATTACTACACTGTAAACTCAGTCAATGATAAGATGCAAGTTGCCGGTAAGGATGCCTTCAAGCTGACCGACGGCAAGATCTTCCCGAAGACCTCCACTGCTGCCTCTGCTGTGCTGGCTAAAGTGGTAACTCCGGGTGCAACCGACATTAAGAACGCTTCCAGCTTCGTAGTTGGATCCACCACTTACACCATGAATGGTGTAGAAAAGACCATGGATGTTGCTCCTTATATCAAGGGCGACCGCACTTACCTGCCTCTTCGTTATGTTGGCTATGCCCTAGGCATTGACGACAACAACATCTGGTGGGATGGTGCCAACCAGACCGTTACCCTGAAGAGTGGTAGCACAGTTGTTCAGGTAAAGATTGGTAGCAATGCTATGCTGATTAACGGCGCAGCTGTTACCATGGATGTAGCTCCTGAGATCAGCAATGACCGCACTATGCTGCCCATCCGCTTCTTAGCCGAAGCTTTTGGACATCAGGTAGGTTGGGATGCAACTACTCAGACTACTACCATTGACTAATACAGCCCGGCTGTAATGGTTAACTACAACGGTCTTCCCGGTAACTCCGGGAGGGCCGTTTTTTTAAACGAAGTGATTGACTGGCGGGTCGGTTATCTATATAATTAGGGCTAAGCGATTATGGTAATAAATCACGTCGGCGTAATGATTTGCTAAGGTATGATGTGGAGGGGTATTTATGAACACAAATGTTCGTAAGCAGAGGAATCATTTAATAGGTACTAATATACATAAGAAAGTCCTGGGGGGAATTTTAACTATTACGTTTTCCCTAGTTAGCTGTCTGCCAGCCGGGGCAGCCGTTGATTGGCCGGCTCCGGAAAAGTTTTTAGATCAGATGTGGCGAACCGGTACTATTGATCCTGATACGGCTCGTAAAGAAGTGGCCACACCGGAATTAAACCTGAACCAGGCCATAGGCTTAGCCTTGTCTAATAGTAAAAGTATACAAAAAGCGGAAAAAGAGATTGATCGCACTAAGGAGCTGCGTGATGATAAAACCAGCCAGCTTGATTTTATACCTAAAATGCCGGGTACACCATATACCGAGATCCCGGTAGCTCAGATGCTTACGGCTGATTTGCAGTGGCGCATGAGTAAAAGAAGTTATACATCTGAAGAAGATAAGGTAGCCTTGGATACCTGTAAAAAATATTGGGATGTGCAGGTAGCCCAGGATAAATTACAACTGGCGGAGGTTAATGCCCAGCGGGCTCGCCGCCAGCTAATGGATGCCCAGGCCGGCTATCAGGCAGGGACAGCGCATGAAGTTATACTCATGGGTGCTGAAGCCCAGGACCGGGGAGCCCAGGCACAGTTAGCCAGCGCTAAAAATGAGTTAAATAAATCCTATGTAAGTTTTAATCAATTAATAGGGTTATGGCCGGAAGATAGACCGGTTTTAACTGAAGAGGTCGCCTTCCAACCCTTGCAGGTAGCCAGTCTTAACCATGAGGTGGCCCGGGTGCTGAATGACTGTCCTTCCGTTTGGTTACTGGAAAGAAAAGCGGTAATGCAGGAATACTTACAGGATATGATGTATTACACTGGTGAGTACCGCCCCTATAAAGCCCGGGAAATTGAAGTGGATCAGGCCCGCCTGGAGGCAGCCAGTGGTAAAGAGTTGTTTGAGAATGTAACCCGTTCTATATACTATGGAGTTAAAAGTTTGGAAGAAGCTTATGCTGGTACTATGGAGGAGATAACTACCCGGGAAAGGGAACTGCAGGATGCCCAGTTGAAATACGAGGTAGGGATGGCGACCCAGTTTGAGGTAAAAGCGGCTGAGGCTCAATTGGCTGATGCTAAAAGCCGGGCGTTTGCCTATGCTGCCCAGCATGCCTATATGAAGCTGGCATTTGAGAAACCGTGGGCTTATCTATCCGGGTTGCAGGATATGTAATTTTGTGGTGATTTTCAACCGGGTGGTAAGTGGGTCCGGTGAAACCATCGCCGGTTTACTAAATAAACTGCTGAGGTGGTGCAAGGGGAGCAGGGTAGTACTTATGCCCTCATCTTGACAGGTAGAATCATCACTTTGATAGAAATTAAAAAGCTGCGCCTTAAGGGGCGGCTTTTTAATTTTTTGAAACTGATTGTCTTGTAAAATTCTATATGTCATTTAGTTGGCATGTACAAATTAATAGAGCGATTTTAATAGGGTATGATAAAACCTCCTACATGGTGTAGCCGTGGCAGAAGCCAGCAAATGGAGGTTGCCTGTACCAAAATAAGCCATTGGCAACTTATTATGTCTAAACTTATAAACAGTTGACCTTCTTTTATTAATAAGGGTATAATTCCAGTAGACTGACCAGCCGGTCGGCAGCTTTTTAAGTGGTATTATAAAGTGTTTAAACGGGAGGGGACCAGGTTTTGAGACGGAGCAAAAGGATTTTATCTATTCTGGTGGTACTATTAATTTCATCCCTTATAGTGGGCGGCTGTGGAAAGAAAGAGCCGGTGGCCGAAGAAGCCGAGTTAACCGTAAAGGTTGCCCAGGCTGAGAATCGACCTATTGCTAAAAGTTCTACATATACCGGTACGGTACGGGGGGTAAATGAAGCCCAGGTAACGGCCCAGATCCCCGGCCGGGTTACGCAAATTTACGTTAAACCGGGAGAATGGGTCCAGTCGGGACAGCTTTTGGTTACCCTGGATAGCAAAAGTTTAGATACGGCCTTGAAACAGGCCCAGGCTAGTCTGGCTGGCGCTAAAGCCCAGGAGGCTGCTCAGAGACTGCAATTAGAGAATGCTCGTATTAATTATGAACGCATGGTACAGCTCCATGAAAGGGGGGCTATCTCTGATAGCCAGTTAGAAGTGGCTAAGCTCCAATATGACACCTTGAATTCGGGAGTTATTGAGGCTAGCGTAGCAGCTGGTGAAGCTGCCGTGGCCGCCTTACAGCAGCAGATTGATAACTGTAACCTGACGGCTCCTATAAGTGGTGTAGTAGGGGCGATTAACTTTGCCCTGGGTGATACCGTCTCTCCTCAGGTACCGGTAGCGATAATTGGTGATACCGCCCAATTGGAGATTGAAATACAGGTCAGCGAATCAGAGATAAACTATGTAAATACAGGTAGTCAGGTAGATGTTTTAGTGGCAGCAGTAAGCAAAAAGCCCTTTAAAGGCACAGTAAACAGTGTGTCACCAGTAGCTGATGCCCAGAAAAAGAACTATACGGTTAAAGTCACCCTGGATAATCCTGATAATATTATAAAGTCAGGCATGTTTGCCGAAATAAGCCTGGCTACTGAAGGGGTAAATAATGCTATTTGTGTTCCCCGTAATGCAGTAGTACCAAAAGGCGGGCGCCAGGTAGTCTATACAGTTGATAAAAAGAAGCGGGCCCGGGAAATAGAGGTTAAAATCGGCATAGAAAACAACCATTATATTCAGATAACAGAAGGTCTAAAAGCAGGTACCCCGGTGATTACCAAAGGGAATACCCTGGTTAATGACGGTACCCTGGTTAGAGTAGCAGCCGGGGGTGACAAATAGTGCGTATTGTTGATTTTGCCATTCGGCGGCCGGTAACTATTACCGTAGCCGTGGCGGTACTTATTATTCTGGGTTTTTTCTCTTTTTCCCGCATGGCGGTGGATTTGTATCCAGATATGAAGTTTCCGGTAGCAGCGATTATCACTTCTTATTCAGGAGCCGGTCCTGAGGAAGTCGAGTCCCAGATTACCGAGCCTCTGGAAAGTGCAATTAAAAACTTGAGCAATATCAAAGAGATTAGCTCCGTATCCAGTGAAGGAAGCTCACTTATCATAATCAGCTTTGACTGGGGTACGGATATGGATAATGCCGCCCTGGATATACGTGAAAAAATAGGTTTTGTTGAGTCTTTCTTACCGGAGGACTCGGAAAAACCGATGGTCTTTAAAATGGACCCTAACCTGATGCCGGTAATTCAAATAGGTATCAGTGGTACGGAAAATTTGGCTCAACTGCAAACTATTGCTGAAGATGTAATCGAACCCCGGCTTTCCCGCATTCCGGAGGTGGCCTCAGTAGTCATTACCGGTGGTTTGGAAAGGGAAGTTAAAGTGGAAGTCGATCCGGTAAAACTGGAGAGCTATGGTTTACCTCTGGCCCAGGTAACCCAGGTATTACAGGTAGAGAACTTCAACATGTCGGGAGGCAAGCTGGATCAGGGCGACCGAGAGCTATTTATCCGCAACCTGCAGGAGTTTGAATCCATCGAAGATATAAAAAATGTGGCCATAATGGGGGCTGGTGGACAAATCGTTTACTTACGTGACATTGCCCAAATTGAAGACGGGTACAAAGATGTAACCCAGATGACCAGAGTAGACGGCCAACCAGCGGTAGGTATACACTGTTTAAAACAGACTGATGCTAATACCGTCAAGGCTTGCGAAGCGGTTAAAAAAGAGCTTAAACAGATTAATAAGGAGATGGGACTTAACCTTAGTACTAAAGTGGTTATGGACCAGTCCAAATACATCAATGATTCTATAAAAAACACGGAGAATATGATCCTGGAAGGGGCCCTGCTGGCTATGCTGGTGCTCTTTATATTCCTGCGTAACGGCCGCAGCACCTTGATCATATTTACCGCTATACCCTTATCTATTATCGCCACCTTTATACTGATGTATTTTACTAATTACAGTATAAACCTTATAACTATGGGTGGTCTGGCCCTGGGGGTAGGGCGTATAGTGGATGATTCGATTGTGGTTTTTGAGAACGTATACCGGCATCGGTGTCTGGGGCTAGCACCGGCAGAAGCAGCCCGATTCGGGGCTTCACAGGTGGGTAATGCAGTTATAGCTTCCACATTAACTATCATAGCGGTGTTTTTACCCATCGTGTTTGTGGAAGGTCTAGCATCGATTTTATTTAAACCCTTGGCTATAACTATTTGTTTTGCTATTATCTGTTCCCTTTTTGTGGCGCTGACTATTATTCCTTTACTATCGGCCCGGTTGCTGACTGATGAAGCTATGCAGTGTCAATCACAGCGCCAGGGTAAAATCTCATCCATTGTTAATCGTTTTGGTCAGTGGCTTGACAATCTGGGAGAGGGCTATAAACGCCTGCTGCAAAAGTCCCTGCAGCGGCGGCGGTTAGTTGTTATCCTGGTTATTGTTCTGATGGTGGGATCCTTAGGGGCGGTACCCCTGGTAGGGGCAGAATTCCTGCCTAAAATGGATTCAGGTGAATTGTCCATAACTATTGAAACTGACCGGGGGAGCCGGCTGGATAATACTGATGAAATTACTAACCAGATAGAGGAAAAACTAAAAGACATAGATGAAGTAGAAACTGTTTTTTCCAGTGTAGGCAGTTCCTCGGTGATGTTGATGGGCGCCGGCAGTAATACTGATAAAGCTACCTTATACATCAAACTGCATCCTAAAAAGGAGCGGGATCGTAGTGACGACCAGATAGCCGAAGCCATCAGAGAAGAGGTAAAGAGTATTCCCGGTGCTAAAATCGAAGTCCAGGTAATGGATGCTACCAGTGGCATGGGGGGCAGCGGCAATAAACCTATTAATGTTCAGGTGCGCGGGGATGATTTGAATGTACTGCGGGATCTTTCCAATCAGGTAGCTGAAGTAGTCCGCAAAGTTCCCGGGACCAGAGAAGTGGTAGCTTCCCTTACGGATGGCAAACCTGAATTACAGGTAAAAATTGATCGCCGGCGGGCAGCTGCCTATGGACTTACACCTATGCAAACGGCCAGTGAAATTAGTACTGCTATGCAAGGCCGGGTAGCTACCCGTTATAAAGTAGAGGGTGATGAAGTGGATGTACGGGTTCGCTATCAACCTCAGAATGGTCAAGATATTAATTATTTGAGCAACCTTTCCGTACGGACTCCCTCCGGGGCAATGATTAAGCTTTCCCAGATAGCTACCTTTGAAATTGCCCAGGGGCCGATTTCGATAGATCGTATTGACCAGGTACGCCGGGCAGAAATAAATGCTGCCTTGCTTAACCGTGACTTAAAAGGGGTTATGGATGATATTAAAAAGGGAATAAGTGAAATAGAATTGCCGGCCGGTTATCAGGTGGAATATGGCGGGGAAAACAAAGAAATGGAAGAAACCTTTAGTAACCTAGCCCTGGCCCTTATTATGGCCATCATCCTTACCTATGCTGTAATGGCGGTGCAATATGAATCATTCTTTAACCCCTTTGTAATTATGTTTTCTATTCCTACTGCCTTTGTGGGAATCGTATTAGGACTTTTACTTACCGGAAAGAGTTTTAGTGTACCAGCCTTTATCGGAGCGATAATGCTGGTGGGAATTGTAGTTTCCAATGCCATAGTATTTGTGGATTACCTGAAACAGATGATTGATTCCGGTATGGATAGAGATGAGGCTATAATAGAGACAGGCCGGGTTAGACTGCGCCCCATACTGATGACCGCCTTTAGTACTATACTGGCGATGATGCCATTAGCACTAGGATTGCGAGAAGGTAGTGAGGCCATGTCTCCACTGGCTATAGTAGTTATCGGTGGTTTACTCGTTTCCACCCTGGTAACCCTGGTATTAGTACCGGTGGTTTACAGTATCTTTGATGATTGGGCCCGAAAATTTAGACAGCGGCGTTCAGCCAAACGGGCGGGGGTCGATGTAAACCTAAGCTAATTATTAAAAAAGGGTTGGTCCCAGGAGGTGGTAGCATGGATATTACTGAATCCAACCGGGGAAGCAAGCGAGATGCGATACTGAAAGCAGCTGTGGAGGTGTTTTCGGAAAAAGGCTACTACAATGCTCGTATGGAGGAGATTGCTGCTACAGCAGGTGCTGGTAAAGGAACTATATATGAATATTTTGATAGTAAGCTAAAACTTTTTCAGGAGATCATGGAGACTGGTTGGAACTTCTTTAGCCGGAGCACCCATCTGGAAGATCTAATGCAGAAATCCTTTCAAGAGCAGATAGAACTAATTATTGCTGAGCATATGCGCTTTTGCCTGGAACATAAAAAATTAACCCGGGTAGTCTTCATTGATGCCAATGTTATCGATGAGGAACTTAAGGAATGGGTCTGGTCGATACGCCTGGAGAAGGAACAGCTTTTAAAGGGACTGATCGAACAGGGCATAGAAAATGGTGAACTGCGAGTATTAGATAGTGGTGTGGCTAGTAAGATGATCTGTGCTATCATTCCCTATTTTGCTATGCAGTTGGTTCTGGACGAAGATAACTCCAACCCGGATGAGTTAGCCCGGGAAATAAGCCGCAATATCATGACCGGAATGGGCAAAAACCATTTGTGATTAAAGGATAGCAGGCGAGTAACCCCTTAACCTTATCATTAATGTAAAATATACTTGGGAGAAGGGCCATCAAATATGATTGACCATTCTTAAATAATTAAATAAGGGCTGGCTGAGCCCTCGGTGAACGGATAATGCATCTTCTGTGACGAGTCTATAGAGCAGAAGATGCTTTTTTTTGCCAATTTCCGCAGCAGACAGTAAATACCAATAAGACTTATCAATAAAAAGATTTTTCTTAATGTGTAGAAGAAATTATTAATAAATTATTAAGTCAAAGGTTAGAAAATGTTTATGTCTGGATAAGAAACTGTTAATAAAGGCCTGCTAACATAATTTAGAGAGGTTCTAGTCGTCAAAATAGTTTTTTCAAACAGTATCTTTAAGAAACTATGCCTCTGGTTATTCGAGTAGAACCAAAGGAGGTGATAAGTGCAGATGGTACGCTTGGAAAGACTAAGTAACTCTTGTGCGAGGGGGGTTTGTTAATGGAAGCAGAGGATGCGAAAAAAAAACATAGTTTTAATTTAAAAAAACTGGGCTGGGTATTGCCAATATGCCTGGTTATGGCCGGCTTTTTTTTCATTCTCCAAACTAGTCATTTTACTTCACAGACTAAGTTTTGTATGTCATGTCATGAGATGAACGATGCAGTGGCAACATGGGAAGAATCCCCCCACGGCAGTAACTCGCTGGGTATTATAGCTGATTGTGAAGATTGTCATATTCCCCGGGGAACTGCGAGTATGTTGGTCACTAAGGTACAAAAGTTATCCGAACCTTATGTACATTTCATTGTTCGTCCTAATGAATTCGAATTTAAAAGTATGCAGGCTGATCGGGCTTTTAAAGCCAGATCGCAAATAAGTGATGATAATTGCCGGGCCTGCCATGATCCGGATCGAGAGCAAACGGATAATGAGGCGCAAATGATTGCCCATGCTACGTCTGTAAATCAAGTCCAATGTGTTTCATGTCACCGTTATATAGGACATCAACAAAAAAGCGAAGGGGAGGGAAATACGGATGAAATTTAACACTAAAACTGTTCTATGGATTGTAGTTGGCGTTTTATTGTTGGGTGGCATTATTCTTTTTAGCATGTCTAATCAATCATTAGTGCTGCCTGCAGGTGCCACAACTGAAGAAGCCAAAGCATTTGAAGAGCAATATAAAGAAAAAACTCCATTAAAGTATCAACTTTGGAAAGATAGTGCTCACGGTAAAAATGGAGTTACCTGTATTAACTGCCACGAAAGAAAGGTTTTAGAGGCCGAAGATTTAAAGTATGCAGATTTCGCAAAAGTCAGCCCGGAAACCTGTGCTAAATGTCATGAGAAAGAGTATGCTGGCTGGAAGGATACCCGTCACGTGGAGGCGGTAGCCTTCTCCCAGAAGAATGTACGTAATAAATTACTGGACGGTTTCGTTCCTATGCAGAATCAAGGATGTGATAACTGCCATATTAAAGTAGGTAACACTTGTACTAGTTGTCACCAGGCCCATGTTACCGATTTACCTAAGCCGGAAAAACAAGCCCATCAAGGACAAATGACTACAGGTAATTTTACCAATGGGTGCGAGAATTGTCATATGGGTCCTGACCATCCTCAACGGGAAGCCTATGAATCCAGTGTACACTACCAGGTTGCCCAATCTACCGGACAGCCTACCTGTAATACCTGTCATACGGATCCCGACAATAATCACTTAATCATCCAGCTGAAAGGGGATAATGCTGCTGAGGGTAGGGACAAATTGTGGAGCAATTGTCTCCAGTGCCATACTGAAGAATATGTGGCCGACGCCAGAGCTAATGTAGAGGCCATTAAAAAGGAAAGCGGACGCCTGGTGGAAGCATCTAGGGAAATCATCAGAGATTTATATAGGGATGGGGTTCTGAAGCCCAGTTATGGTTCTTTGCTGGATGAAAACGGGGTACCTCTTTTGAATGCTAAGGGTACCAGTTACAGCCATGTCAGCCATATTGAAAGCCTTATGTTTGAATTATTTAAGTATGCGGATGCAACTACTGTCAAAGGTGCACAACATTTCTCGGCTGATTATACACATTGGCATGGGTTAGGAGATCTCTGGTCTAAATACATTGCCATTAAAGAAGAAGCCGAACGACTGTATCTCGAGGCCGGAATTAAAAAACAGTTAAATCTGGAAACGGTTGAATATCCTATGTTTAAGTATGAAAATGAAACTGGCAGGGAACTAGAAAGTTTGAAATAGGCGGCATATTTTTGCCCTAGCCAATAATACCGGGGGGAACGTGTTCGTTCCTCCTTTTTTTTGGGTCCTTATGGTTGAGCTGTTATTGTGGACCATAATAAACTGATCGAAGGTAGCAATTTTTAGTTGCATTGCGGTATTTAACTACGGCATTTTTCAGTAAAAACCGAACTATAAAGGCTTGGTACCATAGCCGTAATAATTTGTTAATAAATAGTTAAGCAGTTATTCATGGTTGACTAAGTCTTAGTTAAGATATCTTATTTATAATTATAGAAACTTAACTGTTCATGAAAAAATCGGATTTTAACCCATAATCGGGCCAAATACTAAAGTTCGACCATGTATATAAAGATTAAAAAGGGGATGAATTTTGCGTTATGCTAAATTTCTTAGCATCAATGAAAGTCGGCCTAACATTACTGGCCCTTTTAACCATATGCTCAATATTGGCTACTTTCCAACCAGATACTACTATGTATTCATCCATACTATATAGAATTTTATTAGTTCTGCTAAGTGTAAACTTACTTTTATGTACTGGCAAAAGGTTACCAGGTCTTTTTTGTAAACTTGGCCACAAGATCACTGAAGAAGAACTGGAAAAGTTTAATTTATCGGACGGAGACAAAACCAACCATGTGGAAGAAGCGTTTAAAAGGTTCATACAGTATTTTTCTGAAACCGGTTTTGCAGTACAACATCTGCAAAATAAGTCTAGAGGGCTGATGATTGCCACTAAAGGAAAAGGGGACTTGATTGCTCCCCCTATTATTCATTTCTCTATACTGGTCATTGTAATCGGTGCCATGGTCGGAACTATGGGTGCCTCACGAAATATAAATTGTTATCCCGATACCAATGCCCCGATTCCGGCAAGCATTAAAAATGGTTATTCAATAGAGTTAATCAGTTTTAAGACCCTATATGATGATAAGAATGAATTATCTAACTGGCAATCAAAATTTAAGCTGCTTAAGGATGGGACGGTTGTGACCGAGGGAGTTACAGAAGTGAATAAGCCTTTTAAATACCAGGGGATGAAATTTTATCAAAGTGCTTATGGCAATGCCCATAAAATAATGGTTCGCATGGGAGATATGGAAAAAGAGCTGTTCTTTGAAAGTAACCAACCGATACAATTAATGGGAAATACCTCCATCGTTTTTACTGCGGATGGAAACAGGTCTTTTCTAAACAAATACGAGAATGGGTATTTGACCGAAATTACAGAATTAGTACCTGGCCAGAAAATTATGCCGGTAGAAGGTTTGGAAATGACCTATATAGTATCCAAACCTTATTCAGTGCTTAATGTTAAAACTGATCCTGGAGTACCTATAGTAATGACCGGCTTTGTACTTTTATCTATGGGGTTTATCTTATTTTGGTTCGGGAGATACCAGGAAGTTAAGATTATGGGGGATTGCGAAAAGAATACCATCGGCATTTTTTCACATGGAAGGAACAAGTCTCTCCAAGAAAAACTTTATCAGGATTTGAAAAATTTAATTTAGGAGGTTCGCCATGGAGAAAATAGAACTTATTTCACTTTTATTAACTTTGTTGTGGTATGTTTTAGCGGTGTTTTTCCTTTTGGCAGCAGCAATATTTTCTCGAAAAAGTTCCCCTTCTCAGAAAGGCGAAAAAGGGCCATGTCTTAGCCGGCTCGGTACATGGAGTATAGTAGCAGGTTTTCTGTTTAATTCGGCTGCTCTGATTATTAGATATTATCGCACTGGTCATCCGCCTATGGGTAATATGTATGAATTTCTTTTGCTTTTTGTCTGGGGGATTATTTTAGTTTATCTAATCGTGGAATTCAAGTACCAGGTAAAACAGATTGGTATTTTTGCCCTACCTTTAGCAATAGCTTTAATACTTTGGTTGATAACTATGGACAAAGGATCAGTTCCTTTAATGCCGGCGTTAAGAAGTGATTGGCTGTATTTCCATGTGTTTACGGCGGTGGTTTCTTATGGTGCTTTCGCTATTGCTTTTGTTTTAGGTATCATGTACCTGCTAAAGGAAAAGACCATTGACAACGGAATACAGAGCGATTGTTTAACCTTTCTACCTCAGTTAGGCTTTTTAGATGAGTTATCCTATAAGCTTATTGTAATAGGGATGTCTTTTTTAACCCTCGTAATTGTAACCGGGGCCATTTGGGCTGAAAGTGCCTGGGGAACTTATTGGTCATGGGATCCTAAAGAGACCTGGTCTCTTATTACCTGGTTTATATATGCCGGTTATTTACATGCCCGGTTTTTAAAGGAGTGGCGGGGTAAGCGGTCAGTAATGATAAGTGTGCTAGGATTTTTGGCAGTTATGTTCACGTTTGCCGGGGTGAATTTAGTACTACCTGGTTTACATAGTTATGTTTAAATGTTTTCCTTTCAATTCCATAGGAGCCTGGAGTTAAGGTTAGGCCATCCACCTTTATATTGGTATTAGCCGGCTTTAAAAAAATCAAAAACATGTGGGAATCCAGGTACGGAAAAAAAGGCAGAGGGGGGAGTAAATCGTGGATATCCTCTTGGCAGGTGTAAACTATCGAACAGCTCCGCTAGAGATTCGTGAAAAATTTACGTTTTCCGAATATGGTCTAAAACAAGCTTATTGGTCGATAGAGAAGAATCCCCATATTGAGGGGGTGGTAATTCTCGCCACCTGTAATCGGACGGAAATATATTTTACTGCCCAGGATAGTGAAAGCGGGAAGTTGGCTATAGAGAATTTTCTTTGCCGTTATACAGGTTTGGAAAAAGAAAGTCTTAATAGGTATGTATACCTGCTTCATGATTTTAAAGCGGTTGAACATCTGTTTCGGGTTTCAGCCGGATTGGATTCAATGATTATTGGTGAAACGCAGATTCTTGGCCAGGTAAAAGATGCGTATATGAAAGCCTGGGAGAGTAATAACAGTGATAGGATAATAAATAATCTTTTTCAAAAGGCTTTATATGTAGGGAAAAAAGTGAGAAGCGAGACAGCAATCGATCAACATCCTGTTTCAATAAGCTATGCTTCGGTTGAGCTAGCCAAAACTCTTTTAGGGGGCCTGGAAGATAAGACGGTTTTGGTAGTGGGAGCAGGTAAGACTGGGGAGCTAACTACTCGTTATTTATTAGATAACGGCATTAAGTCGGTTATAATCTCCAACCGTTCCTTTAAAAAAGCGACTTCTCTTGCTGTGCAGCTAGGCGGCCGAGCTGTGCGCCTGGATGATGTGGCTGCTGAGCTTTATAATGCGGATATTGTAATAAGCTGTACTGCAGCTAACCATTATATACTTCGTTATGATAACTGCGGAGCGGTATTAAAATCCCGAAGAGGGCGTAAAATTCTGTTTATTGATATTGCTGTCCCCAGGGATGTTGAACCTGGGCTGGGAGAGATTGAAGGCGTCTACCTGTATGATATCGACCGGTTGCAGAATAACCTGGTAATTAGTTATCAGGAACGTCAAAAAGCCGCCCTAAAAGCAGTCAGGATTATAGATGATGAGGTGAAAGTTTTCCAACAATGGCTAAATACTTTAGATGTTGTACCGGTAGTGTCATCCTTAAAATTATGGGGGGAAACAGTAAGGCAAAGGGAATTGAAAAGGGCCTTTAACCGTTTAGGCAAGGTTTCCGAGCGGGAGCAAAAGATAATAGTTGAGATGAGCAAGGCTATTGTTAATCAATTACTCAGGAATCCAGTAATTTCTCTAAAAGAAATGGCAGTGGGAAATAAAGGGCAGGTCTATGCAGAGATGGTTAAGTATTTATTTGGATTAAGATCTAGTGATGGGGAGCAAAAGGTATGTGAAAGTATGAAATCTGGGTTCAGGGGATAGTGGCCGTCTGCCTTCTGGCAGACTTAGCGGGCGGTCCGGTAGATTATAGCTAGGCGGATCCCGATGACGATATGAGCATTTAAAAAAATAGGGGGATTAAAAATGATTGGCTGTACAAAACTCCTTTGTGGAACAGCAACTGTTTCAGACATTATTAAACATAGCGGGCAGGGGACGATGCCCCCAGAATTATTACAATTTTCCGACCTAAAGCGTCCCCTGGTGGTATGGAACATGACTAACCGATGCAATCTTCATTGCCGACATTGTTACATAGATGCTAAGGATCAAAACTATGCTAATGAACTAAGTACCGAGGAAGCAGAATCGTTTATTGATGATTTAGCCGCCATGAAGGTTCCGGTGCTGCTCTTTTCGGGAGGGGAACCGCTAATTCGCAAAGATATTTTTCATTTGGGTGAGATAGCCGCCGAAAAGGGGTTGCGTCCGGTTATTTCCAGTAATGGTACTCTGATTGATGATGAAATGGCGATTAAAATCAAGCAAGCTGGGTTCCAATATGTAGGCATCAGTATTGATGGATCGCCGCCTATCCATGATGAATTTAGAAGGCAAAAAGGGGCTTTCGAACTAGCTTTAAAGGGAATTAAAGCTTGCCAGAGACAAGGTGTGAAAACTGGTATTCGGGTAACTCTTAATAAATACAATCAGAATGATCTACCCTTTATTTTTGATATGGTGGCCAGAGAAAATATTTCCCGTTTTTGTATTTATCATCTTGTGTATGCAGGTCGGGCTACTGAAATGATCAATCAAGATACCCTGGTTAATACAAAGCGTTCCATAATAGATTATATCAATAAAAAAACAGTGGAATTTCATGAAAAGGGGATTAAAACAGAAATATTAACTACCGATAATCATGCGGATGGGATTTACCTGTATAAGACTATTGAAAAGACTAATCGGGAACATGCTGAAGAAGTGATCAGCTTGCTGCAGATGCATGGTGGATGTTCAGCCGGTACTAAGTTTGCCAATGTAGATGCCCAGGGGAATGTTCATCCCTGCCAATTCTGGCAGCACTATACGATTGGGAATATCAGAGACCTACCCTTTAGCCGAATCTGGACCTCGGATGATGCACTTTTAGTTAAATTAAGGGAGAAAGAAAAACATCTTACTGGTAAATGCGGAGCCTGTGATTATAAGGCTTTATGTTCAGGTTGCCGGATTAGAGCAGAGGCCATCAAAGGTGATATTTGGGCGGAGGATCCGGCCTGTTATTTAGAGCAGGAAGAAATCGCTAATTCGGAATGTCCAGGCGTATAATGATCACCATCCCGGTAAATCTCACTCGGGTAATCGACTTACCGGAGGCTAATTGACAAAATGGAGATACCGGTTTTATAGAATAGCCAGAACTATCTACGACTAATTTATGCTATCCTAAAGTATAGATGACTTTTGTACTAATAAAATCATGCACCAAATTACCGGCCAAGATGGGACTAAAAAAACGGGCAGGAACCAACTGCGAGGTGCCCCTATGAAAGATAAATTAGCTTTTAAGTTCATGTCTGCCACTATAGCAATAATTATCAGCGTTATGACCGTACATTTTCTTTGGGATTATAATCAGCAAAAGCGCCAGGCCCTTATAGAAATGAGGGAAAAGGCACAGGTAATAACTAAACAACTGGTAGCTACCCGGGAATTTATTTCTATTAACCAGGATAAAATCAATTTTGACTCCCAGGGAAACTATGAATTTAAACACTTAAATCCGGCAGCAGTTGTGATGGGGACATCCGGTATATTTAGCCGTTTAACCGACTATCAAATTAAGCAGACCAGATTAAACTACCGACACCCGCAAAATGCACCTGATCTATTGGAGATTAGTGTATTGGAAAAATTTCAACAAAACCCTGAACTGCAGGAGTTCTGTACGGAAGATGTTATTAACGGAAAACGGGTGTTTCGTTACATGATCCCTTTAAGGATTGAAAAGTCTTGCCTTCCCTGTCATGGTGAACCGGTGGGATCCTATGATGTGGCCGGATATCCTAAAGAAGGATATTCCGAGGGAAGTATTGGGGGAGCTATCAGTTTGGTAATGCCTATGGATATATTCCTAGTTAATTTAAAAGCAAATGCCATGAGATATGGATCTTTTTTTTTGATTCTGATAGCTATATATATTTTATCTATTTATTTCCTAATGAAAAAACTGGTAACGGCTCCCTTGGGGGAATTAGAAAAAGCAGTTAAACATGTAAGCGGCGGAAACCTTAATATAGATCTGCGTAACCTGAAAGCCGATGGTGAAATAAAACAACTGGCCTGTCATTTTCAGAGGATGGCCGATCAACTCCGGGATTTCTATAATAACCTGGAACAAAAAGTAGAAGAGAGAACGCTAGAGTTAGAAAAGGCTAATCAAATTCTTAAGCTCAGTGAGCAGCAGTTAACTAAGACAAACCTGGAGCTTGAGAAGGCTAATCAAGTTAAAACCGATTTCCTGGCCATTATGAGCCATGAACTCCGTACCCCTTTAACCTCCATCATCGCTTATACCCAATTTCTCCTGGATGATATCCCTAAAGAGTTTGAATTAGAAAGACAGAATTTAAAAGAAATCGAGTCTAGCAGCGAGACTTTACTTCATTTGATAAATAATATACTGGATATGGCCAAAATTGAGGCAGGTCGTCATGAGGTTAATCTGGAAACTATGGATATGGGCGAGGTTATTTATTCTGTAGAAGGAATGATTATGCCGCTGGTCCAAACTAGAGGCTTACATTTGACTACCTATGTTGCCCCCACAGTTCCACTTATAAAGGGTGACCCAGAGAAAATTCGGCGGGTTGTACAAAACTTAGCAGGGAATGCCATAAAGTTTACCGAAAGAGATGGTAAAGTGGAGATTAGTGTCGATTACGCTGCGGAAAAAAATGAAGTCATTATAAAAGTGGCTGATACAGGTATAGGAATCAAGAGGGAAGACCAAAAATTGATATTTGGGAAATTTACTCAATCAGATAATTCAATTTCAAGGAAATATAGTGGAACTGGCCTTGGTTTAGCTCTGGCTAAAGAGCTTGTTGAAATGCATGGTGGTTGGATTACACTGGAAAGCGTTCCTGGACAGGGAAGCACATTTATGGTTGGTATTCCTGCTGGAGTAGTTGATTAGTTGTGAGGTGAAGATCATGCAGGAGGCAACAAAAATAATGCTGGTTGATGATGAGGAAAGTATAAAACGCGTTGTAGAGCAAATTTTGCGCAGAGAGGGTTACCAATTTTGCTATGCGGCTGATGGTGAACAGGCTCTGGAATTGTTTAAAAAAGAAGACCCTTCCTTAATTATTTTAGATGTAATGCTTCCGGAAATTGATGGTTTTGAAGTGTGCAGGCTTATAAGAGAGGAAAGCATGGTTCCTATCATTTTTCTGTCCGCTAAAAATGATATTGTAGATAAGACAGTAGGTTTTAACTTAGAAGCTGATGATTATATATCCAAACCATTTAGTCCGGTGGAGCTTTCTTTAAGGGTTAAAGCATTGATAAGAAGGGCTTCCAATACCGTACCTAATAATGGTCATAAACATATCAAATTAAACAATTTAGAAATTGACTGCGATAGTTACGATGTTCATGTAAGGGGGCAAAAAGTTGATCTAACCCCTAAGGAGTTTGAATTGCTGTGTTTTATGGCCCGTCACCCCGGACAGGTTTTTACGCGTGAACAGCTTCTTAACCAGTTGTGGGGAGAAGATTATGTAGGAGACTTGGGGACAATAACCGTTTTTATAAGGAAGATAAGAGAAAAAATAGAGGAAAACCCCTCTAAACCAGAGTACATCCATACTGTGTGGGGGGTAGGTTATAAATTTTTAGCTTCGTAAATCAGCTTATCTGGTATTTTTCCCGCCTTGTGTCATACGTCAGCTCCAATGATGACAAGATTCTTTATGTTACAAATTAACATTTATTCCTTTCTGCTGGATAGCCCTTTTTTAAAAAAACTCAGTATCTTTTTAAGTTGAGGCTTTGCTTATCTTTATTTCCTTCTGATCATCCCCCAATGAATCTAGCCTAAATGTCCCATCTACAGAAAAATCATAAATTATTAATATATTAGTAATCAATTAATAATTGTTAAGTAAGTCTTAGTTAAGAGATATTACTTAAAATTATAACTACTAGTTAAAAGTTATAAGATGTTAAGCCATAATATTAGCTATTTCGGTATTACTATAAATGGGTTTTCTGGATAGTGGCGGCTGGACCGGGACGAAAATTGTGCTGGTTTTCTACAGAACCGATTCCTAGATTATCATATAGCTTTATTACTAGATTAATTTTATGGACGGTGATTAAAAAATAAGAGGAGGAATCGTAGTGAAAATTAGAACCTCTTTAAAACTAGTAGTTGTGGTACTTTTTGCCTTTTATGTAACTAGCACAGTAGCAGTTTTCTACCAACTGGACCATATGGTAGACGATGGGAGGGTGGTAAACTATACCGGCATTGTAAGGGGAGCTACCCAAAGACTTATTAAGTTGGAAATGGCCGGTAAGCAAGCAGATGAACTTATAGCTAAACTAGATAAGATTGTAAATGGTTTGATCAATGGTGATCAAGAGCTAAATCTACCAAAAGCTACGGATAAGGATTTTATCAGAAGCATGGAAGAAGTTGAGCAAAGCTGGACGAGCCTAAAGAAAACCATATATCTAATCAGGCAAAATGGGCAAAAAGAAGTTTTACTAAATGATAGTGAAGCCTATTTTGAGATAACTAATAATGCTGTCTCAGCAGCAGAGGTTTTTTCCGCTATAAAAGTCCAATCACTAAAAAATCTTCAGATAATCCTGCTAATTATAAACGCCATTATATTATCCATTGTATTGATAACGAGCAGCCATAGAATATTTAAACCGCTTCTCTATTTTGCCCGGTATTTAACAGATAAGATGTCAATTCTGGATTTTTCAGACGATCTCCCTCCTTCCTTTTGCGGAAGAAAAGACGAAATTGGGCTACTGGCTAATGGATTCCAGGAAGTAATCAATAGCCTTAGAGAACATTTAAACCAAACCCTGACCATATCCCAGCAGTTGTCATTATCATCCCAGCAGTTGGCGGCCATTAGTGAGCAGTCCATGTCATCGGCAGCCGAAATAACGAAAACAACGGAAGAAATAGCTAGAGGAATTACGGAACAAGCCCACGATGTGGAAAAAGGAGCTCTGCAGATTGAGGAATTAGGTATTTCCATCGAAAAGGATCAGGCTTATATAGCTGATCTAAACACCTCGGCTAACACAGTAGATACATTGAAAAACGAAGGATTTAAACTTTTGGGGGATTTAATTAGTAAGACCAGGGTTAGTAATGAATCATCCCAGGAAGTTCATAAGATTATTCTTAATACCAATAGCAGTGCGGAAAAAATTCAAAATGCCAGTACCATGATTGGCAATATTGCTGATCAAACCAATCTATTGGCACTTAATGCTGCTATAGAGGCGGCCCGGGCCGGTGAACATGGCAAGGGTTTTGCAGTAGTCGCAGAGGAGGTACGAAAGCTGGCTGAACAATCTAATCATTTTACCGAGGAAATAGCCACGATTACCCGGGAATTAACAGATCAAACTGGTTATGCCGTGACAACCATGGAAGAAGTGGGAAAACTGGCTCAATTACAAACGGAAAGTGTAGAAATGACTAATACAAAATTCCAGGGTATATCAGAAGCCATTGAAAAGATGAAACATGTCATTTCCCGTATCAATGAATCAGGCAATGAGATGAGGAGCAAAAAGGAAGAAATCATTCAAATTACACAAAACCTGGCGGCGGTAGCTGAAGAAAATGCAGCCGGAACTGAGCAAACTACAGCATCGGTAGTAGCCCAGAATGCCGCTATGGAAGAAATGACAGATACCAGCAAAACGCTCTATAAATTAGCCGCAGATTTGCAGTATAGTTTAGCAAAGTTTAAATACTAGTGGTTTGCTCATCAGGCAGATTTTACTTAAATAGAGGCATCCTAATATATGAATCACCGGTCAATAGTAGATAAGACTGCTAGATAAAAGGGGAAGTTTGCCAAGGCAATAGGATTATTTATACCAAATTTATCAACAAAGGAGATGGAAAAATGGAAATCACCCGACGCAAGTTTCTGAAGTTTGGATTGAGTGGTGTAGTGGCTGCGTCCGGATATGGATTAGCCAAAGGACTTGGCTCTGGTGCTTATCTGTATGATTACCTGAAACCTACTCTGGATGAAAAAGCCGGAAACTATTACCGGGGCATGGTTGGCTTTGACAAGGTTGTTCGTACTACCTGTGCCGGTAACTGTACTCAGGCCTGCGGATGGAAAGCCTTAATAAAAGGCAACACAATCGTCAGGACCGAGCCGGCCTCTGATTACGACTGTTTTGACCCGGTAGCTAAAAAGGCTTACCTGCCCCGGGGATGTATTCGTGGTTCTTCTTATCTGGAGTATATTTATGGTCCAACACGACTTAAAACCCCCTTGGTCAGAACGGGTCCACGAGGATCAGGGCAGTTTAGACGAGCCTCATGGGATGAGGCCCTGGATCTAATTGCAGACCGGTTACTTAAGATCATCAAGGAGGATGGCCCGGAAGCTTTTGCACTTTTCTCTCCTATACCTTCTTACAATTATATCTCAGCTGCCAGTGGCTATCGTTTAGGTACGGTGATGGGCGCCAGTGGGCCGCTGTCTTTTTATGATTGGTATTGTGATCTGCCGGCGGGGGAACCAGAGACCTGGGGAGTGCAGACCGAAGAATGCGAGGAATGGGATTGGACTAATGCCAAATTAATACTATTATGGGGAGCTAATATCGCCGAATCGCGAATGCCGGCTACTCATTTTGTAACTGAGGCCAAGTATAAAGGGACTAAGGTAATTTCTATTTTAACTGATTATAATGCTACCAGTAAGATTGCTAATGTTTCTGTGAGTCCGCGTCCTGGCACAGATGCGGCCCTGGCTATGGGTATTATCAAGGAATTGATTGACCACAAATGGTATGACGAAGAGTATATTAAAACCTTTACTGATTTGCCATTTATTATTCGTAAAGATAATCATAAGTTTCTAACTGAGAATGATGTAGTAGCAGGTGGCAGTAAATACAAACTTTATGTTTGGGATAAAAACAGTAATAACTTAATTTTAGCCCCGGGTACGCTGGGGGATGATCGTGACACCCTGGATTGGGATACTATTCAGGCTGATCCAGAATTAGAGTACACGGGTACCGTTACCCTGGTGGATGGTGGAACGGTGGAAACAGAAACGGTATGGCTGCAACTCAATCGCTCTTTAGCAAAAGATTATTCATTAGGTCAGGTAGAGAAAATTACCGGGGTTAATGCCAAGGTCATTCAGAGTATCGCCACTGACTTACATAAATACAGCCCGGCCTGCATTATTGAAGGAGGCGGTGCTAACCACTGGTATCATAATGATTTAAACAACCGCTCCATGATCCTGCTCATGGCCTTGACCGGTAATGTAGGGATCAATGGAGGGGGATTTCACCAATATACCGGACAATACCGGGTATGGTTAAAAGGTATGGCCAAATATATACCCCTGGCAAAAAGCAAATCTATTAATACCACACTTTTTGTCTGGACTCATTTTGACAAACAAATCTGGCGTTTAAATAAAAACTGGCAGGATATTGTCAGTGATATAGAAACCGGACAGCTAAAAAAACTTCCGGATGGAAGTGCAGTAAGTAATGATTCAAAAGACGAACCGGGGTATCGTCAGTATTTGTTGATAAAATCACTTAGTGAAGGAAGTATGCCGGTTTACCCGCAGCCACCTAAAAAGCCCCGGGCTATGATGATATGGAGAGGAAATTTTGTCAATAACGGAAAAGGTGGGTATCATCTTTTAGATTGGTTTAAGGATGAAAAGAAATTGGAGCTGGTATTTAATCTGGATTACCGGATGTCCACCACTTCATTGTACTCTGATGTTGTACTGCCGGCAGCCAGCTGGTATGAAAAACTTGATATTGAAACTACGCCATTACATCCCTATTTTCAATTGCAGCAAGCCTGTGTAAAACCTGTATTTGAATCTAAGCCGGACTTTGAGATTTTTCGCCTAATCATGCAAAGGATTCAGAAAAAAGCCCGGGAGATGAAAGCAGCTGGTACATGGGATGCCCAATGGGTTGAAAAAGATGGGGAGACGGTAAGAGATTTTACCAAGGTATATGACTTGTTTATTGATAAGGAAGGAAAGGAAAATCCTTTCTATAAAGGCCAGGGAGAGGGGGCCCTGGATAATCCAGAAAAGGTTGCCCATTTTATCGTCAAAAACAGCCCCATTCTTTTCCCGGATGAGAAAAAATATTCAGAACACAAAGAAAGATTTGCTCCTGAACTTCAGCCTGTTATTGAGGAATACTTGTCCACTAAGGATGCCGATGTTTATGCTGATGCGTTTTTAAAACTGGCTAAAAAGGGGCCTATTCCTTTTCCGGCGTTACAGCCAGATCGTCCCCATAATCCTTTTAGGGAAAATATTGAGCGAAAACTGCCCTGGCCGGCCGGGGGTAAACATGCACCTGAACTGGTGATTTCAATGTATCCCTGTGTGCTCCCAGCCAAGTTAAACAAGACTTTGACGGGGAGGCAGCAATTTTATATTGATCATGATTACTACATTACCCTGGGCGAGACTTTACCGGGATATAAGGTACCGGAAGTTGACCTAGCTAGTGGCAAGCCGGCCTCCTTAAAAATGAATACCCCGCACGGAAAGTTTAGGACCCACAGCATGTTTTCCGAACTGTCCATCCTTTTGCGTTTACAACGGGGGGAGGCCACTATTCAAATAAACAAAGGTGATGCCGAGGACAGAAATATTGCCGATGGGGATTTAGTAGAGGTTTTTAATGACTATGGCAAATTTGTTTGCCGGGCCATGATAGTTCCAGGAATTGGTCCCTCTCAGTTGCGTATAGATCATGCCTGGGAAAGTTATCAATATCATGAAGGCTACTTCAACTTTATTACCCCAGTACGCCCTAATCCGACCCAGTCAGTAAAGTATCCCCAAGATCCTGATGCTCCAGATCATCATCTTAAATTTGCCTGGAACTTATGGGGAGTTACTGGGAATGAATGTGATACATCTGTTGAAATAAGGAAGGTGAAATAACACATGGCCGAAAAAACACGTCAATGGGCAAAAGTGGTAGACCTTAACAAGTGCCTGGGCTGCCAGGAATGCAGTGTAATCTGTAAGATGTGGTGGACCAATCGCGAAGGAGCGCAACATATGTGGTGGTCTATTGTTGAAACTAGACCTGGTCCCGGTTATCCGAAGGATTGGGAAAAAAGAACCGCCCGGGGGCAAATGCCGGAGGCGGACGACTATGAAAAAGTTCCTCATTTTAGTTATGAAAAGCTACAGGATAATATGGGCAGTAAAATGCCACGTTTGATACCGAATCCAAAACAGGAGTGGGGACCTAATTGGTATGACAGTATTGGCGAGGGAAATACCCCGGCCGATAATTGGTTCTTCCATGTTCACATGGCTTGTATGCATTGTTCGGCTCCTGCCTGTGTGGCGGCCTGTCCCAGTAAAGCTATCTACAAACGGGCTGATGGTGTAGTAATCATTAACCAGGAGCTTTGTAAAGGTTTTAAAGCATGTATACAGGCATGTCCTTATAAACGAATCTTTTGGAATGATCAATTGAGGGTTGCTGAAAAATGCATTATGTGCTATCCATTGCTCGAACAGGGAAAAGCACCTATATGTGCAAGTTCCTGTGTTGCACGTGCCATTTTTTTTGGAGATATTTCTAATCCAAGCTCGAAGGTATCTAAATTAGTCAATGAATACAAAGTAGCCCTTCCTATACACAAAGAGTATAACACAGGTGCCAATATTTACTATATTCCGCCGGTACTTACTGCCGGAATCGGAGGAACTGATCAGATGGCCCAGGATCAGGCCCGGATTCCAGAAGAGTACCTGGTCGGTTTGTTTGGACCAGAGGTGAAAAAGATTAAAAACCGTTTGCAAAACGCGGTTGTGATGGCCCGTGAGGGTAAGTCTTCACCACTAATCGATATACTGGTTGAATACCCGAATTATGAAGTGTGAGGTGGTAAGAGTGGAGAATAAAGGTAACTTTTTATTAACCTGGCCATCTATTCTGGTGTTTATTCCTTTTACACTGTTCTCAGTAGTCTTTATGTTATGGGTTTTGGTGGCTGCGCACCCGGCAGCCCTTCATATGATGGTACCAGGTCTTAAAAGGTGGGCAGTTACCATACTGGTGATATGGTTAGGAATTGCGGTGGGATTAGTAGGTATTTATCGCTGCCTGGATCGCCGGAAGGAGGATGATCTGGATGTCTAGATTGAACACTGCTTATCACAACATGGCGGTTCATCTCAGTATGGGGGTATTATTAGCATTAGTTATCGTGGTAATTGCTATTTTTATATTAAATATGAGAAAACAGGATACTGAGCTATTAAAAAAACTGGATGGTAGCCTACCGGCGTTATTGTTTTTAGGCATTGCCGGTACAGCTATTGCTTTTATCAGTCCGCTGGCAGATTATCCGGCTTGGTCAGCTCTGGTGGCTTCGCCCTTAATTAAAATGAAGATAAGCCTAGCGTTTATTATTTTTGAAATATTCCTGATGATGTACTACATCCATTGGAAAAAAGGTCCGGCTATGTGGAAAAATCAGAAATTGGCTATCTATTTCCTGGTTCTTGCTATTGGTGGGGCAAGTCTTTTAAGTATTGTGGGGGCTATTGGAGGATTTATCACTATTCATGAAACTAGTATGGAGGCAATTCTGAATTTCATCGGTGTTGCCATTCCATAATGAAAGGAGCGGAGAGATATTGAAGCAGAATACTGGACAAATTCTGGCCTTAAGTGCTGCTTACAAACTACTGGCCAGTGTTTTTAGCTATCCTGCTGATCATATTTATGAGATAATGCGGGAAGGATTTTGGACGGAGGTTATAAAAGATCTTAAGATTGAAAATTTACTCTCCACTGCCAGCGGGCATAGCAGCCAGTTATATATTACGAAAGCAGAGGAATTCTGGGGGCAACCACTGAAAGAAATTCAATCCCTTTATACGGCCTTGTTTGATTTTGCTTATCCTCGTCCTGCCTGTCCCCCTTATGCCGGGATGTACCTACCAGGGGGACAAAGCTATCCCGGGCCACGTACAGAACTGATGGGGGAGTTAGGAGCAAAGTATTTTTTATGGGGACTCGATCTGGAAGAGGAACTTGCTGACCATATTGCGGTGGAATTAGAATTCATTCATTTTTTGCTGGCCATGGAATACGGAGCTCTTCGGAATAACAATCAGGCCTATTTAGAAAAGCTAAAGGCAGAAAGGGAATGGCTGTACGGGCATCTGCAAACCTGGATTCCTTCTTTTTATACCCGCATGGAGGAGCATGCCCCGGATTCTTTTTGGGGGACAGCACTTAAATTATTAATGAATTTATTAGAAACTAATCAATCTATTAAAGTTTGAAAGGGGATAAGCCAAGGTTATTATCCCTGATTAAAAGTGCTAAAACCTCAGATATTAATGCAAAACGGCCTGGTCAACGGGAAGTTGGATTGAGATATGGAAAACTACTGGGACAGTTTTCCGGCAGAATAATCAATAAAATAGCATGAGATCATTCTGCGTCAATAGCTTGACGAAATGATCACAGTATTAGGAAGCTTTAGGAGCTTGTCGCAAAAATATGATCGACAAGCTCTTTTTATATATCCTGCCGGTAAGCTGGTAAGGAACCGATCTTACTTGTCTGGCGGTAAAAATTTGGAATGATAAAAATAGTACATCCCGGCAACATAGTGGAAAATTGGTAGGCTTAACCTCTAATTAAGGGGTATTGAAAAAAAGTAATGACCGGGTTGGGTTAGCCGCAGGAAGTTTAGGAAGGATAGTTTATCCCAGTTCCTGCCTATTTTGAGTTTTGACTTGATAATGGTAATGTATTACTATGAGTCTAATGTATGGCCACAGATATAAAAATTGACTAAAGTACTGTCCTCCATCAGGCGGTTTGGACTACTGGGGGACTATTTATCGTGTTTTAGCATAAATTATAAACTGAGGTATTAATCAGTTAAAAACTAGTTGATCAGGAAAGGTAGCTGAGGAGGATAAAGCATGTTTTTGGGTAAGGTAATGGTAGTATTCGGCACCCGGCCGGAAGCTATTAAAATGGCTCCCGTAATAGAGGAGTTAAAAAAAATTGATGATATCCAGACAGTAGTGGCGGTTACGGCCCAGCACCGGGAAATGCTTGATCAGGTGCTGCATTTATTTAATATTAAGGCTGATTATGACCTGAATCTGATGAAAGAGCGGCAGGGTTTGTTTAGTATTACTACTGGGGTATTAAATGGGATGCAGGAGATATTGGCTAAGGAAAAACCGGATTTAGTTCTGGTCCATGGGGACACTACTACTACCTTTGCATCAGCCCTGGCAGCTTTTTACCAGCGTATTCCGGTCGGGCACGTAGAAGCAGGCTTGCGTACCCGTAATAAGTATTCACCTTACCCGGAAGAAATGAACCGTATGCTGGCAGGTCGTATTGCTGATCTTCATTTTTCTCCTACCGATACGGCCCGGGAGAACCTGTTGGCGGAAGCTACCGCACCATTTAAAATATGGGTAACTGGTAATACCGTTATTGATGCCCTGCTGGCCACGGTAAAGCCGGATTATACTTTTGAAGCCGATTTTGCGGATATAAATTTTGATCGCCGCATTATTCTGGTGACTACCCATCGTCGGGAAAACTGGGGGACTAGTATGCGCCACATTTATCAGGCTTTGCTTGATTTGGTGGAAGAATTCTCCGATGTTGAGGTAGTTTTTCCGGTGCATAAAAATCCGGTGGTTCGCGACATAGCTATGGAGATGCTTAAAGGGCACCAGCGTTTTCACCTGATTGAACCGCTGGATTATGAACCATTTGCTAATCTGATGAATAACTGTTATATGGTAATGACTGATTCCGGGGGTCTACAAGAGGAAGCCCCGTCCTTAGGAAAGCCGGTCTTAGTCCTGCGGGATACTACTGAGCGTCCGGAAGCCCTGCAGGCTGGTACGGTGAAGTTAGTCGGTACGAATCAGGATAAAATCTATAAGGCGGCACGCCAGCTACTTACTGAACCGGATGAATATGAAAAGATGGCCCGGGCCATTAATCCTTATGGGGATGGGAAGGCTTCCCGGCGCATCGTCAAAGTAATTACAGAATTTTTATACACCCGCCAGGGGGCTACCAATTAGAAACCAGGGTATGCCAGTATAATACGAAAATACCACCAGGCAGCTTTGGTAATTAAGATAGTATTCTATGGTAGCTGGATATTAGGGACAAACTGGATAGGTTACGAGTATAAGATCAATACTCCTTAAAGGAGGATGAGCATGGCTGCAATTAAGTTTGGTACTGATGGATGGCGAGCCATTATTGCCCGGGATTTTACCTTTGCCAACTGCCGGCTAGTAGCTCAGGGTATAGCCAGTTATATAAATGCCCACAACCTCACCAAAAAAGGGCTGGTAATTGGTTACGATAACCGGTTTTTATCGGCGGAATTTGCTATGGAATGTGCCCGGGTTTTTCTGGGGAACGGGGTAAAGGTGTACTTTTTAAGAAAGCCGGCCCCGACTCCGGTGGCTGCTTTTGCTATAAGGGTTATGCAGGCAGGCGGTGCCCTGATGGTTACAGCCAGTCATAACCCGGCTAAGTATAATGGCATTAAATTTATACCGGAATATGCCGGACCTGCTTTACCAGATATAACCGAAGCCATTGAAAATGAAATAGAGCGGGTACAGGAAACAGGCAAAATCTATGAAATGGGCGAGCAAGAGGCCTTGCAGTTTAATTTATACCAGGAAATCGACATAGACGGTGATTACATAGGACATCTACAAAAGCTAGTTCAACCTTCACTTTTTTCGAAACAGCCGGTTAAAGTAGTAATTGATCCTATGTATGGGGCGGGTATTGGCTATTTAGAAAAGGTTTTAGCACCGCTGGGATGTGAGATAAGAACTATCAATAATTACCGGGATGTTCTTTTCGGGGGGTCATTACCGGAACCTACCGGAGAAAATCTGGCTGATTTGAAACGGGCTGTTTTAAGCTATAATGCTGATGTTGGGCTGGCCCTGGATGGGGATGCAGACCGTTTCGGGATTATTGATAATGAGGGGCATTTTGTCAATGCTAACTACTTTATGGCGCTACTTTTAGAACACCTGCTAAATACCCGTACTTTCCGCGGCCCGGTAGCTCGTACAGTAGCTACTACGCATATGTTGGATCGCATTGCCGCTCACAATGGCCTGACTACTATAGAGACCCCGGTGGGGTTCAAGTATATCAGTGAATGCTTGCGTGAAAAAGGCTGTATACTAGGGGGAGAAGAAAGCGGCGGAATGAGCATCTATGGACACATTCCTGAAAAGGATGGCATTTTAGCCTGTATGCTGGCGGTAGAAATGCTGGCTGGATCAAGCCAGACTTTTACTGAACTCACCAGGAAGGTTCAGGGAAAATACGGTAAGCTGGTGAGTGAACGCCTAGATATTCAGGTAGAGCCGCAAGAAAAAGCGGTAGTATTAGAACAGCTTAGTATTTACCATCCTAAATCTCTGGCTGCTATCAAGGTAGCATCCTTTAACAACCTGGAAGGTAGTAAAATAGTCCTGGAAGATGGGAGTTGGGTTCTTATTCGAGCCTCCGGGACTGAACCCGTATTTCGCATCTATGTTGAAACCGGTGAGGAGCATACTCTCCGGGAAATACAGACTGAAGTATTAGGAGCATTAGGTCTCAGGAAAGATCAGTAGGTTTGCCCGACTTGCCGTCGGGCATTTTTTATAAGAATATGATAAGAGGGTTTGCTAAGATTGGAGAATAAGGAAGGATTTTAATGAATAATGACGAAGGTAATATGCACGGACAGGATAAGGGACCACTCCAATTACAGCAATTAGAACAGGTTTTAGAGCAGGTTATGGTCGGCCTGGAAAAGGGCCGTAATGACGTTTTTGATATAGCTAATGATTGCCATAAACAGATTAGTCTGCTGAATAAAGAACTAGAGGCTATTAACCAGGCTAATCTGGAAATCATCGAGCAGGTAGAAGCCTGTGAAAAGCAGGAACGGTTGGCCCGGATTCGCCTTATGGAAGTCAGCCGCCGCTTTAACAAATTTGCGGAACAGGAAGTCAAAGAAGTCTATGATAATGCCCGGGGTTTACAGTTAAAGCTTCAGGAAATACGGCAAAAGGAACGCTATCTTAGAAGCCGGCGGGATGAGCTGGCCCGGCAGATTAAGCAGTACCAGTTAATCAGTCGGAAGGCGGAACGTTTCCTAAACAGTGCCGCTACTTCTTTAAAGCTTTTACAGGGGAATGTAGGGAAAATCGGTGACACCCTGGATGAAGTTTATCGTAAACAGCAGATGGAAATCTGGATAATTGAGTCCCAGGAGGCTGAACGCCGTAAAATTGCCCGTGAAATTCATGATGGCCCCGCTCAGAGCCTGGCCAGTATGCTAATCCGCCTGGATTTAGTGGCCCGGATGATTACCAATGAGCAAAAAAATGTTCAGCAGGAACTAAGTGACATAAAAGAAATCGGTCAAGAGAGTCTGACTGATATTCGTCGTATCATGTTTGATTTAAAACCGGCCTTGGTTAATGACGAATGTTTTAGCACTGCTTTAAAGGAATATTTTAATGATTACGAGGCTAAATATAATTTCGATATTGAATTTGTTCAGTTGGGACAGGAGGATAAGTATGATCTGGCGGTAGAACTAGGTCTATATCGTATGGTACAGGAAGCGATTACTAACGTACGTAAGCATGCCGGAGTTAATAAGGCTTTGGTGAAAATGGAGGATAGCGGCAAAAACCTTACCCTGATTATTAAAGATGAAGGGCAGGGTTTTGATATAAACAGGATGGCCAACCGCCAAGAAAGCTATGGTATTTTAGGGATGAAGGAGCGGGTAAAACTATTTGGCGGCCAATTAGATATTAAAAGCAGTCCCGGTGCTGGGACACAGATAATTATAACGGTACCGGTCGAAGGGGAGGCAAATAATGAGCGACAAGATAAGGGTTATTATAGCAGATGATCATGCACTCGTCAGGGAGGGTTTGCGCAAGCTGCTGGAACTGGATGAGAATATAGAAGTTATAACCGAAGTAGGAGATGGACAAGGTGCCATTAATGTAGCTCGTAAAGAGAGACCGGATGTTATTCTAATGGATGTAAATATGCCGGGTACTGATGGAATTATCGCTACCAGGGTTATAAAGCGGGAGCTTCCTTCTACAAAGATTATAGCTTTAACGATTTATGAGGATGAAGAAGTCGTGGCTATGGTCAAGGCTGGTGTATCGGCTTACGTCTTAAAAGATGTGGCGGGCAGTGAACTTATCGAAACCATTCATAAGGTTATGGATGGGGAAGTTGTTATTCATCCGCGGGTAGCTAACCGGTTAGTGAGGGAGCTGACCAGAGCTGATAAAAAGCAAGATATGGTACGCCTTACCAGGCGGGAAAAAGATGTGCTTATCCTGTTAGTAAAGGGCCATACTAATAAAGAAATGGCTGATATTATGTTTATCAGCGAGAAAACGGTGAAAAACCATCTTACCAGCATTTTTAGGAAGCTAGGGGTAAAAGACCGCACCCAGGCTGCCGTATATGCTCTGAAGAACAACCTGGTTAGTGATGAATGATCTGATTGATTTTTATACCAGTAATCAAAAAACCTTCGTCTGGCATAAATATATACCAGAAGGCCAGAAGGGGGTTTTTTTATGGCTGTTACTCTTAAAATTATCTCATTTCTTATATGGCTGGTTCTGATGTTGTTTCTCATTGCCGCCAGTCGCCGGGTAATAACTACGGGGCGCAAAGTACCAGTTACCGTTAAGGAAGATGATGATCTGGAAATAACCCTTCGTCGTGCCTGTCGCCGCTTAAAAAAAAAGACCAGTTAGTTATAAATTATTATGGAAACCATATTAATCCCGGACAATCACTTATATTAGTCCGCCTGATAGCTAAAAACCCTTCGATAGAAATCGGCTGCTGGCCGGCCATAGCACCTTATTTTAATAATTCCGCCCCTAAAAAACAACAGGATATGATATAATTAATTATTCAAGCTGACTTAAAATTATCATTATAAACAGGCTAGGCCTAAAGGGGGGGGAGGTCTATGTTGAACCTGTTTCTGGATATTTTATTTCCTCAACATGAGTGCTGTATTTGTCGGGTACCTGGGAAGTTTAGTACCCGCTATCCCTGGTGTGGAAGCTGCCAGCAAAATTTGGTGGAATTACAGACTTGTCTTCCTATTTGCCAAAAATGCGGAAAATATATGCTGGAAAAAAGGCCTTTATGCCGTGATTGCCGGGTATCATCACCTGATTTTGCCATTGCCCGGGCGGTGGGACCATATGAAGAGCCTTACCGGGTAACTACTAAAGTATTAAAGTTTTTAGGCAGAAGGCAGTTAGCCGTGCGTATGGGTGATATGATGGCTGAAGTGGTTAAAAGTGAACCGCGTTTCTGGCCTATTGATGTAATTGTACCGGTACCTGCTTCCCAGGCCAGTTTACAGCAAAGGGGTTTTAACCAGATCGAGGTTTTGGGCCGGCAGATCAGCAAGCGTTTAAAACTCAGAATGGTCACTGATGCTTTGGAACGTGTCAAAGAAACGCCCTCCCAGCGGGAGCTTACCCGGGAGGAAAGGGAGAAAAATCTTTTGCAGGCCTTTAATGTAAAGGATAATAAGAAAATCTATCGAAAGAATATATTATTAGTTGATGACGTATATACTACCGGTTCTACCAGCCGGGAATGTACCCGTACCCTGCTGGAAGGCGGGGCGGCCCGGGTAGCGGTAATTACCTGGGCGACCGGAAAAGGGTATTAGGAACAAGGGGGTAGTTTCAGAATGAATAACCTTAGAAACTGTCCGCAATGTGGCCGGTTATTTGCTTATCAGGGGCGCAACATCTGTTCCAGGTGCCTGGATAAGGAAGATGAAGATTATATGATCGTGCGTAAATATGTACGCGATCATCCCGGAGCCAGCGTTTTTGAGGTGTCTGAGGAGACCGGTGTTGAGGAGGAAAAAATCCTCCAGTTTTTAAAGGATGGTCGGCTGCAGTCCAAGGGATTTACCGAACTGCTGGAATGTGAACGCTGTGGTACCAGAATTAGCTCGGGCAGGTACTGCCTGAAATGCCGGCAGGAATTAGATGCCCAAATAAGAGCGGTTACCGGAAAAGCGGATCAGGAGCAGGTAAAGAAAGGTAGTCTAGGTTCCCGTAACCGGGAGAAGATGTATATAAAAGATAAACCTTCCCGGGAATAGCAATTTTTCCCCATATAGACTAATGTCATATACCTTTTCCCTGAGGAATAACACTTTAATAGAGCCGGTTTTTTTAAAAGCAGGCCAGGATAAGGTCGGCATTTGGCAAAAGTTTTCTTAGTGGCGGACTTTAAAAACAAGGCAATAGAAGAGCTCCTTAAAAGGAGATAAATGCTGTAAAGACCAGCAATAAAGTGATAATCGCGCCGGAGAGCTGTTAAGGCTCTTCCTTTTTTTTGCGAAAATAAGCAATAGACGGAATTCTTTATTAAGGTGGTTCAAAATCATGATTATTTCCCGAACTCAGGTTCACAATATATTAAAACTTTATGGAAAGGATCCGGCTTCCCACCGGGTTGATAAGCCCCAGGAGAGCCGGGGCAAGGCCCGGCCGGATGATCTGGCTATCTCCAGTGAAAGCCGTATGAAACAAAAGGCTATGCAGGCAATTAAACAGGCCCCCGATATCAGAATGGATAAGGTTAAGGATCTGCAGGAGCGAATTTCGGCAGGAACCTACACTTTATCTGCTGATGAAGTGGCGGAAAAAATGATTGAACGGGCCATTGTCGACCATTTAATCTAAGCTGATTAATAAAGAGAGTAGGGACAGCATGGATAAACTGCTGGTTAAATTTATCGAAGCAATTAATCAGGTGAATAATATCCTGGATCAGCTAGCTGAGCTGAGTTATGAAAAACAGCAGCTAATCGTATTAGGACAGGTTCGGGATTTAGACCGGTTATTAAAAAAGGAAGGACCTCTGTTATCGGCATTGGAAAAAAAGGAAGAGGTTCGTTTTCAAATACAGCAGGAATTGGCTGACCAACTTAAGGCCGGGTCTTCTCTATCGGCCCGGGAACTGTTAGAAATGGTGCCGGCCTCCGGCTCCTCCCTAGGGACTGATCTGGAAGAAGCTATTAAAGGCCTGGATTACAATATCACCCGCCTTAAGGCCATAAACAGCCATAATAATGAACTTATCGAACAGTCCCTGGATTATATTGATTATATGCAGGTTCTGCTGGAGGGTGATCGTTCCGGTACTTACTCCCAGCAGGGCCAGGTAGAAGACCAGCCTGCCCATCATCCCAGGCCTAACCTGTTGGATAAAAAAGTTTAGTGAGGTATGGTATATGTCTAATTTTATGAGTCTGGAAATCGGGAAAAGATCGATTATGGCCCATCAGACTGCTTTAAGTGTTACCGGGCATAATGCGGCTAATGTTAATACTCCGGGTTATACCCGCCAGGCAGCTAATATCATTACTACCCGGCCTTTTCATACTCCGGTACTATCTAATACTACTAAAGTAGGACAGCTGGGCACCGGAGTGGATATAGCCACCATTGACAGGATGCGGGATACTTTTCTGGATGGGCAGATTCGTAATGAAAATAAAACTTATGGTTATTGGTCATCTGTACAGGAAAGCCTGGCTAAAATGGAAGTGATCTTAAATGAACCTTCTGATGATGGTTTGCGTTCAGTTATGGATATGTTCTGGGAGTCCTGGCAGGACCTGGCGGCTCATCCGGAAAGCGAAGCCGTACGTGCAGTAGTGGCCGAACGTGGCATGACCATGGCTGATACCTTTAATCACACCTACCGCCAGTTGGTAGAACTGCGCGAGGATGTTAATACCGGGGTAAAGGTTAAGGTAGATGAGATCAACTCTATAGCCCGGCAAATAGCTGATTTAAACCAGCAGATATTATCTATCAGCATAGCGGGTAAACAGCCTAATGACCTTATGGATAAAAGGGATCTGCTGCTGGATCAGTTAAGCCAAATTGTAGATGTAAATATCCGTTTTGACCAGAATGGCATGGTTACTGTGCAACTAGGAGGCCGGGAACTAGTTCAAGGTGTCGAATGTAACCACCTGACTACTATAAATGACACTTATGGTATGCATCTGGTAGTCTGGGAAGATACCGGGGTCAAAGCTCAGATAAAGGGTGGAGAACTGCGGGGACTTTTGGATGTCCGTGGTCAGACGGAACTGGAGTCCTCACCTTCTGAATACCGGGAAATTATCCCTCAGATGATTGATGATTTAGATAAACTGGCCAAAACTGTTGTGCTCAGGACTAACGAAATCCACCGGGGCGGGTATACCCTGAATAATCATACCGCCTTTCCGGACGGGTTGAATTTTTTTCAGGAGCCAACTGATATCAACCGGATTACTCACTGGGCCGCCTATATGGCGGTTGATGAGGCTATTGTTAATGATATTAAGAATATTGCCGCGGCTGATCACCGTACCTGTGATGATAACGGGGTCAAGATTAATTATGGTGATGGTTCCAGAGCCCTGAGGATAGCCGGGTTAAAACATGATTACAATAGTGCCGGCTATCAGGTGCAAACTGATTTATCCGGGCTGACTTTTCCCTATAATGGGGAGATTAACTTTACGGTTAAAATGCTTCAAACCGATGGTACTACTAAGTCTATAAATATTGGCATAGGAGCACCAGCTGACCAGGAGCCGCCCGGGCCCCTTTATCAGGATCTAAATGGTGTGGTGGGCGCCATCCAAAAACAGTTAGATAATGAAAAACTACCCCTGCAAGTGCGCAGTGAAGGCCCCAAGATTATAATTTCATCGGCAAGCCTTCTTTTTGCCGGGGTAGAGGACCTGTTCGGGGCTAACCTGGCCCCGGTCAACCGTAACGGGGTAATGATTACTGGTGCTACTGCTGATGACTTCTGGAGGGCCCTTTGTGCTGAAGTAGGAGTAGATTCCCAGCAGGCGGTAAGAATGGTTGACAACCAGGAAGTGTTATTAAACCAATTGGAAACCAAAAGGCAGTCAGTTTCCGGGGTATCCCTGGATGAAGAAATGATAAACATGATTCGTTTCCAGCATGCCTACAATGCCGCTTCCCGCTTTATCACCACTATTGATGAAGCCATGGATGTCATTGTAAACCGGATGGGATTAGTAGGCAGGTAGGATATTGATAATTTAGAAATATAGGTAACAAAACAGGTGGTGTATTAAATGATTCGGGTTACCAATCATATGCTGGTCAATGACCTGCGCCGCAATTTGAATACTAATATGCGCCAGTTGGAACATTACAACCGGCAGTTATCCACAACTAAAAAGCTCAACCTGCCCTCGGACAACCCGGCCGGGCTGGTGAAATCCCTGCGCCTGAGAACTAATCTCACCGAAGGTGCTCAATACATTAACAATATCGGGGAAACTATAAACTTTATGGAGACTACCGATTCGGCTCTGGATAACGTCAATCAGATTTTACACCGGGTGAGAGAATTGACTACTAAAGCGGCCACCGGCAGTAATGATTCTAGTGCCCGGGCGGCTATTGCTGATGAAATAGAGGAACTTAACCAGCAGTTGACCATGATTGCCAACACTACTTATGGCACTAAACATGTTTTTGCCGGTACTAATGTTACTGAGCCGCCTTATCAGGAAGGGGCTAACCCGGATAACTGGGTCGGTAATGGGCAACCACTGGAAATGGAAATCGGCATAGGAGTTAAAATACCTATTAATCTCACTGATGAGACTATGAATTACTTTTTTACTGATCATGATACTGGTGGGGATACTAAACAGGGGATATTTAATTTGCTGGATTCCCTGGTAACAGATATCCGAGCCGGTAATCTGGATGAAGTCAGTGCAGCCCTGGGGGATATCGATGCTAAATTGGATGATCTGCTCTACTGCCGTTCAACTATTGGAGCCAAGGTAAACCGGCTGGAACTGCAAAAAAATCGCCTGGAATCTACCCAGATATCCTTTACCGGACTGCTGTCGCAAAATGAAGATGCCGATATGGCCGAGGTGATTATGCAGCTTAAAATGCAGGAAAATGTCTACCGGGCCTCCCTGGCGGCGGGGGCTCGTATTATCCAGCCCAGCCTGGTTGATTTCCTGCGTTGATGGGGAAACTCCTTATAGATAGGGGGTTCTCATAATAAATAAACAAATGTTGGGATATATAAACAATTGTTTAGAACCACTCAAAGCCCCGATAAACAAAGGCTTTTGTTGATGTAACTTTACTGGTGTTATATAGAAAAAAGTAAGGGGTTTATGAAGGGGTTAGTCGAAATGGAACTAAGAATTGAACAACAATATGCCCAGATAGGCCTTAATACCCAGAAGCCCTTTCTGGCCCTGCAAACTACCCTGCCCCGGGTAGAGCTGCAAACTGATCTGCCCCGGGTAAAACTGCAGTCAGAGCGGTCCCGGCTGTCTATAGACCAGAGCCAGTGCTTTGCTGATGCAGGTCGGCGCAATGTGAGCCAATTCCGGGACTACTACCGGGAATACTCGCAATCCTGTGGCTACCAGGCTATTGTTAAAATATCCTCAGAGGGCGATATGCTGGGGCACCTGGAAAAGGGCATCACTATCGAAGACTTGGCTGCCTCGGCTATGGATAGTGATCTGGACTATAATGTAGCCGCAGTTCCTTCCCAACCCCCGCACATAGAATTCCATACCTCCCCGGTAAATGTAGACTTTATACCTGGCACTGTCCATATCCAGGCGGTACCCGGACAGGTAGAAAACCAGTTTCAGTGGGGAAAAGTCGAAATTTATCTGCGGCAGAAAAACTATGTGAAGATAGACTGGCTGCCAAGTAAACATGATTACAAGGCATAGAACTAGGCGGCTCACGTGGCAAGTAAACAAATGTTTATGTAACTAAACATTTGTTAAGAAAGCGAATAAATAACTAAAAGCGACCGAAAGCTATGAATTCTGCGTTAATCGGCGCAGTTTACGCACTCTAACTATAAATTAAGAGGTTTGATTACCAGGGAGGAAATGATGATGAAACTGCAAAGTGTTTACCTGGGAGAACTGGAAGTTGACGACCAGCAGGTCATGACCTTTCCTAAGGGGATCCCCGCTTTTGAAAACCAGACTAAATTCGTATTCTTACCAGTTGATGATCAGGGTACTTTCTTTTATATGCAGTCAGTAACCAGCCCGGAACTGTGTTTGATCACGGCTAATCCCTTTGTGTTTTTCCCGGACTACCAGTTTGATCTGGGGGAGCAGGAGCAAGTTCTGCTGGAGATCAAAGATCAGCAGGATATAGTAGTCCTAGTAATTTTAAACGTACCGGAAGAATTTCAAAAAACTACTGCCAACCTGATGGCTCCCCTTATTATCAATCATCGTACCCGGTTAGGTCTGCAATATGTCCCCGGGCAAACCAGCTATCGTACTAAACACCTGATTTTCCCACCCGCCGAAAAAGCAGCCCCCCAGGCCGCGGCTGCCAGGGAGGGACGTTAATATGCTGGTATTGAGCAGGAAAAAAGGCGAAACCATAATAGTAGGAGAGAATATAGAAATAACTATCATAGATGTTCAAGGTGATTTAGCTAAGGTAGGAATTAATGCTCCTAAAAGCATGAAAATCTACCGTAAGGAAATATATGATGAAATCAAATCGGCCAACCAGGAAGCCATCCAATCAGTTCCCCATGTCCGGGGATTAGAAGAGTTAAAGAGGTATCCCAAAGGGAGGATGGAAAAATGTACGGAATAAATAACATCCGCTTCGGCGGTATCGCCAGCGGACTTGATACCGAAAGCATTATCAAAGATCTCATGCGTATTGAAAACATGAAAGTAGATCGCAATCGCCAGCAAAAACAGCTGTTGGAATGGAAAAGGGATGACTACCGTTCCCTCAATAATCAGTTAAGGAGCTTTAGAGAAGGGGCCAACTGGAACCTGAAACTGCAGAGCACTTTTATGGCTAAAAAAGCTACCACTACTGATGATACCGTATTCAAAGTGACCGCCACTAACAAGGCTGCTCCTGGTAACTATACCTTTGAGGTTAAACAATTAGCTTCCGGGGTAACGGTAGAAGGCTTTCCGGCTCAGTCGATCCAGGAATTCTTTGGGGCTGGTGAAGAACCAGTTAGCTTTTCCTTTCGGGGTGCAGCAGGTGAGGAAGCTGCTACCGTAACCGTTAATAAAACCGATACCATGGCGGATGTAGTTAGTAAGGTAAATGCACTTAGCAGCAGTACCGGGGTTAAGGCGCTTTATGATGAAGGCATTAATGCTTTTTTCCTCTATACAGATAAAACCGGAGAAAATGTGCAAATAGAGATAACTGATGATAAAAGCGGTTTTCTAGGGGGAGTATTAGGTATAAAAGACCCCCAATCGGCTACGGGCGACCCTCTCGGCCCAGTTGACGGATCAATTGATCAGCCGGTTTTGATGGGTCAGGGAACTAATGCAGTGGTAAACTTTAACGATATAGATTTGCAATTTGCCGCTAATAAATTTGAATTTATCGGCATGAACTTTGATCTTAAAAAACCTGCCCCAGGGGAAAAAGTCTATGTTCAAATCAATAATGATACCGATAAGGTAGTAGACGAAATTAAGGCTTTTGTAGAAGCCTATAATAAGATTGTCGATGATATAGGTACTAAATTATCAGAAAAGAGATACCGGGATTTTCCGCCACTAACTGATGAGCAAAAAGAAGATATGAAAGAAAAAGATATAGAAAAGTGGGAAGAAAAAGCCCGTAGTGGAATTTTCCGAGCTGATTCATTATTAAGTCAGATTGCTTCCACTCTGCGGATGACCGTTTCTGATCCAGTTTCAGGTCTGGAGGGAAAGTATAAGACCTTGTCTTCCCTAGGTATTCAAACCTCCCCGGATTGGAAGGATAATGGCAAACTGTACATAAATGAAGATGACTTAAGAAAAGCCTTATCTGAAGATTTAGATGGAGTAGCTAAATTATTTAATAATGCGGATGAAAATGACCCTAAAAAACAGGGCATAACCCAAAAGCTGGACACCCAGATAAAGAGTTTCTACGAACAGGTAGCCAGTACCGCCGGAAGACCTACTGTGGCAGTAGACCAAAGTTACCTGGGTAAACAAATAAGCGGACTGGAAAAGAGTATAGAAGATATGCAGGACAGGATGTACCGGCTGGAAGAAAAGTATTGGAACCAGTTTACCGCCATGGAAAAAGCCCTCCAGCAGATGCAAAGCCAAAGTGATTGGTTAATGGCGCAAATAGGCGGTATGCAGCAGTAAACCCATATTAGCGGCCAGGGTCAGCCCGGCTGGTTCTTAAAGGGTTCAACTGGATTTATGAAACTAAAAGCTCGAAAACTGCTAAATGCAGAGATCTGAGCTTTTTTACGTTTTAGGGGTTAAAGTTAGTGCAAGTGTAGTCTTTGATTATCTAAAGGGGAAGGAATTTATAGAAGTGATTTTAGGCTTTGCTCTATGGATTTCTATTTTTCCAATAGGCCCAATTATTTGTAGTAGTTAGTTGTACTGGATTATAGATATTACAGTATGCTCTGGCTATCATATTGTTTTCGTTGAAGTATCGAAGCATAATGACGGACGGCGGAAAGATAGTATTTACATGGTCTACTTGGTCTATGAGCCGCATCGTGCTTAGGGGATGGTTGAACACAAAATTTCGAATAACCCTAAATTCCAAGTTTTCATTATCTAAAATCTTTGAGGAAGAAATAATTACAATTTCATCGGTAATAAAAAAAGTATATATCATAGCGAATTTAGCCCAATAAACAAGAAAAACCAATAAATACAGCCAAATAAAGTAAATCCCAGTCATTACTACCTTTAAACTTTCTCCCCCCACTTGCCGATATTCTCATTAAGTTTAAAAATAAGGGAGGGATATACCAGTTCTCCAGGTATTCCATATACCCGGACAAGTACTTAACCACCAAAAAGCTAATTAAACTGCCCTGCAAGGACGCGGGAGCATAAAATTCAAGGAGGAATTTTTAATGATTATTAACCACAACCTTATGGCTATGAACACCCATAGACAGTTGGGAATTAACAACATGGCAGGTCAGAAATCAATTGAAAAACTGTCATCCGGTTACAGAATCAACCGCGCCGGTGACGATGCAGCTGGTCTGGCCATATCCGAAAAAATGAGGGGTCAGATCAGAGGGCTAAACCAGGCTTCCAGAAATGCTCAGGACGGTATTTCCATGATTCAGACTGCAGAGGGAAACTTAAATGAAACCCATAGCATTCTGCAAAGAATGCGTGAATTAGCGACTCAGGCTGCTAATGATACTAATGTAGGTATTGATCGTAATGAAATTCAGAAAGAAATTAACCAGTTAACCTCAGAAATCAACAGAATCGGTAATACTACTGAATTCAACACCCAAAAGATACTAAAGGGCGGTGATGGTGCAACTACTGTAGCTAGCCTTGGAGCGCTTGCCACCTTACCATCAAGCTTAGGTGCATCCGCATTAGCGAATCATGTTGTCGGAACTCAGGACAGTTTAACTCAGACGACTGTAACTGATACTCTTACAGCGATTACTGATGCCCAAGCAGGTACCCTGACGTTTAAAATTGGTACCGAAACTATTACCTTAACAGCGAACACGACTACCAATGCAGGCGATAGTACGGTGTCTGCCGATGGTAAAACCATAACCTTAGGAACCGCTGATGCAACAACAAATTTGGTAAATACTGGTGATAAAGGAGCTACAAAGGTTGCGGAGCTATTAAATCAGGCGATTCAAAACAATGATGCTCTAAGGGGACAATACAAGGTTACTGCTACCACCGATGGAAGTAATAAATATACTATTAGTGCCGTGGCTGGCAGTGATGCTGATGGTACAGCCGGGAGTATTATTAAAACTACCGGAACAGGTGATGTGGGCAGTAAATTAACTGCAGGTGATGTTACTGCTGGTACAGTAGTTGCCGGGACGCAGGCATCCAGCGGTGATATAGCCTTATCAGCATTGGATCCTGCTACCCAATCGTTGGTTGGTAAGGGCTTTACTATTGGCAACCAAACCATTGAATTCTATGATGGAGCCAATGGTGCTTACAGTGGGAATGGCATTGGAGTAGATATCCATGGGGCTACTACAGCAGACCATATCGTTGCAGATATTATTTCCCAGGCTGGCAATAAACTGGATAACGTTATCCTAAAGCAGGGTACTGCTACTACTGATTTGGTAATTGAGGCAAAAGATCGTGGGACGGCCGGTAATGATATTACTATTAAAGATGGCGGAACTGCAGTTGACTTCCGGGCGACTCTCCAGATTGGGGCTAACAAAGGGCAGAGTTTTACTATAGAGATTAAAGATATGAGAGCAAATGCTTTAGGTATTGCTGCTGGCCAAGGAACTGCAGGGTTTACTAGTGTTAATACTGTTACTAATGGCACCAGTAACACTTCAGTAGAGGCAGCTCTTGATGTTAGTACCAACACTAATGCGTCTAATGCTATTCAGGTGATTCAAGGTGCTATCGAAACGGTATCCGCTCAGCGGTCACAACTTGGTGCTTACCAGAATCGTTTAGAACATACTATCAATAACCTGGGTACATCTTCTGAGAACCTAACTGCAGCTGAATCCCGTATCCGCGATGTGGATATGGCTGCAGAAATGATGGAGTTCACCAAGAACAACATCCTGCAGCAGGCAGCAACCGCTATGCTGGCTCAAGCTAACCAAGCACCTCAGTCAGTTTTACAACTGCTAAGATAGTACTTTATAAAATTACTGACATTCACCGTAGCGGAGGCTTTAGCCTCCGCTACATTTATTTCAAGTGAGACCAGCTAACTAAAGTCAAGCAACGAGTATGTGGCATCCATCGGCAACTTTTGGGTTAATGCGTATATGGACGAACGTAACAAGGGGACTATTCTAATCGGGAAATAGCTTTACCTAGCTTAGACTGAATAAAAAATCTGTAACATTCCTGTATAAGATATAAGATTTAATATAGTCAAGCGGCGACAGTGGTACTGCAAAACTTGGGTAGGTAAAACGGGGGCAAATAGCGAAATAAGATCTAAAAAAGGATGTTTTAAAAAAAACATCCGCTCCCGAGGCCGAAAAGCAGCAGGGATGTAACAATGGTCAATCAGCAGCCAAGCTCCTGTGGCGAAAGCCCGGAGAAGGTTCAACGACTAAGGAAACCGCCTAAATGATGGGAAAGAACCGTGCGGATTCATCTCAGCCCGTAGCGGAAAATACGTACCATCCGTAACGGAAACTACGTACCGCCCCTGCGGAAACTACGTACTATTCGTTCGTAGCGGAAACTTTAGTTTCCGCGGGAGGCTAAAGCCTCCCCTACCTATCGGTGCATATCCCTGCCACCGGTGCATATTCCCGCTACTGGTGCATATTCCTGCTACCGGTACATCCCCGCCACTGGTATATATCCCCAATGCTGGTACATATCTTTACGGTGAATATAAATGTTTATACGATGTAATTTAAAATAACAGGGGGATAAGACATGCCAGACCAAAACTCCGTTAGGGGAGTACCGCCCCTGCGGAAACTACGTACTATTCGTTCGTAGCGGAAACTTTAGTTTCTGCGGGAGGCTAAAGCCTCCCCTACCTAAGATGGCCATAAGATGGCGATGGATAATGCCCGGCAGAAGGGGGAGGATTTTACCGGGATGATACAGAGCGTGACTCGGGTTATGGAACAGGCAGTCACCCCCCATCTGGGAAATAATCTGGATATTAGAGGCTAGAGGGATCGATTTCGGCTAATTTAATAACAAACTGGTTAGTAGCGAGGATTTTCAGTCCCCGCTTTTTTTGTAAAGATATGTTACTATTCAATGTAGCTCAGATTCTATTTTTATGTTAACCCGGTTATAATTAAAGCAAATGGATAGATTAAAGGAGGCGTTAGTGAAGGCCCAGGCGGAATTTAATAAATCAATTACATATTATTTTAGTTATTTTAATAACCGGTTAAGCGGGGACGTCTTAGCCTAATTTTGATGAATAAAATGAATAACGACATGGAGATGGGCATAATTGGAATTAACTTACATAGCTGCCGTAAGCGAATATATTAAAGGCTTTGGTCTATATGCCTTGCCGCTGCTTTTTATACTAATTGTTCTTCAATGTCACATACCTATTCTCCCTTTTGCTATGATATCAGCTGTCTGTGGTTTTATTTTCGGATTTTCTAGGGGAATTGCTGTTTCCTGGATTAGTGTGGTAATTGGTTCTATGATTGCTTTTTATGTTTATCGCCGTTTGGAGGTCAGCTATTTAGTAGAGAAAATACCTGAAAAATACAAACAAATACCGGAGGAGTTTATTTTTGGCTTCATAATTATTGCCCATAATATACCGGTGATACCGATAGCAGTTCCTAATATACTTGCAGCCTTAAGTAAAATCTCCACTCCTAAATTTATAGTAGCAACAGCCCTAGGACTTTTTATACCATCAATTAGTTTTGTGGCTTTCGGTTCAGGAATAGAGACTTTTTTAGTTAACCCTAGCTATTCAACATTTTTGCCGATAATAGCTATTTTTTTGATTTTTTATCTACTCAAAAAGTACTCCCATAATATTATGGACTACATAAATCATCATATTTTTAAAAAAAGGGAAAAATAGCTTCTCCTGCTGGGGAGAAGCTATTGCTCTGTAATTATTGGTTTTTAAGTCTAGTAAAGTGGTTAAGCAAGGATAAGTTTGGACTTGACTACACCTGCCAGAGATGACCGTAGGATTGGCAATGTCCCTACGGGGGGAAAATAATAGGGTTCCCTGGGAGTATGATAAGCCATTTTTGTAATCTACATTATAAGGTGATGAGGCCGTAGGGGATCAGGCGCTGGGAAAGCCGGTACCGGCAATAATTATGGCGGTAAAGGTATATTTTGCTACTCGGTGTAAGCTGAGTGATGGCCCTCAAGCAACCTGGGTACCTCGGTTTCTTCCCATATAGTTTTTATTGCCCGGAAAAACGTTTGTAGAATTGTTTATTGCGGTTACCGGGTATAGTTTTCTGATTAAGAAGTTGAAGATTTTCCGTAATACTTTCCAGATGTTTTATAGGAAAACCGAATAAGGCCTCGTAAATAGTTAGATCGCTCGCTTCCCGACAACCGGTACAACCAAAACTGGCATTAGGTTTACCTGTTAGCAGGGGGACAGCGGTAACATCTACACAGGTCCCTTGTACAACCGAAGTACTAAATTGCAGTCTTTCACCTTGGAGATATACGGTGGCCAGGCTGAGCCACATCACCGCTTCAGGGTGTGCTTCTATCACAATTAGGTCAGGTTTCCAGTCTATTTCCCCCAGGGGACCAAGTTTAATAAATTTATAGACATCTTGTTCCAGACGAGGCATCTCTTGCATGATTTTTTGAGCACTTTCGCGACTACCAAAAACCCCAGTATTGAAATGTGCTTCTCCAGATGCTAGTTTAGGATGTAACGGCCTAAGCCCTAGAGCACTACCTGCAGCTGCACAGGCGAGGTTTTCTTTACTTAGAAGGATCTTTTTACCTTGCCCGGCCAGCATAAGGGCTTGACAATATCTCATTTTAGTAGTTTGATCATATCCTTCTAAAGACCCTAGTTCATCACTACTTTTTAAAAACTGTACCCCCACCGGTTCACGGTTTAGTCCCAGGATTTCCTTGAGAAGTTTAGCTTGATTAATGAAGTGATACATTTTACAACCCTTCCTGTAAAGATTAATTTTATTACTACTTTATTATATACTCTTATTATATACTCTTAAATCTTAATAGGGGAAGCTGAAGCTTCCCCTACCTACTAAGCCGGTAGAAAACCATACCGACTAGTCCCTGCTTGACATGGTTTCTAGTTACAGCTAATCAACATTTTTCATATGTTCTAAATCGTTTTAAACGGCCATTTTCCACAGAATATTAAGCTATAAAATATGCTTAATATTCGTTAGCGGTTTTACCGTTTGGATCAATAGGTTATTTAAAAACGAAACTAACCCTATTGACAAAAGGGCGCTTACAACTGTAATCTATAGAAAGATTACAGTTGTAAGCGAAAGGAGGTTTAGTTGATTGAAAGAAGTTCCTCAAATATCAGATGCCGAATGGCGAGTAATGCAAGTTATCTGGGATAAATCGCCTATAACTGCCAATGAGGTAGTTGATAAACTGAAGAACAATACTCACTGGAAACCTAAGACTATTAAGACCCTGATCAGACGATTAGTGGAGAAAAAGGCTTTGGGCTTTAATCAGGAAGGGAAAGCTTACTTATATTATCCTCTAGTTTCGGAAAACGAAAGTATAAGAGTAGAAAGCGAAGCTTTTTTGAAAAAAGTATTTAACGGTTCCCTCAATCTTATGCTGGCTAATTTTATAAATGAGCAAAGGTTGTCAGAAGAAGAAATCGAGGAACTTAGGCGTATTATCGACGGTAGGGAGTAAAGGAGATGGTAACACTGCAGGGAGTTTCATCTGTCTTCAATTGGGTAATACTGTCATCGCTAATGGGAAGTATATTAATTTTCCTCATTCTGGGCCTAAAATTTATTTTTAAAAATAAAATGGGGGCTAATTGGCAGTATTACATATGGTTCCTACTACTCCTAAGGCTAATTATTCCTTTTACTCCTGAAAGTCCCCTTAGCATGTATAACCTGATTAAAGTTGGTTCTTTTGAAACCATTCTCAGTGAGCAGGTTGATAGCTTTGTACCAGCCAATAATCCATTAAGCCAGGCAGGAGATGCCACCAGCATTTTGGGTACGGATGCAAACACTTCTTTGGCTTTAAAATCTGCACCAGTGGTAACCAGTGATGAAGTGATTAACCGGAGAACTATTCTAATTTTATTGTGGATGATAGGAACTATTCTTCTGGCAGGATATACGGTATTTATAAACCTAAAGCTTTGGTATCAAATTAAGAATGACCCTAAAATCAATAATTCCTCAATTATTTACACCCTGGAAGTTTGTAAGTCAGAGATGGGAATTTTTCATAGTATTCCTTTAGTAACTACAAATAAAATTCGCACCCCAGCCCTGTTTGGATTAATAAATTCAACTTTATTGCTGCCGAACAGTATCATAAAAAACCTTACCGATGATGAATTAAAATATATCATACTTCATGAATTAGCTCATTGGAAACGTAAAGACATAATAATTAACTGGATCACAGTAATACTACAGATTTTGCACTGGTTCAATCCCGTAATCTGGTATGGATTTTATCGCATGCATCAGGATTGTGAACTGGCATGTGATGCGTTAGTTTTATCATCATTAAATCCGGAAAAGCGTAAGGCGTATGGACATACTATTATCCGGGTATTAGAAATGACTTTTATCCCACAATGGATTCCAGGAACAACCAGAATGCTAACCGGAAAGTCGCATATAAAAAGGAGGATTGGAATGATTTCGAATTATAAAAGGGGGTCTCTTTCTATCAGTATCGCAGCGGTTGTTATAGTTGTTGTTGTGGGGCTAATTGGCTGTACTAATGCCCAGAATGCTGATGTCTTACCGTCAAAAGTTGATATAGATAAAGGTTCGTATAATCAGATGTTACTCGATTTAAAAAACAACCAGATGCTCGCTGGTACGGTTGATGTTGAAGGTCCAGGAATAGTAGTGACCCTTTCAGATGCCAATACCTTTTCCGATGGAAGCCCTGGCCTTTTAGTCCATGATTCCGATATACGTATGATTATAGATGAGCTAATAGTAGCAGAAGCAGAAGCAATATCCGTAAACGACGAGCGTTTGATTGCCACTAGTGCCATTGCTTGCAAGGGTAACAGTATACAAATAAATAATAATCCATATCCTAGCCCCTTTATCATTAAAGCTATCGGTAACAGTGAAAAGATGGTTAAGGCTTTAGAAGCAAAAGGTGGTCCAACTGGGTTTTATAGGGAGATTGGTCTAGGGATAACGATAGAAAAGAGCGACATGCTGTCGATACCTAAATATAATGGTGAGGCTGCTTTTAAATATGCTAAACCGGTAGGAAACCATACCGACTAGTTCCTGTTTGACATGGTTTTAGGAAGCTAAAGCTTCCGCTACCGCGACTACCTGGGGGGAAGCTGAAGCTTCCCCTACCTACTACCCGGTTTCCCTGCTGGATGATTGATTTATGGTGTTAGACAAAGTGGCGGATTATATCATCGGGATCGCCGTAGATGAAATCGATTATTGGTATTTGGATCATGGTATAGGCGCCTGGTTTTTGTTTTAGGCTGGCTCTGGCTGAGGCAGTCATAATCTGACTAGTCAGGGCAGGATTGTTGATTTTCATGGAGAATTGCAGGAGCTGGTTGTGGGTTTGGCCAGAGACTCCTTTTCTTTCCATTACGACTCCATGTCCCACATCAATAAGCTGGTCTACATCAGCTACTTGCTGCACATGGGTTTCGTCTTTCGTAAAGTAGGGATCATTTTTTATGTTTTTTTCTACTTCTTCAAAAATTGCTCCCGGTTTCAGCTGTACATAGACCATACGGCGGTGGACACCTGCTCCGGTAGGAATGGTCATGGAAAGGGCATTCTCAACTCCGGGGATGGATTTGACTGCTACGGAGTGCCCCATGCTCATACCAGGTCCGAAGTTTGTATAGGTTAACCCGCGGGGGGCCATGAATTCAAATATACAGCGGATAACCGAATCTGTTCCCGGATCCCACCCAGCTGATACCACTGCTACGGCATTATGGGCTTTAGCTACGTCATCTAATTCCCGGCGCAGGTCGGCTAGTGTATCGTGCATGTCATAGCAATCTACGGTATTAATACCCTGGGCTAAAATTTCTTTAGCTGCATCAGGAACTGACCTGGTAGGGGTACAAAGGAGAGCTACCTGTATTCCTTCTAATTCACTAATCGAATCAACCCAGGGGATATTATGCAGTTCGGCGGGTTTATTTATTCTGGGTACCTGGACTATACCGGCTAATTCCATATCGGGAGCGTTTTTTACGGCTTGAACGGCAAATCTTCCTACATTGCCATAACCGATTACAGCTACTCTTATTTTCTCACTCATATGAACCTCCAGTGATTTTTCTAACTAAAGATTAAAACAAAAATTACCCCTTTTTCAAGTAAAGATACTGTATACTTAATGTTTTTGCAGGGCTGAAGTGGGCCATTTTGCTTTGGTCAAATGTCAAGAACCGTCCCCCCCTTGACGGTAGAGAATATGTCCAGTTATTAAAAGATCTAAAAATAAATCAAAGCATGTCACGAAAAGGTAACTGCGGGGATAATGCCCCTGACGAAAGTTTTTTAGTCATTTAAAATGCGAAAGTATATATCTAATGAAAAAGGAGATAAACGTTGATGTCGTTAAGGAAATTACTAAATAGTATTTTGATTATTGTAATGTTCGTCCTCAATAGAAACTTGGGGGCATGCCCCCAAGTTTTCTTAAGGCAACCTTATTATTTAATACCTTAAAAACACAAATAAAATAACCATCCCACATTTTGTCCCACCAACAAAGGGGTTACTCCACAAACCGTCCATATTTTGTCCACCAAGAAGGGGTCACTCCCAACCGTTTCCGCTTGACCAAGGAAAAGGAACCCCCGGTATTTTCAAGCCGGTAAGGGGCAGGAAAAATACCGGGGTAAAAGTTAGATACGGCTGGGGAATTTAGTTCCCCCATTTACATAAGGACCGGTGATAGGTTTGACCCGCATGTCTTTGCGGAAGCAAAAGGCTAATATGATGGATACAATCGTCATAATGGTCAGTACCATAATATGGGGAGCAATTATAGATAAACTAACATTTTTTAAAGTAGCTGCTCTAAAGGCTTCAGCCATCCAGGTAAATGGGGATAGCCGGGCTATGAAATTAATACTGTCCGGGATCAGGTAGGCCGGCCAGGTATAGCCTGACATCAGGAACAAGGGAATAGAAATCAGGATTAAGTACCGGCTAACCTGTAGTGAGTTAGGCGTACACAGGGATATAAAAAAGCCTAAAAAGGTAATGGTGGTTATATAAAGAAACCCTAGAAGCAGTATTACGGGTATAGTTCCTTCAATTTTGGCCCCAATAAAATAGTTACTGATAAATAAAAGCAGGGCAAAATTGCAAAAGTTCATTATCCAATAAGGCAAGCATTTTCCCAGCACCAGGTGGAATTTGCTGATGGAGCTGCTGATGTATTGTATCCAGGTGTTAGCCTCTTTTTCCCGGTTTACCGTCAGGGTAACCCCCAGTAATCCTATCTGGTGTATTACCATGAATATAATACCCATGTATAAGAAATTGATATAAGTATAGGTCGGATTGTACCAGGTATTGGTAGTACAACTTACCGCATCAGCTATATTGGCTATTTCGGTTTTTGTATAACCTTGACCAGCTAAGTACTGGGCCAGGTATTTTACCCGGAATTGAGTAATCCCCAGTAAAGCATTTTTCCGTATATTGTAACCCCATACCAGGTTAGAAGCGTCATAAATGGTTAAGACGGAGCTGCCCTGTTTAGCGGTGATCTTTTCGGAAAAATCCGGGGGGATAACGATACCTCCCCTAATTTCTCCCTTTTTCATCAACTGTTCAAATTCCTCATAACTGTCCATACTCTGAAGCACATTAAAGTGGTTAGTATTAGAAAAAGAGGTAATCAGTTCACGGCTTAGTACGGAACGGTCCTGATCAACTACCGCTACTGGTATGTTATTAAGGGTACCGGCCATGTAAACCCAGCCGAAAAGAAAGGCGTACATAGTCGGAACCAGAAAGACAATCAGGGTTACGATGGGATCCTTTAAGATATGTATAATTTCATAATAGGCGATTTTTAGAATGCGGTTCATATGTTCGCCTCCTTTTCAAACCAGGCAGTAGCGGCTATGCTGAGCAAATAGGCTACTATAGCAAAAATTATAAACCTGGTAAAGAAGTGGGATACTGCTGCCCAGCCGCCTTCTTTCATAGTTAATATGACTACTCCCTGGAAAAACCCGGTTTGGGGCAGGCAGGCAGCAGCTTTAGCCAAAAAGGTTGGCATAGCCTCCAGTGGCCAGGTGTACCCGGAAAGGACAAAGGCTGGTACTGCAATTGCCAGTCCTAAACGGCTGGAATCAGAGGCAGTTCGGGCTACACTAGACATAAATGTGCCCATGCTATGCAGTGCTACCGCAAATCCCAGGGTAAAGAAAAGCAAAAGGGGCAGACTGCAATTAATCGGTAATTTTAATATAGTAAAACTAATCAGGTAGACTAATGTCACCAGAGCCATAAAAATAATTATATGGACTACCGATTTAGTAGCGAAAAGCCCTAGTTTAGATATACGGGACATTTTGAAGTGTACCCAGCTGGGTAACCCTCTTTCCCCAATAACAGTCATAGCGGCTAGCAGCATACAGCATTGCTGCCAGATGTTAAGTACCAGGCCTAAGACTAGAAAATGGCCATAGTTTAATGAATGGTTAAACCAGGGTTCTTCCCGGAAATCCACCATTCGGAAGGCATTTGCGGCATCTTTTGGGTTTATGCCTTGGGCCAGCAGGGTTTTTACACCAACCTGGGCACCGGCTGTCTGGGTAACAGTCAGAACAGCAGTAGTAGCATTTACCGCATAAATCATATTACTGCCATCAATAATCATGGCGATTTTTCCCGGCTGGTTTTTATTTATATTAGTGCCGTAGTCTTCGGAAATTACCAGTCCTATAACGACCTGACCTTTTTCTATAGCTTCCTGCAGTTCCTGATATGTATTCGGCTGGCTTATTACTTTTATATTCTGGGTAGATGCAAAATTTCGGATTAGATCGCAGCTATAGGTGGATCTATCCAGGTCTACAATAGCGGCCGGAATGTCAGTTAATATCTGGGCTTTATAAACCAGGCTAAAAATAAGTATGCCCAGAAAGGGGCCGATTAAAAGCACATAGCGTAGACCTTTATCCCGCCACATAAAAGTAAACTCACGTTTGAATATGTACCAATATTTTCTAATCATTAATTTCACCGCTTAGTTGGGCCATTCGATCGAAAAGCTCGTTATATAACCTTTTCCAGGTTTGAACGGCTTCTTTAGGTGTATATTCAGTGACAACACCCTGATCCAGCCATAAAATCCTATTCATATAAGGTACATATTCTACACTGCCAAAAGCGCATATACAGGAGTGTCCTGCGTCTAAAAAGCGGGTTACTTCCCGGAGGATAATGGTCCGGGACTCCAGATCGATATCCCGGATTATTTCATCTAATATGAGTAGATCAGGGTCATTAAGCAGGGCACAGGCCAGGGCCACCCGCTGGTAAATCCCTATATCAATACGTTTTAGCGGTTCTTTTAGGTAGGCTTCTAATTCCAACCTCTCGATAAGGTCGGGAATGGCCTTTTTGCCACGCCCTTTTATAGCTGATATAAAGTCTAAATTTTCATAAACATTTAAATCCTGAAACAGGCTTCTTTTTTGGGTTACCAGACCAAGCCGATCTTTATAACCCTGACTTTTACCTACTTTATGACCCAGGACTTCTACTGATCCGGAAACAAAACGTTCCATACCGGCAACAACATGAAGTAAAGAAGTCTTCCCCGTACCCCTTAAGCCGAAAATTCCCAGGATTTCCCCCTCATATAATTGAAAACTTACCCCGTTTAAGATTCTTTTATTGCCATAGTTCTGAATAAGATCAGTAACTGTAATGATGGCGGGCGGGTGTTCGGTATCTAGTTTCATTTACCTTTCTCCTCTTCAATGGTTACTACAGCAGTCAGGCCAGTTTTTAAAAGCAGGTCGGGGTTAGGGATATCAATCTTAACCTCAAAGGAACGAATATCATGACTATACTGTTCATTTACGGCCTTATGAACCGCAAAGTCACCTGCATCACTGATCCAGACTACTTTGCCCGTAAAAACTTTATCCGGAAAAGCTGCTATTTTAACCTGGGCAGTTTGGTTTAACTTGACCCGACCTATTTTGGTTTCATCGATGTAGACTTTTACATATGTATGCTTAAGGTCGGATATTTCAAAAACAGGGGTCCCAGCATTAACCATTTCGCCCGGTTCTAAAAACTTTTGGGTTATAAAACCGGCAATAGGGGAGGTAAGTAAGGTATTTTCCATATAGGCTTCTGCTTCTAAGACGGCTCCTTCCGCCTGGGAAAGCTGGCCTAAGGCAGCTTCATATTGAGAATGGGCTACTGCTACTTTATGCCGGGCGGATAAAGCTTCATTTAATTTACCTTCGGCAGCCCGCAGATCATTAAGGGCGGCGTCATAAGCGTTTTTGGTCTGGTCATACTGGCTGGCTGAAGCAGCTCCTTTCTCGTAAAGCTCCTCCACCCGCTGCAGATTTTGTTCAGCATTGCGGACTCCTACCTGGGCTTTTTCTACCATGGATTGAGCCTGTTGAACTGCAGCTTCGATGGTTTGTTCAGTAAGGGGGATAGCACCCTGAGCCTGATCCTTCTGTCCTATGGCAGCTTGCTGAGCTCCCCGGGCCTGAGCTAATTTAGCCACTATTTCCCGGCTGTCTAATATGGCTAATTGTTGACCTTTTTCGACTTCGCTACCTTCCTCTACAAACTGAGCATCAATCTTACCGGGAACTTTGAAAGCGGCCATGACAGTAGTAGCCTCTATCGTACCTACTGCAGTAAGGCTATCTCGCTGGCTGGCGGTAGTACGCTGCTGTTTATAAAAATATCCGGCGAAAATAAGAACAGAAATAAAAATCAGCACCATAAATGTGACTAGAACAAATTTCTTTTTGTTTTGGCTTAATTTCATTGCATCTGCCGACATACGATCTCCTCCATACTCCACTAATACTGTAAATTAAGAAGGTAATAATTAGTCAACGGGTTAACGAAACTGATTTTCCCTCCTTCCCCTACAGGTCTGCGATAGAATTATTGATCAGGATTCCATCGCTGACTATGATCTTAATCAACTTCAGTACCCGTTCGGGATCATGCCCTCGCGTAGTGTTTGCAAATAAACTTATAGTTGAATCGCGGATGATATTTTCCAAAAGCCGGGCTAGTTCATGACTATCTACTGTGATGACCATGTTTTCTTTCATACCACGTTCTAACAAAGTGGATGCCATTTTAAGCTTGTTTTCCAGGCGGTTATTAACCTCTTCCAGTAATTCATTACTAAAAGAAGCATCCTGGCTCCTGCGCAGCCAGGAGGACATAAGCCGGCTGTTTTTTAGAAAAAAAGAATATTGCAGGGTAAAATAGTTGTTAATAGCCAGAAGAGTATTTTTGTTATTTAAACACTGAGCTTCTATAGCTCCGGTTACATCTTCCAGGCGAGCCGAAATTACAAAGGTCAGGATTTGATCTTTGCTGGAAAAATAGCGGTATAAGGTTCCTTTACCACAGGCAGCTTTTTCTGCTATATCATCTACGGTTACAGATTCAAAAGGATAAGTGATGAAGAGCTCATAAGCAGCTTCAGCTATTATGGTTTGTTTAAACTGTCTACCCTTATCTCTTAATAGTTCCACGATAGGCACTCCTTTTACTGATGAGTCTAAAAAGTGACTGAGCAGTTCCATAATGTATTGTATAGCCAATAAAAAAGATTTGTCAAAGTTATTATAGCCCGGTTTTATAGGGAAAACGGAAGATTTAGTCGGCAGAGGGAAATTAATGCCTGGTTTTAACCAGTATAGGTTTGTCCCGGTAAAATCCTTGCGAAAGGGAATACATATTAAAGGATAGAATACAAAAATACGATATTTATACTAACAAACTAAACTAGGGCAGGAGGCGAATGAATGTGCGGGTCGAAGGACCAGGGATGACCTATGATTATTTGTCGGGCAAAGTAGAAACCGGCACCAGAAGTCCTGCTGCAGAATCGGCTCCTAATGGGGCAGATCATCCCCGGGTAGGAGTAGAGGACCTGAAAAATGCTCCTCCAATAGGTGTAGAGGCTCTGAAGGAGGCAGTAGATATTGCTAATCGTACCGTAAAGATCTCCAACTTTCACTTGGAATTCCAGTTGCACGAGGAGAGTGGGCGCTATCAGGTGAGGGTAGTGGATACTGATTCTCAGGAGGTGATCCGGAAAATTCCGCCCGATTACCTACTGGACTTTTCCGCCAAGGTCCAGGATATGTTGGATAAGGCACTGGGGATTTTAGTTGATAAGGTGGTCTAATAATAACCATCAGGCGCCATCAGGATTACTGCTAAAAATATAAATAGGGGCTATATAGTCCTGGGTAGTCCCGGGCTATTAGTCATTAAAGACTAAAGGAAAAAGGCTCACTAAACGATAATGCCCATAGAGATACTACGGGGGGAGGATATTTGCCTATGAACGCTCAAGCACAAGCTTATAATGTGTATAAAAAGACTAGTGTAGAGACAGTAGCTCCAGGAAAGCTATTACTAATGCTATATGACGGTGCTATGAAATACCTTAAAAATGCCCAAAAAGCTATAGGTGAAAAGGATTTTAGTGAGGCGCACAATCAGATTATCAGGGTACAGGATATAATTACTGAATTAATGTCTACTCTAAATATGGATTATGAAATTTCTAACAGCTTATTAAGTCTGTATGATTATATATACCGACGCTTAGTCGAGGCAAATGTAGCCAAGGATAAAGTTATTTTGGAAGAAGTTTATCAATTACTAACTGAGCTGCGGGATACCTGGAACCAGGTTATAAACCAGACACGCAGCAGAATACAGCCCACCCCGGCCAGCGGTCTGAATGTTAGAGGTTAGTAAATTATGAATGGGCCGGATAGAAAGTTAATAAACCAGGTGCAAGCTGTCTATGATAAAATGCTGGCTATTACCGAGCAGCAGTTAGAGGTTATTATCAAAGCCCAAAATAATAAGGAAGAGATTTATAAACTGCAGGAACTAATTGAGCAGCGTCAGGTATTGATTAAACAGATTAACCAGTTAACTGGTGGTTCATCAGAATGGATTGTAGAGGAGTCTACGCCTGGCAAAGCTGCTGATCAGGAGTGGCGTAAGGCGGTTGACTACCTGCAGGATACCATGACCGGTATTCAAAAGATAAATCAGCGTTGTCAGGAACTCCTGCAGGTATTGATGGAGGATACCGGGGAAAAATTAACCCGGCAGCGAAAAACTCATCAGGCGGTAAATGCTTATACCGGTTCTGACCACCAGGATGAGGCCTGGTTTTTCGATAAGAAAAAATAAGTCAAACTAAGTTGATATGATATAAAGAAGGATAAAAAAATGGAAGACAGCTTGTTTAAAAATATTATTAATAATTTTCATCAGCAGTTAGGCTTGTACCAGGAGATGAAGTCCCTGGCAACTGAGCAGCTCGCTTGGTTGGAAAAAATAGCAGCAGGTGGGCAGGAGACTTCCAGGTCTGATCTAAACAATATTTTGCTAAAAAGACAGGAACTGATGGAGCAGATTTCTGAACTAAATCGTTTTAATCATAAACTGCAGGAAAAACTGTGCCAACAGGTAAATATAGAAGAATTTACCTTGGCGGGTATTAAGATTCATATTACCGATCATGATTACCGGGAAGTAGAAAAGGTACTAGCTGAGCTGGGTAATCTTCTGGCGGATATTCTTGCTGATGATCAGAAAAATCAAGTATTATTTAGCCAGGTGGTGGTTCCCAGTTCCAGAGAGGCTAGTTCGAAATCTTTACAACAGGTTAGTCAGGCATATAGGGAAGCCATGAAAAAGCCTCCTTTGACTTAAATTGTTTATGAAATATGAAGGGTGAGATAATCTAATAGGGAAGAATATTTTAGTAAAGTGTTAATTTTAGCAAGGAATCAGCATATTCCTTGCTATTTTATTAGGTGAAGTTTATAATTAAGGCTACGGGTCGGTAGGACGATTTAGTCTTTTTTAGGTAACCTCCCGGCTAATATCCAAATAAAGCGAGGGATCTTTTCAGTATGTTCGAAGACAAGACATTGGTTTGCCAGGACTGTGGGCAGGAGTTCATTTTCACCGCGGGTGAACAGGAATTTTATCATGAAAAAGGGTTTGAAAATGAACCCAAACGTTGCAGAGACTGCCGGACAGCCAGACGCAACAACCGCAGTGGCAACAGAGCTCCACGAGAGATGTTCCCGGCCGTATGTGCCAGGTGTGGAGCAGATACTCAAGTTCCTTTTAGACCTGTTGATGGAAGACCTGTATACTGCCAGGAATGCTTCCAGGCACAGAGAGAGGCACTGTAAAAACGTTTTAATTGTAGCCGATGTAGATGTAAATAATGCCGGGCTTGTTATAACAGGCCCGGTTTTGTATTTTTGGGGCAATATTTATTAGGGTATTGTGAAAAACTAGGTTTAAGCGCAGGATGGTTTCCAAGCGAATTAGTATGTTTTATATATAATTGGGTTAGCGGATGGCTTTAGCTATATTTCGTCTAATTATTCTGAAAGTTGTTTTATAAAAAATAGGTTGAAGTGGATGGCCAGGTGAAAGGAAAAGGTTAAAATTACGTACTAAAAATATAAAGATATTTCAAAAAACCCCCCCCCTAGGGGGGGAAAAGCAGCGTTGTCATGCCGCTGCTGCCAAATGATGGTTAGAGGTTTTTCTTGGCATGAAGTAGAATAAGATATATACAACCGGGAAAGGAGTGGTTACATGAAATTGGTAATTAGAGGTAAAAACATTGACCTCACGGATGCATTAAGAGACTATACCACTAAGAGGCTTTCCAAATTAGAAAAATACATTGAAGATGCAAAGGAGGCACAGGTAGCCCTGGCTGTGGAGGGCGAGGGGCATAAAGTGGAAGTTACCATTCCCCTGAATGGAGTTATACTACGGGGTGAAGAAGCCACCGATGATATGTATACTTCTATCGATATGGTTGTAGAGAAACTAGAAAAGCAGATCGAAAAATACAAAACCAAGTTATACCGTAGTAACCGTGGGGTAGGACTAAAGAAAGCCCTGGCTGAGCAAGCCAAACAGGAAATCGAAGCCGGGCACCGGCCTGAGAAATTCAAAATAGTACGTACCAAACGCTTTGCTTTAAAGCCTATGGACGAAGAGGAGGCCATTATGCAGATGAACCTGCTGGGACACAACTTCTTCGTCTTTTTTAACTCGGAAAGTGAAGAGGTGAATGTAGTTTACCGGCGTAAAGATGGCGATTATGGTCTGATAGAGCCTAATTTTTGATTAGTTGAACCCAGATAGGCTTAGTGATAATATTAAAAAATGAACCATTGTCTTTATGAGGAACCTCAGGTTCCTCTTTTTTAACGAAAAGGAGTCGAAGGGAATGCTCAGGAATTTTGTTAAAAATTTGTTAGATGATAATGAAAAAGATATACGAAGGTTGCGGAAAATTGTTGATCAGGTTAATTCTTTAGAAGCACAGTTTACGGATTTACCGGCCGAAGCTTTTCCCTCAAAGACAGAGGAGTTACGGGAGAGGCTAAAGAATGGTCAGGATTTATCCGATATATTACCAGAGGCCTTTGCTCTAGTGCGGGAGGCTTCACGCCGTACCATGGGTATGCGGCATTTTGACGTGCAATTGATTGGCGGAATGGTACTCCATGAAGGCCGTATCGCGGAAATGAAGACTGGTGAAGGTAAAACCCTGGTGGCAACTTTACCGGCCTACCTTAATGCTTTAGAGGGCAAGGGTGTGCATATCGTGACGGTCAATGATTACCTGGTTACACGTGATGCCAACTGGATGCGTCCGGTATATGAGTACTGTGGCTTAAGTGTAGGCCTGATTATACACGGCCTAAATTACCAGGAACGTAAAGATGCCTATGCCTGTGATGTTGTTTATGGAACTAATAATGAGTTCGGATTTGATTACCTGCGGGATAATATGGTGGTAAGTCCGGAAAATATGGTGCAGCGCGAGCTGAATTATGCCATCGTTGACGAGGTGGACTCCATCTTGATAGATGAAGCCCGTACTCCTTTGATTATTTCCGGAGAGGGGGACAAACCTACCAACCTGTATTATCAGATAGCCCGGTTTGTGCCCCGGCTGGAGAATGAAACTGACTATAAAGTTGATGAAAAAGCGCACCTGGTTACCCTCACTGAAGAGGGGGTAAAAAAGGTGGAAAGTTTTTTTGCCATTGAAAACCTGTCGGAGAATATGGAGATTGCCCACCATGTTAACCAGGGATTAAGAGCCCACTGTTTAATGAAACGAGACCGGGATTATGTGGTTAAAGATGATCAGGTCATTATTGTGGATGAGTTTACCGGGCGTTTAATGTTTGGCCGGCGTTACAGTGATGGTTTACACCAAGCTATTGAAGCTAAGGAAGGGGTTAAAATTGAAAAAGAAAGCCAGACACTGGCTACTATCACCTTCCAGAATTATTTCCGTATGTATAATAAACTGTCTGGAATGACGGGTACAGCTCAAACGGAAGAAGAGGAATTTCGCAAGATATACGGTATGGATGTAGTAGTTATACCTACCCATAAACCTATGGTGCGTGAGGATGCTCCTGATGTAATCTACCGTACGGAAATAGGGAAATTCAATGCAGTTGTGGAAGACATCGGGGAGCGCTATCGTAAGGGACAGCCAGTTCTGGTAGGTACCATTTCTATAGAAAAGTCTGAGATACTAAGCGATTTGCTTAAGAAAAAGGGTATACCTCATCAGGTTTTGAATGCCAAGTTTCACGAAAAAGAGGCCCAGATTATCGCCCAGGCTGGGCAGAGGGGTACGGTAACCATTGCTACTAATATGGCTGGTCGTGGTACTGATATTGTACTGGGTGAAGGGGTTCAGGAACTGGGAGGTTTATATGTTTTGGGTACGGAACGGCATGAGGCCCGGCGTATTGATAACCAGTTACGGGGTCGTTCCGGTCGACAGGGGGACCCGGGCGAATCCAGGTTTTATGTATCTCTGGAAGATGATCTGCTGCGCCTGTTTGGGTCGGCCAATATCGAAGGGCTTATGGACCGCCTGGGAATGGATGATAGTATTCCTATCGAACATAAAATGGTTTCCCGGGCTATTGAAAATGCCCAGAGAAAGGTAGAAGGTCGTAACTTCAGTATCCGTAAAAATGTACTGGAATATGATGATGTAATCAACCAGCAGCGGGAAGTTATGTATGGCGAGCGCCGTAAGGTGCTGTATGGTGAAAACTTGAAAGATACTATCGCAGCCATGATTGATGATGTGGTTGAACAGGTAGTAGCCAGCTTTGCTGGTGAGGAAAAATATTCTGATGAATGGGATCTGCCCAGGCTGATAAGTTATGTAGGACAGCATATCCTGCCGGTCATTGATTTTACTGAGGAAGGCCTTAAAGGAATGACCCGCGAGGATATGAGCGAATTATTAACCGAACGTACTCATGCTTATTATGAGAAACGGGAAGCGGAACTGGGTAGCGAGACCATGCGCGAGTTGGAAAGAGCTGTTATGCTCCACATTATTGATGAAAAATGGATGGATCATATTGATGCTATGGATCAACTGCGTAATGGTATTTCCCTGCGTGCCTACGGGCAAAAGGATCCCTTAGTTGAATACAAATTTGAAGCTTATGATGCTTTTCAATCCATGGTCTACTCTATTAAGGAAGACGTGGTACGTTATATTTTGCGGGTTAAAGTAGTTGAAAAGCCTGAAGAACGTAAGATAATTGTTAATCAGGGCGAGGAAACCGAGAAGAAACCGGTAAGGGTTGGCAAAAAGATCGGACGTAATGACCCTTGTCCCTGTGGAAGCGGTAAAAAATACAAGAAATGTTGTGGGAGAGGGGTTAGCTAATGGATCTGGCAACTCTGATAGGATTACTCCTGGGGTTAGGGGGTATGATTGGTGGCTTCCTGCTGGAAGGTGGACATCTGGGCATGCTGGTGGTTGAAACTGCGGCCCTGATCGTTTTTGGAGGAACATTTGGAGCCACCATACTCAGTTACACCATGGATGAGCTTAAAAAAATGCCTTATTTCTTTAAGATGGTTTTTGTGGAAAAAAAGGTGGATTACTTTAATGTACTAGATTCCCTGGTGGAAACGGCTGATAAGGCCAGGAGAGAAGGGTTGCTGAGCCTGGAAAGCCAGTTAGGAGAAATCGATAATCAATTTCTAATCCGGGGGTTACAGTTGGTCATTGATGGGACTGACCCTGATCTGACCCGTAACATGCTGGAAATGGAAATAGAAGCTTTTGAGAACAATGAAAAAATAGGTTATGAAGTGTTTATGACCATGGGAGGATTTGCTCCTACCATGGGAATTATCGGTACAGTTATGGGGTTAGTACATGTTTTAAGTAATGTGGCTGATCCGGACAAGTTAGCAGGAGCTATAGCGGTAGCCTTCCTGGCCACCCTTTATGGTGTGGCTTCTGCTAACGTATTGTGGATACCCTTTGCAACTAAAAACAAAATCAAGGCAGAACGAAAAGTATTGCTGATGGAACTGGTTTTAGAAGGGGTGCTTTCCATCCAGGCAGGGGAGAATCCCCGGGTTATAAGGGAAAAATTGTTAACTTTCCTGCCACCGGAGGCAAGACAAAGCCAGGGGCAACAACAAGGCGAAGCAGTAAGGATGTGAACATATGGCCGGCTCACGGCGCAGGCGTAAAAAAAAGAATAGTGATGAAGGCGGCAGCATGGACCGGTGGCTTATAACGTATGCCGATCTAATTACCCTGCTGATGATCTTTTTTATCCTTATGTATACTATGAGCCAGGTTGATGTCCAGAAATATTCCGCAGTGGCAAATTCCTTAAGCCTGGTTTTAACCGGGCAGTCGATGTCAGTTTTGGAAACCCAGGGGCCTTCCATGGTTGAAGGTATCTCTGGACAGCTGGCTCCGGAAGGAGCAGGGTCTGCACCGGCTAATCAGGGGCAGCTGCAGGAAGTCAAAGAGCTTATCGCTGAGTTTATCAGGACTAAAGATATGGAGGCGGTCCAGGCTGAGGCCCAGGGGGGGAGTACTACCCGGTTAGGGGATTACATAATGGTTTACGAACAGGAACGAGGCCTGGTGATTAGTTTTAAGGATACCCTGCTGTTTGCCAGTGGTTCGGATGAATTGACCCCTCAGGCCCGTGAACTGATTCGCCAGTTGGGGGGAGCTTTAAGTCATTTACCAAACTATATACGGGTAGAAGGACATACGGATAATCTGCCTATACGTACTAATAAATTCCCGTCTAACTGGGAATTGTCAGTGCTGCGGGCTAGTAATGTGGTTCATGTGCTTAATGAAGATGCCGGGCTTCCTGCCGAGAAGCTTTCGGTAATTGGGTATGGGGAGTACCGTCCTTTAGTACCTAACGATAGCAGTATTAACCGGGCTATGAACCGGCGAGTGGATATTGTTATATTGAAAAAGAAATATGATTACTTTGAACCTTCCTCTAAGACTGATGTGGATCCTGGAGAGTAGCTTGGCTACTCTCTTTTCATTTTGACCACAGCCACAGCCTTCCCAAATACTTTACCGGTGGAAATAAATCTAAATAGGGCAATACTATGGGAAAGGTTTTAATAATCAGGGGGGAAATGTTGTAATTTTTCCCGGGCCAAGGATTTTAGCTATTATTTATAATACTGGTACAGGGCGAAGGTTAGTGAAATAGAAAATATAACAGATCGCATCACCATAATTAACTAATGTTCAGCGTAATCCTGCCATTTAAGAGCAGGAAGATCAGGCTTAGAAATACCAGTACCGGTTGCATTGCCACCTGGATTTCTGCTAACTTTATATTGTACCTTTTGCAGTGGCAGGGGGCATGTACCAGCCGGGAGGCTGAAAAGGAGGAGGGACATTAATTTTGATTGAGAATCCCAGGGAAACCTGTAACGAAATTATTACCAGCCTGAATGAAATGAGGGCTTCTCTTTGACATCGATAATTTAAAAAAACAGATAGAGGAAATGGAGAAAAAGACTCTGGATTCTACTTTTTGGGATGACCATCAGTCAGCCCAAAAAATCCTGAAAAGCATTAGTGACCTTAAGGATGAGGTCGACTCTTATGAGGAACTGCTGGGAACGGCCTGTTATATCCAGGATGTTCTGGAAATGGCAGAACAGGAGAATGAACCGGAATTATGGGAAGAAACTCTCCATGATCTCAGGGTTTTGCTAAAGGATTTCAGGGAATATGAGCTCCGTATTTTGTTTTCTGGAGAGCATGATGATAAAGATGCTATAGTTTCTTTACATGCCGGAGCAGGCGGGACAGAGGCCCAGGACTGGGTTTCTATACTCCTGCGTATGTTCACCCGCTGGGCTGAGAATGGTGACTATTCTGTAGAAATCATGGACTGCCTGGATGGGGACGAAGCGGGTATTAAAAGTGTTACCTTTTTAGTTAAAGGGAAATTTGCTTATGGGAAACTTAAGTGTGAGGAAGGCGTACACCGATTAATCCGTATCTCGCCTTTTGATTCTTCCGGACGCCGCCATACTTCATTTGCATCACTGGCGGTACTGCCGGAAATTAGTAATGCAGTGGAAATTAATATCAGTCCCGAAGACCTGCGCATTGATACCTACCGGTCAGGTGGGGCCGGTGGGCAGCATGTTAACAAAACTGACTCGGCTGTACGCATAACCCATATATCCACGGGAATTGTAGTACAATGCCAAAATGAGCGCTCCCAGCATGCTAACCGTGAAGCGGCCATGAAGATCCTGGTAGCCAGGCTCTATGAACTTAAACAGCAGGAGCTGGAGGATAATCTGCAAAAGCTTAAGGGAGAATATAAGGAAATTGCCTGGGGAAGCCAGATCCGTACCTATACTTTAAACCCGTTTACTCTGGTTAAGGATCATCGTACCGGCATAGAAATAGGCAACGCCCAGGCCGTTTTAGACGGAGAACTGGATGAGTTTATTTACGCTTACCTGCATCAAAAGAAGGCGGCTATGGAAAATGCCGGGTAAACAGGAGGATGACAGTGAAAGAAAGCAATGAAACAGTAATTGAAAACCTGCAGGAAAAAGCACGCAGCATACGCAGGGACATTATTGAAATGCTGGGTCAAGCCGGATCCGGGCATACAGGGGGGTCACTTTCCGCAGCTGATATTGTAGCCTGTCTCTATTTTGCGGAAATGAATATTGATCCTAAGCGGCCTGATTGGGAGGACCGGGACCGTTTTATCCTCAGCAAAGGTCATGCCGCTCCAGTTTTATATGCGGCTCTGGCTGAAAAAGGCTATTTCCCCAGGGAACAGCTTATGACCTTGCGCCGCTTAGGCAGTCCTTTACAGGGGCATCCTGATATGCGTAAACTGCCGGGTGTAGAAGCTTCCACCGGTTCATTAGGACAGGGAATATCCTGGGCGGTAGGTATGGCTCTGGGGGGACGTATGGATAATAAAGCCTACCGGGTATATGCCTTGTTAGGGGACGGCGAAATAGAAGAAGGAATGGTATGGGAGGCGGTCATGGCAGCGGCCCATTACCGGCTGGATAACCTGGCTATTTTTGTTGATAATAATGGTCTGCAGATTGACGGCCGGATTGATGATGTTTTGTCTCCCCGGCCTGTTACAGATAAATTCAAAGCCTTCGGGTGTGAAGTGGTAGAGATTGATGGGCATAATTTAAACGAAATTATGCAGGCTTTAGATCACGCACGGAATACGAAGGGAAAACCTACTGCTATCATAGCCCGTACTATTAAAGGTAAAGGCTGTTCATTTATGGAGAATAAGGCTGAGTGGCATGGAACTGCTCCTAAAGCCGATGAAGTTAAAAGGGCTCTGGCCGAAATAAATAATTTTTAAGGCGCTTTTGGATATGGATGGGTTTAGAACTTTGTGTTGGTGGGTTATGTTATGAATATCCATGCTGTTTCCAAGTGCGTAAAAAGGGACCGTCCCTGAATATGGTGACTGGTGAAAAGGGAGGATACAGGTTTGGAGAAACAAGCTACGAGAGATGCTTACGGACAGGCCCTGGTGGAGTTGGGCCGTCAATATGATAATGTTGTTGTGATGGATGCCGACCTCTCCAAGTCGACTAAAACGGCCAATTTTGCTGGAGTTTTTCCGGAACGCTTTTTCAATGCCGGGATAGCTGAACAGAATATGATGGGGATGGCGGCCGGGCTTTCTACTACCGGGAAAGTGGTCTATGCCAGCTCATTTGCTATTTTTGCTACCGGGCGGGCTTTTGAACAGGTGCGTAACTCCATTGCCTATCCCCGTTTAAATGTTAAAATCTGCGCTTCCCATGCTGGAATTACTGTGGGTGAGGATGGAGGATCCCACCAATCCGTGGAAGACATTGCTTTAATGCGTAGTATGCCTAATATGTGTGTGCTGGTTCCTGCTGATGGAATAGCAACTCGGGAAGCGATATTCCAGGCTTATAAATGGCAGGGCCCGGTGTATGTACGGCTAGGTAGACCGGCGGTACCTGTAATTCATAATAATACTGATAATATAAAAATTGGCCGGGGTATTACCCTGCGTAAAGGGCGGCAGGCTTCGATTATAGCCTGTGGAATTATGGTCTCTAAAGCACTGGAAGCTGCCGAACGTTTAGCAGCTGAAGGTATCGAAGTGGCCGTAATTGATATGTTTTCCATCAAGCCTATTGATGAGGAACTTATTATCCAGCAGGCCCAGGACACGGGTGCTATTCTTACCGTTGAGGAACACAGCATTACAGGCGGCCTAGGCAGTGCAGTCTGTGAAGTAACCAGCCGGTATTGTCCCGTACCAGTACTTCGTATGGGAATAGACGACCAGTTCGGACAATCGGGTAAACCTGATGAGCTATTAGAGCACTATGAACTGACAGTTGGCCATATTGTACAAAATATCTATAAGTTATTACAAATTAAGCAGGGATAAAAAAAGGAATTTACAATCATTTTGTAGAACCACCATATGGTGGTTCTTTTTTTTGGAGGTAGATTAATGCTGGTTCAATTTTACAATGTCTCCAAAGTATATGCTAATGGTGTAAAAGCTCTGGATGATATTTCCTTAAAGATAGATCAGGGAGAATTTCTTTTCCTAATGGGCCCTAGCGGGGCTGGTAAATCAACTCTAATTAAAATGTTAACCCGGGAAGAATTACCTACCCGGGGTCAGATTTTTGTAGCGGCGCGCAGTGTGGTGCGCATGAAGAAAAACGAAGTTCCCAAGTTGAGAAGGAATATGGGGATAGTTTTTCAGGATTTTAAACTCCTGGAGAATAAAACCGTAGCGGAAAATATTGCTTTTGCTATGGAAGTAGTGGGGGCCTCTTCCCGTGATATCCGCACCCGGGTAGATGAAGTTATAGGCATGGTAGGCCTTAAGGGCAAAGAGACCAGTCTGCCTTCACAGCTTTCAGGAGGAGAACAGCAACGGGTAGGTATAGCCCGGGCTCTGGCTAACCGCCCTTTACTTTTAATTGCTGATGAGCCTACTGGGAATCTGGATGTAGATACTTCCCACGAAATTATGGAACTGCTATATGATATTAATCGCCGAGGGACTACAGTCGTAATGGCTACCCATGCCCGGGATCTGGTGCGGGCGGCCCGTAGAAGGGTTCTTACCCTGGAAAGAGGCCAGATCGCTTCTGATACACCAGCCGGGGAGGTTGAAGCATGAAGCCGAGCCGGATTGTTTATTTTATACGGGAAGCCTTTCGTTCGCTGGCTCGGAACCGGCTATTAAGTATAGCTACTATTTCTACCGTAGCCATCTCTATTCTTATTCTGGGTATAGCAGTTCTTATGACCATTAATGCAGGTAGTTTTATGAACCGTCTGGAGTCCGATGTGCAAATCGTGGCGTTTCTTGATAAATCCCTTAGTTCTTCAGAATTAAGTGAGATCCAGGAGGAAATTGAATCCCTGGAAGGGGTAAAATCAGTTCGTTTTGTTTCTCAGGATGAAGCTTTAAAGAAGCTTCAAAAGAGCTATGGCACTGACTATGATTTAAAAGATACTATCGGGAAAAATCCCTTGCCTAATACCTTGGATATTAAGGCCCGGGATCCTCATAAAGTTCCAACTATTGCCCGTCAGGTAGACAAAACCTATGGGGTCTACAAGGTGAATTATGGACAGGGAGTAGTAGAAAGGCTTTTTAATGTTACCCGCTGGGTAAGAGTGATTAGCCTGGGCTTCATTGTGCTGCTGGCGGCTGGAGCTGTGTTTCTCATTGCTACTACTATCAGGTTGGCCATATTTTCCCGCCGTAAAGAGATCTACCTGATGAAGCTTATTGGGGCCACTAACTGGTTTATTCGCTGGCCATTTTTCATCGAGGGTATTATCTTGGCCGGTCTAGGTGGATTGTTAGCTATTGCACTATTGGCAGCTGGTTATGGTTCGTTAATTAACCGGATGGGAACCCTGGTTTTTATTACCTTGGTGACCGATTCAGCACTATTATTAAACATCTACCTGGGATTGCTGGGAACAGCAGTTATTTTAGGTATTTTAGGTACTTTTATATCGTTAAATCGTTTTCTAGATGTTTAAGAACTTAAACTAATATGTTTGGGGAAAAGGGGGAGTTTGCCAGGTGAATAAGGGCCGACGGAATTTAGCATTTACATTGGTTTTGTTTTTTATGATAACGGTAATTTTACCGGTATATGCTGACGAACTGGATGACCATCAGAACCGGCTGAATAATGTTAGCCGGGAAATAGATAAAACCCGCAGTCAGGTTAATAATGCTAAACAAAAAGAACGCACTATCATGGGGCAGATTCAATCACTGGAGAACGATATTTCTGCTACCCAGGCACAATTAAACAGTACCGCAGATCGGATTGCCCTTTTGGAGCAAGGTATTAATAAGACCGAGAAAGAAATAGAAAAAGCGGAGAAGGAACTGCAGAAAAAAAGCGATATATTAAGTGAAAGGTTAGTATTTGTTTATGAGCAGGGTGACATATCTTATCTGGAAGTTCTTTTAGCTGCTAGGGACATCCAGGATTTTCTGACTCGCTATGATATGGTCAACAGTATAGTTGAACAGGATGTAGAACTGATCGAAGCAGTTAATGAGCAGAAACATGATCTGGAAATGAAAAAGGGTAGTCTTGAGGTCAAGAAAAAAGAAATGGAGAAAATCCAGGCCAGCCAGGAGAACCTTAAAGATAGTCTGGCCGGACAGCAGCAGGAGAAAAAACAATTACTGAGCGGGGTTCAGCAGGAGAAGGCCCAGTTAGAGCGGGCCCTGAAAGAACTGGAACAGGCTTCCCGGGAACTGGAATCTATTATCAGCCGCCTGCAGGCGGGCAGTACTACTCCCCTGGGTACCGGGATATATACCTGGCCGGCCCCTGGGTATAGCAGGATTACATCTGAATATGGAATGCGCTATCATCCCATATTAAAACAGCGCAAATTACATACCGGGGTAGATATCGGCGCGCCCTCGGGAGCCAATATTGTTGCTGCTGATGCGGGCACAGTTATCTACTCGGGATGGATGAATGGCTATGGACAGGTAGTAGTCATTGACCATGGCCAGGGCATTTCCACCCTGTATGCACACCAGTCTACTATCCTGGCAGGAAAAGGGACTTCAGTGACTAAAGGACAGGTCATCGGCAAGGTAGGCAGTACCGGCTGGAGTACTGGTCCTCATCTTCACTTCGAAGTCCGCATTAATGGATCTCCTACTAATCCTATGCAATATATCCGTTAATCTAAAACAGTTTATCAACGTGTCAGAAACATATTTCTGGCACGTTTTTTCTTTTTAAAAACAATGTAAGGTTAGCCCCCTGGCGAAATAAGCCCGGGGATGACATGACTGGCATAAAGGTATAATAATATGCTGTTTTGCAGCACTTTTCTATAGTACACTTTTTTCCTGATACGCTCTTTTCCGGCAAAGATCCTTTTTTATTTATGCCCAGCAAAAACATTGTGTTCCCTTTTCCAGTGGGCTAACATAATACTTGTATATAGCTAATAAAATACTAGTGGTGGTGAAATTTTGAAAAATAGAGGATGGTTACGGGGGCTAAATATATTTTTTTCCTTGATCGGGGTAATTGTGGTGGCAGGAATGCTATTCATGTTTATCACTAATGCGGCTGGGTTAGGGACATTGCTGAGTGTAATTGGCTTAATAAACTCACAATCTTTATACGAAGCTTCGGCCCCGCGCTTAATTCAGGGAGCAACTGCCGGTGTGGTTGATTCTTTAAAGGACCCTTATTCCAAATACCTGGACCAGGAGACCTGGGAGGATTTAAAATTTCGCCTCAATGCCCAGTTCGGAGGTATAGGGGTTTATGTGCTGCAGGACGATCAGGGCCGGTTAAAGGTGGTGGCTCCTATTAAAGGTACCCCGGCTTACCAGGAAGGGGTTAAACATGGAGACATTATTATTCGCATTAATGGTGAAAGTGCTCTAGGTATGAGCCAGGATGATGCGGTTCAGCTAATGCGGGGAGATCCGGGTACCCAACTGACCCTGGGGGTTTATCGAGAAGCAGATGGGAAGGAACACGATTTTAAAATTATTCGTGAGCTTATTAAGGTACCTTCCGTAGAGGATAAGATTTTAGAACCGGAGGAGATTGGCTACATCCGCCTCAACCAGTTCCATGCTCGTTCGGCCAGGGAAATGACTGATAGTATGAACCGACTGGTCAGCGGAGGAAAAATTAAGGGCTTAATTTTGGATCTGCGGGATAATGGGGGCGGCGATTTTGAGGCTTCTATAGCTATTGCCGGTATTTTCCTGGATGGCAAAGAAGTAGTTAGTGTAGTTGATGCTCATAATCATAAAGCGGTTCACCGGGCTTCCCCGGGTAGTATTGATATACCATTGGTAGTTCTGGTTAATCAGGATAGTGCCAGTGCTTCAGAGATTCTGGCTGGTGCTTTACAAGATAATCAGAGAGCAGTACTGGTGGGGCAAAAGACTTATGGTAAAGGTCTGGTACAGACCATATTTCCCCTGCGGGATGGCGGAGCTCTTAAACTGACTACCCAGAAGTATTTTACTCCTAAAGGAACTGATATAAATGAAATAGGTATTGCTCCTGATTATATAGTGGAAAAAGATCCGGAGGGTCAACAAGATCTACAATTAGAAAAGGCTATTGAAGTCCTTAAAAAAGAAATGTTTTAATCCTAATTATAAACAGAGGACTATGCAAAAGGGAAAACTACGGTTTTCCCTTTCAATTTCTAGCTTCTAAACAAATGTTTATGTAGCTTAACAATTGTTTAGAAGAAGAGTAGGGGGGTGTTAAGATGGATGTTATCTGGTCAGTTCTGGCCCTTATGGGGCAGGTAATGAAGGAAATGTTTTTATCCCCTTTGTTTTTAATTATTTATGCTATTTTATTTGTGATTGTCAGCTGGCAGTACCGGAGAATGGAAGTTATGTCAGCCCAACTGCTTAATACGGAGGCGCAGTCTTACCTGCTTTCTGCCCTGGTGTCTACCCTGCTGGGTTTGCTAGGCGGAGTAATCGGTAGCCTCCTGTTAATTATTACCGGCATCGATTTATATAATATCGGTATTATGCACTTATGGGTAATTGCCCTGCTTTTAATGCTTATAAACCCGCGTTTTCTATGTTTTGCTTATGCAGGTGGCCTGCTGGCACTATCCAGTTTGCTTTTCGGTTATCCGGTTATCGATATTCCCCAATTAATGGGGCTGATTGCCGTACTGCATATGGTGGAAAGTCTGCTCATAAGGCTTAATGGCCATCTTAACCCTATTCCGGTTTATGTGAAAAAGCATAACAGTATCCGGGGGGGATTTAACCTGCAAAAGTTTTGGCCCCTGCCGTTGATTGCCCTGGTAAGTGTAGGATTCGGTGAACCAGGAGCTGGAATCACTATGCCGGATTGGTGGCCTTTGTTAAAAGATTATAGCGGGCTTCAGGGAGAACGGATATATACTATGCTTCCTGTCCTGGCAGTACTGGGATATGGGGAAATAGGGACTACGGCTGCTCCCCGTGATAAGGTGCGGGAGTCATCCCGGTATTTATTTGGCTTCAGTTTTATATTGTTAATTTTATCAATACTGGCAGCTCGTTATACTGAATTATTATTAGTAGCAGCTTTATTTAGTCCGCTGGGACATGAGTTAGTCATCTGGTTAGGGATGCAAAGGGAAAGCCAGCGCCAACCTATTTATACTAAACCTCCGGCAGGGGTTAAAATTCTTCAGGTTAGGCCCCATACCCCGGCTGCCCAGGCCGGTCTTAAGTCGGGGGATGTTATACTGAAAGTAAACCATATTAAGATAAACCGTAATTACCAGTGGGAGAGTTTTTACAAATGGGATCAGCTTCCCTGGCAATTGCAAGTACAACGGGGAGAAAAACAAATGTTTATACAGATGGAGAGTAGTCCAGGAAATGCCGGTCTGGTCCTGGCTCCTGAGCCATATACTCCTCGTTATCTGGCTGTAAAGGAAGAGACCTTGTTTGATATAGGCCGGCGTCTGGCGGGGAGGTTTAGGAAAAAGTAAGGGCGGCTTATTTATATAATAAGATTTTTCCTCGGGTTTAAGGAGTATTAACCTTTTGTGTATAAAGCGAATATATTGGTAGAAAGACCAGGGCAAAGGAGAATGCATATGGCCAATAAAGGAAAAATCCGCTATGTTTTTGCCAGCAGTTATACCAACCAGGGTTTTTTTACCTTTATACCAAAACTTTTGGAAGGGATGCGTAAGGTTTTTATTTTAAAAGGAGCAGCCGGTTCAGGGAAGTCAACCTTAATCCGTTTTCTGGGGGAAGCCTTTTGCGATCAGGGTTATGAAATAGAATTTTGGGTTTCGGCCCTAGATTCAGTTTCCCCGGAAGGGGTATACATTCCCCGCCTGGAAGCTGCGGTAGTTGATGGCAGTCTTCCTCAGGCTATAGATCCTAAATACCCTGGGATTACCGGGGAAATCATTAATCTAGGTGAATTTTGGGATAAGAAGGCTCTTTACGCACATAAGGATGAAATTATTCAGTTGATTAACCAGGTGGAAAAACACCGGGAAAGCGCCTGTAGTCATTTACGCAGTGCCGGCCGTCTTAAAAACGAAATCAGGCAGACAACAGCAGTCCATTTGAACATAGGGAAAATACAGCAATATACTGAAGAACTGGCCCGGGAGATTTTAGATTACATTCCAGGTGAGAAGCATTATTTTGCTAGTGCGGTCACAAGTGAGGGAATGATAAACTATATAGATGAGATCAGTTCCCGTTGTCAAAAGCGCATTATTCTTAAAGGACCAGCCGGCAGCGGTAAATCGACGATTATCAGTAATCTGGCCAGTCAGGCTCGTGACAAGGGTTATTTTTTAGAATATTACCATTGCGGACTTGATCCGGATAGCCTGGTGATGGTAGTTATTCTTAATCTGGGTCTGGCTTTAGTTGATGCCGGCACTATGGAAATATCTATTAAACCATGGGATCGGGTTATTGATACCGGCGGGTGTCTAGATGAATATGAGCCGGAAGAACTGGATGTCAGGTTGAGTGAGGATCGTCGCGCTTATGAAACTTTTATGCTTAAGGCCCAATCTGAATTGGGAGAAGTCCACCGGAGTATTAAAGAATTAAAAAAAGTTTATACAGCACTTATGGATTTTAAACAATTGGACCAGAAATGCCTTGAAATTAGGCAGGAGATGGGGGAAATATTCTAATTTTATGGTGGGATAAATTATGAAGAAGTTTGTTTTGCATTCTGATTATCAACCCCGGGGTGATCAGCCCCAGGCTATTGATCAGTTGGTCCGGGGGATTAAACAGGGGCTAAGGGAGCAAACCCTCTTGGGGGTTACCGGCTCGGGCAAAACTTATACTATGGCTAGTATTATTGAGGAGATGCAGCGTCCTACCCTGGTCATGGCCCCTAATAAAACATTGGCCGGGCAGCTTTACTCGGAATTTAAACAGTTTTTTCCGGATAATGCCGTAGAATATTTTATCAGCTATTATGATTATTACCAGCCGGAGGCTTATGTACCCCAGACGGATACTTATATTGAGAAGGATGCTTCTATCAATGATGAGATTGATAAATTGCGGCACTCGGCTACGGCCTCTCTGCTGGAGCGCCGGGATGTAATTATTGTAGCCAGCGTTTCCTGTATATATGGCTTAGGGTCACCGGAGGATTATTATGGGATGGCTATATCCCTGCGCCCGGAGATGGAAATTTCCCGTGATGAATTGCTTAGACGGCTGGTGGATAACCAGTATGAGCGTAATGAATATGCCTTTTCCCGGGGGAATTTCCGGGTGCGGGGGGATATAGTGGAAATATTCCCTGCTTCTACGGGAGAAGATGCTATTCGAATAGAATTTTTCGGTGATGAAATTGAACGGATTATTGAGTTTAATCCTCTGACAGGTGAAATATATGGCCGGCGCCTGCATGTTATGATATTTCCGGCCTCCCACTTTGTGACTACCAAAGAGAGAATGTTAGCGGCTGCAGAGGAAATAGAAAAAGAGCTGGCTGAGCAGTGCCGGATATTAAAAAAAGAAGGTAAACTTTTGGAAGAACAGCGTATTGAGCAGCGCACCCGCTATGATCTGGAGATGATTAAAGAGGTAGGCTATTGCAAGGGAATAGAAAACTATTCCCGCTATATTACGGGACGGGCTCCGGGAGAGCCTCCCTATACCTTGATAGATTTTTTCCCCGGGGACTTTATGCTTTTTATGGACGAGTCCCACATTGGTGTACCCCAGATTAGGGGTATGTATGAAGGGGATCGCTCCCGTAAGCAAAATCTGGTTAATTTCGGATTTCGTCTGCCTTCGGCCCTGGATAACCGGCCCCTTAAGTTTGCGGAGTTTGAGGAGAAGATAAACCAGGTAATATATGTTAGTGCTACTCCCGGTGATTATGAACTGGAACAGAGTCAGCAGGTGGTGGAACAGATTATCCGTCCTACCGGACTGATTGATCCTGAGGTGGTAGTACGGCCCACTCAGAACCAGGTTGATGATCTCATGGAGGAGATAAGGCAGACGGTAGGCAAAGGCTACCGGGTTTTGGTTACTACCCTTACTAAGCGCATGGCAGAGGATTTGTGTGATTACCTGGCTGATGCCCATATAAAGGTACGTTACATGCATTCTGATATAGATGCCCTGGAAAGGTTGGAAATACTTCGCGACCTGCGTAATGGGGTTTTTGATGTATTGGTAGGGATAAATCTACTACGGGAGGGCCTGGATTTGCCGGAGGTGGCGCTGGTGGCTATACTGGATGCCGACAAAGAGGGCTTTTTGCGTTCTAAACGCTCCTTAGTTCAGACTATTGGCCGGGCGGCCCGCAATGTTGAAGGTAGGGTCATCATGTATGCTGATGTAACTACCCCCTCGATGCAGGAGGCTATTAATGAGACTAATCGTCGCCGGGAAAAGCAAATGGAATATAACCGGGTAAACCATATTACACCTGAGACGATTAAAAAAGCAGTTTTTGCAGCCGTAGAGGCTACTATAGCAGAAGAACCCTCTGAGTATGAGGTGCATAATTTCCACAGTATGGCCCGCGAAGAACGGGAACATTTGGTGGCCGAAATAGAAAAGGATATGCGCCAGGCGGCTGAAAGTTTGGAGTTTGAGCGGGCCGCCCAGTTACGGGATCTAATCCGAGAACTGCAGGCCCCGCCCGGTAAAAAATCCAGAAAACGCCGCCGGTAATGGAAAAGTAGGGAGTAGAGCCGGAATACTTATGCACATAAATGTGGGCAGGGAAATAAACATTTGTTTAGGTACCTATTAACGTTAGTTGATAATAACCAAAATGTGTTTAGATGCATATAAACATTAGTTTAGAATACCCAACATTTGTTTAGATAATGTTTTAAAAGGCTTAATCCTCAGGGTTTATATGCTTATATTTCGGATGTAAACTTAAGCCGCTGTAAACTTTTTAGTCCTAAATAGAATGCAAAGAAAAATGTTGAGGGTTATTACAGTAAAGGGTGAAATTTCAGTGAAGAATGTTATTTTGATAAAAGGTGCCCGGGAACATAATCTGCAAAATATTGATCTAGTCATTCCCCGGGACAAGCTAATAGTATTTACCGGTGTGTCTGGTTCCGGTAAGTCCAGTCTGGCCTTTGATACTATTTATAGTGAAGGACAGCGCCGCTATGTAGAATCACTGTCTACCTATGCCCGCCAGTTTCTGGGGCAGATGGATAAACCGGATGTAGATTATATAGAAGGATTGTCTCCTTCTATTTCGATAGATCAAAAGTCTACCTCTAATAACCCGCGGTCTACCGTGGGAACAGTTACAGAAATTTATGATTATTTGCGCTTGCTTTTTGCCCGGGTGGGGCGGCCCCATTGTCCCCACTGTCACCAGCCTATTCGTCGGCAAACTATTGACCAGATCGTGGATACCCTGATGAACCTTCCTCGCAAAAGCAAGATTAAGGTGCTGGCTCCGGTGCTAAAAGGACAGAAGGGTGAACATAAAAAAGTTCTGGCTAACCTTTTCCGGGACGGGTTTGTGCGGGTTATTGTTGACGGCTATGAGTATACTTCTGACGAAGAGATCCAGCTTAATAAAAATAAAAAACATGATATTAGTGCGGTAGTAGACCGTCTGGTCATTAAAGAGGGGATTCGGAGCCGGTTGGCAGAATCTCTGGAATTGGCTTTTGAACTAAGCGAAGGCAGTGTGAATATTCGCCTCATCAAGGACGATAAAAGCGAAGAAGATATGCTTTTTAGCCGGGAGTTTGCCTGTCCGGACTGTGGATTTAGCCTGCCCGAACTAAGTCCCCGGATGTTTTCTTTTAATAGCCCGTTTGGAGCCTGTCCGGATTGTGATGGTCTGGGGGAAAAGCGAGAGATTGACCCCTCTCTGGTTTTGGACCTGGAGAAGAGTTTGGAAGATGGAGCCATTATCCCCTGGTCAAGCAGTTTTTTCACTTATTATAATCAGGTTTTAGCGGCGGCGGCTGAACAGTATGGTATTCCTATGGATCGCCCTCTCAAAGAACTGAATGAAAAGCAGCGGCAGGTTATCTTGTATGGAAACGGGGGAGAACGTTTCAAAATTTCCTATACTAATTCTTATGGGGAGAAGGGCAGTTTTCGCTCTAGTTATGAAGGGATAATTAATAACCTGAACCGTCGTTACCATGAAACTAAGTCAGACGCTTCCCGAGAGGATATCGAAAAATACATGACGACTTCTCTGTGTCCTACCTGCCAGGGTAAGCGGCTGCGTCAGGAAATATTGTGGGTGCTGCTGGGGGGCCGGTCTATTACTGATGTTACTGCTTTATCAGTACAGGAGGTTATAGCCTTTTTTGAACAGCTGCAATTAGACCAAAGGGAAATGGTAATTGCGCGTCAGGTTATTAAGGAAATAAAAGAGCGTCTCAGTTTTCTGATGGATGTAGGACTAGATTATTTGACCCTGGATCGTTCGGCAGGGAGCTTGTCCGGTGGAGAAGCCCAGCGAATTCGCTTGGCTACTCAGGTTGGTTCCAGCCTGGTAGGGGTCCTTTATGTTTTGGACGAGCCTAGTATTGGTCTGCATCCCCGGGATAATGATCGGCTGCTGGCCACTTTAAAACGGCTGCGGGATCTGGGTAATACCGTAATTGTGGTGGAACATGATGAAGATACGATTTATAATGCTGATCATATAGTTGATATTGGCCCCCGGGCCGGGATAAATGGAGGCCGGGTAGTAGCTCAGGGCAGCCTTAAAGATATTATTAAGGCGGAGGAGTCTTTGACCGGACAATACCTGTCCGGGAAGCTTAAGATCGAAATGCCCCGGCAGCGTCGTCCTGGTAATGGTAAACACCTGACCATAAAAGGGGCCTGCCAGCATAATCTTAAAAATATCGATATAGATATTCCCCTGGGTAAGATGGTAGTCATTACCGGAGTATCCGGTTCGGGCAAGAGTACCCTGGTGGAAGACATCATTTACCCGGGCCTGATGAAGCGCTTACACGGAGGACGGCATCGACCTGGTGAACACCAGGACATGATAGGGGTAGAGGAAATTGACAAAGTAATTAATATTGACCAGTCTCCTATCGGACGGACCCCCCGTTCTAATCCCGCTACTTATACGGGGGCTTTTGATGGTATCCGGGCACTATTTGCCGAGACTACGGAAGCTAAAATGCGTGGCTATAAACCGGGGCGCTTTAGTTTTAACGTCCGGGGGGGACGATGTGAGGCCTGTTCCGGGGATGGGATTATTAAAATAGAGATGCATTTTCTTCCTGATGTTTATATTCCCTGTGAGGTATGTAAAGGGAAAAGATATAACCGGGAGACCCTGGAAGTGAAATATAAAGGAAAAACTATTGCTGATGTGCTGGCGATGACTGTGACTGAGGCGGTGGAGTTTTTCGAAAATATTCCCCGGGTATACCGCAAACTAAAGGTGTTACAGGATGTGGGGTTAGGATATATTAAACTGGGACAGCCGGCACCTACTTTATCCGGTGGGGAAGCCCAGCGGGTTAAATTAGCTACCGAACTATCAAAACGCTCTACCGGCCAAACTTTATATATCCTGGATGAACCGACTACCGGCCTGCATATGGATGATGTTAAACATTTACTGATTGTTCTAAACAAGTTGGTGGACAATGGAAATACCGTGCTGGTTATTGAGCATAATCTGGATGTAATAAAATGTGCTGACTATATTATCGATTTAGGACCTGAAGGGGGAGATAATGGGGGGCAGATTGTGGTTCAGGGTACCCCGGAAGAAGTAGCGGAATGTTCGTATTCTTATACAGGTAAATACCTGCTTCCCCTGTTAGATTCTACTACCCTGTCAGCTCGGGTAGGCGGTCAGGCTTTAGGTTAATGCCCGGCTATTTATTTTAACCACAGCAGATGGAGTGAAAAGATGGTGAAGGAACGACTGAAAAATGTGCCCTTAAAACCGGGGGTATACCTGTTTAAGGATGGGGAGGGTAAGGTCATTTACGTTGGTAAGGCTAAAGCCCTTCGCAATCGCATGCGTTCTTATTTCCAATCTTCTGAAAAGCTGCATCCTAAGGTGCAGGCTATGATGAACCGGGTGGCTGATTTTGATTTTGTGGTTACCAGTAGTGAGGTAGAAGCCCTGATCCTGGAGAACAATCTCATAAAATTTTACCAACCCCGCTATAACATTGATCTACGGGATGATAAGACTTATCCTTATTTGAAAATATCTATAGGGGAGGATTTCCCCCGGGTATATATTACCCGGGAGAAAAAAGATGGTGTTTCTAGGTATTTTGGCCCTTATACAGATGTAACCTCTTTAAGGGAAACCTTACGCTTGTTAACTACTATATTTCCTTTACGTACCTGTAAGACCCTTAAAGCCCGGAAAAGGCCTTGTCTAAATTATGATCTGCATAAATGCCCGGCTCCTTGTATGGCTAAAATAAGTAAGCAGGATTACAGGCAGGTGGCAGATCAGCTTATAAGTTTCCTGGAAGGGGATTTCCGGGAGGTTTTGGAGCTTAAGAGGGGGGAAATGCAGGCAGCCTCCCACCGTCTGGAATTTGAAAGAGCAGCCCGTCTGCGGGACCAGATACAGGCTATCGAGAAGCTGGGTGCAACACAAAAGGTAGTACTAAATTCCCCTTTTAACCTTGACCTTATTGCCATGGTCGGCGAAGAAAAGGAGGATTTGGCACAGGTATTTAAAATTCGGGGCGGCAAAATGATAGCCCAGGAGACCTTCTGGCTGAAACGGCCCATCAACGAGGAAGGATCCGAAGTTATGGGCTTTTTTATGCAGCAGTTTTATGCAGACAATCACGATATTCCTGCTGAAATTGTGGTTAATATTCTGCCGGCCGAACTGGAATGGGTAGAAGAATGGCTTACGGAACTTATCGGGCGTAAGGTACAGATTAAAATTCCCCGCCGGGGGGACAAAAAACGCCTTCTGGAAATGGCGGTGGAAACCGCCGATCTGTTATGGAAAGAGAAACACGAAAAAGATAAACGCCAGCAGGAGATACTTTTGCATCTAAGCCAATTACTAGATTTAGAGGTACTGCCTGAGCGAATAGAATGTTTTGACATATCTCATCTGGGAGGTAAGGAAACGGTAGCTGCGATGGTGGTATTTAGAGATGGAGTCCCCGATTACCAGGCTTATCGCCGCTTTAAGATAAAAACAGACCAGAATGATGATTTTGCTTCTTTAAGGGAAACCCTTAAGAGACGCTTTAAACAGGCCCGGGAGGCTAATCCAGCCTTTCTCCCGGAACCGGATCTGGTTATTATTGATGGCGGTCTGGGTCAGGTTAATACTGTAAAAGGTATACTTGATGAATTACAGGTGGATATTCCTTTATTTGGTCTGGCTGAAAAAAATGAGGAGATTTACCGTCCTGGCAATTTCCACCCGCTGGTTTTACCCCGTAATGATGAAGGATTAAAGCTGCTGCAGAGAATAAGGGATGAAGCTCATCGTTTTGCTATCGAGTATAACCGCCTGCGCCGCTCTAAAAAGATGACTACATCAGCACTGGATAATATTGAGGGGGTAGGGCCGCAAAGGCGCCGGGCACTTTTGAGCTATTTCGGATCAGTCGCCAAAATTCGGGAGGCTTCCTTAGAGGAATTAAATCAGGTGCCAGGTATGAATCGCCGGGTGGCCGGGCAGGTATATGATTATTTTCGGGGATCTGGTGGGGGAAAACAGGATTTGTAAGAAATCAAGACGAATAAAGGGAAAGATATGCTAGAATATTTCGTAAGTAGACGTATTTTAATTGAACAATTTATTTAAAATAGGAAAGGGGGATATCATCGTGCAGGGATGGATACTCAGGTGGTTATTAAACATACTGGCTATCATATTAACCGCCGCCATTTTACCAGGTTTTGAACTAACTTTATGGGCTGCTATTGTAGGGTCAGTTTTTCTGGGGATAATTAATGCCATAATTCGCCCGCTGTTCTTTTTGTTTACACTGCCCTTGAATATCCTGTCGCTAGGACTTTTTACGTTTGTTATAAATGGTTTTATGCTCTGGATAACTGCGGCCACTATTAGAGGATTTGATATTCACGGATTTGGCTGGGCTATATTAAGTGCTATTGTTTTAAGTATTATTAGTTTTATTATCAGTTATTTAGTGGAAGACAGGATATTCCGCTTTCGATAACCAACCGATATACCACCAGTCTTTTCAGCCGGGCTTTTGCTCGGCTTCTTAATATCAACGCCTGCATTATAATGTAATGCAGGAACATACAGGCATAATTTCCGCTTCCATCCCATATGACATATAAGCTACTTTACCTACCAAAGGAGGATAACATGGCTATTAAACTGGTAGCTATTGATCTGGATGATACCCTGCTGGATGCAGGTTTAAAAATTTCCCAGTCTTGTGTCAGAGCGATACAAGAGGTACAAGCCCGGGGGGTACGGGTTACCCTGGCTACAGGAAGGATGTACCGCTCAGCTTTGCCTTATGCCAAACAGTTGCAAATGGACCTTCCTTTAATTACTTACCAGGGGGCTTTAGTTAAGAATTCCCGTTCCGGGGATATTCTTTATTACCGGCCGGTTGCTTATAATGTTTCCGTAGAAATAATGCAATACTTCCGGCGTGCCGGAGTTCATTTCCATACTTATCTGGATGATCAGCTCTATTTGGAAGGGCTTACCGAGGAGGGGAAAATGTACTCTAATCTGGCTGGAGTTGAGCCGGTGATAGTAAAGGATCTTTTTGAAGCGATTAAGGGTAACCATCCTATAAAAATAATGGCGGTAACTGATAATGAAAAGATGCTTGTGGAGATGGAAGAGGAGCTGAAACACCGTTACGGCAAAAGTCTTAATATTACCCGTTCCAAACCATTTTTCCTGGAGATAATGGACCGGGAAGCTAACAAGGCGGATGCTTTGCAGGTAGTAGCCAATCATTATGGAATTAAACGTAGTCAGGTCTTAGCGATAGGTGACAGTTACAACGATCTGGCTATGATTGAATGGGCTGGTATCGGTGTAGCTATGGGGAATGCCCGGAAAGTAGTCAAAGATGCAGCTGATTTTGTAACCAGCAGTAATGAGGAGGAAGGGGTAACCGAATGCTTGCACCGTTTTGTGCTGGAGAGACCGGATGGGAATTAAGCTGATAGCTATTGATCTGGATGATACCCTGCTGGATTCACGCCGGGGGATATCCCGGCCGGCCCGGGAGGCTATTCAGGCTGTGCGCCGGCAGGGGGTTCTGGTAACCTTGGCTACTGGCAGAATGTATCGTCATACTGTGCCTTTTGCTCACCAATTGCAGATCAATCTGCCTTTAATCACCTATCAGGGGGCATTAGTTAAATACTCTGATTCCGGGGAAGTGCTCTATAACCGCACCTTACCAGCCCAACGGGCCATTCAGATCATTAAACTGCTACAGAAGGAAAATATATGTCATCATATCTACAGTGGTGATCAGCTTTATTTAAAAGAAATCACCGAGCCGGTTACCGAATACTTGCAGGTCACGGAAACGGATCCGGTTTTGGTTGAGGATCTGCTTCCCGTCATCAGTAAACGACCGCCGGAAGAAATCATGGCTATTATTGAATCGCCCCGGCAAATGAGGGAAGTGGAAACCTTGTTAAAACACCATTTTGGTCATCAATTACACATCAGCCGCTTTAAAAACTGTTATTTAGAGATCATGGATGCCCAGGCTACCAAAGCTCATGCCCTGGAAGTCATCGCGGAGAGTTACAGTATAGATCGCCAGGAAGTTATGGCTATCGGGGATAGTTATAATGATCTGCCTATGCTGCAATGGGCTGGCATCGGTGTAGCTATGGGCAATGCCCCTCTGGATATAAAATTAGCGGCTGACTTTGTTACCCTGTCCAATGATGAGGAAGGGGTACGGGCGGCATTGTATCAATATATATTACAATACACAGACTAGGAGTGTGGTTTATGCCATCTAAAGTGTTTTTTACCAATCTGCGTAGCAGCAGTAAAGCAGGTTTGCTGGACAAAATGGAGCGGCTGGCTAAAAAGGCTGGTCTAGATACCATCATAGATCAGGGGGATCTGGTGGCGGTAAAGTTGCATTTTGGTGAAAGTGGTAACCTGGCCTATATTCGTCCCCCTTATATACGCAGGATGGTTCAACTCATCCAGGAACGGGGGGGGAGGCCTTTTCTTACTGATGCTAACACCTTGTATGTAGGCAGCCGTTCCAATGCAGTGGATCATCTGGAGACAGCGATTACGAATGGTTTTGACTATGCCGTAGTAGGGGCTCCCCTGGTTATTGCCGATGGTCTGACTGGTAAAGATTATGTCAAAGTACCTATTAAAGGCCAACACTTTAAAGAAGTGCATATTGCCGGGGCAGCTTATCATGCTGATGCTATGGTGGTAATGTCTCACTTCAAATGTCATGAGTTGGCAGGATTTGGCGGGGCCATAAAAAACATAGGAATGGGTCTAGGCTCCCGTAGTGGTAAGCAGCAAATGCATTCTGATGTGCTGCCTAAGATACGGGAGGAGAATTGTACCGGATGTTCACGCTGTGTACAGTGGTGCCCGGCCCAGGCCATTGCAATGGTGGATTGGTCAGGGAACAAGGCGGGAAGAAAGTCCATGATCACTCCAGAGCAGTGTTGGGGTTGCGGCGAATGTATGGTAACCTGCACTTTTGGAGCGATAAGACCGAATTGGAGAACTACCCCTGAGGCAGTACAGGAGAAAATGGCCGAATATGCCCTGGGGGCTGTGAGTGGTAAAGAAGGCAAGGTTTTTTATCTCTCTTTTGTGGTAGATATTAGCCCGGAATGTGACTGTATGGCTTTTAATGATGTACCAATTGTAGGTGATATAGGGATGCTGGCTTCATTAGATCCGGTAGCTCTAGATAAAGCCTGCTGTGATCTGGTCAATAATAGTGCGGCTATGCCAGGTTCAGTCATAGAAGGGCTTAAGCCGGGAGATGATAAATTCAGGGGAGTTCACCCGGATATTCCCTGGGAAGCTCAATTAGTTCATGGGCAGGAAATAGAATTAGGTTCCATGGAATATGAATTAGTAGAGGTGCAATAAAGCAGCTGATGGCTTAGTCCCCCACATTAGGTTAAAGGTGGCCTATAAATGCAGGACATAATTATGGCCGTGGATCTGGGAGCTACTAAGACTTTGGTGGCAGCAGGAACCCGGGCTGGACTACTAGAAAAAAGAAAATTTCTTACCCGCAGTAAGCGTCCGGCTACAGCTATTTTGGACGATATTGCCGGCCAGGTAGATAGCCTATTAAGTAAATACCTGGCTAAAGGGGGACATCTAAGGGGGATAGCAGTAGGGTCTCCCGGACCTATTTCTTATCCCCAGGCGGTTGTTTACAATTCTCCTAATCTAGGATGGGGAAAAGTTCCACTGCGTGAGGAACTGGAAAAACGTCTCGGGTACCAGGTGCAGGTAGAAAGTGATGCCGGGATGGCAGCACTAGGAGAATACTACTATGGAGACAGCCCGGCTGGTCATCTCTTATACTTAACCATCAGTACCGGTGTGGGAGCTGGTATTGTTGCCGGAGGCAAGTTGTACCGGGGTGAGCAGGGTGGTGCCGGGGAGATTGGCCATATGATTATTGATTCTAATGGTGTGACCTGTGGCTGCGGGCGTCGGGGCTGTGTGGAGGCCCTGATCTCAGGAACAGCTATTGCCGGTCAAGTACAGCTTCTGGTAGACCAGGGAGAGGGACAGGGGATCTTAGCCTATGCCGCAGCCGAGGAAAAGAAGCTGGTAGGAGCCTATGAAGTGGGAATAGCTGCCCGTAAAGGTGACCGTGAGGCCCAGGAGATAGTGGATAAGTTTATTGATTACCTGGTAATTACCCTGGTTAATCTGGTGCATGCCTTTAATCCAGGTAAACTGGTACTAGGTGGAGGGGTAGCCCAGGGATGGCAGGATTTAGTCCTTAAAAAGGTTAGAAGCAGGGTTTTAGACCTGGTTTTTCCCATGTACCGGCAGGGATTACAGATTGAAGTGACCCAACTGGGAGAGGATATTGTTCTGTATGGATGCCTGGCAGCCATAGCCCAGGGCAGGTAGCCAGTTACTAACCTTCACCACATGTAACTTATACTTATGGGCGATTTCGGCAGGTGGGTGATAGCAAGGGCAGGCTGAACTGATAGCCGGGAATAGGTAACTGGGCATAAGAAAAAACTTAAGGTAGGGGGAACGAATGTGAGTCAGACTTTGACAGCGGAAAAAATGATGGGCTTTCTGTATGAATTGCCCGACCAATTCCATAAGAGCCTGGAACTAAACTACCCTTTTGCCGAAAAATATCAGAAAAGCTATAGAAACATAGTAGTTTCTGGCCTGGGAGGTTCAGCTATTGGCGGGGATATCCTCAGAACCTATGCTTTACCCCGGGCATCATTGCCGGTGGTGGTTAACCGGGATTATAATGTACCTGCTTTTGTACACCAGAATACTCTTTTTATAGCAGTAAGCTATTCAGGGAATACTGAAGAAACCCTCAGTTCCTACCAGCAAGCCCGGGATAAAGGGGCTGATGTAGTATGTTTGACTAGTGGCGGAAAACTGGCGCAAATGGCTACGGAAGATGGGTTTTCAATAATCAAAGTGCCTGGTGATCTAGTACCCCGGGCAGCTACCGGATATTTATTCGCTCCTTTGGCGCTGTTTCTGGAACAGGTTGGCATTTTAAGCGGGGTTAGAGAAGAAATAGTGGAAACAGTCCAGGTTTTGCAGGCACTGAGGGAAGATCTTAATCCTCATATATTAGCCCCCCAGAACCTAGCCCGGGCCATAGCAGAGAAAATTAAAGATAGTATTCCGGTGATATGGGGAAGTAGTGGTGTTTCTGAAGTAGCTGCCCTGCGGTGGAAGGCACAGATCAATGAAAATGCCAAAGCACCTGCATATTATAATGTGTTTCCTGAATTAAACCATAATGAAATCGTAGGCTTTGAAGTTCCTAAAGAGCTTATAAGGCAAATGGTGCTGGTTATCCTGCGTGATTCCGGGGATCATGAAAGAATAAAAAAACGCTTACAGATAACTACGGATATTATCCGTGACCGGGTAAAACATATTATTGAGGTGCCTAGTCAGGGAACATCTTACCTGGCTCGGTTTTATAGCCTGGTATATGTGGGGGATTATGCCAGTGCCTATTTAGCTTTGGAATATGGACTTAATCCTACCCCGGTGCAGGTTATTGACTTTTTAAAGGCGGAACTGGCTAAAGAATAAGACCTGGTTGGAACATTTCCGAGATAGTTATGCCCAAAATATTTAAATACCAATTATCCGGGAGGAATGGGATGCAATTTTACGGTGATTATCACACTCATACCCGTAATAGTGACGGACATCAGGATGTGGAACAGGTAGTGGCTGCAGCCCGTGATCGGGGCCTGAAAGAGGTAGCAATTACTGATCATGGGCCCCTGGCAGTAGGAATCGGCGTAAAGGATGCCGGGGTTTACCTGGAAATGCAGCAGCACATTGAGGAACTTAATAAAAAACAGTCACGAGTTAAGGTTTTGGTGGGGGCAGAAGCTAATATCCGAGATATGGAGGGCAGTTTAGATATTCCATCTGATGTTATTGAAGAACTGGATATAGTTATTGCCGGGTTACACCCCTACACCTGGCCCACCTCTATACAAGATGGGCTGGACATTTTTCTGCAGAATTCTTTACGTCATCTGGGAAAAAGTCAGCGCCAGAAGGCTATTAATGCCAATACCAAAGCTATTGTCGAAGCTATTTACAATAATCCCCGTCTGGATATTTTATCCCACCCGGGTTTGTTTTTCCGTATCAATGTTGCTGAAGTGGCCCGGGCCTGTATTAAAAACGAGGTTTTATTCGAGATAAATTGCGGGCATGAACACCCGGATATTTCTGATATAATGAAAGCAGATGATTTAGGGGTAGAATTTATCGTTAATAGTGATAGCCATTTTCCGGAAAGCGTAGGTCAACTTAATTATGGTAGTGATGTTATTGAAAGGTTGAACATCGATTCCCAGAAGGTGGCCAATGCTGGGAAAAGGGGAGGCAGCTTTCAATGGTGCAAAAAAATGAAGACTTATACGTACTTATAATCACCGGGCTCTCTGGAGCCGGGAAGTCCCAAGCGGTTAACTGCTTGGAGGATATAGGCTACTATTGTGTTGATAACATGCCTCCAGCGCTTTTAAACAAATTTGTAGAACTAAGCATACAATCAGAAGGAAAAGTAGATAAGGTAGCCCTAGTAGCAGATGTCCGCGGGGGGGAGTTTTTTAATGACCTCTCCCAGGCCTTGGCAGAGTTAAAAGAAAGCTGTATACCTTTTGAGATTTTGTTTTTGGAGGCCTCTAATGAGGTTTTGGTACGTCGTTTTAAAGAATCTCGACGCCGGCATCCATTATCAGAAAATCGCAATCTTTTAAATGCGATTAAACTGGAAAGAGATATGCTGGAGGAACTGCGCGGGCAGGCGGGTGTGGTAGTGGATACTTCCAACCTCAGTCCCCGGGAACTAAAAGATAAGCTCCAACAACACTTTAAACAACACGAAAAGGACGGTTTTATTGTCCACTTGCTTTCTTTTGGTTATAAATCAGGCATTCCTCTTGATTCAGATATCGTTATCGATGTACGATTTTTGACCAATCCTTTTTATGATCCAGTTATGCGCAACATGACCGGAGAAGACCAGCCAGTTATTAACTATGTACTCGATTCACCAGTTACCAAATCATTCACCCGTCGCTTTTTAAATTTGCTAAAATTTTTAATACCTCACTATGTAAAAGAAGGAAAAACCAGTTTGACGGTATCCATCGGCTGTACCGGCGGACAACACCGTTCAGTGGCTTTAACTGATTATATCGGCCGGCAGCTTAGGAAGATGGGATATAATGTGATGGTACGGCATAGAGATATTGCAAAGTACAAAGTGGAGGAGTAAATGATAGACCACGTTAGCGAACCTCGAATTGTGGTTATAGGTGGGGGTACGGGTTTATCCGTGCTGCTCAAGGGCTTAAAGGCTTACACTTCGCAGCTTACTGCCGTAGTTACGGTTTCAGATGATGGTGGGAGTTCGGGAAGATTACGTGCTGAATTAGGAGTTTTACCCCCTGGCGATATCCGCAGTTGTCTGGTGGCTTTAGCTGAGACTGAAACCCTAATGGATAAGGTCTTTCAACACAGGTTTAACCAGAATGGCAGCCTGCATGGGCATAATCTGGGCAACCTTTTACTAGTAGCTATGACGGAAATTACTGGTGATTTTGTCAGTGCCATTAAAGAAGTGAGTAAGGTCTTAAAGGTACGGGGCAAGGTAATCCCTGCTACTCTGGATCATGTCGTCCTGGGAGGACGCATGCGTGATGGGGCTTTGATCTATGGGGAAACATCCATTCGTGAATACGCCCAGCCTATCGAAAGGCTTTCCCTGATTCCGGAACACTGCCTGCCTGTACCAGCCACTTTAGAGGCTATCCGGGAGGCAGACGCTATTATTGTGGGACCGGGGAGTTTGTATACTAGTATCATACCTAATCTGCTGGTTAGTGGAGTGGTAGATACTATTATTAATTCACCAGCCCTGACTTTATTTATCAGTAATATAATGACCGAGAATGGGGAAACCGATAATTTCTCGGCGGCGGATCATGTTAAGGCTATTACTGACCATATTAACAGGCAAATATTTGATTATGTGATAGTGAATTCCGGTAAGATAGACGAGAATCGTTTGGAACGTTATTGGGTAGAACAGGCGGTGCCGGTAGTGGATTCTGCTGAAGAACTGCAGGCCATGGGGATAAATGTTATTGCCGCTGATTTAGTTTCTGATGATGATGTGGCCTGGCATGATAGTGATAAATTAGCCCGGGTAGTAATTAATGTTCTTAAAGGGCAGATCAATCGGCCTTAAACTTTACCGTTGTTGTTAAAAAACAATAGGTATAAAATTGGTATGGAAACTAAATAAGTTCTGTTAGCAGGTACCATTACTACCATAAGGAGGAAACGAATAGACTTATAGGATTGTCGAACCGGGTGGAAAAGATTTTAGACAGGTAGTGTTTAGAAGTGAGTTTTTCGAACGATGTGCGTAGTGAGTTGGCACGTATTATACCAGATAAATTATGCTGCTGTAGGGCAGAGCTCTCTGCCCTGCTTATGATGAATGGAAGGATTGTGGCCGGCAGGGAAAACCTGAAACTGAAGGTAATAGTAGAAAACGCTACCACTGCTCGCAAGGTTTTTATATTAATAAAAAAAACTTATCAATTACCTGCTTCGGTACGCATGAAACCCCGGAAAAGATTTAAAAAAACCAGGGTTTATGAAGTATATACCGATGTTCCCAAACAGGGAAGCCAGATACTTACCGATGCCCAGCTAAAGGCCGGGGAAAAATCTTTTCAACAGCAATTAAATCATCAGGTTAATTGGGACATTGTGGGGAAAAATTGTTGTAAGCGGGCTTTTCTGCGCGGGGTTTTTTTAAGCCGGGGGTTTGTAAACCGTCCAGAAGGCTCCTACCATCTGGAAATAGTCGCCCATGAGCTAGCGGTTGCCCGGGATATACAAAAGCTAATGGCTTGTTTTGGTTTAGAGGCCCGTATAGTAGAACGGAAAAATCACTGGGTAGTCTATTTAAAAGAAAGTGAAAAAATAGTGGATTTTCTGCGAGTGGTGGGAGCCAGCAGTGCCCTGCTGGATTTTGAAAATATCCGGATTTTGAAATCCATGCGTAATGATATAAACCGGCAGGTTAATTGTGAAACAGCCAATCTGGCTAAAACAGTAGATGCTTCAGTGCGACAAATTGGTTTAATTAAAGAATTGGTACAAATCCGGGGCTGGGAAGGGATTCCTTCTAATCTCAGGGAGATGGCCCGTCTCAGGGTAGATTATCCCGATTCAACTTTAAAGGAATTGGGGGAAATGCTTTCCCCACCGTTGAGCAAGTCGGGGGTAGCTTACCGGATGCGCCGCTTGGAGCAGTATGCCCGGGAAAACCTTCCGGAATAGCAGAGCAGGAGTTTCCGCTGTAATTGAAGAATAGATTTAAATAGATGATGGCAAGGTCATAAGTGCCGGACAGTATAGAAGGCGAGGGACATGCATGAGGCTGACACACGATGTTTTCCTTGAACAACAACAAAAACTCCTGATGACCCCGGAACTCCGCCAGGCAATAGCCATATTGCAGATGTCCACCCTCGAGTTGGGCGAATTTATCCAGAAGGAGCTGGAAGAAAATCCATTTCTGGATGAAAGGGAACCGGAAGAAGCGGTTGAACGGGAGCCTGATAAAGAGGAAGTAGACTTAAAACACAAACTGGAACAATGGCTGGAGTACAACAGTGATCGGGATTCTGGTTACTCGCAAAAAGAACAAGACGAAGAAAAATCTTTTGAAAACTTTGTAGCTCAGCGTCCAAGCCTTTATGAACACCTCGAATTTCAATTGCGAATGGCCAGTAAAGATGATCTGGACATCCAGATTGGTAAATATTTAATTGGCTGTATTGATCATAATGGTTACCTATCTGCCGAGATAGAGGAAATAGCAACTCGAATGGGTGTAACCGAGCAGCGGGTAGAAGAAGTGGTAGAGCTTCTTCAGTCGTTTCATCCCCATGGGGTAGGAGCACGGAATCTGGTGGAATGCCTATTAATCCAGCTGCACCATTATGGTAATGATGGGCCACTAATACGCAAAATCGTTGAGGATCACCTGGAAGAGATAGCTAAAGGCCGTCTTAATAAAATAGCGCAGATCCTGGCTATTTCTATTCAGCAGGTGCAAGAAATATGTGACCTTATTCGCACCCTGGATCCGAGACCAGGCCTGCAATATAGTAATAATGAACAGATAAAGTACATTATGCCGGATGTTTTTGTGGAAAATGTGGATGGGGAATTTGTAGTAGTAGTTAACGATTTCCAGTTTCCCCGGCTGATCGTTAACCGGGTTTATGAAAATATTCTCCGGCAGCCGGAAGCCTTTTCCCAGGATGCCCGCAAGTTTTTAGAGGAAAAAATGGGCTCTGCCCTGTGGCTAATGCGGAGTATAGAACAACGTCGCATGACTCTTTACAAGGTATCTCGTTGTATTGTTGATATTCAAAGGGATTTTTTATGTAAGGGTGTGGCCTATTTAAAACCCCTTACTTTAAAAGAAGTAGCCGATATAATAGATGTTCATGAATCTACGGTTAGCCGGGCTACGACTAACAAGTATATCCAGACCCCCCAGGGGCTGTTTGAATTAAAATATTTCTTTAGTTCGGGGGTGCAAGCTTATGGCGGGGATGAGAAGGTATCTGCCCGCAGTATTAAGTACCAGATTGAAGAAATTATCAATGGCGAAGATCCTACCCGTCCTTTAAGTGATGAATCCATAGCTCAGATGCTCAAGAAAGAGGGGATTCGTATTTCCCGCCGGACGGTGGCCAAATACCGCCAGGAAATGGGTATAGCTTCCACCATGTCCCGGCGCCGCTATTAGGGATGAAAAAGGACGTTGTTTGTGTTATTTTTGCAAAACTAACTTACAAGGCCTAAAATTTCAATACTATAGGTTGGGGTTTTAGGACTTAAAAATGCTGATTAGGTAATGATTTTGTTAAAGGTATTGCCGAACCGGTTTTTAGTGGGCGGCCTTAGGGATTTACTAAATAATGAGTATGGAATTATGGTCTAAAAATCGATAAAAGCTCACCAAAAGGGGAAATATCATTTTCCCCTTTTTCCTGTCAAAATTGAATAAGTTGATGGTTTTCCTGTTCCGTTTTGACCGCAGTTGCAAATGGAAAAAGGAATACCATTTCCCCATTTCACGATGGAAGAACACAATAGTAGGCGGTTCTTTACCTGGTTACCAGTACTGGGCAGTAATTTAATGGGGGGGGTGAAGATTTACCTGACCAGCAAATGTTCGAAGTTATGACCACTGCTGCTAGTATGGAAATGGTTCTCTAGGCGCAACTAATTAATAAATAGCAAGTTTTATTTACCAAGGATGATGGCAAATGAAAAAAGCACTTAAAACATGGCATGAATATCGAAAAAAACACTTCTGGATAGATTCCTCCTATTTAATTATAGTGGCGGCTATAGCTGGTCTGGGGACGGGATTAATAGCCGTTATTTTTCATAATATGATATTTTTCTTTAAAGATCTGTTATTTGGAGGCGGACAAAAATTACTGACCGGTTTCATGGGAGAATTCTATGTGGTGTTAATTCCGGCGGCTGGTGGACTGCTGGTGGGTATTATCGTAAACTTTTTTGCCCGGGAGGCCAAAGGTCATGGTATACCCAAGGTTATGGAGGCGATAGCTAATAAAGATGGTGTTATGAAACCACGTATTGTATTAACTAAGACCTTAACTTCATCAATCAGTATTGGTTCAGGTGGATCGCTGGGAAGTGAAGGGCCTATTGTACAGATTAGTGCTGGTATGGGATCGACTATAGGCCAGCTGTTAAAGCTTACGCCGGAATTAATGAAAACACTAGTAGCCTGTGGAGCTGCCGGAGGCATATCCGCGACTTTTAATGCACCTATTGGCGGGGTTATGTTTGCTCAGGAGCTTATCCTGGGTGAATTTGCTACCAGCAACTTTATTTTGATTGTAATTAGTTCAGTGACCTCTAATATAATTAGCCAGATATACCTCGGTAATTATCCAGCCTTTAGAGTTCCGCCTTATGAATTGGTAGCAGCCAGTGAAATGATGCTGTATTTAGTATTAGGTTTTCTGGCTGGCTTAATGGCGGTCTTATATATAAAAGTGTTGTATTGGTTTGAAGAGCGCTTTGATAATCTTAAACGAGTTCCCGAGTATCTGAAACCGATGTTAGGTGGCCTGCTGGTAGGGGTTATCGGCATCAAATTTCCGCATGTTTTCGGTATAGGATATGAAACTATCGAAAGGGTACTAGATAATTCTCTGCCGATTTTACTGGTGTTATCCCTTTTATTTATAAAACTGATAGCTACTTCAATTAGTATTGGATCAGGAGGTTCAGGAGGAGTTTTTGCTCCCGGACTGTTTCTGGGTGCTATGTTGGGAGGTAGTTTCGGATGGGTAGTTCACAGCCTTTTTCCGACAGCAACAGCTCCGGCAGGTGCTTATGCTCTGGTAGGAATGGGGGGAGTTTTTGCCGGTATGTGCCAGGCACCCATAACCGGAATAATTATGTTGTTTGAAATGACGGGTAATTATTTAGTGGTGCTGCCCCTTATGGTAGTTTGTGTTATCAGTTCTCTGGTAGCCCGTGGTCTTTATCCGGAAACTATTTATACGGAGAAATTAAGGCGGCAGGGGCTTAATATAGATAAAAACCAGCCGGTTAATTTCCTTAGTGCTGTTAAGGTTGGTGATGTAATGAGCCAGAGGGTAGTGACTCTGGATGCGAGCATGACCTTAAGTAAAGCTAAAGATAACATGTTATCTTATAGTTATAGCGGATTCCCGGTTGTGAAATCTGGGTATTTAGTGGGCATAGTAATATATGAAGATGTTTTACAGGAGATCCGCCAGGGAAATACGGCGGCAACTTTGGAGGAGATACTGACCGGAAAGTTAATTACCATCTATCCAGATGATCCCCTCCGGGTTGCGGTGGAAAAAATGGCCCGGGCGGATGTGGGACATATACCAGTAGTTCATCGGCAGGATGAATCCAAATTGTTGGGTATCATTAGCCGGAGTGATATTATAAAAGCATACCCCGTGGAAAGGACAAGAAAGAGGTAAATATGAAGCTGGTAATGGTAATAGTTAATGATGAGGTTATCACCGGGCTTACCGAAAAATTGCTACAAAAAGGGTTTCGAATAACGCGTCTACCTAGTACGGGAGGATTCCTGCGCCGGGGAAATACTACTCTTATGAGCGCGGTGGAAGATGATGATGTCCAGGTGTTAATTCAAACCATTAAGGCTTATATAGAAAAGAAAAAACTGGAGCAGCTGGATGAACCTAATGGGCAGGTTAACCTTGATCAGGGAATGGCGACCCTATTTGTGCTACCTTTAGACAAAATGCTACATATTTAGTAGAAATAAAGGGTGATGTACCCCTATTTTTTTAAATGTGTAGCATTTTTGCTAAAAGTGTTATAATATTTAGTGGTGATTGATATTTGGAGTGTAACGTAAGTCCAGTGGGACGAATATGCCCCTCCGAATAATTTTTGCCCCATAAGTAAGTGAGGAGTATACCATGGATCAATTGTTTCATCTTATGGAGCGGTTTGCTCCAGAAGCTCTGGAAATTATGGAAACGCGGTATCAGATTCTCCGGCAGGTACTCTATAATCAACCCGTGGGCCGGCGGCAGATAGGGAAAGTTCTGGGCTATCCGGAACGGACTATCCGCGGAGAGGTAGAAACCTTAAAGATCCGGGGGGCCATCTATACCACGCCGGCAGGGATATGCCTTACATCTGTAGGGCAGGAGATGCTGCGGGAGGTAGACGAATACATACCCTTCCTTTTTAATACCCAAACTCTTGCTAAGAAGATTAAAAATATGTTTAGCGTAGATGAGGTTATCGTTGTTCCCGGTGATTCTTACCAGGATATACTGGCAAAAAAAGATCTGGGTGCAGCGGCAGCTCACTATCTGGTTAAACTTTTACAACCCCGGTATACATTAGCGGTTACTGGGGGTACTACTCTGGCGGAAATGGCTAGTGCTATTAGTAATGGTGATGGTCATAATGATGTTATGGTGGTTCCAGCCCGGGGAGGCCTGGGGGAAGAGATGGAATTACAGGCGGGTGCTATTGCTGCCAAAATAGCTAAAGCGATAGGTGCCCAGTACCGATTGTTACATATTCCTGATAATTTAGAGGAAGGTACTGCAGAGATTTTAAAACAGGATATGCATGTTCGCCAGCTGGTAGATATTATTAAGGCTAGTAATATTCTGGTACATGGGATTGGCCCGGCTATTGAAATGGCTAACCGGCGTGGGCTGACCGGGGAGGAAAAAAACTACCTGGTTAAACGTTCTGCAGTTGGTGAAGCTCTGCGATATTATTTTGACAAAGAGGGCAATATAGTATATGAAGTTCCAGGTATTGGGCTGGAACTGGAAGACCTAAAAAATATTCCTATCGTAATGGCAGTAGCCGGAGGTGGTAATAAAGGGCCGGCTATCCGGGCAGTTTTACAAAATGGGCAGGTATCCGTTCTCATCACTGATGAGGCGGCAGCAGAGAAGATTATTGATAATAATAGAGGGAAAGGATGATTCCATGTCAGTCAAAGTTGCTATTAATGGGTTTGGACGTATTGGACGTCTAGTTTGCAGAGCTATGATGGAGCGGGAAGATATTGATCTCGTAGCCATCAATGATCTGGGTAGTGTTAAAGGAAGTGCTCATTTATTCCGGTATGATTCTATTCATGGGACCTTCCGGGGACAGGTAGATGTGGAAGATGATTACCTGGTCATAAATGGTAAACGGATTCGTTACCTGTCTGAAAAGGATCCGGAAAAATTGCCCTGGAAAGAGATGGGTGTTCAGGTAGTTGTGGAAGGTACCGGCCGGTTCCGTTCCCGTGAAAAGGCGGGAAAACACCTGACTGCTGGAGCTCAGAAGGTTATTATTACCGCACCAGGTAAAAATGTAGATCTGACTATGGTAATGGGTGTTAACCAGGATGAATACCGCCCGGAACACCAGATAATTTCCAATGCTTCCTGTACTACTAATTGTCTGGCTCCGGTATCGAAGGTATTATTAGAAGAATTCGGTATCGTTAAAGGGCTGATGAATACAGTTCATTCCTATACTAATGACCAGCGGGTTCTGGACCTGGAGCATGATGATCTTCGCCGGGCTCGGGCAGCTGCTTTGTCTATAATACCGACCACTACTGGTGCAGCTAAAGCTGTAGGGCTAGTTATACCCGAACTGGTAGGCAAGTTAGATGGGTTTGCCGTAAGGGTTCCTACCCCGACCGTATCATTACTGGATCTGACCATAGAGACAGAAAAACCGGTGACGGTGGAAGCCATAAATGCCGCCTTTAAAAAAGCCAGTGAGGGAAGTTTGACGGGGATCTTGAAATATGCTGAGGAACCATTAGTATCCAGCGATTATATGGGCGATGATCATTCAGCCATTGTTGATGGACCATTAACTATGACCATGGGTGACAATATGGCCAAGGTAATTGCCTGGTATGATAATGAATGGGCTTACTCCCTACGGGTAGTGGATATGATTACTTTCATCACCTCCCGGGGATTATAGAGACATAGTTAAGGGGGTATCCCAATGAAAAAATTACAAGAGATAGAGCTTAAAAATAAAAAGGTGTTGCTGCGAGTCGATTTTAATATTCCCATGGATAAAGAGGGGGCTATTATCGACGATACCAAGATGCGGGCGGCTTTTCCCACTATTGAATATATTTTAAAACAGGGCGGGCGCTTAATTCTGATGAGTCACCTGGGGCGTCCCAAGGGAAAACCAAACCCTCAATACAGCCTGAAAAACATAGCCCAACATCTCGAAAAATTATTACAGGTTAAGGTAGTTATGGCTCCTGACTGTATAGGAGCCGAGGTGCAAAAGTTAGCTGAGGATTTACAAGCCGGACAGGTGTTAGTTTTAGAAAACGTGCGTTTTCATCCGGAAGAGGAAAAAAATGACCGGGAGTTTTCCCGTCACCTAGCTTCATTGGGTGATATCTTCATCAATGATGCTTTTGGCAGTGCTCACCGGGCCCATGCTTCCACTGCCGGGGTAGCAGAATTCTTGCCAGCCTGTGCTGGGTTTTTAATGGAAAAAGAGGTTTCCATGCTCAGGCAGGCTCTGGATAATCCTGATAGTCCCCGTATGGCTATTCTGGGAGGGGCTAAAGTTGCCGACAAGCTGGGCTTAATTGAAAATCTTTCTAAAAAAATGGATGTAATCGTAATCGGCGGAGGTATGGCTAATACCTTCCTTAAGGCCATGGGGAAGGAGATCGGACGATCCATGCTGGAGGCTGATCTGATTGATCGGGCCCGCCAGTTACTGGACCAGGCCGGGGAGACGAATACTCAGATTCTTCTGCCGGTAGATGTTGTGGTAGCTGGTGAGATTTCGGCTACGGCGGCCGGGCAGGTGGTCAGTGTAGACCAGGTTCCTGCTGATATGATGATTTTAGATATTGGGCCGGAAACGGTTAAGTTGTTCAGTGAAGCTATACAGAAGGCTAAAACTATTGTCTGGAATGGTCCACTGGGAGTATATGAGCATGATCAGTTTGCTCAGGGAACCTGGCAGGTGGCCAGGGCAGTAGCTCAATCCCCTGCAGTTAGTATCATCGGAGGCGGAGATTCAGCGGCTGCGGTTCAAAATCTGGGTTTGGAAAAGGATATTACCCATATTTCCACCGGAGGTGGAGCGACCCTGGAGTTTTTAGAAGGAAGAATCTTGCCCGGGGTAGCAGTATGTGAGGAATAAACCGGGTGTGCACCCGGTTTATTCAACCGGAGGGGAGTGATAATTTGAGAACACCATTAGCAATAGCGAATTGGAAAATGAATAAAAACAGTCAGGAAGCCCGTAGTTTTATAGATGAATTTTTACCCCGGGTAACTAGTTTGACTGGAGTAGATGTAGTAGTATGTCCTCCGTTTACCTGCCTACATGTATTTAAGGAAAGACTGGCCCAGACTGGAGTGGGTCTGGGAGGACAGAATTGTTTCTGGGAAGAACAAGGGGCCTATACTGGTGAAATCTCTGCTCCTATGTTAATTGATGCCGGCTGTCAGTATGTTATACTGGGGCACTCTGAGCGTAGGCATATAATGGGAGAAACTAATGAGATCGTTAACCGTAAGCTGGCGACAGTTTTAAAAAACGGATTAATTCCTGTTTTATGTGTAGGGGAAACCCTGCAGGAGAGAGAAAACCATCGTGCCCAGGAAGTCGTTAAGGAACAGTTAAATGAGGGCCTGAAAAGCATATTAGTATCGCCAGGCCGGTTGATAGTTGCCTATGAACCGGTGTGGGCTATTGGTACCGGGGCTAATGCTTCCAGTGAAGATGCCCAGGAAATGATCGGATTTATTCGTACCCAGCTAGCTCGCCTATATGATGAGGAGATGGCTAAAACTACTCGTATCCTTTATGGTGGAAGTGTTAAAGCGGGTAATGTGGTGGAAATCATGGCGGAAAAGGATATTGACGGAGCTCTGATCGGTGGAGCTAGTCTGGATCCGGTAGCTTTTGCAGAAATAGCGAGGTTAGTGGCTAATGGCAAATAAACCAATAGTGCTGATGATATTGGACGGATGGGGAATTCGTGAGGATGCACCGGATAATGCTATTACCCGGGCCAACCCTAGTAATTTTCTACGGTATAAGGAAACTTTTCCTTATACCGTACTAAAATGCTCCGGCCAGGATGTAGGCCTTCCAGCCGGACAAATGGGTAATTCTGAGGTAGGCCACCTTAACATGGGTTCCGGGCGCATTGTTTACCAGGAAATTACCCGTATTACTACTGCTATCGAGGATGGCAGTTTTTTTGACAAGCACAGTTTTCTAGAAGCAATCGAGTATGCCCGCCAGCATAATGGAGCGGTCCATTTAATGGGCCTTCTTTCCGATGGAGGGGTGCATAGTCACTTAGATCATCTTTATGCACTCCTGGAATTATGCCGGCAGCAGCATGTGGAACAGGTTTTCATCCATGGCTACCTGGACGGGCGGGATGTTAATCCTAAGAGTGCTTCAGATTACCTAAAGCAGATCCAAAAGCACATGGACGAAATAGGAATTGGAAAGATTGCTTCGTTATCGGGACGTTTTTACGGGATGGATCGAGATAAACGCTGGGATAGAGTAAAACGCACCTATGATGCGATGGTTCTAGGTCAGGGACGAAAAGCCCCTAATGTCTTTGCGGCCATAGAAAAAAGCTATGAAGAACGGGTTACCGATGAGTTTGTAGAACCGGTGGTTATTATTAAAGATGACGGACAACCGGTAGCAACTGTATCTACTGGTGATAGCCTGATATTTTTCAACTTTCGGGCCGACCGGGCCCGGCAGATTACCAGGGCTTTTGTTGATGAGGATTTTCAAGGCTTTGAGCGCACTGTATGGCCGCAGGTTTATTATGTATGTATGACTCAGTATGATGCGGAAATAAAGGCACCAGTGGCCTTTCCCCCCCAGAACTTATCTAATACTTTAGGAGAGGTATTGGCCCGGGAAGGACGGCAACAACTGCGCATTGCTGAGACAGAGAAATATGCCCATGTAACCTTTTTCTTTAACGGGGGAGTAGAAACACCTAACCCCGGGGAAGACCGTATTTTAATACCTTCACCCAAGGTGGAAACCTATAACTTGAAACCGACCATGAGTGCTATGGAAGTGACCGAGCGGGTTATGGAGGAAATCGACCGGGATGGGTATGATGTAATTATCATTAATTATGCTAACCCGGATATGGTTGGACATACCGGGGTATTAGATGCGGCTATTGAAGCAGTTAAAACGATTGATAATTGTATGGGACAGGTGGTGGAGCGTGTTTTAAATAAACAAGGCATAGTTTTAATCACTGCCGACCACGGAAATTGTGAAATGATGGTTTCGCCTGAAACTGGTGGACCTTACACCGCGCATACAACCGATCTGGTTCCCTTTATACTGGTGGGGGAAAAGTACCGGAACTGTAAGCTGAGGAAAGGGGGATCCTTAAGGGATATCGCCCCTACTCTGCTGGATATAATGAATATAAATATCCCGGAAGAGATGAACGGGAAGTCGCTACTAAAAATCTTTTAAAAATAAGGCTGTGCTTTAGGTATGAAAAGAGCTTAAGAAGGGAGAATGATCATGAGTATTATAGTAGATGTATATGGACGTGAAGTTCTTGATTCACGGGGAAATCCTACGGTAGAGGTAGAAGTCATTTTAGAAGATGGTACAATGGGAAGAGCTATTGTTCCCTCGGGGGCATCTACAGGAGCCTATGAAGCTGTGGAACTTCGTGATGGGGATAAAGCTCGCTACAATGGAAAAGGTGTTTTGCAAGCGGTGGAGAATGTAAATAATATCATCGCTCCAGAAGTTATTGGTATGGAAGTAACCCGCCAGGTAGAAATAGATCAATTGATGATTGAACTGGATGGAACTGATAATAAAGGTAAACTGGGAGCTAATGCTATTCTGGGAGTTTCACTGGCAGTTGCCCGGGCCGCAGCCAATTACCTGCAGATGCCTCTTTACCAATATATTGGCGGGGTAAGTGCTCGTGATCTGCCTGTACCCATGATGAACATTCTTAATGGTGGAAAACATGCCGATAACAATGTGGATATTCAAGAGTTTATGATTGTTCCGGTAGGAGCTCCTACCTTTGCGGAAGCATTGCGTATGGGTACAGAGGTATATCATTCTCTTAAAAAGGTACTAAATAGTAAAGGACTGGCTACTGCCGTAGGTGATGAAGGCGGATTTGCCCCTGATCTACCCTCTAATGAAGCTGCTATCGAAGTTATTTTGGAAGCTATCCAGGCGGCTGGTTATAAGCCGGGAAAAGATATTTTCCTGGCTCTGGATGTAGCTGCGACTGAAATACTTAAGGATAATAAATATCATCTGGCCAGCACCCAACAGGTACTGACTTCCCAGGAAATGGTAGACTTTTATGTTTCTCTGGCTGACAAATACCCCATCATTTCATTAGAAGATGGTCTGGGTGAAGATGACTGGGAAGGCTGGAAACTGCTCACCGACAAACTAGGGCATAAGGTTCAGCTGGTGGGAGATGATCTTTTTGTTACTAATACGGAAAGATTATCTACCGGAATTGAAAAGGAAGTTTGTAACAGTATTCTCATTAAAGTTAACCAGATTGGTACCTTAACTGAAACCTTGGATACCATAGAAATGGCCAAACGAGCAGGATATACTTGTGTGATTTCTCATCGTTCCGGTGAAACCGAAGACTCGACTATTGCTGACATCGCTGTAGCTACCAACGCTGGTCAGATTAAAAGTGGAGCACCGGCCCGTACTGACCGGATTGCTAAATACAATCAGTTGATGCGTATTGAAGAAGAGCTGGATGATTGTTCACGCTATCAGGGAATACAGGTTTTCTATAATCTTAAGCGGTAATAGCGGGTTATTATTGTTTTTTGCAATATTTCTATGCTAAAATATACCTTGGCTCTCGGACGGAACGTGTTGGAATGGAGGTGAAATTTTGGCCAAAACCATTGTGCTGATTTTACAGATAATATGTGCGTTAGGATTGATTGCAACTGTGCTATTACAGTCTGGTAGAAGTGCGGGGCTATCAGGCAGCATAGCCGGAGGCGGCGAAGCAATTTTTGGCAAGAAAAAAGGCTTAGATGAATTATTTTCCAAGCTAACTGCTTATATAGCCACCATTTTTATCATTCTAACTCTAGCACTAAGCCTGTTCTAGAAGTAGAACGACCGGTATAGGACCGGCTGCTTAACTCTGGTGATAACTGGCAAGGAGATGAGATGTTTACCATGGAAAATTTGGCAACCTTTGCTCCGTTAGGTGGGGCATTAGCGCTATTATTTGCGCTGTTTCTATCGTCACGGGTATCTAAGGCTGATCCGGGTAACGAAAAAATGCAGGAAATATCCGGGCATATACATGAAGGAGCTATGGCCTTTTTAAGCCGCCAATACACTGCTTTGGCCATATTTGTAGTTATTGTATTTATAATACTGATTGTCTTTATTGACTGGCAGACAGCACTATGCTTTCTAGCGGGAGCATCCTGTTCCGCTCTGGCTGGTTTTATAGGCATGTCAGTAGCTACTAAAGCTAATGTGAGAACTGCTAATGCAGCTCGTACCTCCCAAAATGCGGCCCTGGGAATAGCTTTTTCCGGCGGTGCTGTAATGGGTATGTCCGTATGTGGGCTAGGCCTGTTAGGACTGGGAGTTCTCTATATAATCTTTAAAGATCCTAATATTGTTAATGGATTTGCCCTGGGGGGAAGTTCCATCGCCCTGTTTGGCCGTGTCGGCGGAGGTATCTACACTAAAGCAGCTGACGTAGGAGCCGACCTGGTAGGTAAAGTAGAAGCAGGTATTCCGGAAGACGACCCGAGAAACCCGGCTACCATTGCTGACAACGTAGGGGACAACGTAGGTGACGTGGCAGGAATGGGAGCTGACCTGTTTGAATCTTATGTAGGATCAATTATTGCTGCCATGACCCTGGGAGCAGTAATGATAGCGGCGACTCCCGGTTTAGGATTAGGACCAGTGCTGCTGCCTATGGTTATAGCTGCCGGCGGGGTAGTAGCTTCCATTATAGGAACCTTCTTTGTAAAAACTGACGAAAAATCCAATCCCTTAAAAGCACTTAATGCGGGTACTTTAAGCTCAGCTATACTTTTAGTAATATTGGCCTTTTTTGCAGTAAGATACATACTACCGGCCGATATGTTCAATGTATTCTGGGCTCTGGTAGCCGGACTTATTGCGGGAAGTATAATCGGATTTGTTACCGAATACTATACCTCAGATAGTTATGCCCCTGTACAGGGAATTGCTAAATCAGCCCTGACTGGCCCGGCTACTGTAATCATCGCCGGACTAGGGGTAGGTATGCTTTCCACCCTGATCCCCATCATAATTATATGTATAGCTATAGTAATAGCCTTCCTAACTGGTGGAGTATATGGGATAGCCCTGGCCGCAGTAGGTATGCTGGCTACCACCGGAATGGTTGTAGCAGTAGATGCCTACGGCCCAATTGCAGATAATGCAGGCGGAATAGCAGAAATGGCCGAACTACCTCACGAGGTAAGAGAAACTACTGATAAACTAGACTCAGTTGGTAATACCACCGCTGCTATTGGTAAAGGATTTGCTATTGGCTCAGCTGCCTTGACAGCTCTGGCCCTGTTAACTGCCTTTGCTGAAGTGGCTCAGCTGAAAAATATCAACCTGTTAGATCCCTATGTTATTGTAGGACTGCTCATAGGAGCTATGCTGCCCTTCTTCTTCTGCGCCTTAACTATGGGAGCAGTAGGTAGAGCTGCAGGAGAAATGGTAGACGAAGTACGGCGTCAGTTTAAAGAAATTGCCGGTCTGATGGAAGGCAAAGCTAAAGCTGACTATGCCCGTTGCGTTGATATCAGTACCCGTTCTGCAATCAAAGAAATGATCGTACCAGGATTATTAGCAGTAGTAGCACCGGTGCTGGTAGGCTTTATACTGGGTGCCAATGCCCTGGCAGGTATGCTGGCTGGGTCGGTAGCAGCTGGTGTCTGCCTGGCCATACTCCTGGCTAATGCCGGAGGTGCCTGGGATAATGCTAAGAAATTCATTGAAACCGGACACTATGGCGGTAAAGGCAGTGAGGCTCATGCAGCCGGAGTAGTGGGAGATACCGTCGGTGACCCCTGTAAGGATACGGCTGGTCCTTCCTTAAATATTCTGCTCAAGCTGATGGCGATTGTATCACTAGTATTTATCGCACCACTGCTATAAAGTTAGAATTAAATAAATCGTAGAATTTTTTGACAGGTGGGAAAAATCCCACCTGTTTTGTTTAGTGGAAAGTTCGTCAAGTATTTTTTGTTTTATCAATCCTTTTGCATAATAAAGAGAATAAGAAAAACTTGCTGTGGTAGAATTTTGGAAGATTAAAAGATTTTTGCGAAAAAAGTTACTAGGCAAAAGTGGTGGGTTAAGGTGTCCATGGATAGGGCGTAATCAGCAGTATATATATTCTCTAACACTGGCAATCTTACTTTTAGATTCTGGGATAGGTATATTCGGTATAATGTAACATTAAGAAACAATTATAATAATAACCAATGGGGGAAGAGAAAATGAGTGGGGTACATCCCCAGGCTAAGCCGTTTTTTTTACCTGGGAGTAAAGAGGTAGCGCTTTTATTTATACATGGTTTTACTGCTTCCCCTTCAGAGGTCTACCCGGTTGCCCAGCTGCTTAACCAGCAGGCGGGGTTCACGGTAAAGGGTCTATTACTTCCTGGTCACGGATCTACTCCCCGGCACCTGAACGAAACCGGGTGGGGGGACTGGTTTGGTGCGGTTGAAAAAGAACTGGTCAATCTGGCTAGCAAATATGAGCAGGTGGTTACGGCCGGTCTTTCCCTGGGAGCATTACTGGCCCTCCATGCAGGTGTCACTATTCCGGGAGTAAAAGCAGTAGTAAGTATTAATGCGCCTATATTTAATCGCTACCCGCTACTAACTTTTTTAGCTCCGGTTATCGGGAGGGTCAAACCATATTTCCCTAAAGGGCAAGCTAAATCTATTAATTTAGAAAAACAGGGTCGGTTTGCTTACCGGGTAAATCCGGTTAAAGCCTTCCGGAGTATGATGGAGTTGCGTAGCACGGTCATGGGTGAGGTGCAGAAATTAACAGTACCGTTGCTGTTAATGCAGGCTTTAGAAGACGAGTCCGTTCACCCCCGTAGTGCTAATTTTATAGCCTCCCGGGTAGAGCATAATCAGGTGAAACAGGTTATGCTATCTAAATCAGGTCATATAGCTACCATGGGAAAAGAAAAAGATTATATCAGCCAGGAGATAATAAAGTTTATCAGTAAGATTAATGGGGATTAATTTACTAATAATGGAGTAAAGGGGGATTCATAAAATAATGACCAGAGAAGAAGCTTTTGAATTATTAAAACAGCATCTTAAGAATGAAAATCTAGTTAACCATTCATTAGCGGTGGAGGCTATAATGCGTGGTTTAGCTGAAGAGCTGGGAGAAGATGTTGAGCAATTTGGGATTACCGGTCTTTTGCATGATATAGATTACGATGTTACTGGTGACGATCCCCAGCGGCATTCCCTGCTGGGTGCGGAGATACTGGAAAAACACGGACTGCCGGCTGGGGTGGTTTATGCAGTAAAGGTACATAATGAAATTCACGGGCTAAAACGACAATCTTTGCTGGATAAGGCCCTTTATGCAGCTGATCCGGCCAGTGGCTTTATTATTGCTGCTGCTTTGGTGCGTCCTGATAAAGATCTAAATAACGTACAGCTTAAGTCTTTGAAAAAACGTTTCAAAGAAAAAGCCTTTGCCCGTGGTGCCAGCCGGGAACAGATGGCTGCCTGTTCCGAACTAGGTTTAGAATTGGACCAGTTTTTAAACATTGCTCTGGAAAGTATGAAAAAAATTGCCCCCTCGTTAGGTCTAAATGGGTAAGAGTTAGGCTTGTGCGGGGAATAATACCTGTTAAGACCGCCTGTGAGGAGGAAAATATGATTAATAGAAATGAATTGCTGGATTTTATGCACCAGGAGAGCTATCGTCCCTTAGCTTATCACGAATTGATGGCAGCCCTAGGGGTAGATCCTGTGGAAGAGGACAAGTTCTGCAAAACCCTGGGCAGGCTGGAAAAGGAAGGGGAGATCGTTAAGACTCGCAAAAACAAATACGGTCTGCCGGAAATGATGAATCTTACCCGGGGTATTATTCGCCTCAGCCAGCGGGGTTATGGCATTTTACTGCCGGATGAGCCTGGTTACCCCGAGATTTTTGTATATGGGAAAAAACTTAATGGAGCTATGCACAGTGATCGGGTTATGGTGCGTATTCATCAAAAGGCGCATAATGATCAACGGCCCGAGGGAGAAGTGGTGCGGGTAATCAGCCGGGCCAATAAAGAGTTGGTGGGCACCTATGAGAAGGTCAAAAATCTGGTCCAGGTAATCCCCGATGATTCGCGCCAGATTTACCCCATTTATGTTAAACCGACTAAAAAATTAAAGGTAAGTAATGGGGACAAGGTGGTAGTCAAAATTACGGCCTGGCCGGATAAAAACCGTTCACCTGAAGGCAGGATTATAGAAGTGTTAGGAAAAAAAGGCCAGCCTGGTCTGGATATTGAGGTAGTTATAAAAAAACATGGTCTGCGGGTACATTTTCCGGAGGCTGTACTAGATGAGGCCCGCGAAGTAGCGATAAATCCTTCCCAGGAGGAAATAAACTGCCGGCGGGATTTGCGGGCTATAAAAATGGTGACTATTGATGGTGAGGATGCTAAAGATCTGGATGATGCGGTATCAATTGAGCGAACAGAGGGCGGTTACCTGCTGGGCGTACACATTGCCGATGTTTCCCATTACGTTAAAGAGGGAGGAAAACTGGATAAAGAGGCCTGCGCCAGGGGAACTAGTGTATATCTGGTTGACAAGGTTTTGCCCATGTTACCTCCGCAACTTTCCAACGATGTCTGCAGCCTAAATGCCAGGGTGGATCGGTTAGCTATAAGCTGTATGATGGAGATTAACCAGCAGGGCCGGGTGTTAGACTATGACATTTTTAAGTCAGTTATCAATATTGATGAACGGATGACTTATACGGCAGTAAATAAGATATTAGTGGAAAATGATGCCGCTACCTGTGAGCGTTATAAAGAACTGGTAGAAGATTTCCGATTGATGAAAGAGCTGGCTGATATCCTGCGCCAGGACCGAAGTTGCCGGGGGGCCCTGGATTTTGATTTCCCGGAATCGAAAGTTATCGTAGATGATAAAGGGTTTCCGGTTGAGATTAAGAGATTTGAAAGAGGTCCCGGGGAAATGCTTATTGAGGATTTCATGATCAAGGCTAATGAAGTTATAGCAGAACACCTTTACTGGCAGGAGATGCCCATACTATACCGGGTTCATGAAAAGCCTGATGAGGAATCTTTAAACAAGCTCAACCTGGTTTTGGGAGTATTTGGCCATCGCATCCGGGAAAATAAAGTGGAACCATCCGTTTTTCAAAAAGTACTAATGGATATTAAAGGGCGGCCTGAGGAGCAGTTGATTGCCCTGGTTATGCTGCGTTCCATGAAACATGCCCGTTATATGCCCCAAGCTTTAGGGCATTTCGGATTAGCTTCTAAATTTTACTGCCATTTTACCAGTCCGATACGTCGTTACCCGGATTTAATTGTACACCGGGTGTTAAGTGCCATACTGGAAGGTAGTATGAATGCTCGTAAAAGATCCCGCTGGGAAAGAAAAATGACCAGTTTTGGGGAGCAGGCCACTGTACAGGAGATGAAGGCGGAAGAGGCCGAACGGGAATTAGTGGATATTAAAAAGGCCCAGTATATGCACCAGTTTGTGGGAGCGATTTTTGAGGCACGTATTTCTTCCATTCAATCATTTGGCTTTTTTGTTGAGCTGGACAATACGGTAGAAGGTTTAGTGCATATATCCAGTATCGTCGATGATTATTACCAGTTTAATGATCGCAACTACACCCTGGTTGGTAACCATACCAGCCGGCGCTTTTCCATAGGCGATCCGGTCAAGGTACAGTTAGTCAGGGTAAATGTCGATGATGCCAAAATTGATTTCGAATTAGTGTAGGAAGCAAGGGAAGGGTCCCTTTGCTTCCTTTTTGTTGACCAACATGTTTATAAAATCGGGACTTTGTCCATTCTATTATGAAAAGACAAGGTTTACCGGGAGCCGTATACGAGGCCCCTATGTACGGTCCTGTGGGAGGGATGATGCTGCAGCAAGCTACTGTAGCATTATCCTGCTCGATTTGGCTTCTTAACAAGATCACACTACGGGAAGAAAAGGGACCGTCTGAATGTGTGAAAGCCTCAAAAACCTTATTTAGTCCACTGCTACGCATAATATGCGTTGTAAAACGGGAATAGGGAGGTGATCGCGCATATTTATACAATACTCCACTATTTTTCATACAGGCTGCCGTTGAATTGGTAGCCCTACACCCCCTACACCCCCTACACCCCCTTGCTTCCCTCTCTGCTTTTTAGGGTTCGCATGGTCACAAACGTTTTTATTATGTATAGTTAAAATTTCCCTGCCAATAAATTAATAAAAATGGCAGGAATTTGGCTTTAGGTGTAGAAATTCAAGAATCAACAAGTAAATAATTTTGTTTGTAGTAATTTTCGAGTTTTTTAGCCTAAGGCGGTTGCTATGGTTAAAAGGCCGATAGGGTATAGCGGGAAACGGCTGTGCCTCCCGGAGCGGAAAGAAAATTGACAGGACATTAGGCGCTGGCTAAACCTTTACTGGTTTAACTTGTGGCTGGATTACTAAAGGTCAGTTGTGATTTTCCGCAGCTGACCTTAGTTTTTTATCATAGCTTCGGTAGCTCCCCTTCATCCCGTAGCGGGGGTAGAGGTAAAGGAGAAAAGGGGAGAAGGGTTGGAAAGTTGATTAATACTTTAATCAAGGGGGAGTAATTTTGCTACGAAAACGGATACCTGGTGTACTGATAGTTTTTATTCTGACCTTTTGCCTTTTATTAGGAGAAGCTTATACTATGCCTGTTTGGGCCGGAGATGGCTCAGGAGGCGGTAAAAACCAGCCGCTTGCTTTGGTGACTTCAGTACCGGCTCATGGTCAATCAAATGTTAGCCTTCCTGTAGAGATAAAACTTACTTTTAACAAGAATGTTGTGTATATGACGGTACGGGATAATAACCAGCAATGTTTTGCCTTATATTCGGAAGACGGACAGCAGGTACCAGCCGATATTATCATGGCTGATGACCAGGTAGAATTCGAAAAAAGACGGGATGTAATTGTTAAACCCCGGGTGGGACTACAACCTGGCATTACTTATACAGTTAAGGTATCACCACAGCTAGAATCTAAGAGTGGCGTAAATCTAGGTCAGCAGGCGGTGGTAAGTTTTACTACTGCCGGTGTAAAAACGGGGGAGAATCAAGTGAAAAATAGCACCGGGGAAAATGAAAAGACAACTAGCCAGAATAGGGCCGATACCAATGAAGCGGTTTCCTCTAAAGTGGATGACCAGGTGTCTAAAGATAATAATCAACCTGTTGCCAGTATTTCTGAAAACGATAGCCATAGTGGAGGCCATAACGATAGCAGGGATGATAAAAATATAGAAGATGATCCCGCATCGAAAATAGTAAAGACGGGAGCAGCAGAACAGTCCCCTAAAAGCGACCCGAATAATAATTTTAAAATAACTGCGGCTTTGTTGGCATTGGCAGTAGTTATAGCCGGCTGGGCTCTGTATAAAAAGAAAAACTAATGAAGACTGCCAAGAAACATTGGATTTATTTGCTGCTCATAGTAGCTCCTCTGGTTATAGCTTTTGTTTCACTTTTTATCGGTAGGTATCCGGTTTACCTGACTGAGGTCACTCAAATACTTTGGTGTAAGGTAACCACAGCAGTGTGTGATCTACCTTATATACACCAGACAGTAGTCTGGGAAATACGCTTGCCCCGGGTTATATTGGGTTCCATGGTAGGAGGATGCCTGGCAGTTAGCGGAGCGGCTTTTCAGGGGCTGTTCCGTAATCCCCTGGTTAGCTCCGGAATTCTGGGGGTAAGCGCAGGAGCAGGTTTTGGTGCTGCTCTGGCCATTATTTTATTTAACTCAATCGTTTCTACGTACTCATTTGCCTTTGCTTTTGGAGTGCTGGCGGTAGTGTTGAGCTACCTGATCAGCCGGGTTTATAATACTACTCCTACCATTATGTTGGTTTTAGGAGGAGTGATCGTTTCATCGGTTTTTTCCGCCCTCATTTCTCTAGCCAAATATTTAGCTGACCCGGTAGACCAGCTTCCGGCTATTGTTTTTTGGCTTATGGGCAGCCTGGCATCAGCCCGGTTCCGGGATATAGCCATAGCTGGTATACCGATGCTGGTTGGTACTGCCGGTCTTTTAGCAATCCGGTGGCGGATCAATGTATTGTCAATGGGGGATAAAGAGGCCCATGCTTTAGGCATTAACACAGCCCTTAATAAGGGTTTGGTCATTGCCTGTGCTACTCTGGCAACTGCGGGAGCCGTATGTGTAAGTGGAATTGTAGGCTGGGTAGGTCTAGTTATTCCCCATATTGGTCGTATGCTGGTGGGTAATGATAATCGGGTCTTGATCCCGGCCAGTTTTTCGCTGGGAGCCTGTTTCCTGGTATTAGTTGATGATCTGGGGCGGATTATGACCGGATCAGAGATACCCCTGGGGATTTTAACGGCCCTGGTGGGGGGACCATTCTTTGTATATCTTTTAAAAAAGACTAAAGGGGGAGGGTGGTAGTATTAGTTCTTTACTCGAAGCCCGAGATTTAACTTTCGGGTATAACAGTCATCCGGTACTAAACCATATTAATTTTACTATCACCCCGGGTGAGATATTTTGCCTGCTGGGACCTAATGGTTGTGGGAAAACAACTTTACTGGATTGTGTTTTGGGTTTGTTAAGACCCCAGCAGGGGAAAGTGCTATTGAATGGAACTTCTATTAAAGATCTTGATGCACCCAAAATTGCCCGGCAGGTAGCCTATGTACCACAAAGTCATGAAAAAACCTTTCCCTACACAGTTATGCAAATCGTTTTAATGGGCCGGGCTTCTTATATCAGCATGTTTAGCTCGCCTAATCCGGAAGACATTGAGGTTGCCGAACAGGCTTTGGAATTGGTCGGTATCAGCCGGCTTAGGGATCGGCCCTACACTCACCTGAGCGGTGGAGAGGGACAGCTAGTCATGGTGGCCCGGGCCCTGGCGCAAAGGACTCCTCTAGTCATCATGGATGAGCCAACTGCACATCTGGATTTCAAACATGAACTGACCATTATGGAAACCATTGTTCATCTGGTTCGACATACTGGATTATCAGTATTGATGGCTACTCATTTTCCCAACCATTGCTTTTATTTTGAAAACAGCGGTATTCAAACCCGGGTGGCTTTAATGAACCACAATAAATTCCTGGCCGTGGGGAGGCCGGGTGAGGTGCTGTCAGAACGAAATTTAGGCCAACTCTACAATGTCCGCACTAAAGTAATGACCTGGGACCTGGGCGACAGCCACCAACTAAAACAGGTGATCCCTATCAGTACCTTAAATAATGATCTAACGTATGAAAGGATGAAGTAAATGTCCCGTGGGAAACACTTAGTGCGGTTAAGTCGTCTGCTGATGTTATTTGTTCTACCGGTGGTGGTCAGCTTGCTATTAGTAAGCTGTGGTGGACAGTCTGACCATACTGCACCGGTTGCCGATAAAAGCCAAAATACTATAACCGTGGTGGATTCCGTAGGCCGCGAAGTAGTGGTTCCGGCTAATACAGAGCGGATTGCCTGTTTATGTCCGGAATACGGACATGCTATGGTCATGTATGGGAAAGGAGATAATATTGTAGCTGCAGTAGGTGGAATGCAAAGGGATTTACTCCTGCTTAAAATGCATCCCCATATCAAAGATGTACCAGTTCCCAAATCAAGTGGGGTCATCAATATCGAGACCCTGGCTACATGTAAACCGGATCTGGTTTTCGTTAAAGGGGATACCGTAAATAATGAAGCCGAAATTCATAAATTAAATAAAGCGGGTATACCTTTCTTAACAGTAGAATTTAATAGTATAAAGGACCAGCAGCAGGTAATGGCCATGATAGGTAAAACCGTAGGCAGCGAAGCTAAAGCGGCTAGATATAACCAATACTACAACGATTGTATCGAACGTGTGCAGCAAAGGGTAAAAGATATTCCGGCAGAGAAACGAGTTCGCATATACCATTCCCTTAACGAAGCCACCCGTACTGATAGCCTGGGCACCCTACCGGCTGACATTATGGAAGCAGCATGGGTTATTGATGTTTCAGTTCAAGAGCAGTTAAAAGTAATGGATGGGAAACATTTTGCCAGCCTGGAACAGATTATGTTGTGGGACCCGGATTATATATTATGCAATGACTACAATGTGGTCGGCTATATTAGGGATCATGAACAGTGGGCCCCTCTTAAGGCGGTTAAAAACAATCGTGTTCTAGCTTTACCTAATGGGGTTTCCCGCTGGGCCCACCAATCATCTTTGGAAACCCCCCTGGCCGTAATGTGGATTGCCAAAACCATATATCCCCATCTGTTTACTGATCTGGATATGGAAAAGGAAACCCGCTATTTTTACAAAGAGTTTTTTAACTGGGATCTGGATAACGAGACTATACAAAATATATTAAACGGTCAGGGAATGCGGGCTCCTAAACAATAGTTTACGGGACTAAGCTTTTGCTTAGAAGGTTATTAACAACAAGGCTGCTAGTTCTCAAGCAGCTGAAGTTCAGTTCGGATTCAGTTTGCTGCCAAGTTATCTGCGAAACTGTAACGGGGAGTGCTGTATTATTCTTGGTGCCGGACGGGGCAGCATTTTCGTCCCCTGTGCCATGGTTGGCGGCTTACTTAAATATGATTTTCAGGATAATCTGGCTGCTGCGCAGTAATCAACTTTTAAATAACAAGGCCTAAAATTCCGATAATAGGTATATACCAGTTTACCAACCATTTTTAGAAAGCATCCGGAATAGGAAAATATGGAGGTAAAGGCAGTGAGAGTATTAGTATGTATTGATGATACTGACAACCTCGAAACTAAACGGGGAACCGGGGAATTGGCTTCAGAAATAGCCGATGAACTAGAAAAGCGTGGCTGGGGTAAGGCTCAGCCTGTTACCCGTCACCAACTCCTGGTTCATCCGGATATTCCTTATACTTCCCATAACAGCTGCATGTGCTTTGATGCGGAAATTAAAGAAGAATATCTGGATAACTTAATCAGGTTCTGCGAGGAGTATCTAGTTAATGAAAGTGCCCCTGGTTCAGATCCAGGGTTATGTGTGGTGGTTCCTGACCGTCTGAGCCAGCCGGGCTGGCTAATATCTTTTGGCTTTATGGCCAAGCAGGAGGTATTAACTAAAGAAGATGCCTACAGCCTGGCTGAAGAGTTAAATGTACACCTTTCTGAACATGGCGGAACCGGGCAGGGGGTCATTGGAGCTCTGGCCGGAACTGGTTTACGGTTAAGTGGTAATGATGGACGTTTCCGGGGCAAGATCAAAATAAAAGAGCCGTATGAGATTGCTACTGTTGATGAAATCTGCTCCCAAAGCTATGTGGAAATAGTAAAGAGCCTGGATGAAGGTATAGTGCTGGCTGGAGATGAACGGGTAAGACTTGGCGAGGTAGTAAAAGCAGCCTTAATGGATGGTAAATCAGTATTACTGGTCAACTCCCAGCCCGAAGATGAGGTAAAATGGCAAACCTGTTCTAAAAACCAGATGAAAAATTATTAAAATGCCAACATGATTACGTTTTTTAAAACCGAAAAACTGATATCAGTTTCCAGGAGCAATGTCGTTATAATAAACTATGTTACGCTTTTGTAACGCCATCAGGGGAATGTCAGTGTATGAAAAGTGCTGGAATATTCTACAAATATGCACAATCATCTCGCGATTCCTGTTTCCGGTCGTATATTATGTGTAGCGATGGATTTGAATACAGGTTTTTGGGTTTTCACACCGCCTACCGGGTATGTTTATTTTAGGAATACTCTCCTACAGTTATCCAGACATAATATTACCAGAAGTTGATAATCATTTTTAGCCGAGAGTTGAAACGTCGGGTTATGAAAAATAGAGGTTATAAAACTCTTTAGACCTTATGAATCTCTTAGCCAGGAGCCAGGCAAGAATTGTATTTATCGGTTTATTTCTAAAGTTGTGATAACAGGGGGGAATCAATATGTGGAGATTAAATACCCGGGGAAATTATGAATTTCTAGGGGGAAAAGAAGATTGGGATGCGGCAGCCCGGGTTGCGGAGCAGTGTTCCTATTATGCAGACGATGACGAAGATGAGATGACTGCAGAAGAGCCTGTATCCTGCTATAATTGCCTGTACCGGCGCTGGACAACCAACTCTTTTATATGCCAAAAAGTTAAACAAGGGGATGGCAGGCTGAGCAAAAAGTGCTGAAGGCTGTCTATTCTGTTTTCTGGTGCGTAGTAATCCATATAAAATAGGTGTTAGGTTTTAACACAATCGGGCTATAAAATCATCTCGGCCCCGGGGCTGTATTGTCGAAATGAGTGGTATCTGGAGGGCCCCCCGGTACTATCCGAATCTGCTGCCTTGACTGCTGTTAAAAGTTAAGCTATAATAATATATGTAATTAGAGTAAAAACCCTGGCCTTGGAGATGAAGCTTATTCTAAGGTGAGGGTTTATTTTTGCTTAACCAATAATTGGGGTGTGCAATATGGGCAAAAAAACGGGGATCAAACCGGTTATTGTAAACCGTAAAGCCAGACATGAATATCATATTAAAGAGAATTTTGAAGCAGGCCTGGTTTTGGCCGGCACGGAAGTAAAATCTTTGCGTATGGGCAAGGGAAACCTTCAGGATGCTTATGCTACAGTAAGAAATGGCGAGGTGTGGGTAATTAACTTTCACATCAGCCCCTATGAAAAAGGTAACCGTTTTAACCATGATCCCTTAAGGCCTAAAAAGCTGCTTTTGCATCGCCGGGAGATTAATCGACTCCTGGGATTGCAAAAAGAAAAAGGTTACACCCTGATTCCTTTAAAAGTGTATTTTCGGGATGGACTGGCTAAAGTGGATCTGGCCGTGGCGGTTGGTAAAAAGCTTTATGATAAGCGGGAAGACATTGCCAAACGCGATGCGGAGCGTTCCATAGCCCGAGCCCTGCGGGAAAAGGAAAAATTCTAACCGGAGGGGAGCAGTGGGACATCAGCCTTTGTGAAAAGTGCTGGAATATTGTATAAATACGTGCAATCATCTTTCTATTCCTGTTTTCCGGCGTATATTATGCGTAGCGATGGATTTAAATACAGGTTTTTGGGTTTTAACACAGCCTGATGTTCCCAGTTTTCCTTCTGTTGTTAAAACTTTATAAAAATAGTAAACTGAATTTATCTTATTGCCTAAAAAACTTTATCCTGTTATCTACCCGCCAGGCGGGGCGGAGGCCCGGGTGTCACAACCAGTAATCGGATTACAGCCTAGTTAGCAATACCTGGGGAATATCCATGATTGCACCGGTTGACAACCATTTATTAAGGTATTATCATTGCTGATGCAGTGGATAATAAATAAGGGGGCGTACTGGTTTCGACGGGGGATAAGATGGGTTGAGTAGCGAGCCGAGTTGTCGCCAGCTCGTTAAAAAGGTGAAAACTTTCTAAAATAACTGCAGAAGATAATTTTGCATTAGCAGCTTAGTGCTGCTCGTCCGGTCAGGTGTCCTCGCGGCCTGGTGCAGGGCGTCACTTAGTGAGGGTACTCTTTAAACTTCTTTCTCGAGGGTTTTAAGGGGAAACTAATCGGGGATAGCTCTAAGAAGCCTGTTCGTGGGCGTCGGCTGAGCGAAACCTAATACACGAACTGCGCTCGGAGAGACTCGGCTGGTCTATCTTTCGGACGGGGGTTCGATTCCCCCCGCCTCCACCAGATTATCTACCATCTATTGATAAAAAGAATTTTATCGGTGGGTGGTTTTTATATTGTTTGAAAAACTGGTATTAAAGCCGTTCCTGTGGTTTTAGCGGAGCGGCTTTCTCGATTTCTGGTGGGTTATTCTCTTTTGATAAGGGGAAATCCTTCCACTTATTGTCATCGCGCCAGGAGGTAATCGTTGAACTTTAGCAGGGTGTGTGCAAAGGGGGTGTGCATTTTCCAGAGGGGTGTGCAAACAGTCAAGCCCGGTCATTGGAAAAGAAAAAGCCTACAAAGCCGAAGCCATGTACGCTTTTTGAGGATTCCTTTAAAGCACCTATCATACTTCCGTGCCATCTTTAAAGCGAAAGTGCAACTTGCCGTCCTTGGTGACAGTGACTGTATCGACTGCTACCGCCCAAAGTCGCTCGTCAAACTCCTCGACCACGGACGGGCTGCTTTCCAGTTCGCGGATGAAGGTTCCAAGTGATAAGCTTTTAGCCTGCCGCTCTCGCTTCATTTCTTCTAATTGGTTGAAACGTTCCGTTGCTATACGGTGGCGTTCCCAATAGCGGTTGTTGCGTTCATTAAACTCTTCCTGGTTTTGGGCGATACGGGCGTTCTCATAAACGGCCTTTCGCAACAATTCAGCTACCACATCGATTTCCCGCTGGAGTCCTTTTAGTTCAGCATCAATCTCTGTGCAGTTGCATAAGACTTCTTGGGCAAGGCGGCAGTTGGCGAGTATTTCATCGCGGTTGCCAATCAGCATGTTAAATGCCGTCAGAAATCGTTGCTTTATATCATCTTCAGTAACGTGCGGTGTTTGGCATGGTTTATCCCAGTTATATTTGTTATTGCACCGCCATACCGTGCGCCGATACTTGGTGTTAGAACCCCAAACCTTGGAGCCGTAAAAACCGCCGCAGTCACCGCAAACGATTTTAGCTGAAAATGGGCTATGGCAACTGACTGGCCTACCGAGTTTTTTACGCCGTTCCATTTCAAGCTGCACCGCATCAAATTCGTCTGGCTCAATAATGGCGGGATGGCTATTCTGCACATAGTATTGAGGGACCTCACCCTCGTTGACTTTGGTGGTTTTGGTGAGAAAATCTACCGTGAAGCTTTTTTGCAGCAGAGCATCACCCTTGTATTTCTCGTTAGTCAGAATGCTTATTACTGTCGCCACTTGCCAGGTTTTTTTCCCGGCTGGAGATGGGATGCCCAGATTACCAAGATGCTTGGCGATGGCTGAAGGCGTTTTACCCTCAAGAAACATTCTGTAAATCAGCCGCACTGTTTCCGCTTCCTTTTCAACGATTTTAGGTAAACCGTCCTCACCCTTTTCGTAGCCAAGGAAATGACGATAAGGCATGCTTACTTTCCCATCAGCCATACGTTTGCGTTGGCCCCAGGTTACATTTTCAGAAATTGAACGGCTTTCTTCCTGCGCCAGGCTGGACATAATGGTGATTAAAAGCTCCCCCTTACTGTCCAGCGTGTAAATGTTCTCCTTTTCGAAATAAACCTCAACGCCTTTTTCTTTTAGCTGGCGAACCGTAACCAGAGAATCAACTGTGTTTCTCGCAAAGCGGCTGACTGATTTGGTAACAATCAGATCGATCTTCCCGTCCAGTGCATCGGCGACCATCTGCTTAAATCCATCGCGTTTTTTGGTATTGGTGGCGCTGATACCTTCATCGGTGTAGATTCCGGCAAATATCCAATCAGCACGTTCGTTGATGTACTTGGTGTAGTAGTCTACCTGGGCTTCGTAGCTGGTGAGCTGTTCCTCAGAATCTGTTGAAACGCGGGCATATGCAGCTACTCTTTTCCTTGCGGCCACACCAGTCGTTTCCTGCACAAAGCGGTTTATGGTTGGTGGTATAACAGTAACGGCTCGAGCTGGTTTCACTTCAAATCTCCCCTTTGGTAGGCAAGCGCCCTTTTCCGCGCCTGCTGTTTCTTTTTGTCGTCCCAGCTTGATTTGCGTGACCGGTCTTGCCAAGTGGTTTCAACTTCATGACCGTCTTGAAAAATATAAATGACCTTATTTGCTTGCGGCACCAGCATCTGCTTGATCTGGGATCGGAAAACCACCTCATCAAATTCCGCCAGACCTAGAACTTCAGCGGTCAGCGAAATTAGGGTTGGTTCCGGGATTTGCTTCGCTGGGCAGACGTCCTTGCCGTAATTGACGAAGGTGGAACAGTTCCACGCTGCATGCCCCTTGTAGGTTACCCGCCGATAGTTCTTGCCGCAGCGAGGGCAGAAGATTAAGCCTGAAAATGGGTAACGGTTGGCCGGGTTTTGTCTGACATTTCTGTTCTCCCGGCGAAGGGCCATGATTTCTTGCGCCTTTTGAAAGATGAGAGGGTCTATAATCGGCGGATGGGTTCCTTCGGCATAGTACTTTGGCAGGATTCCCCGGTTATAAACCAGCTTCTTTGACAAGTGGTCGGCTACATACTTTTTCTGGAGCAGCGCGTTGCCAGAATACTTCTCGTTATTTAGGATGGCCAGGACTCGCTTTGCTGTCCACTGTCTGCCGCTGAACGTTCGCACACCCATTTCCCGCAGCCTGGCAGCAATCCGATCGCATCCCAGACCGTTTACGTAATCAGCGTAGATTATTCGAACGATTTCGGCCTGTTCCTGATCGATTTCAATTTGACCATTGTTAATTCGATACCCGTACATGAAACGCAGGTTTACAATCTCACCTTGCTGGAACCGCTTGCGAATCCTCCACTTACAGTTCTCACTAACCGAACGGCTTTCCTCCTGAGCATAGGATGCGAGGATGGTTAGCAAAAGTTCGCCATCCCCACTCATGGAGTGAATATTCTGCTCCTCAAAATAAACGTCAACACCGAGCAGTTTTAGCTCTCGCACTGTTTCAAGCAGTGTTACCGTGTTGCGGGCAAAACGTGATATCGATTTTGTAATGATCAGGTCAATCTTGCCATCCTTGCAGTCAGCAATTAGACGCTGAAATTCCGGGCGAGTGTCTTTGGTTCCTGTCAGTGCCTCATCGGCGTATACACCAGCATATTCCCAATCCGAGCGCTGCTGAATGAGTTTGCTGTAGTAGCTGACTTGAGCTGCCAGAGATTGTAACATCGCATCTTTTCCGGATGATACGCGGGCATAGGCGGCAACCCGTAATCTAGCAGGGATTGGTGGCACCGAAGGGGATATTTTCGTAACTATCTTTTCCATAATGACCTCCTTTCGCTATGACATATTCGCTCCAAAAGCCCATATTATCAAGTGTTTTGGCGATATATGCTGCGCTCGGAAAGCCCGTATTTTTGAGCGATAGTTGCCTCAATTTTAATCAATTCATCTTCTCGGATAATGCCTGCTGCAAGCCATCTCTTTAAAACTGCCATAGTGGCTGTATAGTAGATGACTGCTAATGCCTTACTACTCATGCCGCACCGCCTTCGACCTGCCGTAGCAAGCGCGGGAGCAGTATTTGCGCTCTCGTTTGCCATACGCTTCAAAGGACTGGCCACAAGTCTGACAGGTAAATGACCGGATGGTTTTGTGGTTAACGTCCTCTGGATGGGCATTCCACCACGCCATACGGCACTTGTCCGAACAGAACCTTTTCTGCTTCTTCCCGATGGTCTGATTAAGCGGCGCTCCGCACTGGCAGCAAAATGTACCGTCCACAGAGTCAGACATTATAGTAGCATTTCCGCCCAGATTGTTTCTGCGACAGTAAGACTTCACCGTGTTTATCGATAAACCTAAGGTATCGGCTATTTTGGTGTAACTCTTACCTTCGGCGCGAAGAAGAGCAATCCGCTCTTTTTGCAAGCCGTTCATATCGGTTCCTCCCTTCGAAGGGCATGAATCGTTCCCTCACAATCCACAGGACAACGAAGGGCGGTTTGAGTACCAGTAGCTTAGGGTTAAAGCAAAAAATGCCGGGTGAAATCAATCACCCGGCGATTTGGAGTCAGTTATTAGGTTTTATTAAAGAAGTAAAAGCCAGAGCTAATGCTTTAAGGATAGTTCTTTTAGGTAATAATCGTTAAGGTTATAGGGATGAAATGTACTCGGCCATTCTTTCAATCAGCATCCCGGCGTATTCGCCATTTACGCTCTGGCCTTTTCTTGCATTTTGCAGCCAATATTCAGGGGTTTTAAGTATGCCGTTTCTTACCAACACCTCCAAAGCTCCTTCCAGACCATTCTTGTTTTCTTCTATGTATGCTAACCCCAGTTGGGAAAGGATAGCGCCAGAAACTGATTTGACAATTTCATCTCTCTTGGCATCAAACAGTGCATTATCTTGGCTGTTATCAATAAAGCCGATTTCAATTAGTACTGCAGGAGCCTTGGTTTCTCTTAATACTTGATAATTAGCAGTTTTAACCCCCCGGTTTGCAAAACCGACCCCCACCAGGGAGCTTTGAATTTTTTCGGCCAGCCCCTTTGACTTGGCTCCCGGATTTAAATAAGTGTAAGTTTCTACACCGGCAGCCGCCTCCGGTTTAAAAGCATTACGGTGAAAGGATATGAAGTAATCAAAGCTACCCTTGTTTTCAAAATCACATCTAGCTTTCAGGCTTACACTAACATCAGCCGTCCTGGTCTCATCGATGATTACTCCATGGCGTCTCAACACTGCTGCTACGGCCCGACCTAGGCTCAGCACATCATCGGCTTCTTTTCTTCCTTTATATACTGCACCCGGGTCATTGCCGCCATGACCGTAGTCGAAACATAATCTAGCCATTAATCTTTTCCTCCTTATTCAGCTGGTCCAAAACCAGTTTGAGTTTCTCCGGAATAGGCAGGCCGATCTTGGCTGCGTTTTCCAGAATACTGATCCCTTCGTTAGATAAATAGAAGAAGATGACCGCGGTACGGACAGCACTACCGTTTGTTATTACCTGGGCGTCGATAATGTGTCCCACTGCCACCAGGGAAAAAATCAGCACCTTCTTAAAGATGCCCCTGGCACCGACCTCGCTGGAAAGGCGTTTTTCCAGTATGGCCAACATGACGCCGGTCAGGTAATCGATAACCACAAAGGTAATCAGTGCGTATAAAAAGCCGTCCCAGCCTCCCAAAACCCAGCCCAGCCAGCCGCCAAAGGCCGAAAGGGCAATTTGAATTGTATTAATGGCATTTTTCATGCGTTTTCTTTCCTCCTTGGTTATAGCAATAAAAAAAGAGCCCTGCGGCTCACACATCTTTGACAGGTACTATTTGTTTCTCAATAGTCCCAGTATTTCGTTTTGAAACTCTAAAATAAGTTTATTTTGCTCATAGATATCAGTAAGCACCACATCCTTGTTGGCCTTGCCCGTTAAGGCTTTTATTTTAGCCGCTCTGTCGGATATTTTGACCGCCTCCGCTTCAGCCGCCAGGTGCTTTTGCGTCTTAGCCACCACTAGCTTCTCAGCCATTGACGATCACCTTCTTTTCCGCGGGTTCGCAGGTGCAGTTCCCTATCGCGCTGATTCGATATTCTCCGGGACCGGCAAATTCCAGGACCAGATTCTCAGTCCCGTTGATAGGGGTAATCGTTCTTTCGGCAACAACCTCACCCTCTAAAATTACCTGTACTGTAATATCCTCGCTGTTAACCTGGGGATTACCCTCGTAGTCCAAGTAGGCGATGGTTACATTTAGTTCCTGATTAACAACCACTGTGTCCGCGCAGCATATATCAAGCCGCAGGAAGGCACACTTGATGAATCTGGCCACCTCAACCCCGTTTTCCATCTGTATTTCATAGATAAGACCATTTTCATTTATCTCCAATGATTCTCCCTCCTAAGCCGCCACATGCCAGATACCGTATTGAGTGTTAATAGGTCTCGTATTACCACTGGTTACCATATACTCAACCACCAATGACGATTGTACCGGCAGTAATGCTGGTAATTTGATCATTACGCCCCTAGTACCAATACTATAATCTACAGCACCAGAGTTATAGTATTTGCCATACCCGTAGGGTAAGCGGTAACTATGGGTGTTTTTACGAGAATCACTGCTTGGATTCCAGCTGTAGAGATTGTAAGACTGAATATCATCACCGTTAAAGTTGGCTATCGTGTTACCATCTAGCACTATCCGCCTGTAGAGGTAATCGGAGCTCTGCTCAAAATTGATATATCCATCTAATATAATCCTCGGACCAGTTATTCTCAGGACATCATGATACAGACCGTCGCCATTCACGTTGGAGTAGACATAGCCAGAGTTTACGGTAACTGATTTACCATTCCAAGGAGCTTTTGCTAGAGTTGCTAAAGCATCGTCACTTAGCTTTTTGATCTTTGAATGCAGACTCCCAGCGGCATCGGCTGCATCCCCACGCACACCGACAGAACGACGGATAAAAGCCAGAATCTCTTCTGAGCCAAACATCACACCACCCCCCGTTTTAATATCTCGCCTGACCATTGATAGGTTTTGATCTGCCTGACCCCGCCTACAAAACCGGAAGCGGGGGGCAGGTACCGATAGGCTCTGGCGATTAGATCACCGTCCCATATAAGCCAGGTAACGGCGTTGTAGCCATAGATGCCATGCAAAAGGTTGCCCGTTTCCCCGTTATATACCTCAAAGTGGATGGCGTTCTCTGCTGTCCAGGCTCCGCTGTTTCCCGCTCTTCTGTAAGTAGGATATAAGGAGTCTTGTATGGTTTCACCATGCAGGTGAAAGTGGTTATCGGCATCCCCGGCTTTTTTAATGATCAGCCAGTAGTAAGCGCCGCTCACTAAGTCAGATATATCTATAGGGATGCTGAAATATCCCTTGCTGGTGGGAATAAACTCTTTGGGCAGCACCATGAATCTGAGCAACGAACCCGCTGTCGAACCATCCGGATTAAAGCCGTCCCGCAGTTCGACCAAGAGATCAGCACCCTGACCATGCCTGATAATTTCAAAGGTTACTCTCGCGATAGCGGCGGCGGTATCGGCTTTAAACCGCACCGCATGGTCATAACCGGCACAGTCAAATTCAGCAATACCCGCTCCGGTTTTGCCACCAAAAGCGGTGCCTTCATAAATATGCGAGAATTCCTGCATCATCATAGCGGCATTAGCCAGGTTCTCATCGATTACGGTTCGGCCGCTTTCAGCTGCAAACAACACAAAAATCACCCCCTACTGCAGAGTAAGCCTGCATTCCACTGTCAAAATCATCTGGTTTTCCTTGCCCCAGGGTACTTTTAAGAGGTTAAACATAATGCCTGAACCGGGGGCATCGCTGGCGTCAGTAAAGATACATGTCTTTTGGTGCTGCCCGTTGCCTTCTCCAGCCAAGAGAACCGTCCTTAAGCGGATCATGTTGCCGGATTGGGTCACCACCGATACTGCCTTGCGGTAAACTTCGGATATGGTATCCCCTTCGGTCGTATCATCACCAATAACGAGATAGGGGCTGGATAGCCCGGCCAGCTTCTGGGCGGCTATACTTAAGCCTGCGCTGGTAACATAGTTTTTTAAGGGGCCCATAACTTTGCCGTCCCCGTAATCCAAGTACCATTCTGATTTAAAGCTGATAGTGTCTTTCATGTCACACCACTCCATACTGGCCTAATACCACCGTCAGGCCAACCAGCGAGTCGGCTTCATCTGGCGATTTGTAGTTAAAGACCTGCACGTTCGCTTTTTGATAGGCTCTGAATTTGATAAAGCCCGGGAAAGGTACTGTCACAGCTTTGGAAAAGTCCACATCCGCCCATGGGCTCCACTGGCTGCCATCAATACTCGTCGATATCTGTAGCCCCCTAGGCAATGACATAGCTTGGGTCTGGGGATAGATGCGGGCCAGGCTGCCAATAGTGGGTACAGCTTGGCTTTCCGGTTGCGGGATGTGCTCAAGCCCCCATTTGTATATTTCCCATATCATAGACATAGTCAAACCTCCTATGCGACATCCTCAGCTGTAATCACCGCCAGTATTGACCATAGGCCGACACTGGTGTTGGTTATCTGTTTGATGGTGAAACCTTCCCCCGGTCGTACACATAGAGGTTTGACATCCATTCCCCGGGGGATCATATTGAAATCCAGCAAAGGAGTGGCATTAAGGGTTAGAGGTATCTCATCGTTATTAAGAGTTACCGGCCACAGCAAGGCACCTTCAGCAATGGTGGCTCCGGTAGCAATATGAATTGTCGCTGTCAGGTTAACATCCGCCGTGTCAGCTTTTTGCGGAGTTATAACCGTACCACCGCTCTGACTGGTGGTACGCATAAAATCCAGTTCCACCCCTACGCCGGAAACCGATGTCAGTGACATGTTGACAATGGATAGCCTAGGGACCCGAATTAAATACCCGCTGCCCGCATCGTTATATATGGAAAACAAATGTTTGTTTTGCGCCAGAGAAATGCTACGCGCTAAACAATAAAAGGTAGGAAGCCCTTGTAGGGCCACATACTGCTCATAGCCCGCTGTGCCTTCAATCGCCCGGTAGCGCGCGTTTAACTTTTTCCCGATGCTGTCGGGCGGGACTTGAATATATCCGCCAGCCATTACATCAACCTCCTATCACTACTGCGCTGCTTGCACAGCTTTCGACCAGCCAGGGCCGGTTTCTGCCTGCTGTAAGCAACGCATCTTTTATCGCTATGGCTTCGGTTCCATAAACGAACTTATGGATCAGTTTGGTGTCGTTCATTTTTTTCTTCTGCTGGGCGGAGACCAGGGCTTTAAGAAAATCGGCTATCCCTAAGGGGCGTCCGCCGTATTCTATGGTGTATATCCAAAGACCTACTTCACTTAAGGAGATGGTCACCTTTTGTACCAGGAAAACTGCGTTTACACCGCGTTCGGGAAGCTCAATGCTTACTAACTGTCCCGGTTCCCATCCCGGCACTGCGGTGATGAAACTGCCTCTGGTCTTAGGATTAGCCCATTCCCTAAGGTCGGCATTTCCGGCCGCTTCAGCTGCTTCAATGGTGGTCAGGGTATCATCTTTGATATAGTGCTCATACACCCCGTCGCCGCCTTCCAGGGTGGCAATGGAATCCTGGCTGGCCAAATCATCTACCACGGTAATGACATCAATGCTTTGCCGGGCGGTAAGCGAAATGGCCACGCCACTCTCGGGCGTATCGGTATCAGCTGAACAGCGCAGGTAGCCGTCGCCGAGGTTTACCAGATAATCCTTTGCATCTTCTTCATCCACACCCTCAACCCCGACGTTTTGCACTGTACCGCCCACCTGCAAGCTACATTCATTAGGAACCCAAGGGAGCACCCAGATGCGAGCCGCACCGTCTGCTTTCCACTCGATAGTCTGTGGGTCGGACAGCATGCTGCCGCCCAAAACATATACGCGGTTGCGCAGTCCCTGGTGGTCGATACTTACCTTGAAATTGCTAAAACGACCCCCGGGCTGCAAGGTCATGGGGGCAGAAGTTCCCATTTGGGCAGGATCAAAAAAGTGGACCACCTTGTAGTAGTCCACATACCACTGCCAGCCGATATAATCGCACAGCCATCTCATACATTCCGACGGCATTTTGTAGTTGAATTCGGTGCCGGTAGACTCGATTACCGGTGCGCCGCTGGCTATCCCCGCCGCCGAAAAACCGGGACAATATTTAAGCAGGATGTCGTGTACAATGGTGTCGGCATTTAAGCCCAGATAAGTTTCCACCACCAGCTTTTTATCCATCTGCAGGGTATAGTCCTGGCAGTCCACCTTCCACACCAGCGGAGCCTTATAATTCACCAGTTCCACCCGGTCGATGGTTCCGGCAAAGAGCCGGGACTCCGTAAGGTCGCTATCCTCGATGATGACCTCACTGCCCTCAAAAGGTTTTGCTCCCTTAATCGCAAACGAGCAGCTGTCCACCTGACTGGTAAGGATTTGGCTGATAGTAAGGCTCCCCCGGCGATAGTCGGGCCAGCGCTCCATCCCGGCAATCTTAAGGCTTTTAGCCACTGAAACGCACCCCCTTGGCCAAGAGCGTCCGGTAAATCTGCTCGCCCGCGTCAGCGGTGCCATTGACCGTTATACTGATCTGGTTGATGGTAGTCGAGCTGTTACTGGTTGTATTAGCAGCAACCGTACCCAGGGCTAAAGGGGCAACTCCTGCCAGAGCACTCTGCAAGTCAAGACCCCTTAAATTGTTTTTTAGGCTGCTGTAGGCAGCCGTTATATCAGCCACCCCGATTTTTATCTTGTCTACTAGAGAGGGGGAACTGCGCTGATTGGGGTCCATACCGGAACCCATTATGCTTCGTACTTCGTCCATGACACTTTGCAAGGCGCTCATCCTGGACCTTATCCCCCGGATTAACTCACTCATAGCCTGGATGCCATACCCGGCCGATTTCTTGACTATTTCTTCATATTTCTTTTCGATGGTGGCGATGGTTTCGGCGGCATTCTTTTTAATTTCACCGTTCTTTTCCTCCCAGGCCTTTTTGTACTTGGCCAGCTCCTCATCGGCCTTGGCCTTCATTTCCATGAGTTTGTTCTGCATTTCTATAGTCTGCTGAGTAAGTTGATTCTGGGTTTCCAGCCTGATCTCGCTTAAGCGCTGGCCTAGTTCAACTCGGGCCTGACGCATCTCGATATTGGCTTCCGCCCGGGCCTGGGCGTTTTTGGTTTTCCAAAGGCTTACATATTGATTAAGCTCATCAGTTGTCAAGGTATTTAACGCCGCGACCTGAGGAGCCGCCTTGACCCCCATCTGTCTAAAGCTCATCAATCAGCCCCTCATCAACCCCTTTGGCGGCCAATGATTTCAAGTTGGCCTGCCAGCTGTCAAACTGACTAACCTGGTCCTCCAGATTGCCAAGCAAGGACTTGCCTGATACTTTTTGCGGCTTCACTTCATCAAAAAGTCCAATTTGGTTCTTGATGGACTCCACCTTGGCCGCATAGCTTTGTTTGTAGGCTTCTATGGCCTGGGCTTCTTTCTCTAAGCCTGCCGCCGTAATAGCGGCTAATTTATCGGACAGTTCCTGCTGCAAAGCGATTTCATCCTGGGCCAGTTTGCTTTTGACTTCCCGGCACTGGTCGGCGTACTCTTTTTCCGCCTCCAGCAGCTTGGCGTTGGTTTCAGCCGTTATTTTTTCCAGGCTGTTCTTCATATCGACCAAGGTGGCAATAATGTCGGATACCGAGCCTTCTATAAAGGATATTCCTTCTTGCATGCCGGTGCTCAAGCCTTCGCTGATATTAAGGCCATATTCGCGCATCACCTTGGAGGGGGAGCGGATGGATAGGGCTTCTTTAATCCTGTTCTTTACGGTCTCGGCAACTTCCCCGGCGATTTCCCTGACTTTCTCAATCCGGCCTTTAATCCCGTCGATCAAACCCTGAATAATATGAGTACCTATTTCCAGCAGCGTGTTGTGCAGGGTTCTTAGACCCTCGAAAGCGTTGACCACCACTGTCTTAATCCCATTCCACAGGGTGATGAAAATGTTTTTGATATGCTTCCAGGCTCCTTGCCAGTCTCCCTGTAAGACATCCAGGAAAAAGCCGAAGGCGTTTACAATCACTTCCGCTGCAGTCTGAAATACCGCCTTGATAATGTTCCAGATATTGGTGAATACTGCAGTGATATCTTTACCCCAATTGTCCCAGAACACTTTAATGGCAGTTCCGGCTTTGGCGATAATGTTCCCAATATCCGCCCAGATCTCCTTGACCGTGTTACGAAATCCTTCATTGTTCTGCCAAAGCTCCTTTACAGCCAAAACCAAACCAGCGATAACGGCTACGGCGATACTAATAGGACCGGTTAAGGCGGAAAAAGCCGCCCCCAACGCTGCGGTTACCCCACCGGCGCTGGCCATAGCGGCTGCAGCTGTACCGACTACACCGGAGATGGCCCCGGCGGCGGTGACCAGCTGACCGATAATGAGGACAACCGGGCCTATGGCGGCAGCCACCCCCGCCACAACCAGAATGGTTTTTTGGGCGCTGGGACTTAAAGCACCGAATCTTTGCACCAGTTCATTTAATCTCTGGATTAATGGGGTTATAACCGGCAGGATATGCTGTCCCATGGTAGCCCCCAGCTCTTTTATGCTTTCGGAGAATACCCGCATCTGGTTAGCCGTTCCCGCCCCGGTTCTCTCGAAATCCCCCTGGGCGTTCTTGGTCATGGCCAGGACATAGTTGTACCTGAGTTGGGTCTGCTCCGCCTGATTCATATCCTGGATCTTCTTTTTAATCCCCTGGCTGTAGGCGTATTCCTGTAGGTTGGCCTGGGTCATAACAATGCCTAATTCTTTCAAAGATTCGGTCTCGCCGGTAAATACCGACTTTAAGGCGGTATCCGCTATGTCGATGCTGATGTTCTTAAAACTGGACAGATCTCCGGCCAAACCCACCAGAGTCTTGCTCATTTCTTCCGCCTGTGCGGTGTTGAGTCCCAAGCTGGTGGCCATGTCCCCATAGGTAGCAGCCATATCCAGGGCAGTGCCCCTAGCGATGCCATAGCGTTCCAGGGTGGTATCGCTCCAGTTTTTAACGCCTTCAGCGTTATCCTGAAAAGCTACTTCCACCTTGTTCAGAGCTTCATTGGTATCTGAGGCCAGTTTCACCGCTGCGGTTCCGGCGGCTGCAAGCGGTGCGGTAACCGCCAGGGACATTCCCTGACCGGCACTGGTGATGCTGCTGCCCGCTGCTTTTAATTTCTGGCTGGCTTCTTCGGCCTTTTTAGAGAGCTTGGTCCAAGCGGAAGCTTGCAGTTCCAGTTCTTTGACCGTATTTTTTAGGGAGTGTTCCATATTGGCCAGAACCTTTTCGGCCTGCAGCATTTTGATCTGCAGTTTTTCCACCGCGACCGCATCCTGCTCGGTACTGCCCGCCGCTTTTTCATAGGCATCTTTTAAGGCGGCAACTTTCTGCCTTTGTATCTCAGCTTGCTTGTTTAAGTATTCAACTTTTAATTTAAGCTGGTCGGCGGCGCTGCCCATATCTCCCATCTTAGCGGCGGCTGCCTGAAACTCCGCCCTGGCCAGCTTAAGCGATTGATCCAATTCTTTCATGCCCTGATTAAAGCCGGTGTTGTCCAGACCAACTTTGACCAGCAGTTCACCGATGGTTTCTGCCAATTGTTCTCATCCCCTTACCAAATATCATCAATGTACCCGCTAGGATTGTTTTCAGCTTCGTTAACTACAGAGCCAACAATGAGCAGATCCCAGAACATATCAAGCGTCATGGCGTCAATCTGTTCCGGGAGCCAGTGGTAGCTTTGGGCCAAGCTCAAATAGAAATACACCACCATTTGATAAGCCGACAGATGGCTTAGGTCAAGTCCGTCGGCGGGATTTACTTTGGGAGTTCTGTCATCTTGCGGCTGACGGCCTCGGCCACCCAGCTGGCAATCTGGTAAAAGAGGGGGACAAACTCATCCAGGTCCAGTTCCTCTTCAATAACCTCAGCGCTTATTTCCGGGTGATTAAAGGCAGCGGCGATCAAGCGTTCCATCTCGCTTAGAGCTTCCTCATCGCCTTGCTCTTTATCGCCGAATTTATACTTGAATTTGGTCACTTCGCGCCAGAGTTTGACCTTGGGCGGCGGCGCGGTGTATGTCTTTCCTTTAAGGGTAATCCTGGGGTTCTCCATCGATATCCCTCCCTGTGTGATAGCGGTACAAAAACCGCCCTGATTGGCTTAAACGGCGGTGGTGAAGCTGCCGATTGAGGCATTAGCCAGGTTTTGGCCGTAAATATCCCTGACACCCTGCGTGCATACCATGATGTAATCCGCGCCCGGGGCCAAATTGCTGGCCGGATTGAAAGTCACCACCTTGTGTTCCGTATTGATACTAAGAACTCCAGCAACTAAAGACCCATCATCAGCCTTCAGTAAGATAAAATTGGCGGCGGTTACATCGGTAGCCTGGATGGCGTTGGCAAAGGTCCAGGTCAGGTTAGCGTCTGCCGCCACTCCGCTGGAACCATCCACCGGACTTATTGTCACCGTCAGAGGGTCGGGGGCCGCTCCGTCCACCGCTGTAAACCAATTTGTGCCGGTTGAAGCTGTCCAATCGGGATGATCCTCATCGCCGATCTTCTGCCAGGCGTTGTCAAAGGTGCGTTTAATAAATGTCCCCTTGATTTTGGGGGTCTGAAATTTGGGCTTATCCTCCGCGGTCTGGTACTCCTGCTCCTGCAGGGCGAATTTCCCTTTATACAGCCATACATAGCGGTAGCTGCCGTTGCTCTTTTTGGACTTGAATCCCAGAGCTACATAGGGCGCAGTATCGGTTGACTTTTTGATCAGCACCCCGCCGGTGACACTGTGTCCCAAAAGGACCGCCTGGGTGTTGAGGTCAATATCTTTAGTCTCAAACTCCACATCGATTTCCCCCAGCGAGGTGACGGTTTCATCAGGCCCGTCGTCGCAGTACAGGGTTTCTGTGTTGCTCTTGGGACTTATTTTGGCGTTGATAGCCCCGGCTATGGCCACCGGGCTGTTATATGTCGCTGCTAAAGGCGTATCGCTGGTAAGAACTGCGTAATACAGGCTGTTTAAGCCTACTTGTACTCCTGCCATTTTTTAACCTCCTTCAACTTCCCGCTCAGTCACATATCTGAGCGCTTTGTGAAATATTTTGGTATCGTCTTCATAAAGATCGGCGCTGCTAGTTCTTTTAAAGCCTAATGATTTCATGGTTTTGTCCACCTCGGCGGTAATAGGGGAGGTGCTGGCTGCTTTTACCCACACATCCACTTGCAGATGCACCTCAGCCATAAAAGCAGTGTTGTCTGCCCAGGCGGAATCGAAATTAGTTAGCTCAAACAAAGTAATGTATTTGTCTAAGCCCTCCGGCGCTTTCAGCTGGTAGATATAAGGCCCGCCCAATAAAGCCAGCAGATCGGTGTTTCCTTCCAAAGCCGCCAGGACTTCCGGTTTGACATTGATCATAGGTCAAGCCCCGCTTTCAAGGTCTGCCTGATGGTTTCCAGCACCTGTTTTTTGCTTTCGGCTTGAGCCGGACCCATAAAAGGGCGGGCGGTCATCTTGGAGGTGCCGTACTCCAGAAATTTGCCATAAAAAAAGGGAGCCGTTGGCCCCACCTCCACGTATTTGCCGTTTTCATCCTGCTTTGGTTCGCAAATCACGATATTGTCGGCCAGATGCTCCTTAGCCTTTAAACTGCGCGGCGCTTTTTGGCTGGCGTTTTCCTGAACGATCTTGGCCCCGGCATAAAGGGCCTGGTTCTCTGCCGGAGCGGCTCTTTGCCCCAGTTCCTTTAGCCTATCTAAAATCTCGTCCATACCTTCCAGAGTCAGATTACCCGCCACCGGGGATCACCTCCTTGCACATCAGTTCTATTACGCGGTGCCGCTCGTCCTTATCGATTACCGACAGAATTTGAAATACCCGGGAGCCATATAATACCCGCATGGAAGTAGTTATCCCGGTTCGGTAGCGAATTTTAATCCGGGTGGTGACTTCCGACTGCAAGGCCCCCGCTTGGAAGTATTCTTTACCCGATATGTCCGACACTGCTGCCCACACTGTGGCTACTGTAGTCCAGTTTTCTAGGGGGATGCCTTCTGATTTGGTGATGGTCTTGGCCTGCAAGGCAATACGCTGTCGCATCTGACCCATTAAATCGCGCTTCTTCATAATTACCACCCTTCTCGGCGGTAGGCGAATAAGAGCCTGGTCATAAACTCAATTAATGCTTTCATGTCGACTGCTTCCCGTAGTTCATAAAGATTGCCGATAGCATAGAGTAGGGCTTGTTTAACTGTTTCCGGCACCTCGGCAAATTCGGTCAGGGGAAAGCGCAGAATGTCCTGGCATAGCTCCTCGGCGGCACCTATGAGATCGGTGATGAGCGTATTGTCTTCATCACCGTCTACTTTTAGATACAGTTTTACTTCCTCCAAAGAAAGCACCAATACGCCCACCGCCTTTCATTACTCGGCTGCCATAAGTCCCGCGGCTTTAAGCTTAGCGAGGAGGGCATTGAAGTCGGTCACCAGTTCGGCCACCTCGGATGCAATACTGTCGGCCTGATTGGCAGCGGTCTTGGCAGCAATAGCATCATTTAAAACCTTGCCCTGTTTAGCCGACAGGGCGCTGGTAGCTGAGGTTGAGTCAAGGGCATCAACCACCGGGACGGATAAGATCCCTTCAATTGTTGCACCTTCCGCAATTGTCAGCTTGCCGCTGGCCGCAATCTCAAGCGATCCGCCAATAACGGTTATCTCGCCGCCTTGCTCAGTGTAGTTTTTTACATTGCTCATAACTCACACCTACGCTTTCATCTTAAGTACCTTGATGGCTTCAGAGAGAATCAGCTTGCCGTCCACCCGCTGGGTTGCCTTAAATCCTACCTGACCGGTTGCCGCATAAAGCTCGTTCAGCCTTTGGAAGGAACGGCCTTGCCGATCAGCAATCCAGTAGTAGCCGAAATCGCCGAAAGCGATAGTTTTAGCCCCTGCCGCAATTGTCGGTACATAGGCTGAAGTCTTGACCGGACGATTTAAAATCGTATCCGGTTGTCCGGCAGAAATGGAGGGCTGCCACAGGTACTGGCCGTTGCCGTCCTTTAATTTTCTGATGGCTTTGACAGTGGAATCATTCATCACGAATACGGCGTTTTTGCGGTAAGGGGACTTAAGGCTGTAGAACAGATCCATGATCTCATCCACCGTAATAGCTGTTGCCGAGGCAGCAGTTACACCCAGTTCCGCTCCGCCGGTAGCATTGAAAATCCCTGTCGGCTTGCCGGTTCCGTTACCGATGAAGAAGGATTCCTCTTCCTTGGCACCGATTCTGCGGGCAAATTCCCGGGCGATATATGACTCCAGATTAAAGATGCTATCATTTAACAATTCCTCGGATACCTTGATCATGGTCGCAAGTTTGTAGGCCCCTATGGAAACCTGCCCAAAGGCATCGTCTGATTCCTGAATGGCGCCTTCTTCATCTACCCAGGAAGCAGTTCCTTTGGATGCTACGACCGGTATTTTACGATCACCGCTGGCGGTTTGGATGATCTTGGCCATGGTGCGGAAGATGTTTTCTTCTTGCAGAGCTTCGACCAGGGTACGCTCGAACTCGTCCGGAACCAGGTAGCCTCCCTCGGAATCGGTTCCCACCTGCAGCGCGTTTAATACTTCGTAGCCCGCTGCCTTGCTGCGCATGGCGTTCCAGAAGGCTCGTTTGTACTCGTCACTGGCCCGACCGGTTTTATCCTCAGGGTTGGGCTGGCCGGGCTTGCCGGTAATGGGTGTATTGACGGGCTTGTTAAGCTCCGCGTCCAATGCCTGCTGACGCTCCAGCCGATCGATTTCTTTGCCGAGATTTACCACATCGGCTTCCATCTTTTCATAGGTGGCAACGTCCTCGGCGGAAAGGAGCCCGTCAGTGCCGCGCTTGCTGTCCAGAAAGGCTTTAGCGGCATCCCAGGCTTTGGCTCTTTTCTCACGCAGTTCTAAGATTTTGCTCATGGTTATTCCTCCCATTCTAATGTTTTAATAGGCTGAGCCGCTTTTCCAGGTAGCTAAGCGGGGTGCCGGTCGGCGGTTTAGGGTTATTAACCTGGGGCAGCGGAAACTTTTTTACCAGCGCGTTGGTGACCGTCATTTTGTCAAAAAGATAAGCCGCACTGGGCGGCTCGTTTAGGTGTTCTTCGGTTGTGTACAGGACTTTGTCGGCAAAGCCCAGCTCCACTGCTTTCCAGGCATTAAACCAGCTTTCGGCATCCATCATGTGCGATATTTTGGCTCTTGATAAACCGGTTTTCTGCTCGTAGGCATTGATGATGCTTTCTTTAACCTCGGACAGCATGGCAATACCGCTTTTAAGGTCAGATATTTCCCCGAATATGACGGTGGCGGGGTTATGGATCATCATCATGGCTACCGGAGACATGTGAACCTCGTCTGCCGCCATGGCGATTACCGAAGCCGCACTGGCAGCAAGCCCTTCGATTTTGACGGTGATATGTCCAGGATATTCTTTTAACATGGTGTAGATTTGACTGGCGGCAAATACATCTCCGCCTGGAGAGTTGAGCATCACCACCACATCCCCATCCTCAGCATAGAGCTCGTTTTTAAACTGCTTGGGGGTAATATCGTCCTCGAACCAGCTGTCCTCAGCGATATACCCATCTAAAAAGAGGGTTCGCTCCTGCTCGTTTTTGAGCCAGTTCCAAAACTTTCTGCTCATTGGCTGACCTCCTTTCTGTTGGTATTGGCATACGCGCCCACATCTTCAAGCTTCAGCATGTTGCCGTTCATGGCATAAATATCGCCATGCTCGATGGTGTTCATGTTTTCTAAGGTTCTTACATCGTTGGGGCTTAAGAAGCCGTTTTGAATACCTATGGCGTAACCTTGCATCCTCGAGGCATAGTCGCCCCGCAGTAGTCCGTCCACTACAAAACCCACAAAATACTGGCCTTTTTCGGATGGGCTGAGCAGAGCTTTATTCATTCCTTGCTCGAGCCTTACCAGCCAGGGCCGGATGGTATGGACTACAAAACTGATAGATTGATGCTCGATGTTGCTGAAAGTGGCTTTATCCAAGTTGGCCACCAGATGGGGCGGCACCCGAAAGATCCGACATATCTCCTCGGTCTGAAACTTTCTGGTTTCAAGAAACTGCGCCTGTTCCGGCGGTATACCGATGGACTGGAACTTCATACCTTCTTCAAGAACCGCTATCCGATGGGCGTTGCCGCTGCCCTGGTAGACCGCGTTCCAGCTTTCCCGGATTCGGGCCGGGTCTTTGACTACACCGGGATGCTCTAAAACTCCGCCTGGACTGGCTCCATTGGCAAAGAATTTACCCCCGTATTCTTCGGTGGCGATTGCCATGCCGATGGCATTCTTGGCCATAGCGATAGGAGAGTAGCCCACTAGTCCGTCAAAACCAAGCCCGGGAATATGCAGTATATCTTCCGGCCTTAAGATCACATATCCGGTGTCCTTGCGGTATTCGAAATAGAGCTGCCCCTCGGTTGTCCGATCCACTGTCATGCGGTCAGGCAGGAGGGGATAAAGAGCTAAGATTCGGCCCCTACCGTCTCTAATTATCTGGGCATAGGCGTTGCCCCATAATAAAAGATGACTCATCAGTGTTTCCCGAAACACAAATGAAGTCATCTCCGGATTAGGCTCATCATGGAGCAGATAATATAGCTGGTGGTCTGTGGCTTTCTCCTTGCCATTGTCCGTGGATCGATAAACATTCAATGGCAGACTAGCTATAGTTTCTGCCAGGATTCGGACGCAGGCATATACGGCGGTGGTCTGCATGGCTGTTCTTTCATTGACGGTTTTGCCGCTGGCGGTCCCGCCTAAGAAAAAGCTGTATGTGCTGCCATACAGACGATTTTTAGGACTGGCTCGGGGCTTCAGCAAGCCCGAAAGAAAAGGTATTTTCATAAATCGTTCCTCCTGAAAATGGGCATGAAAAAACATCTCGTTGCCAAGATGCTTGTGTCATAAATAATCAGAAATCATAATTTAGTATTATTATTTTCTCCTTCTCCTGCTTAATCTCATAAAGTTGATCCACCCCACACTCCCTTAAGAAACTACCAAAATCCCAGTTTGCATCTAAACTATTAATATCTTCTTCAGTGATCTTGTACGGTTTGTAGCCGATCTCAATGCCTGCTTTATTCAATTCAAGCTCATAATATTCTTTACTTTTATTCCATGAATGTTGGGTATAAACTTCATCGAAAGCTGCTTGCGAATATTCTGAAGCATCTTTTATTTGGTTAATAATATTTTCGATTTTATTTACATCTTTTTTTACAAAAATCTTTTCTCCGCCATCAAACTCATCAAATACTTTTTTGGAATAACCAATATCATGTTTGAATTTAATCTTCCAATCAAAGCCTAACGACTCTTCAGTAGCCTGTTTATTGTTGTATAAACACACAGTAAAACCCCTCTGGTTGTTTGGTCTCATAAATGGTTGAAATCCTAACGGTTTATAAGGTATTTGTTCCAAAGGAGGAATCAAATCAAAAAACTTCCCATAAATAACTCCATATTGATTACCTTTGATATCCATAGTGCTTAAAGGTCTATAGGAGTTATTAATATGGTCATATTTACAGCACGCAAAGAATAGGGCAACATCAAAATTATTAGTGATATCAAGCAATGAAGTATACAACCCATAATGCTGTGCTATGCACTCTTCCCATACATAAAATCCATATTCCCGCCATTTTTTAACTCTTGGAAATGAGTTAATAAATAAGCAAAATTCAACAAGCTGTAATTCCCGATAGAATAGACGAAGTTCATCGGTAAAACCATCGGGATGGATTGGTTTCCTGTAAATGCTTGGTATAAAGTAATCATATTCTTGATTTTGTCCTCTATATACAAAGGGGTGCATTAGATTTGGCATTATTGCACGACCTACAGGTGTGTTGAGTATAACACCGGGATTATGCAAAAAACCACATTCTATACCACGATATTTCCACCCTGGAGCTACCTTTCCCTGGTAATGTTTTCGTCGGGCTTCCTCCAATTGGGCAATTGTTTTATGCTCTTCTTTAACCATAATAAGCCTTCCAATTAATATCATTTTAACTAAAGAAAATTGTACCAGATATGTTGATGTTTTATAACATCAGTATACCTCTCTCATCGTATACACTGCCATTTCTAACGCCGTTCCGGATCGCCCTATCCAGCGCCATAATTGTTGCTACTGCACCATCAATCCGCTCGGTGCTTTTCTCTTTGTCGGGTTTGATATTTCCAGCCGGGTCAGTACGGATAAAGATATTATCCATCATCCAGCGCAGAACCGGATGGCCGCCATGGGCGATCTTTTCTTCCAGGGTCAGTTTCATTAGTTCCTTGGTAGGAGGGGACATATCCTTAAAACCCTGGCCAAACGGCACCACCGTAAAACCAAGCCCTTCCAGGTTCTGTGTCATCTGGACCGCTCCCCAACGGTCAAAGGCAATTTCTTTAATGTTGTATTTGGTTCCGAGTTCCTCGATAAAGCTTTCGATGAATCCGTAATGTACCACATTGCCTTCGGTGGTTTTAAGATACCCCTGCTTTTGCCACAGGTCGTAGTTTACGTGATCGCGCCGAACACGCAGGTCGAGGTTTTCTTCCGGTATCCAGAAGTAGGGGAGAATATGAAATTTATCGTCCTCATCAACCGGCGGAAAAACCAGCACAAAAGCCGTTATATCCGTCGTACTGGATAAGTCCAACCCGCCATAGCACACCCGGCCTTTTAGTTCTTCCGGGTCAACCTTAAAAGCGCATTTGTCCCATTTCTCCATGGGCATCCAGCGAACTGCCTGTTTGACCCATTGGTTGAGCCTAAGCTGCCGGAAGCTGTTTTCTTCAGCAGGGTTTTGTTTTGCGCTTTCACAGGCAGCTTTAATCTTGTCGATACTTACGGTTATACCCAGCGACGGATTAACTTTTTTCCACACTTTAGGGTCAGTCCAGTCGTCATCTTCCTCCGCTCCATAGATTACAGGATAAAACGTAGCATCATGCTTGCGACCGGCCAGCAGATCTTTGGCTTTTTGATGCACCTCATAGCAAATACTGTTGACGTTATCGCCCGCTGTTGTGATGAGGAAGTAAAGCGGCTGCATCCTAGCATCCCCTGAGCCTTTGGTCATGACGTCAAACAATTTCCGGTTAGGCTGGGTATGCAGCTCATCAAATACCACGCCGTGGATGTTGAAACCATGCTTCGAATAAGCTTCAGCCGACAGCACTTGATAAAAGCTATTGGTCGGCAGGTAAATAAGCCGCTTGGTGGAGGCCAGGATCTTAACACGTTTGTTTAGTGCGGGACACATCCGCACCATATCGGCGGCAACCTCAAACACGATGGATGCCTGCTGGCGGTCGGCGGCACAGCCGTAAACCTCGGCACGCTCCTCGTTGTCCCCGCAGGTGAGAAGCAAGGCAATGGCGGCCGCCAGTTCAGACTTACCCATTTTCTTTGGAATTTCCACATAAGCCGTATTGAATTGCCTATAGCCATTGGGTTTCAGTATCCCAAAAATATCGCGTATAATCTGTTCCTGCCAGTCGATGAGTTCAAAGGGCTTTCCAGCCCAGGAGCCTTTGGTGTGGCACAGGGCTTGGATAAACGCCACAGCATAGTCGGCGGCATCTTTGCTGTATTTTGAATCTGGTGCCATAAACTGTGTCGGTTTATATTTCTTGAGTTTGCGTATGATTGCCGCCTCCTTTCTTAAAGCGAATAAAAGAAAAGAGCCTCATTAAGAAGCTCTGTTAACCGCATATTTATTGGCCTTCAGTTATTTGCTCTCATCTTCCTCGCCCGTCAGGATAAAGCGCGCGTACTCGGTCTTGTGGTCATTAAGGTAATTAACCAGTTCGTGAAAATCTCGGGAGTATGCTTCCTGAGTAACACGGGGAATGTCAAACATATTCGTGACGCCGCTTTCCCTGATGGCTAAAATCTGCATCCGTATGTTCTCGTTCATTTGGCTTACTCCATTTCTACAGATTCGGCGGCTGCCCGGCGCAGGATATCCATATTAAAGCCCGCGTCCTGGTAACCCTCCAGTATTGTTGAATAGTAGTAGCAGCTGGGCTGGCCCGGCGGCCTGCCTTCGTTCATGATGTACACCATGGCCTTGACGGTCTTGCCGTTTATCTTCACCTTGACCGTTTCCTTACAGTAGAGGAACGGCCAGCCTTCATAGCGGTCGAGCGCCGCCTCGTCGGCGGGTGTTATCTCCCAAACCAGAACCGGGACGCTGCTTCCTTTTTTAGGCTCCACCGTTGCTACCGCGCCCGTACGCGAACCCCTAAACAGGAGCCGCCAGTCTTTCATCTTACTTTTGCCGATTACCCTGGCGGTTGGGCATCGGCCAGCCATCTGCGCAAGATTCAGGTTGGAGCCGTAGGCAATGTACAGTTTGTTATTCTTATCCATAAAGGGTATCCTCCTTTTTAACTGGCTTCGGCGGCGGCTTAAGCCGCCCGAAACCTCCATGCCGCTGAGCCTTCCAGGTGTTTGCAAAGGTGCTCGCGGCAGTTTTTGAACTCGTCGCCAATGAAGCCGATGCGGTTCAAGTAAGTCCGCATGGCGAACTTTTCGTTTTCAACCTGGGGCTTCCTGGCGCTGGCGCTTTTTTGGGTCAATGCCTGGTGGTTTATGGCCAGGGCTAAAACTATGTAGCTCCTGATTTTGCCCGCGTGCAGTTCGCTGTTAAAGCCCCTTAGCTCGACCGTATGGTTGCCGTTAAAAAAGCTGTGCAGGTTCAAAAAGTGGTAGCGGCTCTCATGGTAGTGACGGCTGCGGCTTTCCAAGTAGCCTTCGTACCAGAGCTCCTCAAATTCCCGCATGGTTTTCGGCTTTCTGACGTTTATCTTTTCCACCAAAGCATTATCCATCTTCTTGCAAAATCTCATCCGTTCCGGCTCTATCTGCAGGGCCTTGTAAAAAAGGTCGTTCTTGCTGGCGATGATGTTGATGAAGTTTTTAATGCTTCTTGGTGTATGGTTTGAGCCATCCAAGTGGATATGTATCCCGCAGGAGGGGTTGGTTAAGGCGCCCGCTTTGCGCAGTTTCCTGACCAGTTCCTGCAGGGTAGTAATGTCTTCACGGTAGGTAAGCACTGGGCTTACCAGTTCAACGCTGTATTCGTGCTCGGCGCTGATCCTTCTGCCGTTCACCTTTACTTCCCGGCGAATGCTCCCGTCGCTCATAAACTTCCAGGCTCGCCCGTCCGGTGTGTGTACCTTTTTGGTGTCGTAGCTGTCCCGGCAGTTTTCAATCCTTCCGTTTAGAAACTGCGCCGCAACCTCAGCGGCTTGGCTTCTGGTAATCCCGGTGAATTCAATCTCGATCCCAAATTTGGCGTTAAACATGCTATCCAAGCTCCTTTCAGGTGTGTTTTTCTTTGGTGTGTACATATATCACTCTGAAAGGGCTATATAGCAAGGGATTTAAGCAAAATAAATGGCTGAAACCCGCATAAATATTGGCTTTAATCTTGGCGGTTACCCCCAGTTATTCTTCGAGTTTTCTGATTTCATCTTCACCGAAAACTGCCCCCAGCCTGCTGCCCGAGTCCCAGTCAACAAACACCGTGCCGGTATCGTCGATAAAGGATACGCTGCCCCGGTCGCCGGGCTTTAACCTGGTGTACGGGTCCTCCATACGGACCAATTCGACCCGCGTACCCGGGGGATAATATGACCTCAAAGCCTTTAACATTTCAGGATGAATCTGCTTCATGCTTCAGTCTCCTCCTCCAAATTGCGCTGGCCGTTTTTGAAAGCAGCGCTGCCGGTTAACCTGGAGAGCAGAATTTTTCGTTCCGTTTTGTATTCCGGCCCGATAAATCCTAAGCGCAGCAGGAAGCAGCGAAAAGCGTATTTTTCGTTATCATAAGTCTTTTCGGTGGCGGTTACCCGATGCTGGTTCTTGGCCATGGCGCAGAGCGCACCGATGAAGCGGGCATAGGCGTTGACTTCTTCCGCTGCAAGGCTTCTGGAGAACCAAGGGAAACGCAGCCTGTCCTCGGTCAGTTCAATTGGCAACCTGTCTGTGTCCAGGGCTTTCTTAATAAGAGTTTCCTTGCTCTTAACCAGCCGCTCCAGATTGGCAATGGCGGCTTCGGTAAAACCTTTCCTGGGCATCTCAATAACCAGTTCGCTCGGCGCTTCAAATTGAAATCCGCGTTGGTCAAGCTCGTTTAATAGTTGCTCAAGATCTTCCTCACTGTTGTTTTCACTGGCGCTGAGAGTGCCTTCTTTGTTGACGGTAAATCCGCCTATGACATAAGCAAATGTGGGAGCGCCTTTGTATTCCGGTGCAGTATTAAGGATTTCGCTGATCACCTGAACCAGTTCTTTGCGCCTAGCGCCGGTAATGTTAAACTTAAATTCCATGAGATCGACCACCTTTCTTTTTGGTAGTCATATACATCACTCTTAAGCTGTGGAATAGCAAGCCTTTATACCAGTTTTGGTACACTGTTAAAGGGTATTTTCTGATCATCGCGCATGATAAAAACATCAATGTCGGAACCCTTAAACTCAATGTACCTATTCACAATAACATCACAGAACTTCTCATCCAGTTCCACGGTGTGGCAAATCCGGCCGGTCTGCTCACAGGCGATCAGGGTGCTGCCCGAACCACCGAACGGATCAAGAACAATACAGCCTGTCATACTGGAGTTGAGTATCGGGTGAGCCACCAGCGGCACGGGTTTCATGGTCGGGTGGTCAGCGTTCTTCCTGGGCTTGTCAAACTCCCAGATGGTAGACTGCTTACGGTCGGAGTACCAGGCATGTTTGCCCGTTTTCTTCCAGCCAAACAGGATCGGCTCGTGCTGCCACTGGTAAGGCGAGCGCCCCAGTACCAGCGACTGCTTTTTCCAGATGCAGGTCCCCGAGAGATAGAATCCCGCTTCCGAAAAGGCTTTACGAAAGTTTAATCCCTCAGTATCTGCGTGGAACACATAGATACTTGCGTCCTTGGCCATCGCCTTTTCGGTCAGGGTGAAAGCATCAAGCAGAAACTGATAGAACTTTTGGTCCGCCATATTGTCATTTTTAATTTTGCCTGCTGTACCCTCATAGTTGACGTTGTAGGGAGGGTCAGTCACCACCAGGTTGGCAAGTTTACCGTCCATAAGCAGGGAAAAGGTCTCCGCTTTGGTACTATCGCCGCAGACCAAGCGGTGATGCCCCAGCAACCAGAGGTCACCCGCCTTAGATATAGCGGGCTTGGCCAGTTCGCCTTCTACATCAAAGTCATCTTCTTTAACGTCCTCGGCACCGCCCAGTAGTTTGTTCAGTTCCGCGTCATCAAAGCCGAGAAGAGATACGTCAAAATCGGCAGCCTGCAAATCGGCAAGCTCTACCGAGAGCATCTCCGCGTCCCAGCCAGCGTTCAGGGCAAGGCGGTTATCGGCTATAATATAGGCCCGCTTCTGGGTTTCAGTCAGGTGTTCCGCGAACACACAAGGTACTTCAGTAATACCTTCCTCCTTGGCAGCGAGGATGCGCCCGTGTCCCGCGATAACATTGAGGTCTTTATCTACGATGACCGGGTTAACGAAGCCGAACTCCCTTAGTGATGCTCGAAGCTGAAGTATTTGCTCCTTGCTGTGGGTGCGGGCGTTGCGGGCATATGGTACTAACCGGTCGATATTAACTTTTTCAAAACGCTCGGTTGTGTTCATCTATACCTACCGTCCTTTCCTGCCTGACAGCAGGGCTTCCATAATATCATCCTGCGGGTTGCCGACGAAGGCTGTAGTGCAATTCTGTTTTACAATGTCAAAAATCTCGTACCAGATGAGGTTGGCCTGCTTCTGAAAAGATTGGCTCATCTGTACGAAGGGACTAGCTATAGCGCCACCCGTGGTCGGGTGTTTGCCCAAAAGCCCGTAGGTGCTGATGGCTTCCTCACACTGGATGTAGCGAGTGAAAGCCTGGGCATAGGCTTCAATCAATCTTGGGTTAACGAATTTCTCACACCCGCGCTCTTTAAGCCATTTCCAAGTTTCTCTGAACAGATCGTCAGCGCCCAGCGGCTTACCGTCTCTCTGTCTCGCGCTGAGGTAATCGCTGGGCGTTGGCATATCTTCTCCGTATAAATCGGCCGCATCGTTAAGGTCGTCCGCTTCAAGCATCGACTCGGGATGCAGTTCCGGGGCTGCTAAAACTTTTGCGGCCTTTCCGGCCGAGATTTTGTCAGCCAGGGGCTGCGGCTTGTCACCGGCGCGAACCCTGCGGCCGCCCCTATTGGTCCCGTCTTTTGCCACAAGCCTTCACCTCCTTGCTTTGGCAGGGTTTAATCCCCCGTTTGAACCGCGATTTTTACGCGCGAAGGGGGCCGCCCGTTCTCCATAGGTAGGGCTGTAGAGATTTAGATCCCCCTGGGGGTGACATGAAACTCATTTCCGCCAACGACCGCCTTCGCGGGCAGTGATCTCGGAGTGACAAGACGTACACAAACTCATGAGGTTGTCCACATCGTTGGTGCCTCCTTGGGATAGCGGCTTGATGTGGTGTACTTCCTCAGCAGGCGTGATCCGTCCGTCCTTTTGACATTGCTCGCAAAGTGGGTGCGCCGTGATATATCTATCCCGAATACGCTTCCAACTCCTGCCGTAACGTTTCTTCACGGCTGGGTCCCGCTGATAGCGTTCGTATCGTTTTGCTTCGTCCTTGGTGTGCTCCTCGCAGAATCTGCTGGCTGTCAGCTTGGGACAGCCAGGGTGGGAACACGGCCGCTTGGGCTTGTATGGCATTGGTTCACCTCGTTATTGGCATACAAAAAGCCCCCGCGGTTGTAACTCCGCGAAGGCTCTTGATACAGCTTTCGATATTAATATTATACTTGGTCCTCAGGCAAACACTCCCTCATAATTCCCTCATCTTTATCCGAACAGCATACTGCGCAGGTGGTTCAATGCATTGCTCCTTAATCTCTCCACGTGGCTTTCGCTGTAACTAAGTTCATTCATCAGACGGTAGGTTGCTCCGGACTTCTGATTGTCGCCCATGTAGTATTCAGATAAAATGTGCTGCTCGGTATCGGTCAGGCTGGACCAGGCAGGCTCGAACCATGCCATGTACTCAATCGCCTGGCTGTAGCGTTCCTTCAGGATGTCCAGCTTGTCAATCTGCGCTGCCAGTTTGTCGGCTCCAGCCTGGGGGTTCCTGGCAGACGGCATCCTGGATAGCTTCGGGATTCTAGGTGTTATCATTTTTTCGTACACGTTTTTGATTTCCTCTGGAGTGTTGTTGATGATAAACCGCATATTATTATAGTCGCGGATGGCGGCTACGGTAGCGGCGTTCTTATTAATATATTTCAGCGCAATCATGCTGCCACCTCCTTAAGGTTTGCTTTTACCGCATCTATCAAAGCGGTCTGGGTTTTGTCTTTGAGTCGTAAGGCTTGCATTACTTGCTCGTCAATCGTACCTTTGGTGATAATGTGATGGATAACAACTGTATCCTTCTGACCTTGCCGCCAGAGCCGGGCGTTGGTCTGCTGGTAGAGTTCCAACGACCATGTCAGCCCAAACCAGACCAGAGTGGAACCGCCCGCCTGCAGATTAAGTCCATGCCCGGCGGATGCCGGGTGGATCACGGCCAGCTGTATTTCTCCGTCATTCCATCTCTTGATGGAATCGCTGCTGTCCAGCTTCTCGGCGGGGAAGCGCTGAAGTATCCGCTCCAGATCATGCTTGTACCAGTAGGCAATGAGAACCGGTTTGCCATTGGCAGCTTCGATTACATCCTCAAGAGCATCCAGCTTGCGATCGTGGATTTTGGCTACTGAGCCATCGTCGGCATAAACCGCACCATTAGCCATTTGTAGCAACTTGTTTGACAGGCTGGCGGCGCTTCCGGCATCAATCTCTTGTCCTTCCAGTGAAAAGGCCAGATCCCGTTTCATGGTGTCATAGACCTTTTTCTCTTTGTCCGACAGCCGAACGGAGATCTCGTTTACCACGCATTCCGGCATATTGAGGTAGTCTGTGTTTTTCATGCTGATGGTGATATCGGAAATACGGCGGTAAATTTCATCCTCTGCTCCGGGTAGCGGTTTATAGCTAAATACCACAAGCTGATTGCGCTTTTCCGGAGTAAAGAATTTGTTACGGTAATGGGTGATGAAGCGACCGAGCCGCTGACCCATGTCAAGAATGCCGATTTCCGCCCATAAATCCATGAGACCGTTACCGGATGGTGTGCCTGTTAGCCCAACGATGCGTTTTACCTTCGGGCGGACGCGGCGAAGTGCCTTGAATCGCTTTGAACTATATGCCTTGAAGGAGGAAAGTTCGTCAACCACCACCATGTCGAAATCGAAGGGAAGGCCGCTCTTATTAACCAGCCAGTCCACGTTTTCCCGGTTGATAATATACACATCAACGTTTCGCATCAGTGCAAACTTGCGTTCCTGTTCAGTGCCAATGGCCACTGAGTATGTCATGCCTTTCAGGTGATCCCACTTTTCGATTTCAAAAGGCCAAGTATCTCGTGCCACTCTGAGGGGGGCAATAACGAGTACCTTGCGGATGAGAAAACTGTCTAGCACAAGGTCAAAAATGGCAGTCAGCGTAATTACGCTCTTGCCAAGCCCCATATCCAGAAATACCGCCGAAATAGGATGCTGCAGTATGAAATTGGTTGCATATGTTTGGTAGTCATGAGGACAATATTTCATCAATCATCTCTCCAATCTGCTCGGCACCGTCAATGCAGAATACTAAATACCCTAACGCCTCCAGTTGCCTTTTTCGCTTTTCCTGCAAAGGACGAAGTCGCTTCCCTGGTGCTTTAAGTTCTACGAAGGCAAGCTTGCCATAGGGTAGAAGTACTAAGCGGTCAGGCACACCATCAAAACCTGGTGAGATAAGCTTCAGGGCGATGCCGCCCATCGATTTGACTGTGTTTGTGAGTTTTATTTCTATGGTTTTTTCTCTCATACAATTCCTTTCTGCCAGTTCCAAGGTTCCAAAGTTCCAAGAATTCCATATAACCTATACGCGCGTATATGAGGTAAACACGATACCCTTTCTCTATATACAAAAATATTTATATATTTTGGAACCATGGAACCCTTGGAAAAAGTGTTGATATTTCAAGGTTCTAAGAGGTTCCATGATTAAGATTTTCGGTTCCATCAATGGTTCGCACCCATACATACTGAGCGCCATAACCCTTAATTTTCTTTTTCTGGCCGGAGTACACCCAGCCGCCGATCTTTTGCATGATTAGCTTGATTTTGTAACTGTCAGCCTGGCGCTCGAATTTACCCCGGTCATTGCCGAAGCATTCACACCAGATTTCCATATTGCTGACGTACTCGCGCTTAATCTTGCCTTCCGGCCGCAATGGGTCGTCCGAGGAAAAGTAATGTTTCCGGCTGTACAAATCCATATCATACCAACCTTCCGGCAGGAGCATATCGAGGTATTCGCGCACCATGCCTTCGCGCTCATCAGCCTCCAGCGCCGCCGTCTGTTCCGCTTTTGCTTGCTGGGCGACTTTTCCTTCAAGATAGAGTTTTTCTCCCTGCATCCAGTAGTGCTTTGCTTCAGCCCAGATCTGCGGCACATCAGTTTCGGGCAAATCCCAACCTTTATTACTGCCGCCCCAGACACGCACCACCCAGAAACGGCGATTGCCGGTGGTATCACGCAGGAATCCTGCGTTTTCCGCATTCGTAGAGCCGACGATAATACATTGGCGCGGATGGCTTTCGACTGTCCGCCCATAGGAGGGGCGGTACTGGTCGTCTTGTCGGGAGAGAAAGCCCTTTATGTTGTTGACGTCCATTTTCGATAGACCCGCTAATTCAGGAATTTCTACAATCCAGACACCCTGAATCTTTTCTGCAGCATCTTTACCTTTGCCCATATCGGTAAAGTTTAGGCTATCGGAAAACCATTCTCCGGCCAGCCGGGCAAAGAAAGTGGATTTACCGAGGTCGGTCCGTCCGTTTAAGACCAGCATGGAGTCAAACTTGATGCCCGGCTGATAGATACGGGCCACCGCCGCCGCGAGGGTTTTACGCGTGACCATTCTGGTATACTCCGAATCCTCCGCGCCAAAATACTTAACCAGCAAGGTTTCCACACGATTGACGCCGTCCCATTCGGGTAGATTGTCCAGGTAATCACGAATAGGATGGTAGGCGCGGTCATCTGCCACCTTGGTAAGCGCAAGCTCATAGTTGCGGGAAGAAAATGTGCCGTAGGTTTTATCTACATAAGCAACCAGCTGCGCCATATCCGCATCCCGCCATGGCTGATACGGACGTTCCCACGGCAGAGCGTCATCACCATATATTTGATTGGCAAGCCGGTTATACCGGATGCCTTGCAGCTTTGGGTCGTTTTTTAGGATGAGCAGCAGGTTGCCAAGGGAGTTTTTAAGCACGGTAGAGCGTGGCTCATACTCCAGTTTTTTCTCCCAGTCTGTATCTACCACGGCAAATTCAGCCGAAGCCTGTGTCCGGCGTTCTTCTGCCAATAGCAGTTTTACACGTTCGTCATTTACAGCAAGCTCCGACATTGCCTTATAGGACGGCAGCTTATTTACCGGGGTATCTTCTGCGGACTTATCGTCAAGGCTTCGAAATTTATGAAGCCGTACCAGGTCAAACGCATTTAACAGTTTTCCGCAGACGGGGTCGGTGGCATGATGGCTATAAGCGAACACGCTGTCATAGATAACCACGCCCGCGCTGCTGTCAGCTGGTATATAGTCGTATCTTCCATTCATAGCGGACGGCTCATATACATCGGAGAGGAAGGTGTCGATTGCGTCTTCAACAGTATAGGCACGGTTGAACGCACCGATGATACCCGGCTTGGTAAGCGGATTACCGGCTTCGGCGACACCACTTCGCGCCACCTCGGATTGGCGGCTGGAGCGCGGCCATGTGGACTCGTCCTGCCAATCGTCATAGCGTGCAAGATATATATCCGGGTCAAGATTGCTGCCATCTTTTTTCTGAAACCAGAATTTACCGTTCATCGAAGTAGACGGCCAGTACATGAGCCGGTGGGCTTCATAAGTTGTATCATCGAACAGGTCAATTCCAATGTCCTTTGCTACCATCCGGGCTACCGCAGGATATTCCGCTTCGCTAACATCGCGGGAAAGTGGGATGGCAAGGCGGATACGAGGCTTTTCAGGAGTATGCTTATGGGTGGAGTAGGCACAGCACTTAAAGCCGCACTTCATAATGACTTCATCCCAAACCCCCGGCGTTCCGTAGTCCATATCTAAAAGAATCATGGAGCGGCAGAGTACAAAGCCCTTTTTGCGCCTACCTTCGCGCAAATGACCGGCTACATAACCGCCTACATCCTTGATAGCATCCTGCTGACCTTTTTTCAGTTTGCGGTATTCCTCTACGGTTTCCGTCGTGCGGACGGTGGAACTGACTCGCATGCAGAAATCCTCCCAGGATATGTCGCTGTTTTTCCACTTCTTATCCATGCGACTATTGCCGTAAGAAATCTTCATCCTGAAACCTCCCTGCAGTCCTCAGAAAAATATCTGATAGGGTATTTCTTTCGCTTGGCTCTCTCAATCTCTGCCTTCATGCCGGAGGAGATATAAGTGCCAAACACCCAGACTTCAGCGCATTTTGCCATGAGTACATTGCCAAAGAATAATCCTAGGCTGCGTTCTGCCAGGTTATTGTCATCTAAAAACTGAGGATATAGCAGGTGCGGTGTGATAGGGATATATCCCATATCAACCGCAAACCGGCTATATCGCCTGGCAGACTTGATGTTGTTTCCGATATCCCCGGAGTAGGGGGAACAGATATATACAAGAGGCCAAAAAGATCTAACGGCCTTTTCCTCTTGCTCTATAGATGTTAAAGCTTCATAGGCGGTGGGGTCATAGTAGCCTTCTAAGTTGTATTTGTCGGTGCTCATAGCGTCATCTCACACTTTTGGGGAAGGAACAGGGTTTCCAACACTTCATAGGCATAACTGTTGGTGAACTTAAAACGGTCATCATTCGTTTGGCACTTTTGAATTTCATAACCGTGCTGGCGTGAGTATGCTGATGCTGCCCGACCGTTACGCTGGCAAGTTTTCATGTCCCATCCCATATTGAAGTGCTGATTGAATTTCATAATTGTCCAAAATTTCTCGGATTCATTGAGCCTTATGGCTAATTCCTCATTTTGGGCAGCAAGTTTGGCATTTTTCATCTGTTCCTCTTTAAGCTGTGTTAAAAGCCGAATGCCGAAGTCAGGATCGGCAAGTATTTTATCAATGGTTGTCTCCGTCATATATGTGCCATGCTTGCGGATAGAGGGGAGAACCTCGTCAAACACCCAGTGTTCAAAACGGATGGCACCGGGAAGGTTAGAGCGGATAATGAGACGGTAAAGGTCGCCCTCGGGTATGAAAGTTTTTTCAATCGTTTTATTTGGATTTTGCGGATGAGGTACTCCCTGTTTTAGGGAGTACCTACAATGCATCGCTATTGCATTATGTGGTTTGGCATACCCCAGAATGGTGGCGCATTCCGTTGCTGGGAAATAGGCCTTGTCATTAATCATTAGCACACTTAATGAGCCGAATTCACTGTTGTTGAAAATCTGTATTTTGTTATTCATAGCGATCCTCCAATCTTGACCCGCTGCACTTCTGGCAGTAAACCGTTGTGCCATACAGGTCACCCTCGTCATCGCTGAATAATTCTGCTAGGTTAATTTCTACCTCACACCCACAGCCGGGGCAGGTACAGAACACATTGTCATCGTGGATTTCCACAATTACCTCAACCGCGTCGCTGATCTTTTCTCTTACATAAAACATGTTTTTACCTCCCATCTTGAAGGCATCATTGCCCTCTACCATCCACAGGACAGGAGGCACGGTTTTGAGTACTTTATATCAGTCTTTTTTATAAAAATCTGTTTCATATCCGTCTGCCCGCAGTAAAAGGCCTTTTGCCCAGGGCGGGGTTTGGCCCATTTGATTGCATACAGCCTCAGTTGACATACGGTGATCAGCTTCGATAACAATCTCATCGTGGACGTGCATCACGATGGCGCAGTCTCGAAGATTCTGCATGGCATAGCAGAGGATATCCCGGCTTATGGCCTGGACGATGTTTTCCACAAACTTTGGGCCATAGCTATCAATCCGCTCCCATTTCTTTGTGCCGCCGACACCTTCGTAGGTGATGCAGTCTGATCTAAATCGGTTTTCTCCAATACGCGGTTTCACATATGAAAGACGCCTGCCGGATGGAAGAATGATAAAGAGCATTCCGCTCTGATAGGAAAAGCGGATGCCATGTGTCGCTGTGGAGGAACGCTCCTTGACTGCTGTCATAGCGGCACGGTCGATATCCCACCAAAGTCGTACGATATTGGGGTTCGACGATCTCCAGGCGGAAACAAGTGGTTGGAGTTCTTCCTCTTCAAGCCCCATCTCAATTGCGCCCATAGCTTTGAGAGCGCCGACTGATCCGCCGTATCCGAGAGCGAGTTCGGCGATTTTACCTTTTTGCCGCAGGTGGCCGTTGATACCGTTTTTTTCTACAGGAACATGGAACATCTGGGAAGCGGAAGCACAGTAGATATCACCACCGGATTCAAAGACTTCCTGCCGCCATCTTTCGCCCGCAAGCCAGGCGATGACTCTTGCTTCAATTGCCGAGAAGTCAGCCACGATGAATTTACAGCCGCTTTTCGGGATAAAGGATGTACGGATGAGTTCTGACAACACATTTGGTACGGATTCGTAGAGTATTTCCAAAGCCGCGAGGTTACCAGAACGCACAAGGTTTCGAGCCTGTTCCAGGTCGGGCATGTGGTTCTGGGGCAAATTTTGCAATTGTATTAATCTGCCAGCCCATCTGCCGGTTCGATTAGCGCCGTAAAATTGGAACATCCCACGGGCGCGCCCGTCAGTGCAAACGGCGTTTTCCATAGCCGTGTATTTCTTAACTGATGACTTTGCCAGTGACTGTCTGAGTTCCAGCACCTTACCGAGCGGTTCTGATGCTGTTTTCAGCAGCTCCGCCACGGCCTTCTTGCCGAGGGTATCGGTTTCAAGACCGTGGTTGGAAAGCCACTGCTTCATCTGAACCACAGAATTTGGATTCTCGACTTTGGTCAGTTCCCGTATCATACGGGTCAGCTCGGAGCGTGAACTTTTATCCATATCAATGGCTTGACGCACAAGAGCCATATCCAGCGCTACACCACGGTCGTTGATCTCCTGGTCGAGGTGATATTCCTCCCAAACTTCCTCCGGCACGGGGAATTTTGCCAGCTTCTTTTGTATGGATATCTCGGATTCCACATCACGACGGTTATAGGCTATGAATGACGACCACTTATCCGGGGCATCGGTTGGCAGATTACGAGTGCGACCACCGTTTGCGGCGGTAGATTTGCATGGTTGGCAAAAGTAGCGGATAAGGTCCTTGCCTTCCGTCAGCTTCTGCTTTTCCAAGCCCAGAACGGCACCGGCTCCCTCCAGGGAAAGGGGTAGCCCCATGTATGCCGACCACACCATCGTGCAGAGCCATGAATTTGGATCAAGATACTGACCCGTGGACATACCCAGCCACTTTGACAAGCAGATGCGTTCAAACTGAGCGTTGAAAGCCCACTTTGTCACGTTATCGTCCATAAGCGCATCGACCACTTCGGGTGGAATTGTTTCGCCGCGCGTGAGGTCAACCACCCGAACCTCGCCGCCATCAACAGAATAGCCGAAGAGCAGAATTGCAAAGTCCGGTGATTCCGTATAACGGTAGACCCCGCTTTTGGCGAGGTCTACAGTGCTGTACGTTTCTATGTCGATACTGAGCGCCCTCATGAGAGGAAATCCTCATCGATCTCGGTGGCGAAATCGTCCTCAGCTCTGGACTTGCCGCCAAGAGGTTCACCATCCCGGATTTTCTGTAGATTGTTCAGTCCGCAGGCAATACCTTTGTTACCGTTGCTATTAAAAGCATAGAAGTTGATACTAGCTCTGCCGTAAACTCCGCTGTAAACCTCAGAACGTTCGAGGATGGGCTGGAGGTTGGCGTCTACGATACCGGGCGCGGTTGCAGAGTTAGCGTTAATAAAGTAGGCGTTGGCATAGGCGGGATCATCCGGCCGTTCGGTATCGCCGTCACGCAGTGGTGTCTTGATAGCGGAAAGGGGCGGCACAGTTTTGCCGTTGCCTTTCAGTTTAGCCTCACCCTCACGGTAGGCTGCTTCAATTGCAGCTTTAATTTTTGCTATGGTGCGAGTGTCGGACTTGGGGATGATGAGCGATACAGAGAACTTCGGAGTGCCTCCGTTAATGGACTTAGCCTCCCAGACGTTGGCATAAGACCAGCGGGTGTCGGGTCCGGTGATAACCTTCATAGGATTGCTATTGACTCTGTTTGAATTATTTGGCATGAGATTTTCCTCCTTAAAATTCACTAAAATCTTGTTGCGCAGTGTTGATTGCCGGGCGTTTGTCGCTTTCCGGCACAAGCGTTGGTTTGCCTTGAGGTTTTTCAATGTAGCCACCGAGAACTTCTTCAAAACGTTTTTGGCCGAGTAGAGAAGTCATGGCGGTGATACCCAGGACTTTGCGTTCGTAGGGGTCAAATCCAGCCGCGCTGACTGCATCAGCCACCGCAGCCTCGTCAGTGTATCTGCGGTTGGAGCGGCCTTCGACCAGCTTCCACCCGTTCCACTGCTTACCTCCGAGGGCAGTCTGCAGGGCGTAGTTCTTGATGTCGTTGGCCCATGAAATTAGACTGTCGATTTTCCCAAGGATATCTTCAACCTCATCGTCCTCCAGCAGAGGAGGAAGCTTGAAGTCATATCGGGCGAGTTCCAGGTTGCGTTCGGCTCTGGCACGGCACTCGTGCTTCACTTTGCAGAACTGGCACCATTCGCCACAGTTGAATTCTCCGTCCCCGGCGTAAGCGAGTTCGGCAGTTGGCTTTAAAATTTCCTCAGCCCATTGGTACAAGGATTCCTTGAATACCGTGTAGGTGGACACGTTATCGCGCCTGGGTTGGTAGATGGTCATGGAAACCGTATCGATGTCGTAGATACCATCAAAAATCTCCAAAGCTCCCAGTGCATACAGCTTCATTTGCGGGTTATCCTCTACTTCTACCAGTACTCCTTGTCCGTGTTTATAATCCACGATGTGGAGTGTACCGTCCGCGATAACTAAACAGTCGCCGGTACCGAAGCCGCCCTCAACGTATTTGGAAAAGTCGAGCCGCTGTTCGATAAGAACAACCGGGTCGGCACAGCTTTGTTTGGCCATTTCAACCAGTTCGAGGATATAGGCGGCATAGCCGTTGGTGCAGTCCTCCATTTCCGCGTTGTAGAAGGAAAGGTCAGCGGTGGGGTCTTTGGCACGGATACCGAGTGCGACCTTCAGCTTGTACTCGCAGAGCATATGGGCGGACGTTCCTTCAGCGGCATATTCGCTGCTCTTGTCCTCATAACTTTCGCAGAGTCTTGCGGAAGGCGGGCAGCCACCTGTGAGAGGAGGAAGCGGAAAGGAGAGCGTGCTTACCCATTTCCCAGCACCTCGGCTTCCGCGAGCAGTGCCGGATATTCTGAAGGGTCGATTTCCGACAACTTATTAGCACCATGCTTTTCGAGCAGTTCCCGAACCTTAGCGGTGTGACCGGCGCGGCTCTTTTCTGCAAGAACGGCTCTGACTGCCTCAAGGGTGATGGGCTTTTCATCCGGCGCAGGGACTTCCGCTTTCGGCTGATCCGCAGTATGGGCATCACCGTCACTGCTAAACAAGTCAGCAAGCGACTCCGATATGCTGATAAGGGCTTCACCGCAGCGCTTCAGTTCCTTTACAGCAAGGGATAGTTCACTCATCTTGCTCATCCGAGTTTCCTCCTTCCGCCCTTTTTCTGTCCTGCCGTGAAAGCATCGTTAGCTTCCGGGCAAGGCGTTTTGACACCACGCTGATTGCGGTGAGGACATCCGCCAATTCCTCATCCATCTCACGGTCGCGGATTTCGGTGTCTGTTTGTTGTGCTTGTTTTTCCATTTTTGAACCTCCGTTCCGAGGGATGCTTTTCTTCCCTCACCATCCACAGGACAGAAGAAGGAGGGTTGAGTACTTCTTTTAGGAAATTTCTTTTTTGCGCTGCATCTGATATCCCCAGGACGCCAGAGGGCGTGATTGTATGATCAGATAAAGTCTTTGAGACGCTCCCGCAGCTGGGCGAACATTTTTATCTTCCTTTTATTAATGGCTTTCTGAGACAGGCCGATATCGCTGGCAATTTCCCGTTCTGATTTGCCGATGCTGAAGAGTTCAATAATTCTGCGGTTATCCGGATCGAGTTCTTCCAGGGCTATGTACAGTTCTTCCAGGAGCAGCTTGTCCGCTACGAGTTCGGCGATGTCAACGGTGTCGGCGACATCGAAACCCCCTTCGGTAAACTTGTCCAGCGAGAGGACACTGCCTGTCCGCTGTTTTTCGCATTTGCTGCAGTCCCTGTTGCAGCGGTTGCCGTTTTCATCACGGCAGCGTTTTTCGCGATCTTTGCGTTTGTGTTCAGCCCATGCCGGACGTTTATACGCCCGGTAGACTTCTTCTGTTACGGGGATTTGCTGTCCAGCGATTTCGATGTAACGCTGATTGTCCATGATTGTCCTTTCCGCCCGATGAGCGGTTAGGCGGAAAGGACACATAAAAAGCCAGTGCTTCGATGTACACCGGCCACAATTACCTAAAATGGGCATAACAAGGCACGGTGGGTACATCTGAAACTCCCCGCACGGCTTTTGCCATGCTTGGAACTTCCTATGTATCCCGCCGCCCTAATGCGCATCTCAGGCTTTGAGAGTTTGTTCAGCAATATGGGTTCAACCTTGCGCTCAATGTATTTGCGAAGGCAAACAGTATGTTGACATTTGCAAAAATGTGCAATACAATATTTGTAATTTGTGATATCGCTATACCGTAATCACCCTCGCGCTGCATTCTTGTGCACGTAAGATCACCCTGCTGACGATATAATTGTATTTAACTCGCCATTTTCAACACGGAACGCAACGGACTGGTTCGGACTGATTCGGACTATTGGCGGAGAAAGGAGAAATGCTTGTGAAGCCAGACGAATACTTCAGAATGATGTATCCTTATATTGGACAGGCAAAGATGCCATCGGAATTCATTGATGACCTTCTTTGTAGCTTTGTTGTGGATGACGCAGACTTCGCCGGTAGTCCGTTTATTGAAAAAACAGCCGACTATAAAAATCGCATATATAATGGCTCGAAGCCGTTTCCAATAGCGATAGCTGCACATCTCCTTGACGCTAGTGACCCTATGCGTTTTTCCGTTTATATAAATGACAACCTCTCCGACGACCTAGTAGAAAATCTAGAAAATGAATTAGAAGAGCTTGGCATTGATATACAAGGTGTTGATGTCGCCGATAAATGCGCCAAGCTCTTTGTTTCAATTCTGACTGAAACAGCAAGACGCACAAAAAGAAAAGGCGCCCCGGCCAAAACTGCTTCACATAAGAAGCAGGAACTGATAGGAGTGCCAATAGCGACTGTATATGTAAAAGACGGAAAAATTTCAATTAACGGTCAGATGTTTAGCCTGCATGAAAAAATAACGCCGCCTGAAAATATTGCTCAGGAGGAAATGCCATACATTAAGGCGCTATTTGCTGCTTACGCACAAGCTACTGGTATGGCAACTGTAACGAAAAATGATTTACCTACACTTAATGTTAGATATCGCCGTAATTTTTCGGATCAACGTGAAAACTACTATAATGCTGTTCGGGTAGAACGCTCAGTGCGTGAGATATTTAATGATGGCGAAGTGGAATTCGGCAAGATAAAAGAAGATACTTACGATGGTATTGTTGATGTATGTTGGAATGATTTTGATGACGGTTTTAAACGCTTATTGGCTGTTTTAAATCAGGTGTCTCAAATAACGTTAACAAAATCTTTTCTCACGCAAATAAAAGACCTTATAAACAACAGCGAAAAGAAAGGCATTTGCCATATGCTGGTGAATGACGGCAGAATCCAGTGGGTGCTTGAGAATGACTGAACTATTTAACACCCCGTTTGAAACTTCGCTCCGTGTTCTTCTGACGCTTCGCGTCTTTGGGGAAGATATGACGCTAGATAAAATCGCTGCAGCTGACTTCATTACGATTTATGCCCGTGATTTTGGAATTGCAGCCTATAACCTAAACGGCAACAACGGCTTTAGCTTTAGCGAGGCAACTTCAAAGAGAACTCTTGTCGGCAAGGCACTTAAGCAGCTTGTCCTTAATAGACTCGTCACGGCGACGCAAAACCGAAGCGGCTTTACATACGAAATAACAGCACAAGGAGCACAGGTATGCGACGAACTGACTTCCGATTATACTGAAGAGTATATTGCCTTATCCCAAACGGTTTACAAGTATCTTCATGGCAAATCAGAAATTGTAATCCTCTCGGAAATAAATAAAAAAGCGATTTGCGGGAAGGAGGAATGATCATGGCAGACTTCTATATTGAAAAGTTGGTAGTTAAAGGCGCTGGGAAAAAGGATGCTGTTGCGGAATTTGACAAAATGCTGACGATTATTTCGGGTCCTTCTAACACAGGGAAAACCACCATCATCCGTTGCATAGATTATATCTTCGGCAGTGATAATCTTCCGTTTGCGGGTACTACGGATTATGATACTATTATTCTCTTTGTCACCACAGAGAATGGCTCGATTCAATTTACGCGCAAGCTAGAATCAAACAAAATCGATGTGGTCAGTTCTGACGATAGAATTGAAAGTGGTACTTATAAAGCCAGAAACGCGACGAAAACCATGGAATCTATCAGCAAGGTTTGGCTTGCTTTGATTGGTATTGAAGATGACCATGACATAATTGCCAACGAAAATTTCAGACCTCAACATCTGACATGGCGTACCTTCCTACCCGTTATCCTAATAAAAGAACGTCAGATAGAACGAGAGAGTTCCATCCTTATGCCAGAAGGCGGTGCAAAAAGCATACAGGGGCGCACAGCTTTTCTCTCATCTCTATTATTTTTGATATACGGCAACGACTTTTCCAATTTTGATGAACGCGAAAGCAAAAAAGAACGAGCTATACGTAAAGCAGCAGTCGAAAAATATATTAATAAAGAGCTTTCCGGAGTTGCAGACCGAAAACAAAGTATCCTTGATATGATTAGTGCATTTGACGGGTTGGACGTCCAAAAAGAAATTGACAGTGCAGTTCAGGTATTATCGGATATCGAAGAAAAAATATCAGCCGCGATGTCAAACAGCCAATCCATACTCAATAGCATGATAGCGAAGAAAGAGCGCCTGACAGAATGCCAAATGCTTATATCACGCTACGCTGCACTAAAAACGCAGTACAGCGCAGACATAAAACGGCTTTCGTTTATCGTTGACGGTGAAACCGTTATGCAGCATGTGTCGCATGATGCTCATGATGCTACCTGCCCGTTTTGTAACGGGAAAATTCCGATGCAGAATACGAAATCCTATGTGGAGGCTGCCCGCTCCGAGCTTTCAAGGATAATTGCTCAATATAACGACCTTGATGGTACAGAAAAAGATATCGAACAACAAATACAGGAATTACAAACAGAGATTGCACTGCTGACAGAACAGAAAAGCAGTATTGAAGAGTTGATAGCCAAAGATCTACAGCCACAAGCTAGAGCTCTTACTGAGACTATTGATGCTTATCGCATGTATATACAGTTAAACTATGAGCTCGAGGTAATACACCGCCTCGCTGATGGATGGCATAACGACCTGCGCGATATGCAGAACGAAGATGCATCCGAAATCAAGTATAAGCCAATGGAGAAGTTTGATGACCGATTCTGGGAAGGAATGGATGCTGCACTTATTGAAATATTGACAGAGTGCAAGTACACGCCTCTTGTCTCAGTGCGATTCTCAAAGAGCTCTTTCGACTTAGAAATCAACGGACAACCAAAAGCGCTAACACAGGGTAAAGGTTACTGCTCAATTTTAAATACAATTGTGGTAATGGCATTCCGCAAATTTATGTTGGAAAATGCTGTTTACAACCCCGGACTATGCATTGTCGATACCCCGCTACATGGAATTGATGAGGGAACAAAGAATGAAACATCGGAAAGTGTACAAACCGCTTTGTTTCAGTACTTCATCAATAGCCGAGAAATGGGACAGCTGATAATCGTGGAAAACGAACGGACGCTGCCTAAACTTAATTATGATAAAAGCGGCGTAAGACAAATCATCTTTACGGGCGTCGCCGGTGAAGAAAAGTGTGGTTTTTTGCATGATTGCAAATTTGATATACCACAATCCCCAAAAGAGTAATATGAGGTGGTACCGTGCATTTTAGTTACAATAACTTATGGAAGTTATTAATCGATAAAAAGATGAACAAGCAGGATTTGCGAAAAATAACAGGTATTAGTTCTGCTTCAATTGCCAAACTTGGCAAAGGTGAGAATGTAAATACCGAAGTGCTCCTGCGTATATGTAAAGCGTTAGATTGTGATATATCCGATATCATGGAATTTGTTCCTGGTGAGGATAATCGGGAGAACGGGACTACGATAACTAAGTAAAGGAGGAGTCAGCCTATGGCTCGACTTGAAGATATAACCGTTGGGGCAAGCGTTGTCGGCATCTCGGGAGGCACGCCGGTAAGTGTCGTTGCGGTCAAGTGGTACGGAAACGCTGTCTTGGAGGTAACGTTCAAGGACTCTCGTGGGCAGCTTGCCAGCCAACTGTTATACAGGGAAGATGAGGAGCGGCTTGATGTCAAATCTGACAGCCTGCCGTGGTCTTTTGATGCAGACGCTAACCTTTTAAGGCTTGTCTCGGAAGCCTATCGAATCAACCTTGCCCATATATTTGACCCGTATCTTGCAGTGCATACATCTGCCATCGAGCCACTGCCGCATCAGATTTCAGCGGTTTATCAAGAGATGCTGCCGCGGTTGCCACTTCGCTACATTTTGGCAGACGACCCTGGTGCAGGTAAAACTATTATGACAGGGCTGTTCCTTAAAGAACTGCTCGTCCGTGGCGATCTGAAACGTTGTATGATAGTTTCGCCTGGCAACCTTGCAGAGCAATGGCAGGACGAGTTATACCGCAAGTTTAACCTGCGTTTTGAGATTCTTACCAACGACCGCATCGAGTCTGCGGTCACGGGCAATGTGTTCACCGAGGCGAACCTTTGCATCGTCCGTTTGGACAAACTCTCTCGTAACGAAGATATAAAGGAAAAACTGCGTGTTACTGACTGGGACTTGATTGTCGTCGATGAGGCACATAAAATGTCAGCTACAGTTTGGGGTGGCGAAATTAAGTATACAAAAAGATTTCAACTTGGGAGGCTGCTCTCGTCCATCACAAGACACTTCCTACTCTTGACAGCGACGCCGCACAATGGTAAGGAGGAAGACTTCCAACTCTTCATGTCGCTTATCGACCAAGACCGCTTTGAAGGAGTGGCGCGAAGCGGTAATCAAGCAGTGGACGTGTCTGACGTGATGCGCCGTTTAGTAAAAGAAGATTTACTGAAGTTTGACGGCACACCTCTCTTCCCAGAACGTCGTGCCTATACGGTTAACTACGATCTATCACCTTTGGAGGCAAAACTTTATACCGCTGTTACAGACTATGTGCAGGAGGAATTCAACCGCGCAGATCAGCTTAACAGTGACCGCAAGACCACAGTCGGTTTTGCTCTCACAATATTGCAGCGCCGTCTTGCTTCCTCCCCGGAAGCGATATACCAATCCCTAAAACGCCGCCGCGAGCGTTTGGAAAGCCGCCTCGCAGAGGAACGGCTCGGCAAACGCGCGGCTGACTATACAGTGCCCGCTTGTGACGATTATGACGATGATGATATGCCATCTGCAGAGTTGGAGGACACAGAGGAAAAGGTCGTAGATCAGGCTTCTGCCGCCCAGACCATCTCTGAACTGGAAGCGGAAATCGCTACGTTAAAAAAATTGGAGCGTATGGCAAATGACGTCCGACAAAGCGGAGAAGACCGAAAATGGGACGAACTCTCCAAATTGCTACAGGACAATGATAATATGTTTGGTCGTGACGGGATGCGCGAAAAACTGATTATATTTACAGAACATCGCGATACTCTACGCTACTTGACTGATAAAATTCGCTCCTTGCTTGGTAGCGAAGAAGCTGTGGTAACCATCCATGGCGGTATGCTCCGAGACGAGCGTCGTAAGGTAGAGGAATTGTTTAAGCAAGATAAGGAAGTGCGTATACTCATCGCCACCGATGCTGCTGGTGAGGGTATCAACTTACAGCGTGCTCATCTAATGGTTAACTATGATCTCCCATGGAACCCTAACCGCATTGAACAGCGTTTCGGTCGTATACACAGAATTGGACAAACAGAAGTCTGCCATCTGTGGAACTTGGTGAGTCGTGAAACTCGTGAGGGTATGGTCTTTCAGCGGCTATTTGAGAAACTGGAGCAGGAGCGGGAGGCTCTCAAAGGCAAGGTGTTTGATGTTCTCGGCAAAGTTACATTTGAAAATAAACCTCTGCGCGACTTGCTTATAGAAGCTATTCGTTATGGCAACGATCCTGCTGTGCGTGACCGCCTAAATCAAGTGGTTGACAATAGTCTAAATCGTGATGAACTACAACGACTGCTCGACGAAAATGCTCTAACCGAGGACACGATGGATGTACATCGAGTAATGGCTATTCGTGAGGATATGGAGCGGATGGAAGCTCACAAACTTCAACCGCATTTCATTGAATCTTTCTTTATAGAAGCGTTCCAGAGTGTAGGAGGAAAGATCCGTACTCGCGAAAAAGGACGCTATGAGATTACCTCGGTGCCGTTTGCCGTCCGTAATCGCGATATGCAAATTGGTTTTGGTGAACCGGTGCTTTCACGCTATGAGCGTGTTTGCTTCGATAAACCTTACTGTAATATACAGGGGCAAGTCCCCGCTGCACTGATTGCGCCGGGTCATCCGCTTTTGGAAGCAACTATAGACCTTGTGAGAGAGCGCAATATGGACGTGCTGAAGCGCGGGGCAGTGTTTGTGGATGATAACGACTTCAGCACAGATGCAAGGCTACTTTTTTACATAGAGGACTCCGTACAGGACGGTGTGCTACTACCGAGCGGAAGCAAGCGTGTTATCTCCAAGCACATTCACTTTGTTGAAATCAAGGAGGATGGTACTGCTGTTAACGCCGGATATGCCCCTTACCTTGACTACCGCGCTGCCAAGGATGACGAAGCTGCAGCAGTCCGCCCATTTCTTAATAGCCAGAGTTGGCTCTCAACAAACGTGGAAGATATCGCTGTCGGTTATGCCATTAGCGAAATTATCCCTGCCCACGTCAAGGAAGTGCGAGAGCGTAAAATTAAACTTATTGACAAGACCATTAAAGCGGTCAAGGAACGCTTGACTGCTGAGATTCAATATTGGGATTATCGTGCCGCAGATTTAAAAACAAAAGAATCAGCAGGCAAAACTAATGCAAAACTGAATTCCCAAATGGCATCCCGACGTGCTGAGGAGCTGGAAGCTCGTATGCAAAAACGTCTTGCTGAACTGGAAACCGAAAAGCTAATATCCGCGATGCCACCCGTGGTAGTCGGCGGAGCAATAGTCATACCATGTGGTCTTTTAAACAAGCTGCTTGGACGACCTGACACTTTTGTCGCCGACGCGTCGGCTCGCCGTGAAATAGAGCTTACCGCCATGAAAACCGTTATGGAGATTGAAACGTCTTTTGGATATATCCCCCGTGATGTAAGCGCAGCGAAAGTCGGCTATGATGTGGAATCCACTATACCGCTAAACCTGCGGGAACCGAACGGTGCAACATTACGTTTCATCGAAGTCAAAGGCAGAGCAGCAGGCGCGGACACCGTGACTGTCAGCAAAAACGAAATTCTCACGGCATTTAACAAGCCGGACGAATACATCTTGGCGATTGTGGAAGTGGATGGCACAAACACAAAGACCCACTACCTGCAACGCCCGTTCCGTGAACGCCCGGATTTTGCGGCAACAAGTGTGAACTATGATATTAAAGAACTGATAGACGGCGCAACTGTCGTCTTGCGGAGGTAAGGCAATGGAATATAGAAAGAAACTTATAGAAGTGGCATTGCCACTTGAAGCGATAAATGCAGCATCAAGTCGTGAAAAATCCATACGGCATGGACATCCGTCCACCTTGCATTTGTGGTGGGCAAGGCGTCCCCTTGCTGCTGCAAGGGCGGTTATCTGGTCTTCTTTAGTTGATGACCCGTCCAGTCGCCCAGAAGAATTCCCCACGGAGGAAGCACAAAATAAAGAACGTCAACGTTTATTTGGAATACTCGAAAGGTTGGTAAAGTGGGAAAACTCAAATAACGAGGAAGTTCTCGCCGAAGCAAAAGCTGAAATTATGAAATCCACAAACGGCAACCCGCCCGCACTACTTGATCCTTTTGCGGGCGGTGGTGCGATTCCACTGGAGGCACAGCGGCTTGGTCTGGAGGCCCATGCCAGTGATTTAAACCCCGTCGCCGTTATGATTAATAAGGCGATGATTGAGATACCGCCCAAGTTTTCCGGGCAACCGCCTGTCAATCCTGAATCGCGTCGCCAGCTTGGTGGTGAGTGGAAAGGTGCGCAGGGCCTTGCCGAGGACGTGCGCTACTACGGCGAGTGGATGAAGCAAAAAGCGTGGGAGCGCATTGGACATCTATATCCGAAAATTGATGGCAAAACAGTTATAGCTTGGCTGTGGACACATACAGTTAAATGTCCAAATCCTGCGTGCGGTTGCGAGATGCCTTTGGCGAGTAGTTTTGTTTTATCTACCAAAGGTAAGGGTATGTATGTCCAACCCATTATTGAAGGAAAAACCATACGATATGAGGTTAAGGAAGGAAAAAATGCACCAGAACCAGCAAAAACTGCGCGTGGTGCAAAGTTTAAGTGTATTTGCTGTGGTGAAGCGACCACTTCCGAGTACATCCGTGCCGAAGGTATGGCAAATCGTATTGGTTCAAGACTTATGGGGATAGTAGCCGAAAATAAGCGTGGTCAGGTCTATTACTCGCCGATTGAAGATCATGAAAAAGTGGCTGATGTGGAAAAACCAGACGAATATCCGACAGGATTGCTCTCAAATGATAGGCGCGCTCTTTGGGTACCGTTATATGGTTATGATACTTTTGATAAGCTGTTTACAAATCGACAATTAACAGCATTATCTACTCTGAGTGCGTTAGTGAGCGAAGCGCGCCGCCAGGTGATTAAAGATGGTGGAAGTGAAGCATATGCAAATGCAATAGCTGTATATTTGGCTTTCGCCGTTGACCGCCAGGCAAACTATTCTTCAATGGTGAATACTTGGGCAGGCTTTATAACTCAAACTTTTGGTAGGCAAGGAATCCCCATGGTGTGGGATTTTGCTGAGACTAATGTGTTTTCAAATTCTTCTGGAAACTGGACTGGGGCAATAGGCTGGATTGTTCGTTGTTTTGACATTTACCCTTCATCAGGAATAGGCGAAGCAATGCAGCACGATGCGCAAACCGATAATGGTCTGCGCAATATTATGATCTCAACAGACCCGCCTTACTATGACAATATAGGGTATGCCGACCTGTCTGATTTCTTTTATGTGTGGTTGAGACAGTCTCTTAAAGGAATCTATCCTGACCTGTTCAAAACAATGCTCGTGCCGAAGGCAGAAGAACTGGTTGCTGTACCGTATAGGTTTGGTGGTAGTTTCGATAAAGCTAAGACATTTTTTGAGGATGGAATGTTCAAGACGTTTTGTCAAATCCATAAATATGCATGTGAAAGCATTCCATTAACGGTTTACTATGCTTTCAAACAAAGCGAGACAGAGGATGAAAGTACGTCATCAAGTGGATGGGAAACAATGCTTTCAGCCATAATCCGTGCGGGCTTTCTTATCACAGGAACGTGGCCAATACACACGGAACGCGAGACTGGCCTGAAAAATTCAGTGAATGCCCTTGCATCATCCATTGTCCTCGTCTGCCGCAAGCGTCCTGAGGGCGCGCCGATTTGCACCCGCCGCGACTTTATCAACACGCTGAAGCGGGAGCTCAAGCCCGCATTGCAAAAACTACAGGCGAGCAACATTGCGCCGGTGGACTTGGCACAGAGCGCCATAGGACCCGGCATGGGCGTGTATTCCCGCTTTTCCAAAGTGCTGGAAGCGGACGGAACGCCGATGAGCGTCCGCTCGGCGTTGCAAATTATCAATCAGGAACTTGATCTTTATTTTACTGAGCAGGACAGCGAACTTGACCGTGATAGCCGCTTCTGCGTTGATTTATACACACAATACGCATTCAACGATGTGAAGTTTGGCGAGGCGGACGTACTGGCGCGGGCAAAGAATACCTCAGTGGAGAAACTCGCTGCACGCAGCCTCCTCTATGCACAAAAAGGCGTGGTGCGCTTGCTCACGCGGGAGGAAATTCCCGAAAAAATCGAACACAGAGAGTTCATCATATGGCTTTTGACCCAGCAACTTACCCGTGCCTTGGAAAAGGACGGCGTGCTTGGCGTGGCGAAGATAGTTTCCGGCATCTTTACCTCCGAGCCGGAACAGGCAAAGGCTCTGGCATATCGCCTGTTCCAAATAGCAGAGCGCAAAGGCTGGGCTCAGGAAGCCTATGCCTATAACTCACTCGTCATAGCATGGCCGGAAGTTCAGAGCAAGGCGGCGGAGTTGCAGGCGCAGATGCGTAATGCAACACAAATGACACTATTTGATACCGGTAATGATTAGAGGGGGGTATTAATCATGGCTAATAATCATACGCAAGTTTCGCAGGGTTTTCGAATTTTACTTGGGGCACTAGCACCTTACATAGCTCGCGAGCTGGGGACAGAGTATGGCGATGGCTGGTGGAAAACAGCTGTTATAGATACGCTTTATGATGACCAAAAACGCGATTTGCCTCTTTCAGGTGAATGGGCTAAGTTGGTAGATTCTCTTGATATTGCCAGATGTCTCCTCCTGTTTGATTTGCATTGGCAGAGAGTTTTCCGTAAGAAATTATCCATTGACCACAGAACATGGGCAAAAGAACTGGTCGGTGTAAGAAACAAACTTGCGCACCTTGGCGGCGAGGATTTTACTGCTGATGACACATGGCGTGCTTTGGATACCATGTCACGGCTGTGTGAGCAAATAGACCCTGAAGGCGCGGAGGAGATTCGTGTGCTTTTGCGTACCTCCCGTTACGGTTCTGCTAACGGCTCTACTACTGTGACTGAAGGTGTGATTGCTCCTAACACTGCAGTTAAAGTAAAAAAAGACGGTATACTGAAAGATACACCTATCAGTGGTCTTCCCAGCTGGCGCGACGTTATAGAACCGCACCCCGATGTAGCGCAGGGGCGTTATAAGAATGCTGAGTTTGCCGCCGACCTCGCACAAGTTGCCCGTGGCGAGGGTGCGTATGAGTACCGCGACCCAGTAGAGTTCTTTGCCCGTACATATGTAACAGAAGGCATGACAGGGCTTTTGGAACAGGCGCTTCGTCGCGTCTGCGGTAAGGATGGGGAGCCCGTGATTCAACTTAAAACGGCGTTCGGTGGCGGCAAGACTCACAGTATGCTTGCGCTCTACCATATGATGCGTGGCAGAGTCTCTATTGATAAAATTCCAAATGTAAAGCCAGTATTAGAGCGAGCGGGTGTTAATACTCTGCCGAAAGCAAACGTAGCGGTTCTTGTAGGAACAGCGCTTGACCCTACTAAGAGTAAGCGTCCAAGCTATATGCCCGGCATTACAATCAATACATTATGGGGTGAGATGGCTGCACAGCTTGCGGAATCAGCAGGGAATCCTGCTTTATATGACCTTGTAAAAGAATCTGACAAGAAGGGTGTTTCCCCTGGCTCGGAGACATTAAAGAACCTCTTTGATGCCGCCGCTCCCTGCCTTGTACTTATGGATGAGTTGGTCGCCTACGCCAAAAAAATCTATGGCGCAAGCGGCCTGCCTGCGGGGACGTTTGACAACTTCATCTCCTTTATTCAGGAAGTAACTGAGGCAGCCAGGGCGAGCAAGAATAGCCTTGTGGTCGCATCCATCCCCGAATCGGATATAGAAATCGGTGGCGAAGCGGGTAAGACCGCTCTTGAAACCATCGAGCATACCTTCGGGCGTATGGAGTCCATCTGGAAACCAGTTGCAGCAAACGAGGGCTTTGAGGTCGTGCGTCGCCGCCTGTTTCTTGACTGCAAAAACCCGGACGCGCGCGATGCCGTCTGCGCAACATTCTCCGCAATGTATAACGAGAATGAAACCGACTTTCCGATCGAAGCACGAGAGCTGGAATATAAGGAGCGGATGCTGTCTTGCTATCCCATCCATCCGGAAGTCTTTGACCGCTTGTATAAGGACTGGTCTACCCTTGAACGTTTCCAGCGCACGCGTGGTGTTCTACGCCTGATGGCAGGGGTTGTGCACGAACTTTGGATGGGTAATGACGCTAGTTTGATGATTATGCCCGGCTCTATCCCGCTCGATGTGCCAAGTGTGCGTGATGAACTCACTCGTCATCTCTCAGATAATTGGAACGGCATTGTTGACAAAGAAGTAGACGGTAAGGATTCAATTCCTTATAAGACCGATAAGAACGCAAGATACGGCAGGCATCTCGCAGCTAGACGTGTAGCTAGAACCATTATGCTTGGTTCCGCCCCGACAAGTCGTGAACAGGCTACTCGTGGCGTCGAAAGTTCTCGTATTCGTCTTGGCGTAGTCCAACCCGGTGAAAACATCGCTGTTTTCAATGATGCTTTGAACACACTCCGCAATTCACTTTCGTTCTTATATACTAATCCGTCGGGCGACCGATTCTGGTATGACAGTCGTCCCACGTTGAGAAAAACAGCGGATGACCGCGCCACGCAGGTGTCATCTTCTGATGTGGAATACGAAATTGAGACGAGACTCCGCTCCCTGCGTAAAGAAGCGCCATTCGCTGGCGTCCATATTTGCCCTGCGTCCTCACTTGACGTGCCGGACGAGCAGACCGCCCGTCTTGTTATCTTACGTCCGTCTGACGAATACAAAGCGACGAACCAGAACAATGCAGCAATGACAGCGGTAACAGACATTTTGAACAACCGTGGTAATACACCGCGTATTTATCGCAATATGCTGGCGTTTATTGCGCCCGACCAAGATCTGATGACAAATCTCAAACAAGCGGTACGACTCTACATAGCGTGGAAGTCGATCAAGGATGACAGCGAGGACTTGAACCTCGACGCAGCGCAAAATCGTGAAACTCAGAATAACCTTCTCCGTGCAAACGAAACGGTGGATGCACGGATCAAAGAAGCTTACTGCTGGCTCCTAGTACCATATATTGACAAGAATGCGGATATGAAGACTATTGTTTGGGACGCTATCACAATTAGGGGCGGAAACGAGAGCATTATCCAGAAAGCTACCAAAAAAATGCGCCAAAATGAAGCCATCATCGAGCATTGGGCTCCAGCTCTCCTTCGAATGGAACTAGACAATATCCTCTGGCGTGAATCCGACAACATCGCCATCAAGAAACTATGGGAGTACCTTTGTACTTACTGTTACCTCCCGCGATTGGCGAGTGAAAATGTCCTCATCGATGCTATCCAGACCGGTGTGAATTCCACGGAGTATTTTGCTGTCGCATCTGGCTTCGACGGTACAAGATACATTGACCTGAAATTTAACCAGTACGTTGGATTCATTGAAAAATCGGGCTATCTGGTGAAGGTTGATGTCGCTCAAAAGCAGTTTGCCGAGGAAGCGGCAAAACGTCAAGCGGAAGAAGATGCGGCAGCACGTCTTGGCGGAAGTTCGACCGCTCCCACAAATGCAAGCGGTGATGGCGGATATGTATACACGCCATCAAACGAAGGCAGCACAATTCGTGAAGATAATACTCCTTCCGTACCCACGCCGAAAAATAGAAGGTTCTTTATGTCAGCAGACCTTGACACCACTCGCATCAATCGAGATGTTCAAAAGTACGTCGAGGAAATCATCCAACATTTGACTTCGGTCGATGGTGCAAAGGTCACGGTATCACTTGAAGTTCAAGCAGAGTCTGATGAAGGATTCACCCAACAAACTGTGCGGACTATATCCGAGAACTGCCGCACACTGCGGGTACGAGATTCAGGATTTGAGGAATAAAGCAACTGCTTTACAGGAGGACAGTTCAATGGAATTTAAGAAAGAGTCCATAGGCAATAATTACTTAGCTTATTTTCCCGTAGTTGAAGTATTTCCAAGTGCAGACGAAGTAGTTTGCACTTGGAAACAAAACGCCTTTAATTATGTTGGTGAAACAGAATCGACGAAAGGGTTTCGAGCCGCTCAATTAGGTGCTGTTTTTGCAGTTAAATCCCATTGGACTATTTCTGAAAAACCTGCAACCGTGGTTATGCCGACTGGGACAGGGAAAACAGAAACTATGTTTGCAATAATTGTATCTGAATGCCGAAAACGCACATTTATCATTGTCCCCAGCAATTTACTTCGCCAACAAACCGTAGAGAGATGCTTAAAGTTAGAAAAGTTGCGTGAGTTTAACGCTATAAGTGATAAATGCCTTAACCCAATGATCGCTTGTCTTAATTCATCTCCGACGAACAAAGATGAGTTAAAAAGCATTGTTGAGAGAAGTAATATTATTATTTCGACAGCTTCACTTATAAGCGGTTTTACTGACGAATATTTTGATATCTTGTCTGAACTTTGCGATACTTTGATTGTCGATGAGGCACATCATACTCCTGCGAAATCGTGGCGTAGAATAAAGAGGAAGTTTGCCGATAAACTTTGCATCCAGTTCACCGCTACACCCTTTCGTGATGATGGGCAAAAAATTGATGGCAAGATTATATATAACTTTCCATTATCAATTGCTCAAAAGCAGGGTTATTTTAAGCCGATTAACTTTTACCCGATTCTAGAGTTTGATTACGAAAAAAAAGATTTAGCCATTGCTAATAAAGCTGTAGAAATTCTCGAAACTGATATGTCAAATAACTACCCCCACCTGCTCTTAGTTCGCGCTTCAACGAAAAAGCGTGCCAAAGAACTATATGATCTTTACAGCTATTATTTTGCAAAACATAATCCTGTTCTTATCATCAGTGGCCAAAAAGGGAATAAGCAATCGATTGCCGATGCAAAAAACGGAAAGTCAAGAATCATTATTTGCGTAGATATGTTCGGTGAAGGCATAGATATTCCTCAATTAAAAATTTGCGCAATTCATGATAAGTATAAATCAATTCCAATAACTATTCAGTTTATCGGGCGTTTTGCACGCTCGCAAGGCAACCTTGGCAATGCTTCAGTTGTAGCTAATATTGCAGATGACGATATCGAAGATGCCCTACAGGAATTGTATTCACAAGATGCTGATTGGAGTGAGCTTCTAAAGAAAATTTCTGAAGACAAAATAAGCAAAGAAGAGCGCTTGCAAGAATTGGTGAGAGATTTCACAGGAAAAGAAGAAATCCCTATTGCACAAATACGTCCCAAAATTAGTATGTTTATGTATTATACTGACGACGATACCTGGAATTGGGAAAATTGGGATACAGTTTTTAATCCTGAACATAGTCATTGCTGCATCAACCAAAAGGCCAAAATACTTATTGTTACAGAGCGCAGTATTAGCTCTGTCGATTGGACAACTAGTAAAGATATTGTCGATCTTACTTGGCAGTTACACATTCTATACTGGAATGAAAAGAAGAAGGTTTTTTTCATCAACACTACCGACAAGGGACTTGCTGACCGGTTTGCCTCAGCGATATTTTCAACTAAGAAACGAAAAGCAGATGAAGAATTATTCAGATGCTTATCAGGGGTCAACCGATTAAAACTTGCAACTGTCGGTCTGAAGCCCAAGAACGGAGGGCATATCAGGTATCAAATGTATGCCGGTATCGATGTAGAAACTGGACTAACTGAAGCACAAAAGGCAAATGTGCGCAAGTCGAATCTATTTGGTGTAGGGTATGAAGACGGAAAAGATATCAGCATCGGTTGTTCATATAAAGGTACAGTATGGGCAAAGTGGGTTGAGACATTAGATTACTGGATCGAATGGTGTAATAAGGTAGCTGATAAAATTCTCGATAGTAATATTAGTGTGGAGGAAATACTAAAAGGTGTATTAATCCAAACCGTTATCACAAATCGACCTAACGCGGTACCGTATGGAATTGACTTCCCAATTGAATTATATTTAAGTAACTCGTATTACTTAAAAACGAGGGTGAAGGAAGATTGCCTGTTAAACTTCGATATTACATTAACGGTAGAAAATGAATCGTCACCACTTACTTTTTTGGTTTCAAATGGTCAAATGAGTGAGGAATTCACTCTCGAAGTATCGGATAAGTATAGTGATGGTTTTGTGGTTTTACACAAGAGCGGGGACTTAATAATGTTAAAAGACAAGAAGAAGGAATTGTATTTATCAGAGTATTTCTGCGAAAACCCGCCTGAAATACGTTTTTGTGACCAGTCTTCGCTTGATGGTAATCTGTTAACGCGAGCGAAAGTTCATCAAACACAATTCAATAATGAAAACATAATAGCACTTAAATGGGATGGTGTTGACATAAAGAAGGAATCACAGTGGCAGAAAGGCGCGGATGCTAAAGCAAATGATAGCATCCAATATAAAGTGATTTCTATGCTGAAATTAAAGAATGAATATACCATTATATTTGATGATGATGGCAAGGGTGAAATCGCCGATGTTGTTGCTATAATTGAAGATCCAACAGCCATCAAGTTTGAGCTTTACCATTGTAAGTTTTCTGGCGGGGACGAAGCAGGTTTTCGGATTAAAGATTTGTATGAGGTTTGCGGACAAGCTGAAAAATGCGTGAGCTGGTATCCTCGCATAAATAAACTTATAGACAGGTTAATTGAAAGAGAAAGAAGACGACTGTCAAAACCGCAAGGCACACGCTTTGAAGTTGGTGATGGGAAGATTCTCCAATCACTCAAAAAGAAACTTAAATTCTTCAGATCTGAATTTAGTGTTTATATTGTACAACCAGGCGTCGATAGTAAAAAAATAACACAGCCTATGCACGATGTGTTGTGTAGTGCTTCATCATATCTTAAAGAGACATATGCTATAGAGCTACGGCTAATTTGCTCTTAACCATAAAAACAAAAGCCCATCGGAGATATATAACAATTTCGCTTTTGTTCCAGTGTAAGCAGCAGCTTGTTTATATCATATCTCGAGAGTGTGTAAAATAAATTGTGCTTCTGCACTTTCCAAGGATAGAATGAAACGGAAAGGCAGGAGACCGCATGGAGAACTCTGGAGGAGCTCACCCAGTTTGAATCCGTCTGGGGTGATAAGTATCCGTTGATAGTAAGATCCTGGCGCAACAACTGGTCAGAGATCGCGACTTTCTTCAAATACCCGCCTGAAATCAGGAAGATCATATATACCACCAACATGATTGAAAGTTATCATCGGCAACTGCGCAAGGTAACCAAGGGAAAGAGCATTTTCCCGACCGATGAAGCCTTGCTTAAAATGCTATACCTGGCTACTCAAGACGTGCTTCGTAAATGGACAGGCCGGGTACAAAACTGGGGGCAGATACTTTTACAGCTATCGATTTTCTTCCCTGAAAAAGTAAAAGCTCACCTCCGATGATCAGACAGAAGAGAGCAAAATGCTGCTAGAATAGAAATCGGACAACTGAAATAGAGATATTTCCTAGTTTAGTATAAGATTAAAATAACTGAACTAGGGGGAACTTCTAATGGGAAAACACAAAAAACAATACAGTGCTGAATTCAAGCAGGATGCTGTAAATCATTATAATTCATCAGGCAAAAGCCTAGAACAAGTAGCTGGAGATCTTAAAATTAGCAAGTCAGCCTTAAGTAAGTGGGTGGCAAGCGCTAATACAAATAATGGTACAGTTAATCACAGAGGATCAGGCAATTATAGCTCAGACGCTGAAAAAGAAATTGCCCGCTTAAAGAAAGAATTAAGAGATTCACAGGATGCGTTAGATATTTTAAAAAAGGCTATAAGCATACTGAACAACTAACAGAATCCATTTATTTAGCAACAAGGCTAACATCGAAGGAACGCAAGATTTCTGTTAACAGTGTGCTCAAATTATTGGGCGTTTCTTCATCAGGATATTACAGCTGGGTCAAACGGGCCCCGTCCAATCAGGAAATTAGGAAACAAAATATCAAAGCTGAAATCGTAGAGATTTATAATGAATCCCATCAAATATATGGGGCACCTAAAATAACATCAATTCTTCAATCCAGGGGTCATGTAATTGCAGAGAAGACTGTGGGTAATTACATGAGGGAAGAAGGAATAAAAGCCATATGGGTACGCCCCTACACTAAAACAACTATAGATCCTGATTTTGATAACAAGCTCAAAAACATCCTTAATAGACACTTCAACCCGAAGGCACCTAATGCTGTCTGGGTTACGGATATAACCTATATATACACCATATCTGGATTTGCTTATTTGACCAGCGTGATGGATCTTTTCTCCAGAAAAATCATAGGCTGGCACGTATCGGATAGTTTATCCACAGAGCATGTATTAAAAGCAATTGAAAAGGCTAAAGCTAATCGAAAAGTTAGTCAACCAGTTGTTATTCACAGCGACCGCGGATGCCAATTTGTATCTAAAAGCTATCTTGAAGCTACACCGGCTGCACATTTTATCCACAGTTACTCAAATAAGGGTAACCCCTGGGACAATGCCTGTATAGAAGCCTTCCATGCCTTAATAAAGCGAGAATGGCTCAATCGGTATGTGATCAAAAACGCTAGACATGCTCACGAATTAGTATTTGAGTATATTGAGACTTTTTACAACACCGTTAGAATTCATGAACATTGTGGCATGATGTCACCTTATGATTTTGAGGATACTTTAGCATGTTAAATCAGTAAACTGGGATTGTTTCTACTTTTAACCTGTCCGATATCTTGACTGAAGACCAAAAGCACAAATTTATTGACACACCCTATCTCGACTTATTCCCACGAACGCTTGAAAACTGTTGACCTATTCCCGCCAACAGAAATAACCCATAAAAACCATGTTCGTCCTGTTCCCGCGAACGGACAAAACGAAAAATACAGACCAGACATCGAGATGAGCCTATCGTTCCAGATGGTATAAGGAAACATTTCAGGGTCCTACTAGAGAGGGAGTCAAATGCTCAACGATTTTCCCCCTAATGTTGAACGATTTGTCTAATGTCAAACGATTACTACATTAGTGGTGTGCATTTGTATCATTTTATAGTAGGTTAGCCAAATAATCTACCATCTATTGATAAAAAGTATTTTATCAGCAGGTGGTTTTATTTTTGCCTAAAAAGCCTGATATTGGGGGATTTTAGCGGTTTTGGGTTTTTCTTTCTTTTAATTAATAATGTAGACCACAGGTAATTTGACGGGTAAATGATAGCCTGGATATGTTTTTAAGGATAGAGGCGTCATGGTAATCGTTTGACCATTAGGCAGGGGTGTGCGTGGAATGCGGGTTGAGCTGTGCTGCAATAACGGTGCATGCCGAAGCCCGTATGGAAAATATATACTTAAAACTAGAAGGTGCGATTTTTGTTGGCAAGACCATCCGAAAAAGGGAACGCATTGCATTATAAAATCCGACTATTCATATATTAACTCTGTGATTGTATAAACATGAGCAACTTTGTAGAATATCCAAATGTATTGTCAATGAAAAAAGGGTTATTAATTATTAGGAAAGAAATAGTATTAGGAAAGGCTTATGACTACAGGAAATGATGGTTGAGTTTTCGCTTAGTAGGGGGTGATGCTGGAATGGCTCAGCTTAAAGCTACGAATAATCGTTTTTTCTCTATTGCTGGGTTCTCCCTGCTTTTTGCTTATCTTCTGTCTTTTCTTTTTGAAGGACAAGTGCTCTATAGCATGCTGGCCTATAACAATGTACTTGGCTCTCCCTATATATTAGTCGCTATAATTGCTCATTTTGCAGGATTATTTTCCTGTGGTTTTCTTGTGGGGCTTCCAAGAACTGCAAAATACACTATGCTTGGCAGCATGGTTATATGTTTGGCGGCGGCTGTACCATTTTATTTTTCTCCATCCCCTCTGTGGTCAGTTGGATTGATTATAAGTGGGTACGCAGGGGGCTGTGCTGTAGCTTCATGGGGATATTTTTTGAAGACCTTTACCCCTAAAGATCAACGGATTAAATCCTGCGCGGATGTTCTTATCTACTCAAATATCATTATGATCGCCATCAATGTAGTAGCCATAAATCTTTCACCGTTTATTGGACTTACCCTTTCAATCTTATGCCTCGCCATAGGTATGGTGTGTATTTGGGTACTACCCATCGAAGCGGAGAAGGATCGGCGGCTAGAATCGGAAAACCATCGGTGTAGAGACATTAATAAACCGCTAATACTACTATGTCTGTTTGTTTTTGTTATAACTATCAATTCCGGCCTTATGTATCAAGTAATAAATCCGGCCTTTGAACATCTTACCGGGCTTACAAGCTGGTACTGGGCTGTTCCTTATATTATTGCACTATTCATTATGCGGAACCTGCCTACGAGAGTGAATCGTGCCAAAATTTTATACGTTGGGATGGCCATGATTGTGGGAGCGTTTATCAGCTTTATGCTACTGGAACGCAACGCGTCAGATTATCTTGTGGTAGATACTCTAATGCTTGGGGCGTGCGGGATTTTCGACCTTTTTTGGTGGAGTATTATCGGTGAAATGCTAGAGTATACTGAAAATCCCGCGAAAATTCTTGGTATTGGGCTATCCGCAAATGTACTCGGTGTCTTATCTGGTAGTGCTTTAGGCATGACAATAACCTCCATTCAGCTTCCTAGCGCAAATGTTGCGGTCATAGCCCTTACGGTTGTTTGTGTTACCTTGATTATCTTACCACCCCTTAACCAGCAGCTGCTTATCTTACTTAAAAACCACACCTATCTTGCCGCCTATGATCGTATGAGCGAAAACCAACAAACCAATATCATTCTTGGCATGAAAACTCTTGAAGAGTTGACAGTAAGGGAACAGGAAGTACTAGAACACATATTAGCTGGTGAATCCAATCGTGAAATAGCACGGGCTTTGTCTATCAGTGAAAATACTGTTAAAACCCATGTCAGAAATATTTTTTCCAAATATGAAGTAGGTAGCCGGGCCGAGCTTATTAGCACTTTATTTAGAAATCAAATCGCATCGTCGTAACCCTATAGTCATATAGATACTGGTAAATCCGGCCTCTCATACCAAAGAGTGAGAGGCCTTTTTTTTGTGTTTTCATCCTTTGGGTTGATGAAAAATATTCTGCCAGGTCTTAAATTTAAAGACAAAGGGGAGGGATGCCCGTGGAGGCAATCCGCAAATGCTACAAAATTTATGGTGCACTATTTATAATCAGTGTGTTTTCTACAGTGTGGTTTTTAGGAAGGCTTGTGATCGAAACTGTTATTGTTTTTGGATGTGCAAATATAGTATTACTTATACTCCTCATTAAACAAAAAAAGCTGTTAAAAGATGCTGAATTAATCTGGGATAATCCCATCTTAATGGTGCCCTTAGCGGTTGTTTCCACAGAAAACGGCATAGAAAGGAGAGTTGCCGAACAAACGGTATTTTCCGTATTTGGTATTCTTATAGGCAATAAAATTTATAAATGGGGTACTGATGGTATAAATGGGGTAAGACTATCTTCGGTTGTCATTGAAAAGGCTCATATGCAGTTGACTTTCGGTGACGACACTAAGACCATGTGGGTGCGCCTGCTCCATGGTATGGTGGATGAGCAGGAAGTATTTGAAGTAAAGGAAAGACTATGGCGGGAAACCGGTTTAACAGCCAGAGTGAGTGGTTGGTAATGAAGTGGATGAAAAATTAAGGGGAGGAAAAAAAGTGGTAAGAGAGAGGCTTTTGAGTGTAATGCTTTGTTTGGTTTTTGTTATGACCATGTTTCCTTTTAGCGCAGCGGCTGAAAGTGACCATTTTGTGACAGAAGGCGATGAACAGGTTATCTCCGTATCTGAAGATGTATACGGAGAAGAGGATAGTGATATCGATAGTGGGAATTATGAGGATGAACAGGATAACTCTGAAGATGTATATGAAGAACAGGGTAATGAGGGTAATGATATGGATAATAGGATTGTTGACAATTCTTTGGATGATACAGACACTTCAGATGAACTGCCAATGCCCGTTCCAACCCCAGCAGGAGCAAATAGGATGCAAATAATGGAAGCAGAGGACAATGGTGTGGTCCCATCAATAAGTGAAAACCCGCCAATATATGGAGTGTCCGCTATAAAAACATCATATGAGTTTGCGCAGGTAACAGGATACTTCGAAGTTCGTGTTCCCGAGGAAGGTGATGAGGAGGAATATTATACCTATTGCGAGGTAGGTTTTACTCCAATTATTGAAGAAGGTGAAAGTCCTTTTTATATAGCTAATGGTTTATATGGACCAGAAGCAGTGTTTACCATAAGAGATAGTGATATATATGAGAGAGCAACTGTTGACCTGGAAGATATTAATATTGAAAAGCTTGATCTGGTAGAAGCAGATGAACCGCGCATCATTTACGAAGAATATGACCCATGGTTTTATTTTATTATTTTCGAGGTGGATTTCTATTCCAAAAAGGTTCCTAATGAGTTGATTGGCACATTAAGGACCGAGGTACAGGTATATGATTCACCTTTGCTTGCTGTTGAAATTAATAATGAGGAGCAAATTAGCTTACATGATGACTATGATAGAAACTTATACATTGATGGGGATATCTGGAATTCAACAGTGGATGTGAAGATTACTCGCGAATCAGACGATCAAGGTGGAAGAGAGCCGGTGGCAGGGGTTCTTACCAACATCTATTATTATTGGGGGAGGCAGAGTTCTAATAATAATAAGCCTTATTGTATTTTTAGGCCCACAGATCGCTGGGAAACAACCAATACCGACGGGATAGCCACATTTACAATAGGCAGCGGCGATTTTCTCATTGAGCGTGAGATAGGTGTTTCCGGACCGGCACTATATGGAGCGCTTGTAAAAGGTTTAGGGCAAGATATCCTGTGGCAATACTATACCTATCCTGATCTGAAGGATTTTGAAGGTATTATTGAAGTTAAAGTTGTCAATACAGCGGGAGAACCATTAGAAGGCAGGACGGTGCAGTTTTGGGGCGGGGCAAAATACGATGGCGACAACGGGGGAACAACCAATGAAGAGGGTATAGCAGAAATCAGATACCCGTATAACACTACATCGGAGGACCGGAGACAACTAACTATGACCGAGCTGCCAACATTTGAGCTTAAATGGAATTTAACCCAGGTAATAGATAACCCTTCACGTATAGTTAAAGGTCATAATGCCCCCCTTTACCTTTCTCCGGAAATTAAAGTTTCTGAGGGGTACTTTAAAAACCCATATACAGAAATAAAAGGTGTAAAACTCCAAGTATATGATGTTGATAACCCTGAAAAAACACTAATAGAAACTTCACCCATGGTGTTTAAAGAAAAATATGATCCCCAGCGGGATATTATTCTCCGAGGCTCCCACCGTGCCTATATTAAGATCAGTCCAGAGGATTTGGCAGGTAAACATTTAGGTATCAGAGCCGTGGTTCGCAATAAGGACGAGGGAGTCCGGGACAAAGAGCAGGTTAGAGGGTATATAGAGGACCCGGTTTCTAGTCATCAACTCTATGAACCTAAAAAAGAATTTACCTTTGCCTTTGTTCCCCTTCAAGTCGGCTCAGAGGAAAATAGCTCTTCTATATCTTATGGCAGTCTAAGTAAACAAAAGGAATTCATAAGAAAGGTATTTCCTGCTCCCATAAAATTTGTAGAAAAAAGCCCTATGTTTATAGCCAAACCCCGATTTTCCACCCATAATATGTATTTAAGCAGGATATTTCGGGAGTTGGACCGAACGCAAAAGCTTTTTTCCGATAAATATGACCTTTATGTAGGCATGACACCAAGTGGTTTTCTGGGAGCAGCAGGATTGCAAGACTCGGGTATGCTGGGCATGAACTGGAGTTTTTTTGGAGCAGTACATGGTGCAATTTTGATTGAGCCTAGTAAAACATTACCACATACTACTATCCATGAATTTATCCACACTCTGGGTTTTTCCGATGTTTATCCCTCAGGTGATTATAAACCCTTATCCGCTAACGGCCATGATGGCAGCCCCATAAATAATGTTGCAGGTCGTGATCCAGCCTATGAAACAATCATGTATGATTCTGCTACCTTACCCTGGCCAACCGAGGGGGAATACAATGCCCTGTTGGAATACGCAACCAAACCGGTTACAAGAGAAAAGAGCTTTCTTAGGATGAATGTATTTTCGGGGGAAGCAGAATCAGAAGTTCTATTGTTATCAGGGAGTATTGAGGATGTCAGATCAAATAATAGAAAAATTTATTTTGACCCCATAATAAAACACACTGGTGATGTCGATATAAATGACGATTTTGTTAATAACCCTTATGTAATTCAAACCCTTGATTCTAATGGTGAAATGTTATCACAATACTTTTTCTCAGATTATGAATATGAAGGTAAATACTATGCTAATTTAATAGCGAATTTATCTGCCGATGGTGTGCACGCTATTGAAATTGGAAAACAAGAATATGGTCGCATTACCCAAATATTTAAAAGGTATGAGTACTCCGCAAATGCTCCTGTCGCAAGCATTACCGGGCCTGGCGACACCTCTCTTTCCGGTGATTTTATGATTGCCTGGGAGGCCAGCGATGCCGACCGGGATGCTCTGCTATCGGAATTACAAGTAAGCTCTGATGGCGGAAACACCTGGGATACCATTGCGGCAGATATTCCTAATAATGCAAGCGGCAATTATTCTTATAAATTAAATGCCGCAAACTTCCCTAAAGGCACAAACTATGTATTTAAAGTGCTTGTAACTGACGGAATGCGTTCAACTGAAGCTGTTTCAAGCAAATACACAATTGCAGGTTATGAGCAGAAGCCGATACTAGATCTGTCCGCAACAGAAGTAACCGTAAAGGTAAAGCCGGGGACGACCGAAGCGAATGCCTATTTTGAATTGGAGAACAGTGGCAGAGAGGATCTAAATGTGAAGTTTTTACCGGCTGATGAAGCAACTACATTAGTTTCGCCTTTATTCATCCGAGAATATACCATTTATCCGGGCCAGAAACAATTGATAGCTATACCGCTGATTCTGCCGGGTGAGACGGAAGCATCATTGGCAGAAGTCATTGATTTGCAAACCAATGACCCCGACCAACCGACAACTAATCTTACCATTAATGTTGAATATTCGGATGAAGATTTAAAACCTGACTTAGCTACTCTTGCAACAACTCCGTCCGACTTTAAAGGAGGAGTGAGTGGATCAGCTATACAAGTCACCTTTGATGCCTATGCTACAGTCTGGCAAAGTGGGTTAGAGGCGACAGTTATTGTAGAAGCCGAAAATGGCTCTGAAATATTGAACGAAATGATGGATGAGAATTACCATAAGCTAGGTGCCTACACCTACTATTGGGAACCCGAGGATCTTGCCGCTGGTAATTACAATGTGTATATCGGTTTAAAGGACCCGGTATCGGGTCTCGAGAGGGATAGAACCGGATATGATTTTGCGTTTAGTATAAAAGCACCCAATGGCCCACCTGTATTTGCAGAACCTAATAGTTATGAAAACGATCGAGGAGTGGTTAACAGAGGGGAGACCATCACCATACCATATCAAGTGAGCGACCCCGATGGTGATTCATTAGATATAAATCTATATAGTAATTTATTAGAGCACGGATTAAATTTAATCAAGGATGCTGGGAATTCCGGCAGGATTGAATGGACTGCCAATGTCAGCGGTGCCCATTCCATCTATTTAACCGCCACAGACCCCTCAAAAAATAGCGCTACAGTAATGTTTAACATTACCGAGATTGAAGACCTGAATTTATTTACTATTTCCCTGGAGGCAAATTCAACTGAAGCAGGGCAGGTTTATGGCAGCGGGATTTATAATCCCGGAGAATATGTAATAGCGGAAGCTGTACCTGGAGCATCGTACAAATTCATTAGCTGGACAGAAAATGGTGAAGTGGTCAGCACTGATCCGGTTTATACATTTAAGGCAGCCGAAGACCGGCAACTGGTGGCTAACTTTGAGGAAAAGGCGGTTTTCAACTATTACCTTGACAACAACGAGGTTATTATTACCGGTTTTGCCGATGAGGATTTACAGGATATTATAGTACCAAATGAGATAGCAGGCTATCCGGTCACAGGTATAAATAATATGGCCTTTTATTCCAGGGGAATCAAAAGCGTAAATTTCCCTAATACGCTAATTAATATAGGCCAATTTGCATTTGGTTCAAATGCTTTGACAGAGGTAACTATTCCGAATGGTGTTACTACTATTGGAGTGCATGGGTTTTCCAATAATCAATTAAGCAAGGTGGTTTTTCCAAATAGCGTTACTACCATTGCTGAATATGCTTTTGCCAATAACCAAGATTTAGCCGAAGTTGTAATCCCCAATGGGGACACCGCTCTTGGAGAAGGAGTATTTTCCGGATATTCACAGGATTTAATTATTTATGGTGTTCCCGGCTCAAGTACAAATGACTATGCTACCGAGAATAGTATTACTTTCCGGGATATAAATGAATATGGCGGGGATATACCGGCTAAATACTCAATAACTGTAGCAGAGGTAATTGGCGGTACAGCCACGGTGACAACCAACCCGGCTGCTTTAGCAGAAGAAGGGGCCACTGTAACCATAAATATAGACGGCATTCAAAGCGGAAAGCAATTTAAGGCAATTACCGTCACTGATGCTGACAGCAATAATGTAGTAATAACCCAGGTAACAGCAGGTAAGAAATACACCTTCACCATGTCGGCCAAGCCTGTAACGGTAAGTGTTGAATTACAGGATGCGTCTATTGTAGTACCCGAAAAATACACGCTTACCCTGAACGGCGTGGGTACCGATGCTGCCGGCGCAGGCGAATACGCTGAAAATGACACTGTCACTATAAATGCCGGTAATCGTTCGGGTTATACCTTTAAAGGCTGGACTTCAACAGATGTGGATTTTGCTAATGCCAATGCCCAAATCACAACCTTTATTATGCCCGCCAAGAATGTAACCGTAACAGCAACCTGGGAGACTTTTAGTGGCGGCGGAAGCAGTGGTGGGAGTAGTAGCGGCAGTGCAGTAAACGCTACCACCCAATACTCGGTAATAACCAATAGCGAAGCCGCTCACCAAGGCAATGGACAAATAACACTCAGCAGTCAGCAGGCTAAGGCCGGTGAAACTGTCTATATTACCATTGAGCCGGACCCGGGTTATGAAAACCATGTACCCACTGTCCTCCATCAAAACGGAAATCCCCTTACAGTTACCCAAAACAGTGACGGCACTTACAGTTTCCAGATGCCCGCAGGGGGAGTAAGCATAGACACCGAGTACACCAAAATAGATTATTTTGATGATGTGGATGAAAATACTTGGTATGATGAAGCCGCATGGTTTTGTGTGGTGCATGGTTTAATGGCAGGCACAGGCGAGAGACGATTTGACGGGAATTTAGATACCACTCGGGCCATGCTGGTGGCTGTGCTCTATCGGCTTTCTCAAAGTGAGGAAACGGCGGAGAATATTTTTCCCGATGTGGAGGAGGATAAATGGTATACAGAAGCCATAACCTGGGCCGCGAAAAATAACATTGTATCCGGTTATGGAAACGGGAATTTCGGTCCCGAAGATATATTGACCCGGGAGCAAATGATCGCCATTTTACACCAATACTCCAAGTTCATGGGATACGATGTAAGCAAAAAAGACGATTTGGGTGCATATCATGATGCGGATTACATTTCCGACTGGGCTATAGCACAAATGCAATGGGCCGTGGCTAACGGTCTCATAACAGGTGTTGGGAACAATCTAGTCTCCCCGCAAACCGGTGCCAACCGGGCACAATTTGCAGTCATCATGCAACGCTATTACACTGACTTTGTAGAAAGAAATACTGATTAATTCAATGCACACCCCCTCTCAGTAATCGTTGAAAGATTGATGTAACTGATAAACTAAAATGGACAGAAAGGGGGTGCGGACGAAAACCTGGACTTTTAATAAGTCAGGAGGTAGTTCATGTACTCGTATGAAGATCGAATAAAAGCAGTAGAGCTTTACATCAAATATGATAAAAGTGCTGCTGCCACTGTGCAAGAATTAGGATATCCAAGTTATAAGATGTTGATTAGATGGTATAAAGAGTTTAAAGAAACAGGTGCATTACATGAAAAATTCACCAGGTCCTCGACATATACTTCGGATCAAATGAAAGCGGCTGTCAATTACTATCTTGAACACGGGCGCTGTATTAGCAGAACAGTAAGAGCGATCGGATACCCGACTCGAGAGACGCTTGCGGGATGGATTGACAAACTGGTTCCCGGTGAGCGGAAGATTCGTATTAGACGTGGCGCTATGCTACAATTTTCTAAAGAGCAGAAAAAAGATGCAGTAATTGAACTGTGCACTAGGGAAAGTGCAGCAGCAGCCGTTGCTGATAGACACGGTGTAAGTAGGGTTAGCCTATATAGATGGAAAAAAGAGCTGCTCGGTGAGGAGAAAACGAGAACTATGGACGGAACTTGTAAACCACCAGTTCCAGATGATAGGGATGCACTTTTGGCAGAAGTTGAATCACTGAAAAAAGAGATATATCGGAAACAGATGGAACTAGATATACTTAACAAGGCAGCAGAAATCATAAAAAAAGGCAAAGGCATCAATCCACGGGAGTTGACGAACAAGGAAAAAGCTTTCCTGATTGATGCCCTAAGGATGAAGTATCAGTTAAAAGAACTGCTAAGGATGACAAATATGCCGAAAAGTAGCTATTTCTATCAGAAAGAAGCCCAGAGCAGACCGGACAAATATTCTGCTCTGCGAACTGAGATAATAGAGGCTTTTGCTGATAATCGAAGTCGCTATGGATACAGGCGATTGCATGCTGTAATCAAGAGTAAGGGGAAGATTATTTCCGAAAAGGTTGTTCGGAGGATAATGGGAGAGGAAAAGCTTGTCGTCCCATGCAGGAAAAAGCGTAAATACAGTTCATATAAAGGAGAAATAAGCCCTGCTGTAGAGAATGTGGTCGCTCGTGACTTCCATGCTGGAGCGCCAAATATCAAATGGCTGACCGACCTCACTGAGTTCCATATACCTGCAGGCAAGGTTTATCTTTCGCCGATAATTGACTGCTTTGACGGGATGGTGGTTAGTTGGACAATCGGGACCAGCCCTGATGCGGAGTTGGTCAACACGATGTTAGATGAAGCTATTTGCAATCTTTCATATGGAGAGCATCCAATCGTGCATTCGGATAGAGGTTGCCATTATCGTTGGCCTGGTTGGATCTTAAGAATGGAAAATTCCGGATTAACGAGATCAATGTCTAAGAAAGGCTGTTCACCAGACAATTCTGCGTGTGAAGGTTTCTTTGGAAGGCTCAAAAATGAGATGTTTTATTATTGCTCATGGCAAGATGTTTCCATAGAACAGTTCATTAATGAGCTAGACAGCTATCTTAGATGGTATAATGAAAAACGAATCAAGATGTCTCTCGGGGCGATGAGTCCTGTGGATTATAGACGTAGTATGGGTTTTGCGGCGTGACCGAGTCCAAAAAAACGTAAGCGTCAAATAAATCGTGACGTGGCTTTAGCAGTACAAAAAGTTGTACAATCATGATGACAAGGTTGAAAAAGTTTAAAAAGTTTAAAAAGTAGGCCAACTAATTCAACACGAAAACGGAGTGATTGTATGGACACACAAAAGGTTACTGCGGAATACCGATTATTACACTGGATGAAAGTGATACAAGAACGGCAAAACAGCGGGCAAAACATTAAGGAATTCTGTGAGTCAACTGGAATAAGTAGACACGCATACTATTACTGGCAACGGAAGTTACGACAAGCTGCATGTGCAGAGCTTTCAAAGTTAGAAAAGCCCGTTAACTATGTTCCAGAAGGATGGATACAAATTGCCCAAAGTCAAAAAATAAAATCAACACTGGATATTGAAGTCGGCGGGTGTCGTGTCACTGTAGATGAAAGTACTGATCCAGAATTATTAAAAAAAGTCTGCCGCGTATTAAGGGTGCTGTAATGAGATGGAGCGAAAAACCTGTATACCTATGTTGTGGATATACAGATATGAGGAAATCGATTAACGGCCTAATGACCCTGGTTAAAGAAAGCTTTTCCCTTGATCCGTTTTCGGAGGCGCTGTTTGTCTTTTGCAACCGGAATCGGGATAGGATAAAAATCCTGGAATGGGACGGCGATGGATTCTGGCTGTATTTCAAGCGCCTGGAACGCGGACGTTTTCGCTGGCCAGCAAAAGGAGATGCCGCTACTATGGTGCTTGATGCCAAAGAACTATCATACCTAATAGAAGGTGCGAAACTAGAGAAAAAGCTTAAGAGGAACGAAGTATTAGAGCGGCAAATTTCTTAAAATAGATATCATAAAAAGGGCTTAAAAGCCCATAAGATCTAGCTTTTTAGCAGTTTTTCTGGTATAATTTTCTTATGGAAACACAGGAAATTTCAGCAGAAAAACTGCTTGGTATAATTGAAGAAAAGGATCGTAAGATCGCTGAATTAGAGAAACAGTTAGAGTGGTTAATGTCACAAATTCGTCTAGCAAAGCATAAGCAATTTGGGACATCAAGCGAAAAAACTGATAGCTTGCAATTGTCTTTATTCAACGAAGCCGAATCACATGCGGATATGACCATACCGGAACCCAAAATTGCCGAAGTAAAAGCCCATTACCGCAAACGGACACGTCTAACAACTGACAAATTGCCGAAGGAATTACCTATTGAGATAATTGAACACCAGTTGTCGGCTGAAGATTGTATATGCCCGGAATGCGGCAGCGATATGCATTCAATGGGAAAAGAAACCCGCGAAGAACTAAAGATAATTCCTGCCAAAGCAATAATTACTCGTCATGTGCAGCATGTTTATGCCTGCCGGAATTGTGAAGAGACTTCCGATCATGTTCCTATCGTTAAGGCAGATATGCCAGAACCCGTCATAAAAGGTGGATTCGCCGCACCTGAAACAATTGCCCATATAGCAGTGCAGAAATTTATGATGGCATCGCCACTGTACCGACAGGAGCAGGAATGGAAACAAAATGGCATTCTGCTTTCCCGGCAGACTATGTCAAATTGGCTGATCAAAGCCAGTGAGGCCTGGCTAGAACCGATATATGAAGAGCTGAAGCGTAGATTATGTAAGCACGAAGTACTTCATGCAGATGAGACGACTATTCAGGTATTGAAAGAACCTGGGAAAGCGGCACAGTCAAAGAGTTACATGTGGCTGTACCGCACCAGTGGAGAGGCCAAACAGCAGATCGTACTTTATGACTATCAACCCGATAGAAAGCCTATACATCCGCAAACGTTTTTGAAAGATTTCAAAGGATATCTTCACGCGGACGGATATAGCGGGTATCACAAACTGCCCGAAAAAATTATAGTTGTTGGTTGCTGGAGCCACCTGCGACGAAAATTTTTTGATGCGCTGAAAACCCTGCCAAAGGACAAGCAAGCGGATTCCAATGCAGCAAGAGGAGTCAGCTATTGCGACAGACTGTTCTATTTCGAGAAACAGTTCGCTTTGTTGACCCCTGAAAATCGGCTTAAAGAGCGTGAAAGGCTGTCCAAGCCGCTGATAGATGAATTTTACAATTGGATTGAACACTTGAATGCCCTGCCCCAAACCCTTCTTGGCAAAGCAGCGTATTATGCGCAATCCCAGCGCAAATATCTTGAACGATATTTACTGGATGGGCGTCTGGAAATATCGAATAACCGGGCCGAACGTAGCATCAGGCCTTTTGTTATTGGGCGTAGGAACTGGCTTTTCAGCAACACGCCGAACGGTGCGAGAGCTAGCGCAGTATATTATAGTCTTGTTGTGACCGCCAGGGAAAACGGCCTGAATCCATTTGAATATTTGGCGTGGATTTTCACTAATGCCCCTAACCTTGGAAAACCTGGCTATGCCTCCACAATTGAAGATTTGCTTCCCGGTAGTGCAGCATTACCCCAGAAGGTAATTATACCGGAGCCCAAGGAAACAAAACCTGAAAAATATGCCTGGGAGGAAGATTAATGAAGGTTGGGAAACATACAGCGTTTATGATAGACTTTGTCTCTGATTTCGCTGACGGAAAGATATCGAGGGATCATTTTGAACTAGATTATTCAGGTTATGTTATTGAGCATTTTCCAATGATGGAAAGGGAGAATGTACTTTTAGCGCGGAAATTCGCCAGCACTATTGATGATACCGTCGAATATGCTCAAGCCAACGACATATCGGATGATGATTTCAGGATAGCAGTTAATAATGCTCTTTGTGATATACTTGGCGTGGATGAGCCCGACTTATTGTAATTCACGTCAGAATGTATTTGACGCTTACGTTTGATCGAGGATATATAACTATAGATAAGGATCTTACTGTAGAGGTAAGTCATCGCATAAAAGAAGATTTCGGCAATGGTAAAGTGTATTACGCCCACCATGGCAGTAAATTGATTATTTTGCCCGATCGAAAAGATCAGCTGCCAGAACCGTTTTATTTAGAATGGCACAATGAGAATGTTTACTTAGGATAGGTAATAATGAATAACCAGTGAAGGTTATGTTTTGGATATGATTAATAGTTTACCGAGCTGTCGATAATTATTTTTGAGATTGATTGCAGCACACATAACGTAAAATAGCTGATGGATTAATAAGTGTGGGAGGGTCGGCTATGGCAGGAGATCGTTCTTTTAAAGCTTATGTTGCAAGTCGTTTTTATAACGAGCTTTATGATGCTGTGTCCGGCTATTTGGAACAGAATTATAGTGATCTTGATGTCTCCTCCCAACTGGTGCGTACTATTGATAGTGCTGAATTGTCGGATATTGAAGTCAAACATGTCTTTATAGATGATCTGCCAGGTATGGAAATAGCATTTGATGTTCTACTTGAAGCTGTGTTTGAGATATCGGAAACTGACAGGCATAATGACCGGCATGATGAAAAAACACAGTGGTTCAAAGTTTCATGTACCGGTGACCTCTCTCAGGACCTTGATGATTTCGCTATTTCTGCTACGGAAGAATATAACTACCGCGGTAAGCAAGATAATCCTATGTCGGATTCACTTGTTCCCATTATATATAAAGAACAATTGGAAGCTGTAGCACGAGCCTTTTTGGAGGAGTATTATAAAGAAGCCTTATACGAGCCAATGGCTATTGATCCTACACTTCTCGCAGAACGCATGAGGCTTTTAGTCCAGCTAAAACATATCACTTCCGATTTTTCTACGTTTGGCCAGGTATTTTTCAGGGATTGCGAAACGGAATACTACGATAAAAGCAGTTCATCTTTCCAACAGATAAAAGTTAAAAGCGGCACAATATTTGTAGACCCTGATGCATATTTTTTACGCAATCTGGGGTCTGTTAATAATACCATCATTCATGAGTGTGTCCATTGGGATAAACACAGGAAAGCCTTTGAACTGGAACGGCTATACAATGAAAACGCCACTCAGATAAAGTGCCAAGTGGTAGGCGGCATAAAAGGCAATGGTAAAGATGCGACCGATTGGATGGAATGGCAGGCAAATGCTCTTGCACCAAGGATTCAAATGCCACTTTCGACATTTAAGACCAAGGCTTTTGAATTTATAAAGCGATTCCGTGCGGAAATGGGTACATCTGAACTTATTGATGTAATGGAGCCTGTCATTGATGCTTTGGCCATATTTTTCTGTGTATCCCGCATTTCAGCAAAAATCCGTATGATAGATGCCGGGTATGAAGAAGCTGTCGGCACCTTTACATATATCGACGGTCATTATGTTAAACCCCATGGATTCCGAAAGGGGTCTATAAGAGTAAACCAGACATTCTCATTGTCTGCCCAGGATGCGGCGGTCGAACGTATCTTTAACCAGGAGCTTCGTGCTTTAACTGACAACGGTGACTATCTCTTTATTGATAATCACTATGTATATAATGCTCCGCTTTACGTTCAGGCAGGTGAAAATGGCAAGCTTGAACTAACCGATTATGCACGCTCCCATATGGATGAATGTTGCCTTGTCTTTGACATGACCGTTACGAGCAAGGTGGCAGACAAATACCATACGGAGTGTTACTTGAATCGTGAGCCGAGTGATATAACCTTCGAAATCAAATATCATAACGGTTACCAGAATGCGCCACAGGAGCGTCAGATTGCTATGAGGAAAAAGCAGCAGGAAGAGGCTCTTGAAATCCGGAAGCAGATGACAGATGACCCGGAACAATGTATTGAACTGTTGCTGAAGTGGCGGGAAATGAATTATACCGATCTAGGTTTTGAAATCGACCGTGATCCAAAGACCATCAGCCGAACCGTAAAGGGTGAAACGACTCCAAGGGTAGAAACGGCGGCTCTTATCTGCTTCGGACTCCACCTTCCCCCTATTGTCAGTGAGAAACTTATGGCTGTTTTGCAGTGTTCGCTGAATCCGCTGAATCCAAATCACCAATGGATTAATGAGGCACTTCACATTAAATACCCAGAGCCTATATGGGCTGTTCAAGATTATTTATCTCAATATGGCGTAGAAATTTAAAATAATTTTCGATGAAAAACGGACATGTCGTGTCCGGTCCATATAATATGAAAGCAGACTTGTGGCAATACAGGGTCTGCTTTTTTGATTTTTGTCTCAGTCAAAACCAAAAATTAAATTGAATAAATAGTAAAGAGAATAATTAGTATTGACCGATACGTAAAGAAATGATATTATATTGATTAAATAGTAGAAAGGAGTATGCCGATATGACCACTGAATTCAATAAACAGTTGATGCTTGATAACATAGCTTTCCTTTTGAAAGAGTTCGGGAAAAAAATAGGTGAACTAGAGACTGATGCTGGTGTTAGTCCTGGATATATTTCCAGAATAAGCAAGGACGGCAATACAAAGCCGGGAATAGAGTTTATTATGAAGGTCGCAGATTCTTTGAACACCAGCATGGATACATTGTTGAATGTAGAACTTGCAGAAATGACTCCAACTGAACGGTACCTGGTGTCTTTCCTCGAGAAATTAAATAAGGACACCTTAGACGATAAATTGGATTGGAATAAAGAATCCGCAGACCGACTTAATCGAGCCGAAACAGATAAAAATGGCAATTCGGATCATCCACTTCTGAGTTACGAAACTTTTTATGAAGAGGGTGAGTCCGACTATCCTGATGAGGTTTCAAGAGTCGTTTTTGTTTCTAACGCCTTTGATTGTAAAACCTATATTAATGGAGATTGCTTCAATTTACGTTTAAAAAACGGATCGGTCCTTTATCTTATGAGCATCAGCAAGTCCGTTCATAGGGTAAATGACCCAGACGCTTTTGCAAAAGAAATTTGGATGTATACACCAGGCACTGGAGCAAATTTTCTGTGCAGTAATAAAGATAAATCTCCATTGGCAGATTTGGTAGAAAACCTGTATACAACGGTAAGCGAGCGTATGAAGCACCCAAGGTTAAAAAATGAACTTCAGTATGTAATTGATGCCTTTATGAAAGATGATATAAGTGATGATGAAGATGATGATACAATCCCATTTTAATTAGAGCGTATGGAGGAAGGCATATGATTAAACAACCTATACGAAATCTGCATAGTTCCAGACCAACGCCCCAGCGATTCTGCGATGTTATCGTTGATGGCGAGAAGGTTTATCTGGAACAAAAAATTAGCAAGTATAAATATATAACCATTCCCTGGGAGGATGTTGTACATCAAGTAAAAGCTGCGATAGCAGTTGATAAAGAGAAACTACCGCAATCTGCCCCGTAACCAATCGAGGAGCAAACCGCCGGAGTTATCTATGAAAGCCGTAAAAGGCTGAAATAGATAACTCCGGTTTTTTTTATTTACATAGGTTTTGACAGGACATGACATGTCCATTTTCAAAAAAATATCCGTGCTACATTAAGTTTATAGATAAGCAGCAATGCTTTCTAAATAAAATCTCAATGTCCGAGATGCGCATTAGGACGGCGGGATGCATAGAGAGTTCAGAACACAGTGATGAAGACTGTGTTTGGAATGAAGATGCACCCATCGTGATTTCGTGCGCCCATTTTTCGGACAAGCGAGGCCTGTGGACATCTTCTCCACAGGCTCTTTTTGTGTCCCACCGTCAATGCCTCGGACGGAAAGGACGCGAAAATGCAAAATACAGTCAATCAAGAAACAAAGCAGTATTACCTCACCATTGATGGTCAAGAGGTAAAAGTAAGTGAAGAGGTGTACAGAGCCTACAAACGTCCGATCTGGGCTGAACACAAGCGAAAAGAACGTGAGAAAAGATGCATCATTAGCGATGGTAAAGGCAGAACAAAACGATGCACTGAAGATTGCAGTAAGTGCGATAAGCAGCGAACAGGCAGTGCTCTCTCACTAGAAAGATTTAAAGAAGAAGGTTTCGAGATAACCGACCCCGTTGACATTGCTGAGTTTGTTGCGGACAAACTTCTCCTTGAAGAACTGTATGCGGCACTAAAGGAGCTGGATCCGGAGGAGCGGTCGCTTATAGACGCCCTCTTCTTTAAGAGCCGAACTGAGCGGGATTATGCAACCGATATCGGCTTGAAACACCAAAGTGTGAACAAAAGCAAGAAGAAAATCCTAGAAAAACTACGTGTACTTATGGAAACAAAAAAATAAAAACTCCGGCCTTGGTTGCCAAACCTCCCCTTGCTGTCCTGTGGATGGCGAGGGGAGAATAATTTCCCCCGGAAACGGAGGTAACCATATGCAAACAAAGGCAAACAGAACAGATACAGTCCTGCGTGATGCCGAGTTTGATGAGGAACTCGCTGGTATTCTTGCCGCAATAAGCGTAGTGTCCAGACGACTTGCTAAGAAGCTGCTCGCACTTCAACAGCAAGATGCATTTAAGGGGGAAGGAGGAAAACCAGATGGGCAAGATGAGTGAACTATCGCTTGCGATAACAGAACTACGAAACGCTGCTCAATCACTTATTAGTGCAGCGGATTCTCTCGCTGACTTATTAGCTGGTAGCGGTGGTATTCAGGCAGAAGAACAACCAAAGACAGAATCTTCTACACCAGCAGAAAAACCTCTCACATTAGAGTCTGTTAGGGCTGTTCTTGCGGAGAAGTCCCGTAGCGGTCACACCGCTGAGATTAAGGCTCTCTTAGAAAAGCATGGTGCGGCGAAGCTTAGTGAGATTGACCCGGCCAAATATTCTGCACTGCTTGCGGAGGCGGAGGTATTGGGAGATGGGTAAACATGCACTCCTTTCAGCATCTTCAAGTCATATCTGGTTAAATTGCCCTCCCGCACCTAGACTTAGCCAGCAATATGAGGATAAAGGCAGCAGTTATGCCGCTGAAGGAACGGAGGCTCATACCCTGGGGGAGTACAAGTTAAAAGCCGCTCTTGGCATAAAGGCTAAAGATCCCACCGCCGGCCTTGCCTACTATAACGAGGAAATGGAAGAATGCGCTACTGGTTATGCCACCTATATTTTAGAACTTGTGGAAAAGGCAAAGCAGGAATGCGCCGACCCCATGGTCCTTATTGAACAGCGTCTTGATTTCTCCAAATACGTTGAAGGCGGCTTTGGTACCGGTGATGCTTTAATTATCGCTGATGGGACGCTCCACATTGTTGATTATAAGCATGGCCAGGGCGTTTTGGTGGAATCAGAGGACAACCCGCAAATGAAATTATACAGTTTGGGGGCACTGGAACTGTTCGATGGCATCTATGACATCAACACGGTCAGTATGACCATTTATCAGCCCCGTAGGGATAACATCAGCACCCATACTGTTTCCAAAGAAAGCCTTTACCAGTGGGCTAATGAGGTTTTAAAGCCTACCGCCCTTCTTGCTTACGCCGGGGACGGTAACTACCGCTCTGGTGAGTGGTGCAGATTCTGTAAAGCAAAACACGAATGCCGCGCCAGAGCTGAATACAATATGGAGCTTGCCCGCTACGACTTTAAACTGCCGCCACTCTTGGAAGATGACGATGTTGAAGACATCCTCAGTAAAATTGATGTTCTGGTATCGTGGGCTTCTGACATCAAGGACTACGCCTTACAAGCCGCTCTTGGCGGGAAGAAATGGCAAGGGCTAAAACTAGTAGAAGGCAGGAGCAATCGCAGATATACCGATGAAAATGCAGTTATCCAGACAGTAGAAGCTTCAGGTTACGATCCCTACGAACATAAGGTAAAAGGCATCACCGCCATGGAAAAGGCTCTCGGAAAAGCCAAATTCGCTGAACTGCTTGGCGGGTTTGTCGAAAAGCCGCAAGGTAAACCAACGCTCGTGCCGGAGAGTGATAAGCGTCCGGCTATGAATACTGCAATAAATGATTTTATTGAAATTTAAGGAGGAAAAAATTATGTCTAAAAAAGTCAACCAGAACCCTATGAAAGTTATCACAGGTCCAAATACGCGCTGGTCTTATGCAAATGTATGGGAGGCAAAATCTATTAATGGCGGCACTCCAAAATTCTCGGTATCACTTATCATCCCTAAGTCTGACACTCAAACCCTGGGTAAAATCAAGGCTGCCATTGAAGCCGCTTACCAAGAGGGCGAAACAAAGCTAAAAGGCAATGGTAAAAAAGTACCTCCCCTTTCTGCTATTAAACAGCCCCTTCGTGATGGGGATCTTGAGCGTCCCGATGACCCAGCTTATGCCAATGGATATTTTATCAATGCCAACTCTGCAACTGCTCCGGGAATTGTAGATGCTGATCTTCAACCTATCCTTGAACGTTCTGAAGTTTATAGTGGGGTTTACGGCAGAGCCAGCATCAATCTATATGCTTTCAATAGCAATGGCAATAAAGGAATTGCCTGCGGTCTTAATAATCTACAAAAAATCCGTGACGGTGAACCCCTCGGCGGCAAGTCCAAAGCGGAGGATGATTTCGCCACTGACCCTGATGAGGATTTCCTTTCCTAATTAATTTACATTTATGGGCAGCGAATTTTTTCTTCGCTGCCCTACTTCTATATAAGGAAAGGAGCGTTTAATGAAAACATTGGAGATTGATATTGAAACCTTCAGCAGTGTAAATCTCGCTAAGTCTGGTGTTTACCGATATGTCGAAGCATCCGATTTTGAAATTATACTTTTCGGCTACAGCGTGGACGGTGGTCCTGTTCAAGTGGTCGATCTTGCCTGCGGAGAGAAAATACCAGGCGATGTGCTGACAGCACTGACAGATGATAGCATTACGAAATTTGCCCACAACAGTGCATTTGAACGTATATGCCTCTCACGCTATTTGGGCTACCCGACTGGTGAATATCTCGACCCCAGTTCATGGCGTTGCACGATGATATGGTCAGCCTATATGGGGCTGCCCCTTTCCCTTGAAGGAGCTGGTGCGGTATTAGGTCTTGAGAAACAAAAGCTGACGGAGGGCAGAGATTTAATTCGCTACTTTTGCACTCCCTGCAAACCTACCGCTTCTAATGGCCAAAGAACTCGCAATCTGCCTATACATGCCCCTGATAAATGGGAGGCATTCAAGGCATATAACCAAAGGGATGTAGAAACAGAAATGTCCATTCAGGTTAAACTTTCAAAGTTTCCCGTGCCGGAGAGTGTTTGGGATGAATATCATCTGGATCAGGAAATTAATGACCGGGGCGTAGCTCTGGATATGGAGTTTGTGAGTTGTGCAATCCAAGCAGATGAACTTTCCCGCTCTATACTATTAGAGAAAATGGAAACATTGACTTCCCTTGATAATCCTAATTCCGTACAGCAATTAAAAGCGTGGCTGGCTGACAATGGCCTTGAAACAGATACTCTCGGCAAAAAGGCTGTATCTGAGTTATTGCAGACTGCACCGGAACCCCTTAGTGAGGTGTTGTCACTCCGTCAGCGGCTGGCAAAATCATCAATAAAGAAATATCAAGCAATGGAAAACGCTGTCTGCTCAGATAGTCGTGCTCGGGGAATGTTTCAATTTTACGGGGCAAATCGTACGGGAAGATTCTCTGGAAGATTAATACAATTACAAAACCTCCCCCAAAATCATATGACTGACCTAAAAGAAGCCCGAAACCTTGTACGCTCCGGCAACTTTGCGGCTTTGGAAATGCTCTATGATTCTGTGCCGGAGGTATTGTCGGAGCTTATACGCACCTCTTTTATTCCCAAGGATGGCTGCAAATTTATCGTGGCGGATTTTTCTTCAATTGAGAGAATTGTTTTAGCTTGGCTTGCAAGTGAAAAATGGGTGCTTGATGCTTACAAGGCAAAAAAGGACTTATATATAGCCACGGCAAGCCAAATGTTTCATGTGCCTATTAATCAGATAGATAAAAAGAGTCCACTCAGGCAAAAAGGTAAGGTGGCAGATTTAGCCTGTGGTTACGGCGGCTCAGTCGGAGCCTTAAAAGCAATGGGCGCTCTGGAGATGGGGTTAAGTGAAGATGAGCTTAAGCCCCTGGTTAACTCTTGGCGCTCGGCTAATTCAAACATTGTGCGCTTCTGGTGGGATGTTGACCGGGCGGCAATAAAGGCAGTTAGGGATCGGACCACAGCAGAAACACACAATATTCGCTTTTCCTATCAGAGTGGAATGCTCTTTATAACCCTTCCCTCCGGCAGACGCCTTGCTTATGTAAAGCCGCGAATCGGAATTAACCAGTTTGGTTCAGATTGCGTGACTTACGAGGGTGTCGGAGCAACGAAAAAATGGGAGCGGCTACAATCCTACGGTCCTAAATTTGTAGAGAATATCGTACAAGCTCTCAGTCGTGACCTCCTCTGCCATGCCATGCAAAATCTACGGCACTTTCCTATTGTAATGCACATCCACGATGAAATTGTTATTGAAGCTGAAAACCACATAACCACTGAAGATATATGTAAACAAATGACTCAACCCCCGCCTTGGGCAAAAGGACTGTTGCTCCGGGCTGACGGGTTTGATTGTACATTTTATAAAAAAGACTAAAAAAATACTACGGAAATTGGCAGGTACTGTCCTTTAGATAATGAGGGCGGTATCTGCTTTTTAAATTGACATTTTGGTTGCCAAACCTCCTCTTACTGTCCTGTGGGTATTAAGGGGCTAAAACCCTAATAAACACGAGGAGGCGAACCCTATGTTTTATGCAAAAGAAAAAATCACTTCTACAGTTGATATAACTGTAGAACTCCACGATGACAATGTGTTCTGCACCTGCCCCGGCTGCGGGTGTGAGGTGGAGATTGACCTGGCGGAACTATTCAGCGATGGAGAAAGTGACCTCCATGGAACTGCAGTTTACTGCCCAGACTGCAGTAAAGAGAAATTGGGTGTTGGCTTATGAGGATAAATAAGTTTAATTCTGAAGGTTACTACGACCCGACCCCTTATGAAGCCTTAACAAACATCATCAAAGACGAAAAAGAATTGTATCCCCCTAGCGCCGCACCTGCATTATCCGCAATTTATGGATGATGAAGACAAGGAAGAGCGAGAATTAGGACTTCGTTTTGCCCTTATTCTTCTCGGTAAATGTGATGAATTGTGGGTGTTTGGCGAGCGTGTTAGTAGTGGCATGGCACAGGGAATTGCTAAGGCGAAGAAACGCAATATGCCTATTAGGTGTTTCAACTATAGATGTGAGGAGGTCGGGAGATGAAAGATTTAATTGCAATTAATTATGATAACCAGAAACCAACCGTTAGTGGGCGTGAACTTCATGCAGCACTTAAAGTGGCTACTCAGTACAAAGACTGGTTTCCGCGCATGTGTGAGTACGGGTTTAAAGAAGGAAAAGACTATTGCTCATTTTTGAGCCATAGGTCTGACGGGCTTCCGGGCAAGCCGAGAACAGACCACGCTATTACAATTGCTATGGCCAAGGAACTTTGTATGCTCCAGCGTAGTGAGATGGGCAGGAAATTTAGACAATATTTTATCTCCATTGAGGAAGCTTGGAATTCCCCTGAAAAAATTATGGAACGAGCTTTACAAATTGCTAGGCAAAAAGCTATCGAAGCTGAAAAACAAATATTTGCTTTGACTGAAGAAAATGAAGCTCTCGAAATAGCCCTTAACACATCACTTCAGTTTTTTACAGTGGCCAAATATAACAAGGTTTTCAATATGGGCTGGAACCTTTCTGAATGCCAGTCTATTGGCAAGCGTCTATCAGCATATTGCCGCTCCCACGCTATTGAAATAAGGTTGTGCGAAACAAATGACGAAAGGTTTGGAACCGTTAACAGTTATCCCATCACTGCTTGGGAAGATTTCCTGGAGGTGGCACCGTGCGTGATTTAAAAATCGCCAAGCCAGAAAGGCGGGGTATGTCGATCAGATACTTCACCCATAAAGGTAGGGGGGAGGCTTTATAATGATTGAATTTACCCTCTACACAGCGGATTGTGCGGGAAACCTCTCAAACTGTTTTTACCCTAAAAAGACGGTAATTAAAGATAAGGATTCTTTCCTTGAAGCAATCAAGTTTGACCATGTTAGTGCGGAGTATAAGGACAATTATCGAAGCAACACCAATTTCATTACAGCTGATAATATTGTCCTTGATTGCGATAATGACCACTCGGATGATCTTAAAGACTGGGTTACTCCGGTTGATGTGGCTATAGCCTTCCCCGGGGTTTCCTATGCCATATCTTATAGCAGAAACCACATGAAGCAAAAGTCTGATAAATCTCCAAGGCCCAGGTTTCATGTGTATTTTATGACTCCAACAATTAATGACCAGGATGAATACGCCACCTTAAAACAAGAGGTCGCATTAAACTTTCCGTTCTTTGACACAAATGCTCTTGACAGCGCCAGGTTCATTTTTGGCTCAGATAATGGTGAAGTTGAGTTTTTTGAAGGGAGCCTGAATATTGTTGAATTCCTGGAGGATAGCAGCTTTGCCGACTGGGATGAGGAGCAGGAAGAAATACCCAAAGGAAAACGCAACAGCACCATGTCCCATTATGCCGGGAGAGTTATTAAGCGTTTTGGCAATACCGAGGAAGCGCACTCCCGGTTCCTAAAACAAGCGGAAAAATGCAACCCACCCCTGGAGGAAAGTGAATTAAATACTATCTGGAATAGTGCGGTTAGCTTTGGGAAAAAAGTAGCGGCTCAGGCCGGGTATATTCCACCAGAGGTCTACAACTCGGATAGCGTATTAAAACCATCGGATTTTTCGGATGTGGGCCAGGCTGTAGTTTTAGCAAGGGAGTATGAAAGTAAACTCAGGTATTCCCCTGCCACGGATTTCATCGTTTACAATGGTAGCTTTTGGGAGGAATCGAAACCAAAGGCACAGGCAATAGCCCAGGAACTCACCACCAGGCAATTGGAAGAGGCCAGATCTGAAATGAAAAAAGCGATGGATGAAATGGTGAAAAACGGGGCGGCCGAAATACTGGCCAATATGGGAGCTAAAAAGGCAGTGGCTGCTTTTAATGAACAGCAATCCCATGCCTTTGATATGTATGAAGCTGCAAGCACGTATAGAAAATATGCCATCAAACGTCGGGACTCAAAGGAGATAGCCGCATCATTAAAAGAAGCTCGGCCCATGCTGGAAATCAGGCAAAGTGATCTTGATACGGATGAGTTTTTACTAAACACCCCAAAAGGCACTTATGATCTAAGGCTTGGCACCAAGGTGGAGCATGACCCTAATCATTTTATTACTAAAGAAACAGCGGTGGAACCTGGTGCAGCAGGTATGGATAAATGGATGGATGCCCTAAATACCTTCTTCTTAAAAGACCGGGACTTAATTGATTATGTGCAAAAGGTAGTGGGACTTGCCGCCATTGGCAAGGTTTATGTGGAGGCTTTAATTATCGCCTATGGAGAAGGCCGCAATGGTAAATCTACCTTCTGGAACGCAATCTCCAGGGTGCTTGGTACCTATAGTGGCAACATTTCTGCAGACATACTGACAGTTGGCTGCAGGAGAAACGTAAAGCCGGAACTAGCCGAAGCGAAGGGAAAAAGGCTATTGATTGCTGCGGAAATGGAAGAAGGCATGCGCCTTAATACATCTAATGTTAAACAGCTTTGCTCCACTGATGAGATATATGCGGAAAAGAAATACAAGGATCCCTTTAGCTATATTCCGAGCCACACCTTGGTTTTATACACCAACCACCTGCCAAAGGTTGGAGCCATTGATACGGGTACTTGGAGAAGGTTAATCGTCATCCCATTTGCCGCAAAGATTGAGGGCAGCCAGGATATTAAAAACTACGGCGATTACCTTTTCGAGAATGCGGGCGGAGCGATACTCAGCTGGATAATCGAAGGATCTAGAAAAGTAATTAAGGACGATTACCAGAGAGATCTGCCGGAAAAAGTCAGGGATGCCATTTCAGCCTATAAGGAAAATAACGACTGGCTGGCCCACTTTCTCGACGAGTGCTGTGATCTGGATAAAGCTCTTACCGAAAAATCAGGCGAGGTATATAGAGAGTACCGGGCCTTCTGCATGAGAACCGGTGAGTATACAAGGAGCACAACCGATTTTTACACGGCTTTAGAATCAGAAGGATTTGAAAGACAAAAGACCAAAATGGGGGTTATTGTAAAGGGATTAAGGTTAAGGTCTGAATTTCTCCTAGAATAGGCTATTTCCCCAAAGGTGCAGGTCGGTGCAAGTCATATTATAAAGTCTTCTATAGGGGTTAAAAAAAAGTCTATATAAAAAGTTATGTATATGACCTGCTACGACCTGCACCCCGGTTACCCCTGATGCTTAGGAGGCAAAAAATGCTTGAAAAACATATAGAACAAAAATTAGTACAGGCAGTTAAAAAAGCAAGTGGGATTGCACCTAAACTTATATGTCCCGGATTTGATGGAATGCCAGACCGCTTGGTGCTATTACCAAATGGGAAGATGGCATTTGTGGAATTAAAGGCTCCGGGTAAGAAACCCCGCCCACTACAGATAAAAAGACACGGGGTGTTACGGCAGTTAGGTTTTAAGGTTTATGTTTTGGATGACCTAGAGCAAATTGGAGGGATATTACATGAAATTGAAAATTCATTGTGACTGGTGTGGTCAAGAATTTAAACGGAAAAAATCACAAATCAAAGATAAGAACTACTACCTGAATAATGGTTCAGACAATCTTCTGCTAATAACAATGTCTGAACACTCAAAAATTCATGCAGCACAGAAAGAGAGGGATGTTTATGGACGGTTTATTAAATCGAACTAATCTGCATAAATACCAGGAATACAGCGTGAGGTTTATTATCGATCACCCAACTGCCGCCATACTGCTTGACTGCGGACTGGGAAAAACAGTAATCACACTCACGGCATTGAATGAACTTCTCTTTGATTATTTTGAGATGCATAAGGTACTTGTCATCTGCCCTTTAAGAGTCGGCAATGTATGGAAAAACGAAGTTCAAAAATGGTCACATATCAGAAACCTGAAATTAAGCGTAGCGATTGGGACGGAAACGGAGCGTCTTGCAGCTCTCAAAACCCCGGCAGATATCTATATTATCAACCGCGAGAATGTTAAGTGGCTTGTAGAGGATAGCTCCCTCCCCTTTGACTTCGACACTGTAATTATAGACGAGCTCTCATCCTTTAAAAATCATCAGGCTAAACGCTTCCGGGCTCTTATGAAAGTTCGTCCCCGGGTCAAAAGAATCATCGGTCTTACCGGCACACCTGCAAGTAACGGTCTAATGGATTTATGGGCCGAGTTTAGATTGCTTGATATGGGCCAGAGGCTTGGGAGGTTTATCGGCAGGTACCGAGAGGATTATTTCGTACCGGATAAGCGTAACCAGCAAGTAATATTTTCCTACAAACCAAAACCCGGTGCAGAAGATGCTATCTACCGACTGATTTCAGACATCACCATCAGCATGAAGGGTTCTGATTATCTCAAACTTCCGGAGCTGATTGTAAACGAAGTGCAAGTAAAACTTTCCGAAAAGGAAAAGGAAACTCTTGATGCCATGAAGCGGGATCTAATAACAATAATCAAGGGTGAGGAAATTACTGCAGCCAATGCCGCAGCATTATCGGGAAAACTCCTGCAGATGGCTAATGGCGCAGTCTATGATGATCAAGGTGCGGTGGTCCATATCCACGACCGCAAGCTGGATGCCCTTGAGGATTTAATTGAAGGTGCAAACGGCAAGCCTGTGCTTATTGCTTACTGGTACAACCACGACCTTGAGCGTATCTGCAAGCGGTTTGATGTTAGACAGATCAAAACCTCAAAGGACATCGCTGATTGGAATCATGGGGATATTCAGATTGCAGTTATTCACCCTGCTTCTGCGGGACATGGACTAAACCTTCAAAGCGGCGGTTCCACCCTCATCTGGTTCGGCCTTACCTGGTCTCTTGAGTTATATCAGCAGACCAATGCCCGTCTATGGCGGCAAGGTCAGAAGGACACGGTGGTTATCCACCACATCGTTGCCAAAGGAACCATTGATGAACAGGTTATGACGGCGATTCGCAAAAAAGAAAAAACCCAGTCCGACCTTATTAATGCAGTCAAGATAAATCTAACGGAAAGGAGAAAAACCGCATGAAGGATCCCTATGAAATGCTGGCAAATGCCATTGTCCTGCGGGCGGTCAGGGACTATCGCGACTCACTAAAAAAACTGAAAAAGTACCCCAACAATAAGTCTGCTTTATATACCAAACGTGAAGTAGAGCGGTTTTTCCATTCCGACTGGTACGCATCGCTTACTACAGTTGACCCGGAGATGCTTATAGAAAAACTTAAGGGGGAGGTTATATGATGACGGCGAAAGAATATCTCGGACAGGCTTATCGCCTGGACCAACGGATAAATAGTAAATTAGAACAGGTGGCTTCACTTAACGAGCTCGCTACAAAAGCTACATCCACTCTTACCGGCATGCCGAAGAATCCTAACCGGGCAACATCCAAAATGGCAGATGCAGTGGCTAAAATCGTGGACCTGCAAGCAGAAATAAATAATGACATTGATCGTTTAGTGGATTTAAAGCGGGAGATTGTAGGAGTCATTAAGACAGTCAATAACCCTGAATATCAGACTCTCCTTGAGAAACGATACCTTTGTTTTGATACTTGGGAACAGATCGCTGTGGATATGGGATATAACGTGCGGCATGTCTACCGAATACACGATGATGCGGTTGGAATAATTCAAATTCCTTAAAGTTGTCACCTAATGTCACTGTTTGTCAGTATTGCTTTTGTGATACTATCAAGGTAGATAAATATAAAGATCCAGGGCCTTCGTGGAAAAATCTGCGGGGGCTTTTTTCATGGCCAGAATTGAGGTGAGGAAATGCCAAGGAAGCCTAAAAGACCCTGTTCTTACCCCAGCTGCGGTCGGCTCGTTAGTGACGGGCAATACTGCGCTGAACACCAAAAAACTATGAATAGAAATTACAACAAACATCAACGCGACCCTGCATCCAACAAACGATACGGCCGTGCATGGAAACGCATCCGCGATAGATACATCAAGGTCCACCCCCTTTGTGAAGAGTGCCAAAGGCAAGGCAGGCTTACCCCTGCTGAGGAAGTCCATCACATCCTTCCCCTATCGAAGGGCGGAGGAAACGAGAAGAACAACCTCATGTCTCTTTGTAAATCCTGCCACTCCCGAATCACTGTCGAGAGCGGTGACCGGTGGGGGCAGTCAAATCTCTAAAACCTTTTTTAGCGGACAGCGGCGGGGGGCTTCGTGTTGAAAAATACCGGTTCAAAGGGGGGATTGAAGCCGTGTCTGGAAAGGAGGTGATGGCGTATGGCAAAAGACGGAACAAACAGAGGCGGCAGGCGAGTTCGTGCAGGAGACAAACCAGATCCTCTTGCAGATAAAATCAATAAAGGTAAAACCGCAAAAATACTGGAAGTGCCGGACATAACCCCTGAGTCGATACTGGAAGTTGAGGACTTAGATGTGGACTCTGATCTTTACGGAGAAGATATGCCTGCGCCAAGCGACTACCTTAGCACCAGGCAAAAGGACGGAAAGCCTTTAGGGGCGGATGCACTATTTATCGAAACCTGGAAATGGTTAAGAGACCGAGGCTGCGAAAAATTTGTTAACCCAAGGCTAATTGAAGCTTATGCTCAAGCCTTTACACGATACATTCAATGCGAAGAGGCCATTAGCACTTACGGGCTTTTGGGAAAACATCCTACCACAGGCGGAGCAATCGCCAGCCCCTTTGTGCAGATGAGTCAGTCATTTCAGAAACAGGCAAATCTCTTATGGTATGAGATTTTTGACATAGTAAAGCAAAACTGCACCACCGCTTTTGTGGGCAATCCCCAGGATGATATTATGGAGGCCCTTTTATCCAATAGGAAGGGACGGTGATAATAAGTGAATTCAACAGAACGTTTTGAAAAAGTAAATATAGATAAACTGGTACCCTATGCTAGAAATGCTCGTACACACAGCAAGGAACAGATTCTCCAACTTAGAGCATCGCTGAGGGAATTTGGATTTGTCAACCCGGTCATTGTGGACAAGGATTTAAACATCATAGCAGGTCATGGCAGAATCCTGGCTGCCAAGGAAGAAAGCGTCAAGGAAGTCCCTTGTGTATTTGCAGAGCATCTTAGCGAAGCGCAAAAACGAGCTTACATTATTGCCGACAATCGCCTGGCCTTAAACGCAGGCTGGGATGCTGAGATGCTTTCGGTAGAGATTTCTGATCTTCAAGGTGTAGATTTTGATATCTCCCTTCTTGGTTTTGACGATGCGGAGTTAAATAAATTGTTGAGCGATAATGATGATGTCCAAGAAGATGATTTTGATGTAGATACGGAGCTAAAAAAACCTACTACTACTAAACTGGGTGATATTTGGCTTTTAGGAAAACATCGTCTTGTTTGCGGTGATTCCACTAAGGCTGAAACATTTGAACTATTGATGGATGGAAAACAAGCTAACCTTACAGTTACAGATCCGCCTTACAATGTAAATTATGAAGGAACAGCTGGAAAAATTAAAAATGATAATATGGCTAATGAAGCATTCTATAACTTCCTGCTTGCATCGTTTAAAAACATCGAAGCAGCAATGGCAAAGGATGCTTCTATTTATGTATTCCATGCGGATACTGAAGGGTTGAATTTCAGAAAGGCTTTCTCTGATGCTGGTTTTTATCTTTCCGGCACCTGCATTTGGAAAAAGCAATCGCTGGTTCTGGGACGTTCTCCCTATCAGTGGCAACATGAGCCTGTGCTCTTTGGCTGGAAGAAGTCTGGCAAACACAACTGGTATGCCGACCGCAAGCAAACTACCATTTGGGAATTTGAAAAGCCGAAAAAGAATGCAGATCATCCAACAATGAAGCCTGTTACACTGGTGGCTTACCCTATTTTAAACTCAAGCTTAACTAATTGCATCGTTCTTGATCCCTTCGGCGGCTCCGGAAGTACACTTATTGCCTGCGAGCAGACGAACCGAATCTGTCATATGATTGAGCTTGATGAAAAGTTCTGCGATGTTATTGTGAAGCGATATTATCAGAACTTTCCTGAAAACGCTATAAAACTAAACGGCAGCCCTGTAAATCCAGAGCTGCTGTTTAAAGACTCCTGATAAACAAAATTGAACCTCCAATGGTTAGAGATGGTGCCAGGTATAGATATCAGGGTGCTCAATGCTTGACCGCCGCCAAACCTTAAGTCGCATATTCTAAATAATATAACTCACATACCACTTGCTATTTACAGCTTTCAGAGTGATATATGTTACTACCAAAAAAGAAAGGTGGTATGGAAAATGAGAATTGACTACAATATGACAGGCCCAAGACGCAAAGCCCTGGTAGAAGCTATCAGCCAGGAACTAAACGCCCCAGTAAAATACCTGGGTGCTCCTACCTTCACTTATGTGGTGGACAGCTATAACGTTGACAGGAACGGGGTGCTTGCAGGTAAGGACAACCCCGGACTGGTTGCTGACCTTTTAGGATTACATGATTTCAAAGCGGTTTGTGAAAAATATGATGCCCCGCTTCCTGAAGCAGAGCCCGTTCCAGAGGATTTGCAGATCCCCTTTGAAGCTGCTCTCGGCGGCAGGATTAGTCCTTATAAGGACTATGAGGAACTGCCTTTTAAAGATTCAGCATTACAAGAAGAAGTAGATTCCTTGACCATCGAAATGCCAAGGGCAGATTTTACTGATGCAGCGATTGAAAACCTAAAAAGACTGGTAGAAAGCAAAGAAACTCTCATTAAGAAGGCTTTGGATACCGACTCAGTTCCGGTAATCGTTGAAGAAGAAATCATAAGTTTTCCTTGGTTTAGGGGTGAGCGGAACTCCGATGAAATCAAAGCCTACACCCATTTTATTGCGGCTCTTTGCGAAATGGCCAAGACGCAGAAAAGGGTTAATGCCAGAGAAAAAGCTGTGGAAAATGAGAAGTATGCCTTCCGTTGCTTCCTCCTGAGGCTGGGCTTTATAGGCCCGGAATACAAAGCTGAGCGCAGAATTCTTTTGTCTAAACTAACCGGCAGTGCTGCTTATGCGAAGATAAAATAAAGGCAAGGAGGATTAAGAATGCTTAAAGAAATACACCCGGAAATGCTAAAACAGCTAAGAAGCTATTATCCACCAGGCACAAGGGTAATGCTTATCAGAATGAATGACCCCTATACCAAGCTTCAGCCCGGCACTAAAGGCACTGTCACTGGTGTTGATGACATTGGAACAATCCATGTAAATTGGGATTCTGGTAGCTCTTTAGGGATAGCTTTTGGCGAAGATGAATGCCGGAAAATTGGGGGGGCCAGAATATGAATGAGAAGATTAAGGAGCAGATACTAATTATTAGGAACAGCGGTGTTACAAATATGTTTGATGTTAATAGAGTCCAGCATGAAGCTAACTGCCTAGGCTTTTACGAGTTGGTTTTATATTTGGAAGAGCATAAAGATGAATACGGTCGTTTTATTCTGACTGGTGAAACACCGTAAATAGATTTTTAAAAGCAAGGGGCTTTCAAGCGAAGGCTCTTTTCTTTTGCCCATTTTATATTTTGGAAAGGAGGCGGCACTCATTCGGAAACTAAAGAAATACACCTCCACAAAGTTTATGGCGAAGGATTCAGTTTATTGCCAGGATGCCGCCGACTATGCTGTTTCTTTTATACAGGCCCTTAACCACACTAAAGGTACATGGGCGGGAAAACCCTTTGAGCTTATAGACTGGCAGGAACGGATTGTAAGAGATGTTTTTGGTATTTTAAAGCCTAACGGATATCGACAGTTTAACACCGCTTATGTAGAAATCCCGAAAAAGATGGGTAAAAGTGAGCTAGCCGCTGCTATTGCTCTCCTTCTTACTTGTGGTGATGGAGAAGAACGAGCTGAAGTTTATGGCTGTGCCGCTGATCGCAATCAAGCATCTATTGTTTTTAACGTGGCTGCTGATATGGTGCGGATGTGCCCGGCTTTAGCAAAACGTGTTAAAATCCTTGATTCCATGAAAAGGCTAATCTATAAGCCCACAGGAAGTGTTTATCAGGTGCTTTCCGCTGATATCAAAAACAAGCATGGCTTTAACACCCATGGTGTAGTCTTTGATGAGCTGCATACTCAGCCCAATAGAAAGTTATATGATGTTATGACCAAAGGCAGCGGAGATGCCAGAATGCAGCCTTTATATTTCCTAATAACCACCGCCGGGGATAATCAAAACAGCATCTGCTGGGAAGTACATCAGAAGGCAGTAGATATCCTTGACGGTAGAAAGAATGACCCTACCTTCTATCCTGTTATTTACGGAGCCGAATTGGAGGATGACTGGACGGATCCGAAGGTATGGAAAAAGGCAAATCCTTCTTTGGGAATCACAGTGACAATGGATAAGGTTAAAGCAGCATTTGAATCAGCAAGGCAAAACCCAGCAGAAGAGAATAGCTTCCGGCAACTTCGATTAAATCAATGGGTGAAACAATCAGTGCGCTGGATGCCGATGGATAAATGGGATGCTTGCGCGTTTAAGGTTGATCCAGAAAAGCTAAAAGGGCGAGTTTGTTATGGCGGACTAGACCTTTCCTCTTCCACCGATATTACAGCTTTTGTACTGGTGTTTCCTCCGATTGATGAAGATGATAAATACAGTGTCTTACCTTACTTTTGGATACCGGAAGAGAATATTGATTTACGTGTCCGGCGGGACCATGTTAATTATGACTTGTGGGAAAAGCAAGGTTTTCTTAAAACCACTGAAGGCAATGTTGTCCATTATGGCTTTATAGAATCTTTCATTGAGGAATTAGGCATGGACTATAACATTCGTGAAATCGCCTTTGACCGTTGGGGTGCTGTGCAAATGACGCAAAATCTTGAAGGTATGGGTTTTACTGTTGTTCCTTTTGGTCAGGGTTTTAAGGATATGTCACCGCCCACCAAGGAACTGATGAAGCTTACTTTAGAAGAAAAGTTAGCCCATGGCGGGCATCCAGTGCTTCGTTGGATGATGGATAACATCTTTATCCGTACCGATCCTGCTGGAAACATCAAGCCGGATAAAGAAAAATCGACTGAAAGAATTGATGGTGCTGTTTCTACGATTATGGCTCTTGATAGAGCAATACGTTGTGGCGGAGAGACAGGGTCTTCAGTTTACGATGATAGAGGGCTTTTAATACTTTAGTGCTATTGGTTTCATGTTATAATCGATTTAATTAAGTAAAGATTTTATTGAACACTAGTAGAATAATGTGACTCAAAAGTGTACAGTAACAATGAAGGAAGAAGAGGGATGCAATTGCTTTCACAAGAGTTAAAAAAAGGGAAAAATATCATTGCAATCGTATTACTAATGATTCTATTGATTATACCCTTTCATAGTCATGTTTATCATATGAGCCTGTATTATATAATAGTTGTTTTTGTCTTTATTCCGCTTGCATTTTATCGAATCATCAGAAGTGATTCCTTCGAAAAGAGGTTTTATTTTAAATGGAAAACGAAGAGAGAAAAAGGGCGCTTAACTAATATGATTAGGGAGGGCTTGCGAACTATTATTTTTATAGTAGTTATCGTATTCAGCAGTCAATTTATTGTAAATGGTCGTACACCCGGTTTTATCTTATCGGAGTTACCTATAAATGTAAGTATGGGGTTGATGTTTTTTCTCTTTATTTTTGGTGCTATAGCTGGAATTGTTGCTTGGTACGAAAATGAGAAAAGGTTCAATAAAATTTCTTTAAATTTGGAAACAAAGAGGTAAATAATCAACCAACTAAATGGAGAAATACCAAAAGATATATTTAGACTTATCTCCTAGTTGCATAGTATTTATAATATATGACTTAAATTAATAGATAAATACCCCAAAAGCATCTCAACCGAGGTGCTTTTTTCATGCCCATTTTTAAGGAGAGTGATGCAAATGGGCCTACTTAAAAATCTATTTAAAGCAAGAGATAAACCAAAAAACAGGACACCAGGCAGTAGCTATAGCTTCTTCTTTGGTGGAACTACAAGCGGTAAGCCGGTAAATGAACACACAGCCATGCAGATGACTGCAGTTTATTCCTGTGTAAGGATACTGGCTGAAGCAGTAGCGGGGCTTCCCCTCCATTTATATAAATACACAGCAAGCGGCGGTAAGGAGAAAGCCCTCTTCCACCCGCTGTATTTTTTACTGCACGATGAGCCTAACCCCGAGATGAGCTCCTTCGTATTTAGGGAGACATTAATGACGCATCTTTTGCTGTGGGGAAATGCCTATGCGCAAATTATCCGTAACGGTAAAGGTGAGGTTATTGCTCTATACCCTTTGATGCCAAACCGGATGAGAGTTGACCGGGATTCCAAAGGAGAACTTTATTACTCCTACACCCGGTATTCAGATGAAGCACCAGCAATAAATGGCATGACAGTCACCCTAAGGCCCAGCGATGTGCTGCATATTCCAGGACTTGGCTTTGACGGTTTGGTGGGGTACTCTCCCATTGCTATGGCTAAAAACGCCATCGGGCTTGCAATGGCAACTGAAGAATACGGAGCCAAGTTTTTTGCCAACGGTGCTGCACCGGGCGGAGTCCTTGAACATCCCGGCACCATTAAAGATCCACAAAAGGTCAAAGAGAGCTGGAACATGGCCTATCAGGGAAGCAGTAACGCTCACCGGGTAGCCGTTTTAGAAGAAGGCATGAAGTACCAGCCAATAGGTATTTCACCGGAACAAGCGCAGTTTTTAGAAACAAGGAAGTTTCAAATCAATGAAATCGCTCGCATTTTTCGTGTGCCTCCGCACATGGTGGGAGATCTTGAAAAGTCGAGCTTTTCTAATATTGAGCAGCAGTCACTAGAGTTTGTAAAATACACCCTTGACCCTTGGGTAATCCGCTGGGAACAGGCTATCAGCCGCTCTCTTTTACGGACTGATGAAAAGAAGCTTCTATTTGCCAAATTTAATGTGGATGGGCTGCTTCGAGGTGACTATACTAGCCGAATGAACGGGTATGCGATAGGAATACAGAATGGCTTTATGTGCCCTAATGATGCAAGAGCATTAGAAGATATGGACTTGATACCTGATGAGCTAGGTGGAAACAAATTCTTGTGCAATGGCAACATGGTGGATTTAGCTCGGGCTGGATACTGGAGTAATAAGTATGGCGAGGGTTGATATGGTACGCAAAGACCAATTTTTACAGAAATGGAGGGAACCGAATGAAGAAATTCTGGAACTGGGTACGTGATGAAGATTCAGAATCACGAACTCTCTACCTAAACGGCGTGATAGCCGAGGAAAGCTGGTTTGAAGATGATGTGACCCCGGTTGCCTTTAAGGAAGAATTGTTAAGCGGCAAAGGAGATATCATTGTCTGGATCAACTCTCCCGGAGGCGATTGCATCGCTGCAGCACAGATTTACAATATGCTAATGGACTACAAGGGCAATGTCACAGTTAAGATTGACGGAATTGCCGCATCAGCAGCATCAGTGATTTCCATGGCGGGAACAAAAGTTCTAATGTCCCCAACTTCCCTGATGATGCTCCACAATCCTTTCACTATCGCCATTGGAGACAGTGAAGAAATGCAAAAAGCAATCGGTATGCTAAATGAAGTAAAAGAAAGCATCATCAATGCCTATGAGATTAAAACCGGCCTGTCGAGGACAAGGCTCTCACACCTGATGGATGCGGAAACCTGGCTAAATGCTAATAAAGCTATTGAACTTGGCTTTGCCGATGCCATTATGTTTAAGCCCGGCGAAAGCCCGCCGCAAGACAGTTTTGTATTTAGTCGAAGAGCGGTAGCAAATTCCCTTCTCGACAAGCTAAAAAAACCAATACCCAAACAGTCCACCGAGCCACTATATGAGCGGCTTAATTTATTAAAATATTAGGAGGTACCAACATGAGTAAAATACTTGAATTACGTGAAAAACGGGCTAAAGCCTGGGAAGCAGCCAAAGCATTTCTTGATTCAAAACGAGGAAATGATGGTTTAGTATCCGCAGAAGACGCTGCAATCTACGACAAGATGGAAGCAGACATTGTTAATCTGGGCAAGGAAATAAGCCGCCTTGAGCGGCAGGAGGCTCTCGAAGCTGAACTTAATAAACCTGTCAACACGCCCCTTACTGGAAAGCCAGTAAATCCAGATATGGATGAAAAAACCGGTAGAGCCAGTGATGAATACAAAAAAGCCTTCTGGAATGTGATGCGTTCAAAGAACCCCAGACAGGATGTGCTAAACGCTTTATCCATAGGCGAAGAATCAGAAGGCGGATACCTTGTGCCGAATGAGTTTGAAAGAACCCTTATTCAAAACCTGGAAGAAGAAAACATCTTCCGTAAGCTGGCTAAGATCATTCAAACTTCAAGTGGGGATCGTAAAATTCCCATTGTAGTAACCAAAGGAACAGCATCTTGGCTTGATGAAGGTGAAGATTATGACGAAGATAATGTTGTTTTTGGTCAGGCTTCTATTGGGGCCTATAAGCTGGGTACTATGATTAAAGTTTCCGAAGAGCTCCTAAATGACAGTGTGTTTAACATTGAGGAATTTATCTCAACTGAGTTTGCCAGAAGAATCGGAGCCAAGGAAGAAGAAGCCTTTCTTGTAGGAGACGGTGAAGGAAAGCCTACAGGCATCTTTGCCGCAACCGGAGGTGCGCAAATAGGTGCTACTGCTGCCGCCAATAACGCTATTACTGCAGATGAGGTTATTGATTTAGTCTATTCGCTTAAGTCTCCCTACAGGAAAAATGCGGTATTCATCCTTAATGACGCCACCGTTAAAGTCTTAAGAAAACTAAAAGATGGTCAAGGGCAATATTTATGGCAGCCCTCATTAACTGCTGGGACTCCGGATACTCTTCTTAACCGGCCGGTTTATACCTCTGCTTATGCCCCTACTATTGCAGCTGGTGCCAGGACTATCGCTTTCGGTGATTTCAAGTATTACTGGATTGCCGACAGACAAGGAAGAAGCTTTAAACGCCTGAACGAGCTTTATGCAACTACAGGTCAGGTTGGTTTTCTCGGCAGCCAAAGGGTGGATGGGAAACTGATTCTTCCTGAAGCAATTAAAGTCTTGCAGCAGAAGGCTTAATGGGGGTGCTAATGATGAGCTATAACACTAAAAACTATACCGAGCAAGGCGGCGAGAAAACTGTCATTGGCGGGATTTTGGAAGTTATAGAGGGTGGCTCTTTGGAGATTAAAGAAGGAGCATTTTTAAAAGGATTCCCTATAGCTTCAAACCAGGCTAACAGCACCGCCGCCAAGGTCAATGATCTAAAGGATAACTTCAATGACTTGCTGGCCAAGCTTAAGGATGCTGGTTTCATGGAATTTGACACCTGGAACGTATCCGTTGCGAAAGCACCGATAGCTACCGAAGGGCAGCCGATAACCGCGAATCAAAGCCAGGTCAGTGATGTAACCATTGCCGATGGCATAATCACTGTTACCGTTGATGTAGAGGAGCTAGTGGAATTTGATAGCGCCAATCCCGCACAGGGCATCCATAAATGGATAGGGATTTTAATATCTACCGGACTTTCTGATATCACCAAAATCAAATACAACGGTTATCAGCTAACACAAGCTGATGTAACAGAGGCAGCCAGTGTAGGCGGCACAGACGGAGATATCATCATGTGGCTCAAATGCGATGAGATTATAGAAACGCCTAAGCTCTTTACGCTGTGGTCCTCCGGCTATGATGAAACCGAATTTATGGTGGAAATAGTGGCTCCAGAAGAATAAAGAAAGGATGGTGGCGGAGATGACACTATTTGAAAAAGTTAAAGCTAATCTGATCTTAGAGCATGATAAGGATGATGAACTTCTCAGTAGCTATATCGCCGCCGCTATATCCTATGCTGAAAGTTACCAGCATCTATCGGAAGGTTATTATTCCAATAACGAAATACCCCTTACTACCGAGCAGGCAGTAATTATGCTTGCCTCCTATTTTTATGAAAGTAGGGACGGTGGCACCGGGGGTTTCTTTGCCGATAGCGCATTAGCTGGACGACAAGCACAGGATACCATTAATTCCCTTCTGCGACTTGATCGGGATTGGAAGGTGTAGCCTATGAGCATTGGAAAAATGAACACCTTTATTGACCTGATAACAACTGAAGTAACCAAAGACAGTGAAGGTTTTAGCACCGTTAAAGATACCATCATTGCCTCAGTCAGAGCATATAAGGAAGATCGGTATGCCAGCGAGAAATGGGCAAACATGGCTGCCTTTTCTGAAGCCAATGCCCTTTTTCGTTTTCGAAGGATACCAGATGTTGAAGTATCTACCGCTATGGTTATTGTTTGTAATGACGGACGATATAAAGTTACAAGTGTGATGGACATAAAGAATCGTGGGATGTATATAGAGGTTCTAGCCAAAAAAGTAGTGGAATCTAGTGGCTAAAGCAGAAATGAGGAGGTGACTTGGCATTATGGGACGCTGCTCAGTTAAAATGCCGGAAAATTTTCTCTTAAAGATATCAAAACTGGGTGATAAGACAGATGAAATTATTCCTAAAGTTCTGGATGCAGGCGGTGAGGTCATGCTTCATAAGATTAAATCAAACTTGACCGCTGTCATTGGAAGCGGCACCAAATACCCGTCACGTTCCACCGGAGAACTAGAACTTGCTTTAGGACTCTCACCAGCTCTAATTGATAAAAAAGGCAACCATAATATCAAAGTCGGATTTTCCGAGCCTAGAAGTGATGGAGACAGCAATGCCAAGATTGCAAATATCCTTGAGTATGGAAAAAGCGGTCAGCCACCAAAACCCTTTTTAAAACCAGCCAGATCTTCCGGCAGAAAATCCTGCATTGAAGTGATGAAGGCAAAGCTGGACGAGGAGTTGAAGAAAGGAATATGAGCATACTATTCGAATTAAATACTCTCTTGGGAACGCTGGATATACCTATTGAAACGGGAATATTCAGCGAAGCTCCCCCGGATGAATATCTGGTAATCACTCCGATGTCAGATAGCCTTGACCTTTACGCAGATAATAGACCGTTAACACAACTAGAGGAAGTAAGGCTTTCTCTTTTTACAAAGAGCAACTATATAAATAGACGAAACCAGCTGACAAGATTACTCCTTGAGGCTGGTTTTTCCATTACCGATCGCAGATATATCGGTTTTGAGGAAGATACAAAATACCATCATTATTGCGTAGATGTAATGATGGAATATGAAATGGAGGTATAAAACCATGGCAACTATAGGTTTAGATCGGCTATATTATGCAAAAATCACTGAAGATACAAACGGTGATGAAACTTATGGCGCTCCCCAAATACTGGCCAAGGCTATGACCGCCGAGCTAAGTGTAGAGCTTATTGAAGCGATACTTTATGCTAATGATGCAGCCTCAGAAATTGTTAAGGAGTTTAAAAGTGGTGCTTTGAGCCTGGGGGTGGATGATCTTGCGTCAGCAGTTATCCAGGATTTAACCGGCTGTAAGATTGACAGTAACAACGTAGTAGTTTCCAGAAGTGAGGACGGTGGCAGCCCGGTGGCTATTGGGTTTCGGGCAAAAAAGGCTAACGGGAGATATCGTCACTTCTGGCTTTATCGGGTTATCTTTAGTATTCCTGCTACCAGTCTGGCCACCAAGGGGGATTCCATTACCTTTAGCAGTCCCACCATAGAAGGCACTGTTTTCAGGAGAAACAAGCTTGATGGGGAGAATAAACACCCATGGAAAGCAGAAGTGACAGAAGGAGATGATGGAGTGGCAGCTTCCATCATTACCAATTGGTTCACATCTGTTTATGAACCCGACTTTACTGAGGTGACACCCACTATTACCATTACGACTCAACCGGCAGCTACAACGGAAGTGACTGAGGGCAGCATTACCGAGAGCCTTTCGGTGGTAGCCAGCAGCAATACCGGTAACCCAGTCACTTACCAATGGTATGAGAATGAGGTAGATAGTTCCACTGGCGGTACAATTATCAATGGGGAAACCTCAGCCAGCTTTGACATTCCTACTGATTTGGTAGCCGGTACCTACTATTACTATTGTGTTTTAAGCCTAAGCGGCGCTGATAGCGTGTCCACCACTGTAGCTACAGTAGTGGTTTCAGAATAAAGATGGGAGGATGACTTATGGCTAATGAAATAAAACCAGTGGAAGTAGATGAAGCTTCTGCAGAAAGAAGTACAGTGATAACCATTGGTGATAGGGAGTACCGGCTGATTCTCACCACGAAAGCGACCAAAGCCATCGCCAAGCGCTATGGAGGCTTGGAAAACCTGGGTGAAAAGCTCATGAAAACAGAGAACTTTGAAATGGCTTTAGACGAGGTAATTTACCTGATTACTTTGCTGGCCAATCAGTCCATCTTGATCCACAATCTCAGGAACAAAGAGGATAAGCAGGAACTCTTAACCGAAGAAGAGATGGAGCTTTTGACCTCGCCATTGGATCTGGCCCAGTACAAAAACGCTATTATGGCCAGTATGCTAAAGGGCACCAAAAGAAATGTGGAGAGTGAAGAATCAAAAAACGAGGTGGCCGGGTAAGTGAGGAGGCACTCTTTACCCGGATCATTTACTATGGGACGGTGCAATTGAATCGCCGGGAAGAAGAAGTCTGGCTAATGCCTATTGGCTATTTGATGGATTTGTGGGAATGTCATAAGCAGTTTATTGGTATCTCAAAAATGAGAAAGCAATATTTCATTGATGATGTGATTCCTACTGGAATATAAATGGCATATTTATTGGCTAACAATGTTATAATCAAATATACCTTATTACTAGATAAATGCGAACAAAGATTATTTATATATTTTTTGGCAATGGCAGAGGATAATTTATGATAAAAAAATCTCTTAAAAGTGCAATTGGTGTGAGCATCGGTGTAACAATTGGAGGATGCGTTCTTCCAAGAATGTTTTTCAGTAATTTACACAACGACACATGGCCACCTGTTTGGCAACATGCCATTCTTTATTTCGTTATCGGGTATATTGCATCGTTCCTTGTATATCTGGTAATTAATTGGATAAAGTCTAAGAAATGATTTTCAAAAGTCAGATTGAGATTATGGGCATTATCTTAGTAGAACAATATGCTACATAATCTATATTCCGCGGTTTAACAATATTATCTTTTACCAAGACACTCTAAAACCAGGGTGTCTTTTTTCATGTCTGCATGGGAGGAGGTGAAACACTGTGGCTGATAATTCTTTTGGCCTTAAAATTGGCATCGAGGGCGAGAAAAACTTCAAAAACGCCTTAAAAGAAATTAACCAGAGTTTTAAGGTGCTAGGCTCGGAAATGAATCTGGTTACATCCCAGTTTGATAAACAGGATAAATCCATTCAGGCGATAACAGCCAGAAACAATGTACTAAATAAAGAGATTGAAGCACAGAAGGAAAAAATTAGCACCTTGGAAGCTGCCCTAAAAAATGCCTCTGATTCATTTGGTGAAACAGATCGCAGAACCCAGAATTGGGCTACCCAGCTTAATAACGCCAAAGCAGAACTTAATAATATGGAACGAGAGTTGGAGGAGTCCGCCGCCGATGCGGATAAACTTGGCGATGAACTGGAGGAAACGGGTAAATCTGCAGATGGAGCTGGGAGTAGGTTTGAGAAACTAGGCGGTATCTTAAAAGGTGTAGGAGCGGCAATGGGTACAGTGGCCGTCGCAGCCGGTGCCGCTGCGATAAAACTAGGCAAAGAGGTGGTGCAACAGTTCGGTGAGCTGGAGCAGAATCTTGGTGGCTCGGAAGCCGTGTTTGGCAAATATGCTGCGTCAATTCAAAAGGCGGGCGAGGAAGCATATAAAAACCTCGGCGTGTCGCAAAGTGAGTATCTGGCTACCGCCAACAAGATGGGTGCCTTGTTCCAAGGCTCCGGCATTGAACAGCAAAAAAGCCTTGAATTGACGGAAAAGGCAATGCAAAGGGCGGCAGATATGGCCTCCGTGATGGGCATCGATATGCAGATGGCTCTGGAATCTGTGGCGGGAGCAGCCAAGGGAAACTTCACAATGATGGATAATTTGGGTGTCGCCATGAATGCCACCAACATTGAAGCCTACGCCCTCGCCAAGGGCTTAAATTTCACCTGGGCGTCTGCTTCAAATGCCGAAAAAGCTGAAGTTGCGATGCAGATGTTCTTTGAAAATACAGAGCAGTATGCCGGAAACTTTGCCAGGGAGTCCACCCAGACCATAACCGGTTCGATTGGGTTGATGCAAGCGGCTCTTGGCTCTTTCACAGCTGGATTAGGCAATGCTAATGCTGACATGACAAATTTGACACAGAATCTTGTGGAGGCCTTTCAGGCGGTAGTTAAAAACATTGTGCCTGTCTTAGAGAATATCGTAACAGCTCTCCCAATAGCAATGGACGCGATTTTATCGGCGATTGGTGACCTGCTTCCTACACTTCTTAATACTGTCACGAATGTGTTCAGCCAGGTGTTGGAAACGATTTTAAGTTTATTGCCAGAACTTATTCCGGCTACAGTGGATGCGGTTATGACGATTGTCGGTGCACTCATTGATAATCTCCCGTTGCTAATTGATGCCGCAGTGCAACTTATTACCGCGCTTGTGGAAGGCTTAGGCCTTGCTTTGCCGGAACTCGTTCCTGCGGCGATGAGTGCGGTGATAACAATCGTACAAGGGCTGCTTGAGAACATGGATAAAGTCATCGAGGCGGCCTTTGCCATAATAACTGGATTGGCGGAAGGGCTTTTAAATGCTCTGCCCCAGCTTATTGAGGCGTTGCCTCATATCATTACTAGCATCATTAATTTTATTACAGAAAATCTGCCCACAATTATTGGATTGGGTGTTGAACTTACCATTAAGCTTGCAGCCGGATTGATTCAGGCCTTGCCTCAATTAGTCGCAAGCCTGCCGCAAATCGTCGCCGCTATTATAACTGGTATAGGAAAAGCTGCCGTCTCCATAGTGGAGATTGGCAAAAATATTATACAGGGTCTTTGGAATGGAATATCCTCTATGCTGGGTTGGATCCAAAGTAAAGTAAACAGCATGGTAAGCGGTATAGTAAGTAGCATGAAAAGTGTACTAGGGATCCGCTCACCTTCTAAAGTTTTTGCTGGTATTGGTGAAAACATGGGTCAAGGCATCGGAGAAGGCTTTACGAGTGCCATGAAAGATGTAGAAAAAGAAATGGCTGGGGCTATTCCTACCGACTTTGATTTAGATATGAATAGTGTAGTCAGCGGCGTAGATACCGGAAATAGCGGTGCAATCTTTGATGTTACTATTCCATTAACCATTGACGGGAACATCTTAACCCGAGTCATAGCCCAGCTGCAGTGGAACCAAAATACCGTCACCGTCAGAAACCTGGGAGTGGCCGGAGCTTAAATAAAATAAAGGAGGGCAGTCTGGCCATGATTGATATATATGCAGGAAGCACTTTGATTCGGTCCATAAAAAAAGTTATGAGTGCCAATTTAAGGGAAACCCTGGACGGGGAATATACCCTGTCTTTTACCGTACTGGCCAAGTCTGCCCTGGCTTTAAAAACCCGGCAGGTAGCAAAACTTGATGGCCAGTATTTTGAGATTGTGCAGATTAGTAAATCCATTCAAGGGGATCTACCTATCTGCTCAGTCTTGTGTGAACATGTATCCTATCTGCTTAATCATGAAATGTATAATATCACTGAATTCAATTTCACTGGAGATCCTACGGAAGGATTAACCCAAGTTTTAGCGGGTACTCCTTTTACTGCCGGTATCGTTGATTTCACCGATAGTGTTACCATGAAAATCAACCAAAAGGTCTCTAGAAGAGCAGCCCTGATGCAGTACATTGCCATTTTAGGCGGGGAGATTGAATACGACGGTTACCAGATCAACATTAGAAGCCACAGAGGCGTTACCGAATACCAGCTGGTGATGGATACCAAAAACGTAACCAATGTGGCTGTATCCTATGATTCTCGGGAAAATAGCTCTTCCTATGATATTGCCTTTTTTAAACTGCTGGATTTATCTGTTGGAGACAATGTCCAGATAGTCTTTAATCCTCTGGGCATCAATGTTAAAACCAGGATTATCTCCTTAGAGTATAATCCCTTCTATAGATATAACATCCGGGTGGAAGTAGGCTCCTACCGGCCCAGTATCTCCGATACCTTCTACCGGATAGAAAGCTCTATTACCGGGGTGAGCCATTCGGTTGATAATGTGCAAAACCAGGTCTGGGACCTGCAGGTGTCTTACACCATAGTTAAAGAGCTATCCATAGTTGATAACACCATCAATGTCACCTACGAAGTAGAAAAAGGTGAGAGCCATCAATATCATGCTCAATATAGTTTTACTACCGATGGCAGTGGCAGGATTACCAGTATTACCCTAGAAGATATATTCTCAGAGCTTTTATTAAAAGAAGTAGCTTCGTTATTAGTGGATGCAGCAGCTTTCGAAGTTACCTATGCTGATGGCAGTACAGCAAATTATACCTATACTACTGACAGTAGCGGCAGAATCACTGCCATTGAAAAAGTCTAAAGGGGGGGAAAGTATGACATATCATCGCAATTTTAATAATACCTTAGCTATCTGGACTGCTTTTGGAGGCCGGGGAAGTATCGTTCTCCCTATTCCAACACTCAACTGGAGCAAGAAATATTATAACGACTTCGGCTATACCCAGTATAGCAGCGAAAAACAGATTGATGTATATGATAACGGAGTTGCCCAAATTGCAGTCTATTATGCCAAAACCCCCTATATGTCCTACTACAACCAAACTACTAAAAAGTGGACAGTAGTTAGTGTACCCTGGTGGAGCTACGGACAACCTTATATCCTCTGGGCTGGTGATGGTGTGTTTTTGGCCTGCATTGTGGGGATGGCGAACATCATCGCTTCCTTTGACGGGATAACCTGGTACAATGCTGGTTATTGTGAGGGAGCCAAAAACGATATGATCTGCGGGGCTTATGACCCTTCAACCGAATGCGGCGTAGTATCCTGGTGGTACTATAAATCTCCCCTTTATTATAGCTACGATTCTTTGGAGGAGCGGACTGCCTGGATCCTGGTCGGGGCTGATGGGGTATCGGTACCGGCTTTTAGATATTTAACTGCCCATAAAGGATATTTTGTGGGGATTGTAAGTAACAGTAAGGAAATAGCTAGAGCCAGTTCCAGCAGTCCTGGCAGCTGGTCCACTACTATTCAAGAGGACTTAAATGAAACAACTTATATGAACATCCGCTCCATTAATGGAAAGCTCTTTGTTATGAAATACAATTATATATCCGATAAATACCATGTAAAGCTTTGTATGTTAAATGACAGTGCTACTGAAGTGATAGAAACAAATCTATATAATGTGGGAGGCTTAGCTGATAACAACATCCATAACCCCAACAACATCATCTGGATGGCAGATTGGGGTAAATATGCCCTCTTTGCGGAAGAGATGCTCTATGTTTCAGCTGATGGCCTGTACTGGGAAGGAGTAGAACAACCGGGGCTTAGTGTTATCGGTTCGGATAACTTAGATGGTGCTATTTATGTGCCGGGAGATGGCTTTTATATAAAGGCCACGGGTTATGTATTCTATGCTCCTTATTAAAGCGAATTAAAAAATTCCAGGGAATAATTACGCCTTAAAAGCTTAGGGCGTATTTTTTATGTAGAAAGCGAGGTAATGAAAATGAAAGAAATATGGACCTACATACAAATAGCCATTACCGCCATCGGTGGTTGGCTGGGCTGGTTTTTAGGCGGCCTTGATGGATTCTTATATGCCCTGGTAGCCTTTGTGGTCCTGGACTATATTACCGGGGTGATGTTGGCATTACTGGAAAAAAGGCTGTCCAGTGATATAGGGGCTCGGGGAATCTTTAAAAAAGTGATGATCTTTTGCCTGGTGGGCGTGGCCCATATTATTGACAGCAATATTATCGGGGATGGTAGTGTAATTCGCACAGCGGTTATCTTCTTTTATTTATCCAATGAAGGAATCAGTATTGTCGAAAATGCATCGAAGATTGGTCTTCCCATACCGGAAAAATTGAAGAACGTCTTGGCTCAGCTTCGTGAAGGTGGTGAGAGTAAATGAATCTAAGAAAACTCATTCTGACTGAAAATGCCTGCTACAAGGCAGGTAAAACCATTGTGCCAAAAGGCATCATGGTCCATAGCACAGGTGCCAACAACCCTTATCTTAAACGATATATTGGGCCGGATGATGAACTCTTAGGTAAAAACCCGTATAGCAATCACTGGAATCAGGAAAGACCCGATGGCAGGCAAGTTTGCCCCCATGCTTTTATTGGGAAACTGGCTGATGGCTCTATTGCTACTTACCAAACCCTTCCTTGGAATCATCGGGGCTGGCATGCAGGCGGCAGTGCTAATGATACACATATTGGACTTGAAATTTGCGAGGATAATTTGACTGATGCTTCCTATTTTAATGCGGTCTACAAGGAAGCTATAGAGCTTTGTGTTTATCTTTGCAGGCTTTATAACCTGACGGAAAAGAACATCATCGGCCACTATGAAGGATACCAGAGAGGAATTGCCAGTAATCATGGTGATCCGAAGCACTGGTTTTCTTTGCATGGTAAGAGTATGGATGCCTGTAGGGCGGATGTGAAGAAGCTGCTGATTGAAGGCGATAAATCTGCCACCGAGGAGAAAAAGAAATACTATCGTGTTCAAATCGGTGCCTATACCATCAAGGCTAATGCTGAGGCACAGCTTGCCAGAGCAAAGAAGGCAGGCTTTACCGATGCTTTTATTAAAACTGAATAAAAGGTGTTTTTCGGTTGCCAAATCGCCCTCACTGTCCTGTGGATGGTGAGGGTGTTTTTATCCTCAGAAGGAGGAACACCGATGAACAATTTACAAAAAGAGCAAATTGTTATACTTCGTGCAAACGGTGAAAGTTACTCTAAAATTGCAGATGTTCTTGGGATTTCAGTAAACACAATTAAATCATTTTGCCGCAGAAACAATTTAGGCGGAGTTGCTTCTGCAGGAACTAAACAAGAAGGAGATGCGCTTTGTAACCAGTGTGGGGCACCGCTAAAGCAGATCGCAGGCAAGAAGCAAAAACGGTTCTGCTCAAATAAGTGCCGTATGGCGTGGTGGAATAGTCATCCGGAAAAAATAAACCGTATAGCCGTCCGTGCATTTACTTGTCAGACTTGTGGTCAAGATTTTGAAAGCTATGGCAAACGAGAGCGCAAATACTGCTCCCGGGCCTGTTATGGCAAGTCAAAGGCGGTGCGGTTTTGATGATAGAACAGTCAATTATACATTATCGTGTTGCCATATCTATCTTTCTTGAATGGTTTGATCGGGGCATCATTTCGGAAGAAGATTTGTTAAAAGCTGAGGAAACTATTGCAGAGAAATATGGCCTCCCTTTAGGCAGCATATATCGCTATAAGACTTGATATTAGTGGGTTTTTAAGTGATATATGTAACTGGAAAGGAGGTGCTAAAATTGAAGAGAACTGTAACGAAAATGGAAAAGACAACTACGAAGATGCCCTCTCTGACGAAGGTAGCGGCATATGCAAGAGTATCATCCGGTAAGGAGGAAATGCTTCATTCCCTTGCTGCACAGGTTAGTCATTACAGCTATTATATTCAAAAGCACCCGGGCTGGATCTATGCCGGTGTTTATGCAGATGAAGCACTAACCGGAACTAAAGACAACCGCCCGGAGTTTAGGCGACTCATTAAAGATTGTCGTGGTGGAAAAATTGACCTCGTGCTAACCAAGTCCATCTCCCGTTTTGCCAGGAACACCGTTGACCTTTTGGAAACGGTGCGGGAGTTGAAAGGATTTGGTGTGGATGTATACTTTGAAGAACAGAATATCCACTCAATAAGCGGCGAGGGGGAACTTATGCTGACCATTCTTGCCAGCTACGCCCAGGAAGAAAGCAGGTCTGTAAGTGAAAATTGCAAATGGCGTATCCGTAAGCAGTTTGAAAATGGCAAACTGGCCAATTTACGGTTCATGTTTGGTTATAAAATTGAAAAGGGAAAGGTTGAAATTGACCCTGAAGAATCGGCTATCGTTCGCATGATATTTGAAGATTATATAAATGGCATGGGCGGCAGCAAGATTGCGGTGAAGTTAAAAGAAATGAACATACCTACCATACGGGACGGGGATTGGAACAGCGAAAGAGTAATTGCAATTATTAAGAATGAAAAATATACAGGAAACGCCTTGCTTCAAAAAAAGTATGTAGCAGACCATTTAACAAAAAGGCTGGTCTGGAATAAAGGCAAATTACCCATGTATTTTGCTGAAGGCACACACCCCGCCATTATCGATACGAAAACTTTTGAAAGAGCACAGAAGGTCTTAAAAGAGCGGCGCAAGCTTTGCGGTGCAAAGGGTGATACTCATAACCGTTACCCCTTTAGCAGAATTATTCGATGCGAAAACTGTGGTAAGAAATATAAGCGAAAAGCCGGGAATAGAAAGCCAGCCTGGCAGTGCTCAACATACTTGGAACAGGGTAAAGCCGCCTGTCATGCAAAGCAAATACCCGAAAACATACTTTATGAGGCAGCTACAGATGTTCTCGGGCTTAGTGAATTTGATGAAAGTATCTTCAAGAAAAAGATAACAGAAATCTTGGTGCCTGAGTTCAATAAGCTGGTCTTTGTGTTTTGTGATGGACATTTAGTTGAAAAGGTCTGGCAGGACAGGTCACGAAGAGAAAGCTGGACTGATGAAATGCGGCAGGCTGCTCGTGAAAAAGCGAAAGGGGTAAAGGAACAATGGCGGTAAATGTAAGAATAATACCGGCAACCCCTAAGCGACACTCAGCCCAAAATAATAATCTGACTGCTAAACGAAGGGTTGCGGCTTATGCCAGGGTCTCCACCGATAGCGAGGAGCAATTGACCAGTTATGAGGCACAGGTGGACTACTATACCAAATTTATTAAGGATCGTGCAGACTGGGAGTTTGTTAAGGTCTATACAGATGAAGGTATCAGTGCTACCAATACCAAGAAACGTGATGGATTTAACCAGATGATAGCAGATGCTTTGGCCGGGCAGATAGATTTAATTATAACAAAATCAGTAAGCCGTTTTGCCAGAAACACGGTGGATAGCCTTGTAACGGTACGCCAGCTTAAGGAGAAAGGTGTGGAGGTCTATTTCGAGAAGGAAAATATTTATACGCTGGACAGTAAGGGTGAGCTTCTCATCACGATAATGTCCAGCCTTGCACAGGAGGAAAGCCGCTCCATATCCGAAAACGTCACATGGGGGCAGCGCAAGCGTATGGCAGATGGAAAGGTCAGCCTGCCATATGGCCAATTTCTCGGCTATAGAAAAGGTGAGGATGGCTTACCGGAAATTGTGGAATCTGAAGCGGAAACAGTCCGTATGATATTCCGGCTTTTCATGGAAGGTAAAACACCGTCAGCAATTGCAAAACTGTTAAAGGCAAAAGGAATTCTATCCCCGGGCGGCAAAAAGAAATGGCAAGTTGCAACGGTAAAAAGTATCCTATCCAACGAAAAATACAAGGGTGACGCTCTGCTGCAAAAACGCTTCACGGTGGATTTTCTCACCAAAACCACCAAAGTCAACGAGGGTGAAGTTCCTCAATACTATGTGCAGAATAGCCATCCCGCCATTATTGAGCCGGACGAATTTGATGCGGTGCAGCTTGAAATGGAACGGCGTAAAAAACTTGGTAGGCCAGTCAGTTGCCACAGCCCATTTTCGGCTAAAATCGTTTGCGGTGAGTGCGGCGGTTTTTACGGTTCCAAGGTCTGGGGTTCAAATACAAAATACCGGCGCACGGTATGGCGGTGCAATGATAAGTACAAAAACGATAAACCTTGTTCCACGCCTCATCTTACAGAAGATGAGATTAAGCAGCGCTTTCTGAAGGCATTTAACATATTGATGGGTGATCGGGATGAGGTTCTTAGCAACAGCCGCCTTGCCCAAGAAGTCTTATGTGATTGCTCGGCAATTGAAACGGAACTTGCGGAACTGCACCGCGAAATTGAGGTTGTTTCCGAACTCACGCGGAAATCCATTTATGAAAACGCCCGCTTTGCCATTAATCAGGATGAATTTAACGAACGGCACCAGGGATACATGGAGCGGCACCGGATTGCAACAGAGCGGATTGCTGAATTAGAGGATCAGCGGCGAAACCGCCAAAATAAATCATTGGTACTGGACGGGTTTATACAGGAAATCGAGACCCGCCCGCTTGTGATCGATGAGTTTGACGAGAAGCTGTGGTTGGCAGTCATTGATAAAGTCATAATCCATGATGCTAATGACATCCATTTTACTTTCAGAGACGGTACTGTAATTATAGTTTAATAATATAACCAATTATCCGCAGGGCTGGTACAATTCTAGCCCTGCGATTTTGTTATGAACTAATTATAATCACATTGACAAATGTCGATATACTTTAGTATTATAAGCATATCGACATTTGTCAATGTCATCGAAATATATAAATGTGCTTGGGGGGAATTTGATGAACTCTTATGCCGATTATGTTCCCGTATTTAAGGCGTTATCAGATGAGACGCGTTTAAAGATAATTGATATGTTGTCATGTGGCGAGATGTGCGCATGTGACATATTGGAAAAGTTCAGTATTTCTCAGTCAACACTCAGCTACCATATGAAAATACTAACTGAAAGCGGTCTGGTTAACGGTGTTCGTGATGGAGCCTGGATGAGATATACCCTTAGAAGTGAAAGAACAGAGGAAGCTATTGATTTTATCAACTATATAACTCATGACAAGGACGATTGCATCTGTAAGCGAGGCAGCTGCAAAGAATGCACTGCAGATAAATAAGGAGGAATTTTTAGCATGAAGAAAATTGAAATTTTTGATCCAGCCATGTGCTGTGCCACCGGGGTATGTGGACCATCAATTGATCCGGAACTGATGAGGATGGCTACAGTAATTAACTCTTTAAAAGATAAAGGCATAATCATTAAGAGACATGGCTTATCCAATGAACCTCAGGATTTTATTGCGAATAAAGTAATCAGCGACCTTCTGCAAAAAGAGGGGGCAGAAATACTGCCCGTAACGCTGGTGGATGGAGTGGTGGCCAAAACCAAAGCATACCCAACTAATGAAGAAATTGAAAAATGGCTGGAAACGGAAATAGATTCAAAACCATCAATCATCACAAGCAGTTGCTGCTGTGGTCCCAAGGGGTGCTGTTAATCATGAATACCAAATTCCAATCCTTTGATTTAAATAAAATAGATCTCACCCAATATTTGTTTTTTACCGGCAAAGGCGGGGTGGGAAAGACATCTGCAGCATGTGCTGTAGGTGTGAATTTGGCTGATAGCGGTAAAAATGTACTGCTGATAAGTACAGACCCGGCTTCAAATTTGCAGGATGTTTTTGATACTGAATTAAATGGCAAGGGTGTGCAGATTGAGGGCGTTCCTGGGCTGGTAGTTGCCAATCTTGACCCTGAAGAAGCTGCCAGAGAATATAGGGAATCAGTTATAGCTCCATATAGGGGGAAGTTGCCCGACAGCGTAATCAATAATATGGAGGAACAGCTTTCTGGCTCCTGTACGGTTGAAATAGCGGCTTTTGACCAGTTTTCACACTTTATTACTGACCAGACAACCGAAAAAGAATTTGATTATATCATCTTTGATACTGCACCGACCGGACATACCCTGCGCATGTTGCAGCTACCTTCGGCTTGGAGTAATTTTATCGCAGAGAGTACCCATGGAGCCTCATGCTTAGGCCAGCTCGCCGGATTGCAGGATAAAAAAGATATGTATAAAAATGCGGTTATAAACCTCGCTGATAAAAATAAGACCACATTTATTCTAGTTTCAAGACCTGAAACAACACCTCTGCTTGAAGCTGAGCGTTCCAGCCGAGAATTGAGAGATTTAGGGATAAACAATCAGCTTCTTGTAATCAACGGGATACTTGGTGAGGCATCTGATGATCTTTCGCAAAAAATATTATCTAAGCAGCAGCATGCTATGGCCAATATGCCACAAGGACTAAAAGATTTTAAGACTTACACTATCCCCTTGCGCTCCTATAACGTATTAGGCTTGGATAAAATAAGGGCGTTCCTGAATAGTGATAATTATATAAATGGAGAAGCGGAAAGCAAATTGATGGATTTAAAAACCATAAATGAAATGGTTGATGATATATACGCAGCCGGTAAAAAGGTCATTTTCACCATGGGCAAGGGCGGCGTAGGCAAGACATCGGTAGCTGCCACTATTGCCGTGGCACTTGCCAGGAAGGGTGTTAAGGTGCATTTAACTTCAACCGATCCAGCCGACCATCTAAGCTATGTTTTTACCGGAGCAGAGAATATAACCGTTAGCCATATTGATGAAAAGCAGGAATTGAGAGACTACCAAAATGAAGTTCTGGCTAAGGCACGCGAAACCATGAGCGAGGACGATGTAGCCTATATTGAGGAAGATTTGAGATCGCCTTGTACCCAGGAGATTGCCGTATTCAGAGCATTTGCAGAAATAGTAGATAAATCGGAAAATGAGGTTGTTATTATAGATACGGCTCCAACCGGCCATACCTTATTGCTTCTTGACTCAACCCTCAGCTACCACCGGGAGGTGCAAAGGACCAAAGGCGAAACCCCTATATCGGTGCAGAGATTATTACCAAGACTGCGGGATGAAAAACATACTGAGGTTGTCATCGTTACCTTACCGGAAGCTACCCCTGTGTTCGAAGCGATGCGACTGCGCGAGGATTTAAGTCGAGCCGGTATTAATAATAAATGGTGGGTAGTCAATCAGTCTCTTTCTGCGGCTGATGTAAGTAACCCCATGCTTTCCGCTCGAGCTGCGGCTGAAACTGCTTGGATAGATAAAGTGCAGCAAATTAGTGATGGTAACTTCGTGGTTATTCCCTGGCTACAAGATCCCTCCATCAAGAACATTGGCAACTTTAAAGATAAGGAGTAAGGCATTATGAATGATAAAGAAGAAATCAGAGAATTTATCAGAAAGAATTATTCTGAAGTAGCATTGCAAGGTTCTGCAGGAGGATGTTGCGGTAGCGGCTGCAGCTGCGGCGGCCAGCAAATAAACATCAAAGATGCCTCTATTAATATAGGTTATTCGGAAACCGACTTTGATGATATTCCGATTGAATCAAATATGGGTTTAGGGTGCGGAAATCCAATCGCTATAGCGGCGCTAAAAGAGGGTGAAATTGTACTTGACCTGGGAAGCGGCGGCGGCTTTGATTGTTTTCTGGCCCGAAAACAGGTAGGGGAAAGTGGCTATGTTATCGGTATAGATATGACCCCGGAAATGGTCAAATTGGCCAGGCAAAATGCTGAACAAAGCGGTTATAAGAATATTGAATTCAGGCTTGGAGAGATTGAACACTTGCCGGTCGCAGATGGATCAGTTGATGTCATAATATCAAATTGTGTTATTAATCTGGCCCTGGAAAAACAGCAGGTATTTAATGAAGCTTATAGAGTGCTTAAAGCCGGAGGGAGGCTATCCATATCCGATATAGTAGCTACGGCACCAATACCTGAAGATATGAAAAATGATCTGGCTAGTTTGGCTGGCTGTATTGCCGGTGCTGAGTACATTGGCAATATCGAAAATATGCTCAAAAACGCTGGCTTTGAAAACATTCGCATGATTCCCAAAGATAACAGTAAAGAGATAATCAAAAGCTGGGTCCCCGATAAGAACGCTGAAGAATTTGTAGCATCCTATATAATCGAAGCTGATAAGCCACGAAAATAATATGGTTTGTTGCAATTGACTTGACTTACTAAAATAATCTAATATAGGGGGTAATGCAATGGAAAAAGAAGCACGATTATCATCCCTTGATAAGTATTTAACACTGTGGATCTTCATAGCCATGGGGATTGGTGTCTTAGGCGGATATCTGTTTCCCAATTTAGCCCAATCACTGAGTCAATTCAGCACCGGCACCATATCCTGGCCGATTGCCATTGGTTTGATAATTATGATGTATCCACCCTTAGCCAAGGTAAAGTACGAGGAAATAGGGAAAGTAACCCAAAACAAAAAGGTGTTTACATTTTCTTTAGTGCAAAACTGGATTGTAGGACCTATTTTAATGTTCGTTCTGGCAGTATTATTTTTAGGTGATAAGCCAGGCTTTGCCATGGGGCTTATAATAATTGGACTGGCTCGTTGTATAGCCATGGTCATTGTTTGGAACAGCCTAGCCAAAGGAGACAATGAATACTGTGCCGCCTTAGTAGCACTTAATTCAATCTTCCAGATTCTTTTGTATACTGTGTATATTTATATATTTGTTACACTCGTTCCGAAATGGCTAGGACTTTCATGGGGAGGGCATGTAGTTGAGGTATCCATGCTAGACGTAGCCAAGAGTGTGCTTATTTATTTAGGTATTCCCTTTGCTGCCGGATTCCTCACTAGATTTAGCTTGATTAGAGTAAAAACCAGAGAGTGGTACGAGAAAATATTTATCCCCAAGATTTCACCTTTAGCACTCATTGCATTACTATATACGATCGTGATCATGTTTATAAGCAAAGGTGAGCAGATTATTCAAAACCCGGTAGATGTAATACGTATTGCCATTCCGCTTCTAATATATTTTGCAGTTATGTTCTTTGCCAGCTTTTTTATATCCTATCGGTGGGGCTTTAAATATGATCAGACTGTTACATTGGCATTTACCGCTGCAAGTAACAATTTTGAGTTAGCTATTGCCATTGCTGTAGCGGTCTTCGGAATTGCCTCCGATGTAGCATTTACCGCTGTTATAGGTCCATTGGTTGAAGTGCCGGTTATGATAAGCTTAGTTAACTCAGCTTTGTTTTTTAAGAGAAAATACTTTGACGAGAAAGGTCTACCAAAACTTTACGAGGGAGCTTAAGTGCGCCGGACAGATATGAAGTAGCCTTCATTTGTGTTCTCGAGACTTATTAAATGGCTGATCGTAAAAACTGCTATAATGCCTTGCATAGCATTTTGCACACCCCCTGACGAAGAATGCACACCCCCACCTTGAAATCGTTAAAAGATTGACCAGGGGTGTGCATTTGTATCATTTTATAGCAGGGTAGCCAGATTATCTACCATCTATTGATAAAAGGAATTTTATCGGTGGGTGGTTTTATTTTTTTTTGCCCTGAAAGCCCACACAGGGAGACGGTTCGGCACACAGAGGGACACAGAGGGACGGTTCTATTGTGCCAAGATGCAGACATGGTAGAATCTGAGAAAGGGGAGAAGGGTGTGAAGGAATGTCCAGGAAGCCAAGAAAGAAGAGTGAAACAGGAATCTACCCTGTTATAGTACGGGGAATCGGCCAGCAGGACATTTTTCATGAAAAAGATGATTTTCATAGATAACTGGAAACCGTAAAAAAGGTATCCCTAGAAAGCGGAGTAAGCATACTCGGGTACTGTTTAATGACCAATCACGTTCATTTATTGTTAAGAGAAGACGATAGCGATATATCAGTGTTTATGAAACGTTTAGGTGTAAGTTACGCCTATTGGTACAACTGTAGATACGAAAGAACTGGACACGTGTTTCAAGATCGCTTTAAAAGTGAATGCTTTGAGGACGACGCGTACCTACTGGCAGTCATTGGCTACATCCACCAAAATTCCATTAAAACATCTATTACTAGCATACTAGCAAACCAGAAGAGTATGAATGGAGCAGTTGTGCTGATTATTGTAAAGCGGATCGAAACACTACCACATTTCCTGATACCAGTTTAATCTTAGGTATTTTACATAAGGAAAAGATAAAAGCGATTGACAACTTAAAAAGTTTACGGAAGAGGAACAAAGACCGTTGCCTGGATTGCGATGAACCAAGCGAATCAGCGAAAGCGAAGCATATGAAATCACCAAGAAAATAATGAAAGGCAAAACGGTAACGGCGTTACAATGACACGGGAGAACCGTCCCCCTGTGCGTCCCCCTGTGTGCATATTGTTCGAAGAACCGTCCCCTTGTGTGCCGAACGTGCGAACGTGAAAAAGCATCGGATCATTTCCCGATGCTTTTTCAGAGTATTTTGCAGTGCCGCAACAACATGGAGCTTGCTTTTAATGTGTTGATATCTGCCTGATAGAATTTAGTTTGCCTCTCCCATGCTTTTTGCGCCTAGAATTTCGCTCATCCACAGTGTCAGATGAGTTCTTACGTAACATGCTCACTCCAGCCTGAGGTGTTGACGCGCACCTCTTCTTATAAAGCTAGAATTTCTATCGCGTTCTCTCCTAATATCTTTTGGACCGTCTCACGGGAAACAGGCAGTTTATTTAATTTTTCGATGTTTTTCTTTACATCTACATTCGGCCAATCGGTACCAAAAACAAACTTATGCGCAAACCGTTCTAGATCCGGAAAATATTCTAATAGCTTTTGCGGGGGCAGTCCAGCTACATCAATGTAAATATTCTTATGTAACCGTATCATCGTCAATGCCTCGTCATACCAGGGTCCTCGCCCGCCATGGGCCATGATGATTTTTAAGTTTGGAAAGTCGACAGCCAGATCATCAAAAAAGATCGGGTTGCCATATTTTATACGGGAATTCTCGAAAATTGAAGAGCCTGTATGAAATAAGATCGGTATTGACAGCTTTTCTGCTTCCGAGTAAAGCGGGTACAAAACCGGATCATTAGGGTAAAAGTGGTTATAAGTAGGATATAGCTTAACTCCTTTAAACCCATGTTGTGTACATAAAATTCTTAAAGAGTCGCCCATCTCGGGATGAATGTGGTGATTAAACGTACAAAAAGGAATCAATCTCGAATTTCCCCGACAAAAAGATTCGACCATTTCGTTTGTGGCAATCCCCGTGGTCAAAGGCGCGATTTCAGCTAGTATCACCGAGTAGTCCACGCCATTTTCGTCCATCAAACGAATAAACTCATCCGGATTTTTATAGGTATCGCAAAAGGCATCATAAGCATCAAGAGAAGGAAAGGCTTGAGCGAACCACTTATGAGCACGGTCACAAAAAACCTCATACTTAGCCAGGTGAACATGAAAATCAATTACCTTATTCCCGTTAAACATCTTATGACATCCCCTTTTCTTTTAAAATTTCAAGAAATTCGTTGCTACCTATCCCTAATTCGCTTCTTTGTATCCTTTTGTGCTAAAAAGGATGTGATAGGAAAATGGGAAAAGAAAAATATATCAGGCATCCGGTTTTAATATCTTTGCAGTTTATTTACATAGCGGTAGAAGAATGGATCTGGCCTATACTGCAACGCCTGTATCTGGCTTTAAGATATATGTTTTGTGGTTCATAAGTATTATACATTACATAAGAAAGATGTGACAAGGGGACAGCAAACCTGTCCCCTTGTCCCCCTTGTCCCCTGGGCATAAACCGGAGAAGGTACTGTAATTTCAGCTTAATATTTCCAAACAGTTAACCTGCAGGGTTGGATAAAACTTCGGCTCTGTATTTTTTTATAAATTGATTAACATCACATTGACAGATGTCGATATGCTTGATACCATATAACATATCGACACGTTTGAATGTAATCGAAATATATAAATATAACGGGAGTGAGGTTTGATGAACTCTTATGCCGATTATGTCCCGGTATTTAAGGCGTTATCAGATGAGACGCGTTTAAAGATAATTGATATGCTGTCATGTGGTGAGATGTGCGCATGCGACATATTGGAAAAGTTCAGTATTTCCCAGTCAACACTCAGCTACCATATGAAAATACTAACTGAAAGCGGCCTGGTAAATGGCGTTCGTGATGGAGCCTGGATGAGATATACACTTAGAAGTGAAGGATTTGGGGAAACGATTAGTTTTATTAGCTATATAACCGGCGACAAGGACGATTGTATCTGTAAGCAATCTAGCTGCAAAGTATGCTTTGCGGATAAATAGGGAGGAATTTTAGCATGAAGAAAGTGGAGATTTTTGACCCAGCCATGTGTTGCCCCACCGGGGTATGCGGACCGTCAATTGATCCGGAACTGATGAGGATTGCTACAGTCATTAATTCCTTAAAGGATAAAGGAATAATCATTAAAAGACATGGATTGTCCAATGAACCGCAGGACTTTATTGCCAATAAAGTAATCGGCGACCTTCTGCAGAAAGAGGGGGCAGAAATATTACCCGTAACGCTGGTTGATGGTGCGGTGGCAAAAACCAAAGAATACCCCACTAATGATGAAATTGAAAAATGGCTGGAAACGGAAATAGGCTCAAAAGCATCAATCATCACAAGCAGTTGCTGCTGTGGTCCTAAGGGGTGCTGTTAACAATGAATACCAGATTCGAATCCTTTGATTTAAATAAAATAAACCTTACCCAATACTTGTTTTTTACCGGCAAAGGCGGGGTGGGAAAGACATCTGCAGCTTGCGCTGTAGCAGTAAATATGGCAGACAGAGGGAAAAAAGTATTGTTGATAAGCACCGACCCAGCTTCAAATTTGCAGGATGTTTTTGATACTGAATTAAATGGCAAGGGTGTGCAGATTGAGGGTGTTCCTGGACTGGAAGTTGCCAATCTTGACCCTGAAGATGCAGCCAGAGAATATAGGGAATCAGTTATAGCTCCATATAGAGGGAAATTGCCCGACAGCGTAATTAATAATATGGAGGAACAGCTTTCTGGCTCTTGTACGATTGAAATAGCGGCCTTTGACCAGTTTTCACACTTTATCACTGACAATACAACTGAAAAAGAATTTGATTATATTATCTTTGATACTGCCCCGACCGGGCATACCCTGCGCATGTTGCAACTTCCTTCAGCCTGGAGTAATTTCATTGCGGAAAGTACCCATGGAGCCTCATGTTTAGGCCAACTGGCCGGGCTGCAGGATAAAAAAGATATGTATAAAAATGCAGTTATAAACCTCTCTGATAAAGCTAAAACCACACTTATCCTGGTTTCCAGGCCGGAAGAAACACCTCTGCTGGAAGCTGAACGTTCCAGCCGGGAATTGAGCGATTTAGGGATTAACAATCAGCTTCTTATTATCAACGGAGTAATGGGTGAAGCATCAGATGATCTGTCGCAAAAAATATTATCTAAGCAGCAGCAGACCCTGGACAACATGCCGCCTGGATTAAGAGGGATTAAGACCTATACTATCCCCCTGCGCTCCTATAATGTATTAGGCCTGGATAAAATAAGGGCGTTCCTGAATAGTGATGATTGTATAAGTGCAGATGCGGAAAGCAAATTAACGAACTTGCATCCAATAAATGATCTGGTTGATGATATATACGCAGCAGCTAAAAAGGTCATTTTCACGATGGGCAAGGGTGGCGTAGGCAAGACCTCGGTAGCAGCCACGGTTGCTCTAGCTCTTGCGAAGAAGGGTGTTAGGCTGCATTTAACTTCAACTGATCCAGCCGACCATCTAAGCTATGTTTTTGCCGGGGCAGAAAATATAACCGTCAGTCATATTGATGAAAAGCAGGAACTGAGAGACTACCAAAATGAAGTGCTGGCTAAGGCCAGGGAAACCATGAGCGAGGACGATGTTGCATATATTGAGGAAGACTTGAGATCGCCCTGCACCCAGGAGATTGCCGTATTCAGAGCATTTGCAGAAATTGTGGATAAAGCGGAAAATGAGGTTGTTATTATAGATACGGCTCCAACCGGTCATACCCTATTACTTCTCGACTCAACCCTCAGTTACCACCGGGAGGTGCAAAGGACCAAAGGAGAAACCCCTATATCGGTGCAGAGATTATTACCAAGACTTCGGGACGAAAAACAGACTGAGGTGGTCATCGTTACATTGCCGGAAGCTACCCCTGTGTTTGAAGCGATGCGATTACGCGAGGATTTAAGCAGAGCCGGTATTAATAACAAATGGTGGGTGGTAAATCAGTCTCTTTCCGTGGCAGATACAAGTAATCCCATGCTTGCTGCGCGAGCTAGGGCTGAAAGAGTCTGGATTAAGAAAGTGCAGCAAATTAGTGGCGATAACTTCGTGGTTATTCCCTGGTTACAGGATCCCTCCATTAGGAGTATTGGCAACTTTAAAGATTAGGTGGTAATGATTATGAATGATAAAGAAGAGATCAGGGAATTTATCAGAAAAAATTATTCTGAGGTAGCATTGCAAGGTTCAGCGGGGGGATGTTGCAGTAGCGGCTGTAGCTGCAGTGGCCCACAAACAAACATTAGAGATGTAGCTATTAATATAGGTTATTCGGAAAGGGACTTGGAGGATATCCCAATTGAATCAAATATGGGTTTAGGGTGCGGAAATCCAATTGCCATAGCGGCACTAAAAGAGGGTGAAATTGTACTTGATCTGGGAAGCGGCGGTGGCTTTGATTGCTTCCTGGCCCGAAAACAAGTAGGGGAAAGTGGTTATGTTATCGGTATAGATATGACCCCGGAAATGGTCAAACTCGCCAGGCAAAATGCAGAGCAAGGCGGCTATAAAAATATCGAGTTCAGGCTGGGAGAGATTGAACACTTGCCAGCAGCAGATGGATCAGTTGATGTCATAATTTCAAATTGTGTCATTAATTTGGCCTTGGAAAAGCAGCAGGTTTTTAACGAAGCTTATAGGGTGCTTAAAGCAGGAGGGCGGCTATCCATATCTGATATAGTAGCTACGGCACAAATACCTGATTATTTGAAAAATGACCTGGCCAATTTGGCTGGCTGTATTGCCGGAGCTGAGTATGTGGGCAATATCGAAAACATGCTCAAAAATGCTGGTTTTGAAAACATCCGCATGACTCCTAAAGATAACAGTAAAGAGATAATCAAAAGCTGGGTCCCTGGTAAGAACGCTGAAGAATTTGTAGCATCCTATATAATCGAAGCTGATAAATCACGAAAATAATTAGATACAGAAGGTGATACATTGGGAAAAGAAGCACGATTATCATTCCTTGATAAGTATTTAACATTATGGATCTTCATAGCCATGGGAATTGGTGTCTTAGGCGGATATCTGTTTCCAAATTTAGCCCAATCACTGAGTCAATTTAGTACCGGCACCATATCCTGGCCGATTGCCATCGGCTTGATAATTATGATGTACCCTCCTTTAGCCAAGGTAAAGTACGAGGAGATCGGGAAAGTATTTCAAAATAAAAAGGTATTTACCTTCTCTTTGTTACAGAACTGGGTTGTAGGACCTATTTTCATGTTTATTTTGGCAATATTGTTTTTTGCTGATAAACCTGGTTTTGCCATAGGTCTTATCATAATTGGTTCGGCCCGTTGCATCGCCATGGTCATTATTTGGAATACTCTCGCCAAAGGAGACAACGAATATTGTGCCGCCTTAGTGGCGCTTAACTCAATCTTTCAGATACTGTTGTATACGGTGTATATCTATATCTTCGTTACGCTTATTCCTGAATGGCTGGGACTTTCTTGGGGAGGGCAGGTTGTCGAAATATCCATGATAGACGTGGCCAAGAGTGTGCTTATTTATTTAGGTATTCCCTTCGCCGCCGGATTCCTAACTAGATTTAGCTTAATCAGGATAAAAACCAAAGAATGGTATGAGAAAGTATTCATTCCCAAGATTTCACCTTTGGCACTCATTGCTTTGCTGTATACGATCGTGATTATGTTTATAACAAAGGGTGAGCAGATTATTCAGAATCCGTTTGATGTCATACTTATTGCTATTCCGCTCCTTATTTATTTTGCAGTCATGTTCTTTGCCAGCTTTTTTGCAGCCTATCGGTGGGGCTTTAGATATGATCAGACGGTTACACTGGCATTTACCGCTGCCAGTAACAATTTTGAGTTAGCTATTGCGGTTTCCGTAGCCGTCTTTGGAATAGCTTCTGATGTTGCTTTTGCTGCTGTTATAGGTCCATTGGTTGAAGTGCCGGTGATGATAAGTTTGGTAAACGCAGCTTTATTCTTTAAGAGAAAATACTTTGATGAAAAAGAATTACCAAAAGCTCTAGGAGAGGTGTAAATTATGTCGAATGGGGAAAAGGGGGACAAGGGGACAGCAAACCTGTCCCCTTGTCCCCCTTTTCCCCTATAGAACTATTTAATAAATGCTGCCGTTTAGTTTAGAATAATTTTTATTTGTAACAATGAGGAAAATTATCTCGAATATTCCAACGGTATTAACGACTAGTAGTGCTATAAACCACCAAGCATATTTAAGCCTAGCTGCTCTCCAAAGAGCCCAGCCCTTCCACGCGAAAGACCAGGCAAGAAGTGTAGTTAACATCCAGGGGTTCACATTATGCAGCAGATTATTCAAGTAAATAGCCAATTTGTCAGATCCCTTTTGAGTTTTTTTATATTCTAACCAAGAAGCATTTTGATAATTCAGGTTAACTCGGGTTCATTATCTATCACTTACGCATTTAGTGTCACAGTTCAAGGAATAAGCGACGAAATGCAAGGGAGGGGCATATCAGTACGGACTAAAGCGCCCGTGGAGCAAATCGACCTGCTTTGCGGACGTTTTTTTATCTGGGGTTCGACTCCCGCTGATTTTTCGCATATCATTGGGAGGTAATTACGGTAACGCATTTTTTAATACCGTCCGATTCTTTCTTCTCCTGTGGCTTATACCGAAGGCTTTTTGGGATTTCTTTCGGAGGAGGTATCTTTATGACAAAACGGCAAAAAGAGAAAATCATTAAAATGTGCCGGGACGGCTTTGGCTATTCGAGAATATCGACAACTCTCGGTATTTCAGAAAATACGGTGAAGTCATTCTGCCGCAGGAACCTTAGTAGTATTAATGCAGGACCCCACGTTCAAAAGGACGGCATTCTTTGCCGACAGTGCGGATTGCTGCCCGGTTACGGGAAATAGAGATATATTACAATTGATACCGGCTGCATTCTTCTAACGATTACATTCCGCCGCTGAAGCCTACCAGTGCTGCGTGAGTGGGATTCTACGTACGGGCCGGATTGAGGGATTCTAAGTGTCTACAGAGCCTGGTTAAGGTCAGCCGACCCCTATGTTTCTGGTAAGGATTATTTATTGGCAATAGCGAGGTATGTTATAGAATTACTGGGATATGATTTAAATAAAATCAAAAAATCTTTGCTTTCTGTTGCTGGGTCAGTTGCCGTATCAATTATCGGAAGGTGTTTTATGAGCTTATTCACTATCAAAAGGAAATATCTTTTATTAATCGCGGGTATAGTATGGTCTTTGGCAGGAATCATGGTAATGAGGACAGGATTCCCAATGATCCCGCAATTGGAAAATGTTCCATTGATCCTGTTTGGCGGCCTGATCGTTCTCCTGGTTTTCTATCTCCTAATCTTTTCAAAGCTGGTTTACAAACATGAGTATAGAATCCGCATGTATGACAGGGAGCGTTTGCCATTTTGGTTGTTTTTTGATATCAAGTCTTATCTTTTTGTTGTCGTAATGATGGGCGGTGGAACATTACTCAGGAAATCAGAACTTATTCCGCATTGGTTCATCGCATTCTTTTATTCAGGACTGGGAATCGCGCTATTTGCCTGCGGTGTACGATTCATCATTCGCTTCTTCAGATATGGGGATGGCTTCAAGATAATTTATCGGTTAGATAAGTGGCTTGAACATGAAGATCACGAAGATATTGACACTATAGAGCCAAAATACAATGAAAGAGAGAAAAAGAAATGAAAAAAGTAACGTAAGATGGCCGGCGGTGTTCATGGGAAGATATGGACTACTGTTGGTGATTAACTAAGATAATGCCATAAATCCCGAGGGTGTGCATTTGAGAGACAGGGGACAGGTTCCTCGTCCCCTCTATTAAAAATACCGTGGTCTTACTAAATTCGTCCTATCATACTCTAAGGTATTCCGGTTCTTCTTGCCAACTGTCTTATGCTAACCCCGGGCATTTTCTATGTATTCATGGTAGCTGCTCCAACGATCTATATAATCAAATCAGCTTCGGACTTTATAATCAATCAGCTGCAGGTTGTATTGTCTGATAATTTCTATCAATAAATCTGCATATATTCTATTACCGTTTCTATCTGTTTTAGTGCTATAGCCAGCTCGTTCTAATGCTTGAGCCTGTTCTATATAATAGGTAGCATTAAATACCCCGTTTTGCCGATACCGCTGGTTAGTATTAAGAAACTTCCCATGGTCTTGCATACATTCACTTACATTTCGGTATTTTCTAAAATTAGCACAGGTTTCACTATTATAATATTCGGTTGTTTTCATGGTTAGGTATTGGCCCTTCCAACTGCTATCGGCTTTTATTCCAAATAAATTATGGCCCTCTACACTTAAGACAGAAGTTCCCCAGCCTGATTCTAAGATAGCTTGAGCAATTGTTATAGATGGGAAAATACCATATTGATGATACCCGGAAATAGCTTCTGCTTTTAATGAATCTATAAACTGTAGCTTCGCTGATTCTTTGTCCAGGAAGCAGGCTTTATTATTAGCCAGGCCTACATATTTTAAATCCTGCAGGCAACGGTATACTTTTACTTTTTGTTCTGCAGTAAAAGACAGTTTACCCATTACGGCTGGTAAACTTCGCAGGCGGTATTCTGGTGGTGTATTATTATCACCGGATGGTTTTTCCACTACAAACAAATCAGCCAGGGCCATTACACTCTGGTAATTTGCCCTAGAAAAGTCATGATCACATCTGACACAGTCGATCGCGGCTAAATACTGCCAGTTAACCTGAATTCTATTCTGGCTGGCCTCATCGGCTGCTTCTATGTAAAAAGCTATATTAAAATCTTCTACATTTAAATGATCATTAACCGATGCTAAATGAAATAGTTCTGCTGCCATTAATACTGCTAGTATTAAAATAATTACCCTAAATTTTTTTCTAGCTGTCTTTTTTTTTCTCTTTCTTATTCTTAATCTTCCTTCCGTAGTCCGATCTGTATAGCATAGGGGCCACTATATAAAATCATAGCATTTATCAATAAGGAACAGGGCTATGGAAACTGCTTTTTTCTTTTCACAGAATGAAGCAGGTATATACGATACCCGCTTGTCCCTTAAATGCATTCCTAAAAATTAGTTTCAAATTATTTACTTTTCGCATAAAATAACGTAAAATAAATGAACGAACGTACACTCGGGGGGGAGCGAGATGCCACTACCAATAGAAAAGCAAAATATAGAAAGACGACAGAGACTATTGAAATGTTCTTTAGATCTGTTCATTGAGAAGGGTTATTTCAACACGGCCATTCGCGATATTATAACTCGGTCAGGGGTTGGAACCGGCACTTTTTATAATTATTTCATCGATAAGGAAGACATTTTAAAAACCCTTCTCGAGGAATTTGCCGAACAAATCATTTCGAGTATAAGCGAGTACTATGCTGTGGAGAAGGATTTGTATAAGAGATTTATTGAGACAAAACGATTGACCATGGAAGTTTTTGCTCAAAATGAAGCTTTATCCGAAATATACAGTCGAGTTGCTGGGGCAAGTGCACCTATTGATCAATTCTTACAACAATTTGAGAATAGACTAATAGAGTTTTACTCAAGAAATATTGAATACGGTATTAAAAATGGTATCTTTAAAAATGTCCCGGTTTCTCCCATTGCACACTCCATATTAGGCATTGAAAAATTTTTGTTGTACAAATGGGTCGTTCTCAAGGCCATAACAAAAGAGGAAATGACAGAGATGGTCGTCTCCTTCCATGAAACATTAGCTGCTGGGTTGTTAGTCAACGACTAGATTAACCTTAGTAATTAATAAGAGGATTATTTGCTTTTTGATGACTGTACGTTCGTTCAGGTTTGTTTTATGAAGGAGGAATTATTATGCGAATGATGAATCCCGAACACATTAAAGCAATCCTTGATCTTATCAACCAGGGGCCGTATTTCCAACTGTTGTCGATGGAAGTAAAAGAGTTGGGTATAGGCTACTCCAAGGTAGTGGTTGATCTGGAGAAAAAACATCTTAACCCATTTGGAGGCATTCATGGAGGTGTTTATTCCTCGCTTATCGACACGGCCGCATATTGGGCTGTATATTGTGATGTTGAAGAGAACGCTGGATGCATATCCCTTGATATTCAGGTTGATATGCTATCGGCGGTTAAGGATGGCCTGTTAATAGTGGAAGGGAAACGTATTAAAGCGGGAAAAAGCATTTGTAAGGCAGAAGCCATGATTACGGATACAAACGGAAAGCTATTAGCCCATGGTTCTTCTAAACAAATGGTCATTCCCGGTGTGCAAACAATAAACCAAGCAGTTTTGTGTTTAGGCTATCAATCACTGCCACCTAAGTATATCAATGTAGATGACTTGGAAGGGGCGCAAAAGCGCATGGGGGGAATATTTAACCATGAAAAAGGTTCCAGTAATCGTATCCCCACAGGAAACTAGGTAACAGCGAGGGGACAAGGGGGACAAGGGGACAGGTTTGCTGTCCCCTTCCCTTAAAAATACCACCGCGGTCTTGCCAAATTCGTCCTATCATACCCTTGGATATTCCGGTTCTTCTTGCCAATTTGTCTTATGCTAATCTCGGGCATTTTCTATGTATTCATGGTAAACTAATATTGGATTACATAATATCAAAATAGGCAATATCTAATGTCACCAATAATTATAGTACAAGGAGGCAATTAATAATGGGCTGGACTACCATCAAGTTTAGTGGAGAAGAAATAATCGAAATAGCTGTTCAAATGGAGGAGTCTGGAAAATTATTTTACGAAAAGGCCATATCCCTTGCTGAAGGGGATAAATTAAAAGAAGTATTGACTTATCTTGCTCAAGAGGAAGCAAAACATGTTCAGGATTTCAGTAAATTGGGAGAAAGTATTAGATTATAGCTTCCTGCCTAATGAAAGTTACCCTGGAGAGTATGAAGATTACGTGAGGTCTCTTGTTAATAGTCACATTTTTAAATTAACCGAGGTGGAAGATTTAATAAAAGGGATTAAGAATAATAAAGATATTCTCCGGATTGCAATTAGTTTTGAAAAGGATTCCATTGTCTTTTTCCAGGAGCTAAAAAATATGGGCAATAAGGCAGCCAGTGAAGTATTGGAAAAACTGATCGATGAAGAACGAGGACATATTAAGAAAATCGTTGCTATGATTAAGGATCTGTAATAATACTTAAGTTTTGGGACAAGCAGGGACAAGGGGACAGGTTTGCTGTCCCCTTTCTTAAAATACTATCTACTAGATTCTTCCTATCATATTCTTAGATATCCCGATCACCCTTGCCAACCACTCCGGGCATTTTCTTTAGTTCACGGATAAGTTCATCTCATTTTGGTTTGTCTAATCTATGCAATTTGCCAATATTAGCGATTTCCAATTTTTTAACCATTCTATAAACTTCTATGTCAAATTCACACAGGGGGACGGTTCTATTGTGTCAAGATGCAGACATGGTAGAATCTGAGAAAAGGGAGAAGGGTGTGAAGGAATGTTCAGGAAGCCAAGAAAGAAGAGTGAAACAGGAATCTACCATGTTATAGTACGGGGAATCGGCCAGCAGGACGTTTTTCATGAAAAAGATGATTTTCATAGAACGGGTACTGTTTAATGACTAATCACGTTCATTTATTGTTACGGGAGAACGATGAAGACACATCAGTGTTTATGAAACGTTTAGGTGTAAGTTACGCCTATTGGTACAACTGTAGATACGAAAGAACTGGACACGTGTTTCAAGATCGCTTTAAAAGTAAAAGTGAATGCGTTGAGGACGACGCGTACCTACTGGCAGTCATTGGCTACATCCACCAAAATTTCATTAAAACATCTATTACTAGCAACCCAGAAGAGTATGAATGGGGCAGTTGTTAGCGGTAAACTAAAAGGGAGAAAAATTGGCCAATAAAAACGGAGAATATTATCCACAAAAACCCACCACTGGTAAAATGAATTGGTAATTAATTTTACAGGTGAGGTGGGAGAATTGAAGGGATGGCCAATGTATCAAAAAATTCAGCAGCTTAAGGAGTTGGGGCTTAATAAGTCACAGGTGGAGCGTCAGTTAGCCATCAACTGGAAAACAGTAGACTTCTACTGGGATATGACACCCGAGGAATTTACCGAAAGGCAGAGGAAAGCCAAAAACCGACGGAAAATCCTAGAGCCATACACCGACCAAATTTTACAATGGCTAATGAAATTCCCGGATATATCAAGTGCTCAGATTCATGACTGGCTTAAGGAATATCATGGGGATAACTATCATGGGAAGGAGCGGACTGTTAGACGATACGTTAGTAATTTGCGAAAAACATCTAATATACCAAAGCCGGATAAATATCGGCAGTACCAGGCCGTAGAAGAACTCCTCCCTGGTCAACAGGCCCAGGTGGATCTGGGTCAGAGGGAAGTTATGACAACTACAGGAAAACGAATAAAGCTTTTTGTATTTGGCTTAGTGTTATCACACAGTCGCTACAAATATGTAGAGTGGCTGGATAAACCGTTTACAGCACAAACATTTACATTGTTTCTGTATCGAGCTTTTGAGTTTATAGGAGGGGTACCTAAGGAAATAGTATTTGATCAAGACCGAGTATTGGCTGTTAGTGAAAACTATGGTGATATCATACATACTGAGGAGTTTGAGCGTTTTCGCAGGAACATGAAGTTCACCGTTTACCTTTGTAGGGGAAATGACCCTGAATCCAAAGGGAAAATTGAATCAGTAGTCAAATATGCTAAACAAAACTACGCTGCTCACCGGGTATTTGATAACCTGGTTTTATGGAATGAGGGATGTATTGATTGGTTAAATCGGACTGGCAATGCCAGTATACATGCAACCACAAAGAAGGTACCGGCAGAAGTATTCAAATCAGAACAAGAATACCTGCAACCGATACCCACAATCATAAATAAACCTGAAGATAGTTTAACAAGAAATGTAAGGAAGGACAACACTGTCCTTTATCTTAGTAATCGTTACCGAGTGCCTAAAGGCACGTATTATCCCGGACGTGAAGTAGAATTGAAAGTCAAAGATGGCTATCTTGAAATTTTGGATATAGAAACTAAAGAACTAATTATTATCCGGAAAATATCAACTAAGAAGGGAGTGATAGTTCCTAATCGGGTTGAGCGTGATTATTCCCACAAGATAGATGAACTAAGGAAACAGGCCCTTGCCATGCTGGGTAAAGGCGATAAAGGTACTTGTTTCTTGGATCGTATTAAACAGGAAAAACCCCGTTACATAAGAGATCAACTTCAGTTGATTATCAAAGAGGCCGAGAAATACTCAGAGCTAATTATAGCTCAAGCCCTGGATTACTGCGTACAAAAAGAACTATGGAGCGCAGTGGAGTTTCGTAATGTATTGGAATATTTAGAGCAGCTCAGCCAGGACATAGATGCGCCTGATATTATTGATGCAGATGCCATTCCTTCCGAATATCGAATTAAAACAGAAGTCAGAGATATTAAAGCCTATACTGCACTTTATGAAGGCAGTTAGCAAGGGAGGATATGCTAAATGAATAAATTAAAGGAAACCAAAACCTTTCTGGGCCAGCTAAAGCTGGCCTGGATGAAAGACAATTTAGAAAAGCTCGTAGAGGAAGCAAACCGACAGGATATATCTTATTGTGATTTTCTCTATTCCTTAACCAATGGCGAAATTGATGCCCGGGAACAAAGAGCTTCGGAGCGCCGTATGACCCAAGCTCAGTTTCCCTTCATTAAAACTGTAGATGATTTTGAATTCGCTTATCAACCCGGTATAACTAAAAGACAGATTAACCAGCTATTAGATATGCAATGGCTTGATAAGGCCTACAATCTAATTTTTCTGGGACCACCTGGTTTAGGTAAAACCCATTTGGCTGTATCGTTAGGAATAGAAGCTGTAACAAAAGGTTACAAGGTAAGCTTTGTAAGTATGGACGAATTAATTCGGCACCTGAAAATTCAGTCCACCATTAGCCGCAGTAGGCAGAAAATCAAACGAATAATCAGCTCAGACCTAGTTATTATCGATGAAATTGGCTTTGTGCCAATAAGTAGAGAAGAAGCTAATTTGTTCTTTCAGCTAATTTCTCAACTGTATGAACAGACCTCGTTAATAATTACGTCCAACACGGGTTTTGATGACTGGGCCGAATTGATGGGAGATCCAGTTATTACAACTGCAATTCTGGATAGGATTGTTCATCATAGTGAGATATTTAACCTGACCGGAGAAAGCTACCGTATTAAACATCGTATTTCCATTTTGCAGTAAAGGTCCTATGTAAAATTAATGGCCAAAATTTCTCCAAAATACTTGACCGTTCACACAGTTGTGCCGATTATTGTAAAGCGGATCGAAACACTACCACATTTACCACATTTCCCACATTTCCTGATACCAGTTTAATCTTAGGTATTTTACATAAGGAAAAGATAAAAGCGGTTGAACAACTTAAAAAGTTTACGGAAGAGGATAACAAAGACCGTTGCCTGGATTGCGATGAAACCAAGCGAATCAGCGAAAGCGAAGCATGCGAAATCACCAAGAAAATAATGAAAGGCAAAACGGTAACGGCGTTACAATGACACGGGAGAACCGTCCCCCTGCGGGAGAACCGTCCCCCTGTGCGCCTGGTAAATACCACTCTCACACTTTCCCCTTGCTTCTAAGTATCGTACAGGTTGATTTATTCAACCTAAGTTAACTTCTAATCTATTGGATTACCTCCGCCTACGAACTAAAATATAAGCAGAGGTGATTCATATGAAAGAAATCAATATTGCAAAAGTGCTTGTAAAAAAGCGCAAGGAAAAGGGTATCACCCAGGATGAGTTAGCTAATTACATCGGGGTTTCAAAGGCGTCTGTTTCAAAATGGGAAACAGGACAGAGTTATCCTGACGTAACCTTTCTTCCGCAACTGGCTGCATATTTTAACATCAGCATTGACGAATTGATGGATTATAAGCCACAAATGGCAAAAGAAGAGATTCGAAAGCTGTATCGGAGACTATCATCTGATTTTGCGTCAAAACCCTTTGATACGGTGATGGATGACTGCCATCAGATCATAAAAAAATACTATGCATGTTTTCCGTTGTTGATGCAAATGGGTATACTGATGATCAACCATGCCGAACTGCTGAAGGACCCGCAAAAATCGATATCTTTGATTGAGGAAGCCAGGGCTCTTTTTATCCGGGTCAAGGAGGAAAGCGATGATGTATCGCTTACAAGGCAGGCTTTGTATGTGGAAGCTATGTGCAGCCTTGCCGCCTGCGATCCAAATACCGTGCTGGAGCTGTTGGATGGAGCGGTCGCGCCGGCGTTACCGCCCGAATCACTTTTGGCATCTGCTTACCAGATGATGGGGCGCACTGACGAGGCAAAATCTGTTTTGCAGGTCGGGATCTATCAGAATATCGTCGTCCTGTTTAATTTTTTCCCCGCTTACCTTATGATGTGTACGGATGATTCTTCAAAATTTGAAGAAGTGCTTCGGCGCGCGCTTAACATCGCAGAAGTGTTTGACATGAGGCATCTGCACCCCGGCGTTTTGGTCAGCCTTTATATCGCTGCCGCTCAGGGTTATATTGTGCAGGGCAATCCCAGTAAAGCGATTGATATGCTGGAGCAATATACGGAGATAGTAACCAGTGATATTTATCCCCTGAGCCTGCATGGCGACGACTTCTTCGACCTGCTAGAAGGTTGGCTTATTAAACTCGATCTCGGAACGGATCCTCCCCGGGATGAAAAAACTATCAGAAGAAGCATGGCTGATATGATCGTTAATAATCCGAATTTTTCAGTGCTTTCGGATAAACAGCGTTTCCAAAATATTGCTGAAAAGCTCCAAAGCAATTGTTGCGAAGATTAACAAATGTGGTGGTGAAATCATTATGGAACAGGAAAAGACGGCAGTAAAAAAACGGCTAACCTTGTTTGTTGGTTTGACATTTGTTATTACCTGGATTATATTTCTGCTGATACCTCTCCGCGGACTGACCTATGGAAAAGGCGCGACCATAATTATTCTCGCAGCAGCTATGTTTGTCCCCACCTTGTCCAACATATTGACAAGACTTATAACGAAAGAGGGTTTTGGCAACACGTATCTGCACCCGCATTTCAAGGGGCATATGAAAGACTATCTGCTGGTTTACTTCGGGCCAACAGCCTTAGTGTTTTTGAGCGCAGCAGTGTATTTCTTGACTTTTCCCGGTTCGTTTGATCTGCAGCTTACTGCTTTGAAAGGGGCAGCAGCCAGTACGAGGGGGCTTTCCGCCTACAATTTGTAGCCTTCGATAACACCCAACACAACACAGAACACAATCATGGCCAAAATCCCGAGCCAGGGATAGCCCATATAGTCTGTTCCATAATTATGCCCCATAACGATAACCGGTATATGCAACATGCCCCATATAATACCAGTGATGACCAATGCAGCCCGGTCGGTTAAAAGCATGCGTAATTTGGGAAGCAGATATCCTCTCCAGCCGATTTCTTCGCCCAATGTCAGAATAATATTGATAATCGGACCGATGATTATTATCTGTAATATGGAAATCAGCAGCATATATCAATCAAATTGGAAAGCGTAATACCTGCCGCCATGATTCATTCAGTGGTAAATGCCGGCGTAGGGCTCCCAATTCTTCTAGCAAAAGGTGGATATAACCCTATTCTCGGCCCGGCTATTACCGGTCTTATCGGAGGACTGCCGTTTATAGTTTTAGCTGTAGTGCTACTGATAAAAGCAGGCCATAAATTTTCTTATATAAAAACGGTTGCAGCAGCAAGCGGGACCGTTGGAACGGACTACTTAGTAAAAGCTTTGGACGAAAACGACCTGTGCGGGCAATATCGTAACCGCTCTCCCTATCAGCCAAATGATTACATCGGTTGGATTACACGCGGCAAGCGGGAGGAAACCCGAATGAAACGTCTGATACAGAACTGAAATCAGGCGATGCGTACATGGGTATGAAGTATAATGCAAAAGACAGAGGGTAAAATGATGCTTTGCATACCCTCTGACGAAAATACACACCCCCATCCTGAAAATGTAGCTGAAAATGGTGGTACTGGGGTACTATAGGAGTTACTACAGATACTACATCGACTTCAAATGTTCCAGAAGGATTAGACTTAGGTAGTGGTTCTGGCGGAGGACTTGGTGTTGGATCTCTTAAGGTAGATAATGTAACAAAAGATTCAACAGGTGGAATTATGAAACAAGATGGAGCAAGTAAAGCAATAACAACAATTCAAACAGCCATAGAAACAGTTTCAGCAGAAAGATCTAAATTAGGTGCTATGCAAAATAGATTAGAACATACAATCAATAATCTTGACAATACTTCCGAAAACTTACAAGCAGCAGAATCGAGAATTAGAGACGTAGACATGGCCAAAGAAATGATGGAATTCACAAAACAAAACATACTACAACAAGCAGCAACAGCGATGTTGGCTCAAGCAAACCAAGCACCACAAACAGTGCTTCAACTATTAAGATAATTAAGGTAGACATCATGAAGGGTCAGGGGAATTTTTTCCTCTGGCTCTTTTGCAATATATACTAATAAGGAGGTCATAAGACTATGCAGGTGAGATTTCGATTTAACCCCACCATGAACAAAAAAATTGAGGTAGAAAACCCATTAATGTTTAAACCCATCCAACTAGAGGATGCTGAAATTGTGTGGGATATTGATATAAATAAAAAGATAAAGGATATAACAATTGTATTCAAAGGAGTAGATATTATTAAAGATTCATCAGGAGCAATTTTGACTACCAATAGGGAATTAGATGAAAAAGCATTTAAGATAGCAGCCTATATCTCTAATAAGATATTTTTGGGTACGGGAATTGATGGATTCAATCCTGAAAATATATTATACAATTCCCCAAGTATTTTCCCTGAAAACGAAAAAGAAAAGGAAATTATAGAAAAAGGCAGGAAACAGGGATTTAATATCGTGAAAGGAACAGTTACTATAGTTAAGCCATTTGAATTAGAAGGACTTGAAGAAGATATAAAACATTCTAAGGCAATCGCTTTTTATGCTGAGGCTAGAAGGACAGAAGGTTCCATTCAAAAATATGAATTATTATACAAAGTAATTGAATATTTTTTCCCGAATAAAACAGGGGAGGCACTGGATAAAGCAGTAAGTGATTATTGTAAACAATATGATCCAACTTATGGGGATAAAAAATTTATGGAATCTTTTAGAAAATTACGTAATAGATGCATTCATCCAGATAATAAACACCATGTCAATTTAGAAGATTTAGCTTCTATTAGAGAAGTTATTGATATGGTTCCTAAAATAGAAAATTTAGTTGAGCTACTATTAAAGAATCATTTATAGGTAGGTGCACAATTTAGCGATAATATACTTTTTAGCGTTAATCGAATATTGCTAAATTGTATTAAAATTTGAGTAATTAAACAAATAAGAACTCAATAATTAATACAATGGGAATCCCTTGATACAAGGGATTTTCGGCGTTTTAGGGTAAAATCAGTATCACTTTTAGTGGTGCTTTTTTTGATTTTTGCACCTTATCGTTAAAAGATGCACCCCCTAGGGAAGAAATTCTACCTTTCGTTAAAAAGTATAGGCATCGTTAAAAGGTTTTAGGAATTGTTGAAATGTATAAAGATGTAGTAGCGGCACAGGGGGTGATTATTTCATAGTCTTCGTACCACCTATTTACAGAATCCGTACCATTGATTCACGCCAATGATACCGGCAGTTTTTAATTGGATACCGCTCCAGCAACGAAGCGGTATCCGTGTAAGTATTATGACCGCTTGGCGAGGAACTCGCGCATATTTATGTCTCCAGAATAGAGCTGATGAGATTTATGGATGATTCGATCCATGATGGAGTCGGCCAGGACTCCACCGCCCAGTCTACCGTGCCAGTCTTCTACCTTGTACTGTGTGCAGAAGATTGTGGAAGCGGTATCATATCTCCGCTCAATTAATTCAAACAAAAAATGAAGTTCCTCATCGGAATAGTCATTTAAGAGCCATTCGTCCAATAGGAGAAGCCTGTAATTACTATACTTTTTAAGCAATTTTCCGATGCCTCTGCTTCCTTCGACAGCTTCATCCCTTTCCATCAGCAAATCAGGAATTCTAATGCATCTCGTCCGAATACTCTGTTTACAGGCTTGACGTCCAATGGAACAAGCTAAAAAACTTTTTCCGGCACCGGTAAATCCCTGAAAGATGATGTTGGAATGATTGTGTACAAACTGGCATGTCGACAATTCCGACAGGAGGTCGCGATCTAATCCGCGATCCGGATAATATATGTCATTAAATTCAGCATTCGGGATACGGAATCGTGCCTGTTTTAAGAGGCGCTTCACCTTTCCGTTATATTTTTCCTGGTAAATATAGTCTACCAGCATCTTAATCCGCTCATCGAAAGGAAGGTTCGGAGCGGGACAAGGGGACAGGTTTGCTGTCCCCTTTCTTAAAATACTATCTACTAGATTCTTCCTATCATATTCTTAGATATCCCGATCACCCTTGCCAACCACTCCGGGCATTTTCTTTAGTTCACGGATAAGTTCATCTCATTTTGGTTTGTCTAATCTATGCAATTTGCCAATATTAGCAATTTCCAATTTTTTAACCATTCTATAAACTTCTATGTCATGATCATCCAGGTATTGATCATTGTTTATCTCATTCGTATATTGTTCAAATAGTTTTTTGGCTGTTTTTTTGTTTTCGGAGAACATATTCAGGCCAAATTCAATATCGATTATGCCGGCATTTTCTATGTATTCATGGTAACTGCTCCAACGGTAAAACCTTGCCTCTTTTGCTATTCCGGCCTTAACCGGATTCTGATGGATATACCTTAATACAGTAAGAAAATATGCATCTGTTTCCACGGCCTCGCTTCTAAAACGTTCCTGAAATAAATGACCGCACCGGCTATATTTCTTGTTGTACCATAATACATAACTACCGCTAATTCGTTTTATAGTAATAGAAATAGATTCCTTATTCTCTTTAACTAGTAAATGAACATGATTGTTAATTATAATAGGTATAGATCTCGTAATTACTGACCTGGTTATAGTGCCTGATAGTTTCCGCAAATTTTAGCCGATTCTCATCTTCCATAAATAGATTTTGCCTATTAACTCCCCTGAGCATAAGATGGTAGATACCAGTATTACTCCTCTGTCGAGGTCTTCTGGGCGTTATTTCCACCCCTTATATGGTTTAACATAATTTGTGATAAGGGAAGATGGGACAGTAAACCTGTCCCCTTGTCCCATGATATTTCGTGCAACAGCTATATTAGCAATAAGTGATTCCAATTGAATTATCGAAGACCACCCTTGACTTAGTTCATCCAGGCGTTGATTAGCAGCAGGGTGGTAATGGTCACCATTTTGTTCCGCAAGCTTGCCTGCCTTAATTGCTTCGCGCAAATAGTCAAAATTTTGGAGCCTTTTTTCAGGGGGAATCGGATTCAAAATCAGATTATGCCCCTGAACTATTAAGTCTAAATCATCATGGCTTAGCGCCTGCATAAGTTGCGTTTTTTGTCCCACAAACACGTAACCATCACAATATTTTGTACCCACGCCAAATGTTTTTACGCCGTTTTTGTGGAGCCAGCCTATAGTTTCGGGAATATCCAGCATATCTTTGGGTGAGGTCGCCACCAGAGTTATTTCGGTTTTCGCCAAGGCAGGAAGGTCGTAGCAAAGGCGTTCCTCAATAATATCTCCAATTCCCCCTATGCCTGCGCTTACAACTATCGGGCATCCCAAATCCCGGGCAACTGCCATGGTTGCTGAGGCGGTGAGAAACCCATCAACCCCTTCTTTCATACCTTCATATAGGGTCAAGCCGTCTAGTCTTCGCCAGGAGTTGGTTTGATCTTTATAATGAAGAAATTCCACTATTGATCCTAAAATAATGCGTCCTCTTTGCAGCCAGGTTACGAGCGCATCATCTGGCCATAGCTCTTTTATCTGACTGCTGCTGACAGAAACCAGCCCTTGACCCAATAAGGCTGTTTCAACGACAAAACTTGTAGAACTCTGCACAGACATAATCTCCTTTCCATACTAAAAATATAATGCTAATAAATACCGCCGAATCAGATATGAAATGATAGGCATTGACGAAAACGCCATTTTAAATTACAATTACAGCATTATAATAATGCATAGAATGTATTACTAATAGTTATTATATATTTCTTCGATTATATTGGAAAGGGTGAATTATGGCTACTACATATAATCCTGTGGTAAGGGTTTCGCACCTGAATAAATCATATGGAAATATAACTGCTCTGCTCGATGTCAGTTTAGATATTTACGCAGGCGAGATATTAGCCATTGTGGGCGATAACGGCGCTGGAAAAAGCACCCTTATTAAAACACTATCCGGGGCGGTCAAACCAGATTCTGGATACATACAAGTGGGAGAACAATCCTATCATTCCTTGTCCCCGACCAAAGCCATCCAGTTGGGCATATCTGCAGTATACCAGGACCTGGCTTTAGTTGACTGCCGGGACGTAGTTAGTAACATATTTCTGGGTCGTGAAATAGTAAAGGCTGGCATACTTATCGATCGGAGCAAAATGGAAAAGGAGGCCCGTCGAGTCCTAGATAGCCTGCAGGTCAGTATCCCTTCCTTAAAAACCCCGGTAGGCCTTTTATCCGGAGGGCAAAGACAGGGAGTAGCAGTGGCTAGGGCTATCATCCAGGGAGGAAATGTCATTATTTTTGATGAACCTACTGCGGCTATGGGCGTTCAGGAGTCGGCCAAAGTGATCAGACTAATGCAAGAATTAGCCCGAGCGGGGATGGCTGTTGTGGTTATAAGTCACAATCTCCATCATGTGTTTGAGATAGCGGAACGTATATGCGTATTGCGCCATGGACAGATAGCGGCAGTATGCAACACGATGGATTATCAACCTAATCAGATCGTTGAGCTTATTATGGGGGCTACTCATATCACCAAAGATGGCATTGGAGTGCAAAGAGATGCAGCAAATTAGAAGTCTGTTATTGTCATGGAACGAGCAATTTTCCCAGATTTTACTTGGTTTGATCCTAATTATTATGGCTGCCCTGCTAAATCGAGCATCACCGTTCTTTATGACCTGGGATAATTGGCGTAACATTCTGGACCAGAGTGCGCTGCTGGTAATAATTTCAGTGGCAATGACATTTGTCATCTGTACAAGCGGGATTGATTTATCAGTCGGAGCTATCACAGCATTGAGCGGAGTCTGCATGGCTTTGGCCTTACATTCCGGATTATCTGTCGGAGTATCTATCTTCTTAGGTCTAGCCGCCGGAGCTGCTGTAGGTCTGTTTAATGGCCTGTTAATTTCCAAGATGAATATCAGTCCCTTCATCGTCACCCTGGCAGCTATGTCAGTAACTAGGGGCATTGCCCTAATTCTCACCAAGGGCATCCCTATATACGGATTTCCCGAAAACTTTACCTGGTGGGGTAGCGGGCATATAGGTCCGGTCAATCCGCCCATTCTAATGGCTATATTGCTTGCTATGCTGGCTGCTTTAGTTCTCAATAGGACCAAATTGGGTTATTATACCCTGGCTCTAGGTGGAAATGAGGAAGCCCTCCGGCGTTCTGGCGTAGCACACAAAACCTATAAGACTATTATCTACACCATTTCGGGATTTGCTGCGGCAACAGGTGGATTGGTGGTCACTGCACGTTTGAACACAGCTGAGCCGCTGGCAGGCTGGATGCTGGAACTGGATGCCATCGCTGCAGTTGTTTTGGGTGGTACGGATATGAAGGGAGGGAGAGGAAGCATCACCGGAACGGTGATGGCGTGTTTGTTGCTAGGGATGTTACGTAATGGCTTGACAATTTTAAACATTCCATCCTATTATCAGCAGCTCACCATTGGTTTAATTATTCTAGTGGCTGTTATCATTTCTGAGTTGCGGCTCAGAAATGCCCCGGGACACGGAAATATGACGAAGGAGGATTAAAGTGAAGCGTAGTAAAAGGTTAGTCGCATTATTCTTATTGGGTGTCTTTTTGTTGTCCATAGCAGGATGTGGGAGTAGGACGAATACCGAAACGCAAACCCCCGCTCCCATCTCCAATGCTCCAGTCTCTGATGTCAAGGTGGCGGAAAATGAAAAAATATTGATGGACCAGTTGCAACCTCTGCCTAAACTTCAGCAAGGAGAGAAAATAGGCATATTGGTCATTACGCTGGCCAATCCTTATTGGGTTTCACTCAAAGAATCTTATGAGCGGGCCGCCAAGGAATTGGGCGTAACCGTTGAAGTTATGGCGGCACCTACCGAGAATGATACCAAGTCTCAGCTAGAAACCCTGCAAGCCATGGTTGCCAAGGACTACAAAGGTTTAATTGTGTCTCCTATCGAGCCATTCAATCTGGTGCCTGGTGTAGTGGCGGCCAATAAAAAGGGGATCAAAGTAGTGAACCTGGGGCCTGGCATTAATGTGGATTCACTTACACAGGCAGGCGGTCATCTGGATGGGCGCATCACAGTGAATTTCGAAGAGCAGGGCGAAAAGGCCGCCGAGTATATTATTGAAAGAATTGGCAAAGAAGGCGGCAAAGTCGCTATTATTCAGGGAATACCCGGAGCCGGACAGAGCGAAGGCAGAACTACCGGGGCCAAAAAGGTATTTAAAAGCACCCCGGGGATCAAATTAGTTTCTGTACAACCTGCCAATTGGGATAGGAATACCGCCTACAATATCACCACCAACCTCCTGCAGTCCAATCCAGATATAAAAGGGATTTTTTGCTGTAACGATGTAATGGCCTTAGCTGCAGTTGATGCACTGGCCGCAGCCGGCAAGAGAGACGGCAAGTTTGTTTTTGGAGTAGATTTCACCGATGAGGCCAAAGAAGCAATAAAGGCCGGCAAACTCGACGGCAGCATCGCCTATTCTATGGATGCCTATGCCAAAGCTGGAATCCTTTTAGCTTTGAAAACAATTCAGGGTATGGAAGTTCCCAAGCAGGTTAATAGTCCCCTGGCCGTAGTCACTAAAGAAAACATAAAAGAGTACGAAACCTGGCATTAGAAGTAGTCCTGCTATAAGTCGGCTTTTCTGCAGAGAGCCGACTTTATAGCCTTGTGTTGAGTCTGGCAATATTACTAGGTTTAAGGAAGAATAAAATGCACCTGGAAAAACAATTAACAGATATGGCTATTGCCTACGGTTGGGATTATTGCGGATTTGCAGACCTAACGCCCTTTCACGACTACATGAGCAGTTTTTGTGGCCCCTTTATAAATCAATTTCCCCGGGCAGTTTCCCTGGTCATCCGTCTTTCAAATGCGGTTGTTGATAGCATTGAGGAGCAAGAGCGTGATAAAATACTTTCTTTTCATAATTACAACTATTATGCAATCGACTATTTACAGAATACTGGCACTGCAAGAATAGCCAATTATCTAGAGCGCAATGGCTGGAGGGCCTATCCTGTCCCGGCCTCCTATGGCGTATATCAGGAAACTTTGGCTGCCCTCATATCACATAAGTTAGTGGCAAGAGCAGCCGGATTAGGGTGGATAGGCAAGAATGGCCTTTTTCTTACCCCACGGGAGGGACCGAGGGTCAGACTGGCCAGCATCCTTACTGATGCTCCCCTTGAAACTGCGCTACCCATGGAATCAGCCTGCCACAATTGCCAAATATGCCAGCTGGCTTGTCCGGCTGGGGCAATAAAGGGGCGTGAATTTAATGAACGGGAAGCTGATTATGAGCGGCTGGACCCGGTCGAGTGCTTCGATTTTATGGAGAATCGCAAAAAGGAGTGGGACATTGAGATTGAGAGATGTGTTTGTGGGCTCTGTGTCGCCGTATGCCCATTTGGTAGAAGGTTGGGTTCCCGACAACAGCTCTGAGGATATGAAGAGAACTTGAAATAACTAAATAGTACCGCAGACTGTGTTTCACAGAAGGGAGAAGTTTCTTTATGTTAGACGAGTTTATGCAAGGATTTGCCAATGCCAGAGAAGTGAATCTAATGCGTATAAAAGAGGCCAAGGACAATGGCGCCAAAGTGGTTGGCATTTATTGCACTTATTGCCCCCAGGAACTGATTTTGGCGGCAGGAGCAATTCCAGTGGGGCTTTGCGGGATGAGTGAGAACCCTATTGCGGCTGCGGAGGAAACTTTGCCGCGCAATCTTTGCCCTTTAGTAAAATCCTCTTACGGATTTGCGGTCACTGATACCTGTCCATTCTTTCACTTTTCCGACTTAATTGTTGGCGAAACCACCTGCGATGGTAAAAAGAAAATGTTCGAAATTATGCAGGATTTGAAACCGGTGCACGTTATGCAGCTTCCCCACCTTAATAATACTAAGGCATCATTTGAGCTGTGGGTGGAAGAATTACGGTGCTTGAAAAACCGCCTGGAAAAAGAATTTCAGGTTACCATAAGTGACCAAGATATATGGAGGGCTGTAGAGATTATCAACCAGGAAAATCGGGCAATTAAGGCCATGTTCGATCTGAATCGGGCCGATCCACCACCTCTAAGCGGGATGGAGATGCTCACTGCTGCTTGGTCCCGCAGCTTCAGCAGCGATAAAGGGGAAATGATCGACAACCTGAATGTACTGGTCCGGGAGGTTGCCAATCAGCCTAAAAACAGGCGAGTAAAGGCACCACGGGTGCTGTTGACTGGCTGCCCGGTGGGTCTGGGGACTGAAAAAGTTATCCGCCTGACTGAAAAACTGGGCGCCTATATCGTCGCCATGGAAAACTGCTCCGGCTACAAGACTCTGGAACTGCAGACTGATACTAATGGCGTGGATCCTATTGTGGCTCTGGCAGAAAAATATATTGCTATACCCTGCTCCTGCATGAGCCCTAATCCCTACCGGCTGAAGCTATTAGAGAACATGATCAATGATTTCCGGGTGGATGCGGTCATCGACCTGACCTGGCAGGCTTGTCATACCTATAATATTGAAGCCTTTGAAGTAGGCAAACTGGTGAAGTCCAAGGGACTTCCTTACCTGCACCTTGAAAGTGACTATTCGAATTCGGATTTGGAGAGCCTCAAGGTTCGTATAGAAGCAATGCTGGAGATGATAGAGAAATGATAGTAATAGGCATTGATATAGGTTCGGTGGCTGCTAAAGGTTATATTATCAGCAGTGGCCGCCATCACCGAGCTATGGTTCCTACCGGGTGGAGCCCCCGGGAAGCAGGGCAGGCCATAATCGACCAACTCCTTGATGCATCGGGATTGGAGCGAGATCAGGTAGAACGGATATATGTCACTGGTTATGGTCGGGTAGCTTTTGAGCATGCGGATAAAACTGTCACTGAGATTAAATGCCATGCTCGGGGGGTCGCTGAACTCTATCCTGAGGTCCGCACCATCATAGATATCGGCGGCCAGGACAGTAAGGTGATCAGTATCGGGGAAAAGGGCCAAGTGTTGGATTTTGCCATGAACGATAAATGTGCTGCGGGAACCGGACGATTCCTACAGGTTATGGCCACTGTTCTGGGGTTGGATGTCAGCGAACTGGGGGATGCTGAGGATCCTAGCCAGATGCAAACGATCAGCAGTATGTGCACGGTATTTGCTGAATCGGAAATAATCGGGGCGCTAGCTCGGGGTAATTCCAAAGGTGGTATTATTGCAGGGCTGCACCAATCGGTGGGAAAAAGAGTAGCGGCTATGGCACGGCGTATGGGGATCAAGGAACAAGTAGCTTTCACCGGTGGAGTGGCGATAAACCCAGGAGTTAAGCGTGCGCTGGAGGAAGAGATCGGAACTAAAATTATTGTGCCCGAAGCTTGCCAGTACACTGGTGCTCTTGGCGCAGCTTTATTGGCCTATGAAACCTATAGGTAGACCCTCCGCAAAGGGAAGGGGACAAGGGGACAGGTTTGGTGTCCCATCCACATCTAGGGACAGAGGGACAGGTTTGTTGTCCCCCCGCCCTTTAAAAGACTACCGAAAACTACCCTGGTCTTACTAAACTCGTCCTATCATACTCTTAGATATCCCGATTATCCTTGCCAACTGTCTTATGCTAATCCCGGGCATTTTCTTTAGTTCACGGATAAGTTTATCTCGTTCAGGTTTGTCTAATCTATGCAATTCGCCAATATTAGGAATTCCCAGTTTTTTTAACCATTCTATAACTTCTGTGTCAGTTACGGTTAATGGTTTTTCATGATCATCCAGGCATTGATCATTGTTTATCTCATTCGTATATTGTTCAAATAGTTTTTTGGCTGTTTTTTTGTTTTCGGAGAACATATTCAGGCCAAATTCAATATCGATTATGCCGGCATTTTCTATGTATTCATGGTAACTGCTCCAACGGTAAAACCTTGCCTCTTTTGCTATTCCGGCCTTAACCGGATTCTGATGGATATACCTTAATACAGTAAGAAAATATGCATCTGTTTCCACGGCCTCGCTTCTAAAACGTTCCTGAAATAAATGACCGCACCGGCTATATTTCTTGTTGTACCATAATACATAACTACCGCTAATTCGTTTTATAGTAATAGAAATAGATTCCTTATTCTCTTTAACTAGTAAATGAACATGATTGTTCATTAGACAATAGGCATAGAGTTCATAATTACTGACCTGTTTATAGCGCCTGATAGTTTCCACGAATTTTAGCCGATCCTCATCTTCCATAAATAGATTTTGCCTATTAACTCCCCTGAGCATAAGATGGTAGATACCAGTATTACTCCTCTGTCGAGCCCTTCTGGGCATTATTTCCACCCCTTATATAGTTTAACATAATTTGGGACAAAGGAGGAGGGGACAGTAAACCTGTCCCCTTGTCCCACTTGTCCCGCGCAATGAAATGTAAGAAATTCTTAAGAAATTGGTTCAGTTTTTTGTCAGCCTTGCTGTGTAAGGTATAGTTAAGGCGTACGGGTTTATAGATTATAATACGAGGGGTGGTGATATAAGTGGAAAAACAACGGGTCCTGGTGGTTGATGATGACCGAGAGATTGTCAATGCAATTGCTATCAACCTGCAGAATGAGGGTTATGAAGCACTGAAGGCCTATGACGGCCTGCAGGCGCTTGATATGATCAGCACTCAGAGTGTGCAGTTAATTATCCTTGATGTGATGATGCCCAATTTGGATGGACTGTCTACCACTCTGAAGATTCGTGAAGAAAAAAACATACCGATCATTATTTTATCAGCTAAGTCAGAGGATACGGATAAAATTTTGGGGCTTTCCATGGGTGCTGATGATTACGTTACCAAGCCTTTCAATACTATGGAACTTATGGCCCGGGTTAAGTCCCAGCTAAGGCGTTATCTGAGTCTGGGGGATGTTAATGTACAGGCCAAACCCAATATTCTACAATCAGGGGGGCTGTGTTTTGACCTGGAAAACCATACCCTATATGTCGATGGTGAATCGGTAAGATTAACTGCTACGGAAACCAAGATCATGGAGCTATTAATGCATTCACCGGGGCGTATCTTTCCTGCCGAGGAAATATATGAGCGGGTCTGGGAAGAGCCGGCCTACAGGGTGGAAAATACCGTTATGGTGCATATTCGCCGTATCCGGGAAAAAATCGAGATAAACCCGAAAGAGCCTAAATACTTAAAGGTGGTATGGGGCATTGGATACAAAATTGAGAAAATCTAAACCGTTTACAGCTTGGCTATGTTTTTTTCTGGGCGTTAGCATCATTATCGGCCTCCTTGTTATTGGTATTGCTGCCTTAGCACACGCACAAGGAAATTGGGTAGTTTTAAAAGCTCCCTTTACTGATTATAAAAGCAGTATTGCCTTCAAGGAGAGGACCGGTAACTATTTTAATAAACTTTTTTCCCTGGTAGCTGATCCTTCATCTTATGATATCGAATATATGGAAATGACTAAACAGGTCTTAGACGATGAAGGCGACAATTTAAAGTATTATGCCATTAACAAAGATAGTAATCTTTTGGTAAAAAATTCCGCTGGTGACTTGTCATCAATTCCTAAATCAGGCAAAATACCGGACTTGCCAGGTTATAAATACATCTGGTATTTTGATGGGCAAAAGCTATGGGTGATAGATCACGGTAAACCGGTTGACATCGAGCGGCTAGATAGTGGTTATCGTGGTATAGTTCCTAATCTTAGACAATATACAGATAACCCTGCTGAGCTGGTGAATAGCGAGATCTGGCTGGCAGTCAAAGATCCCCTGGTCAAAAACCCGTACGGGCGATCCGGGTACTATGCAGAACAGCAATTTCTGCCTGTAATCGGATGGGTTTATATCGCATTTTTTGCGGTGGGAATAGCTCTATGGGCCTTGGCGATAATCAGGCGCCGGGAAAAGCGCGAATTTGACCGGAAACTAGCCTCCTGGTCGGGCCGGATGTGGCTGGAAGTGAAGATAGTGCTTTCCCTGCTGGCTTTAAGCGCAGTGGCGACATTTACCTATAATTATTACCGGGGATCTGGTATATTTGATTGGGTATTAGATATTACCTTAACTAGTTGCTTCTTGTTGCTGGGCCTCTGGTGGTTTTACCTTATGCTAATTGACCTGATAGTAAACGGTAAAAACTTTTTTACCCACAACTCAGTCAATTCTCTTATAAGTTGGTACTGCAAATACGAAAAAAGGTATTCCTGGCAAAAATCCATGCTGAAGCGTGCCTATATTCTGTTAGCGGTCGAGGCAGTTATGGCTTTGGTATCGGTTATGTTTTTAATGGGGGGTGTGGCAGGTTTAAGCGGTTCTGCTTTACTGGTTGCCTTGCTGATAGCTGGTGCAGGTATATACTTAATTTACCGGTATCTGAAGCGGTATGATGAAACTTTAAGCGATCTGGGCCAACTTATGGACCATATTGAATTAATCAAGAATGGTGACATGAAAACCAGGCTGGAGGTAGCCGCAGATGCTGATATCTACCCTGCCGCCCAAAATCTTAACTCCATCCAGGAGGGTATGAGTATTGCGGTGGCCGAGAAGATAAAATCAGAACGTATGAAAATTGACCTTATTACTAATGTATCCCATGATTTAAAAACCCCGCTAACTTCTATTATTAGTTACGTGGATCTCTTAAATAAAGAAGAAGGCTTACCTGAGCATGTAAATGATTATATAAAAATTCTAGCCCAGAAATCAGAGCGCCTGAAAAACCTTATTCAAGATCTATTCGACCTGTCCAAAGCCAGTAGTGATAATATTAGCCTGGATATGGAAAAGATTGATCTGGCACGCCTGATCAAGCAGACCCTGGCAGATATGGAGGAATCCATCAATGCCTCCGGTCTTACCTTCCGGGTCAACATTCCTGATGAGCCGGTATATATAATAAGTGATGGTAAAAAACTGTACCGGGTGTGGGAAAACCTGATTGCTAATGCTCTGAAATATTCTCTAACCGGTTCACGGGTATTTATAGACATGAGCCTGGATAACCAAGGTGCATTAGCTACTATTAAAAACACCGCTGATTATGAGATGAAATTTAGTGAAGATGAAATATTGCAGCGCTTTGTGAGAGGGGATGAATCCAGAACTACCGAAGGATCGGGATTAGGGCTGGCTATTGCCCAGAGCTTTACCCAGATTTGCAATGGCCAATTTTCAGTTAAAATAGACGGGGATTTATTCAAAGTTGAGTTGGGTTTTGTAACCATACAAGAAAGCTAGGCACAGGAATGACTGTCCCCAGGATGCTTGCTCCAAAGGAGGGGACAACAAACCTGTCCCCGTCCCCCTGTCCCCGTGTCCCCCCGTGTCCCCTATCCCCTGGGCAAGAGGGGACAGTAAACCTGTCCCCCTGTCCCCTGTCCCCCTGTCCCCTTGTTTGATCATACCTTTACTTTCCTTTCCATAGTCCATGGAGGTTACAATAGGCGCGTGCTTCTACGTTCATATCATCAATAGAAAATACTGCTTCGGGAGCTTCAGTTGGTTTCAGGAATTGACGATAAGCTTTATCACCGGCTATTACTTGTATCCAGTCAATATAGTGTTTCTCAACCATAGGATGTACATCACTGCCGACTTTTACTCGTATACCCTGGTCGATTTTTTCAATAACCGGGATGTGTTTTTCAAAGGAGGCTTCTACTGTGTTTTCGTTTTGTAACTGCATGGGTTTACCGCAGCAAACTAGCTGCCCTTTGCCTATATGAATAACTTCGACTATGTTCCCGCAGATTTCACATTTGTATACTTCTAATCGTTTGGTCATATATAAACCTCCTAAATAATTTGTTAGCTATATTTTACCCGAGGCAGTCCGGCTTTACAAACCATTCCACCACGGGGGGAGGACCTGTACTCCTGTGCATATTCCCCTATTCTGCTATTAACTAAAAGCCGGTTTTCCGGCACATGTTATATATAGCAGTGCATTTAAATACAGGTTTGGGTGGAACACAGCTGCTCTACTCCTATTCCCTTGTATAAATAAGGCATGGTAACTCCATAATATTAAATATAGATTTTAAGACCAGAAGGTAGATCAATGTTATTAGTAATTATTCGTACCTTAATACTATATATGGCTACGGTTTTACTTCTCCGGGTGATGGGAAAAAGACAAATAGGTCAGCTACAACCTTATGAGCTGGTAGTAATAATTATGATCTCGGAGCTGGCGGCTATCCCTATGCAAAACACCGGTATTCCGCTCCTGTACGGTATAATTCCTATTTTTGTCTTAGTAGCGGCTCAGGTTGCTTTATCCTATATATCTTTAAAAAGCCAAAAAGCCCGGGGTTTTATTTGTGGTAAACCCAGTATTCTGATTGCCAAGTCCAAGGTAATGGACGAAGAACTAAAGCGCTTGCGCTATAACATGAATGATTTATTAGAACAATTGCGTCAAAAAGATATTCCGGATATTACTGATGTAGAGTATGCGATTTTAGAAACTAGCGGTCAGCTCAGTGTAATTTTAAAATCGCACAAACGGCCGGTACAACCGGAAGATTTAAAGATTACAACCGAATATGAGGGTTTACCAATTACCCTGGTATTAGATGGCCGCATTATTGAGGAAAATTTAGAAAGGGTTAATATTGATGTTAATTGGCTGGAAAACCAGATGGAAAAACACCAGATTAAAAGCGTGCAAGATGTGCTTTTTGCCATTATTGACACCCGGGGACAATTTTATTACCAGCTTAAGTCGTTAGCTGAATAAAAATTAATTAAAGGAGTTTTAGGTAGGGCTATGAGGCTACTGGTAAGTATTTTTCTAATACTAAGTATGACTATTGCTTCGGGGATATGGTTTAATCACTCACTGCAAGGTTCGGCCGGCGAATTAACCAGGCAGATTGATCAGGTATGCAGGGAGATAAGAGAAGAGCGATGGGAAGCAGCTATAAAGCAAACTGAAGAACTGGAAAAAATATGGGAGCAAAAGGCTAAGTACTGGCCTGTTATTTTAGATCATCAGGAGATGGATAATATTGAGTTTTCCCTGGCCAAGGTTATGGAATATGTAGCCAGCCAGGATAATGCCCTTTCCTTGGGCCAGCTTTCCGAGCTTAAGTTAATGATAGAACATATTCCCCGTAAGGAAGAAGTGAATCTGGAAAACATCCTTTAACCAAGGCTGAAAGTAGGGGACGGATTTTTGTGTCGCTAACAAAAATCCGTCTTTTTTTGTCATGTGATATGCTCCCCTTTGAGTAGACACCTGAAAAAACAAAAATTCAGGACTACACAAAGGGGAGTTTTTTTATGGGTAGAAGTAGGATCGATTGGGGCAAGAAAGTTGAAGCCGTCGAGAAGTACAAGCAAGGAGAAGGAAGTCAGGATAGTATAGCGCGCAAATATGGGATAGATCCATCCACTTTGCGTCAATGGATAGTCAATTATGAGGCCATGGGCCCGTCTGGGTTAGCAGCCCAGCAGACAAACACCAGATACAGCGTGGAACTGAAAACCGCAGCGGTAGAGGCGTACCTACGGGGTGAAGCAAGCTTATTGGAAATATGTAAGAGGTATAGCATTCGTAGCAAAAGGCAACTCCAGGATTGGATAACGGATTATAATGGTCATAAAGATATTCGGGCCACCGGGGGCCGAGGGAGAGGTATTTATATGACCAAAGGACGATTAACCACGTTGGAGGAGCGGATAGAAATTGTCGGCTACTGTATAGCCAATGGTAAGGACTATGGTGCAGCAATCGAGAAGTATGGGGTATCCTACCAGCAAATATATAGCTGGGTATGCAAATATGAGAAAAAGGGCGTAGACGGCCTAATCGACAAGCGCGGGAAGCGCAAACCGTTGGATGAAATGACCGAAGTTGAGCGTCTTCGGGCAGAGAACAGGATGCTTAAAGCCGAGAACGAGCATAAGGAAATGGAGATTGCCGTGTTAAAAAAACTCCAGGAGATCGAGAGGAGGCGGGGCTGAGCGGGGTCCGGCAGGAAAAGCTTTACCTGACCGTAAAGGAACTGCACGGAAATAAAGCATACCCAGTAAAGGACATTTGCAGGATATTAGACCTGAACAGGTCATCCTATTACAAATGGCTCCACCGCAGCAAGAGTGCCCGCGAGTATGAGAACGAAGATCTTCTTCACAAGCTTGGTTATCTCTACGCTGAATTCAACGGAATATATGGATATCGGCGACTGACAGATGAACTGAACGCCAGATACGAAACCAGTTATAATTACAAGCGTATATATCGTCTTACCCGACTGGTTAACTTGAACGCCGTCATCCGCAGAAAGCGTCCGCAATACCAGCGGTCTACTCCTGAAGTTACAGCGGAGAATATTTTGAACCGTGATTTCACAGCAGAAAAGCTTAACGAGAAATGGCTGACCGACGTCACAGAATTCAAGTACGGAAATAATGAAAAATTGTATTTGAGCGCAATCCTTGACCTCAAAGACAGAAGCATTATCTCTTTCGCCATGGGACGAAGCAACAATAACCAGCTCGTGTTTGAAACCTTTGATTTGGCCGTTTCTAAATACCCCGATGCTCACCCGCTGTTTCATAGTGACCGAGGTTTTCAATATACAAGCAAGCATTTCAAGATCAGATTGAATAATGCCGGAATGAAACAAAGCATGTCGCGTGTCGGCCGCTGCATTGACAACGGCCCAATGGAAGGTTTCTGGGGTACTCTTAAGTGCGAGATGTACTACCTTGGTAAGTTCCCGGATTACGATAGCTTGGTAGCGGCTATTGAAAGCTACATATATTTCTACAACTACGAACGCCGGCAAAGGAGACTGAACAAACTGCCTCCGATGACCTACCGTCAGTTGCTTGAAAATGCAGCCTAAAAACTGAGCCCCGTCATTGACGGAGCCCGGTAAAAGGTTTTCTTTTTTTCGTCTGTCTACTTGACAGGGAGCAGTTCAATGGCAGGGGGGATTTTATTTTTGGCTAGCTATTGCTGTCAACAGGGTATTTTGCTTTCCTGCCATTACAGGGGAGAGGTTTTCTGAGGAACATGAGCCGTCTCTTTTTTGCTGGTTAGAGGTGGTATTCTCCGGTATTTTACCTGGCATTAAAAAAGGCCGATTTCTAAAAAACCTTGAATTTGTTGAATTAGTCAGTTATCTTATAGTAAGAATTCTAACTATTCATCCAGGGGAGTTTGTATTATGAATAAAGAAGAAGCCAAAGAAATACACTTATTGCTTTTGGCGTTTATCAGTATTTTCCATAAGAAATTTTTGCTTAAGTTGCGCCAACATAGTCATTTTCATCCCCGGGTTAAAAAAAATGGGGTAAAAATAATTAATATCTTGTATCACCGTGATGGTCTGACACCTACCGAACTAGGTAAGATGCTGGATATAGAAAAAGGTAGTCTTACTACTATATTAGACCAGTTAGCTGATAGGGGATTTATAGTGCGGGAAATTGATGCCAATGATCGACGCAAACTATTAGTATCTCTTACCCAGGCCGGCCGGGAACAGATGGATAGATGCATGAGCCGGTACACGGATAGTCTGGTAGATTTGTTCGGAGATACCAGGGCTGAGGAAATGGCTCTGTTTACTAGCAATTTAAGGTATATAGTCGAGTTTATGAAAAAAGTATAGAAGGAGTAACTATTGTGGATCGATCAGAAGAACTACGTAATAAAAGTATAGGCAGGCTGCTGTGGAGTTTTTCCTTACCGGCGATTGTGGGAATGCTGGTAAACTCCCTTTATAATGTTATAGATAGGATCTTTGTAGGCCGGGGAATCGGATCGATAGCCATTGCCGCTACTACAGTGGCCTTTCCTATTATGATTGTGCTTATGGCGGTTTCCATCCTGATAGGTGTTGGGGCTACTGCTTTAATATCTATTCGCTTGGGAGAGCAGCGGCCGGAAGAAGCGGAAAAGGTGGCTGGTAATGCCATGACTATGTTAATTTTATTGCCGGCTTTCTTTACGGTTATATTTCTGCTTTTTACTGAACCAATTTTAAGCGCTTTTGGAGCTAGTAGAGAAGTACTGCCTTATGCCCGGGATTTTGTGCAAATTATCATGCTGGGTTCAGTTTTTGGATCTATCAGCATGGGAATGAATAACTTTATCCGGGCCGAAGGTAACCCTAAAATGGCTATGTATACCCAGATACTAGGTGCAGTAGTTAACGTGGTTTTAAACTATACTTTCATATTTATATTCCACTGGGGCATCAAGGGATCGGCTCTGGCCACGATTACCGCCCAGTTGATTTCGGCTATATGGGTATTAAGTTATTTCTTTACCGGTAGGAGTCTGGTGAAGATACGGGTGAGGAATCTAAAACCGCAGATGCCTATTTTAGCAAGTATTACTGCCATTGGTTTTGCACCTTTTGCTATCCAGATTGCCTCCAGTATACAGCAGCTTATCTTAAATAAAACACTTATGTTCTATGGAGGGGATATGGCTTTATCTGCTGTAGGCATTATCATGAGCATAGCCACCTTGCTCTTTATGCCTTTATTTGGATTAAGCCAGGGTGCCCAGCCGATTATCGGCTTTAATTATGGCGCCCGGCAATATGAGCGGGTAAAGAAAACCTTGAAAATAGCGGTGATTGTAGGCACGGGCATTGCCCTGGCAGGGTACCTGGTTATTAACACCTGGCCCACCCAGTTGATTGGCTTATTTAGCAATGGAGAAACAGAGCTGACTACTATGGCTTCTCACGCTATGTTAACCTTTTTTGCTGTGATTCCGGTGGCAGGTTTCCAAATTATATGTTCTACTTATTTTCAGGCGGTAGGCAAAGCCTTAAAATCGGCTATACTAAGCTTGTCCCGGCAGTTTTTGCTGTTTATACCTTTATTGCTTATTTTACCGCGCTTTTGGGGTATAGAAGGGGTCTGGAGAACTGCTCCCATTGCCGACATCTTATCTCTTTTCTTAACAGCAGGCTTTATTTATTATGAGATGAAGCATCTGGGCCGCCGGGAAACAGTGTGTGCGGCAGTAGATGAGGAAGTAAATTTAGCGGATTTTTCCCGGGATCTTTGTAGCGCAGAGTGTAAGTAAGAAAATGAGCCAACTTTTGGTTAATAAATTTAAAGACGGGGGTCAGGCTTTTAGACTTCGCAGCCTGACCCCCTATTTTTAATCACATAGTATACCAAATTCGTATTGGGCACGTGCTCCGCCTATGAGAGGCTGACGGGTTCGGGCCATCGTAAGGTGAGCCTGGCCGATACTTTTTATTGAGCCTCGTACTGGTACAACTACCCTTCTAAGGTGCATGCCAATAAAGGTATCGCCAATATCCATACCGGCATGGGCCATAATTCGTTCCACTACCACCGGATGGGAACATTGGTGATAAAAGGTAGTGGCAAAACCCCCACCAGCTTTTAAGTGGGGGACGACCGTAACTTCTTCCAGGCCGTACTTTTCGGCACATTCTGCTTCTACTACCAAGGCACGGTTTAGGTGTTCACAGCATTGAGCAGCTAAAAACAGGTTGTGTTCCTGCAAAGCGGGGAGTAAGCCGGCCAGAACTGCTTCAGCGATTTCAATGCTGGAAGCAGAACCAATTTTTTTCCCGCTAATTTCGCTACTACTACAGCCTACTACAACTAATCTACCTTTTTTTAAAGCAGCCGCTTCCAGGAGTTCTTTTATAGCGTTTTGTACATCTTCCTTAATGTGCTCCAGGTTTAGTTCCAAAATTATTGGCCTCCTTCGAGGGGGGTTATTTAGACCCGGTTAATATAACATCACCCTAGGGTATAACAGATATAAACTAAAAGATGGTTCTCTTCGAGCGTGATTTCGGGATGATACTCGGTAAAGCAACTTAACCGGAGGTTAACGTGTAGTTGTTAATCTCACCATTTTTATCAATATCCAGCAGGACACCTCTTAACTGTATTTCATCGTAATTGCTGCCGGGATTAATACACAGCGTCCTTCCGATTACACTGGTACCGCGACTGGAATGCACATGTCCATGCAGGCTTAAGAGAGGTTGATATTTTTCAATAGCCTCCCGCACCGCTTTACTTCCAACTGGACCAGTAGCCAGTGAATCCCCATCCAGAACCGGATTCAAATCTTCATCATATAGAGTATCCTGGTCTAAATCCGTATCATAAGGAGGAACATGGAGGTTGAATATGCATTTTTGCATGTTTTTAACCTGAGCTGCCAGTTTATCAATTTTTTGTCCCAATTCCTCTTCACTGATATCACGGGGATATTTAAAAATAGTCGGATGTCCACAGCTTAAAGACAAAACTTCAAAACCGTTCATAGCTATGACCTGGTTATCACCATTTTTGACAAACTTTAATTTGCCTAACAATTCGTCGATATAGGGGGGATCATCATTACCCGGAATTATTACACAGGGGAGTTTATTCTTACTAAACCTTTCATCCATTAGTTCTACCCAATTTTGCAGCTGTTTTACCTGCAGCTCCCGGGTAATACGTTCTACATCTTCCTTATTAATCTTTTCTATTTCTTCTTCACTCATGATAATCCAGTAAAAACCGGCATCATGGAGTGTTTTTTGCAAATCCGGCAGATCCCGCTCATCTTTGAGTACTACGGTTGAACCGTAATAAGTGGCTTCCCATTGGCTTTTTTTATGAATGATAGGGACCACGGCTTTACCTACGAAATCCCCGCCATAAATAACCATGTCAGCATTGTAAAATGGTCCTGCGTTGGTGAATTTACGGAAAGTGCTCTCCGCTGCGTGGATATCAGTTGCATAAAAAATCTTCACAAGTATCACCCCTTTGTTTATTTTTAATCAGCCGGGATTTCCTGGAATTGAATATTGATATCGATACCCTGGCGGGCGGAAGCAGATTTGGAAAGATAGTACACTACCAATGGTATCACCAGCAGAACAATCGACATCACGATCATGGTGTAGGGCATATCACCGGCAAAGAAAGGTATGATTAGATATATCAGGATGGACACGCTGATAATAGTAGTGAATATCCCCAGCCAGGTAATAGTCGGTAAGCCCAGGAACCTACTTCGTACCACGGGCGGTGCTGCCTGGAATAAAAGGCTTCTTCTCCAGGGAAAAACGATACCGGAGATGCCTAAGAATATCCAGGCTAAAAACCAGGTGAAAATTGTATACCCGATGTAGGCGGTCCATTGGGGCAGGTAAATATCCATCAGGAGGAAAAGCCAGGCTACAACTAGTGCAATAGTATTGGCTGTCAAAGGAGAGCCTGATTTAGGATCAATTTCAGCTGTTTTGGCCGGGAATAGGCGGTCAAACCCCCAGGCATATATATTACGGCTGGGCCCAAAACTCATGCCGGCTGCCGATCCATAAGTCGCCATAAAAAAAGCCAGCGCAATCAGGAAGATAAACAGGGGGTTTTTGGTCAGTATGCCGATCAGAATGGTGGCAAAAGGCTCATAGCCACCGAATGGGTAAGCCGGGTTCCCGGTACCCCCCAGGTACATCAGGGCATTGGTCCATAAAGCTCCGAAACTCTTGTAACTAAATCCATAAAAGATTGCCCAGGCTGACATAAGTATGGCTAGTGACCCAAACATGGCAATCAGCTGTGATTTTTGTACATTACGGACCTCACCGGCCAGGTTGGCGGAAAAAGTGGCCCCCAGTGTATTTAGAATAATATAGGTTGAACCAGCCATAATGGTAGCCCCCAATAAAAAGGTAGGCGGGTGACCGGCCTGAACAGCCAGGGGAATTACGTCATGATAATTTAACCCGGTCAAAGAAGTAAAATTAGCAGCAAAAGTACCCGGTTTGGTAATAATATTAGCTGATATATAGGTAAGAGCCCCTATAATAGTACCGATTAGGGCCATCCAGGACATCTTCATCATAGCCCGGCTGCCTTTATAAAACACTATCCAGATAAAGAAAATCAGGGCTGTGCCAATTAATGCCCGGATATGCAGGCTGTTTAAGGCCTCGGCATAAGCCATCCAGGCCATATTTCCAGTAGCCCAGCGCAGGGAAACAAAGAACTCCACCAGGGCATACTTTAAAGCCCAGTCAGTACATACCCCTGTCCAAGATATGGCGGTAAAAGAAATCATAAAACTGGACATTAACCCCAGGGCTGGGTGTAATATTCGGCTGATATAAATATACTCTCCACCCTGACGGGGCATGGCGACCGATAATAACCAGTAAAGACCGGCGATAATAAACATTTGCGTTACCGTTAAAATTGCCCATCCCATATGTGCTCCTGGATAAAGGAATGGTGCCCACATCAAATAAACCAGGGCATACATTAGGCCCGGGTTAACGGTTGAATAGACCAGTGTATCGTAAGGGCTGATTTGTCGGGTAAAGCCGATAGCTTGCTGTTGGAATAGTTCTAATCCCTTAGCCATGGACGCTCCTCCTTTAGTTTATGTGCTAACCTTGTAGATCACACTATCCTGCCACCCGGTTACAACGCGAATATAGCCGCTCAGTTCCTGGTCCAGCTCAGGATCCCCAGTGTCTACCAATAATGGCATGGGCTGTATGGAAACCAGTTTATCCTTACTCGCGACCATGATTATATTCTGTTTGCCTACTTCTCTAATAACTCGGGGGCTTATTTGCTGGTTACCCCGGCCAAAAATATGGCCCTGACCTCCAATGACTGTGACCACAATTTTGGCTTTGTGGTTTTTAATCGTTTTATAGAGAATTTCTTCGGTCACATCATTAGCTACTAATTGCTTATTCCGAACAATGTCCACTCCCAAGAGGGTATTAGGCAAAACTAATTGTTCCATAATGCTTCTGGTGGTGGTGCCCGGCCCGATTACATAAAAAACATCATCTTCCATATCAGCAACAATTTGAGCAGCCATACCCAAAACTTCTGCTTTTTCTGACCGGGTGCCGGATTTAACACTCTGCACAAACTTTTTTAATTCAGGAACCTTTAAATACCCATAAAGGGTCGCACTAACTCTGCCTTCCCGGAAGGCTTCTTCATCAATATCCATAACCTCAGCTTCGCGGATATTTACTACCTTATCTTGTAAATAAAGTTTAGCTGCTTCACCGGCACTTTTAGGATTTACGGCATAAACGGCTGAGTGTATTTTTACCCCGGCCGGAATTCCTAAAACCGGAATGCTACTGCCAATAGCGTTATAAATATTGCGGGCGGTTCCATCACCACCGGCAAAAAGCAGCAAGTCCACATTTTGCTCTTGCATGGCCTGGGCTGCCTGTATGGTGTCATTGGCGCTAGTTTCTCCACTATGAATCGAGCCTGTTACCACTGGGTCAAAGCCTGCTTCCCGGGCTTCATCTTCCCCCATTTCCCGAGGGTAGGTGATGATTTGAATATTTTCCTTTATTTCGCCTAGAATTTTTAAAGCTTCGATAGAGCGCCGGGGTGCTTCAGGTGTAGCCCCTAATTCCCGGGCCTTTTTCAAAATTTCGATGCCATCGCTACCCTTTAAACCGACTTTTCCGCCCATGCCGGCAATGGGGTTAATAATTAAACCAAGTTTTTTCATGCTATTCACCGTTTATTAAAATTTAGTTTTCCGCCCGGTTAAGGGCGGAAAACTATTTATACTCTACTGAATACCCTTTCTTTTTTTATACTGCTTCCAGGTAACGGCTATAAGCTGTTCTTCGTTAATGGCCGGGTGTTTAACTCTATGGACAGGTCCATTGTGGGGGGCAGTTTTAATAGTTTCTGGATCTTGATAACATTCCCGGGAAATCTCTTTAAGAGCCCCTACCCATTCATCGATATCGTCTTTGTTGTAGGATTCGCATGGTTCCGGTGTAAATGGTTCGGGAACAATCCAGGGATGATGGGAAGTCCAGTAATGTTGTATGCCAAAGTCGGATAACCTCTGGTTAACATCATCAGTGCCAAAACCGGTATCTTCCTTAAGTTTTTCCCAGCTCCAGCGCACCTGCTCTAGCCGGTTTTTCCCCACCCCAAAGTCGTAATACATAACAACTCCGGGAATCTCTTTCATTTTTTTCATCATGTAATTATTATTAAGAACAGAAATCTTGGCAGCTTCCTTCAAACCTTCGGGACCATGCTGCATAATCCACATATAGGTTCTAATTACCACCGGGGCATTACCGAAAAACTGTTTCACTCTGCCGATACTTTCCGGGCAGTTATAGTCCAGATAATAACGACTTCCATCAAACTCCACCCGGGGTATGGGCAGAAATTGTTTTAACTCTTTTTTAATCCCAATGGCTCCCAGAGCCGGTCCCATACAACCGTGAGGAGCGGAAAAGGTTTTATGCAGGTTAAAGTGGCACATATCAAAACCGGCTTCTTTAGCCCGGGCAATACCCAGGAAGGCATTGGCGTTAGCCTGGTCATAAGAGCATAGTGCTCCGGCAGCATGGGCGGCATCAACATATTCCCTTATGCGGGGATTATATATTCCCGTATCTTCAGGATTAGTGATCATAATCCCGGCGGTGCGGTCAGAAAGGGCTGCTTTAAATGATTCAATAGGGGGGAATCCGTTTTCATCAGGCATTAAAGTAATTACTTTAAAACCGGCAGTATTAGGGGTAGCAGCATCACAGGGGTGAGAAAACATGGTGGTAATCATCTCGTCCCGTTTTAGATCACCCCGGGCCTGGTGATAAGCACGGATAATAGAGGCATTGGTATAAACACCGTGAGCCCCGCCACCTGGTTGTAATGAAAAGTAATCCAGACCGGATATTTCCTTTAAAAACTCCTCGACTTTGTAATAAATATAGAGTAAGCCCTGCATAGTATCCGGGTCCTGCAGGGGGTGAACATAAGTCAGATTAGGATCACGGGCTACCAGATGCTCTTGAACTTTGGGACTGTATTTCATGGTACAGGTACCCTGGGAAATATCTATAGTTACATCAGTACCTAGTGTTTCCTGGGATAAGCGCAGGTAGTGACGGTTGACCCTCATCTGATTAACTTCCGGAAGAGCAGGTGCAGCCTTCCTTTTCAAATTACCCAGAACTGAAATCCCGTCTCCTACCTCATTTTCAATCTCCGGTTCGGCCCGGGGGACTAAGACTCCCCTTTCTCCAGGTACGCTCAGCTCAAATATTATTTCTTCATCCCACTTTGCCTGGTGGAACTTTCTGAATCTCGAATATCTATCTCTTCCCATTCCTGTGTCATTCCTTTCTAAGTTAAATTACGCTAAACTACCGGACTGTTGAAGTTAGCAACTCACCACGCCCTGCAGTGCATAACATAATTTATCGATGTCTCCTTTGGTATGGACTTCGGTTACGCAGTAAAGTGCTGCTTGCCCCAGGTCAGGAAATTCCCGCGAAAGGTCTTTACCACCAAATACTTTGTATCCCAGCAGAGCTTTATTAATATCGGCTACCGTCTTTCCGGTTTTATCAAACTTGACTACAAACTCTTTGAAAAACGCCTGGGTGGGCAGGACTTCAACTCCAGGGATAGCCGCTATTTTCTTGGCCGCATACTGGGATCTTTGCATAATAGTGGTACCTACTTCTTCCATGCCTTTAGGTCCCATCAAAGCCAGGTAAACACCGGCAGTAATAGCCCACAGACCAGTACTAGTTCCGGTAAATTCGTTGGCTTTATCACGGGAACCATAAGAAGTCCTATCATACAAAACTTCACCAAATCCATATTCGCCTTCCACGACGGTATCAGTGATTCCAAACATCAAGTCTTTAAATTCGGCTATATATTTAATATCATCCGGGGTAGCGATAAAACCGCCCTGACCTCCACCAGCCTGCATGTGTACCCCGAGAGTATGGAAATCTCCACAGACAATGGTAGCTCCATAATGGGGAGGTGCCTCGATTACTCCTAGTGAGATGGGATCAACATAAACGATATATTCAGCCCCAGCTCCGATGGCCACTTTACCGATTTCTTCACACTGCATTTCCACTGCACCCAGATAAGTTGGATTTTCGATGTATACCGCACAAACATCATTACCACATTTGTTTTTCAGATCATCAACATCCAGGCAGCCGGTAGAATCGCACTTTACAGTAACGATTTGAATATCGGTCTGGGGCATACTATTCAGGTAATTGCGGATTACCATTAATACCTCGGGGTTCATTTTTTCAGGCAACAACACTTTGCCCCGGCCATTAATGCGGTTAGCCATTCTTATAGAACTGGAAGCAGCCTGGGCCCCATCATACATAGGAATACTTAATACATCTAAATCGCATAACTCTGCCATTAAGCTGCAATATTCCCACAAAGCCTGCCATTTACCATGGTCGGCAATTGATTCACCTACATAGGCAGTTAAAAATTCCCCCCGTCCATTAATTTCATCACAGACCGCCGGAACAAAATGGGGGGCACAGCCGGCTCCCAGGAAGCAGGTATTCTCTTTACAATTTTTATTTTTGGCCAGTATCTCTTCAGTATGTCTTCTTATGGAATACTCATCATAGAGGGGCTCAGGTAGCTGCATTTCACCTTTAAACCTGAGTTCATCAGGAATTTCCCTTTCATATAGTTCCATGATGTCAGAAATGCCTATTTCCTTCATCATGGCCTGCTTAGTCTCCGGAACCGAGTTAGGAATATACGGGTAGACAATTTGCTCCTTATTATGCATTTTCATTCCTCCATATAGCACTTGTTGTAAATCGGTGATCTTGTTTTATCAGGAAGGATTGTACATATCGCAGTTGGTATCACCTGATGTAAAAGACTCTAGGCCATTAATAACCATGCTGTCGGCAAAGCACACTTTGTGGCGATTATATTTACAGTTTTGCACATCACAACTTACCAGTGGCTGAAGATCAATGGCATCTCCTTCATAAAGATGCCCAACATTGCCTAAATTAACCGCCCGGGCATCGTCGGCGTTTATTCCGATACGTACCTCGATAGGGGTAGTTTGAGTTACCTTTCCTACCGGTTTAGTATCTGAATCCCTGGCTACAAATGTTTGACAGATAGCCTTATTTCCTCCATGAATTACCAAGATCTCCCCGGCGGCACATTTGTCTTGGGGATGATGAAATGAACAGGTGGTTACTTTACAGGTGGTATCAGTTGTTGCCACATCACGTTCCTCCTTAATTTAGTTAATAGGTGTCCTGTTAGAAGAATGCTTAAATCCATCACCTTCTATTGTGTTTTAACTATTTTTATCCTAGGTTAATTAATTAATCCATAAATTTGCCAAATACAGTATTTACCAGGAGAATCTTTACCCAAGATCGGTATAATCCTAAAAGCATATAATGGAAAAGCCAGGGAAATGGTTTTTTCGAGTTCGCGAGCGTAATATTTCTGTGGACAAACGGATATAGTGATGGCAAGATTAGCAGGGTAAGAAATATAGGTGCTATTAATAGAAAAGGTATATAAAAACATAAATAGAAAGGAGCAACCATATGATTAAAGAATTTAGGGAATTTATTGCTCGAGGCAATGTATTGGACCTGGCGATAGGTATAGTGATTGGGGCTGCTTTTGGGAAAATCGTAACTTCTTTTGTAAATGATATCTTGATGCCCCCCATTGGTCTATTACTAGGAAAAGTCGATTTTTCCAATCTTTTTATCAATCTGTCGGCAGGCGAATACCAAACCCTAGCTGCTGCCCAGGAGGCTGGAGCCGTTACCATAAATTACGGACTATTTCTAACTACATTAATCGACTTTTTAATTATCGCTTTTGCGATCTTTCTGGTAGTGCGGCAGGTAAATCGTTTTAAACGTAAGGAGGAAACGGCAGCCATTGAACCTACCACTAAAAAATGTCCCTATTGTTTATCAGAGATCGCTTTAGAAGCTACACGTTGTTCCCACTGTACCTCGGAGCTATAAGGTATCTTAGAACAGCCAATATTGTTACGACAATTTATGAGCCGGAATGATTACTTTTGCAGAAAAGGCCCTTTTATTGGTAATAAGGTTTACAATAGTAAGTAGGTGGTTATCTTTAGTATAAAATTGGGTATCACGTTTACTTCTTTTCTTCCACAACAAATATGTATCAAATTTCAGCATTACATGTTAAGATGTGTTCTGCTAATATAAGAATAAGCATATTCTATTAGGAGGAAAAGAGGTTTATTATAAGGTTAATAGGTGCCTCTGCGCACCTAATATGCTACTTGGTGTGATACAGGAGTAAGGAGGTTACAGTTATGGAAAGTAAAATTATCGACCTATTGGGTGACGAAGCTGGGGATTTATTGGGACACGTATGTAAAACTGTCCCTCGGGAGAATCTTCATGTACCTGGCCCAGACTTCGTAGACCGGGTAATGGCCATTTCTGACCGACCCACCAGAGTATTACGTAATATGGATACCCTTTTTAATACTGGTAGGCTGGCTGGTAGTGGTTATTTGTCGGTCTTGCCGGTAGATCAGGGAGTTGAACATACTGCAGGAGCTTCTTTCGCCCCCAACCCTCTCTACTTTGACCCGGAGAACATTGTTAAACTTGCTATAGAGGGTGGCTGTAATGCTGTAGCATCTACCCTGGGGGTACTAGGGGCCGTTTCCCGTAAATATGCTCATAAAATTCCCTTCATCTGCAAGCTAAATCATAATGAGCTGCTGACTTACCCAACCAAGCATGACCAAACTATATTTGCGAGCGTAGATCAGGCTTTTGAAATGGGGGCTCTGGCGGTAGGGGCTACCATATACTATGGTTCTGATGAATGTCGTCGCCAAATTCAGGAAATATCCGAAGCCTTCCATTATGCTCATAGCCTAGGTATGGTTACGGTATTGTGGGCTTACCTGCGCAACTCTGACTTTAAGGTAAATGGCAAGGATTACCACGTTGCTGCTGATCTAACCGGTCAGGCCAACTATCTGGCCGCCACCATTGAAGCTGACATAATAAAGCAAAAACAGGCGGAGAATAATGGTGGTTTTGAAGCTTTACAGTTTGGTAGGACTAACAAGAAAATGTATAGTGATCTGGCTACTGACCATCCCATTGATCTAACCCGTTACCAGGTGGTGAATTGCTTCATGGGCAGGGCTGGCTTAATTAACTCAGGTGGAGCCTCCGGGGAAAACGACCTGGCCCAGGCAGTGCGTACTGCCGTAATCAACAAACGGGCCGGGGGTATGGGACTTATCTCCGGACGTAAAGCCTTCCAGAAATCCATGCAAGAAGGTGTTGAACTGCTGCACGCCATTCAAGACGTATACCTCAGCAAAGATATTACTATAGCTTAAGAGATGGGAAAACCTTAACCCTGTCTGGATAAATTTCTGGCACCAAAAAGCCCGGACCCATGACTTTTCATGGGTGCGGGCTTTTTAACTAAATCATAGGATTAAATCAGACCGATTTTGGTATGTGGAGTGCGCTAGCTATTCACGATACCAGCAGCGTGGTGGGGGCAACTGCTATATATGGTACCCGGGCACTAGCAGTTGGGACAACCATTAAGTTAACTCGTGCTTTATGGATTATGTCCCTATCATTTTTAGCGGCCCGGTTTAACAGAACGGAAAGTAGGGCTTAAGTTTCCCTGGTTTCTATATTGGGGTTTCTTTTCGCTGCTTTGCTACGTTTTTTATTTCCTGGCGGGGACACATTTTGGAATAGCCTGGCAGCTGGTGGCAAACAAATTATGGTAATAACTCTGTTTTTAGTGGGAACCGGAATAACTAGAGGAGACCCGAAAAAAATCGGAACTGGTCCACTGCTAAATGCAGTAATATTATGGTTTATGGTATCAGTCATTACTTTAGCCGCTATCCTTCTAGACTGTTACCATCTTGATGTGCCCATTGATTAAATTAGACCACCTGGGCAATAGCTCCGCTGCAGTATTGTTCCCGCAGTTTAGGTTTTTCGATTTTGCCGGTAGGGTTGCGGGGTACTGAAAAAGACATTGCGGAGACGGTAATTGGATGACTTTACCAATAGGGCAGGGTAAAATATTATTAATAGCCGACAGGATTATGGTGGAAAAGAGGGGAGTATGATGGAGTTATGCGGACAGGCAGTTATTAGCGGAATCAGCGAACTTAAACCCTTTACTGATCGTAGCGATAAAGGTACCCTTGAACTCCTGGCCCAGGCTGCGGTGGAGGTGCTGGATGATGCGGGCATAAACCAGGCTGATATTGACGGCTTATTAGTTACGCCGCCTTCTGAAGATAGTGCTTTTATGTGGCCGGCCCAGGTGGCGGAGTACCTAGGTTTAACTCCGTCCTATTTAAACATGGTTGAATTGGGGGGAGCTAGTGCCTGTGGGGCAGTAGCCCGGGCTGCTATGGCCGTAGCTACCGGGGTGTGTAAACATTGTCTTTGTTTAAGCGGGGGTATCTGGGACAGCCAGGTTTTTAACCGCCGATCTGGGAAAATGGCAGTTATGTCCCGAGCGGAAGTTGATTATGAACTTCCTTACGGGCCGATGGGATTTAACTCCGGCTATGCGCTCATAGCCATGCGCCATATGTATGAATACCATACTACGCCCGAACAAATGGCTAAAATTGTTGTAGATCAAAGGAAGAATGCCCTTTTAAATCCCCGGGCCCTTTTTAATGACCGGGCTCTCACTATTGAAGATGTACTGGCCTCCTCACTTATTGTTGATCCGATTCATCGGTTGGAGATTGTCAGGCCTTGCGGCGGGGCGGCAGCAGTGCTGGTAAGCCGGGGGCAGGAGGCCAAGGACAGACCACATCAGCCCGTCTACATTCTGGGAATAGGAGAATCCTGTACCCATAATTCTATTGTATATGCGAAAAATATAACCTCCAGTCCGATTAAAGTTTCGGCACAAAAGGCACTGGCTATGGCCGGGGTTAAACCTGCTGATATTGACCTGCTTTCTTTATATGATTGTTATCCCATCACCGTAATTATTACCCTGGAAGATGCCGGGTTCTGTGCTAAAGGGGAAGGGGGATTATTTATTGAGAATCACGATCTTACCTGGCAGGGAGACCGGCCTCTTAATACCCATGGCGGACAGCTTTCCTGTGGTCAGCCCTCTTATGCGGGTGGCATGTCTCATGTTATTGAAGCGGTGCGCCAGCTCAGGGGAGAAGCCGGAGAACGGCAAATCAGCTCTAATCAACTGGCTTTTGTAAACGGCAATGGTGGGGTTATGAGCACCCAGAGCAGTCTAGTTTTGGGGAGGGATAAAAATGGTTGAAATTAATGGCCTTAGTCAAAATGGGGAAAGAGAGCTTAAAATTCAATATTGTCCCGACTGTAGTCATTACATATTTTTTCCCCGCCGATACTGTCCCTATTGCCTGCAAGCCCGGCCCAGGTGGGTGACCAGCCGTGGTAAGGGAAAAGTATACAGTTATACAATAGTACGTAAAAGTGCCCTGGAGGAATTTGTTAACCAGGTTCCTTATGTATATGCCATTATCGAGTTAGAAGAAGGGGTACGCCTAATATCGAATCTGGTTAACTGCTCGCTTGACGAAATTAAAATAGGTATGCCGGTAAAAATAACCTGGCGGGATGAAACTGAAGAACTAGTGCCCGTTTTCCAACCAGATAAAGGTGTATAGTGTTCCTCTTTTGTGAATTAAGAGTGTTTTAACTAATCATTGTCCTTATATACCTGTTTTAACCTCAGATTTAGTGGGTCTACCTAGGGAAGGAAGTAAAAAAAGCACCATCCTGGCCAGGTAAGGTGGATGGTGCTTTTTAAAAAGCTAATTATTTATCAGGAAAATAACGGGCCAGTAAGCCGGCAAAGGCACCCCCGTGGCGGGCCTCATCTTTGCACATTTCGTGAACAGTATCATGAATAGCATCATAGTTAAGCTGTTTAGCCCGGGTAGCCAGATCTTTCTTACCCTGGCAGGCACCATGTTCAGCTTCTACCCTCATTTTAAGATTAGTCTTAGTATCGGCGACTACTACCTCGCCCAGCAGTTCGGCAAATTTAGCCGCATGGTCGGCTTCCTCAAAAGCAATCCGGCGATAAGCTTCGGCGATCTCGGGATAGCCTTCCCGATCTGCCTGGCGGCTCATGGCCAGGTACATACCTACCTCAGTACATTCGCCGGTAAAGTTAGCTCTTAGTCCAGCTAGTACTTCGGGATCAATATCTTTAGCTACACCGATACGGTGTTCGTCAGCCCAGGTTAAGCTGCCGGTTTCAACAGCCTCATTAAATTTATCCTGACTAGCTCCACATTGGGGACACTTCTCTGGCGGTGTATTACCTTCATGTACATAACCACAAATGCTGCAAACCCACTTTTTCATAAATTAAATCCTCCTCAATTAATAGTGTCATTTCTTTAAATCAGGCCTTGACTAGACATGCTGGACAGATTCCCCGGAAATACAGGTGGCTTTCCGATACTTGAAAATTGTTCAGGCTTTCAAAATCAGCTAAAGGTTCTCGTAGTCTAATATCGTAAATAATCCCACAGGTATTACATTTAAAATGTCCATGGACGGAAGTATCAGCATCATAGCGCATTTCATTTTCATTGATAGTAATTAATTGAACAATTCCTTTTTGCAAAAAAAGGTCGAGCGTATTGTATAAAGTAGTTTTCGATAAAGTAGGGATATCCTTAATCAGTTCCCGGTAAATCATATCTACATTCGGATGGTTACGGTTTTCAATCAGGTACTCATAAACTTTCATCCGGTGGTGAGAAGGCCTGATGCCATTCATTCTCAAAAGCTGCTCAATTTTTCTGGTGTTCATAGGACGCGCCCCTTTAAAGTATTAATGACAGAAGTGTAACAGTTACAATTACATGTTAATGTAACTGTTTCCTCCTGTCAAGTAGGTAAATGTAAAGTTATCTAGTCATTTTAACCTTATATCAAAGGCTAACAGGTTGGTTGTGAATATTCCGGTTTACTCGGATCAGGGAATAGTATAGCTTGTTATGGCTGTAGTGTCAGCAGCCAATCTGGCTAAGTATTCTATTATCGGGTTATGTCTATTTCTTGATATATTTCATATTTTTTAATCCCATTCCATTGAACCAAGTTTCACATAATATTACCTTAATTATTACTAATTATATGCTAAGGTTCCTAATGTAAAAATCAGTGCTTAAAAGTCATCATTTCTTTATACAGGATTTCGACGGGATAATAAAAAATCCTGGGCAAAAAGTATAACCATAAGCATTTATCGCAGAGATGATAAAGTTTATCAAGGGTAGTTTTTTAAATTTTTTAAAGTTATTGAAATATTTTAACCATCCCCCGGCAATATTACTGTTTAGAAGTAAATAAGGGGGTTATCAAGTGTTTAGTGAAATAATAGGTTATTTTAGTGATGAAGAAACGGTACGAGGTATGGTAAAAGAGCTGCATTTATTAGGTTTTGGTACTGAGGATGTTTCGGTAGTAGGGCCGGGAGGGGAGACTAAAACCGGATTTAGCGATGGAGAAAACCTTTGGGGTGACCAGGTGGATGGGCTGTATTTTGTGGAAGGGGGAACTGACACCCTGGTCGGGACGGGATTAGGTGCTGTTGCTGGTGCTGTACTGGGAGCCGGAGCTTTGCTGGTTCCAGGTGCAGGACCATTACTGGCAGCCGGTCCTATTGCCTTGTCCCTGGCCGGAGCAGCTACGGGTGGGATTGTCGGTGCCTTAAGCGGGCTTGGTATACCTGAGGATCGTAGTCAGTATTTTGCTGAAAAAGTGGAAAGCGGTAATTTTCTGGTAGTGGTCAAGGTGGGGGAAGATAAACTGGAAGAAGTATCTTCTCTGCTAAAAAATCGGGGGGCACAGGAAGTAGAAATACACAGCCTTGAGGAGAGCACCGCTTCCCAATGAAGTGGGGTGATTAATTGTGAAATCACAAAGAGCCCGGCAGATCATGGCATCCTTGGGAGTAATCGAAGTACGTTATCAGGGAACACCTGTATGGATCGAACAGGTTAGAAAAGGAGAGGCCCTGGTGCTAAACCTGGAATCAAGGCAAAAGAAATTAGTAGCCTTATCTGAACTGGAAGAATGCTAGGCCGCTAGATTTTCCTGCTTTGGAAACTGCTATACTCATATACCGAAAAATGCCTAGGTAGAAAATAGTATGATACTCTCAAATGTCGTTAATGCTCACTGATCTCCAGATGGTCTGGTAGAATTCCGGTCTATTCTGGAGATTAGGGGGAGAGCTGACAGGTACGGTCTCATCCCTTTTGCATGCCTGTCCCTGATAAGGCTAAAATTAGTGCAGGCTTTCGGATTTTTTAACAGGGGTGATATTTATTTGTAAAAACCAACGAATAATTGTAGCTATTGTACTTATAGGATTTATGCTTCTAATACCAGTTCAAACGGCTATGGCTTATTATCTGGGTGATCGCACCCTGGTTCGGGGTTCACAGGGTTATGATGTGCAGCAGTTGCAAAAGGATCTAGGCTATCTGGGATATTCAGTAGGTGCTATAGATGGTATTTTTGGAGGGCAAACCCAACGGGCCGTGGTAAATTTTCAAGCCCAAAATGGGTTGAAAGTAGATGGAATAGTAGGTCCGGCTACTGCCAGCCTGGTCATCCGTCAGGTGAGCAGTGGGGCCACAACTACTTCGTCAGCTTCCCGGGGAATTTTTTCCCGCTTTTCCCCCCGGGATATATATGATCTGGCCCGGGTAGTTCACGGGGAGGCGCGCGGGGAATCTTTTACTGGTCAGGTGGCAGTGGCGGCCGTAGTCTTGAACCGGTTAAATTGCGGTGATTTTGGTAAAAGTATACAAGATGTCATATATTCACGTGGAGCTTTTACCGCAGTTAGTGACGGGCAATTCTACCTGGAACCTAATTCTTCGGCTTACCGGGCTGTAGAAGCCGCTCTGCGAGGATGGGATCCTACCGGAGGTGCGGTCTACTATTGGAACCCGGTTACCGCCACTAGTAAATGGGTATGGAGCCGTACCATTATTAACCGTATCGGAAAACATGTTTTTGCTATTTAGGTTTACAGAAGCCGAGTGAAATGGAATGAAGCTAAATATTTAAAACATGAACATAATATTGGTGTTGACCTGAAGATTTTATTAAACCGAAAGGCCGACCTAAAAAGGGTGTAAACCGTTTACACCCTTTTTACTACTTAATATATTGGTAGAGGCTATAACCTCTACTGATATTTTTGGCATTATAGCCTAATTGTTTAAGGATACGGATAGCTATATAACTGTGCAGTCCTATCTGGCAGTAAACCAGAACTTCTTTGTCTTTAGGTATATGTTCTGTTGGCGCAGGCTGTCCACGGGAATATTAACGGCTCCTTTAACCACACCTGCTGTTACCTCTTTAGGGGTACGAACATCAATCAAAAAAGCTCCCGAAAGCTCCTGAGGCAATAAGCCGGGTCAAGTCCGGAAGTTCTCCCAACCGGGCTTTCCACACCTGCCTTTCCTATTCCTGGTAAGAATAAATAAGAAGCCTGTATCTAAACTGGCATAGTTGGTAGTAAACACAGGCAAATATGATCATAACCTAAGCCAGATATCGATACAGGCTTTAAACTCACCAGAAGAGTATTAAAAATTATATCTAGAATTCCACCATACGAATCTTATTAGGATCTACCTTTTCAAGTAACTCCAGTTCTTCGGCAGTAGGAGGATCAATGACCGGCACATCGGTTTGAGTTATTTTCCAACCGGTGTTAGCTTTAACTTCATCTAAAGTGGTGTAGGGGAAGATAGCATCTAACTGTAGCATACCATCTTTAAGGCGGAAGATACACAGGTTAGTAACTACGGTAAACTCCTTGGTTGGGTCAGCAGCAGTAGTAGCAAATTGAACCTTTTCCACAAAGGATCTTGTATCGTGTTTCGTCTTCCATATAGTAGTGCGTTTAGTCACTGGAGTCAGGGTGGCACTTCCGGCTCCGCCGGGGAGTCTTACCTTGGGTTTATCATAGGTACCACCTACATAGGACATATTGATCTGGCCCTGAGGATCAACTTGGACCAGGGACAGGAAAGATATATCCACCCGTCCACTACAGGCAAGATCGAAAATTTCATCCAGGCCAAAGTGAGCTACGGTTCCTTCATACTGGTTTTTAGAAAGTGTAGAGCCTATCACGGCAGGTTCTTCCCAATCAGGGTCTACTCCACCGGTAATGTTCACATAGGTGAAGTCTTTACCTAGTGCCTTGGCAAGTTTTATGGCGGTTACGGGAACCGGGGATGCCAGGCCGTGGAATACAACATCTCCTTCTCTAATTTCACGAGCCAGTGCTACACACATCATTTCTGCATGTCCGTATTCCATTATTACGCCCTCCCTTCGGTGATACTAGCCAGATATTCATCGAGGGTTCCGGCTTTAACGGCTTTGCTATAGCCTTTCATAAGCGAATCATCAACTTTATTGTAGTAGGGATAGCAGATACCAGGTTTAGCACCATTGGGTACATGGACTACTGCTTCTACCAGGAAGTAGGGAACGGAGGTTAATTTGGGCTGTTTACGGAAAGTGTCAGTATCTACTATATTTTCCGTAGTGATAATAGTTTTTTTGGCAGCCCGGCTCAGCAATACATCTTGGAAATCGGATCCAAGTATACGGGCATTACCAAATTCATCTGCTTCCTGGACATGAAGAATAGCATAATCAGGTACCAGTGCTTTACATACTACTACTTTTTGGCCGTCAAAGGGGCTTTCCATCACCTGGAAGAAATCGGGACGTAAGTCCAGCAGTTCACTCCGCCACATACCGCCAACCGGTAAGAAAGGTACACCGTATGCTCCCGCACGGAGAGCAGCGATCTGGGCAGTTCAGGAGCCTTCGACAGCCTTAATGGTACCACCCTGGCAGCCCTGTCTCATACCTGCTGCCAATCCATACTCATTTTCGAAACCAAAGAATCCAAAATAGGCGGTATCAGCAGCCCCGGCTGCACATAAAACATCACTAGCCAGACCGGGGGCTGCTCCACAAACCTTAAGGCCGCTGCGGTTAGCTTTAGCCAGCTCAAATGCAAAGGCGGCCGGGGTACGATGTAGAGCGTTTCCGCCCAGAGCTAACAGTTGATTATCTTCAATAAGACCAACTGCGTCAGCCATGGACATGACTTTGTTTTTCATACTTGATCCTCCCTTTTTTGTATTCTACTACGGCAGTCCACGTTAATTGCTTTAACCAGTTCCGGGGTCATTACCGCAGTCAATGTACGGTAAATGCGGACAAAGAAATATGCCAGGGCTACTATGAAATATGGCGAAATGGTGCTTAGCAATACCATTAGATTTCGACATGACTGAGTCCCCCTCCTATTTTTTTGTCCAGCCATATGAGGCAGGTTACCGGAGGATACGGCCTGAGGCCGCTCCTCCACTACCATAGACTAATTTCTGGAACCCTGATCGGAAACTAAGCCGAGGTTTACTCTGGAAATTTCCTGAAGGTATTCCTGAATGGTTGTAACCTGCTGAAGTAAAAGGAGCGTTTATTTTTTACGCAGTGAGCCGGTGACATCAATCTCGCGGAGATTTTTAAGCTCTTGTTCAGTGGGTTCGGGAACTACTTTAACATCAGGGGAAATCTTCAGATCCCAGCCGGTGTTTTCCTTAATTTCATCTATAGTTGCGAAGGGGAAATAGGCGTCTAGGTAGAATTCCTTGGTAACCGGATCAGGCCGTAAAATTCCCAGGGTAGTAATAATGGCAGACGGGCCACCACCGACAAAACCATATTTTTCCCGAGCGTTTCCGCCATCGATATATCCGGGTGAGGAAATGTAGTCTACCTTCTCTACGAAGCGTTTTCTTTGATGGTTGGCCATAATGATATACTTTTTAGCACCTACCGCGATTTCGTTAGCACCACCACTACCATTCAGCCGTACCCGGGGCAGGGTATATTTACCTACCTCCCAGGGCCGATTGCCTGGTTCCCAGATACCGGTAGTGTTAACATTACCGAATTTGTCAATCTGAGCTGCACCGATAACGGCATTGTCAACCCGGCCGGAGGCGACCAGGCAGCCTAAAGCGTCTATAGCATTAGTAAAACTGGTGGCATTCGCCGAGATACGGGTACATTCAATACCCCAGGGAAGTCCACCTACAGGAGTGGAACCAAAAACGCCACCTTCAGTAAAGGCAATTAGATTGGGGGCATGGTTCTTCTGAGCAAAGAATCCGGCCAGCATACTTAAGCCAACGCCGAATATAGCCAGCTCACCATCGGAAAACTCTCTACCTGTGGCAATAGCCATCATTTCTTGTCTGGTATAATCCATGAATCTTACCTCCTCTCCATAAGGGCCTTAATATCAGCATCTGACTTAATCCATTTACGGTATGGATCCATCAAGAATGCTGTTGGGGTAGCGGTAATCTTTTCTATTCTTTCCTTACCCAATAGTGCCAGCCATTCGTCAACATCATTAAAGCCTTTAACCCATTTTTCAATATATTCCTGAGTTCCTTCCTCAGTCTTAAGTGCTTTGTTCATAGCAAACATGGCTTCCTCATCGGAATCATAAACACCTACCGAGCACTGGGGCCAGACACCGAAAGGCCAGTAAACAACTGCATCAACAACTACATCAGGGATTCTTACCAGGTTAGGAAATTGTCTCATACAGTCAGTATCCACTATATAGTCAGCCTGAAGAACTACCTTCTCAGCTGCTCTGGACAGCTCGTACCGGCTCCATTCAGTGCCTAGCATTATGGCATTACCATATATATCAGCCATAGTTACATGGATAGTTGCTACATCAGGTTTAAGGGCAGTAAATACGCCGCATTCTTTACCTGTAAAGGGGTCCTTAACTCTAGGAATCTTAGTAGTACTAGGATACTCATCTGGCCTATCTGCACAGCACCATTCCTGGTCACAGCCTACATTAATGGTGGCGGGAACGAAGGGCCAGTTCAGTGCTCCGGCTAACAAACGCATAGGAATACTACCATTAGAGTAGTCTTCCAGAATCATCTGGCCTTGTTCAACAACTCTTTTCAAACCACTGGCAAATCCATATACTTCAAGACCGGAGAATCCTACTTCCATTCTCTTTAAGCATCCCGCCGCTGCCAACAGGTTAGACTGCTGGGTATTACAGTTAGAGATGATGTTTATGTCTTTCCGACCCTGTCTTACCATTTCGCGTCCAAATGAGATGGAGTCACTACCAACTGGAAGAGCTCCTCCGTGGGCGTAAGCCATACCGTCCCAGGTGTATTTTTCTACTGCTTCTTTCATAGATATTAGCTTGTTACGCAAATGGATTCCCTCCTTTTTTCCTTGTATCTGCTTTTTTACTAGGAGATTTTGCTTTAAACTATAAGTACCTAATATTTTGTATTAGGGCTGTCTTACCATGGGACAGCCTTTTTTTTCACCTCCTTCTTTACAACACAACTGGCTCAATACCAGGTCACCTGTGTCTCGGGGGGAGACTGATAGCGGTGAATCCTGATGTCTATTTCGTATAACATCTACACCCCTGGCCGGGCGGGCAACTTAATTTCTTAAACGAGTCCTTTGCTGCGAAGCAGGGGAAGGGGACTAGTCAACAGGCGTTTTAACCCGACCTGGCTGGGTGAATAGCCAAAAGCCAGGCCCATTAATTGGGTAAAGTAAATGATAGGAAGATCATAATTTACCCCGCGATCAGTTGAGATAGCTGGTTGGCGGGTATCCAGGTTAGCCTGGCACATGGGGCAGGCGACTACAATGGCTTCGGCACCTGCCTGGCGGGCTGCTTCCAGTATCTCACCACTCAGATCCACCACAATTTCAGTCTGGGAGGCGGCAAAACCACCTCCACAACATTCAGCTTTATGGGACCAGTTGACTGTATCTGCACCCAAGGCCTGGAGCAGCAGGTCAAGAGTGATAGGTTGTTCCGGGTCATCAAAACCGGTAATCTTGAAGGGGCGAGTAATCAGACAGCCATAGTAAGCAGCCAGTTTTAGTCCTTGTAATGGTTTAATTACATTTTTTTCGATACCCTCAACACCTACTTCTTCCAAAATCAACTGCAACAGGTGTTGTACCTGTATATCTACAGGAGGGGGAGCTTCCATCAATCTTTCCATTTCTGCTGCTAATCTAGGGTTCTTGCGAAGATCGTGGGAGGCCATCTTTAATCGGCTGTAACATCCGGCACAAGGCGAGGTTACCTTAGTAAGCTGCATCTTTTTAACCAGGGCAAGATTACGGGTATTTAAACCTGTAGTCAGATAATGATCAAGACTGTGGGCAGCCGTGGCACCGCAGCAGTTCCAATCGGTAACCTCCTGGAGCGTAACCCCCAGGTGTTTACAAGTTAAACGGGTAGATATATCAAATTCACGGGCCATAGCATGCAAAGAACATCCTGGGAAATATGCTATATTCACTGACTTCCCCCCCTCCCAGTAGACCGGTTACTAAAAATCTGGTGAATTTTGGCTATATTTTTGACCCGGGGAGCCAAAGGATTTAGCTTGCCCTTAAAAAACATCCTGCGTCCCAAGTCAGCATCTTTAAAATATTGTTTAGTTTTTAAATTGAAGGATATCGCTAAAGGCGCTTCTGCAACCCGACCGGTTTTAGAAATAGACTTAAGCATGAGTTCATGAAAAAGCTTTACCTCTTCCCGGGTGGCAGGAACCCCTTTGTAATAGGCTTTTTCCCGGAGATAATCCATAATGCGGGGAATATCTATTCCGGAAGGACAACGATCCACGCACAACTGGCAGGATAGACAAACCCATATGGCATCCAGGTGGAGAAGCTTTTCTTCCTGCCCCAGCTTAATCAGCTGAATGATTTTACGGGGAGTAAAGTCAAAAATGTGTCCATTAGAACATCCCCCTGAGCATTTACCACACTCCATGCAGGTGGAGATATCCACCGAACAGTTTTGCAAAATCTCCTCTTGTAAAGCAGGATTAACCTGATCAAGACGTAAGGGTGTGTAAAAATCGGCACTCATTTAATCCCCTCCCATATCTTGATTAAACAGGTCTATTACATTAGCTGCTGCTGCTGCTCCCTGGTGCTGGGCACCGGCTGCTTCAACGGCAAATCCACACCCGCCGGCAAAGAAAACCCGGTCGTTAGCCATTACTGGTTCGCCATAGAGGGGTTCAATAAAACCGTACTCATCGGTAGCTGCGCCTAGCATACCAGCTAAAGAAGCTGTTTCTTTACGGGGGACTATAGCCGCAGCCAGGACCACCATGTCTACCGCAACTTCGATAGGTATTCCCATAAGGGTATCTTCGGCCCTTATTAATAAGCGATCATTTTCCGGTATGACTTTGGCTGGACGTCCCCGCACATACCGTACCTTCCGTTGCTCAATGACATTACGAACAAATTCCTCATATTCCTTTCCGGTGGCCCGGTAATCCATATAGAAAACATAGCATTTTGTTTCCGGATTAATTTCTTTGGTAACTCCGGCCTGTTTGGCAGTATACATACAGCAGATTTTTGAACAGTAAGGGTTACCTTTGGACCTATCCCGTGATCCTACACATTTGAAAAAGGCTACCGCCTGAGGTGGCCTGGTATTAGTTTCTGCCCACTTTTTAAGGAGTGCTTCGTATTCCAGGGAATTAACTACATTAGGATATATGCCATATCCATATTCGCCATATACGGACGCATCGAAGAGGTCAAATCCGGTGGCAATAACTACTGCCTGTACCTGGTCTCTTTTTATCTTTCCATCGGCAGAAGCTAAATTAACATTAAACAATTCCCCGTTACGCTGGCAGGATTCTAAAGTAGTACTGGTCATAATCTCGACGAAAGGGTTATTTTTAAGCTGCTTTATTTTATAGTTCACCAGTTTTTGAGGGTTTTCCCAGCGGGGAAAACTGCTGTACAGGCTATTCATAGTTCCTCCCAGGATTGGTTCTTTCTCCACCAGAACCACCCGGTAATTGGCCTGGGCCACCTTAAGTGCTGCTTCCATACCTGCCAGGCCGCCGCCTATGATTAATGCTGTAGAGGTTTGCTTGCTCATCGGCTACTCTCCTTTCCCAATTCCTAGTTTATTTAGCACCCCGTCCAGGGAGACGGAATTGGCTTCAAAACCAAGCTTTTGCACGGGGACTCCCAGTGCCAGGGCTATGAGTTGACCCAGGTCAATAACCGGGATATTAAATACTCCCATACCGCGTTTAGCCAGGTTAGCTTGTTCCCGGTCCAGGGCAGTATTACAGCCCGGGCAGACGGTAGTCATTAGCTCCACCCCTTCATCGGCGGCGCTTTTAAATTTCTTATAAAGGTGGGGCTGAACCGTTTCTTCTTTATGGGTGAAGCCTCTCCCTACGGAATAGCCGCAGCAGGCCTGGCGTTCTTTGAAAAATACCGGAGTTCCTCCCATGGCAGCAATAATCTCTTCGTGGAAAGTAGGATATCCTCCATCATCCAGAATTTCATATTGCTTAGCTAGATAGTGGCAACCATAATGGACCCCTACCCGTAATCCGGTAAGTGGACGTACTACTTTTTCAGCAATCCGGTCTTTAAGGAGATAATACAACTCCTGGACGTGATGAATACCGGTATTCCCCTGGTACTCGTATCCAAAGGACTCGATTAAGTGGTTAGCCATCTTTAGATAGGCGGGATTATGAAGCATAATATGCGATAATTCGCTGAGATAGCCGTAACAGCCATTACAAAAAGCGTACGTATCCAATTGATGTTTTTCTACGATAGCTAAATTGCGTGCTGTAACTGCCAAGGATAATTCCGGGGTGTACCCGGAGCAGGTAAGTAGATACCCGGAACAGCAGGTCTGATCTGGGTCCATGACTATGTTGATCCCGAGAATCTTAAACACTTCTTTAATAGCATTTTCGGTTCCCGGATACTCCATGCTGCCAGTACAACTGCGGAATAGGAAGATCGATTCGGGGATTTCTGGAAATAATTCTTCCGGCTTTACTACCCGCTGTTTATTCATCAACGATCCTCCCTTCCAAATACTTTAGTTTAACTGGTTTTTCCTGATCTTCATCAAAACTATCCAGCCAGGCGGTGGTACCCGTTATGTCAAATAGGGCTTGATACTCATTTTTAGCCTTTTCAGAAATTTCCGGCCAAGGTTCTGCTCCTATGGAAGAGCGCATTTTCATAATTCGCTCCCGTCCTCTGGAACTACCCGGGGTAAAAGTTAAGCCTTCTTCCCGGGCCCGCAGGGCAAATTTCTTAAAAGGAAGGAAGTACTTGAGCCCGTAGTGTTCCTCGATAGCCCGGTAACGGATTTGCATCATGAGCAATGGAAAATGAATATCCATGGGGCAAACCGTATAACAACCTGCACACCAGAAGCATCGCCATATTTCCTCACTATCCAACCAGCGTTCTTTATTTCCGGTTAGAATATCCTGAATTATTTGACGAGGATTATATGAAGGGGTAAGGCTAGCTACCGGGCACTGGCCTACACACTTTCCGCAGGCCAGGCAGCTATCCAGGTTTTCTACCAGTTTGTAGGTGTCTACCTTATGATAAAGGTCATTTACCCAGCTACTAGATTGTTCTCTCGGCAAAAGGCCCATCTCCTTTTCCAGTTACAAGACTGTTATTTTCCGTTCTTGGTGATTTATAAATGCAAGTTACATGCCAGCCTGGTAAAAATCCCCGCTATACTTGATACCACCGGAACTTATAGAAAAAAGGGAAAAAAAAACAGGTGTCAGATTATTAGATAATGTCTAACAATTTGACACCTGTTTGACAGTGTCTTATAAAAAAGAAAATAATTAACCTAAACCTATTGGGGAATATCTAGAACCTTTAATTTGTAATACAGGGTACTACGTGGTATACCCAGCAATTGAGCTGCTTGCGCTTTATTATAATGGCACTCCTTAAGGGCCTTAAGTATAACTTGCCGTTCATGTCGATTCATAAGATTATCCAGTCCTTTAGTAGTTTCACCGGTACTAAGAGAATCGGCAGTGGTTGAGGGTTCACTAGATTCCTCTGCTTGCAGGGTTTCCATTACTCCGGCTTCGGATAGTGATTTTAGATTAATAAAGTTATCTTCCATAAGGATGATAACACTTTCTAAAAGGTTGCGCAGCTGGCGAACATTACCGGGCCAGTCATAAGCCTGGAAAACTTTCATAACCTCCGGGGTTACACCGGTAACCGGGCGTTTGTATATACAGACTAATTCCTTAATAAAGCGTTCCACCAAACCGGGAATATCATCTTTACGCTGGCGTAATGGGGGGATTTCCAGGTTGACTACATTTAATCGGTAAAAAAGGTCTTCCCGGAATTTACCTTCCTGAACCTGTTCTGATAACTTACGGTTAGTAGCCGCTATAACCCGAACATCGACTTCGATGGGATTAGTTCCCCCTACCCGGTAAAAACGCCTTTCTTGCAGGATGCGCAACAATTTAGCCTGCATTTCCAAAGGAAGTTCCCCAATTTCGTCCAGGAATATGGTGCCCCCGCTGGCTATCTCAAATTTACCCTGGCGTCCTGACCGGTTAGCCCCGGTAAAGGTGCCACCCTCGTAGCCAAACATTTCGCTCTCAAACAGATTTTCTGGAATAGCACTACAATTAACTTCTACAAAGGGGCGCCGGGAGCGCAGGCTGTTCTGATATATTTCATAAGCCAGGACTTCTTTACCAGTACCGCTTTCCCCTTGAATGAGAACGGTAGCATCAGTTTGACCAACTCTCCTGGCCTGAGCCAGTATCCGTTGGGTTTTAAGGTTAACCGTGTAAAAAAGGCCGTTAGTTTGTTCTTCTCGATAGCCTATACTGCGTTCCAGGTGTTTGACCATGGTGGTGGCTTCATCTAATTTTTCCATAAGGGTTATAGAACGACTTACATTCATAGTGGTGCAAACAGCCCCTACCATTAATCCGCCGGGTAGTTTTACAGGAACGGCATTCCGTATGGCATGTACACCTGGAGATAGTTCACAGAAGATGTGGCGGTGGGATTTTCCGGTTTGGATTACGTTTAACAACAGGTCTTCAGGAAAGAATTCCTGGAGGGGTTTCCCCAGGATTTGCCGGGCATCAACCTTAAAAATTTTTTCGGCTCCCTGGTTCCAAAAAGTTACTAAGCCATCACAATTGACAACCTGGATGGCTTCAGCGATATTTTCCATCACTGCATACATGTGTTCTCCCAGCATTTCCAGCCGGGAAGAAAAACCGTTACAAACATCTTTAGCGGTTAAAATTCCTACTATATGTCCATCCTTGTCCAGTACCGGTAGGCGGCCAATGCCTTTAAGACGCATTAAATCCCTAGCCTGGGTCAGTTCTTCCGTTGTAACTGTAGTAAATATTTCCTTAGGGCAAATATTGATGGCAGGAGTTGTCCGGGGTGTACCGGCGGAAAGTTCCCTGAGCAGGTGTTCTTTAGTAATTAAGCCTAACGGGTGATGGCTGTGGTTTGTTACTACCACTTCGTCCCAGTGATTATCGAGCATATGGGTTAAAACATCTTTTAAAGGAGTATGTTCTTCTACCTGGCCGAAATCCTGAGTCATCGCTTCAGCAACACAAATATCTGTCATACGCAGGTCATTCTTCAAAAGGAGTCCTCCTTTCAGAACGGTCCCTCACTATTATTACACTTGTACACACTTGCTGCGGAAAAGGAAGGTGGTTATGAACAGTCTACCTCAATCTAAACATTAAAGATATTTCGCCAAAAACGGATTTAATATTTAACTGGGATATACTCCTAATTTTTGCCGGAATAATTTACTAACTCAGGGTATCTAGAAAGATCTTTAGTGTCAGTTGGTCAAAAAGAACCATACGAATTAGATGTATAGATTTGGCTTCAGTCGCAAAAGGAAGGATAGTTTGCCAAGTAATCTGGGCCGCCTCCTGCATGGGGTAACCAAATATTCCGGTACTGATGGCAGGAAAGGCAATACTGCTAATCTGGAGTTTTTCAGCCAGTTCCAGGGACTGGCGGTAACAGGAGGCCAGCAGAACATCTTCAGGATGGTCTTTACCATAGACGGGCCCCAAACAATGGATAACATACTTATTGGGAAGTTGATGGCCCCTGGTGATAACGGCCTGCCCGGGGCGAATTGGTGCCAGCGGGCGGCATTCTTCTTCCAGTCCGGGACCGGCAGCACGGTGAATAGCTCCGGCGACTCCCCCTCCCTTGACTAACTGGGCGTTGGCAGCATTTACTATCGCTTCTACGTCCTTCAGAGAGGTTATGTCTCCTGCTACTATTTCAACCCATACTTGCGAAATTTTCACCCGCATAATATTAACCTCCTAACCCTAATCATATAATAAGTTTAGATTATAGGGCAATAAGTAAATATTTGCCGATTTTGTAGTACACCTGCGGAAAAAACAAAATTCCACCAAAAAAATTGAAAAAAACATAGAATTTGATTATACTGATATGATAGTAAAAAAGTAGGGAGGGGTAGCCCTCAGAAGGAGTGGAAGGACAATGGCTGACAATATCAAGGTAGAACTAACCACATCACCAAAGCAGAAACCGGACCCCAACAACCTGCACTTTGGGGAGCTTTTCACGGACCACATGTTTGTAATGGACTATACCGAGGGGCGCGGGTGGCATGATCCTCGCATTATCCCTTATCAGCCGCTGGTATTAGACCCTTCATGCATGATTTTTCATTATGGTCAGGCTATTTTCGAAGGGTTAAAGGCGTATAAGTCCAAGGATAGTAGGGTATTGCTATTTAGACCTCAAAAAAATATGGAGAGGGTTAACATATCTAATGACCGTTTGTGTATTCCTCCCATCGATCCTGAATTTGCAGTACAAGCTATACGCAAACTGGTAGATCTTGAAAAGGATTGGATTCCTCAGGCCGAAGGAACATCTCTTTATATTAGGCCTTTTATCATAGCGACTGATTCTTATTTAGGGGTTAGACCTTCAAAAACATTTAAATTTATGGTCATATTATCACCAGTAGGTGCCTATTATCCTGAGGGTATTGATCCGGTGAAAATCTATGTGGAAAGCTTTTATGTTCGTGCAGTAAAAGGGGGAGTCGGTTTCGCAAAAACCCCTGGAAATTATGCAGCCAGCATTAAGGCCCAGATGGAGGCTCATGAAAAAGGTTATACTCAAGTATTGTGGTTAGACGGTGTAGAAAAGAAGTATGTAGAAGAAGTTGGAACTATGAATGTATTTTTTAAGATTAATGGTGAAGTGGTAACTCCGGCTTTGGAAGGCAGTATCTTGGCCGGAGTAACCCGGGATTCTACTATTGATCTGCTGAAAAACTGGGGAGTGCCAGTAACAGAAAGGCGTATAAGTATTCAGGAAATCTATGATGCCCATGAACAGGGTACCCTGGAAGAGGCCTTTGGCACCGGAACAGCAGCAGTTATTTCTCCTATTGGGGAATTAAACTGGGATGGAAAGATTATCGAAATCAATAAGGGTGAAATCGGTGAGATATCTTCCCGCATTTATCATAGTATAACTGGTATACAAAAAGGTGAACTAGAGGATCCCTTTGGATGGACGGTAGAAGTATAATTTATATCAACTAGACAAATTATTAGGAAAGCTCCCGTTAACGGGAGCTTTCCTAATTTTTATAAACTTTGCTTGTGAACATGGGTATACTATTCTGTCTTATAAATCCTGCTTATATATTTTTATAATCTATGGATAGGCTATGGATAGGTTAAATTAGAAGGCAAAAACGGTATAATTCTTTTCTTAAGGGTCCAATGGAATCACCGAATCTGTTTTTTAATATTTCAATCTAGCAGGATTTTAGGTAATATTTCGCGTAATATTTTATATTAAGTAATATTAAATTAAATAAAGCAAGGTTCGACATTTAAGGCACATTATAATTATCAAATTCAGCTTTAAGGCGGTGGCATAAATGATAATAATACCAGCAGAGGACCTTGTGCCGGGTATGGTGGTTGCTCAATCTATTATAGATGCAAACCATCGGGTATTGTTGACTAGTGGACAAGTATTAACCTATAAATACATAATCAGGATACAGGAACTCGGCATTCCCGGGGTTTATATTCAAGAAGATCTGGGTATAGAAGAGGCTCCCCGTCTGGTTAGTGCTACAACGGTTTGTAAAGCTACCCAAACTCTTAAATATAGTATCGATAACTACTGGCGTACTAATTGTCTTAATGTGGGATGTTTACGCTCCCAGGTAGATGCCATTATCGGTGAATTAGTGCAGAATCAAGGCCTGGTGATTGGTTTAACCGATCTTAAAAGTTATGATGACTATACTTACGAACATAGTGTCCAGGTCTGTATTATTTCACTTCTGATTGGAATTACCAAGGGATATAATAGTATTCGTTTACAGGAGATCGGCATGGGGGCTTTGTTACACGACATAGGCAAAACCAGGGTTTCTCCGGAGATTATCAATAAACCCGGGTCATTGACGGTGGAAGAGCGGAAGATTATCAACCGTCATACCTGGGAAGGTTTTAATATCATGCGTAATAGCTGGCAAATTTCCCTGTTTTCCGCTCATGTCGCCTTACAGCATCACGAGCGCTTGGATGGTAGCGGCTATCCCCGGGCTATAAAGGGGGAAAACATTCATGAATATGCTCAGATAGCAGCAGTTGCCGATGTTTATGATGCCCTTGTTTCTGATCGGCCTTATCGCTCTGGATATACTAACCAGGAAGCCCTGGCGATTATTAACCGGCAAAAGGGAAATTTACTTTCCTTAGATATTGTGGATATATTAGAGGCTCATGTCAGCTTATATCCACCGGGGGCCATGGTAGAGCTCAATACCGGAGATCTGGCTATAGTTGTGGTAGATAACCCGGAACAACCTTGTAGTCCTAAGGTGAGATTGTTATTTGATGCTAATGGGCAGGTTTACTGCCGGGAAATAGTCGACTTGGCTGTTTATGAGCGTATTAAGGTGGTGCGGATGTTAAAAACCGCAGAAGCTGGACATGAAATCAGTCGTTATTTTCAGTTAAAGTCTAACCAGTTAGCCGCTTCCAGGGTTATTTGAGCTTAAAGGTCTCATTCATCCGGCTAAATAATGGCAGGGGTTGATTGGTTTTGTCGTTTATTGGAGGTGGATGACTAATGGTTGAATATCTTTTTGAAGTGCTAAACGTTACGCCAGTAAAGGGACAGAAGCTGGCCGGGAGTAAAGACTATGATACCCGGGTAGTGGTTAAGCGCAATGGTAAGATGATATTTGACCAGGTAATCAGGGTGCGTAAAAACCGGGCCGGTATCTTTCCTGATCCTGAGCCGATTAGAAAGAAAATCGCCGCCCCTGCCCTGCAAAAAGAGCTTACAGAAAAAATAAAAACCTTTATTAAAAAACAGAAATAATATCGTCGTTACTATTGGCGATGGCTAGGATTAGCTATTTTAATACCTGGATGTAATTAACGCCCGGGTCAACTGTTCCCTGTAGATGACATTCTTCCATTTTAAGTATCCTTATATGCTCAACGATTTCCGAAGTAATGAGTTCTCCCATACATATGACCGGAATACCTGGTGGATAGGCCATAATTGCTTCACCGGCTATTTCTCCACTGGCATGGTGGAGTGGCACAATTTTTTTAGGCCTGTAAAAAGCTTCCCGGGGGGGAACTATCATTTCTGGACAGTCGGGAAAATTATAATTAACCGTTGATTTTCTAGCCGTAGTCTGGGCGGACAGTTTTTTTAAAGCATTAACTAAAATCTCCAAATCCTCCCCGCGGTCAGCTATGCTGACGATGGCTAAAATGTTATAAAGATCAGCCAGTTCTATCTGGATGTTATAGTCCCGCCTTAATATCATTTCTAGTTGATAACCGGTATATCCTAATCCGCTTATATGTATCCCCAGCTTACTTTCATCAAAATCGTAACATCCCGGAGTACCTACCAACTCAGGCCCAAAAGGATAAATTTCATAGATACCGGCTAATTCTTGGCGCACCTGGCGGACCAGATTTAACATTCGTTCCAGCAAAAAATTACCTTGTAGAACCATTTGGCGGCGGGCAACATCTAGCGAGCCAAGCAGTAGGTAGGAGGCGCTAGAGGTATAGGTAAGGTTTAAAACCTGTTTAACCTGATCGCGATAGATTAATTTTTCCCGTCCTAACAGGACTGAACTCTGGGTCAGGGATCCGGCGGTTTTATGAATACTACTGGCACTAAGATCAGCACCTGATTCCATAGCCGAAAGAGGGAAATCTTTATGGAAAGGCAGGTGAGCTCCATGAGCCTCATCCACCAGAACCACCATTTCACGCTGGTGGGCTTCTTCGACAATGGAGCGCAGATCAGTGGTAAATCCGTAATAGGTGGGATTAATCACGAATACTGCCCGGGCAGCAGGATGCTTGACCATAGTCTCTATCATGGTCTGAAGCGAAACCCCAGTAGCAATTCCCAGATTCCGGTTAATTTCCGGATAAACATAAATGGGTACAGCATCGCTTAAGATTAATCCTCCAAAGGTAGAGCGATGTGCATTACGGGGGATAATAATTTTGTCTCCCGGATTTAAAGTGCTCATGATCATGGCTTGAACACCGGATGTAGTACCGTTGACCAAAAAATGAGCGTAATCGGCATTATAGGCCTCGGCAAATAATTTTTCGGCTTCGGCTATTACGCCGCGGGGATTATTAATATAATCCAGGTCATGCATTCCGTTAAGATCCATCTGTAAAACCCGGCTACCCAGATAATCCTGCAATTGTGGTATTCCTCTACCACCTTTATGACCGGGTACGTGAAAAGAAATGGTCCCTTGATCGATATATTTTTGCACGGCCTCAAATATGGGCGTACGATTATGGTCTTGGATATTCACCCTATGCTCCCCCTTGTGTTTACTTTTGGTAGCCAGATAGCTACCATCTATAATATTCAAGGAGGAAACAGGTGTGCCTAGGGGACAGGGGGACAGGTTTACTGTCCCACCCCACAGAGAAACAAGGGGCAATGCAAGTAGGTAAAGGGGACAGCAAACCTGTCCCCTTGTCCACCTGTCCCCTTGTCCACCTGTCCCCTTGTCCACCTGTCCCCTTGTCCACCTGTCCCCTTGTCCACCTGTCCCCTTGTCCACCTGTCCCCTTGTCCACCATTTATTCTCAGGGAGAATTAGACAGGGCCGGACTGGCACAACCTTTCTCGATAATATATGGCATAGGAGAATAATAACTGCTGTCTAGTTTACGAGTAATTGCTTTACCCGGAGGATTATTAATACTGATCCATGATTGAAGAGTAGCCCCGTCCATTCCCTCTACAACTACTTTTTGTTCTCCCTGGGGCAGAGTTTGGTTATCCCGGTATATTCGGTAGGTAGGAGTTACGTTCAATACCTTATGATGCCATTCTACCTGGGGCGATGAGGCTTGTCCGTAAAAGGCTACATAAAGGGAGTTACCTACTCCCTGAGCCCAGATAAGTAAAGGGTCAGGTGTATCATTACGAAAACGAAAATCCTTAACTCCATAAGATACGGTGGCATCTTGCCCGTAAGGTACATATGGCACAGGCATACTGTGGTAATGACGTTCAACGATGGGTAGATTAGCCAGTACGGCTACATTATAAAGGGTAGAAGCCATCTTACATACACCACCTCCGGTAGTGGTAGTTAACCAGGTGCCCATATAGGTGGGGCCTTTTTTAAAGCCGCGGGCTTCTGTATACGGACCGGCGGTTTTATTCTGAGAAAAAATTTCTCCCGGGGCTACGATCGTTCCCGATATTAGTCGACCTGTCAGGTGGACATTATATTCTTCACCGGGCAGAGGATCATTAAGTACAGTTCGATAGGCTGCCATTTTGACAAAAGCCCCAGTTTGCAGTTGCATCTGCTTAAATTCCGGGTTGTTTTCCCAGGGAACCTGGTTAACTGGGCCCGACTTCATCTTCTGATTTTTAAACAGGTAAGAATACTGTTCCGATTCCGTAATGCGGGGGGAGCCGTAATCCTGCACCTGAAGGGGTTTGGAGGCATTTCGGTTTGGTTGATTTGAATGTATTACCCAGTCGGCTAATACTATTGTAATAAGTACCAATAGCACCATGGAAGGAAGCAATAAACTTTTTTTCATAATTAATCACCATTTTTTTTATTATGTTTAAGTACTGTTTTAGTTTAGCTTGATTAAGAGAAGTTTAAGCATACAAAATTGGGTAAAATGTTTCCGCCATTGTAGGGAAGGATGATAGAAATAATAGTTTTTTTGTTGGCCATTTTTGGCATGATATGCTGGGGAATTGCTCCCATCTTTGCCAAGGTAGGGTTGATAGGAGTGAATCCACTGGCGGGATTAGTCATCCGTACTTTAATTGCTGCGGGCCTGGTAAGCAGTTGGGTAGCATTAAGCGGTAGTTTTTCTTTGGTTAAAAACATACCGGTTAATTCCTGGATTTTGCTGGCGATAGAAGCCATACTGGCGACTTTGGTAGGTGACCTGGCCTATTATGCAGCTATCAAAAAAGGGGAGGTATCATTTGTAAGTGTGGTTATGGCTAGTTCCCCTCTGGTAACCATGTTATGTGCCACTATATTTTTGGGAGAACAAATTACCGCTACCCGAGTAGTAGGAGCCAGTTTTATCATCCTGGGTATAATTTTATTAGCATAAAGCGGGACGGGACAAGGGGACAGGTTTACTGTCCCCTTGTCCCGATGTGAGGCTTAAGGGCGGTAGATGAGGTGTTCTAAGATAAGTACAGCTAAAACCCCTACTACAAATCCGTTAGCTAGCAGGGGACGTAAGGTTACGGGCATGGCTGAGACAACTTCCACAGGCAGAAAAGCTACTACTGTGCCCAGCATTAGGGGTAACCCCATTATTAATCCATGGTCAAAGTTGGATACAGCCCGGTTCTCCATAGCCATCATCATACCGGCTGATATTTGCGAACACATGATATAAATCAATATAGTGCCGATTATTGGTGCCGGTACCTGACCAATAACCCGAATCAGTGCGGGAGAAAGGGATAGTAATCCCATACCCAGAGCTGCCGGAACTAGAGAATAACGGGAAGCACACCCGGTTGAGGCAATAACTCCGGGACTGAGCGAGAAATTAACCGGGCCTATAACACCCAGAAAACCTGATAAGGCATTACCCAAACCCGTGATGGTAATACCGCGGGTAATCCGTTTCTCCATTTCAGGAGCTTTCAGAAGACCGCCGATTGATTGTAGTGATCCCAGGTCATTGATGGATAATGCCAGGAATGAGAATAAGAATGCTAGTAGAATTCCCGGTTCAACTGTCAGTGTTGTGGTAAAGGGACCTTTATAAAAGGCAAACCAGGCTAGGGATTCAGCGGCCGGGGATGAAGATTGGGGAAATATAAACAGGTAAACTAAGCTCCCGACCAGCATAGCCCATAGTACCAGGGTAGATTTCCAAATCCCTTTTAAATGGCGGTGAGCTATAAAAAGGATCACTATGAGTAACAAGGAAAAAATATAGTTATTAGTTGCTGAAACCCCTGGGGAAGGACTACCTATCAAATTAACAATGGTAGGGGCCAGGGTAAAAGCGATAAGCAATAAAATTACGGCTACCACCCGGGGGGTAAAAAGTCGGCGCAGGCTGCCGAACAACCCTGTAACCGAGAGAACTGCCAACAGTAGACCGCCAATTATGATAGAAGAATAGATGGCATCGGCACAACTGCCATAACTAGCTATAATAGCTATCAAAAGCACCGTGGCTGGACCTATTACCAGTGGTAAGCGGTGGCCCCACAATACTTGAACTAGTAGTACCAGTGCGGTAGCTAGGAACAGCTTTTGTAAGTAAATGACCTCATCAATCGCTCCGGTTGAGGTTATACCGGCAACTACGGCACCGATTATAATAATGGAAGGTATGCTAACTGCCAGCCACTGTAAACCATAAAGCAAGTTCTCGCCTAATGGAGGACGTTGGTTCAGATCATATTTAAAGTGCATATCTAAATGCCTCCTAATAACAATATCTATATAAGTCATAATTTCTCTATAAATTAGGGAAGTCCTGCTGCGGGACAAGGGGACAGTAAACCTGTCCCCTTGTCCCTTAGGGGACAGTAAACCTGTCCCCTTGTCCCTTGCCCCAAAATGGGGTAAATATATTCGATAATATATGGGATAATACTGAGCAGGAGGTGTTTTTATGAAAGCGCTAGTAGTTTATTCTCATCCTAACCCTATGAGCTTTAATGCTGCTGTGGCCAAAGTCGTTCAGGAAGAACTGGAAAAGAAACAATTTCAGGTCAAGGTAAAAGATCTCTATGCCATGAACTGGAATCCGGTTCTTAGTGCCCAGGATTTTGAGGGATTTCATACTGGTAATATTGCCGAAGATATTAAAAAAGAACAAGCGGATGTGGCTTCTGCTGATCTGATAGTTATGATTGCACCAGTCTGGTGGTATTCGGTACCGGCGCTGCTTAAAGGCTATATTGACCGGGTTTTTAGTATAGGATTTGCCTATAAGTATACCTCGACTGGTCCCCAGGGGCTGCTAGCCGGTAAAAAAGCCCTGGTCATTACAACTTCAGGTGCTGATGAGAAGGCAGCTAAGGACACTCACATGCTAGATGCCGTTTATACTGCACTTGTTCAAGGGGTTTTTGGTTTCTGTGGTTTTGATAAGTATGAATATAAAAACTTTTTTGCGGTTCCAACTGTATCTGATGCCGAGCGTAAGCAAATGCTTACTGAAACTCGGGAATTAATAAGCAGGTTTGCCTAAAACTAAAATATGAGGGCGCCACAGCTGGCGCTCTGTTTCTTTCCGGCTGCTTTTGAGCCGGTTTTGGTTGATTATTAGACCCGGGAAGGGTTTTAAACAGGATTAAAGGTAGCTTTTGTTAGCAAATTAAATAGTACTGAATCTTTTGATAAAAAACAGCCTGGTAGCCAGGCTGTTTATACGCGTAAATTTTCCCGGGAATTATATTCTTTTATACAGATCCCATCCTCATCACAAAAGGCAATTTCCGGATAATTGCGCGGAGAAAAGTCTTTCGGAGAGCGGGATATGCGATTGCCGATCCGAATCTGACCGGGATTCAGATTCAGAGCAAAAATAATGCTATTTGTATCTCCGGAAGCCCCTGCATGGGCTAACCCATGCAATTTACCAAGAACTATAATATCACCCCCGGCGATGATCTCAGCACTCTCGTGGACATCACCCCACACTACCACCGATCCTTCTGAACTGACCTTCTGGCCACTGCGCAGGTTGCGATGGATAAATAAATCATGTTTGGGGGAAGAATGCTTCTGGGGGAGTTGAGAATTAGCCAGAATCATGCCGTGATTTAAGCACAACTTTTGCAAGCGGGCTATTTCTTCATGGGTTAGTCCGGTTAAACCCGGTCCCTGGAAAATCACCCGTGAGCCATTAAACAAGGCTTGATTCTGGATAAAATGATTTTCTAAAAAAGTACAATATTCTTCACAGGTACCCGACTGAAAGAGGAAAACCAGATTACCATTTAGACCTTTAATTTTAACCATCTTTATTTACCTTTTAAAGGAATATTAATATCCAGGGCTGCATTACGGCCCTCGGTGATAAGATTTACTTCTGGTATTCCGTCAATATCCACGTGGCGGGCAATTACCTGGATAATTTCATCTTTCAGGACTTCCATAAGCTGAGGGGAGGCCCCCAGGCGGTCATGGGTTAACACCAGCCGCAAGCGATTATTAGCCTGGGTACGGCTGGAATTTTCTCGGGCATAGATTTTTCTTAAAAAATCGAGCACAAGTTCTACCCTCCTTACTTGTTGAAGAAATTCTTAAGTTTTCCCAGGAATGAATTATCCTCGAAGCTGGCAATTTCAACTTGTTCACCTAACAGGCGCCGGGCTATATTATTAAAAGCCTCTGCCGCCATAGCCTTTTCATTTAAAATAATAGGTTCTCCCTTATTCGTAGAGATAACTACGTTTTTATCTTCCGGTACTACCCCAAGAAGATCAATACACAAGTGTTCCATAAGATCGTCGATACTCAACATATCGCCATGTTTGACCATGTCAGGGCGGATACGATTTATAACCAGTTGTATATCCTTAAACCCGGCCGATTCCAACATCCCAATAATACGATCAGCATCGCGTACTGCTGATACTTCCGGATTAGTAACCACTATTGCCTGGTTAGCTGCAGCAATAGCATTGCGGAAGCCTTGCTCAATACCAGCCGGACAATCGATAAAGATAAAGTCGAAATTAGGCTTTAACTGCTCACAAAGCGCTTTAACCCCTTCGGGGGTTATTTCATCCTTATTACGGGTTTGGGCAGCCGGCAGCATATAAAGTTCAGGGAAACGTTTGTCTTTTACTAGGGCTTGCTTCAAGGAGCACTCCCCTTCGATGACCTGGACAATATCATAAATAACCCGGTTTTCTAGTCCTAAAATAAGGTCTAGTTTCTTTAACCCAATATCGAGGTCCATAACCGCCACCCGGTAACCTTCCCGGGCCAGAGCGGTGCTGACGTTAGCTACAGTTGTAGTTTTGCCTACGCCCCCCTTTCCAGAAGTGACAACAATAACTTGTGGATCAGCGGTATTTTTCTCCATTCGAGGCCCTCCCTATGGAATATATAATCGATTATAAATAAGTTAATTTTTAATTAGACAAAAGTAGACACCTATTTAATTGTAAAGCATAAACGTCACTGAATAAACTGCTATTTATGGAAAATGAAAGAATTGTGTTTCCCAGAAAGAAATATGAGCCCGGTCAGGGCTCATATTTGGAGAGGGAATGTGATGGAATTTATGTTTTATTTGGGGGGTGAAGGTTAAGTTTAGTATTACATAAAACGGTATAGTTATCAACAATACGGTCATTTTAAAAACTTATGGAATGGTATCAAAAATTCTAATCATCGTCCCGGAGAGCCTAAATCGCCTTCTTTTCGACTTTTTTCGCCATTTATATATCGGTGCCGAAAGACTTGATCAAAAAAGCCCGAACTTGGTTGCGGGCTTTTTTGCTGATCAGGATGCTCATAAGCGGACTAATCAATTTTAAGATTACTTTCCTCTTTTATGCTGGCTATTTCCAATAATGCCTGCTGAATATCCCCGGCAGGATAGATCTGTGCCAATCTCTGGCAAAGTTCAATTATATGAGTACGGGCTTGCCCAGCCAGGGAGTGTATCTCTTCGGCAGAATTAACTTTGCCATCCTGGTACAAAGCCTGCATTTTATCCAGGAAAATATCCAGGTTACGCTCAATAATGGGGCGGCTATCAGTGATTATTTTAGCGTTATGGTCACTTTCTAAATAAGTTCCACCCGAGTTATAAAACCGGTCTAATTCACAATTTAGAGCAAACTTGTATTCCTGCCGGAATACTTCTATTTCCTTTGCTTCCTGGTGGGAGAGCTTGGCCACCATATCCCGAATATCCGGGTTAGTGGAGTTGTCTGTTAGCTTAGTATAAAGGGCTAAAACTGCCTGTCCCATTTTAATACCCATCTGATATACTTCACTACCTGTAAGTGGAGATCGCACCTCCATTTTAGGGGTTGGGTAAGTGTTGGTTCTGAAAGCTGTCTGGGTCATAGTATCTGCCTCCTTTTAGGGAATCACCGTAGGCGTTCGCTCATGCATCCTTCTAATGTGATTGTACTATCATTCACAAGCGAGCACAATACTTCCCTTGTCAATAGTATTTTATCGCTATGATAAGGGAGATTTATTCATAGGTTAAAACGAAATTCTAATAGCTTTATATGGTTGACCATAAAAAAAATTAACTTGCGGCAATAGAAGGGAACGGTTAAAAAGGCGCTAAAAGAGCGGGGAATTAATGAAAGGGGTATAAATAATATTTATACCCCTTTCATCTAGCCCTTAATATTGGGAGATAAATGTATAAACCTGCTAGCTGAATAACCGTCCCTGCACCAAAGGAGGTACTACAGGCTTAGTATCAGAGAATGACCGGGGCAAAGGGGAACTAACCACTGTGGCTGCCCGAGCATGCCAGGCGGCCAATTTTTTCAGGGCCTCTAATTGATCGTGTCTACCCATTCGAGCCCGGTGCAGAGCACGGTTTAAGGTAGAGTAGGATAGTTCGATGTCTTTTTCGTTAACGGGAAAAGGAAAGCCATCTTTACCGCCGTGGGCAAAAGCATATCGTACCGGGTCGGTATAACTGGGCTGTACCCCGTAAGCAACCTCGGCTACCAGGCATAAGGCGCGCAAAGTGCCGGGACCCACCCCGGTTACCCCTAAGAGCTGCTCAAAATCCTGGGGGTGTTCCTCATAAGCGGCTCTAATGGAGCGGTTTAAGTACGCGGTGCGGGGGATCGGGTGCGCCTGGGGCAGGTTAAGATGAGTTGAGGTGATATGCTCTAATTCCTGCAAAACTTTATCCGGATGCTGGCCTACTATTTCCGGTGTCAACCACCGTAAATGGCTATTTTCCTTGGATACCAGGTTTAAGGTCTGCCCGATCTGGTCGCAGCAAATGGCTGCCTGGGGTTCCTCAGTAAAAGAGGGCATAACGGTGCTTAGCCAATGATAGCGGCGGGCCTGGCAAATTGGTTCATTCATACCTTGCTGAACAACTGCCCAGCTACCTTTATCAGTAAACACAAAAAAATGGTGATAAATATGGTAGTTATCCTGTACAGCTGCATTATCTACCTTAGCGGCCATTTTACTGGCATAAACCAGATCATCCGGCCGGCAATGTAAAGGGTAATTATCAGCTATAGTCACGATTTCGTGTGGAGTTTTACGGGAGGTTTTACCTTTGCCCCCAGCCATAAACAATCCGGCCCGGGGGCCAATTTCAGCTAAACCTTCTTTAAGGGCTCCGCAAAGAGTAGTGGTTAATCCGGAGGAATGCCAATCAAAACCGACTACACAGCCTAAAGCCTGAAACCAGTAGGGATCAGCCAGTCTTTTTAGAACTTCTTCCACCCCAAAATCTTCTATGACGATTTCAATAATAGCTGCGCTAAGGGATTTCATATGTTTAAACAGCCAGGCCGGGCAATTACCTCCATGCAAAGGCAAGTTGGCAGTACCTGTTTTCATATATCTTCACCACTATTTAAAAGTTTCTTATAGTATAACAAAATCCCCAGGCAAGGAACATATGTTCTAAAGAAAGTTATGGCTTGCTTTTTCACGTATTAAATCTATAATAACGTTAAATTCAGTTGAGGTTAGTCTGGGCTCTATTATAATCGGGCTTTTACATAATATTAAGGTATACTTTATTTAAGAAGAATTGCCGGTGGCTCTAAATTAAACAGGAAGGGATTTTAAAATGAAGTGGCTACAGCGAACAGGATTAGTCATAGCAGGACTGCTGGTTTTTATAGTGTTTTTCCTGGTGGGGGCCTCAGTTACCAAGACTACCCCCCGGTTACTGGTATCACTTACCGGATTAAAAAACTGGGAATACCAAACCCGGCAGCAGTCGGTCATCTACTACAGTGATGGCAAACCTATGACCGAAATCGGCTACAAGAGGACTTACAGCCAGGATTTTCCCCAGTTTATGCAAGATGCAGTTGTAGCAGTTGAAGACCAGCGCTTTTATGAGCATAATGGCCTGGATACACGTAGTATTGGCAGAGCAATATATAAAAATATAAGAGCCGGGAAAAAGGCCGAGGGGGCTAGTACGATTACCCAGCAAACAGCCCGCACCTTATTTCTGACTCAGGAAAAAACTTATACCCGTAAAATAAAGGAAGTACTCCTGGCATCAGCTCTGGAGGAAAAGTTCAGCAAGCAAGCTATTTTAAACATGTACCTTAATGAAATATATATGGGTCGGGGGTGTTCTGGTATGGCCTGTGCTGCCAATAGTTACTTTGGCAAGGATCTCTGGTCTTTAAACCGGGCAGAAATCTGTATGCTGGTGGGAATGATACAGGCACCCGAACATTACTCACCTGACACCAACCGAGAGGGTCTTAAACAACGTCAAGAAGTGGTTATCAATGTTTTATCCGAGCAAGGGGTAATTGGTTTAGACGAAGCTCGGGTCCTTAAGCAACAGGCTGTCTATTTTCGTAACTACCAGCCTAACCAGGGGCCCCATCCTTATTTAGTAAGTTACCTGGTATGGAAACTAAAAGATTTAGTAGGAGCAGAACGCCTTTATCAGGGTGGAATAAATATATACACTACCATTGATCGTAACATGCAGAATGCGGCCGAAAATGCGGTGGTAAAACAGGCCCGCTCCCTAGGTTACCAGGGAATTACCGCCCGAGATATGGCCTTAGTATCCCTGGATCCTCATACCGGGGGGATAAAGGCCTTGGTGGGGGGAGTCGATTTTGGCAGGAATCAGCTAAATATGGCGGTATTACCACGTCAACCTGGTTCAGCGATTAAGCCCTTGTACTATGCAGCAGCGATGAATGATGGATTGATTACCCCGGATACCATTTTAAATAACCGACCCCGGGATTTCGGAGGATATCAGCCTCGTAACCAACAATCTTCAGCACCGGACCAGGTAAGTGTACGGGAGGCACTAGTTAGATCTTATAATGTAGCATCAGTAGAAGTTCTAAACCAGTTAGGCATAGAGCGTGCTTTTCGTTCTATGGAGGATTTAGGTATTACTACCCTGGAAGAGGACGACCGTAACCTGGCTTTGGCCCTGGGAGGACTGAAGCGGGGAATATCGCCGTTGGAGCTGGCTAATGCCTATACCGTTTTTCCTAATAACGGCTATAGAGCTGAACACTATCTGTTAGAACGAGTGGAAACAGTAGAAGGACGTGTGCTTTACCAAAGTAAAACCAAGTCGGTACGGGTATTCAGCCGGGGAACCATCCGGGAAATGGATAATATTCTTCGGGATGTGATGAAACGTGGTACGGGAACGGTGGCCGCTATTGCTATCCCCGCCGGGGGAAAGACCGGAACGACTACCGACAGTCGTGATTTATGGTTTGTAGGTTACACTAATGATCTGGTTACGGCTGTATGGGCGGGCAACAGTAATGGAGAGCCAGTGAAAGGATATAATGCCTATGGAGGCCGGATAGCTGGACCAGTATGGCGAAATTATATGAATACCCTGTATTATAGCCACGTACTGGAAGATAAACCCTCGTATCAGCCGGTAGAAGAACCCTCTGAACCAGAGGAGCCGCTGGAGGAAGACCTGGAACTGGAAGAAGAACAGCCCGAAGAAGGGACTGAACCTGGTGACAATGAACCGGATACTGGAAAAGACAATGATGCCACTACCCCATCACCTTCTCTACCGCCAGAAGAACCAGTATCTCCGGCACCACCGGAACCATCACCTGGTGATGCCCGCATAGAAGTCATCGATTTATAAAGAAGCAGGGGGACGGTCCATTTGCTTCCTTTTGGGAAGCAAATGGCCTGTCCCTTCAGTTACTTCTTAAAGGAGTCTTCCTTTTTTCCGCATTTATGCTTCATAATTATGCTTTTCCTGGAAATCTTATGCAATTTTCTATAGTGAAAAAGTATTTTTGAGTAGGCTATATTAAAAAGGTTGTGGGTAGAAGGAAGTATGGAGACATACCTATAGCATGGTGGTCGGATAGGCCGATTGCGATTGAGAATTTATAGTTTATCCCACCAGTTAAAATTGTTGAAAAGAAATACTCCGACTATAGCTGCGACTAATCCAACACCGAGACATATCATGATGATCAGGGTTACTATTGATTCGGGAGATTCCATCCCTATCACCTCTCCAGCTAATCCCTTTATTTATAATAACACCAAAAACCTTTTTTGGGTAATTCTTTTAAAAAGTAAAGCTAAGTAATTCTGGCTTTTTTATGCCCTTAACAGGAACACATTACCCTCTTCTGCTTATGATAGAAAAAGGAGAGGTGATGGGCATGCGCTTACGAAAATCCCCGATTTTAGGCATATATAATAAAGCTTTTAGTTTTGAACCATATATACCTCCAGGCATATCCTTGATGGCTGCTCAGAAAATGTGGCCGACTACTCAGGGGAAAGGAATGGTAGTGGCCGTAGTAGACACTGGGATAGATTACCTGCACCCGGACTTAAAAAACAACCTGGTTGGGGGTAAAAGTTTTGTTCCGGCGGAAAAGGATTATATGGATCTTAATGGCCATGGTACTCATGTAGCGGGTATCATAGCTGCAAATGGCAAAATATTAGGTATGGCACCAGAGGCAGGACTGCTGGCAGTCAAGGTATTGAATCGAGATGGATTTGGTACTAATTCCAGTATAATACAGGGTTTGGCTTGGGCACGCCGCTGGGAAGGGGATAAGGGACAGCGGGTAAATGTTATTAATTTGAGCCTGGGAGGGCCGTTTCCCAATAAGGACCTGCATAATGAGATTATTAAGGCCGTAAATGCTGGTATTACCGTGGTATGTGCGGCTGGTAACGCCGGCGATGCTAACCCGGATACCCCGGAGATATCCTATCCAGCTTATTACCTGGAGACCCTGGCAGTGGGAGCTATTAATTTACAGACAGGAATTGCTGATTTTAGTAATTCTAATGACCGTATTGATGTGGTTGCTCCGGGGGTCGATACTTATTCAACTTACCCTGACAAAAGTTATGTAAAATTATCAGGCACCTCTATGGCTGCCCCCCATCTCTCAGGAGCAGTGGCGCTGATTACGTCCCGCTACCTTATGAAATTTAATCAAATTCCTACTCCAGACTATATCCGCAGTTATCTGCATATGCAAGCCGTAGATCTGGGGGATTTGGGATTTGATAATCTTTATGGATATGGTTTATTTACCTTTAATACTGATGGGGGCAAGGCTATAAAACTAATAATCGATCAGCGTAAATACTATTTGAATAATAAAGAACAACAGCTAAAAAAAGCTCCTTTTGTACATGAAGGGGAACCGGTGGCATCTATTCGTGAGATTTGTGACCTGCTTTCCACTGGCTCCATGTTTATTCCTCCAGATGGTTCGGAAGACAATCCTACCGGACAAGTGGAAATTTGGAGCTAATATAATAACCGTTTACTTCTAACATTATGAAATAAAGGAAATTTATATAGGCTTGTCGAATAAAATCTAGTAAGTACTCGGAGGTGATTTGTTTTGTAATGTATCACGAAGGGGGATGGTTTGATGGCTGAGAAATTGCACCTATTTGCTGTGTCTGATTCGGTGGGGGAGACTGCAGAAAAAATTGCAGTAGCTTCGGTTTTGCAGTTTAAGATGGAACGCAACATTACTCGCTTTTCCCGGGTAACTAAAGAAGAGCAGGTAGTCAAAATCATCAACCAGGCAGTAGAGGATGACGCCATTATTGTTTACACTATTGTAAAACCAGAGTTAGCAGATTTTATGGATGCAAAGGCCCGGGAAAAAGGAGTACGGGCGGTAAATGTTATGGCTCCGTTATTTAGTGTGATCGAGGAGAAGACTGGCCTTAAGCCGGCCTATATTTCAGGACTGACTCATAAAATGGATGACCAGTATTTTAATCGAATGCAGGCTATTGAGTTTACCATTGAGCATGACAATGGTCAGAATTTGGATACCTTTCATGAGGCCGATTTGATAATTTTGGGGCTTCCCCGAACCTCTAAAACACCCCTTTCTATGCACCTGGCTAACCTGGGCATTAAGGTGGCTAACTATCCTATTCTGATGGATACCGAGATACCGGAAGAGATTAATGTTTTAAAAGGGAAAATACCTATGGTGGGGCTTACCATTGATGTTGAACACCTAATGGAGTTGCGGAAAGAGAGACTGCGGAGTTTTGAGATGCCCCATAATTTTGAAAGTCTGGATGAAATGGTAGCAGAGGAATTGGATAATGCTTATAATATTTATACTAAATTAAAGTGTCTAGTTATAGATGTTACTCTGGAGAATATTGAAAAAATAGGTAATACCATTACCCACAAATTTCAGCTGCCTTTACGGGTGACCCATTATCGTTTCTAAGTACCATAGCAGTGTAGGCAAAGATAAATAATAAATCTTTAGTGTATTATATATAAAAAAACAAATAGCTATTTGATAATTAAATGAGGCTGCCCTTATGGGTAGCCTCATTTTAATCAAGCACCCGGAAGCAGGGAGGAAGCGCGGGGACGGTCCTGTTGCTTCCTAAAAGATCGTAGTAGAGGAAGGATTTTTTATGTCGTGGGTTTATATTGTGGAATGTGCTGATGGGACTTATTACACTGGTTATACAGAGAATGTTGAAAATCGGCTGGCTGTGCATAATGCGGGTAAAGCCAGCCGCTATACCCGCGGCCGTGTGCCGGTAAAGCTGGTATATATGGAACAAACTGCTACTAAAAGTCAGGCACTGCGCCGGGAAGCGGAAATAAAGAAAATGAAACGCCAGCAGAAACAAAAACTTATCGATGGGCAGTCCTGATTTAAGGGGCTTGTCAGCAAAAACAAAATGGAGTATGGCTTTACATATTAGAAACAATCCTGGGAAAAGCTAAACCAAGCAGGTTAAAAAGGAGGTTTTCCAGGTGAGTTTTCAAAAAGGACAAATTATAAGTAAAAAATCTTTTATGGAAAATGGTGACTATGCTAAGGAAGAATACGAAGGTCTGATTGTAAGTGCTGATTCCCAAAAAGGTCATTATAATATTGGGGTTCAACTTGATGAAGAGCGGGTATTACTGGTAGACCATGCCCGGGATAGTGAAGTGCACCAGCGTGTAAACCAGTTAGCACCGCAAATACAGGAAATTCAGCGCCAGTATAAATCTGGTCAGGACCTGCAAAACTATACCGGAATTTAAGCTAAAATTCTATTTGCTAACCACAGTAGGAAGCCAGGCATGGGCTGGAAATCTAACCAATCTAGGGCTATAAAGATGATCAGGCAGTTTAAGGATAAATTTAAGTCTGGTATATTCAAAACCCTCCCGGTATATTAATATACCGGGAGGGGGAAACATGGAGTGGCAGGTTTTTGTTTTATATCCTTTTCGAGACCCTCGGGAGGTTAAAAAACTGCTGATCGGGTGTGTCATTTGTATTGTCCCGATAATTAACATTATAGTGGTTGGCTATTTTATGGCCTGTCTTAGCAATGGTATTCGAGGCCGTCTCACCTTACCTGACTGGAATAATTGGCAGGATTTAGCCAGAGATAGTCTATTTGGCCTGATGATACTAGCCGTTTACTTATTAATTCCTTTAATATTGGTCCCGTTTTTAATGATAATACCTCTGGCGGGAAGTTTATTATTATCGATGCTTATGCTGCTGGCCGGAATGTTAGTACCAATTGCCATGGGAGGGTATGTAATGACCTGTGATATTCAGTACGCATTTCGGTTGCCGGATATTATCATGCAGGCGGTTAAGATTATAGAGCACTATATCCCGATATATTTAGCGGCGGCCTTTATCATCGCTATAGGTTTGGCTATTATTTTGGTAATTCCTTATTTAAGCCCGGTAGGAGCAGTGATTATCTTTTATACGGGAATAATTCTATTTAGATCTACCGGCATGTTAATTAGAGATTCCCGTTACAAATAATTTTATTCTTTTTTTAGGAACGTGGCATTGGGTATGTGGTCTTTTTATATAAGATGAGATTAATTTGATAAAGGTAATCTTTAAAAAGGTGCCCAAAGGTGCAATACCTAGGCATCTTTTTTCATGGAAAGTATCTAAATACAAACCGGAAAGTTCTCTTAAAAAACCTTTATTTTATTTGTTTTGGCTGGGGAGACAGGATTACGGGCGATTATAGGAGAATTAATAAGTAAGGCAACCACTTCAAAGAGCGGGGAGGAGTGTGGGAATGATCAAATGGAAGGATGAGTACAGCCTCGGTATTGAGCGTATTGATGAACAGCATCGCCAGTTATTCGCCATAGCCGATAAAGCTTATCAAGTATTAAAAGATGATCTATGTATTGATAAATATGATCAAATTGTCGCTATCATGGATGAGCTAAAATCCTATGCAGTTTTCCATTTTAGAACAGAGGAAGAATACATGAGGAGTATAGGATATAAGCGGTATTTATCCCATAAGGTCAGTCATGCCGATTTTATTGAGCAAACCAATGATATTGATCTTACAAATGTTGATATTAATCAAGATAATTACCTGCTTAAAGTACTGGATTTCATAGTCACTTGGATTGATCAGCATATTTTAGGACAGGACAAATTAATTGTCAAAAGTGCCGATGATAGCCTGAAAACAGAAAAAACACGCAGGTGATTGACTTAAATAAGTTAAATTGTTATCATAGGTGTGTTGTCGGGATGTGGCTCAGCTTGGTAGAGCGCCTGGTTCGGGACCAGGAGGCCGCAGGTTCAAATCCTGTCATCCCGACCATTAATATTAAACATCGCGGAAGCAAAGGGGATGATCCTTTTGTTTCTTTTTTTTAGCATATCTATCCCCTCACCTATACTCGGAACACTTTAGCCTTCAGACATAATCATAATAATGATACAAGATATTTACGTTTAAGCTCTGTTTATACTCTTTATGCTCTCAGAATAGCTTGATAAGCTATTTTCTAGGGTAATTTCTCCTCTCTAATTCTTTTAAAAATAATTTTCTACTGGCAATCTTAAGATTGCCTTTTCCAGCATTTTCCCCGGGCAGTTTTAGGTTGTCCCCTTGTTCCGGTATATTAATGGATTGTTTTGGCGAAGGGGGCGATGGTGCGCTCTAGTATTCCTTGGATATAGCTAATAGCTATACCGTAGTTAGTTATGGGTACCCCGTTTTCCCGAGCAGTTTCCAGGCGGTTTAAATAGGTCCGCCGGGTAATGGTACAGCCTCCACACTGAATTATTAAACGGTAGTCCTTAATATTTTCCGGGAAAATTGGTCCGGCAGCTATTTCAAAGTCTGGCTTCTGATTAGTGTATTGCCTGATCCAGTGAGGAATCTTAATTCGTCCTATATCATCAGCTTGAACATGGTGGCTGCATGCTTCTGCGATCAGAACTTTATCACCATCCCGCAGCTGTTCAATAACCGAGGCACCTTCTACCATCTGGTTTAAATTCCCTTTAAAACGGGAAAAAAGTATAGAAAAAGTCGTTAGGGGCACATCAAGGGGAATTATTGAGTTTACGGTATGTACCACCTGGGAATCAGTTATGACCAGACGGGGAGATTTCCTAAGTTTGATAAGGGTACGAGCCAGTTCATTTTCCTTGACTACTATGGCAGTAGCATTATGATCCAAAAGGTCCCGGATAGTCTGCACTTGCGGCAGTATAAGACGACCTTTGGGAGCTCCCAGATCTATTGGTACTACCAGAACTACCAGATTTCCCTCTAAGACTAAATTCCCGATTAATGAAGGTTCCTCCCGGGAACTTACCTGCTTAATATGGCCCAGTTTATCTTTTAGCTGGTCCACACCTTGACCAGTCACAGTTGAGATTAATACGAAATCGAGCTGCTTTTGCTCTAGCTTTTCGAACAAGTGGGGATAGGTGGCCAAATCGCATTTATTTACCACCACTATAGTTGGTTTAGCATTTCTTTTTAATTGCTGCCATATTTCTTCTTCATAATCAGTCCACTCACCATCACCGATAGTAATCAATCCTATATCAGCGTCAGCTATAACCTGGCGGGTTTTTCGGGTGCGAAGCTCACCTAACTGGCTGTCATCATCAATACCGGCTGTATCCACAATCAGGCAGGGCCCTAAAGGGCTAATTTCCACCGCTTTGTCGACTGGGTCAGTAGTAGTTCCGGCTAATGGGGAGACGATAGCCAGGTCAAACCCCACCAGGGAATTGATCAGCGAAGACTTACCGGCATTACGCCGGCCTAAGACAGCTATCGTGGTACGCATACCTTTAGGTGTATCATTCAGATCACTCATAAAGTCACCTCTTTTATATTTTGCAGCACTGGTTTAAAGGTGGGGATGACCTGTTTGATCTACCGTTTATTATGCCTGGTGTTTTTCCCAGCACTGCTATTTAGCCAGCAAGCTACTGCTTAAGCAGTAAAGGCTATACCAAGTGTTTTTCCACAGCACTGCAAATTGTCAGCCCTGGTGCTACTAAAAAGGGGAACCCGGGAACCATCCTCCTATTTTCCCCTGTTTCTTCGCTGGTGCCAGTGGGGGGAATCTCCCCATTTCCAGTAGCCCATCTTATATCCGGCTTCATCTACCTGCTGTTCCAGTGTTGTCAGGGTGGTGAATTTTTTATGGGCATATAGTTTGTAATCATCCCTTTTATCTGGCGGAGTAAGTACCGGCATAATAATATTGGCCCCAGCTTTAAGCCCCATTTTAAGTCCTTCAGGGTGGATGGATTGTAAGGCCGTGGAGGCTACCATATTAATATCAGGCATGAGTAGGCGGGCCAGGGCCAGCATTTTCAAGGAAGTGGTATAGGAATCTATGGTAATATACCTTTGCATACGGGCCAGGGGAGTATTAGGATGAGGTATATAAGGCCCCATTCCCAGCATATCAATATCCTGGTCCAGAAAGAACTTCAGGTCACCAACCAGATGGGAAACAGTTTGACCGGGCAGCCCTATCATTACCCCGGTACCTACCTGATAGCCGATATCCCCCAATGCCGCCAAGCATTCCAACCGGGAGGACAGGGTTTGCCCGGGAGGGTGAATACGGCTAAAAAGCTCATTATCAGAGGTTTCAATACGCAGCAGATAGCGGTGGGCCCCGGCCTTGTATAACCGCAAGTATTGTGAGTAGCTTAATTCACCTATGCTTAAAGTTATACCCAGGCCTGGCCCGCCATTCTGGGTAGTTACCTCCTTTATACAACTGATTAATTCCACCAGGAAGTCCACCTGCTCGGGGACAGGATTTTCTCCTGACTGCAGGCAAATGGAGTGGTAGCCCTTGCGGTAAGCGTACTCCGCAATTTTAATAATTTCCTCCCGGGAGAGAAAATAACGGTTAATCAGAGTATTTTTGCTGCGCAGGCCGCAATAGAAACAATTGCAAGAGCAGTAGTTGCTAAATTCAATCAGTCCCCGCAGGTATACCTCATTACCCCGAGCTTTACGGCGTACCTGGTCAGATTCTTTCAGAAGCCTACCCAACAGAGCCGGATCATTGCTGGCCAGGATTTCTTCTGTTTGATTAAGATTAATGACGGGCATAAAAAACATCCTTCAAAGTTATAATAACCTCCTGAATCTCCTGGCCCGGCAGGCTATCAGGATTATCAATAAATAAGCCATAACCACCGCTTAAGCGTACCTTAAGGGGAGAAAAACTTATTTCTTGGTGATTGCCCAGCAAGTGGGCCCAGCGGTTGCCAAAGACCCGGGACCAGCGCACCTTTAATACCGGATAAAGTTCAGTTAAGGCCTGGTGTGAGGCTTTTACCAGGTTATTATCGGTCTGGTAAAGCTCTATTAAGGATAATAACTGCCGGTTCAACTTATTCACCTCTTTACATATGTTAAAAGGGTTTGAAGCAGCCTGGAACATTCTTGCCTAAATGTTTTTACATGGCAAAAGTCTGAGTAAATCACATCATAGTAAACCCTGTTTATAAATACAAATCCCTTTCACCAGCTTCAATACGAGCCAGAAGATCTAGTACCGTCTGGCGGATAAGTTCACCAGGCAGAGCGGCTATTTCCTGTTCGATAAGCTGGTTACCAATTTGACGAGTTTCTTCACTGGCATAATCGAGCAGGTATTCCTTAAAAGTTAAGATGGCATTGGGCATACAAAGGGTGTGTACTTTGCCTTTTTTTGCAATGTCCATAAAATAATTGCCGGTGCGGCCACAACGGTATCCGGCTGTACAAAATGAGGCGATACGGCTCATTTTAGCCAGATCACAGACGGCTTCATCCAGGCTGCGGTTATCACCTAAAATAAATTGCTGGCGCTCATAGTCCAGGGTATCACTGCTATAGGTACCTATGCCAATGTTGGAACCGGCATCAATCTGGGTAATACCTACCGGTAGCACCTTTTCACGGATATAAGCCGGTTCACGGGCGGTAAGGATCATTCCGGTATAAGGTACGGAAAGGCGGATAACTGTAACTAGTTTCTTAAAAGTATTATCATCCACCAGATGGGAACTTTTTTGGGTAAAGGGGGTATTGACGGCTGGTTCCATGCGGGGGAAGGAAATAGTATGTGGACCTACTCCGCCAAATTTCTTTTCCAGGTCAATGGTGTGTAATAGCAGTCCCATAACCTCAAACTTCCAGTCGTATAGGCCGAATAAGGCACCGATACCTACATCATCTACCCCGGCTTCCATAGATCGATGCAGGGAATAGAGCCGCCAGCGGTAGTCAGCTTTTATACCCCGGGGATGAAGGCGGCGGTAAGTTTCGTGGTGGTAGGTTTCCTGGAAAACCTGGAAGGTGCCGATACCTACCTCTTTAAGTACCTGCAGATCTTCTACCGACATGGGGGCGGCATTAACATTAGAGCGGCGGATTTCTCCATGGTTAACTTTGGTATCATAAGCCACCTTCAAGGTTTCCGCAATGTAATTAACATCGGAATCAGGATGTTCACCATAAACCATGATCAAACGCTTATGTCCCTTTTGTACCAGGGATTTAATTTCCTCACGCAGTTCCTCCAGGGTTAGTTGTTTACGGATAGCCTTTTTATTATCATGGCGAAATCCGCAGTAAACACAACTATTAACACATAAATTACTTACATAAAGGGGAGCAAAGGTGACGATCCTTCTTCCGTAAACCTTTTCCTTTATTTGTCCTCCTGCAGCATACATTTCCTCCCACATTTCTTCATCGGTGCAGTTTAGTAGTGCAGCGGTTTCTTCCGGTTCTAAACGCTCCAGAGCCAGCGATTTGGCAATAATTTCCCTTAAGCGCTGTTTATCAGGTTTTTGGTTAGCCATCAGGGTAGTGAAAATGTAGTCTTCATTAATAAAGTCATTTCCCTTATCCAGGTATTTTTCTACCTGTTCTGGTTTGATGACCTGATCCATCCACTCTTTTACAGCCGTAGCCTGCATAATTTTCCCTCCTCCAATAATTCCCTGCCACCGTCGGAACTACTAAAATTTCTGAAACTGCGGTATTCCCAAAATAACTAATAATCCCGCCATGTTGGCTGGGGCAACTGTACGTTATATGTTAAGATCGCCGGTTCCTTTTAAGGCTGGTTAAAGATTGAGGCCGGCAGTTTAATACATTCTGGCGTTTTTTATTGGTACTCTCATCCCTTCACCATGGCCAGGCCAGGTTTATTTTGACTGAGCGACTGCGGAACATGGGGACCTAGCACTCCTTTACCATAGTCAGTCCGGGGTTCTTATATTTTAATAAAAGGATTAAGGTGATTTGGTTAGGGCGCTTTTTACGGTTACCCCAGGAAGACTACCCAGTTTTCCAGTAAGAGCACCTAACTGATCAGTATTACCATCTACTATCAAAGAGATCACGGCTACTTCACGGGCTCTATAAGGAAGTCCCATGCGGCCGATGATGACTTCTGCATATTTACTTAATATTTCATTAACCCGAGGAACTGCCTCCCGGTTTTCAATAACTATACCAACCACCCCAAGGCGTGTATTTATCATGTGATTCGCTCCTTAACAAAAAACCGCCTGCCCTGTTGTAAAAGGCAAGCGGTTACAATATCATCATAAAATCTGTAACCCTCAAAATCAGCTAACCCGCCTCATCATCAGGAATATGACTACCCTAATTTATATAAGACCTATTAGATTAACAATACTTATAGGTACTTTTTATTTTTAGCATGGTAGTGAGTATGCAGGAGTTCGTGGGATTTGTGCCCCAAGGGCTCATGCAGGAACTCTTCATAAAGGGTTTTGACTTCCGGATTATCATGGGACTTACGCAGAGCACAGTTTTCGTCCTCTACATATATTGCATCGATGCGTTCGGCCCGTTTGGCGTTAGCTTTAGTAATCGGCTGTCCGCCGCCGCCGATACATCCACCGGGGCAGGCCATAATTTCAATGAAATGATAAGGGGATTCTCCGGCTCTTACCTGATCCATTACCTGGCGGGCATTACTTAAGCCATGGGCTACTGCTACATTGACTACCGTTCCGTTCAGATCCACCTGGGCTTCCTTTACGCCTTCCATACCACGTACCATGGTAAAGTTGACATCAGTTAGCTCCTGTTTGGTAACTACTTCATAGACGGTGCGCAGGGCTGCTTCCATAACCCCTCCAGTAGCTCCAAAGATAACCGCTGCTCCAGTATAAGCCCCCATCCAGGAATCGAAGGAGGTTCCAGGCAGTTTGTTAAAATCAAGGCCCGACATTCTAAATAGTCGTCCAATCTCCCGGGTAGTTAAGACCAGATCAACATCCCGGTAGCCACTATCCTGCATTTCGGGGCGGGAAGCTTCAAACTTCTTAGCAGTACAGGGCATAATGGATACGGAATAGATATTAGCCGGATCAATATTCATTTTTTCTGCCCAGTAAGTTTTCACCAAAGCACCAAACATTTGCTGGGGAGATTTACAGGTGGACAGGTTATCGACTAGATCCGGATAGAAAGTCTCGCAGAAGTTGATCCATCCAGGGCTACAGGAGGTAAACATCGGTAAAGTACCGCCCTCATTCAGCCGTTTTAACAGTTCATTGCCTTCCTCCAGGATGGTCAGGTCAGCGGTAAAGTTGGTATGCAGCACATAGTCAAAGCCTACCTGGCGCAACCCGGCTACCAGAACCTCCATAGGCATATCGCCAGTCTTCATGCCGACTTCCTCGCCAATAGCTACCCTAACAGCAGGGGCAATCTGAGTAACCACTACTTTATCAGGATCGGCAATGGCCGCCAGCAGCTCATCAACCTGCTCGTTTTCATAGATAGCACCTACCGGGCAGGCGTGGATACACTGTCCGCACATGACACAGGGGCTATCAATCAGGGCTTTACCTAGAGTAGGAACCACCATGGCGTTATGGCCGCGATTTTCCAGGCCCAGAGCATAGACCGACTGGGTTACACTACAAGCATCAACACAGCGACGGCACAGGATACATTTGTTCTGATCTCTGATAATGGAAGGTGTGGAACGATCCAGTTCATAGCCGCGGGTTTTAATCTCAAAGGGATTATCACGGATCATATATTCCGCAGCCAGATCCTGTAATTCACAGTTTCCATTGCGGATACAATTGAGACAGTCCTGGGGATGATTGGCAAGAATCAATTCCAGGATGGTTTTTCTAGCTTCAATTACTTTCGGGGTTTTTGTTTTTACAACCATTCCCTCAGTAGCCGGTGTCGAACAGGCTGCCTGGAGAAGTCTATTTCCTTCAACTTCACATATGCAAACCCGGCAGTTAGCTTTTACCGCCTGGTCGGGATGCCAGCAGAGTGTAGGAATATTAATACCGACTTCTTTAGCTGCCTGCAGGATGGTAGAGCCTTTGGGAACGGATACGTTAATACCGTCTATATTTAAGTTAACCATTTCTTTCCCTCCTTTTGCTCTGTCCTACAAGAGTTTAGCATCGTAGTCGGCTTTAAAATGCTTAATAGTTGTAAGTACCGGAGCAGGGGCTGCCTGTCCTAATCCACATAGACAGGAGTAGGACATAACCCGACCTAATCTCTCCAGTAATGTAATGTCCCGGAAACTGGCTTTACCGTTATTTATTTTGGACATAATTTCGGCTGTACGGGAAGTACCTTCACGGCAGGGAGCACATTTGCCACAGGACTCATGTTCAAAGAAACCAGCAATGCGGGTAACTACATCCACGATATCCCGGGTTTCATCTAGTACGAAAACAGCTCCCGATCCCAGGGTAGCCCCAATGGCACTCATATTATCGAAGGCTAGCGGAGTATCCAGCAGTGTGCTGGGAATAAAGGCTCCTGATGTTCCGCCGATCTGAACGGCCTTAAATTTTTTATCGCCGGGAATACCTCCGCCAAATTTGTAAATTAGCTCGCGAATGGTAGTGTTAGTGGGAACTTCGAAAAAGGTCTTGTTGTTAACATTTCCGGTCAGGGTAAAAACCTTGGTGCCTGGATAGGCAGGGGCACCAATGGCAGCGTACCATTCAGCACCTTTATCAACTATAATGGGGATGTTGGCAAAGGTTTCGACATTGTTCACGATAGTAGGTTGGCCCCATAATCCTTCCGAAGGCGGATAAGGAGGTTTAAAGCGGGGTTCACCACGTTTGCCTTCAATAGATTCAATCAAAGCTGTTTCTTCACCACATACATAAGCTCCAGCTCCACTTCTGACTTCAACCTCGAAGTCACCCAGTACACCTTTTTCTTTTGCCTGGGCGATGGCCTGGTTTAAGATATCAGCAACCTGGGGATATTCCCCCCGACAATATATAAAGCCTTGTTGGGCTCCGATTGCATACCCGCAAATGGCCATACCTTCCAGAAGAGACTGAGGGTCATTTTCCATGATAAGACGGTCCTTATAAGTACCGGGCTCACCTTCGTCGGCATTACATACCACAAACTTTTTATCAGCACTAGTCTGGTAAGCGAAAGACCACTTTTGACCGCAGTTAAAACCTGCTCCGCCGCGACCTCTAAGGTTGGATCTCTTCACTTCGGCGATCAGTGCTTCCTGGCCCATACTGCGCGCTTTTTCCAGAGCTTTATAGCCGCCCTGACCGATATAATCCTCTATTTTAAGGGGATCAATCTTACCGTAATTACGCAGTACGATGCGCAATTCTTCGGCCATTTGTATGACCTCCTTTCATACGAATGTGTTTGTGAGAACTTTCTCTTTTTACGTACAAATTATTTGAATTCAGCCAAAATACCTGGAATTAGGGCAGGGCTCACATCCAGATAAGGTTTACCGTTAATGGTGATTACTGGTGTGGCCTGGCACTGTCCTACACACTCGGTAAATTCAAGAGCGAAAAGTCCATCGTCCGTACTTTCACCCATTTTAATACCTAATTCCCTCTCCAGAGCAGCCACTACCTCAGTAGCCCCAGCTACGTGACAGGGAGCGCTTTCGCAGATACGAATAACGTTCTTACCCCGTGGTTTTACGGAAAACATGGAATAAAAACTAGCCACACCATAAGCTTCAGCAGTAGATACCTTAAAAACCTGGGCTGCTTCTGCGACCGCTTTTTCCGGCAGGTAACTTAGATCCGCCTGTATAGCGTGAAAAGCTTCGATCATACCCCCTGGTTTGTCCGCATACCGGGCGATGATTTCCCTGTAATCCACTTCTTCTTCCCCCCTCCATGAAGTTATTAATAGAAATGATACTGACCATAACGACGGCCTATGCCTAAGCTAAAGATAATACAACATAGTAGTTTAATGAAAGTTCCATATTATAGGAAAGGCGCTTAATTTAACAAAAATACATGATTAAACTAGCAAATTTATGGAATTATTTAGTTTTCCATAAACTAATACTATTAGCCAGATAAGAACAGTTAATGGCGGCAAACATATAAGAAAAGCGGAAAATTTGGGGCTAGGATTTCTCTACATGATGCTATGGCTGGTAAACCGAAGGTGGGGAAAATAGAGCAGGTAAAAACAAAAAGTTGCTGGGAGACCTAAAGTATTGGTTATAGCCATAGGGCTAATAATAAAGATGATATCAGCAACTGTAAGCTGTATAAAAAAGTGCCAGGACTGCCAAGTTAATGCTAGGCAGCTATCTTAGTTAGGAGGATAGTTTTGGAAAATAAACACCTGCAGGAACTTTACCCATTCCCGGCACAAGTACCGGCCCGGTTCCGGTTAAATGAAATTAAATCCGGACTAACTTATCTGGTGAATGGTGAAATACGGGAGGCCGCTCATGGGCAGGCTGTTATTTCACCTATTAAAATTAGAAAGGCAGAACAGCTTGCTCCGGTGCGAATAGGGCAGTATGCCGATTTAAACTCTGCCGAGGCCCTGGAAGCATTAACTGCCGCCCGGCAAGCCTGGCAAGCCGGGACTGGTAAGTGGGCTACTAAGACTGCCGGAGAACGTATTGAGGTGATCAGGGCTTTTTCTCAGCATATGTGCCATTATGAAGAAGTCTTTAATCTCCTGGCTATGTGGGAAATTGCTAAACCCTATTCCGCCTGTAAGGATGAATTTGCTCGTACTATTAAATACATTGAAGACACTATTAGTAGTTTGGAAAATCTGGAAAGTGAATCCCGCAGCATAAATATCGAAGGGGAGTATTTAGCGCTGGTGAAGCGGTGCCCTCTGGGAGTAGTACTGTGTATGGGGCCTTTTAACTATCCATTAAATGAAACCTTCGCTATGCTTATTCCCGCCTTGATTATGGGAAATTCGGTGGTAATGAAGCCACCACAATATGGAGCCCTATGTACCCTGCCTTTACTAGAGGAGTTTGCCAGATGTTTTCCGCCTGGGGTTATCAATATAATTAATGGCGATGGTGAAGAAATCATAGGCCCTATTATGCGGTCCGGGCAAGTAAGCGTGCTTGGTTTTATAGGTTCTACCCGGGTAGCTAACCTGTTAATAGGGCAGCATCCGGCTAATAACCGTTTACGGACTATCCTGGGGCTGGAAGCAAAAAATCCGGCCTTTGTTTTTCCCGATGCTGATTTAGACCTGGCCGCCCGGGAATGTGTTCAGGGGGCCCTGGAATTTAATGGACAGCGCTGCACAGCTATTAAACATGTTTGGGTTCATGCCAGTATAGCGGATGAATTTTTAGCCTGCCTGGAAAGGGAGATTAATAATCTTAAGTGCGGAATGCCCTGGGAAGAAGAAGTTTTCATAACCCCACTGGCGGAGAAAAACAAACCGGAATGGTTAGCCCGGCTGGTTGATGAAGCTTGTAATAAAGGTGCCCGGGTGGTTAATGGTGGTGGCGGGGAATATGCCGGTTCCCTTTTTTATCCCACCATATTGTTTCCGGTCAACCAGGAGATGGAAATATATAATGTAGAACAGTTTGGCCCGGTCATACCGGTAAGTCCGTTTAAACATACGGAGGAACTGGTAGAATACCTGGCCGCATCAGATTACGGGCAGCAGGCTAGTATTTTTAGCTCCAGTGCCCAGACTGCGGCACCGCTTATAGATGTTCTGGTCAATCAGGTTTCTCGTGTCAATCTTAATGCTCAATGCCGGCGTGGACCGGATGCACTTCCTTTTACTGGACGCAAAGATTCCGCCGAAGGGACTCTATCCATTAGTGATGCTTTAAAGGCTTTTTCTATCCGCTCATTAGCAGTTGCCAATGAAGCAGGGCGGGATCTATTTTTTGATGTCTTACAAAGCGGATGTTCCCGATTCCTTAAATTATAAGGTTTTGAAACCGGGACAACTATATTCACCTTAAGACTCTCATGCCGGTAGGCTCATCTAGGCCTACAACTTAGGCCGGCCTCATTTGGTTGAATTTATAAAAAACTCCACCCTACCAATGATTAGAATTCCCTCTACTCACTAACTAATAATGCTAAGTTTTACGATAATACAAGAGATATTATTTACCTGAGAACATTCCTAGTTTGCCGGAGCTAAACAGAAAAGGAAGCAAAAGGATCCTCCCCGGTTGGCCTGTCTAAATATTTTCTAAAAATTCTTGACAGGCGCTGAAATATCTATTACCATAAGTGTAACGATTACACAATTACACTGATTACACAAGCTGTACTAGCTCGTGAAATAAATAATAGGAGGGTAAATAATGGCTGAAAAGATTAACGAAGGGTTATATTGGGTGGGTGTACAGGACCCTGACCTGCGGATCTTTGATATTGTCATGACCACCGAGTACGGAACCAGCTACAATTCCTACTTGATTATGGGCGGGGAAAAAACAGTCTTAATAGAAACAGTCAAGGATAAATTTTTTGACGAATTTTTGGCAAACCTGCAAGAAGTTACGGCGCTGGAAAAGATAGATTACTTGATTGTAAACCATACTGAACCTGACCATGTTGGCTCAGTAGAGAAACTTTTGGAGAAAATCCCTGGTCTGACGGTAGTAGGAAGTGAAACGGCCCTGGAATTTCTTAAGGATATTGTCAACCGTAAGTTTAAGGACCAACCGGTAGGAGATGGCGATAAAATTGATCTGGGCGGAAAAACCCTGCGCTTTATCAGTGCCCCCTTCCTACACTGGCCTGATTCTATGTATACCTACCTGGAAGAGGACAGCATATTATTTACCTGTGATTCTTTTGGCTGCCATTATTCCGATGAACGTCTATTTAATGACCTAATGGAAGAAGATTTTACTGAGGCCTACAAATACTATTTCGATGTCATTATAAGTCCATTTAAACCTTATGTACTGGAGGCCCTCGGGAAAATTAAAGATCTGAAAATCAGTACCATCTGCCCGGGACATGGGCCGATCCTGCGCCGGGATATTCCACACTACCTGGAGATGTATCGTACCTGGTCTGAGCAGCCCGTAAAAGGTGAAGGGGAGAAGCCGGCTATTGTCATGGCTTATGTAAGTGCTTATGGTTACACAGAAATGTTGGCAGATATGATAGTGGACGGTATCCTGACAGTAGACGACTTCGAAGTTAACCGCTATGATCTGGTGGATGCCGACCTGGATGAGGTAATGGAGAAGATTAATAGTGCTGATGGTTTGCTAATTGGCTCTCCTACTATTAATGGTGATGCCCTGCCTCCTATTTGGCAGCTATTAACCCGTCTTTCACCGATAGTTCATGCCGGCAAGGTAGCAGCTGCTTTTGGAGCTTACGGATGGAGCGGGGAAGCAGTTCCCAGTATCGAGGCCCGGCTTAGCTCATTGCGGATGAAAGTACAGCCTGGGCTTAAAGTCAAGTTTAAGCCTTCTGAAGGTGAGCTGGAAGAAGCATTTAAAATGGGAATGGACTTTGCCAAAGCAATTCAGCAAAAAACCCAGGATAGTTCCCAAAAGCAGTGGCGCTGCTTAATTTGTGGCTATATTCATGAAGGAGCCCAACCGCCGGAGGTATGCCCGGCCTGTGGAGCAGGTCCGGAAAACTTTGAAGAATTACTTCCAGAAGATGAATTTAACCTGAATACTGATGAACAGTTTGTAATAATCGGCAGCGGTATAGCTGCATTATCTGCTGCCCGGGCTATTCGCCAGCGTAATAAGACGGCTAAGATCTTGATGACAACTGTGGAAAACCACCTGCCTTATTATCGGCCGGCCTTGTCTGATTTACTGAGCGAAAACCTGGAAGGGGAGCGTCTCTACCCATTTGGCCCGGAGTGGTATAAGGAAAACCAGATTGAGGTATGGTTAGGAACTCCGATAACCGGGATTGATACTAAAGCTAAACGGCTTACCAGTGCTGGTGGTGAAACTATTACCTATAGCAAGCTCATCATAGCCACGGGATCCCGAAGTAATATTCCCCCCTTTAAAGGCCTGGAGAATGAAGGGGTTTATGCTCTGCGCAGCCTAGACGATGCTCTCCAAATAAAGCAGGCTATACAGCCGGGTAAAAAGGCTGTGGTTATAGGTGGGGGAGTGCTAGGCTTAGAAGCTGTATGGGAAATGGCTTCATCAGGTATGGAGGTATCAGTAGTTGAGTTTAGCCCGAGGCTTATGCCCCGCCAATTAGATGAAGCTGCCTCTAGTCGCCTGCAGGATTTAATAACTGCTCAGGGTATTAAGCTGTATTTAGGTGTAGCTACCGAAGAAATTATGGGTGATGGCAGGGTAAATGGCGTCAGATTAAATAATGGCGAGACTCTGCCGGCTGATCTGGTACTCTTATCAACTGGAGTAAAGCCTAATGTGGAATTAGCCCAGCAAGCCGGTATAAATGTTAAACAAGGGATCATAGTAGATGAGCGGATGAGAACCGATGCCGCTGATGTTTATGCTGCTGGTGATGTGGCTCAATTCGGAGAAAGGTTGATCGGATTATGGCCGGTGGCCATGGAAATGGGCAAAATTGCTGGTGCTAGTGCGGCCGGTGACTGGTTAGAATATAGTCAACCCCTAATTTCTACCATGTTGGCTGCTTTTGGCAAAGAAATATTCTCCATTGGTGATGTAAACCAAGCCTCTGATCAGTGCCGGGTAGTGGAAGTCATTGATCCGGTGAAGGGGTATTACAAGAAAAGCTATCTAAAAGATGGTGTACTGGTAGGCGAAATCATCATTGCTGACCAGGTGGATGCCACTGAATCTATGCAAAAACTAGGCCGGGATAGTTCTGGCAAAAAACGTTATAATCGTTGGAAGTGCCGGGTTTGCGGTTATATTCATGAAGGACCTGAACCACCTGATTTTTGCCCGGTTTGCGGAGTAGCCAAAGATATGTTTGATCCGGTGGAATAAAAGTTTAGTCTAGCTGGGCCATAAAAAAGCTCCCTAATAACCTTTTCATAGTTAATCCCCCCTGAGATAGAATTAAGTCTGTCAAAGGGGGGATTTGGCTGCCCCCCCAAGAATTTCCGAAGGTTTTTTAAAAATAAAACTTAGAAATCTTTGCATATCTGTACATACTCTGGTATAAAAGCAGTAGTATTTTAATCAGGAGGATAGGTCCTTGATTTCATATATAGTCATGGTCGCAGTAGGAATTGCTGCCGGGGTGTTAGGAGCTATTCTGGGGGTAGGCGGGGGAGTAGTTATGCTTCCCGCCACTGAATATATATTAGGATTAACTACTACCCTGGCTATAGGAACTACCCTTTTTTCTATCATGTTTACATCTATATCCGGGGCCTATGGGCACTATAAAGAAGGTAATGTGCACATAACTAGTGCCCTGTTAATTGGAGCTGGGGGATTAGTCGGGGTATTATTAGGTTCTTATGTTTTTAAACAGTACTTAAGTTCCCACATCAAAATGCTGGAGTTTTTGCTAGGCATGCTCTTCCTTTTTATGGCAATACGTATGGCCCGGGAGTATTGGAAAGAAAGAGGGCAGGCCAAACTAGATACAGACTATATTCAGGAGGGTAAAAGACTTCCCCTGTGGACCCTTACCTTGGTAGGATTATTAACCGGGAGTTTGACTGGTATGCTGGGTCTGGGGGGAGGATTTATTATGGTTCCGGCTATGATATGGCTTTTTGCTGCTGCTCCTTACCAGGCTGTAGGCACTACCCTTCTGGCTATGTTCCCTATTTCAGCTGTAGGGGCTTTTATAAAACTGTTTCAGGGTTATGTTGATCTACGGGTAGCTCTGCTCATGGGAGTAGGTACTATTATAGGAGCTCAACTAGGGGTGCTGGTAACCCGTTATATCAGCCGGCTTGTTTTTAAGTTTATCTTTGCCCTGCTTTTTACCTATCTGTCATTTAACTATTTATCGCATCTTATATCTTAAAAGATTTAAATATTCTGCTGTATAAGGTGTAATTTCCGGTCTTATCAAGTAGGTCCCAGGCTTTTCCGATATAATTAATATAAGGTTATAGCAGGAGAACGAAATATGGATTTTATTACGGATAGCATCAAAAAGAATACGGTATTATGGATAATTCTGTGGCTGCTTTTAGTACTGAATCTTTTTACTATGGTTACCTTGAGCTCCGGTTTAGCAGTAATAAAAGTAATATTTTTTATATTACTGGCGCTAGCTGGTGGGGTAGTTATAAAACATATAGCTGACCGTATTAAGGATAGCGGGGAAGAGGAGCCTGTCAATGAGGAAATCAGCGCCCTGATGCAGGAAATCAGACCCCTTTGTGATGATATATTTGAACGACAGCTAGATGGGAAAATACAACCTTTGATGAATAACCTGAGAGATGATTTTGTGCAGGGCTTATCCTGGCTAGGTGAGGATATGAAAGAATTTCTTACCCGGGCAGAAGAGGCGGCCCATAACGGCAGGGCGATAATACAGCTAATAGATTCTTTAAGTGATGAGAAAAATAAACTGGTCAGTAAAATAAATGAGAACCTGGCTAATCTTAACTCTGTTTTTTTCCAAGTGGAACGAGGGCGTACCAATGATGAGGAAGAGGTTAACCATTGGGTGGAAGAAAGAATTGCCGATCTGCGCAAGGGCATGGATAAAGAAAAAGAACTTTTCTATAATTATGTTTCCAATCTGCTGGCTGAACAAATGAAAGAGCAAGATGAGCTGGATTTGGTAGAATATTTTAATGTTTACAAACTAGGGGAGCAATTTTCCGTAGTTATTGAGAAGTCTTTAGAAAGCCGGCTGGCGGCTTTTCAGGATAGCGTGATATCTGATCTGGAAGTTTTTTCAGCTGATGTGGTGGGACGTATGCAAAAAAACACCCTTGATATGCGGCAGATTTTTCGGGATATACATGAGCAATTAGATCGCCTGATTGAATCCCGAAGCGAAAGTCCTCTGGTAATGCGCCGGCTGGGAGATTTTAGAGCCCAGGTGATAGAGTTAGAAGAGCGGGCCGAGGAGATTATGCTTACCATGGCCTGGCAGGATATTCTGGTAGAGAAGCGCTGGCAGGATCTTCAGGAAAAGCTGTTTATAACCAGGGACCGGGTAATGGAAAACATTAATGAAGATGTAATTGATTACATTAGAAATCTTATGGATGAGGAGATTTCCGGGTTGACTAATCTGGCCAGGGATACAAGTGATACGGCGATCTTTTATAAATCGCTAATTGATGCAGAATTAGTATATCAAGTTTATGCCGGGGGGAAACTGCCGGATTTAATCGGTAATGGTGTGTACAGCTTGTTACAATTTGTACGTCCGGTGGAAATGCTGGCTTTAAAAACTATCCGTCTTACGGAACAGGGCTTAAGAAAACGCAAAAATATCCGGTCGAAAATAAAAACCGGGCAATACCAGCCGGTTTTTGATAAAGTAAAGGAGGCCCTCGGGGATGTTAATGAAGGGCTTTTAACTGCATTGGAGGATATATTTCCCCGCCATTTTACGACTTTCTGTAATTACCCCTATCTAAAACCGCGCCCTAATAATCTTAATCAGGCCGCCTGGGATATATTTGTTATGCTGGCTGATCAGGAAGGTGAAGATCAAGACCAGGATCTTTTCCTGCTAACCGGATTACTCCTGGTCATCCATAACATTCGCAACCATCATATTCAGCCCTTGAAGAGCCAGCCCATAGAGGTGAATGATAGGCAGGAAGTGGAATTAATGCGGGTGGCTTGCTACCGAGCTATCAGTATTATGCTTTCTTCCCATTACAAAGGAATAACCTGTATTGAATTTAAAAACCGTTAGAAGCGGGTCTTTCTTTAGACCGGCAGAATTTTAAAAAGCATAGGAGATAAGCTATGATTCCCCTGCGAGACAGTGTCCCCAGCAGCCGGTTTCCGCTGGTTACCGTTATGCTGATTATCGTAAATCTTTATATCTTTGTATCCCAGCTGTCACTGGGAATGGAAAAAATGGAAAACCTGTTTTATACCTTTGGATTGGTTCCTGCCTATTATAGTACCCCGCAGGGGGCTCCGGCCGGACATCTGCCCTTTATTACCTCTATGTTTCTACATGGAGGCTGGATGCATGTTATAGGCAACATGTGGATACTTTGGTTATTTGGGGATAATGTTGAAGACCGCATGGGGCGAGGACGTTTTTTGCTTTTTTACCTGCTCTGTGGAGTACTGGCTGGTGCAACTCACTATTATGTTAACCCGGGATCCACTGTCCCGGTTGTGGGGGCATCCGGGGCAGTAGCTGGGGTTATGGGGGCCTATTTTCTCATGTTTCATCGGGCCCGGGTATTGACCCTGATCCCGCCTTTTTTCTTAATAAATATCCCCGCTTGGATATATCTGGGGTTTTGGGCAGTATCCCAGCTATGGTGCGGGGCGGCAGATGTTTTTACTGCTGATGCCTGTGGACAGATTGCATTTTGGGCCCATGTAGGCGGCTTTGCCGCCGGGATGTTTTTATATCGCTTTTTTCTGCGTCCCCACAAATCGTCCTACTATTGATTACAAAATATACGCACCTATGTGGATAAACATTTGTCATTGGCCCACCAACCGTCCTACGCTTGATTAACTGTTACCGGTTTTTGGGGTTCCAGCTTAAGCAGTCGCTCTAACTGTTCACCTGCAAAATTAGCCTGATCCCCGCCATTTTGCAGGAAATATATAGTATTTTCGATCCGCTCCTGGCTGGCTTTAATTTCATTCCAGTGGCGTTCTTCCTCAAAAAGATTTATACACTCCTGAACACTGGAAGCACGTCCAGTTTCCAGAAACGCTTTAAAGATGTTAAGACTTTTAACATCATGGTAAGCCGAATGGACATAAGCTTTGGACAGTATGCTGTTATATACCTTAAGATACTTATTATCTGCCTTTATTTTGGTTTCGGCTATATCTATATCTTCTAAACACCGGTTTAGAAAATCTTCCTGCAGTTGGGGCCAGTCTTCTAAAAGGGCTTTATACCGATCACAGGCTTTTTCGTATTCCCGGTAACGAATAAAATAAACTTTCATTTCAAAACTATGGCGGCTTCCCTGGGCCTCCTGCTGCTTTTTTTTCAGCGGCTTTAACAGGGGAAAAGTAATTATATTGCTAGGGAAATCATCCAGGGTTTTAGCAGGTTTATCCGGAACCATATCAGGTTCAATAAGTGATACTTCTTCCTGTTCTACAATAGAATAACGTTGCTCTAAAAGTTTGTTAAGATAATTTAAGTGCCGGTTTAGCTTTTCAATTTCCTGCAGGGAAAGTAGTCCCATCTGTATATCCCGGATTAAATCATCCCGACTGCGCGGATTTTTTCTAGCCTTGCGGTTTTTTGCATATTGCTTAAGATCATTATTCAATTCCAAGGGGGAATCGAGTTCCAGCAAAATCCGTACATCGTTAGCAGTAAGGACTTCGCTTGGGTCGGGATTTGTTTTAGTAAAATAAAAACGGGTGTTAGTAGCAGGATAATAATAAGGTCCTAAAGTATTAAGAAAGTCATTTTCCGCAAGCAGGGTCAGATCTTCATCTGCTGCAAGCTCTTCGGCAATAAGTTTTAGCCAGACGTGAGCCGTATCCGACATTTCCGTGCCGTCTTCTGCCACCCGTCGCGCCATGTTATAAGCCTCCAGGCTGATACGTAAATAAGAATGATAATAATAAAAGAGAACCTCAGAAGGTTGATGATTTACAAGTACTGAAAGGTCAAGATAATGGGGGTCCTCCTTATTTAAAAATGTGAAGAACATGCAAATTTCCTCCTTTTTTGGTAAAGTGGCACTGGTACCCTAACTCTGTTTTCTATAAATTACCATAAATTCCTGCCAAATGGGAAAAGAAAATTAACTTAATTGAAAAACCTTTGCATCATCATATGCTTAATCTATAATATAGGAGGGAATAGATAATCAGGAAAATTATAACTGGCAGAGGAGACGAAGATGTTTAAGGCGATACTGTTTGATTTAGATGGAACCTTGCTTAATATAGATATGGACGAGTTCTTAAAGCACTATTTTCGTAAGATGGTAGAAATGGCCCACCAGGAAGGTTACCCTGCTGATGGTCTGGTGGAAAGTGTTTACCAGGCTACAGATGTTATGATTGCCGATTTGGAGCCTGAAACCACTAATGAGGAAGTATTTATGAAGGACTTTTTCATGCGGTGGAAGTATCCTAAGGAGGAGTTTGCCCCATTTTTTGACCGGTATTACCAGGAGGTTTTTCCCCGGCTAAGTCACCTGTGCCGTACTTTTCCCGGGGTACCGGAAATGATGGAGAAGGTATTTAAGCTGGGAGTTAAGGTGGTTATTGCTACTAATGCGGTTTTTCCTTACAGTGCCTTAAAAAATAGAATTGATTGGGCGGGAGTAGGGCATTTTGATTATGATCTGATTACTTCCTATGAAGTAATGCATTTTTGCAAGCCCCATGTTCAATACTATGAGGAGATTTCTCGCCTGATAGGTGTTGATCCTGAGGATTGTCTGATGGTAGGTAACGATGTCGGTGAGGATCTACCGGCTGGAAAAATTGGTATGAAAACTTTTTTAGTTGAAGACATACTAATTGATAAAGGAGATAACCTAACGCCGGATTGGAGGGGGAAACTGCCGGATTTATTCCGTTTTATTGATAGCTTATAAACATAATCTTCACCCTGCCCGGGAAGTATAAAAACTAGAATAACAAGCAGGGTGGAGGTGGTTTGGCCATCGTCAAAAAGAAAAAGAAAAAGCCCGTCATCACGGAAAGAGATATAATGAAGATGGAAATTGCTAAGGAACTAGGGTTGTGGGAGCAGATTGAAAAAGAGGGATGGGAATCCCTAAGTAATGCGGCCTGTGGGCGAGTAGGCGGGATAATGAGTAAACGCCTGCGGGAGAAAGGTGAGTTGAAATAAATAAGCTAAAGTAATAAATTCCGGTTGGGATATTACCCGCCGGGATTTATCTTTTAAGGAGTCGATAAGGGGCAAAGATTTTCCTATTTTGGTGGAGCAGGTATAATAAGTGATAAGTATCAAGTTTTTGAACCATAAAAGTACCTGGTGTTATGTCATCACAGGAATTGTGATGGGGCACAGGTTTTTTTATGGCTCTTTTAGCAGCATTAGGTAAGTGAGGTTATAATATGGATGCTATCGATAGGGTTCGTAATTATCTTAAAGAAAGAAATCCCCACCTGGAGATTATTGAGTTCGACCAGGATACTAGTACCTCCTATCTGGCTGCCCAGGCTCTGGGCAAAGAAGTAGGACAAATAGCTAAATCAATACTTTTTAAAAGTAAGGCTGGTGATTATTACCTGGTTGTTTCGGCCGGGGATGTGCGTATTGATAGTAAAGCATTGAAAGAGCTGGTAGAGAGCCGGGTACGAATGGCTAATGCTGAGGAGGTTTCAGCAATAACCGGGTTCCCCGTTGGAGGAGTCTGCCCTTTCGCTCTGGCCACCCCGGTACCCATATACCTGGATGAGAGTTTGAAGCGCTATGATATCGTATATGCAGCGGCTGGTACTGCCAACACGGCTCTACCTATAACCTACCAGGAATTGCAGCGCATTACCGGAGGGATCCCCTGTCAGGTTTCTTTGCCTCCCCGGTAATATAACACTTGATGTAGGAGAGCTTTATTCTTAAATAAAAGGCTTGGTGAAAACTATGGTCGATTTTGTGCATTTACATAACCACTCCGAATATAGTCTTCTGGATGGGGCCTGTCGAATTAAACGCCTGGTGAGCCGGGCCAAAGAAATGGAAATGCCGGCCGTTGCCATTACTGATCATGGTGTATTATATGGTGTGATCGATTTTTATCGGGAAGCTAAAAAACAGGGTATCAAACCTGTTATAGGGTGTGAGGTATATGTGGCACCACGCAGCCGTTTGGACCGGGAACCGCGTATTGATGATAATTACTACCATCTGATATTACTATGCAAAAATGAGCAGGGCTACCGTAACCTGGCCCGTATGGTAAGCCGTTCTTATATGGAAGGCTTTTATTATAAGCCCCGGGTGGATAAGGAACTTCTGGAAGAGTATCATGAGGGCTTGATAGCCTTATCGGGCTGTGTAGCCGGAGAGATTCCCCAGCTTATATTACAGGGGAAATTAGATCAGGCTACCGCGGTAGCCCTATACTATAAAGAACTTTTGGGTCCTGGGAACTTCTACCTGGAAATACAGGATCATGGTATGGAAGAGGAGAAAATAGCTAGGCGGGCCCTGGGGCAGATCAGCCGGCAGACCGGGATTCCGTTAGTAGCCACTAATGACTGTCACTACGTGGAGCGAGGGGATGCTCCGGTTCATGATGTCTTGTTATGTATTCAAACCGGATCAGTAATCACGGATGAGAACCGGATGCGTTTTTCCGGTAGTGACTTTTATTTAAAATCAGAACAGGAAATGCAGAGCCTTTTTTCTGAACATCCGGAAGCCCTGCATAATACTGTAGAGATTGCGGAACAGTGTAACCTGGATTTTACCTTTGGCCATTTCCACCTGCCCCAATTTGATATTCCTGCCGGTTATACCCCGGAAAGCTATTTGGATTTTATAGTCAAGCAGAAGTTTGCTGCCCGCTACCCAGAGCCGGAACCAGAAGTAGTTAAGCGCTTAGAATATGAGCTAAAAATTATTAAAGCGATGGGATTTGCGGCTTATTTTCTTATCGTGCAGGATCTGGTCAACTGGGCCAAGGCCCATGATGTACCGGTAGGACCGGGGCGCGGGTCGGCAGCTGGAAGCCTGGTTTCTTATATTCTGGGAATAACTACCATTAATCCTTTAAAATATCATTTGCTTTTCGAACGGTTTCTTAACCCAGAACGGGTAAGTATGCCTGATATTGATATTGACTTTTGCTTTGAAAAGCGTGACCAGGTTATTTCCTATATTATTGAAAAGTATGGGGCTGATCGGGTAGCCCAGATTATAACCTTTGGAACTATGGCGGCCCGGGCTGCTATCCGGGATGTAGGGCGGGCCCTGGATGTTCCCTACGGCGAGGTGGACAAAATCGCCAAGATGATCCCGGCGGAATTAGGAGTAACTATTGATAGGGCTTTGGAAATATCTGCCGAGCTATTCCAAACCTACCAGAACGACTATAACGCCCGTCGCATATTAGACATAGCCAGGGCTATAGAAGGTATGCCCCGGCATGCCTCTATACATGCTGCTGGGGTAGTAATTGGCCCGGAGGCCTTAAGCAACCTGCTGCCTCTGCAGAAGACAACCGATGATCATGTCATTACTCAGTTTACCAAGGAAACCGTAGAGGATATCGGCCTCTTAAAGATGGATATCCTGGGCTTAAGGACCTTGACGGTAATTGATCGCGCTTTAGATATAGTGGCTCGCACCCAGGGTATTAAGATTGATTTGGAGAACCTACCCCTGGATGATCCGGAGGTATACCATATGTTATCCCAGGGAGATACTACCGGGGTGTTCCAATTGGAAAGTGATGGCTTGCGCCGGTTATTAACGGAATTGCAACCAAGTCGTTTTGAGGACATTATTGCGGTTATCGCCCTTTACCGGCCGGGGCCCCTGGGAAGTGGTATGGTGGAGGACTTTATTGCCTGCAAACATGGACGGCAGGAGATAAATTATATCCATCCCCAATTAGCCGGTATATTAGAGGATACCTATGGAGTAATTCTCTATCAAGAGCAGGTTATGCTGGTAGCCAGTCAACTGGCCGACTTTAGCATGGGGGAAGCGGATGTATTGCGCCGAGCCATGGGTAAAAAGAAACCCGAAGAACTGGCGGCCCAGCGGGATAAATTTATCATCGGGGCTAAGAAAAACAACATTACCGGGGAAGTTGCCAGCCGGTTATTTGATATCATGGAGAGTTTTGCCGGCTACGGATTTAATAAAAGCCACTCAGCAGCTTATGCTCTCATATCTTACCAAACCGCTTATCTAAAGGCTCACTATCCGGTGGAATATATGTGTGCCTTTTTAAGCAGTGTTATTGATAACCAGGATAAAGTAGTTTTCTATATCAGAGAATGTCACCGTTTGGGTATTCCGATTCTACCACCGGATATTAATGAGAGTTATGAAAACTTTACCGCTACCAGAGGATCCATTCGTTTTGGATTAGGGGCTATTAAAAATGTAGGTCAAAATGCAGTACGAAATATAGTAAATGCCCGTAAACAGGGCCGATTTACATCACTATTCGACTTCTGCCAGAAAGTAGACCTGGGGCAGATTAATAAACGGGCTTTGGAAAATTTAATCGTAGCGGGATGTTTTGACTCAATGGGGATTACCCGCAAACAAGCCTTATCCATTATGGAGGAATGTGTGGATATGGCTTTACAGGTCAAACAGTACCAGAACAGTAATCAACTTTCCCTTTTTGGTGACACTATTGATATGGTGGAAGAGCCGCAGCCCAGGGTAAAAGGAGAATTTCCTACCCGGGAGTGCTTGAAACGGGAAAAAGAAGTATTAGGTTTCTACGTATCAGCTAACCCGCTGGATGAATTTAGACCTATTCTAAACCTGGTTACTACCCATGGATTAGAAGAATTAACTGGTGAGTCAGATGGTACTTATGTAAGGGTAGCCGGGATGATTATAAATCTGAGCCGGCGGGTAAGTAAAAAAGGTGACAGTTATGCCCGCTTTGACCTAGAAGATTTGACCGGGCGTATGGAAATGATAGTTTTTCCCTCGGTTTTTCGTACTATCGGCGGCCTGCTCGAACCTGACCGGGCGGTAATCGTAGAAGGGTACTATGATACCCGTGACGAGCAGCCGAAGATTTCGGTTCGCAAAATCCACCTCTTATCAACGGGAGTGACTGATTTTCATGTTCGCATACCTTCTCGCCAAGAGGCAGAAGATAGCAGAAACTACTTGATTGCCACCCTGCTAAAATATTCTGGAGAACTAGACGTATGCCTGCATCTTCCAGAGCGGCGGGCTATTATATTAAATGAACAATTTCGAGTAAAAGCAGATCCGGGGCTAAAGCAGGAATTGGGAGATTTATATGGAAAATCCAATATATGGTTTGACTAATTGGTACTATTATTACCAGGTGTAAATTCATAATAGACAAGGGGTAAAAAAGGAGGTCGGTGCATGAACCAGGACTACATAGGAGAAGACTATATTATCGTAAAGGCTTTAGAGGGAGGCGTAACCATCATGGGGCTTACCCGGGGCCGGGATACTAAATTTCATCATACGGAAAAACTGGATAAAGGCGAAGTGATGGTACTACAATTTACAGAGAATACTTCCGCTATTAAAATCAGGGGAAAAGCTGAAATCTTAAGCCGCTTTGGTACTATGCAAAGTGACAGTGAACCGGGTAATCGTTAAGATGAAAGATTTTAAAAAGGAGGTAGCTCGTTTGCAGCGTATGGCGGTTCTTACCAGTGGGGGAGATGCTCCGGGAATGAATGCTGCTATCCGGGCGGTGGTTCGCTCCGGTATATATAACAAGATAGAAGTTTACGGAGTTTATCAAGGTTATCAGGGATTACTGGAGGGCCAGATTGAGCCTATGTCCCTGGGATCAGTGGCAGATATCATTCACCGGGGAGGCACTATTCTGCATACTTCACGCTCCGACGAGTTCACTACTGAAAACGGGCGCCAAAAAGCCTATGAAAATCTTAGCAGGTTAGGAATTAACGCCATGGTGGTCATTGGGGGAAATGGGAGTCTTAAGGGAGCCTATGAGTTTTCCCGGACCGGCATTAAGGTAATCGGTATTCCGGCTACTATTGACAATGATATCGTTTATACCCGCTCTATTGGGTTTGATACAGCTGTAAACACGGCCCTGGAAGCAATAAATAACATAAGGGATACCGCTACTAGTCATGGGCGAATATTTATAATTGAAGTTATGGGACGAGATTGTGGTGAAATTGCCCTGGCGGCAGGAGTGGCCGGTGGGGCTGAATCAATTTTGATTCCGGAGATTGAGCCGAATATTGATCAAGTGGTTACTAAAATCCAAAATGGAATGAAGCGGGGCAAACTGCACAGCATTATTGTAGTAGCAGAAGGAGCCTTGTCTGCTATGGAACTAAGGAAAGAATTGGAGGAAGCCACTGGGCAGGATACCAGGGTTACCATATTAGGTCATATCCAAAGGGGTGGTACCCCTAGTGCGGTAGATCGGATATTAGGATCATGTATGGGAAAAGCAGCTGTAGATTTTCTAACTGAGGGAGAAAACAGTACCATGGTAGCTTCCCGGGAGGGACGTATCCAGTCCATTCCGCTGCAGGAGATTATTAATGGTACCCACACACCAGAATTGAATATGTTCGAGATTGCCCGCATACTTTCGATATAATCGAGGTGTACTATGAGAAAAACAAAAATTATCTGTACAATTGGTCCGGCCAGTGAAAACCCTGCCGTTTTGCAGGAGATGCTTAAGGCTGGTATGAACGTGGCCCGGCTTAACTTTTCCCATGGTGAGCATGAGGAACACCGGCGCCGTATTGAAAGCTTGCGCCGGGTAGCAAGCCAGAACGGAAAACCGCTGGCTATCATGCTAGACACCCGAGGACCAGAAATTCGTACTGGCAAGCTGGTTAAGGGTAAAGTAAGCCTGGAAGGGGGCCAACGATTTATACTTACTACCCGGGAGGTTCCCGGTGATGAATATGAGGTTTTCGTTAACTATTCCCACCTGCCGGCAGAGGTGGAAAAGGGAACTACTATATTACTATCGGATGGCTTAATAAACTTGCAGGTAGAAGATACTACCGATACTGATATCATCTGCCGGGTAATCAATGGCGGGGAACTAGGGGAAAGGAAAGGGGTTAATGTCCCCGCAGTGAAGATAAAGTTGCCTTTTATGAGTGAAAAAGACCGCAATGATATACTTTTTGGGATTGGTCAACAGGTGGATTTTATTGCCGCCTCTTTTGTGCGCACCGCGGACGATGTACTGGAAATTCGCCGTATCCTGGAGGAACATGATGCTGATATCGATATTATCGCTAAGATTGAAAGCCAGGAAGGGGTAGATAATCTCGATGATATCATTCAGATAGCTGATGGGGTAATGGTAGCCCGGGGAGATCTGGGGGTGGAAATTCCGGTGGAGGAGGTTCCCCTGGTACAAAAAAAGATTATCGATTGCTGTAACCTGGCGGGGAAAATGGTTATCATTGCCACCCAGATGCTGGATTCCATGATTGTTCATCCCCGTCCTACCAGAGCAGAAGTATCGGATGTAGCGAATGCTATTTTTGATGGGGCAGATGCTATTATGCTATCTGGAGAAACGGCAGCCGGGCATTATCCGGTAGAAGTGGTACAAACTATGGCCCGTATTGCTGCCCGAGCCGAGGAGGCTTTACCCTACCGGGATATATTGCGGCAAAAGCGGCTGCAGGGTAAACTTTCGGTAACTGATGCCATAAGCTATGCTACCTGTACCACGGCTATGAACCTGGAAGCATCTGCTATTATAAGTGCAACCCGTACCGGTCATACCGCCAAAATGGTGGCTAAATATCGTCCCCAGGCGAGCATAGTAGCTGCTACCCCGGAGCCGCGTATACTTAATAAGCTGGCTTTAGTATGGGGAGTACACCCGGTACTGATAGAAGAGACAGCGGGAACTGATGATTTATTTGAAGAGTCGATTCGCTGTGCTCTTAAAGAAGGGTATATTGAAAGTGGAGATCTGATAGTTCTTACTGCCGGTATTCCTACCGGCCGGTCCGGGGCTACTAATATGTTAAAGGTTCATGTGGTAGGAGAAATCCTGGTTATGGGTATGGGAATAGGGACGGAAGCCGTCCGGGGTACGGTAAGGATAGTCCGCTATGCAGAAGATGTTGCTAAGATACAGCCTGGTGATATCGTAGTTACCCCCAGTGCTGACCGTAGCCTGGCCCCTATATTACCGAAGATTGCAGCCTTGATTGCTGAAGAGGGTGGACTTACCTCTAATGCAGCTATTATGGGACTTAATGCCCGTATTCCCGTTGTAGTAGGTGCACGTGATGCTACTCAAAAACTGCAAGATGGGATGCTGGTCACGGTTGATACTCCCCATGGACGAGTCTACCGGGGCCTAGCCCGCGCCCTGTAGGAAGCAGCGGGACACGGGGACAGGTTTGCTGCTGAGCATTAAAATAACAATACCAGAAGAGATAAATTTATCTGTAAGAAGCAAGGGGAAGCAAGGGAACGGCACCTTGGCTTCCTTTTCGTGGAATATGAAGGACCGTCAGGCTATGTAAGAAGTGTTGCAAGATTATAAATACATATAGTAGCTCTTACTGTTCCAGCGTATATCATGGGTAGTAATGGATTTAAAGCAGATTTTTAAGGCTTTTCAGCCGGCGGCCCCCTGGCTTTTCTGTCCTATTTTACTTTTATCATGGTGGGGCAGTGGTGGTAGGTTTCTATAAAAGTTTGGTAAACATGTGATTATAAAAAAAGGGACTGTTAACGCACAGTCCCCGGTTTTTTCTTTATCAGTAGTATCTGATTGAAAGCCAGATTGAAGCATAGTGTAGAATATCCTGCCGGGTTAGAGCCTGACAGGGTGAGTGGTTATTCATCACAGCTTCCCTACACGAACCAGATACTAGCCCCGTTAAAACGCCTATTTGCCTTTAAAATCAGCCTTTCTGCTTTCCAGGAAAGCCGAGATCCCTTCCTTTTCATCTTCGGAAGCGAATAACATTGACCAGGCAATCTGCTCTGCCCGGCAGCCAGCCTTAATATCCGTGTTCATAGATGTATTAATGGCATTTTTGGCCTCCCGTAGAGCTAACGGGGACTTCTGACAGATTTTTTTGGCAATTTTTATGGCAGTATCGGTTACCTCAGCGGCAGGCACTACCACATTTGCCAGTCCGATCCGTTCCGCAGTAGCCGCATCAAAGAAATCACCAGTAAAGATATACTGTTTGGCGATATTTATAGGAGCACAACGAGGTAAGCGTTGAGTTCCTCCTGCACCAGGGAAAATACCCAGGTTAATTTCCGGTAATCCCAGAGTAGCAGTTTCAGAAACAACACGGATGTCTGAGGCGAGGACTAATTCAAGTCCACCACCCAGAGCAAGACCTTCTACAGCAGCAATGACCGGTTTATGATTATCCTCAATCATGAATATAGTCTTATGAACCTTATCCAGGAAATCTCGGGCATCAAAAGCATTGTAATCTTTTACAGCTTTAAGATCAGCTCCCGCTGCAAAAGCCTTTTCATTGCCTTTTATGATGATACATTTTATTTCCGGGTCCAGATGGAACCCTTCCAAAATTTCATAGGATTCTTCCAAAAACGGAACATTAATAGCATTAAAAGCCTTGGGCCGATTCATGGTAAGAATACCGATTCCAGGCTCCTCAACATTACATAGACAAGTTTCATACTGTTTGTCTCTGTATGACATAGACGAACCTCCTTATCCCCATAATTTAGTTTGACCGCGTAGAAAGACTATTTATAGTCGTAGAACCCCTTGCCAGTCTTTCTACCCAGCCAGCCAGCCCGAACCATCTGTTTTAATACTCCCGAAGGACGATATTTGGGATCGCCGGTTTCCTTATAGAGTACATTACAGACTTCTAAGGCGATGTCGATACCGACCAGGTCAGCTAGGGTAAACGGACCCATAGGCCAGCCTGCCCCTAGTTTCATAGCCTTATCGATGTCTTCTACACTAGCCAGGTTCTCCATTAAAATAAAAGCAGCTTCATTAATGCCGGGGACAAGGATCCTGTTAACGACAAAGCCAGGACCTTCCTTTACCTCGATAGGCTTTTTGCCAATGGTTTTAGAAAGTTCCATAACTGTCGCTACAGTCTCATCAGAGGTCTGGATAGCAGGGATAACCTCGATGAGGGCCATAATCATGGCTGGATTAAAGAAATGCATGCCCACCACTTTATCCGGGCGCGGGTAAATAGCGGCGATTTCGGTGATGGAGAGAGAGGAGGTGTTAGTTGCAACGATAACTTCAGGCTTTAAGACACCGGCCAGTTGTTTGTAGACCTGCTTTTTAATATCCATATTCTCAACTACAGATTCGATAACAAAGTCTACATCGGCCAGATCTTGCATATTAGAGGTTCCAGTTATGTTGCCTACTACTGTATCTTTGGTACCGGCGGGAACCTGACCCTTTTCTTCGGATCTAGCTATACCTTTGCCGATGCCAGCGATACATCTTTCGACGATTTCATCCTTAATATCATAAACAACAACCTTCTTACCTGCTGCGGCTACTGCCCAGGTAATTCCCATACCCATAGTTCCTGCACCAAGCACTGCAATCTTGTTAATCTCCATTATTCAGTTTCCCCCTTATTTTTCTTCTTTCTCTCTAAATCTACTTTCTCTAATTCTAAGCATAGGTGGTACGGCCACCTTTTTCTCTATTCCAACTATCACCCCCCCACATTAGGACTGCCGATAGTGGTACAACCTCTTAATATGCAATAAACGTACCACTTCATGCAATTGTTGTGAAAAAACGGGTATATTAACAAAAAAGAGAAATAGATAGATTTGTTGTTGAAAACCTTTTTCGGATGCCTTTGTCCTGAAATGGAGACATAAATTATCTAGTTTGGCATAGTTAAGGGATTTGGTCCTATGTCGCCAGGCAGCGACACTGTCCTGATATGTAACACCTTGAATTAAAGCCGGATATTGTATTTGTTTATCTTTCTGTAAAGTGCTGAGCGATGGATATTAAGGGCCCGGGCTGCTTTAGTCTTATTACCCTCACAGGTTTTTAAGGTATTAATTATTACCTCCCGTTCTTTTTCCTCCAGAAGATTTTCTAAACTCCCCTGTGGTCGGGGCGGCCTTAGGTTAGTTAGGTTGGATTTCAGGTGAGGGGGTAAATGTTCGAGTCTGATGATATGGCCATCGCAAAAGTTTATGGCTCGTTCAATAGTATTTTCCAACTCCCGGACATTACCGGGCCAGTCATAGCTATAGAACAAGTTTATGACCTCACTGCTGATCCCTTCTACTTTGGTACCTAACTGCTGATTGAGCCTTTCTAATAAAATCTGACTAAGGAGGGGGATGTCTTCCCGTCGCTCTCTAAGCGGGGGGAGGTTTAGTATGATTACATTTAGCCGGTAATAAAGGTCTTCTCGAAACAGGCCTTCTGCGACTAGCTTTTTAAGGTCCTGGTTAGTGGCAGCAATTACTCGCACATTGATCCTGGTTATATGCAGGCTTCCTACCCTTTCTACTTCTTTCTCCTGGAGAACCCGTAACAGTTTAGCCTGCATGGAAAGGGACATATCACCGATTTCGTCTAAAAAAATAGTCCCATAGTTGGCCAGTTCGAATTTACCTGGTTTTCCGTCCTTACGGGCCCCGGTGAAAGCCCCGTCTGCATAACCGAATAACTCAGATTCTAAAAGGGTTTCCGGAACGGCGGCACAGTTGACCTTAATAAAGGGACCCTTGCGGCGAGGACTCATATTATGGATGGCGTGGGCAAAGATTTCCTTGCCGGTACCACTGTCTCCAACGATAAGAACTGTGGAGGTAGTACGGGATGCCCGGGTAGCTAGTTCTTTTTGGGCCTTTAAGGAAGGGTGATTACCGATAATTGAGTTAAGGTAGTAGTTAGCTGTTCCCTGATGATATTCGTCAACTAGATGTTCCCAACTGCGCTGAGGACGATAAGATAGGCTGCTCTTAACAATAACTCCCCTGGTACGGCCCTGGTGGGCAATAGGTAAAAGGATAAGTTGAACTGATTGCCCCTGTATCTGGATTACATGATTGGCGTAAGGCTTATTTTTCGCCATGCATTCTTCCAAACTAGTGCGGGGAACCAGATTTGCCAATTCGTGATATAGTTCAGACAGGGTTTGGCTGCTAAAAAAATTGAAACAGGTTTCATTGGCATAAATAAGGTGACAATTTTCATTAAATATGGCAATACCTTCGTAGGGACTTTGTAAAAGGGAATTTAACTGCATGTCCTTAAAACGGTCAGTAGGGCGTAAAATAACATAACCAAAGACCTGATCTGCTTCTAGTTCTATTAACCCTTTGGTTATTAGAACCTCTTTGCCATTAATAATGGCTTCTTGTACTGTTTTTTGTCCACTTTTAAGCAGGGCGTCCAGATTAAATGGTAGCAGGAGATTAAGCTTTTGGCCGATAATCTGGTTACTTTTAATTTGAAAAATGCTTTCTGCTATTTTGTTAAAGAAGATGATGTTTAATGCAGGATCAGTAATGATGATGCCTTCATCGATGTTTTGCAGGATGGGATATAGCAGGAGCTGTCTGGCGTGCAGTTCCATATTCAGAGCCATTATGTAGTTCCCCCCTTAGGCACATAATAGCATAACTGGAATAAAAAAAGATAGAATTTTTATGGTGAGATAGTTGCAGATAGAAGTATTTCATAAAAAAAGAGCCCTGGATAGGACTCTTTTGAACTTTATTAGTTAGTTTGGTTAGCCAAAGCGCGAGAAGCTTGTACTCGGGTAGACTGATTAATTATCAGCTGCAGGGTTTGGGAATCCAGGTTACCAGTAGCATTAAGGGAGTGGTCCTTTTGGAAATGGCGGATAAACTCAGCCGGATCCTGACCAGACTTCATACCCAGGGTACTTAACATGTTTTTGATCTCCTGTTGTTCCGCATCGGTGATTACCATATACTCTGAAGTACCGGAAGAGACAGTGTCAACCGAAGCCTGGCGAGGGGGAGATGTTTCATTTTCCCCTTTAGCTACCTCTGGGGTGTCTTCATCGTTGGAGGCGAGTGCCTGTTTTTGCTGCAAGTGGTTGGCAATAGATTCAAAATTATTGATAATACCTGCAGTAGATCCGGCGATAATAGCGGCTGACAGTATCAGAACTAAAAATATAAAATGCTCGTTTTTCATTGCATTCCTCCTGCACCGAATTACTTTCATTTTAAGTGATTTCTTACCAATTTTCAATTTTATCGAGGAAAAATGGCCGAGGATTGAAGATTATTTGACGACGGCAAGGTGAATGGGGGCGGAGAAGCAGGGGGACGGTCCTTTTGCTTCCTTAAAAAGGAAAAACAAAAGGACCGTCCCCCTGCTTCCTCTGATTAAACCCCGTAATCTCTTTCTTCTTTAGTATCTCTGATTAAAGTTACATCGGTAGAATTAAACATGGCAAACACTTCATCACCAGGGTGTAAATTCATAGCTTGAGCAGCACCGGAAGTGATGGTGGCATAAACGGGACGATCGCCTACATCTACAATTACTTCGGTCATATCCTGTCCTGGTTTGATTTCCATGATTTTCCCTATTAATTTATTAGGCTGGCTAATTCTCAATCCATATCCTCCTTTTTTTTATTTAGCTTGTACAGTAAGAGGAAGAATTATGTTGGGAAGAACCCAAATAAATTGAGGCTATTGAATTTATGCTATAATATACACTATTTAAGTGTTTGAACGGATAGGGGTGAATGATTATAAATACTCTTTAGGATATAGAGCGCTTGAAGGTTTGAAGGTTTTATGGCCCATTACGGGAAATGCTCAGGCGTAAAGAAAAATTCATATACCAATCGGTGACCAATTAACACATAAAGGGAGCAAATGAAAAAGAAACTAAATAATAATGTATTATTCTGAAAAAGATTTGGAAAGGAAAAATGATGATAAATTTTGGCTATGCCTGTCTTGCTCCGGGAGTTGCCGGTACTCAAATGAGATCATGCACTATGCGCACCGCTACGGCAGAGCGGCTGCGGGATGTCATTGCCCATAATCTTCAAGCGCTGATGCGGCTTGTTCAATATAATAAGGGAAATAACATCCATTTGTTTCGCATTAGTTCTGATTTGATTCCTTTTGGTTCAAGCCCTATAAATACGTTACAGTGGCAGGAAGAGTTTGCCGATACGTTTGAAAAAATCGGCAATGCAATTGCAGATGCAGCTCTGCGGGTTTCTATGCATCCTGGGCAGTATACGGTGCTCAATTCGCCTGATGCGGATGTGGTGAACCGGGCAATTGCCGATTTGGAATATCACGAACAGGTTTTGCATCTTTTAAAGACAGACAGCACGAGTAAAATCATATTGCATGTTGGTGGAGCTTACGGAGATAAAGCAGCCGCAAGCGAACGGTTTTGCCGCAACTGGGGCCGATTAAGTGACAGGGTACGCAGCCGTATTGTGCTGGAAAATGACGAGCGTTTTTACAGCATAGCCGAGGTCCTTAATATAGCCCAACGCTTAGGCATTCCGGCTGTATTTGACAGTTTGCATCACTCTATCAATCCACCGGAAGAAAACTGCTCTCCTGCAGATTGGATTTGGCAATGTGCAAAAACATGGAATCAATCCGATGGAAGGCAAAAAATCCACTATTCGCAGCAAAGTGCAGATCGAAAACCAGGTGCGCATTCCAAAACAATTTATGCGGAGGAGTTTCTGCAGTTTTATGAAACCGTCCGTGATATGGATCTTGATATAATGCTGGAGGTGAAGGATAAAAATTTGTCTGCCATAAAATGCGGGCTGATAGTTTCTGATTCCAGCTGTATTTCCCGGTTGGAGGGTGAATGGGCGAAATACAAATACAGTGTGCTTGAGCGTTCGCCCAAAGCATACCAAAGGATTCGTGAATTGTTAAAAGATAAGAACGAATTTCCAGCCAGGCAATTTTACAGCATATTGGAGCAGGCCATAGATGAACCGATTGAAAAGAACAATGCAGTTAATGCTTTGCTTCACGTTTGGGGATACTTTAAAGAAGTTGCCCAACCAGATGAAAAGAAACGTTTTTTCTCCGCCCTTGACAGATACAAGAGCGGCACTGCCAAGGTAGATTCTGTTAAAAATCAGCTTCTCAAGCTGGCGCAAAAGTATAATGAGCGGTATATACTCCAGTCATATTATTTTTTATGAAGACCTAGAAAGATAATTCGACAAGGCGCTTTTTTACAGTGATAAGAATTTACCGGACCCAAAGGCAGGTATAGTTGCTGAACAAGGTTATATACAAACGGCAGAAAAATACGAGGAATCGGTCAGCCCGTCCTCGCAGATTTCAAAAACCAATATGTTTATCATTGGCCTGCCGCCAGCATGTCAGATTACGTAATCAATAACCTCATAATGATAGAATGCCTATTTTAGTGGGGGAAGAGTACCGGGAGTAGAATCCCGGTATCTTCCTCCAACACCCTTTTTAGGATGCTAATTTCAGAGCCTTAACAATTACGGTTGCTGCCTCAGCCCGAGTTGCACTAGCCTGGGGCCGGAAGGTCTTATCAGGATAGCCGGTAATAATATTGTTATGACTGGCTGTAGCGACTGCGTTCTTTGCCCATGCTGAAATCTTATCACTATCGGCAAAGGCTTTACCTTCCATGATCTCCGCCAATTTAGCTGCTCGGGTAATCATAGCTGCCATCTGTTCCCGGTTAATCGGGTCATCAGCACCAAAAGCTGTATCACTGTAGCCGCTCACTATTCCGCAGGTTGCTGCGGTAGAGATAGAATTTTGGGCCCAGTGTTTAGCAGTGTCCTCAAAGACCTTACTGCCTTTTGGTTCCAGATTAAAGGACTTAACCAGGATAGTGGCAAACTCTGCTCTAGTTATACTTTGGTCAGGCTTAAAGGTTCCATCTGGATAACCTCCGATAGCCCCTGAGGCGACTAATTCCTCGATGGTTTTCTGTGCCCAGTGGGTTTGAATATCGCTTAGTTTTACTACCTGGCCAGGTTCTGCCGGTTTCGGTTCTTCAATTGCCGTGCCGGCTTTTTCAGTAGCTATTACAGCAAACTTGGTAAAATGGTGTATATCGCCGCTAACCTTACCGGCTTTTAAATCCACCTTGATTTTATCCAGGGCTACCCAGGTATTTGTCTTTTCATCCAGGTAACAGATACTAAGGTCATGCTTATCAGTATCAACCTTGGATTTGTCGAAGTTCAAGGTAATAGTAACCGGTTTTTTAAAGCTACCGGTCTTGTCCTTATTAATTTCCACAACGCCACTAACTAGTTTACTCTTTTCCGCCATCGGCAACTTAGAGATTTCCGCTACCTTTTCAATTTTCACCTTAACCTTCTGATCGCAAGCAGCGGCTGGAATGTCAATGGTGATATAATCTTTGTCAATTTTAGCACCATTTTTATCTACCGTCTGCTCAGTTAAATCTCCAGCTCCTCCTGAGCCCGATGTAGAGCTAGAAGTTGTAAATTCATAGGTCTGCTTTTTGCCTAGTGTACTACCATTATTAGCTTCAACCCCTGCGCCTAATTCTACTATATACGTAGTGCCGGATTTCAGATTATTAAACATGAGTTCGAGCCGGCGCAGCTTAACTGCATCGTCTCCTGAGCCTTGTTTAATATAATTATGATTTGACCATTTTACTTCGTTTTTAGTAGCTTTTTCGTAAACATGAATTTGGTTCAGATTATTGCTCAAGGTTCTATCCATGCCCTTACCAAAGTCAAACTGTACTAGTGTATCCGTGGGTGAAAGTTTTACTTTGTTAAAGCTAAGAATTTTTAGGTCACCAGAGGTTCCACTACCTTCGCCTTCGCCGGAGCCGTCACCTCCACCACCGTTGTTTCCGCCACTACCGCCACTACCATCACTACCATTGGCAGCCGTTTGTTCATAGGTGATAAATTTAGTGAAGTGTTTGGTCCAGATAACCAGGTCGCCGTCAACGTCTATCTTACCGTCTCCGCCATCGGGAAGATTTTCGTCCGCCCAGGTCTGGCTATCCTCTTTACACAATCTGGTAATAGGAGTAAATTTGCCATTACAATAGTATCCGGCATCTTTACCTGCCTGGTCAGGAATGACCAGTTTAACCGCTTTGGTAAAGGTCAGCACCGTGTCTTCGGCCCCAACTTCAATTACTGTTGTAACTTTATCGACCTTTTTTCCGGAATCAGGTTCTATTTTTACCTGTTCCGCAGGTACTACCTTAGGTATATTTATAGTACCATCCCAGCCAGTCGGACCAGTAATAGTAGCACCTTGAGGAATCTCCACTTTTATTGGAGCGGTACTTACCTTAGTATTAGCTTCGATCTTTAGCTCGGGGAGGGCTTGGGTCGTCACCTGGTTACCTTCCGTGGACTGTAATAATTCCGCAACGTTAAGGGTGGTATCGGTTACATTTGGGGGAATTATTATAGTAGCTGCCGGCGTACTGCTGGTAATCGCCAGGTTTTTATTAGTATCATCTACTACCACCTGGGAATCGACTATGGGTTTAAACACCCTTGGTTCGTCGGCCTCTCCGATCTGGGTGGTAAAGCTCTCTACTATTCCACCGTCGGTAGATTTTAACTGTTTAGCTGGATCATTGCTCTTGGTGTATCTGATACTTACACCATTAGCACCAGTAACTTTACTGTCTAACTCCAGTTTGATTTTCTCTGGGGTATTTGTTTTAACTACAGCGGTAACGATAACTGGAGTATCATTGACAGCTACAGTAAATTGAGTTTTAGTTCCTGAAGGGTCATCCATCGCTCTGTCAAAGGTTAGGCTAATGTCTCCCCTTTTGGTAATTTCCGCCAGGTTCATAACTGGTTTGGTAACTACAGTCTTTATTGTGCTAAATATGGGGGTGCTGACATTACCAGCAGCGTCTAATGCTTCAACTGTAATCAGGTATTCCTGATTAGGTGATAAATCGCCTATGGTATAGCTTGTTTGGCTGGTAATTCCAACATTTTTACCGTTAGCAAATATCCGGTAGCCGGTTACTGCTACATTATCTGTAGCCTCTGGCCAGGAAATGGTTATGGTGTACGGAGTCTTACCATCGGTAGTAATAACCGCATCAGCATTCCATTCCGGTACCTGGTTATCAATACCGCCTTCCTCTTCACCTGGGAGAGACAGGCTAATAGTATTACTCAATTCACTTACATTACCGGCACTATCCTTAGCTTTAACGCCAAAGGTGTAAGTGGTGCCTTTTTGCAACTTCTTAACGGTATACTCATAGGTGTTACCAGAGACTTCGCCTACCTTGTTTCCGTTCTGGTATACTTCATACCCGGCTATGCTGATATCGCTTATAGCATAAGTCCACATCAGGGTAATGCTGTCCGCTGTCTGAGCCTTTTTCATAATAGCAAAGCTTGCAGGCCAGATCGGCGCATTAACCGCTTCATCATAACCATCCATTCTTACCAAAACCGGCAGTTTGGAGCTTAGTTTACTGCCACTGCCAAGTTGTCCGCCGGAATTATCACCCCAGGCATAAACCTTTTGGTCGCTCTGCATAGCCAGGGTATTGTCTTTGCCACCAGCTACAGCGGTTATGCCTGATAGTCTCTGTACCTGAATTGGTACCAGGCTGACAATATTATTGCCATTACCTAATTGACCATACTGGTTTTTACCCCAGGTCCATACGGTACCATCCGATTTCAGAGCAATTCCATGAGCTCCACCGGTAGCAATACCTACCACATTGGTTAAATCCTTGACTTTAGCATATGGTACAGGACTGGCCGGAGTAGCGTTACTCTGACCTCCATTACCAAATTGCCCCAGAATATTATGGCCCAGAGTTGCCACGGTGCTGTCTTCGAGTAGAGCTGCTACGAACTCATCACCGGCGACAATACCCTGTACACCCATTAAACTGGAGTAATGACCCCTGGGAGAGTAAGTAGGTGCTCCTACCGTATCAATAAAGTAGCCCTGACGACAGATCCTCCCATCATTGAAGAGATAGGCTGCAAATCTCGGTGCAGCAGCAATGCCTTTTACATTTTCGAAGGGATGAATATCGGTGGGCCGGTTAGTATTGTACATCATCTGCACCGGGGTACGCCCGTTGCCGTTAGTAAGAGCATAACCACAATTGGCTTCGCCAGGTTCACCCCAACCCCAAACCGTACCATCAATCTTGAGAGCTAGGCTGTAGTTAGCTGCTGCTGCAATGGCTTTAACTCCCTCGAAAACCTTGGTAGGAATCAGGCTGTCAACGGTAGTATCATTGCCTAACTGGTAGAGATTGTTTCTGCCCCAGGCATATACATTTCCATCTTCATCCAGTGCCAGACTGTGATTATCGCCTGCTGCTACTGCCACTACATTGTTAAGACTGTCTACTTTTACTGGTTCTAACTGCTGTTCTTTATTGGCTGTACCCAATTGTCCATAATCGTTTTGACCCCAGGCCCAGACGTTACCAGCACTATCAATCAACAGAGTATGTCTGCCGCCTGCTGCTATCTTGCCGGCTCCCTGTACAACAGGATCCCAGTTAGATAACATGGTTTGTTCCAGAGTAGGTCCAGTAGTTGACCAGGGACTCTGGGCGAAACGGGCTTCTACCTTGAAGGTATAGGTTATGTCTTTCTCAAGACCAACAATATCATAGCTTAATCGGTTACCGGAAACGCTGGCTATTTTTAGTCCGTCCTGATAAATGGTGAAACCTGAAACATCAGGATCAGGCTTATTCCAGTTCAGTGTCAATCCGGCTTCGGTTAGATTGCTTATCTCAATCCCACTGTCTTCCGGCCACACTGGAGGATCTACCGGATTCATATCCAGGCTTACCGGGGTAGTTTCATTGCCAATAAACTGTAATAACGACCCGTCATTTATTAATGCCAGACCTCCCTTGGCTGAGCTGGCCAAATTAGAAACATTATATAAATCAGGAATTGCATCCCCTAGTCGGGAAGAATTCTTAGGGTCGAAAATTACTGCTCTTACTTGACCATCATTGCCCAACACATAAGGCCCATCAGCGCTAATTGCCCTTATCTGGCTGGCACCGATTACTTGCTTAGGTTGGGGATTAGGTTGAATATCATCCTTATTCCAGATATAAACCGTACCATCGGCTTTAAGCGCCATGCCGATAGTATTTCTCTGGTCAATACCCTGGCCATCAACTGCTACGATCTGGCTGAGTCCCTCTATTTTGGACGGGGACCTACTTTCATCAATAGTATAGACGTCACCATCGGCAGTTACTGCCAGGCTAGAATCAAAGCAACCTGCCACATCAATCACATTGCTGAGCCCATCAACCTTGAGCGGGGTGCCACTGCGTTTAGCTTCGCTACTATAACCGTCTTTGACATTGAAACCCCAGTTCCAGACTTCACCATTAACATCGATGGCTACTACATGACCGAAACCGAAGCTCAATTTCTTTATAGCAGGAAAACCAGCTGCAGTTATTTTCTGCGGGGTATTATTACCTAACCTCCCGCTGGTACCTCCGGGCAGGAAACCTTTGCCTAACTGCCCGTATTCATTGGAACCCCAGGCCCAGATAAGTCCTTCTTTATCCAAGGCAAAACAACTATCCCGTCCGGCTTCCAGAGCCACAATATTAACCAGACCGTCTACCTGCACCGGAATATCGCGACGATCATAAGTGCCATCACCCAGGGTACCATAATCATTATTACCCCAGCTCCAGACACTGCCGTCATCTTTAAGCATTAGGTAAAAACGATCTTCCGGGGTTTTGAAGGCGCTGAAGGAATTATAACCAGCAGCAATATTAGTTACCCCATATTCGCCAACATAAACGTTAAAGGCCCAGGTGAAGTTTCTGCCTAATGCTACACTGTCCTCACTAATTTTTGCTGTTAAGGTATCTTTTAGAGTCAGTAGATATTCGCCGCCATTCGGGTCGATCAAATTAGCTGGTACAATGATTTGCAGCCGGGCGTCTTTTTCGCCTGCTTTAGCTTCATATCTATATGCGGCGGCAGACAGTTCAACCTGGGTACCATCCTTCTTGGTTAGAACAATGTTATTAAGCCAGGTATCTTCCAGCAAATCTTCAGCAAATGTAAAGGTAAAGGCTATATTGTTCCGGGTAAAGCTAGCGTCAACCTCATTTTGCAAAATATTATTTTCGCTATCGAAATCGAGATTGTGAGCATCAGGAGATAGCAATTCGAACTCAAAATTGCCACCGGATGTGGTAGAATTAGGTGCTGTCCACTGGCTGATACTTAATTTATCAGCCGTTACATTACCTGCCGCATCCAATGCTTCTACCCCAAAGGTATACTGGGTAGACCCTTTTAGCTCGGTAACTATATATTCGGTTACATCACCGTTAACATCTGTAATAAGTTCATCATCTTGATAAATATTATATTTAACTACACCTACATTATCAGTAGCAGCGGTCCAATAAAGGGTTACTGATATGTCTTTGATGTTTTTGGTTTGCAACTGGCTGTTTTCTGGCCAGATTGGCTGTACGTTATCAGGTGCAGTTTTGATTTCACCTGCAATTTCTTCTGAAACATTGCCAACCGCATCTAAAGCTACAATTCTTATAGTATATTTGGTTTCACCCTGTAGACCAGTAATTTTATGGGTTGTGCTAGTACCGTCTACAATTACAAAGGCCTCAGTTTCTTCATTCTTATAGAGTTTGTAAGCCGTTACCTGGTAATTATCAGTAGCTTCTGGCCAGGTAATTGTGACATTATCAGAACAAATATCGCTGCAACTAACCTCTGTACCCTCTACCCAGGCAGGGGCTTCATTATCTGCTGCCGGAGTAATTATATTAGCTTCCAGGGCATCGCTAAAGTTGTTCAGGTAGTCGCCAGCTATAACCTTAAATTGATAGCTTTGCTCCAACTCCAAGCCTTCTACGTTATAGGAACGGGTCTCAGCCGGTAAAGTAGCCAGCCATTCTTCCCCTCGGTATACCTTGTACTGGGTAACTGCTACATTATCGGTGGCTTCCGGCCATGTCAGCGTCACCACTGAAGGTGTGATAATCGCTTCCGCCTTTAATCCGGCACCGTCTCCCCAGACCGGAGCAGTCTTATCATCTTTAGCGGTGGTAAATTGCCAGGCCATATCCAGACCAATTTGCTTACTACTCTGAGCAGTCAATTCTTTACCCAGTTTAACAATATAAGTTTCTTCATCTGCCAATTGAATACCGCTCAGATCAAGGGTAAGTACTCCCTTACCTTCTGTATTCTGGTAGATAAAGTTTTCTTCGGTTGTTGTAATGACTGCTTGATCATCGGCCTTGAAGATCGTTATATTATTAGCATAACCGTCAGCTAGAGGTTCTCCGAATTCCCAGGTGAACTTTACCTTTTGCGGATCCTGAGGAATTGTTACCCGGTTTAAAGCACCAGTCAGGCTGTTAAGACTACCCCGGGTATTATCCAGGTTGACCAGGGCAAAAGGAACCTTGCTGCCTGCGGTAGGATTAGTTCCCATGACAAAGGTCAGCTGCGGGTCTCCCTTGGAACCATTTCCGGCCTGGTCAAAGGCTTTAAGGGAAAAAGTATAGGTTTCACCAGGTGACAGTGCCGGGTAGTTGTTAGCGATTCCGGAAGTATTATACTTCGGGTCGTAAATAGCAAAGCGGTTGATAAAACTCCGGTGGTCATTTTCCTCTCCCGGATCAGCATATTCTGTCCAGAGTCCGTCCTTAATTACTACATAGCCTATGACCCCTATATTATCCAGAGCCTCTGACCAGTGTACTTTTACAGTAGTATCAGTAAACTCAGATAGATTAATATAGGTACCTGCCGGCCAGTAGGGAGACTTGAGGTCGGGATCAGGATCACCGGTTCGAACAGAATAGTTAATTCCTGTGCTCCGGTTACCTGCCCCATCCAAAGCATAAACTACATAAGTATAAGTGTTATCGTCAGGTACTAGGATATCGGTATAACTATTGCTATATGCATCCAGGGTCGCGATTAGCGAACCTTCTCGATATACTTCATAACCATATACTGCTACATTATCTGCTGCCCAGGGCCAGGTTAAGGTTGTTCTGGTTTCCCTGATATCATAAACTGTACTGGTATTCCATGAGCCATTATTAGTCCAGTAAGGCGACGTGATATCCCTTTTTCCTGCTATTGTACGGACAGCTACCTCCGGTCCGTCTTTACTGTAGTTGCCGTACTCATCCCGGGCTTCGACTTTGAAAACATAATTGGTTGCCGGAGCCAAACCGATAATATGGTAAGACATAGTAGCAGCATCCAACTCAGCAACTACTGCACCGTTTTTAAGCAGCTGGTAACCGGTAACTGCCAGGTTATCCTGAGCCTGGGTCCAAATTAGGTCCAGGTTATCAGTCAGAATATTATCGGGTACAATTTTACTGCTAGACGGCCAGGTAGGAGGTTCGTTGTCAGTTAAAGGAGTTTTTCCTGTTACCTTTAGACCTTCACTGGCATTACCTTTTGCATCTTTAGCTATCACTGTAAATTCATAATCGGTATTGGGAATTAGATTTTCCACTTTATAGGAAGTGATTTGCCCGCTAACGCTTTTGATAAAGGTGGCACCCTGTAAGATGTCATAACTGCTTACGGCTACATTATCAGTAGCCTCTGGCCAGTTTAATATTACACTGGTGGGGCCAATATTACTTACAATAATTGCTGCATTATCAGGCCAGGTAGGAGCCTCAAAATCATCCCCGGCCGTAATAAAACTGAAAGTAAATATTTTTCCCAATGTATTTAGCCCATTATTAGCCGTGAATTCAGGATCGATTTCCAGGACATACTCAGTTGCCTGGGACATCTGCTCCAGTGTAGCTTCGCGGGGTGCAAATCTCAGCATACGAATCTTGGAGGCATCATCTATCTCCGATTGACCCGTACCACTACCTCCTCCAGTACCGCCCCCTGTGGAAATATAGGTAAAGTCACCGGCAGCAAAAACCCCATCTTCATTACCTACATAAGGTTCAGTACCCAAATCCAGAGTAATTTGCTTTCCGCTGGCTTTTTCCACCAAGGAGATACATTCTAGGTTTTGTCTGAGATTCTTATCCAATCCATTGCCAAAATTCCAGGTTAAAACCAGGTTATCCAAATCCACCGGATAAACCAGTTCATAGTGGTGATAATAGTCACTTTCCCCTTTATCTATGGCTTGGGGTGCAAAATTAAAAACTAGTCCCCCACCACCTGGTGTAACAACCATAGTTTCCAGAGCTGCTCCGGCAAAACCGAGAACATTATAGGGAACTACTTTTAAACTATACTTATGTCCGGCGTTTAAACCACCCAACTCATAATAATTTTGGTTGGGAAGCCGGGCTTCTTCCACGCCATCTACATAAACCCGGTATTCGGCAAAATCAATTTCATCCGCCACCTTCGGCCAGTTAATAACCAGCTCAGTGGGATAAACATTACTGATACTTAGGTTGGCATCCTTCGGCCACTGGGGTACCTGAGCAGCAGTGATGACCGTTGCCGTTAAAGCCTCGCTCTCGTTTTTGGCAAGGTCTACTGCCTTGACGCTAAATTCATATTCTGTATTAGAGTCAAGATCGGTAAACTTGTAGCTTAGAGCCGCAGTCTCTGCAGTCTTTACAATACCGCCCGCTTTGCTGGTGGTAATGATATATTTATCAACTCCAGAAACATCATCGGCTTCCGGCCAGCTTATAGTCAATTCAGATTCGCTTATACCGTCTGCCGATAAAGTTGCGCCATCCGGCCAGGCCGGAGGAGTGCTATCCTGTATACCGGCGGTAGTAAATTTGAAATGGTAGACCTTGTTTAGGTATTGCGGACTATTACCGGCAGTTCTAAATTGCGGGTCGAGGGTAATTTCATACTGTTTTCCTGGTTGCAGTTTATTAGCTAGGTTAATTTCAAAAGAAAAACAGGTTCCACTTATTGAGTAGCAGCACACAATGAAATCACCAGTATTAATGGTAGTTGGCTGTGGCCAGTTATTTGGATTTTGGGGTACTTTTGCAAAATCCTCATCGCTTCCATAATCCAATTCAATTTCCTCTTTATCGCTTAAATTGAAGAGGCGGAACGCTCGGATATTATCTTTAATTGCTGGTAGACCATTATTAAGACCTTTCTTTATATACCAGGTAAAATGATCATTAGCTATATTGATATCACCCTGGTAAGTGTAAAACTTTTCGTAAACGTTTTCACTGTCCGGATTGGCTAATGGTTCAAAAGTATAATTACCGTTAGTTCCGGGCGCGCCTGGTTTAAGCACGAGTGTATTGGGGGCGGTTGTAACCGCCAAACCTTGCAGGAAACTGCCATTCCCTGCCCAAGTTCCACCTACGGCTTCCACCACGATGTCATAACGGTAACTGGATTCCAGTCCTGATACGACATATTCCAGATTTCCCGTACTGACATTGTTCACTACCTTCGTAGTCTCACCGCCTGTAGTATTACTAACCGTTACCTTATATTCACTGGCATCCGCAGCTTCCGGCCAACTCACCTTGAAACTGATATTAGTAACATCGCTGATAATCAGTTCGGCTGGACCTGAAGCCTCCATCGGTTGGAAGTTGTTAAGGTTAGGGATTTCATTTACTTTATCCGTCTCCAGCTCCAGATCCGGGGTTCCCAATTCGGTGTTCTCTGGCGATGAGGTAGTACCTTCGGCAGGAACATCAGCCTCAATATTACCCGGCTCTGGCTCCAGCGGGGGTTCCAATCCGGTGTTTTCTGGAGATGGGGTAGTACCCTCGGCAGGAACATCAGCCTCAATATTACCCGGCTCTGGCTCCAGCGGGGGTTCCAATCCGGTGTTTTCTGGAGATGGGGTAGTACCCTCGGCAGGAACATCAGCCTCAACATTACCGGGCTCTGGTTCCAGCGGGAGTTCCGCTTCAGTGTTCCCCGGCAATGAGGTAGTACCTTCTCCAGGGATGTCACTGTCGGCTGTTTCACCTGTATTAGTGTTAACAGCTTCATAAACACTATCTAGTACATTTGCATCATCTGTTGTTCCTTCTGCTGCAAGTTCTAACAACTCATTTGTCAGTCCTTCCGTATCGCTGGCCTGCACAAGCGGTACGGAAAAAACCATGGACAGCATAAATACCAACGCTGTCAATATGGCGATTTTAGACTTGGTTGAGCCTCTTAAACGCAATTCTTATTCGCCTCCCAATCTTTTTTAATGGAATAAAGATTTTAAAGTACTTATCTACCTCCAATCTTGTGTAAGTTTTAATTAAACCTCCTTTCCTCTTCAGGGATTTAACGTAATAAAAAAACCCGGCACAAGGAGTGCCGGGTCTGGATAGACTGGTACAAACAAGCAGCGACTAAGACTATAAAAAAAGCGAGTCCAGTGAAAATAGACTCGCTCCGAATTTCATTCGGAATACGGCTCTCCTTTCCACATTGGGAGGCACGTCCGTTTCCCGACGTACCCTAACGGCTTGAAGCCATGGCTTTTTGCTTTAGGCCTTTAAGCTCGGAGAAGTAATTTCAAATTTTTTATTTATATGGACAGATATTCATCTTTATAACAATATACGACACAATAGAAATAATTCCTGCTTAGGTAAAATTTCAAAAATTACAAAAATATGATTTATATAAAGTGGGCCTAAGCTGGAGTGCTAAATACCAGGTATTATTCTGTGGCCTAAAGGAAAAGACGGTATATGTTGATTATAGTGCGGATTGGAGTCAGGATTATAGGGGCGGGTAGGATATTGTAAGTTAAAGGAAGTTAGCCTTACGTGATTTTCTAACTACTTTCATATTTAGTTGAGAAAAGATTGAGAAGGAAGTGCTTTTCTTTTGCAGAAAACTGTAGAGAAAAATAAAAAAACTCTTAAAATTGCCTGGCTAGCAATCTCAAGAGTTGTTAATTCCTATGGTGCCAAAGGTGGGACTCGAACCCACACGCCTTGCGGCACACGATTTTGAGTCGCGCTCGTCTGCCAATTCCGACACTCTGGCAAGATTTCCTTTACTTATAACGCAAAGATAATTATAATGTGCGGGAGGAAAGTTGTCAAGGGACCACTGTTTTAAGTTACTGTAGGATTAAGCGGATAAGCTCCGCAATAAAATATATGCCAACCTCATGCTGATCTAAATATAGGCGAGGTTAGTGGTCTTTTTTGTCAAATGGCCTGTAACAATATTATTACACAAATAGGCTAAACTATAGTTTGGCGGGGCAATTAAAATGTGGTAGGTATAAGGTAAAGCTTTCTTAGCTAAAGATAAATTACTGGTAAAGTAAGTCGAAGTCCACATGATTATCCACTTAAGCCGTTTGATACATATTATGCAAGAAGAAGGCAGTACTGATTCGAAAGGATTTGTTCCCAAGATGACGAATCAAATGTAGTATAAAGACAAAACTAACGACCCTAATACTTTTATCTAATCCCCACAAATCCCCTGAGATTAACTTTTCTAATTATTTTCTTACATTAGGTGCTGCTAGATGGGAATATATTGATGGGATCGTAAAGAAGGGAACATGGCTAGAAGTCCGGGTAGGGTTATTACAGTAGCCGGACTATAATATCAAGCCTCTATTGCACCGTACTGGGGAGAAGGGCTAATTAATATACATTAGGTTTTTTAAAAGGACCTAATACTTTTCAAACTAGGAGAAGTATAATTATGACAATGGAAGAACAGCTAATCAAGCAAAGCCTGCAAGGAGATACGGCCGCTTTTGAGGAACTGGTCACTCAATACCAAAACAAAATATACACTCTGGCTTTTCGCTATATGGGAAATGAAGAAGATGCCTATGATATGACTCAGGAGGCCTTCCTTAAGGCTTACCGAGCTTTAAGGTCATTTAAAGGGAATTCCAGCTTTGGTACCTGGCTTTACCGGGTAGCTACTAATGTTTGTTTAGATGAATTACGCCGGCGAAAACGACGAGTACCCACCTTGTCTTTAGATGAACCAGTAGCCACAAGAGATGGGGATGAGTTTGAAAAAGAGATACCTGACACATCTCCTACGGCCGACATATTATATGAACGAAAAGAGTTTTTCCAATACATACAGGAACTACTAGATGAAATGAAACCTGAACATAAGACGGCCATAATTCTCAGAGATATGATGGAATTAAGTTATGATGAAATAGCAGAGGTCCTGGATTGTTCCAGCGGAACAGTCAAGTCTAGGTTGAGCCGGGCCAGGTCAGCTTTAAGAAAAAAAATCTTAGAGAGGGAACTTTTACCTTAAACGCCTCGTCCAAACAAAACGAGGAGGAACGGTGTATGAAATGCGAACAGGTCAGGGATTTACTATCACCCTATATAGATAAGATGACTAATGACAGGGAAACCCAGGCGGTGGAGGAGCATCTGGCCACCTGTGCCAACTGCACCCATGATCTGGAGCAGCTTCGTCTGATTCAATCCCTGCTGTCTAAGGTGAATACACCGTCACTGCCGGAGTCCTTTAGTCAGGACTTTCATCGCCGTCTTTTACAGGAAAATAAACGAATTATTAAAACTCGTGACCTGCAAAAACCTCGTCACCGGGGATGGATAGCAGCTGGGGTAGCGGTATTGGCACTGGCTTTAGGTATTTATGCCAGTAGTTTTCTGCCGGCGGGAACCATAGCTTCCATTTGGCAGGATAAAGAAGATACTAATAAATCTGCACCGTCAGTAGCTGTGGAAGATATTATACAAAGGATTCAGATGTGGAGTAATCAGGAGACTTCCACCCCATCAGAAGAAATGACGGATGATGAGAAACTAGATAGTTCAGATAATGGTACTAAGCCAAAAGTGGCTAAACCTGCCGGGGGAGAAAAAAAAGTTGCCGATCTATATGAAACTAGTATTAAAGTACAGGATGTCAATAGTTCAATTAAGCAGATAAAAGAGATCGCTGAGGCTAACGGGGCTGGGGTGGTATTAGCTCCAGAGGGTAATGGTATAGTAGGGACTTCTACTGAACACAGCCGGGAGGTTGCTTTAAAGGTGAGCCCTGCCCAGGCTGATAATATCATGCTGGAACTGCAAAAAATTGGTGAGGTTACTTCGCCTACCGTCAGCAAGGTAGAACTTACCCAGGAATATAACCAGCTACAGGAAGAGATTAAAGAGGTAGAAGGCCAGGTACACTCTTTACAGGATAAGAAGAATCCTGGTGAAGAAGACCAGGTTCATTTAGAAGAGAGCCAAAACCGCTTAAAAGCTCTCCAGAATAAAAAAGCAAGTCTGGAACAGGATATGAATCTGGTTACGGTAAAGGTTTTGCTAAACCAGGAACCAGTTACACACAACTAGCTGAAAACGCTCGTGGTCAGGGATAATTGCCCTGACCTATTTATATAGCTTTATATAAGCCATATGGCCGCCGGAAAGGCTTCCCCATTATTAACCTAATAGGCTGGGCGGTTAAAAAACATATAAGGGGTATAATAAAATGGGCAGGGAATAGCTTCCTGCCCATTGAATTTTATATACATCATATACATCACTATCGGATTTTAGAGATAAAGACTATTCACAATGTAGTGCAGCCGGGGCAAACAACAAAAAGGAACTTTGCCGGTGTTGCATAGATAAATAATTAATTGAGGTGGAGTATTAATGTCCAAAACCAGGTTCATGCTAATCGATGGCAACAGCCTTTTATATCGTGCTTTTTATGCCCTACCCCTGTTACACAACCGGGAGGGTATCTACACTAATGGGGTATATGGCTTTTTAACCATGTTAAACCGAGTGTTAAGCGAGCAAAATCCTACCCATATCTTGGTGGCTTTTGATAAAGACAAAAAAACCTTTCGTACCGAAATGTTTACCCAGTATAAAGCCAACCGGGCCACCGCCCCTGATGAATTACAGGGACAGTTTGGCTTATTGCGGGAAGTTTTAACTGCCTTAAATATTGATTATCTGGAACTACAGGGATATGAAGCTGATGATATTATCGGCACGTTGAGTAAAAAAGCTGAGGAAGATGGAATAGAAACCGTTATTGTTACTGGAGATAGTGATACCCTACAACTAGTTTCCGATACTACTGCGGTTATGATGACCCGTAAAGGAATTACGGAAATCGACCATTATGATACAGCTGCCGTGAAGAAAAGGTATGAGGTTGACCCGCCAGGCCTTATAGAGATAAAGGCTCTGATGGGAGATGCTTCCGATAACATACCGGGAGTACCAGGAGTAGGAATTAAGACGGCTACAAAACTTATTAAGGAATATGGTACTCTGGAGAATTTATACAAAAACCTGGCCCAGGTTAGTGGTAAAAAACTGGTGGAACGATTGCAGGAAAACCGGGAACTAGCTTTTTTAAGCCGGGAGCTAGGGACTATTATTCGCGATATCGACATACCTTGCAATCTGGAAGATTACCAGGTTAAAGAACCGGATTACCATAACCTGCGCCAGTTATATCAAAGACTGGAGTTTAGCAGTCTACTACAGGCATTAGAACAGCAGGGTGTGGATACCGGGGAAGAGTATGTAGAAAAAGAAATTCCGGTAGTCAAGCTAGGTAGTGAGGAGATAACAGCTGAATTTATAGCTTCGATAGAAGATCAACAGGAAGTAGCCCTGCTAGTGAAGGCTGATTATCATCATCCTATGTGGGCTAAGCTCCAGGATATTTATCTGGAGAAAGGAAAAACCGTCTATCATTTGGAGATCGGGGAAAAATCCCTGTATAGATTAGAATGGCTGCGTCCCTTGTTAGAAAAAGGTTCTATTAAAAAATACCTGCATAATGCTAAATTTGCTCAGGTTTTATTAAAACGCTACGGGGTGGAGCTGGATGGGATTAAGGGAGATACCATGCTGGCTGCCTATGTTGATGATCCAACTTTTGCGGGTGAGGAATTGGCAGCAGTTTTAGCTAAATACCTGACTATAAGTATTGATCCGGCTGATCCGGTTCTGTTAACTGCCCATATCCGCTCCCTCTATGAGGCCATTTACCAGGGGCTATCAGACCAGCAAAGGGATCTGCTCCAGCAGGTGGAACTGCCTCTGTCTTCGGTACTTAGCGAAATGCAGTTTACCGGGGTTAAGGTGGAACGTGACACCTTAAGCATCATTGCGGAAGAATTAGAAACCGGGATTCATAATAGTGAGCAGCGTATCTTTGAGCTGGCCGGACAGGAGTTTAATATAAATTCTCCTAAACAGCTTGGCAAAGTCCTATTTGAAGACCTGGGACTACCAGTTATAAAGAAAACTAAGACTGGTTATGCCACTGGGGCGGAAATATTAGAGGAGTTATTTGAAGAACATGAGATTATTTCTTATATTCTCTATTACCGGCAGGTGACCAAATTAAAATCCACCTATGTGGACGCCTTACAGGAACTTATTCATCCGGATACCGGCCGGGTACATACCATTCTTAAACAGGCCCAGACTGCTACTGGCAGGCTGTCCAGTGTGGAGCCTAACCTGCAAAACATTCCCATTAAGGATGAAGAAGGGCGGCGTATTCGCAAGGCATTTACTACCAGCGGGGAAGAATGGATAATGGTATCGGCTGACTACTCTCAGATTGATCTTCGCTCACTGGCTCATATTAGTGGTGATGAAACTTTGATTGCCACTTTTAAAGAGGGGATTGACATACATACCCGCACGGCCAGCGAAATTTTTAAGGTAGATTTGGCCGATGTTACTCCAGAATTACGCCGCCGGGCCAAAGCAGTAAATTTTGGCATTATTTATGGTATTAGTGATTTCGGATTATCACGTGATACCGGAGTTAGCCGTAAGGAGGCGCGCCGCTATATAGACAGCTACCTGGATAGTTATCCGGGAGTCCGTCGCTATATGGAGGATATTGTCACTTTTGGCAGGGAGCATGGTTATGTAGAGACTATATTAAAACGGCGCCGCTATCTGCCTGATCTGAATGCCCGCAATAAAATGACCCAGTCCTTTGCCCGGCGGATGGCCCTTAATACTCCTATTCAGGGGACATCAGCCGACATCATTAAACTGGCTATGATCAAGGTGTCGCAAGAGCTTAAAAAATACGACCTGAAGGCTAAACTGCTGTTACAGGTTCATGATGATATGATCCTGGAGGTGCACCGGGACGAGGTGGATCAGGTATGCGGAATTCTTAAAGACTGCATGGAAAACGCCTGCCAGCTCCGGGTACCTTTGGAGGTATCCATTAAAACCGGTCCTAACTGGAATGATATGAAAGACTACCGGTAGGGGAGGAAGGGGCTTGCCCGAGTTACCAGAAGTTGAAACTATACGACAGACTATTAAAAACAATCAAGGGGCCCGGATGGAAAAAATAGAAATATTACATCCTGGAGTAGTCAGAGCTCAGGAATATGATCCGGACTGTCTTTTAAACTGTGCTATCCAGGATATTTTGCGCCGGGGAAAATACCTGGTGCTGGTGATGGCTAACGGGCTTAACCTGATAGTACATCTAGGTATGAGTGGACGTTTTTATATGCTTCCAGAGGGTTCCCCGCTGGACCAGCCCCATATTCACACTATTATTCACCTGGATAATGGTATCTGCCTGGTATACCAGGATGCCCGCCGGTTTGGGGGAATTTGGTTCATCCGGGATCACACCAGCTTTTTTAAACACCTGGGGGTAGAACCCCTTTCAGAAGCCTTTGATTCAGCATTATTAGCTCAAATAATTAAAGGACGCAAGGTGGCAATAAAAACCCTGCTTTTGAACCAGAACTTAATCGCCGGAATCGGCAATATATATGCAGATGAAGCCCTTTTCGCCGCGGGAATACGGCCTAACCGTCCGGCTGGCTCGCTGACTGACCAGGAAATAGAGGGTCTGGTGGCGGCCATAAAAAAAGTACTAGAGATGGGAATTGCTGCTCGGGGTACTACTTTTAGAGATTTTCGGGATGGGCATAATAAATCAGGAAGTTTTCAGGACTATCTTAATGTATATGGCCGCTTTAATGAACCTTGCCCCCGCTGTGGGCAACTGCTGGTCCGGGAGCGTATTGGCGGGCGCAGCAGTCATTACTGTTCTCACTGTCAGAATTAAGAGGTAGCCGGCGTAACACTTTTATTTTCCTATCCATATAGTAGGTATATATCTACGAAAAATGGATAGGAGTGGCTAATAGTGGAATTCATTGCGGCATTCCTTTTTGCCCTGGCAGTTAGTGCAGATGGTTTCCTAGTGGGCATCGCTTATGGTGCCAAAAAGATTCGTATCCCCATATTACCTCTTTGTGTTATAGCTATTTCTTCGGCTGCGGCCGTAACCCTGTCCATGGTATTAGGTAGCGGATTGGCTACCTTTATATCCCCTCGCAGGGCTACAATAATCGGTTCCATACTTCTGGTACTTATTGGGATATACTTTTGGATGGGAGCCTTTCGGGAAAAGATTCATAATATGGATGGTTCGGAAGAGGAACCTATAGCTACCTTTAGTATAAAATGCTTGGGTATTATTGTTAAGATCCTTAAAGAACCGTCTAGTGCGGACCTGGATTCCTCCGGTGAGATCAGCCTCCGTGAGGCGATGTTTTTAGGGGTAGCATTAGCATTAGATGCCCTGGGAGCCGGGGTAGGCCTGGCTATGACCGGATTAAATATTTTTTTAACTGCCCTGTTGGTCGGTGTGTTAAAATTTATATTAGTAAACACTGGAATACAACTGGGCAGCACCCTAGGCGGCAGACGCCTGAAAGAAAAAGCCTCCCTGCTGTCAGGGTGTATTTTTATAGGCATAGGCATTATGCAAATATTGTAAATATGGCAAGTTATACACTTCCAACTTAAGGACGTTAGTCAAAAGTTTAAAATACGGCTGAATTGGTGATAAGATGAAGATTATCGGTTTAACCGGGGGGATCGCCAGTGGTAAAAGTACCGTATCCCGGACTTTAGAAAAATTAGGAGCTATAATTGTTGATGCTGATCAAGTAGCCCATACCTTGATTGAACCGGAACAACCGGCTTGGTATGATATTATCGCTGTTTTTGGACGGGAGGTTCTTAATGAAAATGGTACGATAAACCGGGAAAAATTAGGTGCTATAGTATTTAAACATCCGGAACTGCTAGAAGAACTAAACCGGATTACCCATCCCCGGATTATAAAATATTTGACGGATACTCTTAAAGCTATTGAGGCCCAGCACCCTGATGCAGTAGTGGTTTTGGAAATACCCCTGTTATATGAAGCTAATATGGAGAAAATCTGTGACCAGGTGTGGGTAGTATGGGTAGATGGTGAAACTCAGGTATCCCGGCTGATGGAACGGGAAAATATGAGTCGGGAAGATGCCCTCCATCGTATTAATGCCCAGATGTCACTGGATGAGAAGGCTAACCGGGCTGACTTTGTAATTGATAACCGGAACAGTGTGGAGGAAACTATAGCTTACATAACCAAATGTTTCAATGATAGTTTGCGACCAACTTAAATATGCTGTAATAGTCAACTTAGGTTGGGGGTTTTAGTTTGAAAAGAAATGTGCGACGGCGTTTTTCCATGGTATTATGGATATTTGTGCTAGTATTTTTGGTTGTGATCCTGACTTTCCCCAAGTGGATCACGATTTTTTATCCGCAGCCTCACCGGGATATAGTGGTTTCAGAAGCCTACCGGAATCAGGTTGATCCCTACCTGGTTTTTGCCATTATCCGGGCGGAGAGCAAATATCAATCTTCAGCCCAGTCTTCAGCAGGTGCCCGGGGACTTATGCAGATTATGCCGGAAACAGCCCGGTGGATTGCAGAACAGCAGGGTATAGAAGCCCTGGATACCGATGATCTACATGATCCTGACCTAAACATCCAACTAGGCTGCTGGTATCTGGCTGATTTAACCCGGCAATTTGGTGGGCAAATTCCCCTGGTAATTGCTGCCTATAATGCTGGCCGGGGAAAGGTACAGGAATGGGTGGCTGACCAGTTGTGGGATGGCAGCCCGGAAAATCTAGATAAAATACCCTACCCGGAAACCCGGGACTATGTCCGTAATGTTCTGAAAAACTATCAGGCTTATCGAGCTATTTACACCTAAAAAGTTAATCCCAGAGCCCCGGCAATTAACAAAAAAAGGAATACTAAAGGTGTTTGCCTAATATAATGTCCCCAAGACAGTATGTGCTAAAGGGGGCATTTTTTTGTGTTTGTAAAATCCAGGCGCATGGCTTTATTAGGCTCATTAATCGGCCTTATTATTCTTACCGTAGGCATAATTTTATGGTACAACCAGGCGATATATACTGCCAGTCTGGATACCCGGCCCTTTAATGCCGGATTGGTAGGGGAGATATCCACCTTAGAACCTGCTCTGTTGGATGATCATGAGGAAGAATTATTAGCCTCGGCTCTGTATGAGGGATTAGTAGCTTATGACGAAGATTCTCGGGGTGTAAAACCATGTCTGGCTAAAAGCTGGAAATATAGTGGGGATGGGAAAAGCCTAGTGCTAAACCTAAAGCGCAATGTCAGATTTCATAACGGTAAAGCCCTTACGGCTCGGGATGTAAAAGCCGCCTGGGAACATAGCTTTACCAATACTAAAGAGTGGGCTAATGTCAGCATGTTTATGTCGATTACGGGCAGCAACGAACGCTTGGAAGGTCGAACCCAGGAGATAAGCGGTATTGAAGTAGTAAACGATAGCACCATAAAAATAAAATTTGACCAACCTAATGCGGCTTTTATTTATATGTTAACCAACCCAATATTCTGGGTATTTGATACTAAAGACCAGGTTACGCCCTGGCCAGGAACGGGTCCTTTTTTCCTCAAGGAAAATCAGGATAACCATAGCTTGGTGCTGTTGCGCCATGATAAATATCACCAAGGACAGCCCCCTTTGACCGCTATGCAAATCACCGTCTATAGTGATGAAAATCAGGCTTTTAATGATTTTAAAGCTGGTAAACTCGATTATTTAGATCAGGTTCCTTATCAGGAGATTAATACTATTAAAAAGGATGGGCACCTTAACCAGCAATTTATAGATAAACCTTTACTGGAAACCTATGGGATGGCCTTTAATATGAACAAAGAACCTTTTGCCGGTAACTACTTATTGCGCCGGGCTTTAAATTACGCCATCGACCGTAAGGCTATTATTGATACGGTTTTAGGAGGAGCTTACCGTCCGGCCAAAGGGGTCATCCCCAGCGGTCTACCCGGATACAGCAAACAAATGCGGGGCTATTCCTATGATCCCGAAAAAGCTCGAGAACTATTGGAAGAAGCCGGACATCCCGAAGGGGAAGGGCTGGCTCCCCTGGTGATAAGTTTTAACAAAGATGAAGGACACCGCATGGTGGTTGAATCCATCGCCAGGCAGTTGGTTGATTTCGGGATAGAAGTACAGGCGCAGGAAATGGATTGGGATTACTATAAAAAGCAACTGGGTAAATCGGTTTTAGCCTGTGCCCGGATAGGTTGGAAGGCTGATTATCCAGATGCCGACAGCTTCCTCTACCAGCTTTACCATGGCTCCAAGATTGGTATCAGTAACTATTGCTCTTACCGTAATCCCCAGGTAGATAAGGTGCTTAATGCCTCCCGGGCGGAAACAAAAAGCACCCAGGAACGGGCTAAACTCCTGGGCCGGGCCGAAGAAATCATCGTTGATGATGCACCTATGCTATGGCTTTTTCAGAAGCAGGCTGCCAAACTGGTCGGTCCCAAGGTTAATAATCTGGAAGTGAATATGATGGAAATGATCGACTGGTCCCGGGTGGAATTACTCAAACCGGAGGTTGATGAAGGAAAAACAGAGGGCAAGAAAAAAGTATAGATTATTCCCAGCCCAAGGACGCGCCGGTCATTGACATGACCACGGTGGTATTGTATAATACCTCTTGTCAGAACAATAGTGTCGGAGTGGTGGAATGGGCAGACACGTACGTTTGAGGGGCGTATGCCGCGAGGCGTGAGGGTTCAAGTCCCTCCTCCGACACCATAAATAGCCTATAAAACAAGGTTTACGTTGGTTTTCATTTGGAAAATACGTAAACCTTTTTTCATGCCCTATTTGACCGGATGTCCAACACCACGGGCAAGCTGGTAGACAATGTACTGGTTGAGACTAGTATTTTCCTCCCTGGCTTTGGCAGTGAAAGTTTTGCCGGTAAGGGGTGCATCGATAAGCACTATATTGCGGTAATAGGTTTCGCCAAAAAAAGAGCGTTGTCCCTTGCAAAAATTAAAGGGCATACAAATATATGGCATATAAATAAATGGTTGACTAACTATAAGCACACAAATATACTATACCTATAATAGTAGTTTCAGGAAAGAAGGTCGGATCCGATGGAACTGGAACATTGTATAAATTTTATGCTTACCAAAGTGCAGCAGTCAGTACAGCAGTTATTTAAAGAAGATTTGGAGCAATTTGGGATTACTCCTGGACAATATATGGTGTTAAAATGCCTTTGGGATAAAAATGGGGAAACCGTAAAACAGCTGGCCGATAGACTTCAACTAGATAGTTCTACAATTACCGGCATTTTAGATCGATTAGAGAATAAAGGGTTGATAAAAAGAAAGCCTGATCCTAATGATAGAAGGGCTTTAAGTGTGGTTTTGACCCCTGAGGGGCAGGCTCTGCAAGTATCCGTCGATCAGGCTATTGTTAATGCTAACCATAAGACTTTAGAGCGTCTAACCCAACAAGAAGCCAAAGATCTTAAGGTATTGCTGCAAAAGATAAGCTGTAAAGAATAAATGTAATTAAATCTTTTCAAAGCCAGCTAGCCAAAGAAGGCGGGTATAGTAACTGTTAATGAACTGACTCCTCACTTCCCAAGGGGTCAGTTTTATTTTTGCCTGTTTAATCATTATGGAAATAGTCATAACTAGTCATGTTTTTGCGGCTTAAGCTGGTCTGTCATTAATTAACACCATGGGTATTTTTTATTCGCCAAGAACCTGGCGGCGATATTTCGGACCCTAAACCGCATGGTATTTACAGGAATATATGATATTGTTATTACTTTCGTATCCTTTCATATTAGTATATTGTAAATTATAGAATACTACGAATATTTGTTCGCCTTATATTCCTATGACGTAAGCCCAGGGCTTTACAACGATGTTCAATAAATTAATAAGTATACCAATAGATGGCATATAAATAAATAGTTGACTGAATATGGGCATACAATATATTATAATTATAATATAGCTTAGAAAAACGATTTAATTAAGGAATTAACAGTAATAAACACCGCTGATTGCTGCCTTTTTTATTCGGGTTAAGTTGAAAAAAGGAGTATAGGCGGAAAGATAAGGCCTGTAATGGTATTTACTGAAATCGGGAGGAGAACATAGGCGAATAATTGGGGAGGTTAAAAGATGGATAAATTTGATGTAATAGTGGTAGGGGCTGGTCTGGCCGGCCTGGGAGCCGCCTATACCCTGGCAGAGCAGGGAGTCGAAGTACTAGTATTAGAACGGGGCGACTATCCTGGTGCCAAAAATGTAACCGGGGGCCGGATTTATGTTAATCCAGTTCGCGATCTTTTCCCTGATCTCTGGAAGAAAGCGCCTCTGGAGCGTTTTATCGCCAATGAAGAGGTTACTATGATGGCACAGGAGCGTTCCATTACCCTCAGGTATTCTGGACAGGAATTAAGGGAAGAACCTTACCAAAGTTATAGCATTCTGCGTTCCAAGTTTGATCGCTGGATGGCTAAACAGGCAGAAGCAAAAGGGGCCTTGCTGCTCAGCAAGGCTAAAGTAGATGATGTTATAATTGAAGACGGAAAAATTACCGGTGTTAAGGCTGGAGGTGATCAGTTAAACGCCGATGTAGTTATTTGCTGCGATGGGGCCCTCTCCCTAATACCGGAAAAAGCCGGGCTGCGGCAGCCAGGTTTAGCCCGGGACTTTGCCGTAGGTATTAAAGAGATTATTGAACTTAGCCCGGATATTATTAATGAGCGTTTTAATCTGGAAGGAGAAGAAGGCTGTGCCCGCTTATTTATGGGGGATGTAACTAAGGGTAAATTCGGGGGCGGTTTCTTATACACTAATAAAGAAAGTATAAGCCTCGGTATGGTGGTAGGAATAAAGGATTTAACTGAAGGTGATCCTGCTGTTGAAGCACCAGCTTTAATTGATGAGTTGAAACAGCGGCCCGAAGTTGCCAGGTTAATCAGGGGTGGTGAAACAGTAGAGTATTCGGCCCATGTAATCCCTGAAGGAGGCTATAAGGCTATAAGCAGCTTGTATGGTAACGGTATCCTGGTAGCAGGAGACGCGGCTGGGCTGGCTATGAATATCGGTGTAACAGTTAGAGGCATGGAGTACGCTCTGGCATCTGGCTACTATGCAGCTCAGGCAGCATTAAAGGCAAAAGAAGTCGGCGATTTTAGTGCTGAAACCTTATCCGTATATGAGAAATTCCTGGAAGAAAGTTTTGTTCTAAAAGACTTTAAAAACTTCCAGGCAGCTCCTGAGGTATTGGAAAACCCAAGACTATTTAAACATTATCCGGAACTCGTCGGTAGTATAATGAAGGACATTTATTCAGTAGGTTCTACTTCCAAGCCACGGCTGTATCCTACTATTAAGCAATACATGACCTTTGGTGAGATGTGGGCGATGGTAGGAGATATGAGAAAGGTGATGAAAATATGAGTGAAGCCGGATTAAAACAAAAATTGGGACTTGATGTATTTAAACCTGATAAGGAAGCACATATTAAGATAAACCCGGGAATGGAAAAGGATCCCCGCTTAAAGATGGCGGTACGAGTCTGCCCGGCGGGTTTGTATAGAGAAAATAGTGAAGGAAAAGTGGAATTAACCATAGATGGGTGCCTGGAATGTGGAACCTGCCGTTTGGTTTGTGGCCGGGAGGTGTTGGATTGGCGATATCCCAGCGGAGGCACGGGAGTACAATTCCGGTTTGGATAAAAAAGGCAACGGGTATTTTAAACTAAAGAAGGAGGCTTTAACAGTCTTCTTTTTTTGTTTTTTTAAAAATGCTATTTAACAGGAGAAAATATCGGAAAAAAAGGGTGTAAAACAAGTTTTCGTGAATTAGTAATGGAATTAACCAGGTAGAGTATAGTTGGATTGCATAGAAATAAGTTGGACACAAATAGTTGGTTGACTAATAGGTTGCATACCAAATATAATAGAGAAAACAGATAAAGAAGAAATATAAAGGAACGTAATAGAATATATTAGACAAAACACCCAGTGATTATTAAAGCTTAGCAAGCACAAAAAAAGACATGTAAAGGAGTGTTTTTTTTGGATTTTAAATTAAGTGAAGAACAAGAATTAGTTAGAAGTAATATGCGGGAGTTTGCGCTAAAGTATGTTGAGCCTATAGCAGCAGAACTTGATGAAACTGCCCGTTACCCCAAAGAGGTGATCGAAAAGTTGGCTGAGGGCGGATGGATGGGAATGCCCTTCCCGGTAGAGTATGGCGGACAGGGTACTGATTATTTAACTTATGCCATTGCGGTAGAAGAGCTTTCACGTTCCTGTGCAGCCACCGGTTTTACTATGTCGGTTCATACCAGCCTGGCTTTAATGCCGATTAATAATTTTGGTACTGACGAACAAAAGAAAAAGTATCTAACTCCGCTGGCTAAAGGTGAACATATCGGAGCATTTGCCCTTACCGAACCAGGTGCAGGCACTGATGTTGGGGCAGCAACTACTACCGCTGTCCTTGATGGGGACGAATACGTATTAAATGGCACCAAAACCTTTTGCTCCAACGGCCCGGTTGCCGATACATTTGTGACTTTTGCCTGGACTGATAAGTCGGCCGGCGGTTCCAAAGGAATGAGTTCTTTTATAGTTCCTAAGGGCACCCCGGGACTGACAATAGGCAGTCATTTTCAGAAGATGGGCATTAGAGCCTCCCAGACTTCAGAAGTTATCTTCAAAAATTGCCGTATCCCTAAAGCCAACCTTTTAGGTAAGGAAGGCGATGGTATGAAGATTGCTATGAATTGCTTCGATCATGGCCGGATAGGAATTGCGGCTCAATCCATCGGGATTCTTCAGGCAGCTCTGGATGAGTCTATCAGCTACTCCAAGCAAAGGGTTCAGTTTGGTAAGCCTATTTCCAAAAATCAGGCTGTCCAGTGGTGGATGGTCGATATGGCTACAGATCTCAATGCCTGCCGGTTCCTGACTTACCATGCTGCTTGGTTAAAAGACCAGGGGCAGCGTTTCACTAAGGAAGCTTCCATGGCTAAATTATTCTGTGCCGAAGCGGCTATGAAACATACGGTAAAAGCAGTGCAAATCCATGGCGGTTATGGATATGTTAAAGGGGTTAAAGTAGAGCGCTTAATGCGTGATGCCAAAATAACCGAAATCTATGAAGGCAGTTCAGAAGCCCAGCGCATGGTAATTGCTGGTAATATCCTGCGCTAAAGAACAGGTAGAAAAGTTTCGGGGGATGGGACTTATAATCCCTGTCCCCCGTATCTCTTTAAGGACATTGTTACCTATAAATATAAGTGCAGATAGCTATACTAAAAATAATAAAACAGTTAATTTTAAGCCCAATAAAGTGAGGTGACAGGCTATGCCTAATATAATCAGTTGTTTTAAATGGGTGATAGATGAAGCCTATATCAGACCAGGTAGTTCCGGTCAACTAGATCTCGAATCAGTGGATTACAAAATTAGTGACTATGACCGTTATGCCATCGAAGAAGCAGTACGTATTAAGGAACAATACGGTGGTGATGCTATTGCCGCTACGGTAGGTTCTCCTGAAGCAGCTATAAGCATAAAAAATGCCCTTTCTCGGGGGCCGGATAAGGCCTACTTTATAAATGCTGAATCCTTTGTTGATCTGGAACCCTCCCAAACCGCAGCCATATTAGCCGATGTTATCGGGTCAAAAATCGAATACGATTTAATTATCTGTGGAGAAGGTTCCAGTGACCTTTATGCTCGCCAGGTCGGGCCCCGGCTGGCAGACAAGCTGGGTATTCCTTGTATTTGTTTTGCCCAGAAGATAGAAATAAAAGATAACCAGATCATTGTAGAACGCAAAGTCGAAGATGGTATAGAAGTAATTACGGCTCCTATGCCGGCTTTAGTTACAGTTTTACCCGAGATAAATTCTCCGCGTGTACCTGGATTAAAAGATACCCTGGCTGCGTCCAAAAAACCAGTAATAAATGTTGGTAAGGAAGACTTATCCGGGGATTATCAACCGAAAATAAAAACAACGGAAATTAAAGCGGCCAGCATGAAACGCAGCTGCGTAAAATTAAAGGATGGTGCCGAAGATATTAGCGGTTTCATACAGGCATTATTAAAAGCAGGAGTAATCAAGTAGGGGGGTGATTTAATGGCTGGTGTATGGGTTTTAGCTGAAAAGCATGAACAAAGCTTAGAGCTTTTAAATATTGGTAGAGAACTAGCGTCACAACTGGGAACCAAACTGGTAAGCCTTATACTAAATGATCATAGTCAGGTCCAGGAGCACATTGACTGTGGAGCAGATGAAGTCCTACTGCTGCCTGCTTTAGCAGCCCACCAGGCCCTGGAAGCCTGTGTCCCGGTAATAGTGGATGAGGCTAAAAAAGAAGATCCCGACCTATTTTTAGTAGCGGGGACTTTAAAAGGGAAAGAAATAGCGGCCAGTATTGCTTCTCGGTTAGATACAGGCCTTTGCAGTGATTGTATATCACTTAAGCTGGGTGATGAGGGCAGATTGGAAATGGAACGCCTGGTTTTCGGAGGAGCAGGCCTACAAAAAGTTGAATGTTTAACTCGCCCCCAGATGGCCACTATACCTATAAGAACATTTGAACCGGCTGAAAAAGAGGGTGGAAGGGAAGGAACTGTAAGAGAATTACCGGCACCACCGCTATCTTCCCTAAAGGTAATGGAGAAAAAAACCAGAGTACGTGAAAGTGGAGATTTAAGAGAAGCCGGGGTAATTGTAGCGGTGGGAAGAGGCGTTGAAAAAGAGGAAGATCTGGAAATGATTCGCGAACTGGCGGAATTAGTAGGCGGAGAACTTGGATGCACCAAACCAATAGCTGATGAATTGCACTGGTTACCGGAAGAACGCAGTCTCGGAATATCAGCTCTAGAAGCCAAACCTCAACTTTATATAGGTGTAGGTGTATCAGGCCAGATACAGCATGTAGTCGGTTTCCGGGATGCCAAAGTAGTATGTGCTATAAACACCGATGAAAACGCTCCTATATTTGAAGTTTCCGACTATGGCATAGTTGGTGATCTTTACACCATCGTTCCACGTTTAATCGAAGAATTAAAAAAGACCATCTAATAGCAAGGAAGCAAAGGGACGTCAGGTCCTTTGGTTTCCTTTCGCCATTAAAGGCAGGAAGCAAGGGGATTGTCCCTTTGCTTCCTTTTTTCCATTTAGAGGGAAAGGACCGCTAAGAGTATTAGAGCCATGTATGATTATTTTTCTTATGGAGTGTATTAGGGTGTATCTTAATAAAAGTGAAGGAAGTTTCATTTGCAATTATTGATCGGCTGATACATTATAGTTATTAATTATTTATAATGTTTTATAGCTGTTGCTGCAAAAACTTATGCCGAGGTCTTGGGTGGGCCCCAGGAAAAACTGGTCCGGGAGGACAAGGGGACGGTAGCTATTAGTGGAAATTCAGCATGTATTTATTTTCAGCTTGTGATGATACTTGTGATGATAATCTTGCTTACTAACAAAATTCTAGGGTAACCGTATTACTGGAGGGATTCTATGAAATTCTATGAAATAATCACGGGCGAACCAGTTATCGTGCATCAAAACCAGCAGTCCATAGAAGACATCATAAATATATTATCATCAGAAACTGATATCTGTGTTACTGTTGATGAAAACCAGTCCATAACTGGTATCATAAGCCGTTGGCATCTTTTGCGTGCCATTAGCGAGAAAAAACTTGAATCCCCCATAAGCCAACTTATCGATACAGACCTATTCACCTGTGATGTAGAAGATGATGTGGAAGATTTTTTGCAAAGTAAATATATTTGTGCGCTGGTGTATCAGGAGCAGCAATTGATGGGAATAGTAAATAAATCAGAGCTGGTTGCTACTCTTTATGAACGTATACAAGAACTTAATAATGTGATGGAAGCATCTTTTGACAGCTTATTTGTCACTGATGCCCGGGGGAAAATTTTGCGGGTAAATGATGCCTACACTCGCCTTACCGGCATTCCGGCAGACGAAATTCTGGGAAGGACTATGTATGAATTAGTCGAGGAAGGCTATTACGACCGTTCCGCTACCGTAGAGGTTATAAAGACAGGTAAGTCGGTTACTTTTACCCAGAATATAAAAACAGGTAAGACTCTATTAGTAACCGGCAATCCTATTTATAACAAGCGTGGGGAGCTAATACAAGTTTTAACAAATGGCCGGGATATCACGGAGCTTAACCGTCTCAAGCAAGAAGTAGAACATGCCAATGAGCTGACCCTGCATTATCAACGGGAATTGCAAAAGATCCAGATGGAAAACGAAAAAGACTTTGTAATCGGTTCGGAAGTTATGAAAGAAATAATGAGCCTGGTAATGCACATGGGAAAGGTGGATTCTACTGTTTTAGTTCAAGGTGAATCAGGGGTAGGTAAAGAGATTATCGCCCGGGAAATGCATAACAATAGTTATCGCAAAGACAAGCCTTATATACGTATTAATTGTGCGGCTATACCAGAAACCCTGTTGGAATCTGAATTATTTGGTTACGAAGCAGGTGCTTTTACCGGGGCCAAAAAAGAAGGGAAAATGGGTATTTTTGAAATTGCTTCTGGTGGAACCTTGTTCCTGGATGAAATCGGTGATATATCTTATTCATTACAGGTGAAACTGCTGCGGGTACTCCAGGAGGGGGAAATTATACGTGTTGGCGGAGTTAAAGCCATACCAGTTGATGTGCGCATAATTACCTCTACTAACCGGGATTTGTGGAAGATGGTACAAAACAACACTTTCCGCGAAGACCTTTACTATAGGCTGAATGTGGTTCCCATCTATATACCTCCGTTACGAGAGCGCAAAGAAGAAATACCCATGCTGGTGGCCTATTTTGAAAAAATTTTTAATAATCAGTACGGACTTAATAAACGTATAAATCCGTTGTTTCTTGACAAGCTGATGGAATATGATTGGCCGGGAAATATCAGGGAACTAAGAAACATTGTTGAACGTGCTATTGTTACTTCCCCTGATGATGATATAAAGGATTGTGTTTTTTTTCGCTCGAATATTAAAAACACAAAAGTTAAGCAAGTTGAGGAAGAAGTCGAGATTACTGATCTAAAAGCAGCGGTAGAAAAATTCGAAAAGAAGATTCTTTCCAAGGCTATTAAAAAGCACAAAAGTTCCCGTAAAGTAGCGTCAGCTCTGGGAGTAAGCCAAACTACCATCATTAGAAAAGCGACCCGGTATGGGTTGGATTTTGGAAACAATTAAATAATATAACAAAAAAGACTCGGGTGAACCTTTTATGGTTCACCCGAGTCTTTTTTTGTTTCACCGCTTCCAAAAGTTCTATTTACTAGACTTTAGCCAAAAAACCGAAACGAAAAAGAATCACCTTTAGTATTAGTCTTAACATTGCATGGGCCGGGTAAAGTTCAAGAAAAATTAAAATAAATTATTTTAAACATGCCGTATTTCGGGCTTTTGTGCCTGGTAAGTCTCCAACATAAAAAAGGTTGGCATAAAAAATGCATATTACTAAAGCAACAGCTCAAAAAATCCTAATATTAATCATTACAATAATCATATCATTGGGAAGGGTGTGGATCAATTTTGAGACAGTATTATGCCAGCCGGATCACCACGGCTGAGGAAGCTGTTAAATGCATAAAATCCTATGACAGAGTTGTCTTAGGACATGCTTGTGGTGAACCACAGCTTGTTACTGAGGCCATGGTAGCCAGGGCTTCTGAGCTAAAAGGTGTCGAAGTTGTGCACATGGTAGCTAAAGGTAAAGCCAGTTATGTCCATCCTGATATGAAGGATTCTTTTCGGCATAATGGGCTATTTTTAGGACCTTCTACCCGGGATGCGTTTTATGAGGGGAGAGCCGATTTTACTCCCAGTTTTATCTCGGAGATTCCGTCCTTGTTTAAAAACAATGTTTTACCCGTTGATGTGGCAATGGTTACCATTACTCCCCCGGACCGGCATGGTTTCTGCAGCCTGGGAATCTCGGTGGATTATACTATGCAAGCTGCCAGGTCGGCCAAGATAGTTATTGCTGAAGTTAATCCTAATATGCCCAGAACTATGGGACGAAGCTTTCTACATGTAAGTGAAATAGATTACTTTGTTCCGGCTGAAATTCCGTTACTGGAGCAAATCCCCGTTACCATCGGAGAAGTTGAAAAAGAAATAGGTCGTAATGTTGCATCTTTAATTGAGGACGAATCAACCCTGCAGTTAGGAATTGGAGGAATACCTGATGCGGTCTTGTCTTTTTTGACTGACAAACATGACCTAGGTATTCATACCGAAATGTTTTCGGATGGGGTGGTGAAACTAGTAGAGGCCGGAGTTATTAATTGCAGAAAGAAAACCTTACATCCGGACAAAATGGTAGCTACATTTTTAATGGGAACTAAAGATTTCTATACCTGGGTTAACCAAAACCCCATGGTGGAAATGTACCCTGAAGAGTATGTAAATGATCCGTATTTTATCGCCAAAAACAATAAAATGGTATCCATTAATTCTGCCCTTCAGGTGGACCTATTAGGACAGGTAGCTGCAGATATGCTGGGAGCCAGGCAGTTTAGCGGAGTAGGCGGACAGGTAGATTTTATTCGTGGGGCTACACGTTCACCAGGTGGGAAGTCGATTATTGCTCTTCCTTCAACTGCGGCCAAAGGAAAAATCAGTCGTATTGTACCTGCCCTTGATATAGGAACTGGAGTTACAACATCCCGGCATGATGTGGATTATGTAGTAACTGAATATGGTATAGCTAAGTTAAAAGGAAAAACAGTGCGGGAAAGGATGCATGCCTTGGTAAATATAGCTCATCCTGATTTCCGCCAGGAAATATTAGAAAAAGCCAACCGGATCTATTTCGCCTCATAACCAGGAAAAAGCCATTAGCAGTTATGTTGCTGAGGTGCCTATAGGTCTAAGAGGAGGTGGAACAGGCCAACATTTCTTAGCCAGATCAGTTCTTATAAGACTTTTAATGTAGAAAGGGGAAAAGTAATGAGAAAAACAAGTATAAGCAAAATTGCCGTGGTACTATTGCTGGTTTTCAGCTTGACTGCATTTGTAGGATGCGGCGGTAACAATGAAAATAATGCATCTGGTAATGGCAAAGGTGATGGAGTTGTTACTTTAAGGGTTGGTCATGTTTTATCTCCTGAGCATAGTTATCAGATCGGACTAGAGAAATTTGCTGAGTTAGTAGAAGAAAAGAGCAATGGCACCCTGAAAGTTCAGATATATCCGAGTTCGCAATTGGGAAATGAAAGAGATCTGGTTGAGGGTATGCAGCTGGGGACAGTTGAAATGGGACTTATTTCTACTGGACCAATAGCAGGTTTTGTCCCAGAGGTCATGGTTTTAGATATGCCTTACATTATCAAGAGCCAGGAACACGCTGAAAAGGTTCTGGATGGTGAAGTGGGTGCTTATATTGATGAGAAGTTTCTCGAAAAGGGAATTCGTAATTTAGCTTGGTGGGAGCAGGGATTCCGCAGTATTTATAATAACACCCGCCCCATTGAAAAACCTGCGGATATGAAAGGCGTCAAAATTCGCGTTATGGAAAGCCCGCTCATGGTAGATACTTTCAATATTATGGGGGCTAGTTCAACTCCCATGGCCTGGGGTGAACTGTATACTGCATTACAGCAGGGAGTTGTTGATGGTGCAGAAGGTGCAGCTGAAACTGCTTATACAGGAGGTTTTGGTGAAGTTACCAAATATGGTTCCTTAACTAAACAATTCTATTCGGCGGTACCTTTATTTATTGCTGAATCTACTTTCCAGAAGCTAAGTCCGGAACAGCAAAAAGCATTGCAGGAAGCCGCTATGGAAGCCCGTGACTTTGAACGGAAGACGATTCGTGAACGTGAAGCTATGTTCCTGAAGAAGATGGAAGAATCCGGCGTGAAGTTCAATGAACCTGATCTTACCCCGTTCCAAGAAGCAGTTAAACCATTGTATGACAAATATGCTAAAGATGTGGGCGGAAAAGAACTAGTAGATAAAGTAATCGAATTGGGTAAATAAAGAGGTAGATTGAAGCAGGTGATATCTACCTGCTTCAATCCCACTGCAAATTACAGGGAGGCCGAAATGGAAAAGATAGAGAAAATAGAGCAAGTCGTGCTGCGGATTGAAGAAATCCTGGTTACGATTTTGGCCCTGGTAATGACAGTTGTCATCTTTTCACAGGTTTTCAGCCGAACTCTAATGCACTATTCACTACCATGGTCAGAAGAGTTAGGAAGATACCTGTTTATTTGGGTAAGTTTTTTAGGGGCGAGTGTTGCTTTGGTTAGAGGAGCGCATCTGGGGATTGACGTACTCCTACGCAAGTTCCCGCCTCGAATGAAAACCATTGTAATGATAGCTACTAATCTATTGCTTCTGGTTTTATTTGGCATAATTTTTGCCCAAGGTAATCACTTGGTAACAGCTACTGCCTTACAAAAATCAGCAGCCCTGCAAATGCCAATGAGCTGGGCATATCTGGCTCTACCTTTATCAGCTGCATTGATGATTTTTCATACCCTGGTAATGCTGGTAAAGGAGATTAGCCAACTGATTAGTAAGGGAGGTGTTGAGGCGTGAGTGGAGTACTATTCTTAGTGTTTTTTGTCCTGGTCCTTTTAGGAGTACCGATTGCCTTTTCGCTGGGGGTTGGTTCGATAGCGGCTTTATTGTACCAGGGCCAGATACCAGTAGTCGTATCGGTGCAAAGGCTTTTTACCGGAATTGATTCTTTCCCTTTAATGGCTATACCGTTTTTCATCATTGCCGGTGAGCTTATGAATACAGGAGGTATTTCCAAAAGGTTAGTTGACTTTGCCAACACCTTGCTGGGGCATAAAAAAGGTGGTCTAGCTTATGTAACTGCTCTAGCTTCCATGCTATTTGCTGCAGTCTGCGGTTCAGGTGCAGCTACTACTGCCGCTATAGGGGGAATGATGATACCTGCCCTGGTCCGGCAAGGCTATAAAAAGGATTTTTCCACCGCATTACAGGCAACCGGGGGGTCCTTAGGTGTAATCATTCCACCGAGTATACCGATGGTTTTGTTTGGGTTTGCCAGCGGTGTTTCAATCGCCGAACTATTTTTAGCTGGAATTATACCGGGCATAGCTATAGGTGTGGCCATTATGGTGGTCAGTTACTTTATGATTCGCAAGGATAATTTGCCCGTTGAGGAAAGGACTTCATTTAAAGAAGTAGTCAAGAGCTTTTTCAATGCATTACCAGCCTTACTCATGCCTGCGATCATTCTGGGGGGGATTTTTTCCGGTAAATTTACTCCCACGGAGGCGGCTGTTATAGCGGTTGTTTATGGAGTATTAGTAGGTATCTTTGTATATCATGAGCTTGACTTGAAAGGTATATATCAAGCCTTTTTAAATTCAGCAGTTTCTAATGCTGTGGTTATTATGTTGATGGCATTTGCCTCTACTTTTGCGTGGATTCTGGCTTCTGAAATGATTCCACAGCAAGCCGCAACATTCTTGTTAGGAATTGCTAACAGTCCAGCGGTCTTTTTACTGCTGGTAATCGCCTTTATTTTGTTTGTGGGAACATTTATGGAAACCACTCCAGCCATGATTTTGTTAGTGCCCATTCTGGTTCCCATTGCCAAGCAATTCGGGGTTGATTTAATTCACTTCGGGATCATTATGGTGATTGGCCTGGCCATTGGAATGATTACCCCGCCTTTGGGGCTGACTGTTTTTGTGGCCAGTCGCATATCGGAGATTCCGTTAACCGAGGCTTTTGCGAAAATCATGCCCTTTTTAATCACCATGATTTTGATGCTGGTTTTAATTGCCTTTGTTCCAGGAATCAGCCTATGGTTACCAGGGCTTTTTAAATAGACTATCAGGGAGAATATGGGAGGTATAAAAAATGGATTTCAGACTATCTGAAGAACACGAAATGTTAAGACAATCAGTACGAGATTTTGCCGAAGGAGTATTGGCTCCGAAAGTAGCTGATCGGGACGAAAATGAATACTTTGACCGTGAAGTATATGATCAGATGGGTCAACTAGGTCTGACCGGGATTCCATTTGAAGAAGAATGGGGCGGGGCAGGCATGGATTTTATAGCTTATGCGATTGCTGTTGAAGAATTGGGACGGGTGGATCCGTCTGCTGCGGACACTCTATCAGCGCACCTTAGTTTAGGTACCGTACCCATTTGGATTCATGGAACCGAAGAACAAAAGAAGAAATTTCTCATTCCCCTGGTGGAAGGTAAGAAATTAGGAGCTTTCGGTTTGACCGAAGCTAATGCCGGATCTGACGCTATGGGCATGACTACCAAAGCTGAACTGGATGGAGATGAGTGGATTCTTAACGGACGCAAAATCTTCATTACTAATGCAGAAGCTGCTGACACCTATATTGTATTTGCTCGTACCGGCCCCAAGGAATTAAGAAGTAAAGCCTTTAGCGCTTTTATAGTTGAAAAAGGAACTCCAGGTTTCTCCTTTGGGAAATTTGAAAAGAAAATGGGGCTGCGGGGAACCCAGAACTGTGACCTTATCTTTGAAAACTGCCGTATTCCGAAAGAAAACCTGCTCGGTCAGGAAGGCCAGGGCTTTAAAATCGCCATGGAAACTCTGGATGGTGGGCGCATAGGTATTGCGGCACAATCAGTGGGAATCGCCCAGGGGGCTTATGAAGCTGCTTTAAACTATGCCAAACAGCGGGTACAGTTTGGCAAACCTATTGCTGCTCTACAAGCCATTCAGTTTAAACTAGCCGATATGGCGGTAGATATTAAAGCCTCCAGGTTATTAACCTATGATGTTGCCTGGAGAAAAAGCCAAGGTTTACCTTACGGATTAGATGCCGCTATAGCAAAACTCAAAGCCTCGGAAACTGCTAACTGGGTTGCCAATCAGGCGGTACAGATTCACGGCGGTTATGGATACACCCGCGAATTCCCAGTTGAGCGAATGATGAGAGATGCCAAAATTACTGAACTTTATGAAGGTACCAGTGAGATTCAGCGGGTTGTAATTGGCAGCCAGATATTACGGTAATGGGGGAGGTAGAAAGATATGGATTACAGTGACAAAATAAAACATTGGGAAGACTTGAATATAGGCGATTCTGCCAGTTTTACCAAAACAATGACAGAAACAGACATTATCATTTGGGTAGGTTTAACCGGTGATTTAAACCCTATTCATATTGACAAAGAATACAGCCAAACCACTCGTTTTAAGGATGTTCTGGTACCTGGAGTAATGGTTCTAGGTTTAATTTCCAATGCCATCACCCAGGCCACCTTTGGAAACGTATATGCCAACCAGAGCATTAAATTTCTCAAACCAGTTTATGTAGGAGATACCATTACGGCAACCGCTACCATCGTAGAAAAATTGGAAGCAAAAAGCATGGTGCGCCTGGAAACCAAATGTACCAATCAAAAAGGTGAACTAGTAATGATCGGTGAAGGCATGGAATATATCCTAAAGGACTAATAACTAAGGAAGCACAGGGACCGTCAGGAAGCAGGGGGACCGTCCCTTGCTTCCTGGTTATAGATTAGAAAAAGTTGCTTTTATTTTATCCCATGGAGTCTTGGATACCAGGAGACCGGGGTTCCCGATCCGAATTGCATCATAATGAGATCCCAGAGTAGGTTCGTAGTTTCCTGCACCGGCAATCCAGAGCGAGCCTAACCAGATTTTCATAAGGGGTGGTGTTCCCGGCCGGTGGGTGACCAAAATTTCCGAGTCGTTATGGTATAACGATAACTTGCTTTCCGAAGTGTTCACATAGATCTGAACTTTTTGCCATTCCCCCGGAATTAGGCGCCTAGTACTGTATTGAGCCGGTTCAAAAAGCCCAAAGGATACTCCGAGGTATCTGTCGCTGTTTATTACCACAGTTATCTCGCCAGTGGGAAAATCAAGTGAGGCCAGGGTGGTGGCACCTATAATTTTTTCTATTTTAATATAGAATTCAACGACGATCTGATTACTATAAATGGGGGTAGTAAACTCATAGCCTATGTACGGAGCCAGGTAAACGTCTCTCCCTACTCGGGCTGAAGTGTTATGAACAACACCCTGGTCATCAATCCATTTAGCATCTAAATATTCCCATTCCCCTAGACCTTTTTCGAAATATTCTTCAAACCAAACTTCCACCGGTGGAGAGGGTCTGGGACAGTAATAACATATTAGCACAATAAACATAACAACAATGAGCAATATTGATAACATAAGGCATCCGGTTTTCTTAACCGATTTCTTATCTGTTATTTTTTCTGTTTCATTAATAGGTGACATTTATTCACCTCCTTATTGCTGAGGGACTTAATAGAGTTTATAATTTCCCAATATCATCATATGATTATGCTGCATTAACGCTACCGGAAACAGAGGAAAAAATACTGGATAGGGGAAAACCCCATCCAGTGTACTTAATTAAGCTACTACTGTTTCGCTAATTGTAATTACAATCCGGTAGGCGGCAGGAAGTCCTGGACTATCTATAGTGATTTCACTATTTTTTACACTCGCGTCTGTGGAACCGGTATCACCAGCAGCTGTTTCGGGAACATCAAAAGTACCCAAATTACCGATTTGTACTCCACTGTCATTAAATGCCTCAATTACGTAACTAAAAGTGGCGGTTTCTGCAGCTTCAACAGTCTTCGTGGTATGAAGGGTGTAGTTTAGATAGTATTTTAAGGTCTTTTGATCATAGCCGGCAACCTGAATGTCTGTGGGGAAACTTTCACCGGATATATAGTGAAAACCTTCCCCTTCATAGGAGTTCTGTGCCGGGGCTTGGGCCCATATTCCCGAAGCCGAAGTAAACAGTAGCATTAAAGCAGCTACTAAAACTATTAGAAACTTTAACTTTCCCAATGCCTAATCCCCCTTTAATGATTTTTTCCTTTGAAACCATAATATGTAATATGGTGGTAAATGGTTCCAAAACAAATCAGCGGGACGAGCAAATTACCAGAAGAGAAAGTTCTTACTATTTTAGAGGGCGGATCACAAAATGCTTATGAGGTTGCTACACAAATGAAATGGGATATGAGTTATGAACGGTGGGACCAGTTTTCTACTCCCCAAAAATGGTTTGCGACCGGAGAGGCTATATCTCACTTGCGCTACCTGGAAGTAAAGGGATCACTTAAAAGAGTCACTGTCAACGGTAAGATAACTTATCAGCTTGTTTAGCTTTAAAGCGTGTCAGAGGATTGTGATGCTGACACGCTTTTTATCTTTTACTTTCCCTTACTTCTTTTTGCTTTCTTAGGCGGTGGCGTATTCGGTAAGGATTTTTTTGAAAATAAGTTCTACCGGGAGTATCTCTTTGATCTTGAATACATTTTTTCCGGCAAAAATAACCCCGTTATCCACCCTACCATCCCGGGCCTCCAGGAGGGCATGTCTTATGCAGTACACATGATTACAGTCTTTCAGGCAGGCACTACACTCCATTGATTCGGGCTTTTCGTTTTTTTGCATCAATTCAGTAAAACGGTTTTTGATGGCTCTCCCCGGTAATCCTACCGGACTTTTTATGATAACCACATCCTCTTCCTTCGCATCCAGATACATTTGCTTGTATTCCTTAGCTACCGAACATTCTTCACTAAGTACAAAACGGGTAGCCATCTGTACTCCATCAGCTCCTAATTTGACCATTTCGGCCATGTCAAATCCGTCTACTATGCCACCAGCAGCAATTACCGGTATTTTTACAATTTTCTTAACTTCGACAAGAATATCTTTTATAGAGCGGTCCGTTCCCAGGTGGCCTCCTGCTTCCGTTCCCTCTGCTACCACTGCCGCCGCACCCGATCTTTCGGCCAGACGGGCCGCCCGGCCAGATGATACAATGGGCACAATAGGAACACCGCTGTTTTTCCCCATGTGGAATATATCCCGGGAAAAACCGGCTCCGGTAAATATACAGTCGATGCTTTCATCGATGGCCGCCTGGACTAGTTCCTTAAACTGCCGGGCCGCATACATAATATTAGCCCCCAGGATACCATTACCAGCCTGGGACCGGGCCTGACGGATTTCCTTTATAAGCTCCTGCGGAGATATACCTGTTCCACCGATTACACCTATACCACCGGCTCTGGCAACTGCTGCCGCAAGAGAAGCCGTCGATACCTTAATTGACATGCCACCTTGAATAATGGGAAATCTGGGATGCAGGTTTCCTATTTTTAAGTCTGGTAAGTGCAATTCTTTATACCTCCAATACTTTTGTCACCTTTTTTATAGTTACAATGTAAATGCTATTCTTCATTATAAACATACTTGTCTGAATGTTGTTAATTTTCTTGATATTTATTACAGATTCATTTTTCTTTATAAATTAGTAAGCATATAAAATCCTTAATTCTTCAATTTCGCCGAGTAGAAGCAGTTGTTTTTTGCCACAAGGTAGATCAAAAACTGTACCCTCATGATAAAAAATAGTTCTACTGAACCGGAAGGTTTTTCCACGATAAATGGCCGTTCTACTAATCTCATAGTATTTTCATCCGACATAAGGTTTTATCCCTATTAACTAGAATGATAGATTACCACTTATCCTATGTATTTTGTCATCCCGGTAAACAAATTCTGCCCGCAGGTTTTTTATTAGTATAGCAATTAATTTAGGAAAGTCTGAAAACATATAGGAAAAAGGAACGCCTGGGACCAAAGATTTTGGCATGTTCAGGGGGTATAATAGTCTTTACCATAGTAAAATCGGAAGGTTTTACCCCGGCCGCCCGCAAGCGCTTTTCTAGTGAACCCGGGGTACATCCAAACAGAATAGTGTTGGCCGGCAAAATTTCCCGCAAACGCAGGTAGTCAGCCTGAATAGCTGCCGTTAGCTGGTCAGAACGGAGAGTACCCAGGTTGCCGGCCAGATGGGGTTTAAAATGTAAATCCCAAAACTGAGTCCCTGGTTCCACACGAATGGGCAGGATTTGATTAGAGAGTATCAGCGATAGTAATATAAAGGCGGTTCGAGAGGAATAGTTTATTTTAATGATCTGTAAGCCCGCCTGGCGGTTAATATTAATATTTATGGTGATCCATGCCAGAAAAGAAAAGACCCCACCAATACAGGCCAGCCAGGTAGATTGGACTATAGACAGGTTAAATAAGCTTATTAGTTGTAAACTTAAGGCGGCTAGCCCGGTTATCATGCCCAATATAAAAAGCATTAGAAGAGCCGCCGGTATAAGGCCATAAAGATTGATAAACTGGTAGAATAAAGAAACGAGGGTTCCGGCCAGAGCAGGAAACAAACGTCCTACCTCTTTATATATTAAGCCGATGCTGAAATGCTTTTTCAAAACTTGCATATAAACCTCCCCCCTGCTACGTTCTCCAGATAGGTTCTTTTTCCTCCTATTTGATAACTCCGGATTAATAGTCCAGTCGGGTAGGTAATTTTTTAATGACTGTCCAGCTACGGTCAGCCGGGCAGCTATGCGCAGCCTACTGTGCTCGGACGGCTTCGAGAGATATTGGGATATAGGGTATACATATAAGCATTAGAGGTTCCGTTGTATTAACAGATTCGGGAGATATTGGATATAAGGGGGTATTAGCCTCATGGAAAGGCCAGCTAGGCGAAAATCCTAGGATTAGAAGGCTATTTATCATAACTATATCTGAAAAGGTTGGCCCGTTTAGTTGATAATTTTAAAAACCTCCCCCATTATAATAGAATGAAGTATTATGCTGATTACCCGTGTAGTTAATTAGCTGACTTTTCCCCAACCGACCTGAGCCTATATTTAAGACGATGTCGGTTGTGATTTATAAAGACTAACCCATAAAGGAGATGGTTGTAAATGAAGGCGACGGTCCGGCAGGTTATGGGACAGTATTTTGGTTTCCAGGATTTCAAACCGGGCCAGGAGCAGCTTATCGATAGTATTCTGCAGTCCCGGGACACCCTAGGGGTAATGCCTACCGGGGGAGGCAAATCACTTTGCTATCAGCTTCCCGCCCTGGTCTTACCCGGGCTTACCCTGGTGATCTCCCCCTTGATTGCCCTGATGAAAGATCAGGTAGACGACCTTAATAACCAGGGAGTTAAGGCTTCCTTTATTAATAGTTCTCTGACCAGCACCGAGTTTTATAACCGCCTTAATAATGCCCGGCAGGGTTACTATAAACTGCTCTATGTGGCCCCTGAGCGGCTAGACTCTGAGGAATTTACCGAGCTTTTACACAGTCTTCCCCTTTCCCTAGTGGCTATTGATGAGGCTCACTGCATTTCCCAATGGGGACATGATTTTCGTCCCAGTTATCGAAGCATTGGCCCCTGGATTAATGACCTTTCCCTGCGGCCGGTAGTAGCGGCTTTCACCGCTACGGCTTCTCCCCGGGTAAGGGATGATATTATAAATTTACTAGGTCTTAAACAACCCCTGGTATTAATCAATAGTTTTGACCGTCCTAACCTTTATTTTTCAGTAGTTAAGGGCGTGGACCGTACCCGGTTTATAGTCAACTACCTGAAGGAACATCCCCATTATTCCGGTATCATTTATGCAGCCACCCGTAAGGAAGTGGAAAACCTGGCTGAAGAGCTGAAAAACCGGGGTTTTCCGGTAGGTAAATATCATGCCGGTTTAAGTAATTCGGAGAGGGATAGCCAGCAGGAAGCCTTTATCTATGACCACACCCGGGTAATGGTAGCTACCAATGCTTTCGGCTTGGGTATTGATAAGTCGAATGTGCGCTTTGTTATTCATCACAATATGCCCCGGCATCTGGAAGCCTATTACCAGGAGGCTGGACGAGCCGGGCGGGATGGTGAAGCGGCTGATTGTATCCTACTTTTCCAGGCAGCGGATATCCAGATTCAAAGGTTCCTCATTGAACAGGGGAGCATGTCCCCCCGGCAAAGAGAGGCCGAATATGAGAATCTTCAGAGCATGATTGATTATTGTCACACTTCCCGATGCCTGCGCCAACACATCCTTAAGTATTTTGGAGAAGAGGGTATTCCTGATAATTGCGGCAACTGTGCTAATTGTTTAGAACAGGAACTTAAGGATATTACTATTGAAGCGCAAAAGATTTTTTCCTGCATCATTAGAATGAAACAAGCCTATGGAATTAAGCTCCTGGCTTCGGTTTTAAAAGGTTCCCAACAAAAAAGGATCTTAGAACTGGGTTTTGACCGCCTTTCTACCCATGGTATTATGAATAAACTTAGTACCGTAGAGATTACGGAATTAATAAATCTGCTTACCGCTGAAGGCTATCTCAACATTAGTACCGGACAATACCCGGTACTAACGCTAAATCCCAAGGCTTTATCTATTTTACGAGGTCAGGAGAAAGTCGCGGTAAGGGTTCCCAAAACACCGGAAGAAGTTAAACCGGAGAATCCGCTATTCCAGACCCTGCGTGCCCTGCGCCAGCAGATCGCCTATGAACAGGGAATACCTCCTTATGTAGTCTTCTCCGATAATACCTTGCGGGAAATGTGCAGCCTTCTTCCCCGAGATTACGAGGCTATGCTGGAGATTAACGGAGTAGGCCAGGTAAAATTGGAACGCTATGGGCAGCAGTTTTTAGATGTAATCATCAGTTATGTAAAGGATAATCCTTTGACAGCCGGATCATCCGGTACTGATGCAGGTACATCCGAAATAGCATTTAAAATAAACTCTGAAAAGAAAAAGCGTCCTTCCCGGCCTTCTACCAAGGAAAAAAAGACTCCTACTCACCTGGTGTCATGGCAGGCATACCGCTCCGGTAAATCACTAGAAGATATTGCCCGGGAACGTGAACTGCATATAACTACCATCCAAAACCACCTCCTGCGGGCTTTCCAGGAAGGGTATCCGGTAAACTGGGATGAGTTTATAACTGCTCGGGAAGAGGAACAAATATTAGCCACAGCCCAGATGGTAGGGCTGGATAAATTAAAACCGATTAAAGCAGCTTTACCTGCGGATATCGACTACTTTACCATCAGAATTGCGCTATGCAAAAACCGATTAGGTCAATGGGCCGAAAAAGCTTAAAAGGCCTTTTGGAGCAGCTTACTTTGGAGTTGTTAAACGGTTGCAGTTGGGCAAATATCTTAGTTTAAGGCCCAAGTTATAGCAGCCCTGGGGGATAACGTTCTCATCCACTGCCTTACTGGCATGTTTAAGAACCAGTTATAATAGCCCTGGAGGAACAACAACGCCTCTTCATACTAGAATGTCAGAGTTTAAGACCAAGACAAAGTAGGACCAACTGGTTTGGCAAATACCATGTCAACCCATCAGATGTGAACCGCTCACCAGATGCCCATTATATTTCTTTATGTCAGGATTAGGATTTGATAATATTATAAAAGGACTAGTCTAATCATTGCTGTATACTGGGGTGGGGATACAGGAGAAAACAATGGTATTAGTAAACTGTCCAGGGGCGCAGGCAGAACGCCATACCGGCATCCGGATAAGGATAAGGTTGGGCGGTTGCGGTTTTTGAAAAGACCAGGGTCTAATTTTCATCTCCCTATTGAACCTGGAATTTTATTAGTATACTTCTTATGTATGTTTGTTAACTAGAACTAAATTTTATTATTCTGGCTATATTAAATTGGGGGAGGACTTTCACCATGGCTATAAAGATATTAAGCGATAGCACATCCTATATCGACCTGCAAACACAACAAGAGCTGAACATCGGCATAATTCCTTTAACCGTTAACTTTAAGGATGAATCCTTTAAAGAGACCGAGGTTGATTATGATTACTTTTACAATAAAATTGAGACCACCGGAGTTATTCCCACCTCTTCCCAACCCTCACCAGGAGAGATCTATGCCACTTTTAGGGAAATCGTTTCCCGGGGTGACGATATTGTGGCTATCTTTATATCATCGGCCATGAGTGGCATTTGTACCACGGTGGTTAAAGCCAAAGAACTGCTTTTACAGGAATTTCCCCAGGCTAAAATAGAAATTATGGATTCCCGTACCAACTGCATGGCTATGGGTATGCAGGTACTAGCGGCGGCCCGTGCCGCCAAAGCCGGCGAGAGTTTCAAAGCTGTCGTACAGGCTGCCCAATACGTACGGGAGAGGGTACACTTTTATTTTGTACCGGAAACCCTTGAATATTTAAAAAAGGGAGGACGGATAGGAACTGCTTCAGCTTTGCTGGGATCATTATTAAATATCCGTCCTATTTTAACCGTAGATATGAAAAATGGTATGACTCATTTACTGGAAAAAGCCCGGGGCACTTCTGCGGCTATCAAACGCATGCTGGACCTGCTTGAGGAGGATAGCCAAAAATACGGTTTAAAAGAAATCATCGTTCACCATATAAATGCACCAGAAAAAGCCCTTAAACTAAAGCAAGCCCTGGTAAACCAGTATAATTTACCAGTAAGCATACACTCCATCGGCCCGGTAATCGGCTTACACACCGGACTAGGAACCGTAGGATTTGTATACTGCACCAAATAAGGAAACAGGAGACCAGAAGCAGGGGGGCCGTCCTTGGTTTGCCTATTCGATGTTATAGAGTTTTATTTTGCGGTATAAGGTAGTGCGGGAGAAGCCTATTTTTTTGGCTACCTGGCTCTTATTGCCATTGTATTTTAGCAAAAGATTTTTTATCTGTTCGCATTCGGTTTCGGCAAATAAGTTTTTTCGCTTGGGTTCGGAGGATAATTCTCCCGGGGGAGAGGTAGGGGAGGGGGAAGTTTTATCATCAGTAGGACTGAAAATTTCCGGGGGTAAATCATTAACACTGATACTGTGCTGGGCAGCAATACACACTAACCGTTCGATGACATTTTGTAATTCCCGCACATTACCCGGCCAATGGTATTGCTTTAGGTAATCCATAATCTCCGGTTTCCTAATGCTGTTTATATAGGCATTATCTTGATCTAATTCATCCAGACAGTAGTTGACCAACAGGGGAATATCTTCCCTTCGTTCCCGCAGGGGCGGAATTTTAATCGAAATAACGTTTAAACGATAATAAAGATCTTCTCGGAAATTGCCTTTCTCTATTTCCTCGTACAAATTCTTATTAGTAGCACAAATTACCCGCACATCCACCGGGATTTCCCTGGCATCTCCAATACGGGTCACCCGCTTATTTTGTAGTACCCGGAGCAGGGCCACCTGCAACTCCAGGGGCATGTCCCCGATTTCATCCAGGAAAATGGTACCGCCTGATGCCATTTCAAATTTACCTGGGCTGCCGCCACGTTTCGCGCCGGTGAAAGCCCCCTCCACATAACCAAATAATTCACTGCCTATTAATTCCTTGGGAATAGCACCGCAGTTTATAGCCAAAAAAGGACCCCGGTGACGGCGGCTGGCATTGTGGATGGATTGGGCGAAGATCTCCTTCCCGGTTCCACTTTCTCCCTGCAGCAAAACATGGCTTTGATTTAAGGAGGCTAGGCGGGCTATGGTAATGGTGTCCCGTATAGCTTTACTTTTGCCGATGATATCCTGAAAGGTATACTGTGCCTGTCCCCCGTAATAAAGGCTAACCAGGTTCTGTATTCTATCTAGACTTTGCAAAACAATCATACCCCCGATGATATTACCCTTGCCATCCAGATTAGGCCGGGCCGAAGCTAGAAAGTCTACTTTTCCCTGAGGAGTATCCATAGAGACTTCCATATCGTTATAGGGGGTACCATCAGATAGCATTTTTTTAGTCAGGTAACCTTTACTGTCAAATAGATTTTGTAGGGGAGTGCCCACCAGTTGAGATTCTTTTTGATCCAGGATTTTTTCCATAGCCGGGTTTATATGCTCAATAAGACCATCAGTAGTAAAAATAATTACACCATCTGATATGGTGTTAATAATATTAGTTAAACGCTCAACGTAGGTTTTTAACTGGCGGTTGGTGGTGAGAATAGTTAACCTGTTTACAATCTTTTCAGCTGCTTTTAATAGCATGGAAAGAACGCGGGTGTGATCTTCGGATAAAGGCCCAGTAAGTGCTAACACCATTAGCAGATTGCCTTTATCGTCAATGATGGGGGTGGCTGAGCTGGTCAGGTCATGCATATGGTAACAATAATGCTCGATACCTGAGATTTGTACAGGCTTTTTGATCTGGATAGCAGTACCTATGGCATTAGTACCGATAGCTTTTTCACTCCAACTAAAAGGAGTGTTATTATCAGAATCAGAAATAATTTTAATGGTATAGCCTTGGGCATCTGCCATAATCACCCGGAAGCCCACCCCTTTAAGTGATTCATAAACTTCATCCATGACTGGGGAGGCAGCGGCCATGAGATCAGGAGAAATATGGGCCGGGGGGTCATAGTTCTCCTGGGTGTGTTGGGGGAGATCTATACAATTATAAGGATGGACCCCAGCCTGGCGTGATCTTTCCCAGGATTTGGCTATCTCCATTTGCATATCGGTATGTCGTAATCTCCCTGAAATAATAAACTCGTTCCATAGTGAAAATAACTCATTAGGTGTTAAATACGGGTTGCTCACCATTACCACCCCTTTGCTTTCTTATCCATATTGAAAAACCAATGCCAATTACAGCAAAACTGGGGTATTAAGCTTTAATCAGTAAGTAACCTTTTAGTCCTCCGGGGAAAATTCTAATAAACGTATTATCCAGATGTTAATTTTTATATGCTTAATTATATCGGATTAAGGAGAATTGGGCAAATGCCACACCCACCTTTAAAATGATCGAAGTAACCTCTGAAAATAGGAGCCATATTCCTTCTAGGCCAAGACTAACAGGGTATTACTATGTAACCTGGTGCTGGGAGGGCAGGCGGTCCGAACCGGCTTTTCTCCCCAATAGAGTATCTCTACGCAACCTAGTGGATGGGGCTACTGAAAGATTACTTGTTCCCCGAAGCACAAACAGGGGTAACCCGGCGGGCATTTTTCAGGGCAACCTTCTTAGCATTTCCAAGGCCCGGGCGATAACCTGGTCCATACTATAATAGCGGTATTCAGCTAAGCGGCCTACGAAGTTCACACGGTTAAGTTTTTCACTTTCCTTTTGGTAACGGTTATAAATTTCCTGGTGGTCCGGATGAGGAACAGGATAATAAGGTTCGCTTTCTTTATCACGGTATTCACGGGGATATTCCCGGGCTATAGTTGTTAAAGGATGCTTTTGCCCGGTAAGATGTTTGTATTCAGTGATGCGGGTAAAATCATAATCATTAGGATAATTTACCGTACCAGTTTCCTGGTAATACTCAACCGGAAAGGTTTCATATTCAAAGTACAAACTGCGGTATGGCAAGTGACCGTGAACATAATCAAAGAAATAATCAATGGGACCGGTATAGATCAGCCGTTTAAAGCGGACCATGTCAACGATTTCTTTATAATCGGTTTGCAGCAAAACAGATATGTTCTTATGCTTAAGCATGCCGGTGATCATTCGGGTATAGCCGTATTTAGGCAGGCCCTGGTACCTTTCGGTAAAATAGCGAGGGTCCCGATTAAGGCGTACCGGAATTCTTCCTGTAACTTCAGCTGCCAGCTCTTCAGGCCACAGATTCCACTGCTTATGAGTATAATGTTTAAAAAATTTTTCATACAATTCATGGCCTACCCGGCTTATAGCCATATTCCGGGAATTAGTAATTTCCTTAATAGCAGCTTTCTGCCGGGCCTCATCCAGATAGATTTGCAAATCAGCACTGGAAAAGGATTCATGCAAAAGTTTATTGACGGTGTCAACATTGACCGGAAAAGGAACTTTCATACCATCTACATAGGCTAAAACCTGGTGCTGGTACAGGTGCCACTCGGTGAACCGGGACAGGTAGTTCCAGATTTCTTTAGAATTAGTTCGGAAAATATGGGGGCCATAACGGTGTATTAGAATACCATCTTCATTATATTCATCATAGGCGTTACCGCCGATATGGTGGCGCTTATCTGCAATAAGGACTTTTTTACCCCCTGCGGCTAAACGTTCTGCTAAAACACAACCAGCCAGACCTGCACCCACAATAAGATAGTCATACATAATTACCCTTTCTTCTAAACTCCTTTCAAGACCAAACCAAGCCGGTTAACTAGTCGTAAAAGACTTTGGAAATCACCTCTATACTACTTATTAATTCCAACCCAACCAGCTCGGTCAACTGATCGTAAAAGACCAAGCAATTCAGCCATTTCTATCTGTGCCAGCGGGTTTATAGCCGGCACCTGGGCTTCATACCTGGTTATAATCTAAATCAGGTTTTTTATCCAAAATCTCATAAATAATGTTTACAAAATCAATGGCCCGTTGGCGAGTAGAATGGCGTATTTGTACCATTTCATAACCCTGCCGGGCAATTTCCCGGCGCTCTCGTTCATGATTTAAATAGTATTCGGCTTTTTCCATAAAGTTCAGCTCATCAATGGAGACAAAATGAACCTCATCGACAAAGCCCAGAGCCCTTAGTTCTGGGAGAGAGGGGGCTAAAAGCAAAGTATTACAGGCCGGGACCTCAAAATATTTAAGTAGGGGATATTTATAAATAGAGCAACAGGTAAAAAAGATTTTGGCCCGGTTTATCTCCCGGGCATATCTTTCTCCTATGTACTCAGTAGCCTGATCCTGATCATTAAAATTACGCCAGCCTGGGTGTTCGTGATAAACAAACCCCGGTTGGCCGTACATGGTTTCTAAAATCTTATGGCGCAGTGGGTAGAGCCGTGGTAATACATCTCCCATTAAAAGATAGTCAATGTCTTTAGGCAAACCATAATCTTTAAAAATACTGGTATTGACCTGGTGGGGAAACAGGTGCAGTTTTTTCCAAAATTCCGGATACCAGGTATAAAACTTATCCCGGTACAGGCTGAACACATGTTGTATATTAAGTTGTTTTAAAGCAGCGCAACGTTCCTCGGCCTGATAATGCAGGTCATATAACAAAACGGCATAAGGGATGGTCAGGGTTTCCAGTCCAGCGATTTGCGGTGAATTAGTTTCTCCGAATTCATTAATAAAGACAAAGTCAGGTGGGCTATCCATCTGGTTAATAATCTCCTGGATATGGCCTGACTGGTGCCAGACCACTAGATCAACCATTGGGGCCACCTCAGTTAGCAAATGGTGAAAATTAGGTACCAGAAAATTACTAAAATCACCTGTAACGACAAGAATCTTCAATTTTTCCCTCCTTCAAAAAGGCCACTAAATCCCGGCCGATTTTTAGGCAAATTTTCAGAAAATTATCAGAAAAAAGGCCAGGGCCCTAAAGAATTATGAAAATCCTCTACATTTCTAATCCAATATATGAAGAAAAAATCTAATTTGTTCAAGTTAGAAAAAAGGGAAAAGATCAATGTTAACACACAATCCAAACACTTTTAATATTATTTAAAAAGGGAAATTATCTTCTGTAAGTACTAGTGCTTAAACCTAGTTAAGTAATCAATAGCGACTGGGATAATATTACGCTAAAAAAGCCAACCAGGTGCTTATTTTGACTGCTGCACCGGTTATAGAGATTGGGACTAGGCTGGAAGTTAAAGCGGGATGCCATCATGGCTAAGTTATAATTTGTTTATTAGCGGAAATACGGGGACTGGTCAAGACCTAAGCATGAAATCGGGCTAAGTCATTATCCTTTTGTTACCAAAAGGGGCGTAGTAACCATTATTTGGGGACACCACCTTGACCAAATTATTAACCATTAGGAGGGGAGAAAAGTTAGAGAGTATTGCAAAAATGCAATGCCCGGCAAGTTGGACTATAGCCTAATGCATAATTACATTAATACTAATGCAATTATGCATCAACAAATTGTTGGAAAATTGTGAAAATAGCTCTATATCAAGTGTTTCCCTTAATTGAGCCGGTTGGCATGCCTTTTGCAAAAACAGATATGAACCCTTGAAATTTGCCGGTACCCTGAAAGGAGGTGAAAATAGCTCATTAAGAAAGGGATGAGCCACAGGTTATAAAAAGAAATTATTAAGGAGGGGTTATTATGTCGTCTCACGACACCTGGACTAGTGCCGGACCAGCAGGGCTGATAGCACTGGCCATGGCCTGCTTTGGGTTCTTTGCCCTTCTTACCGGGCAGGTTGATCATTCAGCTATTTTATTCCTGGGTATCTGGTTACTTGGTGGTTTTATTGTTCAAATTACTACTGCCCTTCTGGAGTTGCGGGAGGGGAACCTGCTGGGTGGAAACGTTTTTACCTTTTTTTCAGCCTTTTTTATGTTCGCATCGGGAATAGAGATGTTATTTAAGTTTTATGTTGCGCAAAATGGAATAGCCATAGATGGCCGCATTAGCGGGTGGGCCTGGTTAGCTATCACTATAGGCATTACCCTGTGGACTCCTGCCTACCTGGCCGGGGCCCGCAGCCTTAGTTTAGTGGTGCTATCTCTAGTTCCGGCCTTATGGCTAATAAGCTTCATGGATTTAGGTATCCTGGGGCCGCAGTGGGCTACTTTAGCCGGTTGTTTTGCCTTACTTGGCGGTATTTTTGGCCTGTATACCTCGGCGGGAATGGTGCTTAACGACAAATTTGGCCGTACCATACTTCCTCTGGGATCTCCATTTATCAAAGTCACTCCTCCGGCAGAAGGGACGTTTTCCGCCCATCACTAAGATATTTTTACTACCAGGCGTGACCAGGGATTTTTCCTGTCACGCCTTTTACTATTTACCGTGGTTTGGCCGGTTTTTTGACCATGGGAGCTGTTTTCTTCTGGAACTTTACTATTTACTATGGTTTTGTCGGGCCAGGGAAGCAAAAACGCCCAGGAAACAAAGAATGGCAAAGATGATAAAAGAGGTGCGGGAAGCCTGGATAAGTAAACCGGCATAAGCTGGGGTTAGCTGCACATTACCAATATAGCAGGCCAAGACCAGAGTTACTATAGCCATACTTACAGCCTGGCCGGTAAGGCGCATAGTACCTAAAGTAGATGAAGCTACTCCATAAAAACGTTTTTCTACTGATCCCATAATCGCGTTAGTATTAGGGGAAGAGAACAGGGAAAAACCTAATCCCAGCAAAGAAAGATTCCCTATTATTATCCATAAAGGCATGGCTGGGGTCAGGAAAATGAATACTACTAAGCCAAGGGTGGTAACCATCATACCCCAGGAAGCTACTACCCGGGCATCAATCTTATCGGAGAGCCGCCCGGCGAAAGGGGAGAGAACCGCCATGATTACCGGTTGAGATAGCATAATAAACCCGGCGATTTGTGAATTAAAGCCCATGACGATCTGCAGGTAAAGGGATAACAAAAAACCTACCGCAAAAGTAGCACTGTAATTTATCAAAGCGGCTAAATTAGAAAAGGCAAAAACCATATTACGGCTAAACAAACTTAAATTGAGAACCGGGTGGCGAGTTTTCAACTGTGTATACATAAAAACAGCCATGATTACTATACTTACTCCCAGAATATACCGGGCTAGCAGGGAAGTTGATAAGGAAGATATACCGTAAATAAATCCGGATATACCTAACACATATAGAACAGAACCGGTTAAATCAAAAGTTTCCTCCGGAGCCCCAGCCCATTCTCCTTTAAGTTTAGCCACGGTCACCAAAAGTACGATAATGCCGATTAAAGCACTAAAATAGAAAATAGATGGCCAGCCCAGGTTGTGATTAAGAGAACCGCCTAGTACCGGACCTAAGGACAAACCGATATAGACTACGGCCACATTAATTCCCAGAACCTGACCTCGTTCTTCAGGGGGATATACCGAAGTCAGCATAGCCAGACCAGTTCCAAAAACCATCGCACTGCCGATTCCCTGAATTATCCGAAATATAATTAACGATCCAATTGACCAGGATAATCCGCAAAGAATAGATGCCGCCGAAAATAAAGCAATTCCGGTCAGGAAAACGGTCTTTCGTCCCCGGATATCCGCCAGCCGTCCAAACGGTACTAGAAAGGCCACCGAGGATAAAATATAACTGGTGACTACCCAGCTTAATAATAAGGCACTGCTCTGGAATTGGTTACCGATATCAGGGACGGCTAGGTTAATGGCACTACCCATAAAAGGGGCTAAAAATGAGGACATAGTCACGGCCAGCAGGGTATATTTTCTGACAGCTTGTTCGTTCATTTGCTACCTCCCGATTCTATCTAACGCAAAAATTACCATATAAAAATGTCTAAACCTATCTTAAAATATTCCCTTACCAGGAAGCAAGAGGAAGGTCCCCTTTGCTTATTTTTCCGGCATGGCATTTAATGCGGGGATTTTAGGTGCCAACTGATGTCGGTATAACAAAGCGGCTAAGTTAAACCGGAACAGGTGGGAGTTGTGTGCAAAATGCCCGAAGTTTTGCATAGACATATCATATATAGATGTGCTGTGATTAACAGTTTTCCCCGGCGGTTTGTAATCTTTTACATAAACATTGAATTATAGACCAGGGGCAGGGGGAAGAAATCAAACCAACCCCTGCTAAAGCACAGTAAAGGGGATGTGAGTAATTTAAGTTCCGTCAATCATATTCTGCAATAGGTTTTTGTCTAGGTTTTCAGATTTTCATAGCCTGTTAGTCAGCATAGACCTGGATTAATTGTCAGCCCGTTTTTTAGTTTAGTCGGGAGGGTGCATGATGAAATTACCCGGGGAACTTACTTTCCGGCGTAAATTAGATATTATAATATTAACCCTGCTGTTAATCATCACCATAGCCTATCCGCAAGAAGAAACGGATGAAAAAAATCTACTGTCAGTTCACAGCCGGTCTACAGAATTTAAAGACCAGGAAATAGTTGACCTAGCTTCATTCATACCGGGAATTAAGATTGAACTCCGCTATGCCACTGCCAACAATCCCTGTCAGACGCCTATATATACTTTAAAAAAAGCCTACCTGCGCAGGGGGACAGCGGAAAAGCTTAAAGCGGCCCAACAGGAACTGGCTAGCTATGGTTTTGGTTTGAAGGTATGGGATGCTTACCGGCCTCCGGAAGCTCAGTTTAAGCTGTGGGAGAAAATGCCTGATCCCCGGTTTGTAATTAATCCTTATCAGGGCTTTTCCCAGCATTCCCGAGGCATAGCGGTAGACGTTACCCTGGTAGATCATACCGGCCGGGAAGTAACTATGCCCACCGATTTTGACAACTTTACCTCCCGGGCTGACCGGGACTACCGGGATGTAAATGAGGAGGAGCTTAATTATGCCGAGCTATTACGCTTAGTAATGGAATACCATGGCTTTGACAGTATTTTTTACGAATGGTGGCATTTCATAGATCACGATCGGTCCTTCTATGACATAATCCACGGGGATGAAATACCACCACAAACTGACTAAACCCTAGGGATCGGTGCTTTGCTGCCAGCCATACTTCCCCTTAAATTCAACAAAGTGTACTTTTTCCAATATTTCAGTGCTGATGCGGTCAGCTTCATTTTTATATACCAGCAGCAGATCCTGGGGTTCCTCTGGTTGACCCACCGGTAATATCATACGGCCGCCGGGCTTAAGCTGGGCTACCAGTTCATCTGGTATCTGCCCGGCACTGGCAGCGGCAATAATACGATCATAAGGGGCAAACTTTTCCCATCCCTGACTGCCATCACCGATCCGGAAATGGATGTTAGAATAGCCCATCCGGGTTAATCTTTTCCGGGCTTTTTCGGATAATTCCTTAATACGTTCTATCGTATATACCTGGCCAGCAAAATGGGCTAAAAAAGCCGTTTGGTATCCGGAACCAGTTCCTATTTCCAGGACCTTACATCCTGGTATGAGCTGTAGCTGTAAAGTCATCTCCAAAACCAGGCTGGGCTGGGATATGGTTTGTCCGTACCCAATAGGCAGGGGATGGTCGCAATGGGCATATTCCTGGTATTCATCATCTATAAACAGCCTGCGGTCTAACTGCCGGGCAAAATCAATGATATCCTGATTCATGTCCCGAAAACTATTACCATCACCAATGTAGTCATCAGTATCGTAAAACACCAGGGTTCCCTCCTTTTATAGGTTTAGTATGTAAATGATAGGTTAGGATAATACGGATGTTAAAATAAGCGCCTAAGTTCAGGAATATTTAAAAACTACAAAAACTTCCTGGCCCACCGTCTAATAACAGGAAAATAGGCACAAATTAACAGCACGTTTATTACTATTTTAGGACAAACTGAAAACATGCGGAAACGCTTTATTATTTATGGAATGGCAGGCTGGATAACTGAAGTGGTGTTTACAGGTATGGGTTCGTTAGTGATGGGGGCGGTAAACCTGGCGGCTTATACCTATCTTTGGATGTTTCCCATCTATGGTATGGGGGTATTATTAGAACCTATCCATGACCACATACGCAGTATTTCCTGGATAGTGCGGGGGTTTATCTGGGTGGGGGTTATTTTTACCATTGAGTACCTGGCCGGATGGATACTTCAGGTAACGATAGGTACCTGCCCTTGGGATTACTCAGGCCGTACTATTTATTCTGTGGACGGTTTTATTCGCCTGGACTTTATTCCGGTATGGTTTGCAGCTGGATTAATTTTTGAACAACTCCATGATTTCCTCGACCAAACCCTTTCGCAATTAAAATAGGGAAACCAAGGAGCCAGTCCTTGGGCGGCTTTTTTTGACGGGTAAATCGTCTTGATTATTAAGAACGTTCCCTTACTTTTCCCGTACTTCCTACAACTCTCCATATCTTAATTTAAATGGCGGGAGCAGGGACTGCCCCAGATCAATAAGTGTATGTCCTTGCGGCATAAGTGTAAAGAACCACATTCATCACAGCGGTAAACGTTCCATCCAAACAACGAAAAAAGCCGTTTCCATCGTAAATAAGGCACATAACCTCCCCCTTAATTAGTAGATAAAGGACATATCCCTAAGATCAGCCTTCCTATAAGACTGGGCTAGTATAGTGTTTACCGGGATAGGTGGTAGTGTAAAAGTCCCTCTTCCTATAAGACTATTGTAGGCTAGCCTGGTTAAATTGATTGTAGAAAAAGGTCGAAGGAGTTCTTTATTAATATGACAAATAAACTCCAGAAATTTGAAAAATGGAATTTTGCAATATATTGTATATGTATATAATAAAAAGGAGCTGTTGAGGCAACTCATGTATTAATTCTGCCCTTTACCTTTTCATATTTTTACCTGCCGTACCCGGCTTCAATAAAAGCAAAACGAGATTGTTCTAGCTGCTTTCCGGAGCCTACCCCATTGGTATTTACATTCGTCTATTCTATCAACTCTACGTCTTAAGCATTAGCATGGGGGGTGTTCCCTCTTTTAAAACACCCCTTATCATCTGAGCTTACTTCTCGAAAGCAATCATTCTTGCTTCTTAGTTAGTTGTCTCGTTTACCGACAGCAATAAAGGAAGCAAAAAGACCGTTTCTTTGCTTCCGGGGAGGTTATGAAATGGAAAAACCTATGATCAAATGGGTGGGAAGTCCTAATTATTCCTTAGGGAGGGCGGGGCGTAGTCCCCTAGCGATTGTTAACCATATTACAGCCGGCTTATATCCTGGAACCCTTTACTGGTTACAAAACCCTGGGGCCAAAGCTAGTGCCCATTACCTGGTTACTAAACAGGGAGAGATATTTCAATTGGTAAAAGATGAGGATACTGCCTGGGCTAACGGAATTGCTAACCAACCCCAATGGTCTCTTTATGACGGATCTAACCCTAATCGTTACACCCTTTCTATTGAGCATGAGGCTTTAGCAGGAGAAAGCCTTACTGAGGAACAGTACCAGGCTACATTAAGCCTGCACCAGTACCTGGTAGAAAAATGGAATATTCCCGTTACTAATGATAATATAATCGGTCATTACCGTATTGATAGTATTAATCGCCCTAATGATCCCGGCCCTGGATTTCCTTGGGAACGGCTGTTTAAAGACCTGCAGGCTATTAAAGATAAAGAAGAGCAGGTAATGGGAGAGGACTGGAAACAAAAAATTATGCAGGAGGCCATGCTAGAAGGATTAATTACCTCCCAGCATCAGCCTGATGACCCAGCCAGTAAGTGGTTCGTACTAGTCGTAGCCCTAAACTTACTGAAAAAACTGCGTTCCCCCTAGGAAGCAGGGGGAGAGTCCTTTTGTTTCCTTAAAGAGGTAAAAGGATTCTCCCTTTACTTTCAAAAAAAGAACCCGATCGTATGATCGGGTTTAGCTATGAGTAAGCTCTGTCTGCAAGTAGTCAAATTAATTAACCTCCAGCGGTTGCGTTCTACCGGCTTTTGCCGCATTAACCGACAGACCGTGTTTTGCTGGGGATATTATCCTACATGCAGTGACTTGACGTTAGTTAAGGTTATATATCAAAAGAGCCAGAATCCCTAAAGGGTATTGTTCTACATGTAGTGAGTTGATACCCTGGCGTGTAATATGGTTTGGGAAGATCAAAGAAAATTACCATACATGTAGTGATTTGACCAATGTTAAAAAAAAGACCCCCGCTTGCGTGCTCAGTTTTCTAGATATGACTAAAATTACAATAACCGTAATTCCTCTCATATCTCCCGGTAATTCTTTACCTTAACTCACTAGAATATGGTTCAACCTGAATACGCTACCAGCTTACCATACGCAAGCGGGCGGAAAAAGATTGGGATTGTATGTGAAAGCCCTACCAGGTACACAGGAAAACAAAAAGTGTGCGGTGTCCCTGGAAAGGACACGACACACTTACCTGGATCATGGTATATGTGCTTCCCCTTTCCAAAAATCCGAAACTGGGCGGATAAGGTCCTAACACCAGTTAAAAGGACCTTTACGGGAGGCGTAGTTGTTTCCAGCTACACCCAGCGGCCTGATGCCATAGCCAAAAACCTTAGGCAGGCAGGCTCGGAGATGCTTGTATTAAAAAATATAAAAACAAAAAAGAACAGGCATAAAAGGAGTACTCACACCTGTCCGTCTCTAAAGTACGGTCTCGTTCCAACTCCTTTCCAAAACGCACCACTGCGTTATTACGGGAGGCACAAACGTTTCCGGTTGTACCCATCGGTCCGGAAATCATAGCATATTACCTTAGATTCCCGGACTCGGAGTTATTTTTTTCTATTCTAACATAGTCTAACCACTTTAGTAAAGGTTAATTAGAGGCATTTTAATGTTTAGACGGGTGACTTTTTATCAAATATATAAACACCGAGGATAGTCGGGGATCAAACTGGGTACCGGCACATCTTTTTATTTCCTCTAAAGCTTCATCCTGGGTTAGGGATTTGCGGTAGGGACGGTCACTAGTCATGGCGTCATAACTATCTGCCAGAGCCAGGATACGACACTCCAGAGGAATCTGTTCCCCTTTTAACCCCAGGGGGTACCCTTTTCCGTTCCACCACTCGTGATGTTTTAATATCCAGTCGGCAATAGGAACCAGCTCCGGTGCGGAAAGGGCAATACGGTGCCCGATTTCACAATGGCGCTGTACTATTTTCCTTTCGTCGGTACTTAAAGGGGCTGGTTTACCCAGGATACTTTCAGGGATTCCCACCTTACCTATATCGTGAAACTCAGCAAAAAGCCGCATATCCGCCACCCGGTGCCCGGGAAGCCCGATGTATTTAGCCATGGATGTTACCAGTTGGCTGATTCGCTCCCCATGGCTTTCTGAAAAATGGTCCCGGGCCTGTAAAGTCTTCAGCAGGGTCTGTACAATAGTACTGCGGGCATTTTGGCCGCACTGCAGCTTTTCCCGGTACATATTATTATCAGCCATATCAAAGATTTCCTGCATAGTTTGTGCAGGTGTATTGCGAACTGCATATCCTACCGAAAGACTTAGAGGAATGTCAGGTTGGTCGATATTGTATTCGGCTATCGCAGACCGGATACGACAGCAGGCTTTTTTCATTATCTCATCAGTTCCGTCGGGGACCAGTACGGCAAATTCATCCCCGCCGATGCGGGCCACTACATCATTAGCCCGAAAACAGTTTTTTATCAAAGCCGCTGCGGTAATGAGCAGGTTATCCCCGGTATCATGACCCAAAGTGTCATTAACCAGCTTCAGGCCATCCATATCACAAATAATCAGTCCTACCGAACAGAAACGGCCCGACTCTAAACGGTGCATCTCCTCTTCAAAATAATTGCGGTTATAAAGACCGGTAAGGGTATCATGCAGGCCTAAATATTTCAGCTGCTCTTCAAATTTTTTACGATCACTGATGTCGCGGATTGATTCAATGGCTCCCACCCGGTTACCTTCCGAATCAAATAAGGGGGTAGCTTTAGCCCAGATATAAGCTCCTTTGCCATTGTTCAGGTTAGGGACAAACACTTCACTATAAAAATTATTACCTTCTTTTTTTACATAATCATACTCCCGTTGGAGCTCCTCCGGATCCATATCAAAAAAATCCACCAGCATAGGGCGGGGTTTACGGTAAAAGGGGATAGAATAACAAAAATCACCGGTTCCGATGATATTTTCCGAAGGCACACCGGTTATCTCGGTAATAGCCCGGTTCCAGGCAATGACCTTACCCTGATCATCAATCACAAAAGTAGCATCAGGCAAAAAGTCAATAATATCCATTAAGCGCTGGTTAGTTAAACGCAGTTGGTTTTCCATGGTCTTTCGTTCCGTGATATCCCGGGCAATGCCTTGTACGGCAAAAGCTACTCCATTTTTAGTTAAAAGCCGGGCGCGAAGTTCGATGGGAACCCGGTAGCCTTCTTTAGTAATGATTTCTAGCTCCAGGTTACGGGTCAGATCTGGAGATGACTTAAGGTTCAAAATCTTCTCTACAAATTCCTTGTAATAAGGAGCTAATAGCTGGCGGACATTAATATTGGCCAGATCAGCCAAAGAATAGCCTAAAGTCTTTTCAGCACTTTTATTGACCGAAACAAAATTTCCCTCTAAATCTAGTATGAAAATAATATCATTAGCATTCTCAAATAAATCCCGGTACAGATCCTGGCTTTCCCGGAGGGCTGTCTCTATGGTTTTGCGGATACTGATATCCATAAAGTTACCCAGGGTAGCTGGTTTACCAGCATATTTAACGGAGGTAACTGTCTCCATAATCCACTTACTATCCCCGTGCTTGTCCAAAATCCGGTATTCGTAAGGGGTGGAACTTTTTCCTTTTAACATTTTTACTGCACAATTGCGTACCAGAGGACGGTCTTTGGGTAAGATCAATTGAAAGGAAGGGGTGTCTAAAAGTTCCTCCTGAGTATAACCAGTCAGGCGTTGAAACTGGGTATTTACCAGGACGAATTTACCATCCTGAACAATGTAAATACCAATCGGTGAACTGCTGAAAAGCGCAGCTAATAATTCTTTAGGATTGCTGTTAAAAAGGTTGACATCAAAGCTATGGTTACCATCAGGCGGTGTTACATTAGCTTCACCTTCCATAGAAACCGTCTCCTATCATATATTGAGCTTAAAATATTTTTCTAAATAAACATTCGCTTAAAAGTCTCATAAATCCTCTTAATCGGTCCTGAAAAAAAGGTACCCATATTTACCGTTTTATTCCGAATAAATCGGGCATAAAGGGGAAATTAATTTCTGACTTCTTAACCTCAGGCAAGGCAAAAGTCCCAGATTTTAATAAAGGATCAGCCCCCAGGAGGAAAAAAGTCACAGATACATAATATGGTAATCCCGTTTAGAACCATTTAGTAGGAAAATGGTCTTAATCAATCAGGTGTGACCCTGGGAAATAAGAGGAATTTAAGAAACTCGTCAAGAATAATCATTATAGGATTAAAATATTCATATTTGGAGGTATATCTTCTCCTTTTATCTAATACTAATATCCTGTAAAATAATAACATCATCGCAGCTATATTACCTATATTAATGACAACCTGTTAGTCGCAGTGGTAAGTCATATACCATAACCGATCAGGACCGACGCAGGCTTACCGTCTACATGTCATTATTCAATATTACAACTTTTATGGTGAAGGAGAAACAAGGAAAGGGGTGAGACTTTATTTAGGTTCTCATGTGATATAAAGAAAACTATTTTTTATAAGGAGGTAATGTGGACCGTGAAACCCAAGAAACTATCATTACTGGTATTATTTTTCTTCCTATGTACTATCCTGGCACCAGCCGCCTATATGCCTGCTGCTATAGCCGGGGGCGGAGCTGCTTCCGGGGGAGGCAGCGGGGCTATTGATAGTGTAGTTGCAGAACTGCAGTCGGTTTATCAGTATTTTGATGAAGCTGATAAGGAAGCCATGAAAGCTGCCCGTAGTAAAGTCGATGGGATTACCGAGACGCAGTGGGATACCATCCTGGGTGTAGGTACGGAAAACGCTCTATTAACCACCGAGGTTAATAGCCGTTTTACAGCCCAGGGTAAGGATGCTAAAAATGAGATGACTGCTTTTGCAAAGGGCTTAGCAGGTATTTATTATTCTTCTGATTCGGCCACTTTAAAAGATACCCTGGTAAACTTCAAAAATAATTATAAAGATTCTTTCCAGATTCTTTTTGGTACTGATATTACTGTAGATGAACTCTATAAATTCCTAAGCGATTCCCGCGCCCAGCTTCCTAATGTTATCACAGCAACTGATGCAGGACTTCTGGCCAATGCTTCAGTTGACGAACTGGTTAATAAAATGCCTGGTTATCTAAAAGAGGCTATGCAGGCTGCTTTAGAGCAAAACACAAAATTTCAGGGAAAACTTACCGAAATCGGCTGGTCAGTTGATAAACTGATTAACCAGCAGGTTGAACTGGCTAAAGTTGTTGATGCCGGTAATGCCGCCCAGTATGCAGTGGCTAAGGCAGCCGTTCGTTTGGAAACCAAGCTGGGGGTTAATGCACCTCTACAGCTGAAAGTAGGGGATAAACCTGAATACACCATATTAATAATGGGCAAAGATGCTACTAAATTTGTAGCCTTTGCCAGCTCCAATGATAAGGTAGTTAAGGTTTCCCAGGAGGCGGGAACCGGGAACTTCATCCTGGAAGCCGTAGGATCTGGTACGGCTATGATAACGGTATACCGTGACTATAATGGAGCAACTCCCGAAAAAGACTGGCTGCTTAAGTTTGAAGTAGCGGCTATAGTTGTCGCTGAAGAAGACCAGGATTATATAGTAACTCCAGAAACTCCAGTAACAGTTGAAATTCCGTCTGGTGTTGAAAACTTCACCCTAAAAATAGCAGTTACTGAAGAAAATGGTAAGAAAGTAACTACCCTGCCCCAGGTGGCTCTGAATAAAGCGACTAATATAGGAACAGTTGCTGTAAATATACCTTCGGGAACAAAAGTAACCGGTCCTAAAGAGTGGACAGGTGAAATCCAGTGCCCGAAAGTAGTAGCTAAACCGGCGGCTACCATTAAAGGGGACAATATAGTAGTACTGCAGTTAGGTGCTCCTACCGGTAAGGTTACCTTTGACAAACCAGTTTTACTGGTTATGCCCGATCAGAAGGGTAAAAAGGTTTCCTATATAGTTGGCGGGGAGACTACTCCTCATGAAATTCCTGAAAACAGTAAACTGGCTGGATTGGAGTCGGGAGATAAGTATGCCGCTGCAGCTGTTGCCCTGGGAGCGGCTGAGGATGGAAATATTGACCACTCTAACGCTAAAGATAAAATAATCTGGACGAAGCATTTTACCCAGTTTGTTGCCTATACCCCTAAATCCACCAGCGGCGGCGGTGGCGGCGGTGGTAGTGCACCATCCGGAACCCTGGTTAAAGCCTCCGAAGGTGGCGAAATATCAGAATATGATGCCACGGTTACCATCCCGGCTAAGGCTTTTGCGGCTGACTTCCGGGTAAAGATCGATAAAGTTACTGATAAAGCCAAACAATTCACACCTGAGGATGCTAAACTGTTAAGCTATGTACTGGATATTACTAAAGACAAATCAGCTGACTTTAGTAAACTAGTCACCATTACCTTATCCTTTGACAAAAAGGCCTATGATGCGGATAAATATGACATTTCCCTGTACTGGTATGATAAGGCTGATAAGCAATGGGTAGAGCTTGACAATGTGAAAGCCGACCTGGAAGCAGGAACTATTAGTGGTGAAACTAACCACTTTACCATGTTCGCCGTTCTGGCTACTCTTAAGGCCGGAGAGGAAGAACCTCCTGTACCTCCGGCAGTAGAATTAAGTGATATAACCGGCCACTGGGCAGAAGCTAATATTAAGTCCCTGGTAAGCAATGGTGCCATAGCCGGTTATCCCGACCAGACCTTTAAACCGGATAACACCATTACCCGGGCCGAATTTGCTACCGTACTGGTCAAAGCCTTTAACCTGGAAGCAAAGGCCGGTAAAGTGTTTAACGATACGGTTAACCACTGGGGTAAAGACTATATCGCTACCGCTGCTGCATACGGTATCGTAGCCGGCTATGATGCTAATACCTTTGGACCGGATGACTTCATTACCCGGGAACAGATGGCTCTCATGATAGTTAAAGCCACCGGATTGGCAGATGCCAGCGAAGCCAAGGTATTTGCTGATAGTGATAAGGTATCAGCCTGGGCTAAACAGGCGGTGGCTATCGCCAGCAGCAACAACATCATCACCGGTTATCCGGATAATACCTACAAACCTCAGGGTAAAGCTACCCGAGCAGAAGCAGTTACGGTAATCAAGAAATCACCAGGGCAAGGTATTAGCCTTAGCCTGGTTGATGCAGATGACCTGCAGCAATAACTAAGCCATACCGTTAAAATTGCTTAAGTGATTATGGCCTTATAAACCCCTGCAGCCGACCTGCAGGGGTTGGCCTTTTTTAATAGCTTGGAAAGGCCCGGAAATTTGCGTCTGATACGGGTGAAAACCAAGTTAACTCCAGGTGCCGAATTTGGAAAAGCAAAAGGGAGGACAATATGAAACTACTACAGGGAAAAAGCACAAAATTATTTACAGTGCTTATATTAACGGTGTTTTGCCTGGGGGTAGTCTTTCCCTATCCCTGCCAGGCTGATAGTATCGAGAGTACCTATCATAAGCTAAAAAGCCAGTATCCTGAATATGTACAACGGATCAAGGATGGTGGAGCTACTGAAGCACAGATTGAAGCCGTATTAAATGACCTGGATGAACAGGTGAAGCGGCAGGGTACCTTAACCGAGGCCAACTTCAACTCGGTTATGTTTAACTCCTTAAAAGAAGTCCTTTCCTGGAGGGTACACCGCCCGGTTTTTATAGCGATGCTCCAATCCTTTGGTGAAGAAATAAACTATACCCTGGAAAAAGGCGAGCTGCATCCTTCGCTGCTGCCCTTGCGTAATGCTGCCTGTGAAGCCCTGCTGGATAGCTCTCGACCTGGTTCCTCGGGCGGAGCAGCCTCTAAAGATGTAAAGGGCAGTGCGGATAGCTCCCTGGAAAATCAGCTTAATAGCAGTAAAGACTATGTGAGTTTATCACTGGATAAATATAGTAAGGGTCTTTCTATATCTGGTAGCCTATTAAGCCAACTGGCCTCCCGGAACAAAGCCATCCAGATCGAAAGCCCGGCGGTAACTCTTCGTGTTCCGGCCCAGGCGATTACCCTGGCTGATAATAAGATTTTAACTATAGAGGTGCGTACTTTAGAAGCTAACGCTACCAAAAAGCTGGCGGAAAAATTAAACCAAGAGCAAAAAATAATAAGCCCGGTCTATGACTTGATAGCTTTTACCCCCTCTACTGTAAAAGGATTAGATTTTGACCGGCCGGTAACCGTCACTATTTCTTACCAGGGAATAGATTTAGGGGAGATCCCGGAAGACTCATTAGATGCCTATTACTATAATGAAAAAAATAATCGCTGGGATGCTAGGCAGGGTAAGCTGGATAAGGTCAACCAGACGGTTACCTTTACTACTACCCATTTTAGCGTCTATGCCCTAATCGGCAAGGTGAAACCGGCCCAAACTGGAGCCGCTACTCCTGATGTACCAGCGGATATACCAGGGGCCTCGGCTAACTTTACCGATATAACTGGTCACTGGGCGGAAAAAGATATTAATACTATGGTAAGTCTAAAACTGGTTAGCGGCATTAGTGCCACCCAGTTTGCTCCCGACCGTCAGGTTACCCGGGCGGAGTTTGCAGCTCTTCTGGTTAGAGCCTTAAATATCCCCGCCACCGGTCAGGTACAAGGGAAATTTACTGATGTCTCCAGCCAGCAGTGGTATTTTGCGGCAGTCAATGCAGCGGCTCAGGCGGGAATAGTCAGCGGTTACAGTGCTAGCCAATTTGCTCCGGATGAAAAGATTACCCGTGAGCAGATGGCCGTCATGATGGGCCGGGCTCTAGCCTATAAAGGAATAACGGTAACTATAGACTCCGCCAGCATCGATAGTACCCTGGCCGCTTTTACGGATCAGGCTGGTATATCCGCCTGGGCCCGAGAAGGGGTAGCTCAGGCAGTTAATAAAAACATAGTTAAAGGCCGGGATCAAGGGCGTTTTGACCCGGGTGCCAATGCTACCCGAGCCGAAGCTGCAGCTATGATTTTACGCCTGTATAATCAGGTAAAATAACCTAATAAAAAGCCTCCCGGGTATAACCATATCCGGGAGGCCGTAACTATAAAATTTATCAGTGATCTAAAAAGGTGAGACCGCGACCGTATTTGCGGCCCATTTTCTGCAGTTCTTTTATCTCTTCCGGGCTAAGCCGGGATTGTAGGATATGGCGTACCTGGCGGATTTCTTCCGGGCTTTGTTTATCTTTAATACCTACCCGGTACAGGTAATCGATCTCCTGCCACTCCAGCCGTCGGACGACAATCAGGCCGGCACTAATTAGATCCTTTTTTTCAATGGGACGGTTTACCTTACTCTGTACCCCGGTGGCAATATCCTGACCATTTAACTGGGAAGACTTTTTTTGCGGGGAGGGGAGAGCAGGGGCAGTTGATCGGCGGTCATCTCTGACTGTAGAACCGGCTGGCTTATCACCACTATCCGCAGCCGGGGAATCTTCCTGATCAACCGGCACTTCCTGCATAAAAACACCTGGTTGGTTTAAATGTGCTACCATTTTATCTAGACGATAATTAACATAAATACCGGCTACCAGGAGCAGGTTAATAAGAATTCCTATAGTAATAAATAAACGTTTTTTCCTTTGCAAATGAATAAACCTCCTTCTGTTCTTAATAATACGACTGCTATGATAAGATTCCTGCACCTCATACAGATGCTCTAGTCCTATTGTTATTTTCGGTTACTAATGATAGCTTAAGATAGGAACAATAACCTATATTTTTAAACACTTTGTCAGGCGGGTGAAACCTTTTGATTGATATTCACACTCATATATTACCAGCTATAGATGATGGGGCGGCTGATAAGGAAACATCTTTGGAAATGGCCCGGATGGCTGTAGCTGATGGCATTGAATACCTGGCAGCTACCCCCCATGTATTAGAAGGCCCCTATATTAATAGTAAAGAAAATATACTTACCCGGCTTAATAAACTAAAGCAGGACTTACATCAGGCTGGTATCCCCCTAAAGGTACTTCCGGGAGCCGAATACTACCTGGACCCGGACCTTCCTGAAGCCCTGGCTAAAGGCGAACTCGTCACCATTAATCAAGCTGGTAAATACCTTTTGGTTGAACTGCCGGGTGCCTTTATTCCTCCTTATACCAGCCAAGTTTTATACGAACTGCAGATCCAGGGGATTACCCCCATTATTGCCCACCCGGAGCGCAACCGGGGATTTATCCGTAATCATAAACTTTTACGGGAACTAGTTTCCCGGGGCATGCTTACCCAGATTACCTCTGGAAGTGTGACGGGAATGTTTGGGAAAATGGTAAAAAGGATGGCTCTGAACTATATAGAGGAAGGCTTAGGACACCTTTTAGCCAGTGATGCCCACTCCATCAACGGCCGCTCTCCGCGGCTATCCGGGGCGGTGCAGGAGCTAAAGCATCGTTTTAGTGTCTCCTTTGTCGAAACACTGGTATATGATAACCCCTATAAGGTAATTTCCGGTGCCTCCCTGGAGCCGGCCCAGGTTGTTCCAGCCCGCAACCGCTGGCCCCAAGCCCTTTTAGGACGTTTGGGCATTAATATTTGATAAGTAACTACCTAACAGGAAGGATTTTCCTAATTTTTGTGGAATCTTAAATTATTGTGCATGGTGTGAAATAATGCCGATAAAAACTAGGCCCGGTTTAAACCGGGATTGGCCCGGCTAGTTTATGGGGGACGGGGATTGTATATAGATAGAAAAACCAAATCAGGGTCAGCCCGATATTGCTTTGGCTATTAAACGGGAAAGGGGAAAAAGTGATTGAGTGAGCAGAAGTACGATGCTTATAATGCTGAAGACGAAATTGAAATAGATTTGCGAGAAATAATAACTGTACTTAAAAAATGGAGCAAACTAATTATCGTAATGAGTCTTTTATTTGCTTTTACAGCAGGTATAATCAGCTTTTTTGTCTTAACTCCTATCTACCAGGCCCAGACCTTGCTGATGGTTACCCAGGCTACGGAAAAACTGCAGGCTGCTCCGGCTCAGCGCGGGGAAGGCCTGGAAGATTTAGTAGGAGCAGTATCCCAGATACCGGTGTGGACCATGAGTACTTACCTGGGGCAGATCAAAAGCGAAGCCCTGATGAAACGCATTATTGAAAAACTGGATCTGCCTTATACAGCCGCCGAGCTGTCAGGAATGATCGAGGCTACCGTGGTAAAAGACTCTAACCTGATCGATGTTAAGGTTACTAATGCTGATCCGGAACTGGCGGCTCGTATAGGTAATACCCTTTCCACCGAATACCTGCAGTTAATGACTGATAAAAACCAGGAACAGCTGACCAGATCAGTAGCCTTCCTGGAAAAACAAAAAAACCTGACTGATCAAGAGCTTTATAAAGCTACCGAGGCTTTAAAAGAATTCCAGAGGCAACCTGGCGGGGTAGAGGTACTGGAAGCTGAATTTGCCAGCAAATCCGAAGACGTAGTAAAATACAGTTCCCGGCTTAAAATCCTGCAGGTAGAAGTACAGCAGATGTATTCCGGGATTGCCAGTCTGGAACAGGATCTGAATGCTATTCCTCATACCGTATCAGTAGAAAATTGGACAGAGGGGCGCATGGTAACCAGCCAGGAATTAAATCCCCTCTATGTATCCTTAGCCCAGCAGGTAGCAGAGAAAAAAGCCAGCCTGGCGGAAAAACAGGGGGAACTGGAAGGGCTGCAGTACCTGGTAGAATCCCTTTATGTGGAGATAGACGGACTTCAGGCGGAACTGGCCGAAAAAAGAGTAGAACAAGACCGGCTGGCTAGAGAAGTAGAAAGGTTAAAACAAACTTCGGAAACCTTAGCCCAAAAAGGAACCGAAACCCAGATTGCAAAATCAATTGACCTGGGGGATACCAGTGTAATGGTGGTATCAGAAGCATCTATACCGGCAGCCCCTATCAAGCCTAATAAGAAACTTAACATTGCCATAGCTTTTATATTAGGAATTATATTATTTACCCTGTTGGCTTTTATCCTGGAATACCTGGATAATACTATTAAATCACCGGATGACATTAACCGGGAACTGGAATTACCCGTATTAGGGGTTATCCCTAAGATGACGGCGCAAAATACCGGGCAAAGTCCCTACGGAGGTTAATATGGCCAAAAAATTATCTAGAGATCATGAATTAATCACATATCATCGTCCTAAATCACCTTTTGCCGAAGCTTACCGGACCTTAAGGACTAACCTGGGCTTTGCTTCAGTAGATCATTCTTATCGTTCGATTTTAGTAAGCAGTACCAGCCCCCAGGATGGTAAGTCTACTACTATTGCCAACCTGGCGGTGACCTTGGCCCAGGCCGGGAACCGGGTCATGCTATTAGACTGTGACCTGAGAAAACCCGTATTACACCATATATTTAAGGTGGATAATCACCGGGGCGTTACTAACTGTTTGATGCACCAGGTTACCATTGAAGAAGTAGCTCATGAAGGAGTCGTAGAAAATCTCACCCTGGTAACCAGTGGTCCCATTCCCCCTAACCCGGCGGAAATGCTGGGCTCGGAGCGTACCCGCTCCCTATGGCCTGCTCTGCTGGAAAAATATGATTATGTGCTGATTGATGCTCCTCCTGTACTGGCAGTGGCGGATGCTTCTATCCTGGCCAGCCAGGTAGATGGGGTCATTCTGGTAGTACGTTATGCTGCTACCCGTTATGACCTGGCTAAAAAAGCTAAAGAGCAATTACTTAATGCTAATGCTAATATTATTGGGGTAGTTTTAAACCAGTTTAAAATGGAAGCTAAAGAGTACCAGTACTATTACTATTATTCTCGTGATTCTTCCAGTGACACCTCCAGCCTGAAGCTTTAAACCTATCGATAACTACATATAACATAAAAGGGCAGGGCTGACTAAAACCCTGCTTTTTTTGTCGAACAAAACCCGATTTACAGACTATAGCCAGGGACTTTACTTATAAACCGATTATTTAATTTGTAAAAGCTCTATTATGATCAAATCTCTTAAACAAAGAGTCGAACTATGATAAAAATATGCCGAAAGTCACGGAAAATTTACGATGGTTATCGGGAGGCATTATGACTAATAAGCAGGAAATCCCATATTTAATGTAGAACTCAATATCATATAAAATAGAGCCTGAGTAGGAGATAGTTACAGGAGGGTGGTCATGGGCGGCAGTAGGTCCTCTGAACTGGGTGTCTTCTACTATTATTAGTGTAATGAAATAGGAACGGTTTAATATTGTAATAGTATAGGAGTAGATTAATGAACGAACGAATGCGCACAGCAGTGCTGGTGATCTTGGATGCGATTTTAATCAGCTTATCCTTTTACGTCGCCCTGTTAATTCGCTTTGAAGGAACGGCTCCATCGCAGTATTTACTCATACTAATGCAAATGCTTCCGTTATTTACAGGGATCAGTCTAGCCCTTTTCTGGACAGTAAAACTGTACAGTCGTATCTGGGAATACACCAGTATCAGTGAGATGTTTGCCATATTTCGGGCTACTACTTACAGTCTAGCAGTCATACTAATCGTTACTTACTTTTTTCATCTACCTATTCTATCCCGCAGCATTTACCTACTAGCCTGGATTCTAATGAATATATTCATAGGTGCCTCCCGCCTATCCTGGCGTCTATGCCGGTATTACCTCTTTGGGTCTAGGCCGAAACAGTGCCGCCGGGTATTAATCATAGGAGCCGGGGATGCCGGCGCTATGCTGGTGCGGGAAATTCGCAATAACCCTCACCTTAACATGAAAGTAATCGGCTTTATCGATGATGAGAAAAACAAACACCAGATGATGCTTTCCGGTATTAAGGTACTGGGAAACCGCAAAAAAATTCCGTTAGCAGTAGAAGCCTTACAAATTGATGAGATTATTATAGCCATGCCTTCTGTACATGGGGAAGCTATCCGGGAAATCGTAGATATCTGTAAAAAAACTCCAGCCAGGATTAAAATTCTTCCGGCCATGAATCAAACCTTAAATGGCCGTGGTAACCTTCTTGCCACAGTACGTGATGTGCAGATGGAAGACCTCTTACGCCGGGAGCCGATCCGTACCGACTTAAAGGCTATTTCCGGTTATATTTGCGGTAAAACGGTGCTGGTCACCGGAGCAGGTGGATCTATCGGCTCCGAACTATGCCGCCAGTTGGCTCGTCTTTCTCCTGCTAAACTGATCATGCTGGATTGTTGTGAAAACAACCTGTTTGATATTGAAATGGAACTACAGGAAGGAAAAAATGATCCGCAAATAATTCCGTTGCTGGCTGATATAAAAGACATCGATAAACTAAACCACATATTTGAAACTTACCAGCCCCAGGTGGTATTTCATGCTGCTGCTTACAAACATGTACCTATGATGGAACGCCACCCGGAAGAAGCGGTCAGCAACAACATAATCGGCACCCGTAATGTAGCCCTGGCCGCTGATCATTATGCAGCCGAAGTATTTATTCAAATATCCACCGACAAAGCAGTTAATCCCACCAGTATAATGGGAGCCAGCAAACGAGTCGCCGAATTGATTATAAAAGACATTGGCCGCACTAGCTCCACTAAATTTGCCGCCGTGCGTTTTGGCAACGTTCTGGGCAGCAGAGGCAGTGTTATTCCCACCTTCCTGAAACAAATTGCTCAAGGTGGACCGGTTACCGTAACCCACCCGGACATGACCCGTTACTTTATGACCATACCGGAAGCAGTCCAGCTGGTAATCCAGGCAGGGGCTATGGCAACTGGCGGAGAAACCTTCGTCCTGGATATGGGCGAACCAGTTAAAATAATGGATTTAGCCGCCGATCTAATCAGAATCTCCGGTTATGAACCAGATAAAGATATAGAAATAAAAATTACCGGCATCCGCCCCGGTGAAAAACTATATGAAGAACTATTTACTTCTAAAGAAAAAATGGCCGCCACCAAACATGAAAGAATATTCATATCCGATAAAGAACCAGATGGCATTAAAAACATAGGCAAAACCATAATGAATATAACTAAAAAAGACTACACCACTAATAAAGATGTAATAGATATGATAATAAAACTAATACCAGAATATCACCCCGGGCAGAAGGAGAGTGCGGTGGGGTAGGAGTATGATTTCGTAACTGAATATGGCAGTTGGAATAAGCCGCAAGAGGATTAACTATATGATCAAAGACTGAACACTGCAATCGGAATATGCAGCAGGGACAAGCAAAGTGAGAAAAAGGAAAAGCAGGAAAGTCCATAATCAAGGTTTTAGTTTAATTGAGCTTATGATTGTAATGGCAATTATAGTAATTTTAGTTTTAATAGCAGCTCCTTTATATAATGTTTGTGTAGAACGAGCTACCCGGCAAGTTTGTAATTTTAATTGCGTGCAGTTGGAAAGAATGTATCATGTTTATTTACTTATTGAAAACAAAGAGCACACGCATTATGTATTTGATGAGTTTTTACAAAAACATAGCGGAAATATATGTCCTGCTAATGGGGAAATCAAATATGTACATGGCGAAGTTCGATGCATTTTGCATTCTGAAGATGAAGCTAATGGAAATGAAGGCGATGAAGATACTGGAAGCGTTCCGTTTCTGTAAAACTAAATATCCCATAGGCCCAAATCACAGTATTGGTTGCAATAAAGGGAACCTACCATATATATGGTAAGCAGATATTAAGGGCATACCATATATTGCGTAAAGTGGGGAATATGGAATATGTGATTTAGCCGTGAGTATGGTCGATGGCCTTAGACCACAATATGTAGCATAAAAGTAGTAAAAAATAAAATTGTTATGCAAGATGTAGTAAAACGAAAAAGGAATCGAGGTTAGTATGGGGAAGGGATAAACAGAGAATTTGTATGACAAAATCATTACAAAATCAATATATAGCACAGAAGAAGATTAGCTTCTGCAACATATTGCATTTATTTATCCCTACCTGATAATCGGGCGAGCCGTGAGTATGGTTGATGGGTAACGACCACAATATGTAGCATAAAAGTAGTAAAAAATAAAATTGTTATGCAAGATGTAGTAAAACGAAAAAGGAATCGAGGTTAGTATGGGGAAGGGATAAACAGAGAATTTGTATGACAAAATCATTACAAAATCAATATATAGCACAGAAAAAGATTAGCTTCTGCAACATATTGCATTTATTTATCCCTACCTGATAATCGGGCGAGCCGTGAGTATGGTCTATGGATACCGACCACAATATGTAGCATAAAACTGAAGGAAAATAAAAATTTTATGCAAGATGTAGTAAAACAATAAATTAACTGACGTGATTATATGTAAGGGATAAGCAAAACACAAGATGTAGCAGAAGGCAAAAACGGGTTATGCAAGATATAACAAAAATGTCAAAAAATCCCAGATTTCTGCGAAGCCGTGAGTATGCGGAATGGATAAATACTAGATGTGGTAGAAAATAATTAGAAAAAGCAGATCGTCTACTACATGTTGGATTCAAATAAAAAACTCGATGCTTATACAGATGACCTGAATGTTGTTAGAGGTGAAAAGATGTGGCATTAAAATTGATGTATATAACCAACAATGTGAATATCGCAAAAATAGCTGAAAATAGCGGTGTTGACTGGATTTTTATTGATTTAGAGATCAATGGCAAAGAGAAACGGCAGGGGTATCTTGATACAGTTATCTCGCGACATAATATATTTGATATTAAAAGGATTAAGGAAGTACTAACGAAATCAGAACTCCTTGTACGTGTGAATCCAATATATGAAGGCTCAAAAGAAGAAATTAATAAAGTAATTAATGATGGAGCAGATATTGTAATGCTTCCTTATTTTATGGATAAAAATGAAGTTGAAACTTTTGTAGATTATGTGAATGAGAGAGCCAAAGTGTGCCTGTTATTGGAAACCCCAGAGGCTGTGGAAAATATAGATTCAATTTTAGCGGTACGAGGTATTAATTATATTCACATCGGACTGAATGATCTACATCTTGGATATAAAATGAAATTTATGTTTGAACTTTTAGCTGACGGCACAGTTGAGATGTTATGCAAGAGAATTAAGGAAAAGGAAATTCCTTATGGGTTCGGCGGAATAGCACAGCTTGGGCAAGGAATTTTACCAGCAGAAAATATACTTGCGGAGCACTATCGACTAGGTTCAAGCATGGTCATATTATCAAGGAGTTTCTGCAATGTAAATAAAATGGAATATTTTCATGAGATTAAAACATTATTTGAAACTGGGATCAAAGATATTAGAGATTACGAGATCAAACTTACAAAAGAGTCAATTGACTTTTTTCAGTCCAACAGAAATATTGTTATTAATAAAGTAACTGAAATTGTAAAAGGACTTTAATTATAAACATAGTTAATATCATGTACTGTTATTAAGGAGAAGGGGACATATGTATAAATATATTAAAAGAGCTTTTGATATAGTTTTTAGCGTGGTCCTTTTAATTCTATTAATGCCAATTATGATTTTCGCGGCAATACTAATTAGATTTGATTCAAAGGGTCCTACTATTTTTAGGCAACAGCGTGTCGGGAAAAAAGGAAAAAATTTTACTATATATAAATTTCGGACAATGGTTGAGAACGCAGAGAAGATGGGTACTAGGCTTGATTCATACGAGAATGATACACGGGTCACAAAAATCGGAAAATTTTTAAGAAACACAAGTCTAGATGAGTTGCCCCAGCTTTTTAATATTTTAAAAGGAGATATGAGTTTTGTAGGTCCAAGTGTGAACGGTCAAGTATTTTGGAGAAATTTTGGCCATTAATTTTACATAGGACCTTTACTGCAAAATGGAAATACGATGTTTAATACGGTAGCTTTCTCCGGTCAGGTTAAATATCTCACTATGATGAACAATCCTATCCAGAATTGCAGTTGTAATAACTGGATCTCCCATCAATTCGGCCCAGTCATCAAAACCCGTGTTGGACGTAATTATTAACGAGGTCTGTTCATACAGTTGAGAAATTAGCTGAAAGAACAAATTAGCTTCTTCTCTACTTATTGGCACAAAGCCAATTTCATCGATAATAACTAGGTCTGAGCTGATTATTCGTTTGATTTTCTGCCTACTGCGGCTAATGGTGGACTGAATTTTCAGGTGCCGAATTAATTCGTCCATACTTACAAAGCTTACCTTGTAACCTTTTGTTACAGCTTCTATTCCTAACGATACAGCCAAATGGGTTTTACCTAAACCAGGTGGTCCCAGAAAAATTAGATTGTAGGCCTTATCAAGCCATTGCATATCTAATAGCTGGTTAATCTGTCTTTTAGTTATACCGGGTTGATAAGCGAATTCAAAATCATCTACAGTTTTAATGAAGGGAAACTGAGCTTGGGTCATACGGCGCTCCGAAGCTCTTTGTTCCCGGGCATCAATTTCGCCATTGGTTAAGGAATAGAGAAAATCACAATAAGATATATCCTGTCGGTTTGCTTCCTCTACGAGCTTTTCTAAATTGTCTTTCATCCAGGCCAGCTTTAGCTGGCCCAGAAAGGTTTTGGTTTCCTTTAATTTATTCATTTAGCATATCCTCCCTTGCTAACTGCCTTCATAAAGTGCAGTATAGGCTTTAATATCTCTGACTTCTGTTTTAATTCGATATTCGGAAGGAATGGCATCTGCATCAATAATATCAGGCGCATCTATGTCCTGGCTGAGCTGCTCTAAATATTCCAATACATTACGAAACTCCACTGCGCTCCATAGTTCTTTTTGTACGCAGTAATCCAGGGCTTGAGCTATAATTAGCTCTGAGTATTTCTCGGCCTCTTTGATAATCAACTGAAGTTGATCTCTTATGTAACGGGGTTTTTCCTGTTTAATACGATCCAAGAAACAAGTACCTTTATCGCCTTTACCCAGCATGGCAAGGGCCTGTTTCCTTAGTTCATCTATCTTGTGGGAATAATCACGCTCAACCCGATTAGGAACTATCACTCCCTTCTTAGTTGATATTTTCCGGATAATAATTAGTTCTTTAGTTTCTATATCCAAAATTTCAAGATAGCCATCTTTGACTTTCAATTCTACTTCACGTCCGGGATAATACGTGCCTTTAGGCACTCGGTAACGATTACTAAGATAAAGGACAGTGTTGTCCTTCCTTACATTTCTTGTTAAACTATCTTCAGGTTTATTTATGATTGTGGGTATCGGTTGCAGGTATTCTTGTTCTGATTTGAATACTTCTGCCGGTACCTTCTTTGTGGTTGCATGTATACTGGCATTGCCAGTCCGATTTAACCAATCAATACATCCCTCATTCCATAAAACCAGGTTATCAAATACCCGGTGAGCAGCGTAGTTTTGTTTAGCATATTTGACTACTGATTCAATTTTCCCTTTGGATTCAGGGTCATTTCCCCTACAAAGGTAAACGGTGAACTTCATGTTCCTGCGAAAACGCTCAAACTCCTCAGTATGTATGATATCACCATAGTTTTCACTAACAGCCAATACTCGGTCTTGATCAAATACTATTTCCTTAGGTACCCCTCCTATAAACTCAAAAGCTCGATACAGAAACAATGTAAATGTTTGTGCTGTAAACGGTTTATCCAGCCACTCTACATATTTGTAGCGACTGTGTGATAACACTAAGCCAAATACAAAAAGCTTTATTCGTTTTCCTGTAGTTGTCATAACTTCCCTCTGACCCAGATCCACCTGGGCCTGTTGACCAGGGAGGAGTTCTTCTACGGCCTGGTACTGCCGATATTTATCCGGCTTTGGTATATTAGATGTTTTTCGCAAATTACTAACGTATCGTCTAACAGTCCGCTCCTTCCCATGATAGTTATCCCCATGATATTCCTTAAGCCAGTCATGAATCTGAGCACTTGATATATCCGGGAATTTCATTAGCCATTGTAAAATTTGGTCGGTGTATGGCTCTAGGATTTTCCGTCGGTTTTTGGCTTTCCTCTGCCTTTCGGTAAATTCCTCGGGTGTCATATCCCAGTAGAAGTCTACTGTTTTCCAGTTGATGGCTAACTGACGCTCCACCTGTGACTTATTAAGCCCCAACTCCTTAAGCTGCTGAATTTTTTGATACATTGGCCATCCCTTCAATTCTCCCACCTCACCTGTAAAATTAATTACCAATTCATTTTACCAGTGGTGGGTTTTTGTGGATAATATTCTCCGTTTTTATTGGCCAATTTTTCTCCCTTTTAGTTTACCGCTAACACCAAGGCCTCCAGTGACATATCATCCATATAAATACGAAGATTATCCCAGTAATACAAAGAGAAGATTTGAAGTGCTACCGGGTGTGACGGGACTAGCACAAATTAATGGTAGAAATGAATTATCATGGGATGAAAAATTTAAGTATGACTTGGAATATATAGAAAAAATCGGGCTTGTATTTGATTTAAAAATTCTTATACAGACCATATTCAAGGTTATGAAAATGGAAGGTAGCTATGATTTAAAAAAGAAGTCTATTTCGGGAACTAATAACTTAAGCCAATAAATAATAGGTGGGGGTTTAATTGAAAACTAGCATTGATAGTAGACTTATTTGGTTGAATGGGATAATTATACCGCTTCAAGAGGCGAAAATAAATGTATTATCCCCAACATCTCAGTTTGGGGCTAATGTTTTTGAAGGTATTCGTTGCTATTGGAATGATGAGAGGCAACAATTGTATGCATTTCGTTTGAGCGATCATTATAAGAGGCTGAAAAATTCAATTAAAATGTTTCGAATGGAAGATAAATATACAACTGATGAGTTGCAGCAAGGATTAATTGATGTTGTAAAAGCTAATGGTTATAAAGAAGATCTAGCAGTTCGCCAGACTGTTTTTATTGATGGCTTTGGTTCGTGGATGTCAAAAGGACCGACTAATATGTTTATTGCACCTATACCAAAAGGACGAACGCTTGGTATCTCGGAACTTGGCATGAAATGTTGTATTAGTTCGTGGGAACGTATTAGTGATAGAAATATTTCTCCTAAAATAAAGGCCGGAGCTAATTATATCAATAGTAGAATGGCACAAATGGAGGCTTTAGAGAATGGTTATGATTCTGCAATTTTTTTGAATGATCAAGGTAAAGTAGCTGAAGGACCGGGGTCATGTTTATTTATAGTTAGGGATAATGTATTAATTACGCCACCGTTGAGTGCTTCTATTCTTGAAAGTATAACAAGAAGTACAATTATCGAGTTGGCACAAAAAGAATTTAACATAAAAGTTATGGAGAGAGAGATTGATAGGACAGAACTGTATTTAGCAGATGAAGTTTTCTTATGTGGCTCTGCAATGGAGGTTGTCCCCGTACTTTCTATAGATAAATATAAAATTGCAGAAGAACGGCCGGGAGAAATAACATTAAATTTAAGAGATAAATATTTAGATATCGTACGTGGAAAAAGTGAAAAGTACAAAGAGTGGATTTTTCCAATTTATGAATAGTCTGCCCGCTTAGAATGGATATTTAGTACAACCATGTGCGTATTGTTAATGAAAGGAATTTGTTATGCATATTTGGTTAATTAATGAGGGAGAAGCCCTTCCCTGTGATGATACTAAAGATAGATTAAGAAGAATGGGATTACTAGCAGAACAATTAATTGCTAGAGGACATAGAGTGACCTGGTTTAATTCCACCTTTTATCATGCTAGAAAAATCCAAAGATATTTTCAAGATACAAAGGTAAATATTTCACCAAAATATGATGTTCAGTTAATTTGGTCAAATTCTTATAGACGTAATATTTCTCTTGCAAGAATTAAACACCATCGTTATACAGCAAAAAGATTTCTTGAGCTAGCCGATGGAATAGATAAACCAGATGTTATTTTGTGTTCTATGCCTACAATTGAGTTAGCCGAAGCAGCAGTTATTTATGCGAAAAACAACAATATCCCAGTTGTTGTAGATATCAGGGATTTATGGCCAGATATATTCATAGAAATGGTTCCAAAATTATTTCGTATTATAATTAAACCATATGTTTTGCATTCTCAAGGAAGATTAGTACGATTGCTACAAAATGCTGATGGCATTACAGCGTTAACAGATAGCTTTTTGCAGTGGGGGTTATCATATAGTGGCAGAAATAAATCGAGTTCAGATCGAGTTTTTAACATGGCATACAAAATAGGGGGGGTTACAGAAGAAAATAATAAATATTGGAATGATATAGGTATTGAAGATGGAGATTTTGTAGTCAGTTTTTTTGGTACAATTGGTAAACAATTTCTGTTAGAACCTATCTTGACGGCAGCTGCTAAACTTAATACTGTAGAAAACATTAAATTTATAATTTGTGGTGATGGTGAATCATTAGTATCCATTAAAAATAAAGCATTAAATTTTAGAAATGTAAAGTTTCCTGGTTGGGTAAATCAATCTAAAATTAGATCTTTACTTGAATTAACCTCTTTAGGGTTAGCACCATATAGAGAAAGTAAGAATTTTACATTAAATATACCGAATAAATTTGCAGAATACCTTTCTGCTGGTATTCCTATTTTATTAAGTATAAATGGAGAAATGAACGATCTTATTACTAAGTATAATTGTGGATACATTTACAACAATGGAGATGAGCTTTCGGAGTTAATTTATAAGATATATTCTGATCGTTCACTTTTGAATATTTTAAGTCGTAATGCCGTTAACTTATTTAAAGAAAAGTTTGAAGCTAACAAAGTATATTCAGAAATGTCAAGTTATCTTGAAGAAATATCAACATTAAATAGATAATTTAGTTTGCCTCATTCCCACTTCCGGCGGGCATCGAGTTAGTGATTATACAATGATCATGAGAGTGTTTGAAAGTGGGGAATAACAATAAAAGGTATGTTTAAAAATTAAAGGAAAGCTCTGCAAAAATGGTGATAAAAAATTGAACATAAGTGAAGATAAAAAAGACTTGGGTGTCTCACATCCAGCCCTTTAGAATAAAAGAACAAAAAACAACGTTCGAATGTTATTGATAGAATTGAAGTGCTATAAAAATCAAGTCTCACGAAGCATAGCTAGGCCAAGCCAAGAGAAAAATCATCAAATACTTGAGGTAATTAAAGCAACCCATATAAAACTTCCGTATGGGGAGTTGAACCGAACACATCTAGGCAGAAGTCAAAATATTACCATACCAGCGAAGGACAGTTTAGATATTTATAAAGAAAAATGATAAAATCCAAAAGCAACGCAAATGGAAGGCAACCATAAATGGTAAACACAGAGCGTCTGTAATAACACCAAATATATTAGGGCGAAACTTTAATGTATAAGATACCAATAGATAGAAGATATAACACATAATTGAAAAGTGGCTGCTTTATACAGCTAAGTGATATTGTTGTTTTTAACATTATAGTGGAAGGTGTTTTAAATGTCATTATCTAAAAAAGTATTTTTAAAAAGCCCATACTTTTTGAAAAAAGTATTTGTTAATGTTGAGGCAATTAGAAGAGATTACTTTAGGAGATGGGGAGATTATAGTAAATTGTATGAACAATTAGACAATAGTTGTTTATTTCCTAACAATTATAAAGAAACACAAGATATACTATTTAGAAAATTAGCAACATATGTTAAGGAAAATGTAAAAGCTTATGAAAATATTGATGATGTTTTTTCGATAAATAATATAAATGCTTTTCCTGTGCTAAAAAAAGGTGATTATATTCATAATCAAAATATGTATATTTCCAAAGAAGCAGAAAAAAGAAAACTATATAAAGGAAGGACTAGTGGATCTACAGGAAAACCAATGTCTTATTTTATAGATCGTGAGTCAGTTAGATGGAATTTTATTTATGCAGACAAAATGCTTGAATTTGTTGGTCTTAATAAAAATGACGTTAAATGTAGATTTTCTGGAGTAACAATTCTCGATTTCAACCATAGTACACCACCATTTTGGATATATATAAATAAATATAAACAATTACAAATGTCTTCATATCACTTAAACGAATTAAATTTCAAATTGTACTTAGACGCAATGATTAAAAAGAAAGTAACATTTGGTACTGGTTATGCGAATACATGGTTAATTTTAGCAGAGTTTGTAATTAAACATAATTATTCTATACCAAATTTTAAAGCTATTGTTTTGGATAGTGAAGGAATTACTAGTGAACAACAAGATATAGTTGAAAAAGCATTTAAATGTAAAGTATACCAAACTTATGGTTTAGGAGAGGTTGGTCAAATTGCATTTCAATGTGAAAAGAGATGTTATCATATTTTACCTCAAACTGCTTATGTTGAAATATTAGATGATAAATTAAATAAAGTACATAATGGGGAGATTGGTGAAATTGTTGTAACAAATTTATATTCCCCAAAAACTCCTTTTATTCGATATGCAACAGGTGATTTAGGAAAATTGAAAGATACTGAATGTGAGTGTGGACGGAAAGGTCAAGTTTTAAGTGAAATAATTGGAAGAATAGATGACTATGTGATTACAAAAGATGGCAAAAAAATTAATCGGTTGAGTCATATTATTAAACCAGCAATAGGTGTTGTAAAAAGCCAATTAATTCAAGATAGCGTTGACTCTTTACTAATACATATTATACCAGATAAAAATTTTAAAGAAGAATCAATGAAGAAAGTTATCGAAAATGCAAAGTATTATCTAGGAGATATGAAAATTGATTGGAAAATTGTAAATGAACTTGAAAAAACAAGTAACGGTAAAATAAAACATGTCTTAAGAAAAATTAAAAATTGACAGTCTATTTATTAACAAATTTAAAAAGGAGCATAGCCAATGAAATTGGAGGTTCTTGTATCTACTATGCATCAAACTGATTGTTCATTAATAGATAAAATGAAATTAACCTCAAATGTTTTAATAATTAATCAAGTTGATGATGATAATCACGAAATTAACTCTAAATATCCAAATGTTAGGGTCTTAACATTCAAAGAAAGAGGACTTAGTAATAGTAGGAATAGAGCGATTGATAATTCAAGTGCTGATATTTGTGTTATTTCAGATGATGATGTAATTTATAATGAAGATTATGAAGGTATTATAATTAACGCATATAATCAATATCCTGAAGCTGATGTGATTGTTTTTAAAGTAGCACTTGATTATAGAAAAAAAAAGTATCCAAAAAATAAAAAAAAATTAGGGTTTTTCTCTAGCTTAAAAGTTTCCTCAAACCAAATAACTTTCCGTTTAAAAAGTATAAAAGATAAAAAAATTAAATTTAATCCCTTGTTTGGCGCTGGTAGTGGTAAATACATTAGTGGTGAAGAAAACATATTCATGCATGAGTGTTTGAGAAAAAAATTAAACATTATATATGTACCAAAAGAAATATCTACTGTTTATCAGTCTGAATCTACTTGGTTTAAAGGATATACAGCTAAATATTTTATTAGTAAAGGAGCTTATTTTAAAGAAATATTTGGTTTCTTTTATTTACTAGGAATTATACAGTTTTTAATACGAAAAAGATCTATGTACATAAATGAAATAAATATGATAAGTGCTTTTTCATACATGTTAAGAGGTGCAAGGAATTATGAAAAATAACATAAGAATTAGTTTCGTTGGAGATTTAATGTTTGGTGATCACTCTCACTTTTATGGAATTGGGTTTAGATCAAAATATAAAAAAGAAGATCCTGTATATGATCAAGAACTAATAAAAATTTTAAAAAAAAATGATTATGTTATTGGTAACTTAGAAAATCCTATATCAAAATATATAAAGGAAACATATAAAAGTGGCCAGTTAATTAGCGAATTATATGCATTAGAACATTTAAAGTTGTTATCAATAAATATAGTCAATGTAGCAAATAATCATGCATTGCAGCATGGTGTAAATGTCTATAAAGAAACATTAGATCATTTAAAAAGTGCAGAAATATCTGTAATTGGAAAGTACGATCAGGATATCTTTAAAGTAGTTGAGGGAGACATAAGTATTGGAATTTTAGGTATTTCTTTGAGGCCAGAAGACTATTATACTGGAGAAAATAAATTTTATGAATCGAGAATTAGTCATTTGGAGGAAATAATTAAAACAAATAGAAATTCATATGATTACCTTATAGTCAATATTCATTGGGGTCACGAATTTATGAATTACCCTAACAAAGATCAAAAAGAAATAGCTAGAAAATTAATAAATATGGGAGTTAAAATTATTATAGGTCATCATCCTCATGTGCTTCAAGGTCTCGAAAAATATAATGATGGATTAATATTTTATAGTTTAGGCAACTTTATAACTGACATGAAACGAGAAATTCAAAGGGAATCTATGATACTAGAAATAAATTTTACAAAACATTCAATTAGTTATAATCGAATACCAATTTATATAAATGATGATTATTTACCACAATTAACCAAAGTATATGATTTTGACTTATTAGACTCATATATTTTTAATAATGTAAGTGAAACAAGTTATATTAAATCGGTTGAAGAAAGTATAAAGTTAAATAGAGAAGAAGTACATAAAATTGTTAAGCGAAATATTACGAAGTTTCCCAAAAAAAAACTAATACAGAATTTAACTCATTATTTCAAACGGGTTTTAAAAAGAAAAATAAATTTAAATAAAAAAACATATTTAGTATACAGGCCTGATATTATAAAGTGAATTAAAGTTTACAAATAATAGCTAACCAATATAAGTGAAGTATTCACCGCTAACGAAATTGATGTAGAGTATGATATCAGCCTACCCAGTTCCAGTTTAATTACTCGCTAGAAAAGTTTTTAGAAAGAGCCAGAAGAGAAAGGAAAGGCCTTATATGAAATAATCTAAAGAATAAAACGAAAGATTAGCCCAGTTGGAGTGCAAATTCGCTCAACCCCCAACCACCCCAAGTTAGACTGGCCTAAATACTTAAGAAATTGTGCGGTAACGTCTGGGAAAGAATGTTTTGTTAACCGTGGATCCATACATCAGTTTTACCAGCAGTTAATTATGAATACTAAATAAATACATGAAGATTTCTGATTAGGATAAAGGGTTATTTCCTTAAGATTATAATCGTTTTTAGCGTCTTAAACGAGTTTTAATAAACTACAACCTGGAAGTCATTAATAGTGCTCAAGACAACCATTATTAGTTAAAATCCTGTACGTTAAAGATACTATTGAGCGTGGCCAAGCTTTAAAAATATGAAAACAAAATGATTTTCCTCGACTCTGAAATATTAGATTGGAGTGTTTAACAATAATGGAAAGCACACCGCTAGTAAGTATAATTATACCAACTTATAAGGGAGATATATCACTTATAAGGGCAATAAATTCAGTCTTAAATCAAACATATGGTAATATTGAAATTATTGTTGTTGATGATAATTATCCAAATACAAAATATCGGGAAACTACAGAGTTATTAATGAAAGAATACTCTAATGATAAAAGAGTTATTTATATTAAACATGATAAAAATCTAAATGGAGCAGCGGCAAGAAATACAGGATTTAGAAATTCAAGAGGATACTTTATTGGTTTTCTCGACGATGACGATATATTCTTAAAAAATAAAATTGAAATGCAAGTAGATTACTTAAAAATAAACGAGCAATATCAAGCTGTATACTGCTGGCGATATCAACATGGAGAAATTATTAAGAGTAATAAAGTTGGGGATTTGTCTGGAGAATTGCTATCATTGTCTTTTACCCCGTGCACATGTTCAATAATGTTAAAAAGAGAATGTTATGAGAAATTAGGTGGTTTTGATGAAAGTTATAGACGACATCAAGACTATGAGTTTTTGTTAAGGTTTTTTGAATATTATACGATTGGGGTAGTGAATGAACCATTAGTTGAAATTAAAGGCAACGAAGTCAATAATGCATTAAAAGGTAGGGAATTGGAAGAATTAAAAAATCAATTTTTAAATCAGTTTTCTTGGAAAGTGGATAAGATTGACACAAAAAAGAAAGGATTCAAAAAAAATGTGTTAGCTAAACATTATTCAATTGTATTTTGGAGTTATTTAAAACAATGTCAAATAATTTCAGCATTAAGAATATATTTTAAATACTCTTTTATCTGCGGAATTACTTTTTTGATACATATATATATATACTTGATAGATCATTTAAAAATGAAATATAGAAAAACGAAAAAAGCTTCAAATTACAGTAAATACTTTTTTTAGTATCTTGATAATCGATGTCCAGCATAATGGAATTCTAATAAAATTTTATAAACAAGTAAAGAGATACATTCAATTTTGTTATCAAGAAGGGAAATAGAACTTAAAGGGGGGGAGTCGCGCACTCGCGCACTTCAGTTAAGCGAAGCCAGCTATATAACCATATAATTTAATTAAAGCCTATAGGTGATAAATATATGAATAAAATGAATTTGTTACATTTAAACAAAAAATTAATTATAGGTCTATTTTATACTGTTGTTTTTTTTATTATTAATTATACTGCTTCTTTATCTTCTGTCCGTATAAACACATATTTTTCAATCATAATTATTATCATGGCTATTATGTTCAATGTTTTTATTACCAAAAAAGCAAATATAAAGGCTTTAATTAAAATAAACCTTAATTCTATTTTAATTATTTTGATTATGTTGTTAGGTGGAATATCACTTCTTATCAATTATGAATTTGATATATACAGTAAATTTAAATTGATACATTTTATATTATTATTTAGCATTATCCCTTTATTTGCAGCATCTATAATAAAAATAAAGGATTATATGAAAATTATTTTATATTCTTTAATTACATCGGGCGTATTGGTTATTCCATTTATTTTTAATAATATAAATATAAATCAATTCAACAATTCTGGAATAGGTTTATTAGCTATAGGAATTGCCCTAATAATAGCTTATTTAGACAGTAGATCAAATATTATTACTAGAATCTTATCTATGATAGGACTACTTGTTGTTATATTAGCAATTGCTTATGTGAACAGTAGGACGTCGTTAATTACGTTTATAGTTATAATATTTACTTCAGTATTTATAACAAAGACTAATAATAGGAAAAAGCGGTTTGGAAATTTATTAAGAAATTTGTTAATGATAGTATTTTTAATTTTTATTTTATTAAGTGTCTTTGAAGAAAAATTATTTCCTATTTTAAATAAGTTTAATCATAGTATTAATGCAGGTAGTCTTTTGTCCAGCAGGAATTTAATTTGGAAATATACTCTAGAAAGAATTAATTTATTTGGTCATGGAAAACAGCTTTATAGTAATATGGGATTCGAACATGCTCACAATACATATATTGGCATATTGGGTGTGTTCGGTGTTTTGGTATTTGTATTGTTTGTTATATATTCTATTGTGTCCTTATTAAATTCGTTTAAATATTATAAATATAATTATGCAAAGGGAGTTGTTTGCTTATTTCCCTTATTGATAAATATTACTTTTATTATTGTTTCACTTACTGAAGACATAATTAATCATCCTAAAATGTTACTAATTACAGTATTGTTTTTTTTATTTAACCAAGTATTAAATTTAGAAGCTAATTATAAAAGGGGTGTGCCTTAAGTGAAACAAATATTCGTTTCTGTTATTATTCCTGTCTACAATGCAGAGCAATATTTAGAGGAGTGTTTAAATTCTATAATAAACCAAACTTTGAAAGATATTCAGATTATTGCTGTAAATGATGGCTCCACAGATAAAAGTTTAGATATACTTAATAAATATAAATTAAAAGACTCTAGGATTAATGTTATAAGCATAGAAAATAGTAAACAGGGGAAATGTAGAAATTTAGCTATGGATATAGCAATGGGCAAATACATATATTTTATAGATTCCGATGACTATATTAAAGAAGATGCTCTGGAAATCTTATTAGAAGAGATAGAAAAAGATAAAATTGAAATTTTGATTTTTAATGGTAGATCTTTCTATGACAAATTAAACAGATTTAGTAAACACAAATATTTTCAAGTTAATGAAGACTATATAAATAGAACAATGACTGGGTTAGAATTCGCTGAAAAAGGTATTAGTTTTGTATCTCCATGTATGAAATTATATAGAAGAGATTTTTTAATAACTAATGGTATTAGGTTTGCAGAAGGAGTGTATGGCGAGGATGATATATTTTGGTATAAATGTTGTTTAGCTTCTACAAAAATTAAATACATAGATAAAATATTATATTTTAGAAGAATTAGATCAAATTCGGTTATGATGAATAAAAATAAGAGTACCATATTGAATAGGTTAGATAATGTAACAGAAATAAATAAATTATTAAATTGTCATCAAAAGGATCAAATGATTTATTTCTATAATAATCTGAGTAAAAGCGCTTTAGATTTGATGAAAGATATTATTAAATTTAAAGTAAATAATAACGAGGAAATTAAAATAAATTACAATGGTTACAAAAAAATCATATTTAACAATAAATTGGGCGTTAAATATAATTTTAAAGCGTTTATAATAATTTATCTACCATTTATTTATAAATTTATTAATTTATTAAAGTCAAATAGCAATAAGTATCATATAAATCACTTTTAAATATTCTGGTAGTAGAAAATGCAACAAAATATTATTCTACCCAATTATTTATTACTTAACTATATGGAACAATTTAGTAATAGTACTTGCAAAAACAAAATATGTTATACAAAAAGGAAGGAATATTTTATAAGATTAGAGAGAGTCGGTTATAATGCGTACAAAGAAAACATTAATTAATATAACAGCTGCAGTTATAGGACAGGTTTTTGCAATGGTTATTGGTTTTATTAGCCGGGTAATATTTATAAGAACTCTAGGTATAGATTACTTGGGAGTCAACGGCCTTTTTACTAATATACTTTCTATGCTGGCTTTAGTTGAATTAGGAATTGGACCAGCTATTATTTTTAGTCTTTATCGACCGCTTGCTTTCAAGGAAGAGTTAAAAGTAAAAGCCTTAATGAATTTTTATGCTAAAGCTTATTGGATAATTGGTATGTTAGTGTTACTAATTGGATTAGTTCTTTTGCCTTTCTTAGATATTTTTATTAAAGACCCCCCGGATATTCCTGATTTAACGCTCATTTACCTTCTATTTTTAGCTAATTCAGTGATTACCTATTTTTTTGCATACAAAAGGTCACTTATTATTGCTGATCAAAAGAGCTACATAACAACTTTATATAAATATAGTTTTTATTTTATTCTTAATGTTATACAGATAATTATATTGCTGCTTACTAAAAACTTTATACTATTTTTACTTGCCCAAATTGTCCTTAACTTCCTACAAAACTTGATGGTTTCATGGAAGACTAATAAAATGTATCCGTATATAAGAGGAAAAAATAAAGAGAGGCTTGATAACGAAACCAAAACCACAGTATTCAAGAATGTTAGAGCGCTTGTTTATCACAAAATAGGCGGAACAGCCATATTTGGAACCACTAACATTATAATTTCATCTTTTGTTGGCATTGTTTGGGTAGGTTTATATTCAAATTATTTATTAATCACGAATTCTTTAAATTCTATAATTGGACAGTTTTTTTCAGCCATCACAGCAAGTATTGGTAATCTGAATGCATATGGGGATAGAGAAAAATCAAATTTTATTTTTAAAACACTATTTTTTATATCATGGTGGATTTTTGGCTTCTCATCAATTTGCCTTCTTGTGCTAATTAACCCTTTCATAACTTTGTGGATTGGCAGAGAATTTACAATGGATTTTATCGCGGTCTTAATGATAGTAATAAACTTTTTTGTAACCGGGATGAGAAAGGCAAGCCTGACATATAAAGATTCTATGGGATTGTTTTGGAATGACAGATATAAGCCGCTGGCGGAAACGGCCGTAAACTTGATTGTATCTTTAATTCTTGTTCAGTTCTGGGGTTTAATAGGAGTTTTAGCAGCACTTTTTATCAGCACGATGGCTGTCTCGTTCTGGGTTGAACCATATGTTCTATATAAATACGGTTTTGAGAAATCATGTAAAGAATATTTCCAAAGATATTTTTTATATACAATTATAACTATAATTTTGTCTTTCTTGACCGTGTTTATTAGTAACATTTTTTTCTATGAAGTAACTATAGCTTCGTTTTTAGGTCGGCTAATTGTATGTTTAATCGTTCCAAATATTACTATTATGCTGGGATTCTATAAAACGAAGGAATTTAAATATTTGTTGGGTGTTGCCATGGTATTGAAGGAAAGAATTAAAAGGCAGGCTGAAGCAAGTAGACGTTAGCAAAATAAGCACAGAAGCTATTAATACTATGTGCTGAGAAATTTGAAAAATTATAGTGAGAGGAGATCATTAATTGAGTTTTAGCAATCTTTACAACGACATTATAAATAGGAAAGAAAAAATCAGCCTGATAGGCCTGGGCTATGTGGGTATGCCTATTGCAGTATCTTTTTCCAGGAAAGTGGATGTTATTGGCTTTGATGTGAACCAAGCCAAGATTAATTTATACAAGAGTGGTATTGATCCCACCAAAGAGGTAGGGGATGCAGCTATTGCTGCCTGCACAGTGGACTTTACTGCAGATGAAACAAAATTAAAAGAAGCCAAGTTCCATATTGTTGCCGTTCCGACACCGGTAAATGTGGATCATACTCCCGATCTATCACCGGTCATTGGAGCCAGTACTACTCTGGGATGTAATCTTACTAAGGGTTCCATCGTGGTCTATGAATCTACTGTATATCCTGGAGTGACTGAGGAATTATGTATTCCCATATTAGAACGGGAATCCGGCTTAAAGTGCGGAGTAGATTTTAAAATTGGCTACTCACCAGAAAGAATAAATCCGGGGGATAAGGTACACAGGCTTGAGACTATCGTCAAAGTTGTGTCCGGTATGGATGAAGAATCTTTAGATATTATTGCCAAGGTGTATGAATTAGTTGTTGAAGCCGGTGTACATAGAGCAGAATCAATTAAGGTGGCTGAGGCAGCCAAGGTTATCGAGAACTCGCAACGAGATATTAACATTGCCTTTATGAATGAGCTAGCTATTATCTTTAATAGGATGGGTATTGACACTAAAGCGGTTTTGGAAGCCGCCGGAACTAAGTGGAACTTTCTCAAATTCTCTCCTGGGTTGGTTGGTGGTCATTGTATCGGAGTTGACCCTTATTATCTTACCTATAGGGCGGAGCAAATGGGTTATCACTCCCAGATCATTCTGTCCGGCAGGCGCATCAATGATGATATGGGCAAATATGTTGCGGAAAACACCGTTAAGAAAATGATTCAAGCCAATAAACCAATCAAGGGAGCTAATGTAGCTATCCTGGGGATCACATTTAAGGAAGACTGCCCCGATAGCAGGAACACCAGAGTGATCGATATCATTAAAGAATTAAAAGAGTACGGTGTTAACGTACAGGTAATAGACCCAGTGGCTGATGCCCAAGAAGTTGAGGAAGAATACGGGATTCATTTAAATAGGTTGGACGATCTAAGAGGGGTGGATGCAGTAATTTTTGCCGTAGCCCACGAGGAGTTTGTTAACTTAAGCCTGCAGGAAATCAAGGACTGGTATCGTGCTTGCCCTAATCATCTCTTTAGCGCAATAAATGAAGAAGTAGCCGCAACTATTGAGAATGGTTGTGAGAACAATAAAAATGTTCTCATTGACGTGAAGGGCATCTTTGATAGAAAAGAAGCAGAGGAATTAGATTATTTGTACTGGAGGCTTTAGAGTGAGTTATAAACATAATGTGGGCTATAAGCAGAATGCAGGCTATAAAAATTTAGAGTTTGACCGGGATAGTATTTTCTTGGTTACCGGGGGAGCAGGTTTTATCGGATCTAACCTTTGTGAAGCTCTCTTGGAAATGGGTTATCAAGTAAGATGTATGGACAACTTCTCCACCGGGAAGAGAGAAAATATTGAGGGTTTTTTACACAATAAAAACTTTACCTTAATTGAAGAAGATATTCGTAACTTAGAGGCATGCCTGGTTGCTTGTGAAGGGGTGGATTATGTCCTACATCAAGCGGCCTGGGGGTCAGTACCCAGAAGCATTGAAATGCCCTTATTATATGAAGAAATAAATATTAGGGGTACCCTTAATATGATGGAGGCCGCCAGACAGCAGGGAGTTAAGAAATTTGTTTATGCCTCCAGCTCATCGGTATATGGAGATCATCCGGTACTGCCCAAAAAAGAGGGGCAGGAAGGTGAGCTTCTTTCTCCTTATGCTTTGACAAAGCGTGTGGATGAAGAATATGGCAGGCTTTATAAGGAGTTGTATGGGTTGGATACTTATGGTCTAAGATATTTTAATGTGTTTGGCAGGAGGCAGGATCCTTATGGAGCCTATGCTGCTGTGATACCAAAGTTTATTAAACAGCTTTTAAATGATGAGCAGCCTACCATTAATGGGGATGGGAAACAGTCCAGAGACTTTACATATATAGAGAACGTAATCGAAGCTAATCTTAAGGCATGCTTAGCATCAAGTGAGGCAGCAGGCCAGTCCTTTAATATTGCCTACGGGGGCAGAGAGTACTTAATTGATATCTACTATGAACTATGTAAGGCATTGGGTAAAGATATTCAGCCAATCTTTGGACCGGACAGGCCAGGGGATATCAAGCATAGTAATGCTGATATCAGTAAGGCCAGAGAACTGCTGGGGTATGAACCGGAGTGGAGCTTTGAGCGGGGGATTAAGGCAGCGATAGAGTGGTACCGGGAGAATTTGTAAAAGAGTCGATAGGGCTAGCAAACCATTTTAGAAATAACGGTTGAGAAATACGAAAGGTCGCCAGGTTATGCTTAGATTAAAAAATATAATTTTTAGCGTTGGTTTTCTATTTCGACCGATGACTCCAGTGGCAGTTAGTTTTGCATTTTTAGTTTTAACCTGCGTCCTGCTCGTTGTTATTATTTTAAACCTAAATGAGAGCACTAAAGTATATCAGGTGCTATTGTCGATTTTGACTGGCGTAACAGCATCTCTTTTAATTGCAATAATGATGGAATTGTATAATAACTACCGTTTCAATACTAAGAGACAACGTGAATTACGAGAATACTTCCGGCAAGTGGCTAGTTATGAACTTAATCAAAGTTCAATTATAGAAACGAATGCTAAGGATGAGTATGATTCTCTGTTGGGAAATGGGCGATCATACGCTGTTTTCAGTCAGTTAAAAGATATTATTCCTAATCTTAGAGAAGTGCTGAATCATAGGGACTATTTATATCGGCTAGAAATTGAAGAGATAGATGATATTCTGTCCGATTACGAGGACTTAGTTAAAATAATATGGGTTGGCGTACTTAGTACATATATGGGCTTTATTAGTGGAGAAACGAATGAAGCTGCAACTCATGATGATAAATTAAATGCGGATCATGAACATATGGACTTAGAAGGAGATGGAACAGATGCCTATGAATCCATTTATGAATCAATTATGGATTACCCGGAGCTGTTCAACTTTCTAAAAAAAGAGGCAATGTATTATGTTGAAAAGAAATATGAGCCAAATTTCTATGATGATGACCCTAAACACTTGGAATCTGTAATAGAGAAGGCCATTTTTTACGAACGTTGTATCTTTAATGGTTACTTTGAGGTGACAGATGCTCGATGTGAATTTGCCAAGTCAATGGACGATGAAGAAGATTTGGGAAGCAGAGCACCTTTGAAGAATAGAAAATATGAGTTTCGTTCTAATATGATTAGCCACGCTTGTGGCAATATCGATAAAGCAATGAGAAAGCTCCAAAGAAGAGTTGCAAAAGAACCTTATTTTTGGGTAATAGCAAGATACAAGCATTAATATATAAATAAAGTGGTAGACTCGATGTTTAGGACAATAAAACATTATAAAATCTTTAATTATAGGTAACGATTTTGTTTACTACATGGTATCAGATCCAGCTACTATGAATTCAAGGATTTTAAGGAACGGGATAAATAATTAAACATACAGGGGATACCTGCTTAGGGTGTGCCGAGAAAGGATAGACATGGGTGATTTGATTAGGTTTACTACTAAAGAAGAGTATGCCAATCAATTTTTATCGGGTAGAATTTATATGAATTCCCTGTCGTATTTTTGGTCGGAAGGATTCGAAGCCCAAAGAGACTTTTCAGAGGGAGTAATTGGGACGATACTCAAAAATAACATAGTCAAGCTTCCACAAGACTTGAAGGATGTATTGTGTTATGACATAGCAGTAAGGGCAGATGCTTATAAATACTGTAATTTATGTTGCTTTTATCGATTGGATATTGAGACAGACGACCATACTATTAATTTGCCACCACAAATAATGAGTGAATTCGGGGAATACGCAATTATTATTTTAGATGGAGGCGAATTCATTAATCGTATTAATAATGAAATATTTAAAAACCAGGGTTGGTTATTTCTGTATGGAGATGTTATTTACCATAAACGTAAAGACTCAAGGAATCCTAACAATAGAATAAAGCATACATTAGATCTAATGATGCATGAACCTATAGATATAAATGAATTTTGTGAAAGTCCTGAGATGGTAAGATATAGAGATTGTTTTGACAAAACAAGTAAGTATTCATATCAAAGGGAATGGAGAATTTGCTTATATAGGAATACGAAAAAATCAACCCCATGTATATTAGAGATAGGCAACATTTCGGATATTGCATGCATCATCAAAACAAAAGATTTGTATCAAAAACTTATAGAAATATATTCAGGGTGTTACCATGCAAGAGCATCCAAACAGAGGCATCTTATAAAAGGCAACATTAGCCGAAAGCATTTTAGGGATTCTATATTAAAAATAGATGGTAAAGTCTGGGTAATGGTAACAATAGGATAATGCCCCAATAATCACAACGATATAATATTCCAAATTTAGGTATGAAGTTTTAATCTTTTAAGGAATTTTAAGTTAAAGAGGCAAATTAGCATATGTGGGATAAAGATTTTTTATTAACTGATAAAAATTGGCATATGGACACATTCAGTAATGCTCCTTATATAATAGCTATAAAATATCGGACTCTTTATAACATGGTTAAAAGTTTAGAGTTTTATGGGGCTTTTTTCACTATTAAAGATTTGTTTGAAATCATTATAAAATATTATTCACTTTGTGCCTGCGCAATTTCAGTAAAAGACAACAATGAAGATATTGTAAAAATTTTATGCAATCCGACAAAGTCAATGTCATTAGGAGACTGGGTGAATACGCTTACTACAGAAGAAATTAGATTTTATGGAAAGCAAAGTCTTTGGGGAAGGCTGTTGTCCCAGTTAAGACATTTTTATAACGAGAATAACATAGTCAGATGGAGAAATGACAATATAGGTCATGGCGCGCTTGCATCTGTTAATGATCAGGAATTTATACAGGATATCCAGGAAAAAATTATATTGCTTAAGGAACTACTAAGGCATCTGGAAGAATATTTTCATCAAATCAGACTTGAACAAGATGGAGTCACATTGGCTGGGGAATTAGCAAAGCCTATCAACGATCACGAATTAACCGTCTCATTTAATAGTAGCCAAATTTCACTTTTCCCATTTATTCATGTTGAAAAGGGCCAACTTTGGTTTTATGATTCAATGGATAGGCATGGAATCATAAAGATAATAGACTATCAAAATGGGAAGCGGGTTCCTTGGACAAATTCTTATTTTACAGGTTTAAGAAAGAAATATTATTCTACGTTAAATATTATTGATAAAGGCGATTTGTCAGCTGCTTTTTATAAGCGGTCTTTGGACAATGCCCTTGACGCATATTATAAGGAAGATAATTATCATAAACAGACGTATATGCTAAACTGGCTGAAAGAATCTATGGAAAAGCATGATAAAGGTGTTTTGCTTTTAAATGCAGAACAGGGAACCGGAAAATCTACTTTTTCATATGCATTGGATGAGTTGGGAGGACATAAACTAACAATTCCAAATACGGTTATAAGAACGTATTACTGCAATCGGACTTCAGTAAGAACAGTTGAAGATTTTACAACTTCCATTTCAAGGGTTTTTTTAACGGATAGAGATAGTGAGATGGATTTTAGGTGCCAGTATGAAGGCGCTATGCCTGGTATTAGCTTGAAAGATAAAGAAAAAAGTGTCTCTCTGGTAAATCTTCTTAAGATATGCCATGATATTCATTCCAGGGAGTATGGAAAAGATAGAATATTGTTAGTTTTAGATGGTGTTGATGAATTAAGCATAGGGTCATTACCTATTCTTAGCTTTATACCTGATCCTAATATGCTTCCTGATGGCGTATATATTTTAATGACATGCCGTTCGGATAGTATACCGGCACCGATGCTATTGAGTTTTCTACAGAGATTCCCCCTTACTGAAAGTGTACAGTTTCATAGAAAAAACGAAAACAGGGAACTTTTGATTAATGCGATAGATGGGATTTATAAACAAAAGAATATCAATATCGATAATATATATCTTGAACAAATAGCAGATCAACTTGATAACAGGTTTTCCTATGTTAAAATCTTGGAATGCGCCGTAGATAATGGAGTAGATATATTGAACGCTAATCAAAAAGAAATGATCGAGAAGTATCTTAGCATGCTACGGGGTTATTATGGAGAAGTTTGCTATAGGGCCTTTTTAAGGTTGCTAGCCGTAATTATTATTGCCGAGCATCCTTTGACAATGAAAGAAGCGGCTTTTATGGCTTCGGGAGAGAATCTTGAACTTAGAGACATGGCTTTCCTATATGATATGAAACCTTTATTAGTACCCTATCACGATATTTTTGGGGGGCTACTAATTTGGAACAATAATAAAGAATTAGAAGAATATGTTCAAAATAAATTTAATGATATCATAATTGAATGTGTTGAAATGTGGGAAGAGATGATATGTATTTATCGTGATTCATATCCCACGGAGCGTGATGGGTATGGGTATATATGTGCACACTTTATATCAGCGAAGAATAGATACTGTAATGAATGGATGATTTCCAGCACCCCGGAAAAGAACATACAACTTATGGAGAGTATTAATTCATACGCTGTCGTATATGGTTATCAAAATGACCAGTATTATGTAAAAGAACGCTGCAGGTTAATGTTGGAATCTATTGAGAAGTTTATTAGTAACGAAAATGTACAATACCCGGAAACGTTGAAGGAGGGAATGTACTTAGTTTCAATGGTAAATAAGCTACCATTGCTTCTTAATTCAAATGGTTCGAAAGAAGTAGAACTTCTCGAAAAGCAGATGAAACAATACTTTGATGATATGGATAAAAACAGAAAAGATAATTCGTCTGTGAAGCTTTTGATGTTTAAATTCTACGCAGATATTTTTACCTATTATGCAAATCAAAGAAACGCAAGTAAGGCTGAGGAATATTATGAGTTAGCCCAAGACCTAAACAAATCGGCTAACCTTGATTCTAAGAGAGTTTTACAATTGAATTATGTTAATTTTCTAAAAGACATAAATCCGGAAAACTGCCTATACTTAGTAAATGAGATTTTATTGAAACAGAAAGAGTACTCTAATGTTGATATCGCCCGGGTACGATATAACCAAGGTGTGGCGTATGACACGTTGAAAAGTTATGGTAAAAATATTAAGCCGGAACATATACTGCAATGCTATGATGAAGGCTTAAAAGTAATAAAAGATGCGGTTTTATGTCCACAGAACCTTTGGGTAAATATGATACAATCCTTATTATTAACCGCAAAATCTAAATATTATCGAAAATGGGAACATAACTATGATGAGGCGATCAAAGTAAATGATAGGGCAGTGGAAATATTACGGCTTCATTCGAGTATCGGAAATATTGTGGATTTAGCTAATATCCTAGGTGCCCTTCATGAATCTTGCTTGCTTAGACAATTAAGGAACCATACCGGTGATAAAGAAAATGCGCTAGGTATCGCTACTGATGCGATAAAATTATTTGAGATGTCAAATCAACCTATTAACTCTATATTGATAGCTAATATGTATAATGAATACGCAATTTCACTTTACTATGCTAGTGACAATATTGAAGAAAACATTAGGGCGTGGGAACAGGCAATTAGGTATTACAGGATGGCAGGTATGGATGATACTTTCGAAGGGATTATAAAGTTGAAATATAATATAGAGTTAATGAAGAATAAGATGATTAGCTTATAATTGAACAGGACATAGGAATCTTGGAGTATTTGAAACTGTTTCACTTTACCTAAGAGAGCAATTCGAGTTGTAGAGAGGGGGTTAACCCACCAAATGGACAAACAATCTTTCACCGGTAAAATCACATCAATCCAACCACGAATAAGACTTACCCGTTCATTTGATGAAGCCTCTCATACCTATTTAGGTTATGCCATTAAAATCGCCGGAACCATTGATAACCAAGATGTTACATTCTCCTTTGGCATTGGCAAAGCGGCTCAAGCTAAATTTAACTTCAAAGTTAATGACATTATCTCTGGTGCATGCCTTCCCGTTCCGGATCCGGACATGGAGTCGGTAGATTATTATAAGGTGTCGAAGTTAGCTAAGGTAGCAGAAGGGGAGCCGGGAAGTTTATCGGCACCTTGGGAATTGGTTCCGCCGGAGTTGGAGGTTTATCGGGAAAGGGGACACCGGAGACTAGCTGCCAGGACTTATGATAGTAAATGCAGTAGCTGTATGTGGGGTGCTAGGATGCCGGTGGAAATAATAGTTGATAATTGGAACCCAAGGGGCAAGAGGAAGTACCGGTTTGAGACATTTTGTTATGGGCCTTTGAGTTGCAAGTTATATAAGGCTGGTCCTAATAGGAAAGTTGAAGGCCGGGGCGGGATGGTTTATGTGGAGGAAGATTGGGTTGATGAAGCTAATGTGGCGCATAGGGAGATGGAGGAATGAGTTGTTAAGCCCAAAGTCAGTAATCGGCAGTAATTGGTTGATTCTTACAATAGGGCAGGTAATTAAAAAGATTATGTTCTATTGTAAAGTAATTACATATTTAGAGGTTGACAGACAATATATTTTTTAGTACAATGTTCGCATAGAAGCACACACGCATTTATGAGAGGGGGGTTACTAAATGATTCAAGTTGATTTTAGAACGAGGAAAAATGGCATTCCGATTCTCTCTAAAGATGAGATAGAATATATTGCTGAAGCAGTATTACGGGACTATAAGCCAGAACTTCTTAATAACCCGGGTGTGATGGATGTAGAACACTTTTCAGAATGTTATGCCTCACTTGAAATGGATTTTAAGGATTTGACTCATGATCGGTCCATATTAGGCATGACGGTTTTCAATAATTGCTATATACCTGTTTATGACCCAGATAATGAAAAGGTAAAGGAAATTCCGGTGGATGAAGGGACAATTCTTATTGATAATAGCCTTTTGGAAGATGATCAAGTAAGACGGGGACGGTTTACACTTGGTCATGAAGCGGCCCACTGGCTTTTGCATCGGCACATATATGTGGTAAACAAGAACCAGATTTCGCTTTTCGATGACTTTGAAGAGGAGAGGCCGCCAGTAATCAAATGTCGCACTACGGATATTGAGTGTGTCGGCAAAAGACCCTTAGTGACCGATGATGACTGGATTGAATGGCAGGCAGATTATATGGCCTCAGCATTGCTAATGCCTAAGAAAGCATTTACCAAATTGGTCAAAGAAGAATTTAAATCTGTTGGCATTCATGACGGATATTATCAGATGGGGACTGATTTTGAAAAAGATCTATGGGCGGCTGAATTGGGCTATGGGCTGGCTGATATTTTTGAAGTATCGGTAACTGCAGCAAAAATAAGGCTCAAAAATATGAGATTTATCAGAGACCACGAGGAGAGACAGTGTTCTTTAGAAATGAGCCTAAAAGTAAAGAATGCTGGGATAAGCTAGTGTAGCCTTAAGATAGGAGGTGAAGATTATGATAGCAAATAAGTTTGGCGCATTTGTAGCCGCAAAAAGAAAAGATAAGGAGCTCAGCTTAAGGAAGATGGCAGATCTGTTAGAACTTTCTCCGGCTTACTGGAGTGACATCGAAAAAGGAAGGAGAAATCCACCTAACTTAAGCAAGATAGAAGAAATAGCCACACTGCTGGGGCTGTCCCAGGAAGAAAAAGAAAAAATGATCGACCTAGCATCAGAGGACAGAGATGAAATTCCTATGGATTTGCCCGATTATATTAAAGATAGTGATTTGGCCAGAATAGCCCTTCGAAAAGCTCGTAAAACGGACGAAATTGAAGGGACCAGCAAAACCACTGAGAAGGCGTGGAAAGAGTTTATTAAAGCTTTGGACAAAGAAGAATAAAAATGACAAGGGAGGGGTGCGTATGAATGAGATATTTAAAAGTATGATTGAGGAACGCTTTTATCAAAACATATTCGAATCCCTGCAAAATGAGATAATGGACAAGTATGACCAATATGATCTTGCCTTGAGAGCAAATGTCGTGAATGAAGTTTTGGAAGCTAGCCTCGACAACATTGAGCTTTTAAGAATCCTTGATATCAAACAAGATGCAGAAGAAATCAGCTTCGACATACTGGTTAGCTGTGACATTGAAATAGGAGATTACGCCTATCGAGAAACCATATTAGAATCAGTATGCCAGTGGTTTAAGTTAAGCTGCAGTGCGATACTTCAAAACGCTGAGCTGAAAAATTTTTCAGTCGATGGAATTGAAGCCTATAACAAGTGAGGGGGGAGGAATGTTAATGCATTTAAACAAAGACCTGGTGCCGATTATTAGAAAGAAAGATATGGATAAAGAAGCATCAAAGTTTTTACAAAAGTATTGTCCTGAAGCTCTGGAAGAACCCTTGTCGGTTCCGGTTGAAGATATCGCGGAATTGAAAATGAACCTGGAAATTGACTATGTGAATATCGACAAAGACTTAGATACTTTAGGCATGATGATATTCTCTGATGGGCCAGTAGAACTTTATGACCAAGATACAGATCAGTATATAAGAAGAGCTTACAAGAGAGGAACGCTACTTGTTGAAAGTAATCTTTCGGAAACAAACAAGGGTAGAGAACGGTTTACCATCACTCATGAAATGGTTCACTGGGACAAACACCAACTCAGATTTATGGCTCTTTCTTATAAGGATAAAACCTTAGCAAAGGCCTGTCGCTGCCCGGCGGCAAAAGTCTATAGAGCAAAAACGGCGGAAGACTGGTTAGAATGGCAAGCTGACAACTTAGCAGCAGCAATCCTGATGCCTGCAGAAATGTTTAAACAGAAGGCTGAAGAGCTTAAATCAGGCTATAAAGTAGGAGAAAAAATTAACGAATTCATGTGGAAAGGGTTTTGTCCAGGGCTTATCAAAGAATTTATCGTTGATGATTTGGCCTCCACATTTCAGGTATCAAAGCAGGCGGTAGAAATAAGATTAAACACTTTAGGTATTCAGTTAGTATAATTACAGCAGGAGTTTTCTTGTGCTGTTATTTTAGGCACCATCGTTCGCAAAAATGCGTGTATGCAATATAATCCTGGGGGGGGAAAAAACAAATTTTTTTACCCACAATGTTCGCAAGCACGCTGACAAGACAGATAATGTGGGAGGTGATGATTATAGCAATAAAAATCAAATGCCCAGTATGTTCTAATAAGAGATTAATGGATCTGGTATCGGGCAAGGACGGAGAACTTCTGATTAAGTGCCCCAAGTGTAAAAAAATTATTGACGTAGCTTTTACGAACAATCGAATAAAGGCCAAGGCATTATAAGCAAAGTTAAATTTATAAGCAAAGTGTAATTCATACCGAGCAACGGAGTCAAATGAACTACCAAATAGCCGGATGACCACTAATTAATTTTAGTGGTTGTCCGGCTATTTTTTTTGCCTAATTTTCACTCTGACTCCTCCCTCGGATTAAAAACCAAGGAGGAATAAAATGAGTAAATTTATCAAAATTGGCAAAGAGCGGGTGCCAGTCAGTAAAGAGATTTACAAGGAGTACTACAAAATGCGGAGGCGTGAGCGGTACATGGAAGAGGATATCAAGGTAGGCCGCATTGATATTGACCCTGAAACTGGGGAACCCACATTTATCCCCAGTAAAGAGGACTCCATTGAGCGACTTATGGAGTTGGGTGCAGATTTTGTAGATGAACAACCAACAATTGAAGATATCCTCTGCGATAAAGCCACCCTTCTGATATTACAGGAAGCCTTAAAAGAGTTAAATCGTGAGGAGCAAGAGCTCATTCAAGCCCTTTATCATAAAAACCTTACCGTGAGAGAGGTGGCCAAACAGGAAAACACCTCCCATGTGACTGTTATAAAGCGCAGAGACAAAATTTTAGCCAAGCTCAGAAAGTTTTTTACTTAAGTCGGTTACCAAACTGCCCTCCCCATTGGCTAGTAAGTGAGGGGCTTACCCCCAAATTAAAACATGAGGAGGTTGAAAGAAAAATGAATGAGCTGATAAAAGTTGACTACAGCAACCAGGAACCAACCGTATCAGCCAGGGAACTTCATGAGTTTCTGGAGGTGAAGACCAAATATGGCGATTGGTTTCACCGCATGAGGGCGTATGGATTTACCGAAGGCATCGACTTTATATTGGTTGCTCAAAAAAGAGAAACCAATAATCCTAGAAATCCCTACACCGAATATTTGGACCATCAGCTAACCATACCGATGGCAAAAGAGCTATGCATGATCCAAAGAACGGAAAAAGGGAAAATAGCTCGTCAGTATTTCCTCTCTGTAGAAAAAGCGTGGAATACTCCGGAGATGGTAATGTCCAGAGCTCTAAAATTAGCGGACAAAACAATCCAAGACCTGAAGATTGAAAACTCCCGTTTATTAGTGGTCAACGCCAATCTGCAGCCCAAGGCAGAATATTTTGATGAACTGGTAGACAGAAACTTACTGACCAACTTTAGGGATACAGCCAAAGAACTAAAGATACGGGAAAAAGTGTTTATCAGGTTCCTAATGGATCGTAAATTCATCTACCGTGACAAAAAAGGTAAGCTCAAACCTTATGCAGATAAGAACAATGGACTGTTTGAGATTAAGGAAGCAATGAATGAAAAAACCGGCTGGGTAGGAACCCAGACCCTGATTACCCCTAAAGGTCGAGAAACCTTCAGGCTATTACTGAAGAGTGTTACAGGGCAAATGCAACTATTTTAAAACTTCTGGTTACCAAACCCCCCTCCCCATTGGCTAATAAGTGAAGGGATTATTCCAAGGCGAGGAGGTGACCAGATGAAGACTCAAGGAAAGGAAGCGGACAAACAGATGAAACCAGACGCAAATAAAGAGATGCAGGAAGAAATGGTTGGCATCTTAACTGCCATCAGCATTGTATCCAAAAGATTAGCCAACCGGCTTATAAAAAATATGGAGAGAAAGGAGCCTGAAAATGAGCAAAACCAAACTTGCACTGGACGTAGTTGCTGATCTAAGGTCCCTGGCAAATAGTATTGAGACCTTTGTTCTTGGCCAGGAAACAGAAATTAAGAATGAACCGGCACCTAAAGAGAAAAAAGCAGAAACAGTAGATACCTCAGTTGAGGAAAATCAACCAACTCTGGAAGAATTAAGAGCAGCTATGGCAGAAAAGAACCGGGATGGCCACAGGGAGGCGGTGAAAGCCATCATTCAAAAATTCGGAGCCAATAACCTTTCTTCTATGGACCCGAAGTATTACGCCCAAGCGATGAAGGAAGTAGGTGAGCTAAAGTGAGCGGTTCCAATAATGCACACTCTATCTACTCCGCTTCCGGTGCTCATCGCTGGATGGCTTGCCCGCCATCGGCACTGTTGGAGCAGCAGTTTCCGGATGAAACCAGTACCTATGCAGAGGAAGGCACCGCTGCCCACGATCTGGCAGAGCACAAATTAAAGAAGGCTTTGAAGATCCGTTCTAAGAAGCCTACCAGCTCTTATCAATCTGATGAGATGGATGAAATGACGGACCTTTATGTGGAGTACTGTTTAGGACTTATTGAAAAAGCCAAAGAGAGCTGCTCGGATCCGCAGATTCTAATCGAGCAGAAGCTAGATTTTAGTGACTATGTACCGGATGGCTTTGGAACCGGTGACCTGGTGGTGGTAGGCAACGGCATCCTTCATGTGGTGGATTTAAAATACGGTCGTGGCATAGAGATTTCTGCTGAGAAAAACCCTCAGATGATGCTTTACGCATTAGCGAGCTTATCCCTATTTGACATGCTTTATGACATCAAGAAGGTTTCCATGCACATAGTACAGCCCCGGATAGATAACTTTTCTACCTATGAAATAACAGTAGACGAGCTACTTATTTGGGCGGAAGAAGAGCTAAAACCCAAAGCACTATTGGCCAGTACCGGCGGGGGAGAGTTTTGTGCCGGAGATCATTGTAGGTTCTGCCGGGCGAAAAATCAGTGTCGGGCCAGAGCGGTTAAGAACCTGGAGCTTTTAAAGTATGAATTCCAGGATCCAGCCCTTTTAACTGATGACGAGATTGCCGAAATTATTGGATTGTCCCAGGAGCTATCGAAATGGGCCAGTGATATCTACACCTATGCCACAGCTTTAGCCATTAACGAAGGCCGACACTGGGAGGGCTTTAAGCTGGTGGAAGGAAGGACCAACAGGAAATACACTAATGAAGCTGCTGTAGCAAAAGCGGCAAAAGCAGCCGGATATAATGATATTTTCAAAGAAACCCTTATCGGCATTGGCGAGATGGAAAAGCTCATGGGCAAGAACAAGTTTAAAGAAATTTTGGGCGGCCTGGTGGAAAAACCAAAAGGCAAACTAACCCTGGTTCCGGAGACGGACAAACGGGAAGCAGTAGACCCCATTAGTGTCGAGTTTCAAGTGGAAGAGTAGTCCACCCTTTATATAAAAAAATTAGGAGGATTTTATTATGAGTAAAAAGACGAAGAGTACGAAAGTTGTAGTTCCCGGGAGATTTAGCTTTGTGAATTTATGGGAGCCGAAAAGTGTGAACGGCAGTGACCCTAAATATAGTCTTTCCCTGATTATCCCTAAGAATGATAAAAATACTGTCAATGCCATTTTGAAAGCTACGGAAGAGGCGAAAAAAGAAGGGGTTGCCAAGTTTGGTGGTAAGATTCCCGCTAACCTAAAGACTCCTTTGAGAGATGGCGATATTGACCGTCCCGATGATCCTAATTACGCCAATTGCTACTTTATTAATGCTAACTCAAAGGAAGCTCCCGAAATAGTAGATAAAAACGTCCAAGCAATACTTGATAGAAGTGAAGTTTATAGCGGTTGCTACGGGAAGGTAAGTATGACTCTATATGCATTCAATGTGAATGGAAACCGCGGCATCGGTGCCTATTTGGGCAATGTGCAGAAAATTAGGGACGGAGAATCCCTTGGCGGACGCAGCAGGGCAGAAGATGACTTTGAAATAGAAGAAGATGATGATTTTTTAGCCTAACACGTGGTGAGGAAAGGCGGTGGTAAGCCATGCATGTTATCAGCATCGATATAGAAACCTTCTCTGATATAGACCTGGGCAAGTGTGGTGTTTACCGCTATGCCGAAAGCCCCAGCTTTGATATATTGCTCTTTTCCTACAGTATGGATGACGGGCAGATTAAGCTGATTGATCTGGCCAGTGGTGAGATACTCCCGGAAGAAATTATAAATGCCTTAATGGATGCAAGTATTATCAAGACAGCTTTTAATGCTAACTTTGAACGAGTGTGTTTAATGAAATATCTTTGTCGAATTTTAGGTAAAGAAGTGTATCTTGACCCAAGCTCCTGGCGGTGCAGTGAAGTTCAGGCGGCCATGCTTGGACTTCCTCTCCACCTGGAAGGGGTAGCTCAGGTACTACAGTTGGAAGAACAGAAAATGTCAGAAGGTAAAGCCCTCATCCGGTATTTCTGTATGCCTTGTAAACCCACTGTAGCTAATGGGGGTAGGACAAGGAACCTACCCTCTGATGCACCGGAGAAATGGGAACAGTTTAAAGCCTATAATATCCGGGACGTTGGGGTGGAGCTGGCGATCAGGAAAAAGCTAGAGAAGTATCCTATACCGGAAGCAGAGCATGATTTATATGTCCTGGATCAAAAAATCAACGACCGAGGCTTTCAGGCGGATATGAATTTTGTGATGCAGGCCATAACCTGCGATAGACAGTTTAGTGTGGCGGCAACGGAAAAAGCTTATGAACTTACCGGTTTAGAAAACCCTAACTCGGTGGCGCAGCTTAAAGATTGGCTGGTCGGTCGGGGTGTTGAGGTAGAGAGTTTGTCTAAGAAAAATGTGCAAGAACTGGTGGGGGAAACGAAAGGGGAAGTGAAAGAGGCACTTAAACTCCGGCTCCTCATGGCTAAAACCAGTGTTAGAAAATATGAAGCCCTGGAGAGGGCGGTGTGCTCAGATGGGCGGGTCCATGGGCTCCTGCAATTCTATGGAGCTAACCGAACCGGACGCTGGGCCGGGCGTTTAGTGCAGGTGCAAAATCTTCCTCAGAACCATCTTGAAGATTTAAAACTGGCCCGGGATTTGGTGAAAGAAGGACGGTTTGAAGATATCGAACTACTCTTTGGCAATACTCCCGGTGTCTTATCGGAATTGATTAGAACCGCCTTTGTACCCAAAGAAGGCCATCGGTTTATAGTGGCGGACTTTTCAGCTATTGAAGCCCGAGTGATTTCCTGGCTGGCCGGGGAGAAGTGGCGGCTGGAGGTTTTTGCTTCCCATGGGAAGATCTATGAAGCCGCCGCTTCCATGATGTTTCATGTACCCATAGAAGAAGTGACCAAGGGGAGTCCCCTAAGGCAAAAAGGTAAAATCTCGGAATTGGCCTGTGGCTATGGGGGCGGGGTAGTAGCACTAAAAAGCATGGGAGCTTTGGAAATGGGAGTAGAAGAAGATGAGCTGCAGGGCTTAATAGATAACTGGAGAACTGCCAATCCGCGTATCGTTAATTTTTGGTGGGAGGTTGATAAAGCCGCCATTACCGCTGTTAAGGAAAGAACTAAAACCCGTACCCATGGGATTATTTTTACCTACCAAAGCGGCATGCTCTTTGTGACTCTCCCCTCAGGTAGAGATCTGGTGTATGTAAAGCCCAAGCTGATGCCGAATAAGTTTGGCCGGGAAGGTCTTACTTACGAAGGAATCGGTGCTACTAAGAAATGGGAGCGCATTGAAACTTATGGCCCCAAGATTGTAGAGAACATTGTGCAGGCCACATCCCGGGATCTGTTGGCAGATGCCATGCTAAGACTAGATCAGGCAGGCTTTGCTATCGTGGCTCACGTCCATGATGAGGTCATCTGTGAAGTGCCAGAGGGTGAATCTTCGGTAGAAGAGATCTGTTCATTTATGAGCAAGGGACCAAAGTGGGCTCAAGGCTTGCCCTTAACCGCAGACGGATATGAGTGTGAATTTTACCAAAAATCATGAATTAAGACTTTTACAAAAGGGGTTGAAGCTAATGAAATTTGTTATTTCCACCGGCAACAGCCGTAAAGATAAATTTTGGAAAGAACAGACGGTGTCTTGGGAGGAGTTTGTAAAAAGGCTCTCCCGAACTACCGTCACCAGTGAAACGCAACAAGAATATCGCCAAATGAAGAAATATCAGCAGGACAATGTGAAAGATGTGGGTGGTTTTGTAGCCGGTAAGTTAAAAGACGGTCGGCGCAGAAAAGATAGTGTCATTAATAGATCCATGCTGACTTTGGATATGGACTATGCCGATGATGCAGAAGGTATTGCTGAAAATATGGAACTCCTCTATGGGTATGCTTGCTGCATCTATTCCACCCATAAACATACACCGGAAAAACCAAGGCTTAGGCTAATAATCCCTCTATCGAGGCCGGTATCGGCGGATGAGTACCAAGCCGTAAGCAGAAGGCTGGCCAAGGAAATCGGAATTGAGTTATTTGATGATACCACCTATGAGCCTAATAGATTGATGTATTGGCCCAGCACTTCATCAGATGGAGAGTATTTCTTTAGAGCTATAGAAGGTGACTATCTGAATCCAGATGAGATATTAAAGCTTTACGAAAACTGGCAGGATTCTTCCTCCTGGCCGGTATCCTCCAGGCAAACCACTTTGCTTAATAAGCTTCTTAAAAAGCAGGCGGATCCACTTAGTAAGAGTGGTTTAGTAGGGGCATTTTGCCGGAGTTATAGTATCGAGGAAGTTATAGAAAAATTTCTTTCGGAAGTTTATGAACCCAGTGTCATGCCGGAACGTTACGACTATATCCCTGCCGACTCTACCGCCGGGGTGGTTATTTATGATAACAAGTATGCCTATTCTCATCATGCTACAGACCCGGCTTGCGGAAAGTTATGCAATGCCTTTGACCTGGTGCGGATCCATCGGTTTGGGGAGCTGGATGAAGATGCGGATGAGAAAAAACAGCCACCATCCTATAAAGCAATGCTGGAGTTTTGTACCGAAGATACGGAAGTTAAGAAACAGCTAGCTAAGGAACGGGAGGATGACTTAAGAGAGGAGTTTGAAAAATTAGATGAAGACGGGGATTTAAATGAAGAAGCCGAGGAAGAAGACCTTACCTGGCAATTAACGTTGGAGCTAAATAAAAATGGTTCAGTAAAAGATACGCCCACAAATATCTTAACCATTATGAGAAATGATCCGAGGATACAGGGGGTTGCCTACAACCAGATGACTCATCTGTTAGATGTTAATGGGAGACTTCCTTGGAAGCAGGTAAAACCGGGATGGAACGATGCAGACTTGGCCCAGCTTAAAATGTATTTTGACAGGTATTATGGGATTTGGTCACCTACTAAAACTAAAGACGCACTTTTGTCAGCAGCATCTGAGAGAGTATTTCACCCTATTAAAGACTATCTTAATGCACTTCCTGTTTGGGACGGAACCGAGAGGGTGGATACCCTTCTTATCGACTATCTTGGCGCAGAGGATAACCGTTACACTAGGGCTATTATGAGAAAAACCTTAGTAGCTGCAGTTACGAGAATATATGAACCCGGCATCAAGTTTGATTATATTCTTGTTATCAATGGTCCCCAAGGAATAGGAAAGTCCACCTTTTTCGCAAAGCTTGGTGGCAAGTGGTTCTCCGATAGCTTGACGGTTTCCGATATGAGAGATAAATCTGCAGCAGAGAAGTTGCAAGGCTACTGGATTCTTGAAATGGGAGAGCTTGCGGGACTTCGAAAGGTCGATGTAGAAACGGTAAAATCTTTCATTACAAGAACAGATGATAAGTTTCGCCAAAGCTATGGGGTAAATGTTGAGAGTCATCCGAGACAATGCATAATTGTGGGAAGCACCAATAACATAAGTGGTTTCTTAAGAGATATCACAGGCAACAGAAGATTTTGGCCGGTAAGAGTCAATGGTGGAAAGAAAAGTGTGTGGGATATGACAGATGTGGACCAAATTTGGGCTGAGGCATTTTATCGTTATCGAGCTGGCGAATCTTTAATCCTTTCACCGGAGGAAGAAAAGATTGCCTTCGAAGAGCAACGGGATGCAATGGAGTCAGATGATAGAGAGGGCCTTATTGAAGATTATCTTGAGACACTATTACCAGAAAACTGGGATTCTATGGATCTCTATGAAAGAAGGAGTTTTCTGGCTGGTCAGAGTGAGTTTGGAACTGAGTTTCCTGTTGGAATAATTAGGCGCGAGAGAGTGTGCGTACACGAAATATGGTGCGAGTGCCTTGGAAAAGACAAGTCCAATTTAAGACGCCAGGATTCTTTTGAAATTATCGGGGTTTTGATGCGTATTGGCGGATGGGAAACCTATGCCGGTAATAAGCAAGGGCAGACTAGATTCCCGATTTACGGAAACCAGAAGACATTTTGTAGGGTTAAAAGTAGTGAGGAAGGATTACCTCAAAAGAGAAGTCCCGATCACCAGTATTACAATTCAGAATTAACCAAGGAAATTAAATAGCGTTATGAATTACAAAGACCCTAAACATAATTACACCCGTTTTGAAATTGATGAAATCATGCAAAAGATAATTACAAGATATAATTACGGGCTGAAACGCTGTAATTATAAGGGTTTATAGGTAATTGGTAATTATGAAATCAAAATAATCTAATGGAGTAGTAGTAGTTAATATATACCGATATAGAGATAATTACGCACCTATACGCGCGTAAGAGTTTTAAAGCCATAATTACAATGATAATTACAGAATTAATTACAGAAATAAAGCTGGGATGCAAAACAATATGAAATGTAATAACAGATTGGCCTTTATTTAACCATGGAACGCAATCAATCGTGGAGGGCGAGAGAAATGACCGAAAAAGAACTGGAGCTGATGCTTGTTAAAGAAGTGAAAAGAAGAGGCGGGAGAGCCTATAAATTTATCTCCCCTGGTATAAATGGGGTGCCTGACCGGCTGGTGCTTTTGCCTTATGGTAGGGCTGGGTTTGTAGAAGTCAAAGCACCGGGGAAGAAGATGCGGCCCAATCAGATAAAGAGAAAAAAAGAGCTGGAATCGCTAGGGTTTTTGGTGTATTGCCTAGACGATCCGGAGGAGACCGGAGGTGTGGTGGATGGCATTGCCGGTAACAAGGTGTGAGTATCAACCCTATGAATATCAAACATTTTCTACAAATTTTATTTTAAACCATAAAGCAGCAGGGCTTTTTTTAGAACCGGGACTTGGCAAAACAGTAATCACCTTAACCGCCATATTGGCTCTTTTATATGACTATTTTGATGCTACTAAAGTGTTGGTAATTGCACCATTAAGGGTGGCCCGAGATACCTGGGGCCGGGAATGCGAAAAATGGGAGCACTTAAAAGGACTTACCATATCTAAGGTTCTCGGCAGTGAAAAGGAAAGAAAAATGGCCCTTTATACTAAAGCGGATATTTATGTTATAAATCGTGAAAATGTTGAATGGCTTATAAAAACTAAAGAGTGGGATTTTGATACCGTCATCATTGACGAGTTATCAAGCTTTAAATCTCCATCTGCTAAACGCTTTCGAGCTCTTAAAAAAGTCCGCCACAAAATCAAGAGAATTGTGGGGCTTACCGGGACCCCTGCTCCTAATGGTCTTTTGGATATATGGAGTCAGATCTATCTTTTGGATGGTGGAGAGAGATTGGGAAGAACCTATAGCGGCTACCGCAGCCGATACTTTCATCCACAAAAATATATTAACGGTGGTATACCTGCTGATTATGCAATTAACGAAGGTGCGGAAGAAAAGATCTATGAGAAGATATCTGACATTTGCATCAGCATGAAGGCTCTAGAGTATTTGAAAATGCCGGAGATCATCTTTAACAAAGTGGAAGTAGAGTTATCGGAAAAGGAAATGCAGCTTTATCGGCAGTTGGAACGGAATCTGCTGTTACCCTTTGAGGATAGCGATGTAGATGCCGCCAATGCTGCGGTATTATCGAACAAGCTTTTGCAAATGTCGGGTGGAGCAGTATACGACGAATATGGAGATGCGCACTTGATTCATGCAAGAAAGCTGGAAGCCTTAGAGGACTTGATTGAGGCGGCCAATGGAAAACCGGTTCTGGTCTACTATGCCTTTAAGCATGAAAGGGATCGGATCAGAAAACGCTTTAGTGCCGGTGAGATTAACACCTCAGAGGATATTGCTAAATGGAACCGGGGCGAGATGCAGTTAGCCCTTTGTCATCCGGCATCAGCAGGGCATGGCCTAAATCTGCAGGAAGGTGGCTCCACTATCATCTGGTTTGGCCTTACCTGGAGCCTGGAACTTTACCAGCAAGCGAACGCCAGGCTGTGGCGGCAGGGTCAGAAACAAACGGTAGTCATCCATCACATTTTAACCAAAGGTACTATCGATCACAGAGTAATGACGGCTCTGGATAATAAAGATACCGGCCAAAGCGCCTTGATTGAGGCAGTGAGAGCCAGGCTTAAAGCCAATCAAAAAGAAGGGGAGGAAACATAGCATGGGAGTGAGTTTATATAACCAAGAAGGATACCTGGATCCAACGGCCCATGAGGCTTTAACTAATATTGAGAGAGAAAGAAGAAAAAAGATAGTGTTCATCTGCAGCCCCTTTGCCGGGGATTTGGAGCTAAACACTATAAGAGCAAGAAGGTATGGACGTTTCGCCGTAATCAAAAACGTTGTTCCGATCATCCCGCATCTCATGTATCCACAATTTTTAGAAGAAAATGATCCGGAGGAAAGAAAGCTGGGAATGGAAATGGGACTAATCCTTTTAAGCAAGTGTCAGGAGTTATGGGTTTTTGGACGAGAGCTTTCAACCGGAATGGCGGCAGAAGTGAGAAGAGCAAAGAAGTGGAATATCCCGATTCGATATTTCACAACGGAATGCCGGGAGATGACAGGACAAAGGGAATACGGGGAGATTGGGGGTCAAAGAAGATGAAAGACTGCTTTGCTTATAAACGAAATAGCTGCATAGCTTTGAAAGAAAAACAATGTGAAGGCTGCAATTTCTATAAAACCAAGGAGCAATATTTACTGGACCAAGAAAAGGCATTGGAGAGAATTCGAGGTTTAGATGCTAAGAAGCAAAAACACATCTTTGAAAAGTATTACAAGATGGAGGTGTAAAGCATGGGCGCTAAGGAATATTTATCTCAAGCCTTGTGGCTTGATCAGCGGATTAATAGCAAGCTGGAGCTATTAGAAACTTTAAGAGCGTTGGCTATGAAGGTAAGTGTTAATCTTACAGAGGAAAAAGTGTCCGGCGGCAAAAATACAAAAAGCCATATGGAAAATACCATAGCCAAAATTGTGGATTTAGAAAAAGAAATTAATCGGGACATTAACCGTCTGGTGGGTGTGAAGGCAGAAATCATGGATACTATTAGCCAGGTGGATGATCCTATTTGCCAGTTGCTGTTGGAGATGAGATATGTTAACGGTTGGTCTTGGGAAGCTGTAGCCGGGGAATTAAGATTTGATAGGAGTTGGATTTCACGTTTGCACGGTAGTGCTTTAAAAGAAATCGAGAAAAAAATGAAACACGCATCAAAAAGCAACAAAAAGCAATAAAAACAACAAGAAGCAACAGCCAACCCGTGCTATACTATAAAGTGTAATGGTATAGAAAATCAAGAACACCAGATGCTGTTTGAATAGGCCCTAGGGATAGATCGACCACGACTCCCGGGAAACGCAGCATTCTTGATATAGAGCCCTCAGGGATCAAATCCTTAAGGGCTTTTTCTATGCCCCAAATTATATAAGCAGAATTTTGTCATAATCTGATATAATACTTTTATGGCAAAACCATTGACTATTTTTGTAGTCTATGTATATAATTCTAGCAATGAACAAAAACTCGTAGGAGTTTTTAGCGAGAAGGTGCCTGCACCATCTCGTATTTTTATTTTTAGGCGTTTTTCGGCGCAGTAATAGGCTTTCATTTATCTGAAAATGGATTGAACGGCCTGTTTTATAATACATTAAAATTCTGATTGGGTATTGGCAAAAACTATTTAGCCCAGCATCTGGTTGGGCACACTGGATTTCCTAGGGTGGTTTTAGGCCACCTACCTAATTTAATATAGAAAAGCTCTGAAACATTTAATTTGTTATCGGGGCTTTTTTTTATGCCCAAAACGGGGAGGTGTCTTATGAAAATCAAATGTATATCCTGTCACTTTGCTACTATTGATGAATCAGCCAGCGATAGGGATTGGAAAGCTTATGAATGCAGCAATCCAGAAAGCGAATATCATAAATCCTTAATTAACATTTCCGAAAACGGCGATAAACATAAACGGATCTCCTGGTCTGGCTGTGACCAAGGGGAGAGGAAGGTGAAGACTGATGCCTCGGAAACCAAAAACTATTTGTAGCTACCCCGGGTGCCAGGCATTAACTAATGACAGGTACTGCGAGAAGCACAGGAAACGGGTAACAAAAGAACAAAACCTTAAAAGCTCCAGGCTTTACACTTACCAATGGCGTAAGACGAGTAAAACTTTTTTAAATGAGAATCCTTTGTGTGTTCAATGTCAAAAAGAAGGAAGGCTTACTCCGGCAACAGAGGTGGACCATATCATTCCCCACGGCGGGAACAGAAAACTCTTCTGGGACAGAAAGAACTGGCAGCCCCTTTGTAAAAGTTGTCACAGTAAAAAGACCGCTGAAGAAGATGGCGGCTTTGGAAATATTTAGAAAGGACTAACTTAGCATTACTTCATATATCTTTTTAGTTCTTTATAAAAGTTTTCCCTAGTGCCAGCCATGATGATGACTACCATTTCGCCATTTTCGAGTTGAGATATCCTATAGGCAAGCTCATAATTCGTACGATTATAGTAAATATCGAGGCTATAAATACCTTTTAGATCGCCAGATTTGGCGTCTCCTATTTGGGGATTTGTTCTTATACTTACAATTGCTTCCTTGAATGAATTCTTTAGCTGCTTGTCTTTAAGCTTTTTAAAATACTTTTCTGCCATTGGGGTATAGACTACAGGAAGCATTATTAAGCCTCCGTTTCTTCATCGCCAAAGATATCGTCTGTTGGATCTATATAATTTACAGAGGCTGCCTTTGCAATTTCATCAGCTTCTTCGATTAACTTTTCAACAGCAGGCCTAACTTTACGATTGGCTTTTTTAAACTCGGTTAATAGTTTTTCACCTGAAAAACCTTGCTCGATTAGATCTTGTAAGATCTCCTCAGCAAAAGCGGGATCTTCTTTTTTTACAGGCAAAAGGATCAGCATATCCTTAGAATAAATACAGTCAAGCTCTTTATCTAAACCTAAGGAATCAAAATATTTTGCGGGGATAGTGATCTGTCTTTTACTGGAGATATTAATCCGGCGTTTTTCCATTTGTCCATCTCCTGCATTTATATTTGTTGTTAACATTATTTTATGCTCCTTTCAACTAAAAATGCATAAGTAAGGAAACAAAGTTCCTTACTTAAATTGTAAAGCTTTAGGGAACAGTTGTCAAATTGATTTTACAATTAGCGCCCCTAGGGGGTAGACATCTTACGGGAAGCCTTGAAACGACAACGCGCCAGGGGCTTGTGTGAAAAATCGCATAATTCGCAAGGGGGGGTATAACGCTCGTAGACTTACGTCTTCGGGCTTTTTTAATGAAAAGAAACGGAGGAGGTTTGTAAATGAACCAAGGGATGATTGTTCAAAAGATACCGGTAAGCGAAATTAATCCGGCCAAATATAATCCAAGAAAGGATTTGAAACCGGGAGATCCGGCCTATGAAAAGCTTAAACGTTCCATGACAGAATTCGGATATGTGGAGCCTATTATCTGGAATGAAGAAACCGGAAATATCGTGGGTGGCCATCAAAGGTACAAAATATTATTAGAAGCAGGTCATACAGAAGTTGAATGTGTAGTAGTGAAATTATCTGCAGACAAGGAGAAAGCTCTTAATCTGGCTCTTAATAAAGTAACCGGTGACTGGGAGATTGAAGCCTTAGCTGATTTATTGCATGAGCTAAATGAACAGGACTTTGATTTAAGCCTGACTGGCTTTGATGCTGCAGAGATAGAGGATCTTTTCAGTCAGGTACATGATAAAGATGTTACGGATGACGATTTTGATGTAGATGCTGCTTTGGAGGAGGAGCCTATTTCAAAACCGGGTGACATTTGGCTATTGGGCAGGCATCGCCTTATGTGCGGCGATAGCACCAAAGCTGAAACCTATGAGAAATTAATGGACGGCAAAAATGCCAACCTGATACTGACAGATCCACCTTATGGTGTCGCTTATGAAGGAAGTCAGGGAACTATCAAAAATGATAATCTCCAAGACGAAGAATTTTATAAGTTCCTTTTAAGCGCATTTAAAAATATGGAAAGCATAATGGCTAACGACGCATCTATATATGTATTTCATGCAGATACAAAAGGCTTAATTTTCAGAAGGGCTTTTGAAGATGCCGGATTTTATTTGTCAGGGGTTTGCCAGTGGGTTAAGCAATCATTGGTACTAGGCCGCTCACCCTATCATTGGAAAAATGAACCCTGCCTTTTTGGCTGGAAGAAGAAGGGTAAACATAAATGGTATGCGGGAAGATCTGAGACTACTATATGGGAGTTTGATAAACCTTCTAAAAATAAACTCCACAGCACCATGAAGCCGATCCCCTTAATGGCCTATCCCATTAAAAATAGCACAGCAGTTAATGCTATCGTTGTAGATCCTTTTTCCGGCAGTGCTTCAACTTTGATAGCCTGTGAGCAGATAGACAGGATTTGTTTTGCCGCAGAGCTAGAAGAACGCTTTGTGGATGTTGGAGTGAAGCGATTTATCGAGTATGTTGGAAGTGATGAGGATGTCTACTTAATTAGGGAAGGGAGAAAGATTCAATATAAAGATCTGGAAATTGGCTAACAGCCCGCTATTTTCGTATAAGATTCACACTAAAATCCTCTTGCTATTATGAGAACATTGAGGGATATATGGTGTGACTATCTTATTTGGAGGTATTTTTATGGGTAGTAAGAAAAAAACTGATGGGTTAAAACCCCAATGTAGGCTGGTTGGAGAGGACGGCAATATATTCTTCATTTTAGGCCGGGTGCGGCAAACTCTGAAAGCGAGCGGGAAAAATGAGCAGGCCCAAGAGGTAAGCCAGCGAGTTATGGCCTCCGGCTCCTATGATGAGGCCCTAAGAATTATCATGGAATACGTGGATGTTGAGTAAGTTTTAACCCTAAATTGTATTGAAATAAATACTGTATTTCTTCAATAAAAACCTTGCTATTATGTGTGTTCTAAGTGATATATAGACTACCAAAAAACACACGAAGGGGGAAATACAGATGGAAAACAAAAACTTTTTAGCCGCCAAGTTTGGCATTGAAGTAGAATTTACGGGAATTACCAGAAGGCAAGCAGCCGAGGTTGCAGCCAGGTATTTGGGTGGAACCATTACAGAGACAAGGGACTCTTACGGTACTTGCAAGGTTACTGCCCCGGACGGAAGGGTTTGGAAATTCGTCTACGATGGCAGCATCTACACCCAAAAGAGAGTGAACGGAGAGAAGGTTTCAGCGGGCAGGGAATATAGCGTTGAGCTGGTTAGCCCCATTCTTACATACGAAAAAGACATGGCCACTTTGCAGGAGTTAATCAGAAAACTTAGAAAGGCTGGGGCCTTCTCAGAGAGGCTTAACAGAACAGGGGTTCACATCCACTTGAACGGGGCCGATCACACTCCGAGGAGCCTAAGGAACTTTATTAACATCATTTACTCCAGAAACGACCTGCTTTATGAAAGCCTGGAGATAGAGCCCAGCAGGATGCGCTACTGCAAAAAGATGGACCAAGATTTGGTGGAGCGAATGAACCGGAAAAAGCCTACCACCTTTAAGCAGATAGAGGACATTTGGTATGAAGGTTACAGCGACAGCCGAGCAAGGCACTACCACGAAAGCCGGTATCATTTTATCAACCTACATAGCTTTTTCAACGGCTGCGGCACGGTAGAGCTAAGAGGTTTTAACGCCAGCCGACTGCATGCCGGGAAAATACGCACATACATAACCCTTGCCTTGGCCATGAATTACCAAGCCTTAACTCAAAAGAGCGCCAGCAGCAAAAAGCCCCAGGTGGAAAATCCTAAGTTCGCAATGAGGACTTGGCTTAATAGAATCGGCTTCATCGGCGAAGAATTCAAAAACTGCCGGGAGCATCTTATAAAGCACCTAAGGGGAAGTGCAGCCTGGAGATTCCAAAGGGCCGCTTAACTAAAAAAGACAGCAACCTAAAGGCCACCGGGCGGGGAACCGCCCTTTAGGTGGTATATAAGGGCAAGCCTTGATATAAAGGGCCACACGAGGCCAAAGTGGGGCAGAGAAAGGCTCTTTGGAAAGGATGGGTGAAACAATGAAGGAAAATAAAATTCTAAACTTAGCCTATGGTTCTAACTTGAATTTGGGGCAGATGGTTTATCGCTGTCCTACAGCTAAAATCTATGGCAAGGGGATACTTTTAGATTATCAGCTGCTTTTCAAAGGCAGAGAAGATAATGCCTATGCCACTATTGAACCAAAACGGGGAAGTAAGGTACCGGTGTTGGTGTGGGAGCTGCAGCCGGAGGATGAAAAGGCACTGGATTATTACGAAGGCTACCCCAGGTTCTATGAAAAGATGGAAGTGGAATTGAATCTTGAAACCGGGGAGAGAATTACCGCTATGGTGTATATCATGACAGATGAAGTGATGGAGAGGATTCAGCTTAACCTACCCAGCCGGAGTTATCTTGAAACTGTAAGGGTCGGTTATGCTATGGCTGGTTTTGATAATAAATACATTGAAGCCGCTCTCGATATCAGCAGAAAAGAACAAGATTTACGAAATAGGGAAAGAAGGCAGGTGCGATGAAAAATAAAGCAATGTAAATGCATAAATAGCTTGATATATCTTGTGTTTAGAGCAATGTATAGAGTACCAAAAACACAAGGGAGGTAAAAATTATGACTCGGAAAGAAATAGTAAAAAGGCTTGGCGAGCACCTGGGAGTTACGCCAAAATATCTGTCGGTTCCCAGCTTTAACTACCAAATCACAACCGCTAATGAAATCTACACCATTGACCGGCATGGGGTTATTACCACTAGCAATGGGCAAGTAGTTAGCATGGAGGAAATTTTAAATGCACCGCCACCGAGTGCAGCAGTAGCTGAAGAGGAGATTACTGGAGAGATGACAATGGAGGCCGAACCTGAAGCTAGGGCAATCGCGAATAACGGTGACACACAAGCTTTTGATAGTATTGAAGTAAAGTTTCCTTTAGAGGGCCATTCAGCTTTAAGCCTTCGGAATCTCATTAACATGATTTACAGCAAACAAAACCTGATAATGCAGGCTTTTAAAACAGAGGTTCCTTTTATGGATGATAGTTTCGCTGAAGATCTAAGCAAGGAAAAAATCAGCACTTTAGAGGATTTTAAAGCAACCTTTGAAAATTTAGGAGCAGACCGGTGTCCCGGGCTGACCTTTGATTTTGGGGAAGAAACCTTGACCTTTAAACTGGGCAGGATTAATCCGGACCAGGATATTATAAATGCTTTTACAGAGTTTACGGCTTTAATTAACACTTTATCTAAAACATTAAAGAGGGCATCTTTTAAGCAGACCCAAGAGGAAAATCCCAAATATGCTTTGAGGACTTGGCTCATTCGGCTGGGGATGAATGGGGAAAAATACAAGGCTACCAGAAAAGCGATGTTGGCTCATCTGGGGGGTAGTGCTGCCTTTAGGACGGTGAGAGAACATGAATAAAAAGACACCGGATAATTTCTTTACTCAGACAACTTGTGACCGTTGCGGCGGCAGTTTAGCGGGCGGCAGAATCATGTCCATGTTCAATGAAGATTGCCTTTGCATGAGCTGTAAGGAAAAGGAGACCAATGAGCCGGATTATAACAAAGCAGTTGAGGCAGACCATGAGGAAATTAAAAAGGGGAATTACAATTTTAAGGGGATTAAGGGATAGAGGTTTATATTAGTATCTGCATATTTTGATTGTTATCTGCATATAATAGTGATAAAATTATGCATATAAATCTTTAAATAGGCAGGTAAGTATAATGAAAAAGTTTAATTATAGGGAAGTTGATCAAGAATTGATGGTGCCTGAAGTGATGAATCTGGTTTCAACAATTCATGGATATAAGGGAAAACAAGAGCTTTTTATGAAAGCAAAGCCGGATATTCTAAAATCAATGCTTGAAGTAGCAAAAGTTCAAAGCACAGGTGCTTCCAATAGGATTGAGGGTATATTTACAACAGATAAAAGGCTGGTGGAGTTGGTATCTGAAAAAGCAGAGCCTCTTAATAGAGATGAAGAAGAAATCGCTGGCTACAGAGAAGTTTTAAACACAATCCACGAAAACTATGAGCATATTATTTTAAAACCAAATGTAATTCTTCAATTGCACAGGGACTTATATAGCTTTCTCCCAACAGTTGATGGTGGAAAATATAAGAATCAGGATAATATTATAGAAGAAGTGGACGAAAAAGGGATAAGACACATTCGTTTTAAACCTCTATCAGCTTTTGAAACACCAGAAGCCATAGAAAGACTTTGTACCGAGTATCAAGAGGCTATTAGAGAGGCTAAAATTGATCCTTTGATTTTAATTTCCAAGTTTGTTTTTGACTTTCTAGGAATCCATCCCTTTAATGATGGAAATGGAAGAATGAGTAGACTCTTAACCTTATTACTTCTATACAAACAGGGTTATTTTGTAGGGAAATATATTAGCCTGGAAATGCTGATAGAAAACTCTAAGGAAAGTTATTACAGGACACTTCAACAAAGCTCAGAGGGGTGGTATGAAAATCAAAACAACTATTTCCCCTTTGTAAAGTATTATTTAGAGATAATAGCTAAAGCCTATAAGGAGTTTTCTCATAGAGTGGAAACAGTTGTGGTTGATAAAATGGGTAAAGCTGAAAGGGTAAAGGAATTATTTGATAGAAGAATTGGAAAGATTTCAAAGTCAGATATAGCTAATATTTACCCTGATATCAGTGTGACTACCATTGAAAAGGCTCTTTCTGATTTATTGAAGGAAGGGTATATTAAAAAAGTTGGTTCCGGAAGAGCCACTGCATATGTTAAAAATGAAGATTAGATTGATGGGGCCTCAAAAAGACTCTTTTTCTTTAAAGTAACTTATATTATATGCTGCAAATAAAGACCTTTGGGTCTTTTTTTCTTTGCGCAAAATAAAGGAGGTGAAAGCCAATGGCAGGCAGAGGAAGACCACCGAAACCTACCGCACTAAAAGTGCTGGAAGGCAATCCCGGCAAAAGACCTTTAAATCAAAATGAACCCAAACCCGAAAAGAAAGCACCCAACTGCCCGTCATGGCTGCTTCCGGATGCCAAGAAAGAATGGCGCAGGTTATCAAAAGAGTTGGAAGCTATGGGGCTTTTAACTCGAATAGACATGGCCGCCTTTGCCGGTTACTGCCAGGCTTATGCTAGATGGAAGGAAGCTGAGGAATTTATCTCTAAGCACGGTTCCATTTTAAAGACTGCCTCGGGATATATTCAGCAGATTCCTCAAGTCTCTATTGCTCAGCAGAATTTAAAGCAGATGCGAAACTTCTGCTCGGAGCTGGGGCTTACTCCTTCAGCTCGCAGTAGACTCAACATTACTAACGCCGGTGGTGTTATTGAGGGAGATGCCATGGCTAGTCTACTGGAAGAAATACCGAATGCAGAGGATTTCATGGTTATGGCAGAAGATGACTAACGAGGAAGGAGGTGATCATCTTGCCTTTCAGTGAGGTTCATGCTAACCATGCTATCAACTTTATCCAGCAATTAAAACTCACCAAAGGCAGATGGGCAGGTCAACCTTTCATCTTGCTGCCTTGGGAGAGGGATTTGGTGAGCAAGCTATTTGGCACTTTGAGGGAAGATGGCACAAGGCAGTATCGCACCGCTTATTTGGAAATAGGGAAGAAAAATGGAAAATCGGAGCTCGGCGCTGCCATTGCCCTTTATATGCTTTTAGCTGATGGGGAGCCTAATGCGGAGGTGTATGTGGCTGCTTGTGATAGGCAGCAGGCCAGCATCATTTTTAATACCAGTGTTAACTTTGTGGAGGGAAACCCGACCCTCTCCAAAGTCACAAACTTAGTGCGCTCTACTAAACGAATTGTCTACCCTAAGACCGGGAGCTTTTATCAGGTATTAAGCTCTGATGTGAAATCCAAATCAGGACTTAACGCTTCCTGTGTAATTTTAGATGAGATCTGGACCTATCCTAATCCGGATTTGGCTAAGATGCTCACTACCGGCTCTGGTGATGCCAGGACCCAACCCCTCTTTTTATATCTAACCACCGCAGGCAACCAGCTTTCCGGCTATGGTTGGGAAATGCACTGCAAGGCTAAAGATATCTTGGAAGGCAGAAGAGTAGATCCCAGTTTTCTTTCCATCATTTATGGACTGGAAGATGATGCGGATATTGAAGATGAAAACAACTGGTATAAGGCCAACCCCAGTCTGGGCCATACCATTCAGATAGAACGGGTCCGGGAACATTATCAGCAGGCGAAGGAGGATCCGGCGGATTTGGCTCTTTTTAAGCAGCTAAGGTTAAACATGTGGTTAAAGCAGAATATTAAATGGATGCCCATGGAGAAGTGGGATTTGTGTAATTTCCCGGTTGATCCGGAAGAGCTGAAAGGGAGGGACTGCTATGCAGGACTGGATTTATCCTCTACTACTGATATCACCGCCTTTGTGCTGGTATTCCCACCAGAGGAGGAAGGGGACAAATACTATGTGCTGCCTTTCTTTTGGATACCGGAAGAGACTCTTTACCAGCGGGTGAAAAAAGACAGCGTACCTTATGACATCTGGTACCAGCAGGGATTGCTAAACCTAACGGAGGGGAATGTGGTTCATTATGGCTTTATTGAAAAGTTCATCGAAAGGCTGGGGGAGAAATATAACATTAGGGAAATTGTCTACGACCGTTGGGGAGCTACCCAGATGAGTCAAAATCTAGAAGGTATGGGCTTTACAGTTGTGCCCTTTGGTCAGGGTTTTAAGGATATGTCACCACCCACCAAAGAAATGATGCGCCTGATTTTAAGCCAGCAAATCGCCCATGGCGGTCATCCGGTGCTTAGATGGATGGCGGATAATATTGTGGTGAGAACCGATCCCGCCGGAAATATCAAAGTGGATAAGGATAAATCCGTAGAAAAGATTGACGGCATTGTAGCCATGATCATGGGTCTGGCCAGAGCCACAGTAAATCCGCCCGATGATGGGGGATCTATTTATGATCAAAGAGACATGATCATTTTGTAAAAGGAACAGCTGCTAATGAAAAGGGGTGATGTGAAATATGGCAAACTTTTTTAAATGGCTCTTTAAAGCCCGAGATAAACCTCATGATAGTGTCAGCGGGGCACCGGTCTTTTATATGGGCCAGAGTGTAGCGGGGAAAATGGTTAATGAAAGAACCTCTATGCAGACTACAGCTGTTTTCGCCTGCGTGAGAATCATTGCTGAGACAATAGCATCATTACCTCTGCACACCTACCGGTACCGGGGTGAAGGAAAAGAAAAGATGTATGACCATCCCTTGTACCGGATTTTGCATGATGAACCGAATCCGGAAATGAGCTCTTTTACCTTGCGGGAGACGATGATGACCCATCTTCTCCTTTGGGGGAACAGCTATTCTCAGATTATCCGAAATGGTTGGGGAGATGTGCTGGGGCTATACCCGCTTTTGCCGGATAAGATGCTGGTAGACCGGGATCAAAAGGGTGAACTTTACTACACCTACCGTAAGGAAGGACAAAGCTATTTTCTTGGCCCGGATGAAGTGCTGCATATTCCTGGCTTAGGTTTTGATGGGGTTATGGGCTACTCGCCGGTGGCTTTAGCAAAAAACGCCATCGGTTTAAATATCGCTGCCGAGGAATACGGAGGCAGATTCTTTGCTAACAATGCTACACCCACAGGGATTCTCTCCACTTCCGGAACCATAAAGGATCCAACCAAGGTCAGGGATGCCTGGCAGGCCGCTTATGGGGGACGCAATAATTATAAAGTGGCGGTGCTAGAGGATGGCCTTCAGTATCAGGCTATCAGCATGCCTAACTCCGACGCCCAGTTTTTAGAGACCAGAAAGTTTCAGATAGAAGAAATCTGCCGGATTTTTCAGGTGCCGCCCCATCTGGTGGCTGATCTGAGCCGATCCAGTTTTTCCAACATTGAGAATCAGTCGATCAGCTTTGTGGTTCATACCATTCGTCCCTGGCTGGTACGGATTGAACAGGCTATGAACCGGAAGCTTTTTAAAGAAAAGGAAAAAGGCCAGTGTTTTGTTTCTTTTAATGCCTCAGCCCTGATGCGAGGAGACTATAAATCCCGGATGGATGGTTATGCCATTGGCATTCAAAACGGATTCTTTTCTGTTAACGATGTGAGGAGAATGGAAAACATGGATCCAATACCCGAGGAGGAAGGTGGGGATCTTTATCTTACCAACGGCAATATGTTGCCTCTAAAGTTGGCGGGGGCTTATGCCAAGAAGGCCCTGGAGGAAAATGCGGGTGATGAAGAGTGAAGTAAAATACATTTGATTTATCCCTGCAAATGCATATACTTGTTATAAATCAGTATGAATGTGGGGGGTGTCCTAATGGGGGCTGAAAAAGAGGATAGGATTGAAATTACTAATTCTGCCATGGAGGTTCTTAAAAAGGTTCAAAATGATATGGCGGGAGAAGCGGAAAGATTAGGTCTTAAGAGCGAAGAGGATATTGTTAATTTAGTTAAAGAAGTTCGAAGGGAGATTAAACAAGAAAAAACAGAAAATAAATAAATCTTAAGTAGCCTTAGAAGACGTTTAGATAACGTCTTTTTTTGTGCCCAAAAGGAGGTCGATGGGATGGATAAATTTTGGCGCTGGGTGACGAATGAAGCCGGGGAGCCTGCAGTAAGAACCCTATATTTAGAAGGATATATTGCAGAGTCCTCTTGGTTTGATGATGATGTCACCCCCAAACAGTTTAAGAGTGAGCTTTATGGCAGCGGCTCTGATACTGATGACATCATCGTAAAGATACACTCGCCGGGGGGAGACTGTTTTGCTGCAGCCCGGATTTACAACATGCTTAAAGAATATCCCGGCAAAATCAGCGTACATGTGGATGGCCTGGCTGCCAGTGCGGCATCGGTAATTGCTATGGCCGGAGACGAAGTGTGTGTTTCTCCCGTTTCAGTAATCATGATCCATAATCCTGCCATGCTTATCGCGGGTGAAGTGGCGGATCTTCAGGTAGGTATTAATCTACTTAGCGAAGTGAAGGAGAGTATAATCAATGCCTATCACGACAAGACCGGTCTTTCCCGAATAAAAATCGCCCATATGATGGACGCAGAAACCTGGATGAGTGCCCATAAAGCCATTGAACTAAGATTTGCCGATAGGATTCTTTATGAAGCTTTGCCGGTGGATATGGCCGACCAGGGCTTTATTTTTGACCAGTTAACTGTTACCAACACCCTATTAAAAAAGCTGCCGGGGATTAAAGCCAGGATGACGGAGCTTACAGTAAACAAAGGAGTACCTGAACCCTTAGACAGCAAGCAGCCTAACGATTTCCAGGAAACACTGGAGCAACCGGCTAATGAAGTGGATCAGGTTCCTGTAGCCCAGTTAGAAAAACGACTGAATCTAATTAAAAATTGGAGGTAATGAAGATGAAGAGAATTCAAGAATTAAGAGAAAAACGGGCAGCGGTCTGGGAACAGGCCAAAAGGTTTTTAGACGAACACCGTCAGGAAAACGGCCTTATTTCTCCGGAAGACACTGCAGTCTATGAAAAGATGGAAGACGAAGTTGTGAGTTTAGGGAAGGAAATAGAGCGCCTTGAGCGTCAGGAGATGATAGACAGAGAGCTATCTGCTCCCATTAACAAACCTCTGACCACCCGTCCGGATAAGATGGGAGAAGAAAAAACCGGTAGAGCCGCCGAGGAGTATAAGGTTGCCTTTTGGGGGGCTATGCGAAACCGGGTAAACCCAGCGGTACAAAATGCCCTCAGGATAGGTGAGGATACGGAAGGGGGGTATCTGGTCCCGGATGAATATGAGCGTCAGCTGATTCAAGCTTTGGAAGAAGTCAATGTGATGAGAAAGCTTTGTCATGTGATTTCTACGAGCTTCGGGGATAGAAAGATTCCGGTAGTGGCGAGCCACGGCAAAGCTTCCTGGATGGATGAGGCTGGACCCTTTGAGGAAGAGGATGACAAATTCGATCAGGTTAGCCTTTCGGCCTATAAGCTGGGGACCATGCTAAAAATCTCCGATGAGCTTTTACATGATGCTTTCTTTAATCTGGAAGGATATGTGTCCACGGAATTTGCCAGACGCATTGGGGCTGCGGAAGAAGAGGCTTTCCTCTTGGGAGACGGTAGCAGTAAGCCCACAGGTTTACTTCATACCACTGGGGGAGCTGAGGTTGGTGTCACAGCAGCTAGTCCCACCGCGATTACCATGGAGGAAGTAATTGACCTATTCTTTAGCTTGAAAGCTCCTTATCGTAAAAATGCCACCTTTGTAGTCAACGATGCAACGGTAAAAGCGATCCGCAAGCTGAAGGATGGACAGGGACAATATTTGTGGCAGCCCTCCATTACTCAGGGAACCCCAGATACAATCTTAAACCGTCCGGTGGTAACCTCTCAATATATGCCGATAGCTGCTGCCGGAGAGAAGACTATTCTCTTTGGTGATCTCAGTTATTACTGGATTGCTGATCGTCAGGGCAGAACTTTTAAACGCCTGAACGAACTGTATGCAGCTAATGGACAGGTAGGATTTTTAGCCTGGCAGCGCCTTGATGCTAAACTAATTCTTAGCGAATCTGTGAAGGTTCTGAGGCAGAAGGCCTAAGAGAATAAAGAAGGGCGGGTAGTCCATTCGGCTGCCTGCCTAATTTTTTAAGGAGGTAGAACCATGGGATACAACACAAAAAACTACACCGAGCAAGGCGGCGAGAAAACGGTTATAGGTGGGATCTTGGAAGTTAAAGAGGGTGGCTCTTTGGAGATTAAAGAAGGAGCCCTTTTAAAGGGTTTCCCGATAGCTTCAAACCAGGCCAATAGCACCGCCGCGACGGTCAATGATCTAAAGGATAACTTCAATGACTTGCTTGCCAAGCTTAAGGATGCCGGTTTCATGGAATTTGACACCTGGAACTTATCTGTTGCTAAAGCACCGATAACTACTGAAGGGGAGCCGATAACAGAGAATCAAATTAAGGTCACTGCTGTTACCATTGCCGATGGCATAATCAGTGTTACGGTTGATGTGGAGGAACTGGTGGAGTTTGATAGTTCTAATCCGGCACAGGGCATCCACAAATGGATAGGGATTTTAATATCTACCGGACTTTCTGATATCACCAAAATTAAATACAACGATTATCAGCTCACTCAGGATGATGTTTTGGAGTCGGCTACCGTAGGCGGAACGGACGGTGATATCATCATGTGGCTCAAGTGTGATGAAATTGTAGAAACCCCTAAGCTCTTTACACTCTGGTCCTCCGGCTATGAGAAAACTGAATTCATGGTTGAAATAGTGGCTCCAGCAGGGGAATAAGGAAAGGATGTGGCGGAGATGACACTACTTGAAAAGGTTAAGGCCAACCTTATTTTAGACCATGATAGTGACGATGAGTTATTGGAGATGTATATCGCCGCCGCTATTTCCTATGCAGAGAGCTTTCAACATTTAAGCCCAGGAACCTATGAACAAGAGCCAATGTCAGCTACCACCCAGCAGGCTGTTATTATGCTTTCCTCTCACTTTTACGAATCCCGGGATGGCTCTACCGGCGGTTTCTTCGGCGATAATGTTAAGGCCTCGGAGCAGGTCTGGAACGCTGTTCATCTTCTTTTGCGCATGGGAAGGGAGTGGAAAGTGTGAAAGTAGTAGAGTTTGGCAGACAAAGAAAAAGGCAGAAGCGCTGTTACCGAAAAGGCAGACGCAAAAATCGCAACCACGGATATGATGAAGCCTTAATAAAAGGCGGTGAAATAGATGAGCTTTGGGAAAATGATAACTCTAATAGATATTATCGAGACTACCACCAGCCAAGACGAAGAAGGCTTTGTGAAGAAAGAAGATAATATCATCGCCAGTACGCGGGCATACCGGGAAGAACGCCGCCCCTCCCGAAAATGGGTTAACCTGGCTGCCTACACCGAAGCCGATGCTTTGTTCCAGTTGCGGGTGATTCCTGACCTTGAGCTAAAAGCTGGAATGATTCTGGTCTGCGACACTGGGAGCTACACCATCATCAATGTGGAAAAAGTAAAAGGGCTCTACCTTGAGGTTTTGGCAAAAAAACTGGAACCCACCAAGGCATAAAAAGGGGAGGGGGAGCATTGGGAAGATTAAGTTATAAAATGCCGGAACACTTTTTATTAAAAGTATCGGCTCTGGCAGATAAAACCGATGTAATTATACCCAAGGTGCTTGAGGAAGGCGGCCAGGTGGTAGCGGATAAAGTGAAAGCTAACCTACAGGCAGTAGTGGGTAGCAATCTGAAATCAAAACCTCGCTCCACCGGAGAACTTATAAAAGCTTTGGGGGTAAGCCCGGCAGGGCTGGATCGAAACGGCAATTATAACGTCAAGGTGGGTTTTGATGAACCACGGGATGATGGGGAATCCAATGCCAAGATTGCCAATATTTTAGAATATGGTAAATCCGGTCAACCTGCTAAGCCATTCTTAAAACCAGCTAAAACCGCCAGTAAAAAAGCCTGTATTGAAGCTATGAAAAGGAAGCTGGATGAAGAAATCAATAAATCGTAGGAAGGGAGGCAGATGGTGAACAACTATAACAGTATTTTAAGAGACCTCAAAAAAACTTTAATGAGTACCGGGCTTCCTATGGAAACCGGAGTGTTCAGCGATCAGGCCCCCGAAGAGTATCTAGTAATTACCCCTATGAATGATCTCTTCGATTTTTTTGCTGACAATCTGCCTCAGATGGACCTACAGGAAGCTCGGATTTCTTTATTTACTAAAGGCAACTATATGGCCAGAAAAAATCAGATAGTGGCTTTACTCATATCCAGTGATTTTACCATTACTGACCGCCGCTATATAGGAGAAGAGGCGGAAACAGGCTTTCACCATATAGCTATTGATGTGGCTAAAGAATATGCAGTAACCCTATAACCGGCTAACTTGCCGGATTTTATTTTGAAAGGAGAAATGGATCGTGGCAACCATAGGATTGGATCGGCTATATTACGCCAAAATCACTGAAGATACAAATGGTGATGAAACTTATGGCACTCCCCAAATACTGGCCAAGGCCATGACCGCTGAGCTAAGTGTAGAGCTTATTGAAGCGATTTTGTATGCCGATGATGGGGCTTCAGAAATAGTCAAAGAATTTAAAAGCGGTGCTTTGAGCCTGGGGGTGGATGATCTTGCGTCAGCAGTTATCCAGGACTTAACCGGCTGTAAGATTGACAGTAACAACGTAGTAGTTTCCAGAAGTGAGGATGGTGGCAGCCCGGTGGCTATTGGGTTTCGGGCAAAAAAGGCTAACGGGAAATATCGTCACTTCTGGCTTTATCGGGTTATCTTTAGTATTCCTGCTACCAGTCTGGCCACCAAGGGGGATTCCATTACCTTTAGTAGTCCCACCATAGAAGGCACTGTTTTCAGGAGAAACAAGCTTGATGGGGAGAATAAACACCCATGGAAAGCAGAAGTGACAGAAGGAGATGATGGAGTGGCAGCTTCCATCATTACCAATTGGTTCACATCTGTTTATGAACCCGACTTTACTGAGGTGACACCCACTATTACCATTACGACTCAACCGGCAGCTACAACGGAAGTGACTGAGGGCAGCATTACCGAGAGCCTTTCGGTGGTAGCAAGCAGCAATACCGGTAACCCAGTCACTTACCAGTGGTATGAGAATGAGGTGGATAGTTCCACTGGCGGCACAATTATCAATGGGGAAACCTCAGCCAGCTTTGACATTCCTACTGATTTAGTAGCCGGTACCTACTATTACTATTGTGTTTTAAGCCTAAGCGGCGCTGATAGCGTAACCACCACTGTAGCTACGGTAGTGGTTTCAGAATAAAGATGGGAGGATGACTTATGGCTAATGAAATAAAACCGGTGGAAGTAGATGAAGCTTCTGAAGAAAGAAGTACAGTGATAACCATTGGTGATAGGGAGTATCGGCTAATTCTTACCACGAAAGCGACCAAAGCCATCGCTAAGCGTTATGGAGGACTTGAGAAGCTTGGCGAAAAACTCATGAAAACAGAGAACTTTGAAATGGCCTTGGATGAAGTGGTGTGGCTCATCACTTTGCTGGCCAATCAGTCCATCCTGATCCACAATCTTAGAAACAAAGAGGATAAGCAGGAACTATTAACTGAAGAAGAGATGGAGCTTTTGACTTCGCCTTTGGATCTGGCCCAATACAAAAATGCTATCATGGCCAGCATGCTGAAGGGCACCAAAAGAAATGTGGAGAGTGAAGAGTCAAAAAACGAGGCGGTCGGGTAAGTGAGGGAGAACTCTTTACCCGACTCCTTTATGTGCGCCCAGATAGGGCATTGCCTAATGTGGTGTAGGAGCCACTCCGAACGATAACTCGGGAAATAACCCACTTAACCGAAAGGCGAAAGCTGGCACGGGAACAAAGCACGGTGGGAAAGCGGTAAGTCACCTTAAAACACATTGGTGCGACTGAACTGCAATATTAAGCGGATATAAGGTTTAAATTGGGTTTATTGAATGCGAGTTTCCAGTTTCTGTTAGTCGTAGGCGGAGGAAATGTGTTTGTAACCTCTGGAGCAGGAAAGGTTGTCATTAATAGAGGGACAATCGGTTATCAAATATCCTGTTCAACACGCAAGAGAACTTGTGATAACGAAACGAAAGCAAAACCGACAATCCGCACATACCTGTAGGCAGTGTTAACTGGGGATACCCTAAACAGGAACGCCACAACGCGGCTATAGCCACAGGGCTTGAATACCCTGCATGGGTACGGAGCGTTCGTAGTAGTCCGAGGACGGGAAAGCCGTCCACATGGCGAAGGGACGCAGTTGTTGTGTACTAAAATCAAAATTGATTAGGGAGGAAAACCTCATATGCAACCAACAATAGAGATTTTAGCAAGAATCAGCGTAAACTCTAACGCAAACAAGGATGAAGTTTTTACAAGACTTTACCGCTATTTGTTGCGACCAGATATCTACTTTGAAGCATATAAAAACCTGTATGCCAATAACGGAGCAGCGACCCGTGGCGTGGATAATGATACCGCAGACGGTTTTAGCGAAGCGAAAATTGATAAAATAATAAAATCGCTTAGTGATGAAACCTACACGCCAAAATCAGTGCGAAGAACTTATATCGATAAGGGAAACGGGAAAAAGCGACCGTTGGGCATTCCGACTTTTACGGACAAACTGGTGCAGGAGGCACTTCGTATGGTACTTGAAGCTGTGTATGAACCGTCTTTCTTGGATTGGTCGCACGGTTTCAGACCGAACCGAAGCTGTCATACCGCGCTGGCAAGTTTGAAGAAAGAGTTTACAGGGGCGCGTTGGTTTGTCGAGGGCGACATTAAGGGTTGTTTTGATAATATCGACCACGCCGTTTTAATAAGTATGCTGAACAAGAAAGTGAAGGATGCACGAATAGTCAAACTGATTTACAAATTTTTAAAAGCAGGTTATATGGAAAATTGGCAGTACCACAACACCTACAGCGGTACTCCGCAAGGCGGAATTATTTCGCCGTTGCTTGCCAATATCTATCTGCACGAACTGGATAAGTTTGTAATGATGTTAAAGGCAGAGTTTAACAAGCCGAGAGAAACCCATTCCACGTATGAATACGGGGTTATAAGAAGAAAGATGAAAAAACTCCGTAAGGAAATCGAAAACGCGGACGGTGACAAGCGTGGGCAATTGCTTGATGAATATAAAGCAACTCGCGCACAGTTATTACAAACCCCCGCGAAGTCACAAACTGATAAGAAAATCAAGTATATCAGATATGCAGACGATTTTTTGATTGCCGTCAACGGAAGTCGTGAGGACTGTGCGGAAATCAAGCGCAGGTTATTCGAATTTATCGGACAGACCTTGAAAATGGAACTCAGCGACGAAAAAACGTTGATTACCCATAGCAATGATTACGCGCGGTTTTTGGGCTACGATGTACGTGTGAGGAGAAACGGAAAAATTAAGCGCGGCGGTAAAAATGGTTGTACTAAACGCACGCTTAGCAATAATGTGGAACTCTTAGTGCCCTTTGAAGATAAAATCAATAAATTCCTGTTCTCAAAGGGTGTTGTTAAACAACGGCTGAACGGTACTGTCTACCCAACGCACAGACCCGCCCTGGAACGATTGACCGACCTTGAAATTGTGATGACCTACAACGCCGAACTCCGTGGAATATGCAATTATTACAGATTAGCCAGCAACTATAATAGTCTTGGGTATTTTGCATATCTGATGGAATATAGTTGTTTACGAACGCTTGCAGGAAAACACAAATCAAAGGTTAGCAAAATCAAGGAGAAGTTCAAAGACGGTCATGGCAAATGGGGTATTCCTTATACGACTAAAAAGGGTGAAAAGCGCTGTTATTTCGCTAAATTAGCCGATTGCAAAGGGGCAAAATTCTGTACGGATATATTGCCAAACGCTTTTGTAATCCACATGAGCGCAAGAAATACCTTTGAAAACAGGTTGAAAGCGAAAGTTTGCGAGCTATGTGGGACAACGGATGCAGAACACTATGAAATTCATCACATTCACAAGGTAAAAGACCTCAAAGGGAAAGAGCCTTGGAAAGTGGCGATGATAGCCAAACGGCGAAAAACTATGGTGGTTTGCAGAAACTGTCATAACACAATTCATCATTAAGAGTTTAACTGACCAAACAACAATGGGGAGCCGGATACCTTGAGAGGGGTAAGTCCGGTTCCGGGAGAGGACTGTGCAAACCTACCGTAGAAATGCGGCAAGGCGGCATTTTCCTACTCCACTATGGGACGGTGCAATTAAACCGAAAAGAAGATGAAGTCTGGCTGATGCCTATAGGTTATTTGATGGATCTGTGGGAATGCCATAAGCAGTTTATCGGGGTTGCCAAGCCTAAAAAAATCGCCTTTATTGATGAGGTAATTCCTGAGTGGCTCTGATTTTCCCGATTCAAAGTTACAAGATTTTACCATAAAGGATGAAAAAATCTTTAGACTCGAAGGACACCGGAGGAGATAAACTGGAATAGCTTACTCTTGTGCCGTTGTATTTTAAGTAAAATAAGGGTACAATAATAGCAGCAAAGGAGTTGATGTTATGCCTAATATAAAACCGGTGTCAGATTTAAGAAGCTATAACGAAGTTCTAAAAGATATTGATGTAGGGGAACCTGTATTTTTAACTAAAAATGGCCGGGGGAAATATGTAATTCTTGATATTAAAGAATATCAAAAGAGCCAGGCTACTATTAAACTTCTATCAAAGTTGTTGGAGGCGGAAAAAGCTATAAAGACAGGTGAAGAGTGGCTTTCAGAGGAACAAGTCAGGAAAGAACTTGGAGTGTAATTTATGCACAAGCTAAGAATTAACCCTCTGGCAAGGCAAGATTTGCTTGGTATTAAAGAATACATTACAAATGATTTGGATAGCCCCGGTGCTGCTATTAATGTAATTTCAAAAATTATTGAAAGCTATGAAAAGCTAAAGGAGTTTCCGCTACTAGGTATTGAGTTGTCACCAAAAATCAACATCGAAACCGATTATCGATATTTGATTAGTGGCAAGTATATAGTGTTTTATAAATTAGATGATACCTATGTGTCTATTTGTCGAATACTTTATGCCAGACGAGATTATATAAGAATACTTTTTGAAGAACCTCAATTTACGGAGGATACAGATATGGAATAATGTATAGGCAAGAGGTTATTTTATAGTTCTGTGAGTCAATAAATAATTGAAGAATATAACAAGACACTCTAAAACTAGGGTGTCTTTTTTCATGCCTGCATGGGAGGAGGTGAAACACTGTGGCAGACAATTTTGGCCTTAAAATCGGCATCGAAGGGGAAAAGCAGTTTAAAAACGCTTTAAGGGAAATCAACCAGAGCTTTAAGGTGCTGGGTTCGGAAATGAATCTGGTCACCTCCCAGTTTGATAAGCAGGATAAATCCCTGCAGGCCATCACCGCCCGAAATGCAGTACTAAATAAAGAAATTGATGCCCAAAAAGAAAAGATCAGTACCCTGGAAAGAGCGCTAAAAAACGCCGCCGAATCTTTTGGTGAAAATGATAAAAGAACCCTAGCTTGGCAAACCCAGCTTAATAACGCCAATGCTGAGCTTAATAAAATGGAACGGGAGTTGGAGGAGTCCGCCGCCGATGCGGACAAACTTGGCGATGAGTTGGAGGAAACAGGTAAATCTGCAGATGCGGCTGGAGGTAGGTTTGAGAAACTAGGCGGTATCTTAAAAGGTGTCGGAGCGGCGATGGGTACAGTGGCCGTCGCAGCCGGTGCCGCTGCGATAAAACTCGGTAAAGAGGTCGTGCAACAGTTCGGTGAACTGGAACAGAATCTTGGCGGGTCGGAAGCCGTGTTCGGCCAATATGCCGCGTCAATCCAAAAGACGGGCGAGGAAGCCTACAAGAACCTCGGCGTGTCACAGAGTGATTATCTGGCTACCGCTAACAAGATGGGGGCCTTGTTCCAAGGCTCCGGCATTGAACAGCAAAAAAGCCTTGAATTGACGGAAAAGGCAATGCAGCGGGCGGCAGATATGGCATCTGTGATGGGCATTGATATGCAGATGGCTTTGGATTCTGTTGCGGGAGCAGCCAAGGGCAACTTCACGATGATGGATAACCTTGGCGTTGCGATGAATGCTACCAACATTGAAGCCTACGCCCTCGCCAAGGGCCTGGATTTCACCTGGGCATCTGCTACAAACGCCGAAAAAGCTGAAGTCGCAATGCAAATGTTCTTTGAGAATACAGAGCAGTACGCGGGAAACTTTGCCAGGGAATCCACACAAACCATAACCGGCTCCATCGGGTTGATGAAGGCTGCGCTCGGCTCGTTCACAGCGGGGCTTGGCAACACCAACGCTGACATGACGAAGCTAACACAGAACCTAGTGGACGCTTTTCAGGCGGTGGTTAAAAACATTGTGCCTGTCTTAGAGAATATCGTAACTGCACTGCCGATAGCAATGGATGCGATTCTGTCGGCGGTCGGCGATCTGCTTCCTACACTGCTTAATACTGTCACGAATTTGTTTAGCCAGGTACTGGAAACAATCCTGAACCTATTTCCGGAACTTATTCCGGCCACCGTTGATGCGATTATGACGATTGTCGGTGCACTAATCGATAACCTCCCGCTAATAATCGATGCGGCGGTGCAATTAGTGACCGCTCTTGTAGAAGGCTTAGGCCTTGCTTTGCCGGAATTGATTCCTGCGGCGATGAGTGCGGTTATAACAATCGTACAAGGGCTGCTTGAGAACATGGATAAAGTCATCGAGGCGGCTTTTGCCATAATAACTGGACTGGCGGAAGGGCTTTTAAATGCTCTGCCACAGCTTATTGAGGCGTTGCCTCATATCATTACTAGCATCATTAATTTTATTACAGGAAATCTGCCCACAATTATTGGATTAGGCGTTGAACTTACAATTATGCTTGCGGCTGGATTAATTCAGGCCCTGCCTCAATTAGTCGCAAGCCTGCCGCAGATTGTGTTCGCCATTATAACTGGCATAGGAAAAGCTGCCGTCTCCATAGTGGAGATTGGCAAAAACATCATACAAGGTCTTTGGAGTGGAATTGCATCCATGCTGGGCTGGATCCAAAGTAAAGTAAACAGCATGGTAAGCGGTATCGTGAGCAGTATGAAAGGGGTACTAGGGATCCGCTCACCATCTAAAGTCTTTGCTGGTATTGGTGAAAACATGGGGCAAGGAATTGGAGAAGGGTTTAGTAGTGCTATGAAAGATGTAGAAAAAGAAATGGCTAGGGCTATTCCTACCGACTTTGATTTAGATATGAATAGTGTAGTCAGCGGGGTAGAAGCCGGCAGCAGCGGAGCAGTCTTTGATGTGACCATTCCCTTAACCATTGACGGAAATATCTTAACCCGAGTAATTGCCCAGCTGCAGTGGAACCAAAATACGGTCACCGTTAGAAACCTGGGAGTAGCCGGAGCTTAAATAAATTAAAGGAGGGCAGTCCGGCCATGATTGACATATATGCAGGAAGTACCCTGATTCAATCCATTAAAAAAGTCATGAGTGCTAACTTAAGAGAAACCCTGGATGGGGAATATACCCTATCTTTTACGGTACTGGCCAAGTCTGCCCTGGCTTTAAAAACCCGGCAGGTAGCTAAAATAGATGGCCAGTCCTTTGAGATTGTGCAGATTAGTAAATCCCTTCAGGGGGATCTACCTATCTGCTCAGTCCTTTGTGAACATGTGTCATATCTACTTAATCATGAAATGTATAACATCACTGAATTTGATTTTACCGGAGATCCTACCGCAGGATTAACTCAAGTTTTAGCGGGAACACCTTTTACAGCCGGTATCGTAGATTTCACCGATAGTGTTACTATGAAAATCAACCAAAAGGTCTCCAGAAGGGCGGCCCTGATGCAGTACATCGCCATCTTAGGCGGGGAGATTGAATACGACGGTTACAAAATTAATATCAGAAGCCATAGAGGAAGTACCAATTACCAGCTGGTGATGGATACAAAAAATGTAACCAATGTGGCGGTATCATATGATTCCCGGGAGAATAGTTCTTCCTATGATATTGCCTTTTTTAAGTTGCTGAATTTATCTGTAGGGGACAATGTCCAGATAGTTTTTAACCCCCTGGGGATTAACGTTAAAACCAGGATTATTTCCTTAGAGTACAATCCCTTCTATAGATATAACATCCGGGTGGAAGTAGGTTCCTACCGGCCCAGTATTTCCGATACCTTCTACCGGATAGAAAGCTCTATTAGTGGTGTGAGCAGTTCGGTAGATAATCTGCAAAACCAGGTCTATGACCTGCAGGTTTCTTACACCATTGTCAAGGAACTATCTGTGGTGGATAACACCGTCAATGTTACCTATGAAGTAGAAAAAGGAGCAAGCCATCAGTACCATGCCCAGTACAGTTTTACCACCGATGCTAGCGGGCGGATTACCTCCATTACCTTAGAAGATATATTCTCAGAGCTTTTGTTAAAAGAAGTATCTTCATTAATGGTTGATGAAGCTTCTTTTGCTGTTACTTATGCAGACGCCAGTACAGCAAATTACACCTATACTACTGACAGTAGCGGCAGAATCACCGCCATTGAAAAAGTCTAAAGGGGGGTTAAAGCATGACTTATCATCGTAATTTTAATAACCCGTTAGCTATCTGGACCGCCTTTGGAGGTCGGGGGAGCGTTACTGTGGCTACTCCAACTCTCAACTGGAGCAAGAAATACTATAACGACTTTGGCTATACCCAGTACGGCAGTGAAACCCAAATTGATGTATATGACAACGGATCTGCTCAAATCGCGGTGTATTACGCCAAAACCCCCTATATGTCCTACTACAACCAAAGTACTAAGCAGTGGACAGTAGTTAGTGTACCTTGGTGGAGCTACGGACAGCCTTATATCCTCTGGGCGGGAGAAGGGGTCTTTCTGGCCTGTATTGTGGGTCTCGCCAATATCATTGCCTCCTTTGACGGGATAACTTGGTATAACGCTGGTTATTGTCAAGGTGCCAAGAACGATATGACCTGCGGTGCCTACGACCCTGCAACTAGCTGCGGGGTAGTATCTTGGTGGTACTATCAGTCTCCCCTTTACTATAGCTACGATTCTTTGAAGGAACGTACCGCCTGGACACTGGTCGGGGCTGACGGAACATCAGTCCCGGTTTTTAGATACCTGACTATGCATAAAGGAAACTTTGTGGGAATCGTTAGCAGCAGCAAAGCTATCGCCAAGGCCAGTTCAAGCAGTCCCGGCAGCTGGTCTACTACCATTGCCGCAGATTTGAATGAAACCAATTATATGAACATCCGTTCAATTAATGGGAAGCTCTTTGTCATGAAGTGGAATTATATCAATAGTATCTACCATGTAAAATTATGTGTTTTAAACGACAGTGCTACGGAGCTGACAGAGACTAATCTATATAATGTGGGGGGCTTAGCTGATAACAATATCCCCAATCCCAACAACATCATCTGGATGGCAGACTGGGGTAAATATGCCCTCTTTGCAGAAGAGATGCTCTATGTTTCAGACGATGGCCTAACCTGGGAAGGGGTAGAACAGCCAGGGCTTAGTGTTAGCCAATACGACAATTTTGAAGGTGCTATTTATGTGCCGGGAGATGGCTTCTATATAAAGGCCACCGGCTATGTCTACTACGCTCCCTATTAAAGACGCCTTAATACTCGGGAGAAGAATTACGCCTTAAGAGATTAGGGCGTTTTTTTTATATGCAGAAAGCGAGGTAATGAACATGAAAGAAATATGGACCTACATACAAATCGCCATTACCGCTATTGGTGGATGGCTGGGCTGGTTTTTAGGCGGCCTTGATGGCTTCTTATATGCCCTGGTAGCCTTTGTGGTTCTGGATTATATTACCGGGGTGATGCTGGCATTCTTGGAAAAAAGGCTATCCAGTGATATAGGTGCTCGGGGGATCTTTAAAAAAGTAATGATCTTTTGCCTGGTGGGCGTGGCCCATATTATTGATAGCAATATTATCGGAGAGGGCAGTGTAATTCGCACAGCAGTAATTTTCTTTTATTTATCTAATGAAGGCATCAGTATCATCGAAAATGCTACTCAGATGGGACTGCCGGTTCCTGAAAAGCTTAAAGATATCCTGGCACAGCTAAAGGATGGAGGGGATAAGGATGAAACCAAGTAATCTTAAGACCAAATACATGACCAGAAATGACTGCTACACTGCTGGCAGGAAGATCACACCAAAAGGAATCATGGTTCACTCCACCGCAACTCCGGGTGTGATGGCGGCGGATTGGTTTAGCCGGTGGAATAAATCCTATAAGGTGGGGGAGATAAACCATCAGGCTTGTGTTCATGCTTTCGTAGATGATAAGGAAATCTGGCAGTACCTGCCCTGGAACCATCGGGGCTGGCATGCCGGGGGTAAAGCCAACGATACTCATATCGGAATAGAGCTTTGTGAACCGGGTGGGTTTTCTTATTCCGGCTCTACCATGGTGGGCTATGATGTAAAAAAGAATGAAGCTTATTTTCGTGCTGCTTGGAAGAATGCAGTGGACCTATGTATCTTTCTTTGCAAACAATATGGTCTGACGGAGAAGGATATCCTCGGCCATGCTGAAGGCCATAGACAAGGTATTGCTAGCAATCATGCAGATCCTTTGCACTGGTACCCAAAACATGGGGAGAGTATGGATACCTTCCGAACCGCAGTGAAAGCGGCACTTAATCAATCCGAGAATGAGAACGGGTTAAAACTTGCTCTGGGAGATATTGTGGAGATTAAGTCCTCAGCAACCCGGTATTATCCAGGTGGCCCCCTGATACCTCCTTGGGTTAAAGATACCTATCATGAAGTAACCCAAATAACAACCAGTGGGAAAGAAGTTTACAAAGGCGGTAAACACAGTGTACTCCTGGGGAAGAAAGTTCATAAACTAACTGGCAATGTGTCTGCAGGTATAATGACTTGGGTGGATATCGATGTGCTTAATTTAATATCTTCCGGATTAAAAGAACCTATAACTACAGATTCAACAAGGAAGTTTTATCGGGTACAAGTTGGTGCCTTTGGCAATCGAGAAAATGCTGAAAAGCTGATGAAAGAGCTGGTTCGGGCTGGATTTAAGGCCTATGTAAAATATGAATAACTTCTCGATTTATGTTATCATTTATGATAACACAAATGCGGAACACGGCATATACTTGGATTGGGGGTGTAAGGATGAGTGAAGCAGGAGTAAAGTTTTCGGAAGTGAAGGAGCTTTTAATGAAAGATGAAGAGTTCAAAGTAGAGTATGAAAAGCTAAAACCGCGTTATGATGTCATTTCACAAATTATTGAAGCAAGAACAAGCCAAAACATTACCCAAGAGGAACTGGCACTTCGGGTTGGAACTAAAAAATCCAACATCAGTCGCTTGGAAAGCGGAACTTACAATCCATCTCTTGATTTTCTGGCTAAAGTAGCCCGTTGTCTTGGAAAAGAGGTACAGGTAACCTTAAAATAACGTTTTGAGGGAAGTTATTTATAAAATAATAGTACTACGGATGATGAAGGCACTGAGGAATCAGCGCCTTTTTCTTTTTCAGTAAGATTGTGGATCCAGTCTCAGTTCCGCTGGATAAACCGGTTCAGCAAAATTCTACTGAGTACAGGTAGGCGCTTTTAGCAAACAAGAAAATGCTGAAAACCTGATGAAAGAGCTGGCCCGGGCTGGATTTAAGGCCTATGTGAAATATGAATAAAGGGGCTCCGAGAGAGTTGGTGTGTTAAGCACATCAGCTCTTTTTTTTATCCCTTTTTAGGTCGGAAATGACTTGATAAATACTCGACTTAGAGGGAATATGTGACATGCGAAAAGCCTTAAAAGCCCCTATTAAAGGGTTTTGGGGCGATATATTTTTTCCGCTTTTAAGTTAAATGGCTACTAACCATGATACGAAAAGCGGGATAAAGAAAGGAGGAAACTAAGTGAGTAATGCGTTGTTGGATGCTGTAGCTACAAAAAATATTAATCCCGGTTTAGATCAAATGGTGAGTGTGGTTCCGATTTCGGATAAGAATATTTTTGATCAGGCCCCTCGAAAGCCTAGAGTTGCCTCTTATTGTAGAGTGAGTACCGAAGAAGAAATACAACTTGGCTCCTTGGAGAACCAGATTATCCACTACACCAACTACATCCGTTCAAATAAAGAGTGGCAGTTTGCAGGGGTATTCTCAGACAGAGGCAAATCAGGGACTAAAACTGGAAGCCGTACCGGGTTTAATAGAATGATCCGTAGAGCCATGGCCGGCGAAATCGATATTATTCTGTGCAAATCTATTTCACGGTTTGCGAGAAATGTACTGGACACTCTAAACATTGTAAAATCACTAAGCGAAAAAGGCGTGACAGTAATATTCGAAAAAGAAGCGATAAATACTTCGAAAATGTCCAGTTCAATATTGTTGACTGTACTCGCTTTATTTGCTGAGGAAGAGAGTCGGAACATCTCTGAAAACATTGAATGGTCCTTAATAAGGCGATTTGAGAAGGGCGAAGTAAGAGCTGTAAAGATACTTGGGTATGATTTCAATAAGGATAAAGAATGGATAGTAGTAGAAAAGGAAGCCGGAATTGTAAGAGAAGCTTATAGGTTGTTTCTCGAAGGCAAAAGCATGTCGGAAATTGCCGAGAAATTCATTGAAAGGGGTTACAGAAAAAAGAATGGAAGAATTGATTGGGACGGAAGCGGTGTTAGGGGACTTCTAACTAATGAACGCTATACCGGTGATGTGCTTAGCAGAAAGACCTGCACTCTAGATTTTAGAAGCCATAAATCTGTAGTAAATGATGGTCACAAGCCCCAGTATTATATTGAAAATCATCATGAAGGAATTATATCAAAGGAAGATTTCCAACGGGTTCAAGATATTCTTTCTCAAAGTGTGTCTACTGCAAAAGGAATTAGGAAAAAAACATATCCCTTATCCAAAAGATTAAAATGCACTAATTGTGGGGCTAATTTTCATCGGCAGGAGAATCCAAATGGGAAGGTTGATTGGATATGTAGCACCAGCAAGAAAAGCAAGAAATTATGCAAGATGGAATCTATCAATGAAGAACAGATTGAAAAGTTATTAAAGGAAGGATTCTATAAAAGGTACGGAGACAATATAACTACTGATGGTAACCGGTTTAAAAAGCAGTTAATGAAAGAATTGATGAATGCTGAGGCAGCCCGTGACCGGGAGCAAAACCTTCTTAGAGTAAAATTAGAAAAGATCCTAATAGAAGAAAATAAGGCTGTAATCGATGGCTTAGAAACTGGGCCTATTAAAGAAAAGAGAATTGCTTTAGAAAAGCAAATTGCTGAAAGAGCCACTGATTGGGAGCTATTTGATAGGGATGAAGCCTTCCGAAGAAAGGCACTGGGTAAACTGAAAGACCTACAAGGGTCGGTACAATCAATAAATAGAATATTGGATATATCTTTTATGAGAGCCTGGGTGATTCGAATTAAAATCGAGTCACCTTATTTATTTACCGTAAAGTGGATTGATGGAAGCAAAACGGTAGCGGGGCAGTTCAGAAGGAGGTATATGTTATGAAGATAAATAGCCAAGCTGTTGTAAACCCAAGGGTGCGGGTTATTCCTGCGAAGGTTGAAACAGGAAGGAATGATGCTAATCCCGATGGAGAAAAGAAGAAGATTGCTGTATATGCCCGTGTCTCTACATTTGAAGAGGAACAACAATCAAGCCAGGAGCTTCAAGAAAGCTACTTTAAAGAAATGATTGCCAAAAATGAAAACTGGGAATTGTATAAAGTCTATGCCGATCATGGAGTTACTGGAACAAATACAAAAAATAGAACTGCCTTTAATGAGATGATTGAAGACGCAAAAGAAGGAAAATTCGATTTAATTATAACTAAATCAATTAGCCGCTTTGCCCGAAATACCCTTGATTGTTTGACATATGTGCGTATGTTAAAAGGCTTAACAAAGCCTGTTGGTATTTTGTTCGATCGTGAGAAAATATTCACACTGGACAACCATTCTTCGACCTTGCTCACCGTAATATCATCCCTAGCCGAGGAGGAAAGTAAGTCCATTAGTGCCAATGTCTGCTGGGGCGTAACCAAAAGATTTTCTCAAGGAATTCCGCATATCCCCACAACTTATTTTCTAGGATATGACGAGGATGAAGAAGGCAATCTTATTATAAATGAAAAGGAGGCTAAAACAGTAAGGCGGATTTATAGAGAACTTCTTGATGGGAAAGGAACCGTGCTAATTGCAAAAGGATTGACCAAGGATAAAGTTAAAACTGCCAGGGGAAATACTAAATGGACCAGCGATTCAGTGCTTAAACTGCTGCGAAATGAAAAATATGCCGGGCATGCCCTTTGCCAGAAGTCGGTCACTTTGGATCCTCTTACCCATAAACGGGTGAGAAATAAAAAACATAAACCCCAATATTTTATCAGGAATCATCATCCGCCAATTATTTCGGAAGAAGATTGGAACGAAGCTCAAAAAGAACTAGATCGGCGAAGTAAAATGCTCCATGACCCGGGTGGAAAATATCGAAGTGCTTATAGCGGCAGAGCCCCCTTTTCCAATATGTTGTTGTGCGGAGTTTGCGGTATGCCTATTATCCGGAGAAGAATTACTTCAAAGAAAAAAGGAGAAAAGTACTACTTTACAGCCTGGCACTGCCGGGTAGCTTCTCAAAAAATAAAAGCAGATTTTACCTGTAGCGCTAAATATATTTGGGAAGAAGTCCTTGAAGAAGCTTTTTTGGAACTGTTAACTGAGATGAAAAAAGAAAAAGAGCAGATACGCATTGAAGGAGAAAAGGCAATTAAAGAGGTTAATCTAACTGAAGAAGAAAACAAACGGCTTCAGGAACTTGAGGATATAATTGATAGAGTTAGCAAGCAGATCAGTGAAATGTCTTTAAGAGAAAGCATCATGAAAGACCCTGTTTATGATGCGACCCTTAGAAACCTTATTTATGAAGCTCAAATTTTCCAACAGGAATATGAAAATCTTCTGAGTAATCAAGATGAAAGCATTTATTTAAAAAAGCAATTGGACCAACTGCTAGAGTATCTTGACGGTCCCATAGATGTTGCTGCTATTAAGGATATAGTAGAAAGCGGAATTCTCCATGAAAACTATGAAATTGAATTCACCTTCAAATGCGGCGTAAAGAGAACTGCTTACGGAAGACTTAGAGGCAAGCAAAAAGATAAATAACGGGTAGAGTATTTCATTTAAAACTCCTTCTAAGAGGAGATTATACTTGCAATATGTTTTATATAGAGTGAATATACCAGCAAGTATGATCTTTTAAGGAAGGAGTTTTTTATATGGATGAAATAGAAAATTCCATGTGGGTTCATAAGTTATGGGAACCCATTGATCAATTAAATCAAAGCATAATTAATAGCAAAAGAAATGGAATTAAAGTGGCCGCCTATTGCAGAATTAGTAATGGAAAAGATAATTTTACTTCATTAGAAAATCAGGTCAGTTATTACACCAATTATATACACAGACACCCCAACTGGAACTTCGTCGGTATTTACTTTGACAATAAAATATCTGGAGCAACCATAAAACACAGACCCGGATTTAAAAGGATGATAAGGCATGCACAAGAAGGGAGAATCGAGCTGATACTGACAAAAAGTATTTCCCGGTTTTCGAGAAATGTTCCAGAACTTTTAGAAGTCATAAATCAGCTTGAAAATACAGTCATTTATTTTGAAACAGAAGGTATAGAAACCTTTAAAGGATTTAACCCACTATTACTTGAGACCCATGCTGCAATGGCCCAAGACTATATTGAAAAGAACTCAAATACGGTTAAATTCTCTTATAAAAGAAGACTTGAGAAAGGCCGACCATACTATGGAAACCTATATGGCTATGACCCAGTAGAAGAATCAAATAAATCAATGGTTAAAATTAATGAAAAAGAAGCTGAAGTGGTCAGATGGATATTCAACGAATTTATTCAAGGTAAAACCTATGCTGAAATTAACCGGGAACTCATCCATAAAGGCATAAAAACTAAGAAGGGAAACGATAAGTGGGTATCTGGGCAAATCAGGAAGATTATTCAAGAGGTATCTTATACCGGGGATAAAATAGCATTAAAACGGACTAAAGATATTATGACGGGGAAAATTACACCAAGTGACCAATTGTATTTAATAAGCAATAGTCATCCGGCAATTATCTCCCGCGAAACCTTTAATAGAGCACAAGAAGTATTAGCCGCTAGAAAAAAACAGCATAAAAAATCACCGGCCAAAAAAAACCCCTTGTATAAAAGACTTTTTTGCGGCCGTTGTGGAAATCACTTTAAAAAGCAGAGTATTTATTCTTATGGATGCATCAATGAAGATGCCTCCGTTAACCTTTGTGACCAAGAAAGACTAAAAAGATTCACACCACAATCCATGGCGATAAAAGCTCTTTTTAAAAGAATGATGGACTTAGATGTTACGGCATATAAAAATTTAAAAGAGATTTATTACCAGATGCAAGATGGTTTCAATAGGAGTGAAAATCAGTTAAATAGTGATTTCTTAAGGATGACAAAAGAGTTAGAAATGATCCTTAAGAAGGCCAATCAAAATGACCACTTTGAATTTCAACGCCTTAGATATTTTACCCAAGTGGAAATAGCCAAAAACCTTGATCAGACAGATGAAGTGGAAAGAATTAAGGCTGAATATAAATCCTTTGAAGAGGATGTAAGCCGCATTGAAGATGACCGGGAATATCGGGATGAGGCTTTAACCTGGATTAAAGGCATCGGTAGTATAAACGAATTTATTAGAACTTCTACGATTGAAATTGTTAGGGCCTGGGTGACCAGCATAGAAATATATTCGTTGGATTCCTATATCGTGGAATGGATTGATAAAGAAACAACAACAATTGGAGAAAAAGAAATCCCACTAATAAAACAATTAGCTGAGGAAAAACGCACGGCTAGAATGGAACGACTTAAGCAAATAGATGAACCTTTAAGGTTTGTAGATAAGACCACAGGAGTTCTTCAAACAGAGAAGGTATCAGATTTACCAAGAAAGGAGGAGCCTATAGTGGAGGCATTATTAAAAGTGCCAAAAGAAGGCTGGGAAACAAAGCCTATTAAAAGTACAATTAAACCCATTAAAGATTTAATAAAACTTGAAGATGGTATGAGCATAAAAGATTTGGGGAACCTGAAAAAGAATATACTAAAGGCTAAAATGGCCAATTTAAAAGAAGAAAAAGAAAAGAAATTAAAAGTAGCGGCTTATTGCCGGGTCTCTACGTTACAAGAGGAGCAAAAACTTTCTTTTCAAACCCAGCTTGCATATTACAATTACTACATTCTTTGTAACCCCTCCTGGGTTCTAGCCGGTATCTACGCCGATAAGGGTATATCAGGTACAAAGACGGAATTTAGAGACGATTTTAACCGAATGATTGAAGACGCAAAACATAGTAAAATTGACATGATTATTACAAAATCAATATCAAGGTTCAGCCGGAATGTAGTAGATGTTTTAGAAACAATTAAGATACTTCACGAGCTTGATCCCCCTGTTTTTTGCTATTTTCAAAAGGAAGGCCTGAGATCAAATGACCCTCAGGCATCAATTTTATTATCTCTTATGGCTACCGCAGCCCAGGATGAGATTATTTCTTTATCAAATAACATTACTTGGGGCATCAAAAGCTTGGCTCAAAGAGGCATCATCACAAGGATAACTGATATTTATGGTTATCACATTACCAAGAATAGAGAATGGCATATTGTAGAAGAAGAGGCGGCGGTTGTTCGTTTGATGTATCAGCTTTATGCTGCCGGGAAAAGCATTTTTGAAATTATTAAGTACTTAAATAAAAAGAAAATCCCAAGTCCTAATGGTAATGAATATTGGGATTACAATACAATAAGATCGATTTTAGCAAGCGAAAAATATATGGGGGACTATAATTTTCAGAAGACCTATACTCCTAGCATAGTAGGAAGCAAGCCTAGGGTTAATCGTGGCCAGGTGCCCCAATATTATATAGAAAAGCATCATCAGCCGATTGTAGATAAAGACCTCTATAAAAAGGTGCAGGAAATTCTAAATCAAAACAAAAGGACAATTACTTGGGAGGCCAGAAAAGATGGAACCGCAGGGAGAGAATTGTACTATCAAAAGTTTTATTGCAGTGAGTGCGGGGGCTTAATCTCCAGGTATAGTAGCAGCTGCTATGATTCCAAAGAAGGAAGTACATGGAGATGTAGAAACTCAAATAAAATAGCCAGCACTACGTGTAATGTTACAAGGATGATACTGGAGCAATACTTGGATTATAATTTTGTGCTTACTCTTAAGGCGATTAAAAAGAGTCATGAATTTAGAAATTTGATGAGAGATTATTTTAAATTCTTGGAACTTAAGCCAGAGGAACAAAAGCATATGAAATTCTTAGAAGAGCAAACAGACAAGCTCAATCAAGAGCTATATAGGGCCGTGGATACCCAGGTTCAAAAAAATGGCCAAGACACAAACCAGATTAATCAAATCACAAGTGACATTGTTAACCTGCGTCAGCGGCTTCAGGTCTATTGGGATAGGATGGAAAAGCTAAAGAGAGATCGCGAGCGCTTGGAAAAATTACTGAATTACTGTGAAAAAATGAAGCCTCTATCCTTTAAAAAATTTCACCACATGCGTCCTCGCATCAAGCCGGGGGATAGTATTTATTCAACTACAAATAATGCGAGAAATAGCAGCTATATGGATCCGGCAGGTGCGGATTATTTTCCGGAAGATGTGTTTAGGGAACAAGTTATTAGCGGAACAATTGACGGTGATGGCCGTATAAAATACAAGTTTGCTGAGGGTATTGAGTTTGGGGTTGATATGATATATGAAGAGTATAAAAAAACTTTTGAAAAGGAAAAAGCAAAGATCCAGCTTGAAGAACTTCTTAATTCCAGTGAGGTAATGGAAACGAAGGAATTCTGTAAAACTACAAAAACAACTAAAGAGATACGAACCCATCTAGGCATTAAATCGAATAACTCCTTTGATAAACGGATACTCAAACCACTTTGTAAAGCCGGTAAATTGAAACAGGAGCAAGGAAACACCTCTAAGTGTTATCTTTATTCTTGGGTTGAAGATGAAAATTAAATAGTCTTGATGGGATCGAATTAACAAATAATAAGGATTAGTGCATTTGAAAAAGACTCAGTAAGAAAGAATCTAACTTCGGCACAGTACCGAGGGGAGAGGAAATCTTACTGAGTCTTTTTTTTTGTTCAAATAAATAAGCAATTTAGTAAGACCTATAATAATAGGAAGGAAGTCGGTCCATCACGTTGTGGTGGGCTTTTTTTATTGCCGTTTTCAAATGTACATTTATATTTGTTTATCCTTCGCGAATCATGGAGTCATGGCCGCATTAGCAGAGGATGAGATAATTTCTTTATCAAATAACATTACTTGGGGTATTAAAAGTTTTGCAAAGAGGGGTATCATCACAAGAACAACTGATATTTATGGTTATCGCATTACCGAGAATAGGGAATGGAATATTGTTGAAGAAGAGGCGGCGGTTGTTCGTTTAATGTATCGGCTCTATGTTTCCGGGAAAAGCATTTATGAAATTATTGAGCACTTAAATAAAAAGAAAATCCCAAGTCCTAATGGTAATGAATATTGGGATTATAATACAATAAGATCGATTTTAGCAAGCGAAAAATATATTGGGGACTACATTTTTCAAAAGACCTACACTCCTGACACAGTAGGAAGCAAGCCCAGGGTTAATCGTGGTCAGGTCCCCCAATATTATATAGAAGAGCATCATGAGCCGATTGTAGATAAAGGCATCTATGAAAAGGCGCAGGAAATTCTAAATCAAAACAAAAGAAAAATTACCTGTGAAGCCAGGAAAGATGGAACCGCAGGAAGAGAATCGTATTATCAAAAGTTTTATTGCAGTGAGTGTGGAGGCTTAATCTCCAGGAATAGTAGCAGCAGCTATGACTCCAAAGAAGGAAGCGCATGGAGATGTAGAAATTCATATAAAATAGTCGGCTCTACATGTAATATTAAAAGGATGATACTGGAGCAATATCTAGATTATAATTTTGTGCTTACTCTTGAGGCAATTAAAAAGAGTCATGAATTTAGAAAAATGATGGAAGCTTATCTTGAATCATTAGATCTTAAATCAAGAGATTTAAGCCATATGAACCTTCTGGAAGAGCAAATAGAAAATCTTAATCAAGAGCTATATAGGGCAGTGGATACGCAGATTCAAAAAGACGGCCAAGATACAAATCAAATCAATCAAATCATAAGTGGTATTATTTCACTGCGTCAGCAGCTTCAGGTTTATTGGGATAGGATGGAAAAGCTGAAGAGAGATCGCAACCGCTTGGAAAAACTACTCAAATACTGTGAAAAAACGAAGCCTATTTCTTTTAAGGAATTTCACCATATGCGGCCCCGTATTAAGCCGGGGGATAGCATTTATGCAACGACAAATAATGCGAGAAATAGTAGCTATATTGATCCGGCAGGTGCGGATTATTTTCCGGAAGATGTGTTTAGGAAACAAGTTATAAGCGGGACGATTGATAGTGATGGCCGTATAAAATACAAGTTTGCCGAGGGCGTTGAGTTTGGGGTTGATATGATATATGAAGAGTATAAAAAAACTTTTGAAAAGGAAAAAGCAAAGATCCAGCTTGAAGAACTTCTTAATTCCAGTGAGGTAATGGAAATGAAGGAACTCTGTAAAACTGCAAAAACAACTAAAGAGATACGAACCCATCTAGGCATTGAATCGAATAACTCCTTTGATAAACGGATACTCAAACCACTTTGTAAAGCCGGTAAACTGAAACAGGAGCGAGGAAACACCTCTAATTATTGGATATATTCTTGGGTTGAATAAAAATTAAAGAGCGATATACTAACCCACTGAGTTGGCGGATAGGGGTTATCAGGCCACTTGGTGGGTTTGTTTTCATTTATAGTGAAGAAAGGCTGAAGGTTAAAAATAAACCCGCAGCCTTTAGTCGATCTTTTCTGAACACATAATATCATATGCTTTACATTGAAGCAAGCGAGTCTATCATCCATTTTACATTGGAGAGTGATTTTCTTAGACAAGTATAATTCGCATCTTTATAGGGTGCTTTATTAAATTTTCACAAACCTATTTTGGATTGGTTTTCGGCAGGGAAAAAATATCTCGCTGTGCAAAACAATAATCTCATAACCCATACTTTTTATTGTTATATCCATAAGCGCATGATAAACTAGAGAAAATATAAGCGAGGTGGAATAATGTGCCTGTTAGTTATAATAAATTGTGGAAGATTTTAATTGATAAAAGGATGAATAGGACTGAGTTAAAGGATGCTGCCGGAATAGGCACAACGACACTATCAAAGCTAGGGAAAGACCAATATGTAAGCATGGAAGTTTTAGTGAAAATATGTGATACCCTTGATTGCAATATTGGAGATATTGTGGATTATATTAAAGAAGAAAAAAGTGATTAAACCTTCTTATTAATTTGGGGGGAACTATTATGGCAAGCCCAGAGCAAATGTCTTTATTTGATGTACTTGGAGTTTCTACCTATCAAATGAATAGCCCAGTATTAGCGGCAATAGATACCCTTGCTGTCTCAAATAAAGATGAGGATAGAGGGGCGGTATTTACCCGTGCAGAGGTAGTTGAATTCATACTTGATTTAGTGGGTTATGATGCGGAAGAAAAATTATATAATAAAAGTATTTTAGAACCTTCATTTGGCAATGGGGATTTTTTACTATTAATCATTGATAGATTACTTAAATCATGGATAAAACATTCAGGGGATCGTAGTTTGATTTTCGCAGAGCTTTCCAATTCAATTCGTGCTGTTGAGTTACACTATGAAACTTATGAAAACACAAAAAAAGCTGTGATTGAAAAAATAAAGGGAGCCGGGGTGGCCAAAGAAGTAGCAGTTAAACTTGCAAATACTTGGCTAATTCAGGGAGACTTTTTACTAATTGGCATAACAGAAAACTATGATTATGTAGTTGGGAACCCCCCATATTTAAGACAGGAAGCTATCCCTGAACCTTTATTGAAAGAATACAGGTTAAGATATAGGACCATGTATGATAGGGCTGATGTATATATCCCATTTATAGAAAGATCATTAAATTTACTTAATCCTAAAGGGACTTTAGGTTTTATATGTTCTGACCGATGGATGAAGAACCGGTATGGTGGACCATTGAGAAAATTTGTGGCTAATAGGTTTAATTTAAAAGCCTATATTGATATGGTTGATACAGATGCTTTTCACACGGAAGTTTCAGCTTATCCCGCAATAACAATAATAAGTAGGGAGAAGCAGGGTCCAACAAGAATTGGCCACCGGCCAACAGTTGATAAAAGCATTTTGAAATCTCTATCCAGGGAAATACTAAGTCAAAAAATATCGGACACTACAAAAGTGAAAGAAGTAGCTGGGATTGTAAATGGTAATGAACCATGGCTTCTTGAATCAACTGATCAAGTGAATTTACTAAGGAAAATTGAAAATGCCTATCCTGCTCTCGAAGAGGCAGGTTGTAAAGTTGGGATTGGTGTTGCTACAGGAGCAGATAAAATCTATATCCAAGATTTTACTGAGCTAGATATTGAAGAAGATAGAAAAATACCTTTAGTGACAACAAAAGATATACAGACCGGGGAGATCAATTGGCTTGGGCAGTGTGTCATTAATACATTCAATGATGATGGTGGTCTTGTTAATTTGGATGACTATCCAAAACTATCAAGGTTTTTATATTCCCACGAGGATTTAATTAATAATAGGCATGTAGCTAAAAAGAACCCGGACAACTGGTTCAGAACGATAGATCGGGTTTGGCCTGATTTGACTACAAAAGAGAAACTATTAATACCGGATATTAAAGGTGAAGCTCACATTGTATATGATTCGGGCAAGTATTATCCCCATCATAATTTATATTATGTTATATCGGAAGAATGGAATCTTAGGGCATTACAGGCGGTACTTTTATCGAATATTGCAAAGCTCTTTATTGGTACTTACTCTACAAAAATACGTGGGGGATACCTCCGTTTTCAAGCACAGTATTTACGCAGGATAAGGATTCCCAAATGGGAGGACGTATCACCTGAGCTTAGGCAAGAACTTATTGATGCAGCCGAAAAACGGGATATCGACAAATGTAATAAAGCTGTCTTTAAATTATATGAATTAAATCGAGAAGAACGATCAGCGTTAGGAGGTAATGGGGAATAATGACGCTAGACTTAGTGAACTATGATGTTAAAGTAAGAGAGGCTGTGAAAGCCTTTTGGGGAAACAGAGATGCAGCTAGACAAAAGCAAATAGAATCCGGAAATGTTGACCAAGGAGAAAGAGCTGGTGTGACTGCAGGAAAGAACATGGATGGTTTTATAGCTTTAATACTAGATATTATTCGCGCAAACGGGTTATCCCAAGCAGAGATTCATCAGAGTAGAGCTGTATTGGCTCTTCCAGGCTTTTTCAGGCCAACGAAATTATGGGATCTTATTGTTATGTATAAAGGCGAGTTGGTTGCTGCTATAGAGTTGAAAAGCCAGGTTGGACCGTCTTTTGGGAACAACTTTAACAACCGAACTGAAGAGGCAATAGGCACCGCTCATGATTTTTGGACTGCTTATCGCGAAGGAGCTTTTGGAGAGCAACCCAGACCTTTTGTAGGCTGGTTAATCTTAGTAGAGGACGCTCCGGGTTCTAGATCTGAAGTACATTGTGCTTCTCCTCATTTTCCGGTGTTTAGAGAATTTGAAAATACATCTTACTTGAAACGTTATGATATATTATGCCGGAAACTAGTAAGGGAACAGCTTTATACTACAGCTTCAGTTATCGCTTCTCCTAGGGAAACTTTAGATAATGGCAGTTATGCTCAGATATCTGATATGACTAACATCAGGACGTTTGTTACTTCCCTTGCAGGCCATATGGCAGCAACTGCTGCAAGGCTTGGATAAAGGAAGGAAACCAGAACAAAGATTTTAATGATTTGGGGTGAGGAAAATAAAACTAATAAAAAGTGAAAAAAAGTTATGCCTCATCTGTCTGGAAGAACACGAAGTGCAAACAGTTATGCTTACGGATACAGAGGAATATAAAGGAGGGGAAGTATCCTTCAAGGCAATTTATGAATACTGCAGTTTGGCGGATGAATATCTTGAAACTGAAGATATGATTAGGGAGAATAGTCAAGCAATGAAAGATGCATATAGAAAAGCTAACTAACAAAATGCAAACAAAACAACCACTGGTTATCTGGCCCAGTGGCGGAAGCCTTTGCTCATCCTAAACCATCGGTAAAGGATCATAGTTCTTTTTTGCTGTTTTTACTATAACACATATTGAAAAGAAGTTTAGCAGTTAGGTTTATGATTTTTTTAAGCAAGGGAATCATTTCAGCCCAATCTTAAAGCCGAAGGAGGACTTGGGGTAGCTATATCGTCTTTTAATAAAAATATCACTTTGAATACCACCAAAGAAGACTGTGGAGTCATTCATGAGAATTATTTCCACTCCCAAGGAGAGTATTAAAATAAATAGAAGCCTGGTATCGTCTGAAAAGGAGAGGCGAGGTGAGCAAAAATTAAAACAAATGTTATCTCGCTAAAATATTCATGCTTTAATCAGCGATAAAATAAGAACCTTATATAATAGGAAGGAAGTCGGTCCATCACGTTGTGGTGGGCCTTTTTTTATTGCCACATAAAAGTGTATATTTGGGGTTTTTATTACCAAGGCGTCATGGAGAGGCGGCCAAGGTGATAGAGAACTCGCAAAGAGATATTAATATCGCCTTTATGAATGAGCTGTCTATTATTTTCAATAAACTTGGTATTGATACCAAGGCTGTTCTGGAAGCTGCCGGAACCAAGTGGAATTTTTTAAATTTCTTTCCCGGGTTAGTTGGCGGACATTGTATTGGAGTTGACCCTTATTATCTTACCTATAAAGCGGAGCAGATAGGATACCATTCGCAGATTATACTATCCGGCAGACGCATCAATGATGATATGGGCAAATATGTGGTGGAAAACACCGTGAAAAAGATGATTCAAGCCAATAAACCAATCAAGGGAGCCAATGTAGCTATCCTGGGTATAACATTTAAAGAAGATTGTCCCGATAGCAGGAATACCAGGGTGATCGATATTATTAAAGAATTAAAAGAGTATGGCGTTAATGTACAGGTAATAGATCCTGTGGCTGATGCACAAGAGGTTGAGGAAGAATATGGGATTCATTTAAATAGGTTAGAAGACCTAAGAGGGGTGGATGCAGTCATTTTTGCCGTAGCCCACGATGATTTTATTAACTTGAGCTTGGAGGAAATCAAAGACTGGTATCGGGCATGTCCTAATCATCTTTTTAGCGCAATAAATGATGAAGTTGCTGCGACAATTGAAAATGGTTGTGGGAATATAAAAAATGTTCTCATTGATGTAAAAGGTATCTTTGATAGAAAAGAAGCAGAAGAATTAGACTATTTGTACTGGAGGCTTTAGGGTGGGTTACGAACATAATGTGGGCTATAAGCAAAATGCAGGCTATAAAGATTTAGAGTTTGACCGGGGAAGTATCTTCCTGGTTACAGGGGGAGCAGGTTTTATTGGATCTAATATCTGTGAAGCTCTCCTGGATATGGGTTATCAAGTAAGATGTATGGACAACTTCTCCACCGGGAAGAGAGAAAACATTGAAGGGTTTTTACATAATATAAACTTTACCCTAATTGAAGATGATATTCGTAACTTAGAAGCATGCCTGGTTTCTTGTGAAGGGGTAGATTATGTCCTGCATCAAGCGGCCTGGGGGTCTGTTCCTCGAAGCATAGAAATGCCCTTATTATATGAAGAAATAAATATTAGGGGTACCCTTAATATGATGGAGGCATCCAGACAGCTGGGAGTCAAGAAATTTGTTTATGCATCCAGCTCATCGGTATATGGAGACCATCCGGTACTTCCTAAAAAAGAAGGTCAGGAAGGGGAGTTGCTTTCTCCCTATGCTTTGACAAAGCGTGTTGATGAAGAGTATGGGAAATTGTATACCAAGTTGTATGGTCTGGACACTTATGGATTAAGGTATTTTAACGTGTTTGGCAGAAGGCAGGATCCGGATGGGGCCTATGCTGCTGTCATACCAAAGTTTATCAAACAGTTACTCAATGATGATCAGCCAACCATTAATGGGGATGGGAAACAGAGCCGAGATTTTACATATATTGAGAACGTGATTGAAGCTAATCTCAAGGCATGCTTGGCACCGTCCGAAGCCGGAGGCCAGTCGCTTAATATCGCTTACGGGGGCAGAGAATACTTAATTGACATCTACCATGAACTGTGTAAAGCACTGGGTAAAGATATCGAGCCGATATTTGGGCCGGATCGGCCCGGGGATATTAAACACAGTAATGCCGATATCAGTAAGGCCAGAGAACTTCTAGGGTATAATCCGGAATGGAGCTTCGAGCGGGGAATTGAGGCAGCGATTGAGTGGTATAAGGGGAATTTGTAGGTGCGTGCGTTGTCATGCAAAGTTGCTTTATTATGATTTAAAACTAACAAAACGAATCAGTAAGCTAAAGGTTTATAAGGTAATGCCCATAAAATGGTTATAGACTTTGATGATGGCGTAAAGGCCAAATACGGGAAGTCCGAGGAATGAAGCACCAAAAACAATTGCTTGATTGGAAAGATGGATTGACAAGGATGTAGGGAGGGTTGCCTGTGCAAGAGTATGTTGAATTTATAAAAGCTTCTCTTCAGCAGGACTTTGTTCAGGAAAGCATTCTTGTTGTTATGGGTGTTGTTTTTGGGGGTCTTATTACCGTTATCATCAATAACGGCGCAATGAAAAAACAAAGCAAATTCGAAATGCAGAGAAAGATTATTGAAGGGCTTCTTCAAAGAGCTGAAAATTTGCAAAAAGGACTAGACCAGCTGGAGATAGGTATATCGTTCAAATTGCTTAGTAATGATGAATACAATGCGGCGGCGAATGAGGTTGGTCGATTATGCCTATCACTCAATGAAGCGTTGCGAGAAAAAAGGAAATTCGTTTTACGGTATATAAAGGCTGTTACGGTCGAAGAATCAGAAAAACTTGCTGCTCAGCTACATAAGGCATTATACGAATTCGGTGAGTCTGGGTTTACAGATATGAAAGTTAAACAAACACCAGACACGGAAATGATTAATGCCTTACGGAAATTATTAGTTGATTCCACGGCACTTTCAACGGCACTGACCGAATCCTTGGAAAAATTATTATCGCCAGGCATTGTCGCAAAGCTGGCAAGGTTAATCCGTCCTGTTCGCCTATTTATTGGCGAATGTTATGCAATATGGAAGGTTGGTTTAAAAGAAAAAAAGAAACAGCAGGGAAGGCATAGATGGTAGGATAATAATAATGGAGTATTGCAATGGCTGAATATTTATTTCAAGGCACTCTCGATAATACAGTTCATGACATATCATATGAGCAAATCAAACAACTATATAAGGATAACCGGCGTGAGGAAGCAGAAGGAAGGCGCATTACGCAATCATCTTATCGGGGTGAGAACTACTATACGGATAAGAACTTACAAGACGAATTTGACAAGGAATATTTGTATAGGGATCCATTAACTGCTGGGATGCGTGTTCAGTATCCCCATGGTGTGATAATACAGCAATCTCAAAGGCGTAATTTCTATAGGGGAGAAAATCAACAATATGAGTCATCAGTGCCATCGTTATTAAGAACGCTCAATAACCCAGAGAATGGGTATTCTACACGAAAAGAAAAAGAGTTATACCGCATAGTTGCTGATATGCGTATCGCAGAGTTTGCGATGCTATTAAAAAAGTTCGAGCATGTTAATACCTGGAATGTATGCGACACCTTATATGATGTTTTGGCGCAGCATTACGGACTAGAAACCGGATGGCTTGATATAACAAGTAATTTCAATGTTGCGTTATTCTTCGCAACTTGTACCTTTGATAACGGAAAATGGAGACCCCTAAACAAATCTGATACTGAAAAGGATGAGATGACAAAATATGGGATGATATTTCATATGCCCAGTAATCGTATGCCGATGAGATGGTCAATGAATACCGAAAAATTCAGTGATTGCGGAGATGTTAAAGGTGAAAATGAAAAAGGTGAAAGACAGTACGAATTGTTGAACCATCCGAAATATTATGAAAAGCATGATAATCTTATATACCCCATAGGGTTTCAGCCATTTATGCGTTGCTCCATGCAGGATGGGTATGGCATCTATATGAGAAGAGCACAACCGCTTCAAGATGATATAGGGTTTCAGAAACTTAGATTTAGACACAGTGAAGAACTTTCAAAAAGAATATTTAAGGAAATGGATGGAGGAAAAGCAATTTATCCTCATGAAGGATTAACTCAAGCTCAGTTTATTATTGATGAAATAAAAAAATCTACGGTATTTTCAAAAGTTGCATTTTATTATGCTCTAAAAAAAAAGTCAATATTATCGTATATCTGATGAAGATCAGTGCTTAAAAGACCTCGGCAGTTTTAAAGTTAAATTAGGAAAAGCTGATAAGTCAATTGAAATAATAGATAGAAATCCATGGAAAATCAGCAGCGGAAGGCGAAAAAAGATAGACGCCATTTATCAAGACTTTTCCCCAGAGAGAGTCTATGGAATTCACATATTAGAGCGTAAGATAATCCCTGGAGGAGCCGGGATGTTTGAACCTTGGATGCAATTAGAATATGAAGATTCTCCGGGTGCTGTAGATTATGAACCAAGAAAAATGATAGGCTGTTTAAATCTTTGGACGCGGGATTATATGAATATCCTGGCTTCCATTAAATATGCAAAACTCCCCGATTTCATGTGAGAGAAAAATGCTGAGCAGGAAAAGGAGTATCGTTCATGCTTAAAAACAAGAACTGGCAGTTTTGCGAAATGGTAGCACTAAACCGTCAGAGCGATGGAAGAATAAACTTTCCGTATCGTTATTTAAAATATGCCACAGAAGCCGAAGTAGAAGAATATAAGAGTCTTGAAATTGAATCGAAGCCATTGGTTGAGGTCTGTGAGCTGTTCACCCCGGTCGAGCTAAATTTCAAATGGTTAACGGATATAACCGATAATAAGTCAATAGACGATTATAAGGGTATATCATATGGTGAATTGGAAGACAGAGTTGCAGTTCAAGCAGCTAACTATATATTTGCCTTTCAAGTATTGATTGAGCACTGGAAATCTTTTGTCGGACACTACCTACGTAGTGAAAAAATTCAGGGAAATAAGGTTAAAGATTATTACAATTATCTAAAAGGGTCTATGAGCACACGATCCCTTATTAAAGCGCTCCGGAACTATCTAACACATCATGCAAGAATCCCTCTACGCTGTGGTAATGGAACGGATATTGATACTGGAAAAATCGATTTCGTAATATGGGTTAGTAAGAACGAATTGTTGAGCAACTCACATTTCCATGCAGATGATAGAGCAGCAATCGAGGCTATGTCAGATTTCTTTAACCTGATTCCAATTCTAAAAACGAGCAGGCAAGAAATAGAAAGATTTCAGCTACTAATGCATGAGGTAGCGTTGCTTTCCAAGAAAGCACTTACTTTGCGGGATAAAGCTCGGGATATGCAAAAACGATTTGGGCTTGAGGGACATGATTTCTTTCTACTCAAATCATCGGAGATTTTCCCCGACAAATCAAAAACCCATGAATTCTACCGACCAACTTTTAATTTGGAATATGTTCAACTCCGTTGGGGCTTGGTACTGCTTATTGATGCATTTGATACAAGGTCGAAAATGGCGGCCGAACAAGAAAAATAAAATACCGCTGGGAAGTTTATCAGCACCCTGGGAATTGGTGCCGCCGGAGCTTGAGGTTTACCGCGAAAGGGGACATCGTAGACTAGCTGCCAGGATTTATGATAGTAAGTGTAGCAACTGCATGTGGGGTTGTAGGATGCCGGTGGAAATTATGGTAGATAATTGGAACCCGAGGGGCAGGAGGAAATACCGGTTTGAGACATTCTGTTATGGTCCTTTGAGTTGTAAATTATATAAGGCCGGCTCTAATCGAAAGTCCAAGGCCGGAACGGGATGGTTTATGTGGAGGAAGATTGGGTGGATGAGGAGATGACGGGGCATAGGGGGATGGATGAGTAAATGTTGTTAAGATTAAAGTCGATTAATTATAAATATGTTGGCGACAATCTCTGGAGTGGTTATGTTGATTATTGAAATAAGGCTGGTGTTTAAAAACTTATGTTATATTCTTCTATAAATCATTCCATTTTTAGGGTTGACAGGGAATATATTTTTTAGTATAATGTTCGCATAGAAGCATACACGCAGTTGTGAGAGGGGGTAATAAAATGATTCAAGTTGATTTTAGAACGAAGAAAAATGGCGTTCCGATTCTCTCGAAAGATGAGATTGAATATATTGCTGAGGCTGTATTGCAGGACTATAATCCAAAACTTCTTGATAATCCTGGTGTGCTAGATGTGGAACACTTTTCAGAATGTTATGCCTCACTGGAGATGGATTATCAAGATCTAACTCATGACCGATCCATACTAGGCATGACGGTTTTCAATAATTGCTATATCCCCGTTTATGACCCTGAAAATGACAGGGCAAAGAAAATACCTGTGGATGAAGGTACGATTCTTATTGATAATAGCCTTTTGGAAGATGATCAGCTAAGACGAGGGCGGTTCACACTTGGTCATGAAGCCTCTCATTGGCTTTTGCACCGGCAAATCTATGTGGTAAATAAGAACCAGATTTCGCTTTTCGATGACTTGGAAGAGGAAAAGCAACCAGTTATTAAATGTCGCACTACGGATATCGAGTGTGTTGGTAAAAAACGATTAGTGACTGATGATGACTGGATGGAATGGCAAGCGGACTATATGGCCTCAGCTTTGCTAATGCCTAAAAAAGCATTTAGCAAACTAGTCGAAGGAGAATTAAAATCTGCTGGGATCGATGATGGATATTACCAGATAGGTACCGATTTTGAAAAGGATTTGTGGGCAGATGTATTGGGCTATGAGCTGGCTGATACCTTTGAAGTGTCGGTGACTGCAGCAAAAATAAGGCTGAGAAATTTGAGATTGATCATAGACCATCAGGAGAGACAATATTCCTTGAATTTGAAATGTTGAAGAGTTAAGAATGCTGGGATAAGGTAACTGTAGCATTAGAAGGAGGTGAAGATTATGATTGCAAATAAGTTTGGAGCATTTGTGGCCGCAAAAAGAAAAGATAAGGAGATCAGCTTAAGAAAGATGGCAGAGCTGCTAGATTTTTCTCCAGCTTACTGGAGTGACATCGAAAAAGGGAGGAGAAATCCACCTAACTTAAGCAAGATAAAAGAAATAGCTAAACTGCTGGGACTATCCCAGGAAGAAAAAGAAATAATGATTGACCTTGCCTCAGAGGATAGGGATGAAATTCCTATGGATTTACCCGATTATATTAAAGATAGTGATCTGGCCAGAATAGCCCTTCGAAAAGCCCGTAAAAAGGATGAAATTGAAGGGACAAGTGAAACTACTGATAAAGCGTGGAAAGAGTTTATAAAAGCTTTAGACGAAGAAGAGTAAAAAGGACAAGGGAGGGGTGCGTATGAATGAGATATTTAAAAGCATGATTGAGGAACACTTTTATCAAAACATATTCGAATCCCTGCAAAATGAGGTAACGGATAACTATGACCAATATGATCTGGCCTTGAGAGCAAATGTCGTTAATGAAGTTTTGGAAGCTAGCCTCGACAACATTGAGCTTTTAAGAATCCTTGATATCAAACAAGATGCAGAAGAAATCAGCTTCGACATACTGGTTGCAAATTAGCTTTCAATAGACCCATCAGTGTACTGTGTTAGAACCACTGTGGTCTTAAAATAGAACCATTATGGTCATAGCGAAAACCACACCTGTATAGTAAGGATATGCACTGTTTATCAGTGTAAATCTTATACGGGAGGTCGATATTATGACCCAGTATCGTGAAATCCTTAGGCTTAGTAGCCAGGGTATGAGCAAAAGAGGCATAGCCACTAGCTGTCATTGTTCACGTAATACCATTACTGCCGTCCTGGAACGGGCAGAACAACGTGGTATTTCGTGGCCGCTACCTTCAGACCGAACAGATGGCGAGTTACATCAGCTTCTATTTCCTGAAAAATGTGTTTCTTCTAGCCGGAAGATGCCGGATTGTGAGCGTATTCATAAGGAAATGGCTAAGAGTGGCGTAACACTTACCCTTCTATGGAATGAATATTGTGAGGAGTGCCATTTAAGCGGTGAGATCCCACTTATGTACAGTCAGTTTTGCAGATATTATCGACGCTACGCAAGTACAACAAAAGCTACCATGCGTATCCAACGTAAACCCGGTGAAATTATGGAGGTGGATTGGGCAGGAAAAACTGCATCCATCATTAACAATATTACCAGCGAAATTATTCCGGCTTATGTATTTGTTGCAGCACTTCCGTGCAGCCAGTTTGCATATGTGGAGGCATTTTTATCAATGGATATGGAGAGCTGGATTACAGCCCATATCCATGCTTATCAGTACTTTGGTGGCGTTACTAGAATCCTTGTACCCGACAACCTTAAGACAGGAGTTGATCGAGTTTCAGGACCTACGCCTACTATTAACCGAACCTATAACGAGATGGCAGAACACTATGGTACTGCTGTTATCCCAACCCGGGTGAAACACCCGAAAGATAAAAGTGTCGTAGAGGGGACAGTTGGGATCATCACCACCTGGATCATTGCTTCCCTAAGGAACCAGCAGTTTTTTTCATTAAGGGAATTGAATGAGGCCATCTTTATCAAACTAGACGAGTTTAATGAAAAACCATTTCAAAAGAAACCGGGAAGCAGGAAGAGTGCGTTCCTTGAAGAAGAGAAGGCTTTGCTTTTACCCCTACCCGCTTCCCCATACGAGTTAGCTACCTGGAAAAAAGCTATTGTACAGTATGATTATCTCATACATGTTGATAAAAACAAGTATTCGGTTCCATATGAATACATCAAACATGAGGTGGATATTCGTGTAACAAGTAAAGTCATTGAGGTTTTTTATCATAACCACCGTATAGCATCTCATGTCCGTATTTATGGGGAAGGAAACGATCCCGTAATATTACCGGAACATATGCCAGACAACCATAAACAGTATCTATCATGGAACGGCGAGCGCTTCATGGACTGGGCTAGAACTGTTGGTCCTAACACAGAGGCTGCCATGCAAGCTATCTTATCTTCACATAAAGTAGAACAGCAAGGATATCGTTCCTGTATGTCACTAATGAAACTGGCGGACAAATATTCTGTAAACAGAGTAGAATCCGCCTGTAGGAAGGCATTATCCTATACGCCTTGTCCGAATTTAAAGAGCATCCAGACTATCTTGAAAACCGGATAAGACAAACTGACAGAAGGAACAAACCCAATAGCTACTTCAAAGAAAAATACAGCAGAAAACTTCGGCTTTACCCGTGGTGCTGACTATTTTGGAGGTAAGAAGCATGATTAACCAAAGCACGATAACAAAACTCAATGAAATGCGACTGACGGCAATGGCAGATTCCTATAGAGACCAGCTATCTGATTCCAAATATCAGGAACTATCCTTTGAGGAACGCTTAGGGCTAATGGTAGACATTGAATGGTCAAGAAGAAAAACAAATAAGCTTGCCCGTTTAATCAAACAAGCGCAATTCCGTTTTCCCGAGGCATGTATGGAAGATATTGAATACCACCCGGACAGGAAATTGGACAAAACCCAGCTCTTACGCCTGGCTACCTGTAACTACATACAGGAAAAGCATAACATTATCATTATGGGTGCTGCTGGAAACGGAAAAACCTATATGGGGTGTGCTTTCGGTATAGCCGCCTGTAGAAATTATTATACTGTTAAATATGTTCGTCTTCCAGATTTGCTCAATGAATTAGCTGTTGCACGAGGTGAAGGGGTTTATCAAAAAGTCATGAAGCAGTACAAAAAAGTAAGCCTCCTGATTCTGGATGAATGGTTATTAAGGCCTTTACGAGAACCACAAGCCATGGATGTTCTGGAAATTGTGGAAGCCAGACATCAAACTGGATCGACTATTTTTTGCTCGCAGTTTGATCCCAGGGGATGGCACGAGAAAATAGGTGAAGATACTTTAGCCGATGCCATTTTGGATCGTATAGTTCATGATTCCTATACTATTCTTATTGATGGTGAAATATCAATGAGGGAACGTCATGGTCTAAAAGAATAAAACAATACTTGGAGCTGCCGTCTTTTGACGGCGGCTCTGAGAAAGACCAGAGTGGTTCTCTAAGATGAACAAGGTGGTTCTGATTTAGTACACTACTGGTTCTACCTCAAAATATTACTCACTGGTTAGCTGTGACATTGAAATAGGAGATTACGCCTATCGAGAAACCATATTAGAATCAGTATGCCAGTGGTTTAAGTTAAGCTGCAGTGCGATACTTAAAAACGCTGAGCTGAAAAATTTTACAGTCGATGGAATTGAAGCCTATAACAAGTGAGGGGGGGGAATGCTAATGCATTTAAACAAAGACCTGGTGCCGATTATTAGAAAAAAGGATATGGATAAAGAAGCATCACAGTTTTTACAGAAGTATTGTCCTGAAGCTCTGGAAGAACCCTTGCCGGTTCCGGTTGAAGATATCGCAGAACTGAAAATGGACCTGGAAATTGACTATGTGAATATCGACCAAGACTTAGATACTTTAGGCATGATGATATTCTCTGACGGGCCAGTAGAACTTTATGACCAAGATACAGATCAGTATATAAGAAGAGCTTACAAGAGAGGAACGCTACTTGTTGAAAGTAATCTTTCGGAAACAAACAGGGGTAGAGAACGGTTTACCATCACCCATGAAATGGTTCACTGGGACAAACACCAACTCAGATTTATGGCTCTTTCTTATAAGGATAAAACTTTAGCAAAGGCCTGTCGCTGCCCGATTGCAAAAGTCTATAGACCAAAAACGGCGGAAGACTGGTTAGAATGGCAAGCTGACAACTTAGCCGCAGCAATCCTGATGCCTGCAGAAATGTTTAAACAGAAGGCTGAAGAGCTTAAATCAGGCTATAAAGTAGGAGAAAAAATTAATGGATTCATGTGGAAAGGGTTTAATCCAGGGCTTATCAAAGAATTTATCGTTGATGATTTGGCCTCGACGTTTCAGGTATCAAAGCAGGCGGTAGAAATAAGATTAAACACTTTAGATATTCAGTTAGTATAGTTACAGCAGGAGTTTTCTCGTGCTGTTATTTTAGACACCACTGTTCGCAAAGATGCGTGTATGCCAATACAACCCTACAAAAAAACAATTTTTTTAACCATAGTGTTCGCAGGCACGCTGACAAGACGGACAGTAGGGGAGGTGATGACTATAGCAATAAAAATCAAATGTCCAGTATGTTCTAATAAGAGATTAATGGACCTGGTATCGGGCAAGGACGGAGAACTTCTGATTAAGTGCCCCAAGTGCAAAAACATTATTGACATAGTTTTTACCAACAATCGAATAAAGGCCAAGGCATTATAAGCAAAGTGTAATCCATACCGAGCAACGGAGTCGAGTGAACTACCAAATAGCCGGATGACCACAGCATGGCGGTGCCTGACACCAACTTATCAACTTAATGAATATTCGTACAATTTAACGTTGCTTACATATGGATAGGGTTAGAGATATCTAACGTTGCATGTTTAAAAACTATCCCCGGGATTGGTGCTAGTATGCATCCAGCTCATCGGTATATGGAGATCCGGTACTTACTAAAAAAGAGGGGCAAGAAAGTCCCCCAAATTGGAAAAACAGGCTCTACTAAATTTTGCCTACGGGTAATGTTATATAAGGAGATAGAGTTTTATGGATAAAATAATACCTACATTTGAAGTTTCACTCCTAGAACCGGCATTTAGTTCTTCGATTGAATTAGCTGAAATAGGTATTGATTCATTGATAGATGATGGCATCCTCAAGAACATCCCAATAGTGAGTTTATTGGTCGGGATTGGAAAAACGGCACAAAACATTCACGATCGTAACTTGTTAAAACAAACGTTGAACTTCATCAAAGCATTTAATGACAGATACATAAGTGAAGAAAAACTACGTAAATATAGGAATGCTCTTAATAAAAACCCTAAGAAAGCTGAAGAAGAGTTGGGACGTGTATTAATTATTCTAAATAGTAATGTAGAAATTAAGAAGTCACAATTACTGGCGAAAGTGTTTAGGGCATATATAGAAGAAGTAATTAACTGGGAAAAATTCTGTGAGCTATCTGATGTTATTACACGGCTTTTTATTACGGATATACATTTATTATATAAGGTTTTTAGTAAAGAAATAACTGATACGACCCAATGTTTGGGTTATCAAGCTGATCGATTAATTTCTGTAGGACTTCTTCATTCAGCTACTAAATCGCTGAGCATTGGTAGTAGCCAAAACTCACACACCGTTCGTTATATTTCAACAAATGAATTTGGAAATTTGCTCTGCTCTATTACAAAGTAAATAAGGATTGAACCGCAGGATAAAATTGAAGGTAATATGTCATCAACTCTCCGGGAATTGGTACCGCCGGAATTGGAGGTTTACCGAGAAAGAGGACATCGGAGACTGGCTGCCAGGACTTATGATGTTAAATGCAGCACCCAAGATGAATTAATTATTTATCCAATCTATGGGCAACTAGAGAATAATCTAGGAGGCAACAAAACAAAATGAAAGCAACAGAAGCAAAATTATTGGAATTTATAAAGAAATCGCCACAGTTTGTTATTCCAATATATCAATGGGCATATTCATGGACTGATAGAGAGTGTCGTCAGTTTTGGGATGACATTATTAGGACTGGAGAAAACGATGAAATAAAAGCACACTTTGTTGGTTCTATTGTATATATAGAAAAAGGGATATACCAGGTAACAAGTCAATCGCCCTTACTTGTTATTGATGGGCAACAACGGTTGACTACCTTATCTCTCTTACTTGCAGCATTAGCAAATCGATTGGATGATTTGCCTCAAGGGAAGCAGGAAATAATTGAAGGTTTTTCTCCTAGAAAGCTCAGAAACTATTATTTATCAAATCCAGAAGAAGATGGGGAGAGGCATTATAAATTAATCTTATCAAAGACGGACAAGGAGTCTTTGATTGCAGTGATTGATAATAAAGAGATCCCTAAAGATGCTTCAATAAGAATTATTAAAAATTACAAGCTTTTTAATGAGTGGCTCGATAACTACGCAGGCGATTTAAAAGCAATATGTAAAGGAATAGCCAAACTGATAATAGTTGATATTGCACTTAGCCGAGATCAGGATAATCCACAATTGATATTTGAGAGCATGAACTCTACCGGTAAAGAATTAACTCAAGCCGATTTAATAAGAAATTACATATTAATGGGTCTGGAAATCAAAAAGCAAACCCAACTATATGATAATTACTGGCGACCAATGGAGAGGGACTTTGGTCAGGAAGCTTACACAGCTGATTTTGATAGTTTTATGAGACATTATCTTACTGTGAAAACCGGCAATATTCCTCGATTACATGAAGTATACGAGGCATTTAAAAACTTTACACAAGTTATGGCCTCCAAAGGAGTAGATATATCAGAGATTGTTGAAGATATAAGAAGGTTTTCAAAGTATTACTGCGCAATGGCTTTAAATCACGAAAATGATAAGGAATTAAGGGAAGTTTTCAATGATGTTAGGGAATTGAAAGTTGAGGTAGTTTATCCGTTGCTTTTAGAGCTTTATGATGACTACGAGCAAGGCCTTCTTCATAAAGATGATTTTATAAAAATTGTTCGCTTTATCGAAGCATACGTCTTTAGAAGAGCAATTTGTTCTATTCCTACGAATTCTCTTAACAAAACCTTTGCTACTTTTATGAAGTCTGTAGATAAAAACAACTATCTTGAAAGTGTTATGGCCCAATTCATGTTACTACCTTCATATCGGAGATTTCCAAATGACGGAGAATTTATTAAGGAGTTCCGAACAAGAGATTTGTATAATATTCCGCGCCGCAGTTACTGGCTTAGAAAACTGGAAAACTATAATCGTAAAGAAAGAGTGGAAATTGATCAATATACGATAGAGCACATTATGCCACAAAACCCAAACCTCTCCGAAGAATGGAAACGGGAACTAGGGACGGATTGGGAAAGAATACAAGAATCTTGGTTACATACGAGTTGAAACACATCGCTGACCGAACTTTTGGACATGTGACGGCTTTTCGCAATATTGTTCTGCGAAAGCCCCGCTGCACGAAGTTCTAAGATTTGTTTCACCTGAATTTTCTTGGCCATTAGCATGGCCTCCTTCCTGTAATGATTGAGGAGTTGTCCTCAAAATCATTGTACAGCCGGGTGGTATCCATGCGTGAATTGATGGTATCTATATGCGAATTGCTGCGATTAAGGCAGTGGTACCATTGCCTTAATCGCCGGTATCATGTTGCGTATTGGTGGTACGCTAAGCGCGAAATAATCACTCAAAATAATTCTACAGCTAGCGATGCTCACGTGCGAATCGCTTCCAAAAAACAAAGTGATGCTATCGTGCGTACAGGTGTAAGCGTCAAACAGGCTAGTACCTACTAAACGTCAATATCATCAGAAGACATCATCGGCAACACTTTTTACTTTTTTGTACTGTCTTCGGATCAGCTGTTTAAATTGTGCATCCGATAAACCATCGCCCGCATCCACGCCATATTCCGAAAGCATATCATAAAAATATTCGGCATAGTCCCTATCTTCCCGCACCATTTTCTTGTAACGAGCTAAGATCTCGGTCTGAAAGTCTAGTTCGAATATATACCGGGGAGTTTTACCTGACAGATATTCATTTACCAGTTCCATCATATAATCAATATTCTTTCCCATATCAGTCTTCCTCCCACGCGAACTTTTTCAGATTTGTATCACCCGGCTGCGGGGTAAATACCTTTTCTGGTATAGCTGCACTACCGGGCAGGAAGTCTTTAACTGAGGCTGTGTAACCTGCTTTTCCCAAATTAGGGGCATTTGTAAAAATCCATGTTAAATATTCAAATGGATTTAGGCCATTTTCTCTTGCGCTCACAATCAGGCTGTAATAAATGGCACTGGCCCTGGCGCCGTTTGGCGTGTTAGCAAAAAGCCAGTTCTTGCGGCCGATTACAAATGGTTTAATACTGCGTTCCGCACGGTTATTTGAAATTTCAAGACGCCCATCAGACAGATACCTCTCAAGATATTTCCTCTGGGACTTTGCATAATGCACCGCTTTACCAAGAAGAGTATTAGGCAAGGCAGCAAGGCCCTCAAGCCAATTGTAAAATTCATCAAACAAAGGCCTTGATAGGCGTTTGCGATCCTTAAGGCGGTTATCTGGGGTAAGCGGAGCAAACTGTTTTTCAAAATGGAACAGTTTGTCTAAGTATGCAATTCCCTTTGCCGCATTGGATTCCGGTCGTTTCTCCTCGGGCAGGGTTTTAAAGGCATCGAAAAACTTCCGACGCAGATGTGCCAGGCAAGCAGTTTTTCTGCTGAAATTTCTTGTGTTTCCATAAATAGATTATACCAGAAAAACTGCTTAAAAGCTAGATTTAAAGCGGTTTTGGGCGCTTTTGTGAGATAAATGTTTTAGGAGATTTGCCACTCGAGAACTTCTTCCCGTTTAAGCTTTTTCTCTAGTTTCGCACCTTCTATTAAGTATGATAATTCCTTGGCATCAAGTACCATAGTGACGGCATCTCCTCTTGCCGGCCAGCGAAAATGCCCACGCTCCAGGCGCTTGAAATACAGCCAGAATCCATCGCCGTCCCATTCCAGGATTTTTATCCTATCCCGATTCCGGTTGCAAAAGACAAATAGCGCCTCTGAAAACGGATCAAGGGAAAAGCTGTCTTTAACCGGTGCCATGAGCCCGTTGATAGATTTCCTCATATCTGTATGTCCGCAGCATATGTATACGGGTTTTTCGCTCCATCTCATTACAGTACCTTTAATATGCGGCAGACTTTTTTTAATAGTTCCGGATCAGTACTTTCATCCACGGTGACACGACAACCGCCGACTTCAATATCCAACGTTGATTTTATTTCTTGACCTTGGGCAAGTTGCATCCATCCTTCTGGAACATAGTTAACGGGCTCTTCTGGATTTGTAAGCTCTGCACATGCAGCCTTTCGTAACTTCCTCTGCCAGTAAAAGTATGCGTTACTGCTTATTCCTTTCTCCCGACAGAAGTCCTTAATGCTTTGCCCGCTGAACTGCCTTTCCTGTATCACATGCATCCATTGCGATAGCCGGTAATCCGATGTAACTTTTTGTATATTCATACAATCACTCCGTTTTTGGTTGAAAAACTTTGCTAACTTTTTCAAGTTTTTAAACCCTTTCAACTTTTTCAACCTTATTTCATTGTGATTGTACTACCTTTTGTGATGCTATTCTATGTGATGGTATCTTTGACGCTTACGTACAGGTGATGCTCAAACGCGTATCGATGTTGTTCTGACAGCGTAATAATCATTATATAGAATAACCATAACGATGGAGAAAAGACTATGCCTTTATGTATTCCCCAAAATACGAGGAAGAACAGGATAAGGTTAAGAGAATGGAGAAAATCTTCACGGTTCTTATCATATGCTGTGTCTCCTTATGTTAGTGTCTTGCCAAAGGGTCTCTTTTATTACTTGCCAGCCTTTTATTTCAATTCTTTGATTCTTTTGCTTGCGGCCTGCATAGGTTAAAATAAAAGTAATCCACCGCATCTATATATCTAAAAATAAAGACATTGGATAATACAAAGGAGGGAGAAAGAATGAGCCAAATGATTTGTACAACATCAATTTTAAATTTCGAATTTACAAACGCTAAATTCCTTTCGTTATGCAATGGATAATCAAGAGCAAAAACATCAGCGACGTCCTCGATATAAAGGCACTCACCCTAGAGCTTTTAACGAAAAATATAAGGAACTGCAACCGGAAAAATATGCCGATACTGTTGCAAAAGTGATTCAAAAGGGTAGTACTCCCGCTGGTATGCATCGTTCAGTTTGCGTTAAAGAAATATTGGAATTCTTACAAATTACTCCTGGACAAACTGGATTAGATGCAACCCTAGGTTATGGTGGACATACTTTAGAGATGCTTAAATGTTTAAATTCACAGGGACACTTGTATACAATGGATGTAGATCCTATTGAATTAGCGAACACCCAGGAGCGTTTAGAGAGCTTAGGTTATGGATCTGAAATTTTAACGATCAAGCATATGAATTTTTGTGATATAGATAAAATTGTTTTAGAATCGGGGCCATTGAATTTTGTGTTGGCAGATTTGGGTGTCTCTTCAATGCAAATAGACAATCCTGAAAGAGGATTTTCATTTAGGAGTGAAGGACCATTAGACTTACGGCTGAATCCTAAAAGAGGTTTATCTGCCGCAGCTCGTTTGAAAACGATTTTCCAAGATGAATTAGAAGGTATGTTGATAGAAAACTCGGACGAGCCTAACGCCGCAGTAATCGCTCGCGCCATTATTGCAGCAAATAGAAAAGGAATAGACATATCAACAACAACGATGCTCCGACAAATTATCACTGATGCGCTGAACTTTATTCCGAAAAATGAAAGAAAAGATGAGATTAAAAAATCCTGTCAACGATGCTTTCAAGCATTGCGAATTGATGTCAATAATGAATTTGAAGTGTTATATGAATTTTTACAAAAACTTCCTGTTGCCCTTGCTGAAGGTGGGCGCGTTGCTATCCTCTCATTTCATTCAGGTGAAGATCGTCTCGTCAAAAAATCTTTTCAACGTTTTTTCCGTGAAGGCGTCTATCGTGAAATTGCTCCCGGTCCTATTCAACCATCATTGGAAGAACGTAATAGCAATAGTCGTGCTCGTTCTGCCAAATTGCGTTGGGCAATAAAAGCAAAAACCCCCGGTGCCTGACACCAAGTTATCAAATTATTGAAAACCCCCGGTGCCTGACACCAAGTTATCAAATTGTTGAATATTATGACAATTTAGACGATGATTGTAATAGATGGCTTCAAGGTATCTGTCCCCGCGATTTATTGAAAGGTTGATGATGTACTATGAATATACTAGTCACCGGCGGTACCGGATATATAGGCTCACATACCTGTGTAGCTTTGCTGGAGGCAGGCCATAGTGTTATTGTTACTAGATAACCTTTGCAACAGTAAAGCTGAGACTATAGAGCGAGTTGAACAGATTACCAATAAAAAAATTACTTTCTATCAGATCGATGTTACCGATGCAAAAGCGGTGGACACCATTTTTGCAAATCACAATATAGATGGGATTATCCATTTTGCAGGACTAAAGGCGGTTGGCGAATCAGTTGAAAAACCACTGGCCTATTATTATAACAACACTGTTAGTACCATGATTCTTTGCCGAGCCTGTCAGAAATATGGAGTAAAGCGATTTGTGTTTAGTTCATCGGCAACGGTTTATGGTGAAAATGAGGTTCCGTTTATAGAGACCATGCCACTTCTACCAACCACCAACCCTTATGGCGAAACCAAAGCCATGAGTGAGCGAATTCTTACCGATTTTGCTAAAGCAAATCCTGATTGGTCGGTGGCTTTCTTGCGTTACTTTAATCCAGTAGGAGCCCATGAGAGTGGCTTGATCGGTGAAGCCCCAACAGGCATTCCTAACAATCTTATGCCCTATATCACCCAAGTGACAAAAGGCAAACTGGAGAAACTAAGGGTTTTCGGTAATGACTATCCCACGGTGGATGGGACAGGTGTCAGAGATTATATTCATGTAGTGGATTTGGCTGAAGGACATGTCGCTGCCCTGTACAAGCTGACAGCAGGTGTACACATATACAATCTGGGTACCGGAAAGGGTACGAGTGTACTACAGTTATTGAAGGCTTTTGAGGAAGCAAACGGTCTCAAAGTACCTTATGATATTATGGACCGCAGACCGGGAGATATTGCTGAGTGTTATGCTAATGCAAGTAAAGCCGAAAGAGAACTGGGCTGAACATGGTGGTGCCTGACACCAACTTATCAACTTATTGAATATTCGTACAATTCAACGCTGCTTACATATGAATAGGGTTTGAGATATCTAACATTGCATGTTTAAAAACTATCCTCGTGATTGGTGTGTCTGTGGCAAAATAAAAATAGAGCGAATGGCAAGTTAAAAATACAGCAGTAAAATGGAAAAAATCATCGCCAGTACCCTGAAAAAATACTACTCTTTTTGTGACAGCAAAAGGAGTAGTAAGGAGTAGTAAAGAAAGGATGCTAACGATGATGCAAAGATATCATATCAAATACCAGAGCTTCCATAAAGGAAAATCCCTTAGAAGTATCGCCAAAGATACCGGGTATGATTTTAAGAACCGTAAAGAAATACGCTGAAGAAGCTGATTTTAATTTAAAACAAGAAGCCCAAGAGAGGCCGACCGTCTAAACTTGATCCAGTAAAACCAATAATTGATACCTGGCTTAAAAAACATGGTGGTGCCTGACACCAAATTATCACCCGTTAGACTGCGCCCATGCCGGGCGCACATAAAGAATCCCCGCAGGGAATGATATGCTCCCCTTTGAGTAGACACCTGAAAAAACAAAAATTCAGGACTACACAAAGGGGAGTTTTTTTATGGGTAGAAGTAGGATCGATTGGGGCAAGAAAGTTGAAGCCGTCGAGAAGTACAAGCAAGGAGAAGGAAGTCAGGATAGTATAGCGCGCAAATATGGGATAGATCCATCCACTTTGCGTCAATGGATAGTCAATTATGAGGCCATGGGCCCGTCTGGGTTAGCAGCCCAGCAGACAAACACCAGATACAGCGTGGAACTGAAAACCGCAGCGGTAGAGGCGTACCTACGGGGTGAAGCAAGCTTATTGGAAATATGTAAGAGGTATAGCATTCGTAGCAAAAGGCAACTCCAGGATTGGATAACGGATTATAATGGTCATAAAGATATTCGGGCCACCGGGGGCCGAGGGAGAGGTATTTATATGACCAAAGGACGATTAACCACGTTGGAGGAGCGGATAGAAATTGTCGGCTACTGTATAGCCAATGGTAAGGACTATGGTGCAGCAATCGAGAAGTATGGGGTATCCTACCAGCAAATATATAGCTGGGTATGCAAATATGAGAAAAAGGGCGTAGACGGCCTAATCGACAAGCGCGGGAAGCGCAAACCGTTGGATGAAATGACCGAAGTTGAGCGTCTTCGGGCAGAGAACAGGATGCTTAAAGCCGAGAACGAGCATAAAGAAATGGAGATTGCCGTGTTAAAAAAACTCCAGGAGATCGAGAGGAGGCGGGGCTGAGCGGGGTCCGGCAGGAAAAGCTTTACCTGACCGTAAAGGAACTGCACGAAAATAAAGCATACCCAGTAAAGGACATTTGCAGGATATTAGACCTGAACAGGTCATCCTATTACAAATGGCTCCACCGCAGCAAGAGTGCCCGCGAGTATGAGAACGAAGATCTTCTTCACAAGCTTGGTTATCTCTACGCTGAATTCAACGGAATATATGGATATCGGCGACTGACAGATGAACTGAACGCCAGATACGAAACCAGTTACAATTACAAGCGTATATATCGTCTTACCCGACTGGTTAACTTGAACGCCGTCATCCGCAGAAAGCGTCCGCAATACCAGCGGTCTACTCCTGAAGTTACAGCGGAGAATATTTTGAACCGTGATTTCACAGCAGAAAAGCTTAACGAGAAATGGCTGACCGACGTCACAGAATTCAAGTACGGAAATAATGAAAAATTGTATTTGAGCGCAATCCTTGACCTCAAAGACAGAAGCATTATCTCTTTCGCCATGGGACGAAGCAACAATAACCAGCTCGTGTTTGAAACCTTTGATTTGGCCGTTTCTAAATACCCCGATGCTCACCCGCTGTTTCATAGTGACCGAGGTTTTCAATATACAAGCAAGCATTTCAAGATCAGATTGAATAATGCCGGAATGAAACAAAGCATGTCGCGTGTCGGCCGCTGCATTGACAACGGCCCAATGGAAGGTTTCTGGGGTACTCTTAAGTGCGAGATGTACTACCTTGGTAAGTTCCCGGATTACGATAGCTTGGTAGCGGCTATTGAAAGCTACATATATTTCTACAACTACGAACGCCGGCAAAGGAGACTGAACAAACTGCCTCCGATGACCTACCGTCAGTTGCTTGAAAATGCAGCCTAAAAACTGAGCCCCGTCATTGACGGAGCCCGGTAAAAGGTTTTCTTTTTTTCGTCTGTCTACTTGACAGGGAGCAGTTCAGAACCTGCAGGGATTCTCTTTGTAGCTTTGCGTCCACGCCTTTCGATAGGTTTAACTTTATCTATGCTCTAAATTTAATCCATTTCCCATCCCATGATTGTGCATCCTCTTTCATCGTCTTGAAGCCATACGATATGCACAGGGGCATCATAAGGAACCTTTTCGATTTCGCCATAGTTGACAAGGCGGCCGAAAACGCGCGGTCCCTCGTCCAGAACCACAGAGCATATGGCGATTGGAAGATATTCCTTGATGTCGGGATGGAAAGCGAATCGCCCTTCCACGTGGGAATATATTTTGCCATGGCCCGAAGCCTCTTTCCACTCAACATCCTTGCTGCCGCAGTGCTGGCAGATAATAGCGCCAGGCCAGAAGTACTGTCCGCAGCTGTTGCAGTATGGCAGAATAAATTTCTGTTCTTCATGAGCAGTTTTATAAAATACATCATTATCGGAGCTGGTTCTGAGGTCATAAGGCAGATTTACTTTTATTACTTGAGTCATTCTTATTTTCCCCTTTCTAAAATAAGAGTTTCGTTGCTTTGATAGAAACCGCCGTTATCCGAGACGAGCATGAATTCAGGAAGTTTTGTGCCAGGTATGACACCTAACTGACGATCTCCACAGCGCTCGGACATCTGCATCACGGCCTCGGCTATGGGAGTCATTCCCATATAATAACCTTCAGAAAGCAGCCCGCCGCCGGTGTTTACCGGGAATGCCCCGCCGGGTCCTATGTTCTCAACTGTTAAGAAGTCACGGGCTTTTTTCTTCTCAAAGAATCCGTAATCACCCAGGGTTGCCTCAACCGTGTAGGTGTAGCAGTCATATATCTGGGCTGCGCCTATATCTTTGGGGCTCAGTCCGGCCATCTCAAAAGCTTGGGCTCCGGCAATAGCGGCGCTGCTCGCGGGATCGCCCGGGGTAAGCTGCCAGCCCTTGGCGGTATCATTGGCAGAGCCGTATCCGCGGATCATGATAGGCGGATTCTTTAGTTCTCTGGCCCGCTCTGTGGTGGTGATGATAATTGCGCGGCCGCCGTCTGTTGATGCAGTTGCATCCAGGGCCCGGAACGGCCATGAAAGAAACGGTGTTGCAAAGTAGTCTTCCTTTGTCAAAGGCTTTCTGTAGTGAATAGCATTGGGATTCAGGTTGGCCCATTTGCGGTGTGCGACAGCTATCTCCGCCCATAAATCAGGTCCTGTTCCGTGTTCATGCATGGCACGACTAGCGAACATGGCATAGTTGGTGAAAGCTGAAATGTTTCCGTAGGCTGCGTACTCATCATAGGGCTTGCTGCTGAACAGGTCAATTTCATCTGTCCATGTACGGTGACCGGTTCTGCCACTCTCGGCAAATACGATAAGAACATACTTACATGTTCCGTTTTCGATAGCACCTATTGCTTTATTGATATTGGTCCGGTAGCAGTAAGCTTCCTGGCTTAAGAATTTCGGGCGTATGCCAAGACTGTAGGTTATTACGTTGCCTGTATGATGAAAGGCGTCACCGGGTAAAATCGGGAAATCGCGGTATAAAATCAGACCATCTATATCATCCTTTTTTAGTCCCGCATCATTAATGGCGTTCATGGTCGCTTCGAGATAAAAACTAGCTGCAGATCGTCCAGGAACTTTTCCCTGCGGTGTGTAACCTACACCTACAATGGAATACTTGTTTCTTAAATCTGTACTCATAAATAGAGTCCTCCTTGCTTATTTTACTATAGGTTTTATTGTTTTATCCTTTTGTGAAGTCCAACCTCCTTTTCAGAATAACCTAAGTCTAGACTAAGCAAATGGATAAAAAACACCAATGGAATATTTGTACCTTGGTCATGTAAACTGAATTCCAAATTTGAGTGACACAAGGTGCACGCCACAACGATAGCTTCCGCTCCGGCAGCCTTTGCCTGCTTATGACCTCATCCGTTCTGATCGTGGCAAGTTTAGGCCCGCCAGCGAGTGACTTCCGCCACAACACTCTATGTTTTATGAGACCAATCCCTTGAATTAATCCCTAAGAGCTTTAAAAGATTATCCATACTTTGTGAATTTTTCGAATCGTCTGCTTCAGTTTCGAATTTTGGTCTAACCGTCAAACATCCATAGTAGCAAATAACCTTAAGGTCTCTGAATTTTGTTTGAATTCCTTCAAGGTCTCAAGAACAGATGGTTCAGATAATACATCGATTAAATGGACTACTTCTACGTTTAGCTTTTCGAGTAAAATATCCCGCTGATTCATCTTCATTAATTGAATCATTTGACGAGGACTGTAATTCATGTAATCGATCCACGACTGGTACAACAGCCACATTGTATGCACGTATGGTTCAAATCCGCCTTTTGTTCGATTAATATCCATATACGTGACATAAATGTCTGCGTCTGGATGAGCTTTTTTTAAGTTCCTCTGCTTGCTTTGCTGTATACGTGCAACAGACTTTTGAACAAACGGCATGCCTTTGCTTCGATCGTGAGCACCTACACATTTGATAAAATAACGCCCTTGAATACCTCCCTTTCCTATCTAATTGGCTGTAACTGCTGCTAATAAAAAATGTAGAAATAATGAATGCCCAAGTGTAAAATGTAAAAATTTGACCATCTCTCTAAAGTTGGACTAAAAGCCGTTATCATTTTTAGTAGTAAGATTTGATAACAGTGCTAGTCGTTATATAACATCACACATTTTTCCTTCTGCACTTCACCAATTCTAAGTGCGTCTTTTTGCAAACGTTCTTCTATCGTTTGTTGCATCTAGTTCATCTAGTTAACTTTAATTGCAATTAACATGCCAATTTTTAATGGCTAGCAGATTGCCGATATATTGGCAATAACACTGTTAGCAATAAAAAAGTGGTGTCAGATTATTAGAATAAAATCTAAGGAAACGTTAACCATCAACGGTAAGTTACAATAAGTGTCAGTTTCTCGAACATCTATCCAAGAAGCTGACACTTATTTCTATTTTCGGTTACATGACGGTACATGACGGTGCCTGACACCAATTTATCAACTTATTAAATATTCGTACAATTTAACGCTGCTTACATATATGGATAGGGTTAGGGATATCTAACATTGCATGTTTAAAAACTATCCCCGGGATTGACGCTAGTATGCATCCAGCTCATAGGTATATGGAGATCATCTGGTACTTCCTCAAAAAGAGGGTCAGGAAGGCGAATTACTTTCTCCTTATGCTTTGATTGAATTGGTACAGTGCCTGACACAACTTATCAACCTCTTATCAACTGACAACCGGACATGAAAAGACATGAAAATACTTTAAGCCACATCTTTGTGGGTTCCTGCTTCTGAGCGGGACTACTGGGTATTTTCATGTGAACTTATTAAATGGTTCAGTTTTTTTATGACATTAATAGCGAAATATTAACATATTTGCTAAAATATAATATGAATTCATATTCATATTCAGCTTTAATGCAAACGGGGGCTGTGATGGGTAGGAAACCGAGAGTGGAGTTTAAGGGAGCAATCTATCACGTCATTAAGCGGGGAAATAATCGGGACTATATTTTTCAGGAACGAGAAGATAAAGAATTTTTGTTGAGATATATCGCATATGCCAAAGAAGACGGCGGGTTTAACCTGATGGGGTATGTGATCATGGATAACCACTATCATCTAATCATACAGACGCAAGACAAGCCTCTAAATAAAATCATGCAAACCATCAATAATCGCTACAGTAAGGACTACAACAAAAGGCATAACCGATCAGATCATGTTTTTGGGGGAAGATACAAGGGGATCTTGGTGCTTGATGACAAATATCTCTTTTCGTTGCTTCGCTATATTCATTATAATCCGGTGCGGGCAAAAATATGTCAAAACATTAAGCACTACAAATGGAGCAGTGACCATAGAACATGTGGCGATAGAACATGGCGGTGCCTGACACCAACTTATCTTGGCGAGTTATCTTTGAATGCGCGGCTGCGATCCTGCACCGGCGTTCTTCCCATGGTGATTGCGGCTAAGCAGGCCGGGATCAAAAATATTATTGTACCCAGGGAAAACATTCATGAAGCTTTGCTGGTGCAGGGGATGAATGTGGTTGGGTTTGATTATTTAAAAGAAGTAGTTCAATTCCTGGAAGGGGAGAAAGAATACACTATTCAACAGGAAATGAATTTTCATGCCCCGGCAGAAGATCCCTATCCGGTGGATTTTAATGAAGTTCAAGGCCAGGAGGCCATGCTTGAATATATCGTTGTGGCAGCGGCAGGGGGACATAATTTGTTGATGATTGGTGCCCCGGGCTGCGGCAAATCCATGATTGCGAAACGCATTCCTACGATTCTTCCTAGTATGACAGAGCAAGAGGCTTTGGAAACAACGAAAATTTACAGCGTAGCAGGAATGCTGAAAGGAAAGGGACATTTAATTAAGGAACGTCCGTTTCGTGCACCTCATCATAATGCTTCAACCAATGCCCTAATTGGCGGAGGGAACAATGCCACTCCTGGGGAAATATCCCTGGCCCATAACGGGGTATTGTTTCTGGATGAAATTGCCGAGTTCAGCAAGAAAACTTTGGATGCGTTAAGGCAGCCTATAGAAGATCAAGAGGTTACGATTTCCAGGGTGAAATACAGCAACACTTATCCGGCCAGCTTCATGCTGGTGGCAGCCATGAATCCCTGCCCGTGCGGTTATTATGGAAGTGACAAATGCCGATGCAGCGATTATGAGGTAATCAAATACAGACAACGATTATCAGGTCCTATAATGGATCGGATGGATATCCAAAAGTATGTTCAGCCGGTCAACTTTATAAATCTATCTGAGTACGCTTTGGGGAAGAGTTCTAAAGAGCTTCGGGAACGGGTTGAATTTGCCAGGGGTATTCAGAAGAAGAGGTTTAAAAAGATTGCAGGGATCAACTGCAATGCCCAGATGGGACATGCCTTGATTAAGGAATTTTGTGAGCTGGATGCAGAAAGCCAACGTTTGCTGCAGGTCGCACATGATCAATTCAAATACAGTGCCAGAACGTATTATAAATATCTAAAGGTGGCAAGAACGTTTGCTGATTTGGACGATGCAGCCAATATTCGCAAAAAGGATGTGGCGTTAGCCCTGATGGCCCGAGATCTGGACAAGGAAAAGGCGGGTATGATGGTCATTTAGGAGGGAAGCATGGAGTACTGGATCTGGTTAAAACAAATTAGAGGTATCGGAACTATCTTGCAAAAAAGATTATTAGGTCATTTCCAATCCCCGCAAGCAGTTTATGAAGCATGTGAAGAAGAACTGTTGTCGGTGGAGGGAATAGGCCCTACATTAGCCAAAGTGATACGACAGCATCGTTCTTTAGATCAGGCCCGTACCCTCGTAGAAGAGACCTTAAGGCGGGATATAAAATCATTGAGCTACCATGATCCCTTATATCCTGTTCTTGCCAGAAATTCTGTGGAAGCTCCAATTCTCTTATATTATAGAGGAAGCATTAGAGAAAATAGCACTGGTGTGGCGATTGTGGGTTCCCGTAGATGTACAGATTATGGGAAACGGGCGGCGGTGGAAGCAGCATATTTTCTGGGCCAAAATGATATTCCTGTAATCAGTGGGATGGCGAAGGGCATTGATGGCTATGCCCATACTGCGTGTTTAAAGGCTGGAGGATACACCATTGCCTTTCTGGGTAATGGTGTTGATATTTGTTATCCCAAGGAACATGATGGATTATTGGCGGGTATCATCGAAAACGGCGCTGTTATTTCCGAGTACCCGCCAGGGACCAGACCCCGTCCTGAATACTTCCCGGAGAGGAATGCGCTCATCAGTAGCTGGAGCTATAAAGTATTTGTGGTTGAGGCGGCTGAAAATGGCGGGGCATTGATTACTGCAGGTTTTGCCAGAGCTCAGGGAAAGGATGTCCACGTTTTACCCCATGAAATAAGTAATCCAACCGGAAAAGGAAGCAATCGACTGATTGCACAAGGTGCTCATGTCTATTTGCACCCGTCACAATTATTGCCGAATTTTGATTTAGATCATACAGGTATAGCTTCAATAAATAGCCTTCCTGCTGAAAATGAAGAAATACCTAACTTGAATAGGGTGGACATAAGCAGCGAAAATTTTCGCAAGCCTGATAGACCTCTAAGTAATACGGAACAAAAAATTCTCTTCAGTCTCTCTTTTGCCCCTAAGACTATCGAAAAAATAAGTGCAGACACCCAGATAGACCAGCTCCAATTAATCCAAGTTCTTTCCATAATGGAACTGGAAGGTTTGATTCGGACTTATCCTGGGGGCAGGTTTGCAGGACTGTTGGTGCCTCATGACGGTGCCTGACAGCAACTTATCTCGGGAGAATTTGTAAGAGATAGGGGCATCTGATATGCCAATAATTAATAAGTCCGGGTGCAGTTCCCGGACTTATTGGAATCGGTTGGTTATGATTGAAGGGTAGATATGGAGTCTAATGGTTTGAATATAAAATCTAAGAGATTCATACTCTGGTTGTTTGTAATCCTGTGGATGGGGAGTATCTTTTTTCTATCGGCCCAGACGGCCGCTAAATCATCCGGGCTTAGCGGTAAAACTATCCATACACTGATTCCAATATTTATGCCGGAATTTATTGATATGTCGCAGGTTCAGCAGAACGAAATAGTGTCAAGTTTACAGCATCTAGTCAGAGACATAGCCCACATTTTGATATATTTTATGCTCGGAATATTGTGCATGTGTACCCTGATTTCTTATGAATTGAAGTTGAAAGTAAAGGTTTTTACTGTCCTGGTTATTTGCGCCGTTTATGCTGCAACCGATGAATTACACCAACTGTTTGTTGACGGAAGAGGGTTTCAGTTTTCGGATATTTGTCTTGACTTTTGCGGTGCCCTTTTAGGAGTGCTAATGGTGACTTTAGTGTTTAACCGGAGCTGATCTACGCACCTTAAAAGTAACGGGATTGATGATGATAACTTTTTTCCCCTTTTGCCGTGCATAGCGTATGGTGCCGGCTGTTCTCCCAAAGCTGCCATCCCATACGGCAATTACGAAGTTGCTATGGTTCACCATATACCGGTTCAGATTATGCATACAATCAGGGGTATAGTGGTAGGCTAGTAATGTTTCTTTGTCACAGCGGCCTATAATCGAGAAATAGCGTTCCCCCTGTGATTCAGTCCTGCGTTTCATAAGGTAAGGCGCATTCCAAAGATAGGTCTGGGCATGTTCTTTTTAACTCCAGAACAGCTTCCGCAGCCCATTGTTCAACAGCAAGGGCCATACCGCTAATAAATGCAGTTATGCCGTAATCCTTCCGTGTTTTCCCGGTTTTACTCTTTCAATACTTTTCCGGGCTTTATGCAATAAAGCCTCCTTTCTATCCATCTTCGCATACCTAATTATTACCCAAAATGCTTTAGGCTCTGCTTTCTTAAGCTTAACTATTTTGGGCATCATCTCTCCATCCACCTAATTCTAGTCAAGTACGGTTTCTACTTAAATCTCCCCACTTAAATCAAGTTTTCACTTGGGTTTTACTCGAAAACAGTTGAATTGAGTTGTCAGTTAGTTGACAGAATCAGTGTCAAAAGCCTGACGGTGTGTCAGATTTCCGACACAGTTTTATAGGTTAGCTATGACATTAATTTCCTGGCAGACATATTTGAATCTCCAGTAATCCTTCATTTTGCAGGGTTTAGGCAAAAGTCCCCAGGGGTTTTAGCTTTTATATTGAGTTTGGCAGGGAATATGCTCAAGTATGGGCATTTTTCTTTAGTTTGGTACGCTATGTGCGCCAGTATGGTTTTCTTTCACAAGTTTGGCACGGAATATGCTTATTATAATTATCGAGAATCTAAATGTATTTTAACAAACTGCAACGGCGGAAAAAAAACAACTCTGGAGTGCCTGTTTTTGGGAAAGCCTCAAGTGGTAATTCCCACCAGAATGAGGAGGTGTTTGTAGAGCATTACTTATAAATTCCTAGTTTAATAATTAAAAGAAATGTCGAAGGAGGGTGAATCAGGCTAAATAAAGGTAAAGAAGAGCTTAATTAATTTGTCACTATAATAAATATTCTTGTAGCTAAATTGTAGCAGTTGGTCGTGGTAATTATTTGGCTTTTTAGGCTTGGAAATCCTATAGCTTCGTTAAAGACTGGAGGAGAACGATTTGGTAAATAGATACGCCTAGTATTTTTTAAGCCGGAAAGGAGGAAATAATTTGCAACTTACTACAACGACACTGACAATCATCGGACTTGCCATCTGGACTTTTGGATATCTAGTAATTAGTGGTTATCTTAGAAAAGTTTATCTTAAATACAAACCCGGTCGGAAAGTGCCGGCCATTGAATTTCGGGACGATGTGGATTTTTACCCGGCTAACCCGGTAACCCTATTTGGTGATCACTGGGCATCAATAGCCGGTGGTGCACCTTTGGCAGGGGGCGCAACTGGTGCCATGTGGGGTTGGCTGCCTGCTTTCCTTTATATTACGGTTGGTAACATATTTCTAGGCTCTCCCCATGACTATGCAACTATGCATATATCGATGCGCAAAAAAGGGAAGACCATTGGGACGCTTATACAGGAGCTAATCAGTAAAAGATCTGGGAAAATGGGTGTGTGTTTAGGTTGGTTTAGTATTGCAGCATTTACCGCTGTTTTTTTGTCAGCTTTAGCGGAACTTTTCACAGCAACACCAGAATTGACTCTTCCGACAATTGCCTTCACTGCCAGCGGTGTTTTGATGGGATTCCTGATTTATCGTTTTGGTTGGCCGGTTCTTAGAGCTACTCTTCTTGGAATAGTGATTGTTGTAATTTGCATTTATTTTGGTCTTCAATATCCTATCAGTTTACCGTGGCCGGTATGGTTTGCTATCTTCACCATTTATCCGATAATATCAGCATCTATTCCAGCGTGGATGTTGGTTGAGCCACGAAATTTCTTAAATTTCTGTTTCATGTGTGTAGGTGCCGTGGTCCTTTTGATAGGTTGTATTGTCGGTAATATTCCCCTGCAGCTGCCGACTGTTATCATGCACGCCACGGAAGGACCTCTTTGGCCGATGTTATTCCTGACTATATCATGTGGTGCCTTGACTGGGATGCACTCGTTCTGGACTACGGGATATACCTCCAGAAGGGTACCTGATGAGAAATATGTACGCCTCATTGGCTATGGCGGTGAAGTATTAGAAGGACTTACTGCCTTTGTAGCTTTGGCTTCTGCGGCTGTCTTGTCTTTGACCGTTTATTCGGAATATATAGGACAAGGGTGGATATTTATCCTCCAAAGTGGATATGCACAAATTGCCGGAAGCGTATTTACCTTCATTCCGAATAAGATCTGGTTAATCTGGGGTGGATTGCTCGGCAGCATATTTATGATAACAACCCTAGAATCTGGGGCCAGGAATATGAGAATATTCTTGCTTGAGCTTTACGGAATGATAATTAAACCGGTTCCACCTACTAATGCTTCTAAATGGACTGCCGCTTCCATTTCCTTGGTAGCCTGCGCAGTTCTGGCGCTTTCCGGAGGTTGGTTCTATATATGGGTACTTTTCCCGGCCTTATCAAGTCTACTAGCATTAATGTCCTTTATGACGATTATCATTTGGCTTAAGCTGGTGGGCAGACCTACCGGGTACTGGTGGTTCGCACTATTATTTACTACCTTTGTTATAGCAGTACCGGGAGCAGGTTACCTTAGCTACACTTATGTGGTTAAAGGAATGTATCATTTGGCTTGGATACCGGTACTAGCCATTGTCCTGACCGCAATATTCTACTTCGACTTCTTTAAAAAGAAAAATTCCATTACACCTCAGGATATTGCCCTGGCTATTGCCGAGGAAGATAAGGACTAAGCCCAAGTTTATATACTAATCAAAAAAGGCTTATTAGTACGGGAGCAAATCAAACCAGGTAAAGAAAGACCGGGGGAAGTCTTTTCTCCCGGTCGGAATACAAATGCTATACCCATAAAGATAGGATTAGCAATCACCACTGTAACAGGTAAGGACATTATTCTAGAAAAAGTCTAAGCTGACATTTCGCTCGCTCCTGTACTGATAGGAGAAAGGGGAAAGGAGGGTCTAAACGTAACCACCATATGAATTTTATCTCATACCATGGTTTAGGAAAATGTCAGGGACAGTAGGCCAATCCTTAATTTTTAGTGGAACATAAGGAAAAGTTTACTTTTTGTCAGGTTTTACTAAGACTTTGGTTGATAACGATCTTATTGGAGGTGCTTAAAAAATATGGGAAACAAGGAATTAACATTAGTCCAAAAACTTTATCTGGAAGCATTAAAACAAGGTCCCAAGGATTCCAGTACACTGGCCCGAATAGTCCGTGATCGACTTACTGAACTGAAAGGTGGTAATAACCCGGTAGGTGCCACGGGGAGATCACAAGCAGTCTTGGACGAACTTGAAAAAGACGGCTATATTGTTGTAGTTGAGAAAAAGCTCTTTGGAGCAAAGAAATACGATATAACTGAAAAAGGCAAAAATGCAGCAATCAACATTGATTAGTCTTAATAAACTTTTGTCCAAGCTGGAAAATAATCTGGTCAGGATTCAGACGTTTCAGGAGAAGGGGTGTGCAGTAGGCAGTTTGCTTAACGAAACCCACCTGGATCTTAGAGACGTTGGCAACTACCTGGACACAGCTCCAACTGATCAAGCATTAGCAGAAACAACTGAAAAGTATAAAGCTTTACTCGTAAAATTTCAATCTATTGCGGATGAAGTTGAGGTACAGGATGACGGTTTAGTCATGTCCAGCCACAGCACTTTACCTGAATTCTTTTACCGAATTACCGGCCGGTATCAAGACATATGGAAAATGTTCGAAAAAACATCCGCCGCATTTGGGGTGGGAATGGTCGGATTCACTTTAATTGGTCTAACCTATTTCTTAGCCGTCGGGAACATTCCTTTCATTGGTTTTTACGACGGTGTAATCTCGGGAATAAATGGTGTGGTATTCGTGATCGGTGTTATTCTCGGCTTATGTGTTCATGAATTTGCACATGGTGTTGTTTTAGCTAATAACGGGATCAAAATTAATCGGGTAGGAGCGATGGCAGGTTCCATGGTCGGCGGGTTTGTTGAGGCAGATGAGACTACTTTTTTCGCAGCCCACCCCAGGGTGCGCTTAAGATTCAACGCAGCCAGCATCGGAACTAATGCCTTGCTAGCCGTAATTTTAGCAGCCATAGGTATAATAACCTCCTCACAATTGTTAATAGTTCTGGCTTTGGGCAATTTGTTTTTCGGCTTTATTAACTCCTTCCCCATTAGTCCATTAGATGGCGGATGGGTATATGAAGATCTGGTCAAATTACATCTTACTAATGAAAACATAAAGAGGATTTTCCTGTCAGCACGATTTGCCCTTTTCCTCATCTGGATAATTCTCTTTGTACGTTTAGCTCTTTAAAAAACCCGCCGCATACTCATGGCTTTCAGTCGTGAGTTAGGCGGGTTTTCCATACTCGTAACTTATATAGTTATTCGGTATGGGCTTTTTCAGGCGAGAAACGCTGTTAAGTCCGGCATTAGCTTATCAGGAGTTTAAAGCTTATGGAGACTTAAAAATTTAGGTCAACTTACTCATGATAATATAAAGGAGTTGATTTATTTGCTTAAAATCGTAGCGGCAGTGGCTGCGTGTGGATTTGTAGTCTTCATGTTATTTAATAATAGAAATATGAAAACCTATAATCATTTTATGAAAAGGAAAAAAAGTCTGGAGGAATCCATTAAATCCTTTACTGCCACACAACAATATGCCAATCAGAACATGGCCATTGCTGTAAATCAAGACGAAAAAAAGCTTTGTGTAAGCACTATGAAAAATGGTTCCCCGGTTCCTGTGGTATATCACTATAATGATGTAATCGCTTGCGAAGTTATTGAATATAAAGTTACTGATACTAACAATCAGGTCCATGGTCAAAAAGTTATTAATATTCTAGGTGACAGTGTGGGGAAGGTGATAGACGGTCATTCTGGCAAGGAGGAGGAAGAAAGAATTAACCGGATTGATTTAAAAATATCCTTTAATGATCCCCAAAACACTTTTGTTTTGGCGAACTTTCTTTTATGGGAAGTTAGTAAAGACAGTGAAGAATATAAACTAGCCTCCAAAGATATTTCCCATTGGTATGGCATAATTAATAACATTGTTAAAAAAGCAAGCTAAGGAAGCACGGGGGAAGCAAGGGGACGGACCCAGTGCTTCCCTTGGGTATGATGATGTGATCTTGTTAGAAGCCAAGGGCCACTCTAATCCCTTTGGTTATATTCGGTCCTTGGGGATAGCCTCTTTAGCATTTAGATATGCTGATTGTAGAAAGGATTTTCGGGTATCGGGGTTCATGTATTTCAAATGTATTTAGATGCGCTGGTTGTAGTAATAGTAGAAAATCGTGTAGAGAATAACTAGTGCCGCTAGTGATAAGCCTAGAGTATCGTAGATATTGGCCTGTATACTGGGGCCAAAAGTAGCCCCGATCAATACAATCAGTGCCGTGGTAAGGGCAAAGCTCAGATAGGTAGCGTAGGCGGCTCTTCCCACTACCACCTCGGCTCTTTCATCATAAGGGTTTAAACCTTGTTCCTGAAGTTCCTGCAACTTTTTAAACTTTATCCTATGCATAACAAATACTGCACAGGTGGCAGAGATAAGTCCAATGCCAAATCCTACTTTGCCAAGATGTATAGCCCACATTCCTAGCCCCAGCAATAATAGTTGTGTAAGGCAGCCCAGCCAAAACCTGACCTTCTGAGTCATTTAGTCGTCCCCCTTTTCCTCATCAAAGATAAATACCTCTTCAATCATCAGGCCAAAAACCTGGGCTAGTTTGTGAGCCAATATGATAGAAGGATTATATTTGCCCCGCTCTAAAGATATGATAGTCTGGCGGGACACTCCTACCCGGGATGCCAGATCTTCCTGGGTCCAACCTACTTCTTCGCGTAGATTGCGCAAACGATTGTTCACTAAAGGCACCACCATTCAAAAAAAAGTAAAGTGTACTTTACAAACAGTATACGCAGGGCATCTATAGATGTCAAGTCGGCTTTACATAATTTCTGCTGGGCGACAGGGCTGGGTTATTTCAATTAATTTTCAGGAGGTTAAAGGATTATTAAAGGACGGGATGAAACTCTTTAGCGATGGATTGGGGCCAAATTTGTGCAGTAACGGAGATGCATTTGTAACACTATTTGTTATGTACCTATGGAAACAATTCTCCCTGGATGGCCGATTGGAGGGTGATAATAATCGTACCGGACGGTCAATTAAGCCATTCATAATTAGGAAGAAAAAACTTTCTGTTTTCGAACACCCCCGGGGTCCCCAGGGGTAGCGCAATTATATATAGCATAACTAAAACGGGCAAAGGCACAAATATTGAAAATCCATCTAATCTAAACTCTATTAATCGGTAATTTTTTGTTTGCCGATACATACAAGATCGCGAAGCAGGAGGGCTAAAATGATAACAGAATTTACGTTTTTGCCAAACTACAGGTTCTCCGTATGTTAAGGTACATATAATAATATAATACCTCTTGATGAACCAGACCGATTGATATGATATCGGAATTGTATTTGGAGATCTTGATATAATCAATAATTCCCTCCTTTATATAAACGGATTTTAGTATAATAATATTATAGGGAGGTTTTTACTATGGCGAAGGTTGATGTTAGTCCAAATATTTTACACTGGGCAGCTACTCGTTCTGGAAAGATTGATACAATCAGTGCTAATTTTCCTAATTGGACTAAATGGGTGAATAACGAAAGCCAACCTACGTTAAAACAACTGGAAAAATTGGCGAAGATAACCTCCACTCCTCTTGGATATTTTTTTCTCAGGGAACCACCGGTTGAACAGTTACCAATACCACATTTTAGGACTATCAATGAGCATTATCAGATGGATACTCCAAGTCCTGATCTTTATGAAACCGTGCAAATGATGGAGCGACGTCAAGAGTGGATGAGAGAGTATCTTATTGAGCAAAGGTACGACCCTTTACCGTTTGCTGGAGCAAGGGATATAAATGATAATCCAATCGAGATTGCTAAGGAAATAAGGGATAGGTTAGGTTTAAGTGGTGGATGGGCAGCTAGTTGCCGAACTTGGCAAGATGCTTTACGTATGTTGTACGATAAGATTGAAGATGAAAGAATTCTGTTAGTGGTAAACGGCATTGTGGGGAATAATACCCACCGCAAATTGGATGTTAGCGAATTTCGGGGATTTGTTCTTGTAGATGAATATGCTCCACTTGTTTTCATCAATGGATCGGACGGAAAAGCTGCACAGATGTTTACCTTAGCGCATGAACTCGCGCATATTTGGTATGGTTTCAGCGCTGCTTTTGATTTGCGCGAGCTTCAACCCTCCAGCGATGAAATTGAAATTGCCTGTAATAGAGTTGCGGCAGAATTCCTCGTTCCAGAAATAGAACTGCGTACAATTTGGCCGAACGTTCAAGGAAAATCTGATACATTTCAACGGTTAGCGAGACACTTTAAAGTTAGTGAAATTGTTACAGCCCGAAGAACCTTAGATTTGAGATTAATTACAAAAGATCAGTTTTTTGATTTTTATCAAAATCGTATTACGGTTGAATCTAATAAAAACAGCAATGGAGGAAATTTTTATTATACACAAAATTATCGCATTGGTCGTCGCTTTGCAGAAACCATAATAAGGGCGACAATGGAAGGGAAAATCTTATACAATGAGGCTTACCGACTTACAGGACTTAAAGGAAAAACTTTTTCAAAGTTTGCGGCACGTCTTGGGTTCGGAGGTTTCGTATGAGTATATTTGTATTAGATGCTAATGTTTTTATTGAAGCATATAAAAGATATTACTCATTCGATATAGCTCCAGTATTTTGGCGTGCATTAAAACAAAAAGCTGAAGCTGGTCTTTTGGTTAGTATAGATCGTATATATCAAGAAATTTACCAATATGATGATACGGATCAGCTTAAAATATGGGTAAATAGTGAATTTAAGGATTTCTTCATGTCAACTGATTCTGAAGCTGTATTTGATGCGTACAGAGAAGTCATTGAATGGGCAATCAGCCAGAGACAGTTTTCAGAAGCAGCTAAAACTGAATTTGCATCAGTAGCAGAGTTGGTTAATAGCGGTGGCAAAAGCCCACAATTATACAATAGTTACCCATGAACAATATAAACGCGATATAAAGAGAAAAATTCCAATTCCTAATGTATGTCGTGCTTTCAATATCCCTAATATCAATACTTTTGAAATGTTAAGAAGGTTAAGTATTAGGTTTGGATAGAATTTACATTACTCAAAAGGTTAAGAATTGTAATAAAAAGTAAGACGTGTGTCCTCCGATTGAGGTTTTTTATTTTTTTACTATTTAAATAGTAAATGTCGAAATTTCATACACTACCAATAAACTAACTGCTCGCTGCTACACTTGCCAGCGGGCAGTTAGTTTCTAAGTATCCGCTATTTATAAGGAAGTTCTGGTTTTGTTTTTGTGCGCATTAACAACACAGTATACTCCGGTTCCTTCTCGACCTGATTTCAGGCACAGGTTATCTGATTTGCACCGGGCCGGGGTATTATCACCTGATTTCCATCTATTAATTAGATCCGGTTCACAAATAAAGGGACGGGACATGGAAATGTAATCGGCGGGCCCGTTACTCAGCAGACGTTCTGCAACTTCCAGGGAGCGAATTCCTCCAACCATAATTAAGGGAACCCCCACTTCCTTTTTGAAGAGTTTTGCTTCTTCTCTGAAGTAGGCTTCTTCTTCGGGCGAATTAATCCCCACCCGACTTGGTGCTAGATTGCCATTTTTGATAATTCCACCACTTAATTCAATAGCATCAATTCCTGCATCAGCCAGTATTTTGCCAAATTGAATGGAGTCGGATAGGCTAAGCCCGTCACTAAGAAAATCCTGACAATTCATTTTAATCATTATGGGGAACTGTGGACCGACGCTTTTGCGAATAGCATGGTAAATTTCCAGGTGTATACGGGAGCGGTTATAAATATCTCCACCATACTCATCATGACGATGGTTATAGGCAGGGGAAAGAAACTGACTAAGAAGATAACCGTGAGCGGCATGAATTTGTACTCCATCAAAGCCAGATTCTTTGGCTCTTTGGGCGGCTTTAGCAAAATCATGGACGATTTTGTGGATATCTTGATGAGTTATTTCTTGCTGGGGTAAGACAGATTTCTCCCGGTATGATACTACTAGTGCCGGTTTATTAGTTAAATCGAATGGTGCATATTTACCGGCATGAGCAAGTTGCATCATGATCTTGCCGCGGTTGTTATGGACTTCATCAACCATATTGCGCAGTCCCGGGATTAGTTCGTCTTTATAAATTCCGAGCTGCCCGGGACCTGCCTGACCCTGTGGCTGGACGTAGGCGTGACTGGTGATAATCAGACCTACTCCGCCTTTGGCAAGTTCAAGCATTTGGTTAATTAATTCCGGTGTTACTGATCCATCACCAGCAGCTAAACCTTCCCAGGTGGCAGACCTGACAAAACGGTTAGGTAATTCCAAATTATTTATGGCGGTTTTTTCAAATAATTTACGCAACTTTTCCCCTCCGTAAATGAGAATTTACATTATTATAACACTTAGTAATTGCTGTCAAGATCCAGCTATTGTATAGCCTGGTGGTTTTGTTTACGAAGAAGCCCGAGTTTTTCGAATTTACCAGGGCACAAAAAGAGGAGTATTTTAAAAAAGATGTGCGCAACTGTACCGAAAATGGAGCGGAGTTTGGGGATTTTTTACAAGAGGTGCTGGATTGTACCTATACTGGTACCGGCCGATTTTTTATGAAAAGCTATAGTAGATCAAGAGAAAAAGGAGGAAGCAAGGGGGAGGGGCCTTGCTTCCTTTAAAAGGGAAAAAGTAAAAGGACCGTCCCTTTGCTTCCTAGTTTCCTAGGATGTTTTTCAAGAGCAGATCACTGTAGTTATCCCTTATTTCCGGCCGGCTGATATCGACTCCGGTGATACCTTTGACCTGGTGCCCTAGTAAGACTGGGAAGGAGAAGGCACTTAATAATTGCAGTGTCTTCATATATATAATCAGGTCGGTTTCATCTAAAACTTCCCCAATGGTGTCTTTTATCAATTCTACCCCTTCATCTTTAAGGTACTCCTGATATTCAACTTCACAATCCCGATCATTGTAAATAAGCTGGTTAATCATATATCTAATAATATCGGGGTATTCAAATACAGTTTCTGCATATGCCTTTACAAATAGTTGTAGGCGTTCTTCGGGAGGGATTTGTTCTTCCTTTAGGTGTTGGAAGGAGTTTTTTAACTGCAGGGTAATAATTTTTAAGGCTTCATTTATTAAGGCATCTTTGGTTCCGAAGTGGTAGTTTATAGCAGATACATTAACACCGGCCATAGCGGCGATTTTTCGAATGGTAACGTTCTGAAATCCTTGGGCAGCAATAATATCCATGGTAGCTTTGATGATTTTTTCTTTAGTTTGGAAACCGCTATTATGGTCGCCCATATTTCAACCCCCGTTTAAAACAACGTTTTAATAAAATTGTAGACTAGTTATTACCAGGTGTCAAACATATTAGTATGCCTATCTTGACAATATTCTAATTGTCAAATAGACTGGTGTTGAGTCGTTCAAACAATGATTGAAACTCCGTTTAGCTAGGGGGTTACAGTAATGGAAAACACATTACATATGGGATTAGATGTGGGCTCAACGACTGTAAAAATAGTACTATTAAATGATCATGATGAACTGGTTTACAGTAACTACCGGCGGCACAATGCCGAAGTCAAAAGCAGTACTGCTAAACTCCTAAGAAAAGCCTTTGCTAAGGTGGGAAATAGGCCAGTTACGGCTATGGTTACTGGATCAGCCGGTTTGTATGTGTCCGATTGGCTGGGGCTTGATTTTATTCAGGAGGTAATCGCCTGCAACCAAGCCATTGAAACTTTTCTCCCGGAAACAGATGTGGCTATTGAACTAGGGGGAGAGGATGCTAAAATTACCTTTTTTAGAGGTGGATTAGAACAACGGATGAATGGTACTTGTGCCGGGGGAACCGGTGCATTTATAGATCAGATGGCAACCCTTCTAGCTACTGATGCCAGTGGTTTAGATGATCTGGCCAGCCATTACGGGATCATATATCCCATTGCAGGCCGATGTGGTGTTTTTGCTAAGACGGATATACAGCCCCTGCTTAATGAAGGAGCCAGGAAAGAAGATATTGCGGCTTCTGTTTTTCAGGCGGTTGTAAATCAAACCATCAGTGGTTTAGCCTGTGGTAAGTCCATAAAAGGTAAGGTGGCTTTCCTGGGTGGACCGTTGTATTTTTTACCTCAATTAAGGCAGAGGTTTAAGGAAAGTTTACGGCTTAAAGATGATGAAGTATTATGTCCGGCTAATGCCCAGTTATTCGTAGCCATAGGTACGGCCATAGCATCTAAGCAAAACCATATCTATAGCCTGCAAAGCATTATGGATAGATTGTTAGTTGCAGATGAAATCGCCGCAGTTTCAGAAATCTCCGGATTGCAGCCTTTATTTACCAGTGAAGAAGAACTTCAGGCTTTTAGGAGCCGACATGCCCGGCATAAGGCACAGAAAAAAGACCTGGCTACTTTTACTGGGGATTGTTTTTTGGGAATTGATGCTGGTTCAACTACGACTAAGGCTGTTTTAATAGATGCGGCTGGAAATCTGCTTTATTCTTCTTATGGGAATAATGAAGGCAGTCCGGTTAAGGCAGCGGTTAGGATTTTGCGGGATATTTACAGCCGCTTACCAGCCGGGGCCAGGATTGCCAATTCAGTTGCAACTGGTTATGGAGAGGGGCTGATTAAAGCAGCCCTGGGGATTGATTTGGGTGAAATTGAAACTATGGCTCACTACACCGCGGCGAAATTTTTTAATCCTGCCGTGGATTTTGTTCTGGATATCGGGGGGCAGGATATGAAATGCCTGCAGATTAAAAATGGCGTTATCGAGAACATAATACTTAATGAAGCTTGTTCTTCTGGTTGTGGCTCTTTTATTGAAAGTTTTGCCCATTCCTTAAATATATCTGTTATTGATTTTTCCGAGCAGGCTCTGATGGCTACTGACCCAGTGGATTTAGGTTCTCGCTGTACTGTGTTTATGAATTCCAAAGTAAAACAGGCCCAGAAGGAGGGGGCTACGCTGGGGGATATATCCGCGGGCCTTTCTTACTCCGTTATAAAGAATGCCTTGTTTAAGGTGATTAATATAACTAATCCGGAAGACCTGGGTACAATGCTGGTGGTGCAGGGGGGGACTTTCCTTAATGATGCGGTTCTCAGAGCCTTTGAGTTAATTACCGGTCGGGAAGTAATCAGGCCCGATATAGCCGGGTTGATGGGGGCTTTCGGGGCTGGCATTATCGCCAGGAATAAATATTCTGCTGGCTATCAAAGTTCTCTTTTAAGCCGGGAAGGCCTGGAAAAATTTACGTTTAAAACTAGTATGGGCAGGTGTAGAGGTTGTGAAAACACCTGTCTGCTAACCATTAATAAGTTTTCAGATGGTGGTCAATTCATATCCGGAAACCGTTGCGAAAAGATGGTCGGGAAGGCAAAGCGGGACCAAGAACTCCCTAATTTATATGATTACAAGTATGAACAACTGCTGAGTTACCAGCCCCTGGAAAAAGAGAAGGCTTTTAGAGGTCGAATAGGTATACCCCTGGTTCTTAATATGTATGAGAATTACCCCTTTTGGTTTACCTTTTTCAGCGAACTGGGATTCAGGGTGGAATTGTCACCCCGCTCTTCGAAAACCATTTATGAGATGGGGATTGAAACGATTCCTTCCGATACGGCTTGTTATCCGGCTAAGCTGGTCCATGGACATATTGCAGCCCTGATAAAACAGGGGCTTAAAAATATTTTTTACCCTTCCATTATTTATGAACACAAGGAGCAAACGGAAGCTGATAACCAATTTAATTGCCCCATGGTAATATCATATCCGGATGTTATCAGAAATAACATGGATATGATTCGCGAAAACGGTGTGAACTTTATGAACCCGTTTCTTCCCTACCATAATAGGGGCCGACTTATTAAGCGCCTTCATGAAGAAATGAAGGTTTTTGAAATTCCTAAAAAGGAAATACGAAGGGCAGTAAATAAAGCCTGGGCCGAGGTGGAACAATTTAAAGCCAGGCTGCGGAAAAAGGGCGAGGAAGTATTAGCTTACCTGGAGAAAACGGGGAAAAAAGGGATCGTTCTTTCTGGACGGCCTTATCATATTGATCCGGAAATTAATCACGGCATACCTGATATTATTAATGCTCATGGGTTGGCAGTGCTTACTGAAGATTCCATTGCCCACCTGGCTAATGTAGTCCGGCCACTGCGGGTGGTAGACCAGTGGATGTATCATTCCCGGCTGTATGCAGCCGCCAGTCTTGTGACTACTCATAAACAGCTGGAGTTAATTCAGCTGAACTCGTTTGGCTGCGGTCTGGACGCTATTACTACTACTCAGGTCCAGGAAATACTAAATTCCGGTGGGAAGATTTATACCGCTTTAAAAATAGATGAGGGAAGTAACCTGGGAGCAGTCCGGATTAGAATACGTTCATTAATAGCAGCTTTAGAGGAAAGGGAGAGAACCGGGCTAGTAGCTGGCGAAGACCAGGTTGATACTCCCCCGCGGATTGTTTTTACCCAGGAAATGAGGGAAAACCATACTATACTCTGTCCTCAGATGTCACCAATCCACTTTAGATTTATGGAAGCGGTATTTAATGCGGAAGGATACCGGGTGGAACTACTTCCCGAGGTGGATAAGAATGCTATCGATATAGGCGTCAGATACGTTCATAATGATGCCTGTTATCCTTCTATAATTGTCATCGGCCAATTAATACAAGCCCTGCAATCGGGGCGTTACGACCTTAATAATATTACAGTGGCTATCAGCCAGACCGGAGGCGGCTGTAGGGCTACTAATTACATTGGATTATTAAGAAAAGCTTTACAAGAGGCTGGTTTTGGACAGATACCGGTTTTGTCAACTAATATGGGCGGTTTGGAAGAGAACCCCGGATTTAAAATAACACTTAGCCTGCTGAAAAGGGCTACTATGGGGCTTGTTTATGGGGACCTTCTTATGCGGGTTTTGTACCGGGTAAGGCCTTATGAATTAATTGCCGGGTCTGCTAACCTGCTGTTTGAACGCTGGGTAGATAAATGCAGTACCCAACTGCGCTATGGCAACTATAAGGATTTTGAAGAAAACGTGCGGGGAATTGTCAGGGAGTTTGATAATCTGGAAATTTCAACGGTTAGAAAGCCCCGGGTAGGGGTAGTGGGAGAAATTCTGGTTAAATACCATCCGGCCGCCAATAACCACATAGTCGACCTTTTAGAGAGTGAAGGTGTAGAAGTGGTGATGCCGGATATGCTGGATTTCTTCCTATATTGTGCTTATGATAATATTTATGCTTATAGAAACTTAGCAGGAGGATTGAAATCTTACCTGGGTGGTCAGTTGTGGATAAAATGTTTTGAGCGCTACCGCAGGGTGATGAAGGAGGCCTTAGATCAAAGCCAAAGATTTACCAGCCCCAGTTCTATTTTTTATAAAGCTGAGTTGGCCGATCCTATACTGTCCTTGGGTCATCATACCGGGGAAGGCTGGTTCCTAACGGCGGAGATGGTCGATCTGATTAAAAGTGGAGTAAGTAATATTGTTTGTGTACAGCCCTTTGGCTGCCTGCCTAACCATGTAACCGGCAAAGGGATGATTAAAGAGTTAAGAAGGCATTATCCGGAAGCCAATATTACAGCTATTGATTATGATCCTGGTGCCAGTGAGCTAAATCAAATAAATCGTATCAAATTAATGCTTTCGGCCGCCTTTAAGAATTTTAAAGCGAAAAACGAAGGTCCGCGGCCCGGACTGCCTCCGGTAAAACATACCTTAAAAGGTGCACCCACCGGCGGGGCCTGACAAGCTAGAGTCATGACCATTTCGTCCATAGCAATCCGGCGGGCTTCGCTCAGGGCAGAGCCTGACTAACTGGAGTTATGACCTTATTAAGTTACATGCTAAATTACATAACTTATGAAGAAATGAAAGCACTAGGACTATGGGTAAAATTTCGAACTAAATTTCTAACTATATTAAGCCATATACCTGCAAAATTAGGTATATGGCTTTTTGGTGGTGCACATGGGTCATGGGTACTGGCTATAGGGTGAGTACGATCAGGAGCCGGTAAACCTCCACGAATCGGCACACATTTCCTCTAATCCCCGGGTGGCCTCCCAGCCCAGCTCCAGTTTAGCCTTGGTAGGGTCGGCATAACAGGTAGCAATATCCCCCGGCCGGCGGGCCGCTATTTGGTAGTTCACTTTTTGCCCGGTAGCCTTTTCAAAGGTAGTTATTACTTCCAGTACGCTGTAGCCCTGGCCGGTACCCAGGTTATAGGCTTCCACACCTTTAGTTTGGCTGATTTTTTCTAATGCTTTCAAGTGACCCAGGCTAAGGTCAACTACATGGATATAGTCTCTTACACCGGTGCCGTCTTTAGTAGGATAATCATTGCCAAATACGCTTAAGATCTCTAGCTGTCCGGCTGCTACCCGGACTATATAGGGCATCAGGTTATTAGGAATACCATTGGGATCTTCGCCGATGAGACCGCTTTTATGGGCCCCGATGGGGTTAAAGTATCTTAACAGGGCTATACTCCAGTCATGGTCGGAAGTGTATAAATCCCGCAGGATGTTTTCGATCATAAGTTTGGTGCTGCCGTAGGGGTTAGTAGTGGATAAAGGAAAATCTTCTTTTATAGGGACTGTGTGGGGGTTGCCATAGACAGTGGCTGATGAGCTGAAAACCATGCGTTTAACCTTGTGCTTCGCCATAGTTTGACAGAGTACGAGTGTACCAGCCACATTATTATGATAGTATTTAAGAGGTATTTCCACTGATTCGCCTACCGCTTTAAGTCCGGCAAAATGTACTACTGCATCTATCTGGTTTTCAGTAAAAATTTGCTCCATAGCGGTTCGGTCCCAAAGATCGGCTTGATAAAATTTAAAGTCTTGGTGGGTGATCTGTTTTATCTTTTGGATGACTTCCGGTTTGGAGTTGCTAAAGTTATCAAAAACTATGAGATCATAACCTGCGTTTAAAAGTTCCACACAGGTATGGCTGCCAATGTATCCAGTCCCGCCGGTAACTAATATAGTCATAATAACCTCCTGAATTTTGCTAAACCCTTCATTATATAATCATGCTAGGTGGTTATTGAGGGCCTGTCAAGATATGGAACAGGGGGCTTAAGTGTGGTGATCATTATTAAAAAACCCGTTGTTAAAAAGAGCCCTATATTTTTAATAATTCTGCTGCTTGTGGTGGTGTTAATAAGACTTTCCCTGCCTCATCTCGGCCGGATGCTGGTGGCAGAAGATAAGCCGCTGCCTAGTGATGTGATTGTGCTTTTAATGGGCAGTGAAACGGAGCGTATGCCGGGAGCGGTAGAGCTTTATCAGGCGGGCTATGCTGATACAATTTTGATGGTGAGAAATAAAATGGCCGGATTTGATGAACTTAGTCAAAAAGGGGTTAAGATTCCTCATGATACGGAAAGGGCCAAAATGATAGGCATGCAGATGGGACTGCCGGAGGATGCTTTTATCATATTACCGGGAGAGGCCGAAAGTACCCAGGATGAGGCGGTAACAGTGAGAAATTACTTGCGGGATCGTCCAGAGGTAGATTCCCTTTTGCTAGTTACTTCCCGCTATCATTCCGGGCGGGCCAAAAGGATTTTTACTAAAGCTACGCGCTCACTGCCTGGCCATATTAGGGTGCTATCTTGCCCTACCCGACAGGATAGTTTTAATGAGGACAAATGGTGGCAGGACCGGGAAGATTCCCGCCGGGTAGTCCTGGAATATGCTAAACTGGCTAATTTTTATTTGCGGGAACAGTTTTTGCTAAGGGAGTAAGGGGGTACCCTGGTAGGGTGTTTTGAGGTTAAATTCAACTCCGAAAGCTGATGGAGCAGTGGCTGAGAATAGGTATAGATAATAAATTAAAATTAGAGAAAAAATAAATTCCCTATTAATAAGAAGCTAAAATAGGGGATTTTGTCTGTAAAAATTACACATAATTTGTTATAATTGCCCTAACTATTGATCGGGGGAGAGGGGCGATTGTATGTCGAGAGCGAAAGTTATCAGTGTGATTAATTGGAAGGGTGGAGTGGGGAAAACCACCATGGTCCACCATCTGGGGACAGGGTTTACGCATTTAAGTGATGAAGAGCGGATGAAATACCTGGGGACGACGGAAGTGCCGCGGATTCTTTTAGTTGACAATGATGCCCAGTGTAGTTTATCAGTTTCCTGTCTGGGAGAAACTGAATATGAAGATCTAATTATCGGTAAAAAGATGGGGACCATTGCTGATCTGTATATTCCTTTCCTGGAGAATGAAAATGCTGATATAGATGTGAATAGTTACATAATGAAATGGGCAGTACATTGTGGTGGTGGGGGAGGATATCCGCAGGTGGAGTTGCTACCATCTCATCAGGAGCTTATCTTTACTGATATGGATATTGCGGTTTATTCGCCGGCGGGATATAAGGCAAATATGAAGTTGGATCCACGGGTATATAAATTCCAGGTGTTGGAGAATATGCTGCGGCAGGTTCGCGATAATTACGACTATATATTCATTGATTGTCCACCGAATTTAAACTTCATTACCCAGAATGCCTTATATCTTAGCGACTACTATCTTGTTCCTACTAAGTTGGATTTCCTCTCTGTTTATGGCCTTTCCTATATTATTTCTAAAGTAAAAGAACTAAATGATATGTTCGTTGGGCAGGTGTCTGGTTACAAACCGGTGGAACTGATCGGGATCGTTGCCAACCTGGTGAAAGAATACAATAAGGAGCCCAAAGGCAGTCAGAGCAATATGCTGGATAGGTTATACAATTCCTTTGGAGATATGGTATTTCAAAACTACGTTACCGAAGGGGATGGAATAAGCTATGCGTCGCAACTGGCTTATCCGGTCTATGCTATCCCTACTACGGGTACTACTGCCAGGAAGCAGGGGGATGCGATGCTAGCAGTATTATGTGAGATGTTGGAAAGAATCAATGAGGTGGATTAAATGAAGGTGGACACTGTGCTGGGGATAATCAGGAAATTGAGCCTGATCTTGGAGCATTATCAGGATAAAACGGTAGATTTTATGTTAGACGATATTTATCAGCACTGCTGTGTACCTGCGGAGCCCTTAATATTAGAGCCTGAACCAGATGCCAGGGAAATGAGCCAGAGGGAGGCGGAAAAACAGGAAAGATCGGAAGAGATGGAAAGGACTGAAAAGCCTGATAAACCGGGAAAGCCGGAAAAAACTCAAAAACCAGAAAAGCCATCTTCAGCTGATGCCGCTTTGCTTATGCAGGATATGAACCGGGAGGAACGGGTTGATTTCCTAAAATTTCATAAGTATATTATCCGGGAAATGCAAACGATAGCCGGTATTTGGGATATAAAAACTAAATCCAATATCAAAAAGGCGGAAATTATTGAAGCTATTGCCAGCCATAAACACGTGCCTGGTGAGGTTATCCCGGAAGCCGAGTCACCCAAACCTAAAAAGACTAAAAAGGGAAAAAGTATCGAAAATGCCATTTTAGAATTGCCGGAAATGAACCAGGAGGAAATCATGGTTTATCTTGAGCCGTTTCGCAAATATGAAATATTAGAAATTGCTCGCCGGCTTAATGTAAAGGTATCAGCGAGTAATACCCGGGATAATATCATTTTGCTAATCGCTAAACAATTTGGCTATAAAGAGCTTAACCGCAGAATTTTTGAACGTCCACGACGGTTAAACTAGTGGAACCGGAAAACTTGTTAAGTTGGCTGGGTGCTCCCGATAAACCGAAGATAAGCTATGAAAACATAACAAAGGGCATTCGTGATTGATGAGATTTAAAGCTAATGAATAGTAGTGGTTATATAGATGAGAAAACATCTAAAATGGCCTCGTAATAATACGGGGTCATTTTATTTTCTAAAATAAGTTACTATATTTTAAAATATAGTAAAAACATGTTTACATATTATAACAACGATGATAATATAATGATAAGTTGTATTTAAAACACTCTAACGGGAGGGAAGGTTATGGCAGTAGTCAAGAGGGATTTGCTGCGGGATGGAGCATTAATCAGGGGATTTCGCATCGGGGTCCAGCTTACCCAGGCAGATGCTGCCCAGCTGACCGGGATTTCTATAAAAAAGATCAGCCGGGCGGAGCGGGGGCTGGAAAAAGAACCTGAGGTTTACCTGCAAATAGCCCGGGAATTAGGGTTAAGTGAAAGCCAGCTGATTATTTGGTCTAAGATTAAGAAGGTGGGCTAAGGTGGCAGAACGAGGGTCAGTACCGGCTGACATAATGAAAATGAATCGCCAATGGTTGGAAGAACTTTATGATCAGCTTAAAAATAAACAGGATGAGATCAATAGATTGCAGCAGGAATATAACCAGATCAGCCATAATATCGAATTGTTAGAGGCATTGCTGGCATCGGCGGAGGGCCAGGAATTAGAGACAGGCAGAATGAAAGAGGCGGCTGCCGGCGAGAATTTCCGGGAAAAGGAGCCCCTTAAGCCAGAAACAGATGAGGACAAGGAATTGCGCGGTGATCGCCTGCGTGATGAAATAGTGCGGGTTTTACAGGAAGCTTATCCGGATGATGTTTATTACCGGGAGATATTAAGGCGTATACGTCTTAAGGGTTACCAGGTGGCCGGCAAAAATCCGGGCCTTAATATAATCGCTCATTTGGCTAAAGAGCCCCGGGTGGTGCGGGCGGAAAAAAGAGGTATGTATCGTCTGGAGGAGTCCTTTATAAATGAGTGGCAGGGAGGACTAGCTGCGGGTAAGCAGGATAAGGGAAAATAGGGGGAAGGGGGAGAAAAGGTTGTCTTTTGTCCGAGTGGAAGATTGGCGGGATCAGGTTATAGGCCTTAAGCCGTTATATACGGATACCGGTAATGCTACCCAGATTATTAATGCTTCTGGAGATACAGGGCTGGACCGGCGCGTGATAACTACAGTGCAGGCTGCCCTGGCCCGGGCTTTTGCCGTGGATTTGAAGGCCCAGCATGATCATATCCGGGCGATTTTAAAACGAAAGTCGTTACTGCCTTTTTATCTGCCGGGGCCGAGGGTTTTTATCCCGTTAAAAATGAGACAGGCTATAGCGGTTAATGACTCAACCTATGGTTATATAGATGTGAGTTTTATTGATAAAGTGGTACGTGACGAGGAGAAAAATACCTGTATAGTAGAGCTTACCACCGGCCAGAAGGTGGAAGTTTTAAGTAATCGGACTACCATTATCAGCAGTCAGCACCTGGGCCAGGAATTGTTAGCCTATTTACAGCCACCAGGTAATGTAAGTGGGGAAGATGAGATTATAAAGTCAGTAACAATTATTCTAAGTTATTTTAACCGCATCCAGGACCAGCTAACCCGCATTGAAAGGCGGCTTTAAGGGAAAGAACGGTAAAGGACCGTTTGCTTTCAGATCAACCCTGTCCTCGGTTTAGAAATGTTCGGTTTAATTTTTTAAATAACCAGGGTCATCAGTTTACAATCTCAGTGATGAATAATTAAATAAATAGCCTACTGCCGGAAAATTCTTTCCGGGCAATACGGGGCAACTCATGATACCGGGAATTCGTTCCCGGTTTTAATTTTGGCAGGGGGAAAATCCCGGGTTACTAAGTTACCGGAGTTATCAAGGGCCATAAAACTCTCAAAACCCACGTAGTCCGTGGATAAAACACAAATTAGTACTTCTTTCCCTATCAAAATATGCTAAAATATACCGTTAGAAGCGGAAAAAAACCAACAGGCAAAAGAGGTGTATCATGACCCAGCCGGAAAACAATAATCCTGTCTATACCAACTACGAAGAAATCGACCTCAGGCAAATATTTAACACCCTGCACAAACGGAGATATATCATTATTTCGGTAACTATTATTTGTATGCTTATAAGCGGGATTTTTAGCTTTTTTATTGCCGATCCGGTGTATGAGGCTAGTACCGTTATTTCGGTAAACCAGCAGCAGGATACTCGGGAAGCGACCGGTGATATCGAAGACGTAGTTCAGGAGCTGGGAGAAATCCCGCGAATGAGTGTCGAGGCCTGCCAGCAGCAGGTAAAGTCTCCTGCTATACTACAAGCTACCATAAAGGAACTGGGGTTGAATTGTAAAAGAAGTGACTTGCGTGCAAGTGTTAAAACGGATAATCCTAAAGGCACTAACCTGATAACTATCACTGTTAGTAACAGTGATCCAGAATTAGCAGCTTCAATAGCTAATACCATCCGGGAAAAAGTAGTTGCTAATGTTAATGTTATAAATGCTCGCAAGGTGGAGCGCTCCCTGGCGATGATGGAAAAAGAACTCCTGAAAAAAGAAGAAAATGAATTAAAGGTGGCTAACGAGGAACTAAAAGCCTATAAATTACAAACCCGGTCAATCGAGTTCTTAACTACCCAACTACAGCAGAAAAATGAAGATCTGGCCCTATTTCAATCGCAAAGTATAGGTGCTGAAATCCAGCGCGATGCCCTTAGACAGGGAATTAAGCAGGAAAAGCAAAACATTGCTAATACTCCGGCGACTATAACTACTAATAGTTCAGCTCAGGGTCTATTATCAGTTGAAACTAATGGCTTGGATATAAAAAATGGTCAGGTAACCAGCGAAAATCTTAATGATGCCTATGTAGCAGCAGTCCAGTCTTATAACGAAAAAGTAGCTACTCTGGCTGGTATTGAATCAGCTATAGCTACTGCCCGGCAGAAGACCAGCCAGTTGGAAGAGGAAATTCGCCAGCTGGAAGCAGAACTAATAAACAACCAGATTGAAGAAAAAAGATTGCAGGATGAAGTGGATCGGCGAGAAAAAGTAGTCAGTCTCTTAACTTCGAAAATAGCTGATCTAAAAATAACCCAGGCCATTGATATAGCTGAGAATAATATAACTACGGTAGGGGAAGCGATTGCTCCGGAAACCCCGGTAAAACCAAATAAAATACTTAACATCGCTTTAGCTGCTGTTCTGGGCCTGATGTTGTCGACCTTCGCAGTGTTTTTTATGGAATACATGAAAAACGGGGAAGAACCTAAAAAAGCCTAATAGAAACTATCATTATCAATCAGTATAGTGAATGGATGGGGGCATAATACCCCCGTACTTACAGGGTAATAGCAAGGTAAAGCCGACCCTGCATGTTATAGCAATCTAACAGATCGTGGGAGGTTAAAGTAAGGTATCCGGGGAGAGTGAAAAAATGTCCAAACTGCTATGCGAAGCGGAAAACAGTATTGTAATTAAACCGCCGGCTGAGGGATTAACTACTCCTATGGTTAGTTTTAAACAGTCGGTATTAAAAGTAATTGCGGTTACCAGTCTGGTATTTATTGACCTAATCGGGCTGCTGGCCGCCCTGTATCTAAGTTATTACCTGCGTATTCACATCTTACCGCAATTTTTTGCCATTTTTCCTGCAACTATGCCTCCCGAACTAGCTGACAAAATATACTGGGTCTTGGGAGTAAATATATTATGCCTGGCCTATGCTGGAATTTACAGTAAAAGGCTCCCCTTCTGGCGGGAAATAAAACGTCTACTGGGTGCTATTTCCCTGGGCTTTATATTAGTACTGGCCGCTGTTTCCCTGGCTAAAATGGGTGGGGAAGTATCCCGAACCGTTCTGGTAGGGGCCTACATAATCGCATTATTTATTCTTCCTTTGAGCCGCTATCTGGGTAAAACCATCCTGGCTCAGGTAGGTATATGGAAGGAACCGCTTATTATAATGGGAACGGGAAAAACCGGCCAGATCGTAGCCGAAGCCCTGGTTAATGATAAATACTTAGGTTATACCATAGCCGGTTTTATAACGGATGACAATCAAAGGAAAAAAGGCAGTCTTAAAATCAACGGCGATAAATATCCGGTATTAGGCCGTTTTAGTGATGCTGCTAATATCCTGAATAGCACCGGGATAAGGCGGGTGGTAGTAGCTGCTCCGGAATTACCTGGTCCAGAAGTAGTATCCCTGACTAACCAGCTCCAGCCCTATACCCGGTCAATACTGGTTGTACCAGACCTTTTCGGTGTTCCTGGTATAAGTGGGGAAGTTGATTATTTTTTTGATGAACAAATAATCGCCTTTCGTACCCGCAATAACCTGGCCAGTGGGGTGAATGTAGTTACCAAAAGGATGTTTGATTTAATTGTTGGGATGGTTATGTTGATCCTGGCAGCACCGTTAATGTTAATTTTAGCCCTGATAATTAAACTGGATTCTCCCGGTCCGGCTATTTTTTCCGGTAATAGAATTGGTAGGGACGGGATTCCGTTTAAATGTTATAAATTCCGCACTATGTATCTGGACAATGATAAAATCTTGACGGAATATCTGGACAAGAACCCTAGGGCAAGAGAAGAATGGGAAACATTTGCTAAACTCAGAGAATATGATCCCAGGGTAACAAAGTCTGGTAAATGGATGAGAAAATTTAGTCTTGATGAACTGCCACAGCTCTTAAATGTGATGAAAGGAGATATGAGTCTGGTAGGGGCAAGACCTTATTTACCACGTGAAAAGGAACAAATGGGTGTCTATGCCGATACTATACTGCTTGCTAATCCAGGTATAACAGGATTATGGCAGGTAAGTGGCCGCAATGAAATAGAATTTGACGGACGGTTACGTTTAGAAGCTTGGTATGTTCGTAACTGGTCCTTGTGGCTGGATATTTCACTTTTATTCCGGACTTTAGGAGTGGTGATAGGGAAAAAGGGTGCGTATTAAGGTTTCTATGTGAGGTATTTTTATTTTATGAGGTGTTAAAGATTATGAAAGTAGTAGTTACCGGCGGAGCCGGATTTATTGGCAGTAATTTTATTCATTACATATTTGAGTATTTTCCTGACTGGCAGGTATTAAATCTCGATAAGCTTACTTATGCGGGTAATCTTTATTCACTTAAAGATATAGTAAATAATCCGAACTTTTCTTTTATACAGGGAAGTATAGAAAATAAAGAATTGGTAGCTAATATCTTAAGTAAGTTTCAACCTGATGCAGTTGTCAACTTTGCGGCGGAATCTCATGTAGACCGATCTATTGATGGCCCCAGTGAGTTTATAGCAACTAATATAGTAGGAACATTTAATCTGTTAGAATGTTCCCGCCTTTACTGGTACCAGTTGGATGAACAGAGAAAAGAAGCATTCCGGTTTCTACATATCTCCACTGATGAAGTCTATGGATCTTTAGGAGCGGAGGGGTATTTTACCGAGGAAACATCTTATGCTCCTAACTCACCTTATTCAGCTTCCAAAGCTTCATCTGACCACTTGGTGCGGGCTTATTATCATACCTATGGATTACCGGTATTAACTACCAACTGCTCCAATAACTATGGACCGTACCAGTTCCCGGAAAAGCTTATACCTTTAATAATTTTAAATGCCTTGGAAGGAAAAAACCTGCCAATATATGGTGATGGACTTAATATTCGCGACTGGCTGTATGTAGGGGATCACTGTTCAGCCATAACAGCAGTATTGACCAAAGGAAAGCCGGGAGAGGTTTATAATATCGGTGGAAATAATGAAAAGACCAATTTAGAGGTTGTAGAAACCATATGTAACCTGCTGGATGAGCTGAAACCAAGTAATAAAATAAGTAGTTATAAAGAGCAGATTATATTTGTTAAGGATCGTCCGGGACATGATAAGCGTTATGCGATTGATGCTGAAAAAATTAAGCGCGAGCTGGGATGGAGTCCCCGGGAGACATTTGCCAGCGGAATGAAAAAAACAGTTCAATGGTACCTGAACAATCCGGAATGGTGTCGCCAGGTTCAGGATGGCAGTTATCGCCGGGAAAGACTGGGCTTAGGAATAGCACAGTCTTAAAAGGGAGGAGTTATGCATGCCAATTACTAAAGGAATTATTCTGGCGGGGGGATCAGGTACCAGGTTATATCCGCTTACTGAAGTAATCAGCAAACAACTGATGCCTATATATGATAAGCCCATGATATTTTATCCGCTTAGTATTCTGATGTTGGCCGGGATAAATGATATTCTGGTAATTAGTACTCCCCATGATTTGCCATTATTCCAAAAACAGATGGGTGATGGAAGCCAGTGGGGAATTAATATTCAATATGCAGTCCAACCGAGCCCGGACGGATTAGCCCAGGCTTTTATTATAGGAAAAGACTTTATTGAAACTGACCCCTGTGCCATGATTCTGGGGGATAACATTTTTTACGGGGATGGTTTGTCAGCTAAACTGCGCCGGGCAGCTTCCCAGGAAAAGGGTGCGACTGTATTTGCCTACTGGGTTAAAGATCCGGAAAAGTACGGCGTAGTTGAATTCGATCAACACGATAAGGCCAAAAGCCTGGAAGAGAAACCTCAAATACCGAAGTCCAATTTTGCAGTAACCGGTTTATATTTTTATGATAACCAGGTTGTTGAACTTGCTTCCCAGCTTAAGCCTTCGGCTCGGGGTGAGCTGGAGATCACTGATTTAAATAGATTATACCTGGAACAGGGACTATTAAAAGTCGAAAAACTGGGCCGTGGATTTGCTTGGCTAGACACGGGTTCCCACGAATCTTTACTACAAGCCGCCAATTTTGTAGCAACTATACAGGCACGCCAGGGCTTAAAAATATCCTGCCCGGAGGAAATAGCTTATCGCATGGGGCTGATTGATGCTGGACAGGTGCTCAAACTGGCTGAACCCCTTAAAAAGAATGGCTATGGTAAATATTTAATCAATATGGTACAGGGTGATAGATAAATGGAAATAATAGAAACTGAACTACCCGGTGTTTTGATCATCGAACCGGATATTTTTGAAGATAAGCGTGGTTTTTTTATGGAAACCTGGAATCAGGCCAGGTATGAGCAGGCTGGATTAAAAGTTAGTTTTGTGCAGGATAATCTTTCTTATTCAGCTGAAAATGTAGTACGGGGGTTACATTTTCAAAACCCTAAGGCCCAGGGAAAACTAGTTTATGTACTACAAGGAGAAGTCTTTGATGTAGCAGTAGATATCAGGGTAGGTTCCCCCAGTTTCGGTAAATGGGTGGGGGTTACGTTATCTGGCGAAAACAAAAAACAGTTTTACATTCCAGAAGGTTTTGCCCACGGATTTTGTGTAACCAGAGGGCCGGCGCTATTTACATATAAATGTACCGATTTGTATTCTCCACCAACTGAAGGCGGAGTTATATGGAACGATCCTCATATAGGTATCGAGTGGCCAGTTAAAACCCCTATCCTATCAGATAAGGATCAAAAGTATAAAACATTGCAGGAGTTACCAGCGGGATATCTACCGGTATATGGAGGTGACCCCAGATGAGCACCTTATGGCCGAAAATATTAGTGATTGGTAAAAATGGTCAAATAGGCTGGGAATTACAGCGAACTTTAGCTCCTTTAGGCCAAATTGTTGCTCTGGATTATCCAGAGATTGATTTAGCTAATCCTGATTCTATAAGATCCAAAGTACATGATATAAAACCTAGCTTAATAGTCAATGCTGCAGCTTATACAGCTGTTGACAAAGCTGAAGAAGAGCCAGAACTGGCGATGGCGGTTAATGGTACTGCTCCAGGTATACTAGCCGAAGAAGCTCAAAAAATAGGAGCATTTCTGGTCCATTATTCTACTGACTATGTTTTTGATGGAACCAAAACTACTCCCTACACCGAAGAAGATGAACCTAATCCAATTAATGTTTATGGCGCGACGAAACTTGCCGGGGAAAAAGCCATTCAGGCTGTTAATCCTAACCATCTTATTTTTCGAACCAGCTGGGTGTATGGTCTTAGGGGGAAAAACTTTCTTCTTACTATGTTAAGGTTGGCTAAGGAACGTAATGAAATAAGAGTCGTAGACGACCAAATTGGTTCTCCCACATGGTGCAGAATGGTTGCGGAAGCCACAGCTTTAATAATGGTTCAGGGAAAAACTCCCGTAATAGATAAGAGCGGGTTATACCACCTGACGGCTGGAGGGCAGACTAGCTGGTATGGGTTTGCGAAAAGCATTTTATATTTTAAAACTGATATAAATACCGAAATAATACCAATTAAAACATGTGAATATTTAACTAAATCTAATCGTCCGCTCTATTCAGTTCTCGATAACAAAAAACTGCAGTGTGGTTTTAATATTAAGATATTAGACTGGAAAAAGTCATTAGAAAAAGTCTTAAATAATAACTAGAAGGTGGAATTATCATGTTCAACAACAACACAGTCCTAATAACAGGAGGGACTGGCTCTTTTGGGAATAAATTTTGTGAAATAGTTTTAAAAAAATATCCCAATATAAACAGGCTAATAGTATTCAGTCGCGATGAATTAAAGCAGTACGAAATGGCACAGCGGTTTAACAATAATTCTAAGTTGAGATTTTTTATAGGGGATGTAAGAGATAAAGAAAGACTTTATAGAGCATTTGATGGTGTAGACTATGTTGTCCATGCAGCAGCATTAAAACAAGTCCCAGCTGCAGAATATAACCCTATTGAAGCCATTAAAACAAATGTAAACGGTGCCGAAAATGTTGTAAATGTTGCCATAGACCGTGGTATAAAAAAGGTAATAGCGCTAAGCACGGACAAGGCCTGTAATCCTATAAACCTATATGGAGCGACAAAACTATGTTCAGATAAACTGTTTATAGCCGGTAATGCTTATGCAGGGAGTAAAGAAACAAGGTTTGCAGTAGTTAGATATGGTAATGTTGTAGGTAGCAGGGGAAGTGTTGTTCCCTTCTTTTTAAGTTGTAAAGAAAAAGGAAAGGTTCCAATTACTGATCCTAGAATGACACGTTTCTGGATTACTCTAGAACAGGGAGTTAATTTTGTATTAAAGAGCTTTGAAAGAATGAGGGGCGGAGAGCTGTTTATTCCTAAAATTCCAAGTATGAGCATAATGGATTTAGCTAAAGCTGTTGCTCCCGGTTGTGAAACAGAAATAGTAGGAATACGACCTGGGGAAAAACTACATGAATATATGATATCTGAAGAAGATGCCAGAAATACGTTGGAGTATAATGATTATTATGTTATACAACCGCAATTTTCATGGTGGAGTAAAGAACAATACCTAGACCAAAACGGAGGAAAAGCTGTTCCTGATGGTTTCAATTATAATAGCAATAACAATACACGGTGGCTAACGGTAGAGGAATTAAGAGAAATAATCAAGGAGAATTAACTATATATGGAAAAGGTTATCCCTTATGCTAAACAATATATAGATGATAATGATATAAATGCGGTAGTAGAGGTTCTAAAAGGTGATTATTTAACAACCGGGCCATACATAACGAAATTTGAAAGGGAATTTGCAAAAAAAATTGGCGCAAAATATGCTATTGCTGTATCTAGTGGTACAGCTGCTTTACATATTTCTTATTTAGCAGCCAACATCAAAGATAATGACGAAGTTATTACTACCCCGATGACATTTGCTGCTACTGCAAATGCTGCCTTATACGTAGGTGCAATGCCTGTTTTTGTTGATATAGATTACACAACCTATAACATAAATGTTTCCGAAATAGAAAATAAGATAACAGATAAAACTAAAGCACTTATACCTGTTCATTATACTGGCCTTCCCTGTAATATTGAAGAAATACATAGGATAGCAAAAAAGTATGACTTAGTAGTAATAGAAGACGCATGTCATGCATTAGGGTCAAAATACAAAGGAAGCATAATAGGAGATTGTAACTACTCAGATATGACTGTTTTTAGCTTTCATCCCGTAAAACATATTACAACTGGTGAAGGCGGGATGGTTACTACCAATTCTGAAAACCTATATAAAAAACTAGTTATGTTGCGTAGTCACGGAATAACAAGGGACAAAGCCCACTTTAAGGAAAACAGCCATGGAAATTGGTATTATGAAATGCAAGATTTGGGATTTAACTATCGAATGACCGATATACAGGCAGCTTTAGGAACATCGCAATTGAAGAAATTAGATTACTTTATAAACCGACGGAGAGAAATAGTTAAACATTACAATAATGCTTTTAAAGATTTACCTTTGGAATTACCGGTTGAGCCTAACGAATATTATAATTCCTATCATTTATATGCTGTAAGGGTTAAAAATGAGGGTAACATAAATCGAGGAGAACTTTATAAAAGGTTAAAGGAAAAAAGTATATATACTCAAGTTCACTATATACCAGTTCATACAATGCCATATTATAAAGAAGAACTTGGTTATGACTGGGGTGACTATCCAGTAGCAGAGGATCATTATCGAAGAGTATTATCTTTACCATTATATCCGGCTATGAATAATGATGATGTACAGTATGTAATCGATTGCATGAGCGAGGTATTATCGTGAAAACAGTTATAATTACACAGGCCAGAATGACTTCTACTAGACTTCCAGGGAAAGTATTAAAAGAAGTATTGAATAAACCGCTATTAGAGTATCATGTGGAGAGATTAAAAAAAGTCCAATTAGCAGATGAAGTAGTAGTGGCAACTACTACAAATGCTTCAGATAATCTTATTATACATTGGTGTGAAGACAATGATGTGAAATATTACCGAGGCTTAGAGGAAGATGTACTGTCACGCTATTACGAAACAGCAAAATACTATAGTGCAGATGTAATAGTTAGAGTTACTTCGGATTGTCCATTAATAGATACTACTATAGTAAATGAAGTAATAAAAATGTACATACATAATATTGACAGATATGACTATGTTTCTAATACCTTGAAAAGGACATTTCCGAGAGGCATGGATACAGAAGTGTTTAGCTTTGAAGTATTAGAAGAAATAAATAGTAAAGCTAAATCAAAGCCGGATAGAGAACATGTGACTTCATATATATATAGAAATCCGGAGAATTATAGATTAGGTAATTTAGAATATCAAGAAAATCAAAGTCACCATAGATGGACTGTAGATACACCAGAAGACTTTGAACTCGTTAAAAAAATAATTGAGAATCTTTATGTAGTAAACAACGAGTTTACACTAGAAGAATGTTTAAGACTTATAAAACAAAACCCAGAGTGGATAAATATTAATAAAGATATAGAACAAAAGGCATACGGAAAATGAAAAAAATAGTAATTAGAACCGATTCTTCAATAAAAATAGGAACCGGACATGTAATGAGGTGTTTAACGCTAGCAGATCAACTGAAGGAAAAAGAAGTACAGGTGGAGTTTATATGCCGAGATTTAGAAGGCAATATAATAGGTATTATTGAAAGCAAAGGCTATAGGGTTAGCCGTTTATCCGTTATGACTAATAAAAAAAATGATCAATTAACTAAAGAATATGATGAGTGGTTAGGAGCTACATGGGAATTAGATGCAGAACAATCCATAACGGCTTTAAAAGAAGAGAATGTTGACCTGCTAATTGTAGACCACTATGCTTTGGATATAAAATGGGAAAATAAGTTAAGATCGCGTAGCAGTAAAATTATGGTAATAGATGACCTTGCTAATAGAAAACATAATTGTGATATATTGTTAGATCAAAACTATGTTGAAAATATGGAAAGTAGATATGATAGGTTAGTACCTGCATCTTGCAAAAAACTACTGGGGCCTAAATACGTATTATTACGTCCAGAGTTCTATAAAGCGAGAGCTACCTTAAAAGAAAGAGATGGAATCGTAAGAAGGATACACATATTTTTCGGGGGGAGTGATCCTACTAATGAAACCATAAAAGCTATCAAAGCAGTAGAAAAACTTAACCGTCGTGATATAGAAGTAGATGTAGTAGTTGGTGCTAGTAATCCACATCAAAAAGAAATAAAGCATTTGTGCGATAAGGCTTGCTTTAACTATCATTATCAAGTAAACAACATGGCAGAATTAATGGCTAAAGCTGATTTAGCTATAGGTGCAGGTGGCTCTACTACTTGGGAGAGATGTTTTCTGGGTTTGCCGTCAATTTGTGTTGTAGTGGCGGATAATCAAGTAGCTATAGTGCGAGCAATGGCTAGGAACAAAGCAATAATTAATCAAGGTAATAATGATAATGTCGATTATATTAAATTACATAATACTTTGAAGAATTTAATAGAAAACAAAGCTAAGATAAAAATGATGAGTATTAATTCATTAAAAATAATGAGCAATAATAGTCCTAATTGGTTAATAAAAGTTCTTTTTGATAACAGAGGGGGATATAGTGAAGATACTTTATCTTGGTCCCAATAAAAAGCATATTAATCGCTTTTTTGTGTCTCAAGGTGATGAAGTAACTCAAACAGAACAGGCACTTAGCACTTTCGAAAAACTGGATGAATATGACTTTATCATTAGTTATGGTTATAGGCATATAATAAACAAAGAAGTGGTTACCAAGTTTTACCGAAGAGCAATTAATTTACATATTTCCTACTTACCATGGAACAGAGGAGCTGACCCAAACCTTTGGAGCTTCCTTGAAGACACCCCTAAAGGGGTAACAATTCATTACATAGATGAAGGTTTAGATACAGGCGATATAATAATTCAAAAAACCGTAAAATATTGCTTAGAAGACACGTTAAGAACTAGCTACGAAAAGTTAATTATTGAAATCGAGAACTTATTAATGGAGAAATGGTTGGATATAAAAAACGGTAATATAATGCCTATACCGCAGCCTAAGAGAGGAACATTACATAAAACAATTGATAGAAAAAAATGGGAACACCTATTAACAAAAGGATGGGATACCCCTGTCACCGATATAATAGGGAAAGCATTAGAAAGGGGAGATTAAATGTTGCATGATATAACAGTAAATAGTAGGTTAATAGGGAAATACCATAAACCATTTATAGTTGCAGAAATGTCAGGTAATCATAATCAATCACTAGAAACAGCACTGAAAATAGTTGAGGTAGCAGCTAAAACAGGTGTAGATGCAGTAAAACTTCAAACCTATACAGCCGATACTTTAACTTTAGATGTTAAAATTAAAGACTTCTATATAGATGACAATAAAAGCCTTTGGAAAGGACAGTCGCTTTATGATCTTTACCAACAAGCCTACACCCCATGGGAATGGCATAAGCCTATCTTTGATAGATGTAAAGAATTAGGGCTAATAGCTTTTAGTACTCCGTTTGATGAAACAGCAGTAGATTTTCTAGAATCATTAGACGTTCCCTGTTATAAAATAGCATCATTTGAAAATACGCATTTACCTTTAATAAAAAAAGTAGCATCAACCGATAAACCTATAATTATTTCAACAGGTATGGCTAATATTGCTGAACTTGACGAAACAGTTCGAGCTGCTCGTGAAGCCGGTTGTAAAGACATAATACTACTTAAATGTACAAGCTCATATCCTGCTAGTCCAGAAGACAGCAATCTATTAACAATTCCTCATATGAGAGATTTATTTAACTGCCAGGTAGGGCTTTCCGATCATACACTTGGAACTGGAGTAGCTGTAGCAAGTGTTGCATTAGGAGCAACCTTTATAGAAAAACACTTTACATTATGTCGTGATGAAGGTGGCGTAGATGCCGCATTTTCGATGGAACCAAAAGAGATGGAAAATTTGGTTGTAGAAGCAGAGCGTGCTTGGCAAGCATTAGGTAAGATAAACTATGGAGCAACAAAAAATGAGGAAAAATCATTGAAATTTCGACGCTCTTTATATGTAGCTGAAGATATGAAAGCCGGCGATGTATTTACAGAGAAAAATTTACGGATAGTTAGGCCAGGGTATGGATTAGAGCCGAAGTATTATGATGTGATAATAGGTCGAAAAGTTAGAGAAGATATAAAAAAAGGCACTCCAGTTAAATGGGAGATCATTTAAATTAATGAGGTAGCTTTTATATGAAGTTGTGTTTTTTGCTTAACAATGCACCTGGGATGGTTGAATTATTTAGTTTACTAAATGCAGTTGCAAAACAAAAAGGATTGGAGACATGTGCTATTTCTAATAGCCGTTTAGTAGATATTAAATATAAAAACAGGTTTACTGGGTGTAATTATTACTCTACATTGGATAGTCATAGCTTACAAGAAGATATAAGTCTTCCAAAGGATTTGTGGGGAAAATGGTACCCATCTATAGATCGTAAATGTTTATTTGGACCGCTAAGACTTGATTATAGAGAATCCATTGAAATAGTTACTAGAATCTATAAGAGTACTTATAAGTTTCTCACCAAGGAGAAACCGGATATTATTATTTATGAACCACCATCTAATGTGTTTAGCTTAACAGTTTTTTCAATTTGCCAAGAGTTAGATATTGAATACTTTGGATTAATAGGTTCAAGAATTCCAGGAAAATTTGACATTTTTGATAGTTGTTTTACTTCGAGATTATTAAAAAACAATTTAGATATGGATATGCGAGAAAAAAACATTCCTGAAATAATAAACGGAATAGTTACTCATTCATTACTTCCCTCATATATAATTGAATCTCCTGAACGCAGAAGCATAGTTTCTTATTATGGCAAGCGGCTAAAAGAAGAGTGTGGGGCTTTATCTAAATGGTACTTACTAAAGGATAAATCTAGAGATTATGAAGCTAAGTTTATTATTAAGAATATTCCTAGAAATGTTTTTAAAAGTATTATCTCTAGATATGCATTTAAAAGAAAACTTGAAATGGATATACCTACGGAACCTTACTATGTTCTACCTTTGCATGTTCAACCAGAATCTAGTACTTCAGCACAGGCAACATATTATAGTGATTTGGATACCTTTGTTAAAAACTGTGCAATGTCGTTACCTTTTCCTTGCAAATTAGTTGTTAAAGAACATCCGCAATTTGCCAAGCTTAGAAAAACAAGTTTTTATAATAAAATCAGAAAATTACCTAATGTTGTAATATTAGGCGCCAATGTTAATAATAGTGAATTGATACGAAGATCCAAAGGGGTTATAACTTTAACGAGTACGATGGGATTTGAAAGCTTGCTACTAAAAAAACCGGTATATTTATTTGGGGAGGTCTTTTTTCAACATCATCCAGCGGCTATTAAAATAAATAACTGGGATGATTTACATATGCATTTACGACAAGGAAATTATTTAACTGATAAAGAATGGGACAAAAAAAATATGCAATTTATTGGCAACTATCTAAATATCAACTATGCAGGCAGTTTTGTGTATACAAACAAGAATTGTCGTACAATAAATAATGCAGAAAAAATAATTAATGCCATTTACGATCATTTTAAGAAAGTATCCTCTATTTAAATTAGTATTCAGGAAATGTGCTTAATGTCATCTTAGGTTTCTAGTTGAAATGGGGGATTGTACTTTATGAAAGATCAATACAATATATCTGATACACCTATAGGTTGGTTGTGGGATATAGGGTTAATTTTTACCCTTGGGTTGCTATTTCCATTTTACATAATATCCCAACTGCCGACCATAGAATGGAGCTTAGAGGCCGTATTAGCATATTCAATCTTATTCTATGGTACTATACGATTAACAATGTTAGGGGCTTATGGAAAAGAAAAACTATTAAGCTTGACGTTTTGGATATTCGTTTACGTTTGGCTAGGAATAGTTCCTTTGGGGCAGGTGTTAAGTAACATTACTCCATGGTCGGCCATTAATCCAGCCGGAATAATAACTTTGTCACTACTAGTTGTAGTAATAGGGCTGGTGTTTTTTGACATCGGGTATAAACTCGGTATCAGTAACAAGGGTCTTGCTAAACAGAGAATTATTCTATTTTTAGACACTAGACGTATGGTACTATTTTCTGTATTAACCATTGTTGTAAGCCTAATAATAATAACTAGGTTTTATGGTGGCTTTTCTACATTTCTGATGACAAGAACAGAAATAAGTATGCTTTTAGCAAACAAATACAGCAAAACCCAAATATTATTAATTGGACATTTTTTAGTAGCATCCATTTATGTAGCCTACATAGCAGGTTTAGTGAAATTGAATAATGCACAGTCATTAGGAAATAACTTAAAGGCTATTACAATTATAATATTCTTTTTGATTACTATACTTATTTGTATATGTTCAAACCCGGTAGCAAGTGCTCGTTATCAGGTAGGCTTTGTTGGGTTAAGCACTATGTTTGTGATTTTTAAATGGAACGATAGGCAATCTATGAAGTTATGGATTATGTCTTTGTTGATTTTGCTTCTAGTTATTTTTCCATATGCAGACTTATTTCGTTCTACAAAAGATATTAATATAGATTATCAAGGTGTTGCGAATGAATTGACTAAAAATGGTGATTATGATGCATTTAAACAGTTAGCTAATACGGTTGAATATGTAGAAAACGAAGGCTCAACAAAAGGCAACCAAGCTTTAGGGGTATTATTTTTTTTTGTACCGCGAACTGTATGGGGAGATAAACCTCTTGGTACTGGAGAATTTGTTGCTGAGTACATGGGATACGATTATACAAATTTATCTGCTCCGTTGTGGGCCGAAGCTTATATTAACGGAGGCCTTATAGGTGTTATACTAGCATTTATTTGCTATGGTTTTATTATTGGCTTATTAGAAAAGGTATACCTTGAAAAAAAGACTAAAAGTAGTTTCGTTACAGTTTTTGTTCCTTTTTTTGCAGGATATCAACTATTTTTTTTGCGTGGTGATATAATGAGCACATTTGCATATTTAGTTCCAATACTTGGTTTTATGCTCATTGTGACAAAATGCAAATCATACCAAAATATATTAGGAGGTGAGAATGTAGGAAAAATTTAGGAGACATCGTAGACAGCTAATTGCAAGGAGAACAGTAAAGTGAAGAGTCAGCGGATAAAATGGATCGATGTATGTAAGGAATTAGTAATAATTCTTGTTGTATTAGTCATATGCCGATATCTCAGAAACTATTTTATTATATTTATTCATTTCATATGCCACTGTTTTTTTTATATCAGGGTATCTTTTTAGAAAATACCCAACATTTAGTACTTTCATAAAATCAAAGATAAAATCATTATTATTTCCTTACGTTAGTTTTACATTTTTGTCGGTAATATTAATTGCCATAATAAATAACCATGGTTTAGCTTTAGTCGGAGTATTAAAGGCTTTTATTTTATCGGAGAGAAATTGTATTCCGTATAACCAACCACTTTGGTTTTTAACTTGCTTATTTCTTGTACAAGTATTTTATTACGTAGCAAAGAGGAGTATTTCTAATAATTACACAATACTATTAGCACTAATATTGATCGGCCTCATTAGCCCAAGCGTGTTGGAGTCCCTAAATCTGGATAGATTACCATGGAGCTTAGATTTTGCGTTCTATTACATAATTTTTTTCGCAATAGGTAACCTTGTGGCGAAAACGAAAATAAATATTAAACCAGTATACCGAAAAGTAATATTTTACATTGCGGTTATAATTAACTTATTAGTATTAGTCTATCCTGATTTTTTACAAATCATATTATTGGCTCAAATCTCTAATGTAGTAGTTAACTATTTCCGGAATATTTTAATAGCTTGTTCGGGTATAGCTACATTTGTATTTATCGCCATGAAAATGCAAAACTCAAAAAAACTATCCTACCTTGGCATTAATTCTCTAATAATACTAGCGTTGCATTTACCGCTAAGCTACAGATTTATTGAAAGACTTTTACGGGTATTTAAACTAAATGAATATGTAGTACAAGACAGTGTGATAGGTATATTGTTTACCGTTGTATCAATCATAATCTTATTGCCGTGTATACAAATTATTAATAATTATTACCCAAGCCTGATAGGTAAAAATAAGTTGTAATTTTCGATTAGCTAAACATCATAAACACGCATTAGACAAAGGTGTATAAGGTAAAGCAACTAATCGAAATTATTATGGCAAGTAATTTTAAGATAAGTGTATTTCTATACTGTGGGTGATTAAAATTGCAAATACTTCAAATACATAATTTATACCAAAATCCTGGTGGCGAGGATGTTGTGTTGGATATGGAGAAAAAGCTATTAAGCCAAAAAGGCCACCAAGTTAAACAGCTTCTAGTCAGCAATAGGGATATTAATATTTCGCGAATTACATCGGAGGTTAATTTAGCTCTTAATACTATGTGGTCGAGGAATAACTATCGCTATGTTTATAGCGTTTTAAATAATATAAATCCTGATATAATCCATGTTCATAATACATTTCCATTACTTAGCCCGAGTATATACTGGGCAATAAATAAAAAAGGAGTACCCATTGTCCAGACCTTACACAATTATCGCTTAATATGTACAAATGCATTATTAATGCGTGATAATATGCCATGCACCGGCTGCGTAGGACATTTACCTGTCCAAGCACTAAGGTATAAGTGTTATAGGAATTCATTAGCAGCAACGGGTACAATTGTAGGAATGCAGGTTTTACATAGAATAATGGGGACATATAAAAAAAAGGTAGATGCTTATATTGCATTAACTGGGTTTGCTCGGTCGATAATGGCTGCGTCAGGGTTACCAAGGGAACGGGTATATGTTAAACCTAATTTTATTTATAACTCCAAACTACCAATAAAAAATAAAAGAGTAAACAAAGTTGTTTTTGTAGGCCGCTTATCACCAGAAAAAGGTTTGGATTTATTACTTAATGCCTGGAAGGCTCTTAGAACAAAAGAAGTTAACTTAGTTATTATTGGTGATGGACCTGAGGAAAAAGTACTTAAAAAACAATTTAGCGATTTAAATAATGTTGAGTGGAAGGGTTGGTGTAACAAAGAACAGATATTTAAGGAAATGGCAACTGCAAAGTTTTTAATTATGCCATCACGCTGGTATGAAACATTTGGTTTGGTTATTATTGAAGCATTTTCGGTAGGATTACCTGTTATAGTTCCGAATCATGCGGGATTTCCTGAAATAGTAAAAGAAAACGAAACAGGATACTTATTTACACCTAATAGTATTGAATCACTAAAGGATAAGTTAATTGTTGCTATAGATTTAGGGGCTGAAGAGTGGCAGGTAATGAGCCAACGGGCCCGTGCTGAATATGAGGCGAAATATACGCCGCAGATAAACTATGAAATACTAATGAATATATATGAAGATGTTATTAGAAAAAAACGGGTTAATAAGAGGTAAGAAGAGTGAGATCTTTATGCATTCTGATTTATGGTCTTAACTATTATCCTGAACCTACCGGAACGGGTAAATATACAGGGGAGATGGCTGCCTGGTTAGCTAGTAGAGGACATCACGTTGATGCTATTGTTGCTCCACCTTTTTATCCTGCCTGGCAGTTAAGTGAAGATTATAAAGGGCTAAAATTTTTTCAAGAAAAAATAAATGGGGTGAACGTGTACCGCACCCCTCTTTATATTCCTGAGCCTGATAAAATTTCCGGAAAAACGCGTATTTATCATGAAACTAGCTTTTCGAAGAATGCGGCCAGATGGTGGTTTAGCAAGGGAATTAATAAAAAATATGATGTAATGATAGCAATTTGTCCTCCTTTACAAATTGGAGTTTATCCGTGGATATTTAGTAGTTTGCGTAAAATACCCTGGGTTTTCCATATACAAGACTTGCAGGTAGATGCAGCGTTCCGACTTGGTATTCTCAAGTCTGGTGTAGCTGGTAATGCCCTTTATAAAGTGGAGAGTTTTTTGCTTTCTAAAGCTTCTCGGGTTTCTACTATTACTGAAGCGATGAAAAAACGAATAGTTGCTAAAGGAATACCAGAGGAAAAGGTATGGTTATTCCCTAATTGGTCTGATATTAATTTTATAAAGCCAATGCCACGGGAAAATTCCTTTAGGAAAGAGCTGGGATTAAACCAGGATATGTGTGTATTAATGTATGCGGGAAACATGGGCGAAAAGCAGGGGCTAGAGCTAATATTAGATGCAGCAAACAGTCTTCGTGAAGATAAGCGTTTAAAGTTTATTCTTATTGGCTCAGGGGCTGCACGTGGACGTCTTGAAAGTAAGGCAAAAAAATTGAATCTGACTAGTGTATCATTTTTACCTGTTCAGCCCTGGGAACGTGTTCCAGAAATGCTTGCAGCCGGTGATATACACTTAGTAGTGCAAAAGAGGGAGGCAGCAGATATTGTTATGCCTTCAAAGCTTACTAATATACTAGCGGCGGGGAAGCCCTCTGTGGCTACTGCTGATCCGGGTACTGCTCTTTATGAAACATTAAGTAACCATAAGGCTGGTGTAGTAGTACCTCCTGAGAATACCGAATTATTTGTATCAGGTTTAGTGCAGCTAATTGATTCACCTGAACTAAGGGAAGAGATGGGGAAAAACGCACGCAATTATGCTGAACAATATATAGATAAAGAACAAATTCTTTTAGATTTTGAAAAAAAACTTTATTCCTTGGTTAGGGAAAGGGGCTAAAAAGTTGAATAAAAAAGCATTAATTACCGGAATTACTGGCCAGGACGGATCTTATCTAGCTGAGTTTCTGTTAAATAAGGGGTATGAAGTACATGGCATTATTCGTAGAGCTTCGACTTTTAACACTGATAGAATAGATCATATTTACAAAGACCCTCATGAAGATCAGGTAGAGTTGTTTCTACACTATGGAGATCTTACTGATGGTACAGGCTTACGTACCATACTGGAAAAGGTCCAACCTGATGAGGTATATAACCTTGCGGCGCAGTCCCATGTTAAAGTATCTTTTGAAATGCCTGAGTATACAGTCGATTCAGTTGCCATGGGAACACTACGTTTATTAGAAGCAATAAGAGATTACCAGCAGCGTGTTGGGAAGCAGGTTAAATTATATCAGGCAAGTTCTTCAGAAATGTTTGGAGCGGCAAAACCACCACAATCGGAACTTACCCCATTTTATCCGCGCAGTCCTTATGCATGTGCCAAAGTATATGCTTATTGGCAAGTGGTTAATTACCGGGAAGCGTATAATATTTTCGCATGTAATGGTATTTTATTTAATCATGAGTCACCCCGACGCGGGGAAACATTTGTAACGAGAAAAATTACTCGTGCGGCAACTCGGATAAAAATGGGATTGCAGGATAAACTTTATCTGGGAAATTTAGATGCTAAAAGGGACTGGGGTTATGCTGGAGATTATGTGCAAGCTATGTGGCTGATGCTTCAGCAAGAAACTCCTGACGATTATGCAATTGCTACCGGAAAAACTCATTCAGTGAGGCAATTTGTAGAAAAAGTATTCGCGCATTTAGGCCTAAACTGGGAGAATTACGTGGTAATTGATCCTCGTTACTTTCGCCCTACTGAAGTAGATGCTTTATTAGGAGATGCCAGTAAGGCAAGGCAAAAGCTAGGGTGGGAACCTAAAGTTGATCTGGACCAATTAGTAGATATGATGGTTGAACATGATCTAGAGCTTGCCAAACAGGAACGAACCCTGAAAGATGCCGGATTTAATATTGTACAGCGGGGTGTAGCGAATGGATAGAGATGCGAAAATTTACGTAGCAGGTCACCAAGGACTGGTCGGATCAGCCATTCTAAGAAAACTAACTAGTGAAGGTTATACTTCTATTCTTACAAAATCCCATAGCGAATTAGATTTAACAGATTCAGCGGCAACTTTTGATTTTTTTAATAGGCAGCACCCGGAGTATGTTTTTTTAGCTGCGGCCAAGGTAGGAGGAATACTTGCTAATAACACATATCCGGCGAATTTTATTAGAGAGAATCTTTTAATAGAAACTAATGTAATTGATTCGGCCTATCGTTTTGGAGTTAAAAAATTACTGTTTTTGGGTTCATCCTGCATCTATCCGAAATTTGCTAAGCAACCTATAAAAGAAGATAGTTTATTAAGCGGTATTCTGGAGGAAACCAATGAAGCCTATGCTATTGCCAAAATTGCCGGGATAAAAATGTGTCAGGCCTATAATAAACAGTACAAGGCTAATTTTATCAGTGTTATGCCGACTAATTTATATGGGCCGGGCGATAACTTTGATTTAGAATCGTCACATGTTTTACCTGCTTTAATACGTAAATTTCACGAAGCTAAATTACATAATCAAAAATGTGTTACAGTTTGGGGGACGGGAACACCCAGGCGTGAGTTCTTACATGTTGATGATTTATCAGATGCTTGCGTTTTCTTAATGAAGAATTATGATAGTCCTGAAATTATAAATATTGGGTGCGGGAAAGACATTACTATTAAAGAACTAGCAGAACTAGTTAAAAATATAGTAGGATATACAGGCTCAATAGTGTTTGATGATAGTAAACCAGACGGCACGCCTAGAAAGCTATTAGATGTCAGTAGATTATACAGTTTAGGATGGCAACCTAAAATTTCTTTAGAAGAAGGAATCAGATCAACTTATAAGTGGTTTACAGACAATTACAATGGATAACACTAAAAATAATGTTAAAGTTAAAGATTTATTAATCAATACTACTATTATCTCCGCCGGCACCACCACCAGCAAAATTCTAGGCTTTATCCGTGAAGTAGCCATCGCTGCTTTTTTCGGTGCCTCATATTATGTGGATGCCTATTTAGTAGCTCTGATCATTCCTCAGATGCTGTTTTCTGTAGTAGGGGGATCGCTAACTACTACAGTTATACCCCTTATAACTGAATACAAAGAAAAAGAAGGACGCAAATCTGTTCTCAGCCTGGTTAATTCGGTTACTACTTTTATGGCGGTTCTGATAGCCATAATAATTTTGCTGGGGGAGCTTTTTGGTGATATTTTAGTGAATTTAGTTGCCCCTGGGTTTAGTGGACCGGCACATTCTTTGGCCGTAGACTTAAGTAGGATTATGTTTCCCATGATGCTATTTATGGGTTTAATGGGGATGGGAACCGGAATCCTGCAGAGCCAGCGGCGCTTTTTTTATCCGGCTTTTATCGGTATACCTAACAACCTAATAATAATAGCTTCCATATTTATCCTGGGAGGGGCCTGGGGGATAAAAGGTCTGGCTGTGGGCACTCTGGTAGGGGCTATCAGCCAGTGGCTTTTTCAGGTACCAGATCTGCGTCGGGCTGGGTTTAGATACCAACCAGAAATAAACTTTTCTCACTCAGGTTTTCGTAAAATGGGTTTATTAATTTTGCCGGTTATTGTAGGGAGCGGAGCTGGTCAGATTAATCTACTAGTTGACCGTATGTTGGCTTCTGGCTTAGTGGAAGGAAGTATTGCTGCTCTTAATTATGCCACTAAGCTTAATGGTATGGTTTACGGTATCATTGCGGTAGCGGTAGCCAGCGCTATATACCCCGAGTTAGCTCAATCAGCCGTTGTTAAAGATAGCAAAACCTTTCTAAGCTCGTTGATACGTTCTTTGAATGGTTTGTTACTAATAATTATGCCTATTACGGTAGGAATCATTATTTTAAAAGATCCGGTGGTGCGGATAGTGTTCCAGCGCGGAGCGTTTGACGAGGCGGCAGCAACGTTAACTGCTTTTGCGTTGCTTTTTTATGCTCTGGGGCTACCGGCGATGTGTCTTAGGGAGATTGTTTTCCGGGCTTTTTATTCCTTACAGGATACTAAGACTCCTATGTTTATTGGATTGGGGACCGTAGCTTTAAATATAATACTTAACATTATTTTGGTGAGATATTTGGCCCATGGGGGTTTGGCCTTGGCAACGTCTATAACCTTTTGTATTAGCTTTCTGGTACTTATGTGGTATTTGCGAAAAAAGATTGAACATATACAGGGGAAAAATCTGATTATAACTGGTTTAAAAATAGTAACTGCTGCGGGAGTCATGGGAGTATGTGTGTATTACCTTTACAATGTACTGCAAGGGTTTTCCACGATAAGTTTCAAATGGGATTTAATCAATTTCATCATATGCAGTCTGGTGGGGGCAGTAGTATATTTTATAATCATAAAACTACTCAGAATCGAAGAAATGGAATGGATAATTAATAAGGTGTGTATGAAGCTGGGAAGATAAGTTGCGGGAGGGAGAGTTTAATGATCTCAGTAGTCCTGGCCGGTGGGCGGGGAGTTAGATTGTGGCCGGAAAGTACTGATAGCCGGCCTAAGCAATTATGTGATTTTTTTGGGCAGGGTAGCCTGCTGGTTATGACCTTGCAGAGACTAAAACCACTAGGTACGGTTATAGTAGTTTGTGGTCAGGATCAGGAAGGATTAATCAAAGATGATGTTAGTCATTTAGATGCGAAGATCCTGTCGGAACCGGTAGGCCGGAATACTGCTCCAGCAGTTGGTTTAGTCCTGTCGCAAAAGCTAATTGATAATAAAGAAGTAATTGGAGTTTTTCCAGCTGATCATTACATAAAAGATGATGACGAGTTTTGCCGGGTGGTGAGAAAGGCGGAAGAACTTGCCCGGAAAGGGTTTCTGGTTACCATAGGTATAAAACCTGAAAGGCCGGAGACCGGGTATGGATATATAGAACGTGATGCGGGTAAAGAATCTTATCGAGTAAAAGCATTTCATGAAAAGCCGGACCAGCAAACTGCGGAGCATTATATTAAAGCAGGCAATTATTATTGGAATGCGGGAATATTTTTAGCTACCGCCGAGGTATGGGGAAACCTTGTGGAAAAACATCTGCCCCAATTATTTAAGAACATTGCCAAGGGTAACGATGATTATCTAAATGCTTATCCGAGTTTTCCAAGTATTTCGATTGATTATGGTATAGCTGAAAAGTGTAGTAATATGGCAGTCATAGTAGGTGATTTCGGCTGGAATGATATCGGAAGCTGGGAGTCACTGGCGGAAGTATTGGAGAAAGACGAAAACGGCAATTCCGTAAATGGAAATGCTTTAGTTGTAGATAGCTCCGGTTGCCTGGTACGCACCAATGGCAAGAAGGTAGTTGTGTTCGGACTTAATGATATAGTTGTAGTGGAATGTGAGGATACAGTTCTAGTGTGTCCTAAGAGAAAATCACAGGATATCAAAAGGTTGGTCGAAATGATTGAACCAAATAAATCCTGTCTATAACAGCTCTTTGCTTTTCCTCGGGTAAAGTTAAACTATATGGCAGATTGCAAGATTTGATCAAATTGTGTAGTTTATCGCTAAGATTGGGAATGTTAGTAGGCCGGGACTTTTTTAGCATCTCCGGGCCTGGTCAGAGTATCTAATTCTGCCAACGAAAGATCCCGGAATAATATCCTCCAATGTCGGGAAATAAAGATTAATGATAAATTTATTCTTATATTGCATTATTTTGATTTTACGTTTAGAATTGTATACAAATAGATTGTGCAGTAAAATTACATAGAACTTTTCCGAACTTAAGAGCCTAAAGCAATGCCATGGGTTTTAAGTCGTTAGGGTACGTCGGGAAACGGACGTGCCTCCCATTGTGGAAAGGAGAAGCCGTACTTCGAATAATTCTTGGGGCGAGTCTGTTTTCACATGACTCGCTTTTTTGTATTTTTGTTCGCTGCATATTACACTACACACATAAACCACTTCTTTTTGATATATTTGTGACACATCCTTATAGCATATCTTTAAACATATCTTTGTAATATATTTGAAATAACTATTCAGACCCGGCGCTGCTTTTCGCCGGGTTTTTTAATGGACCTTAAAACTAAAAATTACCTATTATCTGTCTATGGCAAAATAAAAATACATTTTTGAAACCAAGAATGATAAAGTGTCGGATTTATACACTTTCCGACCAGATTGTAAGGAATTGGGGAAGGGAGGCTGGCCTATAAGTGGGAGCATATTAACAAAATCACCTGCCGTACTTTGTGAAACTAGGGAAAGGAGTGTTTTGGATAGTGCTAATTAGGAAAAAAGGTTTAGGCAAATTAGCTTTATGTTTAATGCTAAGTCTAATCCTGGGCTTAAGCGGGCTGGTAATGCCTGCAGCGGCTTATGCGGTTGATGAAATACCGGTAGCAGCGTTATCTGAAATCGAGGATGTGCTGGATTATCAGTTACTAGCAGATCCCGTTATAAACGCTGATATTAATGAAAGCATGGATCAGCCTGTGGATCCTAGTCTTAGTGATGAAGGGGACGGGAGTTTAGCCAGTGATGATGTAGTAGATGGCAAAGACCCAAAGGTGGAAGATAATACAGTTTCCAGCTATGACATTGCTCCCGAGCCTAAGACGGTTTCCGGTGCTGGCGATTCTGAGGAACTAGTTGAGACTACGGGTGATTCTGATGCTAGTGGGGCTCTTGAAGCAGAACCCCAGACAGGGGCATCAGATGTAAGCATCACAACAAATAACGGATTTGAAGAGGATGCTGAACTGATCTCTACTAATTCCCATGACTTAATAATGCCTGCAGCTGCTGGTTACGAGGTTAAGATAATCGGGGATGGGGTCGAAAATCCTATCACTTTAACCAAGGACGATTTGGAGCAAATGGAGCAGGTGTTTTCAACTTACAGTTCGATAAACACCTGGCCGACCAAGAAATGGTATACGGCAGAAGGAGTTAAGCTAGCGGATCTTTTGGATATGGCTGGAATTAAACCTGAAGCCAAGTTAATAACAGTTAAATCAACTGATGGTTATAAGATGACATTCACTCGTAAAGAACTGTTGACCGATCATCGTTACTATTATCCTGGGCTTAAGGAAAACGCCCCATATGACGGCTCAATACCAGGTTCACCGGACTCTGCGGTCAAAGTTGATACCATTTTGGCCTTACAAAGTATAGACAGCGAAAACCCAGAGTACATGAGTGATCAAGTTGCACCTTTGCTAGTTTTTGGACAGCGGTGGGTTACGGAACAGACTAATCATGCTTTTGCAAAGTATGTAGGTACAATTGAAGTTTCTACTGCAACTCCGGAAAAATGGGCTAACCCGACGGCGACACCAGCCAGCGGAACTGTAGCAGCAGGTACCGGGGTAAAACTGAGTAGTCCTAATAATGATGCTGATAAAGTTCATTATACCACCGATGGCAGTAATCCTACTTATAAAAGTCCCATGTATAATTGGATTGCTTCTCGCTGGTGGTCATCCCGGGAAGATGTCCTGGATGAAATAAATCATCCGATTGAAATAAATGAGGACACGACCATTAAGGCGGTAGTAATTGGTATAGGTAAGGACGACAGCGATATTGTTAGTCTTGATTACAAGGTAGCAGCGCCGGAACCAATAGTATTTACCGTTGGCGGGAATGCTGTGGAGGCATCCTATACTATGGCTGACTTAAAAGCTATGCCTGCAACCATAAATATTTATGGGAATAAATCCTGTAAAGGTGTTGCTTTACCGGATCTGCTGGAGGCCTTGAATATCAATGATAACACCTGGACAGTAAAGGTTATTATGAAAGACTCTCCTAATGGTGTTACCCTTCCAGCTTTCGATGAGTCTGCCAGTGATTATCTGCTTACCTATGAGATCGACGGCGAGGCCATCGTAGTCGATGGTAGTAATTTAACTCCTTTACGTATGTACTTTGATGTCAATAATAGCAAAATGAATTACAAGCATGTAACTGGTCTTACAGTTACTAAACCGGAAAGTGCTAATCCCCCGGTATTGGTAGCCGCTACAACTGATAACACGGTGGGCAACTCCATAGTAATCACCTTTGCAGATGATGAAACCTGGAGAACAGCGGTTACTGAAGTTAAGGTGAATGGTACTATACTGGCCAGCGATAAATATACAGTAGCCGAAGGTAAGCTTACCTTTGATGCTAGTATCTTTGAAGCTGCCGGAGATTATACCATTACTGTCAAGGCAACTGCTTACCAGGATGCCACTGTAACGCAGACGATGGTAGAATCAGCGGAATCTAATATACCACCAACTTTGACTGCAAGTACCAGTGGTAACACTGTAGGTAACCCCATACGGATTTTCTTTACTGATGATCCGGAGTGGAGGAACGCTATTACGGAGGTAAGCATCGATGGTACAAAACTTGATGCTGAGCAATACAAGGTGACCACCGGTAAGATCAGTATTATAGCGGGATTGTTTACAGAGGTTAAAGTTTTTAATATTACTGTTAAAGCCAACGGTTACAAAGATGCTAGCGTAATGCAGGAGATAGAGGCAAGACCCATGTGTTTTGTAACCGAAGGAAAGGGTAACATGGTTTATGTGAGTGGAAGGAATAACCATACAGTAGCAATTAAAAACGATGGTACGGTATGGGCCTGGGGCGATGGACAGGGAGGCATGCTAGGAGATGGTGAAAAGGAAAGCAGAACTGTTCCGGATCAGGTCTACGGCTTGACAGAGGTTAAGATGGTTGCAACTGGTGATAATCATACACTGGCCCTCAAGAACGATGGCACGGTATGGGCCTGGGGTTACAATTTAAGTGGCCGGCTTGGCGATGGAACCAAGATAAATAGTTCTGTTCCAGTTCAAGTTATTACCGATTCGGCAACTGGTACCGCATTGACAGATGTACAGATGATTGCGGCTGGGGATGGCTATTCTGTAGCCCTTAAAAATGATGGGACGGTATGGACCTGGGGTAACAACGGGTACGGTAAGTTAGGTGATGGTACTACACAAACAAGTATCTTACCGGTTCAAGTTACTGACCTGACGAACGTCAAAACAATTGCTACCGGGAAGGAACATTCTGTTGCCCTTAAAAATGATGGTACAGTATGGACCTGGGGTAGAAATAATTTTGGACAGTTAGGTAATGGTCTTAGCGGTTCGTCCGAAAGAAGTACTATACCGGTTCAGGTTATGATTGATCCAGAAACAAATACTCCGCTGACAGATGTCAAGGCAATTGCAGCTGGTATGAGGTTGTCTTTCGCCATTAAGAATGATGGTACAGTATGGGGTTGGGGTGCAAGTTATGATGGTAAGTTAGGCCCGGCTGGTCCTGATGGTTGGAATGCTCATAGCTGTGTGCCGATTCAGGTTATCGGATTGACGGATACTAAAATGGTTGCTGCGGGGGAAAACCATGGTATCAGCATGAAAAATGATGGGACTGTCTGGGTCTGGGGTTATAACAATTATGGTGGGTTTGGAATCGAAGGGTTGCAATCTAGTTCCATGCCCGTTCAACTATGTGAACCAGCTGATCTCACCATGATAAATGCCGGATACTTCCATTCTTTTGCTATTAAAAAGGATGGCACCATATGGTCCTGGGGTCAAAACACGAAAGGGAAACTCGGTGACGGGACGACTGAGGATAGAGCTGTTCCCACTCAGGTTAGGCTGGCTCCGCAGTCTATAACTCAGGCTGTTACCGAGAGCAACCTGGGCGAGAATGTTGAGCTGGTTTTCACAGATGACGCTGCCTGGCGGGAATCTATTACTGGCGTAAGTGTTGATGGTGTGAATTTGGCCAGCGATAAATATTCAGTTACTACCGGGAAGATTATCCTTGATGGTAGTAATTTTAACGAAGCCCGGGAATATTCTATTACTGTCAAAGCGGCCGGTTTTCTAGATGCTGCTGTTACCCAACAGGTAAGTGAAGCAGCGGAACCTATCACTTACACAGTAACCTTTGCGGTAACTCCAGAAGATGCAACTGTAGTGGTTAAAGATAGTGAAGGTATTGAAGTGGCTGCAGAAGCAGACGGAACCTACAAGTTGGAAGCTGGCGAATATAGCTATACCGTAAGTGCGGAAGGTTATGTTGAGCAAACCGGTAACTTTACAGTTACAGGTGAAGCTCAAACTGTAACTGTCGTACTAGAAGAAGAAACTGTGCAGCCTGAAACGCCGCAATACAAAATAACACCGGAACCGGATGCAATTTATGAAATAGGTGTAACCGAGGATGGTATAAAAACCATGACTGTTAATGCAGATCAAATCGGCTTTAAGTATTTTACTGTTTCTATTGAACCGGTAATAGCGAATGAAGGTACAGAAACAGTCGTATTCACCCATCGCAGAAACGATACCCAGCTGGAGCTTAATGCGGTAGTAGCCGATTTTGATGTAGCTGATACAGCTAAAGCCGGATTCAATGTGCAGACGGGAGACGTTATCAGGGCTTACATTGTGGACCGTTTAACTAATGAAACTGCTTGTAATCCGATTGTCTTTAACTATTAATTCATAATCTTTTAAAAATATGGCTGGCTGCCTGTTTATTTCAGGCGGCCGGCTAAAATTTTAAAAGGTTGTTTGCAAAAACTGTCTTAAAAAGCCTGGAATAATATCCTCTGATGTCGGGAAATAAAGATTAATGATAAATTTATTCTTATATTGCATTATTTTGATTTTACGTTTACAATTGTATACAAATAGATTGTGCAGTAAAATTACATAGAACTTTTCCGAACTTAAGAGCCTAAAGTAATACCATGGTCTTAAGTCGTTGGGTACGTCGGGAAACGGACGTGCCTCCCATTGTGGAAAGGAGAAGCCGTACTTCGAATAATTCTTGGGGCGAGTCTGTTTTCACATGACTCGCTTTTTTTATAGTTTTATTAGCTGCATATTACATTACACACATAAACCACTTCTTTTTGACATATTTGTAACACATCCTTATAGCATATCTTTAAACACATCTTTGTAACGTATTTGAAATAACTATTCAGACCCGGCGCTGCTTTTCGCCGGGTTTTTTAATGGACCTTAAAACCGGGAATTACCTATTATCCGAAAAAAGGCAAAGATCCGGCCATATTACCCCCGACTCAATGACCGAAAATGGTAATAAATGTTTTGATGGAGTTTGTTTATATACTTAGAAAGTACCCATTATGCTTGGGGCAGTAGCCCGAATCCGAATTTATCGCCAGGGGAAGGGATAAGCTGGGAATCTGTATGAGACTGGAGGGGATAGGTTGATTGTATAGAGATTTACTTGGACATGTTTTTTATGAGCAGTATCATCGGGGCTGATCCTGTCCGGTTAAGTATGGAGGGATTTTAAAAATGCAGGACTTATGTTTTTAATAAAACTGAGCTAATTTTAAACCTTCATTCCAGTTACCGGTGACATTAAGTACTGCAAAATGATGTGGTATCCACTTTAATCTAACTGTATGTGCAATCAGCCATCTTTTTTGCAACCGGGCAAAAAAGAATTTCGATTTGCAAACTAATACTTTCAAGGGGTGATATTTAATGACTAGAAAACTAGTAGCTATAACCATATCAATGTTGCTGGTGTTGTCCATGTTACCGGGAATAGCCCTAGGTAACAGCGTTACCTTAACGCTAAGTACGGATAGTGCAAAGGCTGGAACCAATATAATGGCATCAGGTTCTGCCGATCCTGATGTGTGGGTTTCTATTAAAGTGCTGGATAGTACCCAGAATATAGTCTTTTTTGATGCAGTTAAATCAAATACCAGCGGGGATTATAGCTGTAAATTCATAGTACCTGCGGTATCTCCCGGTACCCTCACCGTGGTGGCCGGATATGGTACTAATGTCGATACTAAACCGTTGGTGATATCGGATGGTGGTGGGGTAACCCCGGTTACTCTTGAGCGTATAGCTATTACTAAGCTACCCCAAAAGTTAATTTATACCGTTGGTGAAACCCTTGACCTCACTGGTCTGGAGGTAACCGGAACTTACAGTAATGGTAGCAGCAGGGTGGAAAAGATTACGAAATCGAATGTGTCCGGTTTTGATAGTTCTCGGGCAGCAGCTCGGCAGGTTTTAACGATTACCGTGGATGGCCGGAATACCAGCTATGATGTAACCATTACAAAACTGGAAACGGCTACTAAAAATGAAACTATAGCCATAACCCCGGACACTCCAGTAACCATAAACGTACCTGCTAATGCCAGTGGGGCTAAAATCAAGGTTAACCAGGACGAAGCATTACCACTGGTGGCAGTAAAGGCAACTACCTCTCTAGGAACGGTGGAAATGGCTATCCCGGAAGGGAATAAGGTTCTTAGCTCACCGGCAAACTGGGATGGTGCTATTACTCTGCCGATAGTTAAAATTGAGCCTAGTGCGTCGGTAAGTGGAGCTCAGAAGGTTAATGCGGTTATTGAAGTAGGATTATCCGATGAAGAAATAACCTTTGAAAAGCCGGTTCGGTTGCTGATCCCCGGGCAGAAAGGCCAATCAGCCGGTTATATTCGTAATGGTAAGTTTACCGCAATTACAACCCTTATACCGGAAGATAATCAGGCTGCCGCAGAAAAAGCCCTGAAAAATGCTAAAGACGGTAAGGTTGATGTTGGTAGAGATCTGGCCATATGGACTAAACACTTTACCGAGTTTGTAGCCTACACTCCTTCAAGTAGTAGTGGAAGTAAAGGCGGTGGAGGAGGTTCCGTTACCCCGGCCGGTCAGACTATTACCACCAATGGCGGTACTGTAAAGGAAGCTGGAGCGGTAGTCAGTTTTCCGGCGGATGCAGTGAGCAGTGATATTAAGGTTACTGTCAAGAAACTGAGTACAGGTATTCCGGCAGTTTCCACGGGATTCAAACTACTGGGCGATGTATACGAAATCAGCAGTGATAAAAATATTAACTTTAAAAAGCCGGTCACCATCACCCTGCCTTATAACCGTAATAAAGCAGATAACGGCAAATATGAAGTAGGTATCTATGTTTGGGATAACAGCAAATGGGTAATTCTCGACCAGGTAAAAGTAGATACTACGGCTGCAAAAGTCAGTGGTGAAGTAAGTCATTTCAGCAAGTTTGCTGTTCTAGGTAGTGAAAAAACCAGTCCGGTCACACCAGTTGATGACGAAAAAGATAAAGTTACACCAGTTACCAGCTTAAAAGATACTACTGGGCACTGGGCAGAAGCTAATATTAGTAAACTGGTCGCCTTAGGTGCGGTAAGCGGATATCCAGATGGTTCCTTCAAACCGGATAATACCATCAGCAGGGCGGAGTTTGCCACTATATTAGTCAAAGCTTTTAACTTGCAACCAAAAGAAGGCAAGGTATTTAGTGATACTGCTAATCACTGGGCTAAGGATTATATTACTACCGCGGCTGGGTATGGCATAGTTGGCGGCTATGATGCGGACAACTTTGGTCCCAATGATAATATCACCCGGGAACAGATGGCAGTAATGATCGATAAAGCAGCTAAACTTGCTAATACTGCGCCAGGAAAGAGTTTTGCCGATGGAGCCCAGATTTCTGATTGGGCTAAAGAGGCTGTGGGTAGAGCTAGCGGAAAAGGTATAATCTCCGGTTATCCAGATAACACCTTTAAGCCTAAAGCAACTGCCACCCGGGCTGAAGCAGTTACAGTAGTAGTAAATGCGTTAGCTCAATAAGAATTAACCGCAAAGTTCAGTAAATGGTTTAGCGGTTGAAGGACGCAGTTACAGCATGAAATTTATGAGGACGTATTTTAAACAAAAAATGTTATTTTTATAAGATTTTAAAGATTAATAATGATAAAGTGTCGAATTTATACACTTTCCGACCAGGTTGTAAGGAATTGGTGAAGGGAGGCTGGTCTATAAAGCGGGAGCATATTAACGAAATCACCTGCCGTACTTCATGAAACTAGGGAAAGGAGTGTTTTGGATAGTGCTAATTAGGAAAAAAGGTTTAGGCAAATTAGCTTTATGTTTAATGCTAAGTCTAATCCTGGGCTTAAGCGGGCTGGTAATGCCTGCAGCGGCTTATGCGGTTGATGAAATACCGGTAGCAGCGTTATCTGAAATCGAGGATGTGCTGGATTATCAGTTACTAGCAGATCCCGTTATAAACGCTGATATTAATGAAAGCATGGATCAGCCTGTGGATCCTAGTCTTAGTGATGAAGGGGACGGGAGTTTAGCCAGTGATGATGTAGTAGATGGCAAAGACCCAAAGGTGGAAGATAATACAGTTTCCAGCTATGACATTGCTCCCGAGCCTAAGACGGTTTCCGGTGCTGGCGATTCTGAGGAACTAGTTGAGACTACGGGTGATTCTGATGCTAGTGGGGCTCTTGAAGCAGAACCCCAGACAGGGGCATCAGATGTAAGCATCACAACAAATAACGGATTTGAAGAGGATGCTGAACTGATCTCTACTAATTCCCATGACTTAATAATGCCTGCAGCTGCTGGTTACGAGGTTAAGATAATCGGGGATGGGGTCGAAAATCCTATCACTTTAACCAAGGACGATTTGGAGCAAATGGAGCAGGTGTTTTCAACTTACAGTTCGATAAACACCTGGCCGACCAAGAAATGGTATACGGCAGAAGGAGTTAAGCTAGCGGATCTTTTGGATATGGCTGGAATTAAACCTGAAGCCAAGTTAATAACAGTTAAATCAACTGATGGTTATAAGATGACATTCACTCGTAAAGAACTGTTGACCGATCATCGTTACTATTATCCTGGGCTTAAGGAAAACGCCCCATATGACGGCTCAATACCAGGTTCACCGGACTCTGCGGTCAAAGTTGATACCATTTTGGCCTTACAAAGTATAGACAGCGAAAACCCAGAGTACATGAGTGATCAAGTTGCACCTTTGCTAGTTTTTGGACAGCGGTGGGTTACGGAACAGACTAATCATGCTTTTGCAAAGTATGTAGGTACAATTGAAGTTTCTACTGCAACTCCGGAAAAATGGGCTAACCCGACGGCGACACCAGCCAGCGGAACTGTAGCAGCAGGTACCGGGGTAAAACTGAGTAGTCCTAATAATGATGCTGATAAAGTTCATTATACCACCGATGGCAGTAATCCTACTTATAAAAGTCCCATGTATAATTGGATTGCTTCTCGCTGGTGGTCATCCCGGGAAGATGTCCTGGATGAAATAAATCATCCGATTGAAATGAACGAGGACACGACCATTAAGGCAGTAGTAATTGGTATAGGTAAGGAAGATAGTGATATTGTCAGTTTTGATTATCAGGTGCCCGTTCCTGATCCGGCACCGGTTCTGACTGCTGACAGTACTGATAACGAAGTTGGTCAGGCAGTAGACATTACTTTTATCGCTGATGCAGCCTGGGAGAATGCAATTACTGAAATTACTGTAAATGGCAACGCATTAACTAGTAACCAGTATTCAGTATCTGCCGGCAACCTTAATATTGCCGCAAGCGTATTTAACGTAGCCGGTGATTATGCCATCGTGGTCAAGGCGACCGGATACGAAGATGCAACAGTGATCCAGACCGTTAATGAAGAGTCACCAATCGGCGATGCGGAGATACTGTTGAGCAGTAACTCTGGAATACCGGGGGTAACTATATTTATCACCGGTAGCGGTTTTGATGCTGACACGGCAGGGACCATCTGGTTCGACACAAACAATAACGGAGTTTGGGACGAAGGTGAGCCGTCGGTTGCGGTGAACACAGATGAGAATGGGGCTATTCCCCTGCTCACAAGTTTAACTGTGCCGTCAGAAAGCGCGGGCAGCTACACTGTGCAGGCTGATATCGGTGACATCGAAGCTAACGCCAGTTTCACTATCAGTGACAGTGGTATAATTGTGGATCCGACTAATGGAAACAGCAGGGTTGGTGCCCGTTATATTACTATTAATGGCAGCGGCTTTCTCCCCAACACAAGTTATAGATTATTTATTGATAGGAATGGGAACGGGGTCTTTGATGAGACTATGTTCAAGGAGGGTACTACAACTGCTTCCGGTACATTGTCAGTGACGAACATGACTTGGCCCTCAGCTCCGACAGGCATATACAATGTTCTCTTAGATATTGGAAAGAATGGTACTATCGATGCTTCTGCCAGTATTGTTATTACCCCGAGTATTTACTTTTCCTCTCCCAGAGGTAATCCGGGAAACAATATAGGCATGAATATTGATGGGTTTCAGGCAAATGCGACTGGGTATGTGTGGTTTGATACTAATGGGAATGGAGTGTGGGATGAGGGTGAGAATCAGGCACCGGTAACCACCGGTAATGCGGGGACGGCCATTTCGCCCGGCCTGTACGTTCCTTCAGTAATGCCGGGACCCTATCAGGTGTGCGCTGACATACCGGCTTGTGGTCTTAAAGCCTCAGCCACTTATACCGTCAGGGGTGTAGCCCTAAATACCAGTTCAGGGACTGCAGGTACGAGCCTAGACATTGTAGGATACGGATATATGCCAAACAAGACGAGTGGTTATTATATCTGGTTTGACACTAACGGCAACGGCATCTGGGATGCTGATGAGACCGAGGTAGAAGTAACAACAGATGCCAATGGCGATCTGCATCCTGTGTCTCTTATTGTTCCGGCGGTGCCCGCTGGAGACTATAATGTATGCGCTTCTTTCCTCTCCCCCGTTAATTTCGCCGTTTTTACTGTTAATGATACACCTTCGGAACCAGTAACTTACCCAGTAACCTTTGCAGTAACTCCAGAAGACGCAACTGTAGTGGTTAAAGATAGTGAAGGTATTGAAGTGACTGCAGAAGCAGATGGAACCTACAAGTTGGAAGCTGGCGAATATAGCTATACCGTAAGTTCGGAAGGTTATGTTGAGCAAACCGGTAACTTTACAGTTACAGGTGAACCTCAAACTGTAACTGTCGTACTAGAAGAAGAAACTGTGCAGCCTGAAACGCCGCAATACAAAATAACACCGGAACCGGATGCAATTTATGAAATAGGTGTAAACGAGGATGGTATAAAAACCATGACCGTTAATGCGGATCAAATCGGCTTTAAGTATTTTACTGTTTCTATTGAACCGGTAATAGCAAATGAAGGTACAGAAACAGCCGTATTTACCCATCGCAGAAACGATACCCAGTTGGAGCTTAATGCGGTGGTAGCCGATTTTGATGTAGCTGATACAGCTAAAGCCGGATTTAATGTGCAGCCGGGTGATGTTATCAGGGCTTACATTGTGGATTCTTTAACCAATGAAACTGGTTATAATCCGACTGTCTTTAACTATTAACCCATAATCTCTTAAAAATATGGCTGGCCGCCTGCTTATTTTAGGCGGCCGGCTAAAATTTTAAAAGTGTTTACAAAAAACTGCCTGGAAATTACGGGGAGTTTTTGCTGGGCTTTTAAGAGTTACGGGGTAGCGTGGCGGTTAGTGCTATTCAGGTAAGGTGAACCAAAAGGATCGGTATAGAATGTACTGTTTTTATGCAGGTAAAAGAATTTTGAATAAAGGAGTATGCCGCTATGAAACTAGGCTGGGGTTATCACCATAGAAAAATTCCGTTCTTGGGAAGTACTATTGGCCTGGTTTTTTTGTTAGTGGTAGCTTTTTGCTGTGTTTTTTCCCCCTTTGTCCTGGCGGAGGAATTTAGCCAGCCGGAAAAAATAATTTTAACCTGGACAAAAGATCCAGCTATATCCCAGACTATTACCTGGTTAATGACCAATGATGAACCAGCCCAGGTTCAATACATAATGGCCGATGAGTTTAACGGCAATTTTGATTCTGCTCAAGAAGTTGATGTTAATGGTACAACCTTTGGCAGTGTTTACTACCATTATACGGTAAATCTAAATGGATTAGCTCCAGATACAAAATACATATATCGGGTAGGCAATGAAGGAGTCTGGAGTGATACATTGTCGTTTACTACTGCTGCAGATACAGACAACTTCTCATTTTTATACCTGGGTGATGTACAGGATGGATATACTCAGTGGGGTAACATGTTAGATGCGCTCTACCAGGATTATCCCCAGATTAAGTTTTCTCTTTTGGGTGGAGATTTGACCGATAACAGTTACGATGAAAATGAGTGGGGACAATTTCTTGACGCTGCGTCAGGTGTTTTTTCCCGGATGCCAATGATGCCTACTATGGGAAATCACGATGGCGGTATGTATTTGAAATTTTTTGCATTGCCAACTAATGGACCTGATGGGTTACAACCAGAATTCTATTCTTTCGATTATGGTAATGCCCACTTTGTAGTTTTAAATAGTAGTAACAATACTAATGAAGCAGCCAAACGGTGGTTGCAGGAAGACTTGCAAAGCACTACAAAGAAATGGAAGTTTGCTGTTTTTCACCATCCTGCTTATCCTGCCTTTAATGATTACAAAGGAATTGACAAATCTATATGTGAAAATTGGGTACCTATTTTAGAACAGAACCAGGTAGATATGGTTTTTGTGGGACACCAGCACGTGTATATGAGAACTCACCCGATATACCAGGGAGATGCACAAACTGATTCCGCAGAGTATGGAATTGTCTATGTGATGGGTAATGCCGGTTCTAAGGCTTATGCCGGCGGAGGAGATTTTCCCTACATTGCCCGGGTAGAAACTGGTAGTAACTATCAGGTTATTAATATTAACGGTGATCTTTTAACCCTCACTGCCAAAAAAGCCAATGGAGAGCTGATTGAAAGCTACACCATAAATAAAACACCTATACAACCCGAAACACCACAATACAACATAATCCCAGAAGAAGATGCTATTTACATCATAGGAGCCACCCCGGATGGTATCAAAACCATGACCTTAAATGGGAATCAAGCCGGATTTAAATATTTTACGGTCGGTATTGAGCCAGTAAAGGCCCATGAAGGAGAAGAAACCTTGGTATTTACCCATATCGGGAATGACTTTCAGCTAGAACTTACTGCGGCGGTAGCAGATTTTGATGTTGTTAATACTGCTAAAGCCGGATTTAACGTAAATCCGGGCGACGTAATTAAGGTTTTCATTGTGGACCAACTGAGTAATGCCGTAGATCATAACCCGGTAGTTTTACAGTAGGGTTGCATGGGTGGAAAGAGTATGAATAGGAGGAAATCGGGGGGTGACAAACACCAGTACGGGGCGAAAAGAGATATAAGATAAACAAGAAACGAGGTGGGTTTGTTCATGTTTAATAGGATAAAAGGATGGGGCAAATTAGTTGCTGTATGCTTAATGTTTACTTTAGTATTGGGATCCAGCGGCCTAATGATGCCCGGTATGGCCCAGGCATCGACAATGGATGTTCTCTACGAGGGGACAGTTGTTCTGACACCGGGTGAGACCTTTGATGTGACCGCCTACAATTCGGAAGTAGCTTATACTGTGTATGCGAATACACCACTGGGGGCACTTAAGGCCGCTGCAGATGCCGGTAGCTTTACCTTTGATGTCACAGACAAGAATTATAGTACATCAGGGGCTCTTCTTTTAGACAATGTAGGAAACTACTCTTATGTTAAGAGAGGCAGTCAGTGGTTAGCCTACGTTAACGATGTCTACAAAGATGGTTACAACAATGCTGCCGATGCCTTAAACTTGATTGAACTAGCCGACGGCGATAAGGTCGAGTTCTACTATGTAGACGGAGTTGACAAGAACGATCTCGGGGCGGTTAAGGCAGCAGCTACCGCAGCCGTAAAAACCGTTGCTGCTACAGGTGTTGCACCGATAGAGCCAACCGATTGGACTCTTCAGCTTTCGGGAGCAAAAAATGAAAAGGTAACCAAGGCTGACTTCGACAAGGGTTTAGCCTGTTCCTCAAGTCATAGGGTGTCCTGGACTGATAATGAAGGTAATGTCTGGGGAGGTATGCCCCTATGGCTGCTCGTGGCTATGGTTGACGATAACCCCGATATTGGCGATAAGCATTTCAACTTTAATGATGACCTGGCTGCTCAGAAGTATCAAGTTAACGTTATAGCAGGTGACGGGTGGAAAGCAACTTTTGATAGTACGGAAATTGCCCATAATGACGGGCTTATCGTGGCCAATACCCTTAACGGCGAACCGCTACCGCAAAAGCTTGATTCGGGAAAAGGTTCCTGGCCCTTGCATCTTAAGGGTTCGGCTGTTTTTTCCGGTCGACAGGTAGGTAACATTGTTAAGATCGAATTGACAAATCTTCCTGAACCACTGGCAGGATGGACCCTGGAAATGAGTGGAGAAGTAGGGGACACCATCACCCAGGAGGAGTTTGAAGAAGGACTGGCCTGTACAGGGTCAGGTCATTACAAGGAATGGATGGATAAGGATGGTAATGTCTGGTCCGGCGTACCCCTATGGGTGCTTTTAGGTGCGGTAGACGATATCGAGAGCAGCAGCCACTGGACTTTTAAGGATACCCTGGCTGCTGGTTATTCAGTGAAGGTAGTTGCTGGAGATGATTTCTCTAGAACTTTTAATGGTGCTGATGTAGCCAAAAGTGATGACTATATCATTGCCAATAAGTGCAATGGTGTACCACTTACTGAATCAGGACCACTGCGCCTGGTTGGTGCCGGTGTTACTAAAGATGATGGCTCCCTGGGTGGTTCCAGTGTTGGGAATATCGTAAAGATAGAAATACCCGAACTGCAAACACCCGAGGCGGTTGATGGTAGTTGGAATCTTACTCTGACCGGCAAAATCAGCGATGTTATTTCCCGGACTGAGTTTGAGGAAGCTCTTAAATGTCACTCGGCTCAATGGACTGACAGCGCTAATAATGTCTGGTCAGGTATACCCCTTTGGTATCTAACCGGCTGGGTAGATGACCGGCAGCCTCACAAATACAATGCTAATCAAGCCACCGCTGGTTACACCATACTGGTAAAGGCCGATGATGGCTATACCAAGGATTTTTCCAGCAAGGATATAGCCTGGAGCAAAGATTATATAATTGCGAATAAATATAATGGTGAACTCCTTACCGATTCATGGCCATTACGTCTAGTTGGCAAAGGTGTTACCAGACCTGATGGTTCTCTCAGCGGTACCAGTGTTGGAAATATCGTAGAGATTGAACTAACATCTTTTGAGACGGCCCTGCCTATTCCAGAAGTCCGCATTGTTAAGTACGGTGAGGATCACACCACTATCCTCCAGGAAAGAACCGTTGATTATCTATGGATGGAGAGGGAGAGCGGGCTTGATGTGATTGGAGACGGAAAAACTGTATATTACTTTGAGGGAATCACCAACAACCCGGACGATGTATGGGATGCTGATGAGACCTATCCCGGCGGTTATAAGATAGCCAATGCTGTAAAAGGTACCCGCATCAAAGACCTTTGTGAGCTAGTGGGCGGCATGGGGACAGGTACTGATGTAGTACTGGTAGCTAAAGATGGTTTCGAGACCAGGCTTCCCTACTCCTCCATATATACTGACCCATCGGTGCAAGCACGACAGGGGGATGCCATTCTAGCCTGGTGGGCCGATGGGCAATATGTACCTGATTATAGAGATGGTATGCGTTTATTCTTTACTCCTGACGGTGACAACGTCTACGGCCAATGGGATATGCATGAGACCCTTCCAGAAAACTACTGGCACTACTATTACGGTGATGGTGTCCAGTATCCTTCCTGTGCTGGTTTATCAGCCAAGTATATTACGGAAATAAGGGTATACTCCGTGCCTCAGGGTGACTGGACATTGGAGCTGGACGGTCAGGATTTAGGTGGTTTACATTATGATGTAAGCAAAACCTATTTCGAGTCGGCTCTAGCCTGCCAGTTTGGGGCTAACCATAAGGCCAGCTACACCGATTCTAAGGATCGGGTCTGGGAAGGTATGCCCCTGTGGCTCCTGCTTGGATTTGTCGATGATGCCGATCAACACTCCAGTTTTGCCTTTAACCAAGAGTTGGCTACGGCTGGATACCAGGTAGTAATTACTGCTGCTGATGGCCATTCAATAACTATCGATAGCACAGATATTACTCGTAACAACGACTATATTATTGCTAATTCGCTAAATGGGGCGCTTATACCCGAAACTGACAGTAACTGGCCCCTTCGGCTGGTTGGACCGAAAGTAAGCGGTAAAGGTTCTATTTCACAGATTGTGAGCATCAAATTAGTTAGCTCGACGCCCATACAACCAGATAAGGCACAATACCAAGTAACACCAACACCGGATGCTATTTACACCATAGGGGCAAATGAGGATGGTATTAAAACCATGACCGTAAATGCAGGTCAAAGCGGCTTTAAGTATTTTGAAGTTGCCATTGAACCGGTAAAAGCAAATGAAGGTACAGAAACAGCCGTATTTACCCATCTCAGAAACGATGTTCAGCTAGGAATTAGTGCGTCAGTAGCTGACTTTGATGTAGTAAATAAAGCTAAGGCCGGATTTAATGTTAATCCTGGTGATGTAGTCAAGGCTTATATTGTTGACCAATTGACTAATGATGCCAATCAGAATCCAGTAGTATTCCAATAATTTACCGGAAGTAACGGCGAGTTAGGCCAGACTCCTTAAATGTTGCAAAAGGAGTCTTGGCCCATCCCTCACTTTTTTGAAGATATGAAATCCAATTCCTTAATCGGCCTTGGGGTTAAGGTAACTGCTGAATAAAAGAAATAGACAAGTGTTATGGGGATTGTAAAGGGAGTGTAAGAGATGAAATCAATAGAAAAGCATAAGCATAGAATTAAAAACCAGTGTTTAAATGCCAGTAATTTTCTTTCCTTACTTTTTCAAGCATTTAAAAAGAAAAACTTTTGCAGCCTCCTGATAATGGCTTTGGGACTTCTGCTCCTAGTCGGTTCATTTAGTTTGGTAGCACCTGCAGTAGCTAGTGCAGAAATATCAGTAACTATAACCGGCGATGGGGTGGAAAACCCTATCACTTTTACCGAGGCTGACCTTAAGGTAATGGAGCAGGTATATGCCCGCCCTTACAGTACGATTAACACCTGGCCTACCAAGAAGTGGTATATGGCAGAGGGCGTAAGACTGGACGATCTTTTGCAAAAGGCCAAAATCAAGGACGATGCTAAGTTAATTACATTTATATCCAGCGATAGTTTTACTAAGACGTTTACACGAGAACAGTTAGATGCTCCTCGTTATTATTACCCGGGATTGAAAGATAACCATGAATATTTTGGTTATATACCTGGATCACCTGATAGGCCGGTGCGGGTTGACACGATACTGGCCCTGAATAGTGTGGAAAATAGTAAGAACCCTGAAGATATGAATGATCTTACTGCACCGATGCTGGTTATGGGGCAAAGATGGGTTACGGAACAGACTAATGAACTATTTGTAAAAAACGTCGCTAAAATTAAAGTTTTAACCCGGGCTCCGGATAAGTGGGAAAAGCCGATAGCAAACCAAGAAAGTGGACTGGTTGTAGCCGGGACTATGGTGGAGTTAAGCACCTCCGACATGGACGGAGATAACATCCACTATACTACCGATAATAGTACCCCTACTATTAAGAGTCCCATTTATAACTGGGTTAAAAAAAGGTGGTGGGGTTCGCGTTCAGATGAACTGGCCGAAATAATAAAACCAATTGAGATTACCCGGGATACTACCATAAAAGCAATTGCCATTGGTCCAGGTAAAAAAGACAGTGATATAGCCGTTTTTAATTACCAGGTACACCTGGAACCGGCTCCTGTTTTAATGCCTGATGAGGATAATAATGTGCTGGGGCAGCCTATCGAAATTATCTTCGCAGATGAGGTCTCCTGGCGGGCAGCCATCAGAAGCATAAGTATAGATGGGATGATGCTGTCTGCCTCTCAGTATACTGTAAATGAAGGGAAAATAATCATTGAGGCGAGTTGTTTTAAGGTAGCGAAGGAATACACGATAGTAGTTGAAGCTACTGGGTTTGAGGATGCTGAAGTAACCCAGGTAGTAGGTCCGTCGATGTTAGTTCCGGTAACCATTACTAACCCAGCTGGTGGGCAGGAGTTTAAGAAGGGTGAAAAGGTTACCATCCAGGGAACGGTGCAGGGTGATTTAGCCAGCCTGAATATTAAGGTAAGCGATCCCGATGGGCAAACCGTCTATGGCCCTACCAATCTGGTGGTAGTTAATAGTAAATTTGAGACTAGTTTCGTGCTTAGTTCCAGTGCCAAGACGGGTACCTATGTTATTACCTTAAATGGGGCAGGACTGCCGGATGCTATTACTAGTAGATTTACGGTTAAGGTAGGGAGCGGGGGTGACACCGGCCCAGGTCAAGGTGTGATTTTGACTATCTTCGGCAGCGGGGTGGAACGGGAAATGCAATTTACCCTGGAGCAGCTTAAGGCTATGGATCAACACCGGCAGGTATACAGTGCTATTAACACCTGGCCTACGAAGAAGTGGTATGTAGGGGAAGGGGTTAAATTAAAATCCCTGCTTAACCAGGCGGGAATAAAAAAAGAGGCCCAACTGTTTAAATTAACATCAGTCGATGGCTATACAATAACACTTACAGCTAAAGAGCTCTTAAAGGATAAACGTTATTATTTCCCTAATTTCAAGAATAGCAAGAATGATGGTGATGGGCATATTCCTGGTTCTTCAGCTGGTGAACAGGTGGCAGAGACGATTGTGGGCCTGGTAAGTGCTGAAGGTACTGATAATCCCCACTACATGAATGATTTGAATGCCTTGTTATTTATGTTAGGGCAACGGGCAGTTACTGAACAAAATGGTCAGTTATTTGTTAAAAACTTAAGCCAAATTGAAGTACTTACTGGTGATGTGTCCCAATGGGATGCTCCTAAAGCTAACCTAGATAGTGGAGATGTACCGGTAGGAACCATGGTGAAACTAAGCAATGCTAATATGGATGATGATAAGATTCATTACACTACCGATGGTAGTACTCCTACTATTAAGAGTCCCATGTACAACTGGATTGCCAGCCGCTGGTGGTCATCACGAGGAGATGTCTTAGATACCATTAACCATCCTATAGAAATAAAAGAAGACACTACTATTAAAGCCATAACTATTGGTCCGGGCAGAATGGACAGCGACGTGGTTACCTTCTCCTACCGGGTAAAAGAAGGAGGGGGTAGTAAGACAGAGACCATCACACCTGATAAGGATTCAACCATAAGCCTGGGAAGCGAAGCTAGTGTGGAAATACCGGCTTATGCTCTGCAAGAGAGCCAGGCGGTGGAGGTTAATATAAAAGGTTTAGCTGTCTATCCCGACCTGCCGGCCGGTTTTAAACTGGCTAGTGGGGTGTACGAGTTTAGTGTAGGGGATAACAGCAATTATAGTTTTGCTAAAAGTGTCACTATAAAATTATCCTTTGATCCTGATGTTATTGATCCTAAAGAACCACCGGCTATCTATTATTATGATGAAGCTACGGAGCAGTGGGTAAAAATCGGCGGCACTATTTCAGATGGCAACATAAGTGTGCAGGTAGATCATTTTGCCAAGTTTGCGGTAATAGGTATAGAAAAAATGGTTGTCACCGGGATTATCAGCCCGGCTAAAGGCGGGACAGTGAGCCTGGAAGATGAAGCCAGTATTGATATACCGGCTGGTGCAGTTACCAAACCGGGTAAGGTAGAGGTAAAAATAGAGCGGTTAGGCACTTTCCCCGATCTGCCGGCTGGCTGCAAGCTGCTCAAAGGATCTTATGTATATGCCTTTAGTTTAGATGGCGGCAGCTATAGTTTTGCTAAAAAAGTTACTATAAAACTGAAATTTGATCCGGATGTACTGGAGGGGAAGGAGATCCCGGCTATCTATTATTACGATGAAGCTACGGAGCAATGGGTAGATCTGGGTGGAACTGTATCTGGTTCTGCCATAAGTGTACAGGTGGATCATTTTACTATATTTGCGGTGATGACGGTTATACCGGAACCCCGGGAGGTGGCATTAACAGATATAGATGGTCACTGGGCTATGGACAATATTAAAAAACTGGTAGTCCAGGGTGCTATCAGTGGTTACCCGGATGGTAGTTTCCAGCCAGATAACACCATTACCCGGGCGGAATTTGCCACTGTATTAGTTAAAGCGTTTAAACTCGAAAACAAGGGCAGTCATGTCTTTGCTGACACCGCCGGGCACTGGGCTGAAGATTATATTGCCTGTGCAGCAGCTAATGAGGTAGCTAGTGGTTATGATGGTGATAAATTTGGCCCGGATAACCTAATTACCCGTGAGCAGATGGGAGTTATGATCTTTAAGGCAGCTAAACTGGCCCCGATAGAGGAAGAAAACCGGTTTGCTGATAGTGCCGGCATTTCCGGGTGGGCCCGGGAAGCTCTGGCTGCTGCTACCAGTAACGGAATCATGAAGGGATATCCTGATAACACTGTCAATCCTCAGGGGAATGCTACCAGAGCGGAGGCGGTAACAGTTATTGTGAATGCCCTTAGAAACCAAATCTAAAAAGTAGGGGACCAAAGGAACGGAGGCTGTGTAAAACCCCAGGATTTGCATTTGAATGAATTATCATCCTCGAATGGGCTGGTGAATTCCACGGCAGTTTCCCCACAGCCGGAGGACTCTCAAGGAACAAAAAAACTCTTTAGGTAATAGGTTTACAGTTTAGGAAAGGAGAGGGGGGTATTACAGTTAAAAAAAAGTGGTTCTACAGTCTCTTGCTGACCGTTCTGGGTTTGCTTTTTGTCGGTTCACTAAACCTGGCGGCACCTAGAGCTGTCCAGGCTGAACCATCCGATCTTATTGAAATCAGCGGGGATGGGGTAGCTAACCCTACTACTTTTACCCTGGATCAACTCCAGGCTATGGAGCAGTACCAGCATGTATACAGTACTATTAACACCTGGCCTACTAAAAAATGGTATGTGGGAAGCGGGGTTAAATTAAGATACCTGTTGGACCTGGCCGGTATAAAAGAAGAAGCCCAGCTGATTACATTTACTTCGAACGATGGCTATACAGTAACACTTACGGTCAAGGAATTACTTAAGGATAAACGGTACTATTTTCCGCATTTTAAAGATAATGATGCCAGCGATGGAAGTATTCCCGGCTCTCCAGCGGATGCCAAAGAGGTAGAGCCGATTCTGGCCCTGGTAAGTACTGAGGGCAGTAATAATCCTGATGATATGAACGATAGGGATGCCTTGCTGCTGATGTGCGGACAGCGGGCAGTAGCGGAGCAAACGAATAATATATTTTTAAAGTATATTCAAAAGGTTGAGGTATCAACTAGTGCCCCACCCAAATGGGATAATCCCAGGGCGAATATCAGTACTGGGGAAGTGCCAGCGGGAACATTAATAGAACTAAGTAATAAGCGTAATGACTCTGATAAGATTCATTACACAACTGATGGTAGTACCCCCACCGTAAACAGCCCGGTATTCAACTGGAGTGCCAGAAGATGGTGGGGTCAAAGACCGGATAGTTTGAAAAACATTAATAAACCACTGGAGATTACTAAGGACACAATTATCAAGGCCAGAACCATTGGTCCTGGCCGGGAGGATAGTGATGTGGTGACCTTTTCTTACCGGGTAGGTGCTAGCAGTGCCGGACCAAAGACGCCTGGCGGACCACCTACCGGGGTTACTCTCGATCAGGATATGATCAACCTTAAAGTGGGTGGCACCTTTGAATTAGAGGCCATAGTTGGCCCGGAAAATGTCAGTGATAAAAGGGTGACTTGGAGTTCCAGTGATACCCGGGTAGCTACGGTTGATAATCATGGCTTGGTTACCGTGGTTGGCCCGGGGACAGCCACCATTACCGCAAAAACTGTAGTGGGTGATCTGGTGGCTACCTGTATTGTGAAGTCTGGAGAAGAGGATAACGGTGGTCAAATTGCTGCTGCTCTAACTCGTTCAAAAAATGATGCGAAGGAGGAGGAGGCTGCTCAACCAGAAATACAGGAGGATAAGCAGCAGTACCTGGCGGCAAAAGAGGGGATACCACCCGATGCAGGTGAACCAGTAGCTGAGGAGCCCGCCAAGACTGATGAAGCCAATAACTCCCGGGATGAGCAGGAAGTATCCCAAGTCCCGGAAGAAAATCAGCGCTACTTGGCACCTAAAGAGGTTATGGCTGCCAGCCATTCCGAAATTTCTTCCCCGCCAGATAGTAAGGACGGGCGCATATGGGAGGTGTCGGTAGATACTATAGCCCTGCCGCCACCGGTGGAGCAGGGTAATCTGCGTACTTATACATTACCTATATTTATGCTCCTGTTTCTTTCAGGTGCAGGTAAAAGGTACCGGGAATATGCGAAGGAGGTAGCAAGGTGACAGGCTCTATATTGACACCACTCAAAGAAATGATGCATGGCATTTCATCTGGTTTATTGGCACCTACCATTGCGGTTTTGCTGCTTTTTGTAGCTTTTATGGTGATCGAACTGGGCAGCCTGCTGGTAGAGGCTCTGACCGAGCGGCGCAAGGTAAAAATAAATGTACCGGTACTCTTGGATGTTTTTCAGGAGAAAAATGCCGGGGAGATTATGGAGGAAATTAACAAAAGTCATTTATTCCGGCGGCAAAAAGCAGCTTTGAGCGAGCTGATTAAGCACCGGGATTTACCGGCGGCTTCCCACCAGGCTTTGGCCCGCCGGTTGCTGGCTGGTGAAGAACTGTATTATGCCAAGATAACTAACCGCACTGATTTGGTGGCACGTCTAGGGCCTATGTTAGGCTTGATGGCAACTCTGATTCCACTGGGGCCGGGTTTAATTGCACTGGGTCAGGGTGATACCAGAACTTTAGCCGATTCCCTGCTTACCGCCTTTGATGCTACAGTGACCGGCCTGGCCGCGGCAGGTATTGCCTTTGCGATTTCCCGGCTGCGTAAAAGGTGGTATGAGGATTATTTAAGTTCTCTTGAAGCTCTGATGGAAGGCTTACTGGAGGTGTTCGCCCGTGAACGGCGGCTTGAGGAGTAGAAACAGGCTGAGAATGACCGAAGAGGTCAATCCTCTTGAAGGGGCCATTAATATTGTGGATGCCATGCTGGTATTTGCCTGTGGGCTGATGCTGGCTCTGGTTATTCGCTGGAATGTTGATTTAAGTTCCGTAAATGGCGGTATTAGTGTAACCCCGGGAGAGGAAATATCACAGGATACGGAAATAAGAAATGACCTGATAGAAACTGAGGGAGAGGGTCAGCTTTATGAAAGGATAGGTACGGTCTACAAAGATCCTGCTACCGGAAAATTGTTTATGTTGACAGATGAATAAAAGGGATCGGTTTTGGGCGGGTTACTCATTGGGGAAATGTCTGCACCAGGTTTACTTGTCCCACGTACAGATTTACTTATCATCAGGCTAGATGGTCTATGCTGCGGTCAGCCGTAGCCGAAAAGGGTTAGTGCTGCGGGTGGTCCTATTAGAGGCACTAGTTAGACAGTGGAAAACCGGGTGGGCTTTTGTATTAGCAGGGGAAAGGAGAGGATCAGTAGTGGCGGTTAAAAAAAGAGGTTTTTACCGGATCTTAGCGGTTTTTCTAGGGCTATTTTTGCTGGCTGGTTCATTTAACCTGGCAGCACCTATGGTAGCCCTGGCCGAACCCACTGACTCACTGGAGATAAGTGGAGATGGGGTGACTAACCCTACCACATTTACCCTGGCCGAACTTCAGGCTATGGACCAGCACCAGCGGGTTTACAGTGCTATTAATACCTGGCCTACTAAAAAATGGTATGTAGGAAAAGGTGTTAAATTGACTTACTTGTTGGAACAGGCCGGCATAAAAGAAGATGCCCAGCTGCTTAAGTTTATTTCCAGTGATGGGTATGCGGTGACACTTACTGTTAAGGAATTACTAAAAGATAAGCGTTATTGTTTCCCTCATTTTAAGGATAATAGTGCTGGTGATGGGGATGGGAATATTCCCGGTTCTTCAGCCAATGCCAGGCTGGTAGAGCCTATCATTGGTCTGGTAAGTGTTGAAGGAAGTGATAATCCCAAATATATGAGTGATTTAAACTCATTGCTTTTAATGATGGGACAGCGAGCGGTTACGGAGCAAAATGGTAATTTATTTGTTAAATATTTAAGCAAAATTGAGGTACTTACCACAGAACCGCCTCAATGGGATACACCGCAGGCTAATCCGGAAAGTGGAGTAGTGCCGGCAGGGACTATGGTAGCCCTGAGCAATGCCCATATGGATGATGATAAGGTTTATTACACTACCGACGGCACTACCCCGACAGTAAACAGCACCATGTATAATTGGATTGCTAAACGGTGGTGGTCGTCCCGGGCGGATGAGGTAGGTATTTATAATCATCCCATAGGTCCTATTAATGAAAGTACTACTATTAAGGCTATAACCATCGGGCCCGGTAAGCGGGATAGTGATGTAGTTGCTTTCACTTATACGGTTCCAGGAACTGAGCCAGATGAAAAAGTACCTGAGGAAGCTGATGTCACAACAGATACAGGTGTCCCGGGTATGGAGGGGGATGATACCACAGAACCAGTTGTTGACCTGCCCCAGGAGCCGGAAAAACCTATACCCCAGGTGGTAAATCTGACGGATATTCAGGGACACTGGGCCGAAAAGAACATCCGGGAATTAGTGGCTGATGGCACGGTAGGAGGATATCCGGATGCTACCTTTAAACCGGATAATACCATCACCAGGGGCGAATTTGCTACTATGCTGGTTAAGGCTTTTCAGCTTGAAAACGGGGCAGGTAAAGTTTTTGCTGATACGAAGGATCACTGGGCTAAAGATTATATTGCCAGGGCAACATCCCACGGAGTAGTAAGTGGTTATGATGCCGATACTTTTGGCCCAAATAACCTGATTACCCGTGAGCAAATGGCGGTGATGATTGCCAGGACTGTACAATTGGCTTCACTGGCAGAAGAACTTTTATTTGCTGATAGCAGTCGTATTTCCCAGTGGGCCAAGGAGGCTATGGCTGGTGTGACTAAAAAGGGGATTATGAAAGGATATCCCGACAATACGGTTAACCCCCAGGGAAATGCAACCCGGGCTGAGGCAATTACTTTGATTGCTAATGCACGGAATAACTAGTTTTAAAGCCACCTGCTTAGAGCAGTCTGATGTTACTTTTAACTCGATAAATAAAAAACTGGAAATATCAATATCCAGTTATTTCTGGTAGTTTCTATAGTTAGCTGGATTCTAGGCCAGGTGAGAAAGTAGTCAGTAAGAAGAATCCAGTATTATTAAATAGTTAGTTGACGGCAACGGGAAGGGGAAGTGGAATGAAACGGAAAACTTTTTTCCCCCTAAAATGTTTTCTCCTGGGGCTGGTCTTTATATTAGGTATTTTTTTCCCATTGGGCTGTAATGGCGGGGCACCTGTTTCACCGGAACAGGATTCAGGTTTGGAACAGGTGATTGCCATTACTGGTGATGGGGTTGGGAAAGAAAGCCGGATGACCCTGAAAGAGATGCTTCAACTGCCGGATAGCCAGTTTGAATACGTGTATTCGGTGATCAATAACTGGCCAACTAAAAAGAAGTTTTCCGCCCGGGGAGTAAAGGTGGCTGCGGTACTTAAAGCGGCGGGCATTACCGGGGAGGCCCAATCAGTTACGTTTAAAGGTGAGGACGGGTATGAATGCACATTTACTAAAAAAGAGTTATTAGAAACTAAAAGATATTATTTTCCGGGGGTGCTGGAGGGTGATCCGGCCGGGGCAGAATTAGTAGAGCCGATTATTGCCTATGAATACAAGGAAAATAGTGACCAGTTAAGCGAGGTTAGAGCCGATAGTTTATGCCTGATTATTCCGCAGGCCCATGTTAATGAACAGACCCAGCAGGTCTTTGTAAAGGGTGTTACGGAAATTATAGTTACTCGGGATGATCCGGGGAAATGGGAAGAGGCAACTGTTTTTCCTGCGGAAGGGATGATTATTAAAAATGATACAGTAAAACTGCAGCATCAGGAACTGGGTCAGGTGAAAATGTATTATACCCTGGATGGTTCTACCCCCAGTGAAAAAAGTACCCTTTATAACCCTAGTACTTATCAACCGGAATTAAACCAACCTATAGTAATTGAACAGGACACTATTATTAAAGTTTTGGTTAAGGGTTTTGGTAAGTATGATAGTGATATTGCGGAATTTTATTTTCAGGTTGAATAATTAATGTTCGGGAAAGGAAAACAACCCCTACCAGTTTAGAATTAAAAAGGCTTACCTGATAGACCGGGGAGAGAATTTTGCCATGAATAGACAGAACCGCATAATTAAAAGAATTATAGTTATCCTGCTAGTCTTGGGCCTGAGCCTTGGGACAGGCTGTTACAGCCAAAAACAGGCTGGGACCAGCCAGGAAATTGACAGCCGGACGGATATCCTGACTATTACCGGAAGCGGAGTAGAGCAGGAAACTAGTTTTACCATTAGTGAATTAAAGAACCTGGAGGATGCTCTGGTTAGCGCCTGCTATTCTACCGTAAACAACTGGCCGACTAAAAAGTTTTGGGTTGGTAAGGGAATTAAGGTATCCTACCTGCTGGAAAAAGCCGGCATAAAAAAGGGGGCGCAAACGGTAATTGTCTGGGCAGCGGATGGTTATAATGCTACCTTTACTAGGGATCAGCTGGAGGAAAAGCGTTATTGCTTTCCCAACCTTAAAGAAGACAGTGAAGAAGGGGCAGTGGAGGTTCCCGCCATCCTGGCCTGGGAGTACTGGGAAGGTACTGATGACCTGGATAAGGCAGCCAGTGGGAACCTGCGCCTGCTTTTAGGGCAGGCAGGATTAAATGATGCGACTGCCCCTGTGTACGTAAAAGATGTAGTAAAGATCGAAGTATTGACTGGGGCACCCGGCCAATGGGAAGCAGTTCAGGCTAAGCCGGTACCGGGAAAAGTTAAACCGGGAACCAGGATTGTTTTGGCTCATCCTGAGCAGGATCGGGTCAAGATATATTACACTATTGATGGGGCTACTCCTGACGAGAAAAGTTTTCCTTATAATCCCAGCACCAGTTATTTCCAACCGGACCTTATAAAGCCTATTACAGTTGATAAACCGGTCCTTATCAAGGCAGTGGTGGTGGGCTTTGGGAAGAATAACAGTCAGGTAGCAACTTTTGCCTATGATGTGGAGTAAATTTAGTGCTGGTTAACCGGCTTTAGACATGAGTAGCTATGCGAAAGTGCTGATACAGCCAGGGCTATCCTGGCTGGTGGTAAGGGAGGGACGAAATGTTATCCCCAAAGATAAAATATCTTGTTATCCTAGTTAGTTTATTTTGTTTTATGCTGTCCGGTTGTACTGAAAAACAGGTGATAAGTAGTAAAAGTACCGGCAACCCTGCCTATGAAACACAAAAAATAGTAATCGAGGGAGAGATAGAAGGAACTAAAGAGGTTACCGTAGAGGAAATGCGTAAACTTCCCCAGGTAGAGCTGCAGGGCAAATTTCAGCGGACCACCGGGCAGGTAGAAGAATTTCAGGCGGCCGGTCCGAAATTAAATGATGTTTTAGATTATGCTGGTATTGATGTTAGTGAGTTTAAGGGTGTTGGGTTTTACGGCAAAGATGGTTATTATTGCCTGGTGACACCGGAAATAATGACTAATAGAGAGGTTGTTTTAGCTTTAGCCATTGATAAGCAATTAGAACTGCCGGAAAACTTACGCCCGGCCAGATTGTGTATCCAGGGGGAATTAGGTCCTTATTGGGTGCGGATGGTAGACAAAATTGTGCTCTATAAGGAAATACCCCGAAAAGAGATTACTTCGGTATGGGTATTTAATAACCTGGCCGAGGGAATAGAGCCATATCCTTATGAATACTACGGAAGTAAAGATCATGCTATTGAGGTAGCTCAGATATTGTCCCGGTTTGATAATGTCAACAATAAGGCCTTTTTTACCATGAAATCAGCGGATGGCTTTATAAAAAATGAGGCCTTGAATGTGGTTAATAAAAACTATTATATTAAAGTAGCCGGTAATGATGCCCCCATGAATATAGCGCCTAATATCAAACTAGGCATGAATGTAAAACATATTGCCTGGTTCTCGACCAATGCGGATGCGGCCGTATTTCCGGAGGAAATGATCGAACTTATAGGGGAAAAAGAGTTAGATGGTAGTGAGGGGCTTTCCCTGGCAGAAATGCTGGAGGAAGTACAACTGCGGGATCAGGAAGAAAAACAGTTCGAATTAATAGGTGTTAATGGAGAGAGGGTTTTGGTAAGGGGAACAGACTTATCCCAGGGGTTAATCCTGGTTAAAAATGACGGTACCTATCCGGTGGTTTGGCAGGAGGGGATAGAATTTCAACCAGTTAGCAATTTACTGCGTATACGTGTGGCTCAATAAGGGCAGACCTTGGATAAAGGAGTAAAACTATGCCAAAAAGGACTATAGGATGGACAGTCTTACTAGTAATAATAGCAGGGCTTTTAGCTGTGGTGGGATGTTCCGAAGAAGATAATCTTACCGGACTACAGCTTAAGGGTCTTAACCAGATAATTAATGGTGAAGTAACTGCTGAACAGATTGAAATGGTATCGATTTCTCCCGAAGCGGCTGAAAAATTTCCGGCTGTGGCCAAGATGTTTAAAATTGCTGGTGATGGCGAGGGGAATTATGGACTTTTGGTTAAGCCGGTAGGATACCGGGCCCCCATTAGTGTCATGGTAGTGATAGATGATAATAAGCAGGAAGTTATGGGGATTAAAGTGATACAGCAGAATGAAACACCCGGATGGGGAGAGTGGCTGGCGGAAACCTGGTTTACGGATCGCTTTAAGGGGAAAAACGTTCATAAATACCTGGAGAGAGCTATTTTAGAAGCCAAGGAGGATAATGAAATTATACAGATTACTAGCGCTACTGTCACTACTCAGGCCGTGTTAAATGGTGTTAATGCTGCTATGGGTATTTATCGTGAAGTAGTCCTGGAAGAAGAAGCTGAGCCGGTCCCCTTGAAAGTGGAAGAGTTTATTACTGAAAGCCAATAAGTTTACAGTTAAGGCCAGGCTATAAGGTTATAGGCAGCCGGGGCAGCCTTTTATGGATGATATTAGTTGTTGAGAAGGAAAACATTTTCCTTTTGCAAGGTCGGTTGATTTAATGAACAAAATACACTTCGCTAAGGAAGAACCGGAAAGAAGGGGATATTCCTGTGCCAGGTCAAAAGATCTCATTAAAATCATTACTGGCGTTAATAGTTGTTCTTATAGTATTAATCGGCCTATTTGGCTATTTGAATGCCCGGGGAGAAAAGCTGGCGGAAGGCACCATTATACTAAAGGCAGGTAAGCAGGTTATCGGAGAAATTACCATAGAAGATGTGGAAAAATTACCAGCGGTGAATAAAAAAGTAGTAATAAATTCCACCAGCGGCCTTAGTAAACATAAATTTACTGGAACTCCTCTGGCAGAAGTATTTAACCATTTTGATCCCCAGATTGTTAAGCAGTATGAAAGAGTGATTACCCGGGGAGTGGATAATTACGTTTCTGGAGTCAATATGGAAGAAGTACTGGAGAAAAACAATGTATTGCTGGTTTATGCCGATAACGGGGAACCCCTGAAAAGCAAAACTGGTACCTCAGGCACTATGAGAATTATCATATTAAATGATCTATATGGGCAGAGATTTACTAATTATCTGGTAGAGATAGAGCTGGAATAGCCAACCTGCAGTTGAAAAAGCAATGGGAGCACGGAGGATACTAAAATTGACCAGAATAAAGCGACGGGCCATCCAGTTTATGACCGCTATCGGGATCAACAGTTATTTTATTGGTTTTATGGAGGGGCGTATTTATCAGGGAAATCTGAAGAAATTTTGTGTACCCGGCCTTAACTGCAGTTCTTGCCCCGGGGCGTTAGGTTCATGCCCCCTGGCAATGTTGCAGACTAGTATTGCCGGTGGGGCTGCTTCCCAATTTAAACTATTTATAGTAGGTTTTTTGGCGTTGATGGGAATAATTCTGGGTCGATTTGCCTGCGGTTGGTTCTGTCCTTTTGGTCTGCTGCAGGAACTGATTTTTAAACTGCCTCTACCTAAAGTGCCCATAAAAAAGTGGTTTAAACCCCTGGAAAACTTAAAATATGTCATTTTAATTCTTTTCGTTTTACTGCTGCCCGCTCTGGGGGCTTTTGGTATGAGCAGTACAGCTTTTTGTAAGTATGTTTGCCCGGTGGAGGTTTTAGAGGCTAACCTGCCATTGATGATAGTTAAGCCCTCGGTTATGGCTACGGTAGGGTTTTTATTTAAGTGGAAATTGTTTTTGCTAGTTGTCATTCTATTATTATCCGCGATTATATTCAAACCATTTTGCCGGTTTATCTGTCCTTTAGGGGCTATTTATTCACTATTTAATCCCATAAGTTTATATCGGCTGCAGGTGGATAATCAAAAATGCACCGCATGTACTCGTTGCCAGGCTCAATGTAAATTAGGCATTGCGGTTTACGAAGATCCTAATAATAGAGAGTGTATGCGTTGTAATGAGTGTTTACCCTGTCCGGCTCAGGCCTTAGAGGTAAAGGGCTATGGGAAGAAAACTGGTCAAGAAATTGAATTATAGAATAGATGCGGGAACAGCCCGCAGGTATCCTGCTGCTAATAGAAAGCATGACTCCTGGCTGTCTAAGGGAATCAAAGGTGAGCGTACAGGTTTGGTGCCTAAGATAGCAGGAGGACTGGTTTTAATACTTTTGGTTACCTTAGGGGGGGGCTGTGGGGAGAAGTCCCCCCCCATGCAGGAATACACCCGGGAAAACTTTGCTATGAATACCCTGGTTCGTATCCGGCTTTTTTCCTCTGATCCGGAATTAGGCCATAAGGCATTAGATGAGGCTATGGCTGAATTTACCCGTATAGGAAACTTAACCGATAAGTTTGCCGAAAAAAACCTGCCGGATCCGGAAATAAGCGATGTTTACCAGGTAAATAAAAACGCCGGCCTAAAGCCGGTAGCAGTCAGTGAAGATACCCTGGCCATGCTGGAGACAAGCAGCTATTTTGCCGGGCTATGTGCAGGGGCTTTTGATGTTACGATTGGACCGGTTATGGAACTCTGGGGATTTGGGTATAACCAATACCGGGTGCCTCCTGATGAAGAATTAAAATCCAGGCTGGCTTTAGTTGATTACCAGCGGGTGGTAATAAATAAGGAAGAAAAGACTGTGTTTTTACCACGAAAGGGTATGCAGATTGATCTGGGGGGTATTGCTAAAGGGTATGCTACTGACCGGGCTGCTGAAAAACTGCGGCAAATGGGTATAAAATCGGCTATCATCAATGCCGGTGGCAATATTTATGCCCTGGGGGCTAAACCAGATGGTTCACCATGGTTGGCCGGTATTCAAGATCCCCGGGATAAGAATAAGCTCATGACTGTTTTGCAGGTTAAGGATAGGGCAGTAGTAACTTCCGGGGATTATGAACGTTATTTCATCCGGGAGGGGATACGTTATCACCATATCCTGGACCCGTCTACCGGAAAGCCGGCTCGTGAAGTAATTAGTACGACGATTGTAGCTCCTAGTGCCACCGATGCTGATGTGTTATCTACCACCCTTTTTGTACTTGGTCCCGGACCGGGAAGCGAGTTCATTAAAAAGTTTCCCCATGCCAAAGCCTATTTCGTAGACGGAAGCAAAGGGACGGTCACCTTGCTTCCTCTCGAGTAAAAGATGTTATAAGTAAAACTCCTCCAGCTGACCTGAGGATTTTAAATACTTAAGCAATTCTCTTAATAAAAGTCCGGTGAGAAATCCAGTAGGTACCGAAGAAAGCAGCATAATAGGCAGGTAATAAAAGATGGCAGTATGTTTAATGAGTAGTGCTGCCATGGCTAATTGTCCCAGGTTGTGGGCAGCCGCCCCGGCTACACTAATAGCCAGCAAACTGTAACCTGATGGGAGACGGGCTGACGGAATCCAGTATATTAAGAGGGCCATCAGGCAGGTAGCAGTAATGGCTCCGGAAAAGCTTAAAAAAAAGGCTATATTAAGCAGGGTACCACTTAACAGGGAACCTAGCACGGTGCGTAAAAAGGCTACTAGTAAGCCGGTTTTAAAATCAAAAATCACTAGAGCCAGTAAAGTGATAATATTGGCTAATCCCAGCTTTACTCCAGGAATAGGGATAGGGATGGGGATAAGGGCTTCGAACAGGTGGAGAACTATGGCTTGGGCTACCAGAACAGCGATGATGGTCAGTTTTCTTGTAGGCATGTTGGGTATCTCTCCCTAATGTGAGATGGTGTCAATAGAATTTTTATCCGGGGTTATGGTTATGATGATGCGGTTAGGAACACAGGCAATAACCTGGCTAGGGTGATTAATCCAACCAGTTTGCATACAATAATGATCTGGACAGGGCGAATATTTCATACGGATTGCACCAGGTTTTACTTCGGCCACACTAGTTCCGATAGGACCGGGAATGTCAATTAACTGGCTGGCTACCAAGGTGTTTAAGTCTATTTTAGTAAATGTCATCCCGTTTACGGAAATCTCCGCTATTAAAGGATCTTCTTTCTGGTATACAGGAAAGAAGATCAGGTAACCGAGTAGGGCAAAAGCCAGCCCGATTATCAATATTTTGGCAGGTTTAATCATTACAGGATACCTTTTCCAACGGTTTGCTAATCTCATTTTAGTACTTGCCTTAAATATTGACAAGGGAGAGGGAGATAGTCATAGCCGGACCATAAAAACCTGGGTTCGAAACAAAAGACGGGGCTGCTGCCGTAAAGTAGTACAAGCCACCCGGGAAGGGAATCCAGTGTTTCGCTACAAAAGACTGCTGCCCACCCTATCAGGTAGTGCCACGGAAATAAATTTATGGATATAGAGAAGTGGTTAAGGTGGAGCCGCTGGTTAAATGAATAGGCGGTAATGAAATTTAATAACGGAGAAGGGAGTGGTGTTAAAGATGCTGGCAGTAGCGTTGAACTATCCGCAGGGTACCGAAGAAAATCAGTTGGGGACGGTATTGGTTAAGTTGTTTAATGATTTTAAGGTAGTTAGGATGAATCCTGATGAGGAGAAACCTAAAGGTCAGTTAGAACTATGTCAGCCTACAACTTATAGTGAAGTGGTGCAGGATATTCAAAAGCATTGGGATGCCACGGGAACCTTTCTGGAGCTTAGCGGCCCCAGGGTTAAACTGCAAAGAGTTGTGCGGCAGATGTGTTTTTTTGAGACGGATAGGAAGTTTGATAAGGTCTTACTGGAAGGCCGCCAGGGTATAATTGATTTTCCCTGGGCAGTACAAATAGTTTTGATTCAGAGGCCTGCAACAGGTAAGGACCTAGACCTGGAATGGATTAAAAAAGCGGATATTATGGTTGTCGATGGTTCTGAAGAAGAAAGCCGGGAATTTATAGCCCAGGTAAAAAAGATTCGTCCCGATGTGCGCGTTTTCAGGGAAAAGGTGTCAGAGGGCTTGTCTAAGGAATTGCAGGATAGCCTGGAGGATGTATGGGCGGCCTACCTGGAAAAGAGGAAAAAGATAAAAATGATGTTGGCGGAAAAACTGCCTGAACAGGTGATAACCTGTGAACAAGCCCACCGCATGGCTGCCCAGCTTAGAGTTAGTTTATTTTTGTTTGGCAATGTCTGTGATGAATGTGGTTATAGTATAACCACCTGCGGTCTAGGTTGTTTTTAAGAGGTTTTAGTGTTTTTCCAGCCTCCTGTAGTCTTAACGTGAAATTAGGGGTTGAATATATGGTTATGGTACCTGATGAGACTATCTCCATCCGGTCGGTTGGAGTAGTAGTATCTGATTTTAAAGAATGTAGTCGTACTTATGATTACCACCGAGAAAGTATGATTTATATGAGAGAAGACCTTACTGATGCTCTGATCGGATTGAAATCTTTTTCTCATATGCATGTTATTTATTTTCAACACCAGCGGTCGGAGTGGTTGAAGCTGATGAATGGGCCCACCGACCAGCCGCCGACAACCCTAACTAAGGCTAGTGAACCGGCTCGCCAGGGAATCTACACCACCCGTTCTCCCTCCCGGCCTTCGGCCATAGGATCTTGTGTAGTGGAAATCATTAAATGTGAAGAAAATCGTATTTATGTTAAAGGGCTGGATGCTATTGATGGAACTCCTGTCCTGGATATAAAAGTATACATACCCCAGTATGATGCTTTCCCATTTGCCCAGGTACCATTGAATTGGGCGATGGATAAGGAGCTTATTAGTACTTCTCGCTACCTGCACTGGGATACCATTAATGTTGGACTTACCATCGGACTCAGGACTGGTAGTAAAGCATTACAGGTCCTGGGCATCAGGCGTGGGGAAGCAGTTAAGGCGGAAGTAGTAGGGAGCCATTTCTTTGCCCAGGGGGTGGAAGGAGCTACCGGGTGTAGTGTTTTAGGTAATAATATGAGTTTTAAGGAAAGCAATACTTCACCGGGGCAGTGGAAAATAAAGCTCCTAGGTAAAGAGGGTGAAGTGGAAATCAGGCTTAAGGATCATATATACTCAGGAGCTGGTGAAGTGCTGGCAGTTGATGAAAAGAGATTGTTTGCTTCCGTGCAAACCACTGAAAACACTTAACTATTTGGCGGCGGATTAAGGCTTAGAATCGGGTTGGTTAAAATTATTAGCATTAGGGAGTGATGAGTTTAAAAGTAGTCCATATTAATGGCCGGCTTTTAAAAAGTTTTTCTCGCAGGCATGGATAATGAAAATGGCGAGGTGTAGCTGGCATAAAAGGGTGACAATTAGTGAATATACTGCAAAAGTGCCTGAATAAATTTTCTCTCTATGACTTGATTATCGTAGCCTTTATGGCGGCCTTGGGGATTGCCACTAAACCAATAATCGTTCCCCTGGCCCATATTATTACCGGACCGCTTTTCATTCCTTCGGGGGCAGTGGCGGGCGGCTTTTATATGATGTGGTTAGTATTAGGGTTTGGTATCACCGGTAAAAGGGGAACTATGACCTTGATTTGCTTTGTCCAGGCCATTTTAGTAATAGCAACTGGTATAGTTGGTTCCCATGGAGTGATGAGCTTACTGACCTATACTATGCCCGGTATTCTGGCTGATCTGGGGCTGCTTTTGATCGGACACCGGGTCTGCTGTCTGCCCTGCGCTTTTCTGGCCGGGATGTTATGTAATATTGGTGGTACCAGTATGGTTAATTTTGTATATTTCCGTCTTCCGCTTATTCCCCTGGTGTTCAGTTTGAGTTTAGCGGCTCTATCAGGTGGATTAGGCGGTATAGTAGCTTTTAAAATTTTGCAGCAGACCCGGATGGTTAGTAAAAGAGCATATAGTAACGATTAAGATGTTAGTCAATAGCGTTTTAACCGGCATTTAACTTAAAGAGGTGTAATTTTTAAGATGGGGGCAGTGGTAGTTCAGGATCTAACTTATCAATATCAACCGGGTGGGGGCTATGTTTTAAAAGGCATTAATTGTAAGGTAAACCAAGGCGAAGTAGTAGTGGTGACCGGTCTTAGCGGGTGCGGTAAGAGTACCTTATGCCTATGTATTAGTGGAGCTATTCGCCACCAGCGGGATGGGGTGATGACCGGGAAAGTAATGGTAAACGGCCGGAATATCCGGGAGATAAGCGGAGCTCGGCTCTCATTAGAAGTGGGTATGGTTTTTCAAGATCCGGATAGCCAACTTTTTTCGCCTACGGTAGAAGATGAGATTGCTTTTGCTCCGGAAAATTTGTGTTTGCCACCGGAGCGCATTCGGGAAAGGGTAAATAAGGTAATGGAACTTTTGGGGATAGCGACTTTAAGAGAAGCGAATCCCTGCCATCTTTCCGGTGGAGAAAAACACTTGGTGGCCCTAGGGGCTGTTTTAGCTCTTGATCCCCCAGTATTAATCCTGGATGAGGTTATGTCACAGCTTGATACCGCCGGGAAGAAGAAGGTGGCCGGTGTCCTGGAAAAGCTTCGTGATCGGGGAAAAACTATCATCGCTGTAGAGCATAATCTGGAAGCAGTTGCCTTTTCTGACCGGATGATGGTGTTGGAAAGTGGTGAATTGATCCGCTTTGAACGGACCCCAAGCCTCTTAGATGACCGGGATTTTTTAAGGGCCCGGGGGTTAATAGATACATAACTACTTGGGCATCGGCCAGGTAATCACACAAATCCTCCGCCGTTCGGGGTTAATAGATATATAACTACTACATGTTAACAAATGATTGTGTTTTCGGTATGGCTCATGGATACAGTTAATGGATAGATAAGTATATGGTTAAAAGTGGGGTGGGCAGCAGATGCCATTTTTAGAACTACGTCAGGTAACCTTTTCTTACCCGGGAAAAAGTAATCCTGCTGTGATCGGGATTGACCTAAGCCTGGAAAAGGATGGGAGAACTGCGATTGTTGGTCCTAATGGCAGTGGTAAAACTACCCTAACCAGATTGATGATTGGGATTTTACAACCATCCGGGGGAGAAATCTATCTGGAGGGGTGCCCCCTGGCGGGATATTCGCTGGCGGAAATAGGAGGTCGGATCGGTTATGTTTTTCAAAATCCTGACTGGCAGCTTTTTTGCAGCACCGTAGCTGAAGAAGTTGGTTTTGGTTTGACTAACCGGGGTTATGATCCCCAAACGGTGGCGGAAAAAGTGGATTTCTATCTGGATTATTTTGAACTGGCCGCCTACCGTAATGTTTTTCCCATGTATTTAAGCCAGGGAGAAAAACAGCGCCTGGCCATAGCAGCTGTATTGGCTAATGAACCTGAGTTTCTTATCCTGGATGAGCCTACTATCGGCCTGGATGCTTACCGTAAAAGACTTTTAGAAGATTATTTACATAAAGTATCCCGGTTAGGACGGGGTATGCTCCTGGTCAGTCATGATGTGTCCTTTGTTAATAGGATGGCAGATAGGGTGGTTACCATGAAAAACGGCTGCCTTGAATCAGATAGGCGGGAGAGGCAATACGGGCTATGAGACTTGATCCCCGTACCAAAATGGTAATGGTTATTTGCCTTACAAGTTTAGCCTTGATGTATAATACCCCTGGTCAGCTTCTTCTGATTTTAGCGGTTACAGTAGCTTTATTGATAATTTTCAGTTTTAAGCCTGGTGCCATATGGGGCTACCTTAAACCTTTTTTATCCTTGATGCTGTTTCTTTTTATAATACAGAGCATCTTTTCCCCGGGGAACCAGGTGTTGTTTTCGGTAGGGGCGGTGCCGCTGTTAACGGTTGAGGGGATGATAGCAGGGGCCAGTGTAGTTTTGCGCATTATAGTTATAACGGCTGCGGCTATGCTGTTTACTACTTTTAGTTCCCGGGATTTTATCCTGGGTTTAGTACAATGGAAAGTTCCTTATGAATTAGCCTTTATGGTGCTTATAGCCTTGCGATTTTTGCCGGTTTTCCGGGATGAATTAATTAATGTAGTTACTGCTGTACAGTTAAGGGGAGTGGAACTTAAAAAAGTACCCTGGGGACAAAAGATCGCCATGTATCGTCGCCTGGCTTTCCCGGTTGTCTACCGGACTATGCTTAAAGCCGAGCAGCTGGCGGTAGCCATGGAAGCCCGGGGTTTCAGAGCTTTTCCCCGGCGTACTTATCTTAGACAGCTCCACTTTAGGAGGGCTGATTATGTGGTAATGCTGGCTTCTGCAGCCATTACCATCCTCTTAGCGGTAGGGCATTTTATCTGGTGAAAATAATGCCTGGGGCGGCGATGTTCGGGAGGAGCTCGGCGAAGTGCCTCATATTATCTGGTAATAATAATGATATTGGCAATCATAAGGCCAGCAGTAGTATAGTCCGGTTTTTTCCATACATTCAGGGGTGGAATTGAAATGAAGGGGTAATTAAGAAGGGGCCGTGAGAAAAGTCAGCCAATTATATGAATGGAATGGGTGAGATGATAAAACTCCTTAATGTTACCAAAGAATACCAGCGGGGTAATTCCCGTATATGCGCCTTAAATGACATTAGCCTAACCATATCTCCGGGCGAGTTGGTGGGGATTGCCGGCTTGAATGGATCGGGTAAAACAACTTTGGCCCGCCTTTTGAATGGTCTGATCCGGCCTTCGAGGGGCTCGGTTCTGGTTAATGGCATGGATACTGCTGATAGGCGTTACCGGTTAGAAATTAGGCGCCTGGTGGGAATGGTTTTTCAAAATCCTGATAACCAGATTATTAATCCTATCGTTGAGGAAGAGGTGGCTTATGGAGTGGAGAACCTTAAGCTTTCTCCAGGACAGATCAGCCGGAGAGTCGACTGGGCCTTGGAAGTGGTAGGACTTGTGAAGCGGCGTTATCATGCTCCTCACCTGCTTTCCGGGGGTGAGAAGCAGAGATTGGCGGTAGCAGCGGCTCTGGCTATGCTGCCAGCCTACCTGGTGTTGGATGAACCAACTTCTATGCTGGATCAGCAGGGGAGGTATGAACTTATCAAATGCCTGGAAGGCGTTGGCCGGGAATACGGTATCAGCATAATTATGATATCCCACTGCCTGGAAGAACTGGCTCCGGCTGACCGCCTGATTGTGCTTCATCAGGGCAAGCTTTACCTGGATGGTCCGCCCTGGGAGGTATTCCGTTCACCTGAATTTACACTTACAGGTTTAAAACCGCCGCCTATTCCCAGGTTGACTAATCGTTTGCTTGAACAAAAACATCCCATCGATGAAAAGATTGTTACTTTAGAGCAAATGGTGGAATTTTTATGCCGGTAATCCAGGTTAAGAATTTGACTCATGTTTATGAGGCTAAAACTCCATATGAAAAAAAAGCCCTGGAGGGGGTATCTCTTTCGATAGAGTCAGGAGCATTTGTACTTATTATAGGAGCCAACGGTTCCGGCAAATCTACATTAATTCAGCATTTTAATGGACTTCTGAAACCTACTGCCGGAAGTGTTATAGTATGTGGGAAGGATACTGCGGTCAAGCACCACCGTCAGGAGTTGTGGAAGGAAGTAGGCCTGGTATTCCAGTTCCCGGAACAACAGCTTTTTGCGGGTAGTGTATTTGATGAAATGGCTTACGGGCTCAGAAATCTGGGGCTTAATACCCATGAAATTGCCAACCGGATTGAGGAGACCTTGGCTAAAATGGGGCTGAATCCGCAGGAAATCATGCCCCTGTCACCACTGCAATTGAGTGGGGGCATTCGCCGCCAGGTGGCATTAGCCTGCGTTCTGGCTATGCGTCCGGCTATACTGGTTATGGATGAGCCGACGGCCGGTCTTGATCCTTCCGGCTGCCATCATATTATTAAGGCGGTTAAAGAAATGCAGCAAGAGTATCACACTACTGTGGTTATGGTATCACATCAGGTGAATGAGTTATTTCATCTGGCTGACAAGCTGTTTTTTCTTGAACAAGGACGGCTGGTTGCCTCCGGCAGCCGGCAGGAAGTCCTTAACTACCTGTCTGATCGGAATCTGGATGATAGAGTACTGCCGGATCATTGGCAATTAATACAGCGGTTGGCAGATTACGGGTACCCGGTAAACACTGAGATTTATACCGTGGAAGAGGTGGCCATAGAAATAGATAAAATCTTAAAGGAGTTAAGCTGATGAAAGGCATGATAACCGGCCAGTACATAAGGGGCGATTCCATAATCCACCGTTTAGATCCGCGTACTAAGCTGATGGGATGTTTGGCGGTGATTGTAGCGGCGCTCTGGCCCAACCAACCGATAACTACGCTGCTGCTTAACTTGGGTTTTGTTATTGCTGTCATTTGTTTGGCTCAGGTAGGGGTAGGAAGAGTTTTGCGTGGGCTAAGATCCCTGCGGATGTTATTCCTGCTTACATTTGTATGCCAGATTCTTTTTACCGGGGGAGATCCTATCCAGAGCTGGGGGAGGATAGCGGTTACTAAGCAGGGACTCTTCCTGGGCTTTTCTACCTTCCTGCGTTTAGTCATACTGTATCTGGGCTCCAGCCTGTTAACCATGACCACTACTCCCCTAAAGCTTTCGGCAGGGCTGGAATCATTGCTATCCCCACTAGCTTATGTGCGCTTTCCGGTTCACCAGTTGGCCATGATTATAAATATTTCCCTGCGTTTCATTCCTACTATTCTCGAGGAGATAGAAATTATAACTAAAGCCCAGAAATCCAGGGGGGCCCAGTTTGACTGTGGCCCACTACCGGTGCGATTGAAGACTATGCAGGGGGTACTAATTCCCCTGCTGGCCGCCTCTTTGCAAAGAGCCAACGATCTGGCCCTAGCCATGGAGAGTAGATGCTATACAGGCGGTAGCCTGAATTACAGCAGGCTAGGCAGCCTGGGTTTTACCTGGAGAGATGGTATAGCCATGGGGGTGCTATCCGTCTTTTTTCTCCTACCGGTTTTACTATAGGAAGCGGGAGAGTAGGTGGTGTGAAAAACCCCAAAAACCTGTATTTAATCCACTGCTACGGATAATATATGCTGTAAAACGGGGGCAGGAAGATGAGCGCGCATATTAATACAATATTCCAGCATTTTTCGTACAGCCCGAAGGCCCCTTTGCTTCCAGAAATTTATTCTTATTGCATTATTTTGGTTTTGCGTTTACAATTGTATACAAATAGATTGTGCTAAAATTACATAAAACTTTTCCGAACTTAAGGACCTAAAGCATTGCCAGGGGTCTTAAGTCGTTAGGGTACGTCGGGAAACGGACGTGCCTCCCATTGTGGAAAGGAGAAGCCGTACTTCGAATAATATTCGGGGCGAGTCTGTTTTCACATGACTCGCTTTTTTGATAGTTTTATTCGTTGTGTTTTTCGCACTACATATTTAGATCATTTGCAACATATTCTTGTAACGTATTAGTAATAACTATTAAGAACCCGGCGCTGCTTTTCGCCGGGTTTTTTGTGTTTGGCCAGCATGTTTGCTGAGCCTGCTCGATTCAATTTTGGACCACTAAAAAACTTAAGTGTTTATATTAGGAGGTGGTGATAAGGGCTTTTTCGTTTGTCGGCTCCCAGTATATATGGTTACCGTATTATAGGATGGATTGTTGTGGGCAGCATATTCTGGCTGGCTAGCTTACCGGTAGGATTAACGGTGGGCTTATCTGTGTCACTTAACTGTATGTGCCTGCGGCAGTCTACTCCTGTAATAACTGGAAATTAAGCTATTGGCGTGGATCGAGTTTAGAATCGGGTTGGTTAAAATCATTAAAGAGGGGTGAGTTTAAAGCAGTCCAGATGCTGGCCAACTTTATTAAAAAGTTGGCCGGGAAGCATGATAAAAATGAAAGCGGCAGGTTTTATCCGGCATAAAAGGTTACAAATAGTAAACCAGGAAAAAGTAACTCTACTGTGAAGAGGCTTAAACGGGAAAACGGTGATTGCTGGTCCTAATGCTAATGGCAGAGGTAAAACTACCTTACCAGATGGGGACTGGGATTTTAGCAACCATCCAAGGGAAAAATCTACTTGGAGGGGTGTCCCTTTCTTCCTGCCTGCTTTCTGGAAAGCGAAAGCCCTCTGGAATTTTCCAGAGGGCTCTCGCTTTTGAACATGAATCCTGGGGTTAATGTACCCCAAGTTTGATTCCAGAATAAATACCTAGCCAGGTTACCAAATTTAAGTAAATGTTTAAGGATGTTAAAAATAGTCCTGGCCCTGGAAAAGATTATTTTTCATACGGGGTAATAACCCACTTGATACAATTATCTTTTTTGTTACCGAATACATCATAACCATTAAGGACCTCATTTAACGGAGCCCGGTGGGTGATCAGGAAGTTTGTATTGATCTTTCCAGTTTGGATCAGTTTAATTAACTCCGGAATACGATTAGCATTGACCAGGCCCATACTGAGGTTAATGTTTTTAATCCATAGTTTGTTAAGGGCTAAAGTCTGAGCCTCCTCAAAGACTCCGATCAAGGAGACATTTCCACCCGGACGAACCGATTCTAAGGCTAATTCATAGGTTCCCTTAGCCCCGCAGGCTTCGATGGTACGGTCAGCACCGCGGCCTTCGGTTAGTTCTCTGATTTTTTCAGGAACATCAACATTTAAGGGATTAAGTCCTATATCGGCCACTCCGTTTTTAACGGCAAAGTCCAGTCTTTCCTGGTTAAGGTCTACGGCGACTACCTGGGCAGGACCCCATAGCCGGGCACAAGTCATGGCGCACATGCCCACCGGGCCGCAACCAGTTACAACCACGGTTTCACCCGGTTCAATACGGGCATTTTCGGCTCCCAGATAGCCGGTGGAAAGGATGTCACCTACAAATAAAACATCTTCTTCAGTGAGACCTTCCGGGATTTCAAACATCCCTAGATTAGCATGAGGAACCCTTACGTACTCTGCCTGGCAGCCATCGATCATGTAGCCAAATATCCAGCTACCGGTGGTGCAGTGGGAGTAGATACCGCGACGACAATAGAAGCATTCGCCGCACTGGGTGACACAGGAAACAGCCACTTTGTCTCCGACTTTGGCATTACGTACCGCTGGGCCGATTTCTACCACTTCACCGACAAATTCATGTCCCAGAATCCGGGGCGTTTCTACTTCCGGCATACCGCCATGCCAGATGTGAATGTCAGTTCCACAGATGGTGGAGGTGGTAACCTTAACAATAGCATCATCCGGTTCAATTATTTTGGGGATAGGAACGTCCTCGAGACTAATTTTTTTCGGGCCATGGTAAACTAAAGCTTTCATAGTGCTCATTTTTTAATACCTCCTCAAAATTGCTTATTGGTGGATAATCCTTTAACAACTAGTCTGGTTAAACATACACCTCCTTAAAGGAAGCACGGGAAGCACGAGGACGGTCCTTTTGCTTCCTTTGGTTATGTACACATCCCTTAAAAAAAAGACCGGTGGCTTTATGCTGAGCCGTACAATGACGACAGCATAAAGTACCGGTCTTTATCGGAGCCACCCCAAAGGGTTTCTCCTCAATCCACCCTGTTATTAAAATTATGACTAATCCGTTAAAATGCGATCAAAAATGGTTATATGAATCCAAAAATCATTTTCTGCCTCAATTTTGTAGACTTGATGGACGGCCCGGGCTCTTAACCTCTGTTCAAAATAGGGCATATTATCTATGGAATGCTGTTTGGCCACCTGCATACGAGCAGCATTGACCACATCCTGACCAGAATCAGTCTGGACAATGAATTTTTCGGGTTCGGTTAAGAAACCTTCCCCACGAATTACCAGCATATCTTCCCAGATAATTACTTTAGTGTAGTCGACTCCTTTACCCAGGGCTTTTTTAAAATATTTTTCCATATAGATTTTAAATTCGTGCTGCAGTTTGCGGCGCTGTTGATCATTAAGACGGGGTTGGTCATCGATAGGGATAACATTATTATGGGTCAAAAGTTTTTTATTCTCTAACATGTTTTATTTTCCCTCCCACCATTTTGATCCAGGAAAAAGCTAAGCTGATAATAAATAAACCAATATTTCCATTGGAAAGTTGGCTATATAAATTAGCCTTCCAATAAAAATATTGGTTTCTTTGGAGCCACCCACAGGGGTTTCTACCTCAACCACCCATATGTGTTAAAATGATTGTCGGCCATAAATATGTCTTATATATATTATAAAATATAACAATAGCAATAGGCAAGCCTTTTCCGCCTAATTGGGAAAAATTTACTAGAGGTTGCAGGATTAATTTGCCTGGTCCTAACTGGAGGTGATATGGGCCGGGGTGCGAAGAATTATAAAGAAAAAGGAAGCAACAGGACCGGTAGGCGGGGTGAAAACTCCCAAAAACTTGTATTTATACACCGCTACGCAAAATATATGCATAAAAACGGGAACCGAAGATAAATGCGCATATTATATAATATGCGCATTTATCACACAGCCTGCCGTCCCCTTGCTTCCTTGTGTGCCTTATTTATGGCTGCAGTGAATTTTTCGCCCTACGATCTGTAAATCTTCTAAAGCCATTTGTGCTTCACGGAGCACGTGGTCGGCCAGAAGAGGGGGGATGATGCTCAATACTTTACAAGACTCAATTAACTGTAAGGCGGTTTCCTTAAAGTCTCTAATTTCCGCTGTAGCCTGAATTACTTCCTCATTAAATCGTTCTAGCCGGGGGATTAAAATGGCATCAGGTAACTGCCCAAATCCTGGGGGTAAATAACGTTTGCGTAAGCTTTCCGGTAATAACCAGTTTTCAAAGGCTTGGGGGACTTCCATCGATTCCAAGTCCCGGGCTTGTAATCTGAGGGTTTCAAAATTTTCCGCAAACTGTTCAGACTGTTTAACAAGTAGTCTTTCAGAAGGATCAAGCAGATGAGCAATAAACCATGCGTGGTCTCCCATTATGCGTAACCAAAAAATTTCTTCTTGCAGAGCTTGTTCAGCTAAAGGAATTTTAATATTGTTTTGCAGACGAAGGAGAATGGTTCGAAAGCGGATAGCTTCTCGACGTACGTGGTCAATTAGCAAAGGTAGGTTGGACCCGCCCAGGTCGCAGGTTATTAAACGGTTAAGTACCTCGGTCTTAAAATCGATTAGCCTGCCTAAAGCCTCGATAACCGTTTCATTGAATTCTCGTACTGCTTCCCTGGTTGCCGGTAATCTTTTAAGTGTTGCACGTAGATTAAAAAAAAGTTGTTCAAATTGCTCAGCCTCGCGAATTAATTGAGTTTCATCACAGGGTAGTCCCAGCCTAATAAAAAGTGAGTGTTCTTGCATAATTCGCAGCCAAAATCGATTTTGGCGCAAGGATTCTTTAACAAAGTACATAATAGTCCCTCCTTTGGGATTTGTTGCATCATATGTGACTTCAAATATAAATGTGCAAATGGTGCCAAGGTAGGAGGGATTTTGCTATATGATTTAAGCAATTGGTTAAATTACCTGGTTTTGCTTAAATAGCGATTGATATAGTCTTATATGTTCCCTAAGTTCGTATTCAGGTGAGAAACGTTCCAATACAAGCTGGCGGCAGGCTTGTCCCATCTGCCGTCTTTTATCGGGGTTATCAAGCATATATTGGGCGGCTTTGATCAGCTTATTTTCATCATCAATATAAAATCCGTGTTTACCGTTTTCCATGATATTTAAGTTGCCGGGAATAGCTGATAATATAGCGGGGATTCCCAGGCTCATAGCTTCCAGAGCCCCCTGGGGTTGTCCTTCCGCCAGGGAAGTGTTCAAAACCACATGACCGATTTTTAAATAACTGGCCATCTGTTCATGGGGGATGTTATCCAGATAATGAACCCAGGGAAGTCTATTTATTTCTGCGTGTATGGTTTGGCTGTAGGCCGGGTCAATAGGTGCGCCGATAATTAAAAGCCTTAGTCTTTTATAGTGGCTATAAAGAAAATTTAGAGCCTTTAAAGCCAGATTTATGTTTTTGACCGGCCTAAGACCGCTGGGCAGCAGAAAAACTGTATCATCTGCATCTATGCCGATAGTGCTTCGCTCTATGGGGGAGGCATCAGGCAGATTAATCCCCTGGGGAATAGCCCAAACCTTAGCAGCTATCCGGGGTGAATGGGCGCGAATAAAGTCTATAAAGTCATTGTGAAAAACGATAATCCGTTCAGTATTGGACAGCGTACTTAAAATTTTGCTCCGGTTTTTACCGGGTAGATCATAATGAATATCGGTGCCGGTAAGGGTAACGACCAGAGGGTATTGCAGAGTTTCCGGAACCTTTTCGAAAACCTGAGCCAGGTAGTGGGCATTAAAACCATGGATTAATGAAACAGGTTGGTGGGCCAGGGTGTTTTTAAGTTCGGTTTCCCAGTAGGGAGTTTCCAAAGAGATTATTTTAACTGGTATATTTTGCGTTTTTAGACCATGAGCCAGCCGGGCGGTAGTAATACTATTACCGCGGCGGGTCTGGTAAAAAGGTGTAATAAGAATTATGGTGCGCAAATGGAGGCAGGTCATTTTTAGGTCTCCTTACAAGATGGTTTTAATAATTTCAAAACATTCACAATAATGGCCCTGTCCAGTCATAACCCCGCGATAGCGGTTCAAGCCTTGAACTGCTTCGTCATAGCGAATAGATTCTATCTGTGAGGTATGACAGTTAAGGGCGGCGATTTTTACATTTATGTAAGGGGTGATGTCCTGAACGGCACCAATTCGGGTGATAGGGGTCCATACTTCATAGCCCAACACTTCTTTTACAGGCCATGGTTCACCCTGACATTCCTGAAACCAGGGACCACTAGCCCGGTTAATTGCTTCCATGACCACCTGATGTGTGACGTGGTGATCCTGGTGCAAGTCATGCTGGTGGGGCAAGTAAATCCGATGCGGGCATTTTCCCCGGAGCAAGTTTATGAGGCTAATCAGGTTTTCCGGGTTAAACTGAATGTAGCCGTCCGGGTTGCGCAAAAAAATGAGATCGTCTACCCCTAATAGAGTGGCGGCCTGACAAGCTTCTTTTTCCCGTAAGTTGCCCAGATCCTTTTTGGAATATGCCAGGTTGCCGGCATCGCCTGAAGTCATATAGACTATAGTAACCTCATGATTTTGCTGGATATGTCTGGCAATACTGCCTCCGCAGCCAATAATATCATCGTCCGGATGGGGGGCAATTACCATGATCTTCATTCTACCACCTCCAGGAAGCAAGAGACCAGCTTCCTTTTGCTTCTTTTTTCCTTTTTAAGGAAGAGGGAAGCGAAAGGACCGTTCCCCTGCTTCCTATAGGGCAAAGACGGATAGGAATCCAGCTCCTAGTCCACCCACGATTAGGCCAGCTATGGCTACTCCGCTGCAGATAGATACTAGTGCGGGCCAGAAGGGCAGGCGTAAAATTGCTGCCGCCATGGCTCCCGTCCAGGCACCAGTTCCTGGTAGGGGAATGGCGACAAATAGTAATAGGCCCAGCCAGCCCCAGCGTTGGATTTTTGCATATAGTTTGGTGCTTTTTTTTTCGCCCATTTGTTGTACCCAGCTGTGAATACGGGGAATTTTTTCTAATTGGGTTATGATAAAAGCCATGCCTAACAAAATAATGGGCACGGGAATAATATTACCTATTAAGGCCAGCAGCCACACTTCCAATATAGGTAGACCCAAGGCCAAACCTAAAGGGATGGCCCCGCGCAGTTCAATGACCGGGGTAGCCGCAGTAACTAAAACCAGCCATGCTTCCTGATCCATTAACTGTTTCCCCTTAAGATAATAATAGTGCACCTTGGCACAAGACTAATTCTATATTAATCACCAACAAGCCATCTTTTTTGGCCTTCCTGCCAAAGCTTCACAGGATTAATTCCATCTTAACCTCCTGAAGTCCTCTTCGCAAGTAGGGCGTTTCTGGTTAGTTCTTATGCCAATGAACCGGTTGCGTTAATTTTTTTAATCACTAGCCATATTGTTGGAGTACTTTGCCAGGCTAGGTTATGACTATTTACATACTATTAAGTTCCACCTGGTGGACGCCCCGGCACGGTTAAGAGGGGGATATATACATAGGCCGGGAGCCAAGCGGTGGGGCAGGGTTCATCTGCTCTAATTAATGAATAAAGCACCATTGGTTACCCCAAACTGGTATAGTATACAAAACTTTCATTGTAATATAATTTGGCAAAAAAATATGCCAGGGGCCTATTAGCTAACTTAATTTCAGACCCCTAGGCATATAGATGAGAAAATCCTTTTTACCCTCCCCAACCTGGGGTAAAGGACGGTTTTTTTAGGCTGCTTTTTTATGGTACCGGCCGAATAAAATTGGACCAGGAAACCATCTTTTTAACAACCTTTAACCAATTCTAAAGGTAGGTCAACCTCCCTGAACCTTGTCCAGGTTAAGGTTCATATTAATTACATCCTGACGGCTGCCATCTTTAGGGCTACGCCAGTATATTTCTATACTTTTGGCATTCTCAGGAATGTCATTAGTATTGATCTTATAGCAGCCCCAGTCAGGTCCACCGCTTTCTGCTGTTACATAGTGTTCTTCCAGGATTTGTCCCTGGTCATCCACAAAGGCCCAGTTTATCTGGGCTTCAAATACCCGGGCCAGGCCTTTTACTTTAACTTCTGAGGGAGAAAAAGTTGAGGTTAAAACCTTAATATTCTGGCTACCGGCCTGGAATGGGCTGATAGGTTTACAGCCTATAATGCGGGGGATGTATTGATCCCCGTTAGTGTGCAGAAAATGTACTGGCCGGTCATTTAAATTTCCTTTCCATTCATAAACATCATAGGGATAGGTGATAGCCTGGGTGGTAGCACCGCTATCTTCCGGTTCCGTAAATTTGACTTCGGCGATAACTTCATTGGCCTCTTCCCGCACTCGGGTTATATCTACCTTATAACCACCGGTACGTTTTTCTCCACCGTTAACGATGAAATACACGCTATCTCCCTTTTCGATAAAATCAGCCACGAAGTATGGTTTCATGTTTTTAAGCCAGGTGCTAACTTCACCAGGGTAGCGGGCCTCTTTTCCAGCCGGGGCGGGTGACTCCTGGGGCTTTTTGGTAGAAGTTGTCTGGCAGCCGGCTGCCACGAAAACAAATGAAATCAGAACCAGGGTGATGAGTATGTTTCTTTGCATAGTAACGACCTCCATTTTTATTGCTATTACTAGTCTGAGATACCGGGGGTCAAACTAAACCCTACTAAATTACTTATATTTTATCCTACATAAATGGTGCCGCATACATGAAGATAGGTTCGTGGCTATAAGAAAACCTAATACCCGGTAAGCCGATGTTGATTTTTATAGATCGGGATGTATTATTTGGTTACTGATAGTAGGTCGGATTTAAGCGGGGCCAAGAGGGACGGTAGGAAAAGATTAAACAGGTTAGGGGAGTAAGGGGAGAATGAAAGTTCATATGTTCAAACAAGCTACAGCCTTCCTGCAAAAAGATTAAAAAACGGGCATCAGTGTTCCTGCAAAAAGAATCATGAAACCGCTTGAACCACCAGGAAGTATGGCCAAATAGGAAGTGGTAAGATTTTCTTTGATTAGGCGGTATATAATGTGTTATAATATCTGTTGCTGTGGGGGCGTGGCTCAGCTGGGAGAGCACCTCGTTCGCAACGAGGGGGTCAGGGGTTCGAATCCCCTCGTCTCCACCAATATTTGCGGTGCCAGGCACCGGAGTTATTGAGAACGAATACATGGTAGGTATACTGGAATTCCAGCAGCAGATCCTTCCGCCTGGTTCCCCGGTCACAGTTTGGGGTTATGGAGGGCAGGCAAAAGATGCTGTTATCGGTAAACGCTTAGGCTATATCAAGCTACCATGCAAAGTGAATGCGCCAACAGCCCTTTGAATCCCATAAACCATATTAGCTGTAGCAGATATGATTTTTACAAGCATATTAATAACATCCCCTCCCGCCAACAATTATACGAATGTATGGTGGGAAAGAATGTTATCTAAACCTACTCTAGCTCAGCAGCACGCCTTTTGAGCCTCGGATTATATCATTTTCATTTATGATAAAATTTCGGTAAAGTTTACTCTCACTTTGCAGAAAGTGAGGTACCCTCATGTGCAAAAAAATAGATACTAGTATTTTACCAAAAATCTCAATCTTAATAGCTATATTATGCGGCATTATTATGATTTATTCCTCTAAGACGTTATATCTTGGGTGGTGGGATTATCAGCAAGCGAGAGAACGCAAAATATTTCAGGATATAACAGGTCCTTTTGCGGATGGTCTGAAGAATTTCATGTTCGAAAGAGGCCGGATGAATGTGATTCTTTCTGCACATGAACCTATTTCTAGAGAAAACCATTCTTTTATAAATGAACGGAGAACCGCGTCTGATGAATCCTTTGAGCTTGGGTTTTCCATAATGGAGAAAAAATATCCCGAAGAAACAGCATTGCTCCGTTACGAATATGATAAAATAAAGATTTTGCGGATTAAGATGGATGAAGAATCGCAAAAACCATTACTGCAGAGAACCCCAGGCATTCGGACACTATGGTATACAAATTGTACCAACTACATCAATCTGGCCGGTACAACACTTAAGAGAATTGGCGGAATTTCTCGAAACAACTATCCCATTGATACTTATTACGAGTTAATCATTGATACCCTTCGGTTCAGAAGCATCGTTGGTAACGAATCTTCTATTTTTACATCGGCTATTACTGGCAGTAAAACTATTAACAAAGATGAATATGCAGCACTTCTATTATTGAGGGGAGAGTCAAAACAGATTTGGTTCGACATGAACGACAAAGCTACGATGATTGATTCAGATAATCTCATAACAGCACTGGAAACCGTTAATGATAAATATTACAGGCAATTTCGGCCGAATCAAGATAGACTTCTTGGTCTTGCTCTAAAAGGCCAATTATATGATAACGCCGATAAAGAAATTGCCAAATTATCTGTGCCGGCTCTTGACTCGGTTCTACTTCTAGCCGATGTAGCAATGCAGGAAATGTATATAGAAAACCAAAAAAGTATCAAAAATGGATATGAAAGCTTTATTAAAGGCTTACTGCAATTGCTGGCAAGTATTTTGACCATTATATTAATAACTGCCTACCTAAAAACCAGATTGATCCAACCATTAAACACCATAGTAGGTTTAGTAGAAAATCTTAGTTTAGGAAAAACAGACATTATAGTTCCCTTTATTGAAAGAAATGACGAAATAGGAAAGCTTGCAAATGGCGTTGAAATGTTGCAGAAAAGTATTGAAGAAGAGCAAGCCTTGAAACTAGAGTTACAAGAGGCAGTTGTAAAACTCGCGGAACTTTCCACACAAGATCCCTTAACTGGTCTATATAACCGAAGATATATTATTCAAAGAATAAATGAATTAGAAAGTAGGTATAAGAGAAGCCAATCTGTTTTTTCGGTCATAATTGGCGATATTGACTTTTTTAAAACTGTTAATGATAGTTATGGGCATGATTGCGGCGATTTTACGCTTACCAACATAGCAAGACTGATATCTGACTGTTGCAGGGAACAGGATATTGTAGCAAGATGGGGCGGGGAAGAGTTCTTAATTGTTGCGCCGGATACCAATAATAGCGGTGCGCAGATTTTGGCAGAAAGGATTCGAAAAGAAGTCGAAGACAAAACCCTGCAATATGGAGACATCAGCGTGAAAACAACAATGACTTTCGGAGTGTCTGAATATAGTAATTCACTTGGAATAGAAGGTACTATTAAAAATGCTGATATGGCTTTATTGCACGGCAAAGCGCATGGGCGCAATCGAGTTGTTGTATTTTAGGTTGCACGGGGGGATGCACGGGGGGACGGTTCTCTTGTGTTAAAATAGAAGGCCTGGTATAATCAGGTAAATATAAAAAAGGATGAGAATGAATGCCCAAGAAGCCAAGAGAGAAAAGTGCAACGGGAATCTACCATGTTATGGTACGGGGAATCGGGCAGCAGGATATTTTTCACGAAAGAGACGATTTTCATAGATACTTGGAAACCCTAAAAAAGATATCTTTGGACAGCGGGGTAAGCGTACTAGGTTATTGCTTGATGACGAATCACGTTCATTTATTGTTAAGAGAGCATGACGGCAACATATCAGTGTTTATGAAACGGTTGGGTGTAAGTTATGCCTACTGGTACAATTGGAAATACGAAAGAGTTGGACATGTATTTCAAGATCGGTTTAAGAGTGAATGCGTAGAGGATGACGTATATCTACTAACAGTCATTCGCTATATCCACTTAAACCCCATCAAAGTATTCCTCGTTAGCAAGCCGGAGGAATATGAATGGAGCAGTTGCGCAGCTTATTATAAAGCGGATCGAAATATTAACAGATTTCCTGATACCACACTAATCTTAGGCATTATACAAAAGGAAGAGAAAAAAGCGGTTGAAGAACTTCGAAAATTTACGGAAGAGGATAACGAAGACCGCTGCCTGGATTGCGATGAAGCCAAACGAATCAGTGAAAGCGAAGCATATGAAATAATTAAGAAAATAATGAATGGCAAATCGATAACGGACTTGCAGACAATGGATCAGAATACAAGAAATAAAATATTGAGTAGTTTAAGAAATGACGGATTAAGCCTGTGGCAAATATGCAGGATAACTGGCTTGCCATTCCACATTGTTCGAAAGGTTTAAATAATGACACAGGAGAACCGTCCCCTTGTGTTTCCTTGTGTTTTTAAATATATGAGGTATGTAAATAAAGGCTGTTTCTTGGAATTTTAAAAGCCCTGGCTGATGAAACAAGGTTTAATATCTTGATTATACACCCCCTTGGTTGTTTGAAAAATTAAAAATGACTCTATTAATGCAACGGATAAAACCTATAGGCGATCCTCAAAGTATTCGGAAATAGTTTGGAAGGCAAAATCTCCTTTTTCCCTCCGATTATCACTTCCCATATATAAAGGGGGTATCTCATGGATTTCACAAATGCGATTAAGAATATTGATTTTAGCTATTAAACTATCATGGACTCTGGATCTGGATTTATCGATATCAGCTAGTTCCTGCAGGGTGTTTTGATCAGTTGCAGTTCCGGCTTCCTGGATAGCTATGCCCTGCTCAATTACTATTGCTACATACTTTAGGCAGTGCTGCAAATATTCCTTAATTAAGTTTTTTTGTCTGGCTTTCATATCCTCGGATAGGCTGGAAGTCTCGATCCTGGCCATTAATTGACCGATGTGGTTTTTAATTTCCACTGATATCCCTCCCACAATTGTAGATAATATAACTCAAAAGTGATGTATAAATTCGATAATGATAAGTCGTGATAAGTTTCAGAGTTACCTAGGCAAGTCCTTTTTATTATTTATACCTGTTATGCTCCTAAAACTTTGCAAGCTTAACTGGGTACTGTACCTGATTCTCAGGTGTTTTTTAGTGATACATAAGGAGAATTTTCTACAGATAGGTAAATTACCCTTGAATTATAGTAAATAATGCCGAAGCCAAGCGGCGACTTGTCCCCTGGCTTGCCATTCCACATTGTTCGGAAGGCTTAATATAAAGACACAGGGGAACCGTCCCCCTGTGTCTCTCCCCCTGTGTCTCAGCTTAATTAGCTGTTTAGTGAGCGGGTAATAGCGAATCCTGGTATCCGCAGGTTATATTTAGCGATGACCCGGGTGATCAGATCGTTGGCCTGGGGAACCCGAATCTGGATTTGCCGTGCGCGGGCAGCCATCCGATTAAGGTGGTTAACAAACTGCAGGGCCACCTTTTCCGAAGTAAAGTTTACTCCATCCAGATTTATCACCAGGTTTTGATAAAAGGATGGTATATGGCTGGAGAGAATTTTAAAAGTTTCCCCTAAGGAGAAATCATTTAGGTAACCTTTAAGGTTAATCAAGAAAGTTTCATCCTGCTGGGAAACTTCTATATTTAAGACCGGATCAGTGGTGACATAGCGCAGGTTCTTAAAGCGAAAAGAGCTGATGCTGCGGGAGATACGATTACTCAGAGAATCTGATGAGTTGTGGCTGGCTAGTTTTTTTAGAACCTGGTAATACCAGCTATTTTCTGATTCCCAACTGCGCACCAGCCAGAAGCCTACTGCCCGAAAGGCAACCGAGCGTATTCCGGTCCGGAATAGGTTGCCCAGGATGCGCCCTGGTGAATAGAATTTGTGAAAGGCTTTAATAGTTTCCTTCTGCAATTCTTCTGCTGACATGAGGCGGGGTTGATAAACTACATGATGGGCATCATACAGGTTCCAGTCATGGGTTAAAATCCGGCCTTCCTTTTCCATATCAGCGTAAGTACGGGTTCCTGGCAGGGGAGTCAAAATCATAAATTGCAGGGTATCGATATGGTTTTTTATAGCGAATTCCAGTGTATCGTGGATAGTTTGAACGGTGTCATCATCTCCGCCGAAAACGAACATACCGTGAACTAAAATGCCAAAGCGGTGAAACTGTTTGATACAGTATTCTATATCTTCAACATCCTGTTTTTTGTTATACTTTTTGAGGGTCTCCGGATTTATGGATTCCATGCCAATAAAAACGGTGCCACAGCCGGCATCACGCATCAGACGCAGCAGTTCTTCATCCCGGGCCGCATCAGTACGTACCTGTGTACACCACCAGCGGGGCCGTATATTGCGCGAAATCATCTGCCGTAGCAGTTCCTTACTATGGTGAGGATTGGCAGTAAAGTTATCGTCTACAAAAAAGACCTGCTTATCCCGGTACTGTTTTAGTTCCTCCAAAACAGATTCGGTATTTCGGTAACGGTATTTACGTCCAAACATGGGGGTAACACTACAAAAGGTGCAGTCAAAGGGGCATCCCCGTGAGGTCATTACTGGATAAGTTGACATTTTAATGTCTTTAAGCAGGGATAGGTCTGGAAAGGGAACTTCATCTACATTGACCCAATCCGGCATGGGATTGTGAATCATTTGATCGTCTTGCCAGTAGGAGACCCCGGGAACATCTACCGGCAGTTCTCCTTTTTCAATGCAGGAAACTAACTGGTTAAAGGTCTCATCCGCTTCGCCCCGGCAAACGTAATCACAGTGCTGTAATGCTTCTTCGACCATAAAGGTTACGTGGGCACCACCCATTACGACAGGGATATCATGTTGCCTGGCAAAGTCAGCAATTCGGTAGGCTTCCACGATAGTTGAGGTGGTGGTGGATATACTCACCAGGTCAGTATTAATTAGATCGGTAAGTCGTATTTCTTCAGTGGCTTCGTAAATTAGGTTAACCTGATGGCCTTTTTCTTTGAGGATAGTACCCAGGATAGGCAGTCCCAGACGAGGCATCTTTACAGTGCTAAAAACATGTTTGCCTGCAGGTCGTGGTTCTATAAGGGTAACTTTCATATCATTATTGCCTCCTGAAAGATTTTTCTCCTAACATTATTATTAATATCCAAGTTATGGTTATATACATCCTACGATAAATTCTTTTCCAACTCAAGAGAAAACCAAGGAAGCACGGTAAGCAAGAGACCAGCGAAGCAAGGGGACAGCAGGCTGTGTGAAAGTGCTGGAATACTGTATAAGTATACGTGGTCATCTCCCTATTCTCGTTTTACGGAATTTATTATGGGTAGCGATGGATTCAAATACAGGTTTTTGGGGTTTCCTCACCGCCTAACGGGCCCTTTTGCTTCCCTTGGGTGTGATCGTGTTAAGAAGTTAAGAAGCTAAGAAAAGGAAGTAAAGGGACCGTCCCCGTGCTTCCTAGTATTGATTTAGATAGCCTTGGATAAACTTGCGGACGGATTTGGCGGGTTGGATGATACCGGCATGTCCTTCACAAAGGATATCTGCGTTGTAATCCAGCAGTTCCAGCATCGATTTTCTCCATTGTTTTTTATCTGATCCCCAGTCAGGATGAAAGGGCCCGTGAATATCCTGACCAAAAAGTATTTTCTTTTCGTCTATCTCACCTAAGATGCTGATGCCACCCGGGGTATGTCCAGGGGTATGGATCAGACTTAGTTCCATATTTCCCAGGGATAAATATTCAAGATGTTTACGTAAAACCCGATCCACCTTAACAGGTTTGTAGTCCTGCCCATACCAGGCTGCTGCCGTAAGCCGGGGGTTACCTTCTTCAATGGCTTCCAGCTCCAGCTGGTGGGCAATGATTTTGGCCTGTAAAAGCTCTTTCAGTTCCTTAAGGCCGCCAATATGATCAATATGCCCATGAGTAACTATTATGTAGCCTATTTTATTAATATCTATGCCTGTAGCCTGGATGTTGTCGATAATAGCCCCGACACTATTTCCCACCCCGGTATCAATTAAAACAGCCGTTTCCGATCCTTCGGCCAGATATATACAGCAGTCATCCCCATCTGTATAGATACCGCCTCCTATCTGGAACACGCCTGGGCAAACTTTTTGGTAATGGCCCATTTTAATCCCTCCAAAGCAAAACTATATTTATATTACATTATAGCCATATTTACTTTTAATTGGACGGATGTGGAATCGCTCCGCTTGATTTGCTGAATACTATAAACGCTAACATTACGTGGAAAGGGAGTTATTCTATTTTGCGATATCTTTTTAAAAAGATACTATTTTGATTTTTTTATGCGTGACTATGAAATTCGGGAAACCAATTGGATTATAGTAGCCGAAGGAAAAGCTGCAGACATTCTGGGCACTAAAACTAAAATAAGTGAAATTTCTGCCTTTTACATTACTGATCTAATTGATGAACGAATCTCCCATTCCAAAACCATAGATGTGAACATTAGAGACTTTGCGCGAATGATCCGGAGTAAGAGTCCCGCCCCTACCGCTTCCTATATACGCAGCGAACAGCATAATAATGAAACGTAAATAGGGCAGGGATTAAAATAAAGCAGCCGAGGAACAAACTCCCAGCTGCTTTATTTTCACTGTATTACTGTTTATCTGCTATTTTCCCCGTAGATAAAGATCCAGTACCTGGGTGCGGCCGTGCCAAGCGGTATCCACAATTTTGTATTCGGTATTTTTGATCATTACCCGGGCACCGATCAGGTCATAGCTGGAACCATCATAGGTAAACCGGGACGGATCAGGAATCAAAAGCCGGTCAAAGGTTATCCATTTACGGTCTACATAGATGGTTACACTGTCATCAGCGCCATCTTTCAGCTTGTATTCATCCTCATCTAAGAAAACAAATTTGACTGGTTGGCTGGCCCAAAAGGCATCCTTGGATTCACTGGCCCTGATAACGACTGCGTTTTTACTGGTATCGTAATCAATAGATTTTATGTCGTAGATTTTATTATTAACCTGACATTTTACCGAGGAATCAACTTCATACTGTTTGCCGCCGATGCGGATCAGGTTACGGGAAACTACTAGTACCCGGTCCAGATCATAGGCTAGCATGTCTTTTACTATTTTAATATCGTCATAATCCCGGTACTCGTTGTTGAATATCACCCATTCCGTATCTGATTTTTCTTCACAGTAAAAGATGAATTTTTCATCGTATAACTGGACGTGGTTAATTTTGTAGTGCCGGTCGTCAATGACCATAACCACTTTGTCAGGAGCATAGGTTTTGCGGTTGACGGTAAAATTAGTAGAGGCATCGATGGTCACTTCAGACATACGGTAACGGTCACCATCAATAATAAATTCTATGCGATCGATCTTCCCGAGTTCCAAGGTTTGGGTACCGGAAAAAATAGCCGAGATATCAGACATATACATACCCCGGTAAACAACCGGATCAGTTTCCGAAAGTTTCAGGGTAACATCTGTGTCTGAAATACGGATGCTTTTGATATCATAGAAGTCATCTCTTAGCTCGATGGTTAATTTATCCTGAGATATATAATAGGGATGGCCATGTATCAATACCTTCTCTTCATCGATAATTTCCATATCAGATAGATAATCATTAGTGGCGGCCGAGTTTATATAAAGTTTTATAAAATCACTATTATATCGGTAGGAACCCTCAGTTAATGTATTGATTTTACGGTAACTAGGGTAGATAACCAGTTTGTCACCACTTACTGACAGCCGGGAGATGCCATAACGGGTATTGTTAATGACGATATCCGGGTTACTGGAGCTGGTTAACCCCAAAACGAGGGAGTTGTTAGCCAGCACGGTATTACCGGAAACAGTCAGGGTATTTACCGGTATATCATTAAAGTTGGAGCGGATAGCCACCGGGGATGTTTTCAGGTCAAATAATTGCTCACCTACCGCTATATACTTTAGGGTGCCTGTACTGCCAGTATCCGGGTAAACCGGGGAGTTAGGAGTAGGGGTACTGTCTTTGTCTTGGGGCTGGTCTATAAATTTGGTAAGTACTGTACAGACCTGAGCACGAGTCATTTCCCGGAAGGGTTCAAAGCTGCCATCGGGGAAACCAGCAATTAGACCAAGGTCATAAGCTTTTTTAATATAGCCTTTGTACATACTGCGCTCTACGGTATCACTGTCGGTAAAGGGAAGGGTTCCATTGTCAGGTTGTTGGCCCAGGGCGCGGACCAGCATAACAGAAGCTTCACTGCGTTTTATGTCACCATTAGGGTCCAGGCCCCGGGGGTATTCAGAAGGAATCAGGATACCCCGTTTTACTGCTTCGTTTATGTAGTTTATAGCCCAGTGACCAGCCATATCTTCGAAGCTTTTAACTGAGGAATTACTTGGTTTAACCTCCATACAGTTTATTAGAGCAGTAGTGAATTCAGCTCTGCTCATAGATTGATCCGGTTTAAAAGTACCGTTAGGATAGCCGTTAATATAACCTAGTGTAGACAGCCGTTCAATATAGGAATTGGCCCAGTGTCCGTTGGTGTCGGAAAAGCTCCGGGCGGCCAGGGCCTGTCCTGGTAATATGGCTGTGACTAGAAACATAAGTAATGCGACTACACTGATCCATCGTTGGTTTTTCATTTTATTTAGACCTCCTTATCTTTAAAAAATTCTTACTTACAAGCTTTCGTGAAAGCAGTATGGAAAGATATGCTAATAAGTGAGCTCTGTGACAAAGATGCCAATGGCTTATATATGAATATAGTCTAACCGGGTCAGGGGAGCTATGGAATAGTCGAGCGCAGTAGATGGTTATGAAACCAAGCCTTTCCGTAATATTAGCCAAGGGAAAACTAATTTAATAGGGCTATTTTAGAATAGGCTTTATAAGTCTAGGTAAAATTTAGGTAAACTTATTAACACCTCCAGTAGTCGCACCACCGCAACATCACCTTATAAAATACACACTCATATCTAATACGTTCTTCAAAGTTAGAACCTTACCATACCAGGAGCATTTTGCCATATATTCATTATTAAATTCAGACGGGGAAATTCCTCCTTGATGGGATATTTTATTTATGTTGCAGGATTAACATTGGCTATGGATTCCTATATAGGGGGGATCAGACAGGGAAAAAATGATGGGTTAAAGCCACAGACTTTAGCCCACCGTTTTTTCTATAAATTAAGTTTTAATCATTAAGATTCAGTACTGCCATAGTGCAGCGGGATATGCATGCTAGTTTTTTCTTCATTAATATATTCGAACATCCCAGACCAGGGTGGTTCGCCCTGTATGTACCGGGGTACCGATGGCGGTGACTATACCGCCCTTTTACTGCGTATATGGTTAGCATTGATTTCTAAACCTACGGCATGCTGCCGATCAGGATCGATGAACTGGTAACTTGCTGGCCGGAGCTACTGTTTCATATAGAACAACTGATACCTCACCGTGCATTATACCGAACGGCTGATGATTGTTGGGGTAACCGGCAGGGTAGTTACTACTTTTTCCCAGGCAAATTAATCCCAGGTTGTGCCGGTTTAATTTATTACTGCTACCGGTTAAGCTTTTACTTTTTTCCGGATCTATATGCTTTACACCGGCCAGGATTTAATCAGTTACCGGTAGTACTTCCGGTAATATTTTATGGATAACATAAAGGGAGCTATCCAATGCCGTAGGGATATTTTCCACCTGCAGCAAGGGGTCACTCCAAACCGTCCCCGTGGCGTTGTAATCTGGCACCGTGGCCCGATGTCCGAAAACATATAGCAACCGCATGGGCCGCCAAAGTTAATCTTTTTTAGATATGCATCAATGCGCCATAAGGCTTTGGTAATTCTTCCGTATTTAGCCAGTTTACGTGACAAAAATGCCGGAAAAAGTGCTGTACATACTCCCGTTCTTGAGGATTCTTTTTAAGAGAAATGATATCTCGCAAAATTTGGGCCATCCATATATTATCAAAATAACGATATCGTCCTGTATTCCAGGTTATCTTGTGCGGATATCTTTCGTCAACATAGTAGTTCCAAAAAAGAATTTTCTCTGATTCCTGTTCTGAAAGGCGGAGTCTGTATTCTGAATGAGCGGGGATGTATCCATCCACACACTGCTTACCGCTAAAACTGTCGTTCACCATGAATAGGCCTAAGATACGTCTATCTTTTTCTGGCACATCAGAATCCCTTGCTGTTAAAAGGCAAGCACTATTTTGATTTATTCGGGCCGGCCGTCGTGGCTGACCTTTTTTCTGACCGCTTTTTATTACACCAGTGAAAATATTCCAACTTGTAAAAATGCTTTCCTGTTCTTGTGCTTTACACCAAAAGACGATCTGTGAGCGGGGATGAATTTTATGGGCTTTACTTATTTTAGTAAGCCTTTCCCGTTCCAATAGACGTTGCCGTTTTTCCTTTTGCAAAGTTCTTAATTTTTTAAGCCTCAGTTTTTCTTCCTTGTACTCCCTTTTTCTTTTTTGCACTATTTTTTCGATCACATTAGCCGCTCTTTGATCGGTAAATGTAAGGTATTTTTCAAATGCATCAGGAAAAACAAACTCTTTATTCCCTGATGGAAAATCAATTTTAATGTACGAATCGTTATATTTAACAACTTTTCCTTTACCGAAGTTCTTGTGCATTACTTGTTTATTGACTAGATTCATTTATGTATTCTCCCTTCATTTTACTCATATAACCTCTTATCTGCTTTGGTTTGAACGTCAAAGCTATGACAGAATTATTGCTTGCATCTGACTATTTTCTCTGTTTATTCCTTTTTTAAGAAATGGGATAAAAAAAACCGTTACGTTCTATTCCTACCTATTATCACATTGGAATTTGAACTACGGTTACCATTATTATAACATCAATGGGAGAATAACTCAAATATTATGTTGACATCGTCACAGATGCTGGTATAAACTTAAAAGTTACCGTTTTACACAACCATCAACCAAAGGCACGGTTCTTGTGGCTGTTGTGGCTGGTAAAGCAGCTGTATCGTCTACAGGGGGCCGTTAATAAAACAAACTGATTTTGACGGATGGAGTGGAAATAGGTTTTGCCAAGACATCCTAAAACAGGGTGCTAGTAGTTATAATTAAACTTAGGCATTCCAACATAGGGGCCCTTTTTACGGGCAGGGTTGCGGTCTTTCTATTTCGATAAGTTCACCAAAATGGGTTTAGATGCGAAAAAAACATTACCGGTAAAGGTGCATAAAACTACAGTATCTTAGTCCATTTATATAGTTACCACATATAGCCTGATAGGCCAAGAAAAACGGTGGGTTAAAGCCACTGACTTTAGCCCGCCGTTTTTTCTTAAATGAGGTTTTAACCATTAAGATTCAGTACTGCCATGGTGCAGCGGGATATGCATACTAGTTTTTTTTCTTCATTATATATTCGAACATCCCAGACCAGGGTGGTTCGCCCGGTATGTATCGGGGTACCGACGGCGGTGACTATACCGTCCTTTTGACTGCGTATATGGTTAGCATTAATTTCTAAACCTACGGCACGCTGCCGATCAGGATCGATGAACTGGTAACTCCCGGCCGAGGCTACTGTTTCAGCTAGAACAACTGATACACCACCGTGCATTATACCGAACGGCTGATGAGTTATTGGGGTAACTGGCATGGTAGCTACTACTTTTCCCCGGGTAAATTCGGTGATTTCAATACCTAGGACATCCATTATAGTGTTTTGAAAAGAAAGATATGGTTCAGTAGACATAAATACCTCCCAAGAAAGTGTTTGAATTCTTGTAGTGATATTAACATAATTAAATCAGGCAAGGAAGTGAATAAGCAAGGGCGGGATGGTAAAAAACCCTTAATGGTATGACGGTAAAGTAAAAGTGAACAAAAAATGACAAACAACTTTAGACACCTAATTGTTATCCAAAATGGTGCGGTTAATGTCTTAAGCTGGTTTTTTAAAGGGATGATTCCGGTGTATAAACGGGAGGATAAAGAAAAGTTTCTACCGGAAATGTTTAAAAGTTGGTGCTGGGGGTAAACAATAATTTGAGGTGATACATATGCAGGAGAGGATAGCCCAACTGGTAGATTCTTCCGGCGGCATGCCCCGGGATTTACTGCAGCGATTTAAAATTCGGGAAGTTCCCTTTTACTATACGTTTAATCAACATTCCCAATACCGGGAAAATATCGATTTTAATACAGTAGATTTTTACCGTCATATGCAGGATAATCCCCGAGAGATTCCTAAAACTTCCGCGCCTAATGTGGGCGACTGGCTTAAATGCCTGGAGGAGTTATATGAAGGCGGGTACCGGAACTTTGTGGTTACGACTATTTCGGAAAGGCTATCAGCTAGTTTTCAAAATGCCCGAGCCGCCAGCCAGATTTTTCTAGGAAACAAGCCTGATGCTCGGGTGGAAGTGTTTAACTCTAATAGCTGTGCCTGTGGTCAGGCTGCTCTGGAAATTCGCATAGGCCAGTTGATTCATGATAATCGGCTCGACTGGGACCAATTGGTTCAAAGGGTGAAAAAGATGTTACCTTCGGTTACTACCCTTTTTACCGTGGATAGTTTTACTTATATGAAAGCGGGAGGACGTATTGGTGGGGCCACAGCCCTGCTGGGCAAACTGGTAAACATAAAGCCGGTATGTGAATTTGTTAATGGGGTGGTTCATCCTATTAAAGCCGTACGGGGAAGGAGAAAGTCTCTGCAAGCTCTGGTAGACGTATTAGTCAGTCGTATAAAGGAGCAGGATTCCCCGGTGGTAATCTGTATGCAGAATGCTATTTGTGAGGATGATGAATCATTTATGTTAAAATACCTGCGATCCCGCCTGGACAAAGTCGGGGAAGTCCAGCGCAGTATTTTAGGGACTGCTATTGGAGCTCATTCCGGACCAGGGGCAATAGGTATCGGTTATGTCATTGACCGGGAGTAGGGCAGCAGGGGACGGCCTTTTTACTTCCTTCTTCCTCAAAAAGGGAAAAAAGAAGCCAAAGGATCGGCCGGATGTGTAAAAACCCTAAAAACGTGTATTTAGATCCACCGCTATGCATAATGCACACAGTAAAACGGGAATAGAAAGATGATCGCGCATATTTATACACTTCGCCAGCACTATCACATAGCCTGCCGTCTCCCTGCTTCCTAATAATGAACGGGTTTGTTGCTGGTGGTTTGTATTAAATGGGCTAGGTTGGCCAGTAATTCTTTGGTGGGGGGAGGAGTGTCGGCCAGGGTGTAGTTTAGCCCTAGAAGCTGCCATTTGTGACTGCCCAGAGTATGGTAGGGGAGCAGATCGATGCGTTCTACCATTTCTAAACTACCTACGAATTCTGCCATTTTTCGTATATCTTCTTTTTCATCGGTTATTCCAGGTACTACTACATAGCGTACCCATAGTGGTACCTTCTGTTGGTTGATTAATTCCAGGTTGTGCCGGTTTAATTCATTACTGCTACCGGTTAAGTTTTTACTTTTTTCCGGATCTATATGCTTTATATCGGCTAGGATTAAATCGGTTACCGGTAGTACTTCCCGTAAGATTTTATGGCTAACATAAAGGGAGCTATCCAGTGCCGTAGGAATATTTTCCGCCTGACAGCAGGAGAAGACTTCTTTAACAAACCGATACTGCAGCAGGGGTTCGCCACCAGAAAAGGTAAGACCTCCTCCTGAGGCCTCAAAATAAGGTTGGCCCCGGCGGATGATCGGCATTAATTCCGCAGCTGAGTATTTCCTGGCGGTGTTGGTGGTAGTTTTCCAGGTATCCGGATTCTGACAGTAGCGACAGCGCAGATGGCAGCCTTGCAGGAAAACTACCATACGTATACCTGGCCCGTCCAGGGTACTGAAAGTTTCAATAGAATGGACCATCCCGTACATGGCTTACATTCTCCTGTAAAAGGTGCGGGCGATAATTTCTTCCTGCTGTTCACGGTTCAGTTTTATAAAATGAACTGCATAGCCTGACACTCGTATGGTAAGGTCTGGGTAAAGCTCGGGGTGTTCCATGGCTTCTTTAAGGGTTTCGATGTTTACTACATTTACATTCATATGGTGGGCCTCCTGAGCAAAGTAACCCTGGAGCAGAGCCACCAGATTATTAATCTGTTCCCGATCTGATTTGCCTAAGGCGGAAGGAACGATGGAAAAAGTGTAAGAAACCCCATCACGGGCGCATCCGTAAGGTATTTTAGCTACTGAGTTACAGGCAGCCAGAGCTCCTTTTTCTTCCCGTCCATGGAGGGGATTAGCCCCTGGTGCTAGTGGTTCGCCTTTTTTACGGCCATCCGGGGTAGTGCCGGTATGTTTGCCGTACATGACATTGGAAGTTATGGTGAGAATAGACAAGGTATGAACTGCGTTTTTGTAAGTAGGATATTTGCGTAGCTTACGCATAAAAGTTTTGACTATTTCGACAGCAATCATATCTACCCGGTCGTCATCATTGCCGAATTTAGGAAACTCACCCTCAATGGTAAAATCGCTGATCAAACCACGTTCATCCTTAAGGGCTTTTACCCGGGCATAGCGTATAGCGCTTAGGGAATCAGCTACGACTGAAAGCCCGGCGATACCAAAGGCGATAAAACGGGTAAGATGGGTATCGTGCAGGGCCATTTCCACTCTTTCATAAGCATAACGATCATGCATATAGTGGATAATGTTCATGGTATTAACATAAAGTTGCGCCAGCCATTCCATTTGGATGGAAAAGCGTCGCATTACTTCATCATAATCTAGCACTTCTCCCTGATAAACCGGCATTTCTACTCCCACCTGCTGACCGGTTAATTCATCCCGGCCCCCGTTTATAGCATAGAGCAGTAATTTAGCCAGGTTACAGCGGGCCCCGAAATATTGAGTCTCCGCTCCCAGGCGCATGGCTGAAACACAGCAGGCAATAGCATAGTCATCACCATAATAAGGGCGCATGATGTCATCGTTTTCGTACTGAATGGCACTGGTGCGAATGGAGAGATCGGCGCAGAATTCCAGGAAGTTACGGGGCAGGTTTTTAGAATATAGAACAGTCATGTTGGGCTCGGGAGAAGGGCCGAGGTTGTCTAGGGTATGCAGGAAACGGTAAGTGGTACGGGTGACCAGGTGGCGACCGTCTACCCCTGCTCCGCCTAGAGCATCGGTAACCCAGTTGGGATCTCCGGCAAATAGATCACTGTATTCAGGAGTCCGCAGATGCCGAACCATACGCAGTTTTATAACAAATTGGTCGATAAGCTCCTGGGCCTCCTCCTCAGTCAGAATCCCTTCTTTTAAATCCCGTTCTATATATATATCCAGGAAAGTAGATACCCGCCCCAGGCTCATGGCAGCTCCATTTTGTTCTTTGATGGCAGCCAGAAAGGAAAAATAAAGCCACTGGATGGCTTCCTGGGCATGGGCGGCTGGAGCAGATATGTCAAATCCGTAAGCTGATGCCATTTGCTTTAGTTCCTGGAGGGATTGGATCTGATCAAAAATTTCTTCCCGCAGGCGGATAACATCATCAGTCATGGTTTTACTGACCAGGGAAAGATCCAGTTCTTTGGCGGTAATAAGCCGGTCTACTCCGTAAAGGCTGACCCGACGGTAGTCACCTATTATACGGCCTCGGCCATAGGAGTCGGGCAGACCAGTAATTATACCTACTTTTCGAGCCAGTTTCATTTCCGGAGTATAGGCGGCAAAAACTCCTTCATTATGAGTGCGGCGGTGCCGGGCAAAAAATTCTTCTACGGCAGGATTAAGCTGGTATCCATAGGCCCGGCAGGCTTTTTCAGCATGACGCAGGCCGCCGTAAACATTGATAGCGCGCTTTAAGGGGGTATCAGTCTGCAGGCCCACAATTTTTTCGTTATCCCGATCAATGTAGCCAGGTGGATGGCTGGTGATATTAATAGGCGTATCTGGATCGACTGTTAAAACTCCACCTTTTTGATGTTCCTCCTTTAATAAATCCTGGCAGTGTTTCCATAGCTGGCGGGTTCGTTCCGTGGGGCCCGCCAGGAAACTGCTATCCCCATCATAGGGAGTATAGTTTTTTTGGATAAAATCACGCAAATTAATTTCATGCATCCATTGTCCAGGTCGAAAATTTCTCCAGGAATCCACTTGTAGCACCATCCTTTGTTAAGCAATTATTCCGCTATAGTATTTGAATATTCATCTTGCTTTAATCATTTATCAGCTAACTTTGCACCACCGGAACGGTAGGCAAAAACAGGATTCATTTTCGGATAAATATGCGTTTTGGTGTATAATATACGGGGAATATGTAGGATTATTAAGGTGTTTTATACTCTGTATTAAAATCGATAAAATGGTTACTCTTGCCTAATCGAACTAAACGGTGGTTGAATAAAGAAAAGAAGGCCAGGAGGTGTGGACAATGCAGCATAAAATATTAAGAAAAATCAGTACTCCGCTAGTTTTTTTATTAATTAGTAGTCTACTAGGGGGCTGTATAACTCAGAATAATAGTGATGTGGGCCTGAAACAGTCTACCGGAAATATTTCCTGGTCAGAGGGGTTTGCCCCCTACCAGGAGGTAGTCGTTGATGAAAACCCACAGCTACCACCTTATGCAATATGGCCTGATCTGGGAAATGTAGAGAATGCCAGCCGTTTTAAGTTTTCTGCCGCTGCCCAGGAACAATTAGTAAAAAACGGATTTGTAGTTTTGCCTGATTCGATTAGGGAATTTTTTATAATCTACGAGGTTAATTGCTATGATCGTATCCCTAATCTGGTTACTACGGATTCGCTGCTGCATAATTATCACCTTTTTTATGAATACCTGTTAAAAACAGTGGAAGAAGAAAACCTGATTCCAGAACTGAAAAATTTAAATCAAAGTATGATGACCATTTCCGAACAGCAGTTTAAAGCCCTTAAAAGAACCCCGTGGGAGAATGCCGCCCGGCGCAATTTGGCTTTTTTTACGGTAGGAAGCTGTCTGCTTGACCCGTCCGTAAAAGTTCCGGTAGTAGTGAAGGATGAAGTCAATGCTGAGTTAAAGTTAATTAAGGAACAATTAAAAGTAGCAATTTCGCCGGTCATGAATACGGGACGTAAACCGCATATAATCGAGTCTTGGCGAGAGGATTATACCCAGTACATACCCCGGGGGCATTATAGCCGTAGTGAGGACCTACAAAGCTATTTTAAAAATATGACCTATTATGGGCGTATGAGCTTTCGTTTAAAAGATGAAGATGAGACTCGTTCGGCGGTTTTGATGACCATGGCTTTGCAGGAGGAAGATAATTGGGAATCCTGGGAAAAAGTCTATAGCATTACTAATTTTTTTCTGGGAAGTAGTGATGAACCAGGTTGTAATGAATATTTGGCATTGATTAATCAGGTCTACGGTCCCCAGGTCAGCCTGGATGTTCTGGTTTCCAATCAGATGAAATGGCAAAATTTCTGGCAGGAGCTTACCCGTATGAAAGGGCTGCTGGCAAACTCCATACCGATGGCAGGGAAGTACCCGTCCAGCCGGAGTGGGGAAGGGAAAGGTTTCCGATTTATGGGGCAGCGTCATACTATGGATGCTGATATTTTTCAACAATTAATCTATGGTGCGGTAGGGGAGAATGACAAGGGCCAGCGGCGCCTGCTGCCTCGAAGCATAGACATTCCAGCTGCTTTCGGTTCAACGGCTGCCCGGGTTATTTTAAATGAAAGAGGAGAATATCGATATGAGGGGTATTCGGAAAACTTGGATCGACTCAATAGGTATCTGAGCAGATTGGATGAGGATAACTGGCACAAGAATTTTTATTGGAATTGGATGTATAATCTCCGTTCCCTGACCCGGGAGATACCAGAAGGTTACCCATCTTTTATGAAAAATAGAGCTTGGAGCAGAAAAGAATTAAATACTTTTCTAGCTAGTTGGACTGAATTAAAGCATAATACCATCCTCTATTCTAAACAGGTTAATGTGGAAATAGGAGGGGGAGGTTTTGATGATTTTGATAGCAGGGGTTATGTAGAACCTAATCCTCACCTATATGCTCGCCTAGCTGCATTATCGGCCCAGATCCGGGAAGGACTACGGGAGCGTGGCGTTTTGACAAATCAGGATGGGGAAAATCTTAACTGGATGGAAAATCTGGCCCTGCACCTGAAGACGATTGCGGAAAAGGAACTAAAGGGGGAGCTGCTAACTGAGGATGAATACGAATTAATTGACAGCTATGGCAGCCAGATTGAACATTTATGGTTGGAGGCTTTGCGCGGCCAGGGAAGCGGCAGTCGGGATCAGTTGTTAACAGATAATCCAGCTATGCTGGTGGCGGATGTGGCCACTGATCCTTTAGGAAGGGTTCTGGAGGCAGCAACTGGTTATGTCCATGAGATATATGCAGTTGTTCCGGTAGAAGACAGTCTGCGTATGGTAAGGGGCGGAGTTTATTCCTATTATGAGTTCCACTGGCCGTTTAAGGATCGCTTGACAGATGAAAAGTGGAGACAGATGCTCGCCAAAGAGGAGACTCCCAACCCGCCTTTTTGGACTCGCTCTTTTACGGTCGAAAAAGGTGAAAGTCGAATAATCATGCCATTTGAACTGGATCAGTATCGATAGATAGGAAGCGGAGGGACCGTCCGGCTATGTCGGCTGTGTGAATATCCCCAAAACCTGTATTTAAATCTGCCGCTGTGCATAATATACGCTGTAAAACGGCAATAGGAAGTTGATTGTGCATATTTATACAACATTACGGCACTTTTCATACAGGTGGACGTCCGCCTGTGTGGGCAGTGAGAAAACCCTTAAAACCTGTATTTGAATCCATAGCTATCATAAATATATGCTGGAAAACAGGACTAAGAAGGTAATCCGCATATTTACTATATTCATTGCACTTCTGGAGCATTTTTATACAGCCTGCCATCTCCCTTGTTAACTGGCTGTCTGAAGCCATTGAGGGTACCTAAAGCCCTTAGTGAAGAAAAAAGTCTCCCTACTTCCCTACCTGGCTTCTTGAAGAGTAAGGCTTTCAATGATATAGGTATCATGGTTAAGGCGGCAATAAACCAGGAAAATATAATGGTCGTTTACCTGATAGCAATTATAGTAGTCTTTGCGGAAACAGATACGATCGGGAGCTGGTTGCGATATTAGGAGGTCTTTAAAATCCGCTTCGGTAAGAACCGGTATTCCCTCGCAGGGAAGAATGGCTAGCTTTTGCAGGGGTGCAATCCATTCTGTATAAGTAGATACAATAGCGGCAGCTAGTGTATCTTCGAATCCCTGGCTAAGAAAATGCTGGGCTGATGTAGAATCTAATCCGTTTTTGGGTATGGCATACCCATCCTGCCATACCACCTGGTTAAAAAAACTTGTATAGATGGTAAAAGCTTTAACGACTTCTTGAAATGCCGGGTAATCTTTAGCAGATACCGGTTGCCAATCTGTGTTTATAGCTACAGGTGCTTTTGCCTGGTTCGTTAAGTCCTTCAGATTCGATCCCGATAACTCCTGCTGAGCTCCTGTAGGCAATTCGGCCTTAATAGTAGTATCCCAGCTCCTTAAGATTAACATGGTGAACAGAATAGCTAGCACCAATTTATTCAAAACCCAATTCCCCCCTTAATGAAACTAAGCCAGGTTAAACTATAATTAATATCCTAATTATAACAAAATGGAAGATAATGGCAAGATACGGTTGGCAAATAATATTAGATAGAAAATAACTGGGGAGTGGAGAGGGTACGGGAAGAAAGCTATCCGGAAGCAGTGAGGAATAGGGTAATGAGCAGAGGGGGGAAGAGGTAGGGAGCAGAAGCAGGAGACAGGAGACAGGAGACAGGTCTCTTTTGCTTCCTTAAAAAGGAAAAAAGAAGCGAAGGGATCGGCCCCCTTGCTTCCTAGGTGGTTAAGGTTACTACTACCAGCTCGGGAGGGTTAAATATCCTTAGGTTTAGGCTGTAATTACCCAGTCCTCTACTTACAAACATGGTTCCCTTTTCGGCTTCAAACCGTCCCGCATCGTAATAGGGAAAAAACTCTTTTTCCGGAGAGAGAAGGCCACCTTTAAAGGGTATTCGCACTATTCCCCCATGCATGTGGCCGGCGAATATCAAATCGGCTCCCCATTGATCATAAGTGGATAAGTAGGAAGGGGTATGCACTAAAAGGATATTAAAGGCGTTTTGATCAGGTTTACCCAGGTATTTTTCGATTAGGGACACGTTTAATTCGATTTTTTCTTCGGGAATAGTTGTATTCTTAGCACTGTAGTACATTAAAGGAACCTTTAATCCATAGAGGTTAATATGCTGGTTATCTCTTTTTAAGCTGATCATCTGGTTATCCAAAAGGGTAACTCCCGATTGGCTAAGACTATTCAGGTAGTCCTGGTTCCATTGGGCTCCTGATTGCTCAGCTCTTAAGCGGGCAATTTGTTCATGATTCCCGGATATGTAGTAAAGCGGATAGTAATTAGCTAGTTCTTGCGCCAGTTTCCGAAAGACATGACCATCATCATGCAGTGAATTTAGCATATCACCTGTAACTACAATAATATCGGGATTGATAGCCTGAATCTTTTTTAATAGCCGGGTATTATTCTCGCCAAAGCTATGACTATGTAAATCAGACAGTTGTAGAATTTTAAAACCATTAAATTTATCAGGTAGGGCGGGTGAATTGAGGGTGTAATTGGAAACATAGAGCCAATGGTTTTGACAGTATATAAATAAGGCTGCAGCCAGAACTATTCCAAGAATAGCGGTGACAACTTTTTTCATTCTTAGTTCTCCTTCTCCATAGGACATTCCATTTTAATTTTTAAAAACCATTCAATATTCTACCATAAGTAATTAACCTGCCAATGAGCAATACATGGATAAAGGGAAAAAGTTTCGAAAATGGGCAACCATCTTCCTCTTCCGGTGGTGTGCCTACGACGGGCAAGAAGGCCAAAAGGGAGGGGATGGATACTACCGGAGATAAATATGGCGGGTTGTGTTCCCGTATTCATAACTATATATCCTTATCGTACAAAAAGAGATAAGGTAGAGATTACGCAAAAAATAGGATTAAAAAGGAAGACTGTTCCTATACTTTAAAAAAGGAAGGGGAATAGTTAATGTATTTAATCAGCTTGACAGTTGTCCATAGAACCTGTAAAATTGCTTCGTAAAGTAGTTATGCTTTACACAAGTAAGGGGTATGGACATGCTGGAGAAAATCGAACATATTACCATGTTAAAGGATTTCTATGGTCCTCTTCTAACGGAAAAACAGCAGGCCGTACTATATCTGTATTACGAAAATGACTGGTCGATGACGGAGATAGCTGGTCATATGGGAATAACTCGCCAGGCGGTCTTTGATCTTTTGAAAAGATCGGAAAAGGCCTTAGAGGAGTACGAGGATCGTCTGCATTTGGTAGCGAGGTTTTATCAGGTACGCAGAAAAATGGAAGAGGTCTACACCCTTTTAAATCGTCCCGATCCCGACCGGGATACTGTTAGCCGGGCGGCGGAGTTGTTGCGAGAGGTAAGCGATTCGCTGTAATTAAAGGAGAGATAGCGTGGCTTTTGATGGATTATCAGAAAGGCTACAAGATATATTTAAAAAACTAAGGGGAAAAGGTAAAATCACCGAGGAAGACGTCAAGGTGGCTATGCGCGAAGTGCGGCTGGCTTTATTGGAGGCAGACGTTAATTTCAAGGTGGTTAAAGATTTTGTGGCCCGGGTACGGGAACGGGCAGTAGGACAGGAAGTCCTGCAGAGTTTAACACCGGGGCAGCAGATTATAAAGATTGTCCATGATGAGATGACTCTATTGATGGGGGGTACGGAGACAAAGCTTAATTTAGCTTCGCGTCCTCCTACAGTGATCATGGCCGTAGGTCTTCAGGGAGCCGGTAAAACTACTACTGTGGCTAAGCTTTCCAAAAACCTCATTAAGCAGGGACGGCGGCCGCTTATGGTAGCCTGTGATGTTTACCGTCCGGCTGCTATTAAGCAATTACAGGTTTTAGGTGAACAGCTGTCCGTGCCGGTTTTTTCTATGGGGCAGGGTAATCCGGTGGATATTGCTAAGGCATCATTAGAGTATGCCCATAGTAATAATCGCGATGTAGTGATACTGGATACGGCTGGCCGGTTGCATGTAAATGAAGAATTGATGGATGAGCTTAAGCATATTAAGGAGAGTGTTTCTCCTGATGATATATTGCTGGTGGTTGATGCTATGACCGGACAGGATGCGGTCAATGTAGCCGAAAGTTTTAACCAGCAAATTGGATTAACCGGGGTGATCCTTACTAAACTAGATGGTGATACCCGGGGCGGGGCGGCCTTGTCAGTAAAAGCGGTGACTGGATGTCCTATTAAATTTGCCGGGGTAGGGGAGAAGCTAGAGGCTTTGGAGCCCTTTTATCCGGACCGTATGGCCTCACGTATCTTAGGGATGGGTGATATATTAAGCCTGGTAGAAAAGGCTCAGGCTACCTTTGATGAGCAACAGGCCCGGGAAATGGAGAGAAAGCTGCGTCAGCAGGAATTTACCCTGGAGGATTTTTTAGAGCAGATTCAGCAGGTGCGTTCTATGGGGCCTTTAGAAGACTTACTGGCTATGATACCGGGTATGGGCAAACAGGTTAAAAACCTGCCCGGGCAATTTGATGAACGGGAACTACTGCATATAGAAGCGATTATCAGATCTATGACTCCCGATGAACGCCAGGATCCTGTAACTATAAATGGAAGCCGCAAAAAGCGTATTGCCCGGGGTAGTGGTACCCGGGTGCAGGAAGTAAACCGTTTGTTAAAACAGTTTGAAGAATCCAAAAAATTAATGAAGCAATTTGCGGATATGACCGGTAAAAAAGGGAAGAAAAAGGGAATGCCCCCTATTAAGTTTCCTTACTAAGATGAACCGGGTTGACCTTAGGTAACCTGGGCTGATAAAAATGGGGCTTAAAACCCGAGAATGGAATGTTCTAATATCCCAGACAGTTTTGCAGAGAGCGAGCAGAGAAAGTCTTATAGATTTATCTGTTGCTAAATAAATCTTACTTTAAAAAGCAGTTAAGGAGGTGAATACATGGCCACTAAGATGCGTTTAAAAAGGATGGGTGCTAAAAAGAGACCTTTTTATAGAGTAGTTATTGCTGATACCAGGTCTCCTCGCGATGGGCGCTTTATTGAAGAGATCGGCTATTATGATCCTGCAACCAGTCCTGCCACCGTCAACATTGATGAGGAAAAAGCTTTAAAATGGCTGGCCAGTGGAGCCAAACCTTCTGATACAGTGAAAACGCTGTTGCAGAAGCAAGGCATTATTGCCAGGTTTGCCGAGGCCCGCAAATAGAGGAGTACAGGCAGGGGGTGAGAGCAAATGAAAGAATTGGTGGAGTATATCGCCAAATCCCTGGTGGATAACCCCGATGATGTCAATGTCCAGGAAGTGGAAGGTGAAAGATCTATTATTTTAGAATTAAGAGTGGCACCTGATGACATGGGGAAGGTTATAGGTAAACAGGGCAAGATAGCTAAATCCATCCGTACCCTTACCAAGGCGGCTGCCGCTAAGGAGGGTAAAAGGGTAGTTGTAGAAATTTTACGTTAGGGCTATTTACTAGCCCTTTCACTTTCTGATCCTATATCGTTTTTCAGGAGTGATAACTTGAATCCCATGGATCTGGTCAGCATAGGCAGGATTGTTGGTACTCATGGGTATAAAGGAATACTTAAAGTAGTACCGCTTACTGATTTTCCCGAACGTTTTAAGGTTCTAAAAAAAGTATATATACACCGGGGCAGGCAAGTCGAACTGGTGGAAATGGAATCTGTTCAACCTCATAGAGATATGATGCTGGTAAAAATTAAAGGAATAGATTCCCGGGAAGTCGGTCAGGATTACTGTAATGCCTGGTTAAAGATAACTGAAGATGATTTATACCCCTTACCCGAAGGTTATTATTACCATTTTCAACTGGAGGGCTTATCAGTTTATGATAAGAAACGGGGTTATATTGGTGAGTTAGTTGAGATTTTAGAAACTGGGGTCAATGATGTTTATGTAGTTAATTCTCCCCGCTATGGAGAGGTTCTTATCCCTGCTATAAAAGAAGTTATCCAGGCAGTAGATCTGGACCAAAAGAAAATGCGGGTTAGCTTGCTGCCTGGTTTGATTGAGGATCAGGACTAAAGCTATTCTCCTTGATGGGGACCTGGGAGGTGTAGTAAAGGGCCTATGAAAATTGATATCCTTACCCTGTTTCCCGGTATGTTTGTTTCACCTTTTGCCGATAGTATTATTAAAAGAGCCCGGGAAAAGGGGCTGGTGGAAATCAACACTATTAATATCCGTGATTATGCCCTGGATCGACACCAGCAGGTTGATGATTACCCTTATGGCGGAGGGCAGGGTATGGTTATGAAACCTGATGTGGTATGCCGGGCTATTGATTCGGTTACCAGACCAGAGTCCCGGGTTTTATACATGTCCCCCCAGGGCAAAACCTTGAACCAGGTCCGGGTTCAGCAACTGGCTCAACAAGCCCATCTAGTCATCCTATGCGGCCATTACGAAGGTATTGATGCCCGTATCGGGGGACGGATAGATGAGGAAGTGTCTATCGGTGATTACATACTTACGGGGGGAGAATTAGGGGCCATGGTGGTAGTGGATGCCGTAGTGCGATTACTGCCGGGTGTATTAGGTGATGAACAGTCTGCCGCTGAGGAAAGCTTTGCGGAGGGATGGCTTGAATACCCCCATTATACCCGCCCAGCCGTTTTTGAAGAGCAGCCGGTACCTGAGGTACTTCTTTCCGGGCACCATGAAAATATTCGCCGCTGGAGAAAAAAGCAAAGTATTCTGATGACCCTTTTAAAGAGACCTGATATGCTACTAAACCGCGAGTTCGATGGGGAGGAGCGGTGTCTGCTGGAGGAGATTCTTTTTGACTGGGGGGGTAAAACGTGAGAAATTCGAAAGTGTATATAGCCTTGCTACACTACCCCATGTATAACAAACGTAGGGATATTATTACTACCTCAGTTACTAACCTGGATCTGCATGATATTGCCCGGGTGGCGAGAACCTATGATGTAGAAGGTTTTTTTATCGCCCATCCCTGTGATAACCAGCATCAGTTGATAAGGGATATACTTGCCTATTGGCAGGAAGGTTATGGGGGGCAATATAATCCCGATCGCAAAGAAGCATTTGAGCTCCTTAAAGTGGAACGAAGTTTGGAGGACGTGATAGGGGCTATACAGGCTGAAAGTGGACAAAGACCATTAGTTGTAGCTACTGATGCCCGCCGTTACCCGCAAAACATATCTTACCGGGATTTAAAAGCCCGCCTGTTTGCTAATAATGAGGTCTATTTAATTTTATTTGGTACGGGATGGGGAATTCAACAAGAAATTGTCGAACAGTGTGACTATATTTTGGAACCGGTGGAGCCGGAAAGAATATATAACCATCTTTCCGTACGCAGTGCGGTATCGATTATTTTAGATCGTCTTTTAGGGGAATTCTGGTACAACAACTGATTATGCTTGAGTAGGGCGGAATAGCTATGCTATAATATTTTTGTTCTGTGTAAATAAAGGTGGTCCGCTACAAATAAAATTGTATGAACACCTTCTGGAAGGAGGTTTAAACGGTGCAGGATATTATTAAATCTATAGAGGAAGAATATTGCAAAAAGGATATTCCCAGTTTTGGCCCTGGTGATACAGTCAAAGTTCATGTAAAGGTTGTTGAAGGTACCCGGGAAAGAATTCAGATTTTTGAAGGAACGGTAATAAAGATTCGGGGAACCGGTTTATCCCGGACCTTTACCGTCAGAAGAGTTTCCTATGGGGTTGGTGTAGAAAGAACCTTCCCGGTTCATTCACCCAAGATTGCTAAGATTGAAGTTACCCGTCGGGGTAAGGTGCGTAGAGCTCGTTTGTTCTACCTGCGTAAACTAACTGGTAAGAAAGCCAGGGTAAAAGAAAAGGGCCGTTTCTAGCCACGATTGTAAACATAGACGATAAGGAGAATACCTTTTTAGGGTATTCTCTTTTTTTCCTGGAGGTGGGTTAAGGTGAGTATTAATTGGTATCCTGGACATATGGTCAAAGCCCGCAGGGAAATAGAGGAAAATGTGAAATTAGTAGATATAGCGGTAATACTTCTAGATGCCCGGGCTCCATTGTCTTGTCGCAACCCTGATCTGGAAGAGATGGTTAAACGCAAAAAAATCGTTTTCATTTTAAATAAGGCTGATCTGGCTTCTCCTGAAGCTACCCGCAGCTACATAAAATATTTTAAACAGGAAGGCTATCTGGTAGCAGCTATGGATTCTATCAGTGGTCGGGGTTCTCGGCAGGTGGTCGAAGTGCTCCGGGCAGCTTATAAGGAAAAGGCCGCCGCCATGAAGAATAAAGGAAGAAGGGTACGCCCAGCCCGGGTTATGGTGGTGGGAGTCCCTAATATTGGTAAATCCACTTTTTTAAATGCTATGGTAGGAAAAAAGATGGCTCGTACCGGAGAGCGCCCCGGTGTTACCAGAGGAAAGCAGTGGATCAGGGTGAGGGAAGATATTGAGTTTATGGACACCCCCGGGCTTATGTGGCCCCGCATCGGGGATCCGGAACAAGGTTTAAAACTGGCCCTGCTTAATATTATCGGGGAAAACGCTTATCATGAAATGGATGTCTGCCTGTACCTGCTCCGCCTGCTCAGGAAAAAGTTTCCCTGGGTATTGACGGAAAGATATAAGGTGGATGAACCGGATCAACCGGAAGGTACTTTACTGGAAATCATAGCCAGAAAGCGCGGTCATCTAGTCAAAGGTGGAGAACTGGATCTGGACAAAACCTGCCAGCAACTGATTCTGGATTACCGTAAAGGTAACCTGGGAAGAATCAGTCTGGATTAGCTTCCCGGGGCTTTTCTAATAGCCCTTCAGCCATTCCCTGATACCTCCTTGCCATATTATTAAATAACTGATAAGCCTCTGTATCCTACCGATCCCAAGATCGTTCTGCGGTATTTTTTATCGAAGACTGGTGAATTCCATATGAATTTCTGGATAAAAGTAAAGAAAAAAGAAGGATTAACTAATTTGTTAACGAATATAATTTAGAAAACATTATACTATATATAACCAATAGTTATATATAGTCAATAGGAGGTTGGGGGAGGAATGGATAGAAGCAGGTGGTTTATTTTAATTACTGGGCTGGTCATTGGGGCAATTGCGGCTATACTGGTGAAACTGGGTAATCCACCCAATATGGGCTTTTGTATAGCTTGTTTTGAGCGGGATATGGCTGGGGCTCTGGGGCTTCACCGGGCCGGAGTAGTTCAGTATATGCGCCCGGAAATCATCGGTATTGTACTGGGAGCACTGCTTACATCGTTGTTTGCAGGTGAGTTTAAGGCCCGGGGAGGATCAGCAACTCTGGTCCGGTTTGTAATGGGCGTATTTATGATGATTGGTGCTCTGGTTTTCCTGGGATGTCCTTTGCGGGATGTACTGCGCATGGCTGGCGGGGATTATAATGCGGTAGTTGGTCTGGTGGGCTTTATTGTTGGAGTAGGTACGGGAGTATTTTTCCTCAAAAAGGGATTCAATCTGGGACGATCTGAGTATAGTCACACTAATACCGGAGGATATTTGCTACCTATAGTTTTTGTTTTTTTCTTTGTCCTATTGTTAAAAAGTACGGTTTTTAACCCGGATGCTGGAGGACCGTTGTTCTTTAGTGCTGAGGGACCTGGATCAATGGCTGCTCCTCTGGCCCTTTCGTTACTGGCCGGTATAGTGGTAGGTTTTTTGGCCCAGCGAACCCGTCTTTGCTTGAGCGGGGGCATCCGGGATTTTATACTTATCCGGGACAATTATCTTTTACTGGGATTCATAGGTGTATTTATTGGTGCACTGGTTCTTAATCTGGCCTTTGGCTTCTTTAAGCCTGGTTTCGCTGATCAGCCTGTTGCTCACACCATGCAGGTATGGAATTTCTTGGGATTATACCTGGTAGGGCTTACTGCTACTCTTTTAGGCGGGTGTCCCCTGCGCCAGTTGATTTTATCTGGTGAGGGTGATATGGATGCGGCAGCCGTAGTTGTCGGAATGGTCATCGGAGCCGCCTTTTGCCATAACTTTATGCTGGCAGCCAGCCCGGCTGGAGTCGGTAATTATGGGCAAATCGCCTGTGTAGTAGGAATTATCCTTATGGGGTGGATTGGTTGGAGTTTCCGGGAAGAATAGGAGGATGGTGTTATGCAAAAGGTTGATGTGCAGGGGTTAAGCTGTCCTATGCCGGTAATTAGATGTAAAAAAGCTATGGATCAGGGAGCTAATGATTTACTGGTGGTGGGCACCAGCCAGGTATCCAAGGAAAATGTTGCTAAACTAGCCCATTCCCAGGGATATACGGTAAATATAACTAAAGATGAAAAGGATAGCTGGGAAATGGTACTGCATAAGTAATATTTTCCAAGTAATTGCAGACTAATATAGTTTAAAACGATAGAATGAAAGAAGAACCGTTTGTTATAAGGTTCTTCTTTTTAGTTTGACCAGCATGTTTGCTGGGCCGATGGGTTGAAAGAAACCCTATCACCTAACCAGCAGGAAGATAACCCGAGGGCAAGGGTGTCTATCACAATGGGCAGCCTCCTACCCGATTTTTAAGCGGGATTTCTGGTTTTACCGGGGGGATCAGGTAGTGAAAAGATGGTTTTTGGTGTTAGTTCTGTTAGTGGCAGGAATGGTAGCGGCCTGCTTTATTTATTCATGGCAAGCAGGGGAAGAAGTACCGGTTGTTTCTCAATCTAAACGGGAAGATCCTCCTGAACGGATAGCCCCTCGCACTAGTACCATAGTTCTGACAGCGGCCGGGGATTGTTTAATGCATAACACCCAGATATGGTCTGGAAAACAGCGGGAGGGCAGTTATGATTTTAGTTCTTTTTTTCGTGAAGTAAAGCCTTTATTACAGGAGGGAGATTATACTTCAACCACCTTTGAAGCCCCTATGGCCGGGCCAGAATCAGGTTTTACCGGCTATCCTGCTTTTAACAGCCCGGATGAAATAGCTGATACATTTAAAGAAGCCGGTTTTGATTTAATAGTTACTTCCAATAATCATGCTCTGGATCGGGGCTACCGGGGAGCTTTGCGTACCCTGGAAGTATTGCGCAGCCGGGGACTTGATACTGTGGGCACTTATAGCAGTGAAGAAGAGAGCCGGAAATTTTTAATTAAGGATATTAAAGGGGTAAAAGTAGGGTACCTGGCTTACAGTTATGGAACTAATGGTATTCCAGTACCTGAGGAGCACCCTTATTTTTTTAATTTTCTGGATCGGGAGAAGATCTTAACTGATATACAGGCGATAAGGTCAGAGGTAGATGTACTAATGCTGGTTTTACATTGGGGAGTTGAATATTCCCCGCGTCCGACCCAGGAGCAGGTGATGCTGGCTCATGAATTTATTAAGGCAGGTGCCGATGTAATCCTGGGCAGTCATCCCCATGTTATTCAGACCATGGAGATAGTCAATATAGGGGAGCGAACTGGTTATGTAATTTATTCTATGGGTAACTTTATCAGCCACCAGCGTGGTCAGGAAAGAAACAGCGGTATCGTACTGCGTTTACAATTTACTAAGGATATGAGCACTGGAATAACGGTGCTTGATTCGGTAACCTATACTCCTACCTATTCTCATTCCTATTCCCAGGATGGAAAAGTACAATTTCGGGTGGTACCGGTAGAAGAAACCATTAAGAAAATTCAAAATGGGCAGGAACCGGTAATGAACCAGACCGATCTTCCTTTACTTCAAAATGTCCTACGGGATACCCAAAGCCGCCTAGGCCAACCATATTAGGAAGCAGGGGGGACGGTCCTTTTGCTTCCTTCTTCCTTAAAAAGGGAAAAAGAAGCAAAAAGACCGTCCCCCTGCTTCTTTTTTTAGTAATATTTTGCGGGTTTAAATAATAGCTATTTAATACAACTATTTTTGTGCCGAGGGTTGTTCCCGATAGTAGGTACCTGGTATAGACGCAGAATTAGTCTTTCCCTTAAAGGTTATTTTAAGTTTTATCGGTTTTATAGGTTTATGTTTTTTAAAAAGAGGTGAAGATGGTATTCGGGATTTTCGATGTAAAAAATGCAACAAATTACTGGGGCGCTGCCGGGGAGAGTATGAATTGGAGATAAAGTGCCCCCGCTGTGGATTTATTAACTATCTATATAACAGATTAACTATAAAGAGAAATCTTTGTTACAGCTAAACTTATTACCTGGTAAAAGTAAATATTTTAAAAAGAGAGCCGCAGAGCCCCGATAGTTTATAAAAATTATCGGGGTTTTTTTGAAGGGAGTGGAATAATGCAGGAGTTAAGGTGCCGGAGGTGTCACAAATTATTAGCCAGGTACAAAAAATATGCTGAACTGGAAATAAAATGTTGCCGATGTGGTTGTGTGAACTATTTTACAGTGACCATCAGTGGAGATAAACCACCTGACCATAAAGATCGGTTAACGACTAAGATTTTTATCGAATTATAACTGCTTTATCCTTATTAATATAAATTTCCCTTGTTATCTTTTTATGTTTGAATTAGAGGGCCCAGAGCCCCGCCAAAAAAAATTGGCGGGGCTTTTGCTATTTCTGCACGGGGAGGTGAGGCTAGAAAATTATCGTGTTTACCTGGGGTATATAGCACCCACAAGAATCTTATGCCAAAATAAATATCCTATAAGGAGGCAATGCCATGTCTGATTTTGTTCAGAAATTGGAGATGAAACGAGCTGATTATCCTGCTACGGTGCCAGTTGCTAAGCTAGGCGAGAGGAAGGCTAAGTTTGAGGGGATGGGCCGCATTACAGATAATGCCTATGCCCGGTTAAGAGAAGTTGTATGTGTTTCTGCCTGTCGGACCCCTTTTGGAGTTTTTGGGGGGAAATTAAAAGAATACGATGCATCCCAGCTGGGGGCTTTGGCAATAAAGGAATGTTTGCGTAGGGTAGATGAAAAAGTTAAGCCTGAAGAGGTAGATTATGTCTACATGGGACAGGTCGTTCCCGCCGGCTGCGGACAGGTACCCAGCCGCCAGGCTACTCTGCTGGCTGGTATGCCTGAATCAGTACCATCCATAACCATAAATAAAGTTTGTTCTTCGGGTATTAAGACGGTTGATTTGGCTATGCAATTAATAAAAGTCGGCCGGGCCGAGATAGTTATAGCTGGTGGTATGGAAAGTATGAGTAATTGCCCTTATTCTTTACCTGATTTGCGCTGGGGAAGTCGTATGGGTATTCCTAATGGGCGGGTGGTGGATCTCATGGTCTACGACGGCTTATGGGATGCTTTTTATAACCGGCATATGGCCCTGCATGGCTCCGAAGTATCCGATGAGTTTGGGATTACGCGGGAGGATCAGGATGAGTGGGCTTTTATCTCCCAGTCCAGAGCTGTAGATGCTATGAATAATGGTCGTTTAGATGATGAAGTATTCCCAGTGGCTATTAAGCGGGGTAAAGATGTTATGCGGGTTGATGAAGGACCGCGGCCTAATACTACTATGGAAGGATTAGGCAGGCTAACACCTGTTTTCAACCACAAGAGTACAGTGACGGGTGCTCCAGGTAGTGTGACAGCTGGAAATGCTCCCGGGGTTAATGATGGGGCTACGGCAGTGATGCTGATGAGTCGCGAAAAAGCTGATGAACTAGGCCTCAAACCATTATTTACCCTGATTGATTATGCGGAAGTATCCCAGCAAACTAAGGATATTGCTACTGTTCCGGGATTATCTATTAAAAAGGTCCTCCAACAGAATAATCTGACTTATAAAGATATGGATTTAATTGAAATTAATGAGGCTTTTGCTGCCGTGGTACTAGTCAGTGCCCGTGGTGTACTGGGAATGCAAAAAGAAGAAATGTTGGAAAAAGTCAATGTAAATGGCAGTGCCATAGCTTTTGGCCATCCCATTGGGGCAACTGGTTCCCGTATTCTTATGACCCTGGCTTATGAATTAAAACGCCGGGGCGGTGGATATGGAGTTTGTGGAATATGTTCCGGTCATGCTCAAGGTGATTCTATGCTAATCAAGGTAGAGCCATAGGCACACCGTTTAATTTTAACTAGTACAACTAAGGAGGCAGAAAACATGGAAATAAAAAACATTTTTGTGGTAGGAGCTGGCCAGATGGGAAACGGTATTGCCCAGGTGTCAGCCCAGAGTGGATGGAATACCGTTCTTTATGATATCAATATGGATCTGGTCAATAAAGGCCTGGCCGTAATTGAAGGCAACCTGAAACGCAATGTATCTAAAGGAAGGATGACTGAAGACGAAAAAGAGGCGATCATGAAGCGACTTACGCCCTCCGTCAATCTGGAAGATGCCGCCCAGGCTGATCTGGTCATCGAGGCCATTATTGAGAATTTTGATATTAAGAAAAAGGTTTTCCAACAGTTGGATCAGATTACCCCGGATCATGCTATTTTAGCTACCAATACTTCTTCCCTGCCTATTACTCAGATAGCCGCAGTTACTAAACGGCCGGAAAAGGTTATCGGTATGCACTTTATGAATCCGGTACCGGTGATGAAATTAGTGGAAATCATCCGCGGCCTGGCTACTTCTGATGAAGTCTACCAGATTATCGAAGAGGCTTCCGTCAAAATGGGCAAAACTCCGGTATGGTGTAAGGATGTACCTGGTTTTGTATCTAACCGCGTGTTGCAGGTTATGATCAATGAAGCTCTCTGGGAATTGTATGAAGGGGTAGCTCCTCCCGAGAATATTGACAATATTATGAAACTGGGTATGAATCATCCCATGGGGCCCCTGGCTCTGGCTGATCTAATTGGACTGGATACCGTTTTATCTATACTAAATGTTTTGTATACCGGTTATGGTGATCCTAAATATCGTCCTTCCCCACTTCTCAAACAATACGTACAGGCCGGCTGGCTGGGGCGAAAAACCGGCCGGGGTATATACAATTACCGCTCCTAGCAGTCAGGGGGCAGTTATTGGAAGGGGGAATGAAGGTGCAGTTTGATAACGTTATTTTGCAGAAGGAAAAGCAGATAGCCACATTATTCATTAATCGCCCTAAGGCGATGAATGCACTAAATAAAGAAACACTTTTGGATATAAAAGCCGCCGTAAAAAATGTGCAGGCTGATAATGATATTGCAGTTCTGATTATAACTGGAGCAGGTGACCGATCTTTTGTAGCCGGGGCTGATATTAGCTTTATGCAGGATATGGCGGCCCTTGAAGGACGTAAGTTCGGGATCCTAGGGCAGCAGGTTTTCCGGCTGATTGAATCTATGGAAAAACCGGTAATTGCTGCTATTAATGGTTTTTGTCTGGGTGGAGGCTGTGAGCTGGCTATGGCTTGTGATATACGCATTAGCTCGGAAAAGGGCAAGTTTGGCCAGCCTGAAGTAGGCCTGGGGGTTACCCCAGGTTTTGGAGGGACACAACGTTTGCCCCGTATTGTGGGACCGGGTATGGCCAAGTTGATTCTTTATACTGGCGATGTGATTGATGCTATGGAAGCCTTGCGTATCGGGTTAGTAGATCACGTGGTCGCCAGTGAAGAACTGATGGACTATGTAACTAAGCTGGCCAATAAAATTGCCAGCAAAGGGCAAGTGGCGGTGCAGATGTGTAAAGTAGCAGTCAATGAGGGGTTGCAAACGGATATTGACCGGGCCATGAGCCTGGAAGTAGATTTATTCGGGATCTGTTTTGCCACCGAAGACCAGAAAGAAGGTATGCAGGCTTTTATAGAAAAGAGAAAGCCTGATTTCCGGGGGAAATAGGGGAGGAGTGAGCTTATTAATGGAATTTGCTCTGTCAGATGAATCTTTAATGATGCGGGATATGTTTAGAAAATTTGCTAAAAATGAAATTGAACCGCTGGCAGCGGAGATTGATAAAACCCATGAGTTTCCTATAGAGAATTTTAAAAAGATGGCTGATCTAGGTCTTACTGGTTTGCCTATTCCTGAAGAATGGGGAGGAGCAGGGGCTACTTACCTGGATTTTGCTATATTTGTAGAGGAACTGGCCAAATGCTGTGCCTCTACTGCAGTTATCATGAGTGTGCATACTGGATTGGGATGTATGAGTACCTATTTATATGGCAGCCAACGGGTAAAGGAAAAATACCTGCGGGCTTTGGCTACGGGAGAAATTATAGGTGCTTATGCCCTTACCGAACCAGATGCTGGTTCTGATGCGGCTTCTTTAAAATGTAAAGCCGAGGATAAAGGGGATCATTTCCTGGTTAATGGCAGCAAAATCTTTATTACTAACGGTGGAGTGGCTACTACCTATTGTACCTTTGTAAAGACTGATCCTACCCAGCCTCCTGGCAGGGGGATTACCTGCCTAATAATCGAAAAAGATACCCCTGGTTTTACCATGAGTAAACCGGTGGGCAAGATGGGTATGAACGGTTCGCCTACTGTGGAACTATATTTTGAAGATGTTAAGGTACCTAAAGAAAATGTACTGGGGGAAATTAATGACGGTTTTAAGGTAGCTATGGGCCTTTTAGCCGGAGGACGTATTACTATTGGTGCCCAGGGCCTAGGAATAGGGGAAGGGGCTCTGGAGTTTACTGTAAATTATATTAAAGAAAGACGCCAGTTTGGCAGACCTTTGGCGGCTAACCAGGGGGTTCAGTTCATGGTAGCAGATATGGCATCAGCTTTGGATGCTGCCCAGCTTTTAATTTACCGGGCTGCCTGGCTTAAAGATCAGGGATTATCTCATAATAAGGAAGCCTCTATGGCTAAAAAATTTGCTACGGATACTGCCATGCAGGTGTGTACCGATTGTGTACAGCTGATGGGCGGGTATGGCTATTGCAGTGAGTTCCCCGTTGAAAGAATGATGCGTGATGTTAAGATCACCCAGATTTATGAAGGTTCCAACCAGATTCAAAGAATGATTATCGGCCGCGAAGTGATTGGTAAGTTTTAAATAACCAGCTATCCCCTTTAAGGGTTTAGGTGCCAGTAGATTATGCTGGCACCAGCTTTTAAGGGGTTGGTAACACAAAGGAGGAAAGAAATGGGAGTACCAAAAAGGATCACACTATCAGAAGCTGCTGCCTTAATAAATGATGGAGATATGCTTTCGTTCAGTGGATTCACTATTTGGCGACGTCCTATGGCTTTAGTTTACGAAATGGTGCGTCAGGGTAAGAAAAACCTGCACCTATTTGAAGTTAACGGCGGGACCCATACTGAGGTACTGGCCGGAGCCGGGACTATTAAGATATGGGAATCCTGCTGGGTAGGGCATGAATTATACGGGAAACTGGGGGAGGCTATTGCCAGGGGGCAGGTGGAAGGTGGTATTATTGTCGAGGACTACAGCCATGGTCATGTAGTGGCCCGGCTGTTGGCTGGAGCATATGGGCTGCCGTTTTTACCCTGTGCATTGTCTATGGGTACTGACATATTAAACCCGGAGTTTGACATGCTGAGAAGAGCCGGACTACGTGATGGTTCCAATCCCAAAATCCCGCTGCAGAAATACACTACTGCACAGGATCCCTTTTTTGGCATGGGAGAGGTATTGCTTATGCCGGCTGCCAATCCCCACTGGGCTCTGGTATATGCTTCCCAGGTAGGAGATGAAGGAACTGTAAGGATGTTTGCTCAGACCTATACGGATGCCGAGGTAATCAAAGCGGCTGAAAAGGTGATCGTGGTAGCAGAAGAAATTGTACCGGACAGCTATTTGCGCCAGGAACCGGAAAAGAATCTGGCCCCTGGTTTTGCGGTAGATTATGTACTGGAATTACCCTGGGGAGCTCATCCCACCGGTTCACAAGGGTATTACGATGTTGATGGCGAGTTTATAAAGGATTTGTATGTGGCTTCTAAATCGGAAAAAGGTTTTGAAAAATGGGCTAATGAGTGGATCTTTGGGGTGGAAAGCCATGAAGAATACCTGGAAAAACTAGGTATAACCCGATTAGAAAAATTACGGGCTAACCGGGTTCTGGGCTATTCAACCCGGGTGAAAAGGGGGGCGAGATAAATGGCTGATAGGAACGATTTTGCCAGACCAGGTGAATATAAACCTATCGACTTATTAGCTGTGGCAGCAGCCCGTGAGGTAAAAGATGGTGATGTGGTTTTTGCTGGTACCGGCCTGCCTATGTTGGCTATTATGCTGGCCCAGTTGACTAGTGCCCCTGCGTCGGTATGTATTTACGAAGCAGGTAGTATTGATGGAAGGCCTATTCATCTTCCTTCATCAGTGGGGGATGCGCGTTGTGCTTACCAGGCTTCCATGGCCGCGGGATTAACCGAAGCCTTTTTTGGGCAGCTCCATACCGGTTATGTGGATTTAGCTTTTTTAGGAGGAGCAGAGATAGATAAGTATGGTAATGTTAATACTACTGTACTGGGTAATTATTGCTCTCCTGATAAAAGGTTTACCGGTAGTGGAGGTAACCCGGATATTAATGCCCTGGCCCGGCGTACAGTGTTTATAATGGTGCAGGAAAAACGTCGCTTTAGAGAAAATGTGGATTATATTACTTCTCCAGGCTGGCGACTGCATAAATGGCCGGGAGGGGAATGGGCGCATAAAAAAGAAATCTACGGAAAGTTTTTCCGGGGAGGACCTGAGGCAGTTATAACTAATATGGGGGTATTTCGTTTTGATGAGGAAGGGGTTATGTACCTGGAAACAGTACACCCGGGTTATACCCCGGAACAGGTAAAAGAGAACTGTTCTTTTGACCTTAATATTTCCCGGGTTAGTGGCGAAACTAAACCGCCTACCTACCACGAACTGGATTTATTATATAAAACAGTAGATCCAGAGGGAATTTTCCTACCTTAATTTGTTTAGTCTACAGGTGCAAAGCGAGTTTTTCTGCGGCCAGGTATTGGTAAAGGGAAATATTAATAGTTATAGTTTAGGCGGGTAGAAAAAGAGGGGTTGTTCTAAGGCTGGTTTACAGGTAACTGTCGGAACACCGGACTGACCCCCTAATATTGTACAAAAACTCTTAATGTCTGGCTGATACTTAGAATTTGAAAATTTATATAAACTGGCTTTGCCAGGATCATTATTATACCCTTACAGACTGGATTTTTAAGGATTTCTGCTGTAACAGGTGGTACGCTTCATTTGGAGTATGATATTTCAAACTGGAATGAATCCGCACTGCGTTGTAGTCTTTTATGAATTGGCTTACCGTATCGTAAGCTTCGGCATAACTTTGGAATTCATGCTTGCTCAGACATTCTCCTTCTAGGATGGCATTGAAAGATTCAATGTGAGCATTTTTATTGGGTGTACGACAAGGAATACGCTCATGTTCAACGCCGAATTTAATACAGCTTTCATCAAAATGATGACTGATAAACTGTGGCCCATTGTCACTTCGGATGACTAAATCATCGGTTCCATATACCTGACGTTTAAACATGGCTGCCTGTACAGTACGTGCAGCATCCTGAGCATTACAGTTTAGGCCGATGTGGTAATCCACAATAACCCGATCAAACACGTCTATGATAGGCAGAATATAAAAGAAACGGTTTTCTCCAGTAATATAGCCGTATTTGAGATCGATTTCCCACAGACGATTTGAAGAAGTAATTTCATGGTTCCGTGCCAGTCGTCTGGGATGCTTTGCTTTAAGTTTACGCTGCGGTTTCAATATATCCAGTTCTTTACACAAACGATATACTTTCTTTTTATTGATGATAAGCTGGTATTTCCGTCTGAGCGCCCAGGTTAATTTGTGGTAACCATAGTATTCTCCTTCAGCGAAGATGAGTTCACAAAGCCATTCTTTAACCTGTTCATTGCTTACAAATCTGCCATCGTTAGTGCAGGTACTTGCAGTTGTCGGGTGGCCGCCTCTGTGATTAAGTGCAGAAACTGGATGCTTCAAATGGTAATAGTATGTTGAGCGGCTAAGCCCGACCAATCGCAATACAAGGGTTTTATGATATCCTCTTGATATCCATTTGCTGGATATATCTACTTTATCTTGAATTGTGGGTTCGTTTTTTTTACAAGATCCTTAAGAATGGCTATTTCAAGGTCTTTTTCGCCCAGCAACTTTTTAAGTTTCTCGTTTTCAGATTCCAATGCTTTAGCGCTTTGATTATATGGTCCGATTCTAACAGGGATTGGTCCTATTCCAATACTATTGTGATTCTTATGTTCTCTAACCCAACGACTGACCATGTTGGCAGATAAATCATTCTTCCGGGCCACAATAGCGGCATTGCCAACTTCCAGAGATTCTTTAACAATCTGATCTTTAAATTCTTGTGAGTACCTTTTACGTTGCATATTGCCCCCTCCTGTTTTAAAAGGTACCAGATTAAGATACTTTGTCCAAGTCGGTTAGGGGGCTAAAGAGAACACTACTAAGGTAAAAACTTTCCGGGTTTTAAAAGGGGTTTCTTAAAACCGGAGTATGTAAAATTTTTACCTTATTTACAGACGAAAAATAATTTAAAAGATAAAATAAAGAGAAGGACTGCTATTATTTTGCGGTGTTCTTCTCTTTTTGTTTTTTCCAGTCCTATTAAGAAAGATTTAGAGATTTTATGTCGAAATAAGCCTAAGAGGAAGAGAAATACTTCGAGGCTTTATTATCCAATATGGTATAATATTTTTAAAATTAGGAAAGCGAGGCGTTTTTTCTATGAATTGTTACAAAACTTTGTTTTCGCCTGCGTTTATAGGCAGATATCTGGTGCAGAATCGTGTGGTTATGTCGCCGATGGCTACCGGCTACGCTTCGCTTGATGGTGAGGTAAGCCAGGCTACCCTTGATTATTATGGAGCCAGAGCCCGGGGGGGAGTAGGGTTAATCATAGTGGAAGCAGCCTGCGTGGACATGCCGGCTGGCTGCGAAGGATTTGGGCAGCTGCGTATTGACAATATGCGCTATATAAATGGATTAAACAGCCTGGCGGTAACTATAAAAAGTTATGGTGCCCGGGCTTTTATTCAGCTTTTTCATGCCGGCCGTCAAACCAGCTCGGTGGTTACCGGGGGAGTACCCCCAGTAGCTCCCAGTCCTTTGCCCTGCTCGTTTATTAGGGAAGTACCCCAACAGTTAGAAATTAATGAGATTGAAAGATTACGGGATTGTTTTATAAAATCAGCTCTTTATGCTGAAAGGGCAGGTTTTGATGGGGTTGAAATACATGCTGCCCATGGTTATCTGGTTAATCAGTTTCTTTCTCCTCACACTAATCACCGTACCGACTGTTACGGAGGAAGTCTGGAAAACAGAATGGCCTTTTTGCTAGAAATAGTAAACGGTATTAAGGGACAGGCCCCTAATCTGGCCCTAGGTGTTCGCCTTAATATTGATGATTTTATTGATGGTGGTCTAGGTATGAAGGAAAGCATCATCATTGCTCAAAAACTGGAGTCCTGTGGTGTAGATGTAATTAACTGCTCCTGCGGAACCTATGAATCTGGTCTCACCAGTATCGAGCCATCATCCTATGCAGAAGGCTGGCGGATGTACCTGTCCGAAGAAGTCAAAAAAGCGGTTAATATACCGGTAATAGGGGGAGGAATAATTCGTGATCCTAGCCAAGCCGAGGAGGTTATATCTACCGGGAAAACGGATTTTATCTTTCTGGGCCGGGCCTTATTAGCAGATAGTGATTGGGCTAAGAAAGCTCAGGAAGGGCGTTCTCGTGAGATAAGGCCCTGTATTATGTGTAATAAGTGTATAGAAAATAATTTTAAAGGGCTGCCGGTTCATTGTTCAGTTAATCCTACTACCGGGCGGGAACACCAGCTTAAGCTGGTTGAAGGCCAGCGTAGTTATCAGCCCCGGGTAGTGGTGGTGGGCAGCGGCCCGGCTGGAATGCAGGCGGCTATATCTTTGCAAAATCGAGGTTTTGAGGTAATTCTATATGAAAAAGAATCACAGGTAGGCGGTCTGCTTAACCTGGCTTGCCTGTCTCCGGGAAAACATTGGATAGCCCGTTTTCGGGATTACCTCAGTCGTCAATTATTCCGTTCGGGAGTAGATATACGGTTAAATTGTACCTATTCCGCCCAGGATTTACAGGAAACGCCGCCAGATTATCTTATACTGGCTACCGGCTCCCGACCAGTTGATCCTCCCTATTCCTGGATACAACCAGGTGGGTTTTTGCTTAATCTCAGAGAGGTGCTGGATGGAAAGGTTAAAATAAAGGGGAAAAATGTAGTTGTGTTAGGTGGGGGCTGTAATGGCTGTGAGGTAGCCGACTTCCTGGCGGTTAAAGGAAATCGGGTAACTATTGTGGAACAAAAGCGATTTTTAGCTCCGGCCATGGAAAAGAAAAATCGACGGGCTTTAATGAATAGGCTGGACCAGGCCGGGGTAGAAAAGTGTACTTCCAGCCGGGTTATAGATGTTACTGACCATAGTGTAGTAATAACTACCCAGGGGAAAGATACCCGGGTTTTAAGGCCGGATAATGTGGTTATTGCTTCTGGATTCGTTCCCGACCGCAGCCTGTATAATGAGGTGGTAGGTCAGCATTCTCGGGTATTGGTAATCGGTGATGCCCTGGAAGTTGGCGGTATAAGGGCGGCGGTACTTCAGGGCGAGATGCTGCAGGCCCGGTTGGGATAAAGGAGAGTCGAGTATATAAGTGACTAAAATAGATAACAATGAACAAGAATTAGATGAACAGGAAAGGCAGCGCTTGGAGCATATGAAACAGTATGAATACCAGGCCAGGTGCGAGGGATATGAGTATATTGCCGGATTAGATGAAGCCGGACGGGGGCCAATTGCCGGGCCGGTGGTGGCAGCTGTGGTTATCCTACCTCAGGATTTTAATTTACCCGGGGTAAATGATTCCAAACAATTAACTGCTGCCCGCCGGCGGCAATTAGTAGGGCACATAAAAGACAAGGCTTTAGATTGGGCGGCAGCAGCGGTTTATCCTCCGCTGCTGGATAAGATAAATATTTACCAGGCTACTGTTCAGGCTATGCAGTTGGCTGTAAACTGCCTGGAAATAAGACCGGATTGTTTGCTTATTGATGCTTTATCCTTAAAAGATATACATATACCCCAGCGAGCCATTATTAAAGGAGACAGTTTGAGTATATCCATTGCCTGTGCTTCCATTATCGCCAAAGTAGAACGGGATCAAATGATGGAAGGCTTCGAAAGTATTTATCCGGGATATGGATTTGCCCGACATAAGGGGTATGCTACCCGCCAGCATATAGAGGCGTTATTGGAAAAAGGGCCCTGCCCCATTCACCGGGTTAGTTTCGAACCGGTTAAATTTATGGTTACGGGAGGAGATTATGCAGAGCAACCCGGTCTCTTTGACCAAGGTGATGCTAAATATTACCGCACCAGGTAGTCCGGAATTGTTCCTTAGCCAGGGGGAGGTACTTAAGGGTATGGTTCAGGAAGTCAGAACTGATGGATTAGTAACTCTCCTGTTAAAAGGCCGGCTGATTGAAGCGGCGGCTGAGGCCAAGGTAGAACCGGGACAACAATTGTACCTGCGGGTGGATAATTTTAACCAAGGCAAAGCCTATTTGAAGGTTTTAACCCCGGAGATGCTTAGTAAAATTGAACAGGATAACTTATCGGCCCACCTGAGAAATCTAGGGATGCCGGTAAATAACCATCAACTGCAGGTGGCGGAGAAATTAATCCAGTATGGCTTGCCTGTAAGCCGGGATACTATGGCGGAAATGGCTCGGGGGCTGCAGATTTTAGGTGGTAATGATGCTCGTCATCTGGAATTGACTGCCTGGGCTATAAAAAATCAGATACCGGTAAGGGCGGATATTTTAGATCTTCTTAATCACTTGACTTCTTCCCCGGCTGGTATAGCCGGTTTATTGCGTGACCTGCTGACGACTCTGGAGAAAGCAGGGATAACATCCCGCCAGTTAGCAATGGCGGACAAAGCTGGGATGCTTCCCCGCCAGTGGGCCGGGTCAGAAAAGGTCCTGCTCAACCAACTGGCGGTAACCAAACCGGATGGAGGATTAGTGATACCTGATAAAGAAGTGTTAACGGTTCGGGAGAAGGTAGAAGGAAGTGCTGCTGCCCGGTTAAACTTTCCGGATGAGATTATTAAACAGGAGGGTGCTTTAACCAGCTCCCCAAATACAGGTGGTATGACCGGAGAGTTGGATTATGTCCGGGGTAGCGGAACAGAGGCTAGGGAAATGACGACATTAAGGCGGGTGCTGCTCCTTTTGCAGCCTTTAATCCAGGAAATGTCTCTTAACCTGGATACGAATCCGGAACAGTTACCGGCCAAACTAGCTAATATTATAAAAATGCAGCCGGAAATGGCTTATTTATTGAAGTTAGTAGAGATGCTGGGCCAGGAAGAAGCTACCCGGCTAAAAAATCCGTTGATAAATGAGGTGCTGGAAAAGTTAGGCCAGCTGGAGAAAGAACTTTCCAGCCAGCAGCTCATGAATGCCGCCAGCCGATCCGGGATGGATAGCTCCCTACCGTATTATTATGTTTCCTTGCCAGTGAAAATGGGAAAAGAATATGTTCCTTGTGAGCTGAGATTCCAGCGGGAGACTAACCGAAGTATGAACAGCCAGGAAGCCTTAAAAGTAATCGTTTCCCTGCAAACCTCACGAATGGGAAGGGTGCTTTTTCATGTTGACTGGCAGCGTCGGGGGGTTATTACTTTCCAGGGCGTGGTGCAAAGTGAGGCGGTGGGGCGGTTTATGGCTACCCATATTGCACTACTGGAGAAAGGACTTAGCACACTAGGGTATCAAGTGATTAACAAGGGAATAAAAACGGTTAGCCGGCCGGAAGAATACTGCCTGCGACCAGCTGTAGAAGAAGCTCACATGGCTGGTTATAAACCTTTAGGTGTAGATATTGTCGTTTAAAACGGTAATAACCTGAAGGGGTAAAATTTAAAATACGGGTTATAAAATTAGCCTATATTAGGGGTTAAAGGTGGGAGAGTTAGTGGAAAAGGAAAGAGAAAGGGCGGTGGCCCTGGGTTATAATCCTGATCACGATTCGGCACCAGTTGTAGTAGCCAGCGGGCAGGGTTACCTGGCGGAAAAAATTAAGGAAATAGCTCGTGCCAGTGGAGTTCCTCTTAAGAAGGATAGCGAACTGGCAGAGTATTTAATGGCCTTAGATTTGTACCAGGAGATTCCCCCGGAATTGTATCCTGTGGTAGCTGAAATATTAGCTTTTATTTATAATATGAACAGCCACTATCCGGAAGGTGATAAAGGATGAAAAAACGACTGGGAAAAAAAGGGGAAGACCTGGCGGTTAGTTTTTTAACTAACCAGGGTTATCGAATTTTGGAACGTAATTACTATACCCGCTTTGGTGAATTAGACATTATTTGCACCCGAGGCGGGCATATCATTTTTATAGAAGTAAAAACTAGAACTAGTGAACGCTTTGGTACCCCGGAAGAAGCGGTGACCCCGCATAAAATAGAGCACATCCGGCGGGCGGCTTTAAGCTATCTTAGTCAATGTAAAAGTGGTTACAGCCAGATCCGTTTTGATGTGATAGCGGTACGTTTCCAAAATGGGCATCCGATTTTTAATCATATTGAAAATGCTTTTTAAGAAGGTTTTTGATAAGATAACTTAAGAAAGATCTAACCTTAAGGGGTTTAAAGCCTTCACTAAGGTATCTGGCAGACGAAAAACCGGTGGCCCGGGCAGTATCCGGCCCAAGCTTAACTGTCCGGGCTACCTCCTTTCGATAAACCAGATTTTTTTATTTTTTATTCAGGTAGGATTTTTGTGGCAAGTTCGGGGAATTTGTCAATTACCTGAATGAGCAAAAGATGAGGTGAAAGAATATTAACAGAGTAACACCACCTATTGGGGCTCACTTACCTATAGGCAAAGGATTAAAGCATACAGCTGATGAAGCCGTGCGCCTGGGATTAGATGCCCTGCAGGTATTTTTACGCAATCCCCGCGGCCGGGGAGCCCGGCAGCTTAGCCAGGGCGAAGTAGATTATTTTAAGAAGGCGCTTAAAGATAATGCCATTGATCCGCTAGTAGTACATATCCCTTATATTTGTAATCCGGCGGCGGTTAAGGATGATTTATACCAGTTTGCCCTGGAAACCGTACAGCAGGATCTGGAACGCTGTGCCCTGGTGGGAGCAGATTTCCTGGTACTGCATCCCGGATCTTATACTACTTCTACAGTAGAAGCTGGAATTGAGCGGGTTTCTAAACTTTTAAATAAGGCACTAGAAAATTACTCCGGTGATACCATGATCCTGCTGGAAACTATGGCTGGACAAGGTTCAGAGCTGGGCAGTAATCTTGACGAACTGGTAAATATCATAAATGGGGTTAAACGTTCTGAATGTCTAGGGGTGTGTCTGGATACTTGTCATACCTTCGCTGCTGGATGGGATTGGACCCGCAGTGAAGAAATACCTGACCTGATGGCAGCTATTGATCAAGTTATAGGTCGGGACAGGATAAAGGTGATTCATGCTAATGACAGTGAAAAGGAGTTAGGTTCCAGGCGGGACCGGCATGCCCCCATCGGGCAAGGAATGATTGGTGAACAAGGATTTGCCGGTATGTTTAGGAATCCTTTTTTAGGTGCACTACCCTTTATATTGGAAACACCTTTTGAAACCGTTGATGAGGATATAAAAACATTGAAGCGAATTCGCCAGGAAGCTGGCTAGTTTATTGGAAAGGAAAGATACCATGTTGATTTACGGTAGGGAAATAAGGGATAAGCTGAAAAAACACATTCAGGAACAGGCGGCCTCAATGGAGATGAACCTGGTGGTACTGCAGGTAGGAGATGATCCGGCTTCGATGGCTTATGTAAATGGTATCCGCCGTTTTGGCAGTGAAACTGGTATCGGAGTGGATATTGTAAACCTGCCGGCCGGGACAGAAGAGGAGCAGGTACTAAAAACCATTGAGGAACTAAATGGTGATAAGGCGGTTACCGGGGTGATGATTCAAAAACCACTGCCGGATAACCTGGATATAAACCATCTCATAAATTCCCTGGATTATGATAAGGATGTAGAAGGAATTCATAATTTTAATCTGGGTAAACTTATCAGCGGTCAACCTGGGGTACAGCCCTGTACTCCTAAAGCTGTTATTCGCATGCTTAAAGAACATGATATCAGTATGGAAGGTAAACAGGTTACTATAGTAGGACGCAGTACTATTGTTGGTATGCCCCTGGCCGTTATGATGACGGCACAAAATGCTACCGTAACCTTGTGTCATTCCCGTACCCGTAACCTGGCTGATGAAACCCGTGGTGCCGACATATTAGTAGCAGCAGTGGGTAAGCGGGAATTTATTACCCCCGATATGGTAAAAGAGGGAGCCGTTATAATTGATGCGGGGATAAATGTGGATGAAAATGGGAAGGTATGGGGGGATGTGCACGAAAAAGCCCGTGATCGGGCATCGATAGCCAGTGCAGTACCTGGTGGTGTAGGAGTTATAACGGTAGCCGAACTATTTGACAACCTATGCTTCCTAGCCTCCAGAAAATACAGAAAATAACCGCGGGGAAGCAAGAGGGACCGTCCTCTTGCTTCCTGATGAGGGAGATTAGTGATGAAACAGGTTATAAATCTTAAAATATCTGGTATGTCGTGTGCTACCTGTTCACAACGCCTGGAAAAAAAGCTTAATACATTAGAAGGCGTAGAGTCAGCTACAGTTAATTTAGCCACTAACAAAGCTGTTGTGAATTATGATCCGGATATAATCAACCTGGGTGTGATTAAAGAAAATGTGGCTAAAATAGGCTTTTCTGCTGAAGAAGATACTGGTCTGGCTAATACGGAGCTTTTAAATGATGAAGATGCCCGGCAGTTGCGTAATTTGCTGATAGCTTCAGTAATATTAAGTGCGCCTATGATTATCGGCATGGTACTTACCGTGCTGGGACTTAATGTCCCTTTTTTGCATAATCCCTATGTACAATTAATTCTGGCTACACCGGTACAATTTATTATAGGTTATCGCTTCTATCGTAATGCTTACCTGGCGATTCGTTCCGGTGGTAGTAATATGGATGTCCTGGTAGCTTTAGGTACGACAGCGGCCTATTTTTTCAGCCTTTATAATATTGGGGTCGGTAATCACCAGAACATTTATTTTGAGACCTCGGCTACTATAATTACCCTTATATTGACAGGGAAGTATTTAGAAGCAGTAGCCAAGTTTAAAACAACTGAATCTATCCGGGCGCTAAGCGGGCTGCAGGCTAAAACAGCCCGGGTGGTCAGAGGGGATATGACGGTTGATATTCCGGTAGAAGAGGTGCAGGTAGGTGATATTATCCTCCTGCGTCCCGGGGAAAAGATATCAGTGGATGGTGAGGTTATAGAAGGGCGCACCCTGATTGATGAATCAATGCTGACTGGTGAGAGTATTCCCGTGGAAAAAGGACCTGGAGATGAAGTGGTAGGGGCTACGATTAATAAGACGGGCAGCCTAAAATTTAGGGTCACCAGGGTAGGGGACAATACTACCCTGGCACGTATTATTAAAATGGTGGAAGATGCCCAGGGCAGTAAAGCCCCTATTCAAAAACTGGCCGACCGGGTATCAGGTTTTTTTGTTCCTTCCATCATTATCATCAGCTTAGTTACCTTTATAGGGCAATACCTTTCTAACGGTAGTTTGACTACGGCAGTAACCACGGCGGTGGCTGTACTGGTTATTGCTTGCCCTTGTGCCCTAGGGCTGGCTACCCCTACTGCCATTATGGTAGGAACCGGGGTAGGTGCTGAACATGGGATATTTATCAAGGGTGGGGAATACCTAGAGACAGCTCACCAGATTGACACTTTAGTATTAGATAAGACCGGAACTATAACCCGGGGACAACCGGAAGTTACCGATATAGTATCTTTAGGCAGTATACCTGACGAAAAAATTATATACCTGGCCGGGATTGCGGAAAAAAATTCAGAACACCCTCTGGGAGAAGCGATATATAATCGGGCCTTAGAGCTGGCGGGAGAACTACCGGAGGGGGAGGAATTTGAGGCTTTACCTGGACTAGGGTTGCGGGCTTTAGTCGCTGGGCAGGCGGTTTTACTGGGAAATCGTACTTTGATGAAACAGCAACAGGTGGATATTACCCAGGGAGAAACTGCTATTAAGAAGCTGGAGGAGGCAGGTAAAACTGCTATGTTCATGGCTGTTAATGGCGAATTAGCAGGTATTATAGCGGTAGCTGATACAGTGCGGGAACATTCCGCGGCAGCAGTGGCGGAACTGAAGCGCATGGGGATTAAGATTTATATGCTCACTGGTGATAATGAGCGAACCGCTGGTGCAATTGCCAGTCAGGTGGGGATTGACCAGGTTATTGCCCAGGTATTGCCCGGTGATAAAGCTGACCAAATATTAGAACTGAAAAAGCAGGGTGGGGTGGTAGCCATGGTAGGAGATGGGATTAATGATGCTCCGGCACTGGCGGTGGCTGATATAGGTATCGCTATTGGTACTGGTACCGATGTAGCCATGGAAACTGCCCAGGTTACTCTTATGCGGGGAGATTTGCGAGCTATTCCCCTAGCCATAAGATTATCCCGTACCACCATGAAACATATTAAGCAAAATTTGTTTTGGGCTTTTATATATAATATTATTGGCATACCTTTTGCGGCCTTTGGTTATTTGTCCCCCATTATAGCTGGGGGAGCTATGGCACTAAGTTCAGTAACTGTAGTATCTAACTCATTACGATTAAAACGCTTCCGGGTCAGTTAGAGCAGTCTACACCGGGATAGCTGCGTTTCATTTAAAGTCCTCATAATAATAGAATGGAAGGATCATCTGCAGCCTGGTATGTGAAACAGAATAAGGCTGACGATCCTTCCTTTTCCTTTTTAAGGAGGAAGGCAGCACAAGAACTGTCCCTGTGCTGCCGGGCTGTCCTGGTTGCTTTTATTTCCATAAGCAGGAAAATACTTCATTATGGCGAATTAAGTTGATTAATGTGGGCTTGGATTATAAAGTCACCGGCCCATCGGTTTGCCAGGATCGCCAGGTTTGCTATAGGGGAAGGGGGGTGCTGATCTTCCCGCAAAGGAGCACTTACATATGGATAAGCATAGCAGATTAGGACTTTTAAATGAGTTATCAGGTTCCCTGGGAGATTTGGGGACTTTCTTACCACATGTTCTGGCGGCTATTACCGTGGCTGGGCTGGATGCTACCAGTATATTTACAGGTTTTGGGATATTTTATATTTTTAGCGGATGGTTTTATGGTATACCTATGGCGGTACAGCCTATGAAGGCGGCTTCCGCAGCGATTTTGGTCGAAAAAGTACCTCCAGAAGGGGTAGCAGCAGCGGGAATATTAATGGGAGCTATATTGTTGTTTTTGGGTATTACCGGTTTAATAGAGCGTTTAGCTAGAATTACCCCCCGGGGAGTAACGGCTGGAATCCAGTTGGGCTTAGGGTTATCGTTGGCTATATTAGGAATGCATATGGCTTTAACTGATTTGTGGCTGGGAACTATTATGCTGGTGTTAATGCTGGTACTTCTTTATTTTAAAAAACTCCCCACCGCCCTTATTATACTGGTAGTCGGTACCATAGTAGGGTTATGGCTTCATCCTCCTCAATCTTGGCCTGAGTTTATTCCGGCCTTACATATCCCTGAATTTATCTGGCCCCAGGCCCGGGATTTTGGGCAGGCTTTTGTTCTGATTACACTGCCCCAACTGCCTTTAACATTGACTAATGCCGTACTGGTAACTACCGTTATATCCCAGGAGCTATATGGTGCCAAGGCTGAACGGGTTACAGAGAAAAATCTATCTTTAACCATGGGGGCAGCCAACCTTTTAGCTGCCCCTTGGGGAGGCTACATGATGTGCCATGGTAGTGGGGGAGTGGCAGCTCATTATCGTTATGGGGGCAGAACCCGATTGACTCCATTTATAATGGGATTACTGCTGGTGTTAGCGGGTGTTTTGCTGGGTAAAGATGCAGTATCTTGGCTATTGCTGGTGCCGGAAGCAGTATTAGGGGCGCTGCTTTTTTTTAGTGGGCTTGATCTGGCCCGGGCAGCACGGGTGGATGATGACCAAGGGGAATGGTTTCTAGCTTTACTGGTAGCGGCTCTGACTTTGGCAGTAAATCCGGCCATAGCATTTTTATCGGGCATACTGATTCATAAAGGAACCAGGTGATTAAGGAGAAGTTATCTAGCGCTAATAACTGGTAGTACTGTTGTTAATGGCAGTATTATTAATTTTTTAGATTTAGATAAAACGGTAATCCTTTATGGAACTAGTATTGCTGGACCCGCTTATTTAATGGGCTTACAGCGTTTCTGCCCACTGGCGCAATAAGAAATTACGTAGGGTAGGAACTGCAGTCTGATAATAAAGACCGTTTAATGAGATTTTGCTTTAAGGTTAAGCCGAATCAGTTGTTTTGGCAGTTTAGCTGCCTAGAAGTTATTCGCCATTTGTAGTTTTGAGTTACCTGTTTCAGTTAAGCTGTAATATAGTCCGATTACAGTTGTGATGGGTCGATTTACTTAATTGCTTAGCCAGGGAAGTTTGGTTTTTATATAAGCAAGTTCTTGATGATAAACGGGACGTAGGTCCGGTATAAAAGATACTTATATCATTGTATAATGGTGGTATATCGGGCTTAGGTCCTCAATTATGATAGTGATGGTATCTAAAAGTATCCTCCTATTAAGTTAAGGCCACCAGGGGGCATACATTTTTTTAAGAACTTGCTATTAGATCTGGGAGGTTTTGTAGCAAGTTCAGTTGGGGCAAACTTATTATTTTTCTTGTACACGATGTTGTTAATATATCGACAGGAGATTCATTCTTTACAGATATATTTCGGGGAATAGACACAGCTTCTTCTGGTTTCCTGCCATTTTATTTAAGGGAGTTGAATATGGATGATTACCTTGGAATATTTGGAAGCTTTTAAGGAATTAGTGCCTTTCATGGTAGATACTTTTCCGGGTGGAGCTGTATTTGCCGCTACTGATCATGATACCATCCTGTGGAAGATCCCTTCACAAGAGTTTGATATTCCTCAGTTTATGGTGGGGGGAAAGGTAAGAGCAGAAGGGGCTGCTGCCCAGGCTATCAAGCAAAATAATGTTGTAACCGAAAAAATTGCCCGGCAGATTTACGGCATGAGGGTAATTATGACTTCCATTCCAGTGTGTAATGAAGAGGGACAACCGGTTCAATCCTTGTGTATAATTGTGCCGCGGCTGCACCCGATAGCTCGTTCTTTTGGCGATTTTGCTCCTATTATAGCTAATATGTTTTCAGAAGGAGCTTTTTTATATATGACTGATCTGCAGAAGATAGCTTATCGACAGGCTTCCGACAAGTTTGATATGCCGGGCCTTAATTTAGGTGATCCCATTAAAGAAGGATTTATTGCTAGTCGAGCTATTAAAAGTAAGCAACTAGCGATAGAAGAGTTGGATGCCAGTGTATATGGAGTACCGGTACTAATAATGAGTAATCCCTGTTTTGATGAAGATGATAGCAACAAAGTAGTGGCTACCTTCAATATTGCTTTACCTAAGCAAACTGCAGTTAATCTGCGTAATTTAGCCGGCAATTTAAAAAACAGTCTGCAGGAAATTTCAGCAGTAGTAGAAGAATTAGCAGCTTCGGCTTCTAATATAAATTTAAACGAAAAACAATTAAATGAAAAAATTGAAGAAGTAAACAAAATGGCTGATGAAATTAGTGAGGTTTTATCTTTTATTAAACAGATTGCCGATGAAACTAAAATGTTAGGTCTTAACGCTGCTATTGAAGCGGCCCGGGCTGGAGATGCCGGACGTGGATTTGGAGTAGTTGCTAAAGAAATACGCAAATTATCCGATGAATCAAAGCAAACAGTTATCAGTATCAGGGATTTAATTACTAATATAAAAAATGATGTTGCTACCACTACTCACAAAAGCAAAATCAATCTGCAATCTAGTGAAGAGCAGGCAGCAGCCACTGAAGAGATAACGGCCAGTATAGAGGAAATTACCAGTATGGCAGAGGAACTGGATCGGATAGCCCGTGAAATGTAGTATTGCCAGGTGAGATGAAAGAATGAGAGTACCTCTAGTCAAGGAAAAAGGCTGTTGACCATACTCAACAGCCTTGACTAAGGGTGTCTATTGCTGAGGGATTGTTAGCTCAGCGTAATTCTGTGGGTACGAAAGCATCGATAATACCGATGACCAGCGCAGCGAGCAAGCTTCCCAGCAGTGAAACAGATAGGTAATTGGGGACGATAAACTGGGCTACGTAAATAACTACTGCTGCGGTTATAAATCCCACAATTCCACGGGAGCGCGGGGATATTTTATCTCCCAGTATTGCCTCAACCGCATAGCCCAGTGCAGCGATAACGATGGCAGCAATTAGTGCCCCTACAAATCCGGACACAGTGACTCCCGGAACCAGGAATCCTACCAGCATTAACACCAGAGCTGATACCACGAAACGCACAATTGCTCCTATCAAAGGAATTTGCCTCCTTTCAAAAAGCTAGGTTAGTAAGCGTTTTCATGCTTATGATTCCTTACCCCGGGAGAAAATATGCGTTGTGGAAAGAAAACTCTTAATGAAAAAATCTTTGGTATTATCCACAATCATGCCAGATATAACTACACTTAGTTTTCCCAATACTTGCGATCTAATCCACGATACTGGAGCGATTCTGCCAGGTGGTGGATTTTAATGTGGTTAGAGTGGTCTAAGTCGGCAATAGTACGGGCTACTTTTAGAATACGGTCATAGGCACGGGCGCTTAATTTAAGCCTTTGAAATACATTTTTTAAAAGGTCCTCTGATTCATGGTCCAGGCGGCAAAATAGTTTTACCTGGGCCGGATTCATTTGTGAATTAAGTTTAATGGGATAATCAGTAAAGCGAATCTTTTGTATTTCCCGGGCCTCGCTTACCTGATCCCTGATGGTGCCCGAGTTTTCCTGAGGTTGAGGCTGGTGAAGTTCGTCAAAATTGACCCGTGAGACCTCGACATGCATATCCAGCCGGTCTAAGAGCGGGCCGCTGATGCGGTTTAGGTAATTGCGAATTTGTAAAGGTGAGCAGCGGCATTCTAAATCTGATCCAAAATTTCCACAAGGACATGGGTTCATGGAAGCGATAAGACTGAAATTGGCCGGAAAGGTGTAGGTAGCCTGGGAACGGGCAATAGTTACAACTTTATCTTCTAACGGCTGCCGCAGGGATTCCAATACATCCCGACTAAATTCAGGTAATTCATCGAGAAATAAAACTCCATTTTGAGCTAAACTTATTTCACCTGGGCGGGGGATTTTCCCCCCACCGATAATACTGGCTGCAGAGGCATTTTTGTGCGGTGACCGAAACGGTCTGCTGCCAATTAGCGGATGAAGCGGGTCCAGGAGACCAGTCACGGAGTAAATCCTGGTAGTTTCCAGTATTTCTTCCCGGGTCATAGGGGGAAGGATTCCTGGCAAACGCCGGGCCAGCATAGTTTTACCACCACCGGGAGGACCAATGAGTAGTACGTTATGCATGCCGGCAGCAGCTATTTGCAGGGCTTTTTTAGCAGCCTCCTGTCCCCGGACCTCACTAAAATCAGGTGAATTATGTAAATCTAAAGCCTGGTCAAAGTTTATTTCCGGCCAGGGAGCAAGTTCAATATAGCCATCAAGATAGTGACAGATTTGCTGCAAGTTTTTCACCCCGAAAATATTCACCGTACCTGCCAGGGCGGCTTCGTTGCCATTATCATGGGGAACTATGAAGTTGATTGTGCGGGTAAGCCCGGGCTGTAAAGCCATGGGCAGGATACCAGGGACTTTGCGGATGGTACCATCCAGAGAAAGCTCTCCTGCTAAATAATAATGCTCTAAACTCCTATTTACAATTTGCCCAGAAGCCAGTAAAATACCCACCGCAATAGGAAGATCAAAATGACTGCCTTCTTTTTTAAGGTCAGCGGGAGCTAGATTGACTATAATTTTGCGATTGGGAAATTGGTAGCCGGAGTTTTTAATGGCGGAACGTACTCTCTCCCGGGCTTCGCGAATTGAAGCCGACGCCAGGCCGACGATATCGAAGCCCGGCAAGCCATTTTGTAAATCTACCTCCACCCTTACCAGATGAGCATCAATTCCAGTTATGACTAGAGTTTTCAGGGAAGCCAGCACCATTATCACCTACGTTTATGAATATTACCTTATTTTAACACAGGTGATTAAATATGGCTTTATAACAGGGCTGTTTATTATCATAATGTGGGAAAAATATATTTGAGGTCAATGATTTGTTAAATTGAGTAGGAATAGATATCTATTGGGGAACATAATTAACCATAATACAATATTATTGGACGAAGATTGACATAAACTTGGCTTTATATGGAAAATGTTGTAATATAGTGATAAGATCTAATAAATACAGCTTATCTTACAGGTGATTTGAACTAGGTGAAACAGAAACAAACTTAAAAATAGAAAATAGAGAGCAGGTGAATCAGGTGAACCCTATGCCCATTGGCGTTTTAGCCTATAATGGTTTTTTATCTGGTTTGTTATCCACCTGGCTAGGTCTATTAATGGTAAATATAAAGCCTAGTTTTCGTAAACTCCTTCTGGCGGCCTGTGTTTTTGCTATTCTATCCACTTGCATTCGTAGTTTATCCAATCAGCTCGAATTAATATTCATACTATTATTGTTAGTCCAGGCTTTTATTATTATAGTTTCCTGGAATCTTAATATGGTCAGGGCTTTAATTACGGCGGCATTAGGAATTATTCCCCTAGCGTTAAGTGAGGCTCTGGTCGCATCAGTGACCTTAAATTTGTTTGAGCAGGCTCCTCCAGGTTTTTTTGACAATTTGTTAGTCTGGATACTAGTTCCTTTACCGCAATACCTCCTGGTAGGAGTAGGTATTTTTATCGCCATTAGGTTTCATATGTACCTGCTGGACTACCCGGTGTTGGATATGGTAACTGATCCCCGGCGTAATAAGGTTATTTTAGGATTACTAACCGTTTTAGGCTGCTTTTTGGTTTTACAAAGTATTTGGAATATCACAGCTTTTAGTAGACAGTCCCATTTTTCGAAAACTTTGAGCTTATCACAGCTGGGGTTTTGTGCTAATATCACCCTGGTAGTTGCAGTAGTAGTTACTGCTCTTTTGATCAAAGAACTGTTTAAATTAACTAATCGGGAAAGTGATTATTTGGCTCAGCTAGGTTACCTGCAAACCCTTAACGAATTACATACTGCTTTTAGGGCCCAAAATCATGATTTAATTAATCATTTTCAAACCTTGTATGGTTTTCTGCAGTTAGGGCAATCTGGAGAAGCACAGAAATATTTGGCGGAGCTTATGGGAGATACCCTTAATTCAGATCAGTTTGTTAAAGTGGGAGTGCCGGGATTATCAGCATTGTTTTATATTAAATCGGGATTGGCCAGGGCTAATGGAATACGCTTTAATGTAGAAATTAGCAGTCCGATGAAAAGGGTAAAGATTCCAGATTACGAGCTTAATAATATTCTGGGCAATCTGATTAATAATGCTTTTGATTATGTAAAGGGATTAGATTACCAAAACCGGGTAGTTAATGTGAAAATGAGTGAGGGGAAAAATAACAATTATATTATAGAAGTCCTAAACCCTGGTATTATTCCGCCCCATATAATTAAAAAAATGTTTACCCCCGGTTTTACTACTAAACCGGGAGATCATTCCGGTTTGGGACTATATATTGTAAGGCAGCTGATAGAAAAGTATGAAGGTAGTATGGAGTTGTTAAATACCTCGGGGCAGGTCCATTTCTGGATTTGTTTACCGCAAAAAAGTAAGCTTAATAGTGAACATGGTTTACCGGCTGGTTCCAATGCTAATGAAAGAGATAATCACCCGGTATTTAGCGGTTAAGTAGATGAATGAAAATTCGGTGTAAGAATTTAAGCATGTTTTAGACTATCCTGATCTGGTGTTGATATGGGATAAAATATAGATGGTAGGGATATGATCTATGTATCTGTAATTCAGAAAGCAATTGCACGGTTTGGAAAATACAAGTACAATGTACTCAGAAATCAGTTTGCAGCCAGGAGGTAAAAGATGTTTGCTTTTATTGGGAATATAGGTCCCTGGGAGTTAATTTTAATCCTGCTGGTGGCCCTAATTGTGGTAGGTCCGGGCAAGCTGCCGGAGGTCGCCAAATCCATGGGCAAGGCATTGGGGGAGTTTAAGAGAGCTACCTCAGGAGTTAAAAAAGATTTTGAAGATGCTATTCGGATGGATACCCCTGCCTCCTCGGCTAAGCCGGCCAGGTATAATTCCACTGGCTATGAAGATGAAATAATTATAAATGAGGAGGATATGGCTCCGGAAGAAGATGATGAGGAGGATTCTGTAATAGCTAAAAAGGAGATCCCGTAGCTGATAAATAAATTAAATTGGCATAAAGACTCTTATCCAGAGAGGTGGAGGGACTGGCCCGATGAAACCCGGCAACCGCCCACAGAGGCATGGTGCTAATTCCTGCAGGTTATCCTGGCAGATGAGAGGGAGAGCTGGCATTAAATATAAAAAAACCCCTCTTTCATGCAAAGAGGGGTTTTTTATACTTAATGCTAATTTATGGTTACGTATATCTTCCGGTGAGATTTTGTATTTCTAATTTATTTATGGAAATGCATAAATATGTAGAGTGATATTAGAAATATATGAAAGGCTTTTTTAGCCTGGAAAGTAAAACCAGGTTTTTATAGAACCTAAACATATGAGAATGGTTAGATAACAATTATTTATAACTGAAAGGGGATGCTGGAGTTGTCCGGGGACTTATACAAGATGTTAAAAGAACAGGTTTTGATATTAGATGGTGCCATGGGAACTATGCTGCAGGAAAGGGGAATGAGCCCCGGACAGTGTCCAGAGTTATTTGGCATTGAAAATCCCTCGGTACTTGAAGATATTCATTACCAGTATGTTCATGCGGGAGCCAATATAATTCAGACTAATACTTTTGGGGCGAATGCTTTTAAATTGAAAGAATATGGACTTAAGGAGCAGGTGACGGAGATTAATACGGAAGCAGTAAGGATAGCCCGTCGCACTGCAGGCCACCATACCCTGGTAGCAGCTTCTATAGGGCCTACTGGACAATTGCTGGCCCCTATGGGTGAGGTGGGTTTTGATGAAATTTACCAAGCTTTTAGCGAGCAGGTCAAGGCCTGTGAAAATGCAGGAGCTGACCTGATTTCTATAGAAACGATGACCGATATTGGAGAGATGAGAATTGCCCTGATTGCGGCCCGGGCTAATACCCGTCTACCAGTTTTGGCTCACCTGAGTTTCGAGGCGGACGGGCGAACTATGATGGGGACTGATCCTATAACTGCTCTGATTACCCTGGAGGCCTTACAACCTCTGGCCATAGGGGCTAATTGCTCGGGAGGAGCACGGGAACTCTTACCGGTCATAGAGCTTTTAAGCAGGCATACCAGCCAGTATTTGTCAGTGGAGCCGAATGCCGGGCTGCCTAGCTTAATTGAGGGTAAAACGGTTTTTCCGGATACTCCGGAAGAAATGGCTGAGTATGCCTTGATGCTCAGGGTGGCCGGGGCCAATATCATCGGAGGATGCTGTGGAACCACTCCCCGGCATATCCAGGCTATGGCCAGTGTTCTAAAAGGGATGCCGCCAATAAAACGCGATTACCATCCTTTACGCGGGCTAGCTTCTCGCAGCCGTTATATTCTGGTGGGGGAAAAGGAACCGCTGGCTTTTATTGGGGAGCGCATCAATCCTACGGCCCGCAAAAAACTGGCCCAGGATATAAAAGAAGGCCGTATGCAGATGGTCATGGAGGAGGCTAAGAAGCAAGCTAACAGTGGAGCACCCATATTAGATGTGAATATGGGGGTCCCGGGAATAGATGAACCGGCGGCTATGAGCAAAGCAGTTCTGGATATTCAGGCAGCTATTGATATACCTATTTCCCTGGATTCTGCCAACCATGAAGCTATTGAAGCCGGGCTCAAGTCGTTTGTGGGGCGGCCCCTTATTAATTCTACTACCGGCGAAGATAAACAGTTAGAAGTTCTCTTGCCCCTGGCCCACAAGTATGGGGCGGCAATTCTAGGTTTATGCCTGGATGAACAGGGTATACCTGCCGATGCCAAGGGGCGGTTAGCGGTTGCTCGTAAAATATATGCCCGGGCCAAAGAATATGGATTAAGGGATGAAGATATATATATCGATTGCCTGGTTAAGACTGCCAGTGCAGAGCAAGCCCAGGTCATGGAGACTATTCAGGCTTTACAGATGGTTAAAAACGAACTGGGAGTAGGTACGGTGCTGGGGGTCAGTAATGTTTCCCACGGCCTGCCGGCCCGGGAGGTGATTAACTCAGCTTATCTGGCTATGGCCTGGGCAGCAGGATTAGATTTACCTATTTTAAACCCCTTTGATGAACGAATGATGGATGTTACCAGGGCAGCAGCGGTATTGCTTAATCGTGACCGTGACTGTGGGGCATTTATTGAATACTACCGTAATTACCAGTCGGCACAGCCTGTTTCTCCAGGGGGAGGACATAGCATTTGCCGGGAGTGTAATATTCCCCACCTGATAGAAGGCATGACGGTTAAAGTTGAACCTAAGAAAGTACCGGATGCCAGCCCGGAAACCAGGTTAGCTAAGGATGAATCAATTATCGGTCTTTTACAAAAAGCGGTATTGGAAGGCAATCGGGAGGGGATAGAGAATCTGGTTTATGAAGCCCTTAATAAACAACAGATGGATCCTATGGAGGTTGTTAGCCAGGGCTTGATACCAGGCATTGAAAAGGCTGGGGAACTATATGATCAAAAAAAGTATTTTCTTCCCCAACTCATGGGGGCAGCGGAAGCTATGAAAAAGGCTTTTGCCCTGGTAAAACCACATATGGCCGGGAAACAGGCTCAATTTCAAGGGGTAATAGTGATGGCTACAGTAGAAGGGGATATACATGATATCGGCAAGAATATTGTTTCCGTATTGCTGGAAAACTACGGTTTCAAAGTGGTGGATTTGGGGAAGGATGTGTCTGCTGAGCAGATTTTAAATGCGGCGCAGAAAGAGAAGGCTGATATCATTGGCTTAAGCGCTTTAATGACGACGACCATGCCCCGGATGCAGGAAGTGATTGAAGGGGTAAAAAACAGAGGTCTGGATTGTCAGGTTATGGTAGGTGGAGCGGTTCTTACCCAGGATTATGCGGATAGTATTGGGGCTGATGGCTATTCGGACGATGCCCGGGCAGCAGTTATGACAGCGCAAAGACTGCTGGGATTGCTAAAATAAAAAAAGGGGGGGAAAACAATGGCCGTTCAAAAGAGCTATGAGGAAATCAATGAGAAAATTCGCCGGGGAGAGGCAGTAGTTGTAACGGCAGAAGAAGTGATTGACATTGTGGAGGAAAAAGGTCTTAGTGAGGCGGCCCGGCAAATTGATGTTGTTACTACCGGTACTTTTGGTCCTATGTGTTCTTCAGGTGCTTTTATCAATTTTGGCCACTCTAAACCGCGCATTAAAATGAAAAAAGTCTGGTTAAATGGGGTCGAAGCTTACACCGGTATCGCAGCGGTTGATGCTTATATTGGTGCGGCCCAGCTGCCGGAAACTGATCCGGAAAACAAGGTTTATCCGGGTAGATTTAGCTATGGTGGTGGTCATGTTATTCATGATCTGGTGGCAGGCAAGGAGATCCGCCTGGAGGCGGTTGCCTATGGTACTGACTGTTATCCTAATAAAAAAGTAGATACTATTATTACTATTCAGGATGTGAATGAAGCTTTTCTTTTTAATCCGCGTAATGCTTACCAAAATTACAATTGTGCAGTGAACCTGGGAGATCGTCCTATTTATACCTATATGGGGATATTAAAACCTCATATGGGAAATATCAGCTATTCTACCTCTGGGCAGCTTAGCCCGTTGCTTAATGATCCCTACTATAAGACTATTGGCATAGGTACCCGGATATTTTTGGGGGGAGGAACTGGTTATGTAGCCTGGAATGGTACCCAGCATCATCCTAATGTACCCCGGGGAGAAAATGGAGTGCCGGTAACCTCAGCCGGGACCTTGGCAGTTATTGGTGATCTTAAGCAGATGGATTCAAACTGGCTGGTAGGTTTAAGTTATATCGGTTATGGGGCTACTATGGCGATAGGAATTGGTATACCTATACCGATACTTGATGAGGAGATCCTGTACCATACTGCAGTAAAGGATGAGGATATACTTTGTACAGTAGTTGATTATAATGAAGGCTATCCATATAGCAAACCCATCGATCTGGGAGTAGTAAATTTCCGGCAGTTAAAAAGCGGCCGGGTTAATATAAATGGTAAAGAGATTATCACTACCCCTCAATCCAGTTATCCTCGGGCTAGGCGGATAGCTAATATACTTAAAGAGTGGATTGGAAAGGGGCGTTTTGAACTGACCAGGCCGGTGGCCTCGCTACCCGGGGCAGATGCGAAAATTGAGTTCAAGTCGATTCCTGAACGCTCGCCTAATGGTGTGTTCTTTAAACGCTAACAAGAGGAGGGCTAATAATGAAAAACCGGATCGTATGCTATTTCAGTGCGGCCCAATCAGAGCAGCCTCTTATATACCGCCTGGTAAGAAATTATGATTTAATAGTCAATATTATAAAAGCTGACATTAATCCTCAGAAGGAAGGATACTTGGTGATGGAAGTGGAAGGTAGTCGGGAACAGTATGACCAGGGAGTGGAGTTTCTCAAGAACCTGGGAATAATGGTGGAACCATTAAGTGAAACGGTTATTTGGGAGCCGGAAACCTGTATTCAGTGTGGAGCCTGTGCTTCTTTTTGTCCTACGGAAGCCCTGGCTATTGACCGAGCTACTATGGAAGTATCTTTTGAAAATTCCCGGTGTGTAGTATGTGAAATGTGTTTGGATTGTTGCCCTACCAGAGCTATAAAGTTATACTTTGAAATCAAGGAGGCGGCTTCCTAAAAGGATGGAGAAGGGTGCTTTCAGATATGTGGAGCGGGACTACCGCCGATGGCATGAAGGGAGAAATCTGCGCTATTTTCAGGTAAAGATAAAGGAAACGGATCTTAATATCGGGGTAGATCATAAAAGCTATAATAATCACCTGGAGGAAATCTGCCGCCAGGAGGTGATTAAATTGCGGGCTGATCTGCAGGCTTATATGTCTATTCATCCCGGATTTAAGGAGGCACTATTCCCGGTAACTCTCTTACCTGGGGCTAGTCCTATAGTAAAGAGTATGGCTGAGGCAGCCTGTGCTGCAGGAGTAGGACCGATGGCCGCCGTAGCCGGGGCTATTGCCGAAAGGGTAGGGACTAAATTATTATCTGCTCCGGTAGAAGAGGTAATCGTAGAAAATGGCGGGGATATATATATACATGCTAAAGATACCCGGGTTGTAGCTGTTTTTGCCGGTGATTCTCCCTTTAGTTACCGGATAGGGGTCCGGGTTATGGCCCGGGAAACCCCGCTGGGAATATGTACTTCATCAGGAACGGTTGGCCATAGTCTTAGTTTTGGTCAGGCTGATGCTGTAGTGGTGAAGGGCTTTCCGGTAGCTTTAGCTGATACAGTGGCTACCCGGGCCGGTAACCTTATAAATGATGAGTCCGACTTAATGAAAGCCGTGGATTTGGCTAAAACTATACCAGGAATTACAGGTATCCTGGCCATAAAAGGGGAGAAGATGGCGGTCTGGGGAAAGATGGAGATAGTACCGTTCCCAAGGAGGTAGAAAAATGAAAGTAGTTGACAATGCATTAGATTTGATTGGACAGACGCCGATTGTTAAAGTCAACCATATGCTAGATGATGACGCCGGCCAGGTTTATATAAAACTGGAAAGCTATAACCCGGGTGGGAGTATTAAAGATCGTCCTGCATTAGTCATGATCGAACAGGCGGAACAACGGGGGTGGCTGGGTACTGGTTCCATTATTCTGGAAGCAACCAGTGGTAACACAGGAATAGGCCTGGCTATGGCGGCCTGTATAAAAGGTTATCCTATTGTTATGGTTATGCCGGAAAATATGAGCGATGAAAGGAAAAAAATCCTGAGAGCTTATGGTGCTAAATTGGTATTAACCCCGGCGGAAAAGGGCATGTCCGGGGCAGTAGAAGTGGCTAACCAGATGGTCCAGGAAAACCCCCATTATTATATGATAAAACAATTTGAAAATCCGGATAATGTATTAAGTCATGAGATGACTACTGGGCCGGAAATACTGGAACAAATGGGAACAGAATTAGATGCCCTGGTCTGTGGTGTAGGAAGTGGAGGGACCCTTACCGGGATAGCCCGGGTTTTAAAACCGGCCATTCCTAAAATACAGATTGTAGCAGTGGAGCCTTATTCTTCGGCAGTATTAAGTGGTAAACCGGCAGGACCCCATAAAATTCAAGGGATTGGGGCAGGATTTATTCCCCCAGTGTTGAATATTGACATGATCGATAGAATAATGACGGTAAAGAATGAAGAGGCTATCCAGACCTGCCGGGAACTAGCCCGAAAAGAAGCCTTGTTAGTGGGTATTTCTTCCGGCGCAGCTGTCAGTGCTGCACTGAAGGTAGCCCGGGAAATGGGAGCCGGTAAAAAAATACTGGCGATTGCTCCCGATGGAATAGATAAATATTTATCCACGGATTTATTGAAGGTTGAGGAGGAGTAGTTACCATGAAAGCGGAAGCTGTTACTGAATATCTGGTAAACTGGCTGCGGGAAAAGGTAGAGGGAGCCGGGGCTTCAGGAGTCGTCCTGGGGGTCAGCGGAGGGGTTGATTCCGCCGTAGCGGCAGTAATTGCCAAAAAGGCATTTCCGGATCGGTGTTTAGGTTTAGTACTTCCCTGTGAAAGTCAGGTATCAGATCTGATGGATAGCCAGCTTCTATTGGAACAGTTTGACATACCTTATCATATCGTGGATCTGGATAACGCTTATAATTTCCTTTTTACCCTATTTGAATCTTATATTAAGGTTGATGGTCAGGTGGGGCAATTGCTGCGCGCTAACATAAAGCCCCGCCTGCGTATGCTTACGCTTTATTATTCAGCTCAAGCCCGTAATTATTTGGTTTTAGGAACTAGTAATCGCAGTGAATTAATGGTAGGATATTCTACTAAACACGGTGATGCCGGAGTAGATCTGCAGTTGCTGGGGGGATTATTAAAATCCCAGGTTTATGAACTGGCCCGCTATTTAGAAATACCGGTAGTGATCATTAATAAAGTTCCATCAGGTGGATTATGGCCGGGACAGACTGATGAGGGCGAGATGGGATTAACCTATGAACAGTTAGACCACTACCTAGCCAGCGGCCAGGGTGATCCTGAAGTTGCACAAAAAATTGAACAGCTTATTAAAACTAGTGAGCATAAGCGGCACATGCCGCCTATCGCCGATATCCCCGGGGATATTGTCTGATATCGGGAGGGTTGAAAATTGAACTCACGGCAAAGAAATGTTTTAATCAGGATGATTTTAGCGGTGGGTGTATTTGCTTATGTGGGCTACCTGGCCTGGCAGCAACTTCCTCCTTTTGATTTTAAGGTAATCGCCAGTTTTGTCGCTTTGTATCTATCATGGGCGATTCTGTCGGAAACGGTTATTTATAAAGATCCCGGTGATTTCGTAATCGAAGACGATGATCGCCGCTCCTACCTTTACTTGCAGCTCTCTTTTTTAATCGCCTTGTTTTATGCTACTATAGATTTCGTAGAATACCATTTTACCAGAATGATAGCAGCAGAACCTTATATAATATTTATTGGTTTTGGTCTTTTTATTATTTCCTGTGGAATACGCTGGTGGGGATTTAATTCCATTGGACCCTATTTTAATCCCCGGGTGGCGGTCTACCAGAACCACCAGTTAATAACCAGCGGAGCTTACCGGAATATTAGACACCCTTTATACCTGGGATCACTAATATCGTTTATGGCTATTCCGGTAATTTTCAGTTCCTGGGGAGCCTTGTTAATAATGGTGCTGGCAACTATACCCGCTTTAGTATACAGAATAAGGGTAGAGGAAGAATTCCTTTTACAGTATTTTGGTGATAGTTACCGGGAATACATGCAGCACACCAGCCGACTTATTCCTGGTATTTGGTAAATAGTATGGCAGGAGGTTAGCAAATGGCCGGACATTCAAAATGGGCCAATATTAAACATAAAAAGGCCCGGTCAGATGAGAAAAAAGGTAAAGAATTCACTAAAATTGCTAAAGAAATAACCATAGCAGTACGTAGCGGAGGCGGTGGTGATCCTGAAGCTAATTCAAAACTGAAACTGGCCATTCAAAAGGCCAAGGCTATAAATATGCCTAATGACAATATTAGCCGGGCTATTAAAAAAGGTACCGGTGAAATACAGGGGGATGCCCTGGAAGAGTTAATTTATGAGGGATATGCTCCCGCCGGGGTAGCGGTTATGCTGGAGATTGCTACCGATAACCGTAACCGGACTGCTTCCGAAATACGTCATCTTTTCTCCAAGCATAATGGCAACCTGGGGGAAACCGGTTGTGTAGGCTGGATGTTTAAACGGGCGGGAGTAATTACCGTTAATAAGGATACTCTCAACATGGATGAAGATGAGTTTATGCTCAAACTGCTGGATTTAGGCGCAGAGGATGTACGTGATGAGGGAGATGTTTATGAAGTAGTTACCTTCCCCGAGAGCTTTATGGAAGTTAAAGAAGCTATGGAAACGGAAAACATCGCCATCGAGGAGGCGGATTTAGAAATGCTTCCTGAAAATACCGTGGACATAAACGATGCGGAAATGGCGACTAAGATAATAAAGCTGATTGATCTTTTAGAAGATCATGATGATGTGCAAAATGTCTATACTAATATGTCCATTCCTGATGAAGTTATGGAAAAATTAGAATAACTAGAAGGAAGCAAGGGGAAGCAAGAGACCAGCTAACTGGTCCTTTTGCTTCCCCTTTCCATTTATTGACGATTTCTTATATCATCTCGTGGAACAGTTCAGCCATGTATAAAATACAATAAAATGGTAAGAATTTAAGCGAGGTGATGGTGCACCATGAAAAAATCAATTTTATTTATTACGGCGGCTGTTTTGTTAGTGGGATTTGCTTTAGGAACTTTAGCTGCTAATTTATATAAAAAAATAGATACTGATCGGGGACCACAAAAACCAGTACTGGGAGTGGAAGAAAAACGATGGGTGGTTAATGAGGATACGCAAATTGTTTACGAACAGGAATATACTCGGTGTGGTCATGTAGTTATTTCTGAATTCAAAGATCATCAGTCTTTAGTAGGTAAGTCTCTAGATGAAATAAAGCTGGTTTACCGTCCGGAAAATGGATACCAGGTTTATGAGCAGGCTGGAGCTTTGATAATACACCAGCAGTTGGATGCTTGGTGCCCGCAGGATCAAGAAAAATATCGTTTGAAAGAATATAATGGCCGGGTAGCTATATTTAAGGGACCTGATGCGGAGCATGATGTTTTGTTAAGGGTAACCCGTTTACCTATGGAGGCATTGCCTGAAAAGGTTCAAAATGATATTCGCTGCGGAAACCTGGTATTTGACAATGAACAAGCCCTTAATGATGCTCTGGAAAATCTGGATGAATATGTGTAAGCTCAGGATAAAATATATTACCCGGGGAGAAAGGCGCTGTTTGGAAAGCAGTAACCTAATTTTATTTTTATAAAGTATATAAAGTATATGTTTATAAAAAAGACAAGGTAGACAAGGTTAAAATATCCCTTGTCTTTTTTTGTGGGCAGTAATAGCCATGATCACCAGCAATCTGTTACAGTATTATAAGGAATAATGAAAATAACGAAATAAAAGGTGTGAGTTAATGCTGGTACTGGGAATTGATCCGGGGACAGCCATTACCGGTTATGGTTTGGTGGAGGGTCAGGGGAGTCGGGAACGTCTGGTGGATTATGGAACTGTATTAACCTCGGCCGGTATGGAAATGCCGGCTCGCCTGTGTATTATCCAGCAGGAATTGGCCCAGGTTATCGATAAATACCGTCCTCAGGCGATGGCGATTGAGCAGATATACTACCATAAAAATGCAAAAACAGTAATTACGGTGGCCCAGAGCCGAGGGGTGGCTATAGTGACCTCAGCCAGTGCCGGATTGCCGGTTTATGAATATACTCCCCTGCAGGTTAAACAGTCGGTAGTAGGATACGGACAGGCTGATAAAAAGCAGGTACAGTTAATGGTGCAGCGAATTTTACGGATGAAAGAAATTCCCCGGCCGGATGATGCTGCTGATGCCCTGGCTATTGCTTTATGTCATCTTCATTCCTATCGTTTAAATGGTTTAAAAAAGGGTGGTTGGTAATGTTAGCCTTTATTAAGGGGACTTTATTTGAGATAAGGACGGAATCAATTGTGGTGGAAGTGAATGGATTAGGGATGGAGGCGATAGTATCTTTAAGAGATATGACTCGTCTGCCCCGGATGGGTAGTTCACTTTTAGTCTTCACCTACCTGCAGGTATTAGATAATGAATTTAAGCTGTATGGTTTTATAGAACATGAGGAATTAGACCTTTTCCAACTATTAATGGGAGTATCAGGGATCGGGGCCCGGGCGGCTATGAATATTTTGAGCCATCTGAGTCCGGGTGAATTTTATACAGCGGTGGCCAGCCAGGATGAAAAGACCCTTACCCGGGTACCTGGTATTGGTAAAAAAACTGCCCAGCGATTGATGTTTGAACTAAAAGATAAGGTTAAAGACAATATTCCCCTGACCGTGGATACTACCGCCAACAGCGGGATTAATGAAATATTAGAAGCCCTGGAAGTGTTAGGTTATGGGCGTAATGAGGTTTTTCCGCTGCTGGTAGATTTACAGGAAAAGAATCAACTGGCTGAGTCAGTGGAGGATAATATTAAATTAGTACTGAAACTAAAGGCCCGGTCAACCCGATAGAAAGGGGAGGGAAAATTGGCGGAAGAAAGATTAATTTCAGCGAATGTATTGGAAGAGGATATGGCTGAAACCACTATCCGACCATTACAACTAGATGATTATATAGGCCAGGATCGGGTTAAGGAGAACATAAAAATATTTATTTCTGCTGCTCTTGAAAGAGGGGAGAGTCTGGACCATGTATTATTAAGTGGTCCGCCTGGGCTAGGAAAGACTACCCTGGCAGCAATTATTGCTAATGAATTAGGTAATCCTATTCGTAAGACTTCTGGGCCAGCTATTGAAAGACCGGGAGATCTGGCCGCTATTCTTACTAATCTGGAACCGGGGGAAATTCTATTTATAGACGAAATTCATCGTTTAAACCGGGCCGTGGAGGAAATCATGTATCCGGCCATGGAGGATTTCGTTATTGATATTATCATTGGTAAAGGCCCAGCCGCTCGTACTTTGCGTCTGGATTTGCCTCCCTTTACCTTAATCGGTGCTACTACTCGTCCCGGATTATTGAGCTCGCCTTTACGGGATCGATTTGGTATCATAAGTCGTTTAGATTTTTATTCACCCGAAGATCTGGCTGCTATTATTACCCGGGCGGCGACGATTTTAGGGATTGCAATTGAACCTGAAGGGGCTTATGAAATAGCGGTGCGTTCCCGGGGAACCCCCCGGGTAGCTAACCGCTTGTTGCGCAGGGTCAGAGATTATGCTCTGGTGAAAGCCGGGGGGACGATAACCCGGGCCACAGCTAAAAAGGCTTTGCAGATGCTGGAAATAGATGAATGGGGCCTGGATACCGTGGACAGAATGATATTAGAGGCTATAATTGTCAAATTTGCAGGTGGACCAGTGGGACTTGAAACTCTGGCAGCAGCAGTCTCAGAGGAACATGATACAGTAAGTGATGTATACGAACCTTACCTGTTAAAAATGGGGTTGATTCAAAAAACACCCCGGGGTAGAATTGCTACTGAACGTGCTTTTCAGCACCTGGGGTTACCCTATGGAGCTAAGACTGAGGAAGGTGGCCTTTTCGAATAGTTGTAACCAGATAGTGGGTAGAGGGATTTTTAGGATGTGATTATTATGCCCAAAGTATTATTGCATATTTGTTGTGGACCTTGCGCTACTTATCCTTTACCCTGGTTAAGAGAACAAGGCTATACTGTTATGGGCTATTTCTATAACCCAAATATTCACCCTTATACTGAGTATGTCCGGCGCCGGGAAGCCCTGGAGGAATATGCCCGGCAGGTAGACCTTAAGGTAATCGTGGATGAGCGTTATAATCCAGTGGAATATTTTCAGGCTATCGCTTACCGGGAAAAAAAACGCTGCCTGTTTTGTTACCAGATGCGTTTGGAGCAGGCGGCTCATATTGCCAAAAAGGGTAAGTTCGATTTTTTTACCACTACTTTGCTGGTAAGCAAATATCAAAAGCATAACCTCATAAGGGAAGTGGGGGAAGCGGTAGGGGAAAAATACGGGGTACCTTTTTTATACCATGATTTTCGGGAAGGATTTAAGGATACCGTAACCCGTTCCCGGGAAATGGGGCTTTATCGTCAACAGTATTGTGGCTGCTTATATAGTGAAATGGAACGCTATGCCCCCCGGGAACTAGTTAAAAATGTTTTTCATACGGGGTGATGGTATGGGTCATATGGAAGGATTGGCTAGGCTTCTTATTTATATCGGCCTGTTTATTTTGGTAATGGGAATAATTTTACTGGGGCTGTCCCGTTTAGGGGTTACTGGATTTAGGCTTCCGGGAGATATATATATTCGCCGGGAGAACTTCACCTTCTTTTTCCCGATAACTACCATGTTACTCATCAGCCTGGTGCTTACAATTTTGTTCAACTTACTAGGGCGCCGTTAAAAGGAGATGAAAGTGATTACCGAAAAAATATATGATCTGAACAGCTACCAGTATGACCTGCCCCGGGAATTAATAGCTCAGTATCCGGTTGAACCTCGGGATAGTGCCCGCCTGTTAGTGGTGGATCGGCAATCCAGGCAATTTACCGATGCTGTTTTCCGGGATATTACTGCTTATATTAAGCCAGGTGATACCCTGGTTCTTAATGAAACCAGGGTAATTCCGGCCCGGCTGTATGGATTTAAGGATACCGGGGCTCGGGTGGAAATATTACTGCTCAGGCGAGGTCTGCAGGGTTGGGAGGCCCTGGTGCGTCCGGCTAAACGGCTTAAAAAGGGGACTAAAGTATTTTTCCCGGATAGCATGGTAGAGGTTGAAATCATCGACTATTTAGAAATAGACGGGGGGCGGTTAATTGCTTTTAATCACTGTCCGGATGAAGATGCTTTTATAAATCAGGTGGGGCATATGCCCCTGCCACCATACATAAACCGGGAAGCTGATCAGTACGATAACCAGCGTTATCAAACCGTTTTTGCCCGGCAGACGGGATCAGCAGCAGCCCCTACAGCAGGGCTGCATTTTACTGAAACGCTTATTAAAAATTTACAGGGCAAGGGCGTAAATCTGGCCACAGTAGTTCTTCATGTGGGACTAGGCACTTTTCGTCCTGTTACCAGTCAGGATATTCGTCAGCACCAGATGCATTCCGAATATTATGAAGTTGATGATCATACTGCCCAGCTGCTAAATGAAACTCGGCAAAACGGGGGGCATATTGTGGCAGTAGGTACTACAGTAGTAAGAACCCTGGAATCGATCTATGATCAAAAAAAGGGGTTCGTGGCAGGTAGAGGGGAAACAGCTAAATTTATCTATCCAGGGTATACTATGAAAGCTATTGACTGGTTGATAACTAACTTTCACCTGCCGGGCTCATCCTTAATTATGCTGGTAGCTGCCCTGGCTGGTTTGGATTTGACCCGGGAAGCTTACCGGCATGCGGTAGAAGAAAAGTATCGTTTTTTTAGTTATGGTGATGCCATGCTGATTAAATAACCTTTAAAACTTTATTGTGAAACCTGCGGATTGGTAGGCATGCCTACGATATTTGACGATGTCAGCAGGTTTGGTGGAAATATTCTGACAGGTATAGTAATGAAAAGTGGTTCAGGGTGTCTGGTCCCATGTTAGCTGGATTAAATACGTTATTATTAAATAGAACTTAAGCATGATCAGGAGGAAATAATTTGCTGCATTTTACCGTTACCTGCCAAGATAATGAAACTTCGGCTCGCCTGGGTAGACTTAAGCTCACCCATGGTGAGGTGGAAACGCCTATCTTTATGCCGGTTGGTACGCAGGCCACTGTTAAAACCCTTACCCCGGAGGAATTGGATGATATTGGAGCAGGTATTATATTATCGAACACCTACCACCTTTACCTGCGACCCGGGGAGGATTTAATTGAAAAAGCCGGTGGATTGCATAAATTTATGAACTGGAAGGGGAACATTTTAACAGATAGTGGTGGATTTCAGGTATTTAGCCTGAGTAAACTGCGCAAAATTACCGATGAGGGGGTTGAGTTTCGGTCCCATATTGATGGCTCCCGCCATTTTTTAACCCCGGAGCGGGTGATGGAAATAGAACAAAGGTTAGGGGCTGATATAGCCATGTGTTTTGATGAGTGTGCTCCCTACCCATGTTCCTATGAGGAAGCTCTGAATTCCGTGGAACGAACTAGCAACTGGGCCGGCCGGTGCCGGGAAGCCCATAAGAGAGAAGACCAGGCTTTGTTTGGTATAATTCAGGGGAATGTATTTCCTGACCTGCGGGAAAAAAGTGCCCGGTATCTTGTAGCCATGGATTTTCCCGGCTATGCCATCGGTGGGCTAAGTGTAGGGGAACCAAAGGAAAAAATGTATGAGATTCTGGAAATAACCCATCAGCTTCTGCCCCGGGATAAACCTCGTTACCTGATGGGAGTAGGGGAACCAGAGGATTTAGTTGAAGGGGTAAAGAGAGGGGTAGACATGTTTGACTGTGTCTTACCTACCCGTCTAGCCCGGCATGGGACTGCTTATACCCATCAAGGTAAGATTACTGTACGCAATGCCGCCTATGCGGAAGATTTTTCTCCAATTGATAATAAATGTGATTGTTATGTCTGTAAAAATTACACCCGGGCCTATTTACGGCATCTTATCAAAGCGGAAGAGATTCTGGCAGCACGATTGCTAAGTTATCATAATATTTACTTTCTGGTCAGGTTGATGGAAAATATAAGAAGTGCAATCAGGAAAGGCGATTTCGCAAGCTTTTACCATAACTTTTTTCAACAATACAGGTTTTAACAAAAGGATTTTAGCATTAAAGGGCGAAATCGTATAAAGTTTTGATGTTTTTAAAGGAGTGATTTATTAAAAATGCAGGGCAATCAAGGTTGGTATACGGTATTAATTTATTTCGGCGTGTTTCTGGGAATATTCTACCTTTTTATCATTCTGCCCCGGAAGAAACAGGATAAGAAACATGAGGATTTACTGGGCAGCTTAAGAAAAGGTGAGAAGGTAGTTACCATAGGTGGGATGAAGGGTGAAGTTGCCCGGATTAAAGATGAAACCATAATGATTCGGGTTAATGATAATACCGAAATTGAGTTTCTGAAAAAAGCGATTGCTTACCGGGTTGAGGATGAATAATGATCACCCTTCAGGATATCAAAAATAACCCGTTGATAAATAGCTTTATCGACAAAGGTAACGAGCATTTAGGGGTAATGGGGTTTACTGATCATGGGCATCTTCATCTATCCCTGGTAAGTTATCTTAGCCGGGAAATTATGATCAGACTAGGCTATGATCAGCGTACGGCTGAGCTGGCTGGCATAGCCGGTTATATGCATGATATTGGTAATGTAATTAATCGTAATGGGCACAGCCAGAGTGGGGCCTTAATGGCTATGGAGATACTGGGACGTATTGGCATGGATTCTCGTGAAGTTGCTATTATTGGTGGTGCGATAGGTAATCACGATGAGGGAAGTGGGCATCCTGTAAACGAAGTAGCTGCTGCACTTATACTGGCCGATAAGTCACATGTTCACCGTAACCGGGTTCGTAATCAGGATGTGGCTACCTTTGATATCCATGACAGGGTTAATTATGCAGTAGAAGATTCATCTCTACTAGTTGACGAAGATGCTAAAATCATTACAATGAAATTGGCTATTGATACTAGCATTTGTCCGGTTATGGAGTATTTTGAAATTTTTCTGAGCCGAATGTTGATGTGCCGCAGGGCTGCTAATTTTCTCGGTTGTGAGTTCGAGCTTATCATCAACGGGGCAAAACTTTTGTAGGAGTTGTTGGAAGGAGGACTTTAGGTAGTGCAAAAGAATACCAGTATTTCTATTGTAGCTGCCATCATAGTAGCCCTTGGCCTGCTGGTATATTTTATCAACCAGCCTATTTTAAACAATATTAATTTAGGATTGGATTTGCGGGGCGGACTACGTGTGGTATTGGAAGCACAAGAAAAACAAGGGGAGAAAATTACCCCTGATACTGTTCAAAAAGCAGTAGGAATTTTACGCAACCGTGTCGATAACCTGGGGGTTAAAGAGACTACATTGTACCCGCAGGGTGACAAAAGGGTTGTTATCGAAATAGCTGGGGAAAAGGATCCGGAAAAAGCAGTTGATGTACTTAAAAACACTGCCCAATTAGAGTTTTGGGATGAGAGTGGACAGGTTCTTTTAACCGGAAAAAACTTAAAAAATGCTGAGGCAAGAATGCGTCAGGATACGCAGATGGCTGAGGTTCTACTGGAGTTTGATAAAGAAGGGGCCCAGCTGTTTGCGGAAGCAACTGCGGCTAATGTGGGCAAACCACTAGTGATTGTACTGGACAAGGAAATCGTTAGTGCGCCTACGGTACGCCAACCTATTACAGATGGTAATGCAGTAATCGAGGGAAATTTTACCTCGAAAGAAGCTCAAGATCTGGCGGTACTATTACGTTCAGGTGCCTTGCCAGTCACCTTTAATGTGATGGAGAAGCGCTCTATAGGTCCTACGCTAGGAGCTGATTCCTTGGAAAAGAGTGTTAAGGCAGGATTAATCGGTCTTATTGCCGTTTTGATATTTATGATCGGTTATTACCGTCTACCGGGAGTGGTAGCCGATATATCGTTGATAGTATATGCCTTACTGGTTTTAGGAACTATGTCACTTTTGGGGGCGGTTCTAACCCTACCTGGTATAGCGGGTTTTGCACTATCAGTTGGTATGGCAGTGGATGCTAATGTCATCATATATGAGCGTATAAAAGAAGAGCTGCGGCTGGGTAAAACACTTCATTCGGCTATTGATTCCGGATTTAAGCGGGCCTTCTGGACTATATTTGATGCTAATATTACTACTTTGATTACGGCGGGAGTTCTCATGTACTTTGGGACGGGCCCCATCAAGGGCTTTGCGGTAACCCTCTCGATTGGTATTATCGCCAGTATGCTGGTTGCGTTGACATTTACCCGGTATATGCTGGTTCTGTTTGGGAATATCACCAAGAATCAGAAACTGTACGGCGTGTAAGGAGGGGGACCCATGCAGATCATTCAGAAGAGAAAATGGTTTTATATTCTATCATTAGTGATTATCATTCCAGGTTTAATCTCCTTGCTCATGCAGGGGTTAAACTTGGGTATAGACTTTAAAGGTGGTTCGATACTTCATATTAGAATGGAGTCTACTGTAACCTCGGCTGATATGCGGACCACATTAAAAGGGCTGGAGCTTGGTAAATCCGAAGTACAAAAAAGTGGTAATGAATTCTATATTCGTACCCAGGAGTTAAATCAGGAAGAAACTAATAATCTGATGTCCGTCCTGCGGGAAAAGTTTGGGCAGGTTGAATTTCTAAGTGCGGAAAGTGTAGGAGCTACCATAGGCAGTGAATTAACTCGTAATGCGGTATTGTCTTTATTAATAGCGGCGGTATTGATGTTAATTTATATTACCGTACGTTTTGAATGGACATTTGGGGTAGCTGCTGTCGTAGGTATTATCCATAATGTTCTGATTGTTTTAGGCTTATTTTCGATCTTTCACTGGGAAGTCAATAGTGCCTTTATTGCAGCTATGCTGACGATTATCGGATACTCTATAAATGATACCATTGTTATTTTCGACCGGGTCAGAGAAAACCTGCGCATGAAGAAGAAAGAGGATTATATTAATCTGCTTAATCGTAGTATTATGCAAACCCTTAACCGTTCTGTAAATACGGTATTAACCTCGATCTTTCCTCTGATTACGCTTTACCTATTTGGCGGAGTAACCATAAAGATTTTCGTCTTGGCCATGCTGATAGGCTTTATAGTAGGGGCTTATTCCTCTATATTTATTGCCAGCCCGGTATGGTACGATCTTAAAAACCGGGCTTAATCCAGGAATTTAATAAGCTAAACCAAAAAGGGGCTTCGTCTTTCGACGAAGCCCCTTTTCGTTGTACGTCCGGCATGGGCGTAACGGGTGAAAGTCCCTAGTGCCAAGCAGGGACGTTCCTGTTGCTTCCCTTAGGTATGATCTTGTGAAGATACCAGGAGAGGGAAGCAAAGGGACCGTCCCCCTGCTTCCGACTAATTAAGAGGATTTATTTACCGGGAGGCGAATTATGAAATAAAACAATATAGAAGAGAGGAATGATAATGACAGCTTATTTACTAGGTGCATTGGCATTTGTACTAGGTTTAGTCATATTTGTTTTTCAAAATACCTCTCCTGTAACGGTTCATTTTATAAGCTGGGTTTCACCGGAAGTTTCGTTGGCGATAGTGGTATTGCTGGCAGTTTGTGCCGGTGCCTTAATCACCTTCCTGGTGGAGAGTTTTCGCTATTTTAAAGTAGCCCGGCAGATGAAAGACCTGATTAATAAAAATAAAAAGCTGCAGGATGAAATAACCGGCTTAGAAAAAGAATTGGCCGGGCGCAGCAATCTGGATAATTGAGAAAATAATGGGTACTAAAAGATATGCTTGGATAAGCTGTAAAGGGGAACTTTCCTGTTTCATCTTAACTATTGTATAATGTATAACCATGATAGTAACATTGACGTTTGTCGAAAATTAGTGTTAAAATAACCACGATTTACGATGTTTTAAAGGGAGAGTGACTGGCTTTGCATCTTACCGGGAGCATGAAAATAAACAGCCGGGGACATCTAGAAATAGGCGGAATCGATGTGCTGGATCTGGTTAAGGATTTTGGTACGCCTTTATGGGTTATAGATGAGCAGGGATTTCGCCAGAACTGTCGCAGTTTTAAGGAAGCATTTCAGAAGATGGGGGATGCCCTGGTAGTTTATGCCAGCAAAGCTTTGAGTAATACTTCCATTTGTAGGATGGCTGCTCAAGAAGGCCTGGGGTTGGATGTGGTGTCTGGCGGAGAGCTGTATACTGCTCTGCAAGCCGGTTTCCCGGTTGAAAAAATATATTTTCATGGTAATAACAAAAGCCCGGCGGAAATTGCAATGGCATTGGAAGCAGGTATCGGGCGGATGGTTGTGGATAATTTCTATGAATTGAAACTTTTAAGTCAAATATGTCAGGCTAAAGATTATACACAGGATATATTATTACGAATTACTCCTGGTGTGGAAGCCCATACCCACGAGTTTATTAAAACCGGCCAAATAGATTCCAAGTTCGGCTTTACCCTGCCTGATGGTCAGGCCTTAAAGGCGGTACAGGCTGCTCTGGATACTCCCGGAGTAAATTTGGTAGGTTTACACTGTCATATAGGCTCACAAGTTTTTGATATGGGTTCTTTTCGCCATGCCGGTAGTCTGATGATGGACTTTATGGGGGAAGTAAAACAGCATACCGGTCATGAGTTTTCCGAACTAGACCTGGGCGGCGGCTTTGGTATTTTTTACTGTTACGGGGATGAACCTGCTGATCCGGTAAGTTGGGCTGAGGCAGTAATGCCAACTGTCCAGGAAAAAGCCCGGGAACTTAATATTCCAGTACCCCGGGTGATAGTAGAACCAGGAAGAGCTATCTGTGGGCCGGCAGGAATCACACTATATACTATCGGTTCATCTAAAGAAATACCTGGGATACGTAAATATGTTGCTATAGATGGTGGCATGACTGATAATATTCGACCAGCACTTTATGAGGCTTGTTATACAGCCATAGTGGCTAACAAGGCTGATCAGGATAGTGAAGAAGTAGTATCGATTGCAGGGAAATGTTGTGAGTCAGGGGATATGTTGATAAGGGATGTAAACCTTCCCCGGGTAGCAGCCGGTGATGTACTGGCGGTATTTGCCACTGGTGCTTATGGTTATACTATGTCCAGTAACTACAATCGTCTGCCTCGTCCCGCGATGGTTCTGGTAAATGAGGGGGCAGCCGATCTTATACTGCGCCGGGAAACCTATGAAGATATATTAAGAAATGATATAATTCCCGCCAGGTTAAAAAAATAGAGGTGGCCCATAAACCACCTCTATTTTATTTATGCTTTTTTTCCATGAAGCTCCTTTGCACCTGGTTAACAGAATCTTCATAAACCCCGGGTTGGGACCAGTATATGCATTTATTTTTAAAAAGAATATCCCAACTAGCCCACCGGTTAGCATAATCGTCCTTTTCTACCCAGTCCGGAATCTCCCGGGATGCGGCCTGGAGAGCTGCTTTAATGGAGTTAAGGATCATATCAGCCAGGTGCATACAACCCTGGGGTCCTATTACCTTCCTGTTTAACACCCGATGAAATCCCGGGCCTACCTGTTGGCCGATTATATTAGTAATACTATTTAGCCCCTGGTGACAAATGTCAAAGGGGGTACCTAATCCCCGCGCTTCAGCTTCATCTATCTGAAAAGTGTAATAATTAAAAACCAGGCGGGTTTGTAGATGGTGCACATCATCTTTCCATTCACCTAATATTTCATAGCCTACTTTGGGAATATCCCTTACTTGATATCTTTCAATTTGTTCATACATTATATTTTCCTCCTAATATACCGGAGTAGCCCGGATGAAACTATTAACGGGACGAGATGCCAGTCATGGGCCGACTTTTTTCGTAGTCTAACTAATTGCTGTTGCCATTGATAATAACATTTTAATATTATTGGTGTATAGAAAATACTGATTCGGATTAGATGAAATTCCATAAAGTACTACCACCCCGGCAGGTATGATATAATTCAGGTATCTAAAATGGGGGAGAATATGTGTGGATATAATAACTTCGCATAATGCACTTGATTTTGATGGATTGGCTGCTATGGTGGCAGCAGGTAAACTATACCCATCAGCAGTAAAGGTTTCTTGTGGGACTCTTTCTAAAAATGTAAAGCAGTTTATGGCCCTTTACAAAGATTCTCTCATAATAAGAACTCCGAAAGAAATCAATCAGGATAAGGTTACCCGGATGATTGTGGTCGATACGGCTAACCCTTACCGATTAGGAAAGTTAAAGGATCTAGCTTTAAAAACCGGTATGGAATTTTATGTTTATGATCATCATCCCGCTGCTGCCCACGACCTGACTGGACCGGTGGTTGAAATTCATAAGGTCGGAGCAGCTACTACTATATTGGTGGAAAAAATTATCGAAAAAAACATTGATATAAGTTCATTTGATGCTACTATTCTGGCCTTGGGAATATATGAAGATACCGGCAGCATGCTATTTTCGTCTACTACACCGCGGGATGTGTCGGCAGTTGCCTGGTTATTAAGCCGGGGTGCTAATCTGGGTGTAGTGGCGAATTTTATGGATCAACCATTTTCAGGGGAGCAGCGTCATATTTTACAGGAATTATTGAATTCGGCTCGTCACTACCGGGTCAAGGATGTTGATGTAGTTTTAGCTACCCTGGAGGGAGATGACTTTATACCTGGTCTGGATGCGGTAGTTTTCCGGCTGTTTGAGATGGAAAATTGTGATGCGGTTTTTGTCATTGCGAAAATGCAAGGTAAAGTTCATACCGTAGGCCGCAGCCGTACCAGTAATGTGCGTATTAATGAAATTGTAAAAACTTTGGGAGGGCGGGGGCATGAAAAAGCTGCCTCCGCAGCTACCAAAGGGGTAACTACTGGCGAAGTTGTCGATCTAGTATTAAAACAGTTAGGTGAACATGTAAACCCCGGATTATTAGCCCAAGACATTATGTCAACTCCGGTAAAATCTGTTCCCAAGCATATCAGCATGGAAGAGGCAGGACGCATTATGCTGCGCTATGGTCATACCGGTATGCCGGTAGTAGAGGGCGAGAAAATGGTCGGGGTTATTTCTCGCCGTGATGTTGACAAAGCTCGCATTCACCAGCTGGGACATGCCCCGGTAAAAGGTTTTATGACTACATCGGTACTATCAGTTACCCCGGAGACTACTGTCAGCGAAATCCAGCGGTTGATGGTAGAGTATGATATTGGAAGATTACCGGTGGTAGACGGTGAACGCCTGGTGGGGATTGTATCCCGTACTGATATTCTGCGTACCCTGCATGGGGAAGATTATCCCGAGGATCATCAGGTGCTATATTCACTTTCAGGTGAGGAAGTAGAAAATTGTGCGGAATTAATGCAGGAAAGACTGCCGGCCCGCTTAATTTCTATGCTGCGTTTAGCTGGGGAATTGGCTGATCAGCATGGTAGTATTATTTACTGTGTAGGTGGTTTTGTCCGGGATTTGTTTTTGCAAGTGCCTAACTTTGACCTGGATCTGGTTGTAGAAGGTGATGGGGAAATCATAGCCCGTGGCCTGGCACAACGATTAGGGGGAAAAGAACGTATTCATCCACGGTTTAAGACTGCCGTGGTAGATTTACCTGATGGGACTAAAATTGATGTGGCAACTGCCCGCACTGAATATTATGAATTTCCCGCTGCCCTGCCCACAGTAGAAAAATCCTCAATACGTGAAGATATGTACCGGCGGGATTTTACGATTAATACCCTGGCTATATGTCTTAATCATAACCGCTTTGGCAACTTGATTGACTATTTCGGGGGGCGCAAGGATCTGGAAAACGGTTGTATTCGTATATTATATAACCTCAGCTTTGTGGAAGACCCTACCCGTATTTTGCGGGCTATTCGCTTTGAGCAGCGTTATCAATTTACCATCGAAAAAGACACCCTGCGTTTTGCCCGTGATGCTATTGACCGCAACATGCTGGGTAAATTGTCTTACCGGCGTATACTGCAAGAACTAATTTTAATTCTCAGTGAAAGGGATCCGGTGCCGGCACTGGAAAGAATGAAAGATATTGGAGTCTTAAAGTATATACTGCCGGAGGTTAAGCTGGAAGATGTAAGCCGGACTATGCTTAAACGCCCCCCGATAGTTACCAGCTGGTGGTTGGAACGTTACCATCAAACCAGTTTAAAAAGCTGGCTGGTATATATAATGATCATTTTATCTTCACTTGATGAAGAACAGGTAAACGAGATAATAGAACGTTATGCTCTGGATAGCTATGCACGCCGGTGTATAGCTGAATCCTTGCAAATCCCTGAATTACTTAAGTGGTTTAACAGCAGCCCGCTATTACCCAGTCAATTACATGATGTTTTACACAACTGGACTGATGAGGGGATAGTCTATTTGCTGCTTTGTATTAGAGACGAGGATATCTGGGAAGCTGTTGTTCGCTATTTAGATGCTAGGAATCAGACTAAAGTGGAAATTACCGGCCATGATCTAAAAAGATTAGGACTGAAACAGGGCCCTATCTACCGGATGATTCTTGATGAACTATATCGGAATAAACTAAATGGACTACTGAAAAATCGCGAGGCAGAACTGCAACAGGTTAAAATCTGGATTAAGGAGGAAAAATTTGCCCATGTCCTGGATAGCTGAAACTCTAATATGGCTGCCGGCCATTTTAATAGCTTTAACTTTTCATGAATATGCCCATGGACGGGTAGCTAGCTTTTTAGGTGATGACACCCCCTATTATCAGGGGCGTTTAACCTTAAATCCTTTTCCCCATATTGATTGGGTAGGTTTTTTAATGCTGCTGCTGTTTAAATTTGGCTGGGCTAAACCTGTACAGGTAAACCCATATAATTTTAAAAAAACTGGTATTAAGCAGGGCATGATGCTGGTATCGCTGGCAGGACCGGGGATGAACATACTTCTGGCCTTTATTGGTATGATAATACTGAAATGGCTCTTACCTTATCAGGCAATGGAATGGGGGCAAATGGCGATTGCCTTGTTATACCCCCTGATTCAAATTAACCTTATTCTGGCCGCTTTTAATCTTATACCGGTTCCGCCCCTGGATGGAGCTAAAATACTGGCCGGCCTGCTTCCTGATCGGGGAGCAGCATTAATCTACCAGATGGAGCAGTACGGTATGCTTATTTTATTGCTGCTTATTGTAACTGGTATTACCGGAAAGATTCTATGGCCGCTGGCTAATTTCATGTATGGGATTATTTATACGATAGTCTTTTAATGGCTTAATAAGACCAGTTTAGGTTTTACCTGAACCTACCACAGGAGGAAAGGTCATGTCTTATGTGGTTGACCTGGAAGAATTTCATGGGCCTCTGGATTTACTGCTCTATTTAATCGAGAAAAACGAGATCGACATTTATGATATTCCTATTGCAGTAATTGCCGACCAATATATAGAATATCTGAACCGTACCGGTGATTTTAACCTGGATCGCATGGGCGATTTTTTGGTGATGGCCTCCTACCTTTTAAATATAAAGTCTCGTATGCTGTTACCCCGGCCGCCCCAATTGGCTGAAGATGAAGAAGATACCCAGACTGACCCTCGTGATGAGTTGGTAAAAAAGCTGCTTGACTATAAGAAATATAAAGAGGCCGCAGGAATATTTAAAGAAATGGAAGTCGGTAGTCTGCCCCGGGTATATTATCGTCCGGCTACCCCTGGTCAGGTGAGTGAGCACTTAGTGGCAGATACCCGAAGCCTGGTTAGGGCCTACCGGGACATACTGCGGCGTCTTTCATCGGAGCATCCCTCTTATAAGGTACCGGCAGGGGATGTAAACGTAGGGGATAAGATAGAGGAGATTTTACGTGCTTTGCAGGATGCAGGCCAAGAGGGGATATGTTTTCAAGACCTATTTGCGGAAGCCGGCAGCCGGAGAGAAGTTTTGGCCTTGTTTCTGGCCTTGTTGGAATTAATTCGCATGCAAAAAGCCCTGGCGGTACAGGAGAGTTTGTTTGCCAATATTCATGTTTATATGCGGGTGGATTAAAATGTTAATGCGCGAAGAAATTAAAGCGGCGGTGGAAGCCTTATTATTTATCCGCGGTGAAATAGTGACTGCAGATGAGCTGGTGGAAATATTAGATATCCCCCTGCCCGATTTGAAATTGATCATGCAGGAGCTCATCCTGGAGTATAATCAACATAAACGGGGTATTCAAATTGTACCTGTAGATCAGGGTTATCTAATGTGTACCCGGCCCGAATATGCCGACCTTTTATCCCGGTCCAAAAAGGTTGTACATCGCAGGCTTTCGCAGGCGGCCCTGGAAACCCTGGCAGTAATAGCATATCAGCAGCCTATAACTAGAGCGGAGATTGAACGGGTGCGGGGGGTAAAAGTTGATAAAGTAATAAATAATCTGTTGGAAAAGGGACTCATTGAGGAACGCGGGTATAAAGAAGCAGTAGGCAAACCAGTTATTTATGGAACTAGTCCGGAATTTTTGCGCGTATTTGGGTTAACCAGTTTAAAAGACCTGCCGGATATAGAGGGGGCATAGCAGGTGAAAGAAAAGTCTCTGGAAGAAGAAATAAAAATCAAAGCCCAGCAGTCACGAAAACTGGCGCGTTATATGAGCAGCACTCAAGATTTAGTAGAGAGGCAGATTGAAAAGGCCCAAAAGGAAGGGAAATTTAATAGTTTGCCAGGGGCCGGACAGCCTCTTAATTTACAGGAAAATCCTTTTGAACCACCTGAATTGCGCATGATGTTTAAAATTCTTAAAGATAATGATTTTGCACCTTATTGGATTGAATTAGGTAAGGAAATAGATGCTGCTCTGGATAAACTTTGGAGTGATGTTGATTACTTTGCCCGCTATACCAGCATTTTTTACCGGGAAAGACGTAATACCCAGGCCTATAAACGCTATGAAAAGAAACGGGCTCATTTTTATTTTGAAAGTCGTCTAAGGCTGGAAGAAATAAATAAAAAGATACTTGATTATAATCTGCATTGCCCTACTTACCAAGTAGGGCGGGCTAATATTACCGTTGACGATGAAATGTATCGGGTAATATCAATAATTGAAAAGGCTATAGATGAGGCCGGCACAACGGAAAGTGAATAAGCAAGTTAGCTGCATGGTAATAATAACCTTTATAAGGAGAAATATGCCATGCAGTTTTTTTATATATTTTTTGCCATTATAATCATCCTGTTTTTCATATTATGGTGGTGGCAGGCTAAATGGGAATTTAGAAGCGAGTTTAAGAGTCAGGGTGATAGCGGGCAACTGGTGATAATAATTGAAGTATATTTTACTAAACTAATAAAAAGAGAATATAGATATGTGTATAACCAACTACCGTTAAATTTTAACGGTTTACTAACTATGTCAGAAATAGATGCCACAAGTTCTCAATCCGATATAGTAAATACTAGTTATAGCCGGGATCATCCCGGGGCTATGGAACTGTTAGCTAATTTTAGGCGGGCTTATCGAAGGACTAAGCGGGTGTTGCGGCATCTGGTAATAGAAACCCTGGAATGGCGCACAAATGTGGGGATGGCAAATGCCATGGAAACGGCACTGGTCAGTGGTAGTTTATGGGCGGTAAAGGGGACCGCAATCAGTTGGCTAAGCTCATACAGCCCTATCGAAAAAATCAAACTTTTAGTAGAACCTGATTTTTCTAACCGCCGGCTGAGTAGTCAAATAAACTGTATAGCCAGAATGAGGATGGTGCATATTATCCTAGTAGGACCATATATACTTGCTAAGGCAATCAGGGGGTATTTAAATGGAATCACAACAGGCAAATGGAAGTCATCCCATCGAAGGTCTTATGAAGACGGCCATGCAAAGCATAAAGGAAATGGTGGATGTTAATACGGTAGTCGGTGATGCAGTAGAAACTAATGATGGGTCGGTAATTATCCCTATTTCCCAGGTAGCATGTGGTTTTGCTGCCGGCGGCGGGGAATATGAATTATCAGATCCTAATAAAAAACCAGGCACGCCATTTGCAGGCGGGAGCGGTGCCGGAGTATCGGTAAAGCCAGTAGGTTTTTTGGTAGTGCGGATGAATGATGTGCGTTTAATATCAGTAAACGGAAATCCTCTGGCAGAAAGAGTAGTTGATCTGGCTCCGCAGATAATGGATAAACTGGATAGTCTTATGCAAAAAAAGGCCCAGAAGAAAAAAGTAACCGAAGAATATGAAATATAAGCGAAAACAGCCATCTGGAACAGTCCCACAGTAGAGGGCTGTTCTAATTTTTTGTGCATAATCATACCCTTCAACAAAGGTTTTATGGGTGGGGGATGAGTGTGCTTAATTTTATTTGGCTTTTTTTACTGGCTTCTGGGGTGGTTGTAGCCGCCCTTAATGGAAATGTGGAAATAGTTACTGAGGCAGCTTTAGGTGCTGCCCGAGGAGCTGTAGAAGTATGTTTTGACTTAATTGGGGTTATGGCCTTATGGTTGGGAATAATGCGGATCGCTGAAAAAGGCGGACTAGTAAGAGCTATCGCCAACTTGATGCGTCCTCTGATGGTAAGGCTTTTTCCCAGTGTACCTCCTGATCATCCTGCTATGGGAGCCATAATATTAAATTTAAGTGCTAATATGCTGGGGCTGGGCAATGCCGCTACTCCTTTTGGCATGAAGGCTATGCGGGAACTACAGAACCTTAATAAAGATGGTGATGAAGCTTCAACGGCTATGTGTACCTTTTTAGCTCTAAACACTTCTTGTATTACCCTCATACCGGCTACCATGATTGGTGTCCGCCTGTCTTTTGGGTCTAGCAATCCAACCGAAATAGTTGGCCCCTGTATATTTGCTACTGCGATAGCCATGATCATCGCCGTTTCCCTTGACTACTGGTTCCGAACCTACAGCCGTTGGGGAGGGAGCAGGTAAAATGCTTTATTCCCTGTTGACTTTAATTTCCAAATGGGCCATACCCTCTCTTCTTTTGGTAATACCTGTATATGGGTATCTTAAAAAGGTACCAGTTTATGAAAGCTTTGTGGAGGGGGCTGAAGAAGGGTTTACCACGGCTGTGAAAATTATTCCATTTCTGGTAGGGATGATGGTGGCTATTTCAGTTTTCCGGGCATCTGGGGCCATGGATTATCTATCCCAGGTGCTTAATCCTATTACTTCAGCTTTGGGGGCACCTTCTGAAGTACTTCCCTTAGCACTTATGCGGCCTCTTTCCGGCAGTGGGGTGCTGGGTATGGCAACGGAGTTAATGAGGATTTATGGGCCCGATTCTTTTATAGGGCGGGTGGCATCTGTGATGCAGGGTACTACTGATACCACTTTTTTTGTGCTCACCGTTTATTTTGGGTCAGTAGGTATAAAAAAATACCGCTACTGTATTGCAACTGGTTTAACTGCTGATATCACCGGGTTTATCGCTTCTCTTTACATATGTAACCTCTTATTCCGCTAAGGAAGCAAAAGGACTGCCCCTTTGCTTCCTGAGTTTCGGTTTTAGTGCATAAAAGGGATTTTTAAAGAGAAAATAAGGCTATATAAATGATGAAATAAAATTTATAATTTTTAATGCGGATGAGGGCCCTTTATGTAAATACCCCCAAATATGGTAAATGAAATAGTGGTACGGCCGGTTGCTCTCATGGATAAAGAAGGATAATATAGAAAAGGGATTATGTTTTTCCTGTGATCCCTTTTACCTGAAATTCTGGAAGGAGGACAACTTGTTGTCGAATTTTATCCATGCAGTACCTAATTTCAGTGAAGGCCGTCGTAAAGAGGTGATCGAGGCCATTACTGATCAACTTCGGAATGTCGATGGTGTAAAGTTGATTGATCATTACCCAGATCCCGATTTTAACCGTACGGTTATTGAAGTTATCGGTAAACCGGAACCACTAAAAGAGGCACTGCTAAATATGGCCGGCAAAGCTTATGAGTTGATTGATATGAATGAACAGCAGGGTGACCATCCCCGTATAGGGGCGGTTGATACTATACCTGTTTTCCCTCTGGCTAATATTAGTCTGGAGGAATGTGTGAAATTTGCGGAGGAATTAGGCCAGGAAATTTATGATCGCTATGAAGTTCCAGTATATTTTAGCGGGGAAAATGCCCGTAATGAACACCGTAAGAGTCTGGATTTTATCCGTAAAGGTCAATATGAGGGGCTAAAAGAGCTAATAACTAGGCCGGAACGGGTTCCGGATATAGGCAAGCCTGCTCTACATCCTACGGCAGGAGCAACTATAGTAAGTTCAGCCAGTTATGGGTTGGTAGCCTTCAATGTAATTTTAGGGACTAGTGATTTAAGTATAGCTAAGAATATTGCCATGGCAGTTAGAGGACCTAGTGGTGGCTTTAGTACAGTTCGTTCTATTGGTTTGTTTTTTGAAGAAAGAGCCCAGGTGGCTGTTTCAATGAATATGCTTGATATTAAAAAAACTCCTATTTACCGTGCGTTCAATTTGATTGAAAATGAGGCCCGACGCTATGGTGTACCAGTAGTTGGGACCCAGATTATCGGTGCTCTTCCCCAGGAGGCTCTGATTAGTTGTGCAGAGTATTATCTTCGTTTAGAAAACTTTAACCGTGATCAGATTATTGAAAACCACCTAGTGGGGATATAGGAGGTTACCAGTGCAGGTCGAAAAAACGATTCAAAAATTTATGGCTGATCTAGCTTCAAATTTACCTGCTCCAGGTGGTGGAGGTGTTGCCGCCATATCCGGAGCTTTAGGTGCTGGTCTAGTTGCTATGGTTTGTCATCTGACTATTGGGAAAAAAGGATATGAACAATCGTGGGCAGACTTAAAGGTCAGTTTAGCGGAGAGTGATAAACTTCGCCAGCGGCTTCTGGAACTGGTAGATGAAGATGCCCAGGCTTTTACCAGGGTACTAGAAGCCTTTAAGATGCCTAAGGAAAATCCCGGTGAACAGGAAAAACGGGCTGCAGCTATTCAGTCTGCTTACCGCATAGCAGCGGACGTGCCTTTTGATATTGCCAGTCAATGTTGTCAGGTTCTTAAACTGGCCTTTCCCTTAGTGGACCAGGCTAATGTTAATGCTATAAGTGATATTGGAGTAGCCGCTTATACAGCTTATGCGGGAGTGGAAAGTGCCATTATGAATGTAAATATAAATTTACCTTCCATTAAGGATGAAGAATATGTTAAATTAAGAACTTTGCAATTGGAGAAGATATTAACTGAAGCAGCTGATTTAAGAGACCAAATATCTCAACAGGTAAATAAAAAATTAGGCAGGTAAAAAGATTCTATTACTTATCAAGCCCGGATCAATATTAAAATGAGTCGGTTACTATTTGATAATAGGGCTCAAATAACGGGATGTTAGTTTTTCGGGGATGTAAATTAATTAACAGAGGAGAAGGATTATCCTTTTTCTCTGTTTTTTTATTCCTAATTTTATTAAAGGAGGAGCCTGGCATTGAAGCGGGGAGAAATTTTGGTCATAACCAACAACCTAATGGTTAAAAATATGAGTGATATTAAAGTGTCCTTTATAGATGGTGATGGCAGGGAGGTACTATACCAGACTCTAAATAAGGTGGCCGGTGGGCACCGGTTATTATCACATCCTCTGGCAGGAAGCCTTAAGCCTGATCAGAATCCATTCAAATCAATCCTGGTAAGTCAGGAAAAAGGTCAGGTTAACCAGAGTGAGATAGCAGTATTGCATAGAAGTCTAGAAAAGATGGAAAACATGGTGGAAGGGGGATGCAGGATTAACAAAAAACCTATTTATAAAGATTTACAGGTTATTGATCAAAGTCTGTTAGCCAGTGCCCTGGAAGCATTTATATAAGAGGTGGGTGAATGTAGATGGATAATGTATACGATCTTTTAATACTAGGTGGCGGGCCGGCTGGCCTGGCAGCGGGGGTATATGGTGCCCGGGCGCGGATGAAGACGGCCATTATTGAGAAGGGAAGACCTGGGGGACAGGCTGCTACTACTGAGGAATTGGAGAATTACCCTGGTTTTAGGAAAGGAACTACCGGACCTGGTTTGACCCAGGCTATGGCTGACCATGCCCTGGAATTTGGGGCTGAATTTATCAAGGATACCATTATGTCATTAGATCTTTTTTCATCTCCTCGCAAAGTGGTAGGCAGAAAAGGAGAATATTGCGGTAAAGCAATTATTTATGCCCTGGGAGCTGAGCCCCGCATGTTAAGAGTGGAGGGTGAAGGCAGGTTAAGGGGTAAAGGGGTATCTTATTGTGCTACCTGTGATGCGGATTTGTTTGAGGAACTGGATGTACTGGTAGTTGGTAGCGGGGATGCAGCTATTGAGGAAGCTGAATACCTGACTAAATTTGCGGAGCAGGTTACGGTGGTAGTTATTCATGATGAAGGTAAGGTAGATGCCAATCGTGTGTCGGCTGAACGAGCCTTTAAGAACCCTAAACTAAAATGGATATGGAATTCCACCGTTAAAAGTATTAACGGTGATGAGCTAGTCGAAAGCGTTACTCTTAAAAATATTAAGACCGGGGAGGAATTTAGTTATCCTGCCAATGGGATTTTTATTTATATAGGAACTACGCCTATTACCGGCCAGATAGAAGGGCAGGTTAAATTAAATGATCAGGGGTATATTATTACGGATGAAAAAATGGCTACCAGTGCCGAAGGGGTATTTGCGGCTGGAGATGTAAGGGTCAAGTATCTTCGCCAGGTGATTACGGCTGCTGCTGATGGGGCTATTGCTGCTGTAGCTGCAGAGAAGTATGTTCATGAAACCGAGATATGGGATAAAGAGGTACTCAAAGCCGAACAACCAGTTTTGGTAGCTTATTATGATCCTACCGATATGGCCGGAACAGAAAAAATCGGGGTAGTAGATCAATTTGTCCGGGAGCACCAGGACAGATTATCACTAGTTAAAGTAGATGCTACCCGTAATGAATTAGTGGAGCGGCGGTATGGTATTGATCGGAATAAATTACCCCTTATGCATTTGTTTGTTAAAGGAGAGCTACAAGGTGTCTCTCATGAAATAAGTGTAGAAAATCTCCGGGAATTAACCAGGATATGAACGGATATGAAAGGAGTTGAGCCGAAATAATGATGGTTGAAGTTGATAAAGATAATTTTGAGCAGGAGGTTATCAGTGCGTCTGGTGTAGTAATGGTAGATTGGTGGGGGCCAAAATGTGAGCGTTGCATGGAGTTGATGCCCCATGTAGAGGAACTGGCCCAAAAGTATGGTGATAAAATTAAGTTTTGTTCAGTTAATACTTCCGGTAACCGTAGGTTGGCCATCGGGCAAAAGGTGTTGGGGTTACCGGCCATTCTTTTTTATAAAAATGGGGAAAAGATAGACGAAATATCAGGTCAGGAGATCATGCCGGAAGATATAGAGGAAAAAATTAAAAAGCATGCTGATTAGATTGGAGGGATTATAATGCGCCTTGAATTAGGATACCTTCATGTTAAAGATGTCCAGTTTGGTGATCGCACCGAGTACAAACAAGGTGTTGTATATGTTAATAAAACTGAATTACTGCAACAATTGGTTGATGAACGTTTAGATCTAGTAGATGCGCAAATAGTAAGACCGGGTGATAAGGTCCGGATCTGTCCGGTTAAAGATGTGTTGGAACCCAGGGTTAAAGTATCTGGTTGCGGGCAGGTGTTTCCTAGTTATTTCGGTAATACGGAAATGGTGGGAGAAGGACGTACTCATGTTTTAAAAGGAATGACGGTTTTAACGGTAGGGAAAATTGTAGGCTTTCAGGAAGGGATTATTGACATGAGTGGCCCAGGAGCTGATTATACCCCCTTTTCCCGTACTATAAATCTAATATTGACCTGTGACAAGGTAGAAGGACTTAAACAGCATGAACATGAAGATGCGGTCCGTCATGCCGGTCTAAAGGCAACGCGCTATATTGCTGAGGCAGCCCGCTCTGTAAAACCTGATCAGGTGCAGGTTTTTGAAACGAGCCCCATTCCGGAGCAGATTAAGATGTACCCGGATTTACCTAAAGTAGCCTATGTTTACATGCTTCAAACCCAGGGGCTTTTACACGATACCTACCTGTATGGGATAGATGTTAAAAAGATCCTGCCCACCTTTTTATATCCCACCGAAGTAATGGATGGAGCTATTATCAGTGGCAATTGTGTTTCGGCCTGTGACAAAAATACCAGCTATCACCATATGAATAATCCCATTATCTATGATTTGTATGAACGGCATGGTAAAGAACTTAATTTTATCGGGGTGGTAGCAACTAATGAAAATGTAACCTTGTTAGATAAAGAACGAAGTTCTAATTTCTGTGCCAAACTGGTGCAAAGCCTGGGTGTAGACGGGGTAATCATTAGTGAGGAGGGATTCGGAAATCCGGATGCCGATTTGATTATGAATTGTAAAAAGATTGAGGCTTTAGGTATTAAAACCGTATTGGTTACTGATGAGTATGCGGGTCGGGATGGTGCTTCCCAATCCCTGGCTGATGGTGACAAGGCCGCTGATGCAGTGGTGAGTGCCGGTAATGCTAACCAGATTATTGTTTTGCCTCCCATGGATAAGGTGGTGGGATATCCAGAGGCAGTTAATGTTATTGCAGGGGGCTTTGATGGAGCCCTGGCTGAGGATGGTTCGATTACGGTAGAGATTCAGGCTATAACAGGGGCCACCAATGAATTGGGATTTAACCCCATGGGTGCAGTTGGTTTATAAATAAATAATGAAAGGATGATATGAAATGGACAAGAGTTTTTTTGCCAATAAAAAGATTTGTGTCCTGGGAGACCGGGATGGTATTCCTGGGCCGGCTATTGCCGAATGTATGAAAACGGTAGGGGGAGACATTCTATTTACCAGTACGGAATGTTTTGTATGAACTGCTGCTGGGGCCATGGATATGGCCAATCAGGGGCGTATTAAAGAAACGGCGGAAAAGTATGGATCTGATAATGTAGTAGTTATTCTGGGAGGAGCTGAGGCTGAATCAGCCGGTTTAACTGCAGAGACGGTTATGATGGGTGATCCTACCTATGCCGGGCCGCTTACCAACGTCGAACTGGGATTACCTGTGTTCCATATTTTCGAAATTAAAGATTTAATTGATCCCCAGGTCTATGAAGACCAGATTAGTATGATGGAAATGGTTCTGGATGTAGATGAAATTAAGGCGGAAATGGATAATATCAGGCGGCAGTATCAGGAACGTTAAAAATAGGGAAAGGAAGGGGAAGATATGCCAGGAATTCGGGTAGTTCATTATCTAAACCAGTTTTTTGGTCAGATTGGGGGAGAGGAAAAAGCTGATCAAACTCCCCTGAAAAAAGAGGGAGCAGTAGGTCCAGGAACAGCTTTTCAAGGTGCCTGGGGGGACGATCTAAAGATTGTGGGTACCGTAATTTGTGGTGATACTTATTTTAATGAAAATTTGGACGTGGCCACTGATCAGGTTATTGAGATGGTGGCTAGTTTTAAACCTGATCTGCTAGTTGCCGGACCGGCCTTTAATGCAGGACGTTATGGTATGGCCTGTGGTGCAATATGTAAGTCGGTTAGTGAGCGGCTAAATATTCCGGTGCTAACCGGGATGTATGAAGAAAATCCCGGTGCTGATATGTTTAAAAAAGATGTTTATATAGTGCGGACAGGTAATTCTGCTGCTCAGATGAGAAAAGCTATTCCGATTATGGCCCGCCTGGCGAAAAAGCTGGCCTACCATCAGGAGATCGGAAGTCCAGATGATGAAGGTTATTTACCCCGTGGAATCCGCCAAAATGTGTTCCATGAAAAACGGGGATCGGCTCGGGCGGTGGAAATGCTAATTAAAAAGATAAAGGGTCAGGAATTTAAAACGGAATATCCTATGCCGGTTTTTGATCGGGTCACACCCCGGCCGGCTATTGCCGATATTAGCCGGGCCAAAATAGCCCTGGTCACTTCCGGGGGAATAGTTCCCCATGGTAATCCTGACCATATAGAATCATCTAGTGCGTCTAAGTTTGGACGCTATGATATAACTGGTGTTAATGATTTAACTAGTGATCAATATGAAACTGCTCATGGGGGATATGATCCGGTTTATGCTAATGAAGATCCTGACCGGATATTGCCGGTTGATGTCCTGCGCCAGCTGGAAAAAGAAGGGGTTATCGGCAGCCTGCATAATATTTATTACGCTACAGTAGGCAATGGTACTTCGGTGGCCAATGCGAAAAAATATGCCCGGGCCATTGGGGAAGAGTTAAAAAAGGAAAATATTGACGGGATTATCCTTACCTCGACCTGAGGAACATGTACTCGTTGCGGTGCAACGATGATCAAAGAGCTGGAAGAAGTAGTGGATGTGCCGGCAGTACATGTATGTACGGTAGTGCCTATATCTTTAACGGTAGGGGCTAACCGTATAGCCCCGGCCGTAGCTATTCCTCATCCTTTAGGCAATCCCCACATCAGTCATCAGGAAGAGCTGGCCCTGCGCCGGTCAATTGTGGAAAAATCGCTGCAGGCTTTGGCTGCTAATGTGTCTGAGCAGACTGTATTCTAAAGGTTTTTAAAAACTCTTATAATTAAGGCTCCTTAAAAAGAAGCATTTACTTGACGGGAGGGAAACCATTTATAAAGGAGGGCCCCATAGGTGAGTTTTCCAGTGATCAGAGCAGCGAGCTATATCTTGGTTCATGCTCCTAATATTATGCTTGAACATGGTACTACCCTGACTATGGAACGAATGAAAAATCCTGAATCTGATTATTTAAAGGCCCTGCCCACTCAGGTTCGCTCTTTTGCCGAGGCGGTTAACTATCCTCCTAACCAGGTTTATATAGGAAATATCGGTGTTAATCAACTGGCTCAATTATCGTCCCCCTGGTATAAAAACGGGGTTGATGGTAATAAACAGGGCAGATTTGGCGAGATTGTAGAAGAATCAGAATTTTACGGGGTCATGAAAATAGTAGACAGTTTTAATCTGGTTGAATTGACCGGGGAGTTTGCGGCCGCTATTAAAGAAAAATTAACTCAGGGGAATATGTTTAATGAAAAACAGTTATCAATGCTGGATAAATTCCGGGAAGCGGCTGAAGTGAAAAACTTGGTAGCTTCCGGTCGGGCGGAAGGTTTTTACCTGGATGGGGAACTGGTAGGTTGTGTGCGGGAAGCCCATGAAACTGATCCTAATCTGGCTGCTCATGTAGTATTTGAAAATCTGGTATCCAAAGCTTCTGCCGTTATAGCCCTTAAGAATTTGCTGCTGAAAAACAATCTGTCTGGTTCAGAAATTGATTATATTATTGAAACCTCGGAAGAGGCTATTGGGGATATGAATCAGCGTGGTGGCGGGAACCTGGCCAAAGCCATTGGTGAAATTGGTGGTTGTGATAACGCTACCGGTGTTGATATGCGTGCCTTTTGCGCCGGGCCTGCCCATGGTATTCTCAATGCTGCTGCTCTAGTACAGGCAGGGATTTTTAAGAATGTGGCGGTTTTAGCCGGTGGATCTTCTGCCAAGTTGGGAATGAACAGCCGCGATCATGTAAACAAAGGGATGCCGGTTCTGGAAGACGTGGTAGGTGGATATGCCCTGCTTATAAGTGAGAATGATGGGCACAGTCCGGTAATACGGACTGACATTTTGGGTAAGCACAAAATATCTTCCGGTTCATCACCCCAGGCAGTGATTCAGGCCATTGTAGTAGATCCTTTAGAAAAAAACAACCTTAAAATTACGGATATTGATGTATACGCTCCTGAATTGCAAAATCCGGAAATAACTGTACCAGCCGGGGCAGGTGATGTACCACTGGCTAACTATAAAATGATTGGGGCTATGGCAGTAAAACGCGGGGAAATTGCCAAAACAGACCTGGTAGATTTTACGCAAAAACATGGGGTGATAGGTTTTGCTCCTACCCAGGGACATATCCCTTCAGGAGTTCCTCTGGTGGGGCATATTATGGAAATGATGCAGGCCGGAGAAATACAAAGGGCCATGATTATTGGTAAGGGTAGTCTGTTTTTGGGAAGAATGACCGATCTTTTTGATGGGGTCAGTTTCATTATAGAAAAAAATGCAGGTACAGCAGTACAAGCCGAACCGGTCTGGGATGATGAAGTAAAACAACAGATTAGAAATATGATAGCTGAGGCCCTGGAAGATGCGGCTGAAAAGCTGGGTAGGAGGTGATCTGGTGAGTGATTACCGGCAATTAACCAGGGAGGTATTTTTAGAAACTGCCCAGGTACTAAAAACCGGTCTAACCAGTCTACCTATCCGGATTGGCTTAACAACTTTAGGTACGGAAGTGGAGATAAAAGATCTAATTAAAGGAGCCCAAATAGCTATGAGCCGGGATCCGGGGTTGGAGGTAGTAATAATAGGACCGGATAATGGCGAAAGTGAATTAAAAAATTATCCCTTACAAAAAGAAGATGAGGTTCATGAGCTTTTAGAAAAGCTGCTCGATAATGGCGATTTAAATGGGGTAGTTACTATGCATTATCCCTTTCCGATAGGTGTTTCTACGGTAGGTAAAGTAATTACCCCGGCCCGGGGCAAACCTATGTATATTGCTACTACTACCGGCACATCCCATGTTAATCGAATTCAGGCTATGGTTAAAAATGCGGTATATGGAGTAGCGGTAGCTAAAGCTGATGGAGTTCAAAATCCCCGGGTTGGTATTCTAAATGTTGAAGGGGCCCGGCAGGTGGAAAGACATCTTTTAGCTATGCAATCTCGGGGTTACCAGTTTCAATGGGGGGAATCCCAAAGGATTGACGGTGGACCTATCCTGCGGGGAAATGATTTAATTATGGGCAGTGTAGATGTAGTGGTTACCGATACCCTTACCGGTAATATCCTTATGAAACTATTTAGTTCCTACACCAGTGGAGGGGATTATGAAGTGGTCGGCAGTGGTTATGGACCAGGGGTAGGGGAGAATTTTGAACGGCTGATTTGTATTCTTTCTCGGGCTTCCGGTACTCCAGTAGTGACAGGTGCCATTGAATTTTGTGCCTCAGTAAGCCGGGGCCGGCTTAACATGGTTAAAAATCAGGAATTTAAACAGGCTTACCAGGCAGGATGGCAAATAGAAGTGCAGCAACGTCCGGCCAACGCTGATCAAGAAGTAGCAGCACCTCCTGCAAAACCAACTGATACTCAGATATCAGGAATTGATATCCTGCAAATGGAGGATGCGGTAAAGGTTTTGTGGAAACATAGTATATATGCAGCCAGTGGCATGGGATGCACCGGCCCGGTAATTATGGTATCAGCTGAGGATAAACAGCTGGCTGTGGCCATCCTTGAGGAAAACCAGTATTTATAAATGGCGGCATCGAAGGCCAATAGCATTTAAGGTGCATTTTATGACAGTAGTAGCTCAAAAAAAGACCCTTGCTTTAGATCAGTTGGCATCAAAAAAGGCGAAGGAGGACTGCAATGAAGAGCGATATCCAAATAGCCCAGGAAGCAGCAATGAAGCCTATCACTGAAATTGCTAGTATTATCGGACTAGCTGAGGAGGATCTAGAGTTGTATGGCCGGTATAAGGCTAAGGTCTCCTTGCATGTCTGGGAAAGGTTAAAAAAGCAGCCATCAGGGAAACTGGTACTAGTTACTGCCATTAACCCTACCCCGGCTGGAGAAGGTAAAACTACGATTACAGTAGGATTAGGGCAGGCTCTTAATCGTCTGGGTAAAAAGGCAATTATTGCCCTCAGGGAACCTTCATTAGGTCCCAGTTTTGGTGTAAAAGGCGGTGCGGCTGGAGGCGGATATGCCCAGGTAATACCGATGGAGGATATTAACCTCCATTTTACGGGTGATATTCATGCTGTTTCTACCGCCCATAACCTTTTAGCAGCTTTGCTTGATAACCATTTGCACCAGGGAAACCGGCTAAACATTGATCCGCGTCAAGTAGTATTACGAAGGGTTATGGATCTTAATGAAAGGGCTTTGCGCAATATCGTAATAGGTCTGGGAGGAAAGGTAAACGGGGTCCCCCGGGAATCTGGGTTTGATATCAGTGTAGCCTCAGAAGTAATGGCGGCATTATGTCTGGCCAGTGATCTCATGGACTTAAAAGAACGTTTTAAACGCATAGTGGTAGCTTATACCTACGAAGGTAAGCCGGTTACGGCTGATGATCTGAAAGCAGCAGGTTCTATGGCCCTGTTGATGAAAGATGCCATAAAACCTAACCTGGTACAGACCCTGGAAAACACACCAGCTTTTGTGCATGGCGGTCCTTTCGCTAATATTGCCCATGGGGCCAATAGTATTATGGCTACCCAAATTGGTCTAAAGCTGGCCGACTATACCGTTACCGAGGCTGGATTTGGTGCTGATCTGGGTGCGGAAAAATTCTTGAATATAGTCTGTCGTTATGCTGGCTTTAAACCTGATGCAGTGGTTTTGGTGGCTACTATAAGGGCTTTAAAAAACCATGGCGGTGTACCTAAAGACGCCTTAAATGAACCTAATCTGGAAGCTTTGGATCGCGGGGCTGAAAATCTGGAAAAGCAACTGGAAAACATAAAAAAATTCGGTGTACCAGTCGTAGTTGCTCTCAACGAATTTCCTACCGATACCCAGGAAGAAATTAACCTTATTATTAATAAATGTCAGGCTCTTGGTGCTGAAGTAGCTTTATCCAAGGTATGGGCACAAGGTGGGGCCGGAGGTGAGGAACTGGCCCAAAAGGTTATAAAAGCTGCGGAACAGCCTAATAATTTCCGGTTTTTATACGAACTTAATCAACCTTTAAAAAGTAAAATTGAAACTATTTGCCGGGAGATTTATGGAGCTAGTGGGGTTAATTATACTCCAGAAGCGAGCAGGATGATAGACAGGTTCGAAGAATTAGGTTATGGTAATCTGCCTGTTTGTAATGCCAAAACCCAATATTCACTATCTGATAACCCTGATCTTAAAGGGCGGCCTACTAATTTTGAAGTCACTATTCGTGAGGTACGGTTATCGGCCGGGGCCGGTTTTGTGGTAGCACTTACCGGAGCCATTATGACTATGCCGGGACTGGGTAAGACACCGGCGGCTGAGAAAATCGATATTAAACCAGATGGTGAAATCCTAGGCTTGTTTTAAAATAAATTTGCTTAAAAACCCAGCCATATGGCTGGGTTTTGCTTTAATTTTTATAAATTATTTATATATCAGTGATAACATTTCCGCTCGGGTTTCAGGCCGGGTTTCAAATAAACCTCTTACAGCTGATGTAACGGTTAAAGAACCGGGTTTGCGTATTCCCCGCATAGTCATGCACATATGTTCTGCTTCAATGACTACGCCTACGCCCTGCGGACATAAAGTGTCATTAATGCAATCTGCTATTTGGGAGGTTAAGCGTTCTTGAAGCTGAGGGCGGCGGGCATACGCTTCCACTACCCGGGCCAGTTTGCTTATACCTACTACTTTGCCTCCCCGGGGAATATAAGCTACATGAGCTTTACCGTAAAAAGGCAGTAAATGATGTTCGCACATAGAATACAAAGGAATATCTTTAACCAGAACCAGTTCATCATGGTACTCGGAAAAACATACCTGTAAATAATCTTTTGGTTCAGTATTTAGTCCGGAAAAAATCTCCTGGTACATGTTAGCTAATCGTTTTGGGGTATTGACCAGACCCTCGCGATTAGGGTCCTCTCCAATAGCTTCCAGGATCATTAAAACCGCTTTTTTGATTTTTTCTTTATCTATATTTTGGCTATTCATTTATTTCACCTGCTTTATGACATTCATAGGGTTATGATACCAAAAAAAATTAATTTTTATGAGATATAAAAATTAATTGTTAGGTCACTAATGAAAAATTATAATCCATTTGGCTTTTAAAAGCACTAAGTAATCAGTGGCGAGTATAAGCATATGGCGGAAATATACTCCAGGACGAAACGGATGGGATAAACATATAAATGGTGAACGGGCTTCTTGAAAGTAGGTGGATAGAAACCGTATTACCAATAGTGTTTCCCCAGGACTATAGAAAATACGTTGCAGGGAGGAATATGAAAACGATAGGCTGTGTAAAACCTTAAAACCCTGCTGTTAATTGCATTATTATGTATTTGTACTGTGATAGGGGGCTGATACAATTCTTCAGCACCACATAGCTTACCATCCCCCTGTTTCCCAGCAATTAGTATAAAGAGGTTTATGAAGTCTTATGGCGAAATACAGGGAAAGCATAATAACTGGTTATACTGGTATTATATAAAAAGCCACTAAATTGGAAGGGGATTTTGATTGCGCATTGCCAAGTTTTTAGCGCAGGCTGGCCTGACTTCGCGCCGCAAAGCGGAGCAACTGGTTTTAGAAGGAAAAGTAACGGTTAACGGTGAGGTTGTAAAAGATCTGGGGCGCAGGATTTACCCTGCCCTAGACTTGGTCCTATACCGGGGGAAAAAGGTTGAATTAGCCAAGCCGATTTATATTTTGTTATATAAGCCAGCTGGTTATGTATCGACTGTTTCTGACCCCCAGGGTCGTCCTACCGTACTAAGCCTGATTGGAGATATACCGGGAAGACTTTATCCAGTAGGCAGGCTGGACCTGGATACTGAAGGGGTTTTATTGTTATCGAATGACGGTAATTTTACCAATTTGATGATTCATCCCCGCCACCGGATTATAAAAAAGTATGAAGCCTGGGTGGAAGGGAAAATGGCTTCGCAGGTGATCAAAGATTTAGAAAAGGGTATTTTACTTGATGACGGGTGGACGGCACCGGCCCGGGTTCGTATTCTGAAATATAAGAATAATAAAACTTTAATCGAACTTAAGATACATGAGGGGCGAAAGCGGCAGGTAAAGCGCATGTGTGCTGCGGTAGGTCATCCAGTTATGAGTTTAAAAAGAACCGCTTTTGCTTTTCTTACCCTGAAAGGGTTATCAGTTGGAGAATATCGCTATCTTACACCTAGTGAGGTAAATAGTCTTATTAAACAGGCGAAACCATAAAAAGGCGGGATAAAGTGATCCTCATTTATACCGGAGAAGGCAAAGGTAAAACTACCGGTGCGGTAGGAACAGCCTTACGATCATGGGGGCATGGAAAAAGGGTCTTGATACTGCAGTTTTTAAAGGATCAGTCAGTAAGCGGAGAAGGATATGCAGTAAAAAAAATTGCTTCTCCAGATCTGCAGATGATTTCTTTGGGGAGAAAATGTCCTTATCCTGGGCAGATCTGCTGTCCCGGTGAAAGGGAATGTCTGGTCAAACCGGGTGATTTTTTGCTTCGGGACCGCCAGCGGGCGGAAAAGGGTTTAAAGTTAGCTTCTCAGGCGATAGATTCAGAGTGCTGGGATGTAGTTATTCTGGATGAGGTACTTAACCTTTGCCAGTTATTACCGGAAAGTATCGATTTTCTTCTGTCTATTATGAAACAGTGTCCGCCAGAGGTGGATCTGATTATAACTGGACGAAGTTGTCCGGACATCCTAATGGATCAGGCAGATTTGGTTACTTATATGCACCTAGTTAGACACCCATTTCAAGAAGGTGTCATGGCTAAACGGGGGATAGATTATTAATGGCTGATAAGGCTATAAACTTGCGGGGATTGGGAAAACTGACCAGGTTTTATGAAAAAATTAAAGGGGACATATCAGAGGCCAATAACTATGCAGTAGTACTCTTTGCGGCTGATAATGGCATCTGCCGGGAACGTACCAGTGCTTATCCCCCTGGTAGTGCGGCTGAAATTATTGATCAGCATCTTAAGGGGCTGGCCCCAACCGCCTATTTTCTTAAAAGAATAGGTAAACCGGAATATTTAATTGATGTAGGAATATGTAGTCCCACCCCCTCAGGATGTCTAGATTATAAAATTAAGCTGGGCACGGGCAATTTTTTAGGTGGAGATGTTTTAACAGCTCGGGAGGTGGAGAAGGCTTTTAAATATGGTAGCAGGGTATGGGATGAAATAAGTGGAAATTACTTTGATATAATAGGTGTAGGAGAAATTGGTCCCGGTAATACCCTGTGTGCTGCTGCCATTACGACAGTAATTACTGGAGCTGAGCCGGCCCGGGTAGTAGGACGTGGTTCGAGTGAAGATAAAGTAATCTCGAAAAAAATCGATATTATCTCCAGGGCGTTACAAATACGTGGGCCGGATTCCCAAAACCCGGTAGATAATTTAGTGCGTTTCGGCGGGTTGGAAATAGCGGCTTTGACCGGGTTTATAATTCGGGCTGCCCAGATGGGCAAAATGATCATGTTGGATGGATTTGTAACGGCGGTGGCAGCGATGCTGGCAGCCCAAATAGACCGAAAGGTAATTGACTATATTATTGTTCCCAGCCAGTCATTAGAACCGGGGCATAGTCTAGTCTTAGAACAACTGGGGAAATACCCGGTACTTGATCTGGAACTAAACTACGGAGAAGGATTGGCTGCTGCCATTGGATTATCTTTAGCCGATATGATAACAGGATATTTCTGTATTACAGTATAGGCAAGTAGGATGATTTCTGCTTGTTCCGGATAAAGTTTAGTTAAACCAGCTGATGCAGCAGGTATTTTGTCAGGATAGGAGGCTTAAAAACTTGGGCAGGCTCAGAATGAAAGTGCGGTTTGATTATATGGGCCGGGGAAAAAGCGGCAAACTTTTCGGAGGGAAAAGTGGTGAAGAGGTCTGTGAAGAAATCCGGCAGAATAAAGTTTCTCTGATACGCAATGTTCCCATCCAAGGTATTCACATAGAAGATATAGAAATGAGCCAGGAAATTTATTCGGTTTTTGATGAAGTGACTGGTAAAGTGGTTAGTTATGCCCCGGTATCGATTACATTTACGGCTGATTCGGTGGAAGATGCTATAAAATTTACCATGAAAGAGGAATTCCGTACTGTTGAAGTATTGGAACCTGAGGAAATTACCCTTTCTAAAATTGAAACGGAAAGATTACTGCTCAAAGTCAGCGAGGAGCTGGTAAACTTCAGAATCTATCTGGAAAGGAAGATGGATACCTGGAAATAGGAGGAGTGAAAATGGGTAGGGTTTCACTAGATTCTATCGTATCGATTGTCAACGATCTTCCTGCCTTACCACAGGTGGTGGTAAGGGTTATGGAATTAACCGAGGACCCGGATTCCACCGCTCAGGACATAAATAATATTTTATGCCAGGATCAAGGGATGACGGCTAAGGTTTTACGTATGGCTAACTCAGCATTTTATGGATTTCCGCGTCGGATTGGCACAGTCACAGATGCTATTGTGTTGCTGGGTTTTAAAACTATCCGCAGTATTGTTCTGGCAGCTTCGGTAAGTGATATATTAAGCCGAGAAATGAAGGGTTATGCTCTGGAGTATGGTGAGTTGTGGAAGCATTCCCAGACTGCAGCCATGATTTCCCGTCTCTTAGCCCGAAAAGTTCAATTTCCAGCGGTAGATTTAGCTTATACTGCTGCTTTACTGCACGATATTGGTAAAGTGATATTAAACCATTTCATGAAAGAGTGTTATCATGAGGTAGTAAACCAGGTGAAAAATGATAATATACCTTTCATGGTGGCTGAAAATAAAGTGTTGGGTTTTAACCATGCTATAGTGGGGTCCCGGGTGGCGGAGAAATGGAACCTTCCTCCTGACCTGGTGGAAGCGATAGCTTTACATCATAATCCAGAACAGGCAGCCTGTAATATCAAACTTACTTCCTTGGTACATGTGGCGGATGTGATCTGTGTTTCTATGGGAATCGGTATTGGAATAGACGGAATGCTCTACCCTGTATCGCCGCAGGCCCTGGAAGTTCTGGGTATAGATGAATCAATTATAGAGGGTACGATTTCAGAAATGGTTGATATATGTTGTGATCAGCAAAGTTTTTAGCTAATCTACCGTCAGAAGAGTTGATGCTTATTGCAGCCCTAAACAGCCTAGAAGGGCTGTTTTTTCTTGCCTGTTTTAATTTGGTTCTTGATAATTTTTTGTTTTTAAATAAATTTCAGGTTGATTTTCCTGGCGCTCTGGTATACATTACTCAATATAAGCAAATGGTCTGGAAAGTGAAGATATATGGGCAGTATAACCATTTTTGCCGGTGGATACGGCAGTGGAAAAACAGAAATAGCTCTTAATTATGCCCTAAACTCCGGTCAATCGGGGGGGCAGAAAATATTGGCAGATCTGGATTTAGTCAACCCCTTTTTCTCCTCCCGGGAGATGAAGGGGTTGCTGGAAAATCGGGGGATTAAGTTACTGGCACCAGGAGGAGATTTAGCCTTTGGTGATGTCCCCAGTGTTCCCGGAGAAATTCTCACCTGTCTTAATCAGCGGGACAACCGGTTGTTTATTGATCTGGCTGGTGATGAAGTGGGAGCGCTGGTGCTTGGTTACTTGAATCAGTATCTGGTGGGCAGGGATACTTTAGAACTGTACCTGGTACTAAATCCCTATCGGCCTTTTGCCCGCGATCTTAAGAGTGTACAGACCCTTAAGGAGATGCTGGAAAGGGCTACTCATATGAGCTTTACAGGTATTATAAGTAATCCTAATTTGGTTGAGGAAACCAATGTCGAGGTTATCCGGGCGGGGCACAGCAGGGTGGTAGAATATGGACAGGCGCTGGGATTAGATATTGATTACCTTACTGTAGAGCAAAAATTTTTCCAGGCTATCAAAGAGGAGTTCGGACCGATAGTAAAAGCAATACAGCTCTATTTGCGGCCCGAGTGGTTGTAGTTTATTCAGCAAGGGGAGGAATGCAGGATGGCAAAAGGTAGGGTAACCTTTCGCACAGAAAGATGCAAAGCGTGCGGACTATGCGTGAAATTCTGCCCGCGTGAAACGCTGGCTCTTGATATAACCGCCATTAATAGTCTTGGCTACCACCCGGTGTCAGTTGTTAAGCCGGAAAGCTGCACAGGGTGCGGTACCTGTGCGCTTATGTGCCCGGATTTGGTCATAGTGGTAGAAAAGGAGTGACATGATGAACAAAGTACTTATGAAAGGAAATGAAGCACTTGCTGAAGGAGCATTAAGAGCCGGGTGCGAGGCTTTTTTTGGGTATCCGATTACTCCTTCTAGTGAGATTGCCGAATATATGGCCCGCAAGTTCCCGCTTATCGGGGGAACATTTCTTCAGGCGGAAAGCGAACTAGCTGCCATCAATATGGTTTACGGGGCGTCGGCTACTGGTAAGAGGGTTATGACCGCTTCATCGGGTCCTGGTATTAGCCTAAAACAGGAAGGTATTTCATTTATTGCAGAAGCTGAACTGCCTTGTTTGATTGTTAATGTTTCCAGGGGAGGCCCGGGACTGGGAGGAATTCAGCCGGCTCAGTCTGATTATTTTCAGGCTACCCGGGGTGGAGGGCATGGTGATTACCGCATAATGGTACTGGCGCCCTCCAGTGTACAGGAAATGATGGATTTGGCTATGGAGAGTTTTGAACTGGCTGATCATTACCGTATTCCGGTAATGCTTATGGCGGAGGGAACCCTGGGACAGATGATGGAACCGGTTATTCCCCGGGAAAAGGTAACCCAGTTTCCCGATAAGCCCTGGGCTACAACTGGTTGCCGGGGACGTAAGCCTAATATTGTAAACACCCTGCATCTGGGTGCTGATGAAATTGAACAGAGAAATATACACCTACAGAATAAATATAAAGAGATTGGGGAAAAGGAAAGTCGCGGGGAAACTTTTTTAGTAGAAGACGCCGATCTGGTTATAGTTGCTTTTGGACTTATGTCCCGTATAGTTAAAAAAGCAGTGATGGAAGCCAGACGCAATGGGGTGAAAGCTGGTTTAATCAGGCCGGTTACCCTTTGGCCTTTCCCGTCCGAAATAGTAAGCCAGGCTACCCAAAATGCGAAACGGGTTCTCACTGCAGAAATTAGTATGGGGCAAATGATTGAAGATGTTCGCCTGGCAGTTAATGGCCGGGTGCCGGTGGAGCTTTATGGTCGGGTTGGTTTAGTTCCGGGTCCAGGCGAGATAACTGCTCAGATAATGGATATTGCTCACAGGGAGGGATGGCTATGAAACTGGTAGCGAGTAAACCGGAAAGCTTAACTGATGCTAAATTTCACTATTGCCCTGGATGTACCCACGGTATTATTCACCGCCTGGTGGCCGAATGCCTTGATGAGCTGGATATCAGGGAAAACACGATTGGTATTTGTCCGGTAGGGTGTTCGGTTTTGGCTTATGATTATTTTAACTGTGATATGCTGGAGGCAGCCCATGGACGGGCTCCGGCTATTGCAACCGGGATAAAGCGTATGTTACCTGATCGGTATGTGTTTACCTACCAGGGTGACGGAGACCTGGCTTCCATTGGTATGGCTGAGATTGTGCATGCTTCAGCACGGGGAGAAAATATTAGTGTAATATTTGTTAATAATACTATATATGGGATGACTGGCGGACAGATGGCACCTACCACCCTTATTGGTCAGGTGACTACTACATCACCATATGGACGTAAGGTAGAACAGACGGGTTATCCATTAAAAATGGCTGAGATTTTATCCCAAAATGAAGGAGCGGCCTATATATGCAGAACCGCTGTAAATAATCCGGCTAATGTAATTAAAACTAAAAAGGCGATAAAAAAAGCCATACAGACTCAGATGAAAGGGTTGGGATTTTCCATGGTGGAAGTTTTATCAACTTGTCCAACCAACTGGGGACTCAGCCCGGTAAAAGCCTTGGAATGGCTGGAAGATAATATGATTCCTTATTATCCTCTGGGTGAGTTTAAGGTTAAGGAGGAAAAGTAGGATGGAAAAAGATAAGGAAAAACAGGTTCTTTTTGCAGGTTTTGGAGGTCAAGGTGTACTTTCCATGGGTCAGTTTTTAACCCATGCGGCACTTAGTACGGGTAAGAATGTGTCCTGGGTTCCTTCTTATGGTGCGGAAATGCGGGGAGGAACGGCTAATTGTCTGGTTACTATAGCTGATGAGGAGATTAGCTCACCGCTAACTGAACATCCTTCCACGGCTGTTATTCTTAACCGCCCTTCATTGGATAAGTTTGAAGATAAAATTCAACCTAATGGGACTCTGGTAATAAACACCTCATTGATTGACCGCAAGCCGGAACGGGATGATCTTACGGTTCTGGAATTGCCGGTAAACCGTTTAGCGGAGGAAGTCGGGAATGCCCGTGGGGCTAATATGATATTGATCGGGGCTTATCTGGAAAAGACCGGGGTGGTTGATCCCGACCAGGCCCTGGAATATTTTGATGTAATTTTTAAAGGCAAAAAGGAATCAGTAATCGCCAAAAATAAAGAAGCCTTTTTGGCCGGGGTGGAATATGCCCGCAAAAACTGGAAGTAAGGTCTGCCAAGAGGAGTTAAGGCGAATTCTTGGCCGGTTTAGCTCCGTGGTGGTGGCTTTATCAGGTGGTAGGGATAGTTCTTTTCTGCTTTGGGCCTGCAGCCAGGTTATAGAATCAGACCATATTACAGCAGTAACTTTTCGTTCAGATAGTTTTTCCCATGGGGAGGCTGGACGGGCCCAAGAAGTTGCTGACCTGGTAGGAGTAAATCACCACTTTGTGGATACTCCCGAGTTTAATGATGAAAATTTTCTGCAAAACGACCTTTTACGCTGCTATTATTGCAAGCGTAAAAGGTTTCGTTTTCTGTTGCAAAGCTATCCGCAAATTCCTATCCTGGAAGGGTCACATCGGGATGATCTGGGACAGTACCGGCCTGGAATGAGGGCTGTAGAGGAATTGGGTATTCACAGCCCTATGTTACGAGCAGGTCTAACTAGTCAGGATATAGATAATCTATGTGTAGACTACGGACTGCCCTTTAAAGATTATCAACCGGAATCCTGTCTGGCCACTCGCATTAAAACGGGTCAGCGTATTGATCCGACTATTTTACAACGTCTGGAATCGCTGGAAGAGGGAATAAAACATTTAGGGTTATCTTTGGTGCGGGCCCGTTATAGTTATGAGGAAATTAGATTGGAAGTACTTCCTGGGGAGATAAACATGGCCTTTGCTAATAGGGAAATACTGTTGGAAATGGCCCGGCAACAGGGGTTTACTAATCTATCACTGGATTTAGCCGGCTACCCTCCGGGAAGGAATAATCATTAAAGCCGTATAACTCTACTACCAATGATCGCGGACTTGACATTAACCCCACATGTGGGTAATAGAACTTATCGGTGGAGTGAACTGGGAACAAGTCCAAGATAGGTATTCCATCGAGAATATCAAGTGTACCACATGCAGGACCAAGCCTGTAAAGTCCGCTGGGTTTATGGTGAAATCCATTGATATATGTTTCTGAATATTGAGATAGGAGTAGGTTTTATGAAACGTGATCAGTTGTTGGAAATTCTAGCCGGGGTTAAAGCGGGTACCCTGGAAATACAGGAAGCGGCTAAACAGTTAACCTTAGCTGCCTATACTGATCTTGGATTTGCCAACATTGATGATCACCGTAACCTGCGGGATAACTTTCCAGAAGTAGTCTTCTGCCAGGGTAAGACTCCGGAACAGGTGGCATTAATAATGGAACATCTGGCGGCAGGTGGTGAAAATATTCTGGGAACCAGGGCTAATCCCGATTGTTTTGCAGCTGCCCGTAAGCGGGTGCCTGACCTTGAATACCACCAGACGGCCGGTTTGATTTATCGCCGGGGGAAGGTAACCCAAGTACAAGGTAGTGTAGCGGTAGTAACGGCAGGTACATCTGATATTCCGGTAGCTGAGGAGGCGGCTATTTCCCTGGAAACTATGGGAGCCAAGGTTGACCGTATCTTTGATGTAGGGGTGGCCGGAATTCATCGTGTGCTGGACAGAGTAGACCGGATTAACCTGGCCCAGGTAGTTATAGTTATCGCAGGCATGGAAGGAGCCCTGGCCAGTGTGGTGGGAGGCCTTACCAGGAGGCCGGTTATTGCTGTTCCTACCAGTATAGGGTATGGGGCTAGTTTTCATGGATTAGCAGCCTTGTTAGGTATGCTGAATAGTTGTGCTCCCGGTGTAGCCGTAGTTAATATTGATAATGGATACGGGGCGGCAGCGATGGCTTATGCTATACTTTGTTCAATTCATGGATAAACTCCCGGAGGTGGGCATAAGATAGAGAAGAAAAAACTTGCCTCGGGAGTGATCCTCTGTGCGGAGATTGGTCAACCAGGTGGAAAAGTTTCTTTTTCGGGCCATTGTGATTGGATTGGTGGCACTGGTTGTGGTTCAAGGCTTTATGACTCGTGACTCTATGCGGTTATTCTTAAGCTGGGGGGAACGTATGGAAGGACAGCAGATAGAGTATCCGGCTGCTGGTAAAGTATCCCCACCTGAATCTGGCCTGGAATTTGATTCCCCTCATGCAGTGCTGACTATATCCATGGACAAATTTTCTTCTCTGCCCCGGGCCGAGGTTCTGGTAAATGGTGAGAAACGGACCGTATTTAATGAACGGGAAGTTACCCTGCAGCTGATGGCCGGAGATGTGGTGGAAATTGATTCCACCTCCTACAATTTTCCAGTGGAATACCGTATAAGTAAAAGTTCAGACAACCTATCATTTCCTGAAAAAGGTAAAACCTTTACTGCTGACCAGAGTATAGTAATGATTGGTAAAATTATAGTAAAATAGACTAACAAAGGTAAGGCGGGGATTAAATATGGAAATTGGAAGTAAAGTTGTTGCTACAGCAGCGATAAAGATGGCGTTAACATCCTCTCGCCAGGAAGAAACCATGCTTAAAAGGGTACTTTTGGAGCAGGAGGAGGTAAAAGCGGTAGCGGTAGATTATGGCGGGGAGTTTATTACTTCGGTAGGTAAGATTGTAGAACGGGCCGTAGTAGCTTCTAAACGCGAAGGGGTAATTAAAGATACTCATGCCGATGAAGGAGCCGTAGCCGGAGCTACCCGGGAAGCCATTGCCCAGATAATGCCTAAGGCCTTAGGTCTTAATGTAGGCGGTAAGATAGGTATAGCCCGTCACCAGGATCATGTTAGTGTGGCGATTTTCCTGGGTATTGGTTTACTGCATCTTGATGAGGTGGCCATTGGCCTTGGACACAGGGCAGTTCATGATTAAGGCCGAAAGGTTGGAAAAGAAGTCATGATGATGCGAGGGATACGCGGAGCTACTACCGTCAACCGGGATACCCCTGAGGAAGTATTGGAAGCAACCCGCGAACTGCTTCTCTTTATTCTAAAGGAAAACGAACTACAAATTGACCAGATTGCCAGTGCCCTATTTACTGTAACTCCGGATTTACGGTCGGCTTTTCCTGCCCGGGCAGCTCGCCTGATTGGTTGGGACAAAGTGCCTTTGCTGTGTTTTCAGGAAATCGAGGTTCCTGGATCGCTGCCGCGTTGCATCAGGGTTTTGCTGCATGTCAATACGAATAGGAGTCAGAATGAAATAAAACATGTTTATCTCAAAGATGCGCAAAAACTCCGTTCGGATCTGGCTTCCTCTTAATAATGTGAATGCTGCCCCGGGGACTGCTCCGTTAGTTATTCCCACTTATACAAGACTAATAGAATTTACTGCCAAAAAGGTATATGGCGTTAGTTTGAATACATGAATATTCCGGCTCCACGCTCTACCTGGGAAACACCAGCTGCTTGTCTATGCTTTGTTCTTCCAAGTAAGCTGGTAAAGATCGGTGCGCCGTTGGGTGAGTATAGGTAGCTCCTGGCGAACCCTGCTGGTGTTTGCTACATCTATGTCGGTAATAATGATATTTTCCTTCTCATCTAGTTCGGCCGCTACTTCGCCCCAGGGGTTAACCAGCATGGAATGTCCCCAGGCCTGGTAGGAAGCGGATGGATTACGGGCCGGGGAAGCAGCTGCTACATACATTTGATTGTCAACTGCACGGCAGCGCATCAAAAGCTTCCAGTGGGCCGGTCCAGTAGTCAGGTTAAAAGCGGCCGGTACTACTAACAATTGAACCCCCTGCAAGGCCATTAAGCGGATTAACTCGGGAAAACGTATATCAAAACAGATAATAACTCCTATAGTTATTCCTTTATATTGGAAAATAGCCGGGAAATTGCCGGCTTTTAAAGTTTCTGACTCCTGAAAAGTAACTCCTCCGGAGATATTTACATCAAAAAGGTGGATTTTACGGTGTCTACCTAGTAATGATCCATCGCTGGAAAAGATAAAACTGCTGTTGTAAAGATTATTTTCATCCCGTTCAATAATTGACCCACCGACCAGACATACCCCTAACTGGCGTGCCCAATTAGACAGGCAAGTAGTAGTAGGCCCGGGATAAGGTTCAGCATAATGGGGAAATAGATCAGATTGGTAGGGGGCGTTAAAAACTTCGGGCAGGATAATGATTTCAGCACCGGAGGATGCGGCTGATTTAATCATTTTTTCAGCCTGCTGTAGGTTTTGCTCTTTATTATGTCCTACCTGCATCTGGCAGATACCTAGTTTTATAGTGGATCCCATCTGATATTCTCCTTTCTCGATACAATATCTTATGGTGTTTTGATTACTATTATCATATAAAATTTGTGATAGTTACAGGGTAATGTGGCTATGTGGGGGTGCGGGGGTAAGGCTAACCTGAATGTTCCGGAAAAGCCCGGACTCTAGTTTGTGGTGGGCGCAGGTTTTGGTTCTAAGGCTATTGCCTTTAGTAACAGGGTTAATTACGGTTCTGGAATCGCCTTTACCTCTTTTCCTCCCCATTAAGGTTAGCCTTAGCTTAGTTGCTGGATAGGTCGTTGTGTGGGTAAGGCTAACCTGAATGTTCTGGAAAAGCCCGGACTCTAGTTAGTGATCGGCACCTGGTTTTGGTTCTAAGGCTATTGCCTTTAGTAACGGGGTTAATTACGGTTCTGGAATCGCCTTTACCTCTTTTCCTCCCCATTAAGGTTAGCCTTAGCTTAGTTGCTGGATAGGTCGTTGTGTGGGTAAGGCTAACCTGAATGTTCTGGAAAAGCCCGGACTCTAGTTTGTGGTGGGCACCTGGTTTTGGTTCTGAGGCTATTGCCTTTAGTAACGGGGTTAATTACGGTTCTGGAATCGCCTTTACCTCTTTTCCTCCCCATTAAGGTTAGCCTTAGTAATAGCTTACAGGGTAGGTTTGCTGTGTGGGGGTGCGGGGGGGCGGATGTGGTGTTGATTTTTCACTCTGGGAGCCAAGTTGTATGATTTACTGGACGAAAAATTATTATAATAATATCATATGAAAGAGTGTTATGAAAAATTTCAGGCCTGGGAATCTTGCTATCAATTAGTATAACAAATGTGATTATGAAAAACTCAGTGCAAATAATGAAATTATTAACGGTATTGAATTTGCAGAAAACAGAAGGGCTATTGGTCCGTAATATATACTAGCAGGTTAAAATTTGGCGAGGAGTTGAAGTGATGAATCCGGATATAAACGGTTATTTTGGCGAATATGGAGGAACCTATGTAAATGATAGGCTACAGGGAATTCTAAAGGAATTAAATGAAGAGTTTATGCGGGCTATTGCTGACCTGGAATTTGAAAAAGAATTTTCCCGGCTGCTTAAGAATTATGTAGGTCGACCTTCTCCATTATATTATGCGGATCGACTTACGACCTATTGTAAAGGAGCTAAAATCTATTTCAAACGGGAAGACTTGAATCATACTGGTTCTCATAAAATAAATAACAGCCTGGGACAGGCTATGCTGGCCCGGAGGATGGGCCGTAAGAAGGTTATAGCTGAAACTGGAGCTGGACAACATGGGGTAGCTACTGCTACTGCTGCTGCTTTATTAGGCCTGGATTGTACAGTATTTATGGGCCGGCATGATATGGAAAGACAAAAACTGAATGTTTTTCGTATGCAGATTTTAGGGGCAGATGTAGTACCAGTATCTGATGGGGATGGTACGCTTAAGGATGCTACTAATAAAGCGCTGGAGGTTTATGCAAATACTCCTGAGGATATTTACTATGTGATTGGCTCGGCTGTAGGTCCGCATCCTTATCCGGTTATGGTTCGTCACTTTCAGTCGATAATCGGCAGGGAGTTGAAAGAGCAGATTATTGCTGAGGAAGAAAGGCTTCCTGATGCCATAGTAGCCTGTATTGGCGGAGGAAGTAATGCGATAGGAATTTTTCATGCTTTTTTAAATGATGAGGTAGCATTAATTGGAGTAGAGGCGGCTGGTAAAGGTCTGGAAACCGGCTTGCATTCGGCTGCACTAAACCTGGGGCAGCCAGGGGTATTACATGGAACTCGGAGCCGGATTCTTACCGATGAACAGGGGAAGGTGGTTTCTGCCTATTCCATTTCGGCTGGTCTTGATTATCCGGGAGTAGGTCCAGAGCATGCGTTTCTTAAGGATAGTGGGCGGGTGCAATATCCATCAGCTACGGATGAAGAAGCTCTGCAGGCTTTTTTGTTAGTCTCCAGGTTGGAAGGAGTTATCCCGGCTTTGGAAAGTGCTCATGCCCTGGCTTATGCTATAAAGGCAGCTGCCCAAATGACACCTGATCAGGTTATGGTGGTTAATATTTCGGGCCGGGGGGATAAGGATGTAGAAACTGTTTCTGAGTTAATATAAAACCATTATGACGAAAGGGCTAATATCAACTGAACTTTTGTTGTAAAATGGTGTTATGGAGGGGGACATGAAACCATTTAAATTAGCAGCAAGAGAAAATAAGGATAAAGATACTATAATAGAAATACCTGCACCTGCTGGTACAGTACGTATCGGTCAGGGGTATTGTACGGTTATTGCTGGTCCCTGTGCGGTGGAAAACCGGGAGGATTACCTAAGCGTTGCCTGCGCTTTGAGAAAATACGGGGTTCATATTTTAAGAGGCGGTATATTTAAACCGCGTACATCCCCCTATTCTTTTCGGGGTCTTGGTAAAGAAGGATTAGCTATTATGGTGGAAGCGCGTCAGATCACGGGGTTGCCTGTAGTCACAGAGATTATGGATGTACGTGATCTGGATTTGCTATATGATCAGGTGGATATTCTCCAGGTAGGCAGCCGTAATATGCAAAATTATACTTTGCTGGATCAACTGGGGCAGGTGGACAAACCGGTTCTGTTAAAAAGAGGCTTATCGGCAACTATTGAGGAATGGCTGCTGGCGGCGGAGTATATTCTCAGTGGGGGTAATGACCAGGTTATTTTATGTGAGCGGGGGATTCGTACTTTCGAACCTTATACCCGGAATACGGTGGATATCGGTGCTGTTCCCCTGATTAAACATCTTTCTCATCTGCCTATCATCGTAGATCCTAGCCATGCTACCGGCAGATGGAAAATGGTAATCCCGGTAGCAAAGGCGGCAGTAGCGGCAGGGGCTGATGGTATTATTGTGGAGGTTCACCAGGAGCCGGACCGGGCCCTTTCTGATGGTAAGCAGTCGTTGACTCTTGATCATTTCCAGCAGATGTATGAACAGGTGGTTAAATTAGCTGCTCTGGAAAATAAAAATATTTAAAAAAGCACTCGGAAATTGCAGAGACATTTTTCCGGGTGTTTTTTTGTCTAAAACTGACCTGGGTATATGAAAACCGTGGTATTAGGGGAGCAAAGTTTTATCATACTATAGTAAATAATCTCCCGGAGGCAGCTATGAATCAGCACAGGATTATTTGTCGTATGTTTAATAGCCTGTTCACTGCCCGGGTAGCCTTGACGGGAATAGTTATGGTCATATGCTTTTCAGGCTGGTGGGTTAAAGAGTCAGGAGGCGGTTTTTTTCCCGATTATGTGGCCCGTTTAACTATGGTCAGGGTTTTAATGAGTGGTATTCCTAATAATAGTGTTGGAGTATCTGATCCGGAGAACCTGCAGTTGGAAATAGCTCGGGATATGGATACCCAGTCCCGGTTACTGCTAAGGCAGGCGCAAAGTTCTCCTTTTAAGTTGGCAGTAAATCAGGTTTATGTTTACAAAAAACAGGTGATAAAATCTGGTGTGCGTATTTATTACCTGGAAGCTTGTCCTTTTGGTAAGGATAACTATTATATTATTAATGCTCGTCTGCTGATGCGCCGGCAGGGTTTACAATGGCAGGTATTATCAGTGGGTATTGACCGAATTGCGGATAGGGGTTATGGGCGCTCTTCTATAAGGATTCAGTAATGGCCCGGAGAGCTAATCTAACCGGGCGTTGCTGGCCGGAAGGTGTATAAACCGCTTGCTCCAACTTCCGCAGGGCGGAACACCTTCGGCTCAGTTCCCCGGTCAGGTCGGTACCCGGTCAACGCCACACCCGTGCGGCGCGACCGCCTCCAAACGTCCTGTTTTTAGCCCGGCCTGCCCGGGAACCTTCGCCGGGTGTTACGGCCTGCTCTTTATCCACCTTCCGGCCAGATGGTATTTTAAGAGGTTTTTAGATATAGTGAGTTATTGTCTGGGAATTGCTGATTGTAAAATGGTCTGAATAAGTGTTATGCTGATAGTGTAGTATGGTAGGATTTTTCAAAAATTACATGAAAATTACATGGGTAGTATGGCAGGATGGTGGGAAAATAGTATGGTTGAATAACCATTGGTGATTTCCTTCACTAATGGTTTTTGCTTTTCTCACCCCTGTTAAGAAAGGGAGGAGAGTAAATGATTATTGTCATGGAGGCTAATGCTAGCCAGGAACAGATTAAGCTGGTCCATGATCGGTTAGAAGAAAACGGTTTTAAGGTTCACTTATCCCAGGGTGTAGAACGGACCATTATGGGAGCTGTGGGGGAAAAAACCCAGGCGATGATGGAGCTTTTTGAAACCCTGCCTGGGGTGGAAAGGGTAGTGCCCATTGTCCAGCCCTTTAAGTTAGCATCTCGGGTATTTCAGCAGCAGCAGTCTTTGATCCCGGTGGGAAATGAGGTCGTAGGGGATGGCAGTATCCAGATTATAGCTGGTCCCTGTGCTGTAGAGGGCCGGGAGAAGTACCTGGAGGTAGCTCAGGTAGTAAAAGAGGCGGGCGCGACTATGCTGCGTGGGGGAGCTTTTAAACCTCGTACTTCCCCTTATTCTTTTCAAGGTCTGGAGAAGGAGGGGCTAAAGATTCTGGCGGAGGCCAGGCGGGTAACTGGTTTACCGGTGGTCACTGAGATTGTAGACCCTCGTCTGGTTGAAGAGGTAGCTGATTATGTTGATGTATTACAGGTAGGAGCCCGCAATATGCAAAACTTTTTCCTGCTGAGGGAATTAGGGAAAGTTAATAAACCGGTACTTTTAAAAAGGGGACCTTCAGCTACGGTGGAGGAATGGATTATGGCAGCAGAGTATATTATTTCCAGCGGTAATCCCCGGGTAATTATGTGTGAACGGGGTATACGTTCTTTTGAGAAATACACTCGTAATACCCTGGATCTCAGTGCAGTGCCATTGATTAAGCAGCTTACCCATCTTCCCATTATAGTAGATCCTAGTCATGGAACAGGGAAATGGAAACTGGTTGAGCCGATGGCTTTGGCAGCTGTTGGAGCTGGTGCAGATGGTATTATGGTTGAGATGCATCAGAATCCTAGTGAAGCGCTTTCTGATGGTCCGCAGTCACTTACCCCGGAACATTTTAGAGAGCTGGTGAGCAAGGTAAAAAGGATGGTGGCTGCACTACACAGTTAGGAGAATATATAATGGGTCTAAATGTTACTATAATCGGGGTTGGGCTTATCGGTGGGTCACTGGGCCTGGCTTTTAAAGAATCGCCCTGGGTGGATCAGGTGCTGGGGGTAGATCCCAATGGGGAAGCCCTAGAAAAAGCCTGCCATATGGGAGCCATTGATCGGGCAGTATCTTTGGCAGAGGGGGTTAAGTCTGGGCAGGTGCTTTTCCTGTGTAGTCCAGTGGGAACCTTTGCCGGGCTTATTGATTCTATTAACCGATATATTCAGCCAGGAACGGTGGTTACCGATGTGGGCAGTACTAAACAGCAGGTGCTAAAAATGTATGAAGGGCTTCCCCGGGAGGTATGTTCGATTGGTGGTCACCCGATGGCCGGTTCTGAAATAATGGGTATTGATGGGGCTGACCGCTATCTATTTGAAAATGCAGTCTATATTCTTACTCCACGAGAAGATACTGCAGCAGAGAAACTGGAGATGTTACAACAGTTGCTGGAGGTAACTGGGGCCAGAATCAAGCTGATGACTGCTGAAATACATGATCGGATGGTTGCTGCCGTCAGCCATATACCACATCTGGCGGCTGCTGCTTTAGTTAACCTTACCGGTGGGGATGAGCAATTATTGATGCTGGCAGCGGGGGGATTCAGGGATACTACCAGAGTAGCTTCTTCTAGTCCCGGTCTTTGGCAGGATATTTTATTTTCTAATCAGGTTATGGTGGTAGATGCTCTGGATAGGTATATTCAGATTCTGACCAGAATTAAGGAACAATTAATGGCAGGAGAAAAGATGGCCCTTTTTAATGATTTAAAAAAGGCTCAGGAAACCCGGTGCCATATTCCCCGGGTCAGAAAAGGATTGATGCCCTCCCTAAATGAAGTAATCTGTATTGTTCCGGACCGGCCCGGAATTATCGGGGATCTGGGCATGATTCTGGGCCAGGCCCGGGTAAATATTGCTGATATAGAAATACTGCGGGTTCGGGAAGGCGATGGTGGTACTATACGCCTGGGGGTACCCTCCCTGGATGATGCAGAAGTTGCTGTAAAGGTTTTGCAACGACATTCGATAAAGGCTTGGGCACGATAGGAGGATACTATGGATAAGTGGATAAAACCATCACAGCCTCTTAAGGGGGAATTGAGCGTAGCTCCTGATAAATCCATTTCTCACCGGGCAATTATGTTTGCGGCCCTAGCTAAAGGGTTTAGTCAGGTTGATAATTTTCTAGTAGCCAATGATACCATGTCTACTTGTAATTGTTTGGGGCAATTAGGGGTTGATATTGACATAAAAGGCAGCCAGGTGACTATTGAAAGCCCTGGTATTAACCAGCTTGGAGAACCAGAACAGGTATTAGACTGTGGTAACTCGGGAACTACGTTGCGTCTTTTAACCGGACTATTGGCGGGGCGGCCGTTTTTTTCCGTGGTAAGCGGAGATGAGTCTTTAAACCGCCGGCCCATGAAAAGGGTTATTGATCCCCTGCAGCAAATGGGAGCCTGGATGGCTGGACGTCATGGTAACAGCTATCCTCCCTTGGCTATCCAGGGAGGACAGCTAAAGGGAATCCAGTATCAGATGCCGGTAGCTAGTGCGCAGGTAAAATCAGCTATTTTACTGGCCGGTCTACAGGCTGAAGGTAAAACGGTAATACAGGAATCGGCTCCTTCTCGCAATCATAGTGAAAGGATGCTGGCGGCTATGGGGGCTCGGATAGAGAGTAACCATGATATTATTACTCTCTATCCGGATGGCAACTTGTTTGGCCGGGACTTTGTAGTCCCGGGGGATATATCGTCAGCTGCTTTTTTTGTAGTGGCAGCAGCTATAATTCCAGGTTCGGAAATACTTATCCGTCAGGTGGGGGTTAACCCGACCCGGGCCGGGATTATTCAAGTTCTTCGAAAAATGGGAGCTTGTGTACGGCTGGAAAACGAGCAGGTAGTAGGCGGTGAGCCGGTAGCTGATGTATGGGTTTGTGCATCACCCCTTAAGGGGGTTGAAATCAGCGGAGATCTAATCCCTTCTTTAATAGATGAGATACCGGTTCTGGCGGTAGCTATGGCGGTAGCAGAAGGAGAATCATTAGTTAAAGATGCTGGGGAACTCCGAGTAAAGGAAACTGATCGGATAAAAACTATCTGTAGTGAACTGACCCGTATGGGGGTAGATATACAGGAACAGGAGGACGGATTTTTAATAAAAGGTCATCCGGAAGGGCTCAAGGCAGCCCGGGTATACAGTCATGGAGACCACCGTATTGCCATGAGCCTTGCGGTAGCTGGACTGGTTGCTACTGGGGAGACTTGTATTACCCGGGCGGAGGTGGTGGCAATATCTTTTCCTGATTTTTGGGATCAACTGCACCATTTGTTGAATAGTTAGGCAGTAACTATACTTTGAAGTTTTTAATTATACAGTGTAGCTTTTCCGAACCTTCATTCAGAGTGCTGGAGGCGGAATGGATTTCCATGGCGACACGGTTAGCGGATTCGCTGGCACTGGCTATCTCCTGGGTGCGAGCCGTGGCATCGGTAATATTGGCGGCAGTTGTCTGAATAGCCTGGTTCATTTCTTCCATAGCCTGCATTACCTGTAGGGTATAAGCGTTTACAGTTTCAGTTAGACCAATAATCAGGTTACTATCTTTTTGATAATGCTCACCCATGTCAACCATAAAATCATAATCTGTGATGACCCGGTCGTTAATAAAATTTAACAAGGCCTGGCTATATTCCATTAAATCAGCTAGAGCGCTTTGAGCCTGATCAGCCAGCTTTTGGATATTGACCACGGTGGCGGCGGAATCACGGGCTAATTTACCTACTTCGCCGGCAACTACTGCAAATCCATGGCCTTGATCTCCAGCCCGGGCGGCTTCAACTGCTGCATTAAGGGATAACAGGTTAGTCTGCCGGGCAACTGCGGCAATGTCCTGGGCTAAAACAGAAATATTTTCTATTGCCCGGGTATTGTCAATAGCCTTAAGTAGTTCGGAACGAATACGACTATACATATTAATAGCTTCATCCTGGGATGAGTGGGCATTAGATTGAAGTTTAACGGCGCGATCGGCTATGTTTTGGGCCTGTACCTGGTTTTCATCGGCCTGTTCTTTTACCCGGGAGAGAGCATTTGCAATTTGTTCCCCGGAAGCACTCATGCGGTTAGATGAGTAAGAAATTTCTTCCATACGGGTAGCAATTTCCTCAGTTGCCTCAGATATATACCCCAGAGTTTGGGAAATATTTTCCCCCTGTTCGTTAAGTTGTTTGCTTAGTTCATTAACTTGCTGGCTATTATCATTTATTTCTGACAAGGTGTTTTTTATACGCTCTTTAAGATTTAGCCCCATGTCTTCAAAAGATAAGCCCAGCATACCAATCTCATCCCGCCGGTTACGTAAACAGGCCGGAATTTGACCGGTAAAGTCACCAGCGGCTAACCGGCCAGCGTGTTCAGCTGCTGCCACTAATGGCAGGGCTATATGTCTAGCTAGTACAATGCCCAGAAATATGGCTAGCAAAAAAGCTAATACGGTTATGATCAGGGTTTGATCCCGGGAAGTATGGTAAAGATTAGTCCCCTCACGGCTAGCTTTTTCGGCTCCCTGATGTTGAATTTCTATAAGCAGGTTAAGGGAATCCCGGGCGGCCTGTCCTTTGTAAACCAGATCGGATTCTATAACTGCTACGGCTGCTTCATTTTGCCCTTCTTCCACCAAGGTTATGATTTTCCTTAAAGAATTAGAATAAAGATCAAAATTGGAGCTGAATTTCTGGTAGATTTCCTTTTCTTGTTTTTGTAAGTGAGCCTGGTCGTATTCATTTAGAGAGCGCTCAATTAAATTAAGACGGGTTTTTATACTTTTTAGGGAGTGGGAGCGGGAGTCTTCCCGATAAATGCTCTGCCATAGGTCGGCACGGATAAAACCCATTGAATCTGCAATAGAAAGAAGGCTGGATTGTGGTAGTAAGTGATCATGGTAAATAGTAAACATGGCCTGGTTAATGTGATTCATATTGTTAAGGGTACTGATACCGCCGATTACAATCATTAAAGCTACTAAAGCGAAGGCAGCCACCAATTTGGGCATTGTTTTGATATTGTGTATAATTTTCACCAACACACCCTCCTAAAATTATTATTCAAACTACTGTCCTTAAAAGTCCTGTGTAACAATATGGGCAACCTATTAAGAAATGAATAATCTGAATGGAATTTTGCGATAGCAGGCCATTTATCTTGTATAGGATATAGGAAAATTTTCACAGAGTTTATAATTAAAATTGTACCCCTTTGGCTGCAGGAGGGGCATAGTAGTTTCTTATTGCCATAAAGGTATTTAAAATAGGCACTATTTTTTATCATTGATGGTTTGGTTTTTTTAAGTCTGTTTTATATTACAGCTGGTTGTGATAAAATATATAAGAATATGGCAAGGTGGTAAAGACATGAGGATAGCGATCGACGGACCGGCTGGTGCTGGTAAAAGTACTATTGCCAGAATGCTGGCCAATAAGCTTGGATTTACATATATTGATACTGGAGCCATGTACCGGGCTCTGACCTGGAAGGCTATAACCAGAGGTGTTGCAACTGATGATGTGGAATCCCTCCGTGAAATTGCCCGCACTACCCACATTCATTTTCACTTTATTTCCGGAGAACAACATATTTTTTGCGATGATCAGGATGTGACCGAAGCGATACGTTCCCCGCAGGTTACTGCCCAGGTATCCCTGGCGGCTGCCCATCCTGAAGTCCGTGAATACATGGTTAAAATGCAGAAGAACCTGGCTCGATCCTCCTCAGTAGTAATGGATGGAAGAGATATTGGTGAATGTGTGCTTCCTGATGCTGATTATAAGTTTTTTATTACTGCCAGTCTTGAGGAGCGGGCCCGTAGAAGGATCCGAGAACTAAAAGATAAGGGCTACCCGGTGGACAGTAAGATAATTGGAAAGGAACTGCAGGATAGGGATTATAATGACTCCCACCGGGAAGTAGGTGCTCTTAAGGTCCTGGAGGATTCGATTGTTATAGATACTACTAATATGGATATAGAAGAGGTTTTAAATTCTATACTGGCTGTGATCCAGGGGGTCTAAATGTTCTATAGTTTTGCAAGGGGTCTTTTAGGAGCAATATTTTTATTTCTAGGTTTGAAATCCGAAGGACTACATAACCTACCTAAAAAAGGATCGGTGATTATAGCCTCTAACCATATCAGTAACTGGGACCCGATTATGGTAGCTCTGGTTATGAATCGTCCCGTACATTTTATGGCTAAAATCGAGCTATTTGCTAACCCTATTCTGGCCTGGATTTTAAACCATGCTAATGCTTTCCCGGTAAAAAGGGGTACCGCGGACCGGGCGGCTATTCGCCAAGCACTGGAAGTCTTAGAACAGGGGAATGTACTGGGCATATTCCCTGAAGGGGTACGTAACCGATCTGGCCAGGATATGAAGGCCCAGGCGGGAGTAGCTATGTTGGCGCTTAAATCGGGAAGTCCAGTTGTGCCAGTAGCCTGTGTAGGTACCCGTCGGGGATTACCAATGGGATGGTTTAGTCCATTAAAAGTAAGGATAGGTACACCACTTAGTTTGGAAAAATATAGGGGGCAAAAACTGAATTCAGCTTTGCTGGATGAGGTAAGTAGTGAGATTATGGGGGAAATTAACAATCTTTTGTCAAAATAAAGCAGGAATTATCAATTATAATACGAATTTATATAGTATTTTGTGGAGGCGGCAAAATTGCAGGTTGAGATAGCAAAAAAGGCGGGCTTTTGTACTGGAGTTAAAAGGGCAGTTGCTATCGCCGGAGAATATGGCGGTAAAAACCAGGTTTATACTCTGGGACCGCTGGTGCATAATCAAGCTGTAATTCACCACTTCCGCACTCAGGGTATTGAACCGGTGCAGAACCTGGATGAGTTAACCGGTAATACGGATAGTGTTTTGATTATTCGTTCACATGGTGTAGCTCCTGAGGTTTTTGATGAAGCTAAAAAACGGGGTATATTTATTGAAGATGCCACCTGCCCCCGGGTAAAACGGGTACATGAATTGGTAGCTTCGATGGCTGAAAAAGGCTATGAAATTGCAATATTTGGTGATCCTAATCACCCGGAGGTCAAAGGTATTCTTGGCTGGAGTAGGGGCCGGGGTAAGGTGGTAGGCAGTCCTGAAGAGGCCAGCCAACTGGCAGGAACCCGTAAACTAGCAGTTGTTAGCCAGACTACCAGAAGTGAAAAAGACTATCTGGCAGTGATAAATGCCATGCTACCAGGTACCGGCGAAATGAGGGTATTTAATACCCTGTGCGCTGCTACCAGGGAAAGGCAGGAAGCGGCTCGGGAACTGGCCGCGGGGGTAGACCTTATGCTGGTAATAGGTGACCCCACCAGTTCCAATTCAAACACACTGTATAAAGAGTGTGTAAATACCGGAGTACCGGTTTTTTGGGTTCAAAATGCCGATGATATAGAGCCTGATTGGTTAAAGGGAGTTTCCCGGGTAGGAATCACAGCGGGGGCTTCTACTCCGGATTGGATAATTAAGGAGGTAATGGATAGGATGACGGCGTTTGAGGAAAGCAACCAGGAACAAAACCAGGGGACACTGGAACAGGAGGTCAACAGCACTGAGGAATCATTCGCTGAGATGGAGGCGGAGATGGCTGACTTTCCAACTCCTTCGCGGGGAGATGTTATAAAAGGAAAAGTAATAGAGGTCCGGGATGATGAGGTGATGGTTGATGTAGGGGGAAAATCTGAGGGTATTATACCTTTACGTGAGCTATCTATGAAAGACCTGGATTCAGCCCGCGAAATAGTTGAGGTTGGCGACGAAATAGAGGTGCTGGTATTAAAATGGGATGATGATGGGACTATCCTGCTGTCCAAGAAAAAAGTGGACTCTAAAAAGATGCTCGACCAGCTAGAGGAAGACTTCAACCAGGATAGACTGGTGGAAGGGACCGTAACCGGCAGTGTCAAAGGTGGCTTGCTGGTAGATGTAGGGGTAGTTGCATTCCTGCCGGCCTCCCATGTCGAAGATGGTTATGTGAGAAACTTGGACGAATATATTGGAAAGACCTTTCAGTTCAAGATTTTAGAGTTTAACCGGAATAAGAGACGGGGATCGCAAATTGTGGTATCTCGTAAAGAATTGGTGGCTCAGGAAAAAGCCCGTAAGAAAGAGGAGTTCTGGTCTGGTATTGAAGAGGGGCAAACTCGTAAGGGTGAGGTTAAGCGTATAGTAGATTATGGTGCGTTTATTGATTTAGGCGGATATGAGGGCCTGTTGCATGTGTCAGAACTGGATCATCGTCGGGTAGAACATCCTTCTGATATCCTCCATGAAGGGCAAGAGCTGGATGTATATGTTTTGGGGCTTGATCGGGAGAAAGAACGGGTTTCACTTAGTCGTAAAAAACTGCTTAAGAGTCCCTGGGAGATTGTCTTGGAACAGTGCCATGAAGGTGACATTATTGAAGGGACGGTTGTACGTTTAGCTCCCTTTGGAGCATTCGTTGAATTAGAACCGGGTGTGGATGGACTGGTTCATATATCCCAATTAGCTGATCGCCGGGTAGAAAAACCTGAGGATGTCGTGCAGGTAGGGGAACAGATTAAGGTTAAAATTCTAAAAATGGATCCGGAAGCAAAACGGATTGGGTTATCTATCCGTGAAGCTCAAAAAGAAGCTGAACAGCAAGAAGTGGATGAATTTATACAAAATCAAGAATAGTCTATTAGGAGTGTGAAGGTATGCCTATTTTTGATTTTTCTTGCCGGGAATGTGGGGAAAAATTTGACCTTATGATTGCCAATAAAGATAAGGATAAGGTTAGGTGCCCGAAGTGTGGCGCATCTAATGTAAAACAGCTTTTGTCTATGTTTAGCACCACTGGGGGATCCAAAAGCCCTGCTCCAGCATGTGCTCGCCCGGGATGCGGGGCCAGTGGTAGCGGTGGATGAGGACTGAGTTTTTAAAGCTGCCGGGGGCAGCTTTTTTTATACCTATAAAGGCGTGGGATAAGCTTTAAGTAAAAGACAAAACCTAATAAGAGGAAAAGAGGTAAAAATGAGAGCAAGCGGAGTAATATTGGCAGGGGGAAAGAGCTCCCGGATGAAATTTAACAAGGCTTTTGCTCCCATTGGTAGCAGTACCGCCATAGAAATTATTATTGAAAAATTCCAGGCTTTATTTGCCGAGATTTTAATCGTAAGTAATGATCCTGAAGAATATGAGCATTTAGGGTTAAAGGTGGTAACTGATGTATACCCTAGGCGTGGACCGGTAGCCGGAATCCATGCAGGTCTACACCATGCCCTTTATTCGAAAATTTTTATTTTAGCCTGTGATATGCCTTTTATAAATCCATCCTTAATACGTTATATGCTAGGGCAATTAGGAACCCATGAATGCGCTATTCCGAAAATTGACGGCTGTTTACAACCGACAGCAGCGGTATACAGTAAAAAGGCGCTGCCGTCCTTTACCAGGAGTTTGGAAGAGGACAAACTTAAACTTATCCTTTTAATAGAGGAATTGGATTTAGTACTTATAGAAAAAGAACAAATACAACAATTTGGGTCTATCCAGGAATTGTTTTTTAATGTTAACGATCCAGATGCCTTGCTTGATGCCCAAAAAATGGCAGGGAGGTTGTTGTGATTCGTAGTCAGCGTAAAGCGGAGCACATTGCCATTGCGGCTCGCCTTCAGGACGGTCCATCATCTAGCGGTTTTCAAGATATTCATATGATTAACTGCTCGGTTCCTGAATTGGATCTGGCGGATATAGACTTAAGCACCAGCTTTGTCGGTAAACCTTTACAGATACCTTTAATTATTAATGCCCTTACTGGTGGAACTCCTCAGGCTGAGCGTATTAATGCGGTACTGGCAGAGCTGGCCGGCTGTTTTGGCATGGGCATGGCAGTGGGATCGCAAACTATCGCATTACATGATCCCGGGCTTACGGGTACTTTTACTGTAGTACGTGATGTTAATCCCCAGGGATTAATTATTGCTAATGTCAGTGCCGGGACTTTGTCCGGGGAAGCTATCCGGGCGGTGGATATGATACAGGCGGATGCCTTACAGCTTCATTTTAATATTCCTCAAGAAATGGCTATGCCCGAAGGTGATCGCTGTTTTAAAGGCTTATTAGATAATGTAGCTCGAATTGTAGACCTATCGTCAGTACCCATAATAGCCAAAGAGGTTGGTTTTGGTTTTTCCCGGGAAGCTATCCAGGTGTTGTATGAGGCCGGGGTACGGGTCTTTGATACCGGAGGAAAAGGCGGAACAAATTTTGTAGTAATTGAAGATAACCGGGATGGAAACTTTGGGCATGAACTTGATGTATGGGGTATACCATCAGCAGTTAGTCTGGCCGAAGTTCTAGACCTTAAGTTACCAGTACAGGTAATTGCTTCAGGTGGTATTCGTACTGCTCTGGACGCAGTTAAATCATTAGCTATGGGGGCTGATCTAGTAGGCATTGCCGGGCTTTTTTTAAAGATACTTCTGCAGGATGGGGCGGTAAAACTAGAAAAAAGTATGGAGGAGTTTATATACCGTCTTAAAGCCGTATTTTTAATGAGCGGAGCCCTTAATATCCACCAGATAAGGCAAAAACCGCTGGTAATACTAGGAGAAACCGCCGATTGGTTAACCGCTCGGGGCATAGATAGAAGCCAATGGGCCCGACGTTAGGAAGCACGGGGGAAGCGCAGGGACGGTCCTTTTGCTTTCTTTTTCCGTTTTAAGGAGGAAGAAAGCGAAAGGACCGTCCCTTGTTTTTGGATGTGATCTTGTGAAGATGCCAGGTGAGGGAAGTAAAGGGACCGTACCCCTGCTTCCTCGTGATTTTGTTTTGAATAAATTACATATTTGATGATCAAAAGGGAAATCTATTGTCAAATATCCGAATGGAAGGGTGGATAAAGTGGCAAATTTCCCTTTTGGTTTGATTGCATTGGTTATTGTTTCTATACTTATATATTTTGGCGTTGCTCATAGAGTTCTAGACCGTCTACGCTTATCTGACCGGGCTGCTCTGGGGATTATTGCGTTAATAATTGTAGGAAGTTTTATTGATATCCCTCTGGGAGGACGGGTGACCATAAATCTGGGGGGATTAATTGCAGTAGGTTTAGCTATCTATCTTCTGGTGGGAGCAGGTACTGCTTATGAAAAGATACGGGCTATACTGGCAGCGGCTGTAACTGCTTTAGCCTTATTTTTAGCGGGGCGTTTCCTGGGAGCGGAGCCAGAAGAAATATTTATTGATCCTCTTTATATTTATCCGCTGGTAGCTGGTGTGGTTGGTTATCTGGCCGGGAGATCCCGACGAGGGGCATTTTTTGCGGCGGTTATGGGGGTACTTGCACTTGATGTCGGGCAATATATTTACTTGGTCCGAACTGGGGTACGGGGAACAGTACATGTTGGAGGAGCCGGGGCTTTTGATTCTCTGATCCTAGCCGGAATTTTGGCCGTATTATTAGCGGAGTTAATCGGTGAGACCCTGGAACGGATACAGGGTGGTCCTGCTGTCGAGGGTAGGCCGGAGGAATTGATTAAAAATCTACAAGAGCCAGAACCAGCCAGAAAACCGGTTCAGGAGGAATCCGAAGAGGGAGGTGAGCAGGGTGATTAAAAAGCTATGGGTTATAATATTAGCGGGAGTATTCTTCTTCACCAGTTGTTCGGTGGGGTTAGCCGGGCATGAAGAAATGTCGGGGGGCAAATATTACACTCTGGTAGATGAAAACAGTAATGTAATACATCAGACGGGAATGCATGTTTATGAAGGTGATGAATATATAAGCACGGATAATTCTCGCTATAAGGTGGTAGAGGTTATTGGTGATACGGCCCGTTGTGTATACCAGGGGCAGGAGCGTTTACCATCTTTAAGTTTTAATCAACAAAAAAATGCCTGGTTTTTTACTGATCAAAGTGTCCCGGCAGCAAATCCTGGGAAAAAACCGACTATTGCGGTATATCATACCCACAGTGATGAGTCTTATGTTCCTACCGATGGCAAAGAAAGTATCAATGGTAATGGTGGAATATATGATGTCGGGCAGGTGTTTGTAAATCGATTACGTGAGCTGGGGTTAAATGTAGACTATAACGTTAATAACCATAACCCCCATGATATTAATGCCTATAACCGTTCCCGGCGTACGGCTCTGCAATTAATCCGGAAAACAGCTCCTGATGCTGTAATTGATATTCATCGGGATGCGGTACCTGCCAGTCAATATAGTGCTGAGGTAAATGGAAAGGAAGTTACCAAAGTTAAGTTGGTGGTGGGTCGTACTAACCCTAATATGAAAACTAATCTGGAATTCGCCAAACGTATTAAAGCGGTTATGGATAAACAAACTCCAGGGTTATCCAACGGTATTTTCTTAGGTAAGGGTGATTATAATCAAGATTTAAGTCCACGTTCGATGCTGATCGAGGTCGGTGCCCATACCAATAATAAAACAGATGCGGAAAAAGGGGTGCGGCTTTTTGCGAATACGGTTCCGGTTGTTTTAGGTGTATCTAATGTCCAAGGTACTACACCTGCTGCCAAACCGGCGGTAGATAATAGTCAGGGTTCGGGAACTACCGTATTAATTATCCTGGTAGTTTTGGCAGCTGCCGCCGCTGGGTATTATTTTTTGAATAAAGGGTCGGTTAAGAAATAACATGCCTAAATATGTGGTTGTTATTGTAGCCGGGGTAGTGGCGGGATTTTTGGCACGCTGGATTATGCTGCGCAGTGATTATCGTCACTACCCTACTTATCCCCATGGACAGCTTACCCATCTGGCTGTTGGCTTTATCGCAGCCAGCCTGGGGGCAGTGGCTGTACCGGCTATTACTAAACCGGATTATGTGGCAGTAACGTTTCTGGTGCTGGCGGCTCAGCAATTTCGTGATGTGCGTAATATGGAAAGGGAGACCCTTTTAAAACTGGAAGAAACTAAACTGGTGCGTCGGGGTACTGATTATATTGAAGGCATTGCCCGGGTATTTGAAGCGCGTAACTATCTGGTAATTGTTACAGCGCTGCTAACTAGTATAGTAGTTCATTGGCTGGACTGGGGGTATGCCTTTTTGATCGCTCCTATTTGCATATTTTTTTCAGTTAAACTTATGAGCGGTCAGCAGGTGGGAGAAATAGCGGATGTTGAACCAGCTGAGGTGCATTTTCAGGGGGCTCTGCTAATGGTAGCCGATGTTGTTATTATGAATATTGGGTTGCCCGAAGTACGCGAAAAAATATTACGAGAAGGTATGGGGGTTATTATTAAGCCCAAAAATGATGATGCCCGCCTTACCCTGGATGCTCCCGGGCAGCGTATGGCTATTATCCACGATGTTGTGTCCATATTGGGAAGCAAGGTAGATATTGCAGAAACAGATTTGATTCCCCTGGCTCGCAAGCAGGTGGATAAAGGTTATTTAGCCTTGTTTATAGTTGCTAATGAGCCGGATTTAGATTTTTTAATGGAGATTATCAAAAAGGTTCCGGTATTGGAAACAGCCCGGGGAACTACATTAAAAAGCTATTTTGGAAGAAAGGCGGCTGATTAATGGATACCAGGATTTCCGAATTTATCCTGGCCATAATTACCCTGGATACTAATAAGGTAAATGGGGGAGGTTGTCCAGTTTTCCTGGCCGAAAATCAGGATCAACAAAAGAAAATGAGTCTTTATTTAGCCCGGGTACTGGGGGGGAATGTTCATGATCTGGAAAATGGGGTATATTTTATCTCCCGACATTAGGTGTGTTTTTCCTTCATAAATTTAGCAAGCTTTTTACTATACTATGGCCAAATCTAATACCTGCCCGGGAATCGGGCCAGGAGGTCTAAGTAATGAAAATTATATATCATTGTTTTGGTGGATCCCATTCATCGGTAGTAGCTGCTGCTATTCACTTGGGCCTGGTTGGGAAAGATCGTCCCCCCACCCTGGAAGAACTTATGGCCCTGCCATATTTTGATAAGACTACTAATGCTGATTTCGGTTCCATTCGGTTTATGGGTGTCGATAAAAATGAAAATGAAGTTTATGTACTGGGGAAAAAAAGCCTGGGTGACCGCTATAGTCATATTATAATGGGGGTGGCGGGAATATTAGGATACCAGGATGAGGTAATGGCAATAAATTGTATTAACAGTGTTAACTGGATTATGAAAATAGGCGGTTTTATGTCGCGGCGAGCTGGGATTGTTTCTCTGGGACGGCCTATAGTAGGCTGGGGTACTCAGGATGCCTACCTGGACCTGGTTCGTCTGGTGGAGATTACAAAACTTAAAATTACCGGGATAGGGACGGCTAAATGAAAATAATTTTCATTGCCAATACCGGGGTTCATCATGCTCTGGTAGCTGCCTATATTTATATGAACAGAATAGACCACCAGGACCGGCTTAATACGATTGAGGGCTATGGTGATATGTCCCTTGATGCCAGCGGATTTCCAATTTATATCGGTACAGATGATCAGGGCAACCAGATTTATACCCTGGGGGTAGGAAAAGATGTAGCCATGGGTCAGCGTACTCTGGAAGACCTGCGGGCTTTGTTAGGGTGTTCAGAAGAAGATCTTTTAATAAAGCCGGTATTCATAGACGGGTCAGGGTGGCTGGATATAGTAGCTGGCCTGCCTCATTTCATGGGTGGCCATCATATAAATCGTTATGTTAGTAGCCTGCTGGTAAAACGCCACTTTGATAATCTTTGCCAACAAATGAGGTTAGTTAAAGCAGAGACCCAGCATAAAAAGGGAAAACAGCCATTACATTAAGGCTATTAAGTCCCTTATTGTCCACCTTGCATGGTAGGCTCATTTATCAGATAATGGGTAAGGAATTAATCAAGGCAAGTGGAGGTAATCTTAGTGGGGGCTAATATTAGCAGGGTAGTAACCGGCAGCATAGCGGATGAAATGGGTCTGGAAACCGGTGATATTGTGCAGGAAATTAATGGTCACAAAATAGATGATGTACTTGACTATAAATTTTATGGGCAGGATGATTTCCTGGTTATAGATGTTGTAAAGCCTAATGGTGAAGTCTGGACTCTGGAAATTGATAAGGATTTTGATGAGGATCTGGGAATAGTATTTGACCAGGCTGTTTTTGACCGTATCAGAGCCTGCCACAATCGCTGTCTGTTCTGTTTTGTAGATCAGCTACCCCCTAATATGCGCAGAACTTTATATGTTAAAGATGATGATTATCGTTATTCTTTTCTGTATGGAAATTATATTACGCTGACTAATCTTAAGGATTATGATTGGGACAAGATTACGACTATGCGTTTAAGCCCGCTTTATGTTTCTGTTCATACCACTTCCCCCGAATTAAGAGCCCGGATGATGAATAATCCCAGGGCAGTTTCTATTCTTGAAGATCTTTCCCGTTTACAAGCAGCCGGAATTGAAGTGCACACGCAGATAGTCTTGTGTCCGGGAATTAATGATGGGCAAGAATTAGAAAAGACCATCAATGATCTAGCTTCCTTTTATCCGGCAGTAGCTTCAGTAGGTATTGTCCCGGTGGGGTTAACTGGTCATCGCCAGAACTTACCTGGATTGCAGGCGATAAATAGCCGGTTGGCTCGTGAAATAATCGATCGGGGAGATGTCTGGCAGAAGAAATACCGTAGCAAATGGGGGAGGGGCCTTGTATATGTGGCAGATGAATTCTATATAAAAGCAGGTAAACCGGTACCTTCCGGGGAATATTATGATGATTACTGTCAGATTGAAAACGGGATCGGCTTAGTTCGCATGTTCCAGGATGAATTTTCCCAGCTGGAAGGTTCGCTACCGGTGCGAGTACCAGTTAACCAGGAGGTATTCGTACTAACTGGACAGTCGGCAGATCCGGTTTTACGTCCTATAATAGACAAGTTGAACCTAATTCAAGGCCTTAAGGTGCATTTCTTACCGGTGGCTAACCTGTTTTTTGGCGGGGGAGTAACTGTTACCGGATTACTTACCGGCAGCGATATAATAAGGGTTTTAGGGAAAAATTATAAAGGGAAAAAGGTAATTATTCCTGATATCGTTTTTAAAGAGGGAAATACCGTTTTTTTAGATGACATATCATTAGAAGAATTAATCAGATTTACGGGGGCTTGCTTTCGTACGGTGGATGGAACTGCCCAATCGTTGGTAGAAGCTATTATAAACCCGTAAACTATAAATGCAAACTATGGTAATAGATCGGGTATATATGGAGGAATATATATGGGTAAACCAGTGGTGGCTATTGTTGGTCGACCTAATGTGGGTAAATCTACCCTTTTTAACCGGCTGGTAGGAGCCCGCAAAGCGATCGTAGAAGATATTCCTGGGGTAACCCGGGATAGGCTTTACGACATTACTGATTGGGATGGTCGTGAGTTTATTATTATCGATACGGGGGGGATTCGCTTTGATGAAGGGGATATATTTGCCCGTGAAGTAAAATTGCAGGCCGAGCTGGCTATTGATGAAGCTGGTGTTATTATTCTGGTGGTAGATGCCCGGGAAGGGATAACCCATGAAGATGAACAGGTAGCTGATATGCTGCGTAAATCTAATCGGCCGGTGGTGCTGGCAGCCAACAAAGTAGAGAATTTCAATAAACAACTGGAATATTATGAATTTTACAATTTAGGACTGGGAGATCCTATACCCTTGTCCGCGATGCATGGTTTAAATACTAATGATTTGCTGGATGCAGTAGTCAATAAATTTGGGCCGGTTCGTGAAGAGGAAGACGAAATTGACGCCATTAAAATCGCTATAGTGGGACGGCCTAATGTAGGTAAGTCTTCTATGATAAACTCCCTGTTAGGGGAGGACCGGGTTATTGTCAGCGATATTCCCGGTACGACTCGTGATGCTATAGACACTCCCTTTGAATACCAGGGGCAGAAATACGTTCTTATCGATACGGCTGGCATAAGAAGGAAATCCCGCATCCGGGAGGCTACAGAACGGTATAGTGTGATAAGGTCTTTAAAGAGTATTGAAAGGGCTGATGTGGTACTAATCGTACTTGATGCTACCGAGGGGGTATTAGAGCAGGATAAAAGAATTGCCGGATATGTTCATGAACAAGCCAAGGCTAATATTATGGTTGTGAATAAATGGGACCTGGTGGATAAGGATGGTAAAACTATGCACCGCTTCGACCAGGATATTCGTGACGAATTGAAATTTTTATCCTACTCGCCTATCCTATATGTGTCAGCTCTCACGCGAAAACGGATATATCAGATCATTGATATTGCTAATTTTGTGGTGGAGCAGCACCACCGCAGGATTAATACTGCAGAATTAAACCAGGTAGTTAATGAAGCGACCTTATTAAATCCTCTTCCTGGTGGGGGAGGCAAAAAAGGACGTATTTATTATACGACCCAGGTACGAACTGCTCCACCTACCTTTGTCTATTTTGCCAATGACCCGGAGTTAGTACATTTCTCATACCTCAGGTATTTGGAAAATGTTTTACGCCAGAATTTTGGTTTTGAAGGAACCCCGATCAGGCAAATCGTACGCCAGAAAAAACGGGATATGCAATAGTTAAAGGATGGGGGGGTATTTTTGAAAGAAGTAGCATTAATTGTGGTTTGTTACTTAATAGGTTCCATTCCGTTTTCCTACATTTTCAGCAGATTCGTAGGCAAGGTCGATATTCGCTCTCAGGGTAGTGGAAATGTAGGGGCCACGAATGTATTACGTACGGCGGGGCCGGGTATTGCTATACTATCTCTGATAGGGGATGTATTCAAAGGGATTGTAACTGCCTGGCTCGGTGTTAATAGTGGAATACCATTTATGATAATCGCCTGTCCGCTGGCAGCAGCAGTAGGACATTGTTATTCAATCTTTTTAGGTTTTAAAGGTGGGAAAGCCGTAGCAACTTCGGCCGGTATTATAATTTTCTTCTCCTACCAGCAGGTATTAATACTGCTGGCCATATTTATTGTTATCGTGTGGATGTTCCGTTATGTTTCATTAGGTTCAATTACTGTGGCGGTAGTTTTTCCAGTACTAACGGTAGTTTTTGACCAATCCTGGTATAATATTGTTTTAAGTATTTTACTAGCAGCGCTGGTTATCTACCGGCATCGGGGGAATATTGTGCGCTTGCGAAAAGGTACTGAACCTAAACTTGGCCAATAACCGTAAAATTTTAGGAGGCATCATGAAAAAGGTTAGTGTATTAGGCGCAGGTAGTTGGGGTACTGCTCAGGCCGTATTGCTGAGTCGTAAACTGGATAGTTTGGTGTTATGGGGAAGGCCTGAGGACGGTATTGAGGATATGCGTACTGGCCGTGAAAATACACGTTTTTTGCCGGGAGTTAAAATCCCAAACAACATTGAGATTACATCAGATTTAGAACAGGCTCTGGATAATATCGAGGTACTTATTCTGGCTGTTCCCGCCCAGGTGGTTCGTGAGGTGGTTAAGAGGGTGGGTCCTGTTTTGCACGGCCATCCAGTGATTGTCAACACTGCAAAAGGGATAGAGATTAATACGGGTATGCGGATGAGTCAGGTTATAGAAGACGAAATGGGCCGGGGGATACGTGATAGTTATGCCGTACTATCTGGACCTAGTCATGCCGAAGAAGTAGCCCGGTCACTTCCTACGGCAGTAACTGTTGCAGCATTTAAGCAGGATACTGCTTTTTTAGTGCAGGACCTTTACATGGCACCCTTTTTCCGGGTTTATACTAATCCGGATGTGCCTGGTGTTGAACTGGGGGGTGCTCTTAAGAATATTGTGGCTCTGGCTACTGGAATCGTAGAGGGTTTAGGCTATGGTGACAATACTAAAGCAGCCCTGATCACCCGGGGACTTACTGAAATTATCCGCATGGGAGTTACCATGGGAGGGGATTACCGCACGTTTTCAGGTTTAAGCGGTATAGGAGATCTGGTGGTAACTTGTGGCAGTCGTCTTTCCCGCAACCTGCGAGCCGGGGAACTTATTGGCCGGGGCTTACCCAAAGAGGAAGTTATGCATCAGGTGGGGATGGTAGTGGAGGGAATACATACTACCCGGGTGGTGGATCGATTGGCCAACGAATTCCAGGTGGAAATGCCCATTACCCACGCCTGTTATAATATTGTTTTCCGGGGCAAACCACCTCGTGGGGAAGTGGATGAACTGATGCAACGACAAAAGAAGCATGAAATCAGGGGTATAACCTACGAAATAAATGAATGGTAAGAAGTGTGAGTTTCTCACACTTTTTTTTGTTTTCTGGTTATATTACCGTATATTGATAAATATATTTGTATTGTTATAGCGTAGCCAAATAATAGAGGTATCCGCATCGGAGGGAGGGTGCCTTTAAAGTCTAAATCAAGGGAGGGATAAAGAAGAGTGGAAGGAAACAACATATTACAGGATATTGCTGAACGCACGGGCGGCGATATTTACCTGGGAGTAGTGGGACCAGTTCGTACCGGGAAATCGACTTTTATAAAGCGGTTTATGGATTTAATGATTTTACCAAACATTAAGGATATATATGATCGGGAAAGAGCAAAAGACGAGCTTCCCCAGAGTGGTGCCGGAAAGACTATCACTACTACCGAACCCAAATTCGTGCCAAACGAAGCAGTAGAAATTTCTACCGCCAACGGGCTAAGTTTAAAAGCTAGACTTGTTGACTGTGTAGGCTATACTGTGGACGGGGCCCTGGGTTATGTAGAGGACGAAGAGCCTCGTATGGTAAAGACTCCCTGGTTTGACTATGAGGTTCCCTTTGAAGAAGCGGCCGAAATAGGGACCAGGAAGGTAATTGCAGATCACTCTACCATTGGAATCGTAGTCACCACAGATGGAAGCATAAGTGATATTTCCAGGGAAAGCTATGTTGTGGCAGAAGAAAGGGTTATTTCCGAGTTAAGGGAACTAAACAAACCTTTTATAATATTACTTAATTCTGTTAAGCCATACGACCGGGAAACACTCAATCTAGCCGAAGAATTAAGCGATAAATATGAGGTTAGCGTCATTCCCATTGATGTTGCCCAGATGACCATGGAGCAAATCTATGGGTTATTAGAGGAAGTCCTCTACGAATTTCCGGTTCAGGAAGTCAATATCAAGCTTCCCCGCTGGGTGGATGAGTTGGATGAAGACTTCTGGCTTAGAGATAACCTGGAGACGGCTATTCGTGAAATACTTAATGATGTCCGTAAAGTACGCGATATAGATAAAGCGATAGAAAAATTGTCTGATATTGAAAATATAAGCTATGTTAGCCTGGAAGATATGAACCTGGGTACAGGGACTGCTGCCATAGATGTTACCGTTCCCGAAGACCTATTCTACCGTTCTTTAAGTGATGTTAGCGGTTTCCCAGTGGAAGGTACTCACGACATCATGCGTCTGATGAAGGATCTCAGCATAGCTAAGCGGGAGTATGACAAAGTATCTTCCGCCCTGGAAGAAGTAAAAGATACCGGTTACGGAGTAGTTACGCCCCGCCTGGAGGAGATGTTCTTGGAAGAACCGGAACTAATCAGGCAGGGGAGTCGTTTTGGTGTTAAACTTAAAGCTAAGGCTCCATCCCTCCATATTATCCGGGCTGATATAACTACTGAGATCACTCCTATTATTGGTACCGAGAAACAGTGTGAGGAATTGGTACGCTATATGCTGGAAGAATTTGAGGAGGATCCCACTAAAATTTGGGAATCCAATATTTTTGGGAAGTCACTTCACGATCTGGTGCGGGAGGGTATTCAGAATAAACTGCACCGGATGCCGGAGAACGCCCAGGTCAAATTACAGGATACCCTGCAGCGCATAGTTAATGAGGGAAGTGGAGGCTTGATTTGTATAATCATATAAAAGGGTAATACCAAAACCGGTCACTGTCATATTGGCGGTAGACCGGTTTTTTAATGCCCAGGAAGTAAGGGACGGTCTCCATTCTGCCCCTTTGAGTCAGGTCAAATGAGAACTTTCAACAATTTTCCCCAAATAATCATTGCCAGCCTACCAGAGGAATGCTATAATGTCCGTATTGTGAAGAAAATAATCCACCACACGCAGACAGGGGTGTTTGGGTAATGGCGGGAAAAAAAGAAGAATTCTACCTGGTCAGAGAGGATATACTACCAGAATCAATCCGCAAGACGGCTATGGCCAAGGAAATGCTGGCTTGCGGGGAGGCGGACAGTATTCAGGATGCCGTAGATAAATTAGAGATGGCGCGCAGTACATATTATAAGTATAAAGATGGGGTATTTTCATTTTTTAATGCTGATAATGTTAATATATTGAATATTTCCCTGCTTTTAAAACATATTTCCGGAGTCTTATCGGGAGTGTTAAATTGTGTGGCTTCTCTAAATGCCAGTGTTTTAACCATAAACCAGAACCTTCCCATTCACGGGGTGGCATATGTTACGTTATCCTTAAGTGTGGATGAAATGGTAGTATCAGTGGATGATATGCTGGAAAGACTCAAACAACTGGATGGAGTTATTAATGTCGAAGTGGTAGGTAAAAGCTAGGAGGTAAGTTAGTGATTAATATAGGGCTATTAGGATGTGGCACGGTTGGATCCGGTGTTATAAAACTTTTGCAAAAGAACGCTAAAACCATTAGTAATCGCAGCGGCGATTCCGTAGTCATAAAAAAGGTACTGGAAAGGGATCTGCAAAAATGTTTGGATCTAGGGCTAAACCAGGAAATGATTACTTCCGATTTTAAAGATATTGTAGATGATCCAGATATCGATATCGTAGTTGAACTTATGGGGGGCATTGATCCCGCTTTTAGTTTTATTATTGAAGCCATGTCTAAAGGTAAACACGTGGTTACAGCCAATAAAGATTTGATTGCAGTTAAAGGAAAAGAAATTTTTGCAACGGCTACGGAGAACCATGTTGATTTTTACTTTGAGGCTAGTGTAGGCGGTGGTATTCCCATTATATATCCACTAAAACAGTCTTTGGCTGGTAATGAGATCCTTGAAGTTATCGGTATTCTAAATGGTACTACTAACTATATACTGACCAAAATGAGCCGGGAAGGCCGTAATTTTGAAGAAGTCCTGGCCGAGGCTCAGCAGATGGGTTATGCAGAAGCTGATCCTTCCTCAGATGTAGAGGGATTGGATGCGGCTCGAAAAATTGCTATTCTAGCCTCAATAGCTTTTAATAGCCGGGTGACTCTGGATGATGTTTACGTAGAAGGAATTACCTCTATAGCACCAGCCGATATTGGTTATGCGGCAGAACTAGGCTATGTTATTAAACTGCTGGCTATTGCTAAACAGGATGAGCAAGGAAGAATCCAGGTCAGGGTTCATCCGGCCTTCCTGCCAGAATCCCATCCATTGGCTGGGGTTAATGATGTTTTCAATGCTGTTTTTGTACAGGGGGATGCTGTTGGCGAAATTATGCATTATGGACGCGGGGCTGGGCAAATGCCTACTGCTAGTGCTGTAGTAGGTGATATAATTGAAATAGTTCGCAATATGGTCCATAATACCTGTGCTCGTATTGGTTGCACCTGTTATGAGGATAAAACCTTAATAGATATTAACCAGCTAAGTGCTGAATTTTATATCCGGATGACGGTTAAGGATCGTCCCGGAGTACTGGCAGGCATAGCCGGGGTATTTGGAAGTAATAATGTTAGTATCGCTACCGTAGTACAAAAGAGCAGTGGTGTAGAAATGGCTGAATTAATACTTATTACCCATAAAGTCAGGGAACAGGATTTGCGTGATGCCCTAACTGTATTAAAGGGTATGAGTATTGTAGGCAAAATTGATAATGTAATTCGCCTGGAAGGAACAAAAAGAAACCCTAGTTAAGTATTACAGGAGGTAGTATGGTTACAGTAAAGGTTCCTGCTACTAGTGCTAACCTGGGACCTGGTTTTGACACCCTGGGTATAGCCCTTAACCTTTATTTACAGGTCAAGGTTGAACTAGCCTCAGGACAGGAGATTGAGTTTAAAGGGGAAGGCGAGGAAATAATACGCTTTGATCTAGCTAAAAACTTAGTAGTTAAAGCGATGCAACCGGTTTTTAAGCAGGCAGGTAAGTTTCCTGGATATCGTCTGGTCATCAATAACCATATTCCCGTTGGCAAAGGTCTAGGTAGTAGTGCAGCAGCCATTGTTGGCGGTATGTATGCTGCTAATTTGCTCCTGGAGGAGCCTTTTACCTGCAGTCAGTTGATGCAGTGGGCGGTGGAAATGGAAGGCCATGCAGACAATATTGTACCGGCCATGGTAGGGGGACTTACCGCAGCTATGATGTACCAAGGTAAGGTTTACTATCAGAAGGTAGAGATTCCTTCTGATCTGTATATGGTGGTAGCAGTTCCTGATTTTGATTTACCTACTAGTAAATCACGGTCAGTACTGCCTGATCAGGTAAAACTGCTGGATACAGTTAGCAATCTGCAGAGGGCCTGCTATTTATTGGCCAGTATTTTTAATCGGGATTACCAGCATATAGATTTGGCCATGGATGATATGATCTATCAGCCTTTGCGCAAACAATTTATACCTGGTTTTGATGCCGTATTGGAAGCGGCTCGGGACAATAAAGCCCTGGGAGTAGCCATGAGTGGAGCCGGACCTGCCATAATAGCCTTTACCATGGATAATACTAAAGAATTAAAAGCAGCTATGCAGGAAGCCTTTGTAAGCCAGGGAGTAAATTGCCGGGTTTACAGCCTTAAGGCTGATCAGCACGGAGCCACCGTGTTATAAACCATGTTCTGTGTAACACGTGCTGGCGAATCTTTTCATATATGTTACAGGGAGTGAGAATTTTGAGTTTGATTGTTGCCAAGTTTGGCGGAAGTTCCGTAGCTTCACTGGAAAAAATCAAGGATATAGCCCGGCGGATAAAGCAGATGAAAGAGGAAGGTAATCAGTTAGTCGTAGTGGTATCTGCTATGGGCGATACTACTGATGAGCTTATAGAGTTGGCCCATGCTACCGGACCTAATCTGTGTACCAGGGAAATGGATATGCTTTTGGCTACCGGTGAGCAGCAGTCGGCAGCTTTGCTGGCTCTTACCCTATATAATATGGACTGTCCGGCCCGTTCTTTTACCGGCTGGCAGGCAGGTATACACAGTAATTCTAATTATAGTAAGGCCAAGATAGATGATGTTGATGCCCAGCGCATTTCTAGCGAACTGGAGCAGGGATTCGTAGTGGTAGTGGCTGGTTTCCAAGGCATATCTCCCGAAGGGGATATCACTACCCTGGGCCGAGGCGGATCAGATACTAGTGCAGTAGCCTTAGCGGACAGTATTAAGGCTGACCGTTGTATGATTTTTACCGATGTTGATGGAGTGTTTACTGCTGATCCGCGTGTGGTTTCTGAAGCCCGTAAACTATCGATGGTCAGCTATGGAGAAATGCTGGAAATGGCCAGCCTGGGAGCAGGAGTTATGCAGCCCCGGGCAGTAGAATATGCTATGCAGTGCCAGATGGAGATTGAAGTTCGCAGCAGCTTTAACCAACATCCTGGAACCATTATAACGGAGGGAAAGAATATGGAGGGACATAGAGTTGTTACCGGAGTGGCTCACGATCTGAACTGTGCCCGCTTTGCTATTTTTGATGTACCGGACCGGCCGGGAATTGCCCGGGAACTTTTTAAGCAACTGGCACAGGAGGGGATAAATGTAGATATGGTTATTCAAAGTGCCATGCGCGATCATCGTAATGACATTGCTTTTACTATTGAGGAAAATGATTTAGAAAGAGCGATACCGGTAGTGGATAGACTGGTGAAAACCCTCGGAGCTTCGGGTATGTCCTATGGCAATAGTGTGGCTAAAGTATCTATAGTTGGCGCTGGTATGCAGAGTAATACTGGTGTGGCGGCCGATATGTTTGAGGCCCTGGCAGAAGAGAATATCAATATTCACATGATCAGCACCTCGGAAATAAAGGTTTCCTGTGTTGTAGATGAAGATCGTATCCAGGATGCAGTAAGGGTCTTGCATAAAAAGTTTAATCTGGATAGAATTGAATAATTTTTAGTAAATGAAGGGAGTCTGCTTGTCTTTATTGGGGGCAGGCAGGATTTTTTTAAGTACTTTGATCCCAGGGAAGTGGGAAAGAAGTCTGCTAATCTTAAACTAGGGGCACCGGTTTAGTTTTACCGGGTTTTTAACCCGTAATTTAACTTGACTAAACCGATTTCCTGTTATACAATATCACTTGCGTCGGGGTGTAGCTCAGTTTGGTATGAGCGCTACGTTGGGGACGTAGAGGCCGCTGGTTCAAGTCCAGTCACTCCGACCATTTATATTATGTAGGTACTTAGGTCATTAAAATTTTAAATGGTAGGGGATTTTAGACCACTTAGTTTTTTTAAAAAATTAAGTGGTTTTTTTATTGTTAAGTCTGTTTTGGAAAGTAATTATTACACAGGGTATTTAAAGAGTTCCATGGGAAAATAGGGAAAGCAAAGAGAGATGGTCCCCGTGCTTCCTGGGCAGCCTGGCTTTAAGTACCGTTAGGTATACAAAACTCATATGATAGTATATCTGAATTTAGAGGCGGCTGGCTTTTGAAAGGTGTCAGCAAGTCGGCAGCCAAAAGGGAAAGAGGTGAGGAAATTCCGTTATAGGAATTTATAAGGTTTTACCGGTTGCCTGTAACGGGGATAATATGGCTGAAATTAGATGGACAGTGGCTAAAAATCAGCCCGTTAATATAGTTTCAGCGGCAGGGATAACCCGGCCGGTTGTTTCTAATTTGGTTTCACCGGTAGGCATAGTCTGCCCCGCCAGGGGAGATTTTAGATGGCAGCAAGGTGGAGCAGCTTATCTATCTAGTGATGTTCTCCTAGATAGTATACTGACTGCTTTAGATAATAATGAGCCCTGTTCAATTATATCGGTAGGGGCTACAGAAGCTTTTGTCTTAGCCCAGTACACGGTTTTATCAGAAGAGGAAATATTACATCACCCGGAAGCCCAGGTGGCTAATCGGGGCGAAATAAGTGGTTTTTACCATCGCGGTATTCGTTTTCCTAATATTGCTGCCCGTGATGAAGCTATGGCAGCAATCCGGGATGCGGATATAGTGGGGTATAACCTGCTGGTTAAACCGGCTTGTGAGTTTACTGAAAGGGTTTTTGCTGCCTGTAACCTGTATCCGTCCCGTATTTTTGAAGCTAATTTGCGCCGGGTGATCATGTTTTCAAAGCCGGATAAATTCGCAGCTATGCTCCGGGGAAAGAAGGTACTATTGGTTAATTCCCAGGCTGCTAAAGTTAAAGCAGCGCTACAGGAGCACTATAAGCAGGAGATGGATTGTAACATAATAGGAGCAGTAAGTATTTATGAATATGAAGAAATATCCCGGGTAAAGAGGGAAATAGCCCGCTATGATTTTGATTTATGTCTACTGGCGGCGGGGATTAATGCAGTAATTCTGGCCCCCTTTATCTCCAAATCGCTGGGGAAGGTTGCTTTTGATATAGGCTCGGGTATGGAGAGCCTTGTGACAGGTGAAATTATTATGGATCAATGGCTTACCTACATTATTGGAATTGATAATATTATGAGCATGTAACCGCTGGGGCTTCCAGCAGGAAGGATTCATACTGCGGCCAAAGTCCAGGGCTATTTTTCCCATACTGGCTATCATCGGGGCTAGTATAACTGCATTAGATCCGGCCGACAGCAGGGCTAGATTATAATCAATAGACTGAATTTGCTGTATTACCTGATCAATCTGGCTATATTGGGATATTGCCACAGTTCCTGCTACCTCGATTTGCATAGTTTCCTGCAAAAAGGCAGCTAGGGCGCCGGCCATTTGTCCCACTAAAAGCAAACGGCACTTTTTTATCAAAGCCCGGAATTCTTCATTTGGGGGGAGATAGGTGTTTACGAAGGCGTAACACAACTGGCGGGGTTTGATTTTATACAGAGTAAATACCTCTTCAGTAAGAGACTTCCATTCATAAGCATCATTCTGGTGTAGTACTCCTACCATATCAGCTTTTTTAATATTTTCAATGAGCCGATCCCGGGCTTCATAATTGGGAAGGGTAATTCCCGTCCACCCCTCATAGTTAGCCCACCACAAATTTTTAATTACTTCCTCCGGATAGATAGTTCCCTGAGCCAGAACCTGATTTTCGGCATCACCTATTCTAACTAGGGAAAAACCGGTTTGATTACGCAGGCAATAGCGGATACGGGCTATAATCTCCGGTAACTCACAAAAGTATTCATGGTTGATGATAAATCCCAAAACGCTTCACTCCCTGACCAATTATTGCCTATCCCACCCCAGATTAACGGTAAGCTGGTAGAGTTTTAAAACTATTTACCCTGTTAAATAACAATTGTTTCTACCTGATAATCATTCTGTTCTGCCAAATAACTGCTTTGTTAATGGCTTTATTCACATTTAAGTCTGTTAATGAATATTTTTAATAAAAACCCTCTAGTTATATAGATATGCACTTTGTATACATTTTGCTTATAAACTGGCAGCCGGGGACTAACCATATTCCGATTTATGAGCAATAGGCTTAAAAGCAGGCTACGGCTGGGAACATAAGCGGTAACAAAATACCATGCTTTATCTCGAAAATCAGATTCAGGCAAAGTATGGTAGTGGGTTTACAAAACCTGGGGAGGGTAGAAGATTATAGGAAACCCCAGGTAGAAATGGGGGAGCAATATGAAATTAAAAACAGGTAAAAGTTATAAAGTAATGTTTGATCAGCAGGGTAATTCGATTATAAATTCCCTTTATAATAGGGAACTCGCTTATTGTCCAGAAGATCCGCCTAATAGTTTAGAAGTGCCGGTTATATTAGGCAGCCAGGAGTTAATGGATAAAATAATCGAGGCCCTGCAAGATAAAACACCTTTTTCCGTGGTATCGGTAGGAGCGACGGAAGCCTTTGTAATGGCCCAATATACTATTTATTCAGAGACAGAATTCATGAATCACCGGGAGGCATTTAATGCTAACCGGGGGGAACGGAGTGGCTTTTTTCACCGTGGTGTCCGATTTCCTAATATAGAGGCCCGGGATGGGGCGGTGGCAGCCGCTAAACAAGCTGACGTAGTCGGTTATAACCTTATGGTGGATGTGGCCCGGGAATTTGCTGAGCAGGTTTTTGCAGTATACCAGATCCGGCCCCAATTTATATATGAAGCGAATTTGCGCCGGGTATTTATGTATTCCCAGGCAGAGAGATTTGAGGAAATGCTTAAGGGGAGGAAGATCCTATTAATCGGTTCCCTGGCTGCCCAGGCCCGGGATGCTCTTAATACTAATTTAAGGGAGAAACTAGGTTTTGAAGTGACTGGTGCCATCAGTATTTATGAGTATGAAGAAATTCCCCGGGTAAAGGAAGAAATAGCTGAATATGATTTTGATCTATGTTTCCTGGCTGCCGGTGTTAATGCCTTGATTTTAGCCCCTTATATAGCCAGGGAATATGGGAAAGTGGCTCTGGATATCGGTTGGGGTATGCAAAGCCTTATTACCGGCGAGGTTGTCACCGATGCCTGGTTGGAAGATATTATCGGACTGGATAGGCTGTTGAAAATGTAAACCATTTCGATAAGTGCTCCAGGAGTTTAAAAATACCTGTAAAGGAACTATATAGATAAAGCTGCCCGGCCGGATAGAAATATGGTCAGGTAACTTATTTACAAAATTTTAATATGGGCAGGGTGGAATTTTCACAATCACGGTATACAATAATTAAAACAAGCAACATAATGAGGGGGAAAAACGTGAACAAAAAAACCGTTTTATTTGTATGTACCCAAAATTCAGCCCGGTCCCAGATGGCAGAAGGATTATTGCGACACTATTATGGTGACCGCTATGAAGTATATAGTGCGGGAACTAAACCTTTTCGGGTAAATCCTTATGCTATTCGTGCGATGCAGAACGCCGGTATAGATATAAGTTTACATCAGTCAAAAAGTATGGATAAGTTTTTACATAAGGAAATTGATTTAGTTATAACTGTATGTGATAATGCCAGGGAAAACTGTCCTTACTTTGCCGGGGGAAAGAAAATTATGCATCATAGTTTTACTGATCCCGCAGCAGCCCAGGGGAGCGAAGAGGAGATTCTGGCTGAATTTGAAAGAGTCAGAGATGAAATAAAGGTTTGGATAGATAGCAGCATAGCCAGAGGGCTAATATAAAACGGGTCCTTCATTTTTCCTGCCGTCCTTAAGACGGTATTTTTTTTGTTTTAAAGATTGACAGCCTAAATAAGGCGGGGGTAATATAAACATAGAATTATATTAGATCTAGGTTATATAACCTAGATCTAATATGAAAAAGGGTGATATTAGTGCAGCGTATGTTAAAAGTATTAGGTGAACCGACCCGGTTAAAAATTTTAAGACTATTAAAAGAAAAAGAGCTATGTGTTTGTGATTTAGAGGAAATCATGCAAATTAGTCAACCACGGATATCACAGCATTTAAAAGTGCTCCGGGAAGCAGGGCTGGTGAGTGAAAGGAGGGAGGCACAAAGAAGGATTCTTCGTTTTAATCAGGAGAAATATGACTGGGTAGTGGGAAGCTTAAACCAGTTTATGATTACTCCGATTGATGAGCTGCCAGGTTTTAAGGACGAGCATGAGCGGCTTATAAACCATGATGGACGTTCCTGTGAACGTATAAAAGGTATAAAGTTTTAAGAGTTTTAATAATTCGAGGGTAATATAATTAAAATTGATAATTAGAGAGTGAGAGTATTACGATGGTGGCCCAAGTTTACCTGCCGAAATTCCTGCCCAGGACCACTTATGCAAAAAATGGGGGAACTTATTATGCAATTGATTATGACAATGCTGGGGGGCGGTTTAGGAGAACTCTTAAACTACTTGTCGGCTCATGTAGTTACCTGCCTGGTACCGGCATTTTTTATAGCTGGGGCCATGGCAGTATTAGTTACCAAAGGGGCAGTAATAAAATATTTTGGTGTTCAGGCTAAGAAATGGGTAGCCTATGGGGTAGCTTCAGTTTCAGGAATGTTACTGGCGGTATGTTCCTGTACCATATTACCTTTATTTGCCGGTATCTATAGCCTGGGAGCCGGCCTGGGGCCGGCGGTAACCTTTCTTTATTCCGGTCCAGCTATAAATATACTGGCCATAGCCCTTACCGGAGCAGCTATTGGATGGCACATGGGATTAGCCCGGGGGATTGGTGCGATATTATTTTCTATAGTAATAGGTATACTGATGTCTCTCTTGTTCCGCCGTTCTGAAAACCAGCGGCTGGAGGAGATGGAAAGTTTACCTGCCGAGACTAGTGAAAAGCCGGGCCTATTTCTGGTGTTATTTTTTGGGGCTATGGTGGCGATTCTCATTGTAAGTACGAGTAAACTCAATCTCTGGATAAAAGTAGCCCTGGATCTTTCCCTGATTAATTCCCTGGCTATTATGGTGCATCACTATTTCATAAAAGGTGAGTTCACCTCCTGGATGCACGAGACCTGGAACTTGGTTAAAATGGTAGTCCCTACCCTATTAATAGGTGTGTTTGTGGTAGGTATGGTTACAAGTGTAATCCCTTCCCATTGGATTTCCAACTATGTTGGTAATAATACCCTAGGGGCGAATTTTGTGGCCTCTTTAATCGGGGCACTTTTTTATTTTTCTACTTTAACAGAGGTGCCCATAGTAAAGGGTCTAATGGATCTGGGCATGAACCAGGGACCAGCGCTGGCCCTTTTATTAGCGGGACCAGCAGTTAGTATACCGAATTTACTGGTGGTAAACCGGATTATGGGTTGGAAGCGTACAGCAGCCTATTTTGGGTTAGTCGTAGTCATGGCTACCCTGACCGGATGGATGTATGGTTATTTCCTGGCCGGTTAGAATCTTTTTGAGGAGGTATTACTTATGAAAATTGAGGTTTTAGGAACTGGATGTGCCAAATGCAAACAACTGGAAAAGGATGTTTATGACGCCCTGGCTGAACTGGATATTGCGGCAGAGGTAAGCAAGGTAGGGGATATTAAAAAAATCATGGATTACAAGGTAATGATAACGCCGGCTCTGGTTATTGATGGCGAGGTGAAAATTGCGGGAAGATTACCCCGTAAAGTTGAACTGCAGAAATACCTTAAGGAAGCTCAGCAATAAGACAAAGAGCTGAGCAAGAATTTCATATAGTAGCTCACAGTAGTTCAGTTTAAGGATGTGTGATAATAGACTGGCTGCTAAAAGTGACCTTAAGCTGGGCAGAAGTACCCTGGAAGTACTTTTGCCCAGCTTAAACATTTTACTAGGCTGGGTCATAAACCAGTACTGAGATTTATTGGTGGTAAATACAGTCAGGAAAGTATAACCTGGTTACTGAATAAAATTTATTTAAGCCGTCTCCAATGAGTTCCAGTCCTTAGGGGATAAAGGTAGTTAAATAAGTTTTTAAAAGGGTGAACTTTGGCTGAAAACATTAAAAAGTAAAAAATGGATCCGATTAGTTTTTTTGCTGTTCCTGGTGGTAATAGCCAGGTATGGGGTGGTGCAATATACTTCACAGGAGGATTCAGAAACTGCCAAAACAGTATTTGTGGTGCAAAACATTTTTGTGCATGATAAATTGATTACTCGGGTGGACACCGATGGAAAAAAGCTGATAGCCTTGACTTTCGATGATGGACCTGATCCCAGGTATACTCCGGATATATTAGATATATTAAAAGAATATGAGATTAAAGCTACATTTTTCGTGGTAGGAGAATCGGTTCTGCGTTATCCTGATATAGTTAGGCGGGCTTTATGGGAAGGGCATGAGATTGAAAATCATACCTTTACCCATCCTGATCTTACCCGGGATAATCTGGTTACTATTGATGAAGAGATGCTTAAGTGTGAATGGGCTATTGAAGAGGTAGTAGGGCAGAGACCTCAATATTTTCGTCCTCCCAGGAAATTGTATAACCGGCAGGTATTAGATGCGGCCCAATTAAATGGTTATCAGATAGCCTTATGGACTATAGGCTTAGAAAACCGCCGGGCCAAAACCCCGGCGGAAGCTGCCTGGCGGGTGATCAGACATGCCCGACCAGGGATGATTATTTTAGCTCATGATGGGCGCCTGGATCGTAGCCAAACTGTAAAAGCCTTGCCCCTGCTCATCCAGGATTTAAAGGATCGGGGTTACCAGTTTGTAACTTTGGGGGAACTAACCCAATCGCCATCAGGACCGGTTAACTTAAATTTCGATATTAGCTACTACTGGTAAGTGGTCGGAAGCATCGGCAGCGATAATATAAAAATCATCGACCCGGTAACACCGGTCTACGAAAATATAGTCGATGCGGTATTGGGGATTATTGGCCGGATAGGTATAATTAATAATTCCCGAATTATAAGCAAAGGTATCCTGCAGGAAGTCTGATAGCATGAGGACAGGTTTTTCGTCTGGAGAAGCATTAAAATCCCCTACCATTATTATGGGATGAGGCAGGTTTTGCAGGCAGGGTAGGATGAGTTGCTGCATATTAGCTAAGCGAGTAGTGTGGTTTAAACCCATATGAAGATTTATAAAGTGAAGAGTCTGTTGTTGAATGTTTATATCAATAATCTGGCATAGTCGTGGTTCTTCATTACCAGGTAAGTTAAGGTTTTTCACTTTTTTTATGGGATAGCGGGACAGGACGGCGATCCCATAACTACCCTGCCTAAATCGCAGGGTTTCCCCAAAAACATAACCCATATTTAGCCTTTGGGCTATTAGGGCGGCCTGCTTTTTAAAGCCGCTCCGGGCTGCTCCCATATCCACCTCTTGAAGTCCAATCAGATCGGCGTCAATAAATTCTAGTACCGAACATATTTTATCCAGCATAGGCTGGCGGCTTATTGACATACAATGATGAATATTATAACTAGCTATGCGCAGAATGAAAACACCTCCCTAGTTAAAATAGTTATTGTCGGTAGTATTATTCTATGTGACAATATTATAATATAATAAACAGAATAGATTAAATTGACTCCTGACCTGCTACCCGTAGTCGTGTAGTTAGTTAGGGGGAAAAGGTAATTACTATATATCGGAATGAGCAGGTTGGCGGAGGTGGGGCTGGTATAATCCAGGTATGGTTTATTTAATAGAATACGTGCATAGGTAATATAAAGTTGACGCAGAAGTATTGTTTTTGAAGCTATCGCCGCCAGTAGGAGGAAAAACATGACAATATTTATTATTGAAGGTGCTGCTTTTTTTGTATTGCTAGGTTTGATTCTATATTTCAAGGTTTTATCCCGGCCCAAATTAAGCGAAGGAGAAATTGGCCCTTTCAAAGTTGTTTACACTCATAACGCAGGTTCTACCTGGACTACCCAGAAGAAAATAAAGCAGGTACAAGCATATATGCGCGATAAAGGTATTCATAGTGATACATATATTTGTGTATATATGAGTGATCCCACCCGAACAAAACCGGAACAGCTGAAAAGTATTGTCGGCTGTGTGATTGAAGGGGAATTTCCTCGGGTAGAAGAACCTTATGCTGTTACAGAACTGGCCCGGCGGTACGTAGCTAAAGCTGCCAATGAAAACCAAATAACTGGAATGAATAAAACGGCCCTTTATCCGCGGCTTTTAGCTTATATGGATGTAATGGGGTATGCTAAGGCCTCCGATCAATTTATCGAGATATTTCATCTGGGTGAGGGACAATATGGTTTTGGAAAGGGTTTTTACAGTGAAATATGTTGCCGGATAAGGGAAATGAGTGACGAAGAAATTGAGGCAGCTGAGGACAAGCGTATAAATTATAATGAAATGATATTCGGCAAGAAGGGGCGTTTTGGTAATTAAGGATTATAGTTTTCTTATTGCCCTGTTATAACAGGGCAATAAGAAATTAGATAGCTAATCCTACTCCAGTTAGCTGTTTATGCAATTCATCTTCGGAGGGTAGATGGGAAGGACTAAAATGGAGGCATTTAATCCCGGCGGTTTTAGCCACCCGCCCGGTAAAACGATCTCCCATCTTTTTACGTTTACCTTCAATCTGGTTTTCAACTATAACCATAAGGACTGGTTTTAGTTCCGGTAATTCGCATACCAGCAAATCTATATTACGTTCTTTAACCCGTTCATAATATTCCTGCCGGTTATCAGTGTCAGAAGCCAGTTGCAGCACATCTACCAGCCGTACTTTAGGAAAAACTATATAAGAAGTATTTTTTAAAATATTGCTTAAAGATTGAAATAAGGCTAATTCTCGCGGACTTAATAAATACTCCCGCTTACGGTAAGGCATATCATCTACTTTAATCCAGTGGCTACTGATATCTATTATTTCACCACTTTTTTTACTTTTTTGGGTTTTTCTCTGGGTTTGGTGTTCCTTAAACAAGTCATAGAGCAGTTTAGCGGCGATGATGACAATTAAGAATCCAATAAACTGGAGCATCGTCTCTCCTCCTTTGTATTTATATCTAAATTTAAATTTTACTTAAGTAATACCTTTTTCTATTCTTTATTTTATATTATACGAAATTTAGGGAAATCGCTATCTATAAGTACTGGAGACGGAAAAATGTTAGTCAGGGTAGCTTGAACTCTTTAACTTGTCCGGATTTAAGTATAGAATGATGAAATAGGCGGTCGTTTCGTGAAAAAGGAGGATATAGTAGTGAACTACTTTAGTACCAGGGGCAGGGTGGAACCGGTAAGTGCCTCTCAGGCTATTACTATGGGAATAGCACCGGACGGGGGACTTTTTGTCCCGCAAAATATTCCCCGGCTTCCCGAAAATATATGGCAGGAAATGAGCGAGTGGAGTTATCAACAACGGGCTTCCTATCTAATGTCATTTTACCTGTCGGATTTTACCCGGGAGGAGATAGAAGCTTGTGTTACGGGGGCCTATAATGCAGAGCGTTTTGATCACTCTGAGATTGCACCACTGGTAGAGCTTTACCCGGGAGTTTTCATCCAGGAATTATGGCATGGTCCCACGGCGGCCTTTAAAGATATGGCTCTGCAGATTTTGCCTCGGCTGCTTACCACCAGTATGGGCAAGTTGGGGGAAAATAGTGAAATCGTTATTTTGGTAGCTACCTCCGGTGATACTGGTAAGGCAGCCCTGGAGGGTTTTCGTGATGTTAATAATACACGTATCATTGTGTTTTATCCTCGTGACGGGGTAAGTGAGGTTCAAAAGCAGCAGATGATTACCCAGTCAGGAAATAATGTATATGTAGCTGCGGTGGAAGGTAATTTTGACGATGCCCAGAGCGGGGTAAAGAAAATCTTTGCCGATGAAAATATCCAGCAACTCCTGGCTGACCATAATATGAAAATGTCTTCGGCTAATTCTATCAATTGGGGGCGTTTACTGCCCCAGATAGTATATTATGTTTCTGCTTATGTTGACCTGATCGTGGATAACAGGATCCGTCCCGGTGATGAGATTAATATCGTTGTACCTACCGGGAACTTTGGGAATATCCTGGCTGCCTATTATGCCCGGGAAATGGGAGTACCAATTCGGAATTTGATTTGTGCCTCTAATGCCAATAATGTACTTACCGATTTTATCAATACGGGTATATATGATCGCAATCGCTATTTTGAAAAGACCATTTCTCCTTCCATGGATATTCTGATTTCTTCTAATCTGGAAAGACTTCTCTATGAAGTTACCAGCCACGATGACCGGAAGGTGTCTGAATGGATGGAAGAGCTGCAAACGGAAGGGCGTTACCAGGTTGATCCGGCCACCCATCAAAAAATCAAATCCCTTTTCCGGGCGGATTTTGCCACTGATGAAGAAACGCTGGCTACCATTAAGCTGGGCTGGGATAAGTACCGCTATTTGCTGGATACTCATACTGCAGTAGCATGTAATGTGTACCAAAAGTTCTTAAAACATGGTGGGGCACAGATTCCAGCAGTTATTGCTTCTACCGCCAGCCCATTTAAGTTTGGCAGCAGTGTAGCTAAAGCAGTTTTATCTCCGGAAATGCGTGCTGGTAAGGATGAATTTTCTCTGCTAAGGCTTTTATCTACTGGTACAGGTCTTAAGATCCCGGCCGGCATAGCAGGTCTGGAGCAGCGTCCTGTTCTTCATAATAAGGTAACCACCACAGAAAATATGCCTGCTACTGTGCTTAACCTGCTTAACATAAAAAATAAATAGGCAGACCAGAAATGATTCCATACCCTACTAGGTAAGGCCAGCTTATAATAATATAATAAATAAACAGGACCGGAGATCGGTCCTGTTATTATTTGTGGATAAATAAATCCATCAAGGTATGTCCGGGTTCAACAAAGGGTCCCTGGGCGGCGGCTGCTTCGTTATACTCTCCCGGGCTGTTGGTATCCTCCTGCCGGCTGTCATAAATGAGGAAGGGTACAGGTTCACTACTGTGAGTCATAGTAGATAGCGGGGTAGGATGATCAGGAAGCAGCATAATCCGTACTGGCTCCAGAGCCGGGATCGCATTGATAATTGGAGCTACCACCAGTTTATCAATCTGCTCGATACTCCATATTTTAGAGGTCAGGTTACCCTGGTGTCCGGATTCATCAGGTGATTCAATATGGATGTAAACAAAGTCCTGCCCCTTTTTTAACTCCTCCAGGGCAGCCTGGGCTTTACCATAAAAATTAGTCTTCACCCCGCCAGTAGCACCTTCCACTTTTATGGGCTTAAGACCCGCACATTTTCCTAATCCTTTAATCAGGTCTACAGCGGCTACTACCGAACCGTTTAGACTATAGCGTTCCTTAAAGGTAGTGAGGGAGGGGCATACCCCTTCTCCCCAGAACCATACAGAATTGGCCGGTTTTTTCCCGGCTTTTTCCCGGGCCAGGTTGATGGGATGGGAAGATAATATCCGGGCACTTTTTTCCATAAAATCCAAAAGGATATGGCCATCCTGTCCCGCGGGCAGGTAATCACCAATAGAGCGGCCACTAATATCATGGGGTGGGGTTAACGACATATTTCTTTCGGCACCATCTTTCCACACCAACAGGTGACGATAACTAATACCAGGGTGAAAATGGAAATCCTGGTTGCCTAGCTCATCCTGCAAAGTCTTAATTAATAGTGATGATTCATTAGAAGGTATTTCCCCAGCACTATAATCAACCATCGTGCGGTTAGCATAGACTGGTGTTTCGGACAAGGTAACCAGGTTGCAGCGTAATGCCAGATCATGGGGGGACAAATTTACCCCCATACTGACCGCTTCCAAAGGAGAACGGCCTGTATAATAAATAGCAGGGTCATAACCCATTACACTAAGGTTAGCAACATCACTTCCTGGTGCCAGGTTTCGGGGTATGGTTCTTACCATACCGATAGTTGATCGAGGGGCCAGTCCATCTATATGGGGGGTATGGGCATATTGCAGCGGTGTCTTATGGTTAAGTTCAGGAATGGGCTCATCTGCCATTCCATCGGCTAGTATTACAATGTATTTCACGCGCCATTTCATCTCCTGTTTGCATTTTTCACCAGTATAGCACATGATGCCTCCGGGGAGTTGTTTGGTTTTAAGATGGGCCGGTTATTTTTAGATCTAGTACTAAAGTGGCGACAGTTAAAAACTACTAAGCATTTTCTCTATAGCAGACAGGTGGCCTGCATAGTATTAGAAATTGGTAGTAAAGTGATGTTTATAACCAAGCCTGCTGAAATAAGCAAACTACAGTTGGTATTAAAAAAGCCGGCTGAGGTTCGGAAACTGCCAGGAAGTAAATGGGAAACAGGGCTTTTTCGCCGTATTTTATTACATAAGCTTCTATATCACCATAGAATGTTAGAACACCCTATTTTTACCTTTTACCCTCCTGGCTACAAGGTTTTACCGCTTAAATGGGCCCTGGTTTGCTTTCGACAAGCTTGCAGATAATCTGTTATCATTTATATTATGGAACCAGAACAACGCTGAATTCTTTCCATGATCCAGTCATTTCCATGACTTTGGTCATGAAGAAGCGGGGAAACCGTATATTGGGGTGAAACCACCTGGTGGTAGGGTTACCTTACGACCCGAACCCGTCAGCTAACCTCGTAAGCGTAGCAAGGATGTAAATTACCGATATACATCTCGCTTATGCACTTCTGTTTCCCAATTCTAGGATGGTGTTATTTACATGTTCATATATGGTACGTTTGCCAATAGCTTTGCAGGCTATGTTATTGCTAATGGTGATAAAATTCTGCAGCTTAGCTGGGAACATTGTCTTTTAGTAATAGTAGCAGTTTTTATTGCAGTTGCTATAGGGATAGTATTGGGCCTATTAATAAGCTACTATAAATTTTTGGCCCGGATCGTCCTTTATGTGTGCCAGGTTATAATGACTATTCCTAGCCTGGCCTTATTTGGATTACTTTTGCCTTTCTTTGGTATAGGTTTTAAAACGGGTGTTTTAACCCTTATCCTCTATTGCCTCCTACCAGTAGTAAGAAATACTCATACCGGTATTGTCGAAATTGATCCAGCCATAATAGAAGCCGCCCATGGAATGGGTATGAACGAATTGAATATTATACGCCGCATCAAGTTGCCATTAGCTTGGCCAATTATTATGGCCGGCATAAGAACTGCAGTGGTTATGATAGTGGGAATCGCAGCTATTGCCTCAGTGGTAGGAGCTGGGGGCCTGGGAGAGTTTATATTCCGGGGCATTTCTCAATGGAATATAAATGCTGTCCTGGTAGGAGCAGTTTGCGTTTCCCTTTTAGCAGTTGTATTAGATCAATTATTAAAATGGGTAGAAACTAGATCGCAAATCTAGGGAAGGAGGTATTAATAATGATACGTCTGCAAGGAGTTACTAAAAAGTACAAAAACCAGGATATACCGGCAGTAAGTAACTTAGATCTGCATATTACCCGGGGCGAAACTTGTGTTTTAGTAGGTTCTTCCGGATGTGGGAAGACCACTACTATGAAAATGATTAACCGTCTGGTCAATCCAACCCATGGATCTATTTACATTAATGGACAGGATAACCAGCAGATAGATCCGGTGAAGTTGCGTCAAAATATTGGTTATGTTATCCAGGAAATTGGTCTATTTCCCCACATGACTATCGCTGATAATGTAGCAACAGTTCCTCGGGAAAAGAAATGGCCGGAAAGAAAGATTCAAAACCGGGTTGATGACTTGCTCCACCTGGTTGGATTAGATCCGGCTGAATATAGAGATCGCAAACCAGCCAGCCTTAGTGGAGGGCAGAGACAAAGAGTGGGGGTAGCCCGTGCTTTAGCTGCTGATCCTGCTATTCTACTGATGGACGAACCTTTCGGCGCAGTTGACCCCATAACTCGGACCCATCTGCAAAACCAGTTTTTAAAACTACAGGAAAAATTAAAGAAAACCGTGGTTTTTGTAACTCATGACATAGATGAGGCCATTAAGATGGGAGATACTATTGCGGTTATGCGGGCTGGTCATTTAGTTCAGCACGACAGTCCGGATAAAATATTAAGTGAACCGAAAGATGATTTTGTCTCCGCTTTAATTGGTGGTAATCGTACTATAAAGCGTCTGAACCTGATTAAAATCCGGGAAGTAATAAAAAATCAGCCGGTTCACCCCCTAAAGGTAAATAGTTCAATGGATACTGCTAAAGATATTCTGATTAGAGCACAATTCCCGGCTGTGCCTGTAGTAGATGATGGTGGTAGATTAGTAGGTATAGTTACAAAAAATATCCTGGCCGGTTTAAAAAAGCGGGCTAGAGTTGCAGATGTTATGGAACCAGGTGGGTGTGTAATAGATGCAGAGGCTACATTGGGTGATGCCCTGGCGACTATGCTTAATTACGGGGAACGCTATGTGATAATTGTCGATGACAACTACTCCCCCTGTGGGCTGATAACTTTCTCCTGTTTACTGGAGTTGATGAAAGACGATGCGGCTTAAAAGAATAATCAGCGATTGGGGACCGGTGGTACTTTTCACAGTTATGGGTATTTTTACTACCATATATTTTGTTAATCACCCGGGAGGGGGAATGGCAGCTCGTATCATTACGTATGATCAGATTTTCTTACTGACCAAACAGCATATTGTCATGGTATTAGTCTCTTCTATAGCTGCTATAGTGACCGCAGTTCCTTTAGGAATCATGCTAACCAGACCAAAATTCCAGGGCATAGGTGCCGTTATTGAAAATGTGGTTAATGTTGGTCAAACAGTTCCCAGTATAGCAATTCTAGCCTTATTCTTCGCCATTTTAGGTCTGGGATTTAATACGGCCGTTTTTGCTCTATGGCTTTATTCTTTACTGCCGATTTTGCGGAATACTTATGCGGGAATTAAAGGTGTTCCACGGGGAGTTGTGGAAGCTGCCCGGGGGATGGGGATGCCTTCTGTCCGTAGACTGACCCGGATTGAGTTACCCCTGGCTGCACCTGTTATTTTAGCAGGGGTTAGAACTGCGGTAGTAGTCAATGTGGGTACTGCTGCCTTAGCTACTTATGTAGGAGCAGGAGGATATGGGGATTTAATTGTCACAGGAATCATGGTACAAAGGCTGCCGCTTCTTTTAACTGGTTGTATTCTAAGTGCGCTTTTAGCCATAATATGCGATCATATTCTGGCCATATTGGAAAAACGGACTGCCGAATACTAATAAATATAGGGAGGGATTTATTTTGCTAAATAATAAGTTCATAAAGATATTTACTATAACTGTTTTGCTTAGTATTATGTCAGTGTTTGTCATGGGCTGCGGCGGAGGTCAGACTATTGATCAAAAGGGGGATGCCCAGGCTATTGATAAGTGGGTGTTAGCTACCAACCACGAATTTTCTGTACGTCCGGATGGATATCCCGAGCTTAAAAAAGTATATGATTTCAAGTTTGACGATGTGCAAGTTATGGATCTGGGGGTAACCTATGGTGCATTACAAAATGATAAAGTGCCAGTTGCTCTGGGATTTGCTACTGATGGTCGCATTGCTGCTTTTGGTCTTGTAAATCTAAAAGACGATAAATCTTTCTTCCCGGTTTATAATCCTGCTCCTGTAATCAGACAGGAAGTGCTGGAAAGCCATCCCGAACTAAAAGAGATCTTAGCTCCGATAAGTAAAAAACTGGATACAGCCACTATGACTGATTTAAACAAGCAAGTTGATGTTGATGATAAGAAACCGGAAGCAGTAGCCCGGGAATGGCTTCTTAAAGAAGGGCTTATTGAGGAAAAGAACCCTCCGGCTGATAAAGGTACCATTAGGGTAGGATCGAAAGAGTTTACCGAACAGCTCCTATTAGGTGCAATTACTATTAAAGTGCTGGAAAATGAAGGTTTTAAGGTGGAAGACCATACCGGCCTGAATGGTAGTCTAGTAGTGAGAACGGCTCTGGAAGAAAATGAAATAGACCTTTATTGGGAGTATACCGGTACAGCCTGGCTAACCTATATGGGCAATGAGGAGGCTATTACCGATCCAGAGGAATGTTACCAAAAGGTTAAACAAGCCGATGCCAAAAAGGGCCTGGTATGGCTGGATTATGCACCATTTGATAACACTTATACCTTAATGATGCGTAAAACAGATGCCGAGGCATACAATATTGAGACCCTCAGTGATCTGGCGGAGGTCATAAAGGCTAACAAATAAATATCTTGTAAATTATCCCTAAACTACCATGATATGATTTTTAAAAAGATTTCGCTTATTTATACAACGTTAATGGGCATCTAACAAATTACGGCTCCAATAGAGAAAGCATAACTCTTTTAATGCTTCACACTGACAGGGTGTTTTTTTACTGCCTGCCCATGCTGTTTTACCTATTAATACTTGCCTTGCCAAAACAGTAGATAGGGATTTTTAAAGCGGAATCAAAAAAATTTTTAAGGGAATAAAGGGGCCGAGCTGTACAAGCCAGCCCCTTTTTTATATGAAGGGAGAATATATTTGTGAGTGCAATATCGGGGATTTATGGGCCTAGTACCTGCAAACTCCATGCCCAGATGGTTGAAAAACTTAAACATCGGGGAAGGGGGAGTTTTTACTGGCAAAACAGCAGGGGCCAGGTGAGCCTGGCCGGTAATACTTCTGCTCATAGCGGTCTATTTCTGGATCAGAATACGGCTTTGGCTCTGGATGGGCAGATTCTAAGTGATGAAACTGACGACTATCTTGATCCCATTGATATCGCGAAACAGTTTAACCTTAAAGAAGAAGCTTTTATACCCGACCTGCGCGGTTCTTTTGCCTTGCTGTTAGCTGGTGATGATAATGCATTTCTGGCGGCCCGGGATGACTATGGTATCAAACCTTTGTATTGGGGTCGTTATGGTGATTCACTCTGCTTTGCTTCGGAGGCTAAAGCCTTAAGTGGTCTGTGCCATGATATTGAACCATTTCCTCCAGGATACTGTTATAGCTCAGGAAAACTTTATCGCTTCCGGCAATCCCGCAGACATTCTTCACTAAATGTTAAAGATTTAGATTGCCAGGTAATTACAGGTGAAATCAGGGCGATCCTGGAAAATGCTGTAGTACCGGGATGCCATGCTGGGTCCCAGATAGGGGTTTTTCTTAGCGGTGGACTAGATAGCAGTATTTTAGCGGCTTTATCATGTAAACATAGTGCGGAAGTACACACTTTTACGGTAGGGATTGACCAGGGACAGGACCAGTTTTATGCCCGGGAAGTAGCCAGGTACCTCGGCACCAACCATCATGAATATATTGCGGACATTGAGGAAATATATGAAATTCTACCTACGGTAATCTATCATCTGGAATCTTTTGATGTATCCCTGGTACGCAGTGCGGTAGCCAATTATCTGGCTTCCCGGCAGGCAGCTGAGTCAGGAATTCAATTTATTCTAATGGGGGAAGGTGCTGATGAACTCTTTGGCGGCTATGATTATTTGAAACGTAAAGGGCAGAGTGAGCAGGCTGCCGAGCTTAATAAACTTCTGGCAGAAGCCCACAGCATGAGCCTGCAAAGGGTAGATCGGATGACGGCTGCCTATGGACTGGATGTGGGCTTACCTTTCATGGATTTCCGACTTATAGATCTGGCCGGTAAAATTCCTATTAAATATAAAATAAAAGGGGGAGATATTGAAAAGTGGATACTGCGTTCTGCTTTTCGTGATGATTTGCCCGAGGATATTGTCTGGCGTCCTAAAGTGGAGTTTAGTCATGGTTCAGGTTCTGCTGATGTTCTCAGTACAAGTATAGCCACCAAAATAGGTGATAACGAGTTTACCGAGCAAAGGATAGTCAGTGAGGAGTTAATACTGAATTCCAAAGAGGAATTATATTACTATCAAATTTTTCATCACTATTTTCCTGAACAAGAACTAGCCGAGGTTACTGGTCGCTGGCAGCCGGTTTAATCCCTAAATAATATAATCTACCGGAGCCCCCGGAAAAAGTTTGTCCAGCTCAGCAGAGAAAAAATTCTTCATTATCTGGAGTTTTTCATTAGTATAAACATATTTACCATAGCCAAACTGACCGTATTTAAACCTGCGGTCAGTTCCTTCGTCCATGGGGAGATTTGTCTCAGGAAATACCTGTATAATATTAGTGCGTGCCCGGCTGGTAAAACGATGGGAAATGATTTCAAAGTGAAAGTCTAAATCGCAGGAGTAATGGATTTCCTGGCGTAATTTAGTTAAAAGTTCTAAATAATCCTCCTCCCAGCCAGGATCTAATATTATGGGTGCGATAATTACTCCTCCGGGGTATCCATGCTGAATCACCTGAGATAAGGCGTCTAAACGTTGGGATAAGTTCGGAGTTCGGTGTTCATAACGGCTAATTACCGAGGGAGTATTAATACTAAAGCGGATACGGGTATGACCCTGGTGATCTAAATTAAGCAGGCTATCAATATAAGGGAACTTAGTCACAAAACGAAGTTTCCCATATTCCTGGGCGGCAAAAAAATCAATGGCCCGGGCCAGTGAACCACTGTAAGGCTCTACTGCTATTGGATCAGAAGTTGCCGCAGCTTCGAATAGGGTTATATCCGGTTTACGGTTATCGATGTATTTTTGTGCCTGTAATAAAATTTCATCTACATTTACATATATACGGGTATAAGGTTTTTTACCCAGCTGGGTATTAAGATAGCAGTATTCACAAATACCTTGGCAGCCGGTAACCAAAGGCAACTGGTAATGGGCAGATGGTTTACAGGTTGCAAAGTCCAGGGTTTTGCGTACCCCTACCACTAGAGTGCTTTTACCCTGAAAAAAAGCTTCCCGGGGGTTTTTACCTGGGATACCAGTCACCCGGTTGTGTGACTGTAAAAAACTCACTTCAATTCCTTGGCCTTTAAATTGTTTATGCATTTGCCTACCGATAGGATATTCTAAAGCCTCTCTTTCAAAAAAAACCCGCTTAATCCTATTAATACTGGTAATCACCATTATTATCACTCTCTTTCCGACACTGGCTAACTGTCTTATTATGGTTGGCTGGTAGTTATAATCTCTGGTCAACAATATTATTATCTTGCCCGGTCCATAAATAAATAGATAAAAAATTTGCAGTGACTTATTGACAAAATAGGAATAGGTGCCTATTATATAAATATACCCCTAGGGGGTATGGGCAATGAAATTGGGGAGGTAAGGCAAATGGCGATCACCAGAAGAGCATTTATTCAAAGAGCAGCGGCTTCCGGTGTAGCAGCAGCTACAGTATTGAGTGGCACCAGTAAAGCTATGGCAGGAATGGCAACGACTGTAGAATATGCTACTGTAATAGATTTGACCAGATGTGATGGGTGCCCGGATCGGGATACACCTCGTTGTGTATCAGCTTGCCGGACCAAAAACCAGGCACGGTTTCCGGAACCGGAAAAGCCTATTTTGGACTACTGGCCGCAAAAGAAACATGAAGATTGGTCAGATAAGAAAGGGGTTACTAACCGGCTTACACCCTATAACTGGACTTATGTTCAGCACCTGGAGGTAGAACATAAGGGGCAAAAAATAAAAATACACGTTCCCCGGCGGTGCATGCACTGTGATAATGCTCCCTGCTCAGGTCTATGTCCTTTTGGTGTCAATAATCAAACTCCGGAGGGAGCCGTGGTTATTGATACGGAGGCCTGTTTTGGCGGGGCCAAGTGCCGGGATGTATGTCCCTGGGAGATTCCCCAGCGCCAGGCGGGGGTAGGTTTGTACCGGGAAGTTGCCCCTAAATATGCTGGGGGCGGGGTTATGTATAAGTGTGATATGTGTATTGATCTAATCAGGGAAGGGAAGCCGCCGGCTTGTACTAAAGCATGTCCTAACCAGGCTATCCATTTTGGTCCCAAAGAAGAAATGCGCAGTTATGCTGGTGAGTGGGCTAAAAAGAACCAGGGTTATATTTACGGAGATAAAGAAAATGGAGGAACCTCTACTTTCTATCTCTCCAAAGTGCCTTTTGAAGCAATAGATGAAGCCATTCGGGAACAAGAAGTAGATGGTAAACCTGGTCGGCCAGCTATGCCGGTAGGAGTAGAAAATCCGTTGGATGAACCAGGTAATCTGGCAAAAGCCTTTGTTATTGCCCCGGTAGCGGGCTTGATGGCAGCAGGTTTAAGTGTTTACCGGACTATGAAGGGGGAGGAAGCTGATGAAAATACTAAGGCATAACCGGGTCATACGGTTTATCCATTGGGTAACAGCTTTGTCCATATTTACGTTGATCTTTACGGGATTTGGGCAGATGCCCGTCTACAGGCGTTATAATGTTGATAAGATAGCTGGTTTAGAATGGTCCAGTGACTTTTTAATTACGGTAAACATTCACTATATAGCAGCCATTATTTTGGTTTTTGTAAGTTTTTATTTTTTGGCCTATCTGATTGGCTCCCGGAGTACTGATATCCTGCCAAGGAGGGGAGATTTTAAGGAATCTATTCAGATTTTTGCGTCTATGGTAGGCTTAGCCGAGGAACCGGAAAATGATAAATACCTAGCTGAACAAAGACTAGCTTTTGCAGTTACAGCCGGATCAGTTGCGATTCTTATTATTACCGGTTTGATTAAAGTTTATAAAAATTTACCCGGGGTGAATTTATCAGCCCAGGCAGCCTTTTGGACCGCCCAAATACACAATATATTTACCGTTATCCTTTTAATATCTATTATTATACACCTGCTGGCCTTTCTCATTAAAGATAATCGCCCCCTGGTGGCCAGCATGTTTACCGGGAAAATTGATAAGGAATATGTAGCTCGAAGACACAGTAAATGGCTGGCCCGTTTAGAGAAGATTAATTAGTAAAAATAAATGGTAGCAGGGGGAAGATCGATAATATTAAAGTAGGTATTTAAACACTAAACTTGGTCAGCTGTTTCCCCTGTCTGGTATTAATTCAAGTCAGCTGTCAAAAACTATTCCCGGGCTTATATTTTATAATATGGATTCATGATGGGCTGACATGGTTGCTAAGGGGTGAATTAGGCGGTCTATGGTGAGCTACCCGTTTTCCCCGGTAGATAAAAAAGAATCTTTATGAACCTAACTAAGGGCCTATGATGGAATATGATATTTTTATTAAAACATGTTTTGAAAGCCGGTAAACCTTTGCTAATATAATGTGGTAATAGATCTTAAACCAAATTATCATCCACTCTATAATATGAAGGGTGGCATCCCTGGATAAATTTTCTGAGTAAATTCAAAGTTATAAAATCGGTAGGATATTAAGGTTTTTGAACCGAGGTCCGGTAAACTGAAAAATGGGGATACTAATAGAGAATAGCGGGGATAAGTAGGGAGGCAAGTTGAATTTTCTCCCCAAAGCACTGGATTAATTTCGCTGAATTTTGGGCGAAGGAATATATCTATTACAATTAAGGAGATGTTATCCATGAAATATGATCTATATGACCTGGCTATCCTGGGTTGCGGGCCAGCAGGACTTTCGGCAGCTATTAACGCTAATATCAGGAACAAAAAGGTAGTAGTAATCGGTGCTGAAATATGCAGTCCTCCTTTACATAAAGCACAAAAGATTGATAATTACCTGGGATTCCCCGGAATTGCCGGGGAGGAACTTTTGGACCGGTTCATGCACCATGCTAAAAGCATGGACCTGGAAATAACCTCCACCAAGGCGGAGATGATTAACCAGGATGATGAAGGTATTTATAATATTCTGTGTGATAATGAAATCATCCGTACTCGTACCATCATTATAGCTACTGGGATACCTTATAAACCTACCCTGCCCCAGGAGGAAGAATTCTTAGGGAAAGGCTTAGGTTACTGTGCTACCTGTGATGGGCCTATTTACCGGGATAGGGATGTGTTGATTATTGCCTATAGTGATGAGGGTGAACATGAAGCTAACTTCATGGCCGAGATCTGTAAGCAGGTATATTACCTGCCTCTCTATGAAAAGGAATTCGCTCTTGATCCCCGCATTACAGTTATTGATGGAAAACCTTCTCATGTGGTGGGAGAAGATTTTGTTGATGGACTAGAACTTAAGGATGGCCGGGTTATTGAAGTTGAGGGAATATTTATCCTGGGAGGAGAAACGGCTCCTGATCGATTGATACCTGGCTTAGAACTGGATAAAAACCATATCAAGGTGAACCGTGCTCAGGAAACGAATCTACCGGGCGTCTATGCTGCGGGAGACTGTACTGGAGCCCCATATCAGGTAGCCAAGTCGGTTGGAGAAGGGCAGGTAGCAGGATTAAACGCTGCCCGCTATGCCTCACAGATGAGAGATGCCAGGCAGCGTTAATACAGCACTGGTATGGTGCCAAGGCAGTGTTAACACTGCGCTCCAGGAGTAGGGATAACTTTTTTAAGGGGCATCTAAAGGGTACGGTAAGGGGAAATTTCATTAAACCCTTGTTTTAGCCTTAATTAAAATACACAGGTATTTTAATTAAGGCTGTTCATCTTTTTCGGTTGATTTTGGCTGCCGTTTAGGGGGACCGATGACTCCAAATTCATAGAAAAAATCATCAGTGGCTCCAAATAGTGCATTAGCAAAGCTGCCTTTTGTTTTTCCTTTGGCCATGGCTGTTATCGGGTCTTCTTCAATGGGACGGCCTATCCGATTATTTAAAGGCATAAACTGCACCTCCTTGTGAGTAGTATTTCTTGTCTAGGGGATAATTATTTGTTGAAATCTGTTCAAAATTAGTGTATTATAAATAAGCGCTCCGGTACTGTTAGTACTCGCAGTAAAAACCTTTAAGAAAGGTTGACTAATAAAGAACCGGATGCTATAATAAACATCGTTGCGGAGCCGTGGTGTAGCGGTTAACATGCCGGCCTGTCACGCCGGAGATCGTGGGTTCAAATCCCATCGGCTTCGCCATTAAGCCTCGGTAGCTCAGTCGGTAGAGCAGAGGACTGAAAATCCTCGTGTCGGTGGTTCGATTCCGCCCCGAGGCACCATTAACTAACTTAAGCGGAAGTGGCTCAGTGGTAGAGCATCGCCTTGCCAAGGCGAGGGTCGCGAGTTCGAATCTCGTCTTCCGCTCCATGTAAATACAGCGTTACTAGGGTAACGCTTTTATTTTGCTCTTAAGATCACTTTTGAATAGTTGCAATAAAAGGGCAAAGTTGATATAATTGAACCTGCGCTGAGCGCAATTGGGCGGGTGGCGAAGTGGCTAACGCTGTGGTCTGCAAAATCACCATTCACCGGTTCGAATCCGGTCCCGCCCTCCATACTAAGTAAACTAAGCCCTTTTAATAAGGGCTTTTATGATCTTTTAAGGATTTTATCACTGGTGTCAATTAAATTGTCTTAATTGCAAATCCTATCTTGCAAAATGCCTTTTACCGTGATAAACTATATTCTGCGCAAAGCAATTATGCCCGGGTGGCGGAATAGGCAGACGCACGGGACTTAAAATCCCGCGAAGGTTAAACTTCGTGCCGGTTCGACCCCGGCCTCGGGCACCATCTAAGAATTAAAAATTCTCAGGTTTTCACTATGAATAACCTGGGAATTTTTTTGTTTCTGCGGACATTTACGATTAACATCGTAAGCGCTTTTCACACTTAAAACACAGTCGCGAATCCCATGCGGTAGTAATATTATTTGGTTAGTGTAATAATTTTTGGTATCTACTTTCAGTAACGATAAAATACGCCCTACTGTTTATGGCACGATATTAAGAGACTATAAACAGTCCAGATCTGCCAGGTATTCTTGCCACGGATCAGGCAGCTACATAACTGCGTACGGTTCTAAAATCATGCCCGGTATCTTTGGCGATACTATGAGGAGCTTCCTAGTTCTATGTCAAAATATGCTAAAATTGTCTTAGGATTAGATGACGCTCATGACTATTAATTTCAAGAATATTATAGACCATGACATAAAGACAAAAGACATATATAGACAGGAGTATGAGCTGCCATTAGTTTACCAAACTTAGTAAAGATAAAAATTTGGCAGTCAATATGTTTAGTCAAATCTTCAAGGTCTTGAAATGACATTTCGGATATCGTGAAAATTGTAGACATAATTGCAATTATACGGTGTTATGGAATTATTCTGCCTGGGATTATGGGGGGAGCATGTGGAATTATTTAATAACGTAACAAAAATCGTAAAAGATGATTTAGAACGGGTACTTACGCCGGGAAGCCGTATTTCTATTGCGGCCGCCTGTTTTTCTATTTATGCCTACAGGGAGTTGAAGCGTCAGTTAAATAATATTGATTCTTTACGTTTTATTTTTACCTCGCCCACATTTGTCACTGAAAAGTTTCCTAAGGAAAAACGTGAATTTTATATTCCGCGATTACATAGGGAAAGAAGCCTTTATGGTACTAAATTTGAGGTAAAGTTAAGGAATGAACTGACGCAAAAAGCAATTGCCCGGGAATGTGCAGATTGGATTCGTAAGAAGGTTATCTTTAAATCAAACGCCACCCAGGATAGCATGGGGGGATTCCTTAATATTCAAACAACTGATCAACAGTTAACCTATATGCCTTTAAACGGATTCACAACCGTTGATATTGGTTGCGAATGCGGCAATAATATCCATGATATGGTAAATAAATTTGAGGCTCCATTTAGTAGTGAATATTTTCGCCTGTTCGATAGCATATGGAATGATGAGGATCGACTTCAGGATGTTACGGATGAAGTCGTCGAATATATATCTGCTGTTTATCAGGAAAATCCTGCTGAACTTATTTATTTTATGACACTCAACAATATTTTTAGCGAGTTTCTTGAGGATATTTCCGAAGATGTCCTACCTAATGAAGCAACCGGTTTCCAAACGAGTTTAATCTGGAACAAACTATATTGACTGTAAGGCGTATGTTTAACCAGATCTATGAAACCCTGGAACTCATTGAAGACTTTCGGTCTGATACCAATGTTGCCGTGCAAGATGTAAACGATTTTGGTGACCTTGATCTAGATGATCAGAACATGGATATTTTTAATGTAGGTAAAAAATTCACGATTGATTTATGTGATATGGACTACCTTTCATGGCAGCGTGATTTGTCCGCTGATCTGGAAGTTCTTGAATTACTAATTCTGATGATCGAAGATATTACGCCAGAATACGATTATAAGCTAAATAAGCTTTTAAATGTTATAGAAAATAAAATTACCAATCCTATTAACCCTGAAAATAAAAAAGCTCTTATATTTACAGCCTTCTCTGATACAGCAGAGTATTTATATAAAAATGTGAGTGCGTTTGTAAAAGCTAAATTTGGCTTAAACAGCGCTTTAATAACCGGGTCAATTGACGGACGAACGACAATTCCGAAATTCCCAATTGATATGAATACAATTTTGACCTGTTTTTCTCCTCTTTCCAAAGAGAAATCCCTAGTAATGCCCAATAATCATCACAAAATTGATGTCCTGATTGCTACCGACTGTATTTCCGAAGGTCAGAATCTTCAGGACTGCGATTATTGCATTAACTATGGTATTCACTGGAATCCGGTGCGAATTATCCAGCGCTTTGGTCGTATCGACCGCATCGGGAGTAAAAATTCAGTGATACAACTGGTGAACTTCTGGCCTGATTTAGAACTGGATGACTATATAAATCTAAAAAGCCGTGTAGAAGCGAGAATGCGGATTTCTATTATGACATCTACAGGTGATGATGACTATATAAATCATGATGAAAACGGTGATCTGTCCTATCGCCGTCAGCAATTGGAAAAGCTGCAGAATGAAGTGATTGACCTAGAAGAAATGACTACTGGTATCTCTATTATGGATTTGGGCTTAAGTGAATTCCGTATGGACTTGCTGGCATACATAAAGGAACATCCGAACTTGGATCAGACTCCATTTGGTATCCATGCAGTAGTGCGCGGTGAAAAGCCCGGGGTGATTTTTGTATTGAAAAATGTAAACCAAGCAGTCGACACTAAAAATCAAAACCGTCTCCATCCATTTTATATGGTATATATTGGTGATGATGGTGAGGTCGTTTGCAATCATCTGGAGCCTAAGGCCATACTAGATATTATGCGCCGCCTTTCGCGTGGTAAAAATACACCTGATATGGATGCTTGTCATATCTTTAATCATGCTACTAATGATGGCAAAAAAATGGATCGTGTATCTGGTTTACTCCAAAGTGCCATTTCATCAATAATAACTGTAAAAGAAGGAAGTGATCTGGACAGCTTTTTCGGTGATGGGCAAACGACTTTCCTGACCGGTAACATTTCAGGTCTTGATGATTTTGAACTGATCTGCTTTATGGTGGTGATAAGATGCTGATTTTCCCAAACAAGGCTGTTGTTGGGCGCATCATGCCGAAAGAAGCATTTTATAAACGATTGACACTGAGTCGTGAAGTACGAGAAAAATTCGTATCCGATATCAAACGTATTGTCATGGAGTACAAGCTGGCACCAGACACTTTAAATATTGAAAAAGATGGGGAGATATCCGAAATTCTTGTGCTCTCCATTGAACTGAAAAAACCGGAAATGGACTATCGAATTATAGAGAATATAGCCCGGCAAAATGCACATAAACTGTTATTTTTAATAAAATTTAGAGACCAGGGGCAATTGGCCTTGTATTACAACAAGCTTTACACGACAAAATGGGGGCCCCTTGCAGACCTTGAGCTAAATGTTAGAGGTCTTAAGCTTGACGATATCTGGGAAGGATTTATTGAACAGATTGGCCTCCAAGAAGATTTAGGGTCTACTTGTGATAGTCTATCCATTTCTGAAAAGCTAAAAAAACAGGATACAATTCTGAGGCTGCAAAAGAAAATAGCAAAATTAGAGCGGCTTTCTCGTATCGAAAAACAACCTAAAAAGAGATTTGAATTATATACCCAGCTTCAGAATTTAAAGAAAACATTAGCTGAAGAAAAAGGAGAATAAATATGGATAAATTAAAAATGCACTCGGTAAATAAAGTAGATGAGAATATAAAAAAAATTGGCGCACTGTTCCCCAATGCACTGACTGAAGTCATTAGGGGTTATAAGAAAGATGGTACTGCCATCGTCGAATCCGCAATTGACTTTGATGTACTGCGCCAGGAGCTTTCCAATGTGGTGGTAGAAGGCCCGGAGGAACGCTATCAATTTACCTGGCCAGATAAGAAAAAATCGATACTACTGGCTAATGCCCCTATTGCTAAAACTCTACGCCCCTGCCGGGAGGAAAGCGTGGACTTTGACAACACTGAAAACCTCTATATAGAGGGAGACAATTTGGATGTGCTTAAATTATTACAGGAAACTTACCTCGGTAAAGTAAAAATGATTTACATAGATCCACCCTATAACACCGGAAATGATTTTGTTTATGAGGATGACTTTGCACAGGATACTAATGAATATCTGGCTAACAGCGGACAGTATGATGAAGAAGGCAATAGGCTGGTACAGAATACCGAGAGTAATGGCCGGTTTCATACTGACTGGTTAAATATGATATATCCGAGAATCAAATTGGCTAAGGATTTATTAACCGATGATGGAGTCATCTTTCTAAGTATTGATGATAATGAATCAGAAAACCTAATTAAAGTATGTAATGAAATATTTGGAAAAAGTAACTATGCTGATTGTATAACCTGGAATAAAAGAGTACCTAAAAACGACAACAAAGGTATTGGGAACATACATGAATATATACTTGTTTATGTAAAAAACGCAAATAATAAACGTCAATTTTTTATGAGAAAAGATGGAATAGAGGATATTTATGAATTAATAGATTCCTTCAAAAGGAAACGACCTTCTATTTCAGATGCAGAGGCTGAATTAAAACACCTTTATAATAAAAAAGGATATGACAGAGGAATAACCTTATACAATAATCTTGATGAAGATTATGAACCTTGGGGGAAAATCAATATGAGCTGGCCGAACGCCGATACTTTTGGCCCTAGATATGATGTGATTCATCCCAAAACAGGGGAATCTACAAAAGTACCTGATAGAGGTTGGCGTTGGAATCAAGCAACATTTGCCAAACAGTTAGACTATGATCATGTAATTGAAAGATATGATGGGAGTTTTATCTGTGGCCAGGTATGGTTTGCAAAAGACGAAAATACTCAACCAAGTTCAATAAAATATCTAAGAGATGTAAGTAAAATGTTATTACGTTCCATTATCAGTTTGAAAAGCGATGGTGGCATGGAAGTAGAAAAAATATTCGATGGAAAAGGTTATTTTCCATATCCGAAACCAACCTCACTTCTAAAAACATTAATAGATTCACTTGATGAAAAAGATGGAATATTTCTGGACTTTTTCTCCGGATCCGCCACAACCGCTCATGCAGTTATGCAATTAAATGCCGAAGATGGGGGCAATCGCAAATTCATTATGGTGCAGTTACCTGAAGAAACCGACGAAAAATCAGAAGCATTTAAGGCCGGGTATAAAAACATTTGCGAAATCGGCAAGGAACGTATACGTCGGGCAGGTAAAAAGATTCTTGAGGAACATACAGAGGCTTCAGGCAAATTGGACATCGGTTTCCGTGTGCTAAAAGTAGATAGCACCAACATGCAGGACGTTTACTACACGCCTACTGAATATTCGCAAAGTAAGCTATTTGACCTTGAAGACAACATCAAGCCTGACCGCACTCCCGAAGATTTGCTCTTCCAGGTTATGCTCGATTTAGGTGTACTGCTGTCCAGTAAAATTGAAGAAATAATAATCGGCGGTAAAAAGGTATTTAACGTAGCAGAAGGTTATCTGATGGCATGCTTCGATAATAATGTTACCAGCGAGGTAGTAACTGAAATTGCTAAGAAACAGCCCTATTATGCCGTGTTCCGTGACAGTGGTATAGCCAGCGACAGCGTCGCTACCAACTTTGAGCAGGTATTTGAAACTTACAGTCCAACCACAGTAAGGAAGGTGCTGTAAGATGAGCGCACCAGAATTGGGGAAAATCCTCATTTACCAGAACGAAAAAGGAGATACCAAGATAGATGTCTATTTTGAAGATGGTACGATTTGGATGTCGCAAAAAAGCCTGGCAGAATTATATCAGGTTCGTATTCCCACTATAAATGAACATATAAAAAACATTTTGTCTGATGGTGAGCTTGATGAAGCAACTATTAGGGAATTCCTAATAGTTCAAAATGAAGGTGGCAGGCAAATTCAAAGGCAGATCAAGCATTATAACTTCCAAATGGTACTCGCCATTGGCTATCGTATCCGTTCTAATATCGGTATTCATTTTCGTAACTGGGCATCGAAAGTTCTAACTGAATACAGCAAAAAAGGATTTGCCATAAATGACGAGCGGCTGAAGAATCCGCAACCCTTTGGTGCTGATTATTTTGACGAGTTACTTGAACGCATTAGAGATATTCGTGCTTCTGAAAAACGCTTTTATCAAAAGATTCTAGATATTTATAAAACCTCAGTTGATTATGACCCTAAGCTGCCCAGTACACAGCTTTTTTTCAAAATGGTCCAAAACAAAATGCATTACAGTATACATGGGCATACTGCTGCAGAACTAATTGCTGCACGTGCAGATGCCTCCAAGCCTAACATGGGTTTAATAACTTTCAAGGGGGCAAAAGTGCGGAAGGGTGATATTAATATCGCCAAGAACTATCTGAATAAAGATGAGATTTCTGGGCTTAACCGTATTGTAACAATGTATCTTGACTATGCAGAAGATCAAGCTAAGCGGCATATTGAAATGCACATGGCGGACTGGGAAGATAAACTGGATGCGTTTTTAAAATTTACGGGTAGAGAAGTTTTGCAGAACGCGGGAAAGGTATCTGCAGAAGTAGCGAAAAAGCTGGCCGAGCAGCAGTATGAATTGTTTGATTCGCACAGGAAAATACAGGAAGCCAATTTGGAGCTTCTGGAGGAAGAAACACAGTCCATAAAGGCGGTGAAGAAAGATTGAAGTTCCAATTTAAAATTCAGCAATACCAGACTGATGCCGTAAATAGTGTCGTGAATATATTTGCAGGGCAGCCTTTTACCGAACGGGTAAGCTATGTACGAGATTTGGGTATTATAAAAAAACCACAAAATACCCAAATATCCATGTTTACTGCCCCGGAGCCTCCGGAAGATGAGATCGGAATCGGCTTTGAGAACGCTCGCCTTGTTCTAAGTCCTGAACAACTGCTGCTCAATATTCGTAATATACAAGCCCGCAATAATATTAAGCAATCTGATAGTCTAGTCAGTCATCTAGGGGCTTGTAGTTTAGATGTAGAAATGGAGACTGGTACTGGCAAAACCTATGTATATATAAAGACTATCTTTGAACTTAACAAACTTTATGGTTGGAGCAAATTTATTGTGGTGGTTCCGTCTATTGCAATCCGTGAAGGCGTGTATAAATCCTTTCAGATCACCCAGGAGCACTTTATGGAGCATTATGGCAAGAAGGCGCGTTTTTTTATTTACAATAGTAAGAACCTTACCGAACTGGACAATTTTAGTTCCAGTGCTGGAATCAATGTCATGATTATAAATATTCAGGCTTTTAATACTTCGCTGAAAGAGGGAGGAAGAAGTAAAGAAGCCCGTCGGATATATGCAAAATTAGATGATTTTGGCAGCCGCCGGCCTATTGATGTTATTAAAGCCAACCGCCCTATCCTTATTCTGGACGAACCACAAAAGATGGGGGGAGATAAGACCCAACAGGCGCTGAAAGGATTTAATCCGTTGTTCTGCCTGAATTATTCTGCCACCCACGTTCAGCATCATAACCTGGTATATGTTCTAGATGCAGTGGATGCCTTTAATAAGCGATTGGTAAAGAAGATTGAGGTTAAGGGGTTTCATTTAAAAAATTTACGCGGTACAGATAAATACTTATTCCTGGAAAATATTATAATTTCTCCAAAGAAACCCCCCATGGCAAGAATCGAGCTGGAAATTAGCTATAATAAATCAATTAACCGTGAAACCCGTATTCTTGGTGTTGACGATGACCTATATCCTGTTTCAAATTTTATGGAACAGTACAAAGGATATCATATCAGCGATATAGATCCCATACGCAGTACTGTTACCTTTACAAACGGTGATGAATTATCCAGGGGCGAAGTAGTTGGTGATGTATCCGAGAAGGATATGCGACGGATCCAAATCCGGGAGACTATCATTTCACATTTTGAAAAGGAACAACGTCTGTTTGAATTAGGTATCAAGACTCTTTCACTTTTCTTTATCGACGAGGTAGCGAAATATCGTGTATACAGTGAGGCAGGTGAAGAGGTCAATTCCGAATATGGTGATATGTTTGAGCAGGAATATATTAACGTTCTTAACCAGTATATTACCCTGGAAGATACACCATATTGCAGGTACTTAAAAAGCATAGAGCCTCAGGCAACCCATGCAGGCTATTTCAGTATAGATAAACATGGGCGTAAAGTGGACAGTACCACTAAACGAGGTAGTGATGTGAGCGACGACATATCTGCTTATGATTTGATTCTCAAAAACAAGGAACGCTTGCTCAGTTTTCAGGAACCGGTAAGGTTTATTTTCTCACATTCTGCCTTGCGGGAAGGCTGGGATAACCCTAATGTTTTTCAGATTTGCACTTTAAAACATGGGGGTATAAGTCCGACGCACAAGCGCCAGGAGGTTGGCCGCGGCTTGCGCATCTGTGTTAATCAGAACGGTGATCGCATGGATAGCGAACTATGCGGTGACTCGGTTCATTCTATTAATATGCTCACTGTTATTGCCAGCGAGGGTTATAAGAACTTTGTTGCTGATTTGCAAAAAGGTATTAAAGAAGCATTATATGACCGTCCGTCTAAAGCAACTCAGGAATACTTTACGGGCAAAACCATTATGGTAGGAGAGCAGTCCGTTGTAGTAGATGTTATGCAGGCTAAAGCTATTTACCGTTATTTGTTGAAAAACGATTATATAGATGACAACGATAATGTAACGGAGGCATATCGGACCGATTTAGAGAACAACTGCCTGGCCCCTCTCCCTGAATCTCTAATATCTCTTGGTGCAGGTGTTCATACCCTAGTTCAGAGTATATTTGATGAAAGTATTCTGGATGAAATGATCGAAAATGGTAATAGGACAAAAATTAAAGAAAATGTATTGAATGATAATTTTTACAAACAGGAATTTCAGACCTTATGGGGATATATTAACCACCAATATGCATATACCGTTGAGTTCGATAGCAAGGAGTTAATTCAAAAGGCCATAAAGCACATTAACGAAAAGATGTTTGTGTCTCAGCTTCAATATACGGTTACAACGGGTAAACAAGCTATCGACTTGAACGAGTATGCTATTGCTCGTCGTGATAGTTTTAATCAAGTTAAGACAAGAACGGCAACCCTGCACCATGCAGAAATAAGCCAAATTAAATACGATCTGGTTGGCAAAATTGCTGAAGGTACCGCACTTACTCGTCGTACTATCGTTGCAATTTTAGCAGGTATTGAAAAGCATATATTTGCGATGTTTAAACAAAATCCCGAGGAGTTTATCACCAAAGCGATACGATTGATTAAGGAACAAAAAGCCACCATGATTGTAGAGCATATAACCTATGACCAAATTGAAAAACAATACGACGGTAGTATTTTTACTGCCGAAAAAGGTACAGGTGATTTTACAAAAGCTTTCCGGGCCAAGAAAAATATTCAGGATTATGTATTTACCGATGGTTTAGCTGAAAAGAGTGTAGAACGTCGGTTTGCAAAAGATATGGACGATGCAGAAGAGGTTTGCGTATATGCTAAACTACCTAAAGGTTTCTCTATTCCGACTCCGGTTGGTAACTACTCGCCGGACTGGGCGATTGTTTTTAATGAAGGTACTGTGAAGCATATTTATTTCATTGCTGAGACTAAAGGGACAATGGAGAGCTTAAACCTCCGCCCAATTGAACAGGCGAAAATAGCTTGTGCCAAGCGGCTTTTTAATCAACTTTCGACGAGTAAGGTCAAGTACCATGATGTAGATAGTTATCAGACGCTACTAAATATCATGGGGAAAATTTAAAAATGGCGGTGCCTGACACCAACTTATCAACTTATTAAATATTCGTACAATTTAACGCTGCTTACATGCTTACATATGTGGATAGGGTTAGAGATATCTAACATTGCATGTTTAAAAACTATCCTCGGGATTGGTGCTAGTATGTATCCAGCTCATCGGTATATGGAGATCATCGGGTACTTCCTCAAAAAGAGGGTCAGGAAGGTTAATTGCTTTCTCTTTATGCTTTGACCAAGGGCGTCGATGAAGAGCACGGGGAACTGTATACCAAGCTGTATGGTTTTGATACCTATGGTTTTGGGTAAAGATATTGAGTCTATATTTGGGGCAGATAGGTCAGGAAATATCAAGCATAGTAATGCTGATGTTACCCAAAGCCAGAGAACTGTTGGGGTATGACCCCGAGTGGAGCTTCGAGCGGGGATAAAGGCAGCTATTGAGTGGTATCTGTCTATGGCAAAATAAAAATACAGCAGTAAAATGGCAAAAATCAAAGCCCAGTTTTGTAACCCTGGCAAAGGACACGAAAAAGGTCCTCCTAACCGATTACCTCTGCATTTCCAGCTGTTCTTTTAAAGCACCTTGGAGAACTTTCGAAGTAAACTTTAAGTACTTACCCTCAGGGGTCCGCATGTGTTTTTCACCAAAATCAACCTGCATTTGATATCCCATTGGAAGTTCATCAACCGCTTCATAGGATCTAGGTAACGACTGCTTTTTAATCTGATGGGCTTCTCTTAGAAGTTCCACAAATCGTCTGGTGGTTCTCTCCCCAGATTTGATTTGATAGTGCTCTAGTAACCAGTCATGTACCTGAGCTGCGCTCATGTCAGGAAATTGATAGAGCTAATTTAGGATAACTGGTTCATATTTGCCTAATACATGACTCTTGCGAATATTCTCCGCAGCTTTGACATACTCATCAGGTGGCATATCCCAGTACTTACGTACTGTTAGTAACAAGGGCATAATTGGGCCGGTACCCTGCCTGTCTATTGGAAAAGCGGATGGGGTACCGGCCTTTTTTCTTGGAGTTTTTAGCGACATTATTCTTTTTATTTAAAAAAAAGATTGACTTTTAAAGTGCTAATAATTAACCTAATATCAAATAACATGTAAAGTATTAATATATGAACGGAAAAGAGATAACAAGGCCGACATTTCCATAAAATTTGTTCCAGGAAAGTTGTGTAGTGTCTGGAACTCAGAGCTATAGCCAACCTCGGAACGGCAGAACAGAAGGCTGGGTTCATGCCTGCCGCCTGCAAGGGTAAGCACATTGCCTCCTTTGCTTTTACTGAACCCGGAACCGGATCAGACCCTAAACAGATTAGCAGTACTGCGGTAAAAGAGGGCGACCATTATGTCATTAACGGAACGAAACGTTTCATTTCCAATGGTACCTATCCCAGTTCTTTGGTACGGTTCGCCAAAGATGCTGAGAGTGATTATATGGATATGGTGCGAACTGGCAGGTGCCGGAAAAACTAAATAGGAGGGGGATATTAATGAGTAGTGATGCAGTATTTTGGAAAAAGGAAAAGGGGATCTGTACGATCACTTTAAATCGTCCCGAGGCTATGAATGCCCTGAACGGTGATTTGGTAAACGGAATGATGGCGGCTTTCCAGGATTGCTATGATGAAAAAGTGCGCGCGGTAGTTTTGATCGGAGCCGGAAAGGCATTTTGTTTCGGGGGCGATATCGCTTACGCCAGCAAATAGGGAGATGGTGATTTAGCTGCTTTTTTCAAGGATTTCACATTACCTTTGGCCCGGCTTATTTCTGATATGAGGCAATTACCCAAACCCATTATCGCCAGCATCAATGGTATATGCGCCGGTGTGGGCATGAGTTTTGCTGCTGCCTGCGATCTGCGTCTCTGCCACGAACAGGTGGTTTTCAAACAGGCGTATACAGGTGTAGGCATCAGTCAGGATGGAGGATTCAGCCAGATGGTGCCTCTGATTGTGGGTTTGGGACGAGCCAGCGAAATGGTGTTTATGGATGAAGTAATTACTGCCCATAAGGCCTTGGAGTGGGGATTCGTAAACAAGGTAACCGCTCCGGAGGAGCTTGGTGCCCAAACTGCAAAACTGGCCCAGCGTCTGGCCAATGGGCCAACCAAAGCCTATGCAGCTTCAAAGGCTTTGCTCAACAAAGCTTTGCTGCCCTTCCTGGAATCCCAGCTTGAAGCTGAGCGTCAAGGAGTAATAAGCACTTCTTTGACCGAAGATTATAAGGAGGGAGTGGCGGTATTTACCAGGCAGAAAAAGGTTCCCGAATTCAAAGGCAGATAAATGAGTTTTTAGGCACTGCCTGGCAGTCCCTAAGCTTAATAAAGCGGGCAGCTTTCAGCAAAGAAAGTAGAAAGAATGGCATTGGAGAAATGGAAGCAAAAATATAATAAGAAACTGAATTCGGGATAGCAAACTTAAATACAAGAGTAGGAGGGAAAGAGCCCTGGAACTAATCCCCATTGCTCATTCTGATCTGTGGGGTGAACTGCGGGATAGCCTGAAAACGCGTTTCTATCCTAAACCATCATAATTAAATATTAATACCAAAACGAGCAATCCTGGACCGGATAACGACCGTAGCTCTAGTTTTTCCTCCTTCCTGTATCTCGGTCGTTATCCTGGTTTGGCTAAAAATGGGGCTTAAGGGGATCATAAGGGCGAAAAGCACCTTGACAGCAGGTAAATAAATAAAGTTTAATAATAAAGACATTATTAACGTAATAATTATTAAGAAGTTAATAATTATAGAGCCCTACTTTCTTGGAACAAATATATGTTTCTGGATATGTCAAATATAAAAAATGAGGAGTTTAGCATGTTAGACTTTACCACTTTTTGGTGTTTCCGCCTGAATGCCCTGTCACGCAAAATAAGCCGCATGTACAACAACCGCTGTCTTGAACACGGGGTCACCGCTGCCCAAAGTTTTGTGATATTTGATGTCATGGATCATCGTGGTACCAGTGTGAAAGACATTGCCGCCCGTATCCAATTAGATAGCCCTGCGATTACCGGATTAATTGATCGTTTGGTCAAAGAAGACTTGGTGAAGAGAAAGGAAGATCTGGAGGACCGCCGCAGCCTTAAAATTTATCTTACCGAAAAAGGTCAGGAACTGGCGGAAAAGGACCTGGTTCCAATGGCTCTTGAATTCAATAAATATATAAGGCAGCTGGTTGAACCGCAGATTGCCCAAATATTTCAACTTTCTCTGGATCTTATAGACAAAAAGCTGGATAAGGACGGCAATTAGGAAGAACTGTTGCTGTACTCTATAGACAAAAAGCCAGGAAAAAAATTATCCTGGGCATTTGTCGTCCGGGTTTTATATTGAATAGCTGGAGTGTTCAGGTAAGACATTATTGATTAAAAAAGCAATTACTAATGTCTAAACTAAATCAGTGCATGGCAGGATATGAAAAAAGGCTATAAGGGGGTTGTATATTGTGGATTTTAATCTAAGCAAGGAGCAGTCGTTAATTCAACAGATGGCCCGGGAGTTTGCGGAGAAAAGCATAGCTCCTGTAGCTAAACAGATTGATGAGGAGAGCAAGATTCCCGAGGAGATTTTAGCTGGAATGGCAGAGCTGGACCTTTTTGGCATTCCCTTCCCGGAAGAGTACGGTGGAGCCAATGGGGGTTATGATGGCTATGTCCTGGCTATGGAGCAGATTGCCAAGGTTTCCGGCGGTATAGCTATGACCTTGGCTGCTCATACCCTGGGTTTAGGGGCCATATCTACCTTTGGAACTGAAGAACAGAAGAAAAAGTACATGATTCCAGGCTGCAAGGCCAAGCACATCGTATCATTTGCTTTTACTGAACCGGGAACTGGCTCTGATCCCAAACAGATTACCACTACAGCTGTGAAACAGGATGATTTTTATATACTTAACGGAACCAAGCGTTTTATTTCTAACGCCAATTATCCTGGAGCCATGGTGGTTTTTGCCCGTGAGATGGAAAGCGGGGAAGTAACTGCTTTTATTCTCGATAAATGGGCCGAAGGCTACTCCATATCTGAGCCCTGGGAAAAAATAGGCATGCTTGGGGGACAATTACTGGATGTATATATGAAGGATGTAAAAGTACCGGCAGATAATCTGTTGGGCAAGATAGGGCAGGGTTTTCCTATTTTACTGTTGGGGATTGCCCTGGGTAAGATTGGCACTAGTACCGCGGCCCTGGGAGGAACCCTGGCAGCCCTGGAGGAGGCCAGCAAATATGCTCGTGAAAAAACCCACCGGGGTCAACCCATAGCTAAATTTCAGGCCATTCAGCTTAAAATTGCCGATTTGGCCATTAAGTATGAGACTGCGCGTTGGTTGTGCTATCGCCTGGGCTGCATTGCCAATGATATAAAAGACCCGGGCAAATTTGCTGCTGAGGCTGCTCTGGTCAAGGCTTATTGTGGCGACAATGTGGTGGATGCGGCGCGTATAGCGGTTGATGTGCACGGTTCTTATGGACTTATGAAAGATTATATTATTGAGCGGGTTTATCGTGATGCCATAATTGGACCGGAAATTGAAGGGGTAGCCGATATGCAGAAATTGATTGTGGCTGCTTCTATATTGAGGGGTAAAGCTTAAAGATAATAGCATGGCCTGGGATGCGGTACTTACCGCCTGGCTTGCGGTACCGAGGTGCTAGAGTGGAGTTATCCCGGCGGCGGAAGCGGAGTACAATTTCGTTTCGGCTAGGAAAGATAGTAGGGGGATAGAAGGATGAATGTTGTAGTAGCCATGAAACAAATACCTGACTTACAGCAAATAAGGATTCGTAATCGGCAGCCCGTATTGGAAGATGTGCCCTGGACCATGGGGGCTATAGACAAGAACGCCTTGGAGGCTGCGGTTCAGATTAAAGAAGCTCACGGGGGGAAGGTTGTCTTGCTTTCCGCCGGTAACGACGAACTGGAGGATACGGCCAAGGAAGCTTTGGCCGCCGGAGCAGATGAAGCTCTGCTCATCACCGATGATGAGTTGGATGAGCTGGGTAGTGCAGAGATCGCAAGAATACTGGCTGCTGCCATCCAGCGAATAGAGAAAGTAGACTTGATTATCTTTGGTGAGGGTAGTGAAGACAACTATTCTGGCCAGGTAGGCTCGCGAGTGGCGGAAATCCTGGGCTTGCCTCAGGTGGGTTATGCTTCCGCTATTGAGGTTCAAGGAGAAAGCTTGCGGGTAAGCCGTTCCCTGGAAGAGGGTGAGGAGTTGGTGGAAGTAGGATTGCCGGCGGTGATAACTGTCATTTCTGGGATTAATGAACCGCGTATAGCTTCTGTAACCCAGATACTAAAAGCCGGGAAAAAGCCCAAAGAAATTCTGGAACCGGGTGATTTAGCTTTGGACCTGGGTGATTTCTGCCTGGTAAAGACAGAGAGCAACCTGGCTCCCGAGAGCGACCGCAAGCAGGTAGCCGTCAGGAGTGTCGACGAACTGGTAGCGGCCCTTAAGGGCGAAAACCTGATCGGGAGGTAGGAAAAATGGCGGGAATATTGGTTTATAGTGATAAAGACAAGCTGGCTCTGGAATTATTGACTGTGGCCGGTTTAATTGCTGATGCTCGGGGTTGGGAAGTAAAGGTAGCTTGTATGAACAATGCCAGCCAATGCCAGCTCTTATCGGCTGCCGGAGCCAGGGTATATAAGATAGGAAACCCGGCAGTATTTTCGGCTGATGTCGCCAATGTGGCGGCGGCCTTAAAAGAGGCTTGCGGTAAGCTTGACTGTTCTATAGTATTACTATCCTCTGACCGCCGGGGCCGTGAACTGGCTGGGCGTCTGGCCCAGGTGTTGGGAGCGGGTTGTTTGACGGATATTTCCGCAATCAAGGTGGAAGGGGAGCAGATTAATTGCCAGCGTATTGGGCTAGGCGGGGCTACCGTAGCCACCCAGTATATAGATGGGGAAAAGCAGGTGCTGGCTATAGTGCCACGGGCTTTTGCCTCGGCTCCAGACCGTGATGGCGGCAGTATCGATGAGTTGCAAGTGGAAGTCCCGCCTTCCCGGGTTAAATTGCTGGAGTTTCGAGCCAAGGATAGCAGTAGTGTAAATATTGAAGAAGCTCCGGTGCTGGTAGTGGTAGGACAGGGCTTAAACAGCCAGGAAGACCTGGCTGCGGTAGAAAGCCTGGCGAAGAAGCTCGGGGGAGAACTGGCCTGTTCCAAACCGTTGGCTACAGATAAGAAATGGCTACCAGAAGACAGGGTCATTGGGCTCTCCGGCAAGAAATGCCAGCCGGATCTGGCAGTTTTGCTGGGTATTTCGGGCCAAGTGCAGTTTACGGTGGGCATCCGTGATGCCCGGGTGATTGTGGCGGTCGATACCGATGATAATGCTTATATACATCAAATGGCTGACTATTCTATGGTGGCTGATTTGCACCAGGTGGTTAAAGAGCTAAATAACGTTCTCGCTTAAAATTAAATACGACCTGGTTGGCAAAATTGCTGAAGGTACCGCACTTACTCGTCGTACTATCGTTGCAATTTTAGCAGGTATTGAAAAGCATATATTTGCGATGTTTAAACAAAATCCCGAGGAGTTTATCACCAAAGCGATACGATTGATTAAGGAACAAAAAGCCACCATGGTTGTAGAGCATATCGCCTATGACCAAATTGAAAAACAGTACGACGGTAGTATTTTTTACTGCCGAAAAAGGTACAGGTGATTTTACAAAAGCTTTCCGGGCCAAGAAAATATTCAGGATTATGTATTTACCGATGGTTTAGCTGAAAAGAGTGTAGAACGTCGGTTTGCAAAAGATATGGACGATGCAGAAGAGGTTTGCGTATATGCTAAACTACCTGCGCGGGTATGTTAACCGGCTTTCAGCCAGTTTTTTTTGAATAAGCATATATTTGACTATTACCCTCCTATGAGCCCATTTTTACCCCTGGTTTGCCCCGGATAAATGAACTTTGAGGACGGGGAGGGCCATTATTTACCTATCTAAATAAGGCACGAATTTCAGGCTATTGTCATATAGTATATAGCGCTTGATTATATGGAGGTGGTATTTTGACCTTCCTGAGTTGGGCACTGGCGGTGGCTGTAGCTGTTAAGGGATGCCTGCTTCTGTTTGGTTATTTAAATAATCAGGTTTTCCCTCATCCACTTGATGAACAGGAAGAAAAGCTGTGCCTGGATAGGTTAAAAGCGGGAAGTGAGGAGGCTCGTAATAAGTTAATTGAACATAATTTGCGTTTGGTAGCCCATGTGGTGCGTAAGTATGAAACCAGCGGGGAAGACATGGAGGATCTAATTTCTATTGGTACTATTGGTCTTATTAAAGCTATTAAGACCTACAATGATGAGCGGGGGGTACGGTTAGCCACTTATGCAGCCCGCTGTATTGAAAACGAGGTCCTTATGCATCTTCGCAACATAAAAAAGGTTAAACAGGAAGTGTCTATTTATGACCCTATAGGATATGATAAGGAAGGTAATGAAATAACCTTGATGGATGTTTTAACTACCGATAACGAAATTTTTGAAATGGTTCAGGCTAAAATACAGGAGGAAAAAATTCGGGGTAAAATGGATATTCTTAGTCGCCGTGAACGCCAGGTAATTGGCATGCGTTACGGGCTTTTTAATGGCCTTAAGGAGACCCAGCGGGAGATTGCTAAGAAATTAGGTATATCCCGTTCTTATGTTTCGAGAATAGAAAAAAGGGCTTTGAAAAAACTAATCCAAGAGATAAGTGTAGAAATGTAAAATAGATATTTACTAAACAGGGTGGATAATTTTAGAGATTTCCACCCTGTTTTTAATATTATTGAGGGAACCTTTTAAAGGTGTTTTCCTATGTTTCTATCTGGTAAAGGTGGTCAGACCAGCTGGGTTTGAGGCAGGAAACCTTTCCTGATGTGCAGAATACCAAAGGAAAGATTTATCACTGTCGCCTTAAAAGAGCCTCCTTGAATTTTCCGGTATTTAGAAGCCGTACCGGGGATGTAAGTAGGATATGGGTTTAGGCATCCTTTCGGAAGGAGTAGTGGTAGCAGCAGGATCAGGAATTGCGGGGCCACTCCCAGTCTTAGCGGAGGGAGTTTATAATAGTGGGTATGATAAGGCCGAATGTATTAATATATATATAGAAGATATTGAATGGCCGTGGTATTTAAGGAGGGAGACTTGGATGCCGGAATTGCGCAGGGATTTGTTCCGGGATAACTGGGTGGTGGTAGCAACTGATGTGGTACTTAAACCTAAGGATTTTCCTATCAACAAAACCGGGGTAGGGCATCCGGTAGGCAATAACTTCTGCCCGTTTTGTGAGGGTCATGAGGATTACACTACCCGGGAATTAGCTGCTTTTAGGAAGGAAGGAACTAGACCGGATACTCCCGGGTGGCAAGTTCGTACCATACCTAACAAGTTTTCAGTGTTTAACCTGGAGGGGGAGTTGAGTACGGAAACCCGGGGTGTTTTTACCCGCTCTAATGGATTAGGGCAGCATGAGGTGATCGTTGAAACTCCCCAACATGGGATAGAGTTTCACCGCTTTCCGGTAAGTCGTTTTGAATTGGTTTACCGGATGATGCAGTTACGGTACAATACCCTGGCAAAAGATCAGCGTCTTAAATATATTCAGATATATAAAAATCGGGGGCTTTTTGCGGGAGCTTCTCTGGAACATAGTCATTCCCAGATCATTGCTTTACCTATGGTACCAGCTCACCAGCAGGGGGTACCGCGTTATTACCGGGAGAACCAGGCCTGCCTGCTGTGCTCTATGCTGAAAGAGGAAGAAGAGGCTTTGAACCGGATTGTCTATGAAACAGAGCATTTTGTCGTGCTTTGTCCCTATGCTTCCCGGTTCAGTTATGAGGCCTGGATAATTCCCCGCCGGCATACTGAGCATTATGGGGAAATAACCCGGGAGGAGCTTAAAAACCTAGCTGAGGTTAGTACCATATTTTTCCGGGCTATGGTTGATCTGCTGGATAATACGTCCTATAATATCGTCATCAATACCGCCCCGGTAAATGTACCTTACCAGGGGGGTTACCACTGGTATATGGAGGTTACTCCCCGGCTTATTGTTAGTAATGGCATAGAGCTGGCTACAGGTTATCATGTTAATCCTGTTTCACCAGAAATAGCAGCAGAATTTCTTCGCAATAAGCTAAGTAAAGTATAAACCTATTATGCAAGAATGGAGTGTCAACGCTGAACGTTTTTTATCCCAGGATGTATGTTGATTCGATTATGGATATTCCCCTGGATAAACTAAAGCAAATGAATATCCAGACTTTTATATTTGATCTGGATAATACCATAACTGGTTGGAATAGTAACGAGATTACTACCGAGGTTAGTGATTGGTTTAAAAAAATTAAAGAGGCTGGGTTTAAGGCCTGTATTCTTTCTAACAATGGCCACCTTAGGGTATACCAAGTAGCTCAGGATTTAGGGATACCCTTTATATGCCGGGCTAAAAAGCCCCGCCGGGGTGCTTTTAATCGTGCTGTATCATTGATGGGAGTTAAGCCGGAACAGACCGCTGTCATTGGTGACCAGATTTTTACCGATATATTAGGTGGTAACCGGGCCGGATTGTTTACCATTCTGGTGGTACCTATTGCCAAGCGTGAGTTTATGGGTACGAAGGTGTCCCGGGTTATGGAGTATTTTGTATTGCGCCGGTTAAAAAAACGTCTACAAACAGATAGTTACCCCTTTGTAGATTAGGTTAGTGTAATTTGGGAAAAGCAGAGGACCGTAACGAAAGGCGATCTCATAAGGGGATATTACGATAATACTCTATTTGTGGTCGCAAAGTAGATGAGGTCTCATATAAAGAAAGTGCAAAGATTAGGCTCAAGTTGAAAAAAGGCCGGCTAAGTGTAATAATGGGAACTATCAGCAGATGCAGTTTTGCAATGTTTTTATAGTGTGGAGGTTTTTATGCTGCTTATTAATACCCAAACTGCATTACTGGGATTATTGGGAAAACCTCTCCATCACAGCTTATCTCCTTTAATGCATAACGCTGTTTTCGAATATATGGGCATAAATGCTATTTATCTTCCCTTAGAAATAGAACCGGCCAATATAGGAAGAGCAGTAGAAGCCATACGAAGTCTAAAACTGCGGGGGGTAAACGTAACTATTCCCTACAAGGAGGCTGTAATTCCATTTCTGGATGAGCTATCTTCAGAGGCTCAGGCTTGCGGAGCAGTAAATGTTATACAAAATAAAAGAGGACACCTGATCGGACATAATACTGATGGATCAGGTTTTCTTTCCGCCCTCTGTGAAAAAGTTGTCCCTCTGACCGGGAGGGTAGTGATGATTGGCGCAGGTGGAGCAGCCCGTTCTATTGGTACTGCTTTAGGATATGAAGGTTTTACTCGCATAGATATTCTTGATTTAGATGAAGATAAGGCCTGCCACCTGGCGGGCAGAATAAATTCTGCTACTGGTTGTAGTGCAGATGGTCTGGTGATGAACGAAGCTAATTTCAACCACCTGGCTGGAAGGGCTGACCTCATTATTAACTGTTCTCCGGCAGGAATGTTTCCTAATATTAATCAATCACCGGTGTCCTCCCTGGAGGCTGTTCCTGATCATACCGTAATTTGTGATGTCATCTACAATCCTCAGAATACTCGTCTACTTTACATGGGGCAGGATCGGGGACTTAAGACTATAAATGGTCTGTCTATGTTTGTTTATCAGGGGGCCCTGACCCTGGAGATTCTTCTGGGTATTGATCCCCCGGTAGGGTATATGAGGGATGTGGTTCTTTGTGGACTGCAGGAACAAAGGGTTCACTCTGATTGAACTGAGTATTTTTTTATGTCTGGTAGGGATTATTCTACTTTTATCATCTCCGCTATTAGTTCGACAAATTGATAATTACCGGCTGGAGAGCGATGCGCGCCGTTTGGCTGGAGTGTTAAGAGATGTCCGTCAGCAAGCGGTAGCCGAAGGTACTCCTCAGACGGTTAAGTTCTTTATATTCAGTGGGGCTTACCAGGTAGTAGGGGAGAAAACCTATTATTTGCAGGATGGAATACGCTTTGCTGATAAAACCTCTTTTAAGACTACTATTGGATCGACTTCCTGTTGCAAATTTACAATTAACGGATCTCCAGTAACAGGAGGGACCATTACCCTGGCCAACCGGCAAAATCGTAAGAAGTATATTATTGTAAATCCGGTTGCGGGGAGAATACGGGTATCCGAAATGCCACCCCAGAATTGGTGAGGAGGGGAATTAGTCAATGATACTGGAATTGCTGTTTATTTTTTTTGCACGGATTATAGACGTTTCGTTGGGTACCATACGGATGATCCTGGTGATCCGTGGGGATCGTCTACCGGCGGCTATCATTGGATTTTTTGAGATACTGGTTTATACACTGGCTTTAGGTATGGTGGTAGGGTCTTTAAACGACCCGATTAAACTGGTGGTTTTCTGCACGGGATTTGCTCTAGGTGTATTAGTAGGAAGTGTCATTGAGGAAAAACTGGCCTTGGGATTCCGGGGGATTCAGGTTACGGTTGATCGCGAGCATGCTTACATAGTTGATGAGTTAAGAGAGGAAGGATTCCCAGTTACTTGTTGGGAAGCCCATGGAAAAGTTGGACCGAAACTGATTATGAACATTATAGTTAAGCGTAATATGGCCGGAATAGTTGCTGATAAAATATATGAAAAAGATCCGGCAGCCTTTGTGATATTTATGGAACCTAAACATTTTCGGGGTGGATATATTAAGAAGAAATAGGGGGCAGCGCTGTGCTAAGGTTTTCAACCGCGGGTGAATCGCATGGCAAAGGTCTGGTAGCAATTTTGGAGGGTTTACCAGCCGGGCTGGCCATTAGCGAGACAGATATTAATGAACAATTATGGAGGCGTCAGCAGGGTTATGGCCGCGGTGGGCGTATGGCAATAGAATCTGACCGGGTAGAAATTTTGGCTGGGGTTAGGAATGGAATAACCTTAGGAAGTCCGGTCAGTTTTATTATCTATAATGAGGATTATAGTAACTGGCAGGGTATAATGGGACCAGGATCTTGTTCCCGGATGGAGGAAAAAGCTGTTTACCGCCCTCGTCCGGGTCACGCTGATCTGGCGGGAGGCATGAAGTATCATCATCATGATATGCGTAATGTTTTGGAAAGAGCCAGTGCTCGAGAAACGGCTGCCCGTGTGGCAGTGGGGGCTTTTTGTGAGAAATTATTAAAGGCTTTTAGCATATATATTTATAGTCAGGTAATCTCCATAGGAGATATTTCAGCAGAGGCAGTGCCGGTTACTGAATCAACCTGGGAGCAATTTATGACAAGTATTGATCAGTCACCGGTTCGCTGCGGTAATCCGGATAAGGCAAAGGAGATGATAGAGCAGATAGATGCAGCCCGGAGGATGGGGGAGTCATTGGGAGGATGCTTTGAAGTTGGAGCCATAGGAGTTCCACCTGGTTTAGGCAGCCATGTTAGCTGGGAGCAGCGTCTGGATTCTAGACTAGCTGCAGTGATGATGGGCGTACCTGCTATTAAGGCAGTTGAAATAGGTCCAGGAGTTGACAATTCTAGTTTACCAGGTTCCCAGGTGCATGATGAGTTGTTTTATGATCAGGAGGCGGGATTATATAGGCGTACTAACCGGGCTGGCGGAATTGAAGGTGGCATAAGCAATGGGGAGACAATTTTCCTGCGGGCTTATATGAAACCCATACCTACCCTTTATAAACCCCTGACCAGTGTTAATACCAGTCGGTGGATAGAGGAAAAGGCAGTTGTGGAACGTTCGGACATTTGTGCTGTACCTGCCGCCGCAGTGGTAGGAGAAGCCATGGTGGCTTTTGCCATGGCCAGGGTTTTTATGGATAAGTTTGGGAAAGACCATTTGGATGAGATACATGAGGCTTATAACAGTTATATGATATATATGGAAAAGGTGTGGAAATGGAAAAAAATATTGTTTTAACAGGATTTATGGGAACGGGCAAGAGCTCCGTAGGCTCAAAAATAGCAGAACGCATGGGGCGGGAATTCATAGACATGGACCGGGAGATTGAAAAACTTACCGGTTTAAGTATTAATGACTTGTTTCGTCGTTACGGGGAAATAAGGTTTCGTTCTGAAGAACAGCTTATGGCTCAAAAACTAAGCCGGCGTAGTGGGCTAGTTATTGCCACTGGTGGCGGGGTAGTTCTGGAAGAGGATAATATGGAAGCCTTGCGGCAAAACGGTATTATGATATGCCTGCAGGCTGCACCTGAGGATATTTTTGCCCGGGTCAGCCGTAAAAAAGGGACCCGGCCGCTTTTAAAAAAGAATTTAACCTTACAGGACATCATTGATATGTTAGAAGAAAGGGCTTCATTCTATCAGAAGGCAGACCTGCAAGTTAATACCAGTGGTAAAGATCTGGACCAGGTAGTTCTAGAAATTATCAAAAAGACTACTCCGTATTTAGGGGAAAAAGGTAGACGGAAATAATGCAGCAGCTGCAAGTGAAACTAGGGAAAAGAACTTATCCTATAGTAATTAAACCAGATCTTTTGACTAGGGCTGGTGAATTAGCCAGGCAGGCTACCCATGCAGAAAAGCTGCTCCTGGTAAGTAACCCTACGGTTTACAATTTATATGGGCTCAGGACCAGAGAGACACTGCTGACCTCTGGATTTGAAGTAGGGGTGGCTTTAATTCCTGATGGGGAAAAATATAAAAATATGGAACAGGCTATGAAAGTCCTTGACCAGGCTCTGGAAATGCGCCTGGAACGAAGTGATGCTATAGTTGCTCTGGGAGGTGGAGTGGTAGGAGATCTGGCTGGCTTTGTGGCTGCTGTATATCAGCGGGGGATTGATTTTATTCAGATTCCTACTACTTTACTGGCCCAGGTAGATAGTAGTGTGGGAGGAAAGGTGGCTGTAAATCATCCCCGGGGTAAAAACATGATCGGTGCTTTTTATCAGCCCCGTCTAGTCATGATAGATACATCCACTCTGCTAAGCCTGACAGAACGTGATTATAAAAGTGGTCTAGGAGAGGTTGTTAAATACGGTATTGCTTGTGAACGCAGCTTTTTCAATTATTTAACTCTTCATACCGAAAAGATTCTCCACCGGGAGCTGGAATGTTTACAGCATATAATTATAGAATCATGCCGAATTAAAGGCCAGATAGTAGAAAGTGATGAAAGGGAAAGCGGACTGCGAGCCGTGTTAAATCTAGGGCACACTTTTGGGCATTCTATTGAAAAATTGGGTCAATATAATACTTACCGGCACGGAGAAGCAGTAGCCATGGGGACTATGGCTGCGGCTTATTTAGCCCTGGATCTTGGCTATCTTAAACCATCAGAACTGGCCGATATAGCTGCACTATACCATAAACTGGATATAGAAGCTGGAATACCGCCTTTGGCCCCCCAACTAATCTATGAAGGAATGCTTAATGACAAAAAAGTAGTAAAAAACCGAATAAAATATGTACTGCCCCGGGGCATAGGGGACCATATATTTGTGGAGGGTATTAATACTGAACGGGTAATAAGAGCCATTATAAAAGCGCAAGCCTAGTTATTCATTTAAATTTTCCCAGTGTTCCCGGATTTCGCTGAGCTGGGCCAGGGCATTACTGTAATCCCGGGCAACAATATATCCCTTTAACCTTCCCAGACCGACATCAATAGCATTGATTTCATCTTTTTCTACGCTGAATTGTATACGGGGCATTACCTTTTCCCAGGCACTATTCAGCTTTTCCCATTCCTGGGATGCTTGCTGCCAGTCTTTTTGCTTAATTTCCTTCTCCAGTGTTACTATTTGCCGGGGAACATTATCATGCTGGCTAAATGGTTTCTTTAAATAGTCCCCGCTGTTCATTATAATAATGAAGGCTAGGAGAGTTATTATAGGCAGGGCATAAATAGTTAATTTGCGCATAGTAGGACTCCCTTTTCTAATTAGGTTTTTTAGTAGAAGATTCCAGGTTATCACTATAAAGATCGATATATAAAGTACTGGCCGCCGGGTTATAGGAAGCCAGAAAAACGTCGGTTACCTTTTCAATTCCCTGCTGTTGCAGTTGCTGTTCCAACCACAGGCGATCTAATCCTACCAATTCTAAATTTTCCTCTATAATCATTCCATTATAAATAAGCTGGGCACTTAAACCACTATCAGCCGGCATAAGGTTCATGTCTTTTACGGTTACCGGGCGTAATTCCGGTTTAAGCTGTACAGATAGTTGTCCATCTGTTTCCAGTACGGCAAATTGAACTTCAGTAAGGTCAAATATATTTTTATCACGAAGCTGTTCCATGAGATCAGATACGGTGTAACGGGTTTTTTTCATGGCATCCTCCAGTATCTTCCCATTGGATATGACTACTGTAGGTTCACCGCTAAAAAATTTGGCGGCTACGGGGGATTTTATAGTTAAAATTTGTAGAGCCAGTACTAAAACCGTCCAGGTTAACAGACCTACCCAGTGGGGCCAGGCCCGGCTGCTTAAATCTACCGAAAGGGAGGCGGCAATAGAGCCAACTGTTATACCTAATACATAATCAAAAAAAGTTAATTGGCTAATCTGCTGTTTGCCTAGCAGGCGAGCAAATATTAATAAACTAAAAAAGCCAATAATACTACGGACTAATACTACTAGTGCTTCACTCAGTTACAACACCTTCTTAAAATCTTGTTTTTTAAGAAACCTTGGATTTTAATCATTGATTAGGAAAAGTATAAATTACAGTTAAAACTGATGTGGAGTTTTTTAGTTTACAGTTTGAATTATTATTAACCAAAGCTTGTTTAGTAATGCAGGAATATTTTATGCTTTGGTGTGATATGGTAAGTAGTCGCTCAGTTTATTTAAATAAATGTTTTACCACCCTGATTAAGAAATAGTTTCTTGACCAGGGTGGTTTTGTATGATGGCTTTTTGGCCGGTTAAATAAATCATTCCTTTTTTAGGCTTTCATTTGGTATTTCTCATTACATACCTACCATTTCGTTTCTAGTGTTTAAAGATGCTTCACCGTCTTATTGGCAATAATAAGGCATTTTATTCGGATTTTAAAATTTCGAAGCGTTTGCGAGCCTGAATCAGCAAATAACTCCTGGAAATTAAGCAGCTAATAAAGGTCAGGCCCAATTTGACGGGTTTGGCGTAGATATTGCAATATATAGTTTACAGTATTGGCTACTTTGGCTAGGAAATTAGGTTGTAAGGGGATACTTTCATGGTGGACCGGGATACCCCGGGTGTTATTATTGGTCCTAAAGAAAATGTCTGTGGTCGAAGATATGGGAAATATCGGATATTATATTAATAAAAACAGCTTTGCTGGAGGTGATTACTATTAAGCGTTATATACGGAATATGAATACATTAAGCCCGGAGGAAAATGCCAGCCTTAAAGATAGGCGGGTGGCGGTAGTTGGTTGTGGTGGTCTGGGAGGGTATGTCCTGGAGATGTTAGGGCGACTAGGAATAGGATACCTTACGGCTATCGATGGTGATGTTTTTGAAGAATCTAATCTTAATCGCCAGCTATTATCTGATGTCAAATCTCTGGGAATGTCTAAAGCCATAAGGGCCAGGCAGCGTTTGCAGGAAGTAAATCCCTTGATTAAAGTGCAGGCAGTTAATCAACTTTTATCCCCGGATAATGCTCGGGAGCTGCTGGCCGGGCACCAGGTGATAGTTGATGCCGTAGACAGTGCCCCGGCCCGATTACTGGTACAGGATACCTGTGAAAAATTAAATATTCCCATGGTTCATGGGGCTATTGGAGGATGGTATGGTCAGGTGGCTACCATATTTCCTGGCGACCGGATTCTTAATCTGCTCTATAGTAATGGAAGAGAAGGGGTAGAGAAGGAACAGGGGAATCCCTCATTTACTCCGGCTCTCATTGCAGCTATACAGGTAAGTGAAGTGGTAAAAGTTCTCATCGGCCGGGGTAATCTATTACGCCACCAGCTCCTTTACATAGACCTTTTGCATCAGGAGTATGAATTACTTGCTCTGGAAGTAGGGGATTAATACCTGCTTGACATTTTGTCCCAGGTGCAACCATAGTTATAATAAATATCACAGGATTTTTTAAGGGGAGTTTTGCTATTGGTTCACAAGCGTAAGATGATGGGGGAATTTCTAATCGAGGTGGGACTAATTACCTCCCAGCAGCTGCAGGAGGCCTTGCGGGAACAGGAACATAGCGGGAAACGGCTGGGGCAAATCCTGGTAAGCCAGGGGGTAATAACCGAACAACAACTTATAGAAACTCTGGAATTTATGCTGGGGATTCCCCATGTTCGCATAAGTAAGATAAATATTGACCCGGAAGTCGTTAAATTGGTACCTGCTCAACTATTAAGACATCATAAAGTGCTGCCGATTTCTCGTCGTAAAGATTCTTTAACCCTGGCTATGGCAGATCCTTTTAATCAACAAGGGATTGATGATATTCGAATGGCTACTGGTCTGGATATAGTGCCTCTGCTGGCCAGTGAACGGGAGATCGACATAGCACTGCGCCAGTTACTGGCATTTCGTATTGATTCTAATATGGAACGTATTTTGGGCGAGCTAAACCAGACTGATAAAGCTGCTGCACTGGTACACAGTGATTCATCCTTAAGAGTGGGTGATGATGCTCCTATTATCCGGGTAGTTAATTCTATACTTATACAGGCGGTACACGGCCATTGTAGTGATGTTCACATTGAGCCTCAGGAAGGTGAGGGGCGGATCCGCTTCCGTATCGATGGGGAACTGTTTCACGTATTGAACCTGCCGGCCCAATCCATGGCGGCTCTGGTTTCACGGGTGAAAATTATGGCTTCGATGGATATAGCAGAAAAACGGGTACCCCAGGATGGCCGATTTCGTATGCATATTGAGGACCGGGAAGTGGATTTTCGGGTGTCGACCCTACCTACCCAGCATGGAGAAAAAGTAGTTTTACGTATTTTAGACCGGGTTAATGCTTTTAATCGTTTTGATCAGTTAGGATTAAGCCCCCAGAATAAAGAAAAATTGATGACCCTGGCTTACCGTCCTTATGGTATGGTATTGGTTACCGGTCCTACAGGTTCCGGCAAAACCACCACTATGTACTCAATTTTAAACGAGATAAACTCTATGGATAAAAACATTATTACTTTAGAAGATCCGGTGGAATACTCACTGGCAGGTGTAAATCAGGTTCAGACTAATATTAAAGCCGGGCTTACTTTTTCCAGTGGACTTCGGTCAGTTTTACGGCAGGATCCAGATGTTATTATGGTAGGCGAAATACGTGATGAGGATACGGCCCGCCTGGCAGTACAGGCGGCTTTAACTGGTCACCTGTTATTATCCACCCTGCATACTAATAGTGCAGCGGGAACTATTGCCCGCTTAACTGATATGGGAATCGAAGATTTTTTATTAAACTCTGCTCTGGCCGGAGTCGTTTCCCAGAGGCTGGTACGTATGTTATGTCCTAATTGCCGGGAAACCTACTTTTTAGATGAAGCAACTGCCCGGCGGTTAGGCATAAGTCAGGAAGCCCATCAGCAATTTTACCGGGCGACTGGGTGTAATATGTGCCGGCAATTGGGCTATCAGGGACGTATTGCCCTTCATGAAATATTGATCCCCGGATCCCAACTGCGCAGTTTGATTGGTCAGGGAGAAAATGCCGAGGATATTATTGAACAGGTGGCTCAACAGGAGGGGATGACTACCATACAAGCTGATGGTATAGCTAAAGCAAAACAGGGTTTGACTTCGTTGGAGGAAGTAATGAAGGTTGTCTGGTTAGGAGGCGTTTAAATGGCCGGAAAAACAGCATTGGAGATCATAAAACAAGGTGTGGCAATGGGAGCATCGGATATACATATAACCGTTTCCCGGCCTCCTTTATATCGTATAAATGGTCGCATAGTTACCGGCCCGGATAAGGAATTATTAACTGCTGAGGATACGTGCAGGCTAGGTGAGGAGATTATACCTAACGAAAAAATCCGTATCAGTCTAGAGGAAAATGGCCAGGCTGACTTTTCCAATGCCTATCCGGGAATTGGTCGTTTTAGAGTTAATCTCTACCGCCAACGTGGTTCCTGGGCTGCTGCTATCCGCTTAATACCTGTTAATGTGCCGGAATTAAAAGAGCTTAATTTACCTTCTGTAGTTGCCGAGCTGGGGGTGAAAGAAACTGGATTAGTACTAGTTACCGGGGTCACCGGCAGTGGAAAATCTACCACCCTGGCCGGAATAATCAACCTGTTAAATCATACTCGTAATTTACATATCATAACCCTGGAAGATCCCATTGAATACCTGCATCGTCACGCTTCCTGTGTCATAAACCAACGGGAAATAGGTACTGATACTCCCTCTTTTGCGTTAGCTTTACGGGCAGCCATGCGGCAGGATCCGGATGTAATCATGGTGGGAGAGATGCGTGATTTGGAAACGATTTCTACTGCTATTACGGCGGCAGAGACCGGCCATTTAGTGCTGGCTACTCTTCATTCCGGCAGTGCTGCCCAGACTATTGAACGAATTGTGGATGTGTTTCCTCCTCATCAGCAGCAGCATGTGCGTATACAACTGGCTAATTGTCTACAGGGAATTATTAGCCAGCAACTGGTTCCCCGGATAGATGGTAAGGGACGTATTGTTGCGGCTGAGGTTTTGGTAGCTAACACGGCTATTAAAAACTTGATTCGGGAAAATAAGGTTCATCAGATTTATTCAGCTATACAAACTGGTAGTACCAGTGGGATGGTGACTATGGAAAAATCTCTTACCAGGCTGTACCAGAAGGGATTAATCTCCCTGGAGGAAGCTAAAAAGCGAGCTGTTTCTACGGTTTTGTAACTGCTGCTGTTTAACTTTGTTTTAGGGGGTTGTACATATAACTAAGGGAGCGTTCCTTGCCTAAAGGTGTATAAAACACTTGCTCCAACTTCCGCAGAACGAAACACCAACGGCTTGGTTCCGGGTCAGGGTGGTACCCGGTCAACGCCACGTCCGTGTGGCGCGACCGGCTCAAAACGTCCTGTTTTTCGCCCACCCTGCCCCGTAACCTTCGCCGGGTGTTTCTGTCCTGCTCCAGGAGGGCTCGCTTATTTATACACCTTTAGGCAAGATGATAGGTTTTAAAATACCCTTTTAGAGGAGTTCTGCCCAAGATGATTAATCTCCCTGGAGGAAGCTAAAAAGCGAGCTGTTATATACGCCTCCAGGCAAGGAACGCTTTTAACCTATTTATCCATAATTCCCAAGGAACAAGGGAGGTGGTTAATTTGGAATTTGCATATCGGGTAAGAGACCGTCAAGGAAAAATATTGACAGGCAGGTTGGAAGCAGAGGACAAGAAAACGGTGATTGATAGCCTGCTTAAGCAGAATTATTACATACTATCTCTGGAGGAAATCGTACAATCTGGCCAAAAACTGGAGCTACCCTGGGGTTTTGCTAAAGTGCCGGCCCGGGATATGATCGTCATGACTCGGCAGCTGGCTACTATGCTGTCAGCTGGTTTACCTATTTTAAAATGTTTTTCCATCCTGGCGGAACAAGCTAATCATAAAAAACTGAAAAAGGCACTTTTTTCCATAAGAGATAATTTGGAAGAAGGGGTTACAGTGTGGCAGGCCATGGCCTGCCACCCAGCCGTTTTTTCATCTATTTATATTAGTATGGTGCGGGCCGGGGAACTAGGTGGGGTTATGGACTCAGTGTTAGAGCGGTTGTCCCTGCACCTGGAGCGGGAAGATGAAATAACTTCTAAAATTAGATCAGCTTCGATTTATCCAGCCATAATTACCGTATTTGCTTTTCTTATGGTAATATTTATCATTACGGTAGTGATGCCTGGTTTTATCGGTATGTTCGAAGCGGCTGGGGCCCAAATGCCAGGATCTACTCGGGCTTTATTGGCCATTAGTAACCTGATTCGTACCCGCTGGGTCTACCTGCTGGCTGGTACGGTTATATTAATTTATGGTCTGAAGATAATTGGTAAAACCCGCCGAGGAAGATATTTTTTTGATAACCTTTACCTGCATTTACCTATCATCGGCAAAACTATTTCCCGTATTACGGTGGCCCGGTTTGCACGTACTATGGGGACCTTGGTTGGTTCAGGTATACCTATTTTACAAGCCCTGGAAGTCAGTGAGGATGTGGTAGGTAATGCAGTGGTAAGCAGGGGTATTCGTAAAGCCCGGGAAAGTATTAGTGAGGGTCAGGCTATCAGTATTCCTTTACAAAACACCGGTGTTTTTGAACCGATGGTTATTCAAATGGTTGCTGTAGGAGAAGAAACCGGGGCTCTGGATGATATGCTGATCCGTATGGCAGATTACTTTGACCGGGAAATAATGTATCTAATTGATTCTATGATGGCCCTTATAGAGCCTATTTTAATCCTGTTAGTCGGTATTCTGGTAGGAGCCATAGTGGTATCTACTCTTATGCCGATTTTTGAACTGGTTAATACAGTAATAATATAAAGAATAATAATTAATATTTTTTACGGTTATTAGCGGTAGCATACTCCCCAGGGTTTAAAATAAATTATAAACTGGGACTATAGACTCATGATTTTGTTACTATTAAAAGCCTGATTATTAGTGCTTTTAGTAAGGGTTTGTAATATGATATTACTAGGTAAGGACCGACCGATAGGGAATACTGGACATAGTAATTTACTAAGAATTCTAACATAAAAAGGCCGGTAATATTTCACTAAAAAGGGGGGATATAAGGCCTTATTTAATTATGGTAAGTAGTTTATAAATGGGGAGGAAGAATTAATGTTAGATAAACTGTGGTCACCAAGGAGCCGGAAAAGGAATGAGCGGGGCTTTACCTTGGTGGAGTTAATTGTAGTCATGGGTATACTGGCTTTGCTGGCTGGTATAGCTGTACCTAGATTTGGAGCTTCTTTTGATAAGGCTAAAAAGCAGGCTCATAATACTAATGTCATGATGATTGAAAAAGCTGTTGAGTTAGCGATTATAAATGGGGATATAAACCCGCCTGTCTCCAGTAATAAGGTAATTACAACTGGAGATGTATTAATTGATAAACAGTATCTCGATAAAGAGCCCAAAGTACCGATAGAGATAAAAGTGGGGGAAACGACTTATACCAAAAACAGTTCATATAAATATAATGTAACGGTAACACCTGGTGATGTAACTGATCAGGTTAAGATCGAAGTAATTCCCGGTAAAATATAAGCGGTAGAGGAAACGGGGGAAGGTTCAGATACTTAAAATCTAATCGTGATAAAGTCCAGGGTCATATCTACCGGTATGACCCTTAAATTTTGCCGGAAAGCAAGGCTGTTATTATTTAAGGAGATAATTATGTTTAATGTGGTTTTAGTATTAATAGGAGGGCTTATCTGGGGTTCTTTTCTTAATGTGGTTATATTCCGTTTACCCGGGAGGGAATCGCTTCTCTGGCCGGGCAGCCATTGTGCAGCCTGTTTTAATCCCTTAAAGCCCCGGGATTTGGTGCCTGTTTTTAGTTATATATGTTTGAAGGGCCGGTGCCGGTATTGCGGGGAGATTATTCCCTTTCGTTATCCCTTAGTGGAATTAGTCACCAGCTTAAGTGGGGGGCTTATTTATATAAAATGGGGATGGGGCTGGGAGATGCTGGCCGGGTGGATTTTAACAAGTATTCTGCTGGTAGCAGCTTTAATTGATAAGGACCAGGGGATAATTCCGGACCTGATTACCTATCCGGGTCTGTTGGTGGGTTTACTGTTGTCATTGGTAACGGTAGGTTTTTCTTCGGCCTTACTGGGGGGATTACTGTTCGGAGGCATACTCCTGGCAGCAGCTATAGTCTCCCGGGGTGGAATGGGGGGCGGAGATATTAAACTGGCGGCAGTTATCGGAGTTTTCACCGGATGGCAGGGGGCCTGGTTGGCATTTTTAATAACCTCACTTATGGGGGGGAGTTATGCCTTGTACCTGCTGATGACCGGCCGGGCTAACGGCAAGACTTCTATTAAATTTGGTCCATTTCTGGCTTTAGGGGGATGGCTGGCCTGGATTTATGGACCGGAGATTTTAAATTGGTATTGGAATATATTGGTTAGTTTTTCCTGAGGATCGGTTAAATGTGGTGGTGGAAAAATAGCGTGTTAAGCAGTTATCTGAAAAAACAAAAGGGTTATGCTCTGGTCGTTATACTGATGATGTTTTTGATCCTGGCGGTTTTATCAGCCACGTTATTAAGCCTGTGGTATTTTGATAGTGTTATGGCACAGAAAAAGATCTGTAAATTACAGGCCTATTATATAGCCAGGTCAGCGGCCGATGTCATGGGAACCCATTTACTTAAAAATAATGATGACATTCCAGAGATAATAGGACTTAAATCAGATGAGAATACTTTTTTTGGTGAGGATACTAATTTTACGGTTTCCGTTTCTAAACAGGGTTCTAAGATATTAATTCAGGGCCGGGCTGCTGTTGAAGGGGTAACTGATACTGCTAATCTGATTTTAAGGGAAAATATAAATTATATAACTAAACCGGATGAAAGTCTGGAAGTTTATTATACTTATACCCGGGAAGGGTGGGTTAAAGAACCGTGAAAAAATTATCTATGATGAATAATCAAAAGGGTTTCACCTTGATGGAAACCATACTGGCTATGGGCCTGTTACTCATTATTGCTATTACTTTTTTACCCCTTTTCATTAATTCCACGGCGGGGATATTTTCCGTGGGTCATAAGCAGCAGGCGATAGGGGCTATCCAAAAAGTTATTGAAAACAATTTGTCTGATCACCAACCGGTGATCAATTCCCACATGAATATTGAGTTTAGTCAGGCCGGAATTTCTGTAATAGTTCCGGGAGAATTAATGACGGTTAGGGAGGATTACAGCCGGGGCAATGTTCATAACCCTATAGAATTAAAGGCTTTTATCCCGGAGGATAATGGGGAGGAGTAGACATGGGGGAAGAACCCTGGTTAAAATCTAAAGGATTTACATTAATTGAAACTATCCTGGTTCTATCAATAATAGGGATAGTTATTGTAACAGGATTTTCCATCTATTCTCTGGGTAATACGGCTTATCATTCCGGGCAGGTTCGTTCCCATGTGCAGTATGAGGTGCAAATGGTTAGTGATTATGTTACCCGGCAGCTACGTTATGCTAGTGAGATCTATATCATGGATACTGATGAGGTACCGGATGTTGATGCAATTACGGAAGAAGATGATAATTACATATTCCTAATCCCTTCAGGTCAGGGTAGCAGCGTAGTTCACCGTATGAAAAAAGGTGATCATATAATCGGTGATGCTGTTAATAAAGGGATCGATTTTGGGCTGCAGTTTCAAAGTAAACAGGCAGGTAAAGTTATCTGGCTAAAGGTAGGGGGGATTTGTAAAAGCCAGGGATATAACCTGGATACGGAAGTGTTTGCGGCTAACCTGCCGGAAGCAAAAAGAGTAAGTGGGGAAGCTGGGACAGCCATAAGGTATAAGTTATATAACCCGGATTTTGCCAGCCAAGATAAAATTTACGCCCGGGTGGTTGATGAAACCATTACCATGATCAGCCCGGAAAACAGGCGGGTAAGTTCTGGAGATGACTCGTGGATAATCGCGGTTGATAAAGACCTTTCTAGCAGATTTAGTATAGATGATTTAGTGGTTGAAAATCTTCCCCAAGGTTTATCAGCTAGTATAAAGGCTATTACCCCTAACTCTTTTAAAATAACAGTAGCCGGGATAGCTGATAAGTCTATCAATAATATAGTGGATGTTTCGGTAATTATAAAGAATACGGCCATGGAGAATCCTAATTTACAGGCTTCTGATCCCCTAATCCTGAAAATATATCCGGGCTTATCACCTTCTCATCCAGGTTCTTACCTGATTAGTTCGCCCACTTCTTTTACAGTGACTAATAACAGTTATATCCAGGGTGATGTAGTGATAAATGAAAATAAAGTACAAATAGCCAACAATAGTGTATGGAATGGCATTATATATGTAGATGGAGATTTAGAAATTGAAAACCATGCTCAAATTGGCTCTCCGGATCACCCCAGTATAATATTTGTGAAAGGAAATGTTCACATTGCTAATAATGCCATGGTATATGCCAATATCTATTATGAAGGTAACCTAACCATGGATAATAACGCCTATATAATAGGGGAACAGGTCAATACTGAAGTAAATATTCCACCAGTTAGTATACCGGCCCTGGAGTCGGAGGAATGGTATAGGGATAAGGGTTATACTATTGTTAACAGTTTGCATTACGAACTACAGCATGGGGGTAAGTATTATTTTAAAGTACCTTGTCATATTCCCAATGACTCCCAATTGTATGATATTACTATTGCCAGTACCAGCAGTATTGTCATAGGTAACAATTGTAATATTTCCGGGATACTATTTGCTCCTGATGGGGAGGTTCATATAGAAAACAATTCCCGGTTTAGTGGATCCATTACTGCCCAGAAAACGGAAGCTGATAAGGCTATGCTAAGCTATAGAAAGTATCATGAGTATCCATATGAAACTTCTGATCTCTGAAGTGAATTCAGGAATTCAGTTTTACATAGCTCATCGCTTCCTTTTTCGATATCTCCTGACTTGAAATTGAATTCAGGAATTCGGCCGGCTAAGAAGTTAGCCGGCTGTTTTTTCGCAGGTATAAATGCATAGTTTTTTAAAAAAAGTTTATTATCACATAAATTTATAAATGGTGATAAACGGCCTTAAATGGTTATATAACCATCCTAAATAAGTACACGTGTCGGTTTTAATACAATTATCTACAATCTTAGATATTGACGGTAGGTGAAAATGGTTAGATTATATAGGAAAAAGATACATAATATAGAGATATGTTAAGGACTGGCTAAATATGAGGAAAAGCCTAATTAAAGTAGCTGACGGTGCCAATGGTCAGGAGAGAAGCTGCTGTTGCGGTCCTGGATATAGGAGCAAGGGATTTACTCTTATGGAAGTACTGGTGGCTCTGTGTATCTTATCGGTAATTTGCGTTATATTAGGGCCGCTGCTTTCAACTGGTCTGGTGTGGATCGATGGGGCTGGACAGGAGAGCCGGGCTGCTTTTCTGGCTTTTAGCCTATTAGAGGCAGTGCGTGCTAATCCGCCTCAGGTAAAGGGTTTTTTACAATTAGAAGCTGAAGAGCTAGGTGTAAAAATCGAGGAGGGATGGGAGGCTAAGGTTTACCTACTTCCCTGTGATGATTTAAACAGGCTGCTGAAGGTAAGAGCAGAAGTCAAATATGATTCGGTCAGTAAGGAAAAGGTGGTAATACATACCATGATAAGACAAAAGTGAAGCGGTTTTTTTCTATTTTGCAAGATGAGCAGGGATATCTGCTTTTAGAGGAAACCATAGCGCTGGCTTTAATATCTATAGTACTGTGTACGGCAGCAGGTTTTCTGCAGGTGGTTTTATCAGTTTACCAAATAGGGGCTGAAAGTGTAGAGGGCCAGTATTTTACCCGGTCTACGTTACAGTGGATACAAGATGATTTAAGTCAAGCCCAACAGATTAGAGTAGGAGATAATGGGGAACGGCTGTATTTAGTGCGTATGGATGGACAAGCGGTTGAGTATTACTGTCACCGGGGGCAGTTATACCGTCATGCTAATAGTACCCTGCCAATTACCGAAGGAATTGAAGCCATAGGATTTACCCTAAACAGTCAGAATTATGTAACAATTGAAGTTCGGGCTGCGGGGGGAAAAGCCTTTTGTGTAGCAGGGGGATGTAGCATATGGTAGCGAGCCGGATATTATGGAGGGCAATATGAATAAGAATTCTGGCGGGGGATAACCAGGAAGGAAGTAGTTTAATATTCATTCTTATGGTTTATCTTCTGGCTACGGTAGTGGCAATAAATTGGCTGGAGATGGCTTTTTTGGAAAAAAGGATGTCCACCAACGCAGTGCTTATATTACAGGCCCAGCAAGCCAGCCGGGCCGGTGTGGAATGGGCCATGGAAAATCTGTATAAAACTTTGCTTGCCTGCAGTGATAAAGAAGAACTTCCGTTACGGGCCATGACTGGAACTGGCCCGATTCATCTTACTACTGGTACTGAGGGGAGTGCTTTTTTTATTCTTTATCCCGGAATAGAATTAGCTAACCGACAAAATGAAAGCTGTATATATAGTTTTACCAGTCTGGGGAGGGCTGGCCGGGCCAGTTATGAGCTAACCATCCAGGTTAAATTTGATTTTGTAGAACATTTTCACCTGGTAAATGGCCTAAGGGTATTTAACTCTCGTGAATATATAGGTAATGGTGAGATTATTTACTGTTCTAGTCCCCAGTCTATTTAGTCCGGTATATACTACATCTGGGACTAAAGTTATAATATACTAGGTGGCATTATCAACAAAATGATGTTCTGGATATTAAAATTTTATGGTCATTCACCGCAATACTGATAGGGGAGTAATAGATTTTGTTCAGTCATGTACTAAGAACCGGCCTGGATATAGGCAGCCAAAAAATAAAACTGGTTTACATTAAGAAATATAAAAATAGGTTTAAGATCATTACATATGGTAGTGAAAACACCCCCCGGGGGGCGGTAGAATCTGGTACTATTATTGATCCTGAAACTGTAGGTGGTATTTTGGCCGAATTGGTCCAGGACCTGCGCTTAAAGGGTAAAAGGGTGGTTTCGGCTGTATCGGGACCCCAGGTTTATACACGTAGTGTAATAATGCCTACAATGAAATTAACTGATCTCAAAGAAGCGGTTCGCTATGAGGCTACCACTTTTCTTCCCATTCCTGTAGAAGACGCAGTGATGGATATATTTCCTCTTCGCTATTTCCAGGATGAAGAGGGGTCCAAAGTGGAACTTTTTTTTGTAGCCGTTCGTCGCCAGCAGGTCCAGCATTTACAGGTGGTTTGTGATATAGCAGGACTAAAACTGGCCGCAGTAGAAATTGAACCTCTGGCTATTAATCGGGTTGTATCTGAGGTGGATGATAATGGGGTATGTGCGGTATTAAATATGGGAGCCGCCCGCTCCTATTTATCAGTATTCCGGGATCAAGTGCCGGTATATAATCGCTATCTTTCTTTTGGAAGTTCGGCTTTTATTAATGAGAATAATCATTCCGGTAATGGCTTAGATGATATCGTTATAGGCAGCCAGGATCATCATGAGTATCTAGTCAGGGATGTTATTGCGGAGCTTAGCCGTTCTATAGAGTATTATTCCATGCAGTACCCGGAAGGCTTATCAGGTATTTACATATGCGGTGGTGGTTCCCGCATGTCGAGAATTGATAAGGCTATTAGCAGTGGACTGGGGATACCGGTAAATATTGCTGATATCCTGTCCCGGTGTATTGGGCCGGTTCTCGGTAATGATAAAGAGATACGCAACCTGCGCCATGATTATCCGGTGGCCTTAGGTCTGGCTCTGCGGGGGGGGAAATAATGTCTAACTCCCGTGGGATTATGATTAATCTAATAGAAAAGGATCAGGCGAAAGAGACAAGAAGACTAGGGGTAGCCGTAATTGTAACCCTTCTGCTATTTGTGCTGGCGGGGATGGGCTTTATCTACAGGTATGAGCAGATTAAACTAAATACAGAGACCAACCGTTACCAGGAGTTGATGGCCCGGCAGAAATCTAACCAGACAACTGTAGACTCCCTGCAAGACCTGCGGGAGTTTCGCCAGGAGTCAAACCGCAAAAGAAAGCTGGTGCTCCAGGTAGAAAATGTTAAAACTTCTCATTTGCATGTATTGGCAGAGGTTGAAAAAGCTATTCCGGCCGGGGTCGTTCTGGTGGGAGTTGATATACAGGAGCAGCGGGGACTACTGCATGGCACAGCCCCTAATTATACAATGGTAGCATCTTTTTTATCCGGCCTAAGGGAGAGTGTCTTGTTTAAGGACCTAGAAGTGGTGTCCTCCTCATTGAATGAAGAAAGCCAGCAGGTTAATTTTAGTATTGAAGCAGATTGGGGGGAAAACCACCCGTGAAACTATCCAGGCGTGAAGTAATTCTATTGGTAGCACTGTTGCTATGTGGTTTAGTATATGCATTTGTTAACTATTATTTTCGTCCGGTACAGGCCCAGATTTCGGCTTTACAAAGAGAAAATCAAAAATTGGAGTCGTCAGTTGATGTATTAAAAACTCAGGTAGATACCGGACAGAGTCTGGAAAAAGAAAAAGGAAAAATGGAAGAAGAATACCGCCGATTAGCGGCAAAAGTACCTGAAGAGGCATATATACCTGAAGTTATAGCTTTTATGGAATCCGGTGCAGCTGATGCCCGGGTAGTTCTTTTATCTATAGACTATCGCGGAGGCGAAAAGGAGAAAGCGGCTGCCGATCAATTGAGGTTAGATGTCAGCACTAAAACACCTGCTCAGATTAAGCCGGAGGATTCCCCATCCTTTTCGGCAGTTGAGTTTCAACTAACTGCCCGGGGCAGTTATCCGGCCCTGGTAGCATTTATGATGAAGATAGAAAATGCAAAGCGGCTATTAAATATAAAAAACAGTAAAATCAGCCTTACTAAGTGTCAGGTGGTAGTTAATGATCTCCTGGCAGAAGCCGAGGATCAATCTCCTCAAACCGTAGAGGTGGAAGAATTGCAACTGCATCTTACTGTAACTGCCTATTATGATCCTGATTCAAAAGCTGGAATTAATGGGGTTAACCAACGGGTACCTGCGGAAACTGGACGTCCCAACCCTTTTGAATATTAGCACTGTCAGGAAAGCAGGGGAAACCAGAAACTTTGCGTGGGTATAATAAATTTGACGAAGTATTGCTCCACCAGGGAAACCGGGGGAAGCTAGAAACCGCAGAACCGTCAGACTATGTGCCCTTTAATCTACCGCATTTAAATATATTGCCATGTATATATACCATTATGGTCTGTTTAATAGGATGAAATTAGTTGATTTTTATACAAATCGGCCCTACTTTCCCCACAGCCTGGCGTACCCCTATTTCAGCCCTTACTTCGGATTAATATTTGCCCAGGTGTCAAATCGTCTATTTCTGTTATAATAAAAACGGTCTGCCTTAAGTTAAAAGGCGGAAGGAAACAGGAAGAAGGGATGAGCAGTTAATGTTTGGATGGATGGGAACAGTACTGCGGGTGGATTTGACTGCAGGAAAGGTAACCAGGGAAAAGTTAGATGAGTCACTGGCCCGGGATTATATAGGCGGTAGAGGGTTTAATTCCCGGGTGCTGTATGATGAAATAAAGCCGGGGATAGATCCCCTGGGGCAGGAAAATGTTATTTGTTTTGCTCCTGGGCCATTTACTGGTAGCGGCTTGACTTCCAGCAGCCGGGTAGAAGTAAGTACTTTGTCACCATATAGCTATATTCTGGGGGATGGCAATGCCGGTGGTAATTTTGCTACTTATTTAAAAAGGGCGGGATATGACCAGATCATTGTTACCGGAAAAGCTAGTTCACCAGTTTATCTGTGGATTGATAATGAGGAGATCCAGTTATGTGAGGCTGGACCGATATGGGGACTAAATACCTGGGAAGCGACTGATTACCTGCAGGAGAGGTATGGTAGTGATATTAGTGTGGCTGCCATAGGCCAGGCCGGAGAAAACCTGGTACGTTACGCTTCAACGATTTTTGATAAATATAACTCGGCTGCCCGGGGAAGTGGTGCAGTAATGGGATCTAAAAATCTAAAGGCCATTGTGGTACGGGGTAACCAGAAGGTAGCGGTTGCCAGGCCTGAGGAATTCAAGGATCTTGCCCGGGAGGATCGGGACTTCTTTTTAAATGATGATTTTCAACGTGAGGTAGCGGCTGTATACGGTTCCCATATTGGCATGGGCCGCTGGTTTCCAGGTTTGCGCTATTTTGAAAAATACTTATCAGAAGAAGAGATTCCACACAAACTTACTCCCGAGGCTATGAAAGAATTCGAAGTTAAGCGTACTGCCTGCTATGGCTGTGTGGTGCCCTGTAAAGATGTCTTTCGCATTCCAGAGGGTGAGTATGCGGGTGAGATTGGTAAAGCGCTGGAACATGAGTGTATTTTTTGTCTAGGTACCAATTGTGGTATCACTGAGCCAGTTCCTATTCTGGTAATGGAGAACCTGGCCGATAAATATGGCATGTGTGTAGTAGCTCTGGGTAATGCAGTTGCCTTTGCTAAATTCTTGTATAACCAGGGTATTATTACTGATCAGGATACGGGAGGACTCTCCTTAGAATGGGAAGATGCCACCAGCCAGATCCAGTTGCTTCACCAGGTAGCTTTTCGGCAGGGATTTGGCAACATAGTAGCTGAAGGGATGTACAGCATGGCTAAAATTCTTGGTCGAGGGGCCATGGATTACTGTTACCATGTTAAGGGAGATAGCCGGGGTCCGCATCCGGCCGGTATTTTTGGGTTGGCTCATGCTACCTCCACCCGGGGAGCGGATCACTTGCGGGGACGTAGTTGGGCTTTTGGAGAAAATGATCCGAAGATATGGCCCCAATTGGTTGAAAAAGGGTATATACCGGTGGATGATCCGGTAGCTACGCTGGCTGTTTCTGAACGGGCTACTACCCTTACTGATATGATAGGGCGCTGTAAAGGAGCAGTTAATAACTGGGCTAGTGCGGTTCCGCTGGTGCATAAATATCCTCTGTTTGAGGGAGTAGCTCGCCTGCTAACGGCTGCTACCGGTCAGGAATTTAACGAAGAGACAGTTGCTCAAGCAGCTGACCGGGTATATTTACTGGAAATGGCCTTTAATGCCCGCCAGGGAATTAGCCGGAAACATGACCGCCTGCCTTTAAAACCGGAGATAATTAACAGCGAAACCGGACAGGAGGAGTTACGTAAGCATGATGAGATGTTAAATGCGTATTATTCCATCCGCGGATGTAATCCGGATACTGGAATTCCCTCCGGTGAACAGCTGCAGAAGTTGGGCTTAGACTTTGCGGCCCGGGAGCTTTCTGAACCAGAATTTCAAAAAGAGTGGGACGGGCCTCCCTTATGGCCATTGGAAAACTATCCCCGGGGGGAGAAAAGAGCCTGAAGATATAGATAAAGCCGGGGCAAGTCCCCGGCTTTATTAAATAGATCGACATTTCTTCTTATTAGGTCAGGTTGTGGTTACATATTGACGGGCGTTGCTAATCTTAAGAGAATGCCCGAATAGTATTTGCTGAGTTCCAATAACTATAGGCTGGTCCGGTGTCTCCGGCTGTATGCCCTTTTTATCATACCAGACCGTTATGCCATTAATATTCACATTGGTAAAGTATTTTTTTTCACCCGGAGAAGGTTCACCCAATCGAACGACTGGTACGCGGCTGGTTACCTGCCGCGAAGGGCATCAACCGCCACCTGAACGGTAGGTCTCCAGAAATACCCGTACATGATTGCCTTTACGGTTGATGTAGTTGTGAGCCGTTTCGCTAATATCAAACATAGTGGTCACCTACCTTTAATAGTTCTGTTTAAATGCATTGTAATATACTATGGGGGGGGTATGGCAAGGGGCGATTTTATTTATTCATTTAGGTTATTGAACATATTACCTACTTTATTATTGTTTTTCGATAAGAATTTATGGTATTTATAGTGTTATAAAGAAGGATTTTGGGCTCGTATGTCGAATACGAACACTTTGGATTTAATTTTAAGGTGAGTCCAAAACATAGGTAAAAATTAAACTGGGGAGGTTTTTAAACCATGAAAATGAGGAAGCTGGGTATGCTGGCCCTGGTCTTTGTTTTCCTGACCGTATTTGTAGCTGGATGCGGTGGACAGGCAAACGAGGACGGTAAAGATGCTGGTGGAGCTAACGATGAAAAAATTAAAGTAGGTTTTATCTACATCGGGGCTCCTGGTGATGCAGGATGGACTTTTTCTCATGATCAGGGTCGTAAATACCTGGAAGAGCAAATTCCTGAGGTAGAAACAGTTTTTCTGGAGTATGTTCCTGAAGGCAGCGATGCGGAAAGAAGTATTGAGCAATTAGCCCAGGAAGGCTGTAAGATTATTGTGGCGAACAGTTTTGGATATGGCGATCCTATTTTAGAAGTTGCCAAGCGTTATCCGGATATTACCTTCCTGCATTGTTCCGGATTAACTGAAGCCGACAATGTATCTACCTATTTTGGCCGTATGTATCAGGCGCGCTATTTAAGCGGTATGATTGCAGGTGCTATGACTAAGAATAATACCATCGGTTATGCGGCTGCTTATCCAATTCCTGAAGTTATCCGCGGAATTAATGCTTTTACACTAGGTGCCAAAGCCGTTAATCCTGATGTAAAGGTAAAAGTGGTATGGTCTATGACCTGGGTAGATGCAACCAAGGAAAAGGAAGCCGCCAAGAGTCTGATCGAGGACGGATGTGATCTGTTGGCTCAACATGCGGATACCCCTGCAGTGCAGCAGGCGGCCGAAGAAGCTGGAATTCTCTCTATTGGCTATAATAGCGATATGAAAAGCTTTGCTCCTAAGGCTCATCTGACTTCCCCGGTTTGGAATTGGGGCCCTTATTATGTACGTGCTGTTAAGGGCGTAATGGACGGAACCTGGAAGAGCGAGAAGTATTGGGGTGGACTGGAAGATGGAATCATTGGATTAGCCCCTATTTCCGATAAAGTATCTGAAGAGATTAAAAAAGCTGTCAATGAAAAGCAAGAAGAAATAAAGAGCGGTAAATGGGACGTATTTACCGGACCGATTTACGCGCAGGATGGCACCCTTAAGGTTCCTGAGGGTAAGAAGCTTACTGATGAGGAAATGTTGAGCATGAACTGGTTTGTTTCCGGAGTAGAGGGAACCATCAGCCAGTAAGCAATAGTGATACTTTAAAGGCGGCATTACGCCGCCTTTTCAGTTGGAGGGAGCATATTGAAGCGGGTTCCTGTTATCGAAATGGTTGGAATAGGGAAGAGTTTTCCCGGTGTTAGAGCAAATCACGATATTAGCTTTCGGGTATATCCAGGCGAGATCCATGCCCTGTTAGGTGAAAATGGAGCTGGTAAATCAACTCTGATGAGTATTTTAGCCGGCCTGTACCGGCCCGATTCCGGGTATATTAAGGTGAAAGGTAAAACGGTAAATTTCCGTTCGCCCCGTCATGCCTTGAGTGCTGGGATCGGCATGATTTATCAGCATTTACGTTTGGTTAATAACCTTACGGTGGCTGAAAATATTATATTGGGAGCCAGTCAATCTCCATTTTTGTTAAAGCCTGATTATATTGAAAAGGAGACCCGAGAACTATCGGCCCGGTTTGGACTTAATGTTAACCCGTCGGCCCGTATTAGCTATTTGTCCCTGGGAGAGCAGCAACGGGTAGAGATACTAAAAATGCTTTACCGGGGCTGTGATGTATTAATTATGGATGAACCGACTACTGTACTGACTCCTCAGGAGGTAAAAGAACTATTTAATACCCTGCGTTTCATGGCAGAAGAGGGTAAAGCGGTGGTTTTAATCACCCATAAACTCCATGAAGTGATGGAAATTGCCGATTATGTTACCGTACTCCGTAGAGGGGAAGTAGTAGGCAGTGATCATATTGAAAATTTGGATGAGGTTACCCTGACTCGTATGATGGTAGCCCGTGAAGTAGTGTACCAGGAAGTTAAACGGGGAACTTCCCCAGGGGAGAATATTCTGGAGGTATCAGGACTTAGAGTTCTAGGTGATCAGGGGCATATCGCCTTAAAAGATGTAGATCTTAATATCCGTCAGGGAGAGATTCTGGCTATTGCCGGAGTAGCTGGTAATGGTCAACGGGAACTGGTGGAGGCTTTGTCGGGATTGCGTCCGGTAGAGCAGGGAGAAATAAGGCTGGATGGGAAAAATATCAGCCATTTAAGTATTCGCCGGCGACTCAAGATGGGTTTGCATATGATCCCTGAGGATCGTATGGGGATGGGCCTGGTGCCTAATCTTAATGTTATGGATAACACCATTTTGAGAAATTACCTGGAAGATGAATTTAGACGAGGGCCGTTTATAAATTATCGTAAGGTGAATGCGTACAGCCGTGATCTAGTAGAGAGATATAATGTATTTCTTGCCGATGTGCGTCACCCAATTAATTATCTTTCCGGCGGTAACCTGCAGAAGTTATTGCTGGGTCGGGAAATTGACCAGAATCCCCGGGTTTTAATTGCTTCCTATCCGGTCCGAGGTCTTGATGTAGCTGCTGCTGAAACGGTTTACCGGATCTTTTTACAGGAGAGGGAAAAAGGAACCGGGATATTGCTGGTTTTAGAAGATTTAGATGATATCTTCCGCCTGGCTGACCGGGTGGGGGTAATGTATGATGGTGAAATTAAAGCAGTTCTCAATGTGGCAACTGCTGACATAGATCAAATCGGGGCCTTGATGTTAGGTGCCCAAAAAGCGGAGGGGGAACATGTATAAAATAAGATTAGTACGTCGTCAGCATGATTCCCTGTCGGCTAAAGTTATGGTTCCGGTGCTCTCGGTGTTATTAGCATTGGCTTTCGGCTGGGTATTTCTGGCTCTGTCCGGGTTGGATGCCGGGGAAACTTATTTCCGTATGTTTAAAGGGGCTTTTGGCAGCAGTTATGCTATATCAGAAACTATAGTTAAGGCTATACCCCTTATGTTAGCCGGCCTGGCAGTATCACTTGCTTTTCGCATGAAACTATGGAATATCGGAGCGGAGGGGCAGCTTTATATGGGAGCCTTTGCCGCTAGTGGAGTAGCCTTGGCCTTAGGGGATCTTAGTAGTCCTCTATTACTAGGTTTAATGTTACTGGCTGGTTTTATTGGTGGAGCTTTGTGGGGATTCATTCCGGGAGTTTTACGTGCCTATTGGCAGGTAAATGAAACTATTACTAGTCTGATGTTAAACTATGTGGCCATATCCTGGGTCAATTATCTGGTTTTTGGACCCTGGAAAGATCCGCAGAGTATGGGATTCCCTTTGACCCCCCGTTTTACACCTGCGGCTTATTTACCCACGCTGGGCCATAGTCGTGTCCACATGGGACTAGTTCTGGCTATAATCATAGCCCTGCTTTTTTATCTAGTATTGCAGTATACTCGCTGGGGCTATGAGTTAAAAGTTTCGGGAGAAAGTCAGGCTGCTGCCCGCTATGCAGGAATGAATGTAGCCCGTAATATAGTTATGGTTATGTTAATCAGTGGAGGTATTGCCGGAATTACTGGTATGATCGAAGTATCAGGAATAACTCACCGATTACAACAAGGTTTTTCCCCTGGGTATGGATATACCGGAATCATTGTAGCGTGGCTGGCTCGATTGAATCCTTTTGCCATAATACTGGTAGCTTTTCTCTTTGGAGCCCTCTTGGTGGGAGGATTTGGAGTACAAACTTTTGGAATTCCATTTTCCACAGTACAAATACTCCAGGGTGCCGTGCTTTTTTTCCTCCTGGCAGGAGAGATATTTATGAAATACCGTTTGGCTGTGGTAAAGGAGGATGAGACATGGAAATAGGCTCACTAGTTCCTCTGCTGGCTGCGGCTATTGTTGCTGGTACCCCTATATTGTTTGCTGCACTGGGAGAGGTTATGGCGGAAAGATCAGGTATCCTTAATCTAGGGGTTGAAGGTATGATGTTGGTGGGGGCGGTAATGGGTTTTATCTTTACCAATAATACCGGAAATCACTGGTATGGAATTATGGCTGCCATGATAGGTGGTGGCTGTATGGCTTTGATTCATGCCTTTATTACGGTTACCTTGCGTGGCAATCAGGTGGTAAGTGGTTTGGCCCTGACTATTTTTGGTACTGGTTTAAGTGGCTTTCTGGGCAAAAGTTATCAGGGAATGCCGACTGTGGATCCCTTTGCCCATTTTTCAATTCCCCTGTTAGATAAGATTCCAGTAATCGGGCCTATATTTTTCCAGCAGGATGTGCTGGTATATATAAGTTTTCTAACTGCTATTTTCCTGTGGTATATACTTTATCGTACCAGCTGGGGATTGGCTATTCGCTCAGTGGGCGAAAATCCGGCAGCAGCAGATGCCGTAGGTATAAGTGTTTCCCGGGTGCGCTATCTATGTACGATTACTGGTGGTATTTTAGCTGGATTAGGAGGGGCTTATCTATCTCTGGCTTATGCTCCTTCCTGGCAGGAAAATATGACGGCTGGTCGGGGATGGATCGCAGTAGCTCTAGTTATTTTTGCTCTGTGGAATCCCCTGCGGGCTATTGTAGGCTCATATCTGTTCGGTGGGGTAGAAGCTTTAACTTTCCGTATGCAGACTGCCGGTATACAGATATCTTCTTTTTTCTTGGCTATGCTCCCTTACCTGCTTACTATCCTGGTACTAGTGCTGGTAACTATTCGCCTTCGTCAGGAGGCCGGAGCTCCTTCCGCCTTAGGGGTGGCCTATGACCGGGAAGAAAGGTGACGGGCGTATTTTTTCCTTTATTATGTAAACAATAACAGGGGCAGAAAGTTTTCTTACCTGTACGGCATAAAACGAAAATGAGTGTAGATGGGGAAAACCTAATTGATTATAAACTAGGGCCGGGTACCACCTGTACCAAAGTAAATGTTCCCTGAAATATTACCGCCGGTCTTGAAGGTTAAGTTTTAATACAATGGTTAAGCCGGGAGGTTGTTTATGTTAGATAAAGATCTGCTATCCATGGTTCTAAGTGAAGCCCTTAAAAGGGGCGGAGATTTTGCGGAAATATATGTAGAAGAAAAACAGTCCAGCAGTATTTATTGTGAAGATAATCGTATTGAAAGGGTGCACAGCGGGAGGGAAAAAGGTGCTGGTATCAGGGTAGTTACCCGAGGGAATACCGCTTATGTTTACACTAATGATTTGTCGGAACCCGGGCTGCTTAAAGCAGCCGCAGTAGCTAATCATGCTGCTCGTTCCAACCATACTGGTACTGCGCCTACTATTGCATTATCGGTCAAACCGGCTGCCTACCAATTAAATTTTAAACGCCTGCCGCAGGATGTTTCTTTTGAAGAAAAAATTGAACAGGTAATGGCGGCTAATCAATCCGCCCGCCAGGTAAGCAAGGAAATTCGTCAGGTTACTGTAGGCGGGGGCGATAACCATAAGCGGATATTGATAGCTAACAGTGCTGGTGAGCTGGTTGAGGACGAAAGAGTGCGGGTACGACTCATTGTAAATGCAGTAGCGGCCCGGGACAATCTGGTGCAAACCGGGTATGAATCAGCCGGTGGTGTTATGGGTTGGGAAATACTTGATCAGGTTTCTTTTGCGGATATGGCCCGACGAGCGGCGGAATTAGCGGTGAAGATGCTGGATGCCCGGCCTGCTCCGGTAGGAAAGATGCCGGTGGTGATGTCATGTGAAGCAGGTGGCACCATGATTCATGAGGCTTGTGGTCATGGTTTGGAAGCTGATCTCGTGCAAAAGGGGCTATCGGTATATCGCAATAAAATGGGTAGCCTGGTAGCCAGTGAAAAAGTAAGTGTTATCGATGATGCTACCCTGACCGGGAAATATGGCACTCTTTGCTTTGATGACGAGGGAATCAGCGGGCAGCGTACGGTTTTAATTGATCATGGTAAGCTGGTAAGTTATATGTATGATCGGCTTACCGCTTTACATGATGGGGTTAATTCCACTGGTAACGGCCGGCGTGAATCTTATCAACATAAACCTATTCCCCGTATGACTAATACCTTTATTGCTCCTGGACCAGATGATGCGGAAGAAATGATTAAATCAATGCCCCGAGGTTTACTGGTTAAAAAAATGGGTGGTGGTCAGGTTAATACAACTAACGGGGATTTTGTTTTTGAAGTTCAGGAAGGTTATTTAATTGAAAATGGTATAATTAAGTTCCCGGTACGGGGGGCCACCCTGACTGGTAATGGACCCCAGGTTTTAGCAAATATCGACCGGGTTGGTCATGACCTGGGATTTAGTATAGGAACTTGTGGTAAGGATGGGCAGGGGGTTCCGGTGGCAGATGCCCAGCCTACCATTCGTATAAAAGAATTAACCGTTGGAGGGATTATGTCCGGGGATGAAACTAGCCTTCCACAGATTAAAAGGAGGTAGGCATAGAATGAAAACCTATCTCGAGAAGATTGGACAACAGGCTATTGATGAAGCTGGCCGCCACGCGGTGGAGGCAGAAGTGTATCTCCTGCACAGCCGTGAGCTGAGTATTGAAGTTATTGATGGGCAGGTAGAGACCCTTAAAGAGGCTGAAGAAATAGGACTAGGGATGCGGGTATTTAAAGGAGGGCAGGTAGGTTTTGCCTTTAGTAGTGACCTTTCGGAAACGGCAGTGCGGGGAATTGTAGATGATGCGGTACGTATATCCGCTTTTACCGAAGCTGATGCTTACAATATTCTGCCGGAGGGGCCCTTAAAATATCCAGATATGGAGATATATGATCCGGTTATTAATACTAGCCAGCTGGAAGACAAAATTGAACTAGCCCGCCAGGTGGAAAGATCGGCTCGGGCTGTTGATAAGCGCATAACTATAGTGGAAAGAGCCGGGTATGAAGATGGTGAATATACTACCCTGGTTTTAAATACCCGTGGGGTAAATGCTTTAGGCAGCAGTAATTTCTGCGGGTCATATATTTTTGTGGTGGCCGAAGATAAAAACGAAGCCCAGACCGGTTTTTCTGTAATGGGCAGCAAACATCTGGCTGATCTGGACCCGAATTTTATCGGTGAGGAAGCTGCCTACAGGGCCTTGCGTAGCCTAAATGCCCGTACTATTCCTTCCGGTCATTTTCCCTGTGTAATGGAACCATATGTAGTTACCCGTTTCATGGGGTTAATAGCTCAGATGGTTGATGCAGAAGCAGTTCAGAAAGGACGATCCCTGTTGGCAGGTAAGATAGGAGAACAGGTAGCTTCGCCGGCAGTCTCCATTGTAGATGATGCCACCTTCCCCAACGGGATGGGCAGTTTTCCCTTTGACGGTGAAGGGGTACCGGCCCGAAAGACTGATGTGATCGAAAAGGGAACTCTTAAAACCTTTCTTTATGACTACTATAATGCGCTGAAAGCTGGAGTAGATCCAACCGGCAACGGGCAGCGGGGCTCGTTTCGTAGTTTGCCCGGTGTAGGTACCACTAATTTCATATTACTCCCGGGTACAGAAGGTAGTGAAGCAATAATTGCTGGTGTAAAACAAGGATTCTACATTACAGAAGTCATGGGGATGCATACTGCTAATCCTATTTCCGGTGATTTTTCGGTGGGAGCAGCCGGGATAATGATAGAAAACGGCGACCTTACCTATCCCGTGCGGGGGGTAACTATAGCCGGAAACTTGCGGGAATTGCTCCAGGATGTAGAATTAGTAGGAAATGATCTTCGCTTTTATGGGGGAAAGGCTGCCCCTACTATTCGTATCAAAAATCTTAGTATCAGTGGAGATTAGGAGTAAAATATAATGTTGGGGATATTAGTTATTCATGGACCAAATTTGAATATGCTGGGCCAGCGGGAACCGGAAATTTATGGGCACCAGACCCTGGATGATATCAACCGGGAACTGGTGGAGATAGCCGCCCGTCAGGGGATTAGGCTGGACTGCTTTCAGTCTAATCATGAGGGGCAAATTATTGATTATATCCACTCTGCTATTGGTAAGTATGGGGTAATTATTATTAATGCCGGGGCTTTGACCCATTATAGTATTGCCGTGGCTGATGCTCTCAGAACGGTTGACTTGCCAATTATTGAAGTACACCTGTCCAATATATTTCGCCGGGAGGAGTTTCGCCACCAATCTTTAATTTCACCGGTGGCGGTAGGAGGAATTTTTGGTTTAGGGAGTATGGGATATCACCTGGCTGTAGAAGCAGCAGTTTACATCTTAAAAAAGCAGGTTCATTGATACTCTTTAAGAGGCTTAAGATGCCAAATTATTTAGGTATATACAGCCGGGTAGGATTTAAAAGCTTAGTGTAACAGCAACGGTGGAGGTATGGAATGTTTCGCCTGTAAAACTATTTTCTTTACTCTATATTATGCGAAAAAGTCTTATGGGCCGGTTTACCTGTGTAAGATGAGGGTGATAACTATTAAAGATAGAGTTAATCGTTTGCGTAAACTAATGGAAAAGAATGACCTGGAGGCTATGATAATCACCAAGGCTGAAAATATCCGTTATCTTTCCGGATTCAGCGGTGGGGAAGATGGGCGCTTGTTGATTACCGGTAATACTGGTTACCTTTTTACTGATTCCCGCTATACTGAGCAGGCGGGGAGAGAGGCTCCGGAATGGACTTTAGTAGAGATCATTCCTCCCGGAGTGGATTACATAAAGGAAGCGGCTGCAGGATGCAAGAGAATAGGATTTGAAAGCCACCATATTACCTGGGAAGTTTATCAGGAATGGGCTAGAGAACTTCCTGATCGTCTGGCCCCTGTCAATGGTATGGTAGAGCAATTACGGGTAAAAAAAGATAATCAGGAACTGGAATATTTAAGAGAAAGTGCCCGTATCAGTGATCAGGTTTTTGATCAGATAGTTGACTACATAAAGCCAGGTTTAAGTGAGGGGCAGGTAGCTAATCGTATAGGATATCTTTTACGGGAGCAGGGCTGTGAAGGGGAGGCTTTTGATACTATCGCCGTAGCTGGGTCTAATGCTGCTCTTCCTCATGGAAGACCGGGTGATCGGGTAATCCGGGTTGGTGATATGGTTACTTTGGATTTTGGCGGTTTTTTCCAGGGTTATGCCGGGGATATGACCAGAACAATAGTGATGGGGAAAGCAGACCAGGATTTACGTGCCCGGTATCAGGCCGTATTGGAAGCACAACAGCTGGGAGTTTCATTAGTCAGGGCCGGGATGCCCTGTGTTGATATTGATAAGCAGGTAAGAAAGGCTTTGCAAAAATTCCGGCTGGATGTATATTTTAAACATGGAACTGGGCATGGGCTGGGATTGGAAATACACGAACAGCCTAATGTGTCTCCGCGTAGTACAACCACACTGGAGACTAACATGGTTATAACCATTGAGCCAGGGATTTATATACCTGGTTGGGGAGGAATACGCATCGAGGATAGCGTAATTGTAAAGGAGAGGGGATATGAAATAATCACCCACTCCGATAAAAATCTACTTTTACTATAACGGAGGGATAGGATGATCTCAGTAAACGATTTTCATACTGGTGTCACCATTGAAATGGATGGTCAGGCTTATCAAGTCATGGATTTTCAGCACGTTAAACCTGGCAAAGGTGCCGCTTTTGTCCGGGCTAAACTAAAAAATGTACAGACCGGAGGTACAGTGGAAAAAACCTTTCGGGGCGGTGAGAAAGTCTCCCGTGCTCACCTGGAACGCCGGGAGATGCAATACCTTTATAATGATGGTGACGGGTATGTTTTTATGGATACCCAGAATTACGAACAGCTCACTATTATGCCTGATCAGATTGGTGATGGTGTAAAGTGGTTGTTGGAGAATATGAATATACAGGTTTTGTTTTTCAAGGAGAATATAATTGGTGTTGAGATGCCTAATTTTGTAGAATTAAAAGTTGTTGAGACCGAACCTGGTGTTAAAGGTGATACAGCTACCGGGGCTACCAAAAATGCCACCCTGGAAACGGGAGCAGTAGTACAGGTTCCTTTGTTTGTCAACAGCGGAGATGTTTTACGTATTGATACTCGTACTGGGGAGTATATGGAAAGAGCTTAAAAAAATTTCATAAATTTTACCGGGTATTTCCTCCTTTTTATGCAAATAATAAAGATAGACTTCTTATTTCGCATGGAAAAGGAGGATTTTATTTTGCGTGACATTTCCGAAAAAGTAAGTTATTTACAGGGACTTTGTGAAGGACTAAATATCAGTGGAGGTAGTCCTCAGGGCAAAATTATTGCCGGAATGCTGGAAGTATTGGAGGAAATAGGAGATGCCGTCACTCATCTACAGTATCAGTTTGAAGAGTTTAAAGATTACGTGGAAAGTATAGATGACGACCTTTTCGATCTGGAAGAAAGCATTTTAGATGAGGAAGATTTTATCGAGTTTGATTGCTCCTCTTGCGGGGAACACCTGTACCTGGAAGCGGATGTATTAGACGAAGATGATACCCTGGAGATTATCTGTCCAAGCTGTAATGAAGTGGTATTTGTCCATGAAGGATCCTTTGATTATGATCCTGCCTATATAGAAAACGAGTTTACTGATATTGAAGACGAAATAGAGAATCCTTCCCCCTCCTGATTAGCAGTAAATTTGGTATCTGAAAAAAGCATCTGATCCGGCTATTGAGCTGGGCAGGTGCTTTTTATTTTTCTTTTAGGGATTAACCTTTTATTTTATCCTTCTACTACTATTACCCCCATCAATGGTGGAATATTTTGTTACCCGGGTCAATATCTATATAAAACAAGGTGGTGAATAAGGTATGGCCGGGTCAGATTTAGCTGTGGTAAGAAATGAAATCATTCCCTTTTTATCACCGACTATCAAGGAATTAATTTATTCTCTGGATGATAAAGTCTGTAACCAGTTAGAGGAAATCAGGCTCCGCAGTAAACATCCGTTGTTATTACGTTTAGGTGATGGCGACTATACTGTGGATAATCGAGGTGAAATATCCAGGAATCTGTTGGGAGGCTACCAGGTAAGCCAGGATGATGTTTACCGGTCAATTGCTTCCATTAGTGATAACTCCTTATATGCCTTTGAAGAGGAAATCCGGCGGGGCTTTATTACTATTCCCGGGGGGCACCGGGTGGGACTAGCTGGTCAGATTGTTATGCAGGGAAGGGAGATTAAGACTATCCGGGATTTTTCCTCCCTTTGTTTTCGCATAGCCAGGGAAATAAAGGGCTGTGCCCTTCCTTTACTAAATCATATTGCTCCTAGAGCAGAACCGGTTAACAGCTTAATTATTTCCCCGCCCCGTTGTGGTAAAACTACTATTTTACGAGATCTTACCCGTATTTTTTCTTATGGGACTGGCTCAATAAAGCCCTGCAATCTGGTGGTTGTCGATGAACGATCCGAGATTGCCGGTTGTTACCGGGGGATACCCCAGATGGATATTGGCCCGCGTACTGATGTTTTAGATGCCTGTCCTAAAGCTTTGGGGATGATTATGGCCATTCGCTCTTTATCACCCCAGGTGATTATTACTGATGAAATTGGGCGTCGGGAAGATATTGAAGCTATTCACGAATGTTTGCATGCTGGAGTCACTATTATTACTAGTATCCATGCCCGTAGTATAGAGGAAGTTAAAAGTCGCCCCCTAATGAGCGAACTGCTGGAGATGAAGGCTTTTAAGACTGGTATAGTTTTGTACCGGGGAAAAAAACCGGGACAGGTAGCCAACGTAGTTAGGTGGGATTAGTATGTTGTGGTTGAAAACAATAGGTATAGCCTTTACTATAGCTGGTTTTGGCGGATGGGGTTTGGCCAGGGCCGGAAAGCTCACCCGCCGCGCTCAACAGCTACGTGAATTGCGAATGGCGATTGACTTTTTGGAAAAGGATATTAGTTATGCGCAAATGCCCCTTAGTCGAGCCATGGAACGAACGGCTAATTTTTGCCATGCTCCAGTAGCACAACTATTTCAGGAATCGGCATACCGGTTGAAAAACCGGGCCGGGATTACTGCCCGGGAAGCCTGGCAAGAGGGGCTAAAGGTTCTGGGGCGGGATTCTGATTTGCATAATCAGGATATTGAACTTTTAGCAACGGCTGCCCTGCAGTTGGGAATGTCGGATGCGGTCAGTCAAAGGAATTTCTTTATTCTTCTCCAGGAAGAAATAAAAATCCTGGAAACCAGGGCCCTTCAGGAGGTTGATTCTGGACATAAGTTATGGAGTTATGGGGGATTCATACTAGGTGCAGTCGTAGTTTTGTTGTTTATTTAAAAAGATTGCTTCCCTAACAGGAATTATTGGGGCATCTTTTGTGGTTAGGCGGGAAGCATTTTAAGATAATCTGGTTCTTTAAAGATGTAACAGGTCAGTTTTAAAGTAACCATGGCAAAATTTGAATGGTTTTGGGGGGCGCTTATGGACATCGATATTATATTTCGTATAGCAGGGATTGGCATTCTTATATCAGTGTTATCTATAGTACTTACACAGGCTAAGAAGGAAGAACAGGCTGAAATGCTAACCCTGGCCGGGGTAGTAGTAGTTTTAATCATCGTGGTCCAATTGATGAATCAATTGTTTACGGTGGTAAGATCTGTATTCAATTTGTAAACAGCCACCAGTTTTTTAGACTCAGATATGGCAAGGGGAGATGGGGATGGAAATCGCTCAGATCGTAGGACTAGCTCTGGTTACCACTGTTATGCTGTTAATCCTGCGCCAGGAAAAACCGGTTATGGCAGTTCTTTTAAGTATTGTATTTGGGGTGGTTATCTTTACCTTTATGATGGCCAAAATGGCTGCGATTATAGATGTGATGAAGGAACTGACCCGCAGAGCAGAAATGAACTACTTTTTTCTTACCACCCTGCTAAAAATACTGGGGGTGGCCTACCTGGGGGAATTTACGGCTGCTATCTGCCAGGATGCTGGTGAGCAAGCAGTAGCCAAAAAAGTAGAATTTGCTTCTAAAATCATCATCGCTGTGCTGGCTCTACCTATAATGATTGCCATCCTAGAGTCCCTAATGGATATTATGCCGGGCTAATATGCAGTAAGGTGAGGGTTGCCGGTGAGAAATGTCATTATCGTAATTATTGGAATGATACTACTTATAGTAGTGCTACCCCGGCCTATTATGGCTGAAGAAACAGATCTTTCGGTTATACAGGATACAGTGGATAATATCGATTTTGGGGTGATGGAGGAATATAAAAACAAAATTGATGGGGAGATCAGTTCCTATATACATAGCCGTTCGGTAAAGGAGTGGTTGGCTGATTTTACCCGCGGGGACTGGCAATTTGATCTGGCGGAAATCAGTGAGAATATGGTCCGCTTTCTATTTAAAGAGATCATAGCTAACTCCAATCTATTAGGTAAATTACTTATTTTGGCTGTTCTGGCCGCTTTGCTGATTAATCTACAAACCTCCTTTTCTTCCGGAGTAGCCCGTATGTCCTACCTGGCTTGTTTTTTAGCCTTATGTGCCATTGCCCTGGGATCTTTCAAAATAGTTCTGGATATAGGACAAGAGACGATTGATCAGATGGTGGCATTTATGTTAGGGATGCTGCCGCAAATGCTGGTGTTAGTTGCGGGGCTGGGAAATATTAATGCTTCGGTAATGTTTTTCCCAGTATTGATGACCACGGCCAGTGCCTTTGCCAACGCTATTAGTAATATTGTCTTTCCCCTTATCATTATGTCGGCAGTTTTAAGTCTCATCAACCAGATGTCAGATTCCCTTAAAGTAGAACGAATGGCCCGGTTTTTTACCCAACTGGCTCAATTATCATTGGGATTCTTTCTAACCTTATTTGTCGGTATTTTAACTATGCGGGCTGTTTATGCATCGGTATTGGACAAAGTTACCCTGCGTACTACTAAATTCGTGACTGATAATGCTATTCCAGTAGTAGGAAAAATGTTTTCCGATACTATTGAGGTGGCAGCCGGTTATGTAGTTATGATTAAACAAGCCCTGGGGATATTTGGGGTGGTAATTATTCTGGGCATAGTTTTGTTTCCTTTAATTAAGATTGCAGCTATTGCTTTAATCTACAAGGTGGCGGCTGCAGTAGCTGAACCCCTGGGGGATGGTAAAACAGCCGCCGTATTAGAGATTATGAGTTCTCATTTATTTTTAATGCTGGCAGCAGTCGCGGCAGTAGGATTAATGTTTTTTATTATGATTGCCATTATTGTGGGTATGTCTAACCACCTGGCTATCATGGGATAACGGATTTATGTCTTTAGGGTCGCTCTTAAAGAGGCCTTAAAAAAACAACTGTTTTTTTAAAAATGGGTTTATAAACCGGGTTGCTTAAAAAAAGCAAAATAAGGGTCTTTAGCAAACTACGCAAAGGGTATGTTTAATCCAGTAGTATAAGTTGAAAATACAGTGTAGTCCTCAGCAAACTATGTAGAGAGTATGTTAAAGTCATCCGGGTAGGAGGAAATTAGCATGGCGGTACTTAGTGAAATTGTTCGTAATGTACTGGTTATCATTATTGTGGCTAGTTTTCTGGAGCTAATGCTTCCTGATGGAGGGCTAAAGCCATTTGTCAGATTTGTAATAGGATTATTCCTTTTGATTGCTATATTAAATCCGGCGTTGACTTTCCTGTTTGAGGAACATGATTTTCAATTAAAACTATGGGATTACCAGCCTGATAAGGCAGAGGAAGAAAAGATTATCAAAGGGGGACAACGGGTAAGTGAGGACATCACCAAGAAAAATAATGAGATGATTCGGGAAAAACTTCAAGGGCAGATCAGTGCGGTGGCTATGCTGGTTCCAGGAGTAAAGGAGGTGGAATGCCAGGTGAAAGTTGGCGCAGATGGTGCTATAGAAAAGCTATATTTGCTGGTTCAGCCTAATGATTACCAGGTGGAGCAGAAGGGGGATAAGGTAAAGGTTTTTTCCGACCGTGATCAGGGTTTTAGTCAGGATGAGCAAGAACAGATAAGGGAAAAAATCAGCAGGGTTATTTATAACCTGTATGGATTAAGAAATATTCCTGTAGAAATTGAATTTGAAGGGGGCTAGTTAATGTTGGATGAGTGGATCAGAGGAAATAAAGACAAAGATAAGGAGGGGAATAATTCTCTATATAGCAGCCGGGGTAAAAAATATGCTTTGGTAATAGTAATCTGCCTGGGCCTTCTCGCCCTGATTTGGCCGGTAACCAAAACGGAAAGCCCTCCCCCCCCTCCTAAAGTTAAGTCGCAGCCTGCTGAGACTGGCAAGGTTACCCAGGGTATGGCCTCTGAACTAGAGTCTATTCTTTCTCAAATTGATGGGGCTGGAAAGGTGGAGGTCAGTTTAACCCTTACCTCCGAAGGGGTGAAAACTTATGCTACTAATGTTCGTACCGAGCGGCGTATAAACCAGGAAAGTGATGGGCGTACCTCTAAAAAGACTACTGAAGAAAATCAGGTTTTAGATTTAGCAGCTGCTGCCGGGAATCCCCTTCTGGTTGAAGAAAAGATTCCTGATATTTTGGGGGTACTGGTGGTAGCTGATGGGGCGCGAAATCCGGAAGTAAAGGAAAATTTAACTGAGGCAACGGCTACTCTCTTAAATATATCTGCCCACAAAGTTCGGGTCCTGCCCAGGAAGGAGGGAAGCTGATTATGGTTTTAAATATCAGAAGATTGCTGGCGGTCGCAGTATTGCTAGTAGTATTCGTTGGCATAGGCGGATATTTACGGGGTTGCAACCATAAAACATCGCCAGACAATCTCGAGAAAGGCGAGGATAGGGTAATCGGTGAAAATGTTTCTCCCCCTGGAAATAGTGCCGTGTCCGGAAAAAAGGATGATTTTTTCGCCGAATACCGTATGGAAAGAGAACGAATTCGTGGTAAACAGATTGAAATGTTGCGCAATATAATAGATAATAAGAACATTGAGAAAGAAGCCCGTGAGGCTGCTTCTCTCCGGCTGGTACAAATCTCCAATGACATGGAGAGGGAAATGAAAACAGAAGCTCTGGTTAAATCTAAAGGTTTCGAGGAGTGTGTTATGATTATCCAGCCCGATATTATTACGGTAGTTGTGGGGGCTGACCCTTTGCGTCTGGATAGGGAAAAGGAGTTGCGGGATCTGGTAAGCCAGGCAACTGAAGCCAATCCGGATAAGATTTGTATAATTGCCCGTGAGCCGGAAGATTAAATGTCCACTGTATACATAATTTAAGGCATTGCATTCGTATGTGAAAATTTTTTATAATTAAAATAGTTAGCTTGTAAAGCAATAGATGCTCAGGCCTACGGCCTGAGTCTATTTATATATGGAAATAAACATAATATATTCGGGAGCAACATCGTTCCATTGTGGGAGGTTACTTATGAATAGGATTAAAATTACTGACACCAGCTTGCGGGATGGGCACCAGAGCCTTTGGGCAACGCGGATGACTACTGAAGACATGCTGCCTGTACTCGATAAATTGGATAATGTGGGTTACCACTCACTGGAGGTATGGGGAGGAGCAACTTTTGATGTTTGTATCCGCTATTTGAATGAGGATCCGTGGGAACGCCTGCGGATAATCCGTAAAAACATTAAGAAAACGAAATTACAGATGTTGCTGAGAGGACAGTCTCTGGTAGGATATACTCACTATCCGGATGATGTAGTATATAAATTCGTAGAGAAATCGGCTGAAAATGGTATTGATATTTTTCGGGTTTTTGATGCGCTTAACGATATTAGAAATTTAGAGGCATCTATGAAAGCTATCAAAGAAACCGGAAAACATGCTCAGCCTTGTGTTGTGTATACGATTAGTCCGGTTCATTCCATGCAGCATTTTGTGGATACAGCTTTACGCCTGAGAGACATGGGAGCAGATTCCATCTGCATAAAAGATATGGCGGGACTACTATCTCCCTATGCATCATATGAGCTGGTTAAAGCTCTGAAAGAAAACCTGGATGTTCCTATCCAGCTTCACACTCATTATATCGGTGGTTTGGCTATTGCTGCTTTGATTAAGGCAGTTGAAGCCGGGGTGGATATCATCGATACAGCCAGTGTTCCTATGGCTTTTGGTTCTTCCCAGCCCCCGGTGGAGACGATTGTACGTGCTCTCCAGAATTCTCCCTGGGATTCGGGCCTAGCTTTGCATAAGCTGTTTGAAATTGCTAACCATTTTGAGAAAATACGTAAACATAAGGGATTCGAGCGGGGTGTAACCCGTATTGCTGATATGAAGGTTTTTGAACACCAGGTACCCGGGGGAATGATATCTAATCTTCTTTCTCAATTAGAGGAGCAGAAAGCCTGGGATCGAATTGATGAGGTCCTGGCGGAAATACCCCGGGTGAGAGAAGATATGGGCTATCCGCCCCTGGTTACTCCAACCAGCCAGATAATAGGCATTCAAGCAGTTTTAAATGTGTTGATGGGAGAACGCTATAAAATGTGCCCCGGCGAGGTTAAAGACTATGTGCGGGGTTTTTACGGTAAGCCTCCCCAGTGCATAAAGGAGGAAATCAAGCAAAAAATCATTGGTGATGAAGAAGTAATCACCATACGCCCGGCTGATCTTTTGGAACCGGGTTTAGAGAAAGCGCGGCAGGAAGTAGCCGGATTAGCCGAGAGCGAGGAAGATATTTTAACTTATGCCCTGTTCCCGCAGGTAGCTCTGAAGTTTTTTGAATACCGTAAGAACCGGGGAACAGAAGATCTAACCCAAATTCAATCCCAGGATGAACTAGGGGGGGATCTAGTTGATGAAGAAAGCCAGGTAGTTAAGAACCCAGTTGGGGTTAAAAAAAGGCCTGGCCCCAGGGGAGTTGATGAAGAAATGAATATTGATGAAATAAGAGAATTAATGCTTTTGTTGGATCAGACCAATATTGCTGAACTGGAAGTACAAAAGAATGATTACCGGTTAAGCCTGAAAAAAGCCGGTTGTTCTGGTGCTGCTACTACATCACCAGCATTAGACCTTACTTCTCGTCCGGCCGAACCGGAAGAAGGGCCTGCTAATTCCGAAAATATCGTAGAAGTTATTGCTCCTATGGTAGGTACCTTTTATGCAGCACCTTCTCCTGATTCGCCACCCTATGTTCGCGTAGGTGACCAGGTGCAGGTCGGGCAAACCTTGTGCATTTTAGAGGCTATGAAATTAATGAATGAAATTAAATCTGAAGTAGCAGGCACTATAGTGGATATACTGGTTGATAATGCTCAGGCGATTGAATTCGGCCAGGTTATGTTCCTTATTGAAAGCGAGTAGAGGTGATACCTTGTTTTCCAGGATATTGGTAGCGAATAGAGGCGAAATTGCAGTGCGCATCATCCGTGCCTGCAAGGAATTAGGAATAGAAACGGTAGCGGTGTTTTCTGTAGCTGACCGGGATAGCCTGCATGTAAAGCTGGCTGACCAGGCGGTATGTATTGGCGGGGCACCGGCTAAGCAGAGTTATCTTAATATACCTAATATTATTGCTGCCGCTAATAATACTAGAGCTGAAGCTATTCATCCCGGCTATGGGTTTTTAGCGGAAAATGCATATTTTGCTGAGTTATGTGAAACTAATGGAATTAAGTTTATCGGTCCTGATCCCCAGGTTATTGAACTTATGGGGGATAAGGTTAAAGCCCGGGAACTGGTAAAAGCCGCCGGGGTACCTTTGGTACCTGGTAGTGATGGTGCGGTTACCAGTTTTAACGAGGCAGTGCGGGTAGCAGATAGTATCGGCTATCCGGTAATGATTAAGGCATCAGCAGGCGGCGGGGGCCGGGGTATGAGGTTAGCTCATAATAAGGTGTCCTTAAGAGAGGCCATTGATACTGCCCGTATGGAAGCTGGGGCAGCTTTTGGCAATGAAGAGATTTATCTGGAAAAATATATTGAGGAACCGCGTCATATTGAATTTCAGATTCTGGGAGATGAGTCAGGAAATATTATTCACCTAACCGAGAGGGATTGTTCACTACAGCGGCGTAACCAAAAACTCTTGGAAGAAGCGCCTTCTAGTCTGCTGGATGAGGATTTGCGGCATCGCATGGGAAGCATAGCAGTAGAAGCAGCCCGGGCGGCCAACTATTATAGTGCAGGAACTATAGAATTTTTGGTGGACAAAAATTACAATTTTTATTTTATCGAAATGAATACCCGGGTGCAGGTTGAACACCCGATTACGGAAATGGTGACGGGGATCGACATTGTAAAAGAACAGATTCGCATTGCTGCTGGCGAGAAACTAACTTATCGTCAGGAAGATGTGAAAATTAATGGGTGGGCGATTGAGTGCCGGATTAATGCAGAAGATCCCCTTAATGATTTTCGTCCTGCTCCTGGTACAGTAGGTCAGTATCTGATTCCAGGCGGACCTGGGATCCGGGTGGATTCTTCAGTTTACCCTAATTATACTATTTCACCTTACTATGATTCTATGGTGGCTAAACTGGTTGCCTGGGGTAATGACCGCCCCGAAGCGATAAGTCGAATGCGCCGGGCCCTGAACGAGTTTATCATCGAAAATTTAACTACAACTATACCTTTTCATCTTAAAGTACTGGATAATGCCTTTTTCCAAAAAGGAGAAGTTTACACCAATTTTATTCAGCGCCGCATGAATAATGAATTTTAAAGTGTAATTCTGGTTATCGTGGTAGATGAGTAAGATTTTAAAAACTAACTTTTGGGAATACTTGAGTATAGTACTTTATTATTTAGAAGCAATATTTGATAATTATGATAAAGCCTAGTAAAATAGCTAAAAAGGCAATAAGCTGGAGGTGATAGGTATGGAGATGCAAAAACCTGAAATTACTACCGAAATGGGTGCTATTAGAATTGCGGATGAAGTTGTATCTACAGTAGCCGGCTTAGCAGCTATCGAAGTTGAAGGGGTAGCGAATTTGAGTGGTGGCTGGGGTACTGATTTAGCAGAAAAACTGGGCCGGAAAAATTTTGGTAAAGGTATTAAGGTTGAAGTAGTTGAAGAGGAAACCAAAATTGATATTTTTCTAGTGGTAGAGTTTGGTTATCCTATTCCGGAAGTTGCGGAAAATGTGCAAAAAGAAGTTAAAACAGCAGTAGAGGTCATGACAGGTCTTACTGTTACAGCAATTAATATTCATATTGTTTCCGTGCAGATGAACAAGACTGAAAATGGTAAAAATGAGATGGCGGCTGATGCTGAGAATGTAGAATAAGGGCCATTACAAATAGGTAAGATAACAACCCCCTGCGTAATCACAGGGGGTTATCTAGTTAGGTTAGAAAATAGGTTTTTCAGAATAAAAGGAGGGCAAGTGCATGAAAACAATATGGCGATTGCTGATGTTTATTTACAACCTGGTTCTTCTCCTTTTGGCCGGAGTTGTACTGGCAGTTACCCTGGGCAGGCCCGAACCACTCAAATACATAAATATGATGATGGCTACTACTCAAAACCGAATTGCGGTTGGTATAATAGCGGCGGCTATCCTGATCCTTACCATATGGGGGCTGATTGCCTCCTTAAAAGGAGAGCCCAAACCTAAAACAGTAGTGGTTAATAATGGGGTTGATGGCCTGGTATCTATAACCATTCCGGCTATTAAAGCAATTATTATGAAAGGGATCAGAAAGGTAGAAGGGGTTAAAGAAATAAGACCGGTAGTTAACACCGACCATGAAGAAGGATTAGTTGTTTATATGCATACTATGCTTAACCCGGACTATAGTATTCCCGAGACAAGTCAGAAAATACAGGTGGTAGTTAAAGAACAGCTGGAAAATATAGGTGGACTTAAGGTGTACGAGGTAAGAGTACTGGTTGATGAGTTTGTCGGTACAGGCAAAACCACCGGTGTTTAAAGGGGGCGTCATTATGTGGGAAAAACTATTGTGGCTCATTTTGAATGAAAACCGGGGTAAGGCTATTGGTATTTTATTAGGATTAATCGCCAGTATTCTTGTTATTTCTTATGGATTCTGGAAAACCTTATTTATTATGTTTTGTATAGGGGTCGGCTACTTTATAGGCAAGCAGCTTGATGAAAAAAAGAGCTTTGATAACTGGCTGAAAGAGATGTTTAAGGATAGGCAACCTTAAATATATAAAAACTAATAAACAGAATTTTAATTTGTATTATGTGAGGTAAATAATGAGCAGACGAAAAGCCAGAGAATGTGCTTTTAAGGTGGTTTTTCAAGTTGATCAGGTTAATGCAGAGCCCCGGGACGCTTTTAGGTATTTATTGAAAGAAAACGATTTGCCGGAAAAGGATCGAGTGTTTTCCTGGGAGTTAATTGAAAAAACCCTGAGCAACCTGGAGAATATTGATGCCCGGATTTCCCGCTTTGCCAGGGACTGGTCCATAGAGCGTATGTCATCAGTAGATCGAAATATTATGCGATTGGCCATATGTGAATTGCTGTATATTATAAATAGTGAACCGGTCGTAGCGATAAATGAAGCTATCGAAATAGCTAAACAATATGGAGAGGATAGTTCCGGGGGATTTATTAATGCCATACTGGACCGTGTTTGGAGAGATAATTAGTGACATTTTACCTGGGTATTGATACTAGTGCTTATACTACTTCCCTGGCTCTGGTCGATGATCAATCTGGCCTGGTAAGGGATGAACGCTTAGTCCTGGAAGTAAGAAGTGGGGCTAGGGGACTACGCCAATCTGAGGCCCTTTTTCAGCATATAAAAAACCTACCCCGGCTTTTCTCCCGCCTTAGCCCGGAACAGTTTAAGCAGGTTAGGGCTATAGCTGCAAGTGCTGCTCCCCGCAATAGCGAGGATAGTTATATGCCGGTTTTTTTAGCAGGTTTATCACAGGCCCGCAGTCTGAGTTATTCGGCGGGTATTTCTCTCTACCAGGTCAGTCATCAAGAAGGTCATATTATGGCTGGTATGCAAGGGAATAAAGAACTACTGGATAAGCCGGTATTCTTGGCAGTGCATTTTTCCGGGGGTACTTCAGATATTCTTTACGTTACAAGGGGTAAGAATTCTTATTATGCTATTGCTAATGATTTTTCCGGAACTGATTTACATGCCGGACAATTAGTAGACCGGGTAGGTGTTGCATTGGGGCTGCCTTTTCCTGCTGGGCAGTCTCTGGAAAAACTGGCTCTCCAAGTTACTAGTCCACAGCAAAACCTTATCCCTTCCTCGGTTAATTCCCGGGGATTTTCCTTTTCCGGGGCGGAGACCCGGGCTTTACAGTTAGTACAGCAGGGTATAAATAAAGCAGATATTGCCTCATCAGTACTGAGGGTAATTGCTAATACCCTGGAAAAAAGTTTACTGCGGGTAAGTAAAAAAAGAGGGGTCAAAGATGTGCTATTGGTGGGAGGAGTTATGGCTAATAGCATTATCAGGAAGCGTTTAAGGGAACGTCTCGAGCATCCAGCGGTAGGAATGCACCTCTATTTTACCGATCCAATCTTTAGCACCGACAATGCTGTGGGAGTTGCTATGTTGGCTGCTGCCCTACATCAAGAGAGAAAGCATGTGGAGCCTGAATAGGGGTAACCGTTGGGAGAACGGGAAGATGGTTTAAGAACCATTTCCCCGTTCCCCCAACGGTTATCCCATTACCATTTAATTTTGTGAATGGAGGTAGGATTTGTTTGGTAAAAGCCAGTATTTTATACGGAAAACCGTTGGTAGATAAGGTGTTAAATGAGGTGGCCGAAGGAGTTAAAGCCCTTAACGAGAAAAATATATCCCCTTTGCTTATGACAGTAGAAGTAGGTGATGATCCGGCTTCCAAGGTATATCACCAGTCACAGCGGCGTACGGCAGAATTAGTAGGGATTAATTACGAATCGGTGCAGTTATCCGGGGCTACTTCCCAGCAGCGGTTAATGAATATTCTTCGTGGGTTAAACCGTGATCCTTACATACATGGTATGATATTACATGTCCCGTTGCCGGCGCATATTGATGCCCGGGTCGTGCAATGGGGTATGGAAAGTAAAAAGGATGTGGAAGGGGTTACTCCCCATAATCTAGGGCGTTTGTTTTTAGGTGTCCCCGGGCTCATTCCCTGTACTGCTCAGGCTATTGTGGCTATGATTAAGTCTACAGGGGTTGATCTTCGCGGTAAAGAGGTTACTATAGTAGGACAAAGTGATATAGTAGGTAAACCAACTGCAATTATGCTGCTAAAAGAAGAGGCTACGGTGACAGTATGTCATTATGCTACTACTGAACGGGGTCATTTGGAAAAACATATTCGCGGGGCGGAAATACTAGTAGTTGCTGCCGGACAGCCAGAACTGATTAAAGGAGACTGGATCCGTGAAGGGGCTATTGTTATTGATGCCGGTATCAACGCAATAGAAGATAAAATCGTAGGTGATGTGGAATTTGATGGTGCCCTGGAGAAGGCTTCATTTATAACTCCGGTACCAGGAGGCGTAGGAGCATTAACGGTAGCTTATCTTATGAAAAATACCATTGATGCAGTTCGCTGGCAGATCGAAGAAGATTAGGTTTGCCTAACAGGAGTTAAATAATACGTGATTAATGAATGTATGACTGTAACTGAGTTAACTGAATATATAAGTGCCCTTATAGAAGGAGATCGGCTTTTAAGTGATTTCTGGTTACAGGGGGAAATATCCGGTTTTAAATTGTATAAGCAATCCGGTCATCTCTATTTCACCCTAAAAGATAGAGATACTTGTATCAGTGCGGTTATGTTCAAAAGCCGGGCCCGGCAGCTTCAATTTATGCCGGAAGACGGAATGGAAGTTCTGGTAAGGGGATATGTAGCGGTTTTTGCCCGGCAGGGTAAATACCAGCTTTATGTGGAAGAAATGCAGCCTTACGGCCAGGGCGGATTTTATCTATACCTGGAAAAACTTAAAAAAAGACTGGAAAGTAAGGGGTATTTTAACCCGGAAATTAAAAAACCTATTCCCAGCATAACCCACCGGGTAGGAATTGTTACTTCAGCAGATGGGGCTGCTTTACGGGATATTATACGGGTTTTACGGCTGCGTCATCCTAGTGTTGATATTATCCTGGCCCATAGCTCTGTACAGGGACCAGAGGCCCCCGGGGAAATTGCTGAGGCACTTCGTATGTTAAATGCTTATGGGGATATGGATGTAATAATTGTAGGTCGTGGTGGGGGTTCATTTGAGGATTTAATGGCTTTTAACAGTGAAGAGGTGGTAAAGGCCATTTTTGAATCAACCATACCGGTTATTTCGGCAGTAGGTCATGAAGTTGATTTTACTCTGGCAGATCTGGTAGCCGATCTACGGGCGGCTACTCCTACCCAGGCAGCCCAACTGGCTGTACCGGAAATCACCTATCTTAAAAAAGAATTAGACCGCTATAAACGACGTCTCAGCCGGTCTATGGAAAAGAAACTAAATTATGAAAGTGAGTGCCTGGATCGGGTGATGATGAACCGGATTTGGAGACAGCCGGCCACGATGTTAAAGGTTCGCCAGGAAGAGGCTGGCTATCTCGAAAAAAGATTAAACCAGGCAGCTTTATTACATTTTAGGGAAAAAGAGCAATCATTGAGCCATACAGTAGCTAATCTGGATCGTCTTAGCCCTTTGAAGGTTATGCAAAGAGGGTATGCCCTCATCCATAAAGAAGATTGTATTATCCGTAGTGCTTCCCAGGTAGACCTGGGGGATGAACTTACGGTAGCGCTTACTGATGCAGATATCCGGGTTAAAGTCCTTAATAAGGAGAAGGTCTATCGATGGAAGAGTTAAAATTTGAAGAAGCCCTTAAACAATTGGAAGCAATAGTTGAACGGTTGGAATCAGGCGAACTGGCTTTAGAGGAATCTATTACTCTTTATGAGAAGGGTATCGCCTTATCAATGGCTTGTCAAAAGCAGTTAAAACAAGCCGAGGGAAAAATCCAACGCTTAACTAAAAATTTAAATGGGGATTTGGAACTAATTGATCAGGAATGATTCATGTTGATTCCGCTGCCCAACCCCCCAAGACAACTGTTTGAATACATAAAACTATGGAGGGTAACGTTAAGCGAAGCTGGTGCAGGCATAGCAGCGGAAGAAGCCAGCGACATGGATGTGAGTAGGCCTGGTCCCTCCATGTCCGACCAGCGATTGGTGTACCCCAGGTGGAGCATGGAGCCGTAGTCTTTATGTATTCAGACTACTGTAACATAACTTTATTAATGTTAGGTTTACAGGTAAAGCAGGTGAATAGTAATGGAGTTTGATAAACAATTGTTTTTAAGTGAAATTGGGCGGCGTAAAGAATATATCGACAGCTGTCTAAAAGATTACCTGGAAAAGGAAGATGCCTATCCACCGGTAATTCACCAGGCTATGCACTACGCTGTTTTTAATGGGGGGAAACGCCTGCGTCCTATCATGGTCCTGGAAGGAGCCCGCTTAGCAGGTGACCGGGCTGAACAGGTTGTTCCTGCAGCTTGTGCTATGGAAATGATTCATTCCTATTCCCTGGTACATGATGATCTTCCGGCTATGGATAATGATGATTTTCGCCGGGGTAAACCTACCTGTCACAAAGTGTTTGGGGAGGATATGGCTATTTTAACCGGGGACGCACTATTAACGGCGGCATTTGAATTAATTGCCCGGTGTGTTACCCGGGGAGTAGCACCACAGGTAGTATTACAAGTAATAACTGAGGTAGCACAGGCAGCTGGTAGCCGGGGTATGATTGGCGGTCAGGTGGTTGACCTTGAATCGGAAGGAAAAAGTATTGATTATGATACCTTGAAAATTTTGCACAGTCTCAAGACAGGTCAATTATTTTTAGCCTCCTTAAGGACCGGGGCCCTTCTGGGTGGTATGGAAAAGGGTGATCTGGATGCTCTGACCGAGTATGCTTATCATTTTGGTTTGGCTTTTCAAATAACTGATGACCTGCTGGATGTACGTGGTGATGAGCAAATGATTGGTAAACCAGTGGGAAGTGATGCCAGAAACGGAAAGACTACTTATGTTACCTTGTTTGGCATAGAAAAGGCAGAATCATTAGCCCGGAAAAGTGTTCAGGCCTGTCTCGAATCTTTATCAGTATTTGATAATAAGGCCGACTTTTTACGGAATCTGGCCCGGTTTACACTGGAAAGAGATAGCTAAGATGAATGAGCATTAGTAAAACCATGAAATAGACCAGGTAATTTTAAAAACTATTCTTAATAGTCGGTGACAGGCATAAGTATTGCAAAGTGCCTGGTGGTCATATAGCTTTCTGATATGTTATAATTACTTACTGAAAAAGGCAAATAGCTGGCAAAAGGTTGCAGTATTCTAGTCAACCCTATTAGTTTCAAAGACGGGCCTAAAAATCCGTTAAGGGCACATCGATGAAGCTTCTGGTATCGGCTTTTGACGCCCAGTTAGGGGTCGTTGCTGGGAGTTAAGGGTGCAGGGGCATTCTGCAATGGCATGCGGAGTCTGTCCCCTCATCCGCGGAGGCTTATGCCGCCCCTTAGGTGGTATAAGAAAACCTGCATTTGGTTAAAGCTGGGTGCAGTGTAGCCTGCCTTGAGTGGTTGCGGCGAATGAGCATAAAGGGTAGCAATTATCCAGGCCAGGATAGTGTTATCTGCTCTGAAACCGTATACTGCAAAAGAGGCTAGAAATTGATGTGGGTTGTCGAGGAAAACTCCTAGACTGTGTGTCGTATGGCACGATTTATTGGGGATTAAAGTGTGTACTAAGTGGTAATCCAGCCTCATACCTGGTAACGGGATGAAGTGGACATAAAGGGAAACCGCCCATCTGGCAACAGTTGGGTGTTCCACTGGGAAAACCTGCTGGACCTAAGTCGCAGCGTTTACTCAATAAATAACCTTTTGCCAGACCTGCTTTTTGTTTTAGATTTTGTTACCAGGAGGAAGTCTACCTCTTGTTCAAACATATTAAGAAGAGTAATTTTATAGCTGGTGCGGTGGTAGCTTTTGTTACATTTTTTATTGCTCTGCTGGTTAGTCTGGGGTCAGAAGCCCTGATCAGAGCAGTCAATAGCGTAGGTATAGCTATCATTCTTTTGTTGGTAATTATCCTTTTGGGGATATTTTTTGATATTATAGGAACAGCGGCAACAGCCGCCCAGATGCCGCCTTTTAATGCCAGGGCGGCAAAAAAAATATTTGGAGCTAATCAGGCGGTTAAAATAACCCGTAATGCCAGCCGGGTAGCTAATCTTTGCAATGATGTTATAGGAGATATTGCCGGAACTTTAAGTGGTGCAATTGGAGCGGTGATAGTAGCCCGCCTGGTAGGAATATTTTCGTTTCTTGATTTGGTATTATCGGGAGCTGTGATGACCAGCCTGATAGCTGCATTGACGGTGGGGGGTAAGGCATTGGGGAAAGGCCTGGCAGTTGAGCATGCCAATAGTATTATTTTTCGGGTAGCAGTAGTTATGGCCTGGTGGGAAAGCCTGACCGGGGTGGAGTTGTTTAATAATAGAAGGTGAGCTTAGTGGGGCAATTACTTGACAATATTAATAACCCGCAGGATTTGAAAGATCTCGATAGAAGTAAACTACACCAGGTGGCGGATGAGGTCAGACAGCTTCTAGTGGAAAGTGTTTCCCAATGTGGCGGACACCTGGCTGCTAATTTGGGAGTGGTAGAGCTTACCCTGGCCCTGCATTATGTCTTTTCTACTCCGGTAGATAAGATTATATGGGATGTGGGCCATCAAAGTTATGTACATAAGATTTTAACTGGTAGACGGGGGGCTATGCACAGCCTCAGGCAATATGGGGGAATGAGTGGCTTCCCTAAAGGGGAAGAATCACCTCATGATGCGTTTAATACCGGGCATAGCAGTACCTCCATATCTGCGGCTTTGGGACTAGCTTTGGCCCGTGACCTCAAACAGGAAGATAATTCTGTAATAGCCGTTATTGGGGATGGAGCTCTTACTGGTGGTATGGCTTTTGAAGCCCTTAATCATGCCGGACATGAAGGACGGGATATGATCGTGGTTCTAAACGATAACGAAATGTCTATTTCCCGTAATGTAGGTGCCTTATCCGGTTATTTAAATCGCCTCCGTACTGATCCTTCCTATTCCCGTACCAAAGAGGAAATCGAGGGAGCTCTGAACCGAATCCCTGGTATCGGACCTAATCTAGCCCGGGCAGCCGGGCGATTTAAAGGTATGGTAAAATATTTAATGGTTCCCGGACTTATTTTTGAGGAATTGGGATTTACCTATATTGGTCCCGTAAATGGACATAATCTGGACGAGCTGATTACGGTTTTGACTAATACCCGTCGTATGAAGGGCCCGGTATTGGTGCATGCCATTACGCAGAAGGGCAGAGGTTATGAACCGGCCCGTAAAAACCCCGATCTGTTTCATGGAGTAGGGCCGTTTGATATTCATACGGGTCAACCAGTAAAAAAAGCTGTAAAAACCTACACTGAGGTCTTCGGTGAGTCCCTGGAAAAACTGGCCCGGGAGGATAAGCGGATCGTGGCTATTACTGCAGCTATGGCGGCAGGAACTGGATTGAACAAGTTTGCCCGGCAATTCCCGGAAAGGTTTTTTGATGTAGGTATATGTGAGCAGCATGCTGTAACTATGGCGGCGGGAATGGCCCGGGAAGGCCTGCGGCCGGTGATCGCCATATATTCAACCTTTCTGCAGCGCGCTTACGATCAAATTGTCCATGATGTAGCCTTACAGAAACTACCGGTAGTATTTGCCGTGGATAGGGCCGGTCTGGTAGGTGATGATGGTCCCACCCATCATGGAGTTTTTGATTTATCTTATTTACGTTCCGTACCACATATGACAGTTATGGCCCCATCTGATGAAAATGAACTGGCTGATATGCTTTATACATCTTTTAATATAGATGGACCAGTAGCTATACGTTACCCCCGGGGAGCTGGTGAGGGAGTTCCTGTATCTGACCAGAGGACCAGATTAGAGATAGGACAGGGAATTAGTATTAAAGAGGGTGAAGACCTGGGGATTATAGCAGTAGGTCGGGGTGTTTCTATCGCCTGTGATGTAGCCAATTTATTGGAACAGGAAGGTATATCGGTATCTCTAATTAATGCCAGGTTTGTAAAACCTCTTGATATAGGAATGATATGCCGCCTGGCTCTACGAAATCATCGCTTGGTTACTATAGAGGATAATACCCTGCCAGGTGGTTTTGGAAGTGCTATTGTTGAAACCTTACAAGACCATGGTATTAATGTGGATGTTTTGCGTATAGGTATTCCCGATGAATTTGTTGATCATGGTAAAGTTGATTTATTGTTTGAATATTTAAATATGAATCCCGCATCGATTTTAGAGGCAGTGGTTAGCCGCTGGCCGGAACTGGTTCACAAAAAAAGGGGCTGGGGGTTATTAAATATTGGCAAAAGTTAGGGTAGATATACTGGTTTATTCGCGTGGATTAGCTCCCAGCCGGGAGAAAGCCCGGGCTATGGTATTGGCCGGGGAAGTTATGGTAAATGGAGTCCGGGTAGATAAACCTGGTACTCCGGTTGATGAAAGGGTTAGTATTGACATACACAGCTCGACTCCACGTTATGTTAGCCGGGGAGGAATAAAACTGGAAAAGGCCCGGGTTGATTTTCAGGTAGATTTTACCGGCCAGGTAGTTATGGATGTGGGTGCATCTACTGGAGGGTATACTGATTGTGCCTTGCAGCAGGGGGCAAACCGGGTATATGCTATAGATGTCGGATATGGTCAGTTAGACTGGAGTCTACGTCAGAATCCCCGGGTTATAAATATGGAGCGTACCAATATTCGCTATTTAACTCAGGAAGACCTGCCTGAAAAGGTGGATATTATAACTATTGATGTTTCTTTTATTTCTACCCGCCTTGTCTTCCCAGTAGTCAAACAGTTTATGAAGCCGGATGCCTGCGTTATATCCCTTATTAAACCACAATTTGAAGCAGGTAAAGATAAGGTAGGCAAAAAAGGAGTCGTCCGGGACCAGCAGGTACATGAACAGGTACTTTTGGACAGCATTGATATTGCGCAAAAAGAGGGTCTGAATTGCAGGGGAGTTACCTTTTCTCCAATCACCGGGCCCCAGGGTAATATAGAGTTTTTTATTCTTTTAAGAAAAGATGAAGAGCCCCTGGATAATATCGAAAAGGTAGTGCAAAAGGTCGTAACAAAAGCTCACAATCAGCTGGGAGGGTAAAAAAGGTGAAGGTTCTCCTGGTGACCAACCGATACAAAAAAGAAACCACTACGGTAGGACAACAGATAGTTGAAAGGCTTAAAACCCGGGGACTTAAAGTGGAGATAGATGACGGGAAAAATAGTCATGAATACCATGACAGGTATTTTGACCGGGTCATCGTAGTGGGGGGAGACGGAACCATATTAAGGGCGGCCCGTAATTATGCACGCCTGGAAGTACCTGTATTAGGTGTAAACATGGGTACGGTAGGGTTTCTTAGCAGTATAGAGGTTTATGAGTTGGATCAATATATCGACCAATTCCTGGGGGAGCAGTATGGTTTAGAGGAAAGGCTAATGCTGGCGGTAGATATTTATAATAATGGTCTTGGGGCAGTCCAGGGGATTTGTTTAAATGAAGTGGTTCTTAGGAGCACGACCCCGCGGATGATGAGTTTTGATATAGATATTGCCGGAGAATCAGCGGGAATTTTCCGGGGGGACGGTATTATTATAGCTACACCTACCGGCTCTACTGCTTATTCCCTGTCATCGGGGGGACCCATTGTTGATCCTGATCTGGAGGCTATTATAATTACTCCCATTGCCTCACATATTATCAGTAAACGCCCCTTGGTAATAAAGCCTGACCAGGATATTGTTCTTCGTTTAAAGGACTGTTGTGAGAGTATTATATGCCTGGATGGCCAGGTGAAATACCCGTTGGAAGCGAATCAGAGTGTTAGGATAACCCGGGCCCCGTATAAGTTTAAGTTGGTTAATTTAAAACAAAACTCATTTTTCAGTAATATTGATGCCCGGCTGAGAAGGAGTGAAGGGTTGTTTTAGGCAGTAAGGGTTTTAAGAATGCAGTCAATTTATCTCACCTGATGATTGAACCAATAGTACAGAATGGGGATATGGTGGTTGATGCTACCTGTGGTAATGGAAACGATACCTTGTTTTTGGCCGGTCTGGTAGGTGGGCAAGGTCGGGTATTTGCTTTTGATATTCAGGAATTAGCCATCACCAATACTCGTCAGCGCTTATTACGGCACGGAGTTCTATCCCGGGTAAAATTAATTCAATGCAATCATACCGATATAGCCCTTCATCTGGATACCCCGGTTCGAGCCTGTATGTTTAACTTAGGTTACCTGCCGGGGGGCAATCATGCCATCACTACCCAACCCAAGGAAACTATACAGGCCCTTAATATATGTATAAACAGGCTCCTGGAGGGTGGAATAATAACAGTAGTCACTTATCCTGGTTACCAGGCAGGAAGGGAAGAAATGGTTTTAGTAGAAGAATATTTACAGAGTCTGTCCCAGCAGGAGTTTGAGGTAGTATCAATGCACTTTGTTAATCAAAAAAACTATCCCCCGAGGTTATTAATAATAAAAAAACTGGGTGGAGGTAGGGTATGAAATCGCGCCGACATTTTATGATTATGGATATTATAGCCAACCAGCGTGTGGCTACCCAGGAGGAGCTTTGCGAAGCACTGCGTACTAGTGGCTTTGATGTGACCCAGGCTACCGTATCGCGGGATATTAAGGAATTACACCTGATTAAGGTTCCTGATGATCAGGGTTATCATTACGCATTGCCGGATGCTACTACTTTATCTCGTTCCCGGGAGCGTATGAAAAGGGTGTTCAGGGATAATGTAATGTCCATGGACTTTAGTGAGAATTTGATTGTGATAAAGACCTTACCCGGCGGGGCTCAAGCGGTGGCTTCAGTTATAGATACTTCAGAATGGCTTAGCATATTGGGAACAGTAGCCGGGGATGATACTATTTTTGTAGCAGTTAAAACAAAACAAGCAGTCCAGGATGTTTTAGAGGAGTTTAGAGAGCTGATATCCTAATAAATGGGGTTGAGGATCGTGCTAGTTGAGATTTTTATCCAAAATTTCGTGCTTATTGATGATCTGCGCCTGGAGCTTGGGCCGGGCCTAAACGTTCTAACTGGTGAGACCGGGGCAGGCAAGTCCATCATTATCGATGCTCTAGGATTAATAATGGGCGATCGTATGAAAAGCGAATACATACGGGATAGCAGTCGCAAGACCGTAATAGAGGCAGTATTTGATATTCACGGTTATGAGGAAATGTGTCTTTTTTTGATTGAGAAAGGTCTGCTGGGGGCAGAGGAAACTACTCTTATTATTAGTCGTGAGGTTTTGCCTAGTGGGAGAAGTTCAGCCCGAATTAATGGTCGCAACCTACCAATTAGCAGCTTAAAGATCTTAATGACTAATCTGGTCGATCTCCATGTTCAGCATGATCAACTGCAGGTTTTAAAACCGGAACGGTATTTACAATATGTGGATAGTTTTAATGTGCAAACGGAAGAACGATTAGGTAAGGTAAAAGATCTCTATAACCGTTGGCGTAGTGCTCAACAAAAATTAGATCAACTTCAATCATCCCAAAATCACCAGGCTCAACGGATTGATTTTTTATCCTATCAAATTAAGGAACTGGAAGAGGCCGGGTTAAAGGCCGGGGAAGAAGAGGAACTGCAGGAACTGCGGGGGCGAATTAGTAATGCAGCCCAGCTTTTGGCGGGGGGGCAAAAACTACTCTCCCTGTTGTACCGGTCTGATCATGTTAATAGTGCCTATGATCAGATTGCTATGGCTCTGGATACGGTTAGAAGTTTACAATCAGAATCTTTTTTTCAGGGGCTGGTAAAACCCCTGGAAGAGATGTACTATCGTTTAGAAGATATGGCCGCTCAAATTTCTCCCTATCTTGATGGTCTTGATTTTGATCCGGGGTTATTAGATGAAGTAGAAGGTCGCTTACATGAAATTGAGAGACTTAAATCAAAATACGGAAATAATGTGGAAGAAATACTCGCTTATTTAAATGAGGCCCGGAGTGAACTGGAAGAATTACAGGCGGGAGGATTGCAAAAAGAGCAGTTGGAACAGGAAGTTGACCAACTATCAAAAATATATCATAAAGAGGCTAATTATCTTACCGAAGCCCGGAAGGAAGGGGCGCAGTTGCTGGAGCAGATGGTTCATAAGGAGCTTCAGGAATTGCATATGCCCCATATACAGTTTATGGTTAGTATAGATACCCGAAGTAAACCCGGGCCAGCAGGATTAGACCAGATTGATTTCCTGTTTTCACCTAACCCGGGGGAGGAAATGCAGCCCCTGGCCCGGGTAGCTTCTGGGGGAGAAATTTCTCGTTTTGTTCTGGCTCTGAAAAAAGCCCTGGCACAGGTATACCATGTTCCTACTTTAATTTTTGATGAAATTGATGTGGGAGTAGGGGGAAGTGCCCTGGCGGCTATGGCTATAAAACTTAAGGAATTCTCCGTTAGTCATCAGATTATTCTGGTGACCCATGCACCTCAGGTGGCCAGTTATGCGGATCATCATTATCTAATAGAAAAGTCTATAAAAAATGGACAAACCTTTACCGGGGTGCGTTTACTGGCTGGAGAAGAACATATCCGGGAGATAGCCCGCATGCTTGGAGGGGAGCTTTTTTCGGAGATTACCCTGCAGCATGCCCGGGAAATGGTTCTTCAGGCCGACGAATAATTGTAACATGATAGTTACAATTATGGTATTATTGCAACACTGATGTAACAATATGGGTACAAAATCAGGTTTAAAACCCGAGGATTTTTTTAGTGTTATTTATAATGGATGAAAATGGGGATAAGTACAAAAGGATGCTTAATAGGCCAAATTAACGGCATAAGTAAATATAAATCGGTTTTTTAAAACAGCCTTGGCTTAACCGCCAGGCTATTTTTTTTACTCTTTTTCGGAGCTGGCATGGTTTTTGCGATATATAAGTGTAGTAAATCGACAGTAGATCGGCAACCAAAACCAGGGGGTGTAATAGAATGGCCTTAAAACGTTTTGTGGTAGAGGTAGGAATGGGTATGGATCTGCATGGTGGGGATGTTACCAATGCAGCCTGTAAAGCAGTTAAAGACGCTGTATCACATAGCTGTCTGGCTGGAACTATTGATATTATCGGTCTTAAAACCCCTGACCAGATGCATGTTCATATTAAACTGGGATGTCCGTACCCTGATAAGGTCGATACCCGGGCAGTGGAAAAAGCGGTTCCTTTTGGTTCAACCGAAATAGAGGTGGTTCCGGGAGGATTAACAGTGAAGGGGCTTGATCTACCGCAACTAGGTGAAGGTGATACTATTGTAGCGGCTCTGGCGGCACTTACTGTTTATGTAGATGTCTGACCGGGGGTATATATTTCCCCGGAGAAACTATAATCTTAAACCCGTTATATTCAACTTTATACCGGAAAAACAGGCAGATTAAGAAAGGAGGCGAGTTCCAGATTATATTTTTTAGGGCAGGGTTGGTGCTGTAGGACAAAAATCGGAATAAAGGGAGGTCAAACGAGATGAAACTTTCGAAAGAAAAGTTGCTTGAGCTCTACAAGACCATGGTAACTATCAGGACTTTTGAGTTAAAGGCGATTGAACTGTTTGCCGCTGGAAAATTCCCAGGCTTTGTGCATAGTTATTTGGGAGAAGAAGCGGTAGCCACCGGGGTATGTGCAACCCTGGAGACCAAGGACTATATTACCAGCACCCACCGTGGACACGGACACTTGATTGCCAAAGGCGGCAATATCGACTTGATGATGGCGGAGCTATATGGTAAGAAAACTGGATATTGTAAAGGAAAAGGAGGTTCCATGCATATTGCTGATGTAGAACTGGGTATTTTAGGGGCCAACGGTATAGTTGGAGCAGGTATGCCCATTGCAACTGGAGCCGCTTTTGCTTGTAAATACAACGAAACTGATGCTGTAGCGGTGTCCTTCTTCGGTGATGGTGCTTCTGACCGGGCTACTTTCCATGAGTCCCTTAACCTGGGCTCTATCTGGAAACTGCCTGTTGTTTATGTATGTGAGAATAATGGCTGGGCTATTTCCAATGCGCAAGAAACGCACCAGAACATTACGGATATATCCGATAGGGCAACTGCCTATGGTATCCCCGGAGTATCTGTAGACGGCAATGATGTTATTGCTGTATATGAAGCAGCTGCCGAAGCAGTAGAGAGAGCCAGACGGGGGGATGGCCCCAGTCTGATCGAATGCAAAACCTGGAGACATCGTGGTCACTTTGAAGGTGATCCTGCTACTTATAAAGATCCGAAAGATCAAGAGGAGTGGTTATCAGATAAAAAGGATCCCATTCCTCGTATGGAAAAGAAATTGCTGGATCTCAAATTTGCAACCGCCGAGGATTTCGCCCAGATTAAAGCCGAGGTAGCGGCCAAAATACATGCGGCGGTTAAGTTTGCGGAAAGCAGTCTGGACCCTGATCCTGCCGAAGTATTGACGGATGTCTATGCCGACTAATTTCTGGAGAGAAAGGGTGATATTAAGATGGCACTTATGACATATATGGAAGCTATAAGGGATGGAATGCGGGTAGAAATGAAAAGAGACCCTAATGTTTATCTAGCCGGCGAAGACGTAGCACAGTTCGGAGGGTGTTTTGGTGTTACGGCAGGTCTATATGATGAGTTTGGACCGAAAAGGGTCATGAACACTCCTATAAGTGAGGCAGCTATTGTTGGGCATGCTGTCGGTGCTGCTGCTGCCGGCCTGCGTCCCATGGTTGAGATTATGTTTGTAGATTTTATGGGCTGCTGCATGGATGAACTATTTAACCAGGCTGCCAAGATGCGCTATATGTTTGGTGGAAAAGCCAAAGTTCCTATGGTAGTACGTACACCATGCGGAGCCGGTTTGGGAGCTGCCGCCCAGCATTCCCAGTCCGTTGAAGCCTGGTTTACCCATATTCCAGGAGTAAAGACAGTTATGCCCTCAACTCCTGCCGATGCCAAAGGATTAATAATGGCAGCTGTACGTGATGATAACCCGGTCGTTTATATCGAGCACAAACAGCTTTTAGGGTTATCTGGAGAAGTACCCGAAGGAGACAATGGATTGGTACCCCTGGGCAAGGCTGACATCAAACGGTCCGGCTCCGACGTAACTATTGTAGCATGGTCCTGGATGTTGCAAAAGGCCTTGGCCGCAGCAGAACAATTAGCCGGGAAAGGGATTAATGCTGAGGTGTTGGATCCTCGTACTTTAATACCCCTGGATAAAGATGCCATATTAAAATCAGTAGCTAAGACAGGTAAACTGGTTATTGTTCATGAGGAAGTAAAGACCAGCGGCTTTGGTGGGGAAATTGCTGCCATAGTTGTAGATGGGGGATTTGATTATCTGGATGCACCTATTAAACGGGTAGCACCTCCTGATACTCCTATTCCATTCAGCCCGGTGCTAGAGCAGGCTTATATCCCGGGTGAAGATGATATTATCAAGGCGGTTGAAGCTTTGTTTTAATAATGCGGCCCGGCGGGTATAGTTCACCCGCCGGCCAGCTTCCTCTATCAGGGAGGAGAAATGATATGGCGACAGTCGGAATTATAGCTAATCCAGCTTCCGGTAAAGATATTCGCCGTCTGGTGGCTTATGGTACTACTTTTGATAATCTACAAAAGGTAAGCATTGTTCGGCGAGCTGTATTAGGGATGGCCGAAGCAGGAGTTGATCACCTAATTTATATGCCGGATTATTACAATATTGTTCCCCGGGCACTAGACGGTTTATGGAAGCGCCACCATATAGATATGAAAATAGAAGAAGCTGATATCGAAATGACGGCTACCCAGATTGATTCTGCCCGAGCGGCTGAGAAAATGCAAAAATCCGGAGTGGACTGTATTATTACTCTGGGTGGTGATGGGACCAACCGTATGGTAGCTAAGGGATGCAAAGATATTCCTTTGGTGCCGGTTTCCACAGGAACCAACAATGTATTTCCCCAGATGGTGGAAGGGACTATTGCCGGTCTGGCTGCAGGTGCGGTGGCCCGGGGCTTGGTGGAAGGAGACCAGGCTGTTATGCCCACCAAGCGCCTGGAGATTCTAAAAGATGGGGAATTAGTTGATATAGCCCTGGTTGATGCAGTAGTTATTAAAGATGCTTTTGTTGGTTCACGGGCTATATGGGATGAAGAAAGTATCGACAAAGTGGTGGTTACCCGCGGAGAACCGGATTGTATAGGTATATCTTCCATTGCTGGTAACTTAAAACCAGTGAGTATTCATGATAAAGAGGGCCTGTTTTTACAGATAGGACCTGGTCCTGTCACAGTTAACGCTCCTATTGCACCAGGATTAATAAGGCCGGTTGAGATAAAAAGTTACCGCACCATTGATGTGGGAGAAGAATTCCCGATTACCAGCGGATTTTCAGTGATAGCCTTGGATGGGGAGCGTGAAGTGGAATCCCGTGAGGAGGAAACCTATTACATCCGGCTTACCTATAACGGCCCGCGTGTAGTTAATGTCAAGGAGGCTTTGGGACAGGCGGTGCTCAAAGGGTATGCCATCAGCCACAATATACCCGATTAAAGGAGGCGCTTTTTGATGGCAGTGGAGATAACTATGCCCAAATTGGGCTTATCAATGAAAACAGGTACAGTCAGTAAATGGCTTAAGAATGAAGGTGACCAGGTAAAAAAGGGTGATCCGCTACTTGAAGTTATGACAGAGAAAATCACTAACAAGGTGGAAGCACCTGGTGATGGAGTTCTATTAAAAATAGTGGCTGCCAAAGGAGCTAAGTTACCCATCGGAGCATTACTAGGGGTTATTGGTGCACAAGGGGAGGATATTTCTGCTATTCTGGCCCAGGCATCAGTAGGAACTAAATCAGCAGGGGCACCAGCTTCTGGTGATAAGAGTAATGTAAAAATTTCTCCGCGGGCCCGTAAACTGGCCGAGGAAAATGGTTTGGATATTGGGAAAATAACGGGAACTGGTCCAGAAGGGCGTATTACTCGCGAGGATGTGGAAAAAGCCATAGAAGAAGGAACCGCAGCGGTTGATGACCGCCCGGCTCTGGAGGTTATTCCTTATGAAGGGATGAGAAGAGCTATCGGTGACAATATGGCCAACAGTTGGGTGACTAATGCTAAAGTTACCCACCATGTGAGCGTGGATATGTCACAATTATTAGCCCTTCGGAAATCGGTCAATGAAGGTAAAAAAGACCGGGATAAAATTTCGGTCACTGCCTTGTTGACGAAAGCAGTAGCACGGGCTTTAGAGATTAAGCCTTATATGAATTCCACCCTAGATGGGGAAGAGATTGAGATCCTTAAAGAAATTAATATCGGCATGGCTGTGGCTCTGGATGATGGGCTGATAGTACCGGTAATCAGGGATGCTAATAGCAAACGCCTGGAGGAGGTTAGCTGGGAAATTCAGGATCTGGCTAAACGGGGGCGGCGTAATAAACTAACCCCGGATGAAATGACTGGTGCTACTTTCACTATTACTAATCTGGGAGCTTATGGTTCAGTGGATGCATTTACCCCCATTATTAATCTTCCCGAAGCAGCTATATTGGGGGTATGCCGTACGGTGGACCGGCCGGTAGTGGCAGATGGTCAGATTGTTATAAGACCAGTAATGGGGTTATCACTTTCCTTTGACCATCGTATTATCGATGGGGCTCCGGCAGCGGAGTTCCTCAAAGTTCTTATTGATCTTATAGAAAGCCCTCATAAAATATTTATCTAGCCTTTATAATTCCTGGAACTCTGGTGGTGGTAAGGAAAACCTGATGGAATTTTGTACAGGCGGTTTGTTTACCTGATAGCGAAATAGATCCATATATATGATTGAAAAAAAGACATGAATATGGGTACTCCGTAAAAATAGCATGATTTAGAGGTTCCCTTACCACCAGGGTTTACCATAATAGAACATTATGGGGAAGATGGGTATTTTAAACTACATTAGGGAGGTAGAAAATGATGGCAATCGACTCCAATGAATTAATGGCTGAACTGGGAGAAGGTATGGTAGCACTAGGAGAAGAATCCCCCGAGTTAATGGATGCTTTTGTGCAGATGGATAATGCGGCCTATATCGAAGGAGAGTTAGAACGGAAATATAAAGAGCTGATCGGATTAGGTATAGCGGTGGCGGTTCGCTGTAAATATTGTATGAACATTCATGTAAAACAGGCCCTAAATGAAGGTGCCAACCGGGAAGAAATTCTGGAAGCTGCGGCTGTAGGGGTAGCCTTTGGCGGGTCACCATCCATGTCCGAGGTGGCTACCACAGTTATGCAGGCTTTAGAAGCGTTTGGTGCTTGATAAATAATGGATTAATCTTAAGGAATACCATTAAATAAATGGTTTTATATGTAGAAAAAAGTTTACAGGGGATGATGGGATGACCAGGAAAATTTACTGCCTGGAGGCCGGGCTACAGCCATATGATGAAATGTTTACCCTGCAGCAGAAGTTAAATCAGGCCCGCAGAAAGGACGAAATTCCGGATGTGGTTATCTTTTTGCAGCATCATCCCTGCTATACTATCGGCCGGAAAGGCGGTTCCAATCATATATTGGTAGGTACCGATTTTCTTAAACAACATGGCATAAGCGTATATGAAACAGACCGGGGAGGAGATATTACTTATCATGGTCCGGGGCAGTTAGTTTGTTATCCTATTTTAGACCTTAATAACTATGGACGTGATGTCCATGTATATGCTCGCAAATTGGAAGAGGTGCTGATCAATACCCTGGGCAGCTTTGGAATTGCCGCTTTCCGAAAACCTGGTTACCCCGGGGTATGGCTCCCGGCAGGCAAAATAGGATTTATGGGTATTGCCATCGACAAATGGGTAACCATGCATGGGGTATCTCTTAATGTTTGCCCATCTATGCATCATTTTGCCGGCATCATTCCCTGTGGATTAAAAGTCCCGGTAACCTCGATGGAGGAGGCTTTGGGCAGGTCTGTTGAGGTAGATCAGGTAATCAAAAGAATGTGTACCCATTTTGGAGATACGTTTGCAGTCCAGTGGCAGACTATTGACCTGCCAACACTAAGGGAGATGGTTTTAGTATGACAGATGAAAGGCCCGAGTGGTTAACAATTCCGGCACCAGAACGGGATGAACTTGACCGGATGCAGAAAATACTGGGTTCTGCTCAACTTCATACCGTTTGTGAAGGGGCTGATTGTCCTAATATCGGGGAATGTTTTGCTAAAAAAACCTGCACCTTTATGATACTGGGCGATGTCTGCACTAGGAATTGCCGTTTCTGTGCTGTGCCCCATGGACGCCCTCAACCAGTTAACCTGGAAGAAGCGGATGCGGTTGCCCTGACTGCCAGTCAACTGGGGCTGCGTCACGTAGTGATTACTTCGGTAACCAGGGATGATCTCCCGGATGGAGGGGCCGGACAATTTGTAGCAACTATTCGCACTTTGCACCAGATGGTGCCTGGTAGCAGTGTGGAAGTACTCATTCCCGATTTTCAGGGTAGCAAGGAGTCGCTTATGGAAGTGATTGAGGCAGGTCCCGATATCATTAACCATAACGTGGAAACCGTACCTAGACTTTATTCACTAGCCCGGCCTCAGGCTCATTATGAACGGTCTTTAGAATTAATTGCACGGGTACACCAGTACGGACAGGGGATTATAACTAAATCTGGTCTGATGTTGGGGCTGGGGGAAACCAGGGAGGAACTTATCAAGGTAATGCAAGATCTGCACCGCTACGGTTGTGATGTACTTACCCTGGGCCAATACCTGCAGCCATCTGAACAGCATTTGCCGGTAAAAGAATATATATCGCCCCAGCAGTTTAACGAGCTGGAAAGTATCGGCAAGGAAATGGGTTTTTTGGAAGTTAATGCCGGACCTCTGGTCAGGAGTTCCTATAATGCTGCCGGGACTTTTGCAAAAATTTGTTCCAGTTTGAAGATTGAGAGGTGATTTAATGGCTACCATTGACAAATATGAAATGCCAGATGAGCTTTACTATACCAAAGATCACGCCTGGGTGAAAGTGGAAGGAGATCTTATCCGTATTGGGATTACCGATTTTATGCAGCAATTAGCTGGTGAAATTACTTTTATCAGGGTACCTAGAGCTAACAAACAGATGCAGCCTGGTAAAACCCTGGCCTCTTTACAGTCGGGCAAGTGGGCCGGCAAAATTCAGGTTCCCATGAGCGGGCAGGTAATAGAGGCTAATAAAGATTTAGTGGGAAATCCGCAAACTCTTAATAATGATCCTTATGGAGAAGGCTGGATTGCGGTTATGAAACCTGATCAGCTGGAAGAAGGTTTGCAAGAATTACTGCAAGGTGAAGAAGCGGCTGCCTGGCTTAAAGAAGAAATTGCCAAACATGCTGAATAGGCCGAAAGTTAGTCTACCAAGCTGGGGGCTTGCAATTAAACTTGCCAGGGAGGGTTGGGTATGAAATCTGAAGTACTAGACAAATTACGTCAGTTGTATGGGGAACGGGCTACTGATTCGCTCCTGGAATGTCGGCTCTACTCTCGGGATCTGGCGCCAGTTCCTAATATTCTCACAGATCCATTGTTTAAAAATACTCCGGATATGGTGGTGGCCCCGGTTGATGCCCGGGAAGTGGCCCAGACCCTGCGCCTGGCCTGGGAAGAGGGCATACCGGTAACCCCCAGAGCAGGGGCTTCTACAGTATACTTTAATACAGTTCCGGCCCGGGGCGGGCTGGTTATGGATCTCAACCGTTTAACCGGAATCGAAGCAATTGATCCGCAGACAATGACTGTTAAGGTACAGGCGGGCACCACCTGGAAACAATTGGATGACACTTTACAACCTCATGGTTATGCCGCCTGTTCTGTTCCTTCTAGTGCTCCTGCGGCATCAGTAGGCGGATGGTTTAGTATGATGGGTTATGGTATAGGCAGTATTAAATATGGCAGTCTACTTTCTCAGATCAGGTCGATTGTGGTAGTTTTGCCTGACGGTAGTTTACGTACCCTTACCCCTGATACCGATCCGCCGCTGCAATGGTTTGCGGCGGCAGAAGGAACCCTGGGAATTGTTACTTCCCTTACCCTGAAGATAAGGAAAGCTAATCAGATGAGCCATTATGTGTTCAAGGTGCCTGATGTACCTACCATGAGCCAATTATTACAATTTTTACAGGATAGTGAACCTGGCCCTTATAATTTACATTATGGTGATAGCTTTTTTAATGAGGGCATGTACCAGCTGGGGCTAGTGCCGGAGGAACTTAAAGGTAGTTGTACGGTAGGAGTAGATTACGAGGGGAGTGACCCTGAGTTACAACAGGCTGAGGCTGGCGTCCAAGAAGCGGTAAACCATTTTAAAGGGGTTAAACTCCTGGCCCAGGAACTAGCCCAACAGGAATGGGATCAACGGTACAAAGCATTACAACTCAAGCGTGGCGGGCCTTCCCAGTTGGGAGGAGAACTATTAATGCCATTAACAGGTTTAGCCGGCTATTTAAAATTGGTAGAAAACCTGGCTAATTCTTATAACATTACGATGATGTCTTATGGGGAAGTAGTTACTCCTGATCAGGTTACAGTTATGACCATGTTTTATGCCGATGAGAGCAAAACCTTTGACTATATTATAGATTTGAGTCTAGTCAAGAAAATACAGGATGCTGGTTACCGGATGGGGGGATGCCCGTATGGAATCGGGTTATGGAATAGCCCTTATGTGAACCGGGTTTACTCTCCTGAAGAATTGAAGGAGTTAAAACGTCGTAAGAAATTATTAGATCCCCGGGGAATAATGAACCCTGCCAAAGTATATGGACCGCCTTTTATCATGAACTCATTTAACTTTGCTATTGGCATGGGAGCTATGGCTGGCTGGCGGCGACTTTTCAGGGGAGGTGGTCGTTAATGAGCGGGCAAAACCAGAACTTTTTTACAACCTTAGAAAATGAAGCCTTGATTTGCGCCCGGTGTGGATCTTGTCGAAGCAGTTGCCCGGTCTATCAGGTTATTGGATGGGAGTCGGCCACACCCCGCGGCAAGATTAGCCTGGCAAAAGATGTTTTTGTTAAAGGAAGCGAGTTGTCCCAACAATTCGTGGAACGGATTAATCAATGTACTTTATGCGGAGCCTGTGGGACGGTTTGTGCTACTTCTATAGATACTCGTAAATTGTGGCTGGAAATAAGGAAAAGGATTGCTGCCCAGGGCCAGGCTCCTAAACCATTCCAACAACTTCGTGATAACCTGGTTAAAAACTATAATATATCTACTTTTCCCAACCAGGATCGTTTGGAATGGTCTCAGGACCTGGATGAAGATTTAGATGATAGAGAGTATTTGCAAGGTGCTGAGGTCTGTTACTTTGTAGGCTGTGTATCTTCCTTTTTTCCCCAGGCAGCTCAAATACCCCTGGCATTAGCAGAAATTTTTACCGAAGCTGACGTTAATTTTACGGTTATGGGCGGTGAAGAATGGTGCTGTGGTTACCCCCTGCTAAGCAGCGGTTTTGTAGAGGATATGTTTCCTTTTATAGAACATAATGTTTCCGCAGTAAAAGAACTAGGGGTATCAACTATGGTTACCAGTTGTTCTACATGTTTTCATGTATGGAAACAGGATTATGCAGGTGCTTTGGAAGGATATCCTCTGGAAATATTGCATAGCACCGAATTCCTATATCGTCTTATTAAAGAGGGCCGTCTTAAGCTGAGTGAACTGGATGAACTGGTAACTTATCATGATCCCTGTGATCTGGGACGTAATGGTGGGGTTTTTGATGCTCCCCGGGAAATAATCAGAAGTATTCCCGGAGTACAATTGGTGGAACTGAAACATAACCGGGAAGAGTCACTCTGCTGTGGCGGTGGAGGTAACCTGCAAAGTGCCGATCCTAAACTGGCTGAACAGATTACTGCCTTACGGGTAAAAGAAATTGAAGAAAGCGGTGCTAGTATCGTAGTATCAGCGTGCCAGCAATGTGAACAAATGCTTTTTAATGCGGTTCGTAAAGCAGGATTAAAGGTGCGGGTAATGGATATAAGCGAGCTGGTACTGGAAGCTATGGAATAGATAATTCTTATGATCCCTATCCGGTAATCTAGGTCGGGTTTTTCCCCCCCTAATTCCTGACCTGGTACCGGGAGGGATATTTATAAAGCTATTTAGGTAAAGTGATACCTAATATTCTGATTTTTTATCAACCTGGGGTTAATTTTCTATATATTAACCAAGCCTTTTCCCTGTTTTAGGTATAAAATTAAAACAAAAAGGAGATGGCAGTATGGCATTAAAAGCGGCATTTATATTTATAGCTCCCGGGGCTGATAGTGATCAGCATCGGTCAATTATTAACACTCCCCAGGTTGAACTTACTACAGTAGGGGTTGCTAACTATGATCAGGCTGAAAAAGTTGCGGTCCAACTGGTGCAACAAGGTGTAGCGGCTATTGAACTATGCGGTGGTTTTGGTGTGGAAGGTACTGCCCAGGTGAAAAAGGCGGTTCAGGGAAAGGCAGTTATTGGAGTAGTACGTTTCGATATTCACCCCGGATTAAATAACCAGAGTGGAGACAGCCTGTTTTAAAGAATGTTTTTTTATTCCGGGTACATCTATCTCGCTACCTGGCTTTTGATAACACTGTTACGGGGAGGAAAACTAGTGGATGTGTATTTACTGGGCGAGATTAGCTGGTGGGAATCCCAGTGTTACTACCACGCTCTGGCCCGGCTTGGTCGGGAAGGTATCATAATATGCTATCCAAACAGTCCCTACATATGCCTGGGAATGCATGATGACCTGGAACAGGAAATTGATCAGGATTATTGTGCCCAACAGGGATTGCCACTTTTACGCAGGGAAACTGGAGGGGGAGTCGTTTACCTGGATAATAACCAGCTTTTTTACCAGGTGGTTCTGCGACGGGATAACCCTCTACTGCCCCTGCGGCGTGATCGTTTTTATCAAAAGGCCCTGGCACCGGCTATAGCTGTTTACCGGCACATGGGCCTACCAGCTGTTTACCGTGCTCCGGCCGATATCACCATTTCCGGAGCCAAATGCTCCGGAAACGGGGCAGGTGACATTGGTGAAGCCGCTGTCTTAGTAGGTAATTTAATGATAAATTTTGATTTTGCAACCATGTGTCAGGTTCTTAAAGTACCTCATGAAACTTATCGTATTCTGCTGCACAAATCCATGCGTAAATATATGACTACTATATCCGACCACCTTTCCTCCCTGCCTGACCAGCGGCAGTTATCAACCTGGCTGGTGAAAGAGTTTAATCGAATATTTGGGGAGATTAATGAAGTTTCTAATGATGAGGAGTTAATAGAGGAGGCTTACCGATGCCAACAGAAGCTAACCTCACCGGAATGGTTGAATTTGTCAGGTAGAAGGACTCCTTACCGATGCATAAAGATTGCTGAGGGAATATACCTTAACCACCTGGTTAGCCAGGAGGGGCTGGATTTAATGGTACTGGTACGGGAGGGGCGGATTGATCAGGTGTATATGGTCCAGGCGGATAAGCTGTGGGCAACTGCACCCGGGTTTAAAGGTCAGAGGTGGGATGCTGATACAATCGAAGGAATTCGATCAGCAGCCGTTAAGGTTAAATATACCCGGCCGGTTTGTTTAGAATACTGATAATGTCCACCATATTGTAGTTTACCGGGTTGATGGGCGGGAAGAGAAGGTCCTGCCAATTTAATCCGTGCAAAGGTAAGGCTATTTAAAAAAGAGGAGTGACAGTACATGCGGGTTGATCAATATACTATTCCGGAGAACCTGCTTTATAATTTGGATCACTACTGGGTTAGAACTGATGGGCAGGTAGTAGTAGTAGGAATGAGTGATTATGGTCAGAGTACGGTTGGGGATGTACTTTATCTGGATCTGGGTCAGGAGGGTAGTCCTACCCGAAAGGGTCAGGAAATAGGTTCTATTGAGGCAGGGAAATGGGTAGGTAAAATTCCGGCAGTTATCTCCGGCCATATCGAAAAAGTGAACCGGGAATTAGAAAGCTACCCGGCTGCAGTAAATAAAGATCCTTATCAAAAAGGGTGGATGTACGTTATTCGTCCTACCCCATCCCAGGAAATGGATAAACTGCTTGATGCACTAGCTTATGCAGATTTCGTAAAAGAACAGATTCGCCTAGAAAAGGAGGAACTATTCGATGGGGACAACCTGGCGCCTGCTTGATACTGGAGTGAGGTCAGCTGCAGAAAATATGGCACTAGATGAGGTAATTCTCTCCTGCCATAGTGAAGGGCTAATCCCTGATACCTTGCGCTTTTTAAGATTTTCTCCCCATTGTGCCCTGGTGGGCTATCACCAATCAGTAGAGTTGGAAGTTGAAGAAGAGTATTGCCGGCAACATGGTATAGAAATAAATCGCCGTATAACCGGAGGGGGTAATCTTTACTGGGATGAGGGACAGCTGGGCTGGGAGATATATGCCAGCAAAGATAGTCCTGTTATCCCAGGACGCATAGAAGAATTGTACCGGTTCATTTGTGAAGCAGCTGTAACCGGTTTACAACGCCTGGGGGTAGAAGCCTGTTATCGTCCTAAAAATGATATTGAGGTAGGCGGACGTAAAATTTCCGGTACCGGGGGAACCGAGAAAGGCCCCACCTTTCTTTACCAGGGCAGCCTATTAACTGATTTCGATGTGGATACCATGATGGCCTGTCTGAAGTTGCCTTTAAAAAAGCTGGAAAAAAAGGATATTCAATCTTTCCGGCAGCGGGTAACCTGCTTACGGGAGGTTCTAGGCACGGTACCACGGTTGGAGGAAATAAAAGAGGCTTTAGCTGATGGGTTTGCCGAGGTATTAGGTGTAAAACTAGTGCCGGAAGAATTAACCGACATTGAAAAACAACGGCTGGCAGAAAGATTGCCTTATTTCCAATCGGATCTCTGGGTTCGGGGGGCCCGTCCCCGGGTACAGGATAATACCTTGCAGGTGGTGGATTACCGGGCTCCTGGTGGTTTAATCAGGGTTTCCGTGCGGGTAGATCAGTACCGGCATGTGCTTAAAACTGTATTTATAAGTGGAGACTTTTTTGCTTATCCGGAACGCAGTATTCTGGATTTAGAAGCTGCTCTTAAGAACACTTCCAGTCACCCGAAAGACATCGAAGCTAACATCCGGGCCTTTTTTACCCAAAATGGGGTCCAAGTTCCCGGGGTTAGTGCAGAGGATTTTATCCGGGCGATAATCCAGGCTATGCAAGAAGTAGGTGAACAGGATGCAGCATTATGATGTGGTGGTTGTAGGAGCAGGGCCAGCAGGTAGTAGCGCGGCTCTGGCTGCCAGTTGCCGCGGTATTTCGGTTCTGGTCGTGGAAAAATCCTGCCGGGCTGGACTTCCGGTTCAATGTGCTGAATATGTGCCCCGGGGTATAACCCGTTTTATACAACCCGGACCTGGTACCATTGTACAACGGGTAGATCAAATGCATACTTTTATTCATGGTAAGCAGGTACATACCATGAATGCTCCTGGTTATATACTGGACCGGTCGGTTTTTGATGCTGGTCTGCTTACCCGAGCTGCTGAAGCTGGTGCCCGGGTATGGTTCGAGGCGCGGGCTGTAGAATTAATTCCCGGGGGAATAAAGATTAAAAACCGGGAAGGAAAAACGGATACGGTGGCTTGTGATTGTATAATCGGAGCAGATGGCCCCCGTTCTACGGTAGGGGAATGGATAGGCTGTATAAACCAGAAATTTATGCTGGGTGTACAGGAAACTTTGCCCCTGACTGCGTCCAGTCAGGCCACGGAAATATATTTTGATCCTGATTGGAGGGGAGGCTATGCGTGGCTGTTTCCCAGGGGAAAGGAAGCTAATGTTGGTCTGGGGGTAAGCCTGGATTATCATGATAAAGCCTTTACTTTATTAGAGGATTTTATTAATAGATTAAAGAAACAGGGTAAGCTGCAGTCAACTAAGGCTATTCGGCGTACTGCCGGACTAATTCCCGTAAGTGGTCCAGTAACTGACACCTGTACTGGAAACCTGCTACTGGCAGGTGATGCTGCCGGGCATACTCATCCGGTCAGTGGTGGGGGAATTATGAATGCCATCATTGGTGGCAGCCTGGCGGGGAAAGCGGCTGCCCGGGCTATACAGGCTAAAGATAGCCGAATTTGGGAGGATTATCCCCGTTTATGGAAGGAATATTTAGGCCAGCACCTTACCAGGGGGTTGGAGCATCGAAAACGACTAGATTCAGGTTGGACCAGCAATCCGGATGATTTTGTCCGGCTTGTTAGGGAAACCTGGATGGCTTTCCGTCCATAACAGGGCAAGGGAGGAATGATTTTATATGCCAACTGTAAAAGAAAGTCCTGCTTATGTAAAAACCAGCCTGGCAGGAGCTATGTGCTTGGGATTGGAAAGAGGAAAATTCTATCGTAATGCCCAGAGCACCTGTTTAAATGTCCTGCTTACTTATGAGAGCGGATGCCGGGCTGCCTGTAGTTATTGCGGGCTGGCTCGTACCCGTAAAGAGGGAGAAAAGGAAACCTTTATCCGGGTGAAATGGCCGCTCCTCTCCCTTGATGAAATAATGCAGCAGCTAAAACGCCCCCATCCTTTTAGGCGGGTTTGTGTTTCTATGATTACCCATGCCCGGGCTTTAGAAGATACTGCTGCTGTTATTAAACGCTTTTATACCGAAACTGAGCTACCCATAAGTGCCTTAATTTGTCCCACAGTAATGAAGGGAAGTGATGATCTAAAACGGCTTAAACAGGCCGGGGCTGATCATATAGGTATTGCGGTAGATGCTGCTACTCCAGGGCTGTTTGATCTTCATCGCGGTAAAGGTACTGGAGGCCCCCATAAATGGGGTCATTACTGGGATACCATGGAAAAGGCTGTTAAAGTCTTTGGCGCCGGACGGGTGGGGGTACATTTAATTGTAGGTTTAGGTGAAAATGAGCGGGAAATGGTAAAGATAATCGATCAGGCCCAGGAGATGGGCGTCATGACCCACCTGTTTTCTTTTTTCCCGGAAGGGGGCAGCGCATTGCAGGATAATTCTCAACCTCCGCTGGGGCAATACCGCCGGGTTCAGCTAGCCCGCTACTTAATTAATCAGGGGGTAATAAATTACCATGATATTACATTTATGCCTTCCGGACAGATTGCTGGTTATGGTATAGAAATAGAGCCCTACCTGAAATCTGGTCATGCTTTTATGACTTCTGGCTGTCCGGGTCAGGATGGCCAGGTGGCTTGTAACCGTCCCTTTGCCAATGAACGTGTTAACCAGGCTATCCGCAATTTTCCCTTTATTCCCGATGCAGATGATCTTAAAGCAGTTCGTACCCAGCTTTGGGAGGGAGTGGAAGCTAATGCCTGACCAGGAAACCAGCCTGGCTAGAACCGGTGCTGCGGATATTATTTTTGCTGTCCCTGGTGCTAAGCATTACCAGAACCAGTTTTATATTAACCGGCGTAATTCCTTTGTTAATATTAGTGTTACCGGACATTCCTGCCAACTAAACTGTACACACTGTCAGGGCAGGTTATTAAAAACCATGCTGCCGGCAGTAACTCCCTCGATGTTTCGTCACCATATTGATAGATTATTAAAAGCAGGCTGTCGGGGAATTTTGGTAAGTGGGGGCTCCGACCGGAAAGGACGGGTGCCCCTTTCCCATTTTTGCCCCGAATTTCATTATGCCCGTGAACAGGGTTTAGATGTACTGGTTCATAGTGGGCTGGTAGATAAGGAAATCGCCCTTGCTCTAAAAGAGGCCGGAGTAAACCAGGTGCTTATGGATATAATCGGGGATCCCGAAACAATAAGGTCAGTTTATCACCTAAAAGCTGTTCCCCAGGACTATCTTGATGCTATGCTAAACTGCCGTGAAGTTGGATTACCTATAGCCCCTCATATTGTCATCGGGCTTCACTTTGGGAATGTAAAAGGTGAATTTAAGGCTTTAGAAATGATTAGGACTGTAAAACCGGAGTGTCTGGTGTTGGTTATCTTAACCCCGGCCCCAGGGACTGCTATGGAGAAGGTGGCCCCTCCGCCACTGGAACAGGTTAGGGAAGTCTTGAGTTGTGCAGGCCGGCTTTTTTCCGATATCCCCATTACCCTGGGATGTGCCCGGCCGGCGGGTAAATACAAACTGGCTGTAGAAAAGGCGGCTGTCGATGAAGGCTTCGCCGGTATCGCTTATCCTGCTGAAGAGACTGTTGAATATGCTCTTCAATTGGGATTAAAAATAGGATTCCGGGAGCAATGTTGTAGTTTGATCGGGTAAACAGGAGTGATATTACTGTTTAAAATTTGTGTTATAACATCGCTAGTAGCAGACACTAATAATCTCATTATCCGTAATGTTCCGGTGACCTCTTGTATTATCCAATGCCCCACCGGTGAACTAGTTATTGTCGATACCGGCATGGTAGGGGCCCAGTTACCTGATTTACTGAAACAACTGGGATATTACCCGGATAATTTTAATATAGTAATAAACACTCATCTCCATCCAGATCACTCGGGAGGAGATGGACTGTTTGATGAATCGCGCTTACTGGTCAGCAGTACTGAGATGGAAGCGCAAAAGAAAATCGAACAGCGTTTACGGGAAATTCCGCTAAAGCAACTGGTTGAGGCTCCTACCCAATATGTTTCTTTACCCGGGGATAGACTACGGGCCGATCTGCAAGAACTGGCCCGATTATATCCACTGGAGGACAGATTGGGTGATACGGCCCGGGTTGAGTACCTGGAGGATCAGCCCCATTTGCCGGCCGGTATTAAAACCTATCCGGCTCCCGGGCATACCCCGGGACATTATGTGGTCTGTGTTGAAGGCAGGCGAAATAGATTATTAATAAGCGGAGATGCTCTCTATCATCGTAACTCGTGGCGAAATAGCGATTTAGACTGGCTGCATTTTGATCAGTCCTTATTTAAGAAAACGGCTGCCCAACTAGCCACCTTTACCGGATTAATACTTCCCGGCCATGATGCAATTTTTGATAATCGTTACGGAGAATACCTGCAGGATGAGGTATTATATGTTTAACCGGCGATAAACGAGGAAGCAAGGGGTCACTCCAGTCCTTTTGCTTCCTTTTGGGGAAGCAAAACCCTAGGCATGAGGACTGAAAATTCTCGTGTCGAATCCCCTGGTTTTTCCCTTGATTCCACCGTTCACTGGCTATGCTAATTTGCGGGAGGTGTCTGATTATGAAGGTAAAGGTTAAGCTGTTTGCAACTTTTCGTAATAACCGTTTTAAGGAGAAGGATTATGATTTGCCCCCGGGGTTTACAGTGGGTGAGGTGATAGCCATGCTATCCATACCCGAAAAGGAAGTGGGGGTGCTCTTTGTAAATGGTAAGTCGGTAGAGATGGGGCGACCATTAGCAGATGGAGATACGCTCTCGATTTTTCCCATGGTCGGGGGAGGTTGATTGCCGAATCTGTTACTATAGTGTAACATCCGCGTTACACTATGTTACAAAAGTGTTACAAAATAACGTATATTTGTTACACTTTTATATTGCCGTAGCAAATGCTAAGACTCCCGGCTTACCGGGACTTAATGACTATATATTAACAGGTGGCATAATTTATGCAATATAAATAAACAAAGAGGGCCGAGGGTATTTGAATGGCTGGATGGCAGCCGGTCCGGCCCAAACACCCGGTAACATTAATGTTGCTGATAAAGACTTAAATGGTGAGGAGAATTATGGAGGCTATGGCCGCAAGCTTTCATTTTACTCCCGGCTGGTCAACGGCAGTCATGCCATTATTGGTAATCTGGTCATGAAAATAACCTACCCCAAACCCGAAACCCTCGAAAAACCAAATAAAGGAAGGTGAAAACTGGTTCGATTTTGAACCAGGTGCCTATGAGTAAAGTTCTGTTTGTGGAGCCGGAGAAGTGCACCGGTTGCCGTACCTGTGAACTGATCTGCTCATTCAATCACTCAGAAGAGTTTAATCCTTTGAATTCAAGAGTGTCGGTCATAAGTTTTGAAAAAACAGGATTCTCTTTTCCTGCCGTATGCCAGCAATGTAGTGCAGCGGCCTGTATGCAAGTCTGTCCAGTAGGGGCCATAACCCGGGATGAAACCACCGGGGCTATGCTGGTAAACCATTCTACCTGCCTGCGGTGCAAAATGTGCACCATCGCCTGCCCGTTTGGAGCTACTTTCTATGATTTTACCCATGATGTAATTTTAAAATGTGATCTTTGTAATGGTGATCCTGCCTGTGTTAAGCTTTGCCCATCCGGCGCTATTTCTTATCGTGAATCGAATACCGCCAACCTTTCCCGGCGTAAGGTAGTAGCGTCTAGGATGAAACAGGTTTATGAGGAGGGATTACAATGATGTATGGATGGATGGGGCAAATTTTACGGGTAAACCTTACTAAAGGAACTATAGACCGGGAAACTATCGATCCAGATATCCTGCACCAGTATATAGGAGCACGGGGACTGGGTACCCGGATATTCTGTGATGAGGTTGATCCTCAGGTAGAACCCCTTAGTGTAGAGAATAAGCTTATATTCATGACCGGGCCTCTAACTGGTACCCTGGCTGGATCTGGTGGAAGATATAATGTAGTTACTAAAGGCCCGTTAAATGGTACTATTGCTGCTTCTAATTCGGGAGGATCTTTTGGTCCAGAGTTAAAATATGCCGGTTACGACGGAATTATTATAGAAGGAAAGGCTGCTCAACCTGTGTACCTCTGGATATATAACCAGGAGGTTGAGTTAAGAGATGCCGGGGATTTATGGGGAAAAGATATTATTGCCACTACTGATGCAGTCCGGGAAGCTACTGATGATGATGCTAAAGTAGCTTGCATTGGACCGGCAGGAGAAAACCAGGTTAAATTTGCCTGCATTATGAATGAATATAATCGGGCTGCCGGCCGTTCCGGAGTCGGGGCAGTTATGGGATTTAAAAACCTTAAGGCGATCGCCGTCCGGGGGACAGGTTCGATTAAGGTAGCCGATCCTAAGGCTTTTAAAGAAGCTGCTCTGGATGTGAGGGCCAAATTGAAAGCCCATCCGGTAACGGGACAAGGTTTGGCTGCCTATGGTACGAATATACTGGTCAATATATTAAACGAACATGGCGGTCTACCCGTAAAGAACTTCAGTGAGGCTGCCAGATATGATCGAGCTGAAAAAATATCCGGGGAATACCATACCGAAAATTACCTGATACGTAATAAAGGCTGCTTCGGCTGTCCTATAGGCTGCGGACGGGTAACTAACATCAGTCAGGGAAAATTTAAGAGCCATGGTGAAGGGCCGGAATATGAAGCTACCTGGACTTTTGGTTCTAATCTGGATATTGATAACTTTGAAGCCGTATGTGAAGCTAATTTCCTATGTAATGAACTGGGAATGGACCCGATTACTATGGGAGGAACCTTATCCTGTGCCGTTGAAATGCTGGAACGGGGAATTATTCCCCGGGATGTAACTAAAATGACCTGGGGCGATGCCGAAACTATGGTAGAGTTAGTTCGGAAAACCGCTTACCGGGAAGGTTTTGGTGATGAGTTGGCAGAAGGATCCTACCGCCTGGGCGAAAAATACGGTCATCCAGAGTTTTCTATGACGGTAAAAAAACAGGAACTTCCCGCCTATGATCCCCGCGGTCAGCAGGGTATCGGACTGGAATATGCCACTTCTAACCGGGGTGGTTGTCATGTCAGGGGGTATATGACCTCACCGGAGATTTTAGGTCTACCGGAGAAGGTTGATCCTGATACTACCGAGGGTAAACCGGGACTCTTAAAGATATTCCAGGATCTTACGGCACTATGTGATTCCGCCGGACTTTGCTTATTTACGACTTTTGCCATTGGTTTACCGGAAATGGCGGCTGAGTTACGGACGGGAACCGGTTTGAATCTGAGTGATGAGGATTATCTTAAAGTCGGCGAGCGAGTCTGGAATCTGGAGCGCCTGTTCAACCTAAAAGCAGGTCTGGGTAAGGAAGATGATACTCTACCCGAGAGATTATTGAAAGAACCTATGAAAGGTGGACCCCATGAAGGACGGGTGGTGCGCCTTGACATCATGCTTCCTGAGTACTACCGACTGCGTGGATGGGATGAAAGTGGTGTACCTACCCCCGAAAAGATGGCTGATCTGGGATTAGCTAACTTATAGTAAATTAGACCATGTTATTCGGGGATAAGTCCCCATAAACAATCGCTTAAAGCTAGGGGCCTTTTCCCCGGGGACCCGGGTGGTTGCCGGGGGAAGGCTCCTTTTTTATGAGAAAAATGGTTGGGTAAATTAAGCCCATAGGCATACTAAGATCCTACAGGACAAGTCCTAAATTTAAACTTTATATTGCTATTAAAAGGTGTTAATATTATCTGTTCGCTATGCTTTTGTTTGGCAGCTGTGTTAGGCATAGGATTTTTGAGGAGGGGCTTTATAGAATGCATATTGATTCCCGGGAAATGGAGCAGCAGCAGAACTATCAGAGGGCTATACAGGCTTATCCGGGTGAACCGCGCTACCTCCTGGCAGCCATGCAGGATTTACAGAAGGAGTTTAATTATTTGCCCCGGCTGGGGCTCAAAATACTGGCTCAACACATGGGCTTACCAGTGAGCAAGGTATATGCTACTGCTTCTTTTTATAAGGCTTTTAGTCTGGTTCCCAAAGGCAAGGTAGTATTTCGGGTTTGTGATGGGACTGCCTGTCATATAAAGGGATCGGAAACTTTGGTAGACCAGTTACAAAAATATTTAAAAATTCCTCCCGGGGAAACCACCCAGGATGGTGCTTTTTCATTGGAAACGGTTAATTGTCTGGGGGCTTGTGCTCTGGCACCAGTTATGGTGGTCAATGGGCGGGTATATGGAAAAGTAACCCCAGGCAGTATTGAAAAAATTATCAGTGAATACGGAGGACAAGCATATGAGCAACCAACCGAATAGTGGAAAACCTGGGCGCTTGATTATGGTTTGTTGCGGAACTGGCTGTACAGCTAACGGCGGTCAAGATGTATACCAGGCCTTTTGTAATGAAATAGAGGGGCAGGAGGAATTTGAGGTAGTCGGAGTAAAAAGTACCGGCTGTAACGGCTGGTGCGAAAAAGGTCCCCTGGTAAAAATAGTACCTGATGATATTACCTATTGTGGGGTTAAACCTGCGGATGTTAAGGAGATCGTAGACCGGACTCTTAAAGAAGGGGAACTGATTAAGAGATTACTGTACCGGGATCCGCAAAGCAAAAAACATCTAAAATCCCATCATGATACTGATTTTTACCGTAAACAGCATAAAATCGCCCTGCGTAACATCGGGGAAATTGATCCTGCCTCTATTCAGGATTATATAGGTTATCATGGATATAAGGCTTTAAGCAAGGTTGTCAACACAATGAAACCAGCCCAGGTTATTGATGAAATAATAGCCGCCGGGTTGCGAGGCCGCGGCGGAGGAGGATTCCCCACCGGTATCAAATGGAAAACTTGTGCCAGCGCCCCGGGAGATACCCGTTATATCATCTGCAATGGGGATGAGGGAGACCCTGGAGCCTTTATGGATCGGAGTATTATGGAGGGAGATCCTCATTCCATTATCGAAGGAATGATTATATGTGCCTATGCAATAAATGCTTCCCGGGGATATATTTATGTCCGGGACGAATATGACCTGGCGGTTCATCATCTCGGAAGAGCCATCGAAGATGCACGGCAAGCAGGCTATCTGGGGGATAATATTGGCGATACTTCCTTGCATTTCGATATTGAGATAGTCAGGGGAGGAGGAGCCTTTGTCTGTGGTGAAGAAACTGCTCTTATAGCTTCTATCGAAGGTCGGCCTGGCGAACCCCATGATAAATATATCTTTCCGGCTGAAAAAGGACTGTGGGGACAGCCTACTATAATCAACAATGTGGAGACCTGGGCCAATATACCCTATATACTCCTGCACGGAGCCCGGCATTTTGCCTCCATTGGTACCGAAGGCAGCAAAGGAACCAAAGTTTTCTCTTTGGTCGGTAAAGTGCAAAATACCGGACTGGTGGAAGTACCCATGGGCACCACTCTCCGGGAAATTGTTTTTGAAATTGGCGGAGGGGTACCGGGAGGCCGATCTTTTAAAGCCGTACAAACCGGGGGACCTTCCGGAGGGTGCATTCCTGCCCAACTATTAGATCTTGAAGTAGATTTTGATAATCTGACCCGGGCCGGATCAATGATGGGTTCGGGTGGGATAATAGTAATGGATGACCATACCTGTATGGTCGAAGTAGCCCGTTATTATGTGCAATTCCTGGCCGGTGAATCATGTGGCAAATGTACTCCTTGCCGGGAAGGGTTAAGGGCGATGTTAGAAATCCTTACTCGTATCTGTGCCGGTCAGGGAAGCATGCATGATATAGAACTTTTAGAAGAAATCAGTTCTACCATGCAGAGTGCTTCTTTGTGTGCCCTGGGGAAAACGGCTCCTAATCCGGTTTTATCTACTCTTAAGTATTTCCGTGATGAGTATCTGGAGCATATAGAAAAACAACGGTGTCCGGCCGGCGTTTGTCGGAATATTACCAGCTTTAGCATAGACCCCGAACTTTGTACCGGATGTGGCCTGTGTACCCGGAATTGTCCGGTCGATGCTATTCAGGGTGAAAAGAAACAGGCTCATTCAATTGATAACAAAGCCTGCATACGCTGTGGGGAATGCTTCCGTAACTGCAAATTTGATGCGGTTAAAGTTGAGTAAGGAGGGGTGGATGGTGCTGGTAACTATCGATGGTCATCAAGTAGAAGCCGAAAAAGGGCAGACTATATTAGAAGTTTGTCATCGAGAAAAAATTCATATACCGACATTATGCTATCATGAGGCATTTGGGGGACAGGGGGCCTGCCGGATGTGTATGGTAGAAATTCGTAACCCCGGGCGTCCTGGTAGCCGTCTAGTTGCAGCCTGCACTTATCCGATCATGGGTGAGGTAGAGGTTTTTACCAGGTCGGAACAGGTGCTTAAGGTTCGCCGTACTCTAGCCCAATTAATAGCCCGGCGCATTCCTGACGCCAATATCAGGAAGAAACTTTTTCCCGATGAAACAGGGGAATTATTACTGCCGGTAGAGGTTCAACCGGAGGGCTGTATGCTATGCCGCTTATGTATACTGGCTTGTGAAAATATGGGACGCACCGCTATATGGACGATGTTTCGCGGCACGGAAAAAAGAGTGGGAACACCTTATGATGAGGACTCTGATGAGTGTATAGGTTGTGCAGCCTGTGCCCAGATTTGTCCTACTGGTGCTATTAAAGTTATTGAAAATGAGAATTCCCGGGTAATATGGAATCGGGAATTTAAACTGGTTTCCTGTCAGAGGTGTGGCAGAGGATTTGCCACTGAGGAGCAGCTCAAACTGGTTACTGAACAGGTTGGGGGCCAGGATAGCTATCTATGTGAAGACTGTCGTAAAAAGGTTTTAGCCAGTGCTATGCAAGTTTTTCATGGTTAATAATTAATGCTCTTGGGGGACCAGTTTTGTATACTAACTAAAGGGGATGATTGTAAACCGACGCAACATTTCCAGGAGGGATGTTCGTGAAAACTAAGCCGACCAATTGTGTTCGAACTGTGAAGGATGTTTGGCGGGAATATGTAGAGAACGATTACCTGGATGAAGCCTGGGTAGATCCAGTAATTGCCCGGTCCTGGCGCAGGTGTATGGAGTCCGGAGTTGATCCTTATGATGGGCAGACTCATCTATTATTAAAAGGAGCAGAACTGGAGAATTTAATGTACAAACGCCGGGATATGGTGGATATAGCTCAACCTTTTATGGAAAGGATATATCGCTTTGTAGCTGGAACCGGATTTATAGTAATGTTAACTGATGAGAAGGGTTTTATCCTGGAGGCATTAGGTGACAGGGAAACCCTGGATAATGCGTCATTTCTTAAATTTATAAAAGGGGCCAACTGGAGTGAGGAGCAGGTAGGGACTAATGCTATAGGGACTGCTATAGTTGAAAAAAAACCCCTGCAGGTATCAGGAGAGGAACATTTCTGTATCAAACATCATTCCTGGACTTGTTCGGCGGCTCCTATTTTTAACGATCAAGGAAAGTTAATAGGGGTGCTGGACATGTCCGGTCCCTCAGAAAAAACACATTTACACACGCTGGGAATCATGGTTGCCGCAGTAGATGCCATTATGTTTCAAATGGTCTTACAGCAAAAAAACCGGGAGTTAACCATTGCCAACAACCGGATGACCAATGTATTTGGTACCATGTCAGATGGTGTTATTGTGTTGGACAAACGGGGCCGGATTGTGCAAATTAATCCGGTGGCGGAAAAGCTGGCTGGATTATGTACCCGGCATTTACATGAGCTGACTATGGAGCATGTATTTCCCGATACTTCCCGGGTGAAAAGCATGTTGGTTACGGGGCGGGAATTCTATGATGTTGAAACAGAAGCTTATGGTAGAAATGGAATTATTCATTGTGTGGTATCGGGCATGCCGATTCGTGATGAACGGGGAACGATTACTGGCGGGGTAGTGATAATAAACCACCTGAAAAAAATTCGCAATCTGGTAAATCGTTTCAGTGGGGCTCATGCTACTTATGATTTTAAAGATATCATGGGGAAAGATAAAAAGCTTTTAGAAGCTATACAGATTGCTTCCCTGGCGGCTGATAAGGATAGTAATGTTTTACTGCAAGGGGAAAGCGGTACTGGTAAGGAGTTATTTGCTCAGGCCATTCACAACCGGAGTCCCCGCCGACGCGGCCCTTTTGTAGCCATAAACTGTGGGGCTATTCCCCGCGACCTGTTAGGAAGCGAACTTTTTGGCTATGCTGAGGGTGCCTTCACAGGAGCTAAAAGGGGAGGACGTCCGGGAAAATTTGAACTGGCCTCTGGGGGTACGTTGTTTTTAGATGAAATTGGGGAAATGCCTTTGGGTAAACAGGTAGCTTTGCTCAGGGCTATTCAGGAAAAGGAAATTACTCGTATCGGGGATGACAAGGTTATTCCTGTTGATGTTCGCATAATATGTGCTACTAATAAAGACCTGCCTAAAGAAGTGGAAAAGGGAAATTTCCGGCAGGATTTATTCTACCGCTTAAATGTTATATCGGTAATCCTACCCCCTTTACGGGAAAGAAGAGAAGATATTCCTATGCTGTTTTATCGTTTTGTAGAGGATATCAGTCAGAAGTTAGAGGTGGAAACCCCTCGGGTTAATTCGGAAGTGATTGATTATATAGTTAAGTATGATTGGCCGGGAAATGTTCGTGAGCTGCAAAATGTGGTAGAACGAATTATTAATATCTGTAATGGTCAGGAAATTGTGGCTGATTATTTACCGGCCGAAATACTGGGGACCGATTCATCCGAACAAGAAGAAGTAGTAGAAACGGTTAGTTTAGGACAGGAGCGCCGCAAACGGAAAAAGCTTATGGCTGATATTGAACGTCAGGAGTTAAATGAGCTTATTTCTAAGTTTGGAGGAAATATAACCAGGGTAGCCAAGGAGTTAGGGGTTTCCAGGAATACTGTGTATCGAAAGATGCGGCGTTATAAGATAAAGACATGAGGTTGGTTAGACCGGGGTGCTTTTAGTACTCCGGTTTTATTTTTTCTTAGGCCTTAGTATTGTATGGGGGTGCGTGGGTAAGGCGAACCTGAATGTTCCGGAAAAGCCCGGACCCTAGGTTGTGGTGGGCACCTAGTTTTTGTTCTAAGGCTATTGCTTTTAGTAACGGGTTTAATTACGGTTCTGGAATCGCCTTTATCTCTTTTCCTCCACATTAAGGTTAGCCTTAGCCTAGTTGCTGGGTAAGTCGCTCTATGGGGGTGCGTGGGTAAGGCGAACCTGAATATTCTGGAAAAGCCCGGACTCTAGTTAGTGGTGGGCACGGGTTTTTGTTCTAAGGGTATTGTCTTTAGTCTCTTTAGCCCCCTAACCGACTTGGACAAAGTATCTTAATCTGGTACCTTTTAAAACAGGAGGGGGCAATATGCAACGTAAAAGGTACTCACAAGAATTTAAAGATCAGATTGTTAAAGAATCTCTGGAAGTTGGCAATGCCGCTATTGTGGCCCGGAAGAATGATTTATCTGCCAACATGGTCAGTCGTTGGGTTAGAGAACATAAGAATCACAATAGTATTGGAATAGGACCAATCCCTGTTAGAATCGGACCATATAATCAAAGCGCTAAAGCATTGGAATCTGAAAACGAGAAACTTAAAAAGTTGCTGGGCGAAAAAGACCTTGAAATAGCCATTCTTAAGGATCTTGTAAAAAAAACGAACCCACAATTCAAGATAAAGTAGATATATCCAGCAAATGGATATCAAGAGGATATCATAAAACCCTTGTATTGCGATTGGTCGGGCTTAGCCGCTCAACATACTATTACCATTTGAAGCATCCAGTTTCTGCACTTAATCACAGAGGCGGCCACCCGACAACTGCAAGTACCTGCACTAACGATGGCAGATTTGTAAGCAATGAACAGGTTAAAGAATGGCTTTGTGAACTCATCTTCGCTGAAGGAGAATACTATGGTTACCACAAATTAACCTGGGCGCTCAGACGGAAATACCAGCTTATCATCAATAAAAAGAAAGTATATCGTTTGTGTAAAGAACTGGATATATTGAAACCGCAGCGTAAACTTAAAGCAAAGCATCCCAGACGACTGGCACGGAACCATGAAATTACTTCTTCAAATCGTCTGTGGGAAATCGATCTCAAATACGGCTATATTACTGGAGAAAACCGTTTCTTTTATATTCTGCCTATCATAGACGTGTTTGATCGGGTTATTGTGGATTACCACATCGGCCTAAACTGTAATGCTCAGGATGCTGCACGTACTGTACAGGCAGCCATGTTTAAACGTCAGGTATATGGAACCGATGATTTAGTCATCCGAAGTGACAATGGGCCACAGTTTATCAGTCATCATTTTGATGAAAGCTGTATTAAATTCGGCGTTGAACATGAGCGTATTCCTTGTCGTACACCCAATAAAAATGCTCACATTGAATCTTTCAATGCCATCCTAGAAGGAGAATGTCTGAGCAAGCATGAATTCCAAAGTTATGCCGAAGCTTACGATACGGTAAGCCAATTCATAAAAGACTACAACGCAGTGCGGATTCATTCCAGTTTGAAATATCATACTCCAAATGAAGCGTACCACCTGTTACAGCAGAAATCCTTAAAAATCCAGTCTGTAAGGGTATAATAATGATCCTGGCAAAGCCAGTTTATATAAATTTTCAAATTCTAAGTATCAGCCAGACATTAAGAGTTTTTGTACAATATTAGGGGGTCAGTCCGTAGTAACGGGATAAATTACGGTTCTGGAATCGCCTTTACCTCTTTTCCTCCACATTAAGGTTAGCCTTAGCTTGGTTGCGGGGTAAGTCGCTGTATGGGGTTGCGTGGGTAAGGCGAACCTGAATATTCTGGAAAAGCCCGGACTCTAGTTAGTGGTGGGCACGGGTTTTTGTTCTAAGGGTATTGTCTTTAGTAACGGGATAAATTACGGTTCTGGAATCGCCTTTACCTCTTTTCCTCCACATTAAGGTTAGCCTTAGCTTGGTTGCGGGGTAAGTCGCTGTATGGGGTTGCGTGGGTAAGGCGAACCTGAATATTCCGGAAAAGCCCGGACTCCAGGTTGTGGTAGGCGCATGTTTTTGTTCTAAGGCTATTGCCTTAAGTAACGGGGTTAATTACGGTTCTGGATGCGCCTTTATCTCTTTTCCTCCACATTAAGGTTAGCCTTAGCCTAGTTGCTGGGTAAGTCGCTATATGGGGTTGCGTGGGCAAGGCGAACCTGAATGTTCCGGAAAAGCCCGGACTCCAGGTTGTGGTGGGCGCATGTTTTTGTTCTAAGGCTATTGCCTTAAGTAACGGGGTTAATTACGGTTCTGGAATCGCCTTTATCTCTTTTCCTCCACATTAAGGTTAGCCTTAGCCTAGTTGTTGGGTAAGTCGCTCTATGGGGGTGCGTGGGTAAGGCGAACCTGAATGTTCCGGAAAAGCCCGGACTCTAGTTAGTGGTGGGCACGGGTTTTTGTTCTAAGGGTATTGTCTTTAGTAACGGGTTTAATTACGGTTCTGGAATCGCCTTTATCTCTTTTCCTCCACATTCAGGTTCGCCTTAGCTTGGTTGCTGGGTAGGTCGTTGTGTGGGGTTGCGGTATACTTTAATATCCCTGGGGAGAGAATATATCTTATCAGATCTTCGGGGAGTGATTACTTAAATTGAAACAGTTGCGACCAGTAGCTGGAATTATCCTGGCAGTATTGATCCTGGCAATTAGTTTTTCACCGCAGGCCCGGATTTTTTTTAATCTGCCCGATCAGCAGAAGATGGTGGTTGGGGAGAGTAGTCATATAAATTTTGGTTTACCTGATCAATGGCAGAAGCGTATTCAGATGCAGGTGATGGGAGAATCAGAGAGTGTTTTTGCATCTCCACAGGATCCTCCGGTGGCCGTAAACCGCAGTACCAGCGGTGGATATGAAATTGTAGCTCTTAAACCAGGCCGGGTAGATGTAACTTTTAAATTGCTAGGTTACATACCAATTAAATCTATGGCGGTAGAATCCGTACCTACCCGTCGGGTGGTGCTGGGGGGGCATTCTATTGGGGTTTTGTTGCAGTCTGATGGAATTATGGTGGTCGGATTCGCACCGGTAGTTAATTCCCAGGGGGAAAAGGTATATCCGGCTCGAGATAAAGGGATAGAGATTGGTGATCTTATTCTTAAAATAGATGGAAAAACGGTGCGCTCAGAAAATGATCTAGCCAGGATCATCGATGAAAAACGAGATGTATCCACGGTGATCACGGTAAAGCGCCGTAATGAAGTGCTATCGCTTCCGGTAAGGGGGTATTATTGTTCGGAAACTCAGCGTTACCGTGTAGGGTTGTATGTCCGTGATGGGGTGGTTGGTGTAGGAACTTTGACTTTCTGGAGTCCTGAAAACCGGCAGTATGCTGCTTTGGGCCATATAATTATCGATGCAGATACCCGCCAGGGTATTGATGTGTTGAAAGGCAAGATTGTGGGTGCTTCTGTTCAGACGGTGAAGCCTGGTAAACCAGGGCGACCGGGGGAGAAGATCGGGGTGTTTAGCAGCAATAGCGGGGTAAGTGGAAATATTATTAAAAATACTCATTGTGGGATTTATGGTATTACTGCTGATAAGCTTACTAACCCATTAAAACCCTATACCGTAGAGGTAGGGTATGCTCATCAGGTTAAACCAGGACGGGCTCAGATATATACGGTGATCAATGGAGATGAGATTGAAGCTTTTGATATTGAAATTGAAAAGATACACCCGGAACGTCAGAATGGCAAGGGTATGGTTATACGTATTACTGATTCCCGGCTCTTAAGTGTCACGGGTGGAATTGTTCAGGGTATGAGCGGTAGCCCGATTGTGCAGAACGGTAAAATTGTTGGGGCTATTACCCACGTATTTTTAAATGATCCTCACCGGGGATACGGCATTTTTATGGATAACATGTTGTCAGAAATGGCTGAAACAGGAGAAAGGGGCCAGACCGTTTCGACAAATTATAAATAGTTCTTAGCTTGATAAATATAGGGTTTAAGCGCAGTATCGTCTTTTTGCTTAGCTAAACACGGTATCTGATTTGTTGTTATCTATGTATCATTATGCCAGTGTCTGCTGCAATAAGGCTTAATTTAGTAGAAAAAAAAAAGAGGAAATACTTGGTGAACCGTCGAAAAGCCTTTGTAAATCCTAATATTAAGATTTTTGGTAAAATGAGGGGGAATAAAAGGAGATGTTTAGTGAAACAAACCGGATAAACATTTTGATAGCTGACGATAATCGTGAGTTTTGTGGAATACTTAAGGACTATTTCAGTAATGAAAAAGATTTTGAGGTAGTAGCCATTTGTACAAATGGTATGGAAGTTCTGGAGGAGGTGGAGAAAAACGATGTTGATGTGCTTATTCTCGACCTCATTATGCCATATATGGACGGAATTGGGGTACTGGAAAAGTTGAACGAAATGGATTTGCCCAGTCATCCCAAAATTATTATTTTGACGGCGTTTGGTCAGGAGAATATAACACAAAAGGCAGTACAATTAGGAGCTGATTACTACATATTAAAGCCGTTTAACCTACAGGTACTAGGGGATAGAGTCCGCCAGGTAGCCCGGGATGTAAAGAGTAGTGGCGAATCAAGGAGTTCTGTTTCTAATTTGGCAGTTCAATCTTCCTCCCCTAGAAATTTAGAAGTAGAAGTAACCAAGGTAATCCATGAGATTGGAGTTCCTGCTCATGTTAAAGGATACCAGTACCTGCGTGATGCTATTATGCTGGTTGTGGAAGAAATTAACTATCTGGGAGCGGTGACTAAGGAATTATATCCGGCTATTGCTCAGAAGTATGATACTACTCCGAGCCGGGTGGAGCGTGCTATTCGCCATGCTATTGAATTGGCATGGGATAGGGGAGATTTGGATAAAATAAACAAGTTTTTCGGGTATACTATAAGCGGTGAAAAGGGTAAGCCGACTAATTCAGAGTTTATTGCTATTATTGCTGATCGCTTAAGATTGGAAAACCGGGTTAGCTAGCTATGATTGGTGAAAAGCTACACCTCTTGTTTATTGAATTACAATGAATAAGAGGTGTTTTTATTTGCTATTCGGCTGTACTTATTAGTACTGCTGTTTTTATTTTATGCAGACAATGTGATAATATTAATTCGGTAAAACACTTGCTTTTAAGTATTGAGGTGGATCATGTTTATTAAAGGAAAAGTGCGTCTTGACCGCCGCACGAAAAACCTGGTTAAGCGTTTAAAACGAAATGAAATAGCAGTACTAAACCACGATGATATTGATGAGGTAGCGGCTAATTCCCTTATCGATATACGCCCACAGGCTATAATAAATGCCCAGCCTTCTATAACGGGTCGTTATCCGGCCCGGGGGGCATATAAAATTCTTAAGGCGGGTATTCCCATTATCGATGAGGTGGGAGAGGAAATATTTCAAAAGATCAGAGAAGGTGCCCTGCTGGAAATACATGATAACCAGGTTTTCTGGGGAGGCGAGATGGTTGCCCAAGGTCAGGAGCTGACCATTGATGATGTTAATAACAAATTACGGTATGCTAATGAAAATATTCGGGTGGAACTAGATCAATTTGTGGAAAATACCCTGGAATATGCAAAAAAGGAAAAGGATATTTTGTTGGGGAATCTTGAGGTACCCCACCTGCAAACTAATATCCTGGGGCGGCATGCTCTTATTGTAGTGCGTGGCAGCAGCTATAAAGAAGATTTGCGTACCATAAGTTCCTATATTCAAGAGGAAAAACCGGTTTTGATAGGGGTAGACGGGGGAGCTGATGCCCTGCTTGAATTTGGTCTTACCCCGGATCTTATTGTGGGAGATATGGATAGTGTATCAGATGAAGCTTTACGCAGTGGTGCGGAGATAGTAGTTCATGCTTATGCTAATGGTAGAGCCCCTGGTTTACAGAGGGTGGAAAGTATGGGACTGGCAGCCCGTATTTGTCCTATGCCTGGCACCAGTGAAGATGTAGCCATGATTTTAGCCTGGGAATATGGAGCCAGCTTAATAGTGGCAGTAGGAACTCATTCTAATATGATAGATTTTCTGGAGAAGGGCCGTAATGGCATGGGAAGTACTTTTTTGGTTCGCCTGAAAGTAGGTTCAATCCTGGTTGATGCTCGTGGTGTAAGCCAATTGTACAAGCAGAATTTGCAGACCCGTTATCTACTACAGATGTTTGCGGCTGCCTTGATACCCATATTTATTATTCTTATGGTTTCGCCCGCTACTAAACCGTTTTTCCGACTGATTATGCTTCAGCTAAGGCTTCTTTTCAGTATGTAATTAGAGGTGGATTATTTATGATTGATTTACGGTATCATATTGCCTCAATTGTGGCAGTTTTTCTGGCCCTGGGGGTAGGGGTTCTCATTGGTAGCACTATAGTTGGTGATGATTTATTAGTGGACCAGCAAAAGAAGATGATTGATCGTTTGGAAGAGCAGTTCTATGTGTTGCGGGAGCGGGAAAATAATCTGGTAGCACAAAATCAGTACCAGGATCAGATTATAAATAATTATGAGAATTATAGCCAGGCATTGTTACCTCCTTTGGTACAGCAGAGATTGGAAGGCTACCGAGCTGCGGTTGTTGTGACTGGTGGTAATGATGTTCCCGGTGGTATGTTAAATGCCATATCTGTTGCTGGAGCGGGTATAACTTCGAAGGCAGTAGTGCTGGAGGATACCAGTTTGCAGGACCCGGAAATGAAAGCTAAAGTGATTAGTTTTTACGGGTTGGAAAATGATGTTACAGTGGATGCCTTGCGGGAGCAGATTGCAGCAAGTGTGGCTGCCGTTATTCTTAATAAAGGAGATGCAGCTGTAGTTGCTTTTTTACAGGAGAATGGATTGGTGAAATTCAGCGGTAATAATGAGGGACCGATTAATGGTGTTATCGTCGTAGGCGGAGCTACTGATGCGGCCATGTCTTTTATAACCAGTTTTGACAAGGGATTGATTACGGCATTACTTAATGAGGGGGTAAAGGTTTTTGGAGTAGAAACCTCTACCGTTCCTTATTCTTATATGGAAGAGTATCAAAAGTACGGGATTAGCACTATTGATAATGTCGATATGAGTCCTGGACAAATTTCTTTGGTGTATGCTATGGAAGGTGAACCTGGTAATTATGGCATAAAAAGAACCGCTAAAAAATTTATGCCGGCCCTGCCTGCTGATGCCATGAGGGGGCAGGAATAGTGAAGTCGGTTTGTGCGGTGATACCAGCTTTTAATGAAGAAAAACGTATTCAAGCTACCCTGCGGGCAGTTAAATCAATAGCCTTGATTAGTAATATAATAGTAGTTAATGATGGTTCCACTGATGCTACTTCCCGGTTGGCGGAGGAAATGGGTGTTAAAGTATTGGATTTGCCGGTCAATCATGGTAAAGGTGGGGCTATGAATGCCGTATTACCACTGGTAAATGATGATATTATAGTATTTTTGGATGCTGATTTAGGAGAATCAGCTGCAGAAGCGGGTAAGATAATTGAACCAGTGGTAATGGGTAAGGCTGATCTGAGTATTGCTGCTTTTCCTCCTGCCCAACGTAAAGGCGGGTTCGGCCTAGTTAAAGGTACGGCAGTCTGGATGCTGCGCCGGGCCGGTAATATGGAGGCCATTGCACCACTTAGCGGACAGAGGGCTATGACCCGGGAAGTACTTGACTCGGTGACTCCTTTTTATGAGGCTTACGGGGTAGAGTTGGGCATGACATTGAGAGCCCTGCAAAAGGGTTTCCGGGTGGTGGAGGTTCCTACTTGTATGACCCATAGTGAAACTGGTCGTGATCTGCAGGGATTTATACATCGAGGCCGGCAGTTTATAGATGTAGTACGGGTAATGCTCAGGGAAGCGAGGAGGCGAGATGCTTGACTGAACTGGTAGTTAGTTTAACCGGTTTGCTGCTAGCCCTGGCTATAGAAGGCATATTATTATACTTTATTGTTCCCATGTTGTACCAGGTGGGAGCAGTTCGTAAGAATTTTAGGGATAAGGATATACCGGTTAGTGTAGGCATCACCTTTCCACTGAGTATTATGCTGACCTTCCTGGTATATAAGTTGTTTTATGATTATAATGTTTTTCATCACCTCTTTTTAGTGGCGGTTCTAGCCATGTCTTTCCTGGGTTTTATAGATGATATGTTGGGACAGCGAGATACTATGGGATTTAAAGGCCATTTTGGAGCTCTCTTTAAAGGACGTCTTACTACTGGGGGATTAAAGGCACTGGGTGGAGGAGTAGTAGCTTTATTCCTGGCGGTGTTTATTGCGGGCGGATGGGGCAATATTATTCTAAATGTACTCATTATAGCCCTTTTTACCAATATGCTTAATCTTCTGGACTTAAGACCAGGCCGAGCGATCAAAGGCTTTCTTATTTTTCTGTTGTTGATTGTGCTGCTAGCTGTAGGAAGAATAGAGTGGAGCCTGATTACCCCCTTACTAGGTGCGGTTGTTTATTATTTTCCCCTGGACCTTAAGGCTGGGGCTATGATGGGAGATGCTGGATCTAATGTTCTAGGGGTGGCTCTGGGCTTTATAGCAGCTGTTTGTTTGGATTTACCGGTGCGGGTGGGAGTATTGGTATTTCTCATTTTGATGCACCTGTACACGGAAAAGTATTCTCTGACGACTACTATTGAACGGGTAAAAATATTAAAGGCTATTGATATGATGGGAAGGAGACAGGTGGATGATTAACCGGGATAGACTGGTCCAACGATTTATCCGTCTGGCCGAAATAGGTTCGGAATCGTTTAATGAAAAAGAGATTAAAGAATTTCTATGGGATGAGTTTACCAGCCGGGGTTTTGAATGCCGGGAAGATAAAACCGGCGCCAAGATTGGTGGTAATTGCGGGAACCTGCTAGTACGGATTCCGGGACAAGGGCCGGGTCCGGTATTATTATTTTCTGCCCATATGGATACGGTTAAGCCGGGTAATGGGGTAGAGCCGGTTATAGAAAATAACTGCATAAAGAGCAGCGGGGACACTATTCTTGGTTCTGATGATAAGGCGGCTATCGCTGCTATATTAGAGGTTATCGAGGTTCTGAACCAACAGAAAATTGAACATCCGCCCATGGAGTTACTTTTTACGGTGGCGGAAGAACAGGGATTAATGGGGGCAAAAATGTTTGACTACAGCCAGTTGCAAGCCCGCTTTGGTTATACTATGGATGCAGGAGGAGACCCGGGTACTATCATTATCCAATCGCCCTGCCAGAATGAAATCGAATATAAAGTATATGGTAAGGCTGCTCATGCTGGCATTAACCCCGAAGATGGCAGGAATGCTATTCATCTGGCGGCCCGGGCCCTGGCTAAGATGCCCTGTGGAAGAGTAGATGAGGATACCACCTGTAATTTCGGACTCATTGAGGGTGGTAAAGCGCGAAATATTGTGGCTGATTTTTGTCGTGTTAAGGGAGAAGCCCGTAGTCTTAATGGCAAAAGGCTGGATCAGATTACCGCCAGGTTAACCGAGACTTTTACTAAGGAAGTTGAAGGTATGGGCGGACGGGCTGAGGTCGAGGTGCAATTTCTTTATCCAGAGGTTAGCCTGAGTGAAGAAGATCAGGTTGTAAAAATAGCGTCCCGGGCGGTAGCATCGTTAGGTTTAAGTCCCCGTCTGGAGAGTACCGGTGGCGGTAGTGATGCCAGTATTATTAACGGAAATGGAATTCCCTGTGTTAATTTGGCAGTAGGGATGCGGGCTGTTCATACTACTGATGAATATATTTACATTGATGATCTGGTAAAAGATGCCCAGCTTATTCTAGCTTTAATTAAAGAAGTAGGCCATTAAACAGGAGGAAGATTGTGCTACAGCTAAAAACAGGCGTAATAAAACAGGAACTATTTAGCCGGCCGGGAATTAGGGGATATGTAGTTTTAATTAATGACCGGGAGGAAAAATGTATTGCATATCCGGATCTATCTGGGGAAGTAAAACCAGGTGATCGGGTATTACTTAATACTACTGCCGTGAGTCTGAAACTAGGCAGTGGTGGTTACCATTTCGTGGTAGCTAGTTTTAATGGGGAGGAAAAAGATCTGCCCCTGGGGGGACACATTATGAAGCTCCGCTACACTCCTTTACAGGTTAAGGTTCTCAGTGCTGAGGAAGAAGATAGTCCCTATCATCAGCAGTTGAAAAATGCTGATAGTATCAATGGGATTCCAGTACTGGTGGCTACTCTACATTCCATGCTGGCACCGCTGGCTTTATGCCTTAAGCAGGAAGGTCTTAAGGTGGCTTATATTATGACAGATGGAGCGGCTTTGCCTCTATCGTTCAGTAATACGGTCTATAAACTTAAAGAAAATGGAGTTCTGACTGGTTCGGTAACAATCGGACATGCTTTTGGTGGGGATCTAGAAGCGGTTAATATATACTCTGGTTTATTGGCGGCCCGGGAAATATTAAAGCCGGATGTTATCATAGTATCGATGGGTCCAGGTATAGTCGGAACTGGTACCAAGTGGGGGTTTACCGGTGTAGAACAGGGAGAAATACTCAATGCCGTTGATACCCTGCAAGGGACTGCGATTGCTGTTCCCAGAATAAGTTTTGCCGATCAGCGTCCCAGGCATCGCGGGATAAGTCATCATACCCTGACCGTACTTTCTCATATATGCCGGATAAAATCTATCCTACCACTACCAGTTTTGGAACAGGAAAAAATGGATTTATTGCTACAGCAGCTACAAGAATTGAAATTATTTGATCACCACCTGATTTGCCGGGAAGATTACCCTCAGGTGCTGGATTGGTTAGAAAAAAGCGGGATGAAAGTAACTACCATGGGGCGAGGAATACAGGAGGAAAAAGAATTTTTCCTGTCCCTGGGAGCCGCTGCCCGTACTGCTGTTCGTATATTTAAAGGGGAACCTTTGACTCCTATTAAGACTGATGCATAGATTCAATAGGGCTTGGACTTATTATAGACTTGCGTTTTACCTGCCTGCAATACTTGTGGTAGCCTAAAAACCACTTTTATCTGTTCGCGGATTACGGTATAATTGGGCGTGGTTTTTACCTGCATTAATAATAACTTACATGCTAACAGTCATATCCAACATCTTAAAACGATAAAGTCCACCGGTTTTAAAGGTGCAAAAAAAGGGCTTATTTCCTTAATTTCCGATTACCAATGAATAAAGATGAAAGCATAATATTATTATGAAGATGAGGCCTGAAATGAGCCTGTAGTTTAAGGTTGAATATCTACCAGACCGTCCCCGCAGAGTTGGCGCAGATGCTTTAGCAGTGAGGGGTTTTGGTGCTCATGCAGTGTTTAGCTTCATAACTAGCATGTATATACTTTTACCTGAAGATAACCCGGAAGAAAGATAAAAGGTATAAGAAAAAGTATTGAATTAGTGCAGGTTAAGTCGAATATAATCTTTCAAGGTTATCTGGGAAGGATAGGGGGCAAAAATATTTTTTAAATCTTTAACTTTTCCTACTATAATGATCCCGTGTTTTTGAATTAATAAATTCATTTAATATCACCTCGATGGAAGTTTATGCTAGCATGGGGAATTTTATGCAGGAGGATACTGGGCATGGATTTTAATGAAAAAACCATTACTTCTCAGGAAATATTTACGGGAAAAATTATAAAGGTGAGATTAGATACTGTTCAATTACCGGATGGAGGAAGAAGTACCCGGGAAATAGTCGAGCATCAGGGTGCTGTGGCTATTCTGGCCCTGGATGAAGATAAAAATATCTGGATGGTAAAACAGTTTCGCAAACCTTTGGAGAAGGTGCTGCTGGAGATCCCTGCAGGAACTATGGAAAAAGGGGAAAATCCTCTGGCTTGCGCCGCTCGGGAGTTAGAGGAAGAGACTGGGTTAAAAGCGGCCCGGTGGGATAAGGTGCTTTCTTATTACAGTGCTCCCGGGTTTTGCAATGAATACCTGCACATTTATCTGGCTCGGGAATTAAGCCCGGGGAAGGTTAATTTAGACCCGGATGAATTTGTTGAACCGCTTAAAATACCGTTACAGGAAGCGTACCGCAAAATATTTACCGGAGATCTTATTGATGGTAAGAGTATAATCGCTATTCAATATGTGATACAGAAATATGGTGAGGGATCACTTTGAGAAATGTTTTCGCTGATTTGCATATTCATATAGGATCTGCCCAGGGAAAGCCGGTTAAGATTACTGCTTCCCGACGGTTAACCCTTGAGCAGATAATATTTACGGATGCCCCTTATAAGGGGCTCGACCTGGTGGGGATTGCGGATGCAGGTACAGTGAATGTATTAATGGAGCTTGAGGAGATGCTAGCTGATGGCAGGCTGAGAGAGAATGGGCAGGGAGGCTTTATAGCCAGTAATGGTGTTGGTGTAATTACTGCCTGTGAAGTTGAGAGCCAGGAGGGAGTCCACTTCCTGATTTATCTTCCTGGATTAAACAGTTTGAAAACCTTTCAAAACTATATGCGCAGCCGGGTTAAGAACCTTAGCTTATCAACCCAAAGGGCGAAAGCAACTGCCCGGGAACTTATTAATCTGGCTCATTTGTTGGATGGTATATTTTGCCCGGCCCATGCGTTTACTCCCCATAAAGGTGCTTATGGTATGTGGACGGATAGTTTTGGTGCTGCCTTAGGTAAAGATGTTGCATTAGTTAAAGGCTTGGAATTAGGACTAAGTGCCGATACTGATATGGCCGATATGATTAGTGAGACCCGCACCTTTACTTTCCTTTCTAATTCCGATGCACATTCTTCTCCTAAAATAGGGCGTGAGTATAATCTACTTCGCCTGGCGGAGTGCAGTTTTCAAGAATTTAGATATGCCCTGGAAGAACATGGGGGTAGAAGGGTAATGGCTAACTTTGGCATGGATCCGTTATTGGGAAAATATCATCGCAGTTACTGCCCACATTGCTCCTTAATAGCCACACTAGACCCGCCGGTAATCCGTTGTCAACAGTGTGGTAGTGACCAAATTGTTATGGGAGTCTATGATCGGATTATGCAGATCAGAGATCAGACCATTCCTTCCCATCCCATAGGTCGTCCTCCTTATCATTATCGGGTTCCGTTGTTAAGCCTGCCGGGAATAGGGCCCCGTACGGCTGATCGTTTGGTAAAGTATTTTGGTAGTGAAATTAGTGTGCTGGAAAGGGCGAGTGGTGATGATATTGTACGTCTGGCCGGGGAGCCGGTAGCTGAGTTGATTCTTAAGATGCGATTAGGACGATTAAAAATTACTCCCGGAGGGGGCGGATTTTATGGAAAGGTCCAAAAGAATAGTAGTAACCACTGATGCCAGCGGTGCCCAACAAGCAGCTAGGGAAGGACTAGTAGTAGTAATTGTTGACGTGATTGACATGTCTACCACCTTGGAAAGCGCGTTAGATGCCGGAGCTTATGCGGTACTAGGGGCTAGTCCTGATTTAACCAGGGCCCCGGTTGCTTTAGATCCAGAGCGGATAGGGAAAGAATCAGCACGCCTGGCCAGGGAAAATGATTCCGGTATTATTTTGGTTTCTGAGCCCCGGGTAGGCACAGATAAAGAGCGTCTGGCTCGTTGTCGAAAAGTTATCCGGGGAATCGAACAGGAACGGGGAATAGTTGAAGCCATCCTGCCTAATATCGGAGCGGAAATTCCCAAAATGGTAACTATGCGCAATCGGGTGGTAGTAGCAGTTACTGATACGGGCGGAGTGGCCTATGATGCGGCCTTTATGGAAAGTCCTCAGGTAACTATTGGCACGGTAGCCAGAACTTACGGGTTGCGTGGTCTGGATCCTGCCCGACAAGTAGTTAGGCGTGTTGAGGGAATGATTAGGGAAGAAGATAGGGGAGTTGCAGTGGTGGCCGCCAGCCGTAATTCCATGGAGGACGTACTGGCTGCCCAGTTTATTGCCAACCTGCTCATGGCGGAGAAAGAAGCCATCTGATAGAATTGTTAAGGCTGGTATTTTACAGCGAATAGGTGGTTCGATGGAAGTTAGAAAAAAGTTTTTTATAATCTTTAAAATGCCCTTTGGGGCGGTTTTATAACAGAAATCTGGGGAGGTTTATAAAGTTTTGAAACCGGTATATGTGATAGGGCATAAAAACCCGGATGTGGATTCAGTGGCCTCAGCCATTAGTTACAAAGTTCTGAAACAGAGTACTGATGAGGGGTTATATGTTGCCGCGGCGGCTGGGGAATTCAATGAAGAGACTAGATTCGTTTTAAAAACTATGGAATTTGACCTACCACCGGTGGTACGTAATGTAGGGACTACCGTAGAAGATTTATTAGAAGATCAAGATATTATTTATGTAACTACCGACATGAGTCTTATCGAACTGGGGAATCTCATGCTAAGGCATGACCTAAAAACTGTACCCGTATTAGATGAGCACCGTTGCTTATTAGGATTATTGACTATTGGTGATCTGGCTATGATTTTTCTGGACAACCTGGGGGGAGGCCGGGAAATTGAGCGTAGTCCGGAGATTCTGCGGGAAATATTTGGCCGGAATGCTGCTGATATTATGAAGACCCGGGATCTGGTTTTATTCGAAAAAGATGAACCGGTTGAGGAAGCACGTAAGCAGATGTTAGCTACCCGCTATCGTAATTATCCCGTAGTAGACGAGAAAAACAATTTTCTCGGCATGGTATCCCGCTATAACCTGTTACAGATGAGACGTAAGAAATTAATACTGGTGGATCATAATGAGAGAAAACAGGCAGTTGAAGGGGTAGAAGAGGCGGAAATACTTGAAATCATAGATCATCACCGGGTAGGTGATTTACAGACTATTTCCCCTATATATTTTCATAATGAGCCGGTGGGGTCTACCTGCACATTAGTGGCGGAGAGGTATTTTAACCAGCAAATATATATTAGTAGTAAACTGGCAGGACTTATGTTATCCGGAATTGTAGCTGATACTATGATTTTTAAGTCTCCTACTACCACAGCTAAGGACCGTAGGATAGCCGAGGAATTGCAACGTCTGTCCGGGCTAGAAGCTATGGAATGGGGGAAAACCATATTTGCCCAAGCGGATAGCCTAGAGGATTATTCTGATCAGAATTTAATTCTTCAGGATTTAAAGGAATATGTAAGTGGAGATACCATGTTTGCCATATCGCAAATCGAAACTATAGATTTAAAGAAGTTAAGCAAAAGGAAGGAATCCCTCATTAAGACCATGAAACAGATCTGTGGACAGGGTGGTTATGCTTTTATGTGTCTTATGGTTACTGATATTCTGGAAGAGGTAACTGAACTGCTGGTAGCAGGAGAGAAAAGCGCTCTGGCCGAAAAGGCTTTTGGTTATAAATTAACTGGGGGAAGTATCTTGTTACAGGGAGTTATGTCGCGGAAGAAGCAGGTAGTTCCAGTTATTTATGAGGTATTGCGTCGCGAAAATGTGGTTTAAATAACCTTTTTATACGTTAGCATTTAAAACCGGATCAGGATAATTATCCTGATCCGGTTTTTTTTGGGGGTGCCTGGCATGGGGCTGACTACGGGGTGGAATTCCAGAAAGGTAGAGGTAGTTGGCAGATAACTGCCGTTTATTAAATGGTATGTAAAGAGATGTGGAATACGAGGACTAATCATCCCGCCCGCTGGATGGGGAAAAGCGGGAGCCTTTAGTTGCAGGCATAAAGTGCCGGTTCAGGCAATATATTTTTTAAGAGCATATTGCCATACTATTTCTTGTTAAAATGCGGGCCAAAACCACCTTAATCCATTAGCGACCAATTATTGATGACTGTCATTAAGGAGACCGGGTATGAATGTAAAGCAGCGTTTGAAACAACACATAAAGGAGAACCGGTGGCAGTATATATTAGTTGTAATGCTTTTCTTGGCTGGACTTATAATGGGTAATCATGGTGTAACCGGATTAGAGGGGGGAGTAAAGGACTACCTGTCAGGGTTAATCGACGATTACTTAAAAGGAGGGCTGGAAGGAAGGCTTAACGGGTCCAGTATTTTTATAGGGGCTTTTATTACCCAGGCCAAAACTATTTTGGCCCTTTGGTTTCTGGGCCTGACAGTAATAGGCTTTCCGCTAATTCCTGCCCTGGTTTTTATGCGTGGATACGCACTAGGCTTTACAGTAGGTTTTTTAATTTATGAAAAAGCAGGTGCAGGTGTACTTATAACTATTCTGTCCATTGTACCGCAAAATCTAGTCTATATTCCTTTTCTCATTATCTGGGCAGTTATGGCTATGAATTTTTCGGCCTTTATTGTAAAGGGAAGATCTACCGGGGTTGATTCTCTTAGTAAAGGGTTAGTCAGCTATAGCTTGCTGATGTTAGTTTGCCTGTTAATTTTTTTAATGGGTGCTTTTATTGAGGCTTACCTGTCTCCCTGGTTTTTAGGGTTGTTTATTTAGTAAATGCCAATGAGAGGTGATAAGCATGATAATTATAATTAATAAATGGAAAAAAAAGTTATTAAACCTGGTTATGGCCCTGATCTTAATCATAGCTTTTGCACTGGCTATTCCGGTATTCACCGGTAAGCTTTATCATCTGGTGCCAGCTTTAAGCGGATGGTTCCAGGAAGAACATCCTAGTGGGAATCCCTTACGGGTAGAACAGGATGAAAAGACTACTAAATTTGATCAGGTTATGGATCAATTTGTTATCAAACTGCAGGATTTCTACTATGAGGAAAGAAATTAATAGAAAAGATGTGAACTAAAATAACTGGTGGTAGTTTAATGCAAAGGTATATAGTTTCTTTCCTGGAATACATAAAATACGAAAAAGGGCTTTCTTCTAACACCCAGGAGGCTTATCAACGTGACCTGGTTAAATTCCATGAATTTTTAAAGGGCAATCATCTAAATACAGAACCGGAGAAGATAAGTAAGCATGATATAATTGCTTACCTGTCACACCAGTTGGATCAGGGGGCAGCTTATGCTTCGGTAGCCCGGGGCCTTTCCACCCTGAAAACTTTTTATAAGTTTCTGATTTTGGAGGAATATTGTCAGGTTAATCCCACAATTGATATGGAAACCCCGAAAATAAGACGCAAACTTCCCGCTGTTTTAACCATTGAGGAAGTAGACACTTTAATGAAGCAACCGGTGGTTACTATACCACTAGGATTACGTGATCGATCTATGTTAGAGTTAATGTATGGGACTGGTGTGCGTGTCTCTGAATTATTAGCCCTGCAGGTAGAGGATATAAACCTCACTGCGGGGTTTCTACGTTGTTTAGGAAAGGGCAGAAAAGAAAGGATTATCCCCGTAAACGGCATGGCCGTAGATTGGGTACATAGGTATCTGGCCCGTTCCCGTAACCTGCTGGTGAAAAGCCCGATAGAGCGAACCCTTTTTGTAAATGCTAGAGGTAAGCCTATGACCAGGCAAGGTTTTTTTAAAATATTACATACCTATGCGGTAAAGGCAGAGATTAAAAAAGACATTACTCCCCATACTTTAAGACATTCTTTTGCGACTCACCTGCTGGAGAATGGGGCTGATTTACGGGCGGTACAGGAGATGCTGGGGCATGCAGATATTTCTACTACCCAAATATACACCCATTTAACCCATTCCCACCTGCGTGAAGTATATAACCTTTATCACCCGCGTGCTTAGGTGGGACAAGCCGTAAATAGAATGATCAAAAACAGAGGGCTTATTTTATGGCACTATAAGCGAAATGAATTCTTTAAACTGAATAATTGGAGGAGTTGTAGATGGGCAGAAGAGTTATTATTATCGTTTTGGATAGTTTAGGGGTAGGAGAACTGGAAGATGCCTGCCTGTATGGTGACCAGGGATCTAATACCTTGAAAAACCTAGCCGCAGCGGCCGGGGGGGTTAAATTGCCTAACCTGGAGGCTATGGGTTTGGGAAATATAGTACCCGTAGAGGGTGTCAGGCCGGTGGAGCATTCTACCGCCAGTTTTGGCAAGGCCCGGGAAAAGTCCCGGGGAAAGGATACTACTACCGGGCATTGGGAAATTATGGGTTTGGTTCTTGACCGGGCTTTCCCCACCTATCCCCACGGTTTTCCAGTTGACCTTATTAAAGAGTTTGAGAACCGGATCGGACGAAAGACCCTGGGCAATAAACCAGCTTCTGGGACGGTGATAATTGAAGAATTAGGTGCAGAGCATATCCGAACCGGCTTTCCCATTGTTTATACTTCAGCAGACAGCGTTTTTCAGATTGCGGCCCATGAAAAGGTTATTCCTCTAGATGAACTTTATGCTATGTGTCGTACCGCCCGAGAACTCCTCAAGGGGGAACATGCGGTAGGAAGGGTTATTGCCCGGCCTTTTGTTGGTGAATCGGGTAAGTTTACCAGGACCTCCAATCGGCATGATTTTTCCCTAGCCCCAGACCGCACTATCTTGGATTTTATTCATGAAGCCGGATTGGAAGTGATTGGAATAGGCAAGATTAATGATATTTATGCCGGCCGGGGGGTAAATAGATCCTTACCAACAGTTAACAACCATGATGGAGTGGATAAAATCCTGGAGGTGCTAAAAGAGGATTTTTCCGGGTTGGTTTTTGCCAATCTGGTGGATTTTGACCAGCAGTATGGACATCGTAATGATCCGCATGGTTATGCAGGTGCTCTGGAGGAATTTGATAGGCGTTTACCGGAAATTATTAATCATATGAACAAAGAAGATATGTTAATTCTTACGGCAGATCATGGTTGTGATCCGACTACTCCTGGTACTGACCACACTAGGGAATATGTTCCTATTCTGATCTATGGATATTCCATTAAACCAGGTGTCAATCTGGGAGTACGAGATAGTTTTGCTGATACCGGGCAAACCACGGCGGATTATCTGGATGTTAAAATCCAGGGACTGGCAGGAACCAGTTATTTAGAACAGGTGAGGTGTAATCGATGACCTTTCAGGATCTGATACGCAAAAAAAGGGATGGTTATGAGTTAAGCCGGGAAGAAATTCAATTAATTGTTGAGGCTATTGCAGACGGTTCAGTTCCTGATTACCAAATTTCGGCCTGGGCTATGGCGGTATATTTTCGGGGAATGACTGATCAGGAGACCCGTGACCTGGCTATTGCTATGGCTCATTCGGGAGATGTCGTTAACTTGTCTGCTATTGAAGGTATAAAGGTAGATAAACATAGTACCGGTGGGGTAGGGGATAAAACCACTATGATAGTGCTACCGTTAGTAGCAGCTGCCGGAGTACCAGTAGCCAAAATGTCTGGACGAGGATTAGGGCATACAGGTGGAACTATTGATAAGTTTGAAGCGATTCCCGGTTTTAAGGTGGAAAAAAGTCATCCGGATTTTATTGCCCAGGTTAACCAGGTAAAAGCGGCAGTTGTATCCCAGACAGGTAATCTGGTACCGGCTGACAAGAAACTTTATGCGATTCGTGATATTACCGCCACCGTTGATAGTATTCCTCTGATTGCATCCAGTGTAATGAGTAAAAAAATTGCTGCCGGGGCAGAGGGCATTGTTCTGGATGTAAAGGTAGGGCGGGGGGCTTTTATGACTGAACTATCCTTAGCCGAAAAACTGGCTCGAACCATGGTGGAAATCGGCTCGGGAGCCGGGCGTAAAGTAGTAGCTGTTTTAAGTAATATGGATCAACCGCTGGGTCGGATGGTGGGCAATGCCCTGGAAGTTAAAGAGGCTCTGGATACCCTTAGAGGACAGGGCCCCTGGGATTTAACGGAATTATCATTACACCTGGCCGCTTATATGGTAGTTTTAGGAGGCCGCTGTTCTAACTATCAAACCGCCCGGTCTTTAGTAGAGAAATTATTGAGTTCAGGTGCAGGTTTTAAAAAGTTTCAAGAGATGGTCGCAGCCCAGCAGGGAAGGCTGGATTATGAGAGTAAAGACTATGGTTTACCCGGGGCAGCACTACAGTTAGAAGTGTTTAGCAGCCAAGCAGGTTATATTGCTGAAGTAGATGCTTTCCAAGTGGGGGCTACAGTAATGGGGCTAGGTGCTGGACGGGAATATTTGGAAGATGAGATTGATCATACAGTAGGTATTGAGCTGCTGAAAAAGATCGGCGATTCAGTAGAAAAGGGAGAGGTTCTGGCTGTAATCCATGCTAACCAATCGGACCAAGCTGAAGAAGCCCGCCGGGATGTTTTAGCTGCCTATGGTTTCAGTCATAAGCCAGTTGATAAGCCGGGAATCATTTTTAAATCAATTGAATAGGAGATGGTACTATGAACTGGCACTGGTATGCACCTACCCAGATATATTTTGGCCGGGGAGTGATCATGGAAAATAGCGGAGTTTTACAAAATATGGGCCGTCAAGCCCTGGTGGTTACTGGACGGGGAGGATCATCCCGGCGTAATGGTTCTTTAGAGGACATATGTACTGCCCTGGATAAATGCCATATTAAGTGGGAGCTGTTTGATAAGGTAGAGCCCAACCCCTCTGTTACTACGGTTATGGAGGGTGCCCAGCAGGCGCAAATAAGCAAAGCTGATTTTATCGTTGGAGTAGGAGGCGGATCGCCGCTGGATGCGGCTAAAGCTATCGCCATATTGGCTAAAAATGAAATAACCGTTGACCAACTGTTTGCGGGTCATTTTGAAAAGGTTTTACCGGTGGTGGCAGTTCCAACTACGGCAGGAACCGGCTCTGAGGTAACACCTTACAGTATCCTGACCTATTCGAAGATTCAGAACAAAAAAAGTATCCGCAGTCCCTATATTATACCGGCGGTGGCCTTTCTGGATCCGGAATATACCTTTAATATTCCTATGGATACCACGGTGGATACAGCGATTGATGCCTTTTCCCATGCTTATGAAGGATTTTTATCGGTTAACTCCAACCCAATTTCCGATCTTATGGCCCTGGAAGCCCTGCGGTTAATTGGTCCCGAATTACTTCTTATGGCCAGGCAGGTACAGCCTGACCAGGGCAACCGCCAGGTTCTTCTTTATGCTTCGCTTCTGGCTGGTATGGTTATAAGTCATACCGGAACCTCTGTTCCTCATGCGATGGGATATTCCTTCACCTATTTTAAGGATGTTCCCCACGGACGGGCTAATGGCCTGATTATTCCTGCTTTTTCCCGTTTTATATTAGATAAATGTCCGAATAGTAAGATGAATCTGGCTTGGCAGGCCGCCGGGTTTACCAGCTTAAAAGATATGGCTGATCTGTTGTGGAGTTTGACCGGTACCCCTGCGGAGCTAACCCCGGAGGATGAAAGGGTGTTTGTCAATATTGCCTCCCAGGCTAAAAACCTGGCTAACAGTCCGGCAATCCCGGATAAAGCAGACTTGGCCCAGATATTGGCTATAACTATGAACAGGCAGATTTAATTTTCCCAGCAAAGCCCCGGAATTCCGGGGCTTTGCTGCTGCTGCATGCCAAGAAAATGACCTGTGGCAGCCTGGCTTTGCTTAATTATAATTAATTCCGGTAAACGGTTGGCAAAGCGATTAAAACCCGGCCTTCTAGCCATATTATGTAAAGGCCAATGATCCTGGCATATTAAACCATCCCCATAAATATAATCTATTGACGACTATTCATGGGGAGGTGCAGCTTTGGTGTTGGTAAGGAAGCCCGTGGTTTTATTGACACTGGTGGTTTTGGCGATTACTTTGTGCAGCCCGGTACCTGCTTTGGGCGAAAACGTAGTAGATGTTAAGGGTGAATCTTATATACTCATGGATGCTGATTCGGGGAAGGTACTGTTGTCTAAGAATGAACACAAGCGATTACCACCTGCTAGTATGACCAAACTGATGACCATGATACTGGCGGCTGAGGATCTGGAAGAAGGTAAGGTCGGTATAAAGGACAAGGTAGTTGCCAGTGAGGAAGCCTGGAAAATGGGAGGATCGCAGATTTATTTGGAACCTGGCGAGGAAATGACCTTTGAGGATATGATGATAGCTATCGCAGTAGGATCTGCTAATGATGCCTGTGTAGCTGTAGCTGAACATTTAGAGGGAACCCATAAGAATTTTGTGGAACGTATGAACCATAAAGCCAAAATGCTGGGCCTAAAAGACACACATTTTGTTAATTCATATGGTTTACCAGCCGAAGGACATGATACCTCTGCTTACGATATGGCTGTAATGGCACGTTATGCTTTAAGATATCCTAAAATTCTGGAGTATACTGCCATCAAAGAATATAACCTGCGTCAAGGTGAGTTTAAACTTTTTAATACCAATAAACTTCTATGGTGGTATCAAGGTGCAGATGGTTTTAAGACGGGATGGACTAACGAAGCTAAATATTGTCTGACCGCTACTGCCAAAAGAGACGGTCTACGTCTAATTTCCGTAGTGATGGCTTCACCTGAGAAGCATGGTAATTTTAGAGATTCAATGCAACTATTAAATTATGGTTTTGCCAAATATGCCTATAAAAGTTTTTTTAGCCGGGGCAGCGTATGCGGTATAGTAAAAGTAGGTAAGGGAATAACCGATACTGTGGAAGTAATTGCTGAAGAAGATATAGGTTGTATTATTCCCAAAGGTGGAGAAAAGAAAGTGCGTTGTGAAAAACAACTGGTTGATTATATAAATGCCCCAGTATCCCGTGGGCAAAAATTAGGTGAGATGCAGGTCTATTACGATGGTAATCTGGTAAAACAGGTTAATTTAATTGCGGCAGGTGATGTTCCCCGGGCCGGATTATTTAGAGAAATTTTGAAGATGTTTGCTGAAACCTATCTATTATAAATGGAATTTTGTGGAAGGTAATTCCTTCTCAACTGTAGAATGCCTTATTGTAAAACACCTAATCATAGTCAGATTTAAACCCAGGCCTTAATATTGAGGTATCAGATTAAACTGGTTTGAAGTTTCATCCATCGCGTTTCTATTGATCTTATCAAGACTCAAGTATCGGCTAATTGAACCGGTAAATCTGATACGGTTAGATGTACCCGGGTAAATATTTAAACTAAGGTATTCTAATAGTTATAGGGAGGGATGTTAACAGGTGGACGCAGAATTCAAACAGGTAAGAAATACATTAGTAGTTCGCATTAAAGGCGAATTGGATATGTTAATCTCAGATAAGCTCAGGAAGGAAATTGATACCCGTTTGGAAAACAGTGCTATTAAAAATTTGATATTGGATCTGGAAAAAGTCACCTTTATAGACAGTTCGGGATTAGGTTTAATTATTGGGCGGTACAAGAAAGTGACTGGTAGTGAGGGAAGAATGTATATTGTTGGAGCCCAACCGCCCATCGAAAAAATGTTATATTTTTCAGGTATCAGTAAACTGGTTTCTATGTACCGCCATGAACAGGATATTATCAGTATTTAGGGAGGTGAGGACCAGCCCTTAAGCTGGCAATTATGAATATTAAAAATTATGTTCGATTAGAGTTGCAGAGCAAACCGGAAAATGTTTCTTTTGCCCGTTCTTGTGTAGGGGCTTTTGCATCTCAACTGGATTGTACCTTAGAGGATATTGAAGAAATAAAATTAGTAGTATCGGAAGCGGTGTCTAATGCCATTATTCATGGATATGGTAACGATACCCAGCAGAAAATTGAAATCTTAGTAACTATAACAGATCATCAGACTCTGGAGATTATAGTTAAGGATTACGGCAAAGGGATAGAAGATTTACAGCAGGCCCTGGAACCGGCTTACTCAAGTGAACCGCAACGTATGGGCCTGGGATTCACTTTCATGAAATCATTCATGGATGAAATGGATGTAAGCACCCGACCAGGAGAAGGAACCAGTGTAAGATTAAAGCGGTCCTATATTTCAAAAAACAAACAAGCTTTTGCTTAAAGGAGGAGATAACATGTCCTCGGAGGACAATTTTCAGGAAAACGAGGATCTCCTTCTTAAAGCTCATCAAGGGGACGACCAGGCCAAGGCGCAAGTATATGAAGCTAATGTAGGATTAATATATATGGTTTTAGAACGCTTTAGGAATACCTCATATGATTATGAGGACCTATTCCAGGTGGGATCCATTGGACTTTTAAAAGCTATAGATAAATTTGATTTTAGTTTTAAGGTAAGATTTTCTACTTATGCAGTGCCTATGATTATAGGCGAGATAAAGAAATTCTTACGTGATGACGGAATGGTTAAAGTACAGCGGTCATATAAAGAATTATATTCCAAAATTCGCTGGGCACAGGATAAACTAAGGGCGGATTTAGGACGTGATCCGAGTATTCAGGAAATTGCAGGCTGTTTAGAAACTGATAAAGAAGATGTAGTTATGGCTATGGAAGCATGTCAGGCTCCAACTTACATGCATGACTTTATTCCTGGTGATGAAAAAGAACAGCTTTCCCTAATTAATCGTCTGGCGGCTGATGAACCGAATATAGCCTTGCTGGAAAAAATGGCTCTGCGTGAGGCTCTGGGAAAGCTGGACCAAAGGGAAAGGGAAGTTATTTTGCGCCGTTTTTTTAAAGATGAAACCCAGGCGGTTATAGCCAACGATCTAGGGGTATCTCAGGTACAAGTATCACGAATTGAAAAAGGAGCTCTTAACAAGCTCAAAATGTTATTGGAATAGCCGGGCTGCCGGGAGCTAAAGGTTGACTGGCTCAGCCTGGGACCCCCGGCAAGTAAGTAGGTGCTACCCGGTCAATACCTTAAAAGGGAAGTTAAAGACATTAAATATAGACTTAATTCCTCCGGTAGGTTAATCATCCAGGGCTAAAATGGCTAACCATGTTTTGGCGTGTCCGTACTCATCTCCGGCGATGCTGAGAATAACTGTTTTAAGAAGATAATCATCTACCATGTTAGCCATAGTAGCATACATAGCCACGGCCCCGATTTCATCAGCAATTGCCTCTCTCACCATTTCCTTAAAATTATTAGTACAATTAGAGCGATAGGTCATAATAGTCACCTCCTATAATTTTGCATGGTTTCGAAACCCAATACACTATATTCTGATTCGGTGGAATATGTTACCTGTGGTAGAATCTAATAGGTTCCGAGTAACAAAATGGCAGATAGGCTAATATCATAATATTGATTCAACTGCCAAACCCTTAGACCAGGCTTTTAATGCATAAATATGTAGAGCAAACGGAATAAAATAGAAACTAGCTGCTTTAGCGGCGACAATGGTAAAATGGCTACCGGCATACAAGTAAGCAATACCTACAGTAAGTACTAATGCTTCCTTTTCCACCAAAATCGCAAATAAGGATAGACATGCCGGGTTTCTGCAAAACAAAGCAGTTAGTATTTTACGGAGAATATTTATGCATTCCAACTAATGCTATATAAATTTTGACAGGGGAATCGTAATATAAATTAGGAGGCGTGATTATGGACCAACAAGCCCTGCTTTCCCTTATTAATACGGCCTTAGCTAATAAAAAAAAGGCCTGCAGTTTGTATGAGCAGTACCAGCAGCATACCAACAACCATCATGTACAGGATATTATCGACAAAATGCTGGGTAGTGAAAAACAGCACCTGGATACGCTAGAGTCTATAGCTAAAAACATGGTGGCCGGCCATGAGAATGATGACGGGCCGGTAAGCGGGAAAACTGCAGGAACTAATCACATTATTGATGAGGCAATTAGTAAATACATCATTGAGGAACTACAGCTAAAGGCTAACCTTAATGGGCAGTAAAAGGGATTATAATACTGCCACATAGCCAGGATAACCAAACCATAAGACTTATACGACGTTAGTTTGCATACATTAATATTCCGGCTCCACGCTCCGCCTGGGAAACACCAACTGCTGGTCTGGCAACTACAGGGGGACCGGGCCGATTCACATCCATGTTCAACGGCCCTCTCGCCACATCCGTGTCGCTCGCCCCCTTCCGCTGCTGCGCCTGCGCAGGGTGTTTCTACCAGGCTACGCTTAACGTCGCTCTCCATATTAATGTATGCAAACAAGTTGATTTATCACTTCCCCCTACACCCCCACACAGCAACATTACCCACGCACCCCCATACAGCGACTTACCCCGCAACTAAGCTAAGGCTAACCTTAATGTGGAGGAAAAGAGGTAAAGGCGATTCCAGAACCGTAATTTATCCCGTTACTAAAGACAATACCCTTAGAACAAAAACCCGTGCCCACCACTAACTAGAGTCCGGGCTTTTCCGGAATATTCAGGTTCGCCTTACCCACGCACCCCCATACAGCGACTTACCCCGCAACTAAGCTAAGGCTAACCTTAATGTGGAGGAAAAGAGGTAAAGGCGAATCCAGAACCGTAATTAACCCCGTTACTTAAGACAATACTCTTAGAACAAAAACCTGCGCCCATCACTAACTAGAGTCCGGGCTTTTCCGGAATATTCAGGTTCGCCTTACCCACGCAACCCCATATAGAGACTTACCCACGCAAATACAATTCACTGCATAAAAAATACCGGTTTTAGTCATCATAAAGAAAGAACAAAACATACTAAGGAGGTTCCAATATGCAAGTGAAAGTTGCCGAATTTGTAGGGGAATCACAAAATGGTTGGCAAGAAGCCATTGAAAATGCTGTTACGGAAGCATCCAGGAGCCTAAAAAACATCACCGGTGTAGAAGTATATAACTGGACGGCTGACTGCAAAGACAACCGGATAATGGAATACAAAGCCAATATAAAAATTGCTTACACGGAATAAGATCTGAATAAAGCAACATAAAGAGGTTATCCAACCGTAGGCACACCTGGCCAAATCCCGGAAGAATATCCCGTAGCACCAAAAAGTGGTACGGGATTTATCATTACTGCAACTATAATGCCGTGGGAAAAACTAAATAAACTCAAGGGACAGCCCTTTATTTTATGGCGCATAAACCACCTGGCAAAAGTTAATAATATTTAATCAAGGAGGCGGTTTTTGGTGGCAGCCAATGTATCCGAACAACTAAAACAAGTTGAAATGCAAGAATATGAAGACATAGTAAACCAGGTAAAGCCGAAACCTGAACTATTAAAAAACTGTATTTGGGCATTTGTAGTAGGTGGACTGATATGCACCCTGGGGCAAATAATACTCAACCTATTTATCGGTGGGGGACTAAGTCAACAAGATGCTGGTTCCGCTACATCGGTAGTACTTATATTTTTAGCGGCTCTATTTACGGGAATTGGCATATACGATGAACTGGGAAAACGGGCCGGAGCAGGATCGATTGTGCCTATAACCGGGTTTGCCAATGCGATTGTGGCTTCAGCTATGGAATTTAAAAGGGAAGGATATATCTTTGGGGTAGGAGCCCGTATTTTTAGCGTCGCCGGACCTACCTTGGTATTTGGTTTTGTAGTAGCAGTTTTAATCGGTCTTATCAAGGTTTTTGTAAGTTAACCATAGGGAGGAATGACAGTGCCGGGACCTAAAGTAAAAGGCCAACAAACTTTAGAATTTGAAAATCCTCCAGTTATAACTGCCTGGGCTTCGCTGGTGGGGCCCAAAGAAGGGCAGGGACCTTGGGGAGCCGATTTTGATCGTGTTTTAGATGATTATATGTTTGAAGAAAAGACCTGGGAAAAAGCCGAAAGTAAAATGTTACGGGAAACTGTAAAAATGGCCTTGCATAAAAACAATTACCAACCCGAAGACGTGGAACTGCTGGTTTGTGGTGATCTGCTAAATCAGATTTCTTCATCTAATTTTGCCGCCCGGGAACTAAGTATTCCTTTTTTAGGTCTTTATGGGGCTTGTTCGACCATGTCCCAATCTTTACTTACTGCGGCAATGATTATTGATGGGGGCTATTTTGCCAGGGTGGTAGCCGGGGTAAGCAGTCACCATTACACGGCGGAAAGGCAGTTTCGTTTTCCGACAGAACAAGGAACCCAACCGAATCCCAGTACCCAGTGGACTGCTACTGCTGCTGGTGCGGTACTCGTAGAAGCTGGTACTATAGTAGGACCTAAAATTACCAGTGCCACCATTGGCAAGGTTATTGACCTGGGACAAAAAGACCCGGCTGATATGGGAAGTGCTATGGCTCCGGCTGCTGCTGATACCATCAAAACTCATTTAAATGATTTAAACCGGCCCCCGGATTATTATGACCTGGTAGTTACTGGGGATTTAGGCCAGGTAGGGTCAACTGTACTCCGCCACCTATTCATACGTGATGGAATAGTTCCCGATCCCAATTATAGTGACTGTGGAGTACTTTTATATAACGATAATCAGGGGGTAGAATCGGGAGGAAGTGGTTGTGGTTGTTGTGCTTCCATGTTATGTGGTCCACTACTTAAGAAAATGAGGGCCGGGGAAATTAATAAGCTACTGGTCGTTGCCACCGGGGCACTGATGAGTCCTACCAGCTCTTTCCAGGGAGAAAGCATTCCGGGAATTGCTCATGCAGTGGCAATCGAAAATGTGTAGGAGGGTAGGCAGATGGGATCATTATGGATGGCTTTTCTGGTGGGGGGAATACTGTGTGTGATTGGACAACTGGTGATGGATCTGACTAAAGCAGAGGTGACTCCAGGACATATTCTGGTTGGTTATATTACCGTCGGGGCAATATTAAGTGGGTTGGGCCTTTATCAACCTTTGGTTAACCTGGCTGGTGCCGGTGCCACTGTTCCCTTATCCGGATTTGGGCATCTACTTACCCAGGGAACTCTCCGGGCAGTGGAGAGCAAGGGATTAATAGGAGCTATCAGCGGCGGGGCTGAAGCGGCTGCGGCGGGCATTACCGCAGCTATAGTCTTTGGGTACCTGGCCGCGGTATTGTTTAATCCCAAGGGGTAATTCCCTTTTATATATATAACGGTGAAAAAAGACCAGCGGGTAAGGGTTATAATCGTGACCGATGGCGACCAGAGTGCTCACCAGGCCATAGAATGTGCGGCCCGGGAACTAAAGCTGTTTACATTAAAGGCTACGGCAGGAAATCCTACCCCCCTAAACGGGCGGGAGGTGTTACAACTTATCCTGCAGGCTCCTTACGAACCAGTTGTTGTTATGGTAGACGATCGGGGAGAAAAGGGGATAGGTCCAGGGGAAAGGGTGATTGAGTATCTGATGCACTGCCCGGAGCAGATTATCGTCCTAGGGGTGGTTGCGGTGGCGTCTGATACCCGGGTAAAGGGTATAAAGGTGGATCGTTCTGTTACAGCTGAAGGTACATTAGTTAAAAAGCGTCCCGTAAATAAAAGTGGCTGTGTGGAACCAGAGGGGCACTACCGTTTAGAAGGGGATACTCTGGAGATACTATACAAGTACCCGGATCTGCTGGTGGTAGGCTGTGGAGATTTAGGTAAAATGAATGGTTTAGATGCCAGTCACCGGGGGGCAGCTATCACAAAACGTTGTTTTCAGGAAATTCTAAAAGGAAGTGAATCGGCCGGTGTTTAAAAAAGGGCCTCACATATATGTAGGTAAAAACTATGAAAAAAATTTGGACATGTTTAAGCAGGAACTAGGTGAGGGAGAAAATTTTGATGTTATTGTAAGAGAAATTAGAACCACCGGTCGTAAAGCAGCTTTAGTCTGCATTGATGGGTTTGTAAAAGATGATATCCTTACCGAGATCATGGAGACTCTAGCCCTGCTGAAAAAAGAAACTTTTGGCTTTTCCACTTTAAAAACTATGTTGGGAAAAGGGCTGCCCTATATAGAACTTGCTACGGAAAATAAAGTTGACGAATTGCTTTATGCGGTTATGTCCGGTTCCATACTTTTAATTGTGGATGGAAGCCCGGAAGTTTTTATAATTGATGCTCGTACTTACCCGGCCCGTAGTCCTGAGGAACCTGATATTGAAAGGGTGGTACGCGGTTCCCGGGATGGTTTTACCGAAACCATAGTATTTAACACGGCACTGGTACGCAGGCGGATTCGGGATCCCAAGTTACGGATTAAATTATTACAGGTAGGGAAAAGATCCAAGACAGATGTTTGTCTGGTATATATTAAGGATATTGCTGATCCTGGGCTGGTCGAAACTATTGAAAAGCGGATTAATAGTATAGATATTGATGCGGTGCCTATGGCAGAAAAGTCAATTGAGGAATTGATTATGCCTGGGGCATGGTGGAATCCTTTTCCCCGAGTTCGTTATACGGAACGGCCTGATGTGGCTGCAGTTCACTTGGTGGAGGGACATGTGCTGGTTATGGTAGATACTTCTCCTAGTGTCATGATTACCCCGGCTACTTATTTCCACCATGTACAACATGCCGAAGAATACCGGCAAAATCCAGCCGTAGGGGTATATATTCGCTGGGTGCGTTTTTTGGCCATTTTGGGTTCTATTATTATCACTCCCCTGTGGCTTCTTTTTGCCCTATCCCCAGAGCTGCTGCCTCCGGAGTTAAAGTTTATTGGACCCAAGGAAGTAGGACAGATTCCCCTCTTACTACAATTTGTAATCGGGGAGTTGGCTCTAGATCTTATGCGCATGGCTGCCATCCATACACCTTCACCCCTGGCTACCGCTTTAGGTGTTATAGCTGCATTACTCATTGGCGATGTAGCAGTTAGAATAGGTCTGCTTATTCCCGAAGTCATTCTGTATACTGCAGTGGTAGCCATAGGCTCGTTTAGTACTCCCAGTTATGAAATGGCTATGGCTAACCGCCTAGTAAGGTTTTTTCTATTACTGGCTACCGGTTTCTTCCGCTTGCCAGGACTGATTGTGGCCCTAATTATAGTGCTACTGGTAGCCGGATTTACCCGGTCTTACCATGTACCTTATTTATGGCCTTTAGTGCCATTTAATTATGAAGCCTTTAAAAGTATTTTGATCCGTTCTCCGGTACCTGTGCAAAACATTCGTCCCCAGATATTAAATCCGCAGGATGATGTTCGCCAACCGTCTCCGGCCTTTAAAAGGAGGAGGTCATGAATATGAAGGTGGGTATTCCCCGGGCATTATTTTATTACTACCATTACCCTTTATGGAAAACGTTTTTTGCTGACCTGGGTGTGCAAGTCATAACATCCCTTCCGACTAATCGAAGTATTATTGACCAGGGTGTGCAAACAGCGGTGGATGAGGCTTGTTTTCCAGTAAAGGTGTACCTGGGACATATTAGGCAACTAATGGCTTATGATCTGGATTATCTTTTTGTTCCTCGTATTGTCAGTATCGAACCAAAAAGCTATATCTGCCCTAAATTTATGGGGATTCCTGATATGGTACGGGCTTTAATTCCTGATTTACCACCGTTAATTGATATAAATGTTGATGTTAGCCGTACTGATAAAATCTTAAAAAAAGATATTTTAAAGGTAGGACGAATTTTTACCCGGGAAACAAAAAAGATTAAACAGGCCTATTGGCACGGTTTACAGGAATATTATTTTTGCCGTACCCTGGCAGCTCAAGGTTTAAGTATGGAGGAGGCTATACGGGTATGGGAGGGGGAACAGATGCCCGTTCAGAATAAATCGGGACTAAAGGTGGGAGTTTTGGGGCATGGTTACTCCCTATATGATCCATTAATTAGTATGAACCTGATTAATGGGCTTCGTCAAATGGGTTGCGAAGTTTATTTACCGGAAAGAATCTCACGCCGGGTGATTGAGCAAGAAGCGGCTCTACTACCTAAACGGGTTTTTTGGTCCCTGGGGCATCGCATGGTGGGCAGTGCTTTGCATATGGCAGGACGGGATGATATTGATGGTATTATCTATTTAGCCTGCTTCGGCTGTGGTCCGGATTCCCTTATAGGTGAAATTATTGAACGTAAAATGAATGGTAAGCCGTTTATGTTGTTAACAGTAGATGAGCATACCGGAGAAGCTGGGATGACAACTCGACTGGAAGCGTTTTGTGATATGTTGACGAGAAGGAGGAACCTTTCCGGTGAAAGTAACCTTTCCGCACATGGGTAATGTTAAGATACCTATTAAATGTTTATTACAAGGATTAAGGCTGGAGGTAGTGATTCCTCCGCCTATTACCCGCCGTACTCTAGAATTGGGAGTCAAACATTCCCCGGAATTTGCCTGTATGCCCTTAAAAATAAATGTGGGTAATTTTATCGAAGCTATGGAACAAGGAGCTGACACTATTATTATGGCGGGAGGATGGGGGCCCTGTCGGTTTGGTTACTATGCACAGGTTCAAAGGGATATATTACGAGACCTAGGCTATAACTTTCGCATGGTTATTCTAGAGGCTCCTGAATTCAGACTTTCTCAGTTACTAGAGCAGGTAAAAACCCTGGGTGAAAATGTTACCTTTTGGGAGGCATGGAAGGCGGCCCGTTTTGCCTGGCATAAACTTAATGCGGTAGACCGGCTGGAAAAGGGCCTGGAATATTATTTACCCCGGGTACAAGATAAATCAAGCGCGGAAAGGATATATAATCAAGGATTAACCTTAATTGAACAGGCTGATTATAAAGCGGAAGTTGACTATCACACCCGGTATACATTGGAACAATTAAAAGGTATGAAAAAGCATAAGGGGCTTATTTTAAAGATTGGTCTGGTTGGGGAAATCTATACCATTTTAGAACCCAGCACTAATTACGATATGATCCGGGAATTAGGACGCTTAAATGTAGAGGTTAAGCGTTCAGTTTATACCAGTGAATGGGTCAATGATCACCTTCTAGGGGGAGTGGTGAAGAAATCCCAGCGGCGGCATATTATAAACTGTGCCCAGCCTTATCTAAATTACTGGGTAGGAGGACATGGACTGGAAACAGTAGGCTATACTGTGGATTTTGCCCGACAGGGTTTTGATGGAGTCATTCAGGTCGGGCCCCTTACCTGTATGCCAGAGATTGTAGCCCAATCAGTGCTGAGCAGGGTTAGCCCCAGTGAGGAAATACCTTGTATGACCCTGTACTTTGATGAACATTCTGGCTCCGCCGGGGTACGTACCCGTTTGGAGGCTTTTGTAGATATGCTATATCGCAGCAAACGAAACAGGAAGCAGAGGGCCGGTCCTTTTGCTTCTTTAAGGGATTAACTGTAAAAATATTATAAGTAGGAGGCAGAAAAGATTGCATTGTTACCTGGGGGCTGATATTGGGTCGGTAAGTAGTAATTTTGTACTGGTAGACCAGGGGAATAACCTGATTGCCAAGGTGTACCTGCGTACTCAGGGTAATCCTATCCAGGCTGTTAAAGAAGGTTATAAACTGATCCGGGAGAAAATTCAATCCAGCCACCTTAAGATTAAAGGGGTTGGTACTACTGGCAGTGGTCGCCTGCTTGCCGCAGTGCTGCTGGGGGCTGATGCCGTAAAAAATGAAATTACTGCCCATGCGGTGGCAGCTTCCTGTCTTTATCCTGAAGTACGTACTATTATTGAAATAGGTGGTCAGGATAGTAAAATTATTATTCTTAATAACGGTATAGTCAATGATTTTGCTATGAACACCGTATGTGCGGCGGGGACCGGTTCTTTCCTTGATCAGCAGGCGGCTCGCCTTAATATCCCTATCGAGGAGTTTGGGGATATAGCTATTAAATCTACCCAGTCGGTGCGTATTGCGGGACGCTGTGGAGTATTTGCGGAATCAGATATGATCCATAAGCAGCAAATGGGGTATCCTACCCCGGATATTCTAATGGGCCTATGTGAAGCCTTGGCTCGCAATTATCTTAATAATGTAGGCAAGGGAAAGAAAATCGAAGCACCGGTAGTATTTCAGGGCGGGGTGGCGGCTAACCGGGGTTTAGCCAAGGCCTTTGAAGAATTAGTAGGTATCAAAGTTAACGTACCCGAACATCATGAAGTCATGGGAGCTATCGGATCTGCTATTCTGGCCCGGGAGGCCCGGGAATATGCGACTGGTCAGTCTAATTTTAAGGGGGATGATTTCATCATCGGGGGGGAATTTATTACTGCCAGTCAGGAGTGTCGTGGCTGTCCTAATTTATGCGAAGTAGTTTGCATACGCCGGGGTAGTGATGTCCTGGCCTACTGGGGGGACCGCTGTAAGAAATGGGAAAATTCATTAAGCGGTAACACTGATAAACTGCAGGTAATTTAAGATCAGTAAAAGGCAGAACAATTAGAATAATACATTTATTCCCTAAAACAAGGCGGAATAAAGGCTGGGTACTTACTGTTCTAATTGCTGAATAATAGAGCTTTTTAAATGCTGGTGTTGGACCGGGCTTAGCTCTTGTGGTGAGAGTTTTATCTCTTGTTTTACCTGAGCCGGGCGTGCCGAGAAAAGATAAATCCGGTCAGCCAGCATAAGTGCCTCTTCTATATCATGGGTGATAAATAGTATAGAGCAGTGGTAACGATTTTGCATCTCTTTAAGCCAGAGGTGCATTTTTCTACGGGTAATGGCATCTAATGATGCAAAGGGTTCATCTAGAAGTAAAATGTCACTGGCAAATAAATAGGTACGCAGTAAAGCGGCTTTTTGTCGCATACCTCCGGAAAGCTGGCGGGGATAATGATGGCTAAATTCCTCTAAGCCAAACTCTGCTAAATATTGAACAGCTGTTTGCCGGGCCTGATTTTTAGCAATCCCTTTTAGCTGAAGGGGAATAGATACATTATCTAATATAGTCCGCGATGGCAGCAACAGATCCTTTTGCTGCATGTAACTGACCCGGCCGGTACGTCCGGTCCAATCAACACCATCAATTTCCACCCGTCCCTGATCAGGCGGCATTAAACCTGACATAATATTAAACAGGGTACTTTTACCACAGCCGCTGGGACCAACAATAACGACAAACTCGTTATTGTTGATCTCCAGTGAAATATGATCCAGGGTATGGACTTTGCCCAGAGTTTTGCTTATATTACAGACTCTTATATGTGCCAAGGTTCCTACTCCTATTCAGGTAAAAATTCATTTGTAAAAGCCTTTTTAGGATCAATATTAGTATCGATTAGTTGGTTAGTATACATAAAATCGGCATATTTCTGCCATACTGGTAACTGCATTGCTCCCCACCGGGCTGCATCAGATTGATACTCATCAGCCAGATACTTCTGACTAGCCCTTACCAGATCTTTGTCCAGCTCTGGTACCCTTTGTAAAAGGATATTAGCAGCTTGTTCCGGATTCTTAATAGCAAACTGGTAGCCTTTAGAGGTGGCCGCCATAAATTTCCGTATTAATTCAGGATTTTCCTTAATTTGTTTTTCGCTGGTAATGATGATGGGGGTATAAAAATCCAGGGCTTCATGTTCATCCCGCAGTTTAATAAAGTTTAGATCTATATTCTTTAATTGGGCTTCGATACCAGTCCAGCCCCAATAAATCCAAGCAAAATCCACATCTGTTTTAATACTGGTAAAAAAATCGGTGGCTCCTACATTAAGCATATTTATTTTAGAAAAATCAGCCTCATTTTTTTCCATTAATGCTTTAAGCATAGCAGTTTCAGCGGGAGAACCCCATCCACCATAGGTTTTACCCTCAAAATCCTTAGGGCTTTGAATATGGCGGTCTACTGGAGAGGCGAAACCGGAAGTATTATGCTGTATTACTGCGGCAATAGCCACAACTGGAATATCCCTGGAACGGGCTACCGTCAGTTCTTCCTGGTAACTGATACCAAAATCCCCCTGACCAGCAGCAATCAATTGTGAAGCTCCACCTTCACTAGGTTGAATTATATCTACATCCAGGCCTTGTTCGGCATAATAACCCTTTTCACTGGCTACATATAGGCCAGTATGATTAGTATTGGGTACCCAGTCGAGAATTACCGTTACCTTTTGTAAGTCCGATGATGGGGGATTGTTGTTCTGGCTACAGCCTATCAGGCCAAAAGCCAGTAGTAAAACGGAGAAAAGGGTGATGAATTTTTTCATTGTCGATACCTCCTAAAGTAATCCGGATTCGTTTTCGGTAGAAGATACGGATTTTCGGTTCCAGGGTATTAAAAGAAATTCGAGCAGGTCTACGATTTTAACTAGTATAAGGCTTAAAAGACAAATTATCACTACTGCGGCCAGAACTTCATCTATGGCAAAGCTCTTCTGTTTCATGGTCATGAAGTATCCCAGACCACGCTGGGCCCCTACCCACTCACTAATTACTGCTGCCATAATACTATAGGTAGTTGAAATCCTTACCCCGGAGAAAAAGGAGGGTATAGCAGCAGGCAGCTTTACCATACGAAAAGTAGCTGCCGGTGTAGCCCCCATGGATCGAAATAAACTTAATAAATCAGGGTCTACTGAATTAAGACCATTAAGCAGGCTAAGGACTACCGGGAAAAAACAAACTAAAACTACTAGCAAAACTTTGGGGAGCATACTCCAGCCAAACCACAACGGCAAAAGTACTGCCAGTACCACCAGGGGAATGGTCTGGGAGATGATAAGTAAAGGGTAGACGGCCTCATTTAGCCAGCGGACATTATGGAGCAGAAATGCCATTAGAAATGCGACCACAATAGACAGAAAAAGCCCCAGCAGAGCTTCCAGTAGAGTGGTGGAGGTGTGGTAGTATAATAAATCCCCGATACGGGATATGGCCTTTATCACCTGAAGAGGGGAGGGCAAAATATAAGGCGGTATTTCCTGCCACCGTACTACTGCTTCCCAAAAAACTAACAGAGCCAGTATAGCAGCTCCAGGAGCCAGGTTTTTAGCAGCGGTATTTGTCAATTTTTTCATCGATAGTCACTCCGTCTGGACTATAGTCAATTTTTACAACGGAAATAACCCGGCTGGCACCAGCATCAACACAAACCTGCTGGGCTTTTTTTACCAGATCTAACATAGGTTCTAATTCGCCTTCAATGGTAGTTTCCATAGGGCCAACTACATATTTTAAGCCGGAGTTATGGATCAAATTAATTACCTGGTCCACCACTTCATAAATCTGATCTCCGGCTACGACTGGTAAAACCTGCAGACTAAGGTTTACCTTGGACATTTGATAACCCCCTTTCATGCTAAAATAATTAAAACAAAACGACTGCCTACCTGCTAAGGTAGTGCAGTCGTAAGAAAAACCATATTTTCCCTACGCTGGCATTACCCAGATCAGGTTAATGGGTCAGGACCTCCTGGTCCACTCTCAGCCGGCTTCATCCAGCTCCCCTTTGATTACATTATAGCATATCAAAATATTAATAGATTAATATTGAATCACTAAGGTTAAATGTTTATATCTGTCATGCTTTTTCCCTTCGGTGTCCATACTATAAAAAACAAGGCAGTTTAAGGAGGAAGTAGATGGGCAAAATGGATCTATTGGAGAAAGGTGCTGTTTTACAGAGGGACAAAGAAACTTATGCGGTGGTTCCTCATATGCCCGGGGGATTAGTGACCCCTGATGTTTTGCGGCGTATGGCCGACGTAGCAGAAAGATACCAGGCTCAAGCTATAAAATGCACATCTGCCCAACGAATTGCCCTGGTAGGATTTCCGGAAGAAAAGCTGGATGATATCTGGCGGGATTTGGATATGAAGCCTAGTGCAGCTATTGGCCTGTGTGTACGAAGCATTAAATTTTGTCCGGGCACTACTTTTTGTAAAAGAGGACAGCAAGATTCAGTCAGCTTAGGGCTGAAGCTGGATGAGCGCTATCATGGGATGAATCTACCGGGTAAATTTAAGATAGGAGTCAGTGGTTGTGCCAACTCCTGTGGGGAAAATCACTTTCGTGATATTGGGGTAATGGGATTACCCCGGGGATTTCGCTTAATGGTAGGGGGCAACGGAGGAGTCAAACCGCGTATTGCAGTTACCTTGTACGATAAATTAGAGGAAGAACAGGTATTACAAAATGCCGACCGGATAATCAAAGTTTATGCTGCTAATGCCAAAAAGAATGAGAGACTAGGCCGGTATATCGAGCGAGTCGGATGGGAAGAATTCAAAAAACAGGTTGAAATTTTAGAGGAATAACAGTTCGTAAGAATGGGTATAACAGTAGAAATAACCCCTTGTTCCCCGGTGGAGCCTATGTTAAACTAAAGCCATATTTAGAAGTTTTAAACTAAATAGATGAGAGGAGAGAAAGTTGAGATGAGTAGAGAAGAGCTTACCAAGATTATCCTGCCCGAAGATAAGGTGCCCAGGTTCTGGTATAATGTTCAGGCTGATATGCCTAACCCTATGGAACCGGGTCTAAATCCCCAGACACACCAACCCCTGACCCCCTCTGATCTGGAACCTATTTTTGCCCGGGAATTAATCGCCCAGGAAGTTTCTACGGAAAGGTATATTGAGATTCCTAAAGAGGTCAGGGAGTTATACAAACAGTACCGTTCTACTCCGTTATTCCGGGCTCGGGCTTTGGAAAAGGCCCTGGATACTACCTGTCATATTTATTATAAATATGAAGGAGTTAGTCCGGTGGGCAGTCACAAGTTAAATTCAGCCTTACCCCAGGTTTATTTTAACAAATTACAGGGAATTAAACGGATTACTACTGAAACTGGTGCGGGTCAATGGGGAACAGCGCTTTCGCTAGCCTGCCGGCAGTTTGATGTAGAAGCCATGATATACATGGTACGGGTCAGTTATACCCAAAAACCATACCGGCGCTCGATTATGGAGCTTTATGGGGGAAAATGTGTTCCCAGTCCTAGTAATTTGACGGAAAGCGGGAGACGGGAGCAGGAAAAGAATCCGGATACCCCGGGAACTCTAGCTATGGCCATTAGTGAAGCGGTGGAAGATGCTCTAAGCCGGGAGGATACTAATTATTCTCTGGGAAGTGTTTTAAACCATGTCTGTTTACACCAAACGGTTATCGGACAGGAAGCGCGCTTACAATTGGAAATGGCGGATGATTACCCGGATGTGGTGATTGGTTGTTGCGGGGGCGGAAGTAATTTTGCAGGGATAGCTTTTCCTTTTATTCCGGATAAGATAAAAGGAAAGAATATACGCCTGCTGGCAGTAGAACCAACTGCTTGTCCAACCCTTACCAAGGGTGTTTATGCCTATGATTTTGGTGATGTAATCGGTCTGGTGCCTTTATTAAAAATGTATACCCTGGGACACGATTTTACGCCTTCCGGTATTCATGCGGGCGGATTGCGTTACCATGGGGAGTCCCCCTTAGTAAGCCGCCTATATCATGATGGGTTGATCGAGGCAGTGGCGGTGAAACAAAATGCTACTTTTGCAGCAGCTATGCTGTTTGCCCAGACTGAAAGCATTGTGCCGGCTCCTGAATCTGCTCACGCTATACGGGCAGCTATTGATGAGGCCTTAAAAGCCAAAGAAGAAGGGATAAAAAAGACTATCCTGTTTAACCTTAGTGGACATGGTCACTTGGATTTGTTTTCTTATGACCGTTATTTATCAGGGGAAACAGAAGATATTGAGTTTTCCGAGGCAGAGTTGCAGGAAAGCCTGAAAAATCTTCCTATTGTATAATATATATTATTTAAGATATGTAATAGCAAACCCGGAGATTAGTATAAACTCCGGGTTTTATTTTCCTCTTTTCTTGCACATTAAGGTTAGCCTTAGCCTAGTTGCTGTGTAAGTCTCTATATGGGGTTGCGTGGTTAAGGCGAACCTGAATATTCCGGAAAAGCCCGGACTCTAGGTTGTGGTGGGCACGGGTTTTTGTTCTAAGGGTATTGCCTTAAGTAATGGGGTTAATTACGGTTCTGGAATCGCCTTTATCTCTTTTCCTCCACATTAAGGTTAGCCTTAGCCTAGTTGCTGGGTAAGTCTCTATATGGGGTTGCGTGGTTAAGGCGAACCTGAATATTCCGGAAAAGCCCGGACTCTAGGTTGTGGTGGGCGCAGGTTTTTGTTTTAAGGGTATTGCCTTAAGTAACAGGGTTAATTACGGTTCTGGAATCGCCTTTATCTCTTTTCCTCCACATTAAGGTTAGCCTTAGCTAGTTGCTGGATAGGTCGCTGTATGGGGTTGCGTGGGTAAGGCGAACCTGAATATTCCGGAAAAGCCCGGACTGGAAGGAATAGAAATAGAGACGGATTTGCCAGTTTGGTTATAGGCAGGTATGATTGGAAGAGGGAAGAAATGCCGAAAAATGGGGTGTTTAAGGTGAAACGGTTGGAAGCTGTGGCTAGTCTGGTGCTTCCTGGTGAACCGGCAGCTGATATAGGTGCCGACCATCTGCAGTTATCTCTTTACCTGATAGAGAAAGGGATATGTCCCTGGGTTATTGTTTCTGAACTGGGCGAGGGGCCCTTTGGTAGGGCTCAAAAGATACTGGAAAACAGTACTTGCCAGGAGCAAATAGAATTAAGGCAGGGGGATGGAATGGCTGTATTAGATGTGGGGGAAGTACATACCGTCGTTATTGCCGGTATGGGTGGGGATACTATCTGTGGTATCTTAGAACGGGATTGGGATAAGGCGGGCAGCTTTAAACGTCTGGTTTTTCAACCGATGTCCCGGGCCTGGATGTTGCGCAGGGTACTGGCCAGCCAAGGGTGGATTATTACTGATGAGTTATTGGTGAATGAACACCAGCGCTTTTTTGTCCTTATGGCTGCTCATCCTGGGGGAGAGCCTTATTACTTAACCCCGTTAGAGGAAGATGTAGGGCCGGTTTTGATGAGGTCCCAAAATCCCTTGTTATATGATTATTTAAAAAGCTGGCGGGATAAATACCGGGCTATCTGTAATAATCTGATCTGCTCCCAGGGAACCGCCGAAAAACAACGTTTGTATGTTTATCAAGAGAAAATGCAGGAACTGGAGGTGTTGATTAGTGCAGGTCAGGGTTAAGGATTTAATTACTATTATGAATAAGCATTTTCCACCCTGCTTAGCGGAGAACTGGGATAATGTAGGGTTACAGGTGGGTTCCTATGAACAAAAGGTGGACAAGGTACTGGTGGCTTTGGAAGTGGACCGGGAAGTGGCTGAGAGAGCCATAGCCGAGGGGATGGACCTCATTATTACTCACCATCCTCTTATTTTTAAACCGCTAAAATGTATCGTTGATAATTCTTTTCCTGGTGATGTAATCCAGAAACTGATAAAAGCAAATATAAGTGTTTTTAGTGCCCATACTAATTTGGATGCGGCTCCCTATGGACTTAGTCAACTCCTGGCAGAATATTTTGCCTTAAGGAATATAGAACCACTGGATAAGGGGAGTTCGGAGGAGTTGTTCAAGCTGGTGGTTTTTGTTCCAACTACCCACTTAGAAATGGTTAGAGCGGCAGTTAATAAAGCTGGAGCCGGATATATAGGTAATTATTCGGATTGTAGTTTTCGTATGGCTGGGGTAGGAACTTTTTGCCCTCGGGAGGGAACCCACCCGTTTATTGGTAAACAGGGAGTTGTCGAAGAGGTGGATGAATATCGACTGGAAACCATTGTTTATCAAAGTGATCTTAGCAAGGTGATCAGGGCTATGGAAGCGGTTCATCCTTATGAAGAGGTAGCCTACGATATATATCCATTAGCCAATCAGGGTAGGGTTTTCAGCTTGGGACGGCTAGGCCGCTTGGAAAAGGAAATTAGGGTTAAGGATTATGCTGATCTAGTTAAAGAAAAGCTGGGAGTTAATAACTTGCGCCTAGTTGGTGATCCGCAACAGCTGGTTAAAAAAGTGGCAGTAGTCAGTGGTGCGGGGGCTAGTTTTATTAAAAGGGCGGCTTTTCGAGGGGCGGATCTTCTTATTACCGGGGATGTTAAATACCACGAAGCCCGGGAGGCTCTGGAGCTGGGTTTATGCGTGCTTGATATTGGGCACCAGGCCAGTGAGGAGATGGTGGTTCCCTATCTGGCTAAATTACTGGATGATGAATGTAGTCAAATAGGAGGGAAGATTTCGGTGAAAACCCAATTTTTACGACCGGGTTTTACCGATATTTAAGCAGTTAGCCTATCTAAAAGGGATGGTATACATTACCATATATTGATTTATAATGGTTATTTCACTACAGTTTAGTTAATCTCTTAACATAAATCCGAATTTAAAGGGTTTTTTAAGAGGAACCGGTGTAACTTGTGTAGAATAGAGCAGAATAAGACCGTAAAAGAGATAAAAAGATAAGCCTTAAGATGGTGCTGTTATCTATGTTCGAAGCTATTCTATTAAATGTTCTTCTTATACTCTGGTAGAGATTTTATGGAAAAATCGTGGGGATGTTTGCGTCCTGGTATAGTTGAGGTTTTCTGTGATTGAATTACTAGTTCTATTTTGGCAATGAAATCTTGCTATCTAATAATTAAAAAGGTATGGTAGTCTATGTCAATCCGTTTCAGCCTACTAGACCTATTAATATAGGCGATTGACCGGAGTACCATTATTTCAGGAGGTGGTTGGTTGAGTTAAAATTAGGATTTTGTTACTTTTTTTGCAAAATGCCGTAAAATAGGGGTTTAGATGCATAAAACATGTTGTGAAATGAAAAAATGAAAACAGAACTGAAAAAAAGCATTTTTTTTTAAAAAACCCCCAAAAAATTAAATCAATTAGCAGGATTTGCCGTTTTTTTGGGGAATGTTAATATGGTTAATCATTACGTAAAAGGGAGGACTATGTCGTGAACAAATCGGAACTTGTGAAGTCTCTAGCGGAAAAAGCGGAAATTACCCAGAAAGATGCTGCTAAAGCACTGGATGCCATGGTTGAGACTATTCAGCAGGCGCTGGCTAAAGGTGATAAGGTTCAAATCATTGGCTTCGGTAGCTTTGAGGTTCGTGATCGCAAGGAAAGGAAAGTTATTAGCCCGGCAACCGGTGAAGAAATTAAAGTTCCTGCCACTAAAGTTCCTGCATTTAAACCCGGCAAATCCCTTAAAGAAGCGATTGCAGTTAAGGCCGCTCCTAAAGCTGCCAGCAAAAAAAGAACCAGCAAAAAGAAATAAATATAGAGAGATAAAGTTGGTTTAAAAGGGGGTATACACAAACAGTGTACCCCTTTTCTAGTTAGTAGTTTTTAAAAAAGTAAGGTTACCGGCAATTATACTTATTCCGTTGCCACGTTTCTGAATTCTGCCCTTAACCAAGAGGGGAGCGATTTGTTCTCCGAAGATGATGTTTCCACAGCGCTGGTATACATTTTCGAATACAGTAACCTCAATAAGGCCAAATTCGTCTTCCAGGGAAAGAAAAACGGTAACTTTGCCACTGCGGGTAGGAGGACGATGGGGTCTTAACAATAACCCGCTAACCAATACATTTCTACCATCTTCTATAAAGCGCAAATCTTTAGAAGATTTAATGCCTTTCTTACTAAGGAAGGGACGTAGTGATGCCATGTAGTGTAGATCAGTATCCAGGCCTAAAATATTACGTTCCCAAAATCGTTTCTGTGTCTTATCAAAATCAGGTACATTTACAGCTAGTTTTTCTACTGTAAAAAGGGATTCCTGTCTGGTAAATTCATCTTTTTTTTAATCTAGCCATATTGGTAGTTGCCGTAGTAGCATCCTGCGGTTTGGGTATAAGCTATCCAATGCCCCACACTTGATTAATTTTTCTAATTCATCCTGTTTTATTGAAACCCGGTTTATAAAATCAAAGCCCGAGGTGAAAAATCCTTGCTGCAGGACGGTGATTATAGATTGCAGGGATGAGGCACTGATTCCTTTTACCTGTTTGAGCCCTATGCGTATGCATCCCGGGGGATTAACCTGGTAATCGATTTCACTGTAATTGACATCTACCGGAAGTAGCTTCACGCCCCGTTGGCGGGCTTCTGTACAAAGTACTCGGGCGGGATAGTAACCCAGGGGTTGGTTATTGAGCAGAGCCGTATAGTATTCAGCCGGGTAATGCTGTAGCAAGTAGGCGGTTTTATAACTAGTAGCAGCAAAAGCGGCGGCATGAGCCTCACAAAAGCCATAACTAGCATAGCCGGCTATACTGGCGAAAATCTGGTGGGCAATTTTTTTTGGTATACCATTCTCAATAGCTTTCTTAACAAAATACCGGCCTATATCATCCATAACTTGCTGAGAACGGGCATGAGTCATAACCCGGCGTAATTGATCAGCCTCTCCCGGGGTAAACCCTGCTATGCTGGTGGCTATTTCTATCACCTGTTCCTGAAAAAGGATTACCCCATAAGTCTTACCTAGAATCGGTTCTAGCTTAGGGTGCAGGTAAGTAATCTCTTCTTTACCATCATGTCTTCTTATATAGGGATCAACCATATTACCCTTTATAGGACCGGGACGAATAAGTGCTAAACTGGCAATAACATCTTCTATACTTTTAGAATTTAAACGGGTTTGCAGGGCACGTTGGGCCGGGCTTTCTAACTGAAAAACTCCGATGGTTTCACCCTGAGAAATCATTTTATAGGTATTATGATCATCCAAAGGGATACTATCATAGTCAAAGCTGGGGTTTGTATCGGCGATATAATGGCCGGCATCGCTGATAGCCGACAAGGTGCGTAATGAGAGCAGATCCAGTTTTACCAGTCCCAATTCTTCCACATCGTCTTTATCAAACTGGGTAATTACTGTTCCCGAAGCGGAATACTGCAGGGGAGTCAGGTCAGATAGGGGGCCATCGCTGATTACTATTCCCCCCAGGTGTGTACCCAAAAAACGAGGAAAACCAGCTATTTTTTCACAGACATCCAGCAACAACTGAAAGCGTGATTCTTTAAGGGGACTTTCCCTTAATTCGGGAAGGTGTTGCAGTGCTTTACGAATGTTATCCGCATAGGTAAAGGGGATGGTTTTAGTAATGGTATCTAATTCCTGGGGGTTAAAACCTAGAACCTTACCTATATCACGAATAGCGGAGCGAGCCATAAAGGTATGGTAAGTAGCTACCCGGGCTACCCGATCAGCTCCATAGGTGTGGTAAATATATTCAATCACCTGGTGGCGATGATGGGCCTCGAAATCAATATCTATGTCAGGCAGCTGTGATCTTTCCGGCCTCATAAAACGTTCGAATAAAAGTCCCCGTTCCAGGGCATCTACTTCACAGATAAAAAGACAATAGGAAACCAGAGAATCAGCTGCTGATCCTCTGCCAGCATAACGTATGCCCTGAGAGCGGGCAAAGCGTACCAGATCCCATACTACCAGAAAATAATCTGCATACCCCATCTGTTCTATCACCTGTAGTTCATGTTCCAGGCGTTGCTGTACCTGGTTAGTTATTCGACCGTAGCGCTGTTGGGCCCCTTCCTGAACTAGATGACGTAGAAAAACAGTGGCATTACCCCCAGGTATATGCCGGTAGCGGGGAAAATGTCGGGAATGTTGTTTATAAACTGGTTCACATTCCCGGGCAATCCGTAAAGTATTTTCGACGGCCCGGGGATAAAAGGTGAATAAATGATGGATTTGCCGGGCCGATTTAAGGTGATTTTCTCCATTAAAAGGGCGGTGGGGATGGATGGACTGTACTGTAATTCCCGAGCGGATACAGGTAAGAAGATCATGGATAAAAAAATCAGCGTGATCAACATAATGGGTATTATTAGTAGCTACCGGCTCAATGCCTACTGTATCAGCTAATTTGCAGCAGGCCCTGATTTAGATAATGGTTACCGGGGATCAGGTTATCCTGCAACTCCAGAAAAAAGTTATCTTTGCCCAAAGGCTGCTTGTTTCCCGCCTCAGGTTACTCCATGGGCTACCGCTTTCTACTTCCAGGATTATTTCCTGACACCCTAGGTAATGTTGGTCCAGGATTTGTACCAATTTTTGACTAGCTTCCTGTAGAGCTTTTTCCAGTTGTAAATGATTATCGTTGTAAATGATTATCCGTAGGGATATCACTGAAAACCGGATAGATAATCTGGTGGGGGGGATAGCAGCCTATAACCGGGGAAAGATCTATACCATGGCGGAGATGGTAAAGCTGATCAGTCCCGTTCCCCAATAGTTTAATTAATTTTTGGGAGGACAGGCTACCTATATCCTGCATGGTAGTTATACCCATCTGGGATAGCCTTTTGACCTTGGAGGGGTTGAGTCCAGGCATTTTTTTATATCTATTCCGTTTATTGAACTTAAATCAAAAAAAACAATCTGCCACATCTTTGATCACCGAACACTTGTTCCAATAAAGCCATGTTACACCGGAACACATGTTTTGGTCAAGGGGTAAAAAATACTAAAGAGGTGGATATCAGTTGAATATTTAGGAAAAGCTATAAGGAAATTACCGTAGGAGATAAAAAATGGCTTCATTTATCAATCGCTTGCTGGGTAGAAATAAAGCTGCTGCCGGAAAAGGGATGAAATCAGAGGGAGAAAAGATAGGGATAGATTGGGCCGATAAACAAAAGATTTTACATCCCTATATTCAAAAAAACAATGACATGGTCTACCGGGTTTTTCGGCTAAAAGGTGATCAGCAGCGGCAAGCAGCCGTAGTTTACCTGGAAGGCAGAGTCGATACCCAGATAATTGATGAGGATTTACTAAAACCCTTAATGCAGGAGGAGGATAATACCCGGCCAAGAACTTACGATATCCTGGTGGACCAAATCGGGGCAGGTTCGGTAGCTATCTCCCGGATAAAAAAAGTGTTCTACGCTTCAGAAATGATCCAGGCCATTTTTGATGGCTATGTGGTACTCATTTTTGAGGGTGTTAGTGAGGCGCTGGTGATGGATATCGGCGGGGGGAAGAGACGTAGTTTAGAAGAACCACCTACAGAGCGCACTTTGCGCGGTTCACGGGAAGGATTTATTGAGGATCTGACCGTCAATATTGCCCTGATACGGCAGCGGTTGCGCGATCCTAATCTAGTGGTAGAAAAAATGATAGTGGGAAAACGCACGCGAACTGAGGTGGCCTTACTCTATATTGAGGATATTGCCGATCCTGAAATAGTTAATAATACCCGTTCTAAAATTAAAAAGATAAATATTGATGGTATTGGGGCGATAGGGTATATTGAGCAATTCATCTCTGATAATCATCTTTCACCTTTTCCTCAGTTCAAGCCCAGTGAGCGCCCCGATAAGGTAACTATGGAACTACTAGAGGGACGGGTAGTGATTATGGCTAATGGTACTCCTACCGCACTTATGGTTCCCAGCCTGTTCGTGAGCTTTTTACAGGCCTCTGAGGATTACTATGATCGTCCGGTGGTAGCCTCTTTTAACCGTATTTTTCGCTATTTGGCTTTTGCTTTAGCTATATCGTTACCTCCACTTTACATATCCCTGTTAAGTTTTCAGCCGGAATTAGTACCAGTACAGTTATTCGTCATACTAGCTCAGGCTCGCCAGCAGGTTCCCTTTCCGATTATTGTGGAGGTATTAATACAGGAAATTATTATTCAACTGGTCATAGAAACCGGTCTACGTATGCCTGCTGCGGTTGGTCAGACCGTGGGGGTGGTGGCCGGAATTGTATTGGGGCAGGCGGCTATTTCTGCTAAATTGGCTAGCCCGGGAATCATTATCATCGTAGCTGTTACTACTATTGCTACTTTTGCTTTACCTAACTACACTATGGTTTTAGCTACCCGTGTAATAAGGATGATGTTTATTTTAGCAACGGCCACCATGGGATTATTCGGTTTTTCGGTGGGGTGGTTTATCCTGATTATTCATCTTATAGGTTTAGAAAGCATGGGGGTACCTTATTTTGCACCTTTTGCCCCTACCCGGTATGGGGATTTAAAGGATTCAGTTGTTAAAGGGTTTATATGGCATGGTAAATACCGGCCTCAATCTGTTCCCCAGTTAGATCGACAAAGGCAGGGGAAATAGGATGGATAGGACCCGTTTTGAGTTTACCAGTAAACAGCTTATATTTTTTATAGTCGGATCACAGGTAGCCGGCGGTATCTTTAGCTTACCCCGTTTAGCAGCGGCGGAAGCGGGACATAATGCCTGGATAGCAGTCATAGCTGGAGTAATTCCATCACTGTTGTCAATTTTTATAATTTGTAGTTTATTTAAACGTTGGCCTGATCCTGATTTTGTTAATTTGAACCATAGGCTGTTTGGAAAAATTATAGGTAGTGGACTAGTTATTATATTCGTTCTCTATATTATTCTCTTTGAATCGATTGCTTTACGCATTTTTTCAGAAATAACCTCCATATTTATGTTACCTACTACCCCTATGTGGTTTGTTGTCCTGGTGGTTACCTTATCTGTACTATATGCCATGAGTAAAGGAGGAAAAGTGGTAGCCCGCCTGAATGAGTTTTTATTTTATATACTTCTGTTGTCCCTGCTGGTAGTAATAGTTCCTGCTTTTAGTGGAGATTATCTTAATTTATTACCCCTACAGGAAATAACCCCGAGTGGAGTTTTTCAGGGAGCTATAAAAAGTTCCTTTGCTTTTGCAGGAATTGAGGTACTACTGGTTGTTTATGCCCTGGTTCCCAGACGGGGAGAGATATTAAAAGCGGCTTTGATTGGACAGTCTTTTGTAGTATTTTTCTACGTAATGGTAACTATTATTTCCCTGGCGGTATTTGGACTGGATTTTATAGATGAAATTGTCTGGCCGGTATTGGCCTTGCTAAAGGTTACCGAAATACCAATTTTGCAACGGTTAGAATTTTTCTTTTTGATTTTGTGGATAGCCCTGGGGGTGCGTCCGGCTTTAAACTTGGGATTTGCTGCTGCTTATGCTTCGACCCGCTTATTTAACCTGGATTTTAACCGCTTTTATGGTTGGGTAGTCCTTTTACTGGGATTGTTGATATATATAGGTGCCTTGCAGCCGGGCAGTCTTCTGGAAGCTTTTCAATGGGCAGATTATGCGGGAACTGCCTTTTTGGTGGTAGCTTTAGGGTATCCATTACTTTATTACCTGACAACACTCCTTAAAGGGGGGATTACCAGTGATGATTCGTAAGGCTTTCTTACCGGTCCTTATTTTAGGCAGTATGTTGTTATCAGGCTGCTGGGATGCCACGGATGTAGAAGAGCTTTCTGTGCCCCTGGTATCCGGGTACGATACTGCTGAACATTTGCCTGATGCTCGGGTTACTACTACGGGTATATTTGTCCCGATAAGCAGTAAGGAGGAAACCGTCGAGATAGTAGAAGCCCAGACAATTGGTGCTACCCGGGGAAGCCGGGTCTTCAGCTCTCCTAAGACCTTCACTATTGTTCAATTACAGGCAGCACTTTATGGAAAGGAGATAGCTCTTCAGGGTATAGATAAATATATTGATATATTAATAAGATCACCCTTTGTAAAAAACAGCCTATTTATAGCAGTGGTAGATGGGCGGGCTGACCAGCTTATGTATCGCTATAATCAACGGGAGAAAAGCCAGGGTAGTTTTAAGATTGTCGACCTTTTAAAAATAGCCCCCCAAAATGGCTTTATACCTAAAACTACCCTGCATAAATATATTGTTTGTGCTCGTAGTCGGGGAAAAACGGCAGTAGCACCAATATTAGCTCTTAACGCCAATGATAAATTAAAAATTGTTGGAAGCGTAGTTTTTAAGGAAGATAAAATGATCGCTCAATTTGATCAAAGGGAAACTCGCTTAATGATGTTATTAAGAGGGGAAAAATCCCAAGGGTATATCCCTTTTCGGATAGTGGGGAGGGATATGAAGGGGCAAGGAACGGTTTTTGTGGCTAATAGCCGTCAGGTTGATGTACAACGTTCCGGCAACCGATTTGATTTTTATATTACGGTCAAATTACGAGGGCGGTTAGTTGAATATAATGGTACTAAGGCAGATTCTTCCATAGACAAAGACTATTTTCTTAGCCAGGTAGAAGAAACCCTGGCTCGTGACCTGGAGAAGCAAATGGAAAATTTTATCCAGCTTATGCAGGAAGAGGTTGGTGTAGACTGTATAAATATTTCCCCCTATGCGCTGGCTAAGTGGCGCAGTGAGTTGACTGAGCAGGTAGATAAAGGCTTTATAAATCGGGTTAATGTATTTGTGGATGTTAAGGTTGAGTTGCAGAATGTAGGCGAAATTTCTTAGGATTGTTGAATCTGCTGTATGGGGTTGCGTGGGTAAGGCGAACCTGAATATTCCGGAAAAGCCCGGACTTTAGGTTGTGGTGGGCACCTGGTTTTTGTTCAAAGGGTATTGCCTTGAGTAACGGGATAAATTACGGTTCTGGAATCGCCTTTACCTCTTTTCCTCCACATTAAGGTTAGCCTTAGCTTGGTTGTGGGGTAATGTTGTTGTGTGGGGGTGAGGGGTAAGTGATAAATCAGCTTGTTTGCAATTAGGAATTGAACATTGTAAAGCAAGCCGAGGAAATGAGGATATGGTGGCGTACCAACCGGCTGGAATAATTACAAAAGGAGAGGCGATTAAGCCTCTCCTAGTCTTTATGAAAGGACGTTTTAGTAGAATCTCCTGTTTCTAGTAGTCAAATGCCTCCAGCGGTATATCCAGAGCTGAGGTGTCCGCATCTGAGATTACATCGGCAAGATAGCGTACATGGGGCAGCACATTTCTGACATACCAGCGGGCTGTTTCTACTTTACCCTTATAGAAGGCATAGTCGTAATGATCAGGTTCTAATTCCTGTACTTTTTTATTAGCCAGTAAGGCCTGGTCTAACATTAACTGACTGGCCCAGAGCTGGGAAGTGGCGGTCAAAACCCGACGGGAATATAAAGGAATCAGGGCCGGGTTGGATGTTTTCCAGCTGGCCAGGGCTTTAAGGATTTCATCGTAAGATTCCAGGGCGCGAGCTAAATTGTTGAATTCCTTTTCAAAACCGGCCAGGTTTTTGTTGGCTTCACAAAAATCTTTTATATCCTGAATGAAAGCAGCAAATACTGCTCCTTTACCCATATTCATTTTACGGCCTACCAGATCGAGAGACTGTATATAGTTGGTTCCTTCCCAAATGGAGTAAATTTTAATATCACGGGCAATTTGAGCTACCGGGTATTCTTCGCAGTAGCCATAGCCTCCATAAGCCTGAATGGCTTCGCCGCACAGCCACCATCCCTCATCAGTAGGATAAGCCTTACACAATGGGGTTACAACTTCTACAAAGTTTTGGGCCTTCTTTCTTTCCTCTGGATCAGGATCACTTTCCCGTACGTCAAAGTTAAAGAAAGCTTTGGATAACATAGCTCGTATAGCTTCAGTATGAGCCTTACCCATAATCATAGTACGGCGGATATCTTCGTGGTTGATGATAGCGACTCTATCTCCCCGGGGATTAGTGAATGGCCGTCCTTGAATTCTTTCCCGGGCATAGTCACGGACATTGTAGAAGGCGTTCGCAATGCAGGAAAGAGCCATATGCCCGGTTTCCATACGGGCCAGATTCATCATCTGGAACATCTGGGCCATACCTTCACCACGGCCATCATTTTCCAGTGGGTTTTTACCAATTAACCAGCCCCGGCAGCCATTATTATCTCCGAAAGCGAGAGCGGCAGTACAGGAACCATGCTGACCTAGCTTATGTTCGACACCGGTAGTTTCAACATCATTGTCCTCTAAACTGCCATCTTCATTTACCCAATATTTAGGAACTATAAACAGGGAAATGCCGGATGTACCTGGTCGGGCACCTTCTACCCGTGCCAGGTATAGGTGGATAATATTTTCTGAGAAATCATTATCACCACCGGTAATAAATATTTTTTGTCCTTTGATTTTAAAAACTCCAGGATCATCGGTGGGATATGCTTTAGATAAAATATCCCCTACATCTGATCCGGCACTAGGTTCTGTCAGGCACATGGTTCCTGCCCAGGTTCCGTCCATCATCTTGGGCAGGAACATCTGTTTGGTTTTTTCATTACCGAAAGTCTGGATAAGATCGGCGGCACCACTGGTGAGTAGTATATAGGGGAAGAAAGTGGGATTAGCAGCACATAACATCTCCCATATTATCGAATAAAGTAGATGGGGCAGTACTACTGCATTTTCGGAACGATCTATGTTGCTGGTTCCCCAACCTTCCGATTGCAGCATTTTAAATAGAGGTCCAAAAGATGGAGGAAGTATTACTTTACCGTTTTCCATGCGGACTGGATTATTCTCTCCATCGTCATTGGTAGGCTCTACTACTTCTTTGGCCATCTTAAGGATGGGGGCCAGGAAAGAGTTGACATCATCTTTAGAATAGTAGTCGGCAAAACGTGGGTAATTGAAAATCTTTTCTGTAGGGAGCCATTCCTGCAGAATAAATTCAAAATCACGAGTGTTTAGATAAGCAAAGTTACCAGCCATTACTTTCCCTCCTAATTTAGAAAATAGTTTTCCGGCTTCCCGAAATTACCCGGGAAGCCGGAGGTGGAGTTAGATATCCCTCGTCCACAGGGAAGCCATTCCCGGTCCTCCACCTACACAAAGGGAGGCACCACCCAGTGTTAATCCTAGTCGTTCCATTTCGTAGTATAAGGATACGACTATACGCAAGGCGGTACAGCCGACAGGATGACCCAGGGCTATTCCGGAACCATTGTGATTACATTTTTCCATATCCACCTCGATACCGAAATCCTCCTTGAGCATGCGGCCTACTCCCAGGAACTGGGCGGCAAAGGCTTCATTGATCTCCCAGTAATCAATATCTTCGAATTTAAGGCCGGCTAGTTTAAGGGCTTTAGGTATAGCTACTGCTGGTCCTAATCCCATTACTTTAGGATCTACACCTTCAGCAACAATGTTGATCATTTTCAGCAAGGGGGTTACCCCTAGCTCCAGGGCCTTCTGTTTGGACATAACGACTACTGCAGATGCAGCATCATTTATACCCGAAGCATTGGCAGCAGTTACTACACCGCCCTTTTTAAATGCGGATGGTAACTTACCCATAGTTTCAAGGTTGGCATCAGGAATCATGTGCTCATCCGTTTCGTAGATTTTGACTCCCTTTCTAGATTTAATCTCTACCGGTACTACTTCTCGTTTAAATACTCCATTTTTTACCGCCTGGGTAGCCCGTTGGTGACTCATGAGAGCTAATTGATCACATTCTTCTCTGGTAATACCGTATTTTTCAGCTACATTTTCAGCAGTAATTCCCATATGGCCTGGTACCATACTGTCAAAAAGACCGTCATGAAGCATAGCGTCTTCAATAGCCCCTGGACCCATCCTGTATCCCATTCGGGCTTTAGGAAGCATATAGGGGGCATTAGTCATACTTTCGACACCTACTACCAGAGCGATTTCAGTCTTGCCCAGCATAATATTGTTGCAGGCTATTTCTAGGGCTCTCATTCCAGACGCACAATTCTGGTTTACGTTGCAGGCATTACTTCGTACAGGTAGTCCTACTGCCATGGCTACCTGGCGTGCAGGTAGTGATCCGTTCATATGGGGGAATACCTGTCCCATTGCAATTTCATCAATAATGTCGGCAGGAATACCTGCTCTTTGGATAGCTGCATTGGCAGCAGTGATAGCCAGATCTTTGGCTGGTACATCTTTTAAACTACCTTGAAACCTTGCGATTGCAGTTCTACAGGCGCTGACGATTACGACTTCGTTCACCTGTGCAACACTCCTTCCTTACCACATAATTTCCCTTCTTCTTACATCTTTCAGAAGCCCTGTGCTTTAATCTAAAATTGAATCGATGGCTATCGGCATAGCTTTTTTGGATTTGTCAAAATCACTTTTAAACACATGAACACATGGGAAAACTATGACAAATCCTGCATGGAATTTAAGCCTGTTTTGGGACAGGTCATGCTGCTTAGCTTTGCTATATCTAGTTATTAGATGGAATGGTATATTTATGGGCTGCAAAAAAACTTTAGCCGCATGGGGCAAAATATAGTGATTTATATAGGGCTTTTATCACAGTGGCTTCTATAGGGGTTAGTAAAGTCAATCCAACTGGTATAACCGGTGGTTGCTTTACATTTGATTTCTCTAATCTCTAGGGTACCAAGTTATTGAGATTGCTTTAGCATCTCGGTCTATTTACAGGGTTGGGCATGTAAATCAGTAGAGTGAAGACAATGTACCTATTAATCACCCCCCATAAGGTTTGTATTTTGATCAATAAGCAAGAACTATGCCATGGACCTGGAATTTAATAACATTAGATTAGAATTAATTTTTCAAAAACTAGCTTGTAAATACCGTAAAGTGGGGATTATTTGGGAAGGGTTAAGGTGAGTATAAAAATATTTCGAAGGGAAACGATAGGTAATAAAAAAGCCTGCCTCATAAAAATAGGAGACAGGTTTGGTTGAGTAAGCCGAAAGATTTAATCAGGTTGATGCAAAAGTACATTTATGTGTTGCATTATTACAATCTATTAAAATATTCCCATAGTAATATATAGAGAAGCAGGGTGTAAAATGTTGCAATTATGCAATGGAGTCAAAACTAATTATGAAATTGAGGGATTAACCTATAGTTAAATTATGCCAGTAAAGAATGATTTTGAAGCGAATATATTCATGGCTATTACACACACTAAAGTCGGGTTCTAAAATAGATTAAATAATAAGGAGGTTGTATATTTGGGTAGAAGAAATGATAACAAAAACCGTTCTAATGATAACCAACAAAACAACCAGAACCGGAATAATAACCTGGAAAATAGTACCCAGCGCAATGAAAAGTCAAAACGGAACGACAATCGAGACAATCGGTAAAAAACAAGAACCGCTCTAAATGGCTAGGGCGGTTCTTGCCGTTTACATATGTTAAGTAAGTAAATCTATAAGCGGAGTTCTGTATTTGATAGTCATCTATCTGGGATGCCAGTTGCCTGGCAACTCTAGCGACCTTACCCGGGAACGGAACGGGCTATTCCATAGTTCCCCTATTCGGTCTTGCTCCGGGTGGGGTTTACCTAGCCGTTTAGTCACCTAAAAGCTGGTGAGCTCTTACCTCACCGTTCCACCCTTACCCCGAATAAATGATCCGAGGCGGTTTATTTCTGTGGCACTTTCCTTGGGGTCACCCCCACTGGACGTTATCCAGCACCCTGCCCTGTGGAGCTCCGACTTTCCTCAGGCTTTACAGCCTGCGACTATCTGATTTACTTACCTATTATTTTATTATTAAGCATAAACATTATAACGTATAGGCTCCAGCAAGTAAAGGAACCGCCGGGGGGAATTTTTTTGTCATAAATTTAAGGTCTTTGGCAGGAAATCTGCTTTGATTAGAGAATATTACGAAATAGGAGTGGGGATGACTAGATGTTGCATTTCCTTGTTTTGGAAGCAAAAACGGTATACAATATCTAGTAAAAGAAGCCAAGAGGGGGGTGAAAAGGTGTTTACTGTTTTCGGATCGGCTGCTGCAGAGTCTGGAGGACTGTTGGGGAATCCACTAGTATTATTTTTGCTGGTTTTGTTGTCCATTTATATTTTTATTAAATTTTGTTCCTGGGCGAAAAAGTTTCAGCTAACGGCTGGCTTTAAAAAAGCAATTTATATCTTAACCGGCGCAGGGCTAATTGTTTTTAATATACTGTATGCTAAGGGTAATGCCTTAATCCTGGAAACCGGAGACTGGAGTGGTGCTACTACTGCATTATTAGCCTCGTTTGTTTGGGTATTTATATTTGCCTTTGCCCTGATGGCGCAAACCAAATCAGAATAGAACCGGTTTTTTAAAACGGGCGGCTTATGCCGCCTTTCTTATTTATAATACATGGTTATTTTTTTTAGCAGGTGAATTGTTTTATGCTTGAGAAAGTTATAGTTGAAGTAATTGATAATCAAAAAAGGGTAGTGCTTCCGGCTATTATGGGGCAGAACCTATGGGAGATATTAACTAACCATCAAATAAATACGGGAGGAACCTGTGCCGGCCAGGGAACTTGCGGTAAATGTAAAGTGCAGGTGGAAGGTAAAGCTAGTCCCAGAGAAGAAAAGGAAAGAAAATATATGATGGTGGAAGAATGGAATAGGGGTGTCCGATTAGCTTGCCGTTGTACCATAGAAGGTTCGGTGAAAGTCTATATTGAAGATAATGAGTATTTACAGGTAAATCTACCCTTATATACTGATAGTGAAAAAAATGATTTTATAGCCCAGGCAACCTCTTATAATTTTTTTATACCAGGAATGGATAAAGAAAATCCTGTTCCTATTCATCGCAGGCTGTGTCAGGCTTTGGAAGGAAAACAGGTACAGCTTAATCCGGAAAATTTGAACGAACTGGCTCATCTGGATCGGGTGGGAAGACCATCACTGCAATTAAGTGCTCTGATTTTAGATGACTATTATGTACCATGTATAAGTCGTGAGGAACCGTCTGCTTTTGGGGTGGCTATTGATATAGGAACAACTACACTTTTTGCCGCCCTGGTTGATTTAACTACGGGAATTTTGACTGGTGCAAGTACCCAAACTAATATGCAGCGGGTTTATGGAGCTGATGTTATTTCCCGGGTTACTTATTGCTTGGAACATCCTGATGGTCTGCAAGATTTACAGCAGGTTCTAATTAACAATATTAATAGTATGATAAAAGAACTACTGGGAAATTGCAGAGCTAAAACCAACGATATTTATCGGCTGGCTGTGGTGGGTAATCCAGTTATGTTGCATTTACTATTGGGGTTAAAGGTAAACGGTTTTGCTGCTACCCCATACACCGGCCTTTTTATCGATGAATTGCAGGTTAAACCGTATACCTGTGGTATATTAGCCCATCCTAGTGCCAGGATGTACATTCTACCTCAGGCAGGCGGATTTGTAGGGGCAGATACCATAGCTTGCTTACTTACAATTGCTGATAAAATTGACCGTCCCTTTTTACTTATAGACATAGGTACTAATGGGGAAGTGGTAGTTGGTAACAAGGGTTCCTTATGGACAGCTTCTGCTGCTGCGGGACCGGCTTTTGAAGGTGGTAATATAACCTGTGGTATGAGAGCCGGGGAGGGAGCAATAGATCAGGTGAATTTAACCGAAGATGGCAGCTTAATTTGTCATAAGTTGGGGAATGGACCGACCCGGGGTATTTGTGGTTCAGGAGTGGTAGCTTTAACTGCAGCCCTTATTGAGGCGCAATACATAGATCATACGGGTACTTTTCAGGCGGAAGCCCAGGCTAAATTGGAAGTTCGGGAAGGTTATAAAGGGCTAGAGTTAATTCTGAGTAAAGACTTACCAGAAACCCCGGTAATTTTTAATCAGGAGGATATTAGACAGGTGCAGCTAGCCAAAGCTGCTATTCGTACCGCAGTTGATCTTTTACTTGACAAAGCTAATATAGACCCGGGGGAACTGGAAAATATTTTTCTAGCCGGTGCATTTGGGCAATACCTTAACCCTGAACAAGCTGCTCTGATCGGACTTTGGCCCAATATTGAAATTAGTAAGATTCACAGTATAGGTAATGCGGCCGGACATGGTGCTATAATGGCCCTTTTAAATTCTTTCTATCAGGAAAAAGCTCGTGTAATACAATCCCGCCTTCATTATGTTGAACTGGCCTCTGATTCTCAATTTCAGCCTCTTTTTATGCAAAACCTAAATTTTTAGCGGAACAAGGGAAGCAAGGGAACCGTCTCCTTGCTTCCTTACCTTATTCTGGTTTTATTTTATACTGAGATTGTTCAGGATAAGTCCGGTGATGAGTTTGGGGTAGAAATAGGTTGATTTCTGGGGCATTTTATCCCGGGCCTGGGCTACTTTTACGATCTGTTCTACCCGGGTAGCATTAATTAGCAGACCAAGTTGATAATTACCGCTATTTACCTGATCTATTACCCATTGGGCACTACGGCTATAGGCCAAATTATCCTGGTTGCGCCGTTCCTGTTCACCTATACTGAGCATCTGATCCAGAATAAGGTTATCCAGGATAGCTACGTCTAATTCTTTCCAGGCACCGGAACGATCAGCTGGCAATAGTTGACTAGCTGTATTAAAGTCTTTTAATTGCAGCTGGTAAAGCTGGCCTTCCGTGTATAGGCCGAATATATATTCCTCCGAACGGCTTTCTAGCTCAGTCATAAAAGAATTAATATCACCAGTCTGGTAGGTAGTGACCTCAAAAAGATTACCTAACTGGTCAATTAAACGGGAGGGTTTAAAACCCTGAATATTTCCGACTACCCGGTGAGTGGGAAGTACTACCAAACCCGGATCATAGAGATTAACCAGGGTGGCCATGACATAGTCATAACCCGGCGAGCCCTGGTCGGCCATTTCGCGGGCATATTCCAGAGCGGTTTCATAGCGATGGTGTCCATCGGCTATATAGATTTGTTTGTCTTCCATAGTTCTTACTACCTGATCCAGTATATCCGGTTGGCTAATTACCCATATTCTATGGGTTTCTCCAGCTTCATCAATGATGTCTATGTCAGGTAGACGACCTTTAATTTCTTCGGCCAGTAAATGATCAATAAATTTATCCTCATCGGCATATAGGCCAAATATAGAACTGAAATTGGAACTAGTTGAACGCATTAGTTGCAAGCGATCAGCTTTAGGTTTGGAGAGGGTTTCTTCATGGGGTAAAACTGAGCCGGTCTCATAAGGTTCTACTTTTAAGCCGGCTACAATTCCGGTCCTTACCACCCGTTCGGTGCGATGAAAAAATTCCTGTTGGTAAACATATATGGCGGGCTGATCCTCCGGGAGCAGGATTTCTTCTTCCAACCATTTTTCCAGGTATTGTTTGGCTCGGGTATAACGGTTATTAGCCGGGGTATCCTGAGAAAAGGAAAGCCCCAGTTCCAGCCGTATGATGTTAGTCGGATGTTCAGCATAATACCTGGCCTGTGCGACTTCATCTATTACGTCATAGGGTGGGGTTACCACCGAGGCTAAATTACTAATCTTTTCCTTATTATACCGGAGTCCTTTAAATGGAATAATATGTGCCATAAAAGACTTGATTAACCTCCTTTACTTCTATTTACATCTTTTGATTTTATTATAAGCCCGATTTTATTGCAATTACCATATGAATACGCATTTGCTTGATTTACCCTAGCATTAATGCTTAAATGAGATACTAAGGACTCGACAGCTGGAGGGGTTTTTTGTGCTAGTTGATTATCATATACATGTACTGGCCCACGGGGAATATGAGTATTCAGAAGAGTGGTTGGAACAATATTTTAATGAAGCCCGGCGTAAAAATGTAAATGAGATAGGTTTGGCTGATCATGACCAATATGTAAATCAGATCGATTTTCAGGTGATTGAACGGGTGAAAAAAAGATTTACCGATATTCAGGTTAAGGTAGGGTTGGAGGTGGATTATTTTCCAGGTAACATGGAGCATTTCAATAAACTTAAAGCACTACCTTTGGATTATATGATTGGATCAGTTCATGTAATAGATGGGTGGCCTTTTGATCATCCCGATTTTTATAGTGAGTTTGAAGTCCGTTCTATTGATGAAGTTTATCGTCAGTATTTTAATCTTATCGACCAGGCGGCTAAAGAGGGATATTTCAATATTATGGGGCACCTGGATTTGGTTAAAATCTGGGGGCATAGACCCTGCCAATATAGTACTGTGGATTTAGTTATTCCAGTATTAAAAAGTATTAAGGAAGCTGGGTTAACCATAGAAATTAATAGTGCAGGCCTAAGAAAACCGGTAGCGGAGCTATACCCGGCTACGGATATTATTGAACAGATGTATGCCCGGGGCATACCTGTAACTATGGGATCAGATGCGCATCATCCCGAGCAGGTCGCGGAAGAATTAGATAAAGTAGCTCTTTTACTACACCATACCGGTTATCGGAAAATAATGACTTTTAAGCAAAGATGTCCTATAGCAATACCTTTATAATCTAATTGTGAAGGAGATAATGTATGGGAAGTATAGCTATTTTGATTATTAGTCTGGGAGTAATACTGGTGGGAGCAGAGGTTTTTGTTAATGGCATTGAGTGGCTGGGGAAAAAACTTAATCTTTCCGAAGGTGCAGTAGGAAGTGTTTTAGCAGCGGTAGGAACCGCCCTCCCAGAAACTATTATTCCTCTTATAGCTATCATATTCGGCGGCGGGCAGGCCGGTCAGGAAATAGGTATTGGGGCTATCCTGGGAGCACCTCTGATGCTGGCTACCCTGGCTATGTTTGTAACCGGGATATCAGTGATTATTTTTAAGCGGCGCCGCTATCATGGGACTCGTATGGTGGCTGATTATACTATCATGACCAGAGACCTGGGATTTTTCCTGATAGTCTATACCGCTGCCATACTTACCGGGATTCTGCCTCCCCAAATAAGGCACTGGCAGTTAATTATTGCTGGTTTTATGATATTTGCTTATTTTTGGTATGTGTATATAACAGTGACTGAAGAACGGAATGTTGATGAGGATCATTCGCTACCGCCCTGCTATTTTGCGCGTAGTAAGCCTTCCCCTTCTTTGAAAATCATATTAATACAGGTTCTATTTGCTCTAGCCCTAATTATTGTGGGAGCCAATTTGTTTGTATCGGCAGTTACTGAGGTAGCTACTCTGTACAGGGTACCCGCTTTTGTGCTGGCTTTGATTATCACGCCTGTAGCCACCGAATTACCGGAAAAGTTCAACAGTATAATTTGGGTTTCCCGGGAGAAAGATACCCTGGCTTTAGGGAATATAACCGGGGCCATGGTTTTCCAAAGTTCGCTTATACCTGCCCTGGGAATCTTTCTTACCGATTGGCAACTAGGAACCGGAGCGTTAATTTCTGCGATTATTGCGTTGCTATCAGCCGGCCTTATTTATTTTGAGCTGGTGCGGAAAAAACATATCAGTTCCGGTATCCTTATGACAGGAGGTATTTTTTATATGGTATTCATACTGGGAGTTATGCAGGGAATTATTACCTGGTAAAAAAGATACCGGCGGAAAGCATAGCTTATCTAAATATAGGAAATCTGCACTTGCCCGGGAAAGAAAAACAAAAACCCACTCGCATGTGGTATTTTGCGGGTGGGTTAGTCAATAACGGATGTGTCTATAACCCTTAACGATTCTTTTTAGTAATATTTTCGTCTAATCCAATGAGTTGCCCGCCTTTACTTTCAAAATCGCGCCGCCATTCTTCCAGGTATTGTTCGATCAGTTCCCTTACCAAACGTGATTTTGTAGTAGCCCGGTCGGCACAGGCAAAACGTAGTTCCCGGTCAACTTCTTCCGGAACTACCACTGATATATATTTCACTGATCTCCTCCCTCCTCCCTTTTCACAGATTCCTTCCGTACCATCACCTATTATTATTGTATTAGTAAATTGATAACCAGTCGAGTTTGTACCTTAATAATGGGTATCTGGTCTTAGGCAGGGGATCTAAAATTTTCTATAAATCTACTCTGCTAAAAGATAATGTTACTATAACTTTTTTATCAGGAACCTGACTCAATGAAGGTAGTCCGGGTTGTGGTCAAGCAGGGTGTATTCATATGAAAATAAGGCTTAATATAAGATACTATATATTTAGTACTGACTTATACAGCATATGAAAGAGCCGAGGAGATAGACACTTCCTCTTTAGCCCCCTAACCGACTTGGACAAAGTATCTTAATCTGGTACCTTTTAAAACAGGAGGGGGCAATATGCAACGTAAAAGGTACTCACAAGAATTTAAAGATCAGATTGTTAAAGAATCTCTGGAAGTTGGCAATGCCGCTATTGTGGCCCGGAAGAATGATTTATCTGCCAACATGGTCAGTCGTTGGGTTAGAGAACATAAGAATCACAATAGTATTGGAATAGGACCAATCCCTGTTAGAATCGGACCATATAATCAAAGCGCTAAAGCATTGGAATCTGAAAACGAGAAACTTAAAAAGTTGCTGGGCGAAAAAGACCTTGAAATAGCCATTCTTAAGGATCTTGTAAAAAAAACGAACCCACAATTCAAGATAAAGTAGATATATCCAGCAAATGGATATCAAGAGGATATCATAAAACCCTTGTATTGCGATTGGTCGGGCTTAGCCGCTCAACATACTATTACCATTTGAAGCATCCAGTTTCTGCACTTAATCACAGAGGCGGCCACCCGACAACTGCAAGTACCTGCACTAACGATGGCAGATTTGTAAGCAATGAACAGGTTAAAGAATGGCTTTGTGAACTCATCTTCGCTGAAGGAGAATACTATGGTTACCACAAATTAACCTGGGCGCTCAGACGGAAATACCAGCTTATCATCAATAAAAAGAAAGTATATCGTTTGTGTAAAGAACTGGATATATTGAAACCGCAGCGTAAACTTAAAGCAAAGCATCCCAGACGACTGGCACGGAACCATGAAATTACTTCTTCAAATCGTCTGTGGGAAATCGATCTCAAATACGGCTATATTACTGGAGAAAACCGTTTCTTTTATATTCTGCCTATCATAGACGTGTTTGATCGGGTTATTGTGGATTACCACATCGGCCTAAACTGTAATGCTCAGGATGCTGCACGTACTGTACAGGCAGCCATGTTTAAACGTCAGGTATATGGAACCGATGATTTAGTCATCCGAAGTGACAATGGGCCACAGTTTATCAGTCATCATTTTGATGAAAGCTGTATTAAATTCGGCGTTGAACATGAGCGTATTCCTTGTCGTACACCCAATAAAAATGCTCACATTGAATCTTTCAATGCCATCCTAGAAGGAGAATGTCTGAGCAAGCATGAATTCCAAAGTTATGCCGAAGCTTACGATACGGTAAGCCAATTCATAAAAGACTACAACGCAGTGCGGATTCATTCCAGTTTGAAATATCATACTCCAAATGAAGCGTACCACCTGTTACAGCAGAAATCCTTAAAAATCCAGTCTGTAAGGGTATAATAATGATCCTGGCAAAGCCAGTTTATATAAATTTTCAAATTCTAAGTATCAGCCAGACATTAAGAGTTTTTGTACAATATTAGGGGGTCAGTCCGCTTCCTTGACGAGGCTCGCTATAACTGCTAGCGTATAAGCAGAAAAAAGCGTTAGGAGCGTGGCTTTTATGACCAATACCAATCCTTATGATAAGGCCCATGAACTGGCCCGGGCCATTAAAAATAGTCCTGTATATCAGGACTATGTAGCTGCTAAAAACCGGGTGGAATTAAATCCGGCTATAAGTGAGAAGATACTGAGTTTTCGTAACCGTCAATTAGAGATTAATCGGGCCCAATTAATAGGTGAACAGGTATCCCCGGAGAAAGTTTCCGAGGTAGCTAATGAATTTGCCCGTTTAAATACTGACCAGGAGATGGCGGATTTTTTTAGAGCTGAGGCTAATTTTATTCAGATGTTTAATGATGTCCAGGAGATTATACACCAGGCAATAGAAAGTGAACTTAAATAGAAAGGCCTGCCTTTAATATACTTTAAAACAGAAATTAATCCATTATTCCAGGGGAGAGGTGTAGAACATGGTATGTTCCTGCAAGGGTGATCCGGGTCAGGAAAACATTTTTTCCAGTCCTAATGTTGACCTGAGTTTACTGGATAAAGTTATAGCCGGTTACGAAAATCAGGAAGGCAGCTTGATCAGTATATTGCAAAAAACCCAGGATATTTACGGATATCTGCCTAGGCCGGCTTTGGTGCACGTGGCCCAGGCGTTGAAAGTCAAGCCTGCTAAGGTTTACGGGGTGGCCACCTTCTATACCCAGTTCAGGCTTAAACCGGCTGGAAAGTACCTGATTTTGTTATGCCAGGGAACTGCCTGCCATGTAAATGGTGCTGAACATATTGAGAAAGCCTTATGTGAAGAGTTAAAAATAAGGTGTAAAGATACTAGTGATGATCGTTTATTTACCCTAGGTACGGCTGCCTGCCTGGGATGCTGCAGCCTGGCTCCAGTAATGATGATTAACGGTCAGGTGTATGGTCATCTTACTCCTGAAAGTGCGCGCCAGATTATAAGGGATATATATAAAAAGGAACAAAAAAAAAGCGGGGAGGGTGATAGGCGGTGAAGCTGCGTATTGGTATGGGGAGCTGTGGTATTGCTGCTGGAGCTCTGGAGGTCTGGCAGGCACTGCAGGATGTAATAGAACAAGAAAAACTTTCTATTATGATACAGGAGACTGGTTGTATTGGAATGTGCCATTATGAACCCCTTCTCGATGTAGTTTATGAGAACGGTCCTACCTACACTTACGGGATGATTGATGCGGATAAAGCTGTGGAAATTCTCAATCATCACCACTTGTACCAGAATCCCCTGGAAAAATACCTGGTTTCATCCAGTAAAAACCCTAATTCGTTTTTTTTAAAGCAGGTACGAGTTGCCTTGCGCAATTGCGGCATCATTGATCCTAATGTTATGGATGATTACCGACAGGCTGGCGGTTACCAGGCTCTGGAAAAGGTTTTGAAAAGTATGTCTCCTCAGGAGATTATCGAGGAGATAAAGGCATCCGGTTTAAAAGGTCGTGGTGGAGCAGGATTTCCTACTTGGTTTAAATGGCAGGCTACTGGGGAGGAACCGGGAAAAGAAAAATATGTGGTGTGTAATGCGGATGAAGGTGATCCTGGTGCCTTTATGGATCGGAGTATTCTGGAGGGTGATCCCCATTCAGTCTTAGAAGGTATGGTTATTGCTGGATATGCTACTGGGGCTGGTTCGGGAATTATTTATTGCCGGGCTGAGTATCCTCTGGCAATTAAAAGATTAGAAACAGCGATACATCAGGCTCGGGATAACGGCTTTCTTGGAGAGAATATAATGGATAGTAATTTTTCCTTTGCTATAAAGATTAAGCAGGGTGCAGGGGCTTTCGTATGCGGGGAGGAGACGGCCCTGATTGCATCCCTGGAGGGAGAAAGGGGGATGCCAAGGCTTAAGCCACCTTTCCCATCTCAAAAAGGGTACTGGAACCAACCCACCACTATAAATAATGTAGAAACTCTGGCTAACATTCCCTGGATTATCACCCGGGGTGGGGCGGCTTTAGCTAATATGGGTACGGAAGAAAGTAAAGGTACTAAAGTTTTTGCCCTGGCAGGTCGGATAAAAAAAGGCGGACTGGTAGAAGTCCCTATGGGTATGTCCCTTAAAGATATAATATTTGATATAGGTGGGGGAATAAAAGATAACCATTCATTAAAAGCGGTACAACTGGGAGGGCCATCGGGAGGATGTATACCAGCTGAACTGCTTGATATACCAGTTGACTATAAATCAGTTCAGGAAACCGGAGCGATTATGGGTTCCGGGGGTATGATTGTGGTGGATGAAACCACCTGCATGGTTGATCTGGCCCGGTATTTTCTTGACTTTACCCAGAAGGAATCCTGTGGCAAGTGTGTACAGTGTCGTCTAGGTACTAAGCGGATGTTGGAAATACTTAACCGGATTTGTTCAGGCCAGGGGCAAACTGGTGATATTGAATTACTAGAAGAATTAGCCGGGCATATTAAAGAAAGTGCCCTGTGTGGTCTGGGGCAGAGTGCCCCCAACCCGGTGATCACCACTATTAAGTATTTTCGCCATGAGTATGAGGCTCATATAGAAAACAAAACCTGCCCGGCCAGACAATGCCAATCACTTATAAAATACACTATTGATCCGGCCAAATGTAAAGGTTGCGGGTTATGTGTCCGGAAGTGCCCGGTGGATTGCATTAAGGGTGAGAGCCGGCAGCCTTATGTTATTGATCAAGATAAGTGCATAAAGTGTGGTAGCTGTCTAAAAGTTTGCCCGGATAAATTTGCCGCCGTTAACGTGGGGTAAGGGGAGAGGTGTATAAATGATCTGCGTAAATATAGATGGAAGGGAAGTACAAGGGTTTAGGGGGCAAACTATACTGGAGATTGCTCACAACCATCATATTGACATACCCACCCTGTGTCATGACGATAGAGTTGAGACGTATGGTGCTTGTGGGCTGTGTGTAGTGGAAGTTAAGGGAATTAATAATCTGGTACGGGCCTGTGCTACTGAGGCCCGGGACGGTATGATTATATCTACCTGTAATGAAAGGGTAACCAGATCACGCCGCCTAACCCTGGAACTATTATTATCCGATCACAGTGGGGACTGTCGTCCTCCCTGTCTGAAAGCCTGTCCAGCTGAGACGGATTGCCAGGGATATGTAGGGCTTATTGCTAATGGTCAATATCGCGAGGCAGTGGCCCTGATTAAGGAAAAGATCCCCCTGCCGGCCAGTATCGGTCTGGTATGTCCCCATCCCTGTGAACAGGCCTGCCGTAGGCAAATGGTTGATGAACCCCTGGCGATTGCTGCTTTAAAATCTTTTGCCGGGTTAAAGGATCTCGAGGAAGAGCCTTACCAGCCGGAGATAAAAGAAGCTAGTGGTAAAAAGGTGGCCATCATAGGAGCGGGGCCAGCCGGACTTACTGCTGCCTATTTTCTGGCCCGGGAAGGGCACCAGGTAACAGTTTATGAAGCGATGCCCCAGCCCGGAGGTATGCTGCGCTACGGTATACCTGAATACCGGTTACCTAAAGATATTTTGGATCAGGAAATTAACCTTATCAGTGAACTGGGAGTAACTTTTATAACTAATACTCGTATAAACCAGGATATAAGCCTGGATTATCTCCGGAGTTGCTATGATGCTGTATTTATAGGTATTGGTGCCTGGAAGTCTTCCCGGATAAGATGCCAGGGTGAGGATAGCCCAGGGGTACTAGGAGGAATTGATTTCCTGAGGATGGTAGCCCTGTATCAACCGGTGGTTATTGGTCAAAGGGTGGCTGTTGTGGGCGGCGGTAATACGGCCATGGATGCAGCCCGGACAGCAGTAAGGCTAGGGGCTAAAGAAGTCAGAGTCCTTTACCGGCGTACCCGGGCTGAAATGCCCGCCCAGGATATTGAAATCAGGGAAGCAGAGGAAGAAGGGGTTATTTTTAATTTCCTGGTGGCTCCGCTGGAAATAATAAACCATCAGGGTAGAGTTAATGCTATCCGTCTGCAAAAGATGCAGTTAGGGGAGCCGGATGATTCCGGACGGCGCAGTCCTATTCCGGTGGCTGGTGCCGAAGAGGTTATACCGGTTGATACCGTGATTGCTGCTATTGGCCAACAGGTTGATGCCCAAGGATTTACCGGTCTGGAGTTAAGCCGTTGGTGTTCAGTTGATGTTGACCCTAATTCCTATATGACCAGCCTGGAAGGAGTATTTGCAGGCGGAGATGCGGTAACCGGGCCGGGAATTGCGGTTGAGGCCATTGACCAGGGAAGGAAAGCGGCTTTGGCTATTGATGCTTATCTTAAAGGCCAAACTATATCGCCCCGGGTAGAATTTACAGTAGAATTCCAGGTCAGGCCGGAAGATTTTCTCATTCGAGAAAAAATAAGCCGGGTATCCCTGCAGCATGTTGACCCGGAAGTGCGCAAGAAAGACTTCCGGCCGGTAAGTGCTGCTTTTAACGAGCAGCAGGCCATTCGGGAGGCTTTCCGCTGCCTGGAATGTGGCTGTGTAGAATATTTTAATTGTCGTTTGATCAGTTATGCTAATCAATATCAGGTAAATCCACAGTGCCTGGCAGGAGAAAAGCATAACCATCCAGAATCATCTCCTGATCCATTTATAATTAAAGATGGCTCGAAATGTATCCTGTGTGGCCTCTGTGTACGTATCTGTGAGGAGGTAATGGGGATCACTGCTCTGGGAATGGTAAACCGGGGTTTTGATACTAGTATCCAACCTGCGTTAGGGCAACCCCTGCAATCAAGTGGTTGTATAAGTTGTGGACAGTGTGCAGCAGTATGTCCTACTGGTGCACTGACTGAGCAGATGCCGGTGGCTAAAAGCGTACCTCTAGTTATGAAGGAAACGGAAACCACCTGTTACGGGTGTGGCTTAGGATGCCAGGAGATTTTTAGCAGTTGTGGCGGACTTGTATTTAAAGCTGTACCTGGGCGCAATGAAATCCTGTGTTCACGGGGACGGTTTGGCTGGGCAGAAGTAAATCGGGAGCGTATAACTTCCCCTATGGTGCGTAAAAACGGTGATTTGATCCCGGTTACTTGGAAAGAAGCCCTGGATTTTATAGCCGGATCGGTAAGGAATCTGGAAAGTGCTCACAACAATATATTAACCGGGGTATTTATTAGCCCGGATTACACTGTTGAGGAGGCTCAGGTGGCAGCCCAGGTAGTCCGGAAAAGGTTTAGAGAGCTAGTAATGGCTACCTTTACTCCTGATCCATCGGCGGGTTTATTACCTGTGCTGGAAAGGTTTAGCAGCAACCGGCTGGAAGAGATGCTGCAGTGTGATGTGCTGGTCATGCTAGGTTCCTTTAATAATAATCAGGTAGTTCTGGCCAGAGTCCGTCAGGCTGTCCGTAACGGCAGCCGTCTGCTTGTTATCAGTGGGGAGGAAACCCTGGTTGATGATCTGGCTTATATTAAGGTGGATGCAGGTAAGAAGGCTGAAAAACAGGTGTTAGAAAATATAGAACAGGTATTTAGTCAAGCTGGATTGGCCGGCAACGATACTTGTTATGATATAAATTTACCATGTATTGATAGCTCGGATCTAATGGAAATAGCTCAGATCTACACTAAGGCCCATCATGCCATGATAGTTGTGGACGGCTTTGAAATTACTGCAGCAACGGTACAAGCAGCGGCCAGGCTGGCTGTAATTACCGGACATAACGGTACACCTCGCAATGGGATAGTGGTGGTAACCCCGAAGGCCAATCACCGGGGTATATGGCAGGAGGGCTTTATATATAGTGATGATGTCATTCATCAATTAGCATCAGGTGACATGGAAGCGGTATTTGTTTGGGGAGAAGATCCGGTTAGAGATGGCATTATAACAGCTGATCAGCTAAGTAAGTGTAAACTGATAGTAGTTAGTGCCAGCCATCTAAATGCAACGGCAGCTGGTGCTGATATTATCCTGCCCGGTTCTATGCCTATTGAGACTACGGGAACCTTTATCCGTACCGATGGTGTAAAAAGACAGGTTCAGCAGGTGAAAACCCCGCCTTCAGGAAAAGAAAATCGGGTCTGGTTGGCGGAACTAGGAACATTGTTGGGCTAGGTAGGAAAAGGTCACCTGATAAAGCTTAATTTTTGCATACAATATTCATTATATAACCCTATTTACAGGCCATAATAATTGTAACTATAATTTGAAAAGTATAGGTGAAGTAATATTCAGAAGGTATTGTTCCAAAGGAGGAAGTTTGATGTCTTATGTTTCTGATCTCTTGGAAAGAGTGATTAAAAGAAATCCTAATGAAGGAGAGTTTCACCAGGCAGTAAGTGAGGTTTTAGAAACTCTTGAACCGGTAGTTAAAAGGCATCCCGAATATATTGAATCCGGGGTTCTGGAGCGGATGGTAGAGCCAGAAAGGCAGATTATTTTTCGAGTACCCTGGGTAGATGACCAGGGTAAAGTTCAGGTTAATCGCGGCTTTCGGGTTCAGTTTAATAGTGCTATAGGGCCATACAAGGGAGGGTTAAGATTTCATCCTTCTGTAAATGCCAGTATTATAAAATTCCTGGGTTTTGAACAGATTTTTAAAAATTCCCTTACCGGACTTCCTATCGGAGGAGGTAAAGGCGGTAGTGATTTTGACCCGCGGGGAAAATCCAATGGGGAAGTCATGCGCTTTTGTCAGAGTTTCATGACTGAATTATTCCGCCATATTGGGCCGGATACTGATGTTCCGGCCGGGGATATAGGTGTTGGTGCCCGAGAAATTGGGTATATGTATGGGCAGTACAAGAGAATACAAAATGCTTATGAAGGGGTTTTCACCGGTAAAGGACTAACCTGGGGCGGCAGCCTGGGACGTACCGAGGCTACCGGACATGGAGTGGCCTACTTTTTAGAAGAGATGTTAAAAGCTCAGGGACAAAGTGTTGAAGGTAAGACAGTGACTGTCTCCGGATATGGTAATGTAGGAACATATCTTATTGAAAAAATTAACGAGATGGGCGGCAAAGTGGTTACAATTGGTGATGAATTCGGTTATGTTTATGACCCGGATGGCATCCGGGGAGATAAACTGGATTTCTTGATGGATCTTTGGTGTATCCACAGAAAACCAGCCCGGACATTAGCTGATGAATTTGGCCTTAAATGGGTAGAAGGCAAACGTCCCTGGGAAGTGCCCTGTGATATTGCCATTCCCACCGCCACCCAAAACGAGATTGACGAAACTAGTGCCCACCAATTAGTTAAAAATGGATGTATGTGTGTGGCGGAAGCAGCCAATATGCCTAGCACTGCTGGAGCAATCAAGGTTTTTCAGGATAGTAAAATTCTTTTTGCCCCGGCCAAGGCAGCCAATGCCGGTGGAGTAGCAGTATCGGCTCTGGAAATGTCCCAGAATAGTATGAGATACTCCTGGAGTTTTGAGGAAGTTGATAAAAAACTAAAGTCCATCATGACTAATATTTATAGAAAGGCTAGTGAGGCGGCCAATGAATATGGCGTAGAGGGTAACCTTCTGGCGGGAGCCAATATTGCTGGTTTTGTAAAAGTGGCTGATGCTATGCTAGCTCAGGGAGTTGTCTGATCCTTAGCCTATCAAATGCCTATAAAAATTTAAATGCTTAAGGTACCCGGTATATTCATTTAATGAATATACCGGGTTTTTTAATATTTTATATAGGGTCATAAACAATTATTCTGCAAGTAGGTTTTAGTGGCTGATCTAAATTTGAGTTCCAAGGGGAGAAAAAGAGTCTGGGTGAGTGTAAGGAGGTGCTTATGGTATAATGGCAATTAGTTTTAACAAACAAGGAGGCTTATTAATGAAATTGAAAGGAATTGTGCGGGTAGTGATAGGGTTGCTACTTATGAGCAGCCTGGCTATTACTGCCGGTTGCCAGTCTTCTTCTCAAGATAATGTGGGAGAGGTTAATGGTGATAAGATAACTGAAACTCAATATGAACAACACTATAAACTTCTTAAATTAAATTATGAGATGCAGATGGGGGAACTGGATGAAAAAAATAAAGAACTAGTCAAATCTTTAAAAGATCGCAGCTTTGATGATCTGGTAATGCAAAAGCTAATCTGGCAGGAGACGGAAAGAAGATCTATAACCGTAAGTGAGAAAGAAATTGATCAGGCTATAACGGAAGTAAAGGAATATAAGAATAGCCAGGAAGCGGACGGGTTTAAAAAATTTCTCGATAAAAATGGCCTAACTGAAGAAATGCTTAGGGAAGAGCTTAAAACGGAGAAATTATTCTGGAAGTTGGAAGAAGAAGTAACTAAAGGGACCCAAGTAAGTGATCAGGAAATAAAAAAATATTACGAAGATAATCCCGAACAGTTCAAACAGCCAGCCGGTATTCATATGTACCATATCCTGGTGGAAAAAGAACAGGAAGCTAATCAGGTTTTAGACCTTTTAAAGCAGGGGAAAAGCTTTGCGGAAGTGGCCAGCCAGTATTCTATTGATCCCAGTAACAAGGATGCCGGAGGCGACCTGGGGATTGTTAATCAGGATACCCCCTTTGTAAATGAATTTAAACAGGCGGCCCTGGCACTTAAGCCTGGCGAAACAACGTCCCAACCGGTGAAAACTGAGTTCGGTTATCATATTATTAAGGCGGGGGAACGTCAGGAAGAGAAAATTATCCCCTTTGAAGAGGCTCAAAGCGGATTGAAAGACATTTTACTCAAACAAAAGAAGCAAGAGGAATATAGCAAGTTTCTGGAGGATCTACGCAATAAAGCTGATGTAAAAGATTATCGGCAAAAATAAAATCGCTTTTATAAAGGCCAAAGGAATTTTCCTTTGGCCCTTATTTGTATGGGTAGGAAGCCAGGGGGCGGTTCTTTAGCTTCCTCGAAAGGAAAAAGGAAGCTAAAGGACGTCAGTCTGTATGATAAGTGCTGCAATATTGTGTAAATACGCGTAATCATATTTCTCCTTTTGTTTTTCGGCGTATATTATGCGTAGCGGTGGATTTAAATACAAGTTTTTGGGGTTTTCACACAGCCCGCCGTTTCCTTGCTTCCTTCAATATTATCCTAAAAAACTCTTGTAATTTTGTAGAAATAAAGTATTATATAAATATGATAATGATTATCACTATTGGGGTGAGGAAAGGTGACTAAAAAACTTGTTAAGGAAAAATTAGATAAAAACAACTATAAGCTAACTCCGCAGCGGGCAGCTGTATTGGAGGTTATGATGGATAACCCCGGCAGGCATTTGAGTGCTGAGGAGGTTTTGATTAAAGCGCGAGGCAAATTCCCCGGTATCGGTATTGCTACTATTTATCGAACTCTGGAAAAATTGGCGGATATGGATGTTCTTTATAAAACTATGTTTGAGTCTGGTAAATACCGCTATGAGTTATCCGTAGATGATAAGCACCAGCACCATCATATTATTTGTCTGAAGTGTGGGTCTATTACCGAAGTGGAAGAAGATTTATTACATGAATTGGAAGGAGCCTTGGAAGATCGGGGGTTTGATGTAGTTGATCATGAGCTAAAGTTCTATGGCTACTGCCCAACCTGCCGGAAGAAAAAGTAAAATTTTTTGCTAAAGGTTTGATAATGATTATTAATATCAGGTACGGAGGATAATCTAATGAAGATTGCAATGATAGGTAACCCTAATGTGGGTAAGAGTTCGATACTAAACCGGTTAACCGGAAGCCGGGTTTTTATATCTAATTATCCGGGTACTTCAGTAGAGGTAAACCAGGGTAGCCTGCAGCTAGGGAACCGTAATTATCTTATTTATGATACTCCTGGTATATACTCCGTTTATTCGGATGGTCAAGAACCGGAAGTAGTCCGCAGTGTTCTAGACCAGGGTGGTGTCCAGATGGTTATTAATGTAGTCGACGCTACTAACCTGGAAAGAAATCTGGCTTTAACTTATGAATTAATGGAGACAGGGGTTCCGGTTTTAATAGTACTTAATCAGATAGACCGGGCCCGTTCTATGGGCATAGTTATTGATGAGCATCGGCTGGAGAGAATTTTAAATAAACCGGTAATTAAGTTTTCAGCCACTACTGGTGAAGGACTTTTAGAAGTTTTAGGGTTTCTAGAAAAGAAAGATTTTAGTGGTATTCAGGCGATTTCTTTGAACGATATGGGTTGTGCAGTTAGTTGCTCTAAATGCGGTAAAAGTTGTTCTGTAAATGATAAAGATTTTAGGAGGGTACAACGAGCCCGGGATACAGCCCGGCAGGTAAGTACAAAGGTAGGAGAATCCAGGCAGTTATGGCTAGACCGGGTGGAAAATTTCATCGACCGTCCGGTTACAGGTACGATATTTCTATTGGTTATTGCCTATTTAGGTTTTAAAGCACTTATTGAGTTTATTGAGTTAAGCGAAGGGCCGATTACTTCCTGGCTGGCACCGGTAAGTGATATTCTGGAAAACTTGATCATCCAGCTGTTGCCCCATGGAATTATTACCAAAGTACTTTCCCATGCTGTGCCAGAGGGGCTCATCATTCCGTTTACTATTGTGATGCCGGCTATGCTGATGGTGAGCATCCTCATGTCTTTATTAGAAGATACCGGTTTATTGCCCAGATATTCTGTAGCTCTGGAAAGGGTAGGACGGCTTTTCGGTGTTTCCGGACAGGCGGTTATCCCGTTGGCTTTAGGATTTGGCTGCCGTACACCAGCTGTGGTTGCTACCCGCATACTACCAGGTGCCGGTCAACGCTTTATAATAATTACCCTTTTAAGTATTGTTATACCTTGTGCTGCTACTTTAGGCATACTGGCCTCAGTCATTTCGGCTTTTAATGCCTCCTTATCGGCTATAGTAGCAGCTATGCTGATGGCTTTTATAACCTTAAGTTTTATATTGAGCCGTACTAATCCCGAAAAAGAGGAGTTTATCTATGAGCTTCCTCCTTTAAGGATCCCTATGGGGGCCAATATCTGGTCTAAGATAAAAACCAGGTTTGCCGGTTTTTTTACAGAGGTTCTGCCTTTGCTGCTAGTGATGAGTATTATTATCAGGGCAATTATTGAATCGGGGATACTGGATAGTTTTAAGGGTATGGATCCAGTTACCCACAGTTTGTTTGGCATACCTGCGGAGGCATTTATAGCCGTATTATTAACTATTTTTCAGCGTTACCTGGCCCCGCTCGTCTTGCTTAATTTGGCCTTGACTCCCCGGGAGGCTACTATTGCTATTGCTATGGTGGCTATTTCTTTGCCTTGTTTGCCGGTAATGGTTATGACAGTAAAAGAGATGGGCTGGAAGGTCCTAGGCAAAATTATCGTGTTGGGATTGACAACTTCCTTTGTAACCGGGGTGCTATTAAACCTAATATTACTGCTATAAGGGGGTATTACTATGACCATAGAACAAATGCAACCAGGACAGAAGGCCCGGATTATAGATTTAAGAAAGGGTAGAGGGGCTGCTCGCCGATTAATGGAAATGGGGCTGGCTCCCGGAGTAGAATTTACCTTGTTAGCCCGGCATCCTTTCCGGGGACCAGTAGTTTTACAGGTAGGTACCAGCCGGGTAGCTTTAGGACATAGGATTGCTGGTGAATTAGAGGTGAAGTTACAAGAATAAATTTGACAAATAACCCCGTTACTCGCCATTTTAGTATAGAATAAATAATGTACAAAAAAAATTGTCTTCCTGGCGGTGCCGAACTTTTTAGGTAGAAAATAAATTATTATCAGACGATATAAGGCGACCTGAGGGTGAAAAAGTGATATGATGTTGAAAAATAGAGATGGCTCCATCATGCCTATGAAAGATAGTATGAAAAATTGGATATGTTCAAGGCAAAATAGCTACGGGTAGTCTGATATTTAGTATCGTAATTTTATAAAAACCATAATTAGACTTATAACATCAGGTTATGCTAAACTACAATAAGCGAGCAGTGGAGGTTATAAACGATGTTACGGCTTGAAAATATATGCATGGCTGTTAATGGTAATAATGGAGAAAGTAAGGAAATATTGCGTGGGGTCAATATAGAGTTTAAAAGTGGTAAACTCTATGCTATTACTGGTCCTAATGGTGGCGGTAAAAGCTCGATTGCTAAGGTAGTTATGGGTATTTACCGGCATAGCAGCGGACATATCTATTTTAAAAACAAAGAGATTAGTGAAATGAGTGTTACGGAGCGAGCTGCTGAAGGAATTTCTTATGCCTTTCAGCAACCCCCGCGTTTTAAAGGTCTAACTGTTTCCGACCTGTTAAAAACAGCTCAACCGGGCTTGGACAATATGGGGTTAAGAAAGAGTCTACGGGATGTAGGCTTATGTCCTGAGGATTATTTGGACAGGGATTTGGGTCCGGGATTAAGCGGTGGAGAAATGAAAAGGATAGAAATTGCCCAGGTTTTAGTTCGTAATGCAGCCATTAGTATATTTGATGAGCCGGAGGCCGGGGTAGATCTTTGGACTATACAGCGACTGATCGGAATTATTATAAGTAGGTTTAAAGGTAATCCTGATGCTACTGCAGTGATCATTACTCACAACGAGAACGTTTTACCCATCTGTGATGAAATTATAGTTGTAGAAGAAGGATTAATCAGGGATAGGGGAACCCCTGCCGAAATTTGGCCCTTAATTCGCGAAGATATTGAATGCAAAAAGAGACTTGAATGCCGAGGAGAAATGGGATATGAAATTTAGTCAGCTAGATACGGATCTTTTAAAAGCAATAGCCAATCTGGATGGAATCCCTAAGGGAGCTATAAATATAAGGCGGGATGGCGAGGCGGTTTTACGTACTTCTTCACCCAATATAAATATTTCTTCTTTACCAGATAAACCTGGTCTTCTGGTGGATGTGAAACCGGGAACCAAAAATGAAACCGTACATGTTCCAGTAATCCTTACCCGGGCAGGTTTTAAGGACAAGGTATACAATACTTTTATTGTGGGTGAGGATGCTGATGTGACCATTATTGCAGGTTGTGGAATTCATAATGACAGTCATGGTGATTCTCAGCATGATGGTATTCATGAGATAATTGTCAAAAAAGGTGCCCGTATGCGCTATGTGGAAAAGCATTACGGGGAAGGGAAAGGACCGGGAAAGCGTATCTTAAATCCCATTACTATAGTACGATTGGAACCGGGAGCCCATGCTGAAATGGAGATGGTTCAGATAGAAGGGGTAGATGATACCCTGCGCTCTACTGAAGCTTATGTTCAGGAAAAAGGCAATTTAAAGGTTATTGAGCGGCTTTTGACCCATGGGGATCAGTCGGCTGAGTCAGATATTAAGGTTCGTATTGAGGGCCAAGGCGGAGCAGCTCAAATTTTATCCCGTTCAGTAGCCCGGGATAAATCCAGGCAGGTTTTTAGAGCAGGCCTGATTGGTAAGACGGAATGTAATGGACATGTAGAGTGTGATTCGATCATTATGGGGGAAGCGGTTATTAAATCTATTCCAGAACTGGCGGCGGAGGACTCCCGGGCAGTACTTACTCACGAGGCGGCTATTGGTAAGATTGCCGGGGAGCAATTGGTAAAATTAATGTCGCTTGGATTAACTGAGCAGGAGGCAGTTGATACTATTCTGGAGGGCTTCCTGCGCTAAAATGACTCTACATTCTGGTGAAGGTATGGCTAGGTTGGTGTAATAATGAATTTAAACCTTTTTAAAACCTATGTTCGGGTGGTTGAAACCCAGAACTTATCCAGGACTGCCGAAGAGTTTGGTTTATCACAGCCGGCGGTAACTAAGCAAATTCAATCCCTGGAAGATATTTTCGGGGTCTTGCTACTGGAAAGGTCTGGTCGCAGGCTGAAAACTACGGAAGCTGGAGAAACTCTGTATCATTGCTCCCGGGAGATTTTAAAAGCCTGGGAAAAAACTGAGAAGGCTATGGAAGAAGTAGCAGAAAGCCGCAAGGGAACACTATATCTGGGAGCTAGCACTATACCGGGGCAGTATATTCTTCCTGCCTTGATAAAGCAGTTTAAGGATCGTTATCCAAACGTTACCATTACCATGGATATTGCTGATACCGAAAAAATTTTCAACCGGATGGCAGAAAGAGAACTGGATATTGGTATTGTAGGGGGTTGGATAAATAACCGGAAGGTAGATGGATTTAAATGGCTGCAGGATGATTTGCTGGTGATTGTACCTGAGAACCATAGTCTTGCTAAAGCAAAGGAAGTTAGTCTGCCGGATTTGGTACAGGAAAAATGGATTTTTCGGGAAAAGGGATCAGGTACCCGTAAAGCAGTGGAAGAGTTGCTAGCTAATCATGGGATTAAAAAGGATGAGTTAAATGTTTATTTAGAAGCGGGGAGTACCGAGGCAGTATTAGCGGCAGTAGAATCGGGTATGGGTATTAGTATTATTTCCCGCTGGGCTATCAAACGAGTGGAAGAACATCGGAAATTTAGAAGCATAGCGCTGGTGGAAGACGATGCCCGTCGCTATCTTTATGTTATATATCCGCGTCAGAAATCCCGGCGCAAAACCGTCACAAATTTTTTAGAAATACTTAAACGTATGTAAGTTTAGAATGCTTATTACCCGGTGTTATACCCGGGTTATTTTTTTGCCTGGGAATAGATTTTCCTATTTTATTTTATATAAGCTTTGTATATAATGTAGCTATTGCCCAAAAATATATCTGGAGGTGTTTTAGTTGTTACCATTACCAAGAAAATATTTTGTGACAGCAGCAGCGTCAGAGGGTAATACCAGGTTAACTGCCTTTGATGGTGCTCTTTTAAAAGCCCGGGTCGGAAATACAAACCTGCTGCGAGTGAGCAGTATATTACCTCCAGGTTGCGAATATGAACCTGAGCTTGTGATTCCTCCCGGATCTCTGTTACCTATTGCCTATGGTTCCATTACCGGTACTGAACCAGGTGACTTAATATCAGCAGCAGTTGCGGTGGGAATACAAAAACAGGGTTTTGGAGTTATTATGGAATTTTCCGGACATTGTGGCCGGGAAGTGGCTGAGGCGGAGGTTAAACGCATGGTAGAGGAGGCTTTTGCTATGCGTAAACTGGAACTCGTGGAAATTAAAGTTGCCAGTGTTGAACATGTGGTGGAAAAAATCGGTTGTGCCTTTGCGGCTGTTCCGCTTTGGTACTAGAAGGAGGAGTATTCGTTGCAAATGTGGGTTACTGAATATCAGACCCCGTCTCTGGGCTTTAGCTGTAAGGCGACTGAAACCCTGCGTACTGAGCAGACTAGATTCCAGCACTTGGCGGTGGTAGCGACTGAGCAATTTGGCAAAATGCTGCTCCTGGATGGTATGGTTATGACTACTGACCAGGATGAATTTGTATATCATGAAATGATTACCCAGGTGGCTTTAAATTCACATCCTGCTCCCCGGCAGGTTTTAATTATCGGAGGGGGAGATGGGGGAGCTTTACGGGAAGTCGTAGAACATCCGGAGGTGGAGGAAGGTACCCTGGTGGAAATTGATGAAAGAGTTATAGCAGCATCAAAAGATTTTTTTCCCCAGTTAAGTTGTTCTTTTGATCATCCTAAATCCCGGATTATAGTAGATGATGGTATTCATTATATTAAACAACAGAGTAACCGTTTTGATATCGTTATTATAGATTCCACTGAACCGGTGGGACCAGCGGTTGAGCTTTTTTCGTCCAGTTTTTATAAGAATGTTTATGCAGCTTTGAAAGAGGACGGAATGCTAGTAGTTCAAAGTGAATCCCCTTTTATTAATCCGGACGTGATAAAAATGGCCTTCGATGGGGTGGGACAGGCTTTTCCTCTGACTAAGTTATATTTAGCCAGTGTACCTACTTATCCCAGCGGATTGTGGAGTTTTACTATAGGTTCCAAGGGCTATGATCCTGAGAAGGTAATAAATCACCCTGACAAAGCCTGCCGGTATTATACTCCTGAGTTACACCAGGCTGCTTTTAAGCTGCCGGCTTTTGTTGAGCAGATTATAAGACCGGAGAAATAAAAAAATGGAAAGTATTAAAGAATATATTTACCAAAAGGCCCAGTTTATGGCGGCCTGTAATGATGTGGAAATCTGTGACAAAGTGATATTAGGCCTGCCGATGGATTCTACTACCAGTTTTCGGCCCGGGACCAGGTTAGCTCCCTATCGGGTGCGAGAAGTTTCCGAGGGGATAGAGGAGTACAGCACCTATCTGGATCGGTCTCTGGAGGAGATTAATTTTTATGATGCCGGTGATGTGCTCATTCCGTTTGGAAATGTAGTGGAAAGCTTGCGGCGTATGGAAGATATCGCCAGGGAATTTTTGAAAAATGGTAAACGATTGTTTTCCATGGGGGGAGAGCATCTGGTAACCTTACCCTTGGTTAAAGCTTATCATTCATTTTATCCTGATCTAGTTGTGATACAGATGGATGCTCATGCTGATTTGCGTGAAGAATACCTGGGGGAGAGGTTATCTCATGCTACTGTTATGAGACATGTGGTAGAAGAATTAGGGGCAGGAAATTTGTACCAGATGGGTATCCGCTCGGCTACCCGAGAAGAAATGGATTTTGCTGCCCGCCATACCCGATTATTTTTTGATCAGCTGCCAGAGGTACAGGATGTGGCTAAAATTATTGGCAGGCGGCCGGTATACCTGACTTTAGATATAGATGTACTTGATCCGGCCTATGCTCCGGGAACGGGAACTCCTGAGGCAGGGGGATTTTCATCCCGGGAATTGTTAAAGGTGCTCCATGATTTCAAATGTCTAAATATAGTAGGATTTGATCTGGTGGAGATATCGCCACCTTATGAAAAAGGTGACAATACCTCTATACTAGGAGCCAAGGTTATGCGGGAGGCACTTTTGGGATTTTAATAGCAGTTTTATATTAATATTTGGGAAAACATATAAAAGCTATAAATCTGTAATTTGTATCTATTTAGTTAGAGTAGGTTAGATTAATATTTGCCTATGTAGATTCTGTTTAGGGGAAAGAAAAACGGCCGCCGTTGCGGCCGTTTTTTTAATAGTTTTCTGCCAAAACTTCATAATAACTCTGGGGATGAGCACAGGCGGGACATATTTCAGGTGCTTCATTTCCACCATGAATATAACCGCAGTTTCTGCATTTCCATTTGACGGGATGGGGCTTTTTAAACACTGTTTTATTCTTAACGTTATCCAAAAGCTTGCGAAACCTTTTTTCGTGGGCTTCCTCAACTTCAGCAATTTCTTCAAAGATAGTAGCGATGGCATCGAAGCCTTCTTCCCGTGCTATTTTAGCAAATTCCGGATACATGTTGGTATGTTCTTCATTTTCCCCTAATGCAGCTGCCAGCAGGTTTTCATCTGTGGATGGAATGGGGCCGCTAACTAACTTATAAAGCAACTTGGCATGTTCTTTTTCATTGTCAGCTGATTCTCGAAATATTTCGGCAATTTGCTTATACCCTTCTTTATCGGCTTTACTAGCAAAAAAGGTATACTTGTTACGAGCCTGGGATTCTCCAGCAAAGGCAGCCCATAAATTCTGTTCGGTTTTGGTTCCTTTAAGATCCATTTTATCGACCTCCTAGTTTTTATTTAACTTACCCAAAATGTTATTTAATAAGTAGTCAGGTTAGATGGGTAAACATATATATCCTGGGTGTCTTCGCGCCGGTTAAATGTGATAAGGTTTTCCAAATAAGAAAGAACATTTTCCAGGTTATCATCGTTGTCATCGCCGGGATCCATAAATTCAATGGTGAAAAGAGAAACTGGTATCTCCATCCAGTTTAACAGCTGTAATTCTTCCAGTCCATTGTCCAAAAATTCCAGCTCAGCAATAGGTGCAGAAAAAGGAGTTCTAGCTTTACTTTTTATATGTTTTTCTAAACGTTCAATGAAGGTTTTTAGTTTTTTCTCTTTTTCTGGACTCATGACATATTGGAAAAGCATTTCATAAAGGTTTTGTGTAAGAACAATGGAAGTAATCTGGGGAAGAGAAAGGTGTTTTTGCTGTTCTTTAAAGACTAATTTAAAAGGTTTGATAGATTCCAAAGTTACCACTCCTAATACTCCTGTTAATTTACAATTTTACCTGTTGGTAAGAGATTTCACAACCATAATTTAACTGGGGAAGCAAAAGGAATGTTCCCTTGCGTACCGTCCCCTTGCTTCCCTGGGACTTGCAGAGTGCATTTACACTGTTAACGGCAATGTGTATACTGTTTAGAGGATTGTAATATATTGCCGTAAGGGAGAATGGGAAAATGATAAGACGGAGAGAAAAATCATCGGAGACAGATTCTTTCATTAATATATATAAGAAAATACATACGGAAAAGAAAACTACCGGGTTAGCCAGGGTAGTAGCCGGACTACTGGGCATTCTTTTTTTACTATCCAGTATGGCTATACCGGTTAGTGCGGCACAACCGGCAGATGAATCGGGTAAAGTATACTTAATTCTAGTGGATAAGTTATCTATTTATGATATATCACCGCAATCTACCCCGCATCTTACTAGACTGATAGACAATGGTGCGGTAGGTTTAGCCAGCAATCGTACCCTACGGGGGCGTAATAATATGGATACTAGTATTACTATGGGAGCAGGGAATATTGGCCGGGTATATGGCAACGGTATTATGGCTTATAACCATGATGAGTATGTAACGGAACGCCGGCAAAATGCCCGGGATTTGTACCGTAAATCAACCGGATTTGATCCTGGAATGAGTTCCTGCCTGCTGGTTAATCTACCAGAAATATATATAGGTATGGAGAAAGAGAAGGTAACTACTCTTCCTGGGGCTATGGGAGAGGTTTTACGGTTGAATAACCATCCGGTCTGTGTGCTGGGCAATGGTGATAATTCCGAACAGCATTTGCGGGCCGGTGTAGTAGTTGCAATGGATAGCCGTGGGCAGGTACCTCTGGGAGATGTTGGTCCTGATACGATTTTAAATAATCCTACCAGTTTTCTGAGCCGGGAAACTAATTATAACCATCTTCTCCAACAGATAGATATTTATAATGATCAGGCTGATTTATTTGTAGTCGATCTTTCCGATTTAGCCCGGCTAGATGTGGAAGCTAATACCGTTTTTCCAATGATTGCTGAGCAGGAAAAACAAAAGCGGCTTAGTTTAATAGATAATTTTGTGCATCAAATTGAAAAAAATATGAATCCAACCCGGGATAATCTGCTGGTGGTAAGTTTATCACCAGCCCGGGAGCAGATAGGAAATAAAAATCTTTTTACTCCGGTAATTGCCTATGGAGAAGGTATAGAAAGGGGGTTTCTAACCTCTTCAGCGACTCGCCGGGATTATGTGGTAGCCAATACAGATATTGCTCCCACAGTTTTAAAATACTTTGGATTAAATGATCAGACGGGTACAATGATTGGTCGTCCCTTTATTACCACCCCGGCTGATGGAAATAACTTGCAGGCCGCCCAGGATTTGTGCAGCCTTACCAGTACAGTAAATCGCTTACGAGTTCCTCTCATTAAGGGGTATGTAGTATTACAAATCATTATAATTCTCTTAGCACTGGCATCTATATTCTGGTTAAAGGAAATTAGTCGATTTGTAGAGATGGCAATTGTAGCTTTGGTAGCTTTTCCTCTAGTTCTATTGCCACTGGGGAAATTACCGGCCGGCCCTGACTGGATGTATATGCTGGTAGCCATAGCAGCCACCATTTTTATAAGCTGGGCATTAATGCGTTTGTTTCAGGGCAATGCTTTCACGTCATTTTTTGCGCTCAGTTTGGGCACCGTGGTGCTGCTAAGTTTTGATCTTCTTACTGGGACTAGTATGATTCAAAGTTCGGTACTTGGGTATGATCCTATGGCTGGTGCCCGTTATTATGGAATTGGAAATGAATATATGGGTATCCTGCTGGGGAGTACCATCGCTACTGCAGCAATTTTTTATGAAAGGTTTAAAGGGCGTAGCGGCCTGTTACTAGTTGCTTTGCTTTTCGCCTTCGAGTCTTATTTAATCGCCTCTCCTTACCTGGGGGCTAATTCGGGAGGTATGCTGGCGGGTCCCTTTGCTTTTTTAGTTACTTTTCTCCTATTAGGAGAAGTTAGAATGCGTCCGCGTACAGTTCTGGCTGCTCTGGGAGTTGCGGTATTGATATTGGCCAGTGTAGCTTTTTATGATATGACCCGATCGGTAGAACTGCAGACCCATATTGGCAGGGCAGCTAATCAAATTGCCTCCGGGGGATGGACCCAGGGATTGATTATTATTATGCGCAAACTGGCCATGAATTTAAAACTGATCCGCTATACGATCTGGAGCTGGGTTTTTATAGTAATATTATTAGTTTTAGCCTTACTGGTATATAGACCGGTAGGTGCTATGGCACAGTTGCGCCAGGAGAGACCTTATATTGTTAAGGGATTTGGAGGGATTATTACTGGAGCATTGGTGGCTCTAGCCGTTAATGACTCGGGTATTGTAGCAGCTTCAACGACTAGTATTTATTTGGTAGTACCTCTTTTGATATTGATGTTGCAATGGCATAAGCGTATTTTTAATTTAACAGAAAGACTACTAGACAGTCCTGATCAAGGGGAGGCAGCCGATGAAAACGGGGCCTAAAGGTAAGTTAGAAGAACGGAGAATTACCCGCCTGAAAATAAAAAACAGCCTGTTAGGAATAATTACTGCACTAATAATAATTTTTTTAGTGGCTAATCCGGGTGGTTGCAGTGATCGGTTAGTCAGGTGGCTGACAGGCTAATAACCAGCCGGGGTAAGAAACATGGTATTTTATTAACCCCGGTTTTTTATCCAGTATTATCCCGGCTTAAGATGATGTAAGTAAACCTCACTTTAAGTACCAGTCTTTTGGACCTTAAGGTGCCCCGGATAGAGAATTATTTAATCATTTCGTTGGTGCTTTGCAGCAGGTTTTCATACCCTCTAACCAAGGGTGTCTTAGGAATTTGCCTCATAGACCAGCTAATGGTCCGATTTTTAAGGAAAAGCTGCCTCTTTTGTTTACAACTCTTCTCTTTGTTTTTGAAACCTTTTGCAATATATGCCTATAATATTTAAGTAGTCATAAATTAATAGTATATTCTACAACTTTATTAAGGCCGGATAGCCATTCTCTTATGCTGAATCCTGAACACCCGGTTCAGGAGCGGGGGAACCATCTGTTATTGGGGTGAATCCATTTATGGTAGGGCTTCCTAGCCCAAACCCGTCAGCTAACTTCGCAAGCAGTCATAGGGGAGAATGGGATAACTGGTGTCTTTAAATCACTTCTAACTAGGTTATACCTATCTTTGAAGGCATCCTATTTCCCATAATTTTTAAAACACTTAAACCTGGCACTGCTTTAATACGGTGATAGTTAGCACTCGTATATTTTTATGACGTTTTATATTTTTTAATAAAAAGGAATGATGCCGTATAGAGAAAATTCGAGTAAATAATCTTACCAAGATTTACGGAAATAATCCGGGAAAAGCGTTGGAATTAGTAAAAAAAGGGGTTCCTAGTGACGAAATTCGCCAACGCACCAGACAGGTAGTTGGTATCCGTAATATAGACCTTACAGTCAACGAAGGTGAAAGCTTTGTGATTATGGGTCTTTCCGGGAGTGGCAAATCAACCCTGTTGCGTTGTATTAATTGTTTAATAAAGGCTACTGATGGTCAAATCATTATTGATGGAGAAGATATTACCCGTATGTCATCAGCAGATCTGGTAAATATTCGCCGTAAAAAGATGGCTATGGTATTTCAGCGTTTTGCCCTTTTACCTAATCGTTCTATTCTAAATAATGTGGCCTATGGGTTAGAAGTTCAGGGGGTGCCCCGGGAAAAACGGTATGCTGGGGCTCTACAGGCTATTGAAATGGTAGGCTTAAAAGGCTGGGAAGATTATTATCCCCAAAACTTAAGTGGAGGTATGCAACAAAGGGTAGGCATAGCCCGGGCTCTAGCTACCGATCCCGATATTCTGTTGATGGACGAGCCTTTTAGTGCCCTGGATCCTTTAATCCGCCAGGAAATGCAGGATGAACTGCTGGAAATTCAGGGTAAACTCCATAAAACTATCGTTTTTATTACCCACGATCTGGATGAAGCCTTAAAAATAGGGGATAGAATTGCCCTGATGAAAGATGGGCACATGGTGCAAATGGGACAGCCGGAGGATATTCTATTGTCTCCGGCCACTGAATATGTAGCCCGTTTTGTGGAAAATGTTAACCGCAGCAAAGCTCTTACAGCTGGTTCAGTTATGGTTAAACCTCGTTCTATCGTTTATCCCAAAGATGGGCCCCGGACGGCTCTCCATTTAATGGAAAAGCATGGTATTTCCATGGTATTTGTGACTGATCGAATAGGAAAACTCCTGGGCTATATCCAGGCTGATGAGGCGCTGGCTATTGCCGAAAAAGGTGAAAAACAGTTAGGTAATATAATTCAGAATGATATACCTCTAGCCTCACCGGATACTCTACTTTCCGATCTGATGGAAGTAGTGGCCCATACTAAAGTACCAGTTGCGGTAGTGGATGAGAATAAGATTTTAAGGGGTGTCCTGGTACGAGGGTCAGTAATAGCTGGTCTGGCCGGGGAAAGAGGTGGAAATAATGAATAATATTTTGGGCACCAGTTTTCTATATATAGAAGGAATTCCCCGCATTCCCTTAAGGGAATGGACTGACCAGGCCATAGATTATCTTACCTTGCATTGTTCTGATACTACTCAAGCTATCGCCGAATTTTTACGTACCCATATTGTTAATTTGCAGGATATGATGATTAGCCTTCCGCCGGAAGTTATTATCATCATATTGACGATTCTGGCCTGGTGGCTGGCGGAGAAAAAAATCGCCGTATTTACCATAGTAGGTATGCTTTTTATCTTAAATATTGGTTTGTGGGATGTGACTATGCAAACGCTGGCCTTAGTCATTGTAGCAGTTTTTCTTTGTATTATCATTGGTGTACCCCTGGGTATTCTAGGAGCTAAAAATGAGACTGCTCATCGGATTATCATGCCGGTGTTAGATTTTATGCAGACCCTGCCGGCTTTTGTTTACCTGCTGCCGGCCATTCCGTTTTTCGGGTTAGGAGTTGTTCCTGCTATTATTACTACCATTATATTTGCTATGCCACCCGTTATCAGGTTAACCGATTTAGGTATCAAGCAGGTACCGGAAGAATTAGTAGAATTGGGCAAATCTTTTGGTTCTACTTTTATGCAGATGTTATTTAAAATTGAGTTACCTTTGGCCAAGCCTACTATTCTGGCAGGAATAAACCAGTGTATTATGCTGGCTCTATCCATGGTAGTTATTGCTGCTATGATCGGAGCTAAAGGTTTGGGAGGTGTTGTGTGGAAAGCAATTCAGACATTACAAATGGGGGTAGGTTTTGAAGCAGGAGTCGCCATTGTCATTATAGCGATTATATTAGATCGTATTACCCAAAATTTAGGACGTAATAAATAGAAAGGACGGGATTTTAAGAATGATCAAAAAAAGCCAGGTGTTAACGATAATAGCCTTAGTCACCCTGCTGGCTTTTGCTGTGGTTGGCTGCGGTAATAATGCCAATCAGGATCCGGGAAAGCAGAGCGCAGATAAGCCAACTATTAAACTGCTTTACGTTACCTGGGCATGTGCGACAGCGACTACCCATGTGGTTGCCGACATATTAGAAAATGAAATGGGTTATAATGTTGAACTTATGCCACTAAGTGCCGGGGCTATGTACCAGGGCTTAGCTACTGGAGACGGGGATGCTATGTTTTGTGCCTGGTTACCTGTAACCCATGGGGAATATATTAAACAATTAGGAGATCAGATAGAAAATCTAGGAGTTAATATGAAGGGGGCCAAAATTGGTCTGGTAGTTCCAGAATATGTAGAAATTAACTCTATAGAGGAAATGAACCGTGTAAAGGACAAATTTAAAGGGCAGATTATTGGCATTGATCCCGGTGCGGGTATTATGAAAGCAAGCGAAAGTGTGCTTAAAGAGTATAATTTGGATTATGAACTGGTAGAAGGTTCGGATGCTACCATGGTAGGAGCTTTAAAATCGGCTATAGACAATAATGAATGGGTGGCGGTTACCGGTTGGACTCCGCACTGGAAATTTGCCCGCTGGGATTTAAAATACCTGGAGGATCCTAAGAAAATATACGGTGAGGAAGAAGAGATATTCACTATGGTACGCCAGGGTCTGAAAGAAGACCTGCCTGAGGTGTATGAGCTGTTTGATAATTTTGCCTGGACATCTGATGATCTGAGCCGGGCGATGGTGCTGGCTGAAGAGCAGGGTGACAGTGTCAAGGCAGCCCGGCAGTGGATAGAGGAGAATCAGGAACTGGTACAAACTTGGCTGCCGGATGAGTATAAAAAATAAACCCCCTTAATACAAGAAATACCCCTGAACATCCAGGTTCAGGGGTATTTCTTGTATTAAGGGGGTTTAGGAGGAAATTAATTTGTTTAGGACGATGTTTCAGATTTTGTTTCCCGGGCTTTGGTTACCATTATAGAACCAAATATAACTAGTACAGCCCCCATCCACTGTAAAAGGGATAACTTGTCTTGGAAAAGCAGACAAGAAAACAAAACCGTAACCGGTGGTTCAATCATACTGAGGATGGCCGACCGGGTTGAGCCGATCAACTCGAGACCTTTAAAGAGTCCAAAGATAGCCAGGACAGTGCTTAACAATACTATACCCATTACTGGTAACCAGGCCCGAGCTGGAAAGAAAAAGGACATAGTATTGGTGACTAATCCAGTAATTAAAAGGGAATAGGAAGCGAACAAACAAACGAAAGCACAACTTACCATAGGTGACATTTCTTTAACCAGCCGGTTACTGGCAATAATGTAGATAGCGTACACCAGTGCTGCTCCTAGAGCCAGGACCATGCCTAGTTTATTGATGGTTCCGAAGGAAGCCCCTAGTACCAGTATTAAACCAGCAAAAGAAATTAAAACCGCAATAAGTAAAGTCCTGCTTAGAGCTTCCCTTTCAATAAGGAAGGAGAACAAGGCTACCAGGGCCGGATAAGCATAAAACAATAGAGCTACCATGGAGGCGGGAATATAATGTACGGATGAAAAGTATAAAATACTTTGAATCATATAAAAAACCCCGCCGATCAGCATCGTTTTAATAAGGACTGAATAATCAATTTTCATTCGTTCTTTACGAATCAAGATAAATAAAAAGAAAAATAGTGATGCAAAAAAGAATCTTAGAAAAAGCACCGAAATGGTAGTTACACCATCTTGATATGCGTATATAGCAAAAATAGGCATTAATGCAAAACCAGTGGCTGAAGCAAGTACTAATAAGACCCCTATATAATATGGATTCATTTCATCCACCGCCTTGTACGAATTTTATTACGTTTATGTTATATGCAATTCTCATGCCAGAACCTGGTCAGTTCCCTAACCTTATATGACTTTATGTATAAGGTGGATTTGGCATATTTTTTAACATAGATTGTTCATCTCTTCCATAAAAACAGGTCTGGAATCAAGGTTATTAATTAAAAAAAACATTTAGATAATACTAGATTTAGTAACTAGTTTTAATCACCTCCATACAAACATATAAATAGGAAGCTTTTCCTAACTAGCCATTAAGCAAGTAGCCCCCTGGTTTTTAAGGGTAAATACTAGTGGTCTGTTGATTAAAGAATAATCTAAAAAGTTTCTACATCCTGTCATAATATAGCATAACCTTAAAAACATAAATAGGAGGCATAGGAAATAACAAAAAAAATGGGCCCAAACGGGTTTAAAATCGGTAGAAAACTGGGGTGAAATCTCCTTTAGGCTGGAGAAAAATATGGCTGGATGTATAAGGATTATCGCCCTGAAACAACTGTATCATATTGAGACATGTTCGGCAACACACGGTAAGACCGCAATATGATGGCTATTGTTTCAGTCTGAAACAATAGCTGGAAAATATTTCAGAAGGATAAAAAAACGAAAAGGCTGATTCAATGGGAACAAAGGCAGTTTTAAAAGATGGCATGCATTTTGCAATATATATAGCCAACGGTGCGCACCATTGATTTCCGATATAAAGGAGGCGGCAATAATAATGAAAGCACTTGAGGGAGTTAAGGTACTAGACTTAACTCAGGCCTATAGTGGGCCATTCTGTACTATGCACATGGCCGATCATGGGGCCGAGGTTATTAAGGTAGAACGTCCTGGCATGGGGGATCAGTCCCGGGCTTGGGGGCCTATTATTAATGACTATAGTGCCTATTACGCTTTCCTCAACCGTAACAAGAGAGGGATTACATTAGATCTACGCTCTCCAGAGGGAAAGGAAGTCTTTCTTAAACTAGTTAAAGAAGCTGACGTAGTTTGCGAAAACTTCAAAGTTGGAACCATGGAAAAAATGGGATTGGGATATGATGTTTTAAAAGAGGTTAATCCCCGCCTGATTTATGCAGCTATTTCTGGCTTTGGTGAAGAAGGCCCTCTGGCCAAACTTCCGGCTTATGACATTGTTGCCCAGGCTATGAGCGGCCTGATGACCATTACAGGATTCCCGGAAAATCCTCCTACTAAAGTGGGACCTTCGGTGGGTGACAACTATACTGGTACCTACCTGGCTCTGGGCATCTGCATGGCCCTTTATCACCGCGAAAAAACTGGACAAGGCCAAAAACTGGATGTAGCTATGGTCGACACCCTGTTTTCAATATTGGAAAATGCGGTGGTAGAGTACACGGTAGCTGGTAACGAACCAGGCAGAAGCGGAAACGCTGACCCGGGAATTGCCCCTTTTGATGCCTTTATGGCTAAAGATGGCATGATTGTTATGGGGGTAGGGACCAATGCTATGTGGTCCAGACTGTGCGACCTTATGGGCAAACCTGAATTAGTTGATGATCCTCGTTACAAGACTAATGATGATCGCTGTAAAAACTATATACCTGATCTGAAGAATATTGTAGAAAGTTATACCCGTACCAAAACTAAGGCAGAACTAGAAGAATTGATGAATGGGGCTGGAATTCCCTTTGGCAATATATTTAGTATTTCCGAAGCAGCCAATCATCCTCAGTTACAATCAAGGAATATGCTAGTGGAAGTTGAAGATCCAGTGCTTGGTCGGATTAAGATTCCAGGTGTACCTATTAAAATGCATGCTACCCCGGGTACGGTGGTAAAGGCGGCTCCTACTTTAGGGCAGCATAATTCCGAAATTCTGTCTGCGCTTGGTTATTCGGCGGAACAGGTGGAAGCACTGGCGACAAAGGGCATAATCTAAGGGGGAACGTGTATGAATAAGGAAAATATAGTAAAGCTTAGCCCAATTGTTTTATTAGCCATTGCAGGATCAGTTTTTGCCATGCATTATGGTGCTTCCTGTATGTTGTGGCCGACTACCTGGGGTCGTAACTCACAGTCTTTATGGTATCTAGGATTTGCAGGTTTCTTTTTCACTGGATTATTATTACCGTTCCTGGGATATTTTGCAGTTGAAAAGGCTGGAGGCCCGCTATTTACCATAGCTAGTCGGGTAGGCCCCGGCTTTGCCCAAACTTTCGGTGGATTTACCGTTTTGCTCATGGGCCCGTTCTTTGTTATTCCTCGTATGAGCGCAGCTGCCTGGGATGCCTTATCTAAGATATTTGCCCTGGAAGGTTCTCCCTGGATAGTGGTGGTTATCTTTACTATAGTCTACTATGCCATCACCTACTGGTTCATATACGTTGAAACTAATATTGTCGATAAGGTTAGTAAAATATTAGTACCTGTTTTACTAGTTCTGGAACTGGCCATTATTTTTAAGGCCTTGACTAACCCACTAGGAGTTCCAGGTGCACCACTTTATGACCAGCACCCCTTTGCGTATGGTTTTGTAAATGGGTATCAGACTATGGACCTACCGGCAGCCTTGATGTTTGCCGGCATAATCCTAGCGGATATTGCTCACCGTGTAAAAAACCATAAGCCATCGGTTATGCATAACTTAATTAAAGCTGGTGTAACTGGTTTTATAATTCTGACAATTATAGAAGTTGGCGAGTTTGCTCTGGGTGCTTCTACTGGAGCTACCCTGGCTGATGTGGACTATGCCAAATTGTTTGCCACCATCGTTCTCATTCAATGGGGTAAGATTGGCGGGGCTGTATTTAATGTAGCACTTGTATTCGCAGCAATGACAACAGCAATCGGTCTAACTGCTGGAACAGCCCAGTATTTCGTGGACGCAAGCCACGGAAAATGGAAATACCAGCACATAGCAATTATCACACTAATAGTCAGCACATTGATCAGTGTATGTGGACTTGAACAAATTATTACCTTTACAGCCCCCCTTCTTAATATGATCTACCCGCCTTGTATAGCACTGGTACTTTTCACCGTTTTTGCTACCAGGTATGTCGGGGCCATGAAAGGGGCTTGTTACCTGACCTTCTTATGGGGGATTGTAGAAGCTATCCGCGGTTATATGGCAGTTGGCGGTATAGAAAACGGTATGCAGGGCCTGTATAACGTAATTCCTTTTGCCAACAGTGGATTTGGCTGGATCATATTCTTTGTAGTCGGTGCCATTGCAGGTCATTTTATCTTCAAAGGACCGGATGCATCTGACAATATTGATGGAAACACAGCCGCAATATAAGTTGCTAATAAAAATATTAAAGGGAGGTAATTACTAATGAAGAAAGCTATGATCAGACTAAGAATGGGTGAAGGAGATGCTCATTATGGCGGCGGATTAGTTAACGGTGCTCGCATGCTGGACCTATTTGGTGACGTAGCTACTGAGCTTCTCATTATGTGTGATGGTGATGAAGGATTATTCCTCAAATATGACAATGCTGAATTTTTAGCTCCTGTATATGCCGGTGATTATATCGAAGCAACTGGCTGGTTCACAGAGATAGGCAATACCTCCAGAAAGATGGAATTTGTGGCTAAGAAAGTTATTCGCCCGCTGAAAGGTGCCGAGGCTGCTTCTGCCTGTGAAATACTGGATGAACCCATTATAGTAGCTAAAGGCTCTGGAATTTGCGTAGTTCCTAAAAAAGTACAAAGAGGACCCCAGGTTCCCCGAGAAGAACTTTTATAATCTGTTAACTTCGTTTTATTCGCGATTCTCAATTTATGCGGGCCACTTTGTTCTGGCCCGTATTTTTTTATTTTAATAATGAAGGATATTTGTTTATAGTTGTCGAAATTTTAACAAGAAAGAGTTTGCCGCAGTATTATTATGGGGAAGGTTGATCTATGACCAGCAGCAAAACTGGTGTCAAGAAAAAGAAATCCCCAGCCACCGCGAGCTTTAATGATAGTGATCAAACTACTGCTTGTAATCGACAATGTAGCAATGATTATATTCTACAAAAACATCCGGATCTTAGTTACCTGATCGATAGCCTGGATGAGATCCTACAGCTCGATATTGTGGTCAGAGGTGATTTAATAGTAACGGATGACGTGGGAATTGTGGTTTTTGTCCGGTCTAACAATTTTCTTTCCCAGAGTGTGCTTAATCCAGGGGTAACATTATCCTCAGATAGTATTGGTAAAAATGCGGTTGGACATGTTATTGAAACCCATGTAGCTTCAGTGGTAACTGCTGAAGAACATGAATGGGAACCATTAAAAAAATTGAATACACTGGCTGTACCGGTTATGAAGCAAGACCGGTTAATTGGTTGTGTAGGTTTTGCAACCAGTTATGATAGCCCATCATCAGTTATTACAGTAGCCCGGACCACCATCGAGACAGCTATATTGGCTAGTTCCAAAATGGTGGAGGCACGTCGTACTATTGAAGAATTATATATACTGCGCGAATTTTACCAGAACCTGGATAATAGTATAGGCGTGATGATGTTGGATCGTAATTACCGTATACTGCAGACTAACCGGGAAGCTGAATTTATACTGGGATTGGATCGGTCTGATCTTTGCGGAAGATTTCTACCTGATATGATTATGGGTGAATGCGAGTTATTTACCGAATCCACCAATGAACAAGAGGTAGAGTTCCGCACAAATTATGGGCGAGTCAAGGCCAGGGTTAAGATACAGCCAATATTACACACGGATAGTACTCATTTGGGATGGAGGTTAAACCTGGAAGATACAGATCAGGAAAACTTGTGCCCAACAGCTCCCCGACTATGTGAATTTAATCACATAGTCGGCCGTAATGCGAAATTTATGCGCCTTATAAAACTGGCCCGGTCTATAGCCCGCAGCCCGTCAAATGTTTTAGTTACCGGGGAGAGCGGAACTGGAAAAGAACTGTTTGCCCAAGCGGTTCATTGTGCCAGTAGCTATTCTAAAGGACCATTTGTAGCCATAAATTGCGCTGCTATACCTAGTGAATTAATTGAAACCGAATTGTTTGGTTATGCAGAAGGTGCCTTTACCGGTGCTAAAAAACAAGGTTATCAAGGTAAGTTTGTTCAGGCTGATGGGGGAACTTTGTTTCTGGATGAAATCGGGGATATCGGACTGACCCCCTAATATTGTACAAAAACTCTTAATGTCTGGCTGATACTTAGAATTTGAAAATTTATATAAACTGGCTTTGCCAGGATCATTATTATACCCTTACAGACTGGATTTTTAAGGATTTCTGCTGTAACAGGTGGTACGCTTCATTTGGAGTATGATATTTCAAACTGGAATGAATCCGCACTGCGTTGTAGTCTTTTATGAATTGGCTTACCGTATCGTAAGCTTCGGCATAACTTTGGAATTCATGCTTGCTCAGACATTCTCCTTCTAGGATGGCATTGAAAGATTCAATGTGAGCATTTTTATTGGGTGTACGACAAGGAATACGCTCATGTTCAACGCCGAATTTAATACAGCTTTCATCAAAATGATGACTGATAAACTGTGGCCCATTGTCACTTCGGATGACTAAATCATCGGTTCCATATACCTGACGTTTAAACATGGCTGCCTGTACAGTACGTGCAGCATCCTGAGCATTACAGTTTAGGCCGATGTGGTAATCCACAATAACCCGATCAAACACGTCTATGATAGGCAGAATATAAAAGAAACGGTTTTCTCCAGTAATATAGCCGTATTTGAGATCGATTTCCCACAGACGATTTGAAGAAGTAATTTCATGGTTCCGTGCCAGTCGTCTGGGATGCTTTGCTTTAAGTTTACGCTGCGGTTTCAATATATCCAGTTCTTTACACAAACGATATACTTTCTTTTTATTGATGATAAGCTGGTATTTCCGTCTGAGCGCCCAGGTTAATTTGTGGTAACCATAGTATTCTCCTTCAGCGAAGATGAGTTCACAAAGCCATTCTTTAACCTGTTCATTGCTTACAAATCTGCCATCGTTAGTGCAGGTACTTGCAGTTGTCGGGTGGCCGCCTCTGTGATTAAGTGCAGAAACTGGATGCTTCAAATGGTAATAGTATGTTGAGCGGCTAAGCCCGACCAATCGCAATACAAGGGTTTTATGATATCCTCTTGATATCCATTTGCTGGATATATCTACTTTATCTTGAATTGTGGGTTCGTTTTTTTTACAAGATCCTTAAGAATGGCTATTTCAAGGTCTTTTTCGCCCAGCAACTTTTTAAGTTTCTCGTTTTCAGATTCCAATGCTTTAGCGCTTTGATTATATGGTCCGATTCTAACAGGGATTGGTCCTATTCCAATACTATTGTGATTCTTATGTTCTCTAACCCAACGACTGACCATGTTGGCAGATAAATCATTCTTCCGGGCCACAATAGCGGCATTGCCAACTTCCAGAGATTCTTTAACAATCTGATCTTTAAATTCTTGTGAGTACCTTTTACGTTGCATATTGCCCCCTCCTGTTTTAAAAGGTACCAGATTAAGATACTTTGTCCAAGTCGGTTAGGGGGCTAAAGAGATATGCCTTTAGAGCTGCAAAGCAAGTTATTACGAGTGCTCCAGGAACGGGTTGTAGTTCCGGTGGGAGGAACTAAGGCTATACCGGTAGATATCCGGATAATATCAGCTACTAATCAAAACCTAGAAGGTATGATCAGGGAAAAACGTTTCCGGGCTGATTTGTTTTACCGGCTAAATGTAATTAGCTTAAAAATACCTCCACTAAGGGAAAGGAAGGATGATATTCCCCTTCTGGTTGAACACTTTCTCAATATACATGCTAAACGATTAGGTAAGGAGAATTGTTCCATAACTGAAGAAGCCCTGGAAGTATTGCAAGGCTATAACTGGCCCGGAAATGTCCGGGAATTAGAGAATGTGGTTGAAATGACGGTAAATATCGCCGACCAGGTGATTGATGTAAAGCATTTACCTGATCGCATTACTAATTGTAAATCTTCTCCTGAGGTTAAGGATGGGGGGGAAGAGGTATTACCGCTGGATGAGATAGAAAAGAGAGAGATACTAAAAGCTCTCAAAGCCTATGAAGGAAATATATCTCAGGCAGCCGAAGCATTAAATATTGGTCGAACTACGCTTTATCGCAAAATTAAAAAATACAATCTGGTTCTGCTAGTCGAAGTAGGGGAGGGAATGTAAAGCCCATGAAAAATAGTCTGCAGCAACGCCTGTTAGTTTATGTATTAAGTATCACCACCTTTTTCCTAATTGCTATTAGCATCTTAAATTACTGGTGGGCGTATAATCTGGTGGTTGATATGAGCGAGAAGCGTGCTGCCGCTATGGCGGACGCAGCTGCTGCCAGGATCCAAACTTATCTGAAACAGAAGGGACAGTATGCCTGGACATTGGCGCAAAATGAACAAATTCATGCTTTTGTCAGGAATGTAAGCACGTCCAATGTGGATCTTTCCCATGATAAAACCTATTACCAGATGCTGACCTCTTTCCAGCGGATTGTCGATGAAAGTCCGGATGTTAAGTTTGTCTATGTCGGGGTGGAGAAAACCCGACGCTTGTATGGCAATATAGAGTTTACTTATCCGGAAGATTATCAGGTAAGTAACCGACCCTGGTATGAACTGGCCAAGGCTAAAGGTGGGATGATATACACTACTCCCTATGTATGTCCCCTGACGGGCAATTTTGTGGTGACTACCTCGGTTCCCTTTTATGATAGTCAGGGTCAAATTATGGGGGTAGCTGCCGTCGATGTACTAGTCGATAAAATCCAGGAATTCGTCAGTGATGTTCATATCTTTGGTAATGACTATGCCTTTGTATTAGACGGTAATGGTGAGGTAATTGCTAATCCTAATGAAGACAAAAAATATTTTCAGTCTTTGCAGGAACTGAAAAAGGATCATAAAGGTACTGACAAGGTATTAGCCCGCATGGTGGATGGTGAGCAGGGATTAGAAAAGATCAGTCTCGGGGGTGAAGAAAAATATATTTTCTTTACTCCTATTGAAGATATTGGCTGGTCAGTAGGTTTTGTTATTCCAGTTAATGAAATAACCAATCCTATCTATATGCTGGCTAGGATATCCTTTACAACTGTAGTTATTGGTATCATAGTCACCTGTATTGTTATGGTTTTCCTTACTTCCCGGATAACCCGTCCCCTCAATAGTTTTAGCCGGCTTATGAAAAAAGTAGGGGAGGGTGATTACACTCTACGTGCGCAGGTAGAAGGTGATGATGAACTGGGACGCCTGGGGGATAGCTTGAATAACATGTTGGATAACCAGCAGACCTTGATCGAACAGGTTATCAATACCGCCTATAAAATGGGGGTAGCTGGACAGGAACTGGCTATAACTATTGGTGAAGCCCGTATAACTTTACCTATGGTCACAGTAAACTTAGGCGATATTCTGGCAGATCCGCTTCTAGCTGATCCTGCGGGTAAATCTATGGTGAGTAATGAGGCCGATTTAATGAGTGATTTAATGGAAAAAATTATCCTCATTACCCATAACCACCGCACTATAGGTAATGAAATTACTAATATCAGTGAAGCCCTGCACTTAAGGGGGCAGATAAGTGATGAGGAATTAGTCAAAGAAATAGGTATGGTGATCGATCAGGTTGATATCCAGTGCCAGGATGTTCAGCATCTAGTTGAAAATCTGCAGCTGGATGTGGCTGATCTTAATACATTTATTGAAACCTTGAGCAAGAATGCCGAAGATATGAAAAACACCTTGCAGATGGTAAGCAAAAATATTAGTGCCCTGGCCTCCCTGCAGTCTGATTCGGTGGATCGAGCCACACAAACTTCCAAGGAACTGGTGGAATGGTCACACAGCCTGCTGCAGATTACTTCACTGTTTCGGATTAATCGTGATGATAAAGCTGATTAGTCGTTAAAGGTCGGGATTACCCTGTCTGGTTGTAAAAGCATAGTGGGAAGATAAAAAAGCGGAGTTCTAAAAGAACTCCGCTTAAATAATTCTGCTAAATGTTTATGCAAAATAATTGATATTCATGGCTTCCCGGACATCAGCCATAGTTTCCCTGGCTACCTGGTGAGCCCGGTTAGTACCTTCTTTTAATATATCCATAACCAAGCTGCGATCAGAATATTTCTGGCGACGTTCTCGCATAGGCTCTAATAAAAGGTTAAGTTTACTGGCCAGGTTTTTCTTACAGGCTACACATCCTATTTTCCCCTGGCGGCATTCATTTTCTATTTGTTCTACTTCTCCAGGATTAAAAACCTTTTGGTATTCAAAAATAGTGCACACTTCAGGGTGACCAGGATCTGTTTTACGTATGCGGGCCGGGTCAGTGACGGCGTTCTGCACTTTTTGCTCTACTTCCAGGGGACTGTCCATAAGAAAAATTGCATTATTAAGGCTTTTGCTCATTTTAGCTTTACCATCTAATCCTATCAGCCGGGGGATATCGCCTATTAATACCTGGGGTTCAACCAAAACAGGTTTATAAAGATCATTAAAACGGCGGACGATTTTGCGTGCCAGTTCAATATGGGGAATCTGATCCTCACCAACGGGTACCAGGTCAGCCTTAAATATGGCAATATCAGCCGTCTGACTTACCGGATAACCTAAAAACCCATAAGTTATATCTTTAAAACCATGCTGAGCAGCCTCACTTTTTATGGTAGGGTTATGCCTTAAAACATTTACTGATGTATACATGGAGAAATACATGGTCAGTTCGTGAATTTCTGGAATCCGGCTCTGAATAAAAATGGTTGATTTTTCCGGATTAATGCCGGCAGCCAGGTAGTCGGTCGCGATTTGAAAAACATCCCGGGTCAGATTCTCATCTTTTTCCCAATGGGTGGTTAAGGCTTGTACATCAGCAATTATAATGTAGCTTTCGTAGTCATCCTGGAGTTTTACCCGGTTGGCCAGACTGCCTACATAATGTCCCAGATGAAGCGCCCCGGTAGGCCGGTCTCCGGTAAGAATTCTTTTTCTGCTTTTAGGCATTTTAACGTCCTCCTTATTGGTTTAATTTAAAGCCCGGTTTTTACTGGATAAATCATTATGGCTTTAGTGAAAATGAGTTAAATATTCTGATCTGAGCCGTAGAAAAACTAACTTGTCTTACTTCAGGGATTAACCTGATTTTCATCTGTTTCGATAGTGTCTATTCCCTTGAATTGCTGGCGGGGTTTTTATACCAGGTGTTTTCATGTAATCTATACCTATTTATATATGGTTAATCAGGAAGGGAATCCTTAGACCAGGCCCATTGTTAAAATAAAAAAACCTCCTAATCCCGAAGGGACGAAGGTTCCGTGGTGCCACCCTGTTTGAATAAGCAGGTTTTGCCTATTCCACTCAACCCTTTAACGGAGGGTTCCGGCGCGGCTTACTTATGTAATAATACCTATTCAGCCTGCTACTCCAAAGTCCATTCACATGGTAGCCAGTCCCGTATCTCAGCCTTGACGGGTCTCTGTAACTGAGCTAATCATGCTACTCTTCTTTTTCATGGTATTTGACTATTCAATGTTTTTAAAATACCATTATATGCGGATATAATCAAGCATAAACATTATTTAAACAACATAAAGTATGTTTGCAAATTATCATCTTCTATAATAATATAACTAGAGGACAACCATTAGATAAAGGAGCATTAGAGATGAGTGATCTAAATCATTACCTGTGTTTTTGTATGCGGGCTGCTATGAAAAGGATAGATCGGCATATGAGCGGAAGATTGGAGGAATTGGGGATTAGTATTCCCCAGTCTTTTATTTTGTGTTCCTTATTAGAAGAAAACGGGATCACCCTAAAGGAAATAGGTAGCCGCACTCTGATTGATAGTTCGTCTATGACGGTACTGGTGGATAAGCTGGAAAAAGATGCTTTAGTTGAGCGCCAGCTGGATCCGGAGGATAGGCGAGCAATCCGGGTTGTGATTACGGAACGTGGCCGAGCAGTAGCGGCTCAGGTGGTCGAAATAGCAGATGATTTTAATGCCCGGCTTTATGATTTACTGGGGGAAGGTAATCAAAAAGAGTTTGTACATGGTATTGATAATATAATTAAAGGTCTAGAATAAGTTTTTTAAATAGCATGCTCTTAAAATAGACGTGCTATTTTTTTAACTGAAAAACCGAATAGCTTTATACATTTTCAAAAAGGTAGCATATTGTATGATTAATAAGCATAAGATAGAAATCAGTACTTATTTTTAGCAATAAGTTAATTAACATGGTAGGCTGCCTTATTTTTGATTTTAAACAAAAAAATCAATTGACATGCGGCAGAAATATGCTAAAATTCTACATGTATTGTGACCAGTATTTAAAGGAGGTTTGGGAAACCAGCCGAAACAATTGAAGGGAGGCGACATTATATTGCAGTCTTTAGGGCGACATGTCTTGGCTGAAATTTATGGATGCCGTTTTGAGGTGTTGAATGATATCAAAAAAGTAGAGGATATCATGATCAATGCCGCTTTGGAGGCTGGCGCCGAGGTGCGCGAGTTCGTCTTTCATAAGTTTAGCCCACAGGGGGTTAGTGGTGTAGTGGTAATTTCCGAGTCCCACCTGGCGATCCATACCTGGCCTGAATTGGGTTATGCTGCAGTAGATGTTTTTACCTGCGGTGAAAAGGTCAATCCTTGGGATGCCTGCAATTATTTGGCTGAAATGTTTGGTGCCGAATGCGTAAATGCTACTGAGGTAAAGCGGGGAATGGTAAACGATCAACAGGAACGTCTGGTGGCCAATATTTAGGAGGGATACTATTTTAGTAGACCGAAGACGGTTATCCAGTCATAGTAACTAGCGGCCTTACTTGTACGAAGTGACAGGTAAGGCTCTAGTTCTTTAAAGGAGCTTTATTTTACGATCTTTATATTTTCAATGCCATGAAGCTCTACTAGATGCTCCTTAATATGGTAAATAGTCTGTTCGTCGCAGTATAATGATATAATGTAGCGATCCTTATGGGTGTTGCCTAAACTTTCAGTGGTCATTATATCAGCTTTCATATTATAGCCACGATTGTATAAATCCGTTAAAGCGGAAGCTGCCTGTTGCTTTGTCATGGCTAAACCAATTAACTGTGACATAGTTTATAGCCTCCTTTTGGTTTTATTTTGCCTGGATTTATAAATAATATTAAAAATATCTCCTGAAAGCAGCTGGATAATTAATTAAGGTCAGCAAAAATCAGGGATCTAATCCCGGCCCTGGCTAATTTTTCAACCAAGGGATTTAGAATTACTGCCTATAATGATTAAATATTAACGGACGGCAAACTGTTTTAATGATACAGTTACCCGCATGAGGTATAATTATACCGGCTCTAAAAAAGCCTATCATAAGAATGGATAGGAGCAAATTACACGGCATGACTACCGGTCGGTTCTCATGAAGTGTTTTTATAATCGGAATTAACTACAGGAAAAATTTTTGTAAAGCAGGAAAGGGTCTAATTCTGTAGAATGTTAGTAGAGACGCTGCTTGGGTAGAGAGAGATTCAGCGAGGAGGACAAGTCAGATGATTTTTTGTTTTACCAGGGAACTGCAACCTGAACTCGCCGAAGTTGATCAGGTGTTTAAAGAGGGACTGTTACCCTGGTGGTCGGATGTGCACCATTATGTGGATAGGCTGGAAAGTAACCCTACGTGGCACAACTTTCCTGCTATAGTGCTTAGCATGTACAAATATATGGGGCTGGAGCATAAATGCTGTATAAATATGACCAACATATTTAAGACCCTCTATTTTGCCAATAGTATTCATGCAACCATTAGTGATGAGGAAGAGGGACAAAAGTATGATCAGGAACTACAGTTTTCTATTCTAATAGGTGATTATATCTTTGGCCATATATTGAAAATTCTGGTTGATGTTGGGGCAGACAAGCTGTTGCAACATTTTTCCGCCTTGATTTGTGAATTGAATGAGGGCTTGATTATGAAACACAAAATGGGGGCCGATTACCGTAAGGTTATGGAGACAACCAGGGCACCCTTATATGCTTATGCATTTCTTACTGCTGCCGAGCTGAAAGGAACTGTATATGATGAAAAATTAAAGCTGTTTAAGCACATGGGACACCAGATGGGGATGCTGGTAGAGCTGATTCAAGACCATGAGCGCATAAATTTAGCTGGAGAATATATTCACAATGCTATAGATGAGCTGGGTTGTTTAGAAAATCTAAGCGATAATTCCGATACCATTTTGGAAAAGGTGGTGGTTGAACTCCATAATTTTTTCTGCAGTGAACACCGGGTAGCGGTGATGTAGTCGCTTTATGGTGGCTTACCTTTTCCTGGAAAAGGCAGAGTGTAAGCCATTTTTACTGTTTTAATTTCCATATGGAGGATGAAATATGTCATATCGGGATTTGAGGGATTTTATTTATACCCTGGAAAGGGAAGGAGAGCTGGTACGGATCCAGACTGAAGTAGATCCGGAATTGGAGATAACCGAAATAACTGATCGAGTAAGTAAAGCCATGGGGCCAGCCCTGTTATTCGAGAATGTCCGTGGATCGGATATGCCTGTCCTTATTAATGCCTATGGCAGCCCCAAAAGGATGGCAATGAGCCTTTTGGTGGATAACCTGGATGATATTGCCCAGGAGATTATTGGATTTCTGGAAATAGCTGACCAGGTGCCCCAGTCCATGTTGGATAAGGTTAAAATTTTGCCGCGTTTAGCTCAGATATCCTCTTACCTGCCGCGCCTGGTAAAACAGGGAAGCTGTCAGGATGTGGTAGATCTAAAGCCCTCACTGGCTAAGTTACCGGTATTAAAATGCTGGCCAGAAGATGCCGGGCGTTTTATAACTTTACCTCAAGTATATACCCGTGATCCGGAAACAGGTAAAAGGAACGTGGGTATGTACCGTATGCAGGTATTTGATGAGACATCCACTGGTATGCATTGGCATACTCATCATGATGGGGCCGAAAATTATCGTAAGAATTGTGAAAAGGGTAATCCTACTCCCGTGGCTGTAGCCCTGGGAGGGGATCCGGCCATAACTTATGCAGCCACTGCTCCGTTGCCTAAGGATATTGATGAGCTAATCTTTGCCGGATTCCTGCGCAAAAAGCCGGTGGAAATGGTGAAATGTAAAACTGTTGATCTGGAAGTACCAGCTGATGCAGAAATAGTCTTAGAAGGTTTCGTAGACCCGGTTGAACGCCGGATAGAGGGGCCTTTTGGTGACCATACCGGATATTATTCCCTGGCGGATGAATACCCGGTTTTTCATATAACTTGTATAACTCATCGCCGTGATGCAATTTATCCGGCTACGGTAGTAGGTAAACCCCCCCAGGAAGATTGTTATATGGCCCTGGCCACCGAACGTATCTTTTTACCTTTACTGAAAATGCAGTTGCCGGAAGTAGTAGATATGCATCTGCCCATGGAAGGTGTTTTTCATAATTGTGTTATGATTTCCATAAAAAAAAGCTTCCCTGGTCACGCCCGTAAAATTATGAGTTCTTTATGGGGTATGGGGCAGATGATGTTTGCCAAGTTTATTGTGGTAGTTGATGAGGATGTGGATGTACAAAATACTTCTGAAGTTATGTGGAAGGTATTCAATAATGTGGATCCACGTAGAGATACTATGATTGTGGATGGTCCGCTGGATGTACTAGATCATTCAGCACCGTCGCCACTGGTCGGTTCAAAAATGGGAATTGATGCTACCCGGAAATGGCCAGGTGAAGGACATCCCCGTGAGTGGCCTAAGGATATTAAAATGAGTCAGGAAATTATAAGCTTGGTGGATAAAAAGTGGAGTGAGTATGGGATTGAGTAAGGTCAAGCACTATTTAGATATGGTAGATTTTGGGCATACTCTATTTGGCCTCCCGTTTGCCTATCTGGGTGCTTTCCTGGCCCGGGATGGGATCCCCTCTGCTTACCAGCTGATTTGGATCACGGTAGCAATGATCAGTGCCCGCACGGCTGCCTTAAGCCTTAACCGACTAATAGATCTACCTTTTGATAAAGCCAATCCTCGCACCTCAGAATGGGTGCTTCCTTCAGGACGGCTAGCCCCAACCAAGGTATGGGTGGGAGTCTTTATTCTACTGGTAATTTTGTTTTATTCGGCTGCACAACTTAATCAGTTGTGCTTAAAATTAGCTCCCCTGGCAGTAATCGTATTGTGGGGTTACTCCTATACTAAACGTTTTACCTGGTGGTGCCATTTAATTTTGGGTTTAGCTATAGGGATAGGAACGGTGGGGTCCTGGATTGCTATCACCGGAACCTTTGACTGGCAGCCTTTTGTGTTAGGTATGGCAGTGGCCTGCTGGATTGCCGGCTTTGATACCATGTATGCCTGCCAGGATATTGAATTCGACCGGAAACAGGGACTTTATTCTATTCCGGCCCGGTTTGGAGAAAAGGGCGCACTTATCTTCTCGGCTGTTTTTCACGCTTTTACGGTAGTATTTTTAGTTGCCAGTGGTTTGATTTTAAATATGGGAATCTGGTATTTTACTGGGGTAGCTATAGCAACGGCCGTATTAGTTTATGAACACATTATTGTTAGGCCGGGGGATCTCTCCCGGGTAAATTTTGCCTCTTTTAAAATTAATCGTTACGTAGGCCTTATTATCTTCATTATGTCTTTGGTGGATATTTTATGATAACAAACGGATAATCTAATAGTGCTGTGGTATATATGCAAAAAGTTTGTTGCTTTAAGAACTACTATGTGCACGTACATGCAGCCCTCTGAGGCCGCTGCAATTTTTAAAAGATGGTTGGGCGAATTTCTGTGCCCTCTATTGGCCAGGAGTTATGTAGCGCTTTACCCATGTATGAAAACTTATTTAGTTTAGTAAAATCAATAATTATATTTTGGTAGAAAGGGGGAAGGGACCTGGCCAGGTATATCATAGCGATAACAGGAGCTAGTGGGGTAGTATATGGAGTCAGGCTAGTAGAAGAACTGCTGACTAGGGAGTATGAGATACATTTAGTTCTTAGCGAAGCTGCCCGGGTGGTTTTGCACCAGGAAATGGACTGGGAAGTCAACCAAGAGCTGCCCCTATCAGGTAAAAATTTGCGGATTTATGAAAATTCAAATATAGCCGCTCCTATAGCTAGCGGATCCTTCTTAGTCGATGGTATGGTAGTTATCCCCTGTAGTATGGCCAGTGTTTCGGCTCTAGCTCAGGGAGCGGCCGACAATTTACTGGAGCGGGCTGCCGATGTAATGTTAAAAGAAAGGCGTCCATTAATTATAGTACCGCGGGAAACCCCTTTAAATACCATACACCTGCGTAATTTACTGACGCTGTCGGAAATAGGGGTTCATATTATACCGGCTATGCCCGGGTTTTACAGCCACCCCCAGACCATTGATGATATCGTTAATTTCATTGTCGGGAAAGTGCTGGATGCTATGGAAATTAATCATAACCTATTTAAACGTTATAATGGACTATTTGGCTAGAATTTACATGCAATAGGATTTATAATTAAACTTGATTGTAATTGGATAAGGGGTAATTTATGTCTCAGTTTGATTTTTTCGATCCAATAGCGGATGAACTTCAAAAGGTAGAATCCCAATTATCAGAAAACGTGGACAGCGAACTTACTTTGCTTAATGATGCGGCTGTTCATCTTATTCATGCTGGCGGTAAACGTCTTAGACCTGCGTTTGCCCTGCTGGCAGCCCGGTTTTACCGTAAAGACTTATCCGATATCATACCCATGGCAGTAGCTTTAGAATTAATCCACCTGGCTACATTGGTCCATGATGATGTTATCGATAATTCTAGTACCCGCCGGGGAGCACAAACGGTAAAGGCAGCCTGGGGAAACCGGGTATCTATTTATGCAGGTAATTATATTTTTGCCCGGGCCCTGGCCCTGGTGGCTTCTTACCAGCGCAGTGATGTTGTAGATGTACTAGCCCAGGCCAGCATGAAGATATGCGAAGGCGAGATATTCCAAATGCTCAGTTGCTACAATGTTCATCTGGGTCTTAAAAACTACTTGCGGCGCATTGAGCGAAAAACTGCTCTGTTAATATCAGTGAGCTGTGAGCTAGGAGCTATGCTATCTAATGCTCCTGTAAAAGAGATCAGAGCCCTTAAAAAATATGGCTATTATCTAGGAATGGCTTTTCAGATTACTGATGATATTCTTGATTTTGTAGCTGATGAACATACCCTGGGTAAACCTACCGGAAGTGATATCCGTCAGGGGGTTATAACCCTTCCGGCCCTTTATGCCCTTTGGCATGATCCCCGGCGGGAAGAATTGGCGCGCTTATTAGCATCACCTCAGGCTTGTGCCAGCCAGGCAGAACATATTATAAATTTAGTTATTGAATCAGATGGTATTGATTATGCTTATTATGCCTCCCAGCATTTTGCCCGGCAGGCCCAAAGGCAGTTGGAAGTACTGCCAGATGTAATCGCCAGAGAGGAATTAGCCAAGATTACTGACTTTGTCTTAGATCGAGATTATTAGGGAGGGCAAAGGATGGCCTTTAGAGATTTATCCCCAGAGGAAAAGCAGACTATCATAGAGCATTTAGAAGAGTTGCGTAAATCGCTAATTATCAGTGTAGTTGCCATAGTGATAGCAGCTTTTATCTCTTTTTATTATAATGAACAACTCTTAACCATCATCATATCACCCCTGCGAGCTTTAAATGAGAATCTAGTGGTTACCGGTGTTACGGAAGCTTTTTTTGTCAAATTAAAGCTATCGTTCCTGGCCGGGTTTATATTTGCATTTCCTATAGTAGTATGGGCGTTTTGGCGTTTCTTTAAGCCGGCTCTTTACCCCAAAGAGCGTCGCTATGTTTATATACTTTTCCCCGTCAGTGTTCTTCTTTTTGCTGCGGGTGTATTGTTTTCCTATTTTGGAGTACTACGCCTGGTGCTTAATTTTTTCATTTTTATAGCGGGTAGCAATTTGGAAACAATGTTTAAAGTAGACCAGTATGTATCCTTTGTGATGGCCTTTACTATTCCTTTTGGACTGGTGTTTGAACTGCCGGTTATAGTGTATTTTCTGACTAAGATCGGCATTATCAAATATACCATGCTGGCTCGTAATCGCAAATATGCCCTGTTGGTAATAGTTATTTTGGCAGCAGCCTTAACCCCAGGACCAGATCCAGTCTCCCAGATATTTATGGCCACCCCGATGTATATACTGTATGAAATAAGTATATGGGTAGCCAAGTTTTCTAAACCGGGACGAAAGCATGGTAAGGATCAGGAAACATCGGCAGATTCGGTAGAATAAAGCTATAGCAAAGATAGCCGGGAAGGTTTTCTTTACAAAAGACAGCCTTTTTGTCATAATATCAAGTATCAGGAGCAACTATGACAGGTGGGGACAAATTTCGATAAACAGGTGCCGAAGGAGGGAATCTGATGTTCGGACTTATTGGAAATTTCGGACCATGGGAACTGGCTTTAATTCTGTTAATTGTGCTCATTATAGTAGGCCCGGGAAAACTACCTCAAGTGGGTCAATCCATGGGAAAAGCTATACAAAACTTCAGAAAGGCCAAAGAGGAAGAATTCGAAGAATTGGATGAAAAGAAAGAAGATTAAGACGGTCTGTTATACAGACCTTTTTTTTTAGAAATTGGTGGTGGTAGAAAAGGTGAACCATTTGTTTCCTATATTTCTTAACTTGGGTGATCAGTTGTGCCTGGTTATTGGTGGAGGAGAGGTTGCGGAGCGTAAAATATATAATTTACTAGGTTATGGTGCACAAATAAAGGTGATCAGCCCCCAGATTAGCCCGCAGATAGGGCTATGGGCCAGGGAGAAACTAATTCATTTAGAACAACGGGAATTTTTTATTGATGACTTGAAGGATGCTTTTATTGTATTTGCGGCTACTGATGATACCAGGCTTAACCAGGAAATATCCCGGTTATGCCGCAGCCAGGGGGGGCTGGTTAATGCAGTAGATGATCCTCCTTGTTGTGATTTTTTTGTACCTTCCATCTTAAGACGCAACTCGCTGGTAGTAGCTATTTCCACGGAAGGAAAAAGTCCAGCCTATGCACAGCGTCTTCGTCGGGAACTGGAAGAAAACATAACCCGGGAGCATGGTGAGTTTGTCGATCTTCTAGGTGAGTTGCGGGAATTAATAAAAAAGAATGTAGCAGATATTAATAAACGACGGGCAATATTTGAGGCACTGGTAAATTCAGATATTCTGGAACTTATTAAGGCGGGGGAAGAAGATAGGATAAGGGAGCGGGTTGAAGAATGTATGTCCTTGTTGCAGGAATAAATCACCGGACAGCCCCGGTGGAAGTGCGGGAAAAGTTTGCCATTTGTGGGGCTGACATTGATAAAGCCTGTACGTATTTACGTAAGCAGAATGGGGTAGAAGGGGTAGTCATACTAACCACCTGTAATCGTACTGAGATATATGCTACTACCCGGGATATACAGATAGGTACTGAAGTGCTGGAATCTTTTCTTAGCATATACGCAGGTATAGAACCGGAAAAATTAAAGAACTACCTGTATCAACCTAACTGTTATGATGCGATTTATCATTTGTTTCGGGTAGCCTCTGGTCTGGATTCTATGATCCTGGGAGAAAATCAGATTATTGGACAGGTTAAAGATGCCTATCAGAAGGCAGTTGAAATAGGATCTTCCGATGGAGTACTTAATGCCTTATTTCAAAAAGCCATATTTGTTGGTAAAAGAGTAAGAACCGAAACCAATATTGATTCCCATCCTCTCTCCATAAGTTATGCAGCCGTAGAATTAGCCAAAGATATACTGGGTTGTCTGGAAGATAAGACGGTAACCGTAGTAGGGGCTGGGGAAATGAGCGAGCTTACCACCCGTTATCTGATGATGAATGGTGTCCAATCAGTTATTGTATCCAATCGTTCATATGATCGGGCGGTAGCTATGGCAGAGGCCTTTAATGGCCGTGCTATTCGCCTGGATGAGTTACCTAGGGAATTAAGTGGGACTGATATACTTATAAGTTGTACTTCTGCCAGCCATCAGATTATGAGGGAAGATAACTGTGGACAGGCTCTACGGGTTCGGCAGGGGAGAAAAATAATACTTATTGATATAGCCGTTCCCCGGGATATAGATCCAGGACTTAAAGAGATCCCGGGCGTCTTTTTATATGACATCGATGCTTTGCAGGGGGTTGTTGATACCCATTACCAGGAAAGACAGAAGGCGGCAGTATTAGCCGAGCACATTATTAGTGAGGAAATGGAGAAATTTAACGATTGGTTAGCCAGTCTTTATGTAGTTCCAATTATAGCAGAGTTAAAAACCCAGGCTGAGGCAGTAAAACAACAAGAATTGCAGAGGGCTATGAACCGGCTGGGGAAAATTTCCGAACATGAACAAAAAGTTATTTCTTCAATGGCTAATTCTATTGTTAATCAAATACTTCATTATCCGATAGTTAATTTAAAGGAACTGGCCCGTACTAATCAGGGGCACCTGTATGCAGAATTGGTAAAACAAATATTTAATCTGCATATCGACCGTAAGGAGCATGCCGGATATGAAAAAGTTAAAAGTAGGAACTAGAGGTAGTAAACTGGCTCTCTGGCAGGCAGATTATCTGGCCAGAGTTCTTAAAGAAGCCCATCCCGACCTTCAGGTTGAAATTAAAATTATTAAAACCGTTGGCGATAAAATACTTGATGTAGCCCTTTCTAAAGTAGGTGATAAAGGCCTTTTTACCAAGGAACTGGAAAAGGCCCTTTTAGCCGGGGATATTGATGTAGCAGTACACAGCATGAAAGATGTCCCGTCCCAGGTAGGCCAAGGATTACATATAGCCGCCGTATTAACCCGGGAGTTTCCTCAGGATGCCCTGATATCACATAAGGGTTACCAATTCCATAGCCTGCCTCACCGGGCAGTTATTGGAACATCCAGCTTGCGGCGGGCGGCTCAGCTCAAGAACCGGCGCCCCGATTTGTCCATTGTAGATATAAGAGGTAATGTTGAAACTCGTCTCCGTAAGATGCAGGAGCAGGACTTAGATGCAATTGTACTGGCTTATGCCGGATTAAAACGGCTTGGATTGGAAAATGCGGTCACTGAGTTACTTGATTATGATATGATGTTGCCGGCGGCTGGGCAGGGAGCTATAGCTGTAGAATCTCGTATCGGTGACGATATTACCCAATCATTACTAGAAGCTGTTGATCATGAGCCTACCCGAATAGCCACTACCGCAGAAAGAAGATTTTTGCAGGTGTTGGAAGGAGGGTGTCAGGTTCCTATCGCTTGTCTGGCCCAAGTTGAACAGGGAAAATTGGAAGTCACTGGTCTAGTGGCATCATTAAATGGGTCCCGCCTGTTGCAGGCCTATCAGGAAGGTAATCCTGGTAATGCAGCCCGGATAGGTGAAGAATTAGCTATGCAATTGATTAACCAGGGTGCCAATGTAATTTTAAAAGAAATTCGTCAGGCAGGTGGTAACCATGAATAAAAAAGGGTATGTTTACCTGGTAGGTGCAGGACCAGGGGATCCCGGTTTATTCACCTTAAAAGGGAAACAGGTGCTTGGGAAGGCTGATGTAGTTGTATATGATCATTTGGTAGGAGATAAAATACTCAGTTATATGCGGCCCCAGGCAGAGAAAATTTATGTTGGTAAAAAAGCAGGTCACCATGCTCTGGCCCAGGATCAGATTAATGAACTGCTGGTACATAAAGCTAAAGCAGGTAAAATAGTAGTTCGTTTAAAAGGAGGAGACCCGTTTTTATTTGGACGAGGTGGGGAAGAAGCACAGGAATTAAGGCAGAATGATGTAGATTTTGAGATTGTTCCGGGAGTGACTTCGGCTATTGCGGTACCAGCTTATGCAGGGATACCGGTAACCCATCGGGAGGCTACCTCCAGCCTGGCCATTATTACTGGTCATGAAAAGCCTGGCAAAGAGGAAAGCTCACTACACTGGCAGGAACTAGCTTCCGGTATAGGAACTCTAGTTTTTTTAATGGGGGTAGAAAACCTTCCTTTTATCTGCGGGCAGCTTATTAAATATGGTCGTGATCCCCACACTCCGGTGGCTTTAATACGCTGGGGTACATTACCTGCTCAGGAAGTACTGACTGGAACCTTAAACAATATAGCTAGCCGGGTAGAACAGGCTGGTTTTAGGCCTCCTGCAGTAATTGTTATAGGAGATGTGGTTAACCTGCGGGATGAACTGATGTGGGTGGAAAAGAAACCATTATGGGGAAAAAGGATAGTAATAACCCGAGCCCGGGCTCAAGCTAGTTTACTGGCTGAGCAGCTAATTGATCTGGGTGGAGAAACTATTGAGTTTCCTTCGATATTTATCAAAAAAGAAGATAATTTACAGGCTTTATATAATGCTTTTAATCATCTGGATAAATACGATTGGATTATTTTTACCAGTGTAAATGCGGTAGCTATCTTTTTTGGTGAGTTAACCAGCCAGGGAATTGATATACGTGATCTAAGGGGAGTTAAACTATGTGCTATTGGCCCGGCTACCAGCAAATGCCTGCAAGAGCGCGGGATTAAGGCGGATATTGTACCCGATGAGTACCGGGCGGAAGGGATTTTGGAAGAATTACGGTACCGGGTAGAACCAGGGCAATGGGTACTACTTCCGCGCGCCCGGGGAGCTAGAAATATACTTCCTGACCAGCTGCGCAATTTGGGAGTACACGTCAATGAGGTTTTTCTTTATGAGGCGGTGGCAGCTTTTCAGGTGAGCCATGCCACTTTAGAGCGTATTAGGCGTGGGGAAATGGACTATTTAACTTTTACCAGTTCATCTACAGTGACTAATTTTGCTAAAATCATTGGTGAAGAAAACATCAGTAGAATCGATGCTACTGTAAAGATAGCCTGTATTGGTCCGATTACAGCCGATACTGCTCGTAGGCAGGGATTTAAGGTGGATGTGATGGCTGACGAGTATACTATCGAAGGTTTGATTAAGGCTATTGTAACTGATGCTAGATCTTAACAAGACTTTTAAAGGGGAGTAGGGAAATGATTGGATGCACCAAACTACTGTGCGGAACAGCGACAGTTTCTGATGTAATAAAGCATAGTGCCGGTAATGGAGATATTCCTCCTCAGTTGCTTCAATTCTCTAATATTAACCGGCCTTTGGTGGTATGGAATACCACCAATCGTTGTAACTTGCGATGCAAACATTGCTATATTGAGGCCGAGGACAGGAAATACAGCCAGGAATTAAGTACTGAAGAAGCTCGTGGTTTTATTAAAGATCTGGCGGATATGAAAGTACCGGTATTGCTTTTTTCCGGGGGAGAACCCTTTTTGCGCCCGGATATTTTTGAACTGGGTAGACAAGCTTCCGAGCTAGGTCTGCGCCCGGTAATCTCCAGTAATGGAACCCTTATCGATACACCAGTAACTCAAAAGATTAAAGAGGCCGGATTCCAGTATGTAGGCATAAGTATTGATGGTGCACCAGCTACTCACGATGAGTTTCGCAACCATCCGGGTGCTTTTGATGCAGCCCTTCAGGGTATCAGGGCCTGTCTAGACAATGGTATTAAAACTGGTATACGCTTTACGGTAAACCGTCATAACCAGATGGATTTACCGGAGATATTTGACATTATTGAAAGGGAAGGTATTCCACGCTTTTGTATGTACCATCTGGTATATGCAGGCCGGGGAACTGATATGATAGACATGGATACTGATAAGAGGGAAAAGCGCAGCCTGATGGAATATATAAGTGAAAGAACTATTGACCTTCATCGTCGGGGTGTGGAGGTAGAAATATTAACTACTGATAATCATGCTGATGGTATATACCTGCTAAATTTAATCCGTCGCCAGGAACCTGATAGAGTAGGAGAGATAGTGCAGTTATTAGAAATGCATGGAGGCTGTTCTGCAGGTACTAAATTTGCTAATGTAGATCCCCGGGGCAATGTTCACCCCTGCCAATTCTGGCAGGATTATATAGTAGGTAATGTGCGCGAAAAGCCTTTTAGCGAGATATGGAATTCTGATGATCCATTAATGGTTATGCTAAGAGAAAAAGATAAACATGTGAAAGGGAAATGCGGTCAATGCAGTTACCGTACCCTCTGCTCGGGCTGTCGAATTCGGGCCCGGGCTGCTACTGGTGACCTGTGGGCGGAGGATCCGGCCTGTTATTTAACATTAGAGGAAATTCAAGGGTAGGTGAAAATATGGCTTTTCCAGAATATCGAATGCGGCGGTTGCGTGCTAATGAAACTATTAGAAAAATGGTTCGGGAAACAACTGTTACGGTTGACGATTTGATTTATCCGCTTTTTGTCGTTTATGGTAAAGATAAAAAAATACCTATTACTTCTATGCCTGGAATTTATCAATTTTCAGTAGATCGACTTTCTGAAGAGTTAGAAGAAGTTAACAAACTGGGAATACCAGCCGTATTACTTTTTGGTATTCCGCAGCATAAAGATTCTCTGGCTAGTTCAGCTTACTGTGATGATGGTGTGGTACAACAGGCCATCAGGTTAATCAAAGAATTGTATCCTAATATGATGGTAATTACTGATGTTTGCTTGTGTGAATATACTGATCATGGGCATTGCGGAGTAGTCGAAACAAATGGTATGGTTAATAATGATGCTTCTTTAGAATTATTAGCTAAAGAGGCTCTTTCCCATGTCCAGGCTGGGTGTGATATGGTAGCTCCATCAGATATGATGGATGGACGAATTGGATATATACGCAGCTATCTGGATGAACATGGTTTTTCTCATATACCTATAATGGCTTACTCGGCTAAATATTCATCTAGCTTTTATGGGCCTTTCCGGGATGCAGCCCAATCAGCCCCGCAATTCGGGGACCGAAAAACTTACCAAATGGATTATGGCAATATATATGAAGCCCTGCGCGAGGTAGAACTTGATATTGCGGAAGGGGCTGACCTGGTTATGGTTAAACCAGCTTTAGCTTATCTGGATGTAATTAAATCAGTTAAAGATAATTTTGCTTATCCGACAGTAGCTTATCATGTCAGTGGTGAATATGCTGCTATAAAAGCGGCAGCTGCCAATGGATGGCTGGATGAAAAAAGAGTAGTTATGGAGATTCATACCGCCATCAAGCGGGCTGGAGCTGATCTAATTATTACTTATGCGGCTAAAGATATGGCCCACTATCTTAAAGATAATTAATTGTTTATAATATATTTATATGTGGTTTTTCTTGCCCTAAGGTATACGTGTTGTTTTAATGCACAAATGTTGACCGTCTATTCTATGGGAAACCACCAGCTTCTCTTATGGCCCAGGAGGGACTAGGCAGACTAAAGTCCATATTCAATGACTTTGTGGTAAATGGTGGTGAACATCGGTTTATGCTCTGTGGGGACTGCTCCACAGAGCAATGTCCGTATTGCTTACTTCCTTCCTTGGCAAGGTGTTCTGCATATTTATTTTATACTTAATTAGATAAGTGTTAGTAACATAATTTGCTGTAGTGTTTCTTCTTGTGTTGTGCCTTTTGCTATGAAAAGAGATTAAAGTTGACCAGCAAAACCAGCCAGGATTAGGTTTAGAAAATATATGTCAAATTGGCAAACAACGCAGACCATTTAATCTTCTGCGTTACTTGTGTGCCTGAAAAAGGTTACGGACTATAGTTTATATTTTGCCGTAACAACTTATTATGGGTTTATCCATAAATCATTTTTAATAGGTGTAAATAAATCGGGGAGGTGAAGGTAGGGGAGGGTCTTATGTGATCAGCTCTTTGCCGTTTATAATGCTAGTATCCTGGAATTCCACCAACCAGTGTAATATGTTCTGCGACCATTGTTACCGAGATGCTGGTGCTCGTCTTTCTGAAGAACTTACTACCGATGAAGCAAAAAAACTTATTCGTGAATTAGTAGAAGCCGGGTTCAAGATTATGATTTTTAGCGGGGGAGAATCCTTAATGCGCCCGGATATTTATGAACTGGGTAAATATGCTACTGAGCAAGGTTTACGTGCAGTTTTAGGCACTAACGGTACTCTTATTTCACCAGAGGTAGCCCGGGATTTAAAGAAGGCCGGCTTCATGGCAGCCGGGGTAAGTTTGGACAGCCTGGTTCCTGCTAAAAATGATGCCTTCCGCAAGATGGAACGGGCTTCTGAATTAGCGGTAGAGGGCATGAAAAATCTTCACCAAGCAGGACTTCCCTTTCAGGTACATACAACTGTTATGGATTGGAATGTTGCTGAACTGGAGGATATTACTGATTTTGCCGTGGAAATAGGGGCTATGGCTCATCATGTGTTTTTCTTGGTACCTACAGGTCGGGGAGCTAATATTGAAGAGGAAGCACTGCGGGTGGCCCAGTATGAAAAAACAATTCACCGCTTAATGGATAAACAAAAACAAATTAGTATTGAAATAAAACCTACCTGTGCACCACAATTCATTCGGATAGCTGACCAAAAGGATATGAAATTGCGCTTTAGTAAAGGTTGCCTGGCGGGGATATCCTATTGTATCATTAGTCCCCGGGGTGATGTTCAACCCTGTGCTTACTTGAACATACCTCTAGGTAATGTTCGGGAACGTTCTTTTAATGATATTTGGCAAAATAGTCCTCTATTAAAGGAACTTCGCACCATGGATTACCAGGGAAAATGCGGGTTATGCCAGTACCGGCAGCGCTGTGGAGGCTGCCGGGCTCGAGCCTACTATTATAGTAAGGGTAATTACATGGCGGAAGACACTTGGTGCTTATATCGGCCGGGTGGAGGGAAGAAGGGTGAGGTCACCAGTGAAAGAACTATCTAAAATAGATCGAGATATATTGGATAGGCTGCAAAATGATTTTTTGCCCCATCCCCAGCCTTTTAAAGAAATTGCCAATCAAATTGGTATTGATGAATCTCTGGTGTTGGAAAGGGTAAATTATCTTAAAAAAAGTGGAATTATCCGGCGGATTGGAGCTATTATTGATTCCAGTAAGTTAGGGTATTATTCAACATTATGTGCCTGCCAGGTGCCTGAAGATAAAGTTGAACAGGTAGCCGATTGTATTAACCAGTTACCGGGTGTAACTCACAATTACCTGCGTGATCACCCGTGGAACATATGGTTTACACTGACTGCTCCCAGCCAAAAAGAAATCCGGCAAATTCTTAGCAGATTAGAAGAAAAGACCGGAGTAAAAATAGTGGCTATGCCCGCCAAAAAGACATATAAAATCAAGGTGGCATTGGAAATGGGGGATAACTATGACCATAGATAATATCGATCGCCGTATCTTAGCTGAAATACAGGGCGATATTCCGGTGAATCCCCGTCCTTTTAAAGTTTTAGCCGATAAGCTTGATTTAGATGAAAATGAGGTTATTACCAGGATTGCGCGTCTGGAGGAGCAAGGGATTATCCGCAGATTAGCTGCGGTTTTACGCCACCGGGATGCTGGTTATGTGGTAAATGCCATGGTGGCATGGAAAGTAGAACCTGATCGATTAGATCAGGTCGGTGAAAGCCTGGCTAAATTTTCCGCAGTTAGTCACTGCTATGATCGGGAAGTTCCTTTGGATTTTGGCTATAACTTATTTAGTATGATTCATGCCCGTAGCCAGGAAGAATTAACTGCCCTGATCCAAGAGATGAAGAAGGTTACAGGAATAAGTGACTACCAGGTAATTCCCACTATCAGGGAATTTAAAAAATTAAGTATGAAATACTTTTGAATTCTATTTTTAAGTGGATTGAATACTTATTTGGGAGGATGACTTATGTTTAATACCAGCAGATCAGAAGAACTCTTCCGTCAAGCATGTGAGTATATACCCGGTGGAGTCAATAGCCCGGTGCGAGCCTTTAAAGCAGTGGAAGGAACCCCGGTTTTTATCCAGAACGGCAAGGGGGCCAGGGTAGAAGATGTTGATGGGAACCAATATATTGATTATGTTTGCTCATGGGGACCATTAATCCTGGGACATAGTCATCCCCAAATAGTGGAGGCAATTTGCGAAGCTGCTGTTCATGGAACTAGTTATGGAGCCCCCTGTGAAGGGGAATTAGAACTAGCCCATCTCATTTGTAAAGCTATCCCTTCCATAGAAAAAGTACGTATGGTTAATTCCGGTACAGAAGCTACTATGAGTGCTATAAGATTAGCTAGGGCTTATACCGGTAGAGAAAAAATTCTTAAATTCGAAGGTTGTTATCATGGTCATGCGGATAGTTTCCTTATTAAGGCAGGGTCTGGTATGTTGACTACCGGGGTGCCTACTAGCCCGGGGGTACCGGAAGCTCTGGCCGGAAATACACTGGTAGCTGAATATAACAATCTAAGTTCAGTTGAGGAAGTGTTTGCCAGGTTTGGATCCCAGATAGCTGCTATTATCGTGGAACCGGTTGCGGGTAATATGGGATTAGTTCCTCCAGCGGAAGGGTTCTTGCCTGGACTTCGCCGCATAACCGAGCAATATGGCAGCCTGTTAATATTTGACGAAGTAATTACCGGATTTCGTACTTGTTATGGAGGATTTCAAAATATAGTTAAAGTAGAGCCTGATATTACTACACTAGGGAAAATAATTGGCGGGGGTATGCCGGTAGGTGCCTATGGAGGCAGAAGGGACATTATGAGCCGTATTTCCCCGGAAGGAGATGTGTACCAGGCAGGAACTTTGTCAGGTAATCCTCTGGCTATGGCAGCCGGGATTGCAACTTTAAGAACTTTACAGGATAATGATTGGTATGACAGGTTAGAAGTATCCACCTACCTTCTTACAGGTAAACTTAAAAATATATTTGAAGAACATGGACTATTCTTCACTATTAACCGTTTAGGTTCTATGTTTACCATCTTTTTTACAGAAAGACCGGTTGATAGTTACCAGGCGGTTTTAAGTTGCGACACAGAAAAATATGCCCGGTTTCACCGTGCCGTGTTGAAAGAAGGGGTATATTTTCCACCCGCTCAGTTTGAAATGTGTTTTGTTTCCTGTGCCCACGGTCTGGAGGAGGTTGAAGAAACGGTCGAGGCAGTTGCCCGGGCTCTTAAACATTTAGAATAGGGGGGGCCGGGGTGGATAATAGCTGGGAGTGGTTTATTAAAAGGTTTGAGACTCTAAGCAAAATAGATTTAACAGCCTATAAAAGACCGCAGATGGAACGCCGTATTAACAGTTTTATGCGTTCGGCCGGCGTACAGCAGTATAAAGATTTTATAATCTTGTTAACTAATGATGCCAACCTGTACAGAAAATTTCTGGAGCATATTACCATTAATGTATCGGAATTCTTTCGCAATGCCAATCATTGGCAGGTTTTGGAAAAACAAGTTATTCCAGAACTCATAAAAGAGCGACGGGGTATCCGGGTATGGAGTGCCGGTTGTTCTACAGGTGAGGAACCCTATTCGCTGGCCATGATGATTAAGGAAAAAAAGGTACCTGTTATAGAAAGGATTCTAGCTACAGATATCGATCAGGAAGTGCTGGACAAAGCTGTAAAAGGGGTTTATTCTTCAAAGGGTGTGCAGGGAGTACCGCCATCCTACCTAACCCGTTATTTTAAACGGAGTGGGGACTCCTATCAGATTAGTGAAGAAATTAGAACAATGGTAAACTTTCAGCGCCAGGATATGTTAAAAGACGTTTTTGGCAGAGATTTTGACCTTATTCTGTGCCGTAATGTGGTAATATATTTTACCGAAGAGACTAAAAACCGTCTTTACATGAAGTTTGCCAAGGCTTTACGAAGTAAAGGGGTTTTGTTTATCGGCAGTACCGAGCAAATATTCCAGGCAAGGGAACTGGGGCTGAAATCGATAGCAACCTTTTTCTACCAGAAAGACTAAGGGTTTTTAGACAAAAATTTTAAGGATAGATAGAAAAAAGCAGGAAATAGAATACTAATAGCGAAGGTTATACTTGATACGCATTTTTAACATCCAGACGGGCTGGATGGACCCAGGCGGTAAAATGCCGTAGGCAATAAAGATACAAGTGTTTCATGGGGGTGGTGGAAGAAGAATTGTGTCTGCGAGTGTTTGAGGGGTTGTAAGGTGGATCTTCTTAAACCAAAAAAAGTAAAGGAGGAATGAACTTGAAGGTTCTAGTATGTGTTAAGCAAACATTTGACACAGAAGCCAAAATTGAATTAAAGGATGGCCAGATTTCTGATGCTGGTATCAACCTGATTATCAATCCGTATGACGAAGTAGCCGTCGAAGGTGGGATTCAGCTAAAAGAAAAGGGAATCGCTAAAGAGGTGGTCGTAGTATCTGCCGGTACTGATAAGTCAATGGATGCCATCCGTACAGCTCTGGCAATGGGTGCTGACCGTGGTATTCTGGTAAAATTAGAGGCAGGTGCTGATGAATATCAGAGAGCAGTAGCTCTGGCCGCTGCTATTAAAGATGAAAATCCTAACATAATCCTTGCAGGCCATGTTGCGGCCGATGATGGATCTTCACAGGTTCCAACCCGTATAGCCGAGATTCTTGGTTTACCACATGTTAATGTTATAACCAATCTCGAAATCGCTGATGGTAAAGCAACCTGCACCAGTGAAGCTGATGGTGGAACTCAGGTTACCGAAGTAGCCTTGCCGGCGGTTATCTCCAGCCAGGTAAGTTGGAATGAGCCCCGTTATCCGTCCATGAAGGGTATTATGCAGGCTAAAAAGAAACCGGTTGCTAACGTTGATGGGGCTGCAACCGATGCCAAGGTAAAAATAGTGGAATACTCTTTACCGCCTGCTAAGACTGCTGGTGTTAAGATTCAGGAAGAGCCCGAGGTAGCTGGTGTGCAATTAGCTGATTGGATGAAGAATACTGTCAAGGTTGAAGTAAAATAATCCCTGTCGGATATCTGGTATTGAAGTAAAAGGAGGGTAATAGATGGCAGGAACATGGGTATTTGTAGAACAAAGAGACGGTAATATCCGTAAAGTTAGTTTTGAGATACTCTCTGAAGCTAAAAAGTTTGGTGACGAAGTATGCGCAGTACTTTTTGGTAAAGGCGTAGAGGGTATAGCTTCAGAATTTGCCAAATATGGTGCGGACAAGGTTTATGTAGCAGATGCTGATGTATTTGCTAATTATAATACGGGTGCTTATGTAGCCCAGATGGTGGCTATGATTAATGAGTATTCTCCTAATGCAGTGCTTTTCGCCCACACTTTCAATGGTAGAGACTTTGCTTCTCGTCTAGCACAAAAGCTGGATGCTGGCTTAGCAACCGACGTAATTGCTGCCGAAGTTAGTGCTGGTAAGGGTGTATTTACCAGGGCAATCTTTGCTGGTAAAGCACTGGCTAAAGTTGAAGTAACCACCAGTCCTATTCTGGCTACCGTACGTGCAGGTGTATTTGAAGTGGTTGAATCAGCAGGAGCTGGCGAAGTAGTCAAGGCTAATATTGCTGCTACTGATGGTGATGTATATCAAACCATTAAAGAATTTATTCCTACTGTGTCAGCAAGACCTGATCTTACTGAAGCTCCTGTAGTTATTGGTGGTGGCCGCGGCTGTAAAGGCCCCGAAGGAATCAAACTGGTTGAAGATCTGGCTGATATGTTGGGCGGTGCTGTAGGCGGATCCCGTGCATCCATAGATTCGGGATGGTTAGGACACGAACTACAGGTCGGACAGACTGGTAAAGTAGTTAACCCCAATCTATATATAGCCTGCGGTATTTCTGGTGCTATCCAGCATTTGGCTGGAATGTCTTCCTCCAAGTTTATAGCCGCCATTAATACTGATGAAGAGGCTCCGATATTTAGCGTATCAGACTTTGGAGTAGTTGGTGACCTGTTTAAGGTAATTCCAGTACTCACCAGCGAACTTAAAAAATAAGCAGGCCTTAAAGGGGGGGATGGAGTTGCTGGATATACGGATTAACCCGTATATCCGGCAATATCCATTGTTTGCTTAAGGAGGGAACTTGTTATATGATGTTTGGATTTCATCCCTTAGAGGGCGGTTATGACGTCCCCATGCGTATTGTAGGGGCTAACATTCCCTATGAATGGTTAATTTATATCATTATGTTCATCCCCATTGGTATTTTTTTATATGGGTTTTATAAGCGAGTCCAGGTTTGGCAACTGGCTAAAGGTGAAATCCATCGTAACGATCAGGTAGGACAAAGGATTCTCTCATGGTTGGGATACACCCTCGCTCAGGCTAGAATTATTCGTAAACCGCTGGCAGGCTGGATGCACTTTTTCCTGTTCTGGGGATTTGTAGTGCTATTCATAGCAGCGGGTGTGGATGCTTCTCACTACTGGCTGGGATTCCCTCATATTGAAGGCGCGTCCTATATCGGTTTTTCCTGGTTGGTTGATGTTTTTGGCCTATTAGCAACGATTGGAATCATTGTTCTGGCCATTGTTCGTTATTTACAAAAGCCGGATAGATTAAATGATACTAAAGCATCCGACGGATGGATTATCCTTCTGGTATTCGTTATTTTGGTTACTGGTTTTGTTATTGAAGGTCTGCGTATTGCAGCTCAAATTACTATGTCAACTACTATGGCCCAGATTGCATATGAACAAAAGGCATCTCCTATTGGATGGTTATTTGCCGGTATGTTTAATAATATGCAACTGGACGCAGTGCTTATGTGGCATCGTGTTTTATGGTGGTTCCACATGGCTATTGCCTTCCTGTTCATCGCTCTGATTCCATTTACGAAACTATGGCATATATTCTCTGGTATGCTTAATTATGCGTTTCGTGATCTGGAACCTTCCGCATGCCGTATGGTCTATAACATTGAAGAAGCTGAAACCTTTGGTGTTGAGAACATTGAAGAATTCGGGTGGAAAGATCTTTTGGACCTGGATGCCTGTATTCGTTGCGGGCGCTGCCAGGAGAACTGCCCGGCATTTAATACCGGTAAACACCTGAATCCCAAGGTAACTTTGATTCAGGCTATGAAGGAGCATTTGGATGCTAAGGCACCATACCTGTTAGCAGCTAAAGAAGAAGCTGCCGAAGCTGAAGCAGTAGCTATGACCGCCGAGGCTGAGGCTGAGGTTGCGGAAGTTAATCCCATGGAGCAGAGCTTACTCTATGATGTTGTTACTACGGATGTTATTTGGGATTGTACCAACTGTCGTGCTTGTATGGAGCATTGCCCGATGTTTATTGAACACATTCCTAAGATTGTGGATATGCGCCGTAATCTGGTTATGTGGCAGGGTGATATGTCCAGTGAAGCCCAGATGGCTTTCACCAATATGGAACGTAACTACAATCCATGGGGGGTTGGATTTGCTAACCGGGCCGAATGGTTGAAAGAAAGAGATGTTAGGGATTTAGTAAATCTCGTGCCTGAAGATGGTAAAGACTTTGAGTACCTCCTCTATGCTGGATGTGCGGTATCTTTTGACGATAGGTACAAGAGAGTAGGGGAAGCTCTGGTTCGTCTGCTGGATAAGGCAGGGGTTAGTTTCGGTTATCTGGGTGTAGAGGAATACTGCTGTGGTGATTCAGCCAGACGTCTGGGGAATGAGTACTTATATCAGACCCTAGCCCAGTCCAATATCGATTCCTTTAATAATTATGGCGTGAAAAAGATCATCGTGGTGTGCCCTCACGGTTACAATACTCTTAAGAATGAATATCCGCAAATGGGTGGCAACTATGAGGTTTATCACTATACCGAGATACTGGCGAAGCTGGTAGCAGAAGGTAAACTAAAGGCATCTCACGCATTGAATGCCAAAGTTACCTATCACGATTCTTGCTTCCTGGGCAGGCATAATAATGTATATGATGAGCCTAGAGGAGTAATCAAAGCTGCTGGTGGAAATATTGTCGAAATAGAAAAATCCAAGAGTTTCGGTTTCTGCTGTGGTGCTGGTGGTGGACGGATGTGGTTAGAGGAAGATGCGGTAGAAGGTTACAAGCGTATTAATGATACTAGAACTGACCAGTTGCTGGTACCTGAACCAGAATTGATTGTAACTAACTGTCCGTTCTGTTTAACCATGATTGATGACGGGGTAAAAGCCGCCAGCAAGGAAGAGCAGACTAAAGTGCTGGATGTAGCCGAAGTTCTGTGGAGATCTATGCAATAACTACCTTTTGACCAAAGAAATAAGCAGTAAAAGAGGACTTTTTAGAGGTCCTCTTTTTTTGCGGAAAAAATACTTTATCACCATGCCAAATAACTTATGCCAGTATTTAAGATGGTGTTGAAACAGTTTCCTATTGCGAAATATATTTCGGGTCCATATTTGTCTATATGATCAGTTTTGGTTAGTTAATATTTACTTTTCGAATAGGTATTTTGGTAATTAATAAGTCTGCCTGGTAACAGAAAGTGGACTATTGCAGGTGGCTCAGAATAGGGATACAATAAAAAAGGCCTTTTATTTTGTAATGTTAACTACCTCATTTTTGCCCCATTAGTTACCATTGTAGAATAAAAGTTTTTCGTATATATAAATAGATATATAAAGATATAACAATAAAGGGAGGAACTGTAAATGACTAGGGAGGTAGTATTAGTAGGCGCGTGCAGAACACCTGTAGGTACCTTCAATGGTCAGCTTAAGGATACCAAGGCTATAGATTTAGGCAGTCTGGTCATGACAGAAGCCTTAAACCGTGCCGGATTAAGTGGCGGGCAGTTGGATGAGGTTATTTTTGGTTGTGTTCTACAAGCATCTCAAGGGCAAAATGTTGCCCGTCAGTCGGCTATTAAAGCAGGAATACCAGAAACAGTTACTGCTTTCACTATTAACAAAGTGTGTGGATCTGGATTAAGAGCAGTTAGCCTGGCAGCGCAGATAATTAAGGCCGGTGATGCTGATATTATTATGGCTGGTGGTATGGAAAATATGTCAGCAGCTCCCTATGCTTTGGAGAAAGCACGTTCTGGATATAGAATGAATAATGGGAATATTGTTGATGTGATGATTAAGGACGGGCTTTGGGAGGCCTTTAACGATTACCACATGGGGATTACCGCGGAAAATGTTGCTGAAAAATGGGGTATCACCCGGGAGGAACAGGATCAATTTGGGTTTGTTAGCCAGCAACGGGCTGCGGAAGCTATCAAGAATGGAAGATTTAAAGATGAAATAGTTCCGGTAGTTATTCCTGGCAAAAAGGGTGATATAGTATTTGATACCGATGAACATCCGCGGACTACTACCCGGGAAAAGATGGCGGGGTTAAGACCTGCATTTAAAAAGGATGGTACTGTAACAGCTGGTAATGCTTCCGGTATTAATGATGGGGCAGCAGCAGTTATAGTTATGAGCAAAGAAAAAGCTGATGAATTGGGTATTAAACCTATGGCTACCATAGTTAGCTATGCTTCTGGTGGAGTAGATCCGTCCATTATGGGATTAGGGCCTATTCCAGCTACCCGTAAGGCCCTTGAAAAGGCAGGAATGACCGTTGATGACATTGATTTAATTGAAGCTAATGAGGCATTTGCAGCCCAGTCCCTGGCAGTTGCTAAAGATCTCGGTTGGGCTGATAAGATGGAAAAAGTTAATGTCAATGGTGGAGCTATCGCTATCGGACATCCGATCGGAGCTTCTGGTGGTCGTATCCTGATTACTCTTCTTTATGAAATGCAGAAGAGAGACAGCAAGACTGGTCTGGCTACATTGTGTATAGGTGGGGGACAAGGTACTACCTTAATAGTTCGTCGTGACTAAAAGATATTGATGTTTTTTGCTTTCTAAAGTTCCCTGGTAGCTTACCGGGTCAGGATTTTGTCTTTGATCTCCATGCTATTTAGTTTAGGTTGAAAAAAGGCGATTATATCTGGTAAACACAGGATTTAAATCCTGTGTTTACTTTTTTAAGAAAGCACCGTATTTAGCAGGGAAAAGCTATTGAAAGTCGAAGTAGAATACAGCCCACCAGTTGTGGTAATTATATAGAACAAAAGGGGGACAAAAAGTGCGACTCGCGGTTTACCCGGGAAGTTTTGATCCTATAACAAACGGGCATATTGATATTTTAGAAAAGACCAGCAAAATATTTGACCGTATTATCATTGCGGTTATACATAATGTAACTAAGCAGGCTTTGTTTTCTCTTGATGAACGGGTGGAACTGATACGGGAAAGCACAGGTCATTTAGATAATGTGGAAGTGGATTGCTTTAGTGGTTTGTTAGCAGATTATGTTCGTACTAAAAGCGCTTGTGCCATAATCAGGGGACTCCGGACGGTGAGTGATTTCGAATATGAGATGCATATGGCTATGATGAATAAACGCTTGGTTCCTGAAGTGGATACCTTGTTTGCCATGTCGGATAGTAACTATATTTTTGTAAGTTCCAGTGCAGTTAAAGAGGCAGCTTTACTGGGAGGGGATGTAAGTAGTCTGGTTCCTCCGGTAGTGGTGCGGGGCCTGAAAGAAAAATTATGCGGTCGCTAAATTTTCCTGGGGCTAAGGTATCGCACCTGGTAAAGTGTAAAAAAAGTGATTCGATCTATCATTGGTCCTGTAAAAAGGTCATCTTTCATCTCCCTTTTTATGGGGAGATGAAAGATGGGAAATTAACCAAAAATGTTTTTCCCTACGGGTAATAATGGTCCGCACTACATCTTTTTTTATTGTGATGGTATGATAAGGAAGCCATAAAATATTTTGCAGGGAAGGCAATGGCCGGGCTGTAAAGGTCATTAATGCCTGGGAAAGTAGTTTACTCGCTGATCAATTTGAAGCCTGATTTGTAACGGCTGGCTAGTTGCTGATAAAGATGAGTAGCTATTCGGTTATCGTTAATCATTTTTTCGTCGATATCTTTTACCAGGCGGGCCGGATTGCCCATAGCTATTTGCCGGGGGGGAACACTTTTACCCGGGGGAAGTACACTGCCAGCTGCTAGTAGGCTTTGTTCGCTAATTTCACATCCGGGTGAGACTAGGGCACCCATTCCTATGGTTGCCTGGTTTTTTATTAGACAGGGACCATGAACTATAGCACTGTGGCCGACCAGTACGTTGTCTTCTAAAATAGCAATACTTTCCGGCTCAGCGTGAAGGACGGCATTTTCCTGGATATTACTTCCATACCCTATTATTATCTTTCCGTTGTCTCCTCGTATTACAGCTCCTGCTCCTACATAGCAGTGGGCGCCGATTTCTACTTCGCCAATTATCACTGCTTGTGGATGAATAAAAGTGGAATCTGCTATTAGTGGACGTTTACCCTCGAATTCATAAAGTGCCAAAGCAATTTCCCCCTCTTGTATTTCTTATAAAGAAATTATACGTCATCTAGATAAAACCCTTTATCAGTTGTTAAGGAAAGTCTAGTTCAAAAGTTTATTACAGGATCTATCTGTTAAATTAGGATGTAATTTTTGAAAAATGCCGGTTTACGGGTATAATTACTAAAAGAAGCTTACAGGGAAGGTAAATACCATTATGAATAGGAATTATTTGATAAAAGCTATGGATAAAGATAGTCAGGTAAGGGTTACTATAGCGTCAACTACGGGAGTAGTTGAGGAAGCTCACCGTCGTCACCAAACCTCTGCTACTGCCTCTGCCGCTTTGGGAAGGGTTTTGACCGCAGCCATCATGATGGGAAGTGATCTTAAAGGTAAGCAGGATATTCTGACTCTAAGAGTGGATGGAGGAGGTCCGGCAGGAACTATTATTGCGGCAACTGATAGCCAGGGTAACGCCAGAGGGCTTATTACTAATCCCCAGGCTGATGTACCTTCCCGTTATCCAGGCAAACTGGCTGTAGGTGAACTGGTAGGTAATAATGGCTATCTGGAAGTTATAAAAGATCTTGGTTTAAAGCAGCCTTTTGTGGGGAGAGTTAATTTAATAAGCGGGGAAATAGCCGAAGATATGGCTGTCTATTTTCAACAGTCGGAACAAATTCCCTCGCTGGTATCATTGGGAGTTTTAGTTGCTCCGGATTTGCATATTCAAGTGGCTGGAGGGCTTATTGTTCAGGCTATGCCCGGGGCTAATGACAAGATCTTACAAGTAATTGAGGATAATGTATTCAAAATGGGGCCTATTAGCGATGTGATGAATCACAGTGGATCTTTAGAAGAAGTTCTGGAACAGGTGATGAAGGGAATAGAGTACCATCAGGTAGGTAAAAGGCAACTTGCTTTCCGCTGCAATTGTAACCATGATAAACTAGGGAGAATAATGGCCGGCCTTGATTGGGAAGAGTTAGAAGACATCTATAATCAGATGGGCAAATTGGAGGTTTGTTGTAACTTCTGCAATGAAGTTTATAATTACAGCCTTTCGGAAATAGAGGCCTATAAAAGCGAAAAGCCTTAGATTTATTATCTAAGGCTACCACTGTTAGATGGCTCTTTCAACTTTTCCGGATCTAAGGCAGCGGGTACAAACATAAGCCCGTTTAGGGGTTCCGTTTACCACGATTTTAACGCGCTGTACGTTTGCTTTCCATTGCCGGTTAGTGCGGATGTGGGAGTGGCTATATTCTTTACCGAAAGCAACACCTTTTCCGCAGATTTCACATTTAGCCACCGTCTTGGCCCCCTCTCTATTGCAATGCACTTAAATATTTTATCAAATGAGGCTACAAAGGGCAAGCAGGAGGAATAAATATCATCATGTAGAATAATGATTGGGAAGGACAGGAGGACTATTATGTTTGACATTAAACAAACTGAATTAGGAAGTATTTCCGTAGATAAAGAAGTAGTGGAAACCATTGCGGGATTAGCAGCACTGGATTGTTATGGCTTGGTAGGCATGGTGGCCCAGGATTGGCAATCAGGTTTGTCAAGTATTCTGGGGATTGAGTCGGTACGTAAAGGAGTCTCAGTTTATTCCACCGATCAGGGGTTAGTAGTGGATGTCCATGTTATTGTCGGATATGGCCTGAAAATTCGTGAAGTGGCCAACAATGTCATACAGAAAGTAACCTATGTACTGGAGCATAATGCTGGATTGCCGGTGTCCACGGTCAATGTTAACGTTCAAGGAGTAAAAGTCATAGGAGATAAGTAGGGAGGATATCGGATTTGAGTTTGAATTACATAACCGGAAGAGACCTGGTACGGGGCATTAAGGCAGGTTGCATTAATCTGGAACATAACCGGGACAGTGTTGACCTGCTCAATGTTTTTCCTGTGCCAGATGGAGATACAGGAACGAATATGTTCCTAACCCTTATGTCTGCGGTGAAAGAAGCTGAAAAAAATCAAAATCAAAGCCTGGGTAAGGTAGCTAGAGCTATTTCTATGGGGTCATTAATGGGTGCCCGGGGGAACTCAGGCGTTATTTTGTCCCAGATTTTTCGGGGTATGGCGAGGATTTTAGAAGGAAAAGATCAAGCTGGGGCTATTGATTTAGCTATGGCTCTGAAAGCGGGATCCGATACCGCTTATGAAGCTGTGATGAAGCCCGTGGAAGGAACTATTTTAACAGTTATACGAGAGGTAGCACGGGCCTGTGAAGTAGAGGCCCGTAAAAATGATGATATAGTTGTGGTTCTTCTGTCGGGAGTAAAGGTAGGTTACCAGACTCTGGAGAAAACCCCTTCCATGTTACCGACTTTAAAGGAAGCAGGGGTAGTTGATGCCGGGGGACAGGGTCTGTTATTTTTATTAGAAGGTTTTCTCCGGGGTCTAGCTGAGGAGAATGCTATTGAACTTGAGCTTTACCGGGAGCGGATGCCTCTCCAGACCTGGGAAAAAGTTGAGGCCCAGGACCGTCTTAAGCTGGATTTTCAGTATTGCACCGAGGTGCTGGTTAAAGGTATGGACCTCGATGTGGAGGATATGAGAGATCATTTAGGACCGCTGGGAGATTCTATGCTGGTAGTAGGGGACGATGAAATGGTTAAAGTACATATTCATTCAAATCATCCCGGCAAGGTATTGGAAACCTGTTTACAGTGGGGACAATTAAGCGATATAAAGATTAATAATATGCTGGAGGAAGCTCATGAGCATCTTAATAACTGGGAAGCAGAAAAAGTAGAAACATCTAAAAAAATCGGAATTATAGCAGTAGCATCTGGAGAAGGAGTAGCCGAAATATTACATAGCTTAGGAGTTGACATAGTAGTAGAAGGTGGGCAGACTATGAATCCCAGTACGGAAGATTTACTAAATGCCTGTAATAGTGTGCCAGCGGAAGCTATTATTATCTTTCCCAATAATGGTAACATAATTATGACGGCTCAACAGGTAATCCAGCTTTGTGATAAGCAGGTGATAGTGGTTCCCACTCGGTCGGTAATGCAATCTGTTACTGCGCTTATTGCTTATGATCCAGAGGGAGATATTGAGCAAATAAGTGCGGAAATGACCGGACAAATAGAGGATGTACAATATGCTGAAGTTACCTATGCGGTACGTGATTCTGCCTTTAATGGTTTGGAGATAAAAACAGGCGACATTATTGGTATCCTAAACGGAAAGATCAGTGTAGCAGGAAACGATGTGGATAAAGTGCTACTAGATCTCCTGGAAATGATGGAGGCCGAGGAACATGAATTAATTACGGTTTTCTATGGTGCAGATGTACATAAGGAACAGGCTCACCAGTTGCAAGAAAAAGTGTTGGCGGCTTATGGCGACTGTGAGGTGGAGGTTCACTACGGCGGCCAGCCTCATTACAGTTACCTTTTATCAATCGAATAACTGGCTTAAAAACGGGAGCGGAGGGGGTCCGCTCCCGTTTTTAAAAGTTGATTCTAATGTGAAAAGGTTGAATAAATATATTGGCTCCCATTTCCGTATAGGAACACCAGCTGCTTGTCTTACTGCTCCAAGGGGAACCAACAGGTTCACATCTGTGTTCAACTACTTTATCAAGTGGCAGAAAACGAACATTAGTGGTGCCCTGGGGCATTACTCTATTGCCATTGCTCTTGCGCAGTTTCTACCAGCTTAACTGATGTTGTTCTCTATATTAATGCACTTAAACCAGGCCGATTCAGGGTTTTGGCAGTGGAATCGAGAGGTTAATTTAACTGTGAAAAGTTCCGGATGATCATAATTTAAAGATGATGACCATTAGGGCAATCGGCAAACTGTGGTTATTTGATCTGTATTCATACAAGGTATAGCTGGAGGACTATAAGAGCTGTCTTTTATCCGGGAAGACCATTAGGGCTGCTTTTAGGGAATAGTTTAGGAGGATGGAATGGATAGGATTTTACAAGATATCAGGTTTATAAAAGGAGTAGGTCCTCGTCGCAGTCATATGCTGGCCCGGTTAGGGGTAAGTACCATTCTGGATTTGCTATGGTATGTACCCCGCAGCTATTTTAATCGCAATCAGGTATCAAGTATTGATAATCTCCAGGAGGGTCAAATTGTTAGTATCCGGGGGCGGGTCAGGAATACTAGCAGTAGTCGCAGCCGCAGAGGTATGGCCATATTCAAGGCAATTATTGAAGATGGGACTGGGATAATTAATGCGGTATGGTTTAACCAGCCTTTTTTAACCAGAACGATAAAGCCTGGTAATCAAATATTTTTAAAGGGTAAAGTTACTGTTTCCCTGCAGACTTTAAATATTAATGTTAGCGAGTATGAAGTGCTGGAGAAGGGGGAAAAGGCAGACCGGGTGGTTCCTATATATGGATTAACAGAAGGATTAAGTCAACGTACTTTGAGAAGTTTAGTAGAATATACCCTGGTAGAGTACCTGGATGATTACCCGGAAATCCTCGGTCTTAGTTTACGTAAAGAATTTAATCTGGTCGACATAGGAGAGGCTTTCAGGAATATTCATTTTCCCATGGACCGGAAGTCTTACTATGAGGCGCGGCGCAGGTTAGCTTTGGAAGAGTTATTATTGTTTCAACTGAGTATGAAAAAAGATCAGCAAGAGCTGAATCCCAGGCATGGCTTTGTCAAACATCAGCCTAACTCTCTTTTAGCCCATAAAATAAGAAGTAATCTGCCTTATCAGCTAACTCCGGCACAGATCCGGGTAGTAGGCGAAATTTTTGCGGATATGGAAGCCCCCCTAATGATGAACCGGCTGGTCCAGGGTGATGTAGGATCAGGTAAAACCATAGTGGCTGCTTTGGCTATGGCTAAGGCGGTAGATGGAGGATTTCAGGCGGCTTTAATGGCACCTACGGAGATATTAGCACAGCAGCATTTTCGTGCCCTGCAAAATATTTTCCGGGATGTTCCTATGATAATAGCCTGTTTAACCGGATCTACTCCGGCAGCTGAAAAGAAGATGATACTATCAGCACTGGCTAGTGGTGAGATAAATATTTTGGTGGGAACCCAGGCATTAATTCAGGAAGGGGTTTATTTTAAAAATCTTGGACTAGCAGTAATTGATGAGCAGCACCGCTTTGGAGTACGTCAGCGGGCCAGGTTGGAGGAAAAAGGAAGTTATCCTGATGTGCTGGTTATGACAGCTACCCCGATACCACGTACTCTGGCACTGACTGTCTACGGTGATCTGGAGGTAAGTATTATTGATGAACTTCCTCCCGGACGAAAAGAGATTAAGACAGCTTATGTGCCGGTTAATTCCCGTTCTAAAGCATATCAATTTGTTCGTAAAGAGATCGAAAAAGGGCGACAGGTATATGTAGTATGTCCACTGGTAGAGGAATCGGAAAACCAGGATCTTCAGGCCGCTCTTAGTCTTTATGAAGACCTTAAAAATAATGTTTTTCCTGATATCAGAGTAGGAATATTACATGGTAGGATGAAATCAGCAGAAAAATCCTTAGTTATGGATCAATTTCAAAAAGGATATATTAAAATACTAGTTTCGACCACCGTAATTGAGGTAGGGGTTGATGTACCTAATGCTTCGGTAATGATAGTAGAGCAGGCAGAACGCTTTGGTATCTCGCAATTGCACCAGTTAAGAGGCCGGGTAGGACGAGGAGAATACCAGTCCTATTGTATTCTAGTTGCTAAACTGGTGACAGCCGAAGCACGTAAGCGTATAAAAGTTTTGGTGGAAACTACGGATGGATTTCGCCTGGCCCAGGAGGATTTGCTTATACGCGGACCGGGGGATTTTTGGGGTGTAAAGCAGCATGGGCTGGATCAGTTGAAAGTTGCTGATTTAAGCCGGGATATAGAGAGTATTGAGCTCAGTAAAGAATGTGCCAGGTATATAGATCCTTGCGATACTGAGGTATTACTTTATATCCGAGCGCATTTTAATAAAATGGAGCAGATTACTATGAATTGATAAATTATTCTAGGTTTAATATAAATGGATTTTGTTACCTTAGGGGAACAAGATACTGTTAATGATAAAGCAGTGGGGGAGTATGGGTATTAACGGTATTTGTATATTAATTTGGGATAATATAATTTTTACGGAGGCGTCAGGCTGCATGAAAAACCCAAAACTTGTATTGAAATCCATCGCTTAGCATAATATACGCAGTAAAACGGGAACAAGAAGATGATAGCGCCTATTACATATATTCCGGCACTTTTTACTCAGCCTAACCGGGGCTTGTCTAGTAACAGGTTTTTGGAGCATATAAAACAGTAAAATTTATTTAAAAAACTTTTTAAAAATAATATTTATTACTTATAAGTGAAAAGATAAAACTGCCCTAAAGCGGCAGTTTATTTTTTTGGGAGGTGAACGGAAAGATGGAGAATGAGAAAAAGAGAAAAGAAACCATTGAGCGCCTAAAATTTGAAGTTTCTCAAGAATGCGGAATCATTAGGTCTCCCAATCAATCCAAGAAAAATATTAAAAAGTCTTGAAAATACTTCTAGGCATATAACTATTAAGGCCGGACACACTATGACTACCAAAGAAAAAGGAGGTGAAAAATAAATGCCTGGTGGAGGAAATAGAGGAAATAATCGAATTTTAGTTCCCCAAGCAAGAGCAGCGATGGATCAGTTTAAGTTTGAGGCTGCCCAGGAAGTTGGTGTAAATCTCAAACAGGGGTATAATGGTGATCTGACTGCCCGTCAGGCCGGAAGTATAGGTGGCCAGATGGTTAAAAAAATGATCTATTCTTATCAGCAGCAGGCTGCTGGCGGTAATGCACCTGGCTTTAACGAACTGCAGAGTTTACAGGATATTAAAAATCAGAATGCTCAGAGTCAGGGCGGAATGGGAATGCAGTAAGGCTTCAAGTTATAACTAACCATACTAACATTAAACAAGCGGATGTAAGTTTATCCGCTTGTTTTCATGTGCGCCCACATGGAAACTGTGTGGCATTAATAACCATAGCTTTAGGCAAAAGTGCCACCGTAAAATGGAATAGGGAAGCCCTTTTTAATAGTTCTCAGGGCCGATATTACCAAACTATCGTAAACTAAAAGGATAACAGGTGGTCTCTATTTTTTACTCAATTTTATACTGCATAAAGTTCCAATTGTTCCTGAGATATTCCGGGAAATAAACTAGTGGCAACACCCATAGCAATAATACGGGCACTATTTTCAATAATCTCGTCAATCTCTTTAGGGGTTACTCCTAGACCACCTCCATAAAAGGACAAAATGTCTTTAATGGTAGCCATTGATTTAACTTCATCATACATGGCTCCTGTTTTCAAACAAAATTTCCGAATGGCTTGATCAGCAATTATTGCGGCACTAACAATAGTAGGACAACCAATAGCAATAACCGGTATACCCAGATCCTCTTCCGTTAAAGAATGACGTGCATTACCTACCCCGGCACCGGGCTGAATTCCAGTATTAGACATTTGAATAGTTGAACCAATACGATTAACATTTTGAGCGGCTAAAGCATCAACAACTACCAACATAGCCGGATTGATATTGTTTACGATACCTTTTACTACTTCAAAAGTTTCCAGACCAGTTATACCCAGAACTCCGGGGGCTATACCACAAGTAGGACGCATTCCCTCTACCAGAGCCTGAGGAGCGTACTGGTGGTAATGTCGGGTAATAGGACTATATTGAATAAATTTGGGACCAAGAGAATCTGCCGTGGCCCGCCAGTTCCCTAAGCCTACCAGTAATACCGTATCACCAGCTTGTAAACGGCCGGTTGTTAACTTATTCATGCTTTCCCCCATGGCTTGAATTATTTCTTCTTTTACATAAGGATCATTTATTTTAAGTGGCGGGGATTCGATAGTAACATAAGTTCCTACTGGTTTTCCCATAGTCTGGGAAGCCATTTGATTAGTTATGGTTATGGTATTTATTTTTATATTTTCTAGCTCTTTAACATCTTCAACTACCCCCTCAACTTCCCGGTCGGCTGTTCCTCGTATAAGTTCCTGGGCTTCAATAGCCAGATCTACATAAATATTGAATTGGTCAATTATGTTTTGCATGGTGGTACCTCCTTTAGCAATATTATCCTCAGTTTGTTCCTAAATATGCCTATAAAAATGCTCCCGGTTAAAATTTTTTGGTTAGACAAAGGTTGGTTAAAAATGTTATTAATAATAATTAAATGGCGACTTAAAAAGTCGCCATTTGGGGAGAGGAGAATTTTGTAAAGTTGTTGGGGAGGGTTTGTTCTACCAGATTGTTATCTGGCTATAAATATCATTGCCAGCTTTAAGCAGTTATATACAATATTTCAAAAAATTTTTTATGTTAAAATTAATGATATTAGAAAAGGATAGCAATAAGATATAGCGAATCTTTAAAAAAAGGAGATTACTTGATTTGCGTGTTATTACAGGAAGGGCTAAGGGTAAGCGGTTAAAGGCACCAACAGGTAAAAATACTAGACCAATTACCGACCGGATTAAGGAAGCCTTGTTTAATATTATAGGTAGCGATATAGAGGCAACTGATTTTTTAGATTTGTTTGCAGGTAGTGGCAGTGTAGGAATTGAGGCTATTAGCCGGGGGGCGTCCCGGGTAATTTTTGTAGACTCTAGTAACGAAGCCATTAAAATAATTCGTGAAAACCTGGCCAATTGTGGATTTGATAATAATTTCGAGGTTCACCGTAACGATGTTATGGTTGCTTTAGAACGTCTTTCTCGCAGAGAAATTAAATTTGACTATATATATGTTGATCCCCCCTTTACGAGGGAACACTTGTTTCCCATGGTAATGCGGGCTTTGGATAAAATAGATATACTTAAAGACAATGGAATGGTTATTATCAGAATTCCCACTAGGATGATATTAAATATTGACCTGCAGCATTTGCGTTTGCAGCGTACCAATACCTATGGGGAATCTACTCTTAATTATTACCGCTTGTCTTAAGGAGGATTAACTTATGATGGAAATATTCAGGATATTAGATGAGTTGGAATTGATGATTAAAGAAAGCAAACGGGTACCGTTAGCTAGTGGGAAAGCGGTTATTGATTCCCACCGTTTTTTAGACCGGGTAGACCGTATACGAGCTATTCTACCGGAGGAATTAGAAACTGCGCGTTTGTTGATGACGGAAAAGGATCGTATTGTCCAGGAGGCCTGTGCCCAGGCGGATGAATATGTGGAACACTCCAAAGGTAGAGCGGCTCGCCTGTTGGATGAAAATGAGATTACCCGTAATGCTATGGAAATGGCGGAAGAGATTGTAACCCGTGCTAATGAAATGGCTAATGACATTAGGAAAGATGCCAATGAGTACGCTGAAGGGGTTTTGACTCATATGGAAATGGTACTTCGCCGGGGGTTGGAAACTGTAACTCAGGGTAAAGAAGAAATAAAAAACGCCCTGGAAACTGGTGATTATTAATCTTTAAAGGTTAGACTACATATAACCATGGCTAAAATTATTGCCATACCTATTCCTAAACAGTACAGGGAAAAACTCCAGGCATCTATTCCATATAATATTTTGTAGATAGGCACAGAAACTGAGGGGACAGCAATAGCTCTATACATAAGCAATTTATAACCAGCCCAGGTGAAAGCAAACGATAATATCATTTGCACCAGGCGGGAAAGCAAATAAAAAGAAAGACGTACTGGGGTGCCAGACATAACGCTCATAACCTGGGCGATGATCGAGAAACCACTAAACGCTAGTATAAGGCTTACAACTAATAACCTGGCCAGTACTGGATCTAGGGTGGATGTAATAACGGTTCGAGCACCAATAGTTATTTCAAATAGTCCCATCATCATGCCAAAGGCTAATAAATAAGACAAGTGTAAAAATGAAAACAAATTACATAGACTTAAGGCCAACAGATCCAAAACACCCCACACAGTAAGCATTCGGGCCAGAACTGAAAAAAAGACAATAAAGCCTGCAATAGCGATAAGGTTATTCAGGCTGTTTTTTATGGCTTCTCCTAACATTTCACCCAGGCTGTTATTTTCTTTATTTGCTTCCACCAATTGTTGAATAGCATACTGCAGCCGGTGAGGGGGTTTAGTAGACCAGGGAAATGGTTCAATGGTTCTTAAGCCCCATAACAGGCCTACTCCTAAGTTAGCCAGGTAATGGGAAGCGGCTAAAAGATAACCCCATAAGGGGGAACTAAACATACCTACCCCCAGGGCACCAATAATAAACAGCGGACTGGAATTGTTAGTAAAAGAAACTAGGCGTTCTGTTTCCTGGGCGGTGAGCATTTGTTTATCATAAAGGCGGCGCGATAGTAGGGCTCCTACCGGAAATCCGGAAGTAAATCCCATGGCAACTACCAGGGAACTACATCCGGGAAGTTTGAAAAGGGGACGCATTAAAGGCTCTAGTAGTATCCCTAAAAATTCCACAAAATGGAGGTTAACTAGTAATTCGGCTACAATAAAAAAAGGTAGGAGGGCGGGAACGATGACTGAATACCACAGTATAAAGCCGTGGCGAGCTGATTCGACTGTTTCCCCGGGGTTTACAATCATAAAAAGGGATAAACTAAATACTATAATAAGGAAAAAAATACGATAATAATGCTTCATTTTAATCCTCTCCCTGCTGGCTTAAAAATATATATGCCATAGTGAAGGATGATTAGAAGCAGGAAGTTCCTTTATAACTACCTGGGAAAGGGGGATAGTTATGTCTGGACAACCCCGTATAGCTCTTGTTTTAGGAGCCGGAAGTGCCAGGGGATTAGCGCATATTGGAGTTTTACAGGTGCTGCTGGAAAATGAAGTGTCCTTCGATTTTATAGTAGGCAGCAGTATGGGAGCCATGATCGGAGGGCTATATGCTAGTGGAACTAATCTGGATTTGCTGGAGAAAATGATTGCCTCTATGAATCATAGTGTGTTGTTCGATGTAAATCTCCCCCGGATGGGGTTCATGGCCGGGAAAAATATCAGTGATTTTTTACAGCTGATGACTAAGAATCAGAATTTTGACGACCTATTAGTGCCTTTGCTAATAGTTGCTACTGATTTGGTATCTGGACAGCGGGTAGTCATTAATCAAGGTTCACTAGCCCGGGCTATTCGTGCTAGCATTTCTATCCCCGGTATTTTTAAGCCGGTACATCAGGATGGTATGGTACTAGTGGACGGAGCAGTCACCGATCGGCTGCCATTGGAAGTGGCCCGTCAGTATGGGGCTGACATTATCATCGCTGTAGACGTTACTTTTGGTGAAGGGAAACAGGTCATTATTAAGAATACCCTGGATGTGATTATGACATCACTGGATATCATGCAAAAGCAACAGTTTGATATTATTTCGCCCCAGGCCGACATTTTATTACAGCCGGCAGTAGGAGGATTCTCTTCCCGTGATTTTGACCGATCCAATGAAATTATTGAGCTAGGTCGGCAGGAGGCCCTGGATAAATTACCTTTAATTAAAGAAAAAATCAAATTATATAAAATTAACCCGGGTGGTTAATTTTTCTAACCAGGAAAGGGAAATAAATATTTTATATTCAATATTAAGTGCATTTATTCACGGTAAGGAGCACGAATGAAATCGTGTTTAGCATGCCGGTGTGAGGGGGAAGGGTAAAGCAGACTATATATATCATTGGCCAGTACATCATAATGAATCATTTTCTGAATGTCACTACCGTAGTGCCCATCCCAGGCTGCTTTTACCTGACTACCCCGGCTAAGTAATGGTAGTAAGGATATATTTTTAATTTTTTGCAGGATTTCACGACCTTTTACAGAAAACCCTAAGATGTGCATATATAATGGGCCCACTTGATCAAAGTAGCAGATCTGATTTTTGGTAAGGGATAAGAGGGTATACAATAGTATGCGATTGATGCGAGTAAGGCTGTAGCGTTTAGATTTGACTCTTTGCCGAAGTTCTTCCAGCGAGGTTGTAGCATCGGCCGCTTCTTTAAAGCGGTTATGGAGTCCTTCACCCATTTCATAAATCTGCTCCAATTCATGGACTGGCATGCTACGTAGCTGATACATAATAGCCTGCTCCAGAGCCGGGGTGTAAACCGGAGCTTTACCCAGGTCAATTTCTTTTTGTAATACCTGAAAACTAGCCGGTGGCATTGCATTGGCTATATCCAGCAATGATACCCCGTTATAAAGCCCGGAACGGATTGCGGCAGCACTTGCCATTGAATCCAGGCAGGAACTGTGGTAAAGACTGGTGCGTTTTATGGTGACCGGTATAAGGGGTAGATTTTCCTTAGCAATAACTCGAAGATATTCAATACCCAGAATATTGTTAGGCTGTGAAAGGGTGTTTTGGAGCGGTTCTTTTTCCCTGGGTAGGACATCGCCAATGGCACGGGCACGGGCTGATGGAAAACTCAGGCCCTGGGCAAGATAACCTTTAATCCGGGTTTTGAAATGATCGGACTCATCAATCAGCAGCCGGGCAATGGATCGTAGTTCTTCAATGTTGCCGTTTTCACTTCCAAAAGTCAGGTGAGTTACTACACCGCTACGGGCTAGCAGGAGAAGTGCTCCCCGAGCGAAATAATATGCGCTGCGACTGGCAAAACAAAAGGGCAGTTCTATGACTAGATCCACGCCGCAGCGTACCGCCATTTCAGCACGGGACCATTTGTCACACAGGGCTGTATCACCCCGCTGTAAGAAAGGACCACTCATGACGCATATAATGGCAGATATATCATGGTTTTTCTTGGTTTCAGCAATAAGGTGCAGGTGTCCGTTGTGGAAAGGGTTATATTCGGCAACAATGCCGGCAATGGTCATTAGTCTAAACAGCTCCTTAATTCCAATAAGAGTTTTTCAAAATGGGTTTGTCCCATAAATTTTACCACTTATTACATGGTTTATGCTAGAATGAACTCAGAAACTGGACGCCCACCAGTTCCAGAAAGGCTAATTTATAGGGAGGTAGAAGGATGAGTTTGTTAGCGGAGATTAGAGAAAAAGCATCCCAAAAAGGAAGGAATATTGTTCTTCCCGAGGGAACCGAGGAGAGGACACTGCAGGCCATCAAACCAATTGTGGACCAGAAAATAGCCCATCCAATTCTTCTGGGAGACGAAAGCGAAATTAAAGGTGTGGCCAGTAAAATCGGGGCTGATATTACCGGGGCAGAGATTATTAATCCGGCTAAAGCACCATTTTATGACGATTTTGTACAGGCTTTTTACGAGATGCGCAAGAAGAAAGGAATTGACCTGGACAAGGCTAAAGCAACTATGCTTGATCCGCTGTTCTTTGCTTCGATGATGGTAAAGATGAACAAAGCTGATGGAGAAGTAGCCGGGGCTGAAAATACTACTGGTAATGTATTACGCCCTGCCTTACAGATCATCAAAACTGCTCCAGGTATATCCGCAGTATCTGGTTCCTTTATCATCATTGTCCCCAATTGTGAATTTGGGCATAATGGCATTTTCGTATTTGCTGATTGTGCGGTTACTCCTAATCCTACTGCCGAACAGTTAGCGGAATTCGCTAAAACATCGGTAGCAACTGCGGTAGACCTATGTGGAATGGATGATCCTAAGATTGGAATGCTTTCATTCTCAACTAAAGGCAGTGCCAGCCATGAGTTAGTCGACAAAATGGCCCAGGCTACTGCGATTGCCAAGGAAAGATTCCCTGAGCTTAAGGTGGACGGCGAGTTCCAGGTTGATGCAGCTTTGGTACCTAAAGTTGGTTCTTCTAAAGCACCTGGTAGTCCGGTAGCCGGAGAATGCAACATATTAATCTTCCCCGACTTAAATGCTGGGAATATTGGGTATAAGATAGCCCAGCGACTGGCTAAGGCAGAGGCTATTGGTCCTATTTTACAGGGTATTGCCAAACCAGTTAATGACCTGTCGCGTGGGTGCAGTGTAGAAGATATTGTTAATGTAGTGGCTATGACAGCAGTTCGTGCCTAATATAGTCCATTCTGTATTACTTATTAGAGATTAGTAAGGAGGTATAATTAAATGAAGGTGCTAGTTGTAAATGCTGGTAGTTCTTCTATTAAATATCAGGTATTTGATATGACTGATGAATCAGTTCTGGCCAAGGGACTGGTGGACCGGGTGGGGATTCCGGGGACTACTCTGGAACATAAACCAGTAGGTAAGGATGAAGTAGTAATTAAAAGAGATCTTCCCGATCATACTGCAGGCATGAAGCTGGTACTGGAGGTATTAGTTAACCCAGAATATGGCTGCATAAAGAGTATGGATGAGATTGGCGCAGTTGGTCACCGTGTGGTGCATGGTGGCGAGACTTTCGCTGATTCAGTGGTTATCGATGATACGGTTAAGAAGGTTATCAAAGATTGCTTTGACATAGCTCCCCTGCACAACCCGCCTAATTTAATGGGAATTGAAGCTTGCCAGGAACTTATGCCTAATGTACCTCATATAGCTGTTTTTGATACAGCTTTCCATCAGACCATGGAGCCTGACAATTATCTTTATGCCCTACCCTATGAGGTCTATGAGAAATTTAAGGTCAGAAGATATGGCTTCCATGGTACCTCTCATTATTATGTTTCCCATCGTGCTGCTGAGATGCTGGGCAAACCGTATGAAGATTGTAAGATTATTACCCTGCATCTAGGTAATGGCGGTAGTATGGCGGCTATTAAGAATGGCAAAGTTGTTGATACCACCATGGGCTTTACCCCGTTGGAAGGTCTGGTAATGGGTACCCGTTCCGGAGATATTGACCCGGCCATTGTTTTCTTCCTTATGGAAAAGCTGGGTATGAGTGTTCAGGAAACTAACAACTATTTCAATAAAAAATCAGGTATGCTAGGTCTTTCCGGTGTATCAAATGACCTGCGGGATATACTGGAAGCAGCTGGCTCTGGTAATGAAAGAGCCCAACTGGCTTTAGACGTATACTACAACCGTGTCAAAGGTTATATAGGCAATTATGTGGCTAAACTTAATGGCTGTGATTGCCTGGTATTCACTGCCGGTGTAGGTGAAAATGGCTATGATGTTCGGGAAAAAGTTTGTGAAAACCTTGACTACCTGGGCATTAAGATGGACGTTGAAAAGAATAAAGTACGGGGTAAGGAAGTAGATGTAGCGGCGGAAGATTCCAAAGTGCGCATCCTGGTAATTCCCACTAATGAAGAGTTGGTTATTGCCAGGGATACTGTCCGTTTATCCAATAAATAAAGCTAATTTTTAAAACCGAGGGGGCGGGTGCAAAGTTGCCCGCCCCTTTTAGATTTACCAGCAGGTTGGCTCCCCTCATCGTAAGGGATTAGATTTTTGTTTACAGCAGGTGTTGGTTGACAATAATAACAGCATAAGACTATAATGAATCTGGTATTTTTTTGGGGTGAATAGCATGAAAATCAATGTTAAGGACCTGCAGAAACATCCCCACCAGCACCAGGATTTTCATATTGTCAAAAAGGTGGGCGACGTATTTGTCGACTTAGAGGGAGTAACTATAGAGTCTATAGAAATAGAGCTCACGGTGGAAAATACGGGTCGGGTTTTTCCTGCCCGGGGAATTATTTGTGCGGTTTTAAAAATGCAATGTTCCCGTTGTTTGAAGAACTATACTTATCCTTTTGAAGCGGATTTCTTTGCGACTCTAGTTGATGTTTCTCACCGGGATGAATACCAGGATGAGGAAGATGCAGTGTTCATTAAGGAAGGGGAAGCAGATCTTTGGCCCCTTTTAGAAGAAATCATTTATTCTCAACTACCTATTAACCCATTGTGTAGTCCTGAATGTAAGGGCTTATGTCCACAATGTGGTATAGATAGGAATTATGGTTCCTGTCAGTGTCAGGAACAGGAAATTGATCCCCGCTGGGAGAAATTAAAAAATTTGAGATAGGGAAGGGAGGTTATCGGCGAGTGGGAGTTCCCAAGAGAAGACAATCACATTCCCGTAAGAATAAACGTCGTGCTGAGTGGCGGAAAATTGATAAACCCGGTCTGGTAGAATGTCCTCAATGTCACGAACTTAAAATGCCCCATCGTGCCTGTATAGTTTGTGGGTATTACAAGGGAAAAGATGTTATGTAAAAAATCAAGGTAAACGGTCAAAAAGTAAGGTATATAGCCTGCACCAGGCTGGTAGCTTACTTTTTGTTTTTGGGAGGCAAATTTATGAAGGTAGCGATTGATGCCATGGGTGGTGACCATGGACCATCTGAAGTAGTGGCCGGAGCCCTGGAATGGATAGAAGAAAATGATGCCGGCGTTATTCTGGTAGGGAAAGAAGAGATTATAGCCCAGGAATTGGTTTCATACCAGTATGATCCTTCCCGGGTAGCTATAGTTAACACAACTCAGATAATTAATATGGATGAATCCCCGGTTAGTGCACTGCGAAAAAAGAAAGATTCTTCTATAGTTGTAGCTACTACTATGGTCAAGGAAGGAAAAGCTGATGCAGTATTATCCTGCGGTAGTACTGGCGCACAGATGGCGGCCTCTATTTTCATATTGGGGCGCATGGAAGGGATTGAACGACCTCCCGTGGTAGCAGCTATTCCTAATATCAAAGGACAAGATATCTTGCTCATCGATGCTGGAGCTAATGTGGATTGTAAGCCAAGGCAGCTAGTTCAGTTTGCTATACTGGGCAGTACTTATGCTCGTATTTTCGGTATTAAGAAACCGCGGGTAGCTTTACTTAACAATGGAGAAGAATCAACCAAAGGCAATGTTCTCAGTGTAGAAGTTTATAAACTGATGCAGGAGTATAACAAAATCAATTTTATAGGCAACCTGGAGGGTCGCGACATTTTTGATGGTCGGGCTGATGTGCTGGTATGTGATGGTTTTGTTGGTAATGTGGTGCTAAAAACAGTTGAAGGTATGGCTCTATATATAGCTCGTGGAGTTAGCCGGGAATTAGGAATGATGCCCGGATTTTTCAAGAAGCTCGATTATGCACAGGTAGGTGGGGCACCGCTTTTAGGAGTAAAGGGTGTTAGTATAGTTTGTCATGGAAGCTCTAAACGGGGGGCTATATATAACGGATTAAATATTGCCCGTCAATGCATCGATAAGGGCATAGTTCAGCTGCAGGAAGAAGCTCTGGCAGATGTCCTTGGTTAACATTCAGACTGGTAGCAATACTGGTAGCAATATAAAATAGGCTGTAATATAATAAAGTCGATAATTAGTACCTGGAGGGATAATAAGTGGAAAAATTTTTCGAAATGGCTCGTAAGTTACTAGCAGAACAATTAGATATTAACCCGCTGGAAATTAGTATGGAAACCCCTTTTGAAAAAATTGATGCTGATTCCATCGATATTGTAGAAATGATTATGGCCCTGGAAGATACTTATGACATCGAATTCCCGGAAGAAGACCTGGAAGATTATACTACTATGGGCTCTTTAGTGGAAGCGCTGTGGACATATCTGCAGCAATCGCAAAAATGAGATCAAGTGAATTAAAGGCTGCAGAACATTTTTTAAGTAATAACGGGCTTGAATTTAATAAGATTGAGTTAATGGCTATGGCTTTAACTCATCCGTCTTATGCACAGGAGCGAAATACACCTGGTAATAATCAACGTCTGGAGTTTTTAGGAGATGCAGTATTGAACTTTGTTGTAGCCGAGTATCTCTACGAGAGTTATCCCGATAAAGCCGAAGGAGAGCTGACCAAGATAAGAGCCCGGGTAGTATGCGAACAGGCTCTCAGGGGCGTGGCCCAGGAACTGCGTCTGGGCCGCTATATTTTACTGGGGAAGGGCGAGGAGATGTCCGGAGGTCGAACCCGCAAATCCATCTTAGCAGATGCGGTGGAGGCTGTTATCGGGGCTATTTATTTTGATCAAGGCTATGAATGTACCAGGGATTTTATTTTAAAATACCTGGAACCGGTGATAAAGGAGACTGCCCAGGGGGATTACTATGATTTTAAGTCTCGCCTGCAGGAGTTAGTGCAAGGCAAAAATCGAGAGAACGTTAATTACGCTATTCTCGAGGAAAGCGGACCTGCTCATTCCAGAACTTTTGTAGCGGGGGTATTTTATCAAAAGGAACTATTGGCTACCGGTATAGGACGCAGCAAAAAAGAAGCGGAACAAAATGCGGCGGAAAAAGCACTAAAGGATAGCAGGATACTGAGCCGGCTACATATGGATAGTGAAGGCACATAGTGAAAAGACATTACAATATACCGATTTTTGTTCCCCATCTAGGCTGTCCGTACCAGTGTATTTATTGTAACCAAAAAATTATTGCGGCCCAGGAAAAGGCACCGCTGCCAGAACAAATTAACTCCATAGTAGAATCCCATTTGACAACTATAGACTTCCAGCACCATGATGTTGAAATTGCTTTTTTTGGAGGTAATTTTACCACAATTGACCCCCGGCTTCAGGAAATGTACCTAGGCACTGTTCAACCCTTTTTGCATTCCGGAAAGGTAAAATCGATTCGGATATCTACCCGTCCCGATGCAATCAGTGTGGGGATACTAAAACACTTGCAAAAATGGGGAGTTAAAACCATAGAACTGGGAGTGCAGTCACTGGCAGATGAGGTTTTAAAAACATCTTTACGCGGTTATGATAGGGATGATGTTTTTAAAGCTGGTCATCTTATCAAAGACCGTGGTTTTCGTCTGGGGATACAGCTAATGATTGGCTTACCAGGTGATCATCGCTATCTGGATATTAAGACGGCTCATCAAGCGACTACTCTAAAACCGGATATGGTAAGAATTTATCCTACTTTGGTAATTGCCGGGACAGCTCTGGAACAAATGTATAGATCGGGATGCTACCACCCCCTGGATTTGGAGCAGGCGGTTGAAATAGTCCGGGATATGTTTATTATATTCCAGAAGAAGGGAATACCCGTTATTCGTATGGGCCTTCATCCAGGAGATGAACTACGGGCTCCAGGAGCAGTTATTGCTGGTCCCTTTCATCCTGCGTTTGGAGAATTAGTAGAACAGAGGGTATTTCGGGATCAAGCTGAAGAAATGGTTAAGGCCTTTATCGAAAAAAACGGGGTGGGAGAGCCTATTGACCTTTTTGTACGAAGTAATGAGGTATCAAAATTAGTAGGGCATAAGAGGGCCAATCTTGATTATTTAATGGGTGAATTTACCTGTCCTATTCGCTTTCGTTCCTGGGATCAATTGGAATATGGGGATATAGGGATTGGGTCTGCCCGGGTAACAGAACCGGAAATCATATATCCCCGGCATAGTTTTTTGGAAAATCAGCCTTAAATTCCATATAGTATATTTTACAGGCTGATGCCACCGGTGCAGGTGAGTAGGCGTTTTTGCCTCAGTCTCTTCCATGATCACCGGGTAGTAAGTCGATTATAATAAAAAAGGAGGCAGGTTTTAAGGCTGCCTCCTTTTTTATTATGCTGACTAGCTCATTCTCCTGCTTGGACAGATTGGGTATTAAATAGAGAGTTGGCAATAGAATGGGAATTTTTCAGCATCGTGTTATATGTGATGGCTAAACAGATCCTTAAAGTAGAAGATTAAACCAGATAATGATGAACTTTGGAAAAAGGTTTTATTTTCCTTCCTGTCTAATTAAAGCTATAACGATTGTAGGTGAAGTGATGAGGCAATTAATACTACAGAAGCTGGTAGAACATCCCGGTAAGGCTGTATCAGGTGAAGCGCTAGCCCATCTAACCGGTCTTAGCCGGGTAGCTATATGGAAACATGTCGAAGCCCTTAAGCAAGCTGGCTATAATATTACTGGTATCAGGGGTCAAGGCTACATATTAAGGGACTGGCAAAATGTTATTGATAGTGACCGGATCCAGATGCTGCTTAATACCCGAAATCTGGGCGACAGAATATACCATGTAAATGAAACTAAATCAACTAATACCACTGCACGCCAGATGATCCTTGAACAACAGGTGCCGGAAGGTACTGTGATTATTGCCGCCAGGCAAACCGGAGGCAGAGGCCGCCAGGGAAGAAAATGGCATTCCCCCGTCGGCGGTTTATGGTTTTCAGTAGTGCTCTTTCCCCGTCTGGAATTGCAGAGAGCGGCCCTGCTTTCGCTAGTGATGGCAGTAGCAGTAGCCCGGGGGCTGGAAAAATGGACGGAAAACTCCTGTCAGATAAAATGGCCTAATGATATCTTTATAAACGGTCATAAGGTGGGAGGGATACTATTGGAGTTAAGTGGGGAACTGGATGGGCTCCATTCTTTAATTGTTGGGGTGGGAATAAACGTGAATAATTCGGTTAATAATTTTAGCTCCGATTTAAGGAATATTGGTACCTCCCTGGTGGATGAGACTGGCAGTACCCTGGATTTAAATGAGGTCATAGTCAGTGTCATTGAATCTATGGAAAAGTACTACGATTCCTTCTTAAAAGGAGATGATAACCTTATTATGGATGAGTTCCGGGAGTTGTGCTTACACCTGGGAAAAGAAATTTCCATTGATCTGGGGGGGCGCCGGGTCAAAGGTGTAAATACTGGTATAGATATAAATGGGAGTTTGCTAGTTGATGACGGTATGACCGAGCACAGTATCACCACTGGTGATGTACATTTAATCTAGAACCGGGAGGACAAAGGTGTATTTAAAACGTCTGGAAATAAAGGGATTTAAATCGTTTGCTGATTTTACGGAGATTCTGCTGCATCCTGGTATAAATGTAATTGTTGGTCCTAACGGGTGCGGTAAAAGTAATGTAGTAGATGCTATCAGGTGGGTGATTGGAGAATCCAATGTCCGCAATCTTCGTGGGCAAAAAAATGAAGATGTTATCTTCAATGGTACTGATCATAAAAAGGCCCTGGGATTAGCTCAGGTGGAGATAACCATTGATAATACTAATCAGGTCCTACCATGCGAATTCAGTGAGGTCCATCTGGTGCGTAAGCTATTTCGCTCTGGTGAAAGTGAATTTTTTATAAATCGTACCCGGGTACGATTAAAGGATGTAAGCGGCCTTTTTACCGGTACGGGCCTGGGCAAAAAAGGATACTCCATCATTGGTCAGGGCGAATTGGAACAGGTACTTAATGGACAACCACTAGAGCGGAGACTGTTTTTAGAAGAAGCTTCCGGAATTATTAAATATCGTCAGCAAAGAGATGAAGTTAACCGGCGTATTAGTGGAACCACCGAAGATTTGGTGCGGGTGGGGGATTTACTAGGTGAATTAGAACAGCGTAAAGAAGATGTTTTTGTTAAAGCTCAAAAGGCTCGTCAATATCTTGAAATTGAAAGTAAATGCCGAGAACTAGAAAGGTCAGTTATGCTTTTTGAGTTTAACAAACTTATTCGTGACCTTACCCAGCGAAAAAAACAACATGATGAAAAAGAAACTGAATTAGAATTATTAAAAGATAAATTAATAGGTATTCAGCAGGACCTTAAGGCTGATAAGCAAAAACTTAAAGATACTGTTACCCGTTACCAGCAGTTTAAAGAAGAATGCTATCAATTAGAAACAGCTATTCGCTCCCTACAAAGTGATGTAAGGGTCAGTAAGGAAAGAATAAAAAATCACCGGGAACGCACCACCGGGGCAGCTGAAGATCATGAAAAATATACCCGCATGCTGGAAAGTATGGGCCGGGAAATCGAGAGCAGTATGAATAGTTTTCAACGGGAGGAACGAAAGTATAATACCAGAAAGAAGGAATATGAGGAACTTAAAGCCCGTTTAACGAAAATGCGTCTTGATTTGGAACAGGCTCAGGCTGAATTTGAGGCGGCTAAAGGTAAAGTTTTTAAAGACATGCAGGATGAGGCCTGGCTGGGTAACCAGCTGCGGGAACTAGAGGAACAGCAGCGGCGATCTAGTGAGCGTCGGGAAAGATTTACGATTAACCGGTTGGATAGCCAGGAAAAGCAAGAACGTGCTAAAAACCATCTATCCCAGCTTAAGTTACAGCTAAAAACTGCCCTGGATAGCCGGCTTATGGCGGAGCAAAATTGTGAGAAGTTAGATAAGCAAAAGGAAAAACTCCTTGGTGAGATAAGACAATTAGAGGAAAAATATCTGACATTTACCCGGCAGTGTACTCAACTGGAGAATTCCCTTTTTACCATACAGGAACAGGAAAAAAATCTAACTGGTTATTCCAATGGAGTAAAATATATTCTTAAACCGGAAATAAGGCAGAGGGTTCCCGGAATTATGGGAGTAATGGGCGAGTTGGTTAGTGTACCGCCGGGATTAGAGACGGCCATAGAGGTAGCAGCCGGTAGAGGTTTGGAGAACATAGTGGTGCAAAAAGCAGATGATGCTCGCCAAGCTATTGAACTATTGAAAAGGAATAAAGCCGGAAGGGTTACTTTTCTTCCCCTGGAAGTTTTAAAGGTTTCTTCCTTACCAGAGAGACAGTTAGAAAAACTAAAGGGTTTAGAAGGGGTTTTAGGCCTGGCTTCGCAACTGGTAAAACACGCGGATAAATACCAGAAGGCGGTAGAATATTTGCTGGGAAGGGTTATGGTGGTTCAGGATATGGACCGGGGCATACGGGTTTTTAAGCAAATGTCCTTACCATTGCGCTTGGTAACCCTGGATGGTGAATTAATCAATGCCAGCGGGGCAATGACTGGGGGAACCAGGACGGTTTTAAAGGGAAGCCCTCTCCAACGTAAAGCGGAAGAAAGGCGTCTGGACCAACAATTAGATCTTTTAAAAAAAGAAATGGGAAAAAACCGCCAGGTAGTTAAGACGAATAACCTAGCCATGGAAAACCTGGAACAGGAACTAGGTAATGTCCGGCAGGAGCTGATGGAATTCCAGGTGAAAGCGGATGTTCTGCGACAGCAGTGCCATAGTATTACCCAGGATTATAATAAATACCATCAGGAGGAAAACGGGTATATTGAACAGATTAAAGTAATCGATCAGGAGATAAAGAAAATAGAAGCGGATATAATAAGCCTAAATGAACGTTATGCGCAGGTACAAAACCGGACCCATACGACTAGTACCCGTTTAGAAGACCTAAAACAGCAAATAACTACCTGGCAGCGTGACTATGAAGTGCAAAATGAACGATTGGTCTCTTATCAGGACCAATTAGCAATGAAGCAGCAGGAATTGAATACCTTGGCCAAAAATCTGGCCCAACTAAAGCAGGTACAGGATTCTTACCGACAATCGTGGCAGCAGGCGGAAAATCTAATTAATCGACTTAATAATGAAATTAATGTAGAAGAAAAGAGGATTATTACCCTTCAGGATCAAATTCAGCAAAAGGAAGACATAAGACAAAAACTAAACGGAGAAATAGAGCAGTTAAGAATAGATGAAAATCGCTACCAGAAGCTTATAAGCCAGTGGGGGGAACAAATCGCACCACTTAATGATAAACTATCTACCCTGCAAAATGGCATACATAGTGCAGAAATTGCCATAGCCCGCTATGAAACTGACCTAGATAATCTGCGCAGCCGCTGGCTGGAGAAATGTAATGAACCTCTCCCAACCGGGAAAGAAGAAGTGTGTTCTCCAGGGGTAGCCAGGGAGTCCCGGCAGATTATTGAGCAATTACTTAAAGAACTGGAACAATTGGGACCAGTAGATGTGGAAGCAGTTCAGGAATATGAAGAAATATCTAAACGTTACGGTTTTCTCAACCAACAATACCAGGATCTATTTAAGGCTCGTGATTCCCTACAAAAGCTGCTTAAGGAAACTGAAACGATTATGGAGGATAAATTTGCCCAATTTATGGCGATAGCTAACCGTAGTTTTCGCCAGACCTTTGAAGAGATTTTTAGTGGGGGAGAAGCCCGGTTAGTAGCGCTAGAATCAGATGATAAGTTACAGGCCGGAGTAGATATAGAGGTTAAAATGCCAGGCAAGAAAAACCAGCCTCTTAATTTGCTTTCGGGAGGGGAAAGAGCTCTGACCTGTATAGCCTTTATCTTTGCTCTATTAAGACTGAAACCGGCTCCATTTTGTATTTTGGATGAGATTGATGCATCACTAGATGAGACTAACCTGATCAGGTTTACAGGGTTCTTGCGCCGGATGGCTGCCTCTACCCAGTTTATAGTGATTACCCACCGGCAGGCTACCATAGAATGTACTAACAGTATTTATGGAGTTACTATGCCGGAAAAAGGGGTCTCGACAGTTTATACGCTTAATCCTGATCAGGCAGAGAATATAGCAGGATAATTAAGAAGGTGGTATTATATGGCGTTGTTTGATCGGTTTAAAAAAAAGGAAGAAACAAGTAAACAACAGGAGGTAACTTCTGAAGAATCATCCCAGGTGCAGAACCTTATATCAGAGGAACCTGTAGAAGTCCTTTCTAATGAAATCAGGTCAGATGGCGGGAGTGTCCGGGAAAAGAACGGTTTTTTTGAGCGATTTAAAAGGGGCCTCAATAAGACTCGGGAGAATTTAAATGCCCGTTTGGATGTACTGGTGAAAAAAACCCGTAAGCTGGATGAGGATTTCTGGGAGGAGTTGGAAGAAATTCTCATTCAAGCAGATACTGGTGTAGCAACTTCTCTGGAATTGGTAGACAATATAAGACAGGCGGCCCGAAAGGCCAAGATTAATGATTCATCCGGAGTTATAGACTTGATAAAACAAGAGGTAAAGCAGTTATTAGGCTCAGCGGATACCCAACTAAACCTGGCTGAAAAACCGGCTGTAATCCTAGTGGTAGGTGTTAATGGGGCGGGAAAAACTACTTCTATAGCTAAAATAGCCTATCAATTAAAACAGGAAGGCAAGAAAACCCTTTTAGCAGCCGGGGATACTTTCCGGGCAGCGGCTATTGACCAGTTACAAATCTGGGCTGACCGGGTGGGTGTAGAGCTGATTAAACATCAAGAAGGGTCTGATCCCGGGGCGGTAGTTTTTGATGCTATTAGTGCAGCCCGGGCACGTCATGCTGATGTTTTAATAATAGATACTGCCGGGCGTTTGCAGAATAAAACTAATTTAATGAAAGAAATTGGCAAGGTAAGAAAAATAATAGAACGTGAACTTCCCGGGGCACCTCATGAGGTGCTGCTGGTATTAGATGCTACTACCGGACAAAATGCCATCAGTCAGGCCCGCTTATTTGAAGAGGCTACTGGGGTTACCGGGATTATTCTTACTAAGCTTGATGGTACAGCTAAAGGTGGTATAGTCCTGTCTATTGCCCGGGAATTGGAGATTCCCGTTAAGTTAGTAGGTATAGGGGAAGGCATGGAGGATTTGCGGGAGTTTTCACCGGAAGTTTTTACTGAGGCACTCTTCTATCGCGAAGATGGAGATAATGAATAATAGAGGGAACAAGAGGAGGCATTAGCAGTGATTGAAATTGGAATTATAGGTGGAACCGGAGTGTATGATCCTGAAATCTTAGATGGAGTAAAAGAGCAGGTTCAAAATACTCGTTATGGATCGGTAAAGGTTTTAACCGGCCATTATAAAGGAACTAAGGTAGCCTTTATTGCCCGGCATGGTGCCGATCATAGCGTTCCTCCGCATTTAATTAACTACCGGGCTAATATCATGGCTTTAAAAGAAATTGGAGTTAAGAATATACTAGCTACTGCTGCAGTAGGATCACTTCATTTTGAATTTAAACCTGGTCAAGTTGTGTTGGCGGATCAGTTTTTGGATTTTACTAAAACACGAACCACGACCTTTTATGAGGGTTCAGAGGTCGGGGTAGTCCATTGTGATATGACGGTTCCCTATTGTCCAGATCTGCGCCAGGCACTGTTTAAAACAGGTCAGGAACTTGGAGTGACGATACACAATGGGGGAGTCTATGTTTGCACAGAAGGACCCCGATTCGAAACATCTGCTGAGATTGCTATGTTTAAACAATTAGGTGGACAGGTAATTGGGATGACTAGTGTCCCAGAAGTATGTTTGGCCCGCGAACTAGGTATGTGTTATGCGAATATATCCATAGTAACTAATTTTGCGGCCGGAACTTCCACGGGAATACTCTCCCATAGTGAAGTGGTTGAGATGATGGGAAAATGTATTCATCAGGTGCGCGGGCTAATGTTGGAAAGCCTTCCCCGTATTTCCGGAGATAAAACTTGTGATTGTGCTAAAATCCTCGATGATGGATCGGTAAAATAATGATCAGGACTATATATTTCAAAGAGCAGAGCGTAGTAATACTAGATCAAAATCAACTTCCCGACCGGGTGGTCTATGAGGTATGTCATACCCCAGAAGAGGTAGCTGAAGCTATTCGCTGTCTTAAGATAAGGGGGGCTCCATTAATAGGGGTAGCTGCCGCGTTTGGTATCGCCCTGGCTATGTTGAAATTTTCCGGAAAAGTATCGGAAATGAAAGCTTATTATGCTGAAAACCGTCGCCTTTTAGCAGCTACGCGACCGACTGCCATTAATCTCTTTTGGGCCTTAAATCGTATGGATAGTGTTTACCAGGATAATGCCGGGCGGTCTCCGGCGGAGATTGGTAGGCTTTTGCTGGAAGAGGCCCAGGCTATATTTACAGAAGATGTGGAAATTAATGAAGCTATTGGTCAATATGGGCATCAATTACTAAACCAGGGCAGCCAGGTGATGACAATTTGTAATGCGGGAGCATTGGCCACTTGTGGATATGGCACCGCTTTAGGGGTTATCCGTGCGGCGGCCCGCCAGGGTAAAATAGAACGGGTATGGGCTTGTGAAACCAGGCCGGTACTGCAGGGAGCTCGTCTGACGGTTTGGGAATTAATGCAGGACTCAATCCCAGTAACCCTAATAACGGATAATATGGCGGGTTACACTATGAAAGTTCATGATATTGATGCAATTATAGTGGGGGCTGATCGTATAGCTATCAATGGGGATACCGCCAACAAAATAGGAACCTATTCACTGGCAGTTATGGCCCAATATCATGGTATTCCTTTTTATGTTGCTGCACCACTCTCTACTATTGATCTATCCATTTCCTCAGGAGATGAAATTCCTATTGAAGAAAGGCATGCGGACGAAGTGCGTCGGATAAGGGGAATAAATCTCACGGTCCCAGAGGTACAGGTGTTTAATCCCGCCTTTGATGTTACTCCCAGGGAATTGATAAGGGGAATAATAACCGAAAAAGGTCTGCTTGAGCCCCCTTATCCGAAAAGTATAGTAGAAACTACTCAGCGGGGAAGTGTTTAAATATGTTTGGGGAACAACGTGGGCAAGTATTAGCTACTGCCCGGAAGATTTTAGAAAGTGGTATGGTGTTGGGAACCTGGGGAAATGTGAGCCAGCGTATACCTAGCGAAGATTTAATCCTTATAACCCCCAGTGGAATGGATTACCTTATCATGGAACCAGATGATATAGTGCTGGTAAATAAGCAGGGTGAAATAGTAAAAGGACGTTTTCGTCCTTCCATTGAAACTTCTATGCATCTAAATATTTATCAGAAGCGGGTGGACTGTGGAGCTATTGTTCATGTGCACAGTCCTTTTGCAACGGCTTTTGCTGCAGCCCGGCAAAATATTCCGGTAATATTAGAAGAAACTGCTCAGGTTATTGGACATGAGATTCAGGTGGTACCTTATGCCCATTGCGGGAGTAGGGAATTGGCTGAAAAGGTAGGGGAAAGCTTTTCTCAAAAAGAGCGTGCAGTTTTGCTGGCCAATCATGGTCTAGTAGGAATAGGTAGCAGTTTAACTGATGCCTACCAGGTGTGTCGGGTAGCAGAAAGAACGGCTATGATTGCTATATATTCCCACGGGCTAGGATCACCCTATTCTCTGGAAGAAGGGGATATAAAAGCCCTGCAAGCCGGTTTTCAAAACTACGGCCAATCAAAATAAGAGATAGCATATGCATGGCTGTAAAGGGAGGATTACAGGATGAAAACACTGGTAAAGGACATAGCTATAATCCCTATGACCAGGGATTATGTTATTCCCCAGGGATACATAGTCATTAAAGACCAGATTATCGAAGCCATAGGGGAAGGTGAAGCTCCTTCCGATAATTATCAACAGGTGATAGAGGGAAACAACCAGGTAGCTCTACCCGGGTTTATAAATACCCATACTCATGCGGCCATGACCCTGTTGCGCGGTTATGCGGATGACTTGCCTCTTATGCAGTGGCTGGAAAAGAAAATCTGGCCCCTGGAAGCTAAGCTGACTGGTGATGACATTTACTGGGGTACATTACTGGCCATTGTAGAAATGATTAAATCAGGTACTACTACTTTTGTCGATATGTATTTCCATATGGAGCGGGTAGCTCAGGCGGTACAAGAATCAGGAATACGCGCTATTCTTTCCCGGGGAATGATAGGAGTAGGTCCGGAAAGTGAACAGGCTCTCGAGCAATCACGCCAGATGGTAGAGCACTGGCATAACCAGGCCCGGGGACGGATTATAATAATGTTAGGACCTCATGCTCCTTATACTTGTCCACCTGAATACCTGCAACGGGTTATGGAGTTAGCTGAGGAGTGCGGGATAGGAATAAATATTCATGTGGCCGAAACGGCGGATGAATACGAAAATATATTGAAACAATACGGGAAAACTCCAGTTGCTCATCTAGATAGCTTAGGGTTATTTGATCATTTTCGGGTTATAGCAGCTCATTGTGTGCATCTATCTGAAGAAGATATTGCTATACTCAAAGCCAAGGGTGTAGGCATCGCCCATAATCCTGAAAGCAATATGAAACTAGCCAGTGGTATTGCTCCCGTTCCCCTTCTACTCCAAGAAGGTGTAGATGTAGGATTGGGAACTGATGGAGCCTCTAGTAATAACAACCTGAATATGATTGGAGAAATGAGGAGTTGTGCCTTACTACACAAGGTAAGCACTATGGATCCTACCGTTCTTCCTGCTTACCAGGCTCTGTCTATGGCTACCCGTTATGGTTCAAAGGTTATAGGTCTGGAGAATGAGATTGGTACCCTGGAAAAAGGTAAGAAAGCCGATATTATATTAATGAACCTGGGAGCTGCCCATATGGTGCCACGCTATGATATTATGGCTAACATTGTTTATGCCTCGGAGGCTAGTGATGTTAACACTGTTATTATTGATGGGGAACTTGTCATGCAGGATAGACAATTGCTGACGCTAAATGAAGCGGAAATATTAAACCGTTGTAAGGAAATAGCTGCTCGTCTGGTAGGATAAGTGCTCTCATTGTTTTATGTAATTAATAGCTATATTCTTAGTGCTGGCAAAGGGCAGCTGGAGATAGAAAAATCTGTGTTTGTGATATGGCGGAAAATTTCGCCGAGAATGATGGGAATTTGGCCTGGTGGTTTGTTCTTGTAAAAAATTATTTCCTGGCTGACTCAATAAAAAATCAATAGAAATATAATGTTAGTCCAAAAAACACGCTGAGGAGGATGTATAATGATTCCCATAGTGTCATTCGTTGGTCGTCATAATTCAGGTAAGACTACTATTTTGGTGGGAGTATTAAACCGGCTGGCTGAAGAGGGGATCCAGACGCTGGTTATAAAACACTCCCATGGTCCGTTAACACCGGATCTACATGATTCGGGCCGTCTATTCAGGGCTGGTGCCCAAGTAGTCCAGGCGATTTCCTCTGATATGAGCCTTACCTATCGTCGGCATACCTTAACTTTAGAAGAAATACTAAGTGATATACCTGCTGGTATCGATCTGGTGATAACTGAAGGTTTCCAAGAAGCCGGTTATCCCAAAATAGAGGTACTAAGAGAAGAAATCGATACTAATATTATGGACTTAGATCAGGTTATTGCTCGAGTAGCTGACTTTGAAATACCTGCTCAGAATGAACCTTGTTTCAAATTTGACCAACTGGATGACGTAGTTGACTTATTAATTAAAACTTTTAATTTAGAGTCTTAATCTTCACAATAATCCGGATGCTTAAGTATGTTATTATTAGTTTAGACTATTTTTGTGGGTGATTATGATGGTACAGAGCCGGTATCTTGATATCAATCTTAATGATTTACTAATTACTACCCGGACCGTCCAGGAAGAGATGTACAATCAATACCTGGGAGGAATAGGGTTTAATGCCCGGTGGTTATTTGATTTAATTCCGCCTGGAATAGATGCTTTGGGGCCTGAAAACGTTTTGATTATATCGGCAGGTTCGTTGGTGGGATCAAACTTTCCTACTGCCTCCCGGACTGAAGCATCTGCTAAATCACCATTGAGCGGAAGGTTGGGGACTTCTAATTCCGGGATGTTTTTTGGTTATCGATTAAAAGCATCCGGATATGATGGAATTATTCTCCGGGGAAAGGCTCCCCATCCGGTTTATATATTGGTGGAGAATGACCGGGTTGAAATTAAGGAAGCCAGTCACCTATGGGGATTAGATACTTTTCAGGTTATGGACCAGATCGAAGAAGAATACCCGGGTGCACAGGTAGCCCTGATAGGAACTGCGGGAGAAAACCAGGTACGCTATGCTAGTCTACAAAACGGTCGTTCTGATGCCTGGGGGAGGACTGGCATGGGGGCGGTGATGGGCTCTAAACTCCTGAAGGCCATCGTGGTGAAAACTACTGGTCGTCGTGCTGTAATACATGACGGGGCAACCATAAAGGCCATTAACCGTGAGGCTAGTGGGGCGATTAAATCCTCACCTTTTTATGGACCCTTTAAGAAGTATGGAACTATGAATGCCAGTCCGGTTTATTCAAGATTCTCGGCTCTGGCGGCCCATAATTTTACCAGGGGGAACCTACCAGAATGGAAAACAGAATTTGACAAGAAAAAAGTTGATGAATTACTGGTTAAGCATATGGCTTGCCAGGCTTGTTTTATAGCCTGTGGTCACTTGGTCGAGATTAAAGATGGTAAATACCAGGGGCTTAAAGTAAAAGACATGGAGATAACTCCAATAGTCACTTTTGGTGCTCAATGTGGTTTAAATTTAGAAGCCAGTATTAAAGCTAGCGAGATTTGCCAGCGTCTGGGTATGGACATGGTTAGTACCGGCAGTTCTGTAGCTATGGCAATAGAATTATATACGGAAGGACTAATATCTGTTAATGATGTCGGTTATCAACTATCCTGGGGAGACGAGGATGCAGTTTTTAACTTAATGGAGGATATTGCTCAACAAAAAGGTTTTGGTAAAGTTTTGGCTTTAGGAACACGGGAGGCAGGTCGTATAATAGGTCATCCTTCTTATGCAATGCAGGTTAAAGGAGTGGAAATACCTATGATTGATCCCCGGGGGAGATGGTCCACCTGGAGTATGGGTATGTTAACTAATCCACGGGGAGGAGACCATTTAAGGTGTCGTAGTATTGTGGAAAATCTCCGTTATAATCATCACGATGCAGCTCTGATGTGGGAGAAGTTCGGGATGGGGGAGGAGGAATTTTCCCGTTTGGATATGCCTGATAAACTAAAACAACAAACCATTGACCTGACTAGTGATTTGGTAAATATACCTCTGATGAGCATCTGGGCAGAGGATTTGATACAGGCCTATAACAGCCTGGGGATATGTATTCGTCCACCGGTGATGAACCGGGTGGGGCCTAATCTATTAACCCGGGCCTTTAATGCCATGTGGGGACTTGAGATCAATGAGTCTGAGCTAATGGAAGCTGCGGAACGCAGTTTTACCTTGATGAAATTATTTAACATTCGGGAAGGGGAAAAGGAAGAAGAAAGCCGGTTCCCAGAACGATTCTACCAGCAAGTGGTAAGTGGGCAGGTTTTAGATCCGAAACAGGTAGAAAGGGTTTTACAAGCCTATTACCATGGCAGGGGCTGGGATATGCAGACAGGGAGGCCGTCCCGGGAAAAACTTCAGCAGTTGGGCCTGGAATGTGGGGAGTATTTGGTATGATGTATAGGAGGTGCTAGGATGCCTCGTAGAGTTAAATGCAGATGGGTAGGACATATTCCCCGGGCTAATTGTTTTAAACCGGCGGGTATACCGGCTTATGAGCTGGATGAGATTATATTAAAGGTCGAAGAAGTGGAAGCCTTACGTTTAAAAGATCTGCTGGGATATGAGCAGGTTGAATGTGCTGAGATTATGGGAGTGTCACGCACCACATTTCAGCGTATTCTAGTAGAAGCCCGTTTTAAAGTTGCCGATGCTCTGGTTAATTCTAAAGCCCTGCTGGTTCAGGGTGGTAATTACCAACTAAGATCCGATGAAGATTAAAATAAAGTATGTTTAAAACAGGGGAACGGCCTAAATTGATTGCATGCATAAAAAATCTGTAAAAAACACGGTGATGGTTCGGTGGTTTTCTTTAAAAAAAGAAAACCACCGAACCATCACCGTGTTTTTATGAGTCTGCTTACTCCCGTATATTTTGCACCTGGCTCGGAGTAATAATACCATATTCACACACTATCCCGGTTATAAAAATTGATGCTGTCTAATCAAAACCCTCTTCCCACTTTTCGGGTACCATTGTTTCTTTTACAAATTTAAAGGTATCAGCCAGCGTATAAACGGGAACCCGGGGAAATTTGGTAAAGGCCGGTTGGGCAAGGTATTTGCTCGGATAGCCATTTACCAGGCAAGGATAGCATCGGCTCTTAAAAGCCGCATCGATATGTGGTTAGAATCATCACCTAGTTCCTGCCAGGCTTGCTCCAGCGGGGAATGGCTTACTTAATAGCCGCTAGTTCCAGCCCCATTTGGCTTGATAACTTCCCACCTGCGTACTAGGTTTAAGCAATAATATTTTACCATTACTTTCAATAAAACAGGTAACTACATGAACTTCTTCTATGTCGATTCTTCATTTTGGTATTAGGTCGTGCCGAAATTGTTGAAAGATTCAGCTATCATGGTTAGTATAGCCTTTTTCTCGAGCCAGCATATCCAGGTAAACGGTTTCTATATTGGCAATGAACAGATCGGTTGATCTACCACTTACTCTTTCATCGAAAGTTTTCAGATATCCGTGGCATTTTTCACAAATGTATAACTGATAAGCATCATCATTTTCAATGGTAAAATATTTTATATCACCAGGCTCAGCATCTCCACAATGGACACATTGCAAAAAGCGTGCTTCCCATTCAGTAAAGCAGCGTTCACAATACATATAACGGCGGCCATCTTGGGAACGAAGGCGGCTTATATGGGGTCTGCTTCCACAGATAGGGCAGATGGTAGGAAAATCCCAGGATTGAAATTCATCCAGTTCCAGATCTGCATTATAAGGTTCTGCTGCTAACCGCAAGAAGGGACGCAAGGTATGATCAAGTACAAAAACAAGCAGGTCAAATGATATACTAATAGATTCAGCCAGTTCCGAAAAATATTCATCTTGACCGTTTAGGAGTTGCTCAGGTATTTCTTTAAAATTAATCTGACCAATATTTTGGCGCAGTTTTTCCATGGACTCATGTGTCTCCGGCCGCGCAGATTCTATTAACCGGGTTAGATCTTCTGTAAGAGAACGGTAACGGAGTTCATCAATGTCGAGTGGCTGGATCCGAAGTAAAGGCTTATGGTGGTTAGCTAATAACATAAGCAACGGTACCCGTTCAACGGCAGTATCCCTTTTCAGATTAATTTGCTGGGTATTTTGCCAATTTTCAAGTTCTTTAAAAAAATCCACATACCCTTCCGGTAAGCTGACGGGAGTCTTTCTTTCCATTTATTAATCACTCCTTTGGTAGCTATAACTGAACATCCACATAAAATACAAGTTACAATACCGGGTTATTGAGTGAAAATATGTAGGTAAAACATACCTGTTACTATTATTATTTTAATAAAAATGTTTAAGGTTAGGAAAACAAAAGGGGGAGATGTGCTCCCCCTTCTATATCAATATGAAGAATTACTCGGCATCGGTAGTAGCCTTGTCACCATAGGTTTCCTCATACCATATAGGATGATGGTGTTGAGCCCAATCTTCGCGAACGGTGCCCTTCCACATTCCCCAGAAAGACTCTCCTGATCCGGGATGGAAAGAACCGAGATAACCATGCATACACACCATAAAGGTAGCTAATACCATGGCAATATCATGAATAGGATAGGCTACACGGACTAATCCTGCCGGGAAGATAGTTGGAAACCACATAATATAACCACTTAATACCAGCAAAATAACACAGGTAGGGGTAAGCATAGAGTTACCTTTTTCGCCACCATTAAAGCGGGTTTGAGGCGGCATTTTAACCTTAAAGCCCAGGAATTCAAATGGGAATTTCATTACAAAAATAATGTCGTTCTTGCCAAAGCGTAGCAAGTCTTTTATCCAGGATATGATGCCTTTAAAATCAAACAATACAAAAAACACGATGACTAGTGTCATAAGGACGGCTGAAATACGATGAACCAGCCCAGCACCTTGATAGCCACCGAAAACGGCTGCTAGCCAGTCGACACCGTCCAGGAACAGAACTAGACCGGTAAAGAGACAGAGCAGGAAGGTAACCGTATGTCCCCAGTGGGTTATACGGGCGACAAAGTTAAATCTTTCTACCCGGTTGACATCCTCCTTATATTCTGGAATCCATTGCATTATTCATGCCCCCCTTCACCGTGATCTCCATGTTTGTTAGCTAGAATTCTGGTTGTGACAAAGCTGACTGCAGATCCGGCTAGAGCCAGCGGAATCAACCAGCCAAAATAGGGCTGAACGATATTCTGCCAGAAGGGAATCTGGCCAGGAACTTTGGGATCAACTGGAAGGCCGAACTTATCTGGAGTATCGGTCAGTACATAAAGATTATTCAGACCGCCCAGTTCCAGTCGGCCGTAAATGGTCGCCCGGGGAAAACCGTTAGCCCGCAGGAATTTGACCCTCTCTTCCGCATATTCAAGCAGTTCATTACGATCTCCAAACTGGAGGGCTCCAGTCGGGCAGGTCCGGGCACAGGCCGGGGTTAAACCTTCGTTAACCCGTTCAGCGCACATAGTACATTTAGTAATCTTGTCTTCTCTTTTACGATATTTGGGTATACCAAATGGACAGGCATAAGTGCAATACTGACAGCCTATACACTTCTCAGGGTCATGAATGGTAGCCCCCCATTCAGTTTTACTGTAGGCATCCCGTGGACATACTGTCATGCAGGCAGGTTCCAGGCAGTGCATACATTGATATTTTAGGAAATTCCACTGTACACCATCGACCGCGTCTTCGTGCTCAATAAACCGCACGATAGTAAAGGTATCGCCATTTGTGTCTTTATGGGTTTGATAGTTTCCCTTAAACGGTTCTATTACTGCAGGCAACTGGTTCCAATCTTTGCAGGCGACCTGGCAACCGCGACATGCTGTACATTTGCTTACATCATAAAGATTAGCTAAATTAGCCATAATTAAGCCCTCCTTATGTCGCATAGCCATGCTTTATATTCCGGTATGGAAGTATTACCGTCACCAATATGTGGGGTGAGACGGTTAGCCGGGTCTCCGGTAGCATAACCATTGAAACCGAAATGCCAGAGTACACCGATTTGGTGAACCTTATTGCCGTCAATCCACATGGGTTTGAAGCGCTTAGTTACGCAGGCAATAGCTCTGACATCACCCCTGCTGGTAGTAATGATGCACTTATCACCATTACGAATCCTTTTTTCACGTGCCAGTTCTTCACTCATTTCTACAAATACATCAGGAACTAACTCGGCCAACCAGGGCAGGTTCCTGGTCATAGCCCCGGCCTGCCAGTGTTCACTTACCCGATAGGTAGTGCCAATAATGGGATATTGATTAGATTTGCCACGCTTATCAGGTTCCCACTCTTTGACTACCGGGTTGAATTCCTGGCTGTTAAGAGTATTTTTTACCGGGCTTTCCCATGGTTCATAATGTTCCGGGAAGGGCCCTTCGTTACAAGTACTATAGATACAGCCGACACCTTCTACCCTCATAATAAAAGCATCCCGGCCACCTTCGCCGTTAGGATCCTTGTTCACCCCGAAGTCGGGTATATCATTTCCAGTCCACTTTTCTCCGTCCCAGAATATGGTGGTCAGGTCTGGTACCCATGGTTGCCCCTCCGGGGTAGCCGAACAACGGTTATAGATAATACGCCGGTTTATTGGCCAGCACCAGGCCCAGTTTGAATAGCTGCCGATAGGTTTTGTACCGGGATAAGGGGTATCTTTGTTATCTCTTCTACGGGCCAGGTATTCATCGCCGGGGTAACAACCGGAATAGACCCAGATACCGCAGGCAGTAGACCCATCGTCAGCAAGTTTAGTAAAGTTGGCTACCTGTTCCCCAGGTTTACCGTTTACAACCGTAAATCCGTTAATTTCTTTGGCTATCAGGTCAAGATCGGGATGACCCTCGCCGTAATTCCAGGTAAGACGAGTAATCGGTTCATCCTCAGGTTTAGTACTGCCTTTGTAAAGGTTCTTTATTCGAATCATTAAGTCATTGGCTATTTCCAGGTCAGACCGGGATTCACCCACTGGATCACAGGCTTTCCAACGATACTGCATCCAGCGTCCGCTATTGGAAACAGATCCTTCTTTTTCATAGGAACTACAAGCGGGAAGGAAGAATACTTCAGTTTGAATTTCATCAGGTTTTTTAATTTCATAAGGATTATTGCTAGTTGGTCTGTCAACTGCCTTATAGGACCAAAATTCTGAGGTCTCTGTTTGCCATAGATCGATAGCAACCATCCATTTTAAATTAGGCAGAGCTGCTTGTTCTTTGTTAGCATTAGGACCACCTACGATAGGATTGGATCCCCAGATAAATAACCCTTCGATCTCCCCGTTATACATAGCTTCAAATAGGGCAATATGGGAATAATTTTTACCGTCTACCCGTTTAGGCAGATAATCATAAGATTTAGCCGGGTTGTCATCCATCCAGTAGCACTTCAGGAGACTGGCTAAAAACTTGGGCTTATTAACCCAAAAACTAGTTTTAGGTGTTTCTTTGTCAAGATAATCCTGATAGGTGGGATGTTTCTTAGCCTCCGGACTGTTCATATAGGCAGGAATAATATGATAGAGCAGTGCCCAGTCAGTGGAGCCCTGAACATTAGACTCACCGCGCAGGGCATTAATTCCACCACCCGGCCGACCAATATTACCTAAAAGTAACTGCAACATAGCATAGCTTCTGACGTTTTGAGTACCCACAGTATGCTGGGTAGTTCCCATAGCATATAAAATGGTACCGATTTTATCAGGTGCGCCGGTAGCTGCATATGTTTGGATAACTTCTAAGTATTTCTTTTTGGGTGTACCAGTTAGCTTACAAACAGTATCAATATCGTAGCGCGAGTAATGCTTTTTAAGCAGTTGGAGTACACAACGCGGGTGTTCCATATCCATATCGCGCACAAATTTACCGTCCTCAGTGGTTTCAAAAGCCCACATTTTAGTATCATATTTGCGTTCAGAAGCATTATAACCGGAGAAAAGCCCATCATTAAAATCAAAGGTATCTTTTACTATAAAAGTAGCATTGGTATACCATTTAACATATTCTTCGTGATAGAGCTTGTTTTCCAGGATATAATTTATCATTCCACCTATAAAAGCTATATCAGTGCCGGAGCGCAATGGTGCATAAATATCCGAGCGTGCCGAAGTTCTGGTATAGCGGGGATCGATATTGATTATCGTGGCCCCGTTCTTTAACCTGGCTTCGGTCAACCATTTAAATGTCATGGGATGATTTTCAGCAGCATTACTACCGATAATTAAAGCACAATTTGTATTTTTAAGGTCAATAAAGTGATTCGTCATCGCTCCGCGACCAAATGAAGGTGCCAACCCGGCAACCGTCGCAGAGTGTCAAATACGAGCCTGGTGTTCAAAAAACACCAGACCAAGAGATCTGTTCATTTTAGTAATAAGCTGGAGTTCCTCATTATCCAGGGCTGCACCGCCCAAACTGGCTATTTTTTCACAACGATTTACGATAATACCGTCAGCATCTTTGTGTTCAATATACTTATCACGCGTTTCTTTCACTCGCTGGGCAATGTTGTCCAGCATCCAATCCCAATCTTTTTCCACCCACTTGTCACTATACGGGGCTCTGTATCTAGGCTTCTTCACTCGCTGCGGATTGATCTCTTGTTGTCCTGTTTCCGGGTTAAAGATTTCTCTAAGGTTCATCATAGCTGAACCTTTACTACAAGCACTTCCGCGGTTAATTGGATTATCGGGGTCGCCTTGCACACTCAACACCTGAGGCTGATCTGCAGGGACACCATCTCGGGCGTAAACCACAAGACCGCACCCTACACCACAGTATGGGCATATCGTCGGTACTGGCTTGACCCCATTGGTGCGTACGCCCTTTAGCTCACTGGCAGTTGCACTTAGGTCAAACCCAAGATCGACAACTGCAAATGTAGCCATGGTTGCGCCGGTTACCTTTAAGAACTGCCTGCGGGTAACCTTCATACCAATCACACTCTCCTTTCCCCACATTATAAAATTTTTTTAGAGCCCTTATTGTTAAATTATAGCACCTTTACTGAACAGTAGAACAGGTCTCCGCGAAAAGACAACCTGAACAGGTGTCGGAAACCCTGGAGCAATGGGAAACCATCCTCATAAACGAATGAGTTTAATTGCTTACCGTGCAGAATGCCACAATCCCCCCCAGGACTCTGACTAACAAATATTTATGGCTGCCATAAGCACAATGTATCACAGTTTCCATTCGACAGAAATATTTAAAATCCTTGCGTAAATAGCTCTAAATAACATTATATAATCAGAATTAATAGTTAAAATAAACGGAGGTTATGATTCTGACTCAGCCATGATTTGGCCGGTCAAATCTAAGTTGTATCCCCCTGCTTGATTAATAAGAGTGGCCAATTGTGGGCTTCTAATTATGTCAATTAGTAGATTTATTAAGTTATCCGGCATTAGATCAGGAAGAATACACAGGTCATAACGTTCCTCAGCTACCGGTATGAAGTCTAAATCCAGAGCCCGGGCACTGGCGTAAATTCCCAAACCGGCATCACAGGCATCATTTTTAACTGATGCGGCTACGGCCAGGTGAGTATATTCTTCGCGATTATAGCCGTTTATTCCGGTTGTATTGATGCCTTGTTGATGGAGCAGATAATCAAGTAAGACCCGGGTGCCGGAACCCTTTTGACGATTGATAAAGCGAATATCGCTTTGGGCCAGGTCTTTTAAATTTTTTATCTTCAAAGGATTTCCTTTTTTAACCATAAGCCCTTGCTGGCGTTTGACCAGATTTACAAGTAACCATTTTCCACCTAAATATTTATTTAGATAAGTAATATTATATTCACCCGAGGAATGGTCAAGTAAATGAATACCTGAAAAATGTGTTTCTTGTTTTTTTAGGGACATAATGCCCCCCATGCTGCCTGTATTATTGGATACCAGCCGGATACGGTACTGTTGCCACAAAAGATCTGCCAGAAAATCCATGGTTAAGTCATGGCTTCCAATGGCTATTAAAGTTTTTTCTATTATTTTGCGAGGGCGCTGCAATATTACCTGGCAGGATTCTCCTGCTTCTAACCCTTCATACCCATTCTTAATTTGAATAAAGCCATCGGCTTTAACTAGACTGGTAGTAATGCCGGCTCCCCGGCTCAAGGGGTAAGCTTTATAAACGTTTTTTACGGGAGCTACATTTACATATACGAATTCATCCACCCCCATGGAGGAGGCGAGTTTGCGGCTAATCTGACATTCCATAATATCGGGTTTTGCCATGATTCGGCTTTGTTTGCGGTACAATATCGGGCGAGCAAAAAGATTAAATATTAACTGGGCAGAAACGGGGTAACCAGGTACGCCAATGATTGGTTTGCCATCAACTATTCCTAAAATTGCCGGTTTACCAGGTCGGGTAGCAATACCATGCACAATAAGCTTTCCCAAATTTTCCACGATGGTGGAGGTATAATCCTCACGTCCCGCGGAGGATCCTGAGCAGACAACGATCATATCTGCCTCATCTTTAATTTTTACTATGGCATCTTTGAGCAAATTTTTATCATCTATTACTATGGGATGGCGGCGGGGAATGGCACCCCATTCCCAACATAGTCCGGCTAACATACGGCTGTTAGAATCTACGATTTCCCCCGGGGCCATATCCTCATAACCCTGATCGCGTAATTCTGTACCGGTGGGGATAATTACTACTACAGGCTGCTTAATAACTTCTACGGTCGATACAGCGGCTGCCAGTAAAGAAGCCACTTCATAAGGTCCGATAAGGGTGTGGGAGGGAAGGAGCATATCGTGGGCTACCAGATCTTCGCCCACAGAGCGGATATGCTGCCAGGGTACGGCTGGTTTAATAATCCGCGCTCCGTCTGGGGTAAAATCAACTTCTTCAATCATTATTACCGAGTCATATTGCCGGGGAACATAGTCACCAGTATCTACTTCCAGATAAGCTCCAGTCGGAAGAGTTATGGGATTAGTTTCAGTAGCTGCATAGGTGGAGCTGGCTTGAACGGCTATCCCATCCATTGCAGAGGCTACGTAGTGAGGAGAGGAACGCCTTGCATAAACTGCAGCAAAGGTTACCCGATTTTGTGCATCTAGTACTGGGACTACTTCTTTCTGAAACTTAAAATAACCGTTACTTTCTAATTCATCAAGAAAAAGGTCCCAAGCCTGTTTAAGGGGAATATTATCAATATAGGTCTTCCGTGACATAACGAAGTCTCCTCTCCCTTAAATTTTTATTACTATTGTAAACTAACAAGATAGGGATTACAAAAACTGTTTAGTGCAGGCTTAGTTTGACGGAGAAATACCGTAAAGTATAATGAACATTAATTGATTTTGCTAATTTTGTAAAAACCCGATTAAAACTTAAATATGAAAGTTGGCGAGGTGTCTGTAATGGGGGAATTCTTAAAAGTAGTATCCGTTAATGAGGCTAGGCAGCGTATAGAGCATAATCTACCTGCCGGCCAGCAGGAAACGGTATTTCTGCCGGAGGCTTATAATCGTACTTTGGCCCGGGATTTTACTAGTCCGGAAGATCTTCCTGCGTTTACCCGGTCCACAGTAGATGGGTACGCAGTAAGGGCTGCCGATACTTTCGGCAGTAGTGAGTCATTACCTGCCTACCTTGAGTATGCAGGGGAGGTTCTTATGGGTAGGGCACCGGAATTTGAACTGCAGCCGGGGCGGTGTGCCTGGATACCCACTGGTGGCATGCTTCCTCAGGGTGCAGACGCAGCGGCGATGGTAGAGTATACCGAAAAATTAGGTGAGGATACTATACTTATATACCGGCCGGTAGGACCGGGAGACAACCTGATGATGAAGGGGGAGGACCTGACTAGGGGAGATAAAATATTTACAGCTGGTAGGAGACTGCGTTCCCAGGAAATCGGATTGCTTTCCTCCTTGGGAATTGGACAGGTCGACGTGTTGAAACCTTACCAGATAGGTATATTGTCAACTGGAAATGAAGTGGTGGAAATTGACCAGATACCTGGCCCTGGAGAGGTTAGAGATGTAAATAGCTATTCGCTGGCGGCAGCAGTACAATCTTGCGGGGCCCTCGCTAAAAGGTACCCGCTGGTAGGGGATGATTTCAATCAGCTTAAGCAGGCAGCTGCGCTGGCCTTGGAACAAAATGACCTACTGCTCCTGTCGGGAGGAAGTTCAGTGGGGACCATGGATGTAACACTGGATGTTTTACTGGATTTTCCTGATTCTGAATTACTTTTTCATGGCATAGCCGTAAAACCAGGCAAGCCCACTATGGCAGTCCGTATTGGTGATAAATTAGCTATAGGTTTACCTGGACACCCGGTGTCTGCACTCATGATGTTCCTGGTGGTTTGTGCACCGGCGATAAGAAGGGAGCGGGCTACGGTTCTGGAAGCATCTGTCACTATGAATATAGCTTCCCAGGCAGGACGAGATGATTTTATTCCGGTACAGCTTAAGGAAGATAATGGGATGATGACGGCACTGCCTTTGCTGGGTAAGTCGGGCTTAATGAGTATCCTGGCGTTAGCTGATGGATATATCCATATTCCTTCCCATCTACAGGGGATAAGCACTCAACAAATGGTAAGGGTTGAGCTTTTTTAGATGAGCTTTATTAACAGGAATATTTATACCGGGACCACCGGGAGTAAGCAGAGAAAGTTGGCTGGTTAAAAAACCTGACTTTACCCAGATAATTTATAAAGAAGGGATAAAGAGAATGCAATCAGTATCTATGGCTCTGGAAGCAGCATTAGATCACTGTCTTACCATTCCGCCAGTAGCTGATTTTGAAAAAGTTTGTATAGGTGATGCTCGCAACCGGGTCTGTGCCGCTGATATACATGCCCCTGCAGATATACCAGGGTTTTATCGCTCTCTGGTGGATGGATACGCAGTTACAAAATCAGATTGGAACTTGATTAAATCCGGTTTACCAGTTAAGTTGCAGCTAAATGGGGAGATAGCCGCCGGGGAGATTTTAGCTACCCCCCTATCACCTGGTTATACTACCCGGGTTATGACAGGAGCCCATCTTCCTCCATTAAGTGCAGCGGTCCTCAAGCAGGAAGATGTTTACAGAGTAAGGGACAGTATAATTATTCAAGAATTGGTTTTAGGTAAAAAAAACATTCAAACTCCTGATAGTGTCGTAAAGGCTGGAGAGGTTATTACTTCTAAAGGAGAATTATTAACCCCATCGCATACTGAAAGGTTGGCATCAGCCGGAATAGTTGAGATACTTGTTTATCGCCGGCCAGTTGTACATATTATTAACACTGGAACTGAATTGGTACAACTTGGGCAATCACTTCCGCCTGGTAAAATCTATAATAGCAATTGTGTTTTGTTAAAAGGGTTAGTGGAAGAGGCTTATGGTAGGGCTAGGGCGGAATTATCCGCAGTACCTGATAATCTGGAGGCTCTATGTCGAAAGATGGAAATAGGCTGGTCAGATTCTGATTTACTATTAATTAGTGGTGGAACTGCTGAGGGAAAATATGACCTGGTAGGGGAAGCTTTAGAAAAGACTGGGGCAAAACTTTTGTTTACCGGTTTAAATATTCGGCCGGGAAGGAGTACCACAGCAGCTTTACGAAAAAATAAACTGGCTATTAATTTACCCGGTAGTCCAGGCGGGATTAAACTGCTTTTTTATGTATTAGTTGAGGGGATTATCAAACACCTACAGGGAATGGAGCACGGGACCGGACCGTGGCTGTATTTACCACTGGATGGTTGTTATCAACCTCAGAAACACCGTTATCTGTGCTGGGGGGAACTGATCGCTAATCAGGGTAAGGTTACAGCTCGACTATTGAAAAAAGGTGAGAAATCGCCCCGGGAAACCGGGTTAGTGCTTGATATTGAAGCGGGACAAGGCCGGGAAGGGGACCTGGTAAGAGCCCGGCTAATTCCTTAACTATTAATCAGGAAAGTGTTAAAGTACCACTTCTTAAGTACGGAATCCATAAACGATAGTTATTAATAGCGCTTTTCGCCACGGGGCTGCAATTTTTAGAGCATTTACCAACCTCTGGTTTATCTGTCCAAGTAAGCTGGAGGTTTGCTGCTAAAATGGTGATTTTTAGCAGCAGATCTTTTAATGGCTATGACAGCCCAGCTATTATTTTGCGTATTAAACCATAACAGACATATTACAGAATTGAATGAAAGGAGTTAAGTTATGGGCAAACATAAAATAACAGGTGGTCTGCTGGTTATAGTGATGCTCGTAGTTTTTTTTCCAATTACTCTGGCAGCAGCTGAAACAAAAGTAAGCTTGGAAGATGCCATATTAACCGCCCGGTCTCATTTTGATATTCCGGAAGCATTTGACAACTTCAGATCAGAATTTGAAAGCAATTCACAACGGCAGTGCTGGTCGCTTAATTGGTCTGATGAGGAAAATCAGAAAGGTAATTTGCACATCCAGGTGGATGCTACCAGTGGGGAAATAATCAGCATGCACTTGTGGACACCAGAGAAAGAACAGGCGGATTATAATAAAGTAATTTCATTAAGTCAGGCTCGTGCTGCTGCCCGCGAGGCGGTTAAACGGCTGGCGGCTAATCATTTTGAAAATCTACAAGCGGTGGAAACACGAGAGCTGGTGCCGTTAAACAAGTATGGTCCTGTCACGTATCGTTTTTTCTGGCAGCGCTATGCTAATGGGGTAATAGTTACTGGTGATGGAGTATCGATAGAGATCGATGGGCGGACAGGTAAAGTAACCGGCTATGATCTTAACTGGACTGCCGCCGATTTGCCGGGTATTACTAAGGCCATCTCCCTTGAACAGGCTCACCAAAATTTTCAAAGAGAAAACTTTTTACAAAAGCAGTATTTAACAGCCTCACCTGTCCGGCCGCTAAATAAGGAAGATAAAAATTCACCTCGGCTGGTGTATAAGATTTATCATCCTTCTAATGGGGTAATTGATGCCATAAGTGGTCAGCCCTTTATCCCTGAGCAGCAAAAATATTCGGCAGCGGATGGTATGGGAATGCCGGCAGGAATGAAAGAAGCTAGTCGCGAGGAAAATACCCGATTAACACCCCAGGAAGTTCAGGAGATGGAGAAAATTAAAAAATTAATAACCCGGGAGCAAGCCGTTGATAAAGTAAATCATTGGGTTGACATTCCACTTGGTGCACAGTTAGAAACCTGGCATTTATTACGGGACTGGTATGACCAGGATCAGTGGTACTGGAACCTTAGATGGGAAAGGGAAGCTGATGATAATAGGGGAGCCTTTAGTATGTGGGCCAGGGTTAATGCTTTTACCGGCCAGCTGCAAAGCTTTAATATTTATGAGGAAGATAACAACCAGCCCGGAGATATGGACCGTAAAAGGGCTGCTGGTGTAGCAGAAGAGTTTATAAAGGGAATTGAGCCCCAGCTAAGTAGGCAGGTAATGTTAGATCCCTACACTGAAAATATTATTGTTAAGCAAAAACCCCAGCCCCGGCAGTGGTCATTTGATTTTGTCCGGCAGGTAGAGGGGATTTCCTGTCCAGGAGAAGGAATCCGTGTGGAAGTATCTACTGCAGATGGGAAAATCACCAGCTACAATCTAACCTGGTCAGAAAGTGAATTTCCATCGGCAGTTAAGTCTATGAATCAGGCCCAGGCTGAACAAGTATTTTTAGAGTATGCTCCCCTTACACTTTGCTATATAAAAGTATATAATAACCGCGGCTCCCATGATCTAAAACTTGTATATCGTCCCCTTCCAGCTTTAGGCCAGCCGGGATTCGCCAGTATCGATGCGGTAAGTGGGGAAAAACTGAGCTGGGAAGGAAAACCAGTTTCCCAGTACCCTACATCATTAAGTTTTAATGATATTGCGGGCCATTATGCGGAAAAAGAAATTCGCCTGTTAGGCCAGGCAGGGTTGATGGGTGAGTACGGTGCTCAGTTCCGTCCTGGGGAAAGCATCAGTCTTATTACATTTTTACGGGCTATGCTGGGAGCTAGTGATGGACTATATTCTATCAATGGATGGGATGATGAAAGTATATTGAAACGCTGCCGGGAAAAAGGGTGGATTAGTGGTGAGGTAAATCCTCAGGAGCAGGTTAGCCGGAAGATGTTAATAAAAACTATTATCCGCTCTCTGCAGCTTGACTATATTGCCGGTAAAAACATCTTTGTAAATCCCTTTCCTGAGGATGCGACTGTAACTGACGCTAACCGGGGATATGTAGCCCTAGCCCAGGTCCTGGGATTTTTACGCCCGGGTACCGATTTTAATGGTTTAGAAACCATTACGCGGGGAGAGACTGCCTATTCTTTAGCTCGCAGCCTGCAGGTACCTGTACGATAAAAAGCGGGGGAACTCCCCGCTTTTTTTATGGTGAGCATGGGTGCCGATTATAAAGGTAAACATAGTAATTGCCGACACCGATAAACTAAAGTTTGCATTTCTTTTTTCAACCGGGTCGTCCAGACTTGCTTCCTCTTGCTGGAATACCCGGTAATATATCAGGTGCTTTAGTAAACCGCCCTAAGAATTTAACAAATATAAACATGGTTAGTCCAGTAACCGTTCGATTTCTCCTGCCAGTTTTTGCCGTAACTGTTCAATAGCTGCAAAATCCATAGCTGTTAAATAGTACTGTTCCAGTTCATCATGATAAGTTTTGGCCATCTGAATAAATAGCACCGCATCTTTTAATCCTGTATCTACCCGTTCATGGGCAGCAGCTACTGACTTAGACCACGGATCGAGGAGGGAATTATCAATAAACTGATCAAAATCTAATTGACGCCGATATTTTTTTCCCGGGATTTGATCCCCATACTGGAAAAGTATAGGGGAAACATCGATTAGTGCTGATTTACTATCGGGTAAAATAATGAGGTCAATTTCATGCGGATCAAATGGATTATGAAATACTTCCCCATAAACAGAATGGACTTCAATAAGGTTATAAACATATTGGAATAATTCTTTAATACCACTGCCCGGACTACCTCTCACGGCGAATATTTCATGATCTTTTTCCAAAATATAATCTATCTTATTTACCAGGCCGTCCGGGGTAATGGCCCCGGGAAAAAGGTGACGGGGCAGATAGGAAGAAGAAACTGTTCCCTGTAAAAAATCTTCACCTAAAGCAGCTATATTACGTTGAACTGCCTTATCATCACGGGCTTCACGGTAATATGATTTCCATTCTTCATAAGCACATCCAGTTTCTTTTAATCGCATATAGGCTTTTTGAAAACAGGAAGATATAAACCGGGTTAAATCTAATATTTCCGTACGGTGAGCAATTAATTGGTCCCTATCCCAAAAATCGCCCAGATTTATAATCTCATCAACAGCGCCGGGATATACCGGATCAACTGTATGTGGTGAGGTCCCATCCTGAAAACAGATCTGCTGCTGACCCAGTACTACTCCGTCTAGTGAATGGCTGTCAGAAGAACACCAGTGCCATTCGACATCTACCCCTTTTGCATAAAAATGTTCTCCCATTTTTTTAATAAACACAGATTTTCCTACTCCTGGTCCACCTTTAAGAATATATTTTCGCTGTACCTGGGGGCCTACCATATATTTGTAGAAAGAGTAAAATCCGTAGCGGGTATTCCCACCAGGGAAAACATGTCTTATTTTGCTCATTTTCCGCACCTCCTGGTTCTTACAGCATCTATATGATAATTTTCCCCTTTTTAAACCAGAGAATATTATGGTATTTACTGGTGGGAAAGCAAGGAAGCAAAGGGACAGTCTTCTTGCTTCCTTGGTAGTTATTGCTCTTTTCTGGTGTAGCCGGCCTCATCTAATTGGTTTACAATCTGTTGTTTAATGTCTTTTAAGAACTGCTGGTAAAGATGTTTCTGCTCTTGTTGTTCTTCCGGTGTTAGACCGATACTCTTTTTTTTACGGGCCAGTTCATTGATTCGTTCAATTTTATCTTCCGTCATCTTTTCAACTCCTTGGTAAATGCTTTTATGGGGTTACTAAACTCCCGGAGGATTGGGGAGTTAAAAACTTGTCATCGATGGTATATAATAAAGTTTAACGTCTAAAAATGCGGTAGAAAAATACAGTACTTAAAATACTGGTTTCCATACCATGTTTAGCGGAGAAGTTTATAATGTTCATAATTATATGCAAATCAAATATATACGGCAAGGTGCATTAATGAGTTATAGCGTTTGGCAAACACATAATTTAGAATATTCAATTATCCAAAACCTGACTAATCAACTATCCATATCGGATATGCTGGCGACTATTCTTTTTAACCGGGGAATACGTTCTGTACCGGCAGCTCAAAAGTTCTTATATGGAGCTTGGGATGATTTGCAGTCTCCGTGGGAACTTAATGGAGTAAGGGCGGCTGTAAATAGAATAGAATTAGCTATTAGCCGCGGGGAGAAAATTATTATTTATGGTGATTATGATGCCGACGGTATCTGTAGTGCGGTTTTGTTAAAAGAAGCCCTGCAGGCTCGGGGAACTGATCCTGAAATATATATACCGGACCGTTTTAAGGAAGGATATGGAGTTAATCAAGCTGCAGTAGAGATGTTGGCCCGGGATTACGACCTAATGATAACCGTTGATTGTGGTATTACATCAGTGGATGAGATAAGTAAGGCCAAAGACCTGGGTATGGATAGTATAGTTACTGACCATCATCAACCAGGGAAAATCTTACCGCCTGCGTTAGCTATCATTAACCCTAAAATTGATAATCACCTTGATTCATGGGGATTGGCTGGTGTAGGAGTTGCCTTTAAGCTGGCTGAAGCATTGTGCTCTCATCGGTTAGAACCAGATTTTTTGTATGGGCAGTTGGATCTGGTAGCCCTGGCTACTATTGCGGATATTGTACCCCTTACTGGAGATAATCGTATACTGGTCAAGGAAGGTTTAAAGTATTTGGGTAAAACTTCTCGACCAGGTTTAAAGGCACTTTTAAAGGCGGTAGGATTAGAAGGTAAGCCACTTGATTCCTGGCAGGTTGCTTTTATGCTGGCTCCCCGGATTAATGCAGCGGGACGGGTAGGCAGTGCCATGAGTAGTGTGGAGTTACTTGCTACAGAAGATGAAGAAATAGCCAGGCAAAAAGCTGCCCTACTTTGTGATTATAATGATCAGCGCCGGGCTATTGAGGGTGAAATTTATGAGGCGGCTATCGAGCAAATTCCAGCTCAACCGGACTTAAATGATTATCCGGTGTTAATTGTGGATGGTGAAAACTGGCATCATGGAGTAATAGGTATTGTGGCCTCCCGTATGGTGGAAAAGTACCATCGACCCGTCATTATTGTTTCCTGGGAGGGTGACCGGGGAAGGGGATCTGGTCGTAGTATAGAAGGACTTGATTTATATCAAGGTCTCAGTGGATGTGCAGAGGAACTGGAGGCTTTTGGTGGTCACCAGTTAGCAGCGGGGTTAACTGTGACTCGTAGCCGATTTAAATCATTTTGCCGCAGAATGATGGCATGGGCCCGGGATAAAATAGCTACTACCCCTGGAAAAGTATACCAAATAGACTATGAGATCGATGCCAGCATGATTAATGACCAACTGCTGGAAGAATTAAAGCTATTACAACCATTTGGAGAAGGAAATCCGGTTCCGCAACTAGTATTAAGATCGGCCAGTATAGAAACTGTTAGCCTGGTAGGGAAGAATAAGGAACACTTCCGAGCCAGGATTTTCCCCGGTCTGGATCTAATTGCCTTTAACCAACCTGGGTGGATAGATTTACCGGTAAGAGAGTGCTGCCAGGATATCCTTTTTCAATTAGAACAAGATCAGTTTAGAGGAAGAAAACGTTTGCAGCTTAAAGCTAAATCTATGAAGAGTTCCTATTTTAATGATTATGGGAAAAATAACCCCGGGGTAAACAAATTTTATCAATTAATTAATAGAAGTATTGAGTACTTAAGAAAGGGAACCAGGGTAGTTTATGTCTATCCTACCAGCCGGCTATTAAATAAACATAGGACAACTTTGGAACAATTTTTCCAACCTAGGGTATTGCGCTTTTTATATGGTAAGATTCCGTGTCCGGTTCGATCTCAGGTACTCGGTGATTTAAAAAAAGGCCAGCCCGGGATTTATCTGACTACAACTGCCTATCTCCATTACTTGCGAAGCAAAGGCTATGAGCTTTCCGAAGATATTTTTATGGTTGATATGTGGAATAAAGGGGGGAAGTTAACTCCTAATTCAGAAGTGTGGTGGGGGTGTAATCCTATTGAAGGTTGCCCGCCATGGAGCAAATGGGATGGAGAGGTACCATCCCGGTCGCTGGTTTATGCTAATCGTAGTAGTACAATCTTGAAGGCTCGTCAGCAATTGTCTGGCATAGCAATCGAGGCGGGATTAAATGATGTTTACAGGCGCCGGGAGGCTCGCCGGATGTTTATGACTGCCCGGACTAATCACCTGCTTATTGATGGATCGTACCTGCAACTGCCGGGTACCTATGGAGAGGTATCATTACTGTTTTTTGCTGATGTACCTTTTAGCATAGGGGAAGCTATTATGATCTCGGGACCAGTTGAATTTAGAAATGAACAATCCTTCTTATTTTTAGGCGATAAAAATGACCTTATGGATAATCGTAGTTATCTGGAGAAAGCTTATCCCAACGCCAGTACCTTAACTTCTCTGTTGCGTGTCCTGGTAGATATTAACCGGCCGGGACTAAGTATTAATATTCATGAATTATCCCAGTTATGGGGGGAAAAGCGGGGGGAGGAAACCGGATCTTGGGAGTGTTGGGCGGGACTACAAATACTTTATGATCTTGACTTGTGTCGTTTTAGGAAAAAGGGTAGTATGATTGAGATAAAGCTCCCTGGTATCCGCAAGAACACTTTTAATACCGGAGATTCTCCCTATTACCAGGAAGGAATAGCAGAAAGACAGGCGTGGCTTAATTTGGAGAAAAAAATTGTCCAGGACCTGGAATGGTGATATGTATGGGACCACAAATGTTAATTGAAAAAGTAATAAAATATGACCAGCGTGCTGATATTGAATTGATCAAAAAGGCATATAACTATGCCTATGTAGCCCATGCCGGGCAAAAAAGAATTTCAGGAGAACCATATATTATTCATCCGATTGAAGTAGCCCGCATATTAACCGAGATCGAAATGGATTCAGCCTCTATATGTGCAGCTCTTTTGCATGATGTCATTGAAGATACCGATGTGGCCTATTCTAATATTGTCAGTGAATTTGGTGAGGAGATTGCCCGTTTAGTTGATGGGGTTACCAAATTAAGCCGCATCAACTTCAAGTCTAAGGAGGATGCCCAGGCGGAAAACCTGCGCAAGATGTTTATTGCTATGGCCCGGGATATTAGGGTGGTTATGATTAAATTAGCTGACCGCCTGCATAATATGCGTACACTTCAATTTCAAAATGAACGTAAACAAAAGGAAATTGCCCAGGAAACTATGGAGATTTTTGCTCCTTTAGCCCATCGTCTAGGAATATTTAAATTTAAATGGGAATTAGAAGATTTATCTTTTTACTACCTGGATACCGAAACTTATTATCAAATTGCCAAACGCTTGAAAAAAAAGCGACAGGAAAGGGAAGAGTATGTTCATGAACTTATTGATCAGCTCTCCCAAGGCTTAGATAAAATCGGAATTACAGGTGATATTAAGGGACGCCCTAAAAATATATACAGCATATACAAAAAAATGCTCAAGCAGGGGAAAGATATTGACGAGATTTATGATAAGATTGCTATCCGGGTTGTGGTGGAAGATGTTCGTGAATGCTACGGGGTGTTAGGGATAATCCATACTATGTGGAGACCTCTCCCCGGCCGGTTTAAGGATTATATTGCTACCCCTAAGCCCAATTTATATCAATCTCTGCACACTACCTTGATCGGTAAAGGTGGAGAACCTTTTGAAGTCCAAATCCGTACCTGGGATATGCACCGTACTGCTGAATATGGTATTGCTGCCCACTGGCGCTATAAAGAGGGGGCTAATCCCCGGGACAAAAAATTTGATGAGAAGCTATCCTGGTTAAGACAGATCCTGGAATGGCAGCAGGAAGTCAAAGATACCCAGGAATTTATGGAAGCACTTAAAATAGATTTATTTAATGATACCGTCTTTGTTTTTACGCCTAAAGGTAAGGTTATAGAACTGACCAAAGGCGCCTGTGCAGTTGATTTTGCTTATCGGGTGCATACTGAGGTTGGTCACCGCTGTACTGGTGCTCGGGTTAATGGGCGGATAGTACCGCTTGATTTACCGCTCTCTAATGGAGATATAGTGGAAATAATCACCTCTAAGAGTTCGCCTGGACCTAGTTACGATTGGTTAAATTTTGTAAAAACTTCTTCGGCAAAAAGCCGGATAAAGCAGTGGTTTAACCGAGAAAAACGGCAGGCCAATATTATTAAAGGCCGGGATTTGATGGAGCGTGAGTTAAAAAAGAAGCACTTTAATCCCAGAGAGTTGCTTAAAGAAGACAAACTCATGGAGGTTTCTCGCCGGTTTAGTTTTAATTCGGTAGATGACCTGTTTGCAGCCGTGGGGGATGGTAATATTAGTGCTACCCAGGTGTTAAACAAGCAAAAAGAGGTTTTTTTCCAGGATGCCCATGTTGAGGATATATTACCGGTAGATATTCCTTCGCGGCCCATTCCTCCCCGGGAAAAGGACTCGGGAGCGGCGCTAAAAGTTAAAGGTGTAGACGAAGTGGCTATCCGTTTATCTCGCTGTTGTAACCCCCTTCCTGGAGATCCGGTTCTAGGTTACATTACCCGGGGGCGGGGAATCTCAGTACATCGTCAGGATTGCCCTAATTTAATAAATTATCTTAAAACGGAAAAGGATCGTATTATTGAGGTGGAATGGGATGAAGAGGAGCGAGGCCTTTACACTGTTGAATTAGAAGTCAGGGCAATTGATAGGGCCAGGTTAACTACTGATGTAATGAATATCTTAGCCGATATGAGAATTCACATTCATTCTGTTTATTCCCGGGTAGCTAAGAATGATGTGGCCGTCATGAATTTTAAATTTGAAATTAAAGATTTGGGGCACCTGCAGGCAGTTATGCAGAGGATTAAGAAGGAAAAAGACGTGTTGGAAGTGCATAGAGTTCTTCCTACCGATATGCGAGGTGATTAGGTTTTGCGGGCGGTTTTACAACGTACCACGGCCAGTTATGTAACAGTAAATAATGAAGTTATGGGATCCATTGGGAAAGGCATAGCAGTTTTATTGGGCATAAAAAAAGGTGACACCCGGCAGGATGCCCAATACATGGCTGATAAAATAGTCAATTTGCGTATTTTCCCTGACCAAGAAGGGAAGATGAATTGTTCTTTACTGGAAAGTCAGGGAGAAATTCTTTTAATCAGCCAATTTACCCTTTATGGTGACGCTCGAAAAGGACGTCGGCCCGGCTTTTCAGATGCCAGCTCATCTGATGAGGCTCAGCCCCTTTTTAATGATGTAGTCGAATTTCTTCGTAGTTATGGAATTAAAGTGGAAACAGGGGTTTTCGGGGCCGACATGATTGTACATATAGAAAACGATGGGCCGTGTACTATTTTATTGGATAGTGAAAGAGTTTTTTAAAAGGAGGAATACACGTGATACTTAAGGCTCTGGAGATCAGTACCATGGGTGTAAACTGTTACATCGTAGGCTGTGAGGAGACTAAAGAGGTAGCGGTCATTGATCCCGGCGGGAATCCTCGTGGAATTGTACGCGTTCTGGAGGAAGAGGGGTATAAAGCGGTTTGTATTATTAATACTCACGGGCATATTGACCATATAGGTGGTAACCAGGGGGTCAAAGATGCCACCGGAGCTAAGATCCTTATTCACGAAGCCGATGCTAAAATGCTAACTAATTCTGTATCCAATTTCTCTTTTTTGATGGGTTCCAAAGTGACCAGTCCTCCAGCCGACCAGTTTATTAAAGATGGCGATATTATAAAAATTGGTAATACGGTGGAATTAGAAGTAATCCATACTCCCGGACATAGTCCAGGAGGGGTATGCCTGAAAACCGGGAATACAATATTTGTGGGTGATACCCTGTTTCAGATGTCTATAGGTAGAACTGATTTTCCAGGAGGATCTTATCGCGAGTTGATCAATAGTATCAAAGAAAAGCTGCTTTGCTATGATGATGAGGTAATTTGCTACCCGGGGCACGGGCCGGCAACTACCATTGGTTTTGAGAGGGAAAATAATCCTTTTCTTTAAGCTTTACAACTGCTTTTGTATATGTTAGCATACAAACATCATATTTATTTGAAAATGCAAATGCTGAGAACAGGTAAAGTAAGGTCGTGAAATTATACAGAGAAGGAGTGCCATCGGCTGTAAGCACATCTATGAGGAAACGGCCCGAAGTTCACCTGGGAGCACCCGGCTGAAACATTAAGCAAGTAGGTCGAGGCGGAGACTTCCACCGTTACCAGGAAGAGGATATCGGATTTAATCTCGTATCTTATTATTGGCGGACCTTTTTATTTAAAATGGGTGGTACCGCGAGAGCAACCAGCTTCTCGTCCCATGGGATGAGAAGCTTTTTTTATTTTAAGAGATTGCCTATCCTTATTTAAGTGGGCCCAGGCCAATCAGGGTGGTACCGCGGGAGTATTAGTATACCTCTCGTCCCTTCGGGATGAGGGGTAAATTTTTGCTTAAAAATAGACGGAAATATTCTTGCATAGAGTAAAAAATGTTGCCATTATGTAACTATCTCTAATACCTTTAATAAGTACGAGTGGAGGTTTGACATGATTATAGCCCTTGATTTTAGACCACAGGAACTATATAAATGGCTGCACGAATTAGTCCGTATGGCTTTCCCGGGAGATGAAATAAGTCGTCAGGTTAATGGGCAGGAAAATCTTATCATTCAGGTTTCTATGAATCAGCAGGATAGGAGGGTACGCTTTTGCGGGGCCATTAATGAGCAGTCATTGGTTAAAGAGTACCGACTGTTGGAGTTGCCAACCGGGGAGGCTCATGAAATTAACCGCCTGGCGAGAAGGTTCACCTTCGAATTACTTAGCCATTATACTAATAGCCCGGTTAGTCCTTACGGTATATTAACCGGGGTACGTCCAGTTAAGTTGGTACGGCGTTTAATCGAACAGGGGCTAAGTGATGAACAGGTATTACAACAGTTGAAAGACAGCTTTTGTCTCCATATTGATAAAGCCAAGTTATTGCTGGAGGTAGCCCATTTAAATCATCCTTATCTATTAAATAAAAGGGAAGCTCATCGTTTGATCAGCCTCTATGTAGGGATACCCTTTTGTCCCAGTCGGTGTTTATATTGCTCTTTTCCTGGGGCAGTTGTAAAAGACTATAATTATGATCTAAAATCTTTTTTGCAAGCCTTATACCAAGAAATGGCGGCTATAGGAAGTTTCCTACATACCGAAGGGTATGCGGTGCAGACTATATATATTGGTGGAGGCACCCCTACAGTACTCTCAGAGGAGGATATGGCAAAACTGCTGGATAATCTGGTAGGGTGGTTTGTATCATCGTCAACGGCTGAGATTACTGTAGAGGCGGGCAGACCGGATACCTTGTCTCTTTCTAAATTAAAGATGCTAAAAGAGGCAGGCATAAACCGGATTTGCATCAATCCTCAAACCATGAATGATGCCACGCTGGCGCATATTGGCAGACGGCATAACCGGAAAGGGGTGGTTCAGTCGGTGGAGTGGGCCCGGCAGGCGGGCATACAACAAATTAATATGGATTTAATCGTGGGACTTCCTGGTGAAGGATACCAGGAACACACTAACACAGCAGAGGAAATACTAAAACTTAAACCGGAAAATATTACGGTTCACACCCTGGCAATAAAGAGGGGTTCTTTAATGGCAGAAACTAGTGGAAAAGAACATGATGCCCTTCAGGTCAGGGGGGTAGAAGAGGGAGTGCAGTTTTTTGCTGCTACTCTTGGCGAAAATGGCTATTTGCCTTATTACTTGTACCGGCAGAAATATATGAAAGCTAACCTGGAAAATGTCGGCTATGGGCTGCCACATAAGTTCTGCCTGTATAATATACAAATGATGGAGGAAAGGCAGACTATCATAGGTCTGGGAGGTGGAGCTGCCAGTAAATTTATTAATCCTCTAAACTGGACCTTAAGTTCTTTCTATAACCCTAAAAACCCCACAGCATACTGTCATTCTATTGATAGGCTAATTGCCCGCAAAGTTGACAACCTTCGGGCCTTAAATTAGAATTATCCAAGAAATACTATCAATATATGGAGGGTAGTTATGCAGGTTAAAGCCCCTAGGGGTACATATGATATACTACCAGATCAAGTCCATAAATGGCATTATATTGAAGAAGTACTAAAAGGTACCGCCGAGTTGTATGGTTACCGGGAAGTGCGCACTCCTATTTTCGAACATACTGAGCTGTTTGAGCGGGGTGTGGGAGAAAGTACGGACATTGTAACCAAGGAGATGTATACATTTTCGGATAAATCTAAGCGCAGTTTAACTCTGCGTCCTGAAGGTACGGCTTCCTGCGCCCGTGCCATTATAGAGCATAGTCTTTATAATGGGCTGCTGCCAGTTAAATGGTATTATACCGGGCCTATGTTCCGCTATGATCGTCCCCAAACTGGAAGATATCGTCAGTTTCACCAGTTCGGGGTAGAGGCTTTTGGCAGTACCAGTCCTTATTTAGATGCAGAAGTCATCTTGCTGCTGGTAGAAATATTAAACCGTTTAGGACTATCGGAATTTGAATTACATCTTAATTCAGTAGGGTGTCCATCTTGTCGGGAAGAATACCGTCATAAACTTATCCAGCATATTACCCCGGTTAAGGATGGGCTTTGTAAAGATTGCCAGGTAAGGTACCAGCAGAACCCACTGCGGGTTTTGGATTGTAAGGTGGCTACCTGCCATGAAGCTATAACCGGGTATCCGACCTTAAGTGAATATTTATGCGGTGAGTGCCGGGATCATTATGCGATTGTGCGGGAAACCCTGGAACAAAATGGCGTAAAATATATTCATGATGACAACCTGGTACGGGGATTGGATTACTATACTAAGACTGCTTTTGAGGTTCATATTCCTGACATTGGTGCCCAAAGTGCTATAGGCGGCGGAGGACGGTATGACGGACTAGTTCGTGATTGTGGTGGGCCGGATTTACCGGGTATTGGTTTTGCCCTGGGAATAGAAAGGCTGCTACTGGCAGTAGAATCACTAAAAAGTAGTTGCGTAAGGCCGGTCGGTATTGAGGCCTTTGTAACAGTCATGGATGATAAATATGAACTACAGGCGGCCCGCCTAGTTAATGAATTGCGTCAGGCTGGTATAAGAACTGATAAGGATTATAGTGGTAAGAGTGCCCGGGCACAGATGAAGTATGCCGCTAAATTAGGCGCATATCTGACCTTGTTTGTTGGGGACGAGGAAATAAACGGGGATTTTATCACCATACGCGATATGCAGAGCAAAAAACAAGAGCAGGTGGCCCGGGATCATATCACTGACCATGTGAAATTATTATTGCAGAATTACTAAAAGAAACTGAGTCTTTAGGGCAGCATATATATGTGATCGAATGATACTACCCCGGCTAAGTCTTGTTTTCACTGTTTCCAAATGTAGGCTCATAACAGGCAAGCCTTAGCCCTGCGAAGGTACCATAGACGTTTTCACAAGAGTTTTAGGAGGATAGGGTTGATGAAAAGAACGCACAGTGCCACCGATATTGGTCTTGAGCATGTGGGAACCAGAATTATTCTTAATGGATGGGTTAATACCCGGCGTGATCATGGTGGATTAATATTTGTAGATCTGCGGGACCGTTCCGGTATAATTCAGATAGTTTTTAGTCCGGAAACGGATGAGGATGCTTTCCATATCGCGGAACAAATTCGCAGCGAGTATGTGATTGGTGTTGCAGGAACGGTACAAAGAAGGCCGCAGGAAACTGAAAATCCTAATCTAAAAACAGGCCAGATTGAGATATATATTGATAAAATCGAGGTTTTTAGCAGCGCTAAAACTCCGCCGTTTTATATCGAAAATGGTGTGGATGTTGATGAGCTCCTGCGCTTAAAATACCGGTACCTGGATCTGCGTCGCCCGGAGATGCGCGATAATCTTATGCTCAGGCACCGGGTGGTTAAAACCATGCGGGATTATCTGGATAGCCGGGGATTTCTGGAAGTGGAAACTCCAGTATTAACTCGTAGTACTCCGGAAGGGGCCCGGGACTATCTGGTACCTAGCCGGGTACATCCGGGAGAGTTTTTTGCCCTACCCCAGTCACCGCAGATTTTTAAGCAGATCCTTATGGTGGCAGGTATGGAAAAGTATTTCCAGATAGCTCGTTGCTTCCGGGATGAGGATCTGCGTGCAGATCGGCAGCCGGAATTTACCCAGTTGGATATGGAGATGTCTTTTATTGATGAAGAGGATATATTCCAACTGGTGGAAGGACTGATGGAGGCTATTTTTCAGGAAGGAATGGGACGCAGTATTACTACTCCATTTCCACGCATTACCTATGATGAGGCTATGCGTAAATATGGTAGTGATAAGCCTGATTTGCGCTTTGGTCTGGAAATAATTGAGCTTACTGATCTGGTGCAGGAGGTCGAATTCAAGGTTTTTTCCTCCGCTATTAAGTCGGGAGGAGTAGTAAGAGCTATCAATGCAAAAACCTGCGGTTCCTTTTCGCGTCGAGAAATAGACGACCTGACCAAAATAGCTATAGATAATGGGGCTAAAGGAATGGCCTGGATTATAGTTAATAAGGATGAACTCAGATCACCGATAACTAAATTCTTTACTGATGACCAGATGGAGACTATATTAAAAGCCCTGGATGCCCAACCGGGGGATTTATTGCTTTTTAGTGCCGACCGTGAGGAAGTAGTTTCAAGGGTACTAGGCGTGCTAAGATTGGAACTAGGGCGGCGGCTCAATCTTATTGATGACAGAATTCTCCAATTTGCCTGGGTGGTAGACTTTCCTCTGCTGGAGTATGATGGCGAAGCCAAACGCTGGGTAGCAGTACATCACCCCTTTACTTCTCCACGAGTAGAAGATGTACCTAAGCTGGATCAGGAACCTGGTCAGGTTAGGGCTCGGGCTTATGACCTGATCCTTAACGGAACAGAGATTGGCGGAGGTAGTATACGTATCCACCGGCGTGATTGGCAGGAGAAGATGTTCTCTCTGCTGGGGATGACCATGGACGAAGCTCGGGAAAAATTCGGATTTATGTTAGAGGCTTTTGAATATGGGACTCCACCACATGGGGGAATTGCCTTTGGGATCGACCGTTTAGTCATGATTATGGCGGGGAGAAATAGCATCCGGGATGTAATCGCTTTTCCCAAAACGCAAAGTGCTTCCTGCTTGATGACGGCAGCTCCTTCCGAGGTTAGCCCCCGGCAATTAAGAGAGCTTTCTTTAAAGATCCGTGAAAAATAAATGAATCTCTGGATAAACTGGGGTATAATAACAGTGTAGATTTCTTGAAGAAAGCTTAGTTCTGTGCTATCATTTACCTAGCTAAGCTACCTAGCAAAAGTAAAATCAGACAGTAAATCCCTGCTGTGTACGTGTGTTAAGCCGTTAAGTTTTTGCCAACACCAAAAACGCGGGAACCTGGTCTCCACATATGACGAGTATGCCTGCTCTATGGCAGGACACGCAAATTATGTGGGAGGGTATCCACCTGCTTAGTCAGGTTTAAACTACGGCACCACGGCATCGGTGGGGTTTTTTATTGGGAGGTAAAAGGTGGATAATGAATTTCTACACCGGACCAGGCTGTTATTAAAGGAAGAAGGAATTCATCGTCTTCAGCAGTCATGGGTAGCAGTAATTGGTCTGGGGGGAGTGGGGTCTTATGCTGCCGAGGCTATTGCCCGCAGCGGGGTAGGACACATGACCATTATTGACCGAGACCAGGTGGAAGTTAGTAATATAAACCGCCAGTTACCAGCACTACAATCCACTCTGGGCAGGTACAAAGCTGAAGTCATTGGGGAAAGGTTATTAGATATAAATCCTTCGTTAAAGCTTGATATCTGGGTGGAAGAATATAATCCTGCTACTAGCAGCAGTTTACTTAACCCGGACCTGCATTTTGTGGTTGATGCTATTGATTCACTGGCAGCTAAAATTCACCTGATAGTTTCCTGTATTGACAATAGGTTACCTATAATCAGTGCTATGGGGGCGGCTAATCGTTTAGATCCGCTTCAGTTGCACATTGATGATATTAAAAACACTTCGAACTGCCCCATGGCCCGTCGGGTTCGCAGGGAACTGCGTAACAACGGAATCTACCAGGGGGTACCTGTCGTATACTCCACCGAGCTACCGGTCAAGCTGGAAAATAATAGTACTAAGTTAGGCAGTGTTGCCTATGTTCCAGGTTGTGCCGGACTTTTGATGGCCAGTTATGTTGTAAACCACTTGGCCGGTATTAAATGATTATTTGGGTGATAAAACATGAATAAGGGTAATCAGGTAATGGCCATATTCCAAAGCTTGCTTGACCATTTTGGTTCACGTGGATGGTGGCCTGGTGATTCCTGCCTGGAGATTATGATAGGGGCTATTCTTACTCAGGCAGTGTCATGGAAAAATGTGGAGAAAGCTATTGATAATCTAAAAACAGCCGATATGCTTAATATGGAGGCTCTTCTCCAATGCGAAGAAGGGCAGATAGCTCTCTTTATAAAGCCAGCTTTATATCATCGCCAAAAGGCCCGTAAAATAAAAGCCTTGCTTTCATTTATCGACCAGGAATACGGGGGGGACCTGGACCGTATGTTTGATCAGAGCCTGGAGAAGCTGCGTTCTCAACTACTGGGGGTATGGGGAATCGGACCGGAAACGGCTGATTCAATTTTGCTATATGCTGGAAATAAGCTGATTTTTGTGGTAGATGCTTATACCCGCAGGATATTTGCCCGGCTGGGTATGGTTCCTGAAGGAATTACCTACGAAAAAATGCAGGTATTTATGATGCAATATGTTACTAAGGATTTATATATCTATAATGAATATCATGCCTTATTGGTAGGTTTGGGAGCCCAATACTGTAAGAAAAAGAACCCCCGCTGTGATAAATGTCCGATAAATATATACTGTGACTATTTCATATCAATGCAGGAAAATTAACTGAGGAGGTAGAATGCATGTCCTACTGGGATAAAGAGAAAGAATGTATGCCCCGTAAGGAATTAGAAAAACTCCAGTTACGTAGACTCAAAGAAACGGTTTACCGGATGTATGCCTTTGTGCCAGCATATAAAGATAAAATGGATCAGGCTGGGATTAAACCAGATGATATAAATTCCCTGGCTGACTTAAGTAAATTGCCTTTTACTACTAAACAAGATTTGCGAAACAATTATCCCTTTAACTTATTTGCCATTCCCATGAGTGAAGTGGTACGTATTCACTCTTCCTCTGGTACAACTGGTAAACCTACCGTAGTAGGCTATTCCCGGCGAGATCTTGATATCTGGTCGGAATTAATGGCCCGGGCTCTTACCAGTGCTGGAGCCAACCGCTACTCAGTTATCCAAAATGCTTATGGGTACGGATTATTTACCGGTGGCCTGGGGGTACACTATGGAGTAGAAAAATTAGGTGCTATAGTTATCCCCAGTTCAGGAGGGAATACTAAACGCCAGATTATGCTCATGCAGGATTTCGGAACCACGGTTATAACCTGTACTCCTTCGTATGCTTTATTTATGGCTGAGGTTATGGAGGAGATGGGGATAAACCCCGCTGACTTAAAACTTAAGTCGGGTATTTTTGGGGCGGAACCCTGGTCAGAAAACATGCGCCGGGAAATCGAAAAAAAGCTGCAGATTGATGCTTATGACATTTATGGTCTAAGCGAGGTCATCGGACCGGGGGTAGCCATTGAATGTCCTTGTAAAAATGGATTGCATATTGCGGAAGACCACTTCATTCCTGAAATTATTGATCCTGAAACAGGGGAAGCGGTGGAAGATGGATCTCCAGGTGAATTAGTTATCACTACCATTACCAAAGAGGCTTTGCCCATCATTCGTTACCGTACCCGTGACCTTAGTATATTGGATCACCATACTTGCGAATGCGGACGTACCCATGTACGCATGAAAAAAGTCCTGGGCCGGTCAGATGATATGGTTATTATCCGCGGTGTAAACGTCTTCCCCTCCATGGTGGAAAGTGTACTATTAAATATCCCCGGGGTAGAACCTCACTATGTGCTAATAGTTGATCGCCGGGGTAACTTAGATATATTAGAGGTACAGGTGGAAGTTTCGGAAAGGGTATTTAGTGATGAAGTTCGTAAACTGGAAGAACTGAGTGCTTTGATAACCCGCGAGTTGGAAAGTGCGCTGGGAATTGGTGTTAAGGTACGTCTGGTTGAACCGAAATCGCTGCAACGGAGTGAAGGTAAAGCCAGGCGAGTCATCGATAAGCGTAATCTATAAAGGAGGGAAAACATGGCCAAGCAGATTTCAGTTTTTTTAGAAAACAAAGCAGGACGGTTGTCGCATGTAACCCGGGTTTTGGGGGAAGCGGGTATAAATATAAGGGCTTTATCAATTGCTGATACTTCCGATTTCGGAATCTTACGTATTATTGTCAATGATCCGGATAAGGCTTATGAGATTCTTAAAGAAACTGGATTTACCGTAAGTGCAACCGAAGTTGTTGCCGTGAAAGTTCCTGATTGCCCCGGGGGACTAGCGATGGTTCTGGAGCAGATGTCTGATGAAAACCTGAATATTGAATATTTATATGCATTCCTGGGTACTTCGGAAAATGATGCTCTAGTAATTTTTAAAGTCGAAGATATTGAACGGGCCCGGAAAACTTTCACTGACAAAGGGATTCCCTTTTTAGATGAAAATAAGCTTTATGAGCTATAGTTATAAATACCAGTACCCAGGGGATATCCGGGGTACTGGTATTTTTTTATAGAGATATTCTGATGAGATGAGCGGAGGAGAAAGCTACTTGCTCAAGTTGTAACCTATCAACCGGACCAAACGAAAAAGAAACAACTTCTTGTAAACCAGAAAGAAGGAGTTTTAAAATTGTCAATGTTTGAGTACTGTGGAAATATTCATATACATTCCACTTATTCCGATGGAGGCCTACCGGTATCGTTAATAGCTAAAAAAGCGGCTCGGACTGGATTGGATTTTATAATTATAACTGACCATCGGACCCTAGCAGGTTTATATAAAGGGGAAGAGGGTTACCATGATGGGATTTTAGTCCTAATTGGAATGGAGGTAAACCAGGCTACCCACCATTACCTGGCTCTGGATGTTAATCAGGTGGTGAAAGATAATGAGGGTTGCCCTCAAGAAGTGATTGATGAGGTTAACTACCAGGAAGGCATAGGTATAATTGCCCATCCCCATGAAAAAGGTTCGCCGCTGTATAATGATGGCCTCACTTTCCAATGGACCGATTGGTGCATCCAAAATATACAGGGTATTGAAATTTGGAATTTTCTTTCCCAGTGGAGGGATGGTATTACAGGGATTACCAGAGGTTTATATCTCCTGTTAAATCCCCACCAGGCTTTAAGAGGTCCTTATCAGGAGACTATGAAAAAATGGGATAGTTTTCAGATAAGTGGGCAGAAAGTTATGGCTTATGGGGGATCTGATGCACACGGAATCAGGTTAAAACGGGGGATACTTAATATGGAAATAGGTTCTTATGATCTAAGTTTCCGTTGTATAAATATGCATATATTAAGCTATAAACCTCTGACTGGTGAGAAGGCTCATGATCGCCGATTAGTCCACCAGGCCCTGCGGAAGGGGCGCAGCTGGGTTGGTTATGACTATTTTTACAATAGCCGGGGATTTCGCTTTGAACTACACCAGGGGGATAAGGTTTGGACGATGGGGAATCAGGTAAAATGGGCTAGATCAATGTGGTTTAAAGTAAATACCCCGCGCCGGGCTCTGGTCAAATGTATTAAAAACGGAAAGCTATGGTGTCTAAGTAAGGGTACCAGACACATTTTTGCTCACCCTGGTCCCGGGGTCTACCGGGTTGAGGTATACCACCGTCATTATTTCAAATGGCGCCCCTGGATATTTTCTAATCCTATATGGTTAGTATAAAAAACCTGCTAAAACATCGGCAGGTTTTTTGCTGACTAAAGCAGATAATTGACTGCTACCTGTGGTCTAAAATATTGTTTACTTTATATAGGACCTGAGGATAGTTTTCTATAGTTCGCAGTGCACTAATCACCTGACATCTTCCACCAGTAAACCCTATAAATCGGCGCCTAAACCAATAAACATTGCCAGACCCAAACGCTTGTTAATATTTTCACAAAGAAGGTATATGGAAACATTTAATAGAAAAGAGTGGTGTATAGTGGAGCAAAGTGGAAGGTAATCCCTAGATTGGGTTCGGAAGGGAAGAGCATATGTTCCTGGGAGAATACCAGCATTCATTAGATGCAAAAGGAAGAGTAACTATTCCTTCAAAATTCAGGGAGCAGCTTACCGATCGGTTTGTAGCTACTAAAGGATTAGATAATTGTATCTTTCTGTATCCCCTGGAGGAATGGAGCCGTATAGAAGAAAAGATTCACTCTCTGCCGTTTACACGGTCAGATGTGAGGTCTTTTGCTCGTTTTTTCTTTGCTGGAGCTTCGGAACTAGAAATAGATAAGCAGGGAAGAACCGTGCTGCCTGTTAATCTCCGCGATTATGCTGCCATTGAAAAAGACCTGGTAATTATAGGGGTAGGGTCACGGGTGGAGATTTGGGCCAGTGCAAAATGGGAAAGCTATACTGAAAGTGCGGAATCATCATACGAAGCAATTGCGGAAAGTCTGGTGGATTTAGGTATATAGCAGCACCAAAAGGTTGTTACCCCTGATCAAATAATTTTTAAAAATTCCAGCCTCTGATACTAGCCAGAGATTTTAATTTAGCTGCTAGTAATCCCGTACCATCTAGGAGCATAATATAGAGGACGGAAATGCCAAATCAGGAAAATTGTCGTCAGAATTAGGTTCTATTTTTAGATACCTGCCATAGTGCTTGCAACGAGAGGAACAGTTACGAGTGAACTCATAGGAGTGGATATATTGCACCAGCCAGTTTTGTTGGAGGAAACTATAACTAATCTAGTAACTAATCCGCATGGTATTTATGTGGATGGTACCCTGGGCGGAGGAGGACACTTGACCAGACTGATGGCATCACTGGCTGATGATGCTATGGTTATTGCTCTGGATAAGGATAACGAAATTCTTAAGAAAACCGCTTCTCAATTTAAACAAAGTAATATTATTTTTATACATGCTGATTTTCGCCATATGGCTACGGTTCTTTCCCAACAGGGAATCAACCAGGTAGATGGAATTATGTTAGATCTGGGCGTATCTTCATTCCAGCTAGATATTGCCGATAGAGGTTTTAGTTTTCATCATAATTCCCGCCTGGACATGAGAATGGATCGTAGTCAGGATTTAACTGCCTGGGATATTGTAAATTGCTTTGATGAAGAGGAACTGAGTCATATTCTAGAGACCTATGGAGAGGAAAAATATTCCCGATTTATTGCTAGGAACATTGTAAAACAACGGCAACAGAAAACTATTGATAGCACGTTGGAATTAGTGGAAGTAATCCGGGCGGCAGTCCCTGCTCGTTATAGCCGAGAGAAACATCCTGCCCGTCGAACATTTCAGGCATTACGCATTGCTGTAAATAGTGAATTAGATGCTCTTAAGCAGGTTCTTCCCCAGATAGTTGAACTTTTAAAGCCCCAGGGGAGGCTATGTATAATTACCTTTCATTCCCTGGAGGACCGGATGGTTAAGAAATTCATACAGGAAGAAGCCCGGGAATGTATTTGTCCACCTGGCCAGCCGGTATGCACCTGTGACACAAAACCCCGCTTAAGAATAGCCAAACGCAAGCCTTTTATGCCAAGTCCGGAAGAATGTGAAAATAACCCCCGAGCCAGGAGTGCCAGGCTGCGGACAGCTATAAAATTATAGTTCTACAATTAAAGGAGGAAGAATAGTATGATACAGGCAGGCCATGGCTATGCAACTAATTGGGATATTGATGCTGTTTCTGCTCCTACTAAATCAACCCGTCAGGTAAAAAGGGTCTATACCCGGCGTAATACGCATCGTGCCTGGTTAATAAAGATAGGTATCTGTATTTTCATCTATGCATTAGTTTTAGTATATCTATGTATTAGAGGAGCAGTCTTAGGCTATCAAATCGTTTCCCTGGAAAACGATATCCGAGGCCTGGAAACTGCTAACCATAGAATGGAATATGAAGTCGAAGTCAAGACTTCATTGGAGCACATTGAGCAGGTAGCATCGACCCAGATGGGAATGGTAAAACCAGAAAAAGGAATTGCTATGGCGGTTACTGCAAAACCATATAGTTCTTCGGAGGTAAATTCAGTTAAGGCAAAAGTTTCTGAAGAGAAACCGCAACTGATCACCGCAGAGAGCAATCAAATATTACATAAGATTTATTCAAATCTGATGTTGCTTGCGGAAAAAAACATCTAAAGTCAAACGGGGTGTAAATTTATGCAAACCGGTAGTTTACTAGTAAGAAAGCGTATAGCAACGCTTTTTTTCTTATTTACACTGACTTTTTTCTTGTTAGGGGGAAGGGTTTTTTGGGTTCAGTTCGTCCGTGGGGCAGAGTTATCCCAAAAGGCCCTGCAAAATAGAATGCGTGATGTACCGGTAGAATCGAAAAGGGGTATCATCTACGACCGTAATAACCATGAATTAGCCATTTCTATTAGTGCGGATTCAGTATACGCTATTCCAGCCGAAGTTTTAAGCTCTGGACGCGAGAAGGAAGTTGCTGAAAAGCTGGCTCAGGTATTATCTATGGATGAGAAAAAACTGTACGAGAGGATAACCCGGAGCAGTTCATTTGAATGGATTAAAAGACAGATTGATCCTGAAAAATCAAAAGCATTACGGAAAATGGACCTACCTGGCATTGGGCTTACTGAAGAAAGCCGACGTTACTATCCGAAGGGAACGCTGGCCAGTCATATTCTGGGAATATCAGGAGTAGATAATACCGGTTTGGAAGGCATTGATTTTTATTATAATGATTTGGTAGGGGGTACCAAGGGCAGAATAATAATAGAACATGATGCTGCTAATCGGCCTATACCTGAGGCAACCCATAAATATATTCCACCTGTGGATGGAGCCAATTTGATATTGACGCTGGATGAGACTATCCAGTATATTACGGAACGGGAATTGAATAAGGTGTTTAAAGAACGGCAGGCTAAGGCAGCGACTGCCATAGTTATGGATCCAAAAACTGGTGAAATCATGGGCATGGCTTCCCGTCCCAATTTTGATCCTAATCGTTTTGGGGATTATCCAGCCAGCAACCGGCGGAATTTTGCTATTAATGATGCCTATGAACCAGGTTCCACTATGAAAATAGTTACGGCGGCTATGGCCATGGAAGAAAAGGTGGTCGGTCCCGAAAGCAAGTTTTTTTGTCCTGGTTATATAAAGGTGGGCAAGGAGACTATAGGTTGTTCCAATCGTAAAGCGCATGGAGATCAGACTTTTGCCCAGATCGTAGAAAATTCCTGTAACGTAGGCTTTGTTCAGGTCGGGCTGGACCTGGGGATAGATCGATATTATAAATACCTGGAGGCATTTGGATTTGGCAAACCAACCGGTATAGATTTACCCGGCGAGGCGGCTGGTATCACGGTTCCTAAAAGTCGTGCCAAGCAGATAGACCTGGCTACGATGTCCATGGGTCAGGCTAATGCGGTAACTGCTATCCAACTGACAACAGCCGTGGCTGCCGTAGCTAATGAAGGCAAGATGATGAAGCCGCACCTGGTTAAACAGGTCATTGATAAAGATGGTAAAGTAATTAAAAAATTTGACCCTAAGATGGTAAAACAGATTATCTCTCCTGATACGGCCCGGGACCTTTGTTATATACTGGAAGGAGAGGTTGTTAACGGAACCGGTAAAAATGCATATATGGAAGGATTTAGAGCTGCCGGGAAAACGGGAACTGCGCAAAAAATATCTCCTACCGGAGGCTATCTGGCTAATGAATATATAGCTTCTTTTATAGGTTTTGCTCCAGCTGATGATCCAAGACTAGTATGTATAGTGGTAGTTGATGCTCCTAAGGGATACCCTTATTATGGTGGTTGGGTAGCTGCACCGGTATTTAAATCTATTATGGAAGATTCATTACGATATCTGGAGGTTCCCAAGCAGGAAGAAAAAAACGCTCAGTCTGACAATCCGCAAACTGTTGAAAAAGTAGTGGTTCCTGATGTAGTGAATCTACCTTTATCGGAATCTATAGCCACTATTAATGCCAGGGGGTTGAATGTAAAGGTTAGCGGGACAGGAAATATTGTATATCAGCAAACTCCCCGTCCCGGGTCAAGACTAAACCGGGGTGCTCAGGTTATAATAAGCTTGTCCCCATTCGAAAAAGGTAAGGAGAATGGGGAAGTAACTGTTCCTGATCTGCAGGGGAAATCAATGAAGGAAGTTGCCCGTGTACTGGCGGATTTAGGTCTGCATCTTGTGCCGGAAGGTTATGGCCTGGCTTATGAACAGTCCCCTCCGGCTGGTAAGGTGGTTACAGGCGGCTCCAGTATAAAGGTGAAATTTCAACCAGTGGGAGAATAGTGGTACCCGCATGAATGCAAGGGGGAAAGGTAATGCTTTTAGCGGAGTTAACAGTTAATATAGAGTATAAGATATTAAAAGGATCCTTGAATCAGGCTATTAACAGTGTCTGTTACGATTCGCGCCAGGCGGGTCAGGGCAGTCTTTTTGTTTGTATACGCGGACTTAAGACTGATGGACACCAATTTGTAGATCAGGCTATTAGCAGGGGTGCTACCGCTATTTTAGCAGAACGGGAAGTCTTAGTACCTGAAGAGGTAGCCTTAATTATAACTCCTGATACCCGCAAGGCATTACCGATTGTTTCCGGTAATTTTTATAACAATCCTTCCCGGCAGCTTACGGTTATAGGTATAACTGGCACTAATGGTAAAACTACTACTTCACATTTACTCCAGGCTATCCTGGAGGAGAATGGGGAAAAAACAGGGATACTAGGCACCCTTTATGGAAGTATTGGCGATTTGCGAATAAAAAATCCGCATACTACCCCAGAATCGCTGGAAATAGAAGAGTTTATGGATTTAGTACATAAAAATAAGGGACATAATGTCGTTATGGAGGTATCCTCTCATGCCCTGGCTTTACACCGGGTAGATGCCATTGATTTTGATGTGGCGGTATTTACTAATTTAACTCAGGATCACCTGGATTATCATAGGACTATGGAGGACTACCGGGAAGCAAAAAAGAAACTTTTTGCTATGTTGCCGGCTGAGGGGTCAGCTTTTGCGGTTATTAATGCTGATGATGACAATAGTGCCGCTATTATCAGCGCTTGCCGCTGCCGTATTTTAACTTTTGGAGTAAATAGCCCGGCTGATATCCGGGCTATAAATTTGGATATTAGTATGCAGGGAAGCAGGTTTGAAGTTAACTATGGGGATATTTCATTCCCCATCGAGATGAAGTTAATTGGATTATTTAGTGTTTATAATGCCCTGGCAGCTATTAGTGTATGCCTGGGAATGAATATCCCTATACCAGTAATTCAAAAGGCCCTGGCCAAAGTTAAAGGGGTGCCAGGACGTTTTGAACAGGTGGACTGTGGGCAGGATTTTACTGTAGTGGTAGATTATGCTCATACTCCTGATGGACTTGAAAATATATTAAAAACAGCCCGCCAATTAGTTACCAACCGGTTGATCACTGTTTTTGGCTGTGGAGGGGATCGTGATCACACTAAGCGACCACTTATGGGGGAAATCGCGGCTCGCTACAGTGATTTCAGCGTAGTTACCTCTGATAACCCCCGCAGTGAAGATCCTCATAAAATAATTGAAGATATACTGCCGGGATTACAAAAGGTTGCTGGGGCCCGGTTTGCTGTTATTACTGACCGTCGTAGTGCTATCGAACAGGCGATTTATCTAGCACGCCCTGGGGATTTGGTAGTGATTGCTGGCAAAGGACATGAAACCTACCAGCTAGTTAAAGATCAAGTACTGGAGTTCGATGATCGCCAGGTAGCGGCAGAATTTTTGAAAGGGAAACAGGATTAATGAGTTGGAATCTGGATTTTATTAGTTGTAGTGTAAAGGCCATTAGTATTAACGCTAACCTAGTAAATACGGTGAATGGTATTACTACCGATTCTCGCCGGGTAGTACCAGGTCAGCTTTTTATAGCATTAAAAGGGGAAAATTTTGATGGACATGACTTTATCGACCAGGCTTTTCAGGCTGGGGCTGCAGCGGCTATTATATCCGTCGGTGCGTCCAGACTTAGAAAAAAATGGCCGCAAAAAGCGATCATAGAAGTAAGGGATACTCTGCAGGCTCTGCAGGATTTAGCAGCCGCTAACCGCCAACGTTTTTCCCTGCCGGTAATAGCAGTTACCGGTAGTGTAGGCAAGACGACCACTAAGGAAATCATCGCTGCCTGTCTTAGGGTCCGTTATCACACTCTTAAAACGCAAGGTAATTTTAATAATGATATTGGTATGCCCTTAACTATTTTGCGTTTAGACCAGGATTATCAGGCGGTCGTGGTTGAAATGGGAATGCGGGCTCCGGAAGAAATTAGGCGACTGGCCCGTATAGCTAATCCTACCAGTGCGGTTATTACTAATGTTGAGCCTGTCCACCTGGAGACTTTAGGCACGCTGGATAACATTGCTAAAGCCAAATGTGAGGTTTTGGAACAGGTAAAAGATTTTGCAGTATTGAATGGAGATAACCCGTATTTAATGAAAGCAGCGGGGCCTTACACTTGTAGGAAATATACCTTTGGCTATAATAGAGCTTGTGATTTTCAGATACGAGATCCCCGTGTGAACCGGCAGGGAATTCAGTTTCAGCTATGTATGTCGGGGCATAAAGAAACCCTGTCTTTTCCCGTACCGTCATTAAAATTGGCTGAAAATGCAGCTGCTGCTAGTGCGGCAGCTTATTTAACCGGTTTATCCTGGGATGAAATCAAACAGGGCCTATTATCATACCAACCGTCCGGCAACCGCCTTCACGTTATTAATCTTAAGGAAGGTGGAATTATTATTAATGATACTTATAATGCTAATCCAGTTTCTATGGGCGCGGCCCTGGAAATGCTCTATGAGTTAAGGGGAACGGGTCGTCTGGTAGCGGTACTAGGTGATATGTATGAACTAGGCAGCTATGAAGAACGGGGACACCGGGAAGTAGGTGAAAAAGCTGCCCAATGTAAGGTGGATCTACTAATTACCGTAGGTGTACGAGCCGGTTTGATTGCCGAAGCAGCACTAGAAGCCGGCTTGGATGCCGGTCAGGTAAGACATTTCACCTGTAAACTAGAATGCTTAGCTTTTTTAAAGAAAAATTTAATTCGTAGTGATGCGATTTTATTTAAAGCGTCCCGGGGTATGCAATTAGAAACCCTGATTGATGAGTGGTTGGGTTAGGAGGAACGCTAATGCAAGGCGTAATGACCAATGTATTATTGGCAGCAGGATTGTCTTTATTAATTTCACTAGCTCTAGGGCCGTTTATGATTCCATTTCTTACTCGTCTGAAAGTAGGCCAGAACATAAGAGAGGATGGTCCTCAGCGGCATTTGGCTAAAGCCGGCACTCCTACGATGGGGGGTATAATCATTGTTACTGCCGTTATGGTTTCGGTATTTTTTCTGGCGGGGAGTAGTAGTGAAGCCCTCAGTGCAGTTTTAGTGATGCTGGCATTTGGAGCGGTAGGATTCTGGGATGATTATATTAAGGTAGTATTGAAACGATCTCTGGGACTTAGGGCCAGGGAAAAGCTAGGCCTACAACTAGTTGTAGGGCTGGTTTTCAGCCTGCTGCTGGTGTATTATTTTGGTCGTGGTACCGCAGTTATAATCCCTTTTACAGGACAGGAATGGGATCTGGGATTCTTTTATATACCTTTTATTATTCTGGTACTGCTAGCCACATCCAATACCGTGAATCTGACTGATGGTCTGGATGGTTTAGCTGCTGGAGTAACCTTCTTTGTAGCTATTGCTTTTGCATTGGTAGCGTTGATGACTTCTCATTACCAGTTAGCCACCTTTTGCGGTGCTCTGGCCGGTGCTTGTCTGGGCTTTTTGTTTTTCAACCGGTACCCGGCCCGGGTGTTTATGGGTGATACGGGTTCTATGGCTCTGGGCGGGGCGGTAGCGGCAGTAGCTGCTCTAACCCGCTCAGAGATATTCCTGTTAATTATCGGAGGCGTATATGTTATTGAGGGTCTTAGCGTAATTTTACAGGTTATTTCCTACCAGACTACTGGAAAACGTATATTTTTGATGAGTCCTTTACATCATCATTTCGAATTAAAAGGGTGGCCCGAAAACAAGGTGGTTCATTTTTTCTGGTGGCTATCCCTGGGCTTTGTTATTTTTGGCATTATAGGCTTTAAAGGTATTGGATAGGAAGTGTGAACTCATTGAATTTTTTAGGTAAGAGAATTTTAGTGGTAGGCCTAGCCAGAAGCGGTCAGGCCTCAGCCAAAGTACTGTGTAAGTATGGGGCACGGGTAACTGGATGTGACAATAACCCGGCCGAGAAATTGATCCCGGGAATTAGAGAAATTCAGGACATGGGAGTAAATATTGTTATTGGATCGTACCCAGAGGTAAGTAGTCAGACTTTTGACCTGGTGGTGGCCAGTCCGGGAGTTCCTCTGGAAATTTCGCCTTTTCAACAGGCTTTTCAGGCGGGTATACCGGTAATTGGAGAACTGGAACTAGCTTATCGCTTAAAATCCTCGCAGTTGGAAATGTACGCAGTCACAGGCACGAATGGTAAAACGACTACGACAACTTTGCTGGAGGCTATTCTAAAACAGGACGGGCGCGAGGCAAGATATGGAGGGAATATCGGTATACCCCTTACCAAGTTAGTTGATGTCATGGATTCAGGTGTGATATCGGTTGAGGTTTCCAGTTTTCAGCTGGAAACGGCAGTGGATTTTCGGCCCCATATTTGTGGTCTACTGAATATTACCCCTGACCATCTGGATAGGCATAAAACTATGGAGGCCTATATTGCCGCCAAAGGTAAGATCTTTAAAAATCAAAGACCGGAAGATTATGCGGTCATTAACTTTCAGGATGATATTTTAAGGGGTCTGGCGACAGAATGTCCCTCTCAGGTAATATTTTTTGCTACCGATCAGGAATTGCCCCGGGGTGTATATATGGATCAGGGTATGATCACTTATGTAGACGACCACCAGCGGGTAGAAATTATTCACCAGGAGGATATCTTGCTCAGAGGAAAGCACAACCTGGAGAATATTTTGTGTGCAGTAGGTATGTCGCTGGTGGCGGGGGTAACCCCCGAGGCTATTAAAGAAGTGTTATCAACCTTTTCAGGGGTCAAACATCGCATGGAAGAGGTGCCTACTAAAGACGGAATTCTTTATATCAATGATTCTAAAGCTACTAATCCTGATTCAGCTATTAAAGCCTTGGAATCTTTTGATCGCCCCGTAATACTTATTGCTGGTGGACGTAATAAAGGTTCTGACTTTGGCATTTTAGCCAGCTTTATTAAAGACAAAGTAAGAGATTTAATCCTTTTGGGGGAAGCCCGGGATGAGATAAAAGAAGCAGTCATTAAGGCCGGTTTTAAGAATATAAATGTGGTAAAAGACCTATCGGAGGCGGTGCATATGGCCCACCAGTTAGCCCGAGCAGGTGATGTGGTATTGCTTTCGCCTGCTTGTGCAAGCTGGGACATGTTTGAAAGCTATGAGCAAAGAGGAGATATTTTTCGCCAACTGGTTTTGGATTTAAACTAGTAGGAAGTTGGTTTTAAAGGTATATAACGTTAGTTTGAATACAAAAATATTCCGGAAACACCGGCTGCTTGTCGGGCGGCTTCTGGGGGTACCGGGCAACCGTGTTCCACGAACTTATCAATGAGGGATAGCGAACATAAGTGGTGCCTGAGGGGATTGATTACTGGCCAATGTCCCTTGCCCCCCCTGCTGTTTCGCCTGCAGGGGGTTTCTACCATGCTTCGTTAATATCGCTCTACATATTTATTTTATGGGTTCATAATAGTAAAAGTGAGCGAACAGCGGTGGTATCCACAGGGTTTAAACCGGCTGATTTAGGATTTTCAATAGTGGAATCCATGTTAGACGTTTTCATATTCCATTGTTCATGTTTTACGTTTGACATTAATTAAGGTAACCAAAGCCTAGACCGGTATTTTATCATTGGAGGGGGTACATAAACGTGCGGTTAAAAAAAGGTCCGCCTGATTTTATACTGTTTATCACCACCTTATTGCTGATTGGGATAGGCCTGGTTATGGTATTTAGTTCCAGTGCAGTGAAAGCAAATGTGCAATATGGTGATGCTTATCTATTTTTTAAACGCCAGCTGATGTGGGCTTTGATAGGGTTAATGGCCATGATTGTAGTGATGAAAATCAACTATGTTCGTATCAAAGAATTGGCTTTACCCTTAATGGTTTTAGCTTTAATCTGCTTAATCGTGGTGCTAACCCCCTTAGGAACTGATGCACATGGATCAAGCCGCTGGTTAGGAGTAGGATTTTTAAGGTTTACACCTTCAGAATTAGCCAAGTTGGCTATGGCATTGTTTTTAGCCAGGACCCTGGATGCTAATTTAGAACATATGAAGTCTTTTAAGAGCGGGGTGCTTCCTTATATAATTTTAATGGCACTTGTTTGCGGATTAATTATGGCTCAGCCAGATCTGGGAACATCGTTTGCTATAGCTGGGACCATATTTTTTATGCTTTTGGCTGCCGGGGCGCGCTGGTCTCACCTGGGGGTTATTGCCCTTTCAGGGCTGGCGGCAATTGGAGTAGCTATATGGAAAGCTCCCTACCGGATGGAGCGGTTTATAGCTTTTTTAAACCCCTGGAAGTATGCTAGTGATGAGGGCTTTCAAACTATCCAGTCCTTGTATGCATTAGGGTCTGGGGGGCTTTTTGGCATGGGGCTGGGGCGAAGCCGCCAGAAGTTTTTTTATTTACCAGAGCAGCATACTGATTTCATTTTTGCCATTCTAGGTGAAGAATTAGGCTTTATAGGTGTTTTCGTGGTCTTAGCACTTTTTTTATTGTTTGCCTGGCGAGGTTTTAGAATTGCTATAAATGCCCCGGACTCTTTTGGTAGCCTACTGGCTACCGGGTTAACTACCATGATTGTTTTTCAGGCAGCTATAAATATTGGCGTAGTATCAGGTGCCCTTCCGGTGACTGGAATAACTTTACCATTTATTAGTTATGGAGGTTCTTCTTTGTTGTTTACAATGATCGGGGTAGGATTACTTCTAAATATTTCCCGTTATAGTACATACCGATAAGGAGGTTCCTGGATGAGGGTGATTTTAACCGGTGGGGGTACCGGGGGACATATTTACCCTGCACTAGCCATTGCACGCGGTTTACAGGAAAGGGTACCGGATGTAGATATCCTTTATGTGGGGACAAAGAAAGGCATGGAAAGTACTATTGTTCCCAAGGCCGGTCTGCCTTTTACTACTATTGATATAAGCGGTATAGACCGTTCATCAATTATCAAAGCGGCCCATTCCTTAGCCCGGGCTCCTAAAAGTTTTATTCAAGCGCGGGAGATTATTAAAAAATTTGATCCTGATATTATCCTGGGAACCGGGGGATATGTTTCCTTTCCCATAGTTATGACCGGGACTTTTTTTATGTTAAAGACGTTTATTCATGAACAAAACGCTATGCCTGGCATAGCCAACCGTAATCTGGCCCGGCGGGTTGACTGTGTTCTGCTTACTTTTGAGGAAGCGGCTGCTTATTTGCAGGCCCGGCGGGTGAAGGTAACCGGCCTTCCAGTTCGTCAGGAGATATTGACGGTTAATAGAGATCAGGCGGTTAAAGATCTAGGATTGGATCCAGGTCTTTTTACCCTACTGGCTTTTGGGGGTAGTCGAGGAGCCTTAAGTATAAACCGGGCCATGCTAGAGGTAGTAGGTCGTTTAAGGGACGAGCCGATACAGATTATATGGATAACTGGGACTGACCATTATGAACAGATTAAGAGTGATCTTAAAGGATGCTGGGATGAAAATAGAAATTGTAAACTTTTATTGCGTCCCTTTATGTTTGATATGGAGAAGGCCATGGGAGCAGCCGATTTAGCTATATGCCGGGCTGGTGCCAGTACTCTGGCTGAGTTGGCTATTATAGGTTTACCAGCTATCCTTATTCCCTATCCGTATGCAACTGACAACCACCAGGAAAAAAACGCCCGGGCCTTGCTGGAAAAAAATGCGGTCGAAATGGTTATCGATGAGTTTTTAGACGGGGATACTCTAATCAAGAAGATCAACCTATTAAGGTCTATTCCAACCCGGCTGCCGGTTATGAGGACAAATATGAAAAAAGAGGGCAAACCAGAAGCCTTAAAGGATATACTGGCAACTATACTAGCATGATTTTTATAAAATTATGAATAGACCCCTGGCTTTATGTAATGGGTAAATTAGCTAACCGGTAGGCAGAAGAGAATCCGGACTTAGGTCAGCTAATATAGTTAATAGTAAATGGATATGGAGAGGGGAATATTCATAAAAACACCCCTATTCTTAAAAAGGTTATTATGAGTGGACAGGCCTTTGGCCCACATTTATATAAAATGTAACCACTTTTATTAGATGTGCATACTATACAGTGTAGTCATTATGAATACAAGGCATGAAGGAGATGAGGAAATGTCCCCAAGACCAGGTCAATGGATTCATATGGTGGGCATAGCCGGTGTGGGTATGAGCGGTATAGCCAAAGTACTATATCAGCAGGGTTATAAGGTGAGTGGATCTGATTTACAGTGTAATGATATAACTAAACAGCTAGAAGAATTAGGAATAGAAATCTTTAAGGGGCATTCTTCGTCCCATGTTAAAGAGGAAGTTGATTTACTAGTTGTTTCCTCAGCTATTCCCGGTGATAATGCAGAGGTTCTTACAGCCAGGCAAAGAAATATACCGGTAATCAAAAGGGGACAGATGTTAGCGCGGTTAGTTAATAGAAGCCGGGGAATTGCTGTAGCCGGTGCCCATGGAAAAACTACTACTACTTCAATGGTTTATACTGTTCTTAATGATTGTGGGCAGGATCCTTCATTCATAGTAGGGGGCGAATTACAAGAGATCCATCTTAATGCCCGGCTGGGAACAGGAGAGTATTTTGTGGTGGAAGCCGATGAGAGTGATGCTTCTTTTTTGGAACTGCAGCCTTATCTAGCTATTATAACTAATGTTGAAGATGATCATCTTGATTATTATAAAACTTTTGAGCGGGTAAAACAGGCTTTTTATGAGTTTTTAAATAAGGTGCATCCGGAGGGTCTGGCCCTGGTTTATGGACAGGATGGGTGTGCTCAGAGGTTTAAGGAATCTTCTCCGACCCGGGTACTTTTATATGGCGAAAAAGAGTCTGATGATTTCTATATGAAAAACTGGCAGGTTAGCGGAATAGGTTCTAGTTTTGATGTTTATAGGCGTGGTGAACTCCTGGGAAATGTAGAAATAAAGGTGCCAGGAAAATACAACGCTTTAAATGGGCTGGCTGCAATTTCTGCTGGTCTGGAGTTAGGTCTTGATTTTGATAATATTCGACACAGCCTAAGTAGATTTAAAGGTGCCAAACGTCGGTTTGAATTTATCGGAGAAGCTGATGGGCGGAAAGTAGTAGATGATTATGCCCATCATCCCACTGAAATACGATCCTGTATAGAAGCAGCCCTTAGTTTACGTAAAGGTCGCCTGGTAGTTGTTTTCCAACCCCACCGTTTTACTCGCACCCATACCCTGGGCAAACAGATAGGTGAAGCTCTTCAAGGGGCTGATCTGGTAATTATTACTGATGTATATGCAGCCGGAGAGAACCCTATTCCAGGTGTAAGCGGTGAAAAAGTGTTTCAGGCGGCTAGCCGAAAGGGTTGTAATGCTGTATATCTACCTGATTTAGAAGATGTTTGTAAATACCTGGTAAAGAACACCCGGAAAGATGATTTGATTATGACCATGGGTGCCGGAGATATCTGGAAAGTAGGTCCCCAGGTATTGCCGATGATCCGAAAAACGGAACCACAGGTTTAAAGCACCGGAGGTGTTTGTTTGGAAAGCTTACTGGTAAGAAAAGGCGGGCCCCTTAAGGGAACTGTGAAAATAAGTGGTTCGAAAAATTCCACCTTGCCGATTATGGCTGCCAGTTTAATGTGTTCAGGGGAAGTTATCCTTACTGGGGTACCCGATCTAGAAGATATCAAGGTTATGTCCGGGGCTTTAGAACTGTTGGGGTCCCGGGTAAAAAGGGAACAGGACGTTCTGGTGATAGATGGGAGTACCATTGATTCTTTTGAACTTCCCGAGGAGTTTTCACGCCGGATGCGGGCTTCTAATCTGGTGATGGGGGCACTATTATCACGCTTTCGCCAGGCCCGGGTAGCTTATCCAGGAGGATGTGCTATAGGAACTCGTCCCGTAGATCTTCATTTAAAAGGGTTTGAAAAATTAGGCTATACTATTAAGGAAGAATATGGTTTTATGGAAGGGAATGGTCAACCCAGAGGAGGCAAGGAGATTCTACTGGATTTTCCCAGTGTAGGAGCTACAGAGAACATAATGATGGCGGCAACACTACTTCCTGGTACCACCATTTTACGTAATGCAGCCCGAGAACCGGAAATAGTTGATTTACAGAATTTCCTAAATCGGATGGGAGCACGGATACGTGGTGCTGGCCTGGATACTATCCGCATTGAGGGAGTACAACGACTAGGAGGAGTAGAGCATGCTGTAATCCCTGACCGAATAGAGGCGGGAACATTTATGGTAGCAGCAGCGATTACCCGGGGTGAACTATTTATTGAAAATGTGGTTTTGGAACACGTTCAACCAATCATTGCTAAGCTGCAAGAGATTGGGGTAGAAGTTATTATCTGCAGTTGTGGATTAAAAGTGGTTGGTAACCAGAAGATGAAACCTACTGATATAAAGACTATGCCTTATCCAGGTTTTCCAACTGATATGCAGCCCCAATTCATGGCCCTGTTATCTACAGTAGAGGGGACTAGTATTATGGTAGAGACCATCTTTGAAAATCGCTTCATGCATGTTCCAGAACTGCGACGTATGGGAGCCGATATTAAAGTAGAAGGAAGGGTAGCTATTATTAAAGGGCGCACAGATTTGGAAGGTGCGACAGTTGAAGCTACCGACCTGCGCGCCGGGGCAGCCCTTATTCTGGCTGGTTTATTTGCTGAAGGCGAAACTCGAATTCAGCAACTGGAACATATAGACCGTGGGTATGAAAATTTGCATGTTAAACTAAAAAATGTGGGAGCGGATATTGTTAGAGGGCCATGGTCATAGGACTGGTGGCCCTCCCTATTATTGAGGTTTGTAATGATTTTGTAACAAATATCTGCTATAATTCTTCACAGTTAAACACGGGGATGGGAGCCATATCATGAAGAGTAATACTTCACGTCGAATTATGGGTATTTCCGTTTTTATTTTTGCTTCTTTGATCTGTGTTTACCTTTTTTTACACAGTTCATTTTTTGCCATTGATAAAATTAATATAACTGGTTTAAATATGGTTTCTCAGGCGGAAGTAGCAAAGATTTCCGGTATTACAAAGGGAAATAATATTTTCCAAATCAATGAAAGATCAATTGCACGGGCTGTTACGGTGCATCCTCTAATTAAGAGTGCTACAGTATTACGCCATCTGCCTCGTACAGTGGAGATTAAGGTGGAGGAGCGTAAGGTCTGGGCTATAATACCACTCCAGGATATGTTTTTATATGTAGATGAATATGGTATTTGTATGGACAAGCAGGCCCGGTTTTCGATGGATCAGTACCCGGTAATAACTTTAGAAGTGCCCCCCACCAGGATTAATATCGGGCAAGAGGTAAACAAAAAAGCGGTGGGTATGGTTAAAAAGGTATGGGAGGCTTTACCGCAGGAAGAACGGGTAGAAATTTCCGATTATCATTATATTAACAGTACTGGTGAATTAATTATTTATACATCAGGTGGAACTGAGGTTAAATTTGGAACCATGGATCGCTTTGAGGAGAAAATAGGGTATATGCATCAGGTGTTTGAAATAGAGACTACTTTTGATAAATCAGGAAAAGACACCTTAGAATATGTTGATCTAAGATTTAAAGGACAGCCAGTAGTTAGGACTGGGTTGGAATAATAATAGAGGGTGAGTACAGTGCGGTCAAAAGGTGCGCAAATATCAATTGCGGTTGTATGTCTGGTGCTTGGTATCATGCTGGCAATTCAATTTAAAACTACTGAAAGTATTCAACCGGAATTTTTGCCGGAGCGGGTAAGTGAGCTTACCCAAAAACTGGGCACGGTAACAGATGAACGTAACGCACTGGCTGAAGAGGTGCTTTCACTTCGTGAGCAACTAAAAAATTTACGCCAGGATGATCGGGCTATGGCCGACTTGCAGGAGGAATTACAGAAAACGCAAATGATGGCCGGTTTAGTAGGGGTTAAGGGACCTGGGTTAACTATTACTTTAAATGACAGTTCCCGGAATCTACAGACGGGTGAAAACGCTAATTCGTTATTGATTCATGACCAGGATTTATTAATTGTGGTAAATGAACTGAAAGCCTCTGGAGCCGAGGCTATTTCGGTTAATGATCGGCGTATTACTGCTATGTCCGAAATCCGGTGTGCTGGTACTACTATATTAGTAAATTGGGATAAGATTGCCCCGCCATTTGTTATTAAAGCTATAGGTAATCCAGACATGCTGGAAAGTGGAGTTAATATGCGGGGGGGGCACCTGGAATTTTTACGTGCCCTGGGTATGCAGGTTCATATTCAGAGGGAGCAAAATCTAGTTATTAATGCTTATAGTGGCAGCTTGAAGTTTAATTATGGTGTACCGATGGAATACAAAGAGAAAGAAGAGGCGGAATCATAAAATGTGGTTGCTGGTTCTATTCTGTTTATTGCTCGGATTAGTGATTGGGTTTCAAATGCCCATATTGTTACCGGCATTATTTGCTAAATATATGTCGATAGCGGTATTGGCAGCTCTAGACTCAGTTTTTGGAGGTATCCGGGCTTATATGGAGGATGGCTTTGATAATACTATATTTATTAGCGGCTTTGTGGTCAACACAATTTTGGCTGCCGGGCTGGCTTATCTGGGAGATCGCCTGGGAGTAGAACTATATATGGCCGCCGTTGTCGTGTTTGGAGTACGCATATTCCAGAATCTGGGGATAATCCGTCGATATCTATTGAAAAAATACTAAATAAAAATAGGCTCTTTAAAGAGGAATCCGTACCCCTTTGTTGTATTTTTTAGTAGGACACTATTGAAGGGGTGTTTTTAGATTAGAAGACGGAATATAATTGTAAGTCTTGACGCAGGAACCAGTACGATAAAAGCTGCCCTGGCTGAGGTATTCGGCCAGGATATTCATATTTTAGGTATTAGCCACATGCCTTCGGAGGGTTTACGTAAAGGAAATATCATTGATATCGAGAGTACGGCCCGGTCGATGGATGATTGCCTTAATGATCTGGAAAGAATTACCGGGGTGGAGATATTAAGTGCTATAGTCGGCTTTTCCGGCATTAGTTTAGCCATTACTCAAAATTATGCGGTGGTAGCTGTGAGTAATCCCAATTATGAGATAACTCCTGAAGATAAGGAACGCGTACTTCAATCAGCCCGTAATATTTCCTTGCCTCCGGATAAAACTATTGTCCAAACCATTGTACGCCAATACATAGTCGACGGATATGATGGAGTAAAAGATCCGGTAGGAATGGTAGGGAGTAGGCTAGAAACAGAAGTAGCAATTGTCAGTGGAGCATTAGCAGGAATTCAAAATCTGCAAAGAAGTACCCAGCGGATAAACTTGCATGTCAACCAGATGGTTTACAATTCTCTTCTGGCAGCCGAATCAGTATTAACCCCAGGTGAGTTAGACATGGGGGTGGTGCTAGTTGATATTGGAGGAGAAACCATAGAAATTAGTTACTTTGAAAATGGAAGTATTCTGGCTACTTCAGTTTTACCGGTAGGTGGTGATTATGTTACCCGGGATTTAGCCATCGTACTACGCACTTCTATCGAGGAAGCAAATCTAATAAAAGAGCGTAACGGTGTGGCAACCCCGGATTTTGCCAAAAGTGATGTAATGGTCAATGTTAAAAATATTCAGGGTAAAGAAATAAAACAGGTATCACAGCAGGTTATTGCGGATATTGTATCGGCACGCATTATTGAGATTATTGAAATGATATATGCTGAATTAAGACAGATAGGGTGCCTGGACAAGATACCCGGAGGTTTGGTTATAACTGGTGGTGGGGCGGAACTGACCGGATTTACAGAGGTTATGGAACAATATACCAATATACCCACTCGTATAGGATTGCCGGAGAACCTTAAAGGAATACCGGGTGAATTTAATCGACCCCAAAATGCAGCTGTTATTGGAGGGCTAATGTGTGCTGCCAGGTGCAATGGAGTAGTTTATGAAGAATCCCAGGGAATATCAGGAGTAGTTGATCGTATTACTTACTGGTTTAAGGATCTATTCAGCTAAGGGCAGAGGAGGTTATTAAATGCCGCTGGACTTTGACGTAGAAATGCAGCAATTTGCTGATATTAAGGTAATCGGGGTTGGTGGGGGTGGAAATAATGCCATCAACCGAATGATCGAGGCAGGATTAAAAGGTGTAGAGTTTATAGCTGTAAATACTGATTCACAGGCACTATACCTTTCTAGGGCTGAGAAAAAGATCCAGCTAGGGGAAAAACTAACTAAAGGTTTGGGGGCAGGGGCTGACCCGGAAATAGGTAAAAAGGCAGCTGAGGAGTCAGCTGATGAGATCAAGAAATCCCTAGCTGGTGCAGATATGGTCTTTGTTACTGCTGGTATGGGTGGTGGAACCGGTACTGGTGGAGCTCCTATCATAGCGAAGATTGCCAAGGAAATTGGTGCGTTAACGGTAGGGGTTGTAACCAAGCCTTTTACTTTTGAGGGAAGAAAAAGAAATAATCAGGCTGAACACGGTATACAAGCATTACGTGAAGAAGTTGATAGTTTAATTACTATACCTAATGACCGCTTATTGCAGGTTGTAGATAAACATACTAATTTTAATGATGCCTTTAAGATAGCTGATGATATATTAAGGCAGGGGGTTCAGGGCATATCAGACCTTATTGCTGTTCCCGGTATAATCAATTGTGACTTTGCTGATGTGCAAACAGTTATGCAAAATACCGGTTCTGCTTTAATGGGTATTGGGAGAGCCAAAGGTGAAAGCCGGGCGGCTGAGGCAGCCCGTATGGCTATATCCAGTCCCCTGCTGGAAACTTCAATTGAAGGTGCCAAAGGCGTGTTGTTCAATATTACCGGTGGCAATGACCTTACTCTGTTTGAGATTAATGAGGCTGCCGAAATTATTCACCAGGCAGCGGATATGGAAGCAAATATTATATTTGGAGCTAATATTAATGAAGGCCTGGAAGATGAAGTAACAGTTACCGTTATTGCTACTGGATTTAATACCCCTAAATCCCAGCAACCTGTAGAAAACCCTCGTAGCTCTCGACATATGGATTCTCCTAGTTCATTCTTGGACAAAAACGACCTGGAAATTCCTCCCTTTCTACGTCGTAAATAAAAACGATTAAAAATAACAGTCATTTGACCGGGAATTATTTCCCGGTTTATTTGTTTTCTGGGAAATTTGTGACTAAAGAGAAAGACGCTAATATTACAAATTTACGGTTAGCATTCTGGTATAATTTGGAATACATGGCAAGAGGTTGACCGGCATAGGTATTAATTAGCGTAATTTCGGCGGCCTTAAATAATTAACTTAAAACAGGGTGAAAAATTATGAATGGGCCCATAATCTATGCAGATATTACCTTTTTAGTTAACTTTGGTATGGATTTTTTTATTCTCTGGGCAACGGCCCGGTTGGCAGGTATACCAGTTGTGTATTCCCGATTAGTTGTGGCTTCTTTACTGGGGGGGATTTATGCAGTTGGGTATCTAATGCCCGGGTTATCCGGGTACTACATTATCCCCATGAAAGTACTATTTTCGTGTTTATTAGTAGTACTAGGTTTATGGCCTCGCAACTGGGACGGATTTAAGAAAGCAGTATTATATTTTTATGGTATCAGCTTTATGGTGGCCGGTGCCAGTATAGCTACCTCCTATTTTTTTTACAATCATACTGCACCAATTTCGTTTTCGTATTTATGGTTGTTAGGGGGGATCTTATGTGCACTCTTAATTGGTTGGTGTGGAGAGAAGCTGTTGGCTAAAAAGATCATCCCTAATCTGTTGAAGTACCCGGTCCGATTATGTTTTAACGAAAAGAGTTGTACCGGACAGGGGTTTGTAGACACTGGCAATGGTTTACGTGATCCACTTACTGATCGGCCGGTAGTAGTAGCTGAATACGGGCTTATAAAAGCCTGCCTGCCACAAGATTTCCAACAGGTATTTGAGGGCATAAGCAATGAAGGTGAAATGCTGGATGGGTTATCACGATGCAGCTGGGCTAATCGTTTAAGACTAATACCCTTTTCTTCTATAGGAAAAAGAAACGGCCTGCTTATAGGGGTGAGAGCTGACGAAATTGTAGTGGGCAGTGGCAAGAAACGGTCCTCGCATCCCAATGCGGTAGTAGGTATTTATAAGGAATCATTAAGTACCGAGGGAAGCTACCAACTATTAATTCCTTCCGAAATGGTACAAAAAAATTAGGGAGGTAAAAAATGATTATTGTAGACAGGTTAAAGAAGTTACGTATAGGCCTGATTAATCTATATATCAGGTGGAAAATGCCCGAATTTATTTATTATATCGGGTCAACAGAAGTACTGCCACCCCCGTTAAAGGAGAAGGAAGAAGCAGATCTTATATTCAGGTTGGACCAGGGAGATATGACGGTAAAAACTGTTTTAATTGAACATAACCTGCGTTTGGTAGTATATATAGCTAAAAAGTTCGAAAATACGGGTATTAACATTGAAGATCTAGTATCAATTGGAACTATTGGTTTAATTAAAGCGGTAAATACTTTTCAACCTAAGAAAAATATAAAGTTAGCCACTTATGCTTCCCGATGTATTGAAAATGAAATTCTTATGTATCTGAGGCGTAACTTGAAGAACCGGGCCGAGGTTTCTTTGGATGAACCACTCAATGTAGATTGGGATGGTAATGAGCTTTTGCTATCAGATGTTTTGGGAACTGATGGAGATATGATTTATAAAAAAATTGAGGGGGAAGTAGAAAAAAGTTTATTATGGCAGGCTATGCACAAGTTAAGTTCACGGGAAAAGACCATAATTAAACTACGATTTGGACTGGAAGATGGGAGTGAGAAGACCCAAAAGGAAGTGGCTGATATCCTGGGGATATCACAATCTTACATATCCCGCCTGGAAAAACGTATTCTAAAGCGGTTACAGCGAGAAATCCGCAAAATTGAATAATTAATTATCTGGTTGATCATCGAATAATAATTCTCAAATTAGTAAATAATTTTAATGAACTTAAAAGCTATTTAATGGCATGTCTAGACCAACCTTAACATAACTACAGCAGCGGAAGGAGCAGGTGTATTGATCAACAAGGTAGAAATATGCGGTGTAAATACTTCTAAACTTCCGGTACTAAAAAATGATGAAATGCGGATACTTTTCCGGCAGATGCAGTCAGGGGAAATCAGGGCACGGGAAACCCTTATTCAAGGAAATCTCCGGCTAGTTCTAAGCGTAATTCAACGTTTTAGCAACCGAGGGGAATATGTTGATGACCTATTTCAAGTTGGCTGCATCGGTCTGATAAAAGCTATTGATAATTTCGATCTTGGTCAGAATGTAAGATTTTCAACTTATGCTGTTCCCATGATTATTGGGGAAATCCGGCGTTATCTCCGGGATAATAATGCTATAAGGGTATCCCGTTCTTTACGAGATATAGCTTATAAAACTTTGCAAGTACGGGAAAGATTGATGGTCAGTAACTCGGAAGAACCAACCCTGGGGCAAATAGCAGAAGAATTAAATGTGCCCCGGGAAGAGGTTGTGTTTGCTCTGGATGCGATTCAGGAACCGGTTTCTCTTTTTGAACCAATCTACAATGATGGCGGTGATCCTATTCTAGTAATGGATCAAATCAGCGATGAAAAGAATACTGATGAGTTATGGTTAGAAGAAATAGCCATAAAAGAGGCTATGAAGAAATTAAATGACCGGGAAAAGCACATTATATCACTACGGTTTTTCCAGGGTAGAACACAGATGGAAGTAGCAGATGAAATCGGTATCTCCCAGGCCCAGGTTTCCCGTTTGGAAAAAGCCGCTTTAAAGCAATTAAAAAAACACATTTAGGGGGGAAAACATGGCCAGAAGCTTAGTCACGATTGTATTAATAGCTGTTATCCTAGCCCTGTTAATTCCCATTACTACCGATATATTCATAAATCAGCCTGCTTTTACACCAGATAACCTGGTACAACTAGATGTAGTTTTTAAATAAAAGTATCAGTTAAGAGCGGTCCTGTCTAACAGGGCTGTTTTTTTATGTTACAATAGGTCATAAGTATGGAATTTGGGGAAAATCAATGAAAGAAAATAAATACAATGTCAATTTAATATTTAATGACCCTTCTCAGGAAGATAGTAATTATAATTACCGGGAAATAGAAAAAGTTTTTCCATGTTTAACTGGTGATGCGGCCGTATTTTCTCCCGTACCATCAGACTTAACTGCCTTAACCAATAACCAGATAATCCAGGGTGACAATTTAAAGACCCTACACTACTTGAATGATAACGGATACCAGAGTAGATTCGATCTTATCTATTTGGATCCGCCTTATTTTAGTGACAGTTACTACACTTCCAAAGTTATGGTCGGGAATGGTAGGCAGTCGTATCCTGTCCAGCGAACGGTGTTCAGTGATGTTTGGAAAGATGGAATGGCGGCTTATTTAGGTCAGTTGCGCCGGCGTTTGCTGGTTATTAAGGAATTACTCTCCCCTCAAGGGAACTTATTCGTTCACCTGGACTGGCATATCCATCATTATGTAAAGATAGTGTTGGATGAAGTATTTTCTCCGGATAATTTTATTAATGAAATTGTATGGTGTTATGGAGGAGGAAGTGCCTCTCGCCGCCATTTTCATCGTAAGCATGATATTATTCTCTGGTATGCTAAGACTGATAAATATATTTTTAATCCCCAGTACCGTCCTTATACACCAGGGACTCTACAGCGTGGTTTAACCAGGGTAAAAGGGGATAAGTACCGGCTGGATGAAAGGGGAGCTTTGATGCAAGACTGGTGGGTGGATATTAATAAAATATTGAGTCCTACTGCCTATGAAAATAAAAAGTTTCCTACCCAAAAACCAATGGCATTACTAAAAAGAATAGTATCGGCCGGTAGTAACCCGGGTAGTCTGGTAGGTGACTTTTATGCCGGGTCTGGAACAATGGCAGAAGTTTGTGAAGAAATTGATCGCAATTGGATAATTGCCGACTCCAGTCCGGTAGCCATACAAACAACCCTGCACCGGCTGCTGGAAATGGCGGCTCGTCCCTTCACCATTGCTTCGATAGAGGATAATAAGCCTAATGATAGCAGGCTGATAGTGACAGTGGAACGAATATCTCATAATGTCGAGTTAGATCGTCTTGATATACGTATTCTTGACTATCAGGTGGGAAACGAGCTGGAAGTGAATACTCCGGGAAAATTACTAATAGATTTATGGGAATTGGATCTGGACTGCTCCCAGGAAATCTTCTGTTCACAGGTACAGGTTGCCGGGCAATCATCAAAAAAAGGATATATTCTACCTTTGGAGTTAGCTGTTTTAGTTCCGGTTAACCAGAGCCCCCAGATTACTGTGAAAGTATGGGATATTTTCGGAAATAGCTGTTCAAAGTCTTTAAAAGCCTAAAAGTATAATATAAAACTCCCATTGGTGTCAGAACCAATGGGAGTTTTTTTAGGAGTGAAGACGATTTTGTTGAATTAAATGAGTAATATCTTCTTCCTTATTATCCAGGGGAAGCCATACATCTTCATAAACATTTTCATCCATTATATCTTCTTTGCGCAGAGGAATTTTAATCTTATTTTTTCTACGATGTAGAGGTTCAGAATGATATATTCTCATAACTGCCTCCTATAAAATAGTATTTTTTATTGACGGTTTTTAGCCATTTGATAACCTATCCAAAACACACCGGCGATGGCGGCAGTGTGCAAAACCCACCAACCATTTTCAAACATACTGAAAGACCCGGGATCAATACGGTCTTGATTAAACATTTTGCGGTTAAGGGAATTTTTATAATCTATAAGACCGGGAAACATTTGGAACCCTCCTTTACATATTTTATTACTAATATTTTTTCCGTTCTCTAATAAAAATGACCCGGTATATTTTGTAATGGCAAGTGCTAAATTTTGTAAATATACTTGCGCCTTATTGTTTTTTATGGTATCAATGGCTTTAGATATTTGGGGAGATGGGGGAACGGGAATGGATCTGCTGGAGAAGGCTTGCCTGGCCTGGTTGCATTCAGTGCCAGGTATAGGAAACCGCAGTTTATGGTGGATCAAAGAAAACTTTAAAAGTTTTGCCGTTTTTTTTAAGGCTGATAACAAGAGTTTACAACAAACACCTTTTAAGGCAGAAGTCATCGATTTTGTATTAAAAAGGCGGTTAAAGATTGACCCGGTTCATGAATTGGAAAAGTTGCTGGTTCAGGGATTTGATCTTATATGTTATGATGAAACCGCTTATCCTGGGTTATTACGTACTATACCCGATGCTCCGATTTTAATGTATTATCGGGGGGACCTGGCTGTTGCCGGTAACCTGTGTGTGGCCGTGGTAGGCTCACGTGCTGCGACCACCTATGGTAAAACCATGGCCAGAAAAATAGCCGGGCAGCTGGGAGAACTTAAAATAACCGTGGTAAGCGGAATGGCTAGGGGGATAGATACCCAGGCCCATCTAGGCGTACTGGAAAGTGGCGGTAAGACAATTGCCGTTCTCGGATCTGGCTTAGATGTAGTTTATCCCAAAGAGAATCGGGCATTGTTTGAAGATATAGGCTGTCGGGGTTTGGTATTAAGCGAATTTCCATTACATATGCCTCCGGAACCAGGTAATTTTCCCCGGCGTAACCGCATTATATCTGGTTTAAGCCAGGGGGTAATGGTGATAGAAGCTCGAAAAAAAAGTGGCGCTCTTATTACAGCTAATTTTGCCCTGGAACAGGGTAGGGATGTTTTTGCCTTACCAGGTCCGGTGACTAGTATGACAAGTCAGGGGACTAATGAACTTATAAAACAGGGGGCTATTCCGGTTACTGAAATAGAGGATATCATCAATGAATACCTGCATATTTTGCCTGGTGAGTGTTTACAATTACAGCAAGAAGTTTTACCGTTACTAGAGGACGAGGAGGCCAAAATAGTTGAACAGCTTGAATTTGACCCTTGTCATTTTGATTTGATTTTACGACAATCCGGTATGGAGATCGGCCAGTTGAGTACAATATTATTAAAACTAGAGTTAAAAGGCATAGTAAAATCTTTACCTGGTAATTACTATGTAAAGATTTAATAAACAGTAAGGGCACGGAGAGGTGATTTGTTTGGCGGTCAATACACTAGTTATAGTTGAGTCAGCAGCCAAAGCCAAAACCCTGGGTAAGTTTTTAGGTAAAGGGTATAAGGTTAAGGCTTCGGTGGGACACATTAAGGACCTGCCTAAAAGTAAGCTGGGTATAAATATCGAAAACGATTTTGAACCCCAGTATATTACCATACGGGGCAAAGGGGATTTGCTCAAAGAAATAAAAGACGAAGCCCAAAAAGCTAGTCGAGTTCTTTTAGCTACAGACCCTGACCGGGAAGGGGAAGCTATTGCCTGGCATCTGCAGAATGCCATTAAAATTGATCCAAATAGTAAGTGCCGGATTGAATTTCATGAGATAACCAAGGAGGCAGTTAAAAAAGCTATAAAAAATTCCCGCCCGATTGATATTGATCGGGTTAATGCCCAGCAAGCCCGCCGTGTTTTAGACCGGCTGGTGGGTTATAATTTAAGTCCTTTATTATGGAATAAAGTGCGTAAAGGATTAAGTGCGGGTCGAGTTCAGTCGGTAGTAGTCAGGTTAATTTGCCAGAGAGAAGAAGAAATCCGCGCTTTTAACCCTGAAGAATATTGGACCGTAGAGGTTTTAGTAGCTACTGATGATGGAAAGATCTTTAGTGCCCGTTTAACCGGGTTCCAAAATAAAAAGCTGGAAATAAAAAATGGGGAACAAAAGGATCAGATCGTTAAAGATCTGCAGGAACTTACTTTTAATGTATCCCGAATTGATAGAAAAGAAAAAAGGAAAAAGCCTAATGCTCCTTTTACCACCAGTACTATGCAACAGGAAGCTTCCCGACGCCTTAACTTTTATTCCCAGAGGACTATGCGGGTTGCCCAGGAATTGTACGAAGGACTGGAGATTGGTAAAGAAGGCACCGTAGGTTTAATCACCTATTTGCGTACTGATTCTACCCGGGTAGCAGCAGTAGCCCAGGAAGAAGCCTTGGGATTTATTAGTGAAAAATACGGTCCTGAATATGCTCCGCAGACTGCTAATGAGTATAAGACTAGAAAAACTTCCCAGGATGCCCATGAAGCTATTCGCCCTACTTCAGTTTTCCGTACCCCGGAAAGTGTTAAACCATTTCTAAGCCGGGATCAACATCGCTTGTATAAGCTTATATGGGAGCGTTTTGTTAGTAGTCAGATGATGCCAGCCGTATACGATACACTGGCAGTAGATATAGCTGCCGGTGATTACCAGTTAAGGGCAACTTCCTCCCAACTAAAATTTCCCGGTTATAAGAAGGTATATCAGGAACTGGAAGAAGATGAAGTAAAAAATCCTATTCCGGAACTAAAAAAAGGGCAGGTTTTAAATTTAGATGAAATTAAGCCCGAGCAACATTTTACCCAACCTCCTCCCAGGTTTACAGAAGCCAGCCTGGTTAAATTATTAGAGGAAAAAAACATCGGTCGCCCCAGTACTTATGCTCCTATAATTGATACTATACTTAAAAGGCATTATGTGGAGAGACAGAACAAACAGTTTGTTCCCACCGAATTGGGATTTATCGTAGTGGATCTGTTAAAACAAAATTTTCCTAATATAGTTGAGGTAGAGTTCACCGCTCATATGGAAGAGGAACTTGATCTGGTCGAAGAGGGACAGACGCAATGGAAAAAAGTAATCCGTGATTTTTATGAACCTTTTGCAGCTGATCTGGAAAAGGCGCAGGAACTGATAGAAAAAGTGGAAATACGTGACGAAGAGGCTGGTAAAGACTGTCCTGAATGCGGGCGACCACTGCTTATTAAATTTGGCCGATTTGGTAAATTTCTGGCTTGTTCTGGTTTTCCAGAGTGTCGTCATACTGAGTCTATTAATGAAGAAACCGGGGTCACCTGTCCCAAATGCAATGGTAGCATAGTGGCTTTAAAGACTAAAAAAGGACGTCGCTTTTTTGGGTGCAGCAATTACCCGGAATGCGATTTTCGTTCCTGGAACAAACCTACCGGGGAAAAATGTCCCCAGTGTGGAGATGCTATGGTAGAAAAAGCTAACCGTAACCGGGAACCAGAAATCATCTGTCAGAACAGTGAATGTAAGTATCGTCAAGAAGCGGGGATATGAATTTGGAAGTAGTCAACGTTATTGGTGGAGGCTTGGCCGGATGCGAAGCTGCCTACCGAATAGCCGAAGAAGGAATAAAGGTAAGATTATGGGAAATGCGGCCGGTTAAAAATACGCCAGTTCATCAAACTGGTGATCTGGCCGAACTAGTTTGCAGTAATTCGCTAAAATCCGAGCTGGAAGATAGTTCTCAGGGTTTATTAAAGCAAGAGATGAGTATTTTGCATTCCCTAGTACTTAGTTGTGCTAAGCAAGCCAGGGTTCCGGCTGGATCTGCTCTGGCGGTAGACCGTCAGCATTTTTCCCGGCTGGTTACAAAACAGGTAGTGTCTCATCCATTGATAGAAGTTATCCGCCAGGAGGTAGGTGAAATTCCCCGGGAAGGGATAACGGTTGTAGCTACTGGACCGTTGACCTCAGATGATTTGTCCGAACATATAGGTCTATTAACAGGTGAAGATAGTTTGTACTTTTATGATGCAGTAGCACCTAGTGTTACTGCCCAGAGCCTGGATGATAATAAAGTATTTCGGGCTTCCCGCTATGGGAAGGGAAGTGATGATTATCTGAACTGTCCCCTCAGCCGGCAGGAATATGAGCGTTTTCACCAGGAATTGGTAGAGGCAGATGTCAAAGAGGGCCATAGTATAGACAAAAGTGTGTTTTTCTCAGGTTGTACACCGATTGAAGTAATGGCTCGTCGCGGGGTTGACACACTGCGTTTTGGACCGATGCGTCCGGTAGGGTTGAGTATACCTGGTAGTGAAGAAAAACCCTATGCAGTTTTGCAGTTGCGCCAGGAGGATCGTGAAGGCAATGTGTTTGGTTTAGTGGGATTTCAGACCCGTTTGCGCTGGAGGGAACAGGACCGCATCTTGCGTCTTATTCCTGCTCTAAAAGAAGCAGAGTTTGTCCGGTATGGGGTAATGCATCGTAATACCTATATAAACAGTCCGCGGTTGCTTAACCTTTTCTTACAGATGAAAAACTATCCGGGACTGTTTTTTGCTGGTCAAATTACCGGGGTGGAAGGATATATGGAATCAGCCGCAACTGGTATAATTGCCGGTATTAATGCGGCCCGTCTTGTAAAAAAATTAGAGTTAGTCTCTCCTGGGCAATATACGATGCTAGGTTCCCTGATTAACTTTATTACTTCAGCTCAGGATAAAAATTTTCAGCCTATTAATGCTAATTTTGGCCTGCTTCCACCGCTGGAAATGAGAATTAAAGATAAACGGCAACGCTATCAGTTGTATGTAAAAAGAGCCTGGGCGGAAATGGATAAATTTTCTGAATCGTTATAACAACAGTTGTAAATTAATTATCCTTATGCTAGCATGGCTTTAGATGTAAGAAATAGAGGCGAAATAGCATGCTTTCTCAACATATTGAGGGTTTTCTCGACCATCTGCGGATTGAAAGAAGTGCTTCCAATCTCACATTAATCAGTTATCGGACTGATCTGATCCAGTTTTTTACCTTTCTGTCTCAAGAGTATGCTGTTCCCCAGCAAAGCATATCCACAAATCTCTTAAACCATAAATCAGTTCGCCAATATTTGGCCCAAATGCAGGAAAAAGGAATGAGTCGGGCAACTATGGCCAGAAAACTGGCTGCTTTACGTTCTTTTGTCCGCTATCTTTGCCGGGAAAATGTGTTGGAAAGTAACCCGATCGCGGCAGTAGCCACTCCTAAGCAGGATAAAAAACTCCCTAAATTTCTTTACCCGGTGGAGATGGAAGTGCTATTAGAGGCTCCTGATGTAAGTAAAACCATGGGCATTCGCGATAAAGCTATACTGGAAACGTTATATGCTACTGGTCTAAGGGTAAGTGAACTGACGGGTTTAAATGTGGACGATATATTTATTGACGAAGAACTGATTAAGGTGAGGGGGAAAGGCAACAAAGAAAGAATTGTTCCCTTAGGTAGTAAGGCCCGGGAAGGGATTAGTATATATCTTAGTCACAGTCGCCCCCTACTTCAGGCTAAGAATGCCACTGTTGATAATGCGGTTTTTCTAAATAAATATGGTAGCCGATTATCGGAACGGAGTGTCCGTAACATATTAAACAAGTATGTAGATCAGGTAGCATTAAACCAAAAGGTGAGTCCGCACACCTTGAGACATTCCTTTGCTACTCACCTTTTGAATGCGGGTGCGGATCTTCGCTCTGTTCAAGAACTGTTGGGACATGTTAAACTTTCTACCACCCAGATTTATACTCATTTAACCCGTGAAGATATAAAGACTATACATAATGATAAACACCCACGGAGGTAAGATATGTTTGAAGCTACGACTATTGTGGCGGTTCGAAAAGGAGACCAGACGGCCATGGCTGGTGATGGGCAGGTTACTTTTGGACAGAACACGATAATGAAACAAAACGCTAACAAGATTCGCCGGCTGTATGATGGCCATGTTGTGGCTGGTTTTGCCGGATCAGTGGCAGATGCCTTTACCCTGTTTGCCAAATTTGAAGAAAAACTTAAGCAGGCCGGGGGGAATTTAACCAAGGCAGCGGTAGAGATTGCCAAAGAATGGCGTTCTGACCGGGTTTTGCGCAGGTTAGAAGCACTTTTACTGGTAGCTGACCGGGAAAAAATATTTATTATTTCCGGGAATGGGGAGCTTATAGAACCGGATGAGGGAATTGCGGCCATTGGATCCGGTGCACCCTATGCCCTGGCAGCAGCTCGTGCGCTGTACCGGTTTACTGATCTGGACGCTGGTGAGATTGTCCAACAGGCCATGAATATAGCGTCGGAAATATGTATATATACTAATGACCATATAAATGTAGAAGTGATTGAATAGAGGTAAAGGAGATTGGTGCATTGGCAGAGTTAACCCCCCGGGAAGTAGTTGCGGAGCTGGATAAGTATATTGTCGGGCAGCAGGAGGCTAAGAAAGCAGTAGCCATAGCTTTGCGCAATCGTTATCGCCGCAAATTACTGACTGATGAAATGAAAGAAGAAATTTACCCTAAAAACATCATTATGATAGGTTCTACTGGTGTAGGTAAAACTGAAATTGCACGCCGTTTGGCTAAACTAGTTAAAGCCCCCTTTATAAAGGTGGAAGCCAGTAAGTTTACTGAGGTCGGTTATGTAGGTCGGGATGTAGACTCCATGGTTCGCGATCTAGTTGAGACGGCTATACGCATGGTAAAACAGGAAAAGATGGAAGAAGTGGAAGAAAAGGCGGCACGACTGGCGGAAGAGCGTATCGTTGACTGTATTCTTCCTCTTCCCCAAAGGAAAAGTAAAGCAGTTAAGACCCCCTTTGATTTTTTGTTTGGTCAGAATAATGAACCGCAAGATGGAGATGAAAATTATGCCCTGCGCTTAAAAGAGATAGAACAAAAGCGGGAAATTATAAAGCAAAAGCTATCGCGATGGGAACTGGAAGATGAGTTTATAGAAATAGAAGTGGAAGAGAAAACCCCTTCTTTTATGGAGGTGTTTTCTGGTTCGGGAGTAGAAGAGATGGGTATCAATATGCAGGATATGTTTGGCAATCTGATCCCGAAAAAAAAGAAAAAAAGAAAGGTAAGAATTAGTGAAGCCAGAAAAATTCTTACTGATGAAGAAGCTCAGGGCCTTATTGATATAGACGAAGTTCATCGGCAGGCTATTTGCAGGGTAGAAGAGGATGGTATTATTTTTCTGGACGAGATTGATAAAATAGCCGGACAGGAGGGTAGCTATGGACCGGATGTTTCCCGGGGTGGAGTGCAAAGAGACATATTACCCATAGTGGAAGGCTCAACCGTAATGACTAAATATGGACCGGTAAAAACCGACCACATCCTCTTTATAGCAGCGGGAGCTTTTCATGTTAGCAAACCCTCTGATTTAATTCCCGAACTGCAAGGTAGATTTCCGATTAGGGTAGAGTTGGAGAGCTTAAGCCGGGAAGATTTAAGGAGGATTTTTACCGAACCTCATAATTCACTTATTAAACAGTATGTAGCTCTTTTGTCGACCGAAAAGGTTCGGGTATCCTTTACCGAGGAGGCTATTGATTATATTGCTGATACGGCTTATGAAGTGAATGCCAGGACTGAAAACATTGGTGCGCGCAGGTTGCATACCATAATGGAAAAAGTACTGGAAGATCTGCTATTTGACGCTCCTCAACTCAGTGGACAGGAAATAGAAATTGATGCAGCCTTTGTTATGGAAAAACTGAAAAAGATTATTGAGGATGAGGACTTAAGCAGGTATGTTTTGTAGGAGGTTGTACAGGTGGCAAAATCTCTATTAGAAAAATCCCGGGCCATTAATAAGATTTTGCAAAAAATCAGTGGTAACCCGGTGGATTTTTTCGAAATGGCAGAAGTACTATCTAGTAATCTGGAATGCAGTGTTTTTATTGTGGGGCGAAGGGGTCAATTAGTCGGATATGCCTTTGCCAAAGGCGGAGATTGTACGCAGATAGAGTATTTAATTAGTCATGCAGAACGATTTCCGGAAAGTTTTAACCAGGACCTGGTAAAAATTCACCAGACTATGACTAACCTTACCTTACCAGAAGGAAATAAATGCATATTTAACATTGAAGATCTTGGATGTGATTGTTCAAAGCGTATATGGTCGATAACCCCTGTGTATGGTGGGGCTAATCGTATTGGTACACTAATTTTGATGCGTAAAAGTACGGCTTTTACGGAAGAAGATATTGTGCTGGCCGAGTATGGGGCCATCGTAGTTGCTAATGAAATTATGCGCATGCAGGCGGAAAGAACTGAAGAAGAAGCGCGGAATAAGGCTTCAGTACAAATTGCCCTGGCTACGCTTTCTTATTCAGAAAGGGAAGCTATTGAACATGTTCTGGCCGAACTAAATGGAAAAGAAGGATTGCTGGTAGCCAGCCGTATTGCTGATAAAGTCGGTGTTACCAGATCGGTTATTGTTAGTGCACTGCGAAAATTTGAAAGTGCCGGGGTTATAGAATCTCGCTCCCTGGGTATGAAAGGAACTTACATAAAAGTATTAAACGATTATTTGTTTAAAGAACTTGAAAAATAATTGCCTGCTTAAGTTAAGAAGAACTTAGGATGTAGGAGAACAATCATCTTAATCTATAAACTTATCTCACTGTATAAATCATCACTTAGAAGCAGTTAAGCACATTAAAAACTTAACTACATAACTAAGGGGGGCGGGTTGTTCACCGGGCAGGTGGGAAACATCTGGTAAGGCATAAGCAGCCCAAAGATATAACTTGGATATAAGGACATAATTAAACAGTATTGGTAAAAGTAGTAGGTAATATTTAATTTAACAATACTGTCATAGTAATTTCCGTATTAATATTATAATATCAATAGTAAAATTTTGATGGCTAACCAACTTGGTTAGTCATTAATTTTTGCCCTTTTAATAAAAAGCAGCGCTTCCATTTAGTGCCATAAGCGTGAGCTATTAACATCAGCAATGGTTTCCCTCTTAGTCCCTACTATTACACTACTTTTTTACCATCCTATTAGTAAATAGCCCCTTTTGCCGATATAATCTTATGTGTGAAGCAACTATAATTTTGTCATAAGCAGGAATTCATATAACAAAAGTCGAAGGTTTTCGACCAGGAGGTGGGAATTTGTTGGATAAGTTATTAAATTCCTCCACCCAGTGGTGGTTGCAAAAATCTATGGATGCAACTGAACTTCGAAACCGGGTTATAGCAGACAACATTGCTAATGTAGATACTCCAGGATATAAACGCCGGGAAGTAATTTTCGAAGAAAAACTTAAAAATGTCCTACAAAGTGACATAACTCATGATAAACTTAGAATGACTAATGGTAGACATATCCAGGTAAAGGATCAGATAGTGGATGCCCGGCCTGAGATACAGGCCTTAAACCACATCAGCTATCGTAATGATAAAAATAATGTAGATATCGATGGGGAAACAGCTCAGTTGGCTAAAAATAAAATATTATACGATGCTCTGGCTCAGAGTATGAGTCAGGAGATTCGCTTATTACGAATGGCTATTACTGGAAGGAGTTAAAAATGTCATTTCTAAGCAGTATTGATATAAGTGCCTCAGGGCTTACTGCCCAGCGCTTGAGGATGGATACCATTGCTAATAATATGGCTAATGTGGAATCTACCCGGACTGAAAATGGGAGAGGGCCTTATCGCAGACAGGTAGTAGTTTTTGAGTCGCGCCAAACCCTACCGAGTAAAAAGGGATTTGCCGGTATACTAAATAAACAGATGGGAACTATGGGCCAGGGGGTCAGGGTAAAAGAAATTAGGGAAATTAGCGAAAATGAATCCCCTTTCCGAAGGGTTTATGATCCCTCTCATCCTGATGCGGATCAGCAGGGTTATGTGAATTATCCTAATGTTAATATTGTCGAAGAAATGATTAATATGATATCTGCTACCCGTTCTTATGAAGCCAATGCCCGGGTGATAGAGGCAACTAAATCCATGGCTTTACGGGCTCTGGATATTGGTAAATAGGGGGTGGTTCTATGAGATTGGATGTTGTTAGCGGCAGTTTGTTTAAAACACTAGCCTCGGAAGGGACACAAGCATCTTCTTCCCAGCAAACGGTAGAAAAGGCCGGTAGTTTTAGCAGTTATCTTTCTGAAGCTTTAAAAGAAGTTGATCATTTACAAAAACAGGCTTCATTTAATGCTGAACAACTGGTTTTAGGTAATGAGGATTTTCTCCATAACACAGTCATCGCTTATGAAAAGGCAAGTTTGGCTCTACAGCTTACTTTAGAAATACGTAATCGGATGGTAGAAGCATATCAGGAAATTATGCGCATGCAAATGTAGCAGTGTTTGGCGGGGAGTTGGGAAATGGAGACATTTATTAATAATCTCAGGCAAGTGGGGCAGCGCCTTAAAGAAACCTGGTCCAGGTTAACCTTGAACCAGAAAGTGCTTGGTGTTGGGGTAGTCATGCTCCTGATAATCAGTCTGCTGATTTTATTTTTCCGCAGTAGTAGTGGACCAGCCTACGAAACCTTATATACTGATTTGCAGGAAAAGGATGCTGCGGCTATTGTAAATAAACTGGAGGAAGAAAAAATAGAGTATAAGTTGGAAGACAACGGTACCACCATTCTTGTTCCTTCTGATTATAAATATAGCACCCGTTTGAAATTGGCCGGTGAAAACCTACCGCGCGGACAGGCCGGGTTCGAATTATTCCATGAAAGTGGTTTTGGGGAAACCCAAACTGACAAAAAAGTAAAGTATCAGGAAGCACTACAAGGAGAACTGGCGCGTACTATCCAGGCACTGGATAAAGTAAAGGCAGCCAATGTGATGTTGGCTTTGCCGGAACAATCTCTTTTTTCTGATAACGAACAAGCAGTTAAAGCCTCAGTAGTTGTACGTACTAATGAGGGTGATAGTTTAACCACTAAAGAGGTTCAGGGAATCATACATTTGGTGTCTAACAGTGTGGAACGGTTGGATCCGGAAAATGTAGTGATTGTAGACCAATATGGCCATATGCTATCGGAAAATCTTCCTGATAGTACCAGCAATATGACCGAAGTAGTTAAAATGCAGATGGCTATGAAAAAGGATTTTGAGAAAGAAAAGGAAAAAGCCATCCAAACCATGCTCGATAAAACACTGGGTAAAGATAATTCGGTAGTACGAGTTAATGCCGAACTTAATTTTGACAGTCGTGAGCAAAAAGACGAAAAATATACCCATGATGATAAAGGACCTTTCGTTCGCAGTGAAGAGATTATTAAGGAATCGGGAACAGACAGCAGCAATCCAGCTGCGGGTATTCCCGGTACCGATAATAACATTCCCCAGTATACAGAGACTGATAATCAAACAGCCTCATCAAATTGGGATAAAAGCAGCAAAACCCGTAACTACGAATTAAATAGGACCGAAACCGTTACCAAATTTTCTGTAGGTGATGTTAACTACGATCACCTGACAGTATCTGTTCTAGTTAATAATACGAGTGCTCAGCAGGCAAAACTGGGGGAGAGTGATGAGGAAAAAATAGCCAATATTCGCAGCATTGTGGCAACCGCCTGCGGATTAAAGGGAAATAGGCTAGATGAGAATGTAAGCTTGGAGGATAGTATTTCGGTAGCATTTATAGATTTTTACACCCAGCCCCAACCGGAAGAGGATTCCATGGGAACTTTAAATCGGATGCTGGCTTCGCCTAAGACTCCATGGGCGGCAGCAGCCTTAAGCCTGGCTATCATCCTGGTGCTTTTCATCTTTTGGCGTCGTAGACACATGGATCAGGATGAACCGGAATCTTCTGAATTTGAAGCTGTGGTTGAGGATGAAATTCGTATCGAGGATCTGATCGATAAAAACCTGACCCCAGAGGAAAAGGAAAAGCAGAAAATCAAAATGGAAATAGACCATATGATTGAGGAAAATCCAGAAAATGCTGCCCAGGTAGTTAAAACCTGGTTAGCTGAGGATTAGAGGTGAGGGATTAAATTGGCTACTGGTATGCGCAGAACTATGACGGGTAAGCAAAAAGCAGCCAATCTGCTTATTTTTTTAGGTCCAGAGAAATCAGCTCAAATATTTAAATATCTTAATGAAGAGGAGATAGAACAGCTTACTCTGGAAATTGCTAATATAAGGCAGGTTCCTACTGAAAAGATGGATGATATATACCGGGAGTTTTTCGAAATGTGCCTGGCCAGACAATACATAGGACAGGGTGGTATTAATTATGCCAAAGAAGTTCTTGAACGAGCCTATGGTGAGGAGAAAACCATGGAAATCATTGGGAGGATCTCAGCCAGCCTGCAGGTACGTCCCTTTGATTTTATGCGCAAGACCGAACCATCCCAGTTGTTAAACTTTATCCAGGCAGAGCACCCGCAGACCATAGCCTTGATTCTGGCTTATCTCGATCCTGAAAAGGCATCCTTAATATTGTCTGCTTTACCTCCGGACCGGCAGGCTGAGGTGGCGAAACGTATTGCCATCATGGATACTACTTCCCCAGAAGTAATTAAAGAAGTGGAAAGGGTTTTAGAACGAAAGCTATCCACGATAGCACCCCAGGAACTGACTGATGCTGGTGGGGTAAAATCAGTAGTTGAAATAATAAATCGGGTAGACCGGGGGACGGAAAAAACGATTATGGAAGCACTGGAGGTTCAGGATCCGGAATTGGCTGAAGAAATTAAAAAGCTGATGTTTGTCTTTGAAGATATCGTAATGATAGATAACCGTTCGATTCAGAGAGTGTTAAGAGAGGTAGAATCTCAGGATCTGGCTCTGGCTCTAAAAGGGGCTAGCAGTGAAGTGGCTGAAAAAATATTCTCGAATATGTCTTCCCGAGCTGCTGAAATGCTCCGTGAAGATATTGAGTTTATGGGACCAGTACGTTTGCGTGATGTCGAAGAGGCTCAGCAGCGTATTGTAAACATTATTCGCCGTCTGGAGGATACCGGAGAGATTGTAGTAGCACGTGGCGGAGGGGATGAAGTGATTGTCTAGGGTTATAAAAAGATCAAATTTGACCCTGGTGGAACCTCGAGTCATCCACCTGCCTGAATTGGCGGAAATAACAGATAATACCAGGGAAACTCCTAAGCCTCCTACACCTGATAATGGCAGCAACAGGGGTGAAGTGGCGACCGTCCAAGAGGAAGCCAGCCGGATACTTAAGGAAACTGAGCAAATGGTTATGGAACTCTTGCAGAAAGCCAGGGATGAGGCTCATGAGATTATTAATAATGCCCAGGACGAGGCAGATTTAATATTGTCACAGGCTCTTGAAGAGGCCGGAAAAATCAAATCCGATGCCCAAAAAAAAGGCTATGAAGAAGGGTTACGCCGTGCCCATCAGGAAATCGAAGCTGATCGCCAGCAAGCTTTGCAGCAGAGCCAGCAAATCGTAGCTAAAGCACGCCAAACTAAACTAGACATGTTTAAATCCTGCGAATCTGATATGGTACGTTTAGTTATGGCTGTGGCCCGGCGGATAGTTGCGGGAGAGTTGGTTACTAACCCTGATTTTATTATTAATATTATCAGAGAGGCTATCGATTATATTGAAGGTTCCGAAAATATTACTGTTTATGTTAATACAGATGATGTGGAGCGAGTGCTCCAATTTATGGAGCAGGAAAGCCTAACCAAGGTGGGAAATAATGATGAATCCATAGAGGTTAAAGGGGATAGCCGTATAGCAGCCGGCGGGTGCATTATTGAAAGTGATGCCGGAGTGGTAGATGCCTGTCTGGAAACTCGTAAGAGGAGTTTAGAAAAGGCGGTTCAGGATGTGCTGATAGATGAATGAGCCGAGATCTCTTAATATTAGCAAATTTATGGATGCTCTGGAAAAGGCCCCTACCTGCCAACTAAAAGGGCGTATATCTCAGGCTATAGGTTTGACCCTGGAAGCAGTAGGACCGAAACTTTCTTTAGGTGAGTTGTGCTATGTAAAGAATAATTACACCCAGCAGGAGTATATACCAGCTGAGGTAGTCGGGTTTAGAGACCACAAAACTTTATTAATGCCCTTAGGAAATTTGGAAGGTATTGGACCGGGTAGTGAACTAACTGCTACGGGAACTACTTTGCGAGTAAGAGTAGGTCCCGAGCTTATTGGTCGGGTTTTAAATGGACTGGGAGAGCCTATCGATGCAGCGGGTCGTATTAAAACCCAAACCACCTATCCCGTTATTAATCAGCCGCCTAACCCTTTGGAGCGCAAAAGAGTAGCAGAAATCCTTCCGGTAGGGGTAAAGGCTATTGATGGATTGATTACAGTAGGTAAAGGTCAGCGCCTGGGTATTCTGGCTGGAAGTGGTGTGGGCAAAAGTACTTTAATGGGTATGATAGCCCGCAATACAGAGGCTGATATAAACGTAATTGCCCTGATCGGTGAAAGGGGACGGGAAGTAAGGGATTTCCTGGAAAGGGATCTGGGGGAAGAAGGTCTAAAAAGATCGGTGGTTATAGTGGCCACTTCTGACCAACCGGCACTAGTCAGATTAAAGGGGGCTTTTGTAGCTACCAGTATAGCAGAATACTTTCGTGACCAGGGATTAGATGTTCTTCTGCTTATGGATTCTGTAACTCGTTTTGCCCTGGCTCAGCGAGAGGTGGGGTTAGCGATTGGAGAACCTCCTGCTACCAGAGGATATACGCCTTCAGTTTTCGCTTTATTACCACGCCTTCTAGAAAGGGCAGGTACTTCTGATAAGGGGACTATCACCGGATTATATACAGTTCTGGTGGAAGGTGACGACATGAATGAACCCATTACCGATGCAGTCCGGGGAATAGTAGATGGACACATAGCTTTAGACCGTGGCCTGGCGGCGATGAACATATACCCGGCGATAGATATTGCTAACAGCATAAGTAGAGTAATGATTGATATTGTTACTGAGGAACATCTAAAAATGGCTAACCGTTTTCGAAGCCTCTTGGCCACCTATGAGGAAGCCCGTGATCTGATTGATATAGGGGCCTATAAAAAAGGTTCGAACCCAGGTATTGATGAGTCAATTGAGCACATTGATAAGTGTCGTGATTTTATCTGCCAGGGCATTTATGAAGAAGCTAATTTTAACGATACTTTAAATAAACTTCAACAAGTAGTCAGGTAGGGATATTATATGAAGCCATTTTGTTTTCGCCTGCAAACTAAACTGGACATTACCAGGCATATGCAGCAACTGGCCCAAGAAAATTTGCAGAGGCATATAAACAACCGTAATCTAATACTGGCCCATTTACAGCAGGTGGAAAGAAAAATTAATCTTGTGGAGCAATCTTTACGAAATATAGAACAGTACCAGTTTATACCCCGTTTAATGATACATAAGGATTACCTGGACCAGCAGAGGAAAAAAAGCAAGGATATAAAGGAACGATTGTTTCGGGAGAAAGAAAAAGTTGAGACAGCCCGGCAAGCTCTACTTGAAAAAGTAAAAGAAACCCGGACCCTGGAAAGGTTACGAGAAAAAGAATGGCAGGAATACCTTTACGAGGTGCAGCGGGAAGAGCAAAAGATTATTGATGAATTGGCGACTAGTCGCCGCCGGGAACCATTCATTTAATTAAGTAGGAGAAGTCTATGAATAAGCCTTTTAAAGCTATTATTTTAGGTATACTGGCTTTGCTTCTGATGGGAGGGGGTTATGGGCTCCTGGTATATTTTAACCTGGTCAAAGGCCCGGCAGTGTTACTGGACCTTCCAGTGGTGGGTTCCAAATTGGGTCAAGATTCCCCTGCCAGGACTTTATCTGATCCTTTAATCGAAGAAAACCAGAAGTTAAAAGATCGTATCGCCAGCCGGGAAAAACAGATCACTAAACTGGAGAAAAAGTCGGCGGATTTTGAAAAGCAATGGAAACGATCAGAAATAGAACGGGAGAACTTACAAGAAGAAATGGCCGGCCTAAATGACCAAATTCAGGAGCTGAAAGCTTCCCCAACTGGTAAACAGATGACTTACCAAGATATGGCACGTTACTATGCGGAAATGAAAACTCAAGATGCCGCTGATATATTAACCCGTTTAAGTGATGAGGATATTATCGGAATACTTACGGCTATGGAAAGTGACCAGGCAGCAGAAATTTTACAAAAGATGAATCATGATCGTGCGGCTGCTATTACTAAAAAAATGTTGAATGTTTCCTCCTAAGAATACATGCCAGGCCTATGATATAAGCCTGATTTGCCTGCCCAAATTCCTAAGAAATAATTTATGGCAGGTAAATCAGTTTATATTTAATTTATTAGGTTAATCCGGGAAAGGAGGTGAAATGAGATAGTGTTACAGATGGATTTTTTACCAGGGGTAGAGTCGTCCAAATCGAAAAACGCGGAACGGGGTTCTGCCTTCAGCCAGGGCGAAAAGCCTGTTGAGCTAAAGGGGCGATTCAAACACCATTTGCAAGAGGAGGTGCAGTCTTCCCAAAAGCAGCATCTTAAGCAAGACGAAAAATGTGCCAATGATAAAGAAAAAACAGCTATTCGAAAGGCAATGGGTACTAATCTGGTATTACCCCAGGAATTAATACCGAGTGGGCTAGTAAAAGCTGGCTGTGAAGAAGGACAAATACTACCTGGTGAGGATGAAACCTGGATAGCAGAAGATGAGGTTAACATCATGGCTCCCTTCTTAATGGCGGTGCTGGATACTGAAAGTTTGGCTATAGCAGAAGATTCTTTAACCACAGGTCAGGAGATGACCATAGCTAACTTACCGGAAACCAGGGGAGATGTAGTAGCATCGGAAGGTTTTCCAGAGCATGCCGGGAGGAAAATAAGTATCCAGGAGCAAAAAAATCTAGCTGCTCATGGGGATCAAGTAAAAAAGGTTTCTGCCGGGGAAAATGTGGAAAAATTACTATCCCAGGATACGAAAGAGCCGGCGGGTAAAACGTTATCCAGGCAACCTGATCGGGCTGGGGTGAGTCCTCCTATACAAGGAGACACCAAACCTACCCATGGTAAACCTGCAGAAGATGTGCGTCCGGTTCTTGATTTTGAAAATCGCCGCTTAAAAGGTTTACAACTGGAAACTAATCATTCCGGAGATGGTAAAAACAGCTCCCCTGATACCGAGCTGGAAGTAGTTAACCGGTTGCAACCTTTGCTAAAGGGTCATGAAGAGAACAATAATTCTCTACCCGGGAAAATACGCTTTGAGAATGGGGAAACCTTTCGGCCAACGGTTCAACCAGAGGATGTAATTAACCAGGTGGTTAAAAAAGCTGAACTATTAGTGAAGCAAAACACTTCCCAAATGAAGCTGGAGCTTAAACCAGAAGTACTAGGGAAAATGATCATTAAAATTGCGGTTGAAGAAGGGGTAGTCACGGCCCGGTTTATAACCGAAAATCATCAGGTAAAGCAGTTATTAGAAAGCAATATGGCTGCTCTACGCCAGTCCCTTGAATCCCAGGGTATCCGGGTTGAAAAAGCGGAGGTGAGTGTACAACTTAATAATGGGGGACTTTTTGACGGATCAGAAAACCACCGGGAGCAGTCTTGGAATAACCAGCCCCAAGGATTCTTCCGTGGTGTTCCAATGCCCTTCGAAGAGTTATCGACAGAAGAATTAGGGGCGGATAATATCTCAAGTATCACTTATTCTGACCAGGGTTACAATTTGGTTGGCGAGGCAGTGATGGATTTTCGTGTTTAGGAGGTGATTAGATGGAAATTGGAGGAAACTGGGCAACAGTACCATGGTTACGTTCTGATTCTGATAGTACAGTAAAAGAGGCAGCAGATCGTAGCATATTAGGTAAAGATGATTTTCTTAACCTATTGATTACCGAGTTAAAATATCAGGATCCATTGGAGCCTATGAATGACAAAGAGTTTATATCCCAGATGGCTAACTTCAGCGCTTTGGAACAGATGAAAAATCTAAATACCGGTTTTAAGGAATTAGCTGATAATATTACCGGTAACCTGATACCCAGTCTACTGTGGCAGCAGTCTAGCCAAATGGTTGGCCGGCAGGTTGCTTATTTAAACCCGGATTATGATCCTGATCAAAATGATAATCAGGTTCTAACCGGCCGGGTGCAATCAGTAGTATTCAAAGAGGGGCTCCCCCTGTATGTGATTAACAATCATTTGGTAGGATCTGATAGTATAGTGGAAATAGGAGCTCAGGATAGTAAGGAGACTGCTGCAGCATTGGATAGCCTGGTGGATAAGCTGGACAAGTTAATTGAGATTTTAGGACCGGAGGAGGAGACTGATGGACAATAGAATCTATTTTCCTCAACATCCGGTTAAACCAGCTGGGGTACCATTATCTAACCGGTCCCAGGTAAAGAATGATAAGACAGGACAATTCCAGAAAATACTTAATGATCAGCTAAAGATAGGATTAAAGTTTTCCCAGCACGCCAGGCAGCGCCTGCAATCCCGTAATATTAAGTTAAGTGATGAGGAATTGAGGCAACTGGAGAATGCAGTAGAAAAGGCCCGGGAAAAGGGAGCTCGTGAATCACTAATACTGATGGGGGATCTGGCTCTGGTAGTTAGTGTTAAAAATCGTACCGTTATTACTGCGGTTGATGGTGATAGTATCAAGGAAAATGTTTTTACCAATATTGATAGTGCTGTTATTATGTAGGGCCGGACCTCTACTGAGGAAGCCCAGGAATGCTGATTGACAGAAGCATTTCATATTATGTTCTGGCAAAGGAGGTCATTATTATGATGCGTTCAATGTTTACGGCGGTTTCCGGTTTGCGGAATCACCAGCTTCGCATGGACGTAATCGGCAATAACATTGCCAATGTAAATACAGCTGGCTATAAAAAAAGCCGGGTTTTATTTAAGGATACCCTGTACCAAAATATGCGAGGAGCATCCCGGCCTGCTGACGGCCATGGCGGAACTAACCCTATGGCAGTAGGATTAGGTATGGCGGTAGGAAGTATTGACCAGATTCACACCCCTTTCTCAGCATCCACTACTAATAAGATTACTGATTTGGCAGTTGATGGTAATGGCTATTTTATAGTAGAAAACGGTGGACAGAAATTCTATACCCGGGCTGGAAATTTTGATTTTGATAAGATGGGGAATTTGGTACAAACCTCTAATGGCTATCTGGTCCATGGTTGGATGGCTGATGAAAAAGGGGTTATAGATACGGTAAGACCTAGTCAGCCTATAGATATATCTGGATTTAAATCAGTACCCCCCCGGGCTACGACTGAAATGCGCTTTAGCGGTAACCTTTATTCCGATCTGGACATTCCCCAAATTAATACGGCTGCCCCCGGGGATCCGGTTAATAATGTGAATGTCGATCCGGCTAATAGCAGCCATTATCCAACTAAAGATGAAGAGGTGGTTATTACTTCTAAGGAGGTTTTTGATTCCCTGGGCAATAAGCAGACTGTGTATTTCCGGTTTTTCAAGACTGGTTATGTGCCTGGTGACCCGACGGCTGATCCTCCCATTGAGCCTATGACTAACTGGGCCTGTGATATTTCCCTGGATTCCAGGTTTAATGAAACGGAAGGCTATGATCCTGCTGCTCATTTTCAGGCTATTGATATGACTAATCCTACTGCGCAAGAGGACGAAAAAAAGATTATCCGGGTTTATAACCTGCAGTTTAATGAGCAGGGGAAAATTAATGATTCTACTAAAGCTGGTGTGACCCTTAATATTAATCGCAGCAGCCAGGGAGCTGATGATATAGAGTTTGAGGTTGATTTTAGCCAGCTTACCCAGTGGGAAACCAGGTCAAGTGCTACTGCTGACTACCAGGATGGTTATTCTATGGGTAATTTGACCAGTTTTACCATCGGTATCGATGGTACTATCCACGGGGTATATGATAATGGTACGGCTCGCAGCTTGGCCCAGGTAGCCCTGGTTAATTTCCAGAACCCTTCCGGATTACTGCAGGCTGGAAATAACCTTTTTCAGGTATCCACCAACTCTGGTGATCCGGTAGTGGGAGTGCCGGGAGGACAGGGAATGGGAGCGCTTATTCCCGGTAGCTTGGAAATGTCTAATGTAGATTTATCAGAAGAATTTACAGATATGATTGTTACCCAGCGTGGATTTCAGGCTAATTCACGGGTAATTACTACTTCTGACGAAATGTTGCAGGAGCTGGTAAACTTAAAACGGTAAATAACTTTTCTCCTTCAGGAGGATAGCCTCCTGAAGGAGAATTATTATGAGGTGGCCGTATGATCACACTTACCCGCTTAAACGGGGAACGGATAATGATAAATGTGGATTTGATAGAGTTGTTGGAGGAGACCCCGGATACAGTAGTCACTTTAACTACCGGTCGAAAACTGGTAGTTAAAGAGCCCAGCCGGAGGATCCGCGATAAGATAATACAATTCCGTAAAAGATGTTCTACCCAATTAAAAAAATAGACTGCAGGGGGGATAGTAATGGCAGAAGAAAAGAACAATGAGGCTGGAACGGCTACTAAACCAGGACTAGATTTTAAAATTATTCTAATCGGGCTGGTTTTGTTCCTGGTGGCCATGGGTGGAGCCTATTTATTATTAAGTCAGTTAATCTCACCTCTCCTGCCGGAAAAAGATGTTTCTAATCAAGCCGGTACCACCGGTAATTTGGTATCAGTCGGTGAATTTACCACCAATATTAATGATCTGGCAGGAACCAGGTTCCTTAAAATGGAAGTTTATGTGGAAATACCAAGTGATGATAAAAAAGCTCCGGAAAAGATAGATCAGTTTATGCCTGTTATCCAGGATAGTATCTTAGGGATAATTTCATCGAAAACCGTGGCTGATCTGGATGTAAGGAATCGTGACCATTTAAAAACTGAAATTAAACAGGCACTTAATCATAAAATAGGCGGGGACCTGGTTAAGAATGTTTACTTTACAAATTTTATAATGCAATGAAATTGAAGGCTATGATCTAGCAGTTAACCTGGAGGGGGGATACAGTGAGTGAGGTTTTATCCCAATCTGAAATAGATGATTTACTATCGGCTTTACATAGCGGGTCTGTAGATGCTAATGAGCTTAAACAGGAACAGAATAAAAAGCGGATCAAAGTATATGATTTCCGTCGTCCTAACAAGTTTTCCAAGGATCAGATACATACCCTTCAGGTAATATTTGAAAATTTTGCTCGTTCTCTGGGAACTTTCTTATCTGCACAACTGAGAGCAGCAGTACAGATGGATATTCTTTCAGTAGAGCAGCTTACCTATGAGGAGTTTATTAGATCTATACCTAATCCTACTATCCTTAATATTTTTACTCTTTATCCCCTAGAAGGTAATGCCTTAATGGAAATTAACCCCAACCTGGGTTTTGCCTTTTTGGATCGCCTCTTAGGGGGACCAGGTATTGCTCCTAGCAAAATACGGTCGCTCACAGAAATTGAACAAACGGTAATAGAACGACTAGCCCAGCGGATGTTGGATCATTTGCAGGAACCATGGGGAAGTATTGTTGAGTTATACCCAACTTTGGAGCGGGTAGAGACTAACCCCCAGTTTACTCAACTAGTATCACCTACTGAGATCATGATTATAGTGTCGGTAGAAACTCGGATGAATGATATTCTGGGAATGGTAAACATCTGTATTCCTTTTCTGGTCTTAGAACCGGTGTTGGATAAATTAACAGTTCATTATTATTACTCTGTCTCCAACCAGAAAAGCTCACCGGAAAACCAGGAACTGATCAAGAATCGCCTGGAAAACACTGTTATTCCGGTACGGGCTATTCTGGGAAAAACGACTATAACTGTTAAGGACTTAATAGAATTGTCTATGGGGGATGTTATTCCCCTGGAGCGCACCATTAATGATGAATTGGAAGTAGTTATTGGTCAGCGGACCAAGTTTCTTGGTAAGCCTGGGGTTTTTGGCAAGCGAGTATCTATACAGGTTTCCCAAGTTATAAAGGAGGAAGGCGAATATGAATGATGGTATCCTTTCACAGGAAGAAATAGATGCTCTGTTAAAAGGAGATAGTCTTACACCAGCCAAATCCAATTCTATAGAGCTGACTGATTTTGAGAAGGATACCCTGGGAGAGATTGGAAATATAAGCATGGGGACTTCAGCCACCACTTTATCAACTCTCTTACGTAAAAAAGTATCTATTACTACTCCTAATGTGGTAGTAATAGATAGTGAGCAATTAAGGTCAGATTATCCTCTTCCTTATGTAATGGTTGAGGTTCAATATAGAGAAGGACTGAATGGTACTAATGTTTTAGTAATTAAAGAGGAAGATGCCTGCATTATTGCCAATCTAATGATGGGAGGAGAAGGGGTATGTGATCAGGATGGTTTAAGCGAGATGGAACTTAGTGCAGTAGGCGAAGCCATGAACCAGATGATGGGTTCGGCTACTACCAGTCTATCTTCAATGTTTAACCGGCGTATTGATATAGAGCCCCCCAAACTGACAACAGTTGACCTGGGTAGAGATAGGCTGGAACTGGCCAGTAACTATGATGAAATGGTAAGCATTCGCTTCAAAATGGAAATTGAAAACCTGGTAAATAGTGAGATAATGCAGATAATTCCCATTGAAGCAGTTCGAAACATGATAGATGCATTAATGGGTAACACCATGGAAGTATCTTCCCGGGAGGATTTCAAAGAACAGGAGGAGTCTGGTCCTTCTTTAGCACCTGAACCTGCATCTTCACCTATACTACAAGCGGACCAGGGGCTGATTGCAGATAAACAGGATAAACCAACCGAACCTCAAGATGTTTGGGGTAATGAGAATTATAGGGAACCTTCATCTGGTATTAAGAAGAGCGGCCAGTATACAGTGCAACCAGTACAATTTACTAATTTACAGCCGCAAGATACAGTACCGATGCCGCAAAATATCGGGTTAATTATGGATGTACCCCTGAGTGTAACGGTAGAATTAGGCAAAACCCGTAAAACGATTGGTGAAATACTGGACTTACATCAGGGAGCCATTATTCAACTGGATAAAATGGCCGGAGAAACAGTGGACTTGTTAGTTAATGGCAAACTGATAGCTAAAGGAGAAGTAGTGGTGATTGATGAAAACTATGGCATTCGTATTACCACTATTATCAGTCCGATGGATCGAATGAATAAATTACAATAACTAGGAGGTCAGCCATGGGTAAGAAGGTGTTAATAGTTGATGATGCTGCATTTATGCGGATGATGATTAAGGATATTCTTAGTAAGAATGGTTATGAAGTCATCGGTGAAGCAGAGAATGGTTTAGTGGCGATCGATAAATTCCGGGATTTAAAACCTGATCTGGTTACTATGGATATAACTATGCCAGAAATGGATGGGATTGCAGCAGTTAAAGAAATAAAAGCTATGGATCCCTCGGCCAAAGTTATTATGTGCAGTGCGATGGGACAGCAGGCTATGGTTATTGATGCCATACAGGCGGGAGCCAAGGATTTTATTGTTAAGCCTTTTCAACCGGAACGTGTTTTAGAGGCAGTAAGTAAAGCTCTGGATTAAAAGGTTTTGAATGGTATAAAGCGTATGCTTTCTATAAAGAAAAAATCACTAGTAATTGCTGTTCTTATACTGGTAATTATGCATATTATGGCTTTTAATGTGCTGGCAGCCGATATGGAAAAACTAAATCAGGAAATTGACCGCCAGCATGAACAGCCTACCCATAAAACCAACTTGTGGTTAGATTTTTTTAAACTGCTGGTAATTCTGGTTTTGATTGTAGGTGCTACCTGGTCAGTAGTGCGATTTTTTGGCCGGCAGGCCACTGGTAAGATGCAGGGGACCTGGATCCATGTGGTTGATGAGGTATTGCTGGGTCAAAACCGGGGTATAGTCCTGTGCGAAGTAGGAGGAAAAGTTTATGCATTAGGGGTGACTGATCATAATATTACCCTGCTCTGTGAGATAGATAACCCCAAGCTACAGGAAGAAATCAGCCAGGCTGGTTACCTGGCTCGGGATGAAATGGCTTCTGCTAGTGACCTTAAGCAAAAGATAACTGGTATGGTTAAATCTATTACTCCGGGTCAGCCTGATAAATCACAGGATACAGGCCGTTTTCATGCTTTGATGGCAGAACAGGTAAAAAGGTTACAGGATATGTCCCAGAAACAGGAGGGGGAAAACCGAAAAAAAGATAGAAGTGATGACCATGATTAGATGGAAGTTGAGCATCGGAAATATTAGTATTCTGGTGCTGATTATTGCACTGCTAATTACTCTTTCAGCAGCACCGGCAGGGGCCGAACCATTGCCGATACCAAATGTTAATTTACAGATTGGGGGGCCGGACGAAAACCCGGATTCTATATCCAGCACTTTGCAGATTATTATTTTGCTTACTATTCTTACCCTGGCACCGGCAATAGTGGTAATGGTTACTTCTTTTACCAGGATAATTGTAGTGCTGGCTTTTATAAGAACCTCGCTGGCTACCCAACAAATGCCCCCCAATCAGATTCTGATTGGGCTTGCTCTTTTCTTAACCTTTTTCGTAATGGCTCCTACTTTTCAGCAGGTTAATGAGCAGGCTATACAGCCCTATTTGCAGGGGGAGATTACTCAGGATAAGGCCTTTGCAACCGGTATGAAACCTTTAAGAACCTTTATGTTTAAGCAAACCCGGGAGAAGGATCTAGCTTTATTTGTAAAAATGGCTAAAATGGAGCGGCCCCGTAGTTTTGCGGATATACCTAACTATGTCTTAATTCCATCATTTATTATCAGCGAATTAAAAACCGCCTTTCAAATTGGTTTTGTAATTTTTGTACCGTTTCTGGTTATTGATATGGTGGTGGCCAGTGCGCTGATGTCAATGGGAATGATGATGTTACCTCCCATGATGATATCGCTGCCATTTAAGATACTTTTGTTTGTTTTAGTTGATGGATGGAATCTGGTTATACAGTCGCTGATACTAAGTTTTAGATAATGGGAGTTATAAATTTATATGAACATTGATTAACCAGACAGGGGGAGATTATACCATACCTGGAGAGGGGAGTGCCTTAACGTGTTTGAAGATTTGGTTCTAAGTATTGCCAACGAAGCTATTTTGACAGTTCTGCTAGTTTCCGCCCCCATTCTAGGAGCGGCCCTTATTACTGGTCTGGTTATAAGCATACTCCAGGCTACTACTCAGATTCAAGAAATGACCCTGGTGTTTGTCCCTAAAATTATTGTGGTATTGCTGGTAATAGTGATTTTTGGGCCCTGGATGTTAAACGTGGTAGTAGCTTTTGCTCAGAACCTGTTTGCCTCCATACCCCAGATGATAACCATCTAGGATGGGACTTTTTATGCCGTTTTCCATAGAAAGTTTTTTCTTTATCCTGGGTCGTATGTCGGGGCTTTTCTTAAGTGCTCCCATATTTAGCAATCGGCAGGTGCCAGTAAGAGTTAAGGCACTTATGGTAGTTATTATTTCAGCTACCCTGGCCTATTTTGTTCCGGTAAATTATCCGGCTGATCTTGATTCTCCAGCCTATTATCTGGCTGCTTTATTTTTAGAAATGTTTATTGGCTATACCATAGGCATTGTGGCTTATACAGTATTTGCAGCTATTCAACTGGCCGGTCAGATTATGGATATGCAAATGGGCTTTGGTATTGTGAATGTGGTCGATCCTCAATCAGGTACCCAGATACCTCTAATGGGAAACTTTATCCAATTAATGGCCTTATTGATGTATCTGGCTATTGATGGACATCATTATCTTTTACAGGCTATTGTGCAAAGTTACCAGGTTGTTCCCGTAATGGGGCTGCACTTAACGGGGAGTTTTTACGACCTAATTGTAAAAATCTCAGTTTACATGTTTGTGATTGCGGTAAAGATTTCTGCACCGATTGTTATTGCCGTTTTGACTGCAGATATTGCGATGGGATTTATTGCCCGTACGGTTCCCCAGATGAATGTATTTATAGTCGGTTTACCGCTTAAAATCCTGGTAGGTTTAATAACTCTTTTCATATTGCTGCCGGTATACATATGGGTTTTTAATGTGTTATTTGTCCGGTTTTTTACTTACCTTGACCAGGTGATAATGACCATGGGGTTATGATAATGAAGGATGTTTATCCATTTATAATTAATTTGCAGCTATTTGCCGAGGGCGATACTGGAGAAAAAACGGAAAAAGCTACTCCACGCCGCCGGGAAGAAGCACGTCATAAGGGACAGGTATTTAAAAGTGCCGATTTAAATGCCGCTGTTATTATGCTAGCTGGATGCGTATCTGCTTATCTAACTTTTCCTATGACGGTGGCCAGTCTTCATGAGTTTACGGCCCTGTATCTCCTGGATCGCAGTTTAATGGATTTTTCTAATCAATACGTTTACCATATGATGGTAGAAGCCTTTTTAGTCATGGGTAAAATTACCCTGCCTATTATACTGGCTACTTTTGTAAGCGCTCTGCTGATTACCTATCTACAGGTAGGAGTTGTTTTTAGTGGGGAAGTATTAACTCCTAAACTAGAACGTTTAAATCCTTGGGAAGGATTTAAACGGATTTTTTCTAAGCGGGCTCTGGTAGAACTTACTAAATCACTGATTAAGGTTGTTGTTACCAGCTATATCGTATATACCGTGTTGAATAAATATTTTTATATATTTCCCCGCTTTGTAGATATGGAGTTAAGGGATACCCTGGTGGTATTAAGCAAAATAGTCATAGAAATGGCTCTAAAAGTAGGGGTAGCTTTTATAATTGTCGGGGTATTAGATTATATTTATCAGTGGTACGAATACGAAAAATCCCTCAAAATGAGCAAATATGATATTAAACAAGAGTACAAGCAAACCGAAGGGGATCCTTTAGTTAAATCTCGTCAGAAGCAAATTCAACGGGAGGCAGCTATGCGGAGGATGATGGCAGAAGTACCGGGTGCTGATGTTGTTATTACTAACCCTACTCATTTTGCAGTGGCCCTGCAATATAAAATCGATGTGATGGAAGCTCCCCTTGTAATCGCCAAGGGGCAGGATTTTATAGCTCTAAAAATCCGTGAAGTGGCTCAGGAAAATGGAGTAATGGTGGTGGAAAATCCTCCTCTGGCTCGGGGGTTATACTATACTACTGAAATAGGGGATTTGGTACCGGAAGAACTTTACCAGGCTGTAGCTGAGATTCTGGCTTTTGTGTACCGTCAGAAACAGGTTTATTAAGGGTTATAAGTTTCAGGCGATTCGTGTTTCCGAGTTGTTTTAAAAGCATAAATGATTAAGCGTCTACCGAAAATGTATAATTCAAATTTGGATCGGCCGGGGGGCTATGGTGGCAATGTCCGGTTCGATAAGATTTATACCCTTAAAAACCAATTATAAATCAAGTGGGGATTATTGATACAACCAGGAGGATGAGAATGGGGAACAGGGCAGGTTTGATGGAAAAGCTGCTGGAACGAAGTGATATCCTAGTAGCTGTATTGGTGATCAGCATTGTCATGATGATGATTATTCCAATGAAGCCGGTTCTATTGGATATATTACTTACTTTTAATATCTCATTCGCACTTATTATATTGATGGTAGCGATGTTTAACACTGATCCTTTAGATTTCTCAGTATTCCCCTCCTTACTCCTGGTAATGACTATGTTTCGCCTGGCTCTTAATGTATCCTCCACTCGTCTAATACTTCTTTATGCTGAGGCTGGACAGGTGATATCTTCCTTTGGCTCATTCGTAGTTGGGGGTAATACCGTAGTAGGATTTATAATTTTTCTCATCATTGTGGTTATCCAATTTATAGTTATAACCCGGGGAGCTGAAAGGGTATCAGAAGTAGGAGCTCGTTTTACTTTAGATGCTATGCCCGGAAAGCAAATGGCTATCGATGCTGATTTGAATGCTGGTCTTATTAATGAAGATACCGCCCGCCAAAGGCGTGAAAACATTCAGCGAGAAGCTGATTTTTATGGAGCCATGGATGGAGCCAGCAAGTTTGTTAAAGGTGATGCTATTGCTGGTATAATCATTACTATTATAAATATTGTCGGTGGTTTAATTATTGGCATGGCCCAGAAGGGGATGCCTATGGCAGACGCAGTCCAAAGATATACAATTTTAACCGTAGGGGATGGGCTGGTCACTCAAATTCCTGCCCTGCTAATATCTACTGCCACTGGTATAGTAGTTACGCGCAGTGCCTCTAAAAATAGTCTGGGCCGGGAAATGGGAAGTCAGCTCCTTGGTTATCCTAAAGCACTGGGAATAGCAGCTGTTATTCTGGTAATTCTCGGAACTATTGGCCTACCTAGATTTCCGATGTATTCGCTGGCGGCTTTTTTTGGATTACTGTTTTTTACCTTTCGCGATGTAACAGCTGAAATAGAAGAGGAAGTGGAAACCGAAGAGGTACAGGAAGCGGAACAGATAAAAAAACCGGAAAATGTGGTAGAGCTACTACAAGTAGAAAAGATGGAGATGGAACTGGGATATGGGCTTATTCCATTAGTAGATGCTGATCAAGGTGGGGATTTACTAGACCGGATAGTTATGATTCGCCGTCAATGTGCAGTAGAACTTGGGTTTATAGTTCCTCCTATTCGTATCAGGGATAATATGCAATTAAAACCTAATAATTATGTAATTAAAATAAAGGGAGCCGGGATTGCTTCCGGTGATTTAATACTAGATCATTACTTGGCCATAGGACCGGAAATCGAAAATGATTCAGAACTGGGCGGTATTGATACTCGTGAACCAGCTTTTAATCTTCCGGCCCGTTGGATAGATACTTCTCAAAAGGAATCGGCAGAGATGAAGGGTTATACCGTAGTAGATCCTCCTTCCGTTTTGGCAACTCATTTAACTTCGGTAATAAAGGCTCATGCTTTTGAACTGCTGGGTCGGCAGGAAATCCAAAATATAATTGATTACATAAAAGAACAAAATTCAGCGGTAGTAGATGAGCTAATACCTGATTTGATGAGTTTGGGAGAATTGCAGAGGGTACTTTCTAATCTATTGAAGGAACAGGTATCAGTCCGGGATATGGTTAGCATTTTAGAAACGCTGGCTGATTATTCCCGTGTTACCAGGGATACTGATGTCCTTACTGAATATGTTCGCCAGGGGTTAAAAAGGCAGATCAGTCATCAATATAGCGGTGAGGATAATCGCTTAAGAGTAATTACTCTTGATCCTGCCTTAGAAGATACCCTGCGTGAATCAGTGCAGCAGAGTGATTTCGGGTCTTATCTAGCAGTTGATCCTGATCTGGTCCAGAATATAGTTAATAAATTATCCCGTTTTTATGAGGAACAGGTGCGGCGCGGGATTACCCCGGTGGTTTTATGTGCTCCAGTACTTCGCATCTACTTTAAACGCCTTATCGATCGGTTTTTAAGCGACCTGATAGTTCTTTCCTATAATGAAATTGACTCGAGTGTTAATGTGGAGGTTATCGGGATGGTGTCATCATGAAGATTAAAAAATTTGTAGCCCGGGATTACCAAACTGCTTTAAAACAAGCTAAACAGGAAATGGGGCGCGATGCGATTATATTACATTCCCACCAGGTAAGACGTAAAGGGCTGCTGGCTTTTTTATTACCACCACAGGTAGAAATTACGGTAGCGGTGGATGAAGCCCTTAAAGTAAATACTGATCGCCGGCGGGAAGTAGTTCTTCCGCCTACCCGTTCCGATGATTTACTATTATCCCACGAACAGGGTTACACTGGTAGTAACCTGGAAGAAGAATTGAAAAAAATGAATGCTCTCATGATGGATATAAAGACTAAGATGAATGAATTAGAATTGATTAAAGGCATGTCAGGACAGGTCCAGGAATTCTACCATGCTCTGGTGGCCAATCAGGTAGATAGGGAGGTTGCCCTAAAAATAGCAACTAGCGTGGAGTCCAGGTTGCCTCAAGGTAGCCGTACTGATGAAAACTGGGCAGTAGAAGTATGCCTGCATACCCTGGGAGAATATGTACAAGGAGTTAAACCTATTGATTTAACTGGCGATAAAAAAGGTAAACTGGTGTTTATGGTTGGACCCACCGGGGTAGGTAAAACTACTACTATTGCCAAACTAGCAGCTAATATGACCTTCGTGGATCGCAAAAAAGTAGCTTTAATTACCTTGGATACCTATCGTATTTCAGCTGCAGATCAACTGCGCACTTTTGCAGAAATTATAGGCATACCTATAAGCGTAGTCTTTACAACTGACGAGTTTAATGCAGCAATGGAAAAATATCAAGAAAAGGATATTATTTTTGTTGATACAGCTGGTAGAAGTCCTTATAACCATCAGCAAATGGAGGAATTAAAACAGTTTGCTACTGTAGCCAGGCCGGATGAAACCTTACCGGACTGACCCCCTAATATTGTACAAAAACTCTTAATGTCTGGCTGATACTTAGAATTTGAAAATTTATATAAACTGGCTTTGCCAGGATCATTATTATACCCTTACAGACTGGATTTTTAAGGATTTCTGCTGTAACAGGTGGTACGCTTCATTTGGAGTATGATATTTCAAACTGGAATGAATCCGCACTGCGTTGTAGTCTTTTATGAATTGGCTTACCGTATCGTAAGCTTCGGCATAACTTTGGAATTCATGCTTGCTCAGACATTCTCCTTCTAGGATGGCATTGAAAGATTCAATGTGAGCATTTTTATTGGGTGTACGACAAGGAATACGCTCATGTTCAACGCCGAATTTAATACAGCTTTCATCAAAATGATGACTGATAAACTGTGGCCCATTGTCACTTCGGATGACTAAATCATCGGTTCCATATACCTGACGTTTAAACATGGCTGCCTGTACAGTACGTGCAGCATCCTGAGCATTACAGTTTAGGCCGATGTGGTAATCCACAATAACCCGATCAAACACGTCTATGATAGGCAGAATATAAAAGAAACGGTTTTCTCCAGTAATATAGCCGTATTTGAGATCGATTTCCCACAGACGATTTGAAGAAGTAATTTCATGGTTCCGTGCCAGTCGTCTGGGATGCTTTGCTTTAAGTTTACGCTGCGGTTTCAATATATCCAGTTCTTTACACAAACGATATACTTTCTTTTTATTGATGATAAGCTGGTATTTCCGTCTGAGCGCCCAGGTTAATTTGTGGTAACCATAGTATTCTCCTTCAGCGAAGATGAGTTCACAAAGCCATTCTTTAACCTGTTCATTGCTTACAAATCTGCCATCGTTAGTGCAGGTACTTGCAGTTGTCGGGTGGCCGCCTCTGTGATTAAGTGCAGAAACTGGATGCTTCAAATGGTAATAGTATGTTGAGCGGCTAAGCCCGACCAATCGCAATACAAGGGTTTTATGATATCCTCTTGATATCCATTTGCTGGATATATCTACTTTATCTTGAATTGTGGGTTCGTTTTTTTTACAAGATCCTTAAGAATGGCTATTTCAAGGTCTTTTTCGCCCAGCAACTTTTTAAGTTTCTCGTTTTCAGATTCCAATGCTTTAGCGCTTTGATTATATGGTCCGATTCTAACAGGGATTGGTCCTATTCCAATACTATTGTGATTCTTATGTTCTCTAACCCAACGACTGACCATGTTGGCAGATAAATCATTCTTCCGGGCCACAATAGCGGCATTGCCAACTTCCAGAGATTCTTTAACAATCTGATCTTTAAATTCTTGTGAGTACCTTTTACGTTGCATATTGCCCCCTCCTGTTTTAAAAGGTACCAGATTAAGATACTTTGTCCAAGTCGGTTAGGGGGCTAAAGAGTTACTAGTATTAAGTGTCACTACCGAAACTAGTGATATGGTAAACATCTATGAACAGTTTAAGGCAATAGGAATTGATAAAGTAGTATTTACTAAAGTAGATGAAACCTACAATTACGGACAAATTTTAAATGCTATATATCAGATCAAAAAGCCTATTGCTTATCTTACTACCGGCCAAAATGTGCCCGATGATATAGAAGTGCCCGATTCCCTTCATCTGGCCAGAATGGTACTGGGGAAAGGTGAAGTTTTATGAATGATCAGGCTGATAAATTAAGGCAAATGGCTTATAAAGTAAAACAACAAATTGAACTAGAGTTGGCCCAGGACCAAAAAAAAACCCGGGTAGTAGTGGTTAGCAGTGGTAAGGGAGGAGTGGGAAAAAGCACCCTGGCCCTTAATCTGGCCTTAACCCTGTGTTCGAAGGGAAAAAAAGTACTGTTGATGGATGCTGATCTAGGTACAGCTAATTTGGATATAATGCTAGGAATTATACCTAAGTATAATATTTACCATGTTGTGCAGGGAAGAAAAACTGTACAGGATATTATTATTCCCGGACCGGCCGGCATAAGTATATTACCGGGAGGGTCCGGTATTCAGGAACTGGCTAACTTAAGCACCGCCGAATTAAAACGCCTACTGGTAGAGATGGGGAAAATCGACGGGACCTATGATTTTATGATTTTAGATACGGGAGCGGGGATATCTAGCAGTGTAATTACTTTCCTATTGGCAGCCGACGATGCCGTTATAATCATTGCTCCTGAGCCGACGGCACTGGCTGATGCATACGGCCTGGTAAAGACCATGGATAGGTGTTCTTATCAGGGTAATATAGGTATTGTGATCAACCGGGTGCAGGATAAATCTGAAGGCATAGCTGTGGCTGAAAAATTCAAGATGGTTTGCCAAAAGTATTTGTCATTAAAAGTTATACTTTTAGGTTGGGTTGTTAATGAACCACTTGTAGGGGAAGGTATACGACGTCAACAACCGTTTATTCATCTTTATCCCCGCAGTACTGCTGCCCGTAATATTTTTTGTATTGCTGATAATTTGTTAAATGATCATGACCAGGAGGATACTTTGGAAGATATAAAAAATATGGGGATCAGGAACTTCTTTAAAAAGATTGTGGCAGCCATAAAATAGTGGGGGTTGGGAATGAGAGTTCAAGATATTAAAATAAATCAGCTAGTAGAAATAGAAATGGAAGATGGTGATATTAAAACCTATCTTCCGTCCCGGATTGAGGAAATTACCGATCTACACCTTTATTTGGCAACACCTATGAAAAAGGGAATTGTACTGGTAATGCGTACTGGTCAGGAAATACGGGTAATTTTCCGTTACAAAAACAGTACCTATGGTTTTGATACGCAGGTGCTAGGACGTCGTCATCATCCTATTCCCGTCTTAATTGTAGCCAAACCAGAGGAGATTTTTTCAGTTCAGCAAAAACGCAATTATGTTCGCCTAGCAGTAGCATTACCTGTACGCTTCCGGATTGTTAGTGAAGCGGAGGAAGAGAAAATTGAGGCAGGAACCACTATGGATATTAGTGCAGGAGGAGCTATGTTTATAACTAGTGCCGAGATCAAACTAACTGACCAGCTAGAGTTTGAATTGCAGCTTTCAGAAGATGAATCCATATGCTGTGGTGCACAGGTGGTAAGGCTTCTTCACAGTCCAGAACGTATTGGCGGTATGCAGGTGGCTGTTGAGTTCGATAACATTACTGAAGGACAGCGGGATCGCATTTTTAAATTTATTTTTAATAAACAGCGTGAATGGATTCGCAAAGGATTGCTAGAATAAAGGGGAGAATGCAAAGTGAAAAAAACCAGGGTGCTGGTAGTTGATGATTCGGCTTTTATGCGCAAAGTTTTAACCGATATCATTAACAGCAACCCGGATATGGAAGTGGTTGGGAAAGCGCGGGACGGCCAGGATGCTCTGGGAAAAGTACAGGAATTACATCCGGATGTGGTAACTATGGATGTGGAAATGCCTGGGGTTGATGGGCTTACGGCTTTAGCCAGAATTATGGCTTTACATCCGGTGCCGGTAATTATGCTGAGCAGCGTAACCAGCCGGGGAGCAGAACAGACCTTTAAAGCCCTGCAACTAGGGGCGGTAGATTTTATTCCTAAGCCATCCGGCCAGATATCTTTGGATATTGAAACGGTAAAAGATGACATTATTAGAAAAATAAAAATAGCAGCAGGTACCAGGAAAAGATTGACGAATTTTAAGAGTAATACCTTAATTAGGGGCCATAAGCCAACTTTGATGGACAAGCCTAAAGGTAATATCATAACTCCCCTAAACAAATTACTTCTTATTGGAACTTCCACCGGGGGGCCTAAGGCACTTCATCAGGTTATTCCCGGGCTGCCCGCCAATTTAAATGCCGGAGTTTTAATTGTTCAGCATATGCCGCCCGGGTTTACCCGGTCTTTAGCAGAACGGCTGGATTCCCTTTCCAGTCTGCGAGTTAAGGAAGCGGAACATGGAGAAAAGGTGCTTCCCGGTTGTGTTTACATTGCCCCGGGCGACTATCATCTTAAGTTAAAGAGCAGCTTCGCTGGTGAAAACCGGGAACTTTTCATACAATTAGATCAGTCTCCAGCCCGGCAGGGGCTTCGACCATCAGTTGATGTAATGTTTGAATCGGCGGCCCAGCACTTCTGGTCTCATATGGTATGTGTCATCATGACTGGTATGGGAAACGATGGTGCCTGGGGCATCCAACTTATTAAAGATAAAGGCGGTAAAATTATTGCCGAGCACCAGTCTACCTGCATAGTTTATGGGATGCCTAAAGCGGCGGTAGCAACTGGTAAGGTGGACAAAATTGTACCACTTCATGAGATTAGCAGTGAGGTCATGAAAATGCTTTAAAATACCCTTATTTTTCCAAGGAGGTGGTAGTTCTAATGAAAATGGATATGTCACAGTATTTGGATATTTTTTTGGAGGAGAGCCGGGAACATTTAAGCAATCTTAACCAGAGTCTATTAGAACTGGAAAAGAACCAGGGGGATTTATCTTCTTTAAACGAGATATTTCGTGCCGCCCATACTTTAAAAGGAATGTCATCAACCATGGGGTATGAAGATCTGGCTGATTTGACCCATCATATGGAAGATGTCCTGGCGGATTTAAAGGAAGGGGTACTAAAGGTTAATACTACCGTAGTAGATACATTGTTCAAGTGTTTTGATCGTATTCAGGTTATTATAGATAAAATTGAAAATACCAGTTCTGGGGAATATGACAACATGGATCTTATCAATGTATTGGAAAACATAAAAACGGGTAATTATGAGGCGGCTGCTGCTACAGAAATAGCGGTTGATCCGCCCGTGATTACAGAAGATCCCAACCCCCTCGAATTTAATAATTATGATATTGCTGTTATTAAAGAGGCGGCGGGGAAGAACTTTAGCATATATCACATCAGGGTGGAAGTAGATCGGGATTGCTTAATGAAATTAGTGCGGGCCTTTATGGTCTTTAAAACCTTAGAAGAAGACAGCGAAATTATTAAGTCGGTACCGGCGGCTCAGGATTTAGATGAAGGGAAATTTGATCGCTTCATTGACCTGGTGGTGGTAACCCAGTCTGAGGCCTCAGATTTGACCAAACGTTTAAGCAGTATTTCTGAAGTTAGACCAGTATATGTAGAACCCGTTGAGCTTGATAACATCACTACTACCGATGTTCATAAATCTACTGCCAATCGGGAAGAGCATGATCAACACAGTATGGACGAACATAAGAAACACCATAAGGTAAAGCAAACTGTCAGGGTAGATATTGAGCGGCTGGATAATTTGATGAACCTAGTGGGCGAATTGGTGATGCATAAAGGAAGATTGGAGCAGATTGGAAGTACACAAAAATTATCTGATCTCAATGAGACAATCGAACAAATTGATCGGGTAAGTTCCGACCTGCAGTCAGTAGTTATGAAAGTACGTATGGTACCTATTGAACAGGTTTTTAACCGTTTTCCCCGTATGGTTAGAGATCTAGCTAAAGAACTGAATAAAGAAGTTGATTTTATTATAGAAGGAAAAGAAACCGAGTTAGATCGGACGGTTATTGATGAAATTGGCGATCCCTTAGTACATTTATTACGTAATGCTGTTGATCATGGCATTGAGTCGCCGGCAGAGCGGGTAAGTAATGGAAAGTTAAGCCAAGGTACGGTTATGTTGCGTGCCCGTCACGAAGGTAACAATGTTTATATTGAGGTCGAGGATGATGGTAAAGGCATAAATATTGCTAAAGTCAAACAAAAGGCCATAGAGAAAGGTCTTATACCGGCTCACGAGTCGGAAAATTTAAGTGAGGCGGAGGTTATTAACCTCCTTTTCGATGCCGGTTTTAGCACGGCCAACGATGTTACTGATGTTTCTGGTCGTGGTGTAGGGTTAGATGTGGTAAAAAACAAGATCGAGTCTTTGAATGGTGAAATTCAAGTAGATAACAGACCAGGGGCGGGTACTCGATTTAAAATAAAACTTCCGCTTACCCTGGCCATAATTCAGGCACTGATGGTTGCGGTACGTAATGAAATCTATGCCATTCCGTTAAGTTCTGTTGATGAAACTACTATGATCACCTGTGATGATATTAAAATGGTACAAAATCAGGAAGTCATTATGCTGCGGGGGAATGTTCTGCCATTGTTCCGTCTGTCTACTTTACTGGAAATACCAGGTGGTGAGGGGGAAAATGGTAATGATATGTATGTAGTAGTAGTTCGTAAAGCCGAAAAGCAGATAGGTCTGGTGGTAGATACCCTTATCGGTCAACAGGAAATTGTAATTAAGTCATTAGGTAAATTACTAGGTGGTGTACCGGGAATAGCAGGTGCCATAGTGGCCGGTGATGGTAATGTAAGGCTTATTTTGGATATAGCTACACTTTTTTAGGGGGGTGCAATAGTGGAAGATACTATAAATATTAATGCTCAGGGTGATTATCTGGATAAAGAGGAAATTCAGGTGGTTGCTTTTCAACTGGGTAATGAAGAATACGCTGTGGACATACTTAATGTTCAAGAGATTATACGTTTATTGAATATTACCAGGGTTCCCCGTACTGAAAAGCATATCGAAGGTGTTATTAACCTGCGCGGGAACATTATTCCTGTTATTAACTTACATACTAGGTTTAATCTGGGATCCACCGGTAATGAAGAAGATAAGCGGATTATAGTATTTCAGTTTGATGATATTAAAGCAGGAATCATTGTTGACGAAGTTTCAGAGGTACTACGTATTAGCCGGATGGACATAGAGTCTACCGAAAAAGTATACAGTGCTATTGATACCGAGCACATAAAAGGAATTGCAAAAATCGATGGTCGTTTACTTATATTGCTTGATTTGTTGAAAATAATTGAATAGATAAGCCAAAGTAGGTGATAACTTTGATAGATGATTTTAGCAATCTGTCCAATCTTCAGCTAGATGCCCTGCGGGAAATAGGCAACATAGGAGCTGGTAATGCAGCTACTGCTCTGGCCCAGTTAGTTAATTCAAAGATTGATATGAGTGTTCCCAGTGTAAATATACTTCCCTTTAATGAAGTACCGAATTTAATCGGAGGTGCCGATGTACATGTAGTAGGTATTTATCTTTATGTAAGCGGGGCAGCTCCGGCTAGCATACTTTTTATCCTTCCGATCGATAAAGCTTGTGTACTTGTTGATATGCTAATGGGTAAACCGGCCGGTACTACTAATCCTAATGCGATGAGTGAATTGGATATGTCGGCTATGATGGAGCTGGGAAATATCATATCGGCAACCTATCTGAATGCTCTTTACATGTTCACCCAAATAGCTTTTGTACCTTCGGTGCCGGCTCTGGGAATTGATATGGCCGGGGCTATTTTAGATGCTATTCTAGCTCAGTTTGGTGAGATTGCTGATCATGTTTTAGTACTGGAAACCAACTTTAAAAAAGACCAGTATGATGTTGTAGGACACTTTTTCCTCTTGCCGGAACCTGGAACGCTGAATAGTATTTTAACTGCGCTTGGGGTGAGTTATTGATGGGGAGAATAATCCAGGTGGGCATGGCTGACCTAAAGCTGGCCAAAGCACCTGATAAGTTGATAACGGCAGGACTAGGTTCGTGCATAGGTATTTGTATATACGACAGGTCTTTGAAATTAGGATGTCTAGCCCATATAATGTTGCCATCCAGCCAAAACGCCAAAAACAACCAGAACCGGGCGAAATTTGCGGATAGTGCCATTGAACTAGTTCTGGAAGAGATGGAGAAACAGGGAGCTAGACGATCCCGATTGCTGGCTAAAATAGCCGGGGGAGCTCAAATGTTTAAATTCTCCGGTGAAAGCGACATTATGAAAATCGGGCAGCGTAATGCTGTCGCCGTAGAAGAAAACCTGGAAAAGCATAAAATCAGCCTGGTAGCCAAAGATGTTGGTGGTAATTATGGCAGAACCATAACCTTTGCGCCGGAGAGTGGTGAATTGCTGATACGTACCATTGGACATGGGGAGCGAATTATTTAATGAAAGATGATGTAAAAGCCTTATGGATTAGTTATAAAGAAAAAGATGATCCCGAGGCTCGCGATGCATTGATAATTCAGTATGCTCCTCTGGTCAAATATATTGCCCACCGGTTGGCCATTAATTTATCGTCGGTGGTAGAAATAGATGAACTCATCTCCTATGGTATAGAAGGATTAATAGATGCCATAGGTAAATTTGACCTAAAGCGCAACATAAAATTTGAAACCTATGCTGTAACCCGTATTAGGGGATCAATTATTGATGGACTGCGGAGTATGGACTGGGTGCCAGTTTCGGTCCGGCAAAAAAGTAAAGAATTAGAAAAAGTTTATGCACGTTTAGAAGCCAGTTTAGGTAGAGCAGCTACTGACGCAGAGATAGCGGCAGAAATGGGTATCAGCCTGGATGCTTTTGCTGTACTATTAAGAGAAGTGGCCTCTACGACGATAATATCATTAGATGATTTTTTACCTGGGGCTGATGGTGAAGACAACAAAAAAAGAAATATCGATATGCTGGAGGATCAGAATACGCCTGATGCCGAAAAAATGGTGGAATTAGGCGAAGTTAAAGAGGTATTAGCCCATTCTATTTCACGTCTACCGGAAAAGGAGAAAGCTGTTATATATTTCTATTATTATGAGGGATTAACGCTAAAAGAGATTGGTTTCATACTTAATTTATCTGAATCCAGGATATCCCAGCTGCATACTAAGGCCATACTAAGATTACGTGGCAGTCTTAGTAAAAAGAAATATTTAGTTGTTTAGAATTTCAATGGCAAATGTTAAAGTTGTTAACCTGCAATATTTATAAGACCGTTCTCGAAAATTAGAGGGTTATCCGGATATTTTAAAAGGGGTGAGAAAGATGACAACCAGCAATAATCAGGAGAACGGTGCAGTTATTGTAAGTCTAAGCCCCGATAAACTTGTGGGTTACATCGAAATTACAGCTCCAGTAGGAAATGGAAAACCATGTACCAGGGAACAGGTGGATAAAGCCCTCCAGGGAAAACAGGTAGTTTATGGAATGATGGAAGAATCAATTGCCAGGGCGTTGCAACCCGGCAATTGGAACAAAAAGGTAGTAGTAGCTAGGGGGCAGGAACCAGTTGATGGTAAGGATGCCCGCCTGGTGTATAAGTTTCCCTTGCCAGGAGAACGAACCGGACCTAAGTTAGATGAAAAAGGCAATGTTGATCATCATAACCTGGAATTAATACATAATGTACGTACCGGGGAAGTACTGGTAGAACGAATTCCCCCTACTGATGGAATTCCAGGTATCAATGTTCATGGACAGGAAGTTGCTGCCCGTAAAGGCAAGGATGTAGTCCTTCCTCGGGGTAAAAACACCTTTTGTGATGATGAAGGATGCTGCCTGTATGCTGGTAGTGATGGTCATGTTAATGTGGTTGATGGCCGGGTATCTATTGAACAGGTTCTGGTTATATCCCAGGATATTGATTATGCTACGGGGAATATTGATTTTATAGGTAATATTCTCATAAATGGAAATGTAACTACTGGTTTTAAAGTTTATGCGGGAGGGGACTTGGAAATAACCGGGTTTATTGAGGGAGGAGAGGTAAAGGCTTCTGGAAACATTATGGTTAAAGGGGGAATAACCACTGGCCCTAAGGGATATGTAAGGGCAGGTCAGAATATATATGCCCGTTTTATAGAAAATTCCCGGGTAGAGGCCGGAATAGATATCCAGGTTGGCGAGGCCATAATGCAGTCTCTTATTAAAGCTGGTGGTAGTGTAAAGGTAACCGACCGCAAAGCCGCTATCGTCGGTGGTCGGGTACAGGCGTCGCAAACTATTGAGTGTAAGATATTAGGATCACAGCTGGCCACTCAGACTGTGGTTGAAGTAGGGATAAATCCTCATTATAGGGAGGAATACCAGCAGCTTAACCGCATTCGTACCGAGAAAAAAAATTACCTGGATAATCTTAATCATAATCTACAAACTTATCAGAGAAGTGGAATATCTATAGATGAATTGAGTGAGCGCAAGCGTCTGGCATTAATTAGGATACTGGATCAATTTAAATCTATCCGCCAGGAGATTTCCAATATGGAAGAAAGAATTGCATTCCTGGAAAGTGAATTCGAAAAGATACAGACGGGTAAAGTACGGGTGCTGCAGGTTGCCTGTCCTGGAGTTCGTATTAGTATCGGTCAATCTATGTATTTAGTAAACGATCCCATTAAATATTCCGAGTTTATTCTTGAGGGAGGGGAAATACGACTGGCACCTCTAAGATAGGGGGAATGATGGATGACGATTCGTAGTATTGATATGCAAGTTCTGGTGCAAAAAGTAGGTGAGGTGGCTAAAATTCAGCAGTCAGAAAGACTAGAACATAACCAGCGCCAGCAGGAAAACAACCAGTATATTAATCTGCAAACCGCTATGAACAGTAAGACTGTAAATAAGTTAGAGCAAAATGAATCTGCCCTTATTCAAGATAAGCAGGAATCGGAGCATAAAAAAAAGAAAAAGTTTAAGCAGGCCAAAAGAAAAGAAAACGTTGCTGATCCTGAGTTAGAGGCATTTAAGGATCTAACCCGGGGTAATACTATAGATATTAAAGCTTAGAGGGTAAAGGCGGGTGAATGATGGTTAATTTTCTCCTCATCCTGGCCATAATAATAATGGGAATAACCTTAGTAGTGGTGTACCGGTATATTCTACACCTTAGTAACTATTCACAAGAGTTACAAGCCTTAATAATGGAAGCCAAAACGGTAAAACAAGATTTAGAAGAATTAATGTTACAGACTATTCAGGTAACTGAACATTCGGTTGAACAAATTCAATTGCAAATACAAAAAGCTGGACAGCTAAACTCTGGTAACCAAAATGATATTTCAGACGGGAAAGAAGTTAAAGTACCGGATAATACAGTCTCGGCCGACCTTAATGAGCCGGATGATAATATTGATATAAAACTTTATTTACAGGAATGGACAAATAAGGAAAAGGCGATTAATCATGGGCAAGATGAACAAAGGCTGGTAGAATCACCAGAGAGTTACTCAGCTAATGTTTATGGTAAGGTCTGCGAACTTTATGATAGTGGTATGACCATAAGGGAAATAGCCCGGCAAATGAACCGCGGTCAGGGGGAAATCAGCCTTATGCTTAACCTGGCCGGTAAAAAAAAGGTAGGTTAGATTACGGGAGCCCCCATTAGGCTCCCTATTAATTTTAAAGCTTGGTTATATGGGGAAAATATATCCGGGGACATTTAATTGTAATTGGGGAAATGGAATAATTCTAATTTGGTTATATTTATCATGTTACAACAACCAACTGGTTGCCAAATCAATCAACCATATGGTATATTATTTTTTGGTAATTACACACGCTGCGGACTTTCTGGTTAGTGCTGCTAAGGCGGTTATCAGGAGGGATGAAAGAGCGGAGGAATTAACTAAAGGAGGAATGATTGTGTCAGTAGTTACCATGAAACAACTTCTCGAAGCAGGGGTTCATTTCGGGCATCAGACCCGCAGGTGGAATCCTAAAATGGCTCCTTATATTTATATGGAGCGTAATGGTATTTATATCATTGACCTACAGCAGACAGTTAAAAAGTTTGGTGATGCTTATGATTTTATAAAATCACTAGCAGCTGAAGGAAAAGGGGTTCTCTTCGTAGGAACAAAAAAACAGGCTCAGGAGACTATTCGCGAGGAAGCTACCCGTTGTGGAATGTTTTTTGTTAACCAGAGATGGTTAGGCGGCATGCTGACTAACTATAAAACTATTCGCAAACGGGTTATGCGGTTGAAAGAACTTGAGAAAATGGAAGCTGACGGTACCTTTGAGCTTTTGACTAAAAAAGAGGTGGCCCGGCTGGTCAACGAAAGAGAGCGTCTGGAGCGTTTCTTAGGTGGTATTAAAGATATGGATAAGTTGCCTGGGGCTGTTTTCGTGGTTGACCCTCGTAAGGAAAAAATTGCGGTGGCGGAAGCCCGTAAATTAAATATACCGGTAGTAGCCATTGTGGACACTAATTGTGATCCGGATGAGATCGATTATATCATTCCAGGGAATGATGATGCTATAAGGGCAGTCAAGCTTATTTCTTCCCGCATTGCTGATGCGGTTTTGGAAGGCAAACAGGGAGAACAGGTTACTGCTTAGTTAGTTATTTAATGAGGGGTGAATGGAGTATTCTGTACACCCCTTTTTACTGAATAAAGAGTGTTAGGAGGTTAAAACGTGATATCTGCTCAATTAGTTAAAGAATTACGTGAAAGAACTGGTGCCGGGATGATGGATTGCAAACGGGCACTTCAAGAAACTGGTGGGGATATTGAAAAAGCTATAGATGAATTGCGCACCAAAGGACTGGCTAAAGCTGCTAAAAAGGCGGGACGAGTAGCCAGTGAGGGAATAGTTGTTTCCTATATACATGGGCCAGGACGTATTGGCGTATTAGTAGAAGTAAACTGTGAAACTGATTTTGTGGCTAAAACTGATGATTTTAAACAACTGGCTCACGATATTGCCATGCAAGTAGCAGCCTCTAATCCGGAATATGTTAGCCGTGAGGAAGTAGCGGAAGAGATATTAAATCATGAGCGGGAAATATTAAGGGCCCAGGCATTAGAAGAAGGAAAGCCGGAAAAAGTAGTTGAAAAGATGGTAGAAGGTCGGTTGGAAAAGTTCTTTAAAGAGCGTTGTTTGATGGAACAGCCGTTTATAAAGGACCCTGACAAAAGCGTTCAGGAATTAGTTCATGAGAACGTGGCCCGTATAGGAGAAAATATCAGTATACGGCGTTTTGCACGTTTTGAAGTAGGGGAAGGAATCGAAAAGGATACAGAAGACTTTGCTGCTGAAGTTATGGCTCAGTTAAAATAGTAGAATTAATACAGTGAAGAAGGCCGGGAGGTAACCAGATTTGCAAAACCCAAAATATAAGCGCATTGTTTTAAAACTTAGTGGTGAAGCTCTGGCCGGGAATCGGGGTTATGGAATAGACCATGATGTCTTAAGCTCCATAGCGCGCCAGATTGTAGAAGTTGTAAACATAGGCGTTGAGGTAGGAATTGTGGTAGGTGGAGGTAACATATGGCGTGGCGTAGCCGGCAGCGCCCAGGGAATGGATCGGGCTACAGCTGATTATATGGGGATGCTGGCCACGGTTATAAACGCCCTGGCTCTTCAGGATGCGCTGGAAAAAGAGAATATGGGGACCCGGGTTATGTCAGCTATCGAGATGAAAGAGGTAGCTGAACCTTATATCCGCAGAAGGGCTATTCGTCATCTGGAAAAGGGGCGAGTAGTTATTTGTGCGGCTGGAACTGGTAACCCTTACTTTTCCACGGATACGGCTGCAGCTCTGCGCTCTGCGGAGATAGAGGCAGAAGTTATCCTTATGGCTAAAAAAGTGGATGGGGTATATGATTCCGACCCGGTGGCTAATCCTGAAGCAAAAAAATTCACCGATCTTGAATACATTGATGTTCTGAACATGGGTCTGGGGGTCATGGATTCCACGGCTGCTTCCCTGTGTATGGACAACGGGATTCCCATTATCGTTTTTGACCTTACCAGGGAAGGTAACATTCTCAAAGCAGTAATGGGCGAGAATATCGGCACCTATGTAGGGAGGTTATACGGTGATAAAGGAAACATTAAGTGAAGCGGAAGACAAAATGAAAAAGACCCTGGAACATCTTAGCAGGGATTTAGCGTCTTTACGGGCAGGTCGGGCTAATCCGGCTATGCTTGACAAAGTAACGGTGGAGTATTATGGAACCCCAACTCCGTTAAACCAGCTGGCTAACATAACTGTACCGGAAGCCAGGCTGCTGGTAATACAACCATGGGACAAGAGCAGTATACCAGATATTGAAAAGGCAATTATGAAGTCGGATCTGGGGGTAAATCCTACTAACGATGGTAATGTAATCCGTGTCGCTATTCCCCAGCTAACTGAGGAAAGACGGCGGGACCTAGTAAAAGTAATTAAAAAGCGGGGAGAAGAAGCCAAAGTAGCCATTCGTAATATCCGTCGCGAGTCTAATGATATGCTTAAGCTAGGCGAAAAGGATAAGCTAATATCTGAGGATGAGGTTAAAAGGGGACTAGATGAAGTACAGAAAATTACTGATAAATATATTAAGGAAACCGATGTCATCCTCCAGGCCAAGGAAAAAGATATAATGGAAGTTTAATCTTTATCCTGTTTATCTTATTAGGAGCAGCGGTTATAATAGTAGGTAGATCAAAATACCCCCGATAATGGGGGTATTATAATTTTTCGAGAGAAGAGGTAGTATGAGCAGGAGCAAGATTGACTATGCAAGCATCATTGACTACCAGAACTTACCCCGTCATATAGCGATTATTATGGACGGCAACGGCCGATGGGCGCAAAAACGTCTCATGCCTCGTACCATGGGGCACCGGGCGGGTATGATTTCCCTGAGAAAGATTGTAGAAACCTGTGTAGAGATAAAAATGTCGGTGTTAACGGTTTTTGCCTTTTCCACAGAGAATTGGAAGCGCCCGGCAGATGAAGTTGATTACCTTATGCGGCTTCTGGTAGAATTCCTGCACAAGGAAATAGATGATTTGCACCATAACAATGTGCGTATTAAGGTAATTGGTGATTATCAACGACTTCCCCAGGATTGTTTAGACGAGATTAATTATGCTCTGGAACGTACCTATAATAATTCCGGTCTGTTATTTAATATTGCTATTAATTATGGGGCTCGCAAGGAGTTAATCCGGGCAGTGCAAAATACTACCCGCAAGGTTCTGGATGGTGAGATAAGCATAGAGGATATTGACGAAACTATATTGGAATCAGCACTATATACCACTGGTATTCCTGATCCCGATTTGTTGATAAGAACGGCTGGGGAAATGCGCATAAGTAATTTTCTTCTCTGGCAAATAGCCTATAGTGAATTATGGTTTTCTGATTATATGTGGCCTGATTTTAACCGTGAGGAGTTATTGCGTGCTATTTGGGAATACCAGCAAAGAGACCGGCGGTTTGGGGGCCTGAATGTGAAGCAGGTTGGCAAATAATGTTTAAGACGCGAACAATTACAGCTTTATTAGGAGTACCAATACTGATAGGTGTTATATATCTGGGAGAGGTTCCAAGCAAGGTATTATTCTTTTTAATGGCTGTAATGGCTTTATATGAATTTTTCCGTATGATGATCCATGGACAGCAACGGCCCATGATTTTAACTGGTTTTCTGTTTTTGGCGGTACTGCTGTTGGTTAATTACCAGTCGATTTATTACCTCCCCTCCCTGCTAACCGTATTGGCCATAGCTGTGGTTATATTAGTAGTGTCCTATCCACGGTTCTCCATAATAGGCCTATCTTTAAGTATCTTTTTTTCTCTTTATTTAGGGGTAATGCTTTCTTTTGCTTTTCGGGCTGCTGAAACGGATTGTGGTTTTGAATTGTTACTCCTGGCTTTGCTTCTTACCTGGGCTAGTGATGTGGGAGGTTATACGGCCGGGCGGCTTTGGGGAAAAAGTAAACTAACCCCCCTTTTAAGTCCGCAAAAAACCTGGGCGGGGGCACTGGGGGCGGTGGCGCTATCGATAGTGGTAGCTGTAGTTTTTTTAGGTGTAATAGAATGGAATGGTGCCGGGATGGCATATGCTATATTATTAGGAATAGTGTCGAGCCTGGCGGCCCAATTTGGCGACCTTTTTATTTCTGCGGTAAAACGGTATTTTGGAGTTAAGGATGCCGGAAATATAATTCCTGGACATGGTGGTGTTTTGGATCGATTTGATAGTTTTTTATTGGTTATACCAGTTGTCTATTACCTGGCATCTCTTTTACCGGGATATTGAAATGAGGGATATTAAACTTGGAACCTGATTTAGAAAAAAATTTAAAAATCCTGGTTAAGGTTACCATATTAGTTTTAGCCCTGGTAGCCATATATCTGCTGTTTTTTTATGTTCTGCCGATAATAGGGAATATGTTAACTGCACTGCCGGTGCTATTTCTGCCTTTTATTATCGCCATTATTCTAGCTATCATTATTGAACCGGTGGTGGTGTTTTTCGAGACTAAGATCCGACTTAAAAGAGCTTGGGCAGTCATTACCAGTCTGGTACTGGTGGTGGGAGGATTTATTTATCTGGTGTCAATAATATTTTCCAAGATTATCAGGGAACTCTCTGAGATATATCCGCAGATAGCCAGATATTCAGATCAGATAATTAGTCGTTTTATCGACGCCATGGGTGATCTTCGCATTTCCTATCTGCAGATGAATCTGCCTCCGCAAATGGAAACTACTATACAGAATAATATGGAACGAGGGACCGAGGTTTTAAGGAATGTGGCTGACAGCATACTTAATTCGCTGATTGGATTTTTTACTAGTCTCCCTAATACTTTTATATTGATTTTAATAGCCACCGTAGCTACATATTTTATAATTAAAGACCGTGCCCTGCTTAAAACCTTTATTTTGCAATTTATTCCGGGTAGTGCCCGTTCCAAAACCCGTAAAGTATTTGCGGAACTTTTTAGGGCACTTTTGGGTTTTTTAAAGGCATACAGTATTCTAATATCAATAACTGCTATTATAACTATTATTGCCCTGAAAATACTAGGGGTAAAATATATATTAACGATTGGTATTATAGTAGGATTATTGGATATTTTGCCGATCCTGGGACCAGGTGCTCTTTTTGTCCCCTGGATAATTTGGGAGTTTATTAATGGGGATACTCGTCTGGGTATTAGCCTTTTAGTAATATATGTATTCATTTCTGTAACCAGGCAGTTTCTGGAGCCTAAGATTATAGGAGAGAACATTGGCTTACATCCATTAGCCACTCTCATATCCTTGTATTTAGGACTTCAATTAGGTGGTATTATGGGAATGATTATGGGGCCAGTGTTGGTAGTGATAATTATGGCCAGTTACCGAGCCGGTGTTTTTGAAAGCTTTCATTGGAGGAAAATAAAATGACAAAAAATATTGCCATCCTGGGGTCTACCGGATCAATTGGCAGGCAGGCTTTAGATGTAGTTGATAAACATACTGATCAATTTAAAGTAGTCGGACTAGCTGGCTATGATGAGGTTGAACTTTTAAGATCCCAGGCATATAAATATCGACCTGCTCTAGTGGTAGCTGGTAGTGAAAAAGCCTACCGGGCTTTGAAAAATGATATGCCCACTGGTGTTAAGCTAGCCTATGGGCTGGAAGGATTATGTACTATGGCGGCCCTGCCTGAGGTTGAAACTGTTCTGATTTCTGTTAGTGGGGCCATTGGCATTATGCCTACTTTAACAGCAGCCCGGTCTGGTAAGCGCATAGCTTTAGCTAACAAGGAGACTTTGGTTGCGGCTGGTGACCTGGTAATGAATGAAGTTAAAAAAAATGGAGTTGAGCTTCTACCAGTAGATAGTGAACATTCAGCGGTGTTTCAATGCCTGATAGGAGAGAAGGATTACGTTAGTAAAATATGGCTGACCGCTTCAGGTGGACCATTTCGGGATTGTAAACCAGGGGAACTGGAAAAGGTAACAGTAGATATGGCCTTAAGACATCCTAATTGGGCGATGGGGCCCAAGATCACTATAGATTCAGCTACATTAATGAATAAGGGGTTAGAAGTTATAGAGGCTCATCATCTTTTTGGGACTGATTATGACAACATCCAGGTGATTATACACCGTGAAAGCATTGTGCATTCTATGATAGAGCTGGTAGATGGTTCATTCCTTGCTCATATGGGTGTTCCAGATATGAGGATTCCGATTCAATATGCTCTTACTTATCCAGAACGCTGGGATAGCCCTCCTCAGAAACTGGATTTTTTGCATCTTAGTCAGCTTAATTTTCAACCTCCTGATGGGGATACTTTTACTTCTTTACGCCTGGCTTATGAGGCTGGCAGGACCGGAATGACCATGCCGGCTGTATTAAATGCTGCTAATGAAGTAGCGGTAAACATGTTTCTTAAGGGAAAGATTAAATTTACCAGCATACCTGAACTGGTAGGACTTACCATGGAAAAACACCATCCGCTAGTCATAGATAATATAGATACGATTATGGAGGCTGACCATTGGGGCAGGGAATACTGCCGGGAGCTTATAAATAAAGGGGGTTATGGACAATGACCATCATCACAACCCTGATTATTATCGCCGTATTAATACTTGTTCATGAATGGGGGCATTTTATCACGGCCAGAAGGGTGGGCATACCAGTTCATGAGTTTAGTCTAGGATTTGGTTACCGCCTGTTTATGATTAAGCGTAACGGGGTAGAGTACTCATTACGTTTAATTCCCCTGGGAGGTTATGTGCGTATGTCAGGTGAGGAACCTGGGGACATGAATGATCCCGATGGTTTCAACAACCGTACCCCATTGGAAAAAATGCGGGTTGCTTTTGCCGGTCCATTTATGAACTTTGTGCTAGCCGTTTTAATATTTGTTTATTCATATGCGGTTATCGGTATTCCTAATGCTTCTAATGAACCGGAACTAGGTAAGGTGCTGGCCGGTAAACCTGCTGATTTAGCCGGCCTAAAAACCGGGGACCGTATTCTGCAGATAAATGGACAGGAAGTTGCCACCTGGAATGAATTTACAGAGAGTCTGGCTGCCTATCCGGCTGGAGAACCTATGCATCTTAAAGTTGACCGTTCTGGAAAAACCCTTCCCATTACGGTAACGGCGGAAATTAATGATACTACAGGTACACCAGCTATCGGAGTATTGAGTAAAGTTACCTTTCAACGCCAGGGGATCATTAATTCTATTATTATAGGGGTAAGGCAGACTTATGAATTGACCATGCTTTTGCTTTCGGGTCTAGGGATGCTGTTTACCGGTGGTGTATCAGCTGGTGATCTGGCTGGTCCAGTAGGTATCACTCGTCTGGTAGGAGAGGCAGCTCAGGTGGGGACCGTGTTTTTATTGAATTTTACAGCTTTTCTAAGCATCAACCTAGGGATTTTAAACCTATTGCCGATACCAGCTTTGGATGGAAGCCGGATTGTTTTTGCCATAGTGGAGTCAATTCGTAGAAAGCCTTTGGAACCTGAAAAAGAAGGCTTTATCCACTGGTTAGGTTTCATATTTCTCATGTTATTAATTGTGATTGTAACTTATAACGATATAGTTAGATTGGTAAAGGGATGATTGAATGAAACGTAAATCCCGGGTAATTTATGTAGGAAAAGTACCAATTGGTGGAGAGTACCCGGTGGTAGTACAATCTATGACTAATACTGACACACGGGATGTTGAGGCTACAGTTGCTCAGATTAAGATGCTACAGAAGGCTGGATGCGAGATAGTCAGGGTAGCAGTGGTAGATCAGGAAGCAGCTCGGGCAATAAGATCTATTAAAGAGAGTATTCTTATACCTCTGGTAGCTGACATTCATTTTGATTACCGCCTGGCATTAGCTAGTGTAGCAGCAGGTGCAGATGGCCTTCGAATAAATCCAGGTAATATTGGTGGAGAAGATAAGGTTCGCGAAGTAGTACGGGCTTGTAATGATGGAAATGTTCCTATAAGAATAGGTGTTAATGCCGGGTCGCTAGATAAGAGACTTTTGGCCAAATACGGCCAGGTATGTGCAGAGGCTATGGTAGAAAGTGCCATGGAGAATATTAAAATGCTGGAAGACTTAAGCTACACCAATCTTAAAGTATCTTTAAAGTCTTCCTCAGTTATGATGACTATTGATGCTTACCGGATGCTGGCCGAAAAGGTGGATTACCCTTTGCATGTTGGGATTACTGAAGCAGGTACCCGGGAAAGGGCTTTGATCAAATCAGCCTTAGGGATTGGCATGCTCCTTTATGAGGGTATAGGAGATACCATCAGAGTCTCCTTGACAGCCGATCCGGTAGATGAGGTTTGGGCAGCTTATGAAATATTGCGTATGCTAAACCTTCGGCAGCGAGGGGTAGAAGTAATTTCCTGTCCTACCTGCGGTCGCTGTGAAATTGATCTGATTAAAACAGCGGAAAAAGTAGACAAGTTGGTACGGCATATTGAAAAACCGCTGAAGGTGGCTGTGATGGGCTGTGTAGTAAATGGGCCAGGTGAAGCCCGCGAGGCTGATCTGGGGGTAGCCGGAGGAAGAGGTTTCGGAATTCTTTTCAAAAAAGGTGAAGTGGTAAAAAAGATTCCTCAGGCTGCATTAGTAGAGGAACTTTTGAGAGAAATCGAAACTATGAATGAAAAATAAGGAGGTATACACCCTTGAAGTTTTCTGAACTTTTTTGTCCCACCTTGCGTGAAGTTCCTGCGGAAGCGGAAACCATTAGTCATCAATTATTGCTGCGGGGTGGATATATACGCAAAGCTACTGCGGGAGTATATTCATACCTTCCACTGGCTAACCGGGTTTTAAAAAAGATAATGAATATTGTGCGGGAAGAAATGGACCGGGCCGGGGGTCAGGAAATCCTCATGCCTATTATTCAGCCGCGGGAATTATGGGAACAATCGGGGAGATGGGATTTATACGGGGATGAAATGTTCCGTTTAACTGACCGGCATAATCGTGGTTTTTCACTGGGGCCTACTCATGAGGAAATTATTACTGCTCTGGTAGATGGAGATATCCATTCTTATCGTGATCTACCTTTGCTTTTATATCAAATCCAAAACAAATATCGTGATGAAATAAGACCGCGATTCGGTCTGATGAGGGGTAGGGAGTTTATCATGAAAGACCTTTACTCTTTTGATATGGATGATGAGGGTATGGATATCTCTTACCGGAAAATGTATGATGCCTATAGTCGAATATTCAGTCGCTTAGGTCTTCGTTTTCGGGCAGTAGAGGCTGATAGTGGAGCAATTGGAGGAAATGAAAGTCATGAGTTTGTAGTTTTGGCTGAGAATGGGGAATCAGAAGTTGTTTATTGTCAAGCCTGTGAATATGCAGCCAATGTGGAAAAAGCAGCTTGCGTAGCTGCAAATGGGGATAATAATGAAGCCGTTTTGGAGATTAAAAAGGTACATACCCCCGGACAAAGAACTATAAAAGACCTGGTTTCTTTTTTAAATCTTCCCGAAGATCGTCAGGTTAAAACTCTTATGTATATGGCTGACGGTAAGCTGGTGGCTGTGCTGGTAAGGGGTGACCGGGAACTGAACGAAATAAAATTTAAAAACATCCTGGAATGTAATGACCTTTTTATGGCTGATGAGTATACTGTTGAGCAAATTTGTGGGGCCGGATTTGGTTCCCTAGGTCCGGTGGGTTTAGATGTACCTATTTATGCTGATCTGGAAGTAGCTGTCCTGCGTAATTTTACCTGTGGTGCTAATCAAGATGACTACCATTTCTGCAATGTAAATCCAGGCCGGGATTTTGTTCCTGAAGCCTATGTGGATATCCGCAATGCAGTAGCCGGAGATATTTGTCCCCAGTGTGGCGGGGTATTAGAAAGTGTGCGGGGAATTGAGGTTGGACATATTTTCAAACTGGGGACCAAATATTCTAAAGCTATGGATGCTAATTTCTTGGCCGCCAATGGTCAGGCCTTACCATTTGTGATGGGATGCTATGGTATAGGTGTTTCCAGAACAATGGCCTCAGCAGTTGAGCAGAATTACGATGAAAATGGTATTATTTGGCCGTTGCCAATTGCCCCTTATCAAGTCATCATTGTTCCTGTAAACGCCAAAAAGGAAGAGCAGATGCAGGTGGCCACCGAAATATATCATCGTTTCCTAGAGTGTGGAGTGGAAGTTTTACTGGATGACCGGGATGAAAGAGCCGGAGTAAAATTTAAGGATGCAGATTTGATAGGTATTCCCCTAAGAATTACCGTTGGTCCTAAATCTTTGCAGGAAAATCAGGTGGAAGTAAAGAAAAGATGGGAAAAGGATATTGAGTTAATTGACCTGGATAAGATTGAGGATGTAATTATAAAGTTTCTTGCTGCTAAATAGAGTACGCTTTAGGTTGGACAGGTTTTTGTTCCTGTCCAATCTAGTTTGGATGTAAACATGGGCTTCTATATATAAAGATAGCCAGGTCTATGTGGCCAAGGGTAAAACGGGGAAAAAGTATAATTATTTTAGTATCCGGTTTGACCCAGTTACAGAAAAATCAGCCTGTGATGGATACTATGGATTAGAATAAGATCAGCAAGTGTAAAAAATCAATTAAGAAATTAGGTGTGAAGGGAAACTATGTCGGTTTATGAGATCGTCTTTAAACTGGCTCTGGCAGGTATTCTGGGGGGGCTTATCGGGTTGGAAAGGGAAAGCCTCAACCGCCCTGCGGGGTTAAGGACCTATACCTTAGTTTGTGTAGGTTCCACCCTGGCTATGATTGTTTCTCTGGATATGTACTTCCAATACTATCAGACCGTCAATGCTGATCCGGGACGAATAGCTGCTCAAGTAGTGAGTGGTATTGGGTTTTTGGGAGCCGGTACCATCATGCGTGAAGGTGTTAATGTTCACGGGTTGACAACCGCAGCCGGTTTGTGGGTAGTAGCTTGTATCGGCCTGGCAGTAGGAGCTGGGTTATACATTCCGGCAGTTGTTACTGCTGTACTTATACTTTTTATTTTAATTTATTTTATAAGATTTGAAGAACGGTTTACAGGCCTTAGAGAATATAAGGCTCTGGTAATACTGGCTGAGGATCGCCCCGGTCAGGTGGGTATAATTGGTTCCATTCTGGGGGATATGGGTATATTGATAAAAAATATTCAGTTAACCCGTTTGGAGGAAAACAAGTTGGAAATTGAATTACTTTTGCATTTGCCTGCTCAAATTTCCATTAGCGATGTGGTTTTTGAGTTATCCAATAGTATTAAGGGATTACACAATATTGAGCGCTTAAATTAAAGTGGTAGGAGGCTTTATGGTGACCGGGGGGTTTTTCATGTTTATTTCGGATTGCAACCCGGAACTAGCCGGGGAATACTGGTGCCAGGCGGTTCTTGACAAAGTTGAAGTCTATCCTGTGGAGCGGGTCTGGCGATTATATGTTCGTGTAAAGAAACCGATTCCGTCTCATATCCTAAAGCAGACCTGTTCATCCTTGTGTAACCGGCTGGCTTTTTTAGATCATATCGAAATATTTCCTGTTCTTGATGGAGCGGAAGATTATATAAAACAAATAATCGTAACCCACCGGGATGACCTGTCATCCTGTTTCTTTTCTTTACCCGGAGTAAAATTACGGGTGAACCATAACCGGGTAGATTTGGTTACAGATACCGAAGAAGGTTTTAATCTTTTAATTAAGGAGCAAACCTGCAATAAACTGGCAGAGTGGTTCTGGCGTGAATACCGTTTACGGGTATTGGTACGAGCTTTATGTGCTTTGGAATTTTCGGAAAAACCCAAACAAACCTTTATTGAGCAACGTGAAGTGGAAGTTATCGAAGGAGCCATAGATTATAATCCTAAGAAACCTGGTAAAAAAGAGCGTAAAGACCAGGATCATTCCTTAACAATGCGTACTCCTATAGCAGTAAATGAGTTGGAAGAAGGCTTGAAATCAGCAGTAGTGGAAGGGGAAATATGGCATAAGGAAGTTGCTACCCTACGGGATGGCCGGCTGGTAGTAAGCTATTATTTAACCGACTATACAGATACTATTATCATTAAGACCTTTTTGGATAGTGCTGAACAGGATATTATTGAGACAGGTAATTATATACGGGTGGCTGGTCCGGTACGTTATGACAATTTTGTTCGTGAAACCGTGTTATTCATAGATTCATTTTTAAAGGTACCCCGGCCGGAACGTCAGGATAATGCTGATAAGAAAAGAATAGAATTACATGCCCATACTAAAATGAGTGCAATGGATGGACTGACTGATATTGCGGCCCTGATAAAACGAGCGGCTACATGGGGGCATCCTGCCATAGCAATTACTGATCACGGTTGTGTACAGGCATTTCCTGATGCTCATCAGGCCGGCGAAAAATATGGTATTAAGATCATTTATGGTGTGGAAGGTTACTTGGTGGAAGCAGACCGTAAAGAAAAACCTTACCATATTGTAATACTTGCCCGGGATGCCGCCGGTTTAAAAAATCTTTACCAATTAATTAGTATATCTTATCTAGATTATTATTACCGTAGTCCGCGGATACCCCGGGAGGAATTGATCAAACATAGAGAAGGTCTTATTATAGGAAGTGCCTGTGAGGCAGGAGAATTATACCGGGCTCTTTTGAATGGGGCTAGGGAGGATGAATTAGAGCGTATCGCTTCTTTTTATGATTATCTGGAGATTCAACCTTTAAGTAATAATGAATTTTTACTCCGGGAAGGGCTGGTTAAAGATAAGCAGGAACTACAACATTTAAATCGGATTATCGTAGAACTAGGTAAGCGGCTTAATAAACCGGTAGTAGCTACCGGGGACGTCCATTTTTTAGATCCCCAGCATGAAATATACCGGCGTATTATTCAGGCCGGGCAGGGATATGACGATATAGAATATCCTAATCCTCTTTATTTACGTACAACGGAGGAAATGCTGGAGGAATTTTCTTACCTGGATGAAGATGCGCATCAGGTAGTTGTCGATTATCCTAACCTTATTAATGATATGATTGCTGACATTCAACCGGTACCGGATGGTTTTTATCCTCCCAAAATAGATACTGCCGAGGAAGAAATAGTACAGTTAAGCTGGGATAAATGCCGGCAACTTTATGGTGATCCACCACCTGCTATGGTAGAGGAAAGGCTGCGTCATGAACTGGATTCCATTACCCGGCATGGTTTTAGCGTGCTCTACCTTATTGCCCATAAACTAGTTAAAAAATCTAACCTGGATGGTTATCTGGTAGGTTCCCGGGGATCAGTCGGATCCTCTCTGGTAGCTCATTTTACAGGTATTACAGAAGTGAACCCCTTAAAACCTCATTGGCGTTGTCCTAATTGCCATTTTGCCGAATTTGTGGTAGACGGGTCAGCCGGTTCAGGGGCTGATTTGCCGGATCGGGAGTGTCCCCGCTGTGGTGTTACCATGGTAAAGGATGGATTTGATATTCCGTTTGAGACGTTTTTAGGGTTTGAAGGGGACAAGATTCCTGATATTGACCTTAATTTTTCTGGAGATTATCAAAGCCGGGCCCACCAATATGTGGAACAACTTTTTGGCACCGAAAACGTATTTCGCGCTGGTACTATATCTACCATAGCCGAAAAAACTGCCTATGGTTTTGTCAAAAAGTATGCTGACGACCGGGAGATAAATCTGAAAAACTCTGAGATTAACCGTCTGGTTAAAGGAATAACCGGGGTAAGGCGTACTACCGGTCAGCATCCAGGTGGCTTAATTGTGGTACCACGGGATAAGGATATATTGGACTTTACCCCATTACAGTATCCAGCCGATAATAAAGATTCGGGTGTTATCACCACTCATTTTGAGTATCATGCTATAGGAGATCAACTGGTTAAATTGGATATACTAGGGCATGACGATCCGACTGTAATAAAAGAATTAGAGGATCTAACTGGAATTAAAGCCTCATCCATCAGTCTGAGTGATGCCCGGACTATGAATATATTTTCTTCAGTAGAATCCCTGGGAGTTTCGCCAGAAGAGATTGGCAGCAGTGTCGGTTCTTATGGTATTCCAGAATTCGGAACCAGGTTTGTCCGGCAAATGCTGGAGTCTACTCGGCCTACTACCTTTGCTGAACTGGTTCGTATCAGCGGTTTATCTCATGGTACTGATGTATGGCTAAACAATGCCCAGAAGTTGATAGAAGATGGAACAGCTAATTTGAGTGAAGTAATCTGTACCCGGGATGATATTATGATCTATCTAATTCAAAAAGGTATGGAGAAGAAACTGGCTTTCAAAATTATGGAAAAGGTGCGTAAAGGGAAGGGGTTAACCCCTGAAGACGTTTCCAATATGGAACAAGTTGGGGTACCTCCATGGTACATCGATTCCTGCCAGAAAATAAAATATATGTTTCCTAAAGCTCATGCGGTAGCCTATGTAACTATGGCTTTTCGAATAGCTTATTATAAAGTCAATTATCCGTTGCCATTTTATGCCAGCTTTTTTAGCATCCGCGCTGAGGACTTTGATGCCGAATCTATTTTAGCCGGATATGATGCAGTTCGCCGTCGCTTAAAGGATATAGAACACCAGGGAATGGCTGCCTCTCAGAAGGATAAAAAACTGGTACCTATTTTGGAATTGGCTATGGAGATGTTTGCCCGGGGTTTCTGTTTTTATCCGGTAGACCTATATCACTCCAGTGCCGATAAGTTTTTAGTTAATAATGATGGGCTATTATTACCATTTTCCGCCTTGCCCAATGTAGGTGTTTCTGCCGCCCAGGGTATTATTACAGCTAGAGAACAATCGGAGTTTGTTTCCGTAGAAGACTTTCAAATTCGTTCCCGGCTTAACAAAACAGCGATTGAGGTCCTTCGTAAATATGGATGTTTTGAAGGTCTGCCTGAAAGTACTCAGATAAGTCTATTTGCTTAATGAAATATTATATAACTATGGACAGTTGTAGCTGCCTAAATAAGGCAAACTAAGGAAAAAGTGCTCTCGGCTTGAATAAATTTGTGGCACTGTGTTATACTTCTATTAAGGATACTAATATCTGCGCAAAAAGTGGGTTCGAACCCACTTTTTCTATTGTAATGCACCTGTAAGGTGGCAGGATAATGGGGGTGATTAAAAGGTGGAATCAGTGGCGGACAAAATAGGCCGCTTAGTGGAGAGCTCCCTGTACCCTCTGCAGGTTGAATTGGTTGAGGTGATTTATCGCAGGGAACATGGGGATCAGATGTTACGTGTATTTATTGATCATGCCTCGGGTGTTGATTTAGATTTATGCACCCGAGTTTCTCGTATCATTAAGGATTTTGTTGACCAGGAGAACATTTATTATGATCACCTGGAGGTTTCTTCACCCGGATTAGACCGGGTGTTAAAAAAAGACAGCGACTTCGAGCGTTTTAAAAATGAACGGGTGAAAATCAAGACATTGAAAGAATATGATGGACCCAGAAAGGTTTCGGGATTCCTGCAGGGACTCCATGAAGGTTGCATTCGGGTAAAAGTTGACGAAGAAGTCAAAGATATACCCCGCAGCATGGTTTCCACCGTTAGACTCGATCCGCAAATCTAGGAGGAGGAAGAACAATGTCTAATGAGTTAATTCAGGCATTGATTGACATAGAAAAGGAGAGGGGTATTCCCAAAGCCGCATTAGTTGATGCTATCAAAACCGCACTTAATACTGCTTATAAAAAGAATTTTGGCGTAGGGCAGAATGTCAGCGTGGAATTTAACGAAATCAGTGGAGAGGTGCGCGTTTATTCCCAGAAGCAAGTGCTTAGTGAAGTAGGGGATCCCCGGTTGGAGATATCCTTGGAAGAAGCCCAAAAATTATATCCTGAATGCAAGGAAGAGGATATGGTCTATGTAGAAGCAACTCCTTCCGACTTTGGGAGAATAGCTGCTCAGACTGCCAAACAGGTGGTCATTCAGAAGCTGCGCGAAGCAGAAAGAAGCCTGATTTATGAAGAGTTTCTGGAACGAGAAGGGGAAATAGTTACCGGAACGGTAGAAAGGATAGAAAACCGTACTGTCTATGTGGGTTTGGGGCGTATCGAAGCCCTGATGTTGCTTTCCGACCAGATAGCAACTGAAAAGTATGAAGTAGGACAGCGGATTAAAGCCTATATCTATGAAGTAAAAAATACTTCCAAAGGACCTAATATATTTGTGTCTAGGGCCCATCCGTTTTTCCTGCGGCGTCTTTTCGAAATGGAAGTTCCGGAAATATATGACGGGGTGGTGGAAATAAAAGCTATAGCCCGGGAAGCCGGTTCACGATCCAAGATTGCAGTATATTCACTGGATGATAAAGTTGACCCAGTAGGTGCATGTGTAGGTCCACGGGGAATAAGGGTACAAAATATTGTCTCTGAATTAGGCGGGGAAAAAATAGACATCATAAAATATGACCGGGAGCCGGAAAGACTAATAGCTAATTCGTTAAGTCCTTCCAAAGTCATAGGTGTCTATGTTTATGAAGATGAAAAGGTAGCTCGAGTTGTAGTACCAGATTACCAGTTATCATTAGCTATAGGTAAAGAGGGACAAAATGCTCGCCTGGCAGCCAAATTAACCGGTTGGAAGGTAGATATTAAGAGTGAAAGTCAGATGCTGGAGGAAGGGATGAAGCAAGCTGATGAATAAGCCTCGTAAAATACCTCAACGCATGTGTGTTGGCTGCCGCCAGATGAAAAATAAAAAGGAACTGATGCGAGTAGTAAAGACACCGGAAGGGGATATACAACTGGATCTTACTGGAAAAAAATCTGGACGGGGTGCATATATTTGCCCTAACGAGTCCTGCTTTAACCAGGCCATAAAGGGTAAACGTTTGCAAAAAGCATTGGAGCAGGAGATACCTGGTGAGGTTATACAGCTCATAAATAAACAAATCGGTGAATTTGCTCCATGAATTAAGGGTGTGATAAATTGCACAAAATTTACAATATAATAGGTCTGGCCCACAAAGCCGGGAAAATTTCTTCAGGAACCCTGGCGGCTAAGACCAGTTTACAAAGGAAAAGGGCTTGTTTGCTGGTGATTACAGATGATATTTCCTCTAAAACCAGGGATTCATTAGTATCTACCTGTGAGCGACAACAAATAGCCTGGGTATCATTAGGTGATAAGTATGCTCTGGGAACGGCAGTGGGCAAGGCTTATCGGGTAGCAGTGACTATTAATGATGAAGGTTTAGCTAAAACAGTTCTAAAGCACTTAGGTGAAACGGGAGAAGACAGAAAAAGCACGGGGGTGGTTCAATGGCCAAAATAAGAGTGCATGAATTGGCAAAAGATTTAGGTATGCCCAGTAAACAACTGGTTGATGTTCTACAGGATCTGGGAATGGATATAAAAAACCACATGAGCACTATGGAGGATAACCAGGTAGCCTGGGTTAAAAAGCAAATTAAAGAGCGGTCGTCTCCAAAAGAGGTTCCGCCGAGCCGTGATGCCCAAATAAAAAGAGATCAAACCAGATCTAAAGAACCCAGGGATCCTAATAGTAATGAGCGGATGCGCCCAAGACATGAACCCCCCTCAAATTCCATGGTCAGACCGGATAATCAGAGGACATCTTCAACATCGGGTCAAAATAATCGACAACGGGATGGTCGGCGTCAGACATCGGTTCAACGTAATCGGAATGATGGAAAACATTCTCAGTCTTCATATGACGATAAAAAGCCGCGTCAAAATAATCCGAATAAGCCGGTTACCGGTGTTAAATCTGCACAGGCGGAACCTAACCGTCCATCAAATCAAGGTCGTAATCAACAGAATGGGCAGGGAACTACCCATCCAGAATCAAAAAATCGAGGCGAACGTGTGAAAGGCAAAGAAAATACAGGGCAACGTACTGGGGGAGCAGTTAAAAATAGCACCGCTAATAACAACAATAAAACCGGAAAGGCTAAATCTGGTAGTGCCAAAAATCGGACTAAACCGCAGCCACGTCGCGATTTTTCTCGGCCGACTAAAAAAACGAAGCACAAACGTAAAAAACAGGAAATAGTAATCGAGGTTCCGGAAGTTATTTCGGTAGGAGATTCTATTTCTGTTCGTGATTTGGCGGAAAAACTAACCAAAAGTCCCGCCGAAATAGTTAAGAATTTAATGGATCTCGGGACTATGGCTACGATAAACCAGGTTCTTGATTTTGATACGGCTGAGATTTTAGCCAGCCTTTATGAAGTTAAGGTGGAGCGTGAAATATCCGAGGAAGATAAAATACTTGAAGAAATTATAGATGATAAGGCCAGTTTAAAACCACGTCCTCCGGTAGTAACCGTAATGGGCCATGTTGATCATGGTAAAACATCTTTATTGGACCGGATACGTAAAGAAGATGTTGCTTCTGGTGAAGCAGGTGGTATCACCCAGCATATTGGTGCTTACCAGGTAAAACTTAATGAAAAAAATCGTATTACCTTTATTGATACACCTGGCCACGAGGCTTTTACGGCTATGCGGGCCCGGGGTGCTAATCTTACCGATATAGTAATACTAGTAGTTGCGGCTGATGATGGAGTAATGCCTCAAACTGTGGAAGCGATTAATCATATTAGAGCTGCCGAGGTACCATTTATAGTAGCAGTAAATAAAATTGATAAACCAGCTGCTAATCCTGACCGAGTTTTGCAGCAGTTAACTGAGTATAATATCGTTCCTGAGGATTGGGGCGGAGACACTATAGTTGTTCCGGTATCGGCTAAAAGCGGTGAAGGAGTCGATACTCTATTAGAAATGGTGTTACTGCTGGCAGAAATGCAGGATATAAAAGCTAATCCCGATCGGCCGGCCGAGGGTATAGTTATTGAAGGTGAACTGGACAAAGGCCGTGGTGCTGTAGCTACTGTACTAGTGCAAAAAGGTACTCTGCGCATTGGTGATTGTATAATCTGCGGAGTTAACTGGTGTAAGGTTAGAGCCATGAATGACCATCGCGGCCGAAAAGTAGAAGAGGCTACTCCTTCTATGCCGGTAGAGATAATGGGTTGGTCAGATGTACCTGAGGCTGGGGGAAGAGTTCAGGTATGTGATGAAAAGGTAGCTAAAGAAGTAGCGACACTGCGTATCACTGAACGTAAGCTGGAGGAACAGAAACAGAGCAGCCGGGTATCCCTGGATGATTTCTTTAAGCAGATGCAAAGTGCTGAAATGAAGGAATTAAACCTAATCATTAAAGGTGATGTACAGGGATCAGTTGAAGCTCTAAGCCAATCATTACTCCGGTTAAGTACCGACGAGGTCCAGGTTAAGGTTATCCATGCTGCGGTAGGAGCTATTAGTGAAACAGATGTTATGCTAGCATCGGCTTCTAATGCAATTATTATCGGTTTTAATGTTCGCCCTGACAGTAAGGCCAGAAAATATGGTGAAGATGAGAAAATCGATATACGGTTATACCGGGTTATCTATGAAGCTATCGAGGATGTCAAAAAAGCCATGAGCGGTCTCTTGGAACCCGAATACCATGAAAAATATCTGGGCAGAGCCTCAGTAAGGGCAACTTTTAAGGTTCCTAATGTGGGAACAGTAGCCGGCTGCTACGTAATCGAAGGGAAAATTCAACGTAATGCCGAAGTACGGGTATTACGCGATGGAGTTATTATATATGAGGGCAAATTGGCTTCATTAAAACGTTTTAAGGATGACGCCCGTGAAGTGCTAGAAAACTATGAATGCGGTATGGGCATTAAAGATTTCAATGACATTAAAGAGGGTGACATCATAGAGGCGTTCATTATGGAGGAAGTTCCCAGGGAATTGTAGTTAACCGCGGGGCATATCGTAAAATATGGATAGTAAAAGTATTTCGGTATGCCTTTTCGATCTTAATAATTTTAACAGAAAACACAAATATTAGATGGAGGGGGATCAGTATGAGTAAACGCAGGCAGGAAAGGATGTCGGTAGAGATCCGAAGAGTGCTGTCCCGAATTATTCAAGAAGAAATTAAGGATCCCCGTATTGACTTTACAACGGTTTCAGTCACTCGGGTAGAGGTTGCTAATGACATAAGTCATGCGCGCATTAACATTAGTGTATTAGGGGACGAAGCAAAACAACAGGAAACCATGCAAGCACTGCAAAAAGCTCGCGGTTATATCCGCAGTGTATTAGCGGGAGAAATTCAGGTAAAACATGCTCCTGACCTGGAATTCCGGCTGGATAGATCGATTGAACATGGAGTAAGGATAGCATCCTTATTAGAAGGTTTAAAAGAGGGAGACAGGCAGGCGGACGAATAATGAATACATTACAGGAGATTGCTCACCAGATAGGAACGAAAAACAAATGGCAGTTAATTGGTCATGCTATACCTGATGGTGATTGTATAGGTTCGTTGCTGGGACTTTATCTAGCCTTGCTAGCCATAGGGAAGGAGGTAAAGATTTACCTGTCCGATCCAGTTCCACCTATTTATCTCCATTTATCAGGTGTTGATCATATTCAATCCCTAGGGGCGGATTCTGAACTGAGTAATGTAATATATCTTGACTGTTCTGACGAATACCGGGTAGGGGAACAAGCTGCCGGGTATTTGCAAAAGCGTTTTTTTACCATTAATATTGATCATCACGTAACTAATAATTTATTTGGTGATTTGAATTATGTGGACTCCCAGGCAGCAGCTACGGCGGAAATTATTTTTGAACTGGTAAACAGGCTTCAAGTTATAACTTCTGAAATAGCTCAGGCCTTATTAACTGGTTTAATTATGGATACCGGGCGTTTTATGTTTAGCAGTACTACCGCCCGCACTATGAAAGTCGCTGCTCAGTTATTGGAATGTGGTGCAGATATTGATCAAGCACGCCTTAATTTATTTGAATCTAAACCCCGTGAGGAGGTGCTGCTGCTCCGACAGGCACTTGGGCATTTAGGTTTTGCTAATGACGGAAAGATAGCTTATATGTTACTCCCTTATGAAGAAGTAAAAATGATAGGGGCCTTAGATTTACACCCGGAGGGTATTATTGACTATACTCGATCTATTCAGGGAGTGGAAGTTGGCTTACTTTTTAGAGAGACTGATCCAGGCGTTGTTAAGGTGGGTTTTAGGTCCAAAGGTACTATTGATGTTGCTAAACTAGCGGCTTCGTTAGGCGGCGGAGGACACCAGTTAGCTGCTGGTACCAGGGTAGATGGCGATCTGGACACAGTTAAGAACCGCGTTTTGAAACTGGTACAGGAAGTGATGGGCAGTGGACGGTTTCCTTAATATAAATAAATCTCCGGGAATCACATCTTACGATGTGATTCGAGCCTTAAAGAAATTCCTGCCTCGTAAGATTAAAATTGGACATACAGGAACCTTGGATCCGATGGCTACCGGGGTATTGCCCATTGCTATTGGACAGGCTACCCGGATAATTCCTTACATAGAAGATGATATCAAGATCTACCGGGCGGCTATGACCCTGGGGGGGACTTCCACTACCCAGGATGCCTGGGGAAAAATAGCCTGGGGCAATGCCTCAATAGACCCGGAAAGGCTGAATGAGGTAATTTTTTCTTTTCTAGGTGATATTGAGCAGATTCCTCCTATGTATTCTGCAGTTCATCACCAGGGGAAACGCCTCTACCAATTAGCTAGAGAGGGAATTGAGGTTGAGCGTAAGCCGCGCCAGGCGCATATATATAGTATTAAGATATTGAATGTAGAGCAACAGCATGATTATCCAGTTGTGGAACTAGAGGTTACATGTTCCCGGGGTACCTATATACGTACTTTATGCCACGATATTGGAAAAGCTTTGGGTAGTGGAGCTTTTATGTCAGCATTAACTAGGACCCAAGCAGGGGCTTTTTCGATTTCTGATGCTGTTACTATGGAGACAATCGCAGAAATGCATGGGGGTTTGCCCTATTTTCTTTACCAACTTGATTATCCGCTAGTAGATATGCCAGCTATAAAGCTGGAGTCTATGTCATTTACTAAAAAAATGCTTAATGGTCAGGCTATCCCTATAGAAATCAGTCTACCCCCCGGAACCAAAGTGAGGGTTTATAACCGGGAGGGACGGATAATAGCTATTGCTCATATAAACCACGACACCAGTAAAAAATATCTAAAACCGGAAAGGGTATTGTATAAAGCTATAAGTGAGGGACAGATTAATGAAGATCATTCGGGAGATTGAAAACTATACCGCCGGGGAGGTTCCTTTATACCTGGCACTGGGGAATTTTGATGGAGTACACCAGGGACATCAATATTTAATTGAACAAATGGTTAACCGGGCCCGCACCGGTCAGGGGCAGGCCGGGGCTTTTGTCTTTGATCCTCATCCCGGCCAGGTTATAAACCCCCACCGGGCTCCGCGAATGCTGGTTACGGCTGAACGTAAAGCAGAACTGTTTGAGAACCTAGGGGTTGAACTGTTAATATACAATTCATTTACACCGGCTATAGCCAGGTGGTCACCGGAGGAATTTGTAAGCAGAATACTGGTTGATTACCTTAAGGTCAAGGAAGTTTTTGTAGGGTTTAATTATTCATTTGGTTATCGTGGTGCTGGTAGGCCGGAATATCTTAAACAATTGGGAGAAAAACATAACTTTTTAGTCCACATAATTCCCCCTTTTGAGATTAAGGGCCAGGTGGTTTCCAGCAGTCTGATACGCCAGGCTATGGAAGATGGAGATATTAAAACTGCTGCTGACATGCTGGGATACTATCCTAGCTGGCAGGGTAAGGTGGTGGATGGGGAAAAGCGCGGATCAACTAAAATAGGCTATCCGACGGCTAATTTAGAGGCCGGTGATAATTTGATTATTCCTGGAGTAGGGGTTTATGCTGCTTTAGCTACTGTAAACCGTCAAACCTATAAAGCCGTGGTTAATATTGGTCGTAAACCGACTTTTCATCAAGAATACCCGGTAACCGTGGAAGCCCATTTAATAGATTTTAACCGCCAAATATACGGGGAATTGGTAACCCTGACCTTTGTGCAAAAGATACGGGATGAAAAGCGGTTTAATGGGTTAGAGGAACTGGTAAAACAGATTAGCATGGATCGTGATACGGCAGCTGATATTCTGAGTATACCTTCCTAAAACTTGGATTTTCTTTCGTTTACTTTTAACGGTGCCTGTGCTACAATTTAACGAAGTACCGCAGTAATTGTATAAGGTCGTTTTTTTTTGGCAAAATTTAAATAGGCAGCTTTTATATACTTATTTAGTTATACCATTAGGGAAAGGGCGGTATTAAAAACCGTTTTAATAAAAAACTATAGTTAAAGTTATATGAACCATCGGCGCGGTTATACGTTTTCTCCGGCGTTTAGCTGGGTCGGTGGCGATTACTGATTAGAGGAGGTGAAAATATGGCTTTGACCCCAGAGCGAAAAGAAGAGCTTATCCAGTCGTATCGGATTCATGAAACTGATACCGGATCTCCGGAGGTCCAGATTGCCATTTTGACTGAGAGGATCAATTATCTAAATGAACATCTCAAAGTCAACAAAAAGGACCACCATTCCAGAAGAGGACTGCTTAAAATGGTGGGTCAGCGTCGTGCCCTTCTTGATTATTTAAAAAAGAAGGATTTCGAACGCTATCGTAATATTGTTACCAGGCTTGGTTTACGCAGGTAAAGAGCGGCAATCCGCTCTTTCACTTTATTTACTTGAAAGGAGGAATTAAGTATCGTACACAAGTATCAAATAGAAGTGGCCGGTCGACCTTTGATTATTGAAGTGGGACAGGTTGCCAAACAGGCTAACGGAGCGGCCTTAGTTCGGTATGGCGATACGGTAGTCCTGGTTACAGCTACTGCTTCAAAAGAACCACGGGAAGGAATTGACTTCTTTCCATTAACTGTGGATTACGAGGAAAAGCAATATGCAGCCGGTAAAATACCAGGTGGTTTTATTAAAAGGGAAGGAAGGGCCACCGAAATTGCTACCCTTTCTGCCCGTATGATTGACCGGCCTATCCGCCCATTATTTCCTAAGGGATTCCGTAATGATATCCATATAGTAGCTACTGTTTTATCAGTGGAAAAGGATAATGCACCTGATGTTTCTGCGATTGTGGGGGCATCAGTAGCCCTGAATATATCTAATATACCTTTTGCCGGGCCAGTAGCGGCTGTAGTTGTAGGCATGGTTGACGGCCAGTTAGTGATCAACCCTACTGTAGAACAAACTATCAATGGGGATATGCATATTACTGTAGCCGGTACTAAAGATGCCATCATGATGGTGGAAGGAAATGCCAATGAAGTCCCGGAAGCCACTGTTTTGGAAGCAATTTTTCATGCTCATGAGGAAATAAAGAAGATTTGTACTTTCCAGGAACCTATCATCGCCGAACTTGGTCAGCCTAAAATGGAAGTGGTCACCTTTACAGTCAGTGAGGAAATTGAAGAGGCAGTTCGTGAATATGGTACTGCTCTATTAGAAGAAGCAGTGCGTAACCCGGAGAAAAAATCTCGTGAAGCACATATGGATGCGGCTAAAGATAAGATTCTGGAGCATTTTGCCGAGACTTACCCTGAGGAACTAAAGCAGGTTGATACCATGGTAGACAAATTGCTTAAGGAGATAGTTCGCAGAATGATTCTGGAGGATGGTGACCGGGTAGACGGACGTAAGTTAAAGGAGATTCGTCCCATAAGCTGTGAAGTAGGCTATTTACCCCGACCTCATGGTTCCGGGCTTTTTACTCGTGGACAAACCCAGGTACTTTCAGTAACTACCCTGGGAGCCATTAGTGAAGAGCAGATTCTGGATGGATTAGGTATTGCCGAGTCGAAACGCTATATCCATCATTATAATTTCCCGCCATACAGCGTAGGGGAAGTTCGTCCTATCCGGGGGCCGGGTCGCAGGGAGATCGGGCATGGAGCTCTGGCGGAACGTGCTCTTTCGGCAGTCATTCCTTCTGAAGAGGAATTTCCCTATACTATCCGGGTAGTATCTGAGGTTTTGGAATCTAATGGTTCTAGTTCCATGGGCAGCGTATGTGGCAGTACCCTTTCCTTAATGCATGCCGGTGTGCCTATTAAAAGACCGGTATCGGGAATTGCTATGGGGTTGGTAAAAGGTGAAGATGGAGAATTTGCCATTTTAAGCGATATCCAGGGGATTGAGGATGCTTTGGGGGACATGGACTTTAAACTGGCTGGTACTGAGGTTGGAGTCACCGCTATTCAAATGGATATTAAGATCACCGGAGTAAACCGGGAGGTGGTGGCAGCAGCTTTACAGCAGGCTCGGGAAGGCCGGATGTTTATTATGGATAAAATGTTGGCGGTAATAGATCAACCTAGTCCGGAATTGTCGCCTTATGCGCCTCGTATGACTAGAATGGTAATTCCAGTCGATAAAATCCGTGAAGTTATCGGTCCCGGCGGCAAGACTATTCACAAGATTGTTGATGAAACTGGCTGCAAAATAGACATTGAGGATGATGGCAGTTTATATATCCTGGCTACTGATGAGGAAGCGGCCCGGAAAGCTAAACATTATGTAGAGTCTATTGTAGCTGATGTTGAAGTTGGTAAAACATACATGGGAACGGTTAAACGCATCATGGATTTTGGTGCCTTTGTGGAAATTATTCCTGGTGTATTGGGAACCCAGGGTAAAGAGGGACTGGTGCATATATCGCAACTGGCGGAAGAAAGGGTAAATAAAGTCACTGATGTAGTCAAAATCGGGGATCAGATCCTGGTTAAAGTTACTGAAATTGATAAACAGGGACGAGTAAACCTTTCCCGCAAAGCAGTTCTAAAAAACACCACTAAGGTAATTCGCTAAATCGAATATCTGTAATCCAAGTAAACCGAGATGTCTCGGTTTATTTGTCTTTTCTGGGCTTTTTAGGCGATGGTGACCTATTCTGACAGCAGGTCAGTATTACGCGAAAAACAAAACTTAATTTTGATTGTAGCTAGCCACCAAAACATTAATAATAAATTATGCTAGTACTAATTATCCAGCATGGGCAGGCGGTTCTTTAAAAAGCTCATTACCAAAGTGCATACCGGAACATTAACCGGAATATGTATTATAAGAATAAAGGTGATTTGGGGTGGGCAAGATTTTTTAAGAATGGCATTTACTTTATCAAAATTAACAGCCAGGCTTTTTTCCTGTTAACCTTTTTTATTAGTATTACGGTGTTTAGCAGTTGGTTAGATGGGCTGGCCCGGGATCTTAACGGTGTGAAGCCGGGAGTTACTCTCGAAAGCAGGGAAATGCAGCGTTTACTACCTGAAGAAGTAAGAGAGGTGGTAATGGAACTTGCCATTCAGCACCAACACCTGGCTCGTGAACCATATATTGATAAAAATACTGGAGAGATAATACCGGAACGTAATGGCTGGGTGATAGATATTGATAAAACGGTAAATCAGGTTCTGCTAGCTAATAATAATGACCACCTTAAAATGGTACGGATAATGGTGCCTGCCCAGCACTCCCATCAAGAACTGGCCTCCCTGGATCAGGTACAAGGATATTATGAAACCTGGCTACGGGGAGATTATAAGCGTTATACTAATATTTCCTTGGCTGCTCAGGCAGTAAATAATACCTTGCTATGGCCCCAAGAGGTTTTTTCTTTTAATGAGGTGGTCGGGCCACGTACACCTGAACGAGGCTATTTACCTGCTCCCGTCATTCTAATGGGTGGGACCGAACCCGGATATGGAGGAGGGGTATGTCAGGTATCAAGTACCTTGTTTAATGCTGCATCTCAGGCGGGGTTTAAAATAGTGGAACGCCACCAGCATAGTAAACCGGTAAGTTATGTTCCGCCCGGAAAGGATGCTACTGTCAATTATGGCTCATTAGATCTAAAATTTGCTAATACGTTTAATAATCCGGTTATTATTAAAGCAGGGGTGAGTAATGGCCTGGTGTGGGTACGAATTATGGGGGGAGAGAAAAAATGAAAATCTATTATTTTAGTAAGCAGTGGCTTTTGGGGGGAGTAGCAATTCTGCTGCTGATAGGTAGTTTTTTGGGATTTTCTTTACTTTATTTCAGTGGTTCCGGTATCGCATCCCAGATGAGAGAACCTATATATCAAGGTAATACCGGAAAAAAGATGGTAGCAATTACTGTTAATGTTGACTGGGGAGAAGAGTATCTACCGGAAATGCTAAAAGAATTCAAGAAAAATAATGCCCGGGTTACGTTTTATGTCACCGGACGCTGGGCAGAAAACAATCAGGAAATGCTAAAACATATGGCTAAGGAAGGGCATAGTATTCAAAACCACGGCTACCAGCATGTTCATTTTAATAGCCTTTCCCCGGAAGAAGCCCATAAACAGATAAAGAAAGCCGAGCAGGTAATTAAAGAAATTACCGGGAAGAAACCAACTTTTTTTGCTCCTCCTTATGGTGAACATAATAAACGTTTAATGACGGTAGTTTCTGATTTGGGTTACAACCTGACTATGTGGAGTGTAGATACCATAGACTGGCAACGTCCGGCACCGGAAACTATAATTAAGAGAGTGGGTAATAAGGTTCACAATGATGCCATTATACTAATGCATCCTACCGAACCTACTGTTAAAGCCCTTCCTGGCATGTTGAGCAGTCTTAGGGAGGAAGGCTACAAAATGGTTACGATTGACAAAATAGTACTATCAGGTGAAAAGAAGAAGGCTCATGACGAAGGTAACTAAAACATCATTAGTAATTGCATTGTGCAGCTTATGGATGCTCTGTTATCACCCTTCGGTTCTGGCTGCGCCCTGGCTGTCATCTGAATATTACTGCCTGGTTGATGGGGCCAGTGGACAGGTGGTTTTATCGAAAAATGCGGATCAATTGCGTCCGGTAGCTAGTACCACTAAGATGTTAACTGCTATATTGGCGGTGGAATATGCCGGATTAGGTGAAATAGCCGAAGTTAGTGAAAAGGCTGATCATACTCCCGAATACACCATTGGCCTGCGGGCCGGGCAAAAGATTTCAGTGGGAGAACTTATTAAGGTGGCCCTTATCCGCTCGTCTAACGATGCATCTGTAGTTTTAGCCGAACATGTGGCTGGCAATGAGCGTTTTTTTGCTCATCTGATGTCTAAAAAGGCCTTTGTCATTGGAGCCGTTAATACTCACTTTGAGAGCGCTTCCGGACTCCCATCGAAAAACCATTACAGCAGTGCCTATGATTTAGCGCAAATAGGTAGGTATGTCCTACAAAATCCATACCTAAGTGAACTGGTAGCTACCCGACAGACTGATTTCCAGCATCCCGGGTACCGTAAGCCTCTGACCATAACTAATACTAATACCTTGTTGTACAGTTATCCGGGTGCTGATGGTATTAAAACAGGAACAACTAATGCTGCCGGTAAGTGTCTGGTTGCCTCAGCTACTCGCAACCACCGGCAATTAATAGCAGTAGCCTTGCGTTCAGGTGATCGTGGGGGGGACTGTGCCCGCTTACTTGATTATGGATTTAATGAAACTCGCTGTAATAAGATCATAGACAAATCAGCCAGTTTCAAAGAGTTAAAGGTAAATGAAGGAGCAGTTCTTTATGTCCATATTTATCCAGAGCAGGATGTCTATTTATGGCAAGGAGAAAAAAGTCCCTCGATTGAAAAAAAGGTAAGGATGAATTATGATCTGACTGCACCTATTAAAGCAGGTACCCAGGTGGGAGTACTGGATATTTATGCTGATGGACACCTGGTAAATAGTATTGGACTGATTTGCTGTGATGAGGTAAAACGGGCTGACGGGCCGGTAAAACAACTGTTAGATAGATTATTCCAAACTCCTAAAAAATAGAATTAAAGCTTTTCGAGTAAATCCACATAAAGTTGAACAGGGTTTTAGCCCGGTTTTTTGTCGAGAATTATTAGTAAAATAATTATGATCTAAAAATTTACAAAGGATTCCCAGTTGTGCAAATTGAATAATTAATAATGCTAGTTTGGAGGTAAAGATGTGATACATTTTTGGAATTTAAATAGTAAGGCTAGACTGGTAGTAGAGGAAATCCCCTATCTAAAATCGGCTGCCATCGGCGTATTTATTAAAGTTGGTTCACGTTATGAGACTGCTGAGATAGCTGGCGGAAGCCATTTTGTTGAACATATGCTTTTTAAGGGAACAGAGACTAGAAGTGCCCGTGATATTGCGGAGGCTTTTGAAGGGATAGGCGGACAGCTTAATGCCTATACTGCCAAAGAATATACTTGTGTTTATGCCCGTACTTTAGATGAAAATATTTATACTGCCATTGACATTGTCTTTGATATGTTGTTTAATTCCACCTTTAGCCCCCGGGAATTTGAAACGGAAAAAGGGGTAATTATCGAGGAAATTAACATGTATGAAGATACCCCGGACGATCTAATTCATGATGTATTTGCGCAAAAACTATGGGAAGGAAATCCCATGGGGGCACCTATACTAGGAAGCCTGGATTCTGTTTCGGGATTTGAGCGTGCTAAAATTTACGATTTTTATAAGCGTGGTTATGTACCTTCTAATATGGTTATAGCAGTGGCCGGTAATATTGATGCTAAAAAAGTACGAGAATACCTGGAAACACTTACTAGTAACCAGAGTGCTGAAGAGGTAAGCCTGGTACAGGATAAGCCGGAACCCCATACCCAGTTTATTAACTTGGTGGAAAAGAAAACTGAGCAGGTGCAGATCTGTCTGGGGGTACCGGGGCTATCCTATTGGGATGATAGGCGTTATACCCAGAGTGTGATGAATAGTATTCTGGGGGGTGGGTTAAGCTCCCGATTATTCCAATCCTTACGAGAGGAACTGGGACTAGCGTATGCAGTATATTCTGTACCGGCTAACTATTCTGATACTGGTTCATACTCCATATATATTGGGACAGGTCCCAGCAAATTGGGCTTGTTTTTTAAAGAATTGAAAAAGCAATTGGATAAATTTATCGATATAGGGGTAAGCCAGGAAGAGGTTCTGCGTACCCAGCAATTGATAAAATCCAGTGTCTACCTGGGTATGGAAAGTGTTATGAACCGTATGAGCCGCTTGGGCAAGGCTATTTTAATGTATGACCGGGTTATACCGGTAGAAGAGGTTATTGATAAAATACTGAATATAACTCCGGATCAGGTTCAGGCTCTGGCCAGGGATACTTTACCAAAAGAGTTGTTTTCCCTGGCGGCTATTGGTACCAGTGAGGCCCTGGCAGAAGCCGAACAGAATTATATCGAGTGGTGGGAGTAGATAAATGAAGGTTTACATTAGGAGATTACATAGCGAGGATCTGCCCTTACCCCGCTATATGACTGCTGGTTCTGCCGGAGTTGATCTTTATGCGGCTAATTGTGATGATATAGTTATTTCCCCGGGGAATAGGGTACTAGTTCCGACTGGAATAGCTTTATCCTTACCGGCAGGCTACGAGGCTCAGATCAGGCCCCGTAGTGGACTAGCCCTGAAATATGGGCTGACGATCCTTAACACTCCAGGAACTATTGATGCTGATTACCGGGGTGAAATCCAGGTACTAGTTATAAATTTAGGGGACAAAGAGTATATTTTAAAAAGAGGAGAACGCCTGGCTCAGATGGTTTTTACCCGGGTGGAAAAAGCCCAGTTTATTGAGGTGGAAAACCTGAGTGAGACTGAGCGGGGGGCAGGCGGTTTTGGTCATACTGGAGTATAAGGGGAGGGAAGTCTTTGCGTCTCAATGAGTTAATAGGTAAAGAAATGGTAAATATTTACGATGGAATGAGAATGGGCACCGTAGGTGAGTCTGATATGGTGGTTGACCAGGAAACGGGAAATATCGTTTCGATAATATTACCTAACCGGGGCAATGCCTTTAACTTCTGGGCGGATCGCCAAAAACTGGTGATACCCTGGGAGGCAGTTAAAAAAATTGGGCGCGAGGTAATTGTAGTTGATCTGGACCATACCCATATGAGGCTTAAAAATCATTCAATTTAATACATAGTTAATGAGCTGCCTAACCGGCAGTTTTTTATCTAGTAAGGCTGTTCCATAAACAATCGGAAGGGAATAATCGCATGGTTTATATCCTGCCTGGGGATGATAAAAAAAACAGGAGGTGATACCCATGCGTGAGGAATCTTCCAATTATAATAATAATGGTCAGGGTCGTTTCCCACCCTGGAGTCGTATTCAGGCTCTTCCGGAGATGGTCAGGGAAGCCGGTGTAGATTATGATCAATTTATTGAATGTTTAAAAAACGGTCTATCAAGTGAAGAAATGGCTTGGAAATTTACGGTTAGCCAGCAGACCATAGAAAGATTAAAAGAACATTTCTTCCGTTATGGAATTAGTTCAGTTGAAGGGGGCGACTAAGTCCCTTTTTTGTTGGGGAATTTTCCGTTATGGTTTGTGATCAACGTGTTTATTTATTTCATCCGGCTAATGATAGTTTAAGCAGAATATCAATAGTAAATTTAAAGTTTTACGAAATATTCAGTATGGGGTATACTACGATTAAGTTATTATATCCTGCGGAATGCAAATAATGGCCCCTTCTTAAATAAACATCCCTATAGTTATCTTGCAATTTTTATTATAATACTGTAATATAACCTAAATTTCCGAAGGAGGACCAGGCGAAGATGAATAAAATTTACAAGGAAGGTCTCACCTTTGACGATGTATTACTTATACCGGGCAGGTCGGAGATTCTTCCCAGTCAAGTAGATGTTTCTACCCGATTGACCAGGAACCTGCGGTTGGAAGTACCAATCATAAGTGCCGGAATGGATACGGTTACCGAAACCCGTATGGCAATAGCCCTGGCACGTGAAGGTGGACTTGGCATTATACACAAAAACATGTCCATCGAGGAACAGGCGAAAATGGTTGATCGGGTGAAAAGATCGGAACATGGTGTAATTACTGATCCCTTCTATTTGTCTCCTGATGACATGATCCAGGATGCCCTGGATATAATGGAACATTACCGTATTTCCGGAGTACCAATAACCGAGGGGCGTAAACTGGTAGGTATTATTACTAACCGTGATATTCGCTTTGAGACGGATTTTAACCAGCCTATACGCAATGTAATGACTAGTGAAGGACTGGTAACTGCTCCAGTTGATACTACCCTTGATCAAGCTATGGATATCCTGCGCCAATACAAAATCGAAAAACTACCCCTGGTAGATGATTATTTTAACTTAATGGGCCTTATTACCATAAAGGATATTGAAAAGAATATTAAATACCCTCATGCTGCTAAAGATCATAGGGGGCGTCTACTGGTGGGGGCAGCCGTAGGAGTAACTAAAGACACCTTTGAAAGAGTGGAAGCATTGAAAAAGGCTGGTGTGGATGTTGTTGTGGTTGATACAGCCCATGGCCATTCAGTAGGTGTCATTAATATGGTCAAGGACATCAAAAGGAAATTCCCGGAACTGGATTTAATCGCTGGTAATGTAGCTACTGGCGAGGCCACTGAAGAACTTATCCAGGCGGGTGTAGATGCTGTTAAAGTGGGGATTGGTCCTGGGTCCATATGTACTACCCGGGTAGTAGCAGGGATTGGTGTACCCCAGATTACAGCCGTTATGGACTGTGCAGGGGTAGCAGCTAAATATAATATTCCTATCATAGCCGATGGGGGTATAAAACATTCGGGTGACATTGCTAAGGCTATTGCTGCCGGAGCTGATGTTGTCATGTTGGGTAACTTACTGGCGGGTACGGAAGAAAGTCCTGGAGAAGTAGTTATTCTTCAGGGACGCAGCTACAAGGTATACCGGGGTATGGGGTCATTAGGTGCCATGGTGGAAGGTAGCAGTGATCGGTATTTCCAGGAGGATGCAAAAAAGCTGGTGCCTGAGGGTATTGAAGGAAGAGTACCTTATAAAGGCTATGTATCGGAAACCATATTCCAGCTCATCGGCGGACTAAGGGCGGGGATGGGATATTGTGGTGTGGCTAACATTGAGGGAATGAAAACCAAATCTAAATTTATACGTATTACTAATGCCGGTCTGACCGAAAGCCACCCCCATGATGTGTTTATTACTAAGGAGGCCCCTAATTATAGGGTGGTATAAATGTTATATGATTATTCCGGGCGGTTACTTATAGCAGGACTGGTAGGGTTGGTTATAGGAATGTTTAATAGTGACTCCAGAACTATCAGGCTCTTTACGGTTACCTGCCTGGGAGCAACTCTGGTTACCATAGTTTCTACGGAATTTTATAAAATGTATATAGGTCCGTGGTTTAGTGATCCTGGTAGGTTAGCAGCCCAGGTAATTTCGGCCCTGGGGTTTATTGGAACGGGATTAATCTGGGTTACTGAAGATCGGCGAGTAGAGGGTATGCCAGCTGCCACTTCCCTGTGGCTTACTTCTATAATGGGGATTTTAATTGGTGCAGGCCTAAAAAATGCTTCAGTAGCTGCTGCTTTTGGGGTGGTGTTAATCTACTGGATATTAAACGTTATAAATAAATGGCATAAAACGGGAAAGAACGATTGAAATGGTAAACGATTATTCGGTATAATATGGCTAGAACATTATTTATGTTCTGACGCTTAATCTGTAAATCCACAGAGCGGGGGACCCAAATTTGGGGTGAGTCAGGTTTACCTGAGGGGCTACCCTTGGCCCTAACCCGACAGCTAACTTCGTAAGCGTACTAAGGGAGGGTGATTTTATAATTGTACACATATGTATGCCAAAAAACCCTCCATTTTTATCATATAAAAAGGAGGGTTTTTTTTGACCAGGGAAGAGAGCATGAATCGTGATTTATCATTACAAAGGGCGGCTGAACTGAAACAACAGATTACTGATTATCTGGAGATTGAACCAGCATTGGAAACCGGTTTTCGCATGGCTGAACGTACCCGTAAAAACAAAGCCAGGATACTAGATTATTTTGGAGGAAATGAGGAAGATTGGGATAGCTGGATCTGGCAAATGAAGCATCGCATTTGTGATGTAGGGGTTTTAGGAAATTTTATTCCTTTAAGCAGGCAGGAAAAAATTGAATTACAGGAACTGTCAGCTCAGTTTCGCTGGGCGGTTTCTCCATATTATTTAAGTTTAATTGATTTTGCAAATTACCGGCAATCTCCCATATATAAACAAGCCGTACCAGATATTTGCGAAGCCCAGGATCAATCCGGTAATCCAGATCCTATGGGTGAGACTGTAACTAATCCGGCCCCCCGTGTTACCCGTCGCTACCCGGATCGATTGATTATTAATGTCACCAACCAGTGTGCTATGTATTGCCGTCATTGCCAGCGGAGGAGGAATTTCGGGGAACATGATGAGCATATTACTCGTCGGGAATTAGCCGAAGCTCTGGATTATGTACGTAAAAACCGGGAAATAAGGGATGTGCTTATTACTGGTGGTGATACCCTGATGCTTAGTAATACAATGTTGGAGTGGATTTTAACTGAACTGGATTCTATGGATCATGTGGAAATTAAGCGTATTGGTACTCGTGTTCTGGCAACCCTGCCCCAGCGGATAACACCGGAACTGTGTGCTATATTGGAAAAACATCCGCCTATTTATATTAATACTCAGTTTAATGCCCCTCAGGAGATAACCCCTGAAGCCAAAAAAGCTTGTGATAAATTAATTAAAGCTGGAGTAGTGCTGGGCAATCAGGCAGTTCTTTTAAAAGGTATTAATGATTCTGCTCATATTATGAAAAAACTTAATCAGGAATTGTTAAAGATTCGAGTTAAACCTTATTATATATTTCATGCTAAACAAGTGCAGGGAACTTCGCATTTTATTACCCGGGTAGAAACAGGGATAGACATCATGAGGCAACTACGGGGCTATACTTCGGGTATGGCAGTTCCAACTTACATTATCAATGCACCGGGTGGACTAGGCAAAACTCCTATATTACCGGAATATTTAATTTCTTTAGATAATAGCGAAATTACTCTACGTACCTGGGAAGGAAAAATATTAAAATATCCTGACCTGGAGTTATAATAATTTTAATATCATATCGGTACTGTATAGTTGGGCGCAATAAAATAAGGGGTAATTACCCCTTATTTTCACTTTCCAGCTGACGCAGGTCTCTTAACAGTTTTTCCAGAGGTACCCGGTGAGCGCGAGCTCCCTGCTCGACGGTTTCAAATCTAAGCCCCATTCAGCCCACACAGGCAATTCCGTATTTCTGAAAAACCTGGTGTGCACCAGGGATCGCCAGAGCATCTTCTAAAGGAGTACTTCCGGTTATCATTTGACCACCTCCTGTCGGCTGCCAGGTAAATATAAATATGTTCGGGGGAAAAACCCCCGAATGGTGCAAGTGTTTTTAACGCATCTGGTTATTTTGGGCAAGACTTCTTTCTGCCATTTCTATGGCTTTGGCTACAATATTCCCGCAATCACGGGAACTAACGCCACCCCAACCTTCCCGGGCGACGGTGTCATAGACTCCCAGCTCACGGGCAATTTCGTATTTTAATTCTTCGGACATAATGCCTTGTTTTCTTGCCATCAAAATTACCTCCTTCTTTACTTGCACCTATTATAGTTTGATAATAACCGGAGAAAATATGGCTAGATTAAATTCGATATTATGTAAATGGTTTCACTTACTTGTTGTTTTTGTATAAAATAGATAAAAAGGAGGATGGAAACATGCGATATGAGGGGAATATATTTCGACCACCTAGCGAAGCTAGAAGTTATATCCTGCAGTGTACAATCGGCTGCACACATAATAGATGCACATTTTGTGCCATGTATAAGGACAAGAAATTTAGTATTCGTCCCCTGGAGGACATAAAGACTGATATCGCCATGGCACGCCGCTATTATGGCGATGTGGAAAAGGTTTTTCTTGCCGATGGGGATGCCATTGCTATGGAGACTGATGATTTACTGGAAATTATTAAAGAACTATATAAAGCTTTTCCCAGTTTAAATCATGTGGGTATTTACGCCAGTCCTGATGTAGTTCTGAAAAAGGAAATGTCTGAACTGACGGCTCTTAAGGAGGCTGGATTAACTATTGCTTATCTAGGGGTGGAAACCGGTGATCCTGAACTGCTTAAGGATATCCGTAAAGGGGTTACCTACGACCAAATGGTGGAAGCAGGACGAAGACTTCGTCAGGCAGGTATCCTTTTGTCGGTGACTATTTTACTGGGACTAGCCGGCAGAACTCCCCGAGCACGGGAGCATGCTGTTAATACCGCTAAAATATGTAATGACATAAATCCCGACTATATTGGTGCGCTTACCCTGATGCTGGTACCAAAAACAGAATTATATCGTCGTGCCCAGAGGGGAGAATTTGTACTGCCTGAGCCTTTTGAGATTTTGGAGGAGTTGCGTATTATTATCGAAAATCTGAATGTTCAGGAAACCGAATTTAGAAGTAATCATGCTTCGAATTATTTACCCATTAAGGGCCGTCTGCCTGACGACAAAGAAAAAATGGTGGCAACTATTAACAGTATCATTGGTACGCATGACTCCAAATATTTGCGACCAGATTATCTGAGGGGATTATAAGAACATTTTTTGCACTATTGCATTGCCCGGGCATAATGGTGTATTATATTTATTTATAAACATCAGTGTTAGGGGGGATATGATGCCGTTATTTGGCAAAAAGGATGACCAGCTTTTTGAGCTTTTAAATGAAAGTGCCCGGGTTGTTGTTCGGGGTGGTGATATACTCCGTAATGTGGTTAATGATTATGTGGACTTAGATATAAAAATGGCTCGGTTAACGGCTATGGAGCATGAAGGCGACCGTATTATACAGGACCTGGTACGCAGATTGAATACTAGTTTCATTCTTCCCTTTGACCGGGAAGATGCCTTTCAGTTGGCCCAAGAGCTTTCTACAACCTTGGATTATATTACCGGCATCATAGACCGGATGATATTATATAAAGCGGGACAGCCTGATGAACGGATAAAAAATATGGTGGATGTACTGTATGAAAGCCTGCTTTTGCAGGAAAAGGCCTTTAAACAGCTTAAACGAGTTGAGCAGAATAAAAAAAGTATTTTAAACTGTTGTGAAGAAATATTCAGGTTAGAAAAAGAACAGGATCTTCTGTATCGAAATGGGGTAGCCTACTTGTTTGAAAAACATGAACATGATCCAATAGCCATTATTAAGTGGCGGGAAGTTTATGAACACATTGAAACGGCTCAGGATCATGTCCAGGATGTGGCTGAATTAATTAGCAATATTTGTGTAAAATATTCTTGATCTAATATACATATGTATGGGAAAACCCCTGGTAATCTAAGATTACCAGGGGTTTTTACTCCCGGCAGGAAACAAAAATAGTTAAATCCACCGGCGATAGCGGAAGAAGCCTAACATACTAGCTGCCAGAGCAACCATTCCGGCCAGTATATACCATACTGAATGGGGATTACTTTCCCCGGGTAGAGCTACATTCATACCGTAAAACCCGGTAATAACAGTTAGTGGCATCATGATTATAGATATTATAGTTAAAACAGTGATTATCTCACTAGTACGCCCGTTAATAATAGAGTAATAAGTTTCAGTAGTACTATTTAAAAGGTCCCTAAAAGTGTTTACCGCATCCAGAATGCTGTCCAGATGATCCACTAAATCCAGGTAATAGGGTCGATTTTCTATATTAATAAAAAAGGAGTACTGACCATTAATATTACCAAAGATCCTGCGCTGGGGGATTAATACTTTACGCAACAGAATAACGCTGGTTTTTAAAGTAAGGATCTCCTCAGTAATTTCCCGGCCCCGGTGTAGAAAAATATTATCTTCTAAATCATCAATTCTTTCGCCTAAGCGGTCGATAACCGGAAAACAATCATCAACAATATTGTCAACTATCCGATAGAGAAGATAATCTGGTCCCCGGTTCATCATTTCGGTATCTTTTAAGCATACCCGGGCTACTTTACCTACTGTCCAGAGGGCAACCGGGTGAATAGTGACAATATAATTAGAGCCCATAAAGACATCTAGTTCAATACTGGTAATTTCATCTTCTTCCCGGGCTTCCTCAAAATAGCGCAAGGCATGAAAAACGAAAAAATAGTAACCATCATAGCGGTCCAGCTTAGCTCGGGGGCTTTGCTGCAGGCAGTCTTCCAGGGCCAGCGGATGGAAATCGAAAAGGTCACCGATGTAGTGAAGTTCACTGGCGGAGCAATCGTAAAGATCGATCCAGAGCAGGCTGTTAGGATTAGCTAAAAGCGTGTCCTTTTGATTGAGGTCTACATCATGGTACATAGAATCATTTTCCTGGTTGTAGTAGTAAGTCTTGATCACGACTCTCCCTCCTCACCGGAGGGTTAAGGTAACTCCTGGTGGCTACTGTAACCCTCCCCGATATTAATTTGTGGGTAAAAAATAGTGATATTGCACGATCGATAATCGGGTATAGGTTCCATATCACCACCGCCTTTCATAAATTAATTAATTCCCCTAAATAAGATATATACCGTTATTTCTGTAAAGTTGTCAACCCTTTGCAAATAATTAGCGATAATAAGAGGCTGATCAGGTATCTTATTTTAGCCCGTCCTGCCCTTAATAAAAGGATAAAACCGTCAATTTATGGGTAAATTTAGGGGCAGGAGGAAATATTATGCGCAAAACTATTTCGCTTATTATCATAATGGGTATCCTTATAACTACCAGTGGTTTTGGCATCAGCCTTCCGGAGATTGAGGTGCCGGAATCATCAGTCCTATTTGACATAAATGGACGGGTCATTAAAGGCCTGGCCGAGCAAAACCGTATAAGTATTACCTTAGAGGAGATACCGCCTGAGTTCAGGTCGGCTATAATAGCAGTAGAAGATAAAAATTTTTACCATCATCACGGGGTAGATATAGCGGGAATATTGAGAGCCGTTTTTGTTAATTTAAAAGAGCGAAAAATTGCTGCCGGGGGAAGTACTATTACCCAGCAGACGGCTAAAAATCTTTTTCTAACTAATGAACGTACCTTAATGCGTAAGTTAAAGGAATTAATTTATGCCATAGAATTAGAAAGAAGGTACAGCAAAGATGAAATACTAACCATGTATTGCAATACTATTTATTTTGGACATGGGGCTTATGGTATAGAAGTAGCTGCCCGCACTTTTTTTGGTAAAAGCAGTAAAGAACTTACCCTGGCAGAAGCTACCTTGCTAGCAGGTCTTCCCCAGTGGCCGGGTGAATATGATCCTTATCTTAATCCTGACAAGGCTAAAAATCGGCAGGCTATAGTCTTACAACGGATGGTAGAGGAAAACATGATTACCAGCACTCAGAAAAGTGAAGTTCTGGCGGAACCGCTTAACTACAAACAGGCCGGTTTTCTGGTAGGTGATGCTCCTTATTTTGTTGATATGGTAAAGAACTACTTAATCAAAAAATATGGAGAACGTATGGTTTTCCAAGGAGGGCTTAGGGTATATACTACTTTAGATTTAGACATGCAGCAGGCTGCCAACCAGGCTTATGAACAGGGGATGGCCGAACGTGATCCTGCTATGCAGGCGGCTTTAGTAGCTATGGATCCACGTAATGGGCAGGTTAGAGCCCTGGTAGGAGGGCGGGATTATGCTGTTTCCAGTTATAATCGCGCTTTTGCTCGTCGTCAGCCGGGATCAACTTTTAAACCTTTTGTATATTCCCTGGCTATAGCCTATGGGTTTACTCCAGCTGACCAAATAATGTGCGAGGAGGTTGAGTATAAACTATCTAACGGGGATGTTTATCGGCCAACTGACTATGGTGAAAAGCCTTATCATTGGCGGAAATTTACCCTTAAGGAAGCCATAATGAAATCAGATAATGTGGTAGCTGTCAGGATAAATCATATTCTAGGTCCTAAGGAATCAGCTGGCTATGCCCAACATTTTGGTTTTAACAATCTGCAGCCGGTGTTATCACTTCCACTGGGCTCCAATGAAGTAACGCCAATGAGTATGGCTACGGCCTATTCAGTTTTCGCTAATAAAGGTATTTACAGCGAGCCTGGTTATGTTATTAAGGTGGAGGACAAACGGGGTCGGGTATTAGAAGAAAACCGCCTCCAGCAGAAACAGGCTATAAAAGAAGATAATGCTTATATTATTACCGACATGCTAAAAGGGGTTATGGAACCAGGTGGGACTGGATCCCGGCTTAAATCAGCGGTGGGAGCTCCTGTGGCCGGCAAAACAGGTACTACTGATGAGTTCAAGGATGCCTGGTTTGTTGGCTTTACTCCCCATATTTGTTGTGCAGTTTGGGTAGGTTATGATCGTAATCAAAATGTTAATCTTACCGGGGGGGTAGCAGCAGGTCCGATTTGGGCGCAGTTTATGGGCAGTGCTGTGCAGAAATTAGGTGCCAGGGATTTTGAACGGCCTGCCAATGTAGAATTGTTGAGTGTATGCCTGGATAGCGGTATGATTGCATGTGAATCCTGTCCCCGGGTAGTAGAAATGGCGTTCATAAAAGGAACCCAACCACAGGATGTGTGTTATGAACATGCCCCCCATCTGGATTGGTTGCTACCAGGTCAGGATAGTAACTCATCCAGTCAAAACTGGTGGGAGAAATGGGTGCAATAAAAATTTCATCGATACCTGGCACCCAGATGAGCGTATTCCTATGGGGAAAACGCTTTTTTTGTTTAATAAGTAGGTACCTTATGGCTGCACGAAAAAACCGTGTCCTTCCGGTTGGAGAAATGGAAAAAGACGCCCTTAATAAATTATTTAGATATTTTATAATAGGTTGGTAATTATGGTAGTATATAATCGTAAATAATAAATATTTGCAATTTATAGCATTATTTTGCCTGCAAAAACCCTTAAACTGAAACGGTATTAATATTTGCAGTGAAAGCAGGTCTATCATTTTAAAAAAGGAAGGTATTATTGAACATTGAACAGGAAGGAATTACTAGATGGAGTAAGGGAATCATTTCCAGTAGTTTTAGGCTATTTGCCATTAGGTTTTACATTCGGGGTGTTGGCTACCCAAGCGGGTATGACCGTAGTACAGGCTACATTAATGTCATTACTTTGCTTCACTGGAGCAGGACAGTATATTGCGGTAGGAGTAATGCAAGCCGGAGGGGCAGTAATTACAGCAGTAGTAGCGAATATTCTAGTTAATGTGCGTTATTTCTTATTTGCAACTTCCCTGGTACCGCATTTTCGGAAGATAAAACCCTGGATTGCGGCGGGTTTATCTTATGGACTTACGGATGAAACTTATGCAGTGGCTGTTAACCGGTACCAGAACCATGAAGCTACCGCTTCTTATATGGCAGGCCTTAATATAACGTCCCATGTTGGTTGGATCACCAGCACAGTATTAGGAGCCGTTTTAGGAACCATGATAACTAATACGGATAGGTTCGGATTAAACTTTGCCTTACCTGCTATGTATACGTGTCTGTTGATATTTGTAGTAGCCAAAAAGAGCGATGTAGTAGCAGCTATGGCTGCCATAGTCATATCTCTTTTAATAGGATATTTCTGGCCCTCCACCCTGGCTAACCTGTCCAACATTATTTTTGCAACAATTATAGCAGCAACTCTGGGGGTGATATTAGGTGAGCGGTAGTTCAATTTATTTAATGATTATAGGAATTTCTCTGGTAAGTATTCTGCCCCGGATTCTTCCCATAGCTTTATTTTCCCGTTTTGAGTTTCCAGATATACTTGAGCGGTGGCTTTCATTTGTAGCACCCTCTGTTCTGGGGGCACTAATGGCTGTTAGCGTGCTGGCACCGGAAGGGAAGATATTCATAAGCTTTAATAACCTATATATCTGGGCATTTATTCCTACGCTTTTGGTAGCAGTTCGCACCCGTAGCCTTTTTTATACTTTATTAACCGGCATTATTTTTATGGCTATTTTGCATAATTTTATAATGATGTAGAAAATAAAGCAGGGATGTTGAAAAAACTGGTGAAATACAATTTAAGGGTGGTTTTTATTATGAGACTTAAAATCCAGATAATGGTGGAAAATACCACACCATCTCCTAAGCTTCGTGGGGAGTATGGTTTTGCTGCTTGGTTAGAAGTGGATGATACCATCATATTATTTGATACGGGCAGCCAGGAGGCTCTTTTATATAATGCCCAGGCTCTAAAACTTGATCTTAACCAGATCGATAAAGTGGTGCTAAGCCATGGCCACTTTGATCATACCGGAGGATTACTACCTCTTATTCAACAAAATGGGGCTGTTGAGGTGTATGCTCATCCTGGTATCTTTATCCGCCGCTATTCACGTGCTGGGGAGCATCTTCGCAACATAGGCTGTTCATTTAGTCTTGATGACCTTAACCAGGCGGAAATAAAATTTGTGCCAACCGAGAACTTTACTGAAATTACTACTGGAGTATATGTCAGTGGTAGGGTACCACGCAATACAGCTTTTGAGACTGCCGGAGGAGATTTTGTAAAGGAATCCGATGGGGAAATGGTTGCTGATGATATAGATGATGATATGTTCCTGGTTATCGATCATCCAGAAGGGCTAATTATTATTTCCGGTTGTGCCCATGCCGGAATTGTAAATACTATACAGTATGCCCGGCAAGTCATGGGGAAAACCCTGATTAAGGCTTTTATAGGTGGGACCCATTTAATGACGGCTAGTGAAGATCGCCTGACAAAGACTATATCATTTTTAAAGACGGCAGCTATAGAGAAGCTGATTGTATGCCATTGTACCGGCTTTACTGCTGCTGCAAAATTGCACCAACACCTGCCTGGTGTTATCAAAGGGGAATCCGGTATGATCTTCAATTTCTAATATAAACGGGGGGTATACGTTTTTGGACATTCGTAAATACAGGGTAAAAACCAGGGATCTTTGTAAGAATTGTAATCCGGCTGTTTTTAAGTTCTGTACTACTGCGGAAATAAAACCGCTTAAGGGCATTATTGGGCAGGACCGGGCGGTGAGGTCGCTAGCATTTGGTCTTGATATTGATAATCCAGGTTACAATATTTACCTGGCGGGGGCTTTTGGTACCGGCAAAACTACCCTGGCCCGGGAATTGCTTCAGGAAAAAGCCAGCCAGGAACCAGTTCCACCCGATTGGTGTTATGTATATAATTTCGATAATCCTGATTGCCCGGCTGCTTTAAGTTTGCCGGCGGGAATGGGCCGGCAGTTTAAGAAACATCTGGCCGGTCAGGTGGAAAAGGTGGTAAAAAATATAATCAAAGCGCTGGATAGTGAAGAATTTGATTTTAAACGTAATGAAATATTGACCTATTTTACCGAGGAAACCAACCGCCTTTACCTCCATGCCGAAGAACAGGCCCGCAGTCTAGGATTTGCCATTAGCCGCAGTGAAAAAGGAATCAATAGTGTACCTATGAAAAACGGTGAAGCCCTCAGTCAGGAAGATTATATGAATTTGTCGGAAGAAGACCGGGCTGATTTAATGAAGAATAGTGTTATGGTGCAGGAAAAACTTAATGAAGTTTTTCGGCATTATAAGGATCTTGAAAAAGTTATCCGTGAAAAAATCAGGAGTCTGGAACAGGAAACTGCACGTCTGGTAGCGGCCCCTTTTTTTGCAGTTCTTTTCGATCGTTATAGAGATTATGAGGCTGTGGTAAGGTACCTGGAAAGCCTGCAACAAGACTTATTGGAACATATTGAACTATTTGTCCGTAAGGATGAAAATTCATTACCGTTAAGCTGGTTTCGCCATATGGATAAGCGCAGTTTGATGCGGCGTTATCAGGTTAATTTATTAGTAGATAATTCTGAATTAGACCATGCCCCTGTAACTATTGAAACCAATCCTACTTTTTCCAATCTTTTTGGTCAGATTGAATACGAAAGTGAGTTTGGCATACTGGCTACAGACTTCTCTAAAATAAAATCTGGTTCTGTACACCGGGCTAATGGTGGTTACCTGGTCTTACATATGTATGACCTGATGAAAAATTTCTATGTCTGGGATACCCTGAAAAGGGTTCTGAAAAATGGGGAAATATGTGTCGAAAGTGTAAGTCGAATGTTTGGGATCAGCAACAGTGAAACCCTCCAACCGCAACCTATTCCTGTAAAAGTTAAAGTTATAATCATAGGCGAACCAATATATTATTACCTGCTTTATACTCATGACGAGGAATTTCAGAAACTGTTTAAAATTAAAGCGGATTTTGATACGGATATGGAGCGCAGCCGTAAGCATGTACACGAATATGCTTGTTTTATTGCTTCGGTATGTGAAAGTGAAAAACTCAGACATTTTGATCCACAGGCAGTAGCTCAGGTAGTAGATTATGGCAGTCGTATGGCAGAGCATCAGGGAAAATTGACCACCTTATTTAACCGCCTAGTTGAAATTATTTATGAGGCTAATTATTTGGCTGGACGTGAAAATTCTCCACTAGTTAAGGGGGTGCATGTACAAAAAGCACTGGTGGAAAAACGGTATCGTTCTTCAATGGTAGAGGATCATATTCAGGAATATATAGAGCAGCAGACTTTAATGATCGATATTGACAGTTTTAAAGTAGGGGAAATTAATGGGTTGGCTGTCTATGAAATGGGTGATCATTCATTCGGCAAACCGGTACGGATTACTGCTAAAACATTTATGGGTGAAAGTGGTCTGGTCAATATCGAGCGAGAAATTCGTCTTAGCGGTAGGATCCATAGTAAAGGTATCCTGACCCTGAATGGCTATCTAGGAGCCCAATACGCCCAGGATAAACCGCTTTCCCTTTCGGCCAGTTTAACTTTTGAACAAAGTTATCAGGGAATAGAAGGAGATAGTGCGTCCAGTGCCGAGCTGTATGCCCTCTTATCCAGCTTAAGTGGAGTTCCTATCTACCAGGGTATAGCTGTAACCGGTTCTGTAAACCAGAACGGTGAAATACAACCGGTAGGCGGGGTGAACCAGAAGGTGGAGGGATTTTTTAGAGTATGTGAACGTTTGGGGCTCAATGGTAAACAGGGGGTTGTTATCCCCCGGCAAAATGTTAAAAATTTAATGTTACATAAAGAAGTGGTGGAGGCGGTAAAAAAACGCCGCTTCAATATTTGGGCAGTAGAACATATTGATGAAGGTTTGGAAATACTTACCGGGGTAGCTGCTGGTACTACTGATGAATGGGGAAGATTTCCGCCGGATACGATTCACGGCAGAGCAGACAAAAAATTATCCGATTGGAGTAGTAAAAGACGATTAAACCGGGATGGGCAGCGAAATAGAACCACAACAGTTAAAAAAAGGAGGAGGGGATAGTGAAACGGCGTTTTGTTGCCGCACTTCTCATTATATTTATTTTAATTATGTTTACTGGTTGCCAGGAAAATATGGGCCGGTTATTGGAACGTCCGGCCGGGGAACCAAAGTTAATTAAGGTAGAAATAGTGTTTACCGATGATAAAAAACTGGTTGGTTATGTAAAAAATTTGGGTGTCGAAGATGAGGGTAAGGTTTACGTAGGGGGTTCATCCAGAAATTATTTATATGATGCAGCAGGAAATATCATTGGTTCTTTTAATTATCAACGGGTATTGTACATGAAAATTTTGCCGGAAAAGGTTAACGGTGGGGGAAATAAGCAAGAATAGCTGTAGCACCAGTTCTAACAGGGAAGGGAGTAATGCTTAGGGAGTAAAAAGTTGGCCAGAAAGGGGATATTTAATATGGGATTTATGGATTTTTTAGAAACAAAAGCCCGGCGCTTTGATGTGAGGATACGACTTTTGGTAATCTTCACTTTGATTATTGCCGGTGTAACTGGTTTGATGGGGATTTATGCTACTAATGTAGTTGCTAACCGGATTGAAACTACTGCTGAGCAAAAACTAGTATCTGATTTGGCTTTAGGGGAACAGATTCTAGAATTGAATTACCCAGGCAATTGGAAGATAGCGGAGGGGAAACTTTATAAAGGTGATACTATAATCGAAGGTAACTATGCTGTGGTAGACCAGATAGGAGAACTAACCGGTGATACGGTTACAGTATTTAAAAATGATATGCGGGTATCCACTAATGTTATGAAAGATGGGGAGCGGATGATCAATACGCCTGTTTCTGAAGCAGTAAAAAAAGCAGTTTTGGAACGGGGGGAAACCTATATAGGACGGGCGGATGTAGTAGGCACAAGAAATATGACTGCTTATAAGCCTATTAGGGATGCGGGCGATAATATAGTTGGTATTTGGTATGTAGGGGTACCAGCTACTCCGTATGATAATATCGTAGCTGGTTTTCGTTCTAATATGATTGCCTATTCAGTTATCAGTATACTAATTGGCTTTTTAGCTGCATTTTTAATCGCTTATACCGTTTACGCGCCCTTGCGCCGCATAGGGGAGGCGGTGCAAAGGGCTAGTGAAGGAGATTTAACTCAAAAGATTCCGGTGCGGGGGCGGGATGAGATAGGCCGTCTCGGGGAGACCATTAATATCATGATAGAAAAAATATCCGAGCTTATCGGTAGGACTAAAAATCTTAGTACCGCCGTAGCACAGTCCAGCGGTGAACTAATGCATCGTTCTGAGGCCACGGCTACTATAATGGAGGGTATGACGGTAAAAGTAGGGGAAATGAGCCGGCATACTGCCCAACAGGCTGAACTCACCGGTAGGTCAAAGCTAGCCATAAGTGATATGTCAGCTGCTATCCAGCAGGTAGCCGAAAATTCCCAGGAAGTTTCAGCTTCGACTATGACTGCTACTAGTCGGGCCCAGGAAGGTGATAAACAAATTGACCAGGCTATCCACCAGATCGAAGTAATTAGTACTACCGTTAACACTACTGCTCATATAATTGAGGGATTAGGGGTTAAGTCACAGGAAATCGGGCAGATTGTTGATCTTATTACTAATATCGCTACCCAAACTAACCTGCTGGCCCTGAATGCGGCTATAGAAGCAGCCCGGGCCGGTGAACAGGGTAAAGGGTTTGCCGTGGTAGCCGAAGAAGTACGCAAATTGGCTGAGGAATCAGCCGATGCAGCTAAACGGATTGCTGGTTTAATAAGGGAAATCCAGGATGAAGCTCATAAAGCGGTCAGCGGGATGGAAAACGGTACCCGTGAAGTAGCTAGTGGTACAGAGGTGATTGCGACGGCTGGACAGGCCTTTCAGCAAATTATTGGTGCGGTGTCGACTGTCAATGAACAGATTCAAGAAATGTCAGCTGCCAGTCAGGAAATGGCAGCCAGTGCTGAAACAGCTATCGAAGCTATTGAAGCTACTACTGGTTCAGCCGAAAGCAATGCCCAGGCAGCTCGAAGTATAGATGAAATGACCGAGGAACAGATGGCCAGTGTTGAGGAAATAAACGCTTCCATTGATCGTCTTAATGATGTAGTTCACGAACTCGAAGAAGCGATAGCTTATTTTAAGATTTAACAGGGATTTTTAAAGGGTTTATAAAAAGCCTAACTTCCCAAAGAAAAGGGCGGCTGGTAACTACCAAATAAAGGCAGGTATCGTACTGGGATTAGAAGGCAGGTGGTTAAACTGAAAACAGAACCACCCTTATCTTCAACAAATATAATAATAAATATAATAAATAATCATAGTTTTGGGTAAGAAAATCTATATACCAAAATAAAAGTAGCTCCAGGTTAAATCTATGTACAGCAAAAACTAGCCAAGAGGGGGCACCTGAACTCTAGATCTACCAGTAAACTCAAGTATAGGTCAGGATGTTGATAAAGGTTGTTTGATTTTAATCCCGTTCTACTATTAGGTAGCAATGGGGGAGAGGGGATGGAGAAATGGAGGTTGTTGGTGCCAGGTGCTTGATGTGCGGAAAAACTTATCAGGTACAGGAAGACCATAAGGACTATCGTAACCTGGTAGCTCAGGAAAAGGAAATGCCTACATTTATTTGCGATATTTGTAACCACCGGGTACGGTACGAATCGGATGAACAACGTAGGGAAAAGAAACCACTCTGATGATTTTAGGGGGATAGCATGGAAAGAATAAATATTATAAACAGGAGGGGGCTGCGCCTGGCAGCCCTTACCTTCTGGCCCAAAAATGAGTGTCGTTATATGATTATAGCCTGCCATGGCTTTCGTGGGGCTAAAGAAAATAGTGGGCGGATATATCGTCTGGCAGAAAAGGTTAATCAACTGGGGATCGGTCTGCTGGCATTTGATTTCCAGGGTAGCGGAGAAAGTGAAGGGGAATATCGCAGCATAACCCTTACCCGGCAGGTTGAGGATCTTCAGGATGTAGTAGAGTTTGTTCGGAAAGAGTACCAGCTACCAATTCTGTTACTGGGGCGTAGTTTTGGCGGTAGTACTATACTGGCTTTTGCGGGCCAGGATAATGATATTAAAGGCTACATATTCTGGTCGACTACGGTTTTCCTGCCGGAAACCTTTGCTGCTATATTACAAACTGAATACCAGCGCATGAAAAACGGGGAGACGGTAACCTTAACCGATAATAGTGGACCATTTGAACTTATGCCTTTGTTAGTAGAGGATTTTGACCGCCATGACATAGAGAAATACTTACAGGTAGTGGGGAAATCTAAGGTTTTGGTTATACATGGCCTGGATGATGAGGAAGTTGACCCTGCTAATGCTAGGTATATTGGGGAAAAGGTTGCCGGAGCCCGGGTTCATCTAGTAGCAGGGGCGGATCATCGCTTTATAAATAAGACTAGCGAGCGGGAAGATCTGACTATTAAATGGCTTAAGGACTATTTTTAAAACGTAAAGGATACTCTGGGAGAATGGTTGGTGAGAATACTTAACTAATGGAGTTTTATAGTATAGACCAGGCGGCGGCAGCAGAAATAGAAATTAAGAAAAGCCGCTTTATTGGACGGGTAGTGCCCGTAACTAATGAAAAACAGGCAGTACAGGTGGTTGAAGAAGCTAGACAACTTTGGCCAGGTGCCATCCACTACTGTTATGCATGGATCATTCGCTCCCCACATTTGGAGCGGTGTAGTGATGATGGTGAGCCTTCAGGTACCGCCGGATTACCTATGTTAACTGTACTAAAAAATCAGGAGTTAGTTAATATTGCTGCAGTAGTAGTACGCTATTTTGGTGGTACTCTGCTGGGTAGTGCTGGCCTGGTACGTGCTTACATGGAATCAGTCCGGCAGGCTTTGGCTATGGCGGATAGAAGGCAATACCGGTTAGTTCAACGGTTTAATATTAGTTTAGAATACAATGAATTAGGCTTAGTACGCCACCGACTTCTAGATAACCCGGAGGTAGCCACCTGCGGGGTGGAGTATGGGGAAAAGGTAGTTTTACAGGTAGAGGTACCCTTAAACCAGGTTGATTGGTTTATCCAGGGAATAAACTCAGTTACCCGCGGACAGGCTGATATCCAATACCTGGGTGAAATTTATGCTTAATAAAATGATATTATCAATATAAGTTTTCAAGAAGCTGGCGGGGGAGAAAATTGTAATATTATATTTTTCAATTAATTTCATAGCTTAAAAAAGGTTTAATTATCCTTTAGCAAAAAAAACAGGGTGTTTTTGGTGGTTAACTTTAAGGTTACCACCAAAACACCCTGTTTTTTTATCTCCCTATACCTGAATCAGAAAGTATTGAGATGTTTCCTTTTCCATAGATTCAGGTAACAGTTTGTTACCTTGTGTTACTTGCTTTAAGAAATAAGTGGTTAGCTGGTACCTTGAATATATAAAAACCAATAGGGACTAATCCCAAAATAATGGAGTTAAAGCCAACTTTTCAAAGTACCAGCATTATAAAAATCAAAGCTGGCATGATACTTGCTAAATATATACATAAGATAACAAAATTTTCGTTAAGCGTTAGGAAGGGGGGAATGAATTTAGCAATTCAGGTAATCACTGGTGGGTATAAGATATACAATCTGGGGGTGATTATTTGCCAACAAACACTGTACTTTATGAAAAGGAAAATAATATTGGTATCATAACCCTAAACCGTCCAGAAGTACTCAATGCGTTAAATTACGAAATGATGAAGGATTTAAACAGAATTATAAATATTATTACTGCTGACGATGATGTTAAAGCGGTTATTCTTACAGGTGGGCCTGCGGTCTTTTGTGCCGGTGCTGATATTAGCTATGCATCAAAAACGGATATAGGTGCCGCCCAAGATTTTATCCGGTTGTCCCATGATACGGTTAATAAGCTTGCTCATATTGACAAACCGATAGTTGCGGCCATTGCAAAATTGGCTCTGGGTGGAGGATGTGAACTGGCTTTGGGGTGTGATATTAGAATCGCTGCTGGAGGGAGTCGATTTGCTCTACCGGAGATAAACCTAGGTATCATACCTGGTACTGGAGGAACACAGCGTCTTGCCCATCTGGTTGGAGAAGGATGGGCTAAACAGATGATATTGACCGGGGCAGCCATTGATGCGGAAACCGCCTGGCGTATAGGTTTGGTAACCAAGGTAGTTCCCCCTAAGTCCCTGATAAACGATGCCAAAGAACTGTCCTTTGATTTAGCATCCAAACCGCCATTAGCAATACGAATGGCCAAAAAGGCTATAAATTATGGAAGTAATGTGGGACTTGACTGCGGCCTGTTATTTGAGCAGGAGAATGCCCCTGTGCTATTTACAACCCGGGATCAAAAAGAAGGAATGGCTGCTTTTTTAGAAAAACGTCCTCCTAATTTTACCGGTAAATAACACTATTTTTAAGGGGGTTTTCAGGAAGTTGGTTAATCTGAAGTATAGCGAAGAATATCAAAGAAAACTGGTTTTGGCAGACGAGGCTGTAAAGGTAATAAAATCGGGGGACTTGGTGCACTACGGGGAATTTATGATGAATTCAAAGCTCCTGGACCAGGCCTTGGCCCGTCGTTGTAAGGAATTAAATAATGTGTTGATCAGAACGACTGCCTGTCCGTTTGTACCCCAAGTTGTGCGTGCTGATCCAGAGAGGAAGCACTTTATTTATAATGATTGGCATTTTAACGGTGTAGGAAGAAAATTACAGGAACAGGGTCTTAGTAATTATATACCGGTAACTTATCATGAAGGTCCTCCCATTTATGATCGGGGTTATGTTCCGGTTGATGTAGCAATGATTATGGTTACACCTATGGACAAGCACGGTTTTTTTAATATAGGCATTTCTAGTTCTATAACCCCATCTATTGTAAAAGCGGCCCGGGTCATAATTGCCGAGATTAATAAATCAGTACCCAGGTGCCTGGGGGGGTATGGAGAGTCTATACATATATCGAAAATAGATTATATTGTTGAGGGTAACCACCCGCCCCTTATTCAGTTACCTGAAGTACCTATTACCGATGTAGACAGACAGGTTGCCGAGCAAGTAGTGAAAGAAATACCGGATGGGGCCTGTTTACAATTAGGGATTGGCGGTATGCCCAATGCTATCGGAACTATGGTTGCTAAATCTGATCTAAAAGACTTAGGTGTGCATACCGAAATGCTGGTTGATTCATTTTTAGATATGTATGAGACCGGGCGTATTACTGGGAAACGTAAACAGTTAGATAAAGGCAAAATGGTTTATACATTTGCCATGGGTTCTAACCGACTTTATGACTTCATGGATGATAATCCAGCCTGTGCTCTTTATCCGGTAGACTATACTAATGATCCTTATATAATCTCACAAAATGATAATGTAATAGCCATAAATAATGCTCTGGAAATTGACCTTTACGGGCAGGTATCATCTGAATCGGCAGGTTTTAGGCAAATCTCGGGAACCGGGGGACAAATGGATTTCATTTTCGGTTCTTTTAAATCCAGGGGTGGTAAGGGCTTCATTTGCCTTTCCTCAACTTATAAAAACGCTCAAGGTCATACATTATCCAGAATTAGACCTACCTTAAGCCCAGGAACCATAGTAACCCTGCATCGGGCTTTGAATTTTTATGTGGTTACTGAATATGGTATGGTGCTTATGAAAGGCAAATCTACTTGGGAACGGGCTGAAGCATTGATTAGTATTGCTCATCCGGATTTTCGGGATCAGCTTATAAAAGAAGCTGAAAAAATGAAGATATGGGTTAGAAGTAACAAACTCGTTTAAAATTCAGGGAAAGGAAGGTAGAAGCATGGCAGCAAATTATGCTTATAATACCAGGGATATTAAATTCGCCCTGAAGGAATGGCTTCCTATCGAAAATATATTTGCCTACGATAAGTTTAAGGATTATTACAGTAAAGATGATCTGGATATAATAATTGATCAGGCAAATAAGATAGCAGCCGAGGTCATTGGACCGACTAATGATGATGGGGAGATAACTCCTGTCTATTTTGAAAATGGTAAAGTACACATACCAGAGTCCTTCAAAAGGCTTTATAAATATATACAGGAAAATGGCTGGGGTACCAGTAATTTTGATGAAGAAGCCGAAGGTACCTTGCCCTATACTGTATATTTAGCTCTTTCGGAAATGATGGCAGCTGCCAACCCGGCTTTTTTCCCCTATGTAGCATTAACCACGGGAGCTGCCGGTCTTATTCAATCATTTGGTGATGATAATCTAAAAAAATTATTCTTGCCTCCAATGAGGGATGGAACCTGGTCAGGGACCATGTGCCTTACAGAGGCTACGGCAGGTTCTGATGTTGGCGATATTCTCTCTAAAGCCTATCCTACTGATGATCCTTGTATTTACAAGATTAAAGGCAGCAAAATATTTATTACTGGTGGTGATGGGGATCACGTAGAAAACATCATTCATCTCTTTTTAGCTCGAATTGATGGGGCTAAGCCAGGAGTTAAAGGGATTTCCTTATTTGTAGTTCCAAAGTACTGGGTTAATGAAGATGGAACTTTGGAGCCTAATGATGTTGAAACTACCGGTATTGAACATAAATTAGGCCTAAAGGGATCTTCCACTGCAGCTCTAGCTTTTGGTGACAATGGTCAATGTCGTGGCTGGCTGCTGGGCAGTTATAACTCTGCAACCGGACAAGGCCAGGGTATGGCCCAGATGTTTAAGATGATGAACGAGGAGCGAGTTAATACGGGCATGCTGGCTGTAAGCGTTAATGCCAATGCTTATTGGAACACGGTAAGTTATTGTCAGGAGCGTATTCAGGGTCGTTTATTAACTAATCCTAAAGCAGGCCGTACGCAAATTATTAATCACGAAGATGTTAAAAGAATGTTACTGGTAAACAAAGCTACTATCGGAGCCTGCCGTGCTATCTTACTGAAGACAGCCTATTATCTTGATATTAAGCACTATGAACCCGATTTAGAACGCAAAAAATGGGCGGGTAGTAAAGCGGAATGTCTGATTCCCATAGCCAAGGCTTACCCCACTGATGAAGCTTGGCAGTTAATAGGTGAATTGATTCAGGCTTATGGTGGCTATGGTTACTGCGAGGATTATCCAGTGGCTCAGGCGGCACGTGATGTTAAAATCTATTCCATTTGGGAAGGGACCAGTTATATTCAGTCCATGGATTTAGTAGGGCGCAAGTGGACCATGAATAAAGGTGCTGCCTTTGCAGCACTGCTTAAGGAAATCGAGGATTTTATTGTTCAAAACCAAAGAACGTCCGGTCTGGAAAAAGAGTTTACTGTTTTGGAAAAAGCGCTAGCCTCTTACCGGACAATCCAAAAGACGGTCAGCGATTTTCAGGAGTATAAGCATTTCGGGCTAATTCCAACCTTTGCGCGGCGTATTCTAACTGCGACCGGTCAATTATATGGAAGTTATTGTTTACTTGAACAGGCTATAATAGCTAAAAAGCGTCTGGAGCAGATAGACAACCAACACTTTGATTATAACTTTTATAAAGGTAAGATAATTTCCGCCAGATACTTTCTGAATAATATTGTTCCTAATATCTGGTCGGTTGCAGAAATGCTACAGGGTGGAGATACTTCAGTTATAGATGCAACCCCGGATATTTTTCAGTACTAGTATCTTGGCTAAATTCTTATAAAAGGTGCATAAAAGTAACTATCCTTTTTATGCACTGTTATTACCCGCAGGAAGGCTTAATACCTCTAACCTGCGGGTTTTTTATAAAAAATATTTATGATTAATCAATACCGTATTCTGCCAGGCGCCGGTATAAAGTTTTTCGTGAAATCCCCATAGCTTTAGCTACAGCGCTCTTATTATATTTATACTTGGATAAATATTCAAGCAGCTTCTGCTTTTCAAGGTCTGATTCTGATAAGACAGTTTGGATGGGTTTATTTACGTGGGAAGGTGGGCTACTAAAACCTTCTTCAGTTAAGTACTCAGCTATGATGTCGTAAGAGATAACATCACTTGGTGCTAGCTGGACGGCTCCTTCGATAACGTTTTGAAGCTCTCTGATGTTGCCCGGCCATGAATACTTCATAAATACTTCAACTACTTCTGGAGCCAGGGTCATGGGAGGTTTGTTAAATCGTTTACATATCTTTTCCATAAACGTTTCAGCTAGTACCAGGATGTCATCTGGTCGTTCCCTTAGTGGTGGTATGGTTAATTTTATTACTGCCAGGCGATAGTAAAGATCACGCCGAAACCGGTTTCGTTTAATTTCAGTTTCCAAATCTTTATTAGTAGCCGCAATAATCCGAACGTTTACCGGGATTAGTTTATTTCCTCCCAGACGGAAAACGGTTTTTTCCTCTAAGACCCTCAATAAAGCTGCCTGTAGATCGAGGGGAATATCCCCGATTTCATCGAGAAAAATAGTACCCTGATCAGCCAATTCGAATTTACCGATGTTACCACCCTTTCTAGCCCCAGTGAATGCTCCTTCATCATAACCAAAGAGCTCGCTGGCGATGAGCTCCCGGGGCAGAGCTGCACAATTTATGGCTACATAGGGATTTTTCTTCCGAGGACTGGCATTATGCATGGCTTGAGCAAAAACATCCTTGCCAGTTCCACTCTCGCCCAATAACAAAACATTGGATGATGAGGAAGCGGCAGCCCGGGCTGTTTTAACAGTCTGTAGAAATTTGGGATTTTTGCCGATTATGCCATCAAAAGTAATCTTTGCGCCATCCCCGATCCATTTTCTAACCAAGCGATTGATACGCTGGCTTTCTTTTATAATTACCACCGTTCCACCTGCAGTAGTGTCAGGGTTTTTCAAAGGATTACAGGTAATATTGCAATTAATAGTATTTTTGTTTCCGGTTACAATCTTAAAGTTTTCATCAGTAAAGGTACGACCTTGGGTAACCTTATGAATAAAATAGTGATTGTCACTATTATTTCCCAGCAAATCATATATATTTTGCCCAATTATAGGTCGTTTATCGACTTGTAAAATGTTGGTGCAATTATCATTCATATATGTAATATTACCATTAGCATCCAGGGCGATTACACCTTCAGACATAGACTCCATCACAGTTTTGTGATATTTATTTACCCTTTCTAAAACCATAGTAGACATTATGTGCTTGGCTGCTGCAACAACCATACCCAGGGTATGATTGGTTACCTTGTTATAAGGGGATACCATGCAAAGGCATCCGCATATTTTGTTTTGATCAATAATCGGGGCACAGGATGATGCAGAAACATGGGAAAAAAGGCAGAAATGTTCGTATGCATAAACGGAAATAGGTTTAGCCAGGTCCTGACATAAGGAACCTCCATTAGTACCAACCATACGTTCTAACCATATGGAACCTTCCACAAAACGTCCCAGGTTAGCCCAATTTAACGATTCTTCATCACCGATAACCTTAGTTACGCATAAGTCGGAGTCGGCTAAGGCAACCACGAACCCAGTTCCAGCCACAAATTCATACAAGTCTTCCATGACTGGTTCACTAATCTGTAAAAGGTAATGGGATCGAGAACGGGCTTGTTTTAATTCGCTCTCCGTACATATGTAGGGGTTCTCCCGTAGAAATGGTTTTACCCCCCTATCATAGCTCCGTTCCCATGAGTATTGTATTTCTGGCCGTAGTTCATTTCTCGATGGGGGATTTCGGTGGAATCTTAACCATTTTTTCCGCAGTTCAATATCTTCCACTTGATCATCTCCAGGTAATGTTATCTTTGGAATTATTATATCAGATTACAGAACATTTTGACCCGGTATGTATATGAGAGGGGCAACAGTTTGTGTTCGTAATGCATGCAAATTTCCACTAAAATAATCGTTATGTCCTTACCTGTTTACATATTATGGATAATTATAATGTTTGACTCACAGTGTAACCATCCTAGTAACAAATTGTCAACCCGGGGAACATTTAAGATTCGAATATTTTTCTGGGCTATATAGGGCTATATCCCGCCGTTTCGGGGTTCAAGAAAAAATTTACTAATGAACTTTTTCTGGTATGATTCTTGCTCTATATCTAAGTAACATCGTTGAACGACAGCAGATAGAGACAAAAACTTAACTGGGAGGTGCATTACCGTGGTTTAAATTTAATTTGGCCGTTACGTTGGAACGGGAAAAATTGTTAGGAGGAAATTTATGAGGACGTCAAAACAATATCTTGAAAAACTAGCCGGTATGAGAAAGAACATATATTTAAATGGGGAAGTAATAGGGCGGGATCATCCTGTTGTTATTAAAAGAAGTAAAGCCATTCAGGTAACCTTCGATATGGTCGATGATCCTGAATTTAAGGATTTGCTTACTGCCACATCTCATATCACCGGTAAAACCATTAACCGCTTTACCCACATTCATCAAACTCCGGACGATTTACTCAAAAAACAGGAAATGACCAGAAAACTGTGTAACTTAACGGGCGGATGCATACAGCGTTGTATGGGTATTGATGCCATGAATGCCTTATCAGTTGCCACCAAAAATGCCGATATTAGACATGGAACTAACTATTATGAAAGATGGTTAAAGTATCTGGAGTACTTCCAGGAAAATGACCTGGTAGTTTCTTGTGCACAAACTGATGCTAAAGGAGATAGAAGATTTAGACCTGGAGAGCAACCTGATCCCGATCAGTATGTGCATGTTGTCGAAAGAAGGGATGATGGGGTAGTAGTACGAGGGGCTAAACTACACAATACTATGTCCCCTTATGCCGATGAAATTATTGTTGTACCTACCCGAGCTTTAAAAAAGACGGAAAAGGATTATGCCATAGCCTTTGCCATTCCTGCCGATACCGAGGGTATTTACTTAATAGGGAGAGAAGCCTGCTTCAGCCATCGTCAACCTGGAATGGAAGCACCTATTGCCGATTACGGTGATATAGAAAGCTTTACGGTATTTGATAATGTTTTTGTCCCTAATGAACGCATATTTCTTAACGGTGAAACTGATATAGGTGGCGGATTAGCACTATTTTTTGCTCTATATCATAGGCATAGCTACTGTGGTTGCAAACCAGGGGTAAGTGATGTAATTATGGGGGCCACTTCCTTAATTGCTGATTACCTAGGTATCGAGAAAATGGACCATGTCAAAGAAAAACTGGCTGAACTGGTCAGTGTGGCTGAGTTAGTATATGCTGCCGGAATTGCTGCCAGTGTGAAATCTACTAAAGCTGCATCTGGGACCCAGATTCCCAATGTTATTTTTGCTAATGTGGGTAGAAGACATGCTGGTCACAATATTTACCACGAATATAATACTTTGTGCGATATTGCAGGTGGGCTGCCGGCTACACTACCTCTTTCCTCGGAATACAATAGTCCGGTCGTAGGTGATTTTGTACGGAAATATGTAACCAGGAGAGAGGGAGTTTCTCCGGAAAACCATTACCGTGCGGCTCATCTGGCCAGTGACCTGCTAACATCTGAGTTTGCTACTATTTTACAGGTAGCTGGGGTTCATGGTGGTGGATCTCCCATTATGGAGGATATTGCCATTATGGGTTCCTACGATTTTGAGGCTAAGAAAAAGCTGGCTAAATACTTGGCTGGTATTAAGGAAGGTTAAGTATTTTACTTAACGTCTAGCCAGAAGGGGCTATAGTTGTTGGGATGATTTCTAATTTCTGACGACTGGTACCAAATACAATAAATGGAGGTTGGAAACTTATGACTGAATACCGAATTCGCCCATTAGTGGCAGCTAAAATAGGTGCAGTTAAGGGTGTTGTAACTCATATGGTTGATGCAACTGTCCCATTTGTAGCCCCTGTTCTTGCTTTTTATCTGGAAGGGGGTAACAAAAAAATATTGGTGGATACTGGAGTAGTTGAAGGTGAAAACTTTCACGGTTTTCCTCTTATCGATGGTGGACGTAAGGGAATGATAAAGGCCCTCGAAGAAGTTGGGCTTACATCTGAAGATATAGATATCGTTATCATTACACACCTTCACTTTGACCATGCTGCCAATATTGGATTATTCCCTCATGCACAATTTATTCTGCAGAAAAAAGAATGGGAATATGCTAAAGCTCCATTACCAATTCAGAAGGGAGTTTATTTAACGCAACTACTCAATGAACTAGAACAATATGATCTGATTCTGGCTGATGATGGTTATGAAGTTGCGGATGGAGTAAAGGTAATATGTGTCCCAGGTCATACCCAGGGCCAACAGGCTACCATAGTAAATACCAGTAATGGGACCTATGTTTTATCCGGGGATCTAATGTACACTATGGTAAACCTTTACCCATCCATGACTAATTTTACTGACAGTTTGGGTAATGAAATTACCTGTACACCACAGCCTGATCACTCATTCTTCCCAGTAGGTATTCATACTGATCTTACTAAATGGTATAACAGTGCCTGGCGGGTATTATCCATAGCCGGCAGCCGCAAGCGTATCTTACCAGGACATGATCCTAGTTTAGTAGGAAGGGTATTTCCTGAAAAATAAAATGACCTCGACGATAACCTGGAAATATAAGGAGGTTTAATTATGGGGCTAAAGACTAATACTTATCCGACTGTTACACTGGAAGAATTATCTTTTCTTAAAGGAAGACAACTAGAGTTCGACAGCATCGCGGAAATGTTTATCACCAGGGTCCAGGAGAGCCCGGATGATATTTATGTATACTATTACGATCAGGCTATAACCTATGCACAGACTAATGAGCGTGCTAACAAGGTGGCTAACTATCTAAAAGATAAGGGTGTTAAAAAGGGTGATGTGGTCTCAGTAATGATTTTAAACTCGCCGGAGTGTTATTACACTATGTTCGGGGCCCAGAAGATCGGAGCCGTAGCCGGGGCAGTTAACTATATGTTAAAGGGTCCTGAAATCGCTTATGTTTTAGATGATTGTAAACCTAAGGTAGCTTTTGTCGGTAGTGATTTTATGAAGGATTTTGCCGCTGGTTATGCCCTGGCTAATCATAAGCCTATCGTTGTTGAAGTAAAGACAGATATAGAACATGGTGAAAATATAGCCGAGCAAAATCTAGCTGACATACTGGCTAATTATCCTAGTGATGAAGCCTTAGTTCCTCAATCTCTGGATGATCCTTTTTTACTACTCTACTCATCAGGAACTACCGGAGTACCTAAGGGAATTTTGTCTGCTAATAGAGCTGAATTGGCAGTAGCCAGATCCTTCCTCCAAACCGGACTTTTTCAGGGTAATGATGTAATGCTTATTATACTTCCCATGTTTCATACTAACCCTATTTGTGTATGGACTTATCCTTTAGCTTATGCTGGACAAACTCTCTGCATCCGAAAAGCTTTTTCACCTTCGGACTTTTGGCCGACCGTTATTCAGTATGGTGTCACTCTGGCTATGGGTGTACCAGCCATGTATTCTTATATATTTAATTCGGTTGATCCGGATAGTATTGATGGATCTAAACTTAAGTTAAGGTATGCTGTTTGTGGTGCGGCGCCTTTGCCGGTTGAGCTTATACGTGGATTTAAAGAAAAATTTGGAGTGGAAATTTTAGAGGGTTATGGTCTTACTGAGGTTATTGGACTTTCTACCATTAACCCGCCCTTAGGAATAAAAAAACCGGGTTCCATTGGTCCAGCTATACCCGGACAACCACTAGAAATCATGGATGATGATAATAACATCCTACCCCGCGGGGAAAAGGGTGAAATTTGCACTGGCGGGGATTTTAATATGTTAGGTTACCTTAATAAACCGGAGGTAACCAAGGAGACACTTAAAGACGGCTGGTTACACACCGGTGATATTGGTTATATGGATGAGGATGGATATGTATATATTGTCGATCGCAAGAAAGACATGATAAATAGAGGCGGGGAGAATATTTACCCGCGGGAAATCGAGATAGTGATAGAGGAACATCCTAAAGTTGGTGAAGTAGCAGTTATAGGTATTCCTGATAATGATTTAGGTGAGCGTGTTAAGGCTTTTATAGTCCCTAAACCTGGGCAGGAACTTACCGGAAATGAAATTAAGGATTTTCTAAAAGATAAAATAGCTAAATACAAGATTCCCGAGTTTATAGATATAACTGATAATATTCCCCGTAACCCAACCGGTAAAATCATGAAACAAGAATTAAAGAAAATGGAACAGAAAAAATCTACAGCCCGGTAGCATCGAAGGTTATAAAGTTTATAAGGAGGTAAACTGGTATGAAATTGGCAATTATGGGAGCTGGTTCTCTGGGAACGATTGCAGGTGCTTTGTTAACCAAAAGTGGTTATGATATAGATCTTATTGATGTTAATGTGGAACACGTGAGAACCCTCAATAAAAAAGGTGCCAAAATTATTGGTTTAATGGATTTAGTTCAACCAGTTAAAGCCTTGACCCCAGATGAAATGACTGCCGAATATGATATTATTTTTTATCTTACCAAAACAACTCAGAACGCCTCTGCATTACCATATGTAGCTAAACATTTAAAACCCAATGGGGTCGTGGTTGCCATGCAAAATGGAATACCTGAAGAGGCAGTAGGTCAGGCTGTGGGGCCAGAAAGAGTTTTAGGTGGTATTGTTGGATGGGGGGCAACCTGGGTCGAGCCAGGGGTTTCCAAACTTACCTCCAAGCCGGAGAACATGACCTATGACATAGGTGAATTGGATGGAAAAGAAACCGAGCGGGTAAACCAGGTGGTTGAAATCTTAAAAGGGGCCGGAATACCTGAGAAGCATAGTAATCTAATCGGTATTAGATGGACAAAACTAACTATAAATTGTGCTTTTAGTACTATGTCAGCTGTTGTAGCCGGTACTTATGGAGATGTTCTGGATAGTCCCCGGGCGTTAAGTTCTGCTGCTAATATCTGGAGAGAATCATTAGCTGTGGCTAAAGCTGCCGGAGTAGTTCCAGAAATGTTTCAGGGCTTTGATATAAGAGACTTTGACTTCAGTACCCAGCAAGAATTAGATCAAAAACTCCCCATGTTCCATGAACTGTTAGGACCACACCGTAATATTAGAACCGGAATGTTGTATGATATCGAAGGTGGACGGGAACCTGAAATCGATACTTACAATGGAATCATTTGTAAGTGGGGCGAACGGCATGGTGTTGCTACCCCGGTTAATGACCAGGTGGTTGCTATAGTTAAGGGAATGTGGGAAGTGAAATACAAGATTGAACCTGCTAATGTTGATCGCATAACACTGCCAACACTTCCTGCTAAATAAAAACTAGCACCCTGGCGGGTATTCTTTTAAAGGATACCCGCCCCCTCCTCCATGTGCGCCCCGCTAGAGGCATACACAGGAAAAGGTTACTAGCGTACTGCCCATAGCCCAATCTTGTTAAAAACCTTATCATGCTGGATACCCCATCCTGGTGGAATGTTAACTCGGCGAGGTAATGTATAAACTTTAAAACTGCCCGGAATGGTATGCACAGTGGTGGGGGAGATCGGTTACTCAATTAATGGGTAGCCCCCTGCCTCATTAGGTGAAAGACAATTGACCTTAAAGACTGGCTGATCATTAAACGTATTAAAAGAAGAGGGGGATTAGCATGTATCAGGGCTGGGAAATGGTGGTTATAGGTGCAGGCACCATGGGACACTCTATTGCCCAAGTGTTTGCTGTTAACGGTTTTAAAACTACTTTAGTAGATGTGGAAACTGAGCAGTTGAAATGGGCGAGGAAAATGATCGCTAATAATATGCATACCCTTATGAATCTGGGTGAAATCTCCTCACAAGAGGCAGATAACGCCCAGAAACTGATTACTTATGAAAAGGATCTAAAAAACGCTGCTTTTCGTGCTAATTTTATTGTGGAGACTATTGTAGAAAATGCGGACACCAAAAGGGAACTTTATGCTTCCCTGGATAAACTATGTTCCCCGGGTTGTATTATTACCAGTAATACTTCAGCATTAAACATCTTTGATATTGCAAAAATCTCTAATCCCCAGCGTCTAATCATTGCTCACTGGTTTAATCCACCCCATGTCATGCCGCTGGTTGAAGTAGTTGTTGGACCAGAAACATCGGTGCAAACTGTTGATACTGTTAAGCATCTCCTTATAAAACTAGGCAAAACTCCTGCGATTATTAAACAGTATGTCCCAGGTTTTATTATTAACCGAATGTCAGTGGCAATTGCCAGGGAAGCGGGCTATATGGTATCCAAGGGCTGGACTACCCCGGAAGACATAGATGCGGCAATAGTATCTACTTTTGGTCCGCGCTACCCTTTTGAGGGACCTTTAGAATTATTTGATCATGTAGGTTGGGATGTGGTGCAAGCTGTGACAGCTTTTCTATCCCCGCAGTTGTGTAACAGCACAGATGCTAACAATCCTATTGCAGCAAATTTGGTTGCCCAGGGCCGTTTAGGGGTTAAATCAGGTAAAGGTCTTAAAGACTATACTAATTTAGATATAGAACAGATACAAAATGAAAGAAATATCAAAATAATAAAAATGTTAAAGGCAATAAAAGAAATATAATTTACAATACAGTACCTGCTGCTAAAAGCTTGACTATGGTGATAACTGGCAAGGAGATGAGATGTTTACCATGGAAAATTTGGCAACCTTTGCTCCGTTAGGTGGGGCATTAGCGCTATTATTTGCGCTGTTTCTATCGTCACGGGTATCTAAGGCTGATCCGGGTAACGAAAAAATGCAGGAAATATCCGGGCATATACATGAAGGAGCTATGGCCTTTTTAAGCCGCCAATACACTGCTTTGGCCATATTTGTAGTTATTGTATTTATAATACTGATTGTCTTTATTGACTGGCAGACAGCACTATGCTTTCTAGCGGGAGCATCCTGTTCCGCTCTGGCCGGTTTTATAGGTATGTCAGTAGCTACTAAAGCTAATGTCAGAACTGCTAATGCAGCTCGTACCTCCCAAAATGCGGCCCTGGGAATAGCTTTTTCCGGTGGTGCTGTAATGGGTATGTCCGTATGTGGGCTAGGCCTGTTAGGACTGGGAGTTCTCTATATAATCTTTAAAGATCCTAATATTGTTAATGGATTTGCCCTGGGGGGAAGTTCCATCGCCCTGTTTGGCCGTGTCGGCGGAGGTATCTACACTAAAGCAGCTGACGTAGGAGCCGACCTGGTAGGTAAAGTAGAAGCAGGTATTCCGGAAGACGACCCGAGAAACCCGGCTACCATTGCTGACAACGTAGGGGACAACGTAGGGGACGTGGCAGGAATGGGAGCTGACCTGTTTGAATCTTATGTAGGATCAATTATTGCTGCCATGACCCTGGGAGCAGTAATGATAGCGGCGACTCCCGGTTTAGGATTAGGCCCAGTGCTGTTGCCTATGGTTATAGCTGCCGGCGGGGTAGTAGCTTCCATTATAGGAACCTTCTTTGTAAAAACTGACGAAAAATCCAATCCCTTAAAAGCACTTAATGCGGGTACTTTAAGCTCAGCTATACTTTTAGTAATATTGGCCTTTTTTGCAGTAAGATACATACTACCGGCCGATATGTTCAATGTATTCTGGGCTCTGGTAGCCGGACTTATTGCGGGAAGTATAATCGGATTTGTTACCGAATACTATACCTCAGATAGTTATGCCCCTGTACAGGGAATTGCTAAATCAGCCCTGACTGGCCCGGCTACTGTAATCATCGCCGGACTAGGGGTAGGTATGCTTTCCACCCTGATCCCCATCATAATTATATGTATAGCTATAGTAATAGCCTTTCTAACTGGTGGAGTATATGGGATAGCCCTGGCCGCAGTAGGTATGCTGGCTACCACCGGAATGGTTGTAGCAGTAGATGCCTACGGCCCAATTGCAGATAATGCAGGCGGAATAGCAGAAATGGCCGAACTACCTCACGAGGTAAGAGAAACTACTGATAAACTAGACTCAGTTGGTAATACCACCGCTGCTATTGGTAAAGGATTTGCTATTGGCTCAGCTGCCTTGACAGCTCTGGCTCTGTTAACTGCCTTTGCTGAAGTGGCTCAGCTGAAAGATATCAACCTGTTAGATCCCTATGTTATTGTAGGACTGCTCATAGGAGCTATGCTGCCCTTCTTCTTCTGCGCCTTAACTATGGGAGCAGTAGGTAGAGCTGCAGGAGAAATGGTAGACGAAGTACGGCGTCAGTTTAAAGAAATTGACGGTCTGATGGAAGGCAAAGCTAAGGCTGACTATGCCCGTTGTGTTGATATCAGTACCCGTTCTGCAATCAAAGAAATGATCGTACCAGGATTATTGGCAGTAGTAGCACCGGTGCTGGTAGGCTTTATACTGGGTGCCAATGCCCTGGCAGGTATGCTGGCTGGGTCGGTAGTAGCTGGTGTCTGCTTGGCCATACTCCTGGCTAATGCTGGAGGTGCCTGGGATAATGCTAAGAAATTCATCGAAACCGGACACTATGGCGGTAAAGGCAGTGAGGCTCATGCAGCCGGAGTAGTAGGAGATACCGTTGGTGACCCCTGTAAGGATACGGCTGGTCCTTCCTTAAATATTCTGCTCAAGCTGATGGCGATTGTATCACTAGTATTCATCGCACCACTGCTGTAAAGTTAAAATAACCATAGTAGTATTTTAAACAGGTGGGGAAACCCCACCTGTTTAGATTTGCAACTATAGTTTGTTGATCCGGAAGATTGAAAAGCCTAATAGATCAAGCCCAGTTTAATAAGCGGGATAAATGTATAAGAATGGCAGCAATAAGTAAGCTAGGAGAGCAGGAATGAAAAAAGAAAGTTAGTAGACGGTGTGTTAATCTTAACGGGTGAATTAAAAAGGTGTATAATATAAGCCATAATAGAAAATTGAATATCGGTTTGCCGATTACTAGGGGAGCGAAAGCTGAGAGAAGCCAAAATGGCTTGACCCTTTGAACCTGGAGGGATAATACCCGCGGAGGAAAGTAATTGTATCTGAATTTTAAAAGGTGCATTTACATGCACCTTTTTTATTAAGGAAAAGGACTAACACTGATAGCCTACCTCCATGTTGATAAGGGAGGTCTATGCTATTCAATCAGGTTAGTCCTTTTTATGTTTAAGTCAGGTTCGTACTATTAATTTTGATAGGAGGAGTAATCATGAAAAATGTGGTCACCATTGCTGGGTCTGATTCCTGTGGAGGAGCCGGGATACAGGCAGACCTGAAGACTTTTAGTGCCCTGGGTACTTATGGTATGAGCGTGATAACTGCGGTAACCGCCCAAAATACCACCGGGGTTTTAAAAGTCAGGGAAATGGAAGCCGATATTGTCAGAGAGCAGATTAACTGCCTGTTTGATGATATTGAAATCCACGCAGTTAAGATTGGTATGGTATCAAGTATTGAGATTATTGATACTATTGGCGAATGTTTAAAAGATAAAGGTGTAAAACATATTGTTCTTGACCCGGTCATGGTTTCCAAAAGCGGATGCCATTTATTAAAGCCCGAGTCCAAGGATGAACTAGTTAAGGTTTTGTTCCCACTGGCTGAGGTAGTCACCCCTAATCTTTTCGAAGCGGAAGTCATCACCGGAGAAAAAATTGAAACAGTTACAGAAATGGAGCAGGCTGCGGCTCAAATCCATGCTAAAGGAGCAGCTCGTGTAGTTGTTAAAGGCGGGCATTTAACTGGTGATGCTATCGATGTGCTGTATGATGGAACCCGCTTTTATCATATTACCGGAAGTCGCATTAATACCCCGAATACGCATGGTACAGGCTGTACCTTTTCCTCAGCTATAGCGGCTTACCTGGCCAGGGGCTGTTCAATACCCGATGCGGTAGAGGAAGCGAAAAAATATATCAATGGAGCCATAGAAAATGCCATTGCCCTGGGACATGGGGTAGGACCAACTAATCATTTTTACAGTTTATATAGAAAAGCAGGTGTTTTGGGTGAATAATGATCGCCAAATAGGTGGATTGAATCTATTCTTGCTTTGGTTTGGAGCTGCCGTATCTCTGGCTGAGATTATGACCGGCAGTCTGATTGCACCACTAGGAGTAAAAACGGGCATCACAGTTATAATTGTAGGCCATCTTATAGGTGCCCTTATTCTTTCATTTACTGGTGTTATTGGCTTTAAGGAAAAAAAGCCTTCGCTTATATCCAGCCGCAGCTCCCTGGGACAATATGGGTCCTATATTATATCTTTATTCAATATTATTCAATTAATCGGTTGGACAGCTATTATGCTGATACAAGGTGCCCGGGCTATGCAATCTATCACCGGCAATATGATTGGATTTTCTACCCTGGCTGTATTAATAGGGCTGATGGTATGTCTGTGGGCCTTAAGCAGAGAACAGGGTATTAGCTTTATCAATAATCTGGCCGTTGTTTTACTGCTTCTATTGAGTTTAGTGATGTTAAAGGCGATTTTGGCCGGGGGAGAAGCAAAATCCATAGCTGGTACCATGTCGATAGGTTTGGCTTTAGAACTAAGTATCATCATGCCACTATCCTGGGTTCCTCTAATATCTGACTATACTATGTCTGGAAAAAGCCTGAAAGGGAGTTTTTTCGGCAGCTTTGCCGGTTATTTCCTGGGTAGTTCGTTTATGTATATTTTAGGATTGTTGTTTGCTGTATATACTGGCTTAACAGATCCTATGGGAAATTTGGGTAGTTTGCATATTGGCTATGCGGCGCTTTTAATTATTTTATTATCCACGGTAACTACTACCTTTATGGATGTATACTCAGCTGTCATGTCAACTCTCAATTTAAATGAAAAATTATCCCGCCGAAAGTTAATTATTCTTTTCTCGGCCTTAGGAACCCTGTTGGCTATATTTTTCCCCATGGAGCAATATGAGAATTTTCTATATATGATAGGATCTTTATTTGCTCCTACTTTTGCGGTAATTATTGCTAACTACTTCATATTAAAAAAGGACCTGTCAGGTAAACTTTTTAATATCCCCGGACTTATTGCTATTATCTGCGGCATTATTACTTACTATGCCATTATTTCTCTTGATTTTATTCTAGGGTCGACCATTCCGGCCATGATAATTACTATGGCCGTTTATATGCTGTTAAGTAAGATTTTTGAGTATTATGGTAGCGTTAATTCCACCAAAGCAGTTATTAAGGGATAAACAGGGGGGCTTAGAAAGGAAGATTTGGCCCGTTTACAATACAGGAGGTGTAAAAAATGCTTAATAATATTGCAGCTTGTTTAAGACAGGTAAGGGAAAACCCCCCCCTGGTTCATGCCATCACCAATTATGTAACTATTAATGATTGTGCTAATATACTCCTTTGTATGGGAGCTTCACCAGCTATGTGTGAGGTAAAAACCGAGGTAGAGGAGTTTGTCGAACTTATTTCTGCCGTGTATATTAATCTGGGTACACCAACGGAGGGACAAAGGCTGGCTGCCATTGCAGCGGTAAAAAAAGCAACCGAATTTGGTAAGCCCGTTATTTTGGATCCGGTAGCCTGTGGAGTAATCAGTTGGAGAAGGGAAATTATAGAACAATTATTTAAATCAGGGAAAATTACCGTAATAAAAGGCAATATGGGGGAAATTAAGTTTCTGGCCGGGTACGAGGGCAAGGTAAGAGGGGTAGATTCGCTGGATGATGGGGAGGACGGTATTGAAGCCTGCCAGAGTCTGGCCCGAAAGTATAATACCATCATAGCAGCCACCGGTCCAACTGACATTATTTCAGATGGTAAAACCACCTATCTGATTGAAAATGGAACTCCTATGCTTAGTATGGTAAGTGGAACTGGTTGTATGGTGGGAGCCATGGTAGGGGCTACCTTGGCAGTCAGCGAAGATAAAGTTATGGCTACTGCGGCAGCCATTATGGCTATGGGAATAGCAGGGGAGAAAGCAGCTGCTTCTATTCCCCGGATTCTGCCGGGAACCTTTAAAGTTAAGCTGATGGATTGTATGTATGAGTTACAGGAAGAAGATATAATGAAAGGTGGCAAGATAAGATGTCTATAGATTACAGTCTTTATCTTATTTCCGATCGAAGTATACTTCAGGGCCGGGATTTATTAGCAGCCGTAGAAGCATCATTGAAGGGTGGAACGACCCTGGTACAACTCCGGGAAAAGGATATTTCCAGCCGTGAGTTTTATAACCTGGCCATAGAACTAAAGCAATTGCTCCAGTCTTATAACATACCTTTGATAATTAATGACCGGCTTGATATTGCCCTGGCAGTAGATGCGGAAGGTTTGCATATAGGGCAGGATGATTTGCCCATTGAAACTGCTCGGAAAATCTTGGGGCCGGGTAAAATATTGGGTTATTCCGTATCTAATGTTGAAGAGGCTTTGTATGGGGAAGGTCACGGAGCTGATTATCTGGGAGCCGGTAGTGTGTATCCTACGGGTAGTAAATCTGATGCTGGTAACCCCATTGGTTTGCAGGAATTAACTAAAATCAGACAGAGTGTTTCTATACCTATTGTAGGTATAGGGGGGATAGGCATAAACAATATTGCCGAGGTTAAAAAAACCGGAGTTGACGGAGTATCGGTTATATCCGCTATTTTGGGTAGTCAGGATATAGAGGGCGCATCCCGAAATCTCATTAATCTCTGGAGGGGGCAATGAAAAAAACTATTTTCCTTGACTTTGATGGAACCATAACCAAAGTTGATACCTGTGCAGCTATGGTAGAATCCTTCGCTCGGGATGGTTGGCAGGAAATAAACCGTCAGTGGGAAAGAGGCGAATTATCTACCGAAGAGTGTGCAAATAAAACCTTTAAACTATTTGATGCTACCCCGGCTAAGCTAAAAGATTTATTGGATAAAGTAGAAATAGATGATTATTTTCAGGATTTTTGCCAGTTTTGCCGGGCTAAAGGCTATCCGGTTTATATATTGAGTGATGGGTATGATTTCAATATAAAAACTATACTGGAAAAATACGAACTGGATATCCCGTACTATTGCAACCAGCTCATTTATAGTAATGAATTTAGAATCAGATGTCCTTATGGGAATGACGACTGTGGCAATTGCGGAACCTGTAAGACCACATTAATGCTAAAGCTAAAGGAGAAAGACAGCCAGGCGGTTTATATTGGTGATGGATACTCAGATGTTTGTCCTGCCACTAAAGCTGATGTGGTATTTGCCAAAGATACCCTGTATGAGATTTGCCGGGAAAAAGGTATCCAGGCTATAGCTTACAGAAATTTCAAGGATATTATTATCAGGATGAAAGAGGAATAAGGGAGGTTGGGAAAGGATAATCATTTTCAGCTAACAAATTGCCATAGCCATAATGGATAGGATACAAGATACAAGCACTGGCAAGAACCCTTGCCAGTGCTAAATTTTTCTATATAGTATGCCTGAGAGCAATCGAACCTTCCTACCCGGCTCCTAAATCTTGTTCGTAGTTACTCAGGGTACCCTTTACTTAAAAAAAGATAAGCCGGCACACCGGCCTAATATCTATGGGTAGCATTTAAACATCCGGGTGGCCGGGTTGTTTTAGTAGGCTAAATAATCTGTTTTTTCTTAAGCTCCTCGATGTCAACTGCCGAATATCCGGCAGCTTGTAAGATCTCCTTATTATTCTCACCTAGTTCCGGAAAAGTTAGTTTTGCCTCACCGGGGGTAGCGGATAGTTTTACGGGTATACCAGGTGTTACTACCTCTCGGCCAGAACCACGAACATTCTGTAATTTGTATATCATTTTTCTGGCCATTACCTGAGGATGCTCACACATTTCATCCATGGTAAGAATAGGAGTAAAACAGATATCACTATTGGCAAAGAACTCAACCCACTCATCCCTGGTTTTTTCCAGCATTATTTTTCTGATATCAGCTATTATTAGATCTTGTTTAGATTTATCCCATTGGGTTTTAATATACTCTTCCCGGCCTATTTTTTTGCAAAAGTCGGCCCAGAATTTATCTTCTATCGCTCCCAGGCTTACATATTTACCGTCTTTCGTTTCGTAAATGTTGTAAAAGGCATATCCGCCAGTTAAAACATCATCACCTCTGTCGGGAAGGCGTCCCCATCCTGACCACTCTCCCAGAGTATAAGCCAGAAGACTTACTGAACCATCCAGCATGGCTATATCACAGAGCTGTCCCTTACCGGTTTTTTCCCGGCTGGCCAGAGCCAATAGAATTGCTATCACCGCATAAAGTGTACCTCCGGCTATATCGGCAATTTGTGTTGCGCACATGGCCGGCATGCCCTGAAACGTTCCTGTAAGCCCAGTTATCCCGGCCAAACTCAGATAATTCAAATCATGGCCGGCTACATCACGTAATGGTCCGGTCAAGCCATACCCGGTTATAGCACAATAGATAATTTTTTCACTTATTTTCCGCAGTTCCTCGTAACCAAGCCCCATTTTATCCATAACACCCGGACGGAATTGATCTACTACTACATCAGTATTCATCACCAGCTTTTTAAAAACGGCTTGGCCTTCTTCTTTTTTAAGATCCAAAGTTATACTTTTTTTATTACGGTTTACTGTGTAGAAACGGGCACTTTGATCTACGATAACTGGGGCTAAATGCCGGCCTAGGTCTCCCCCTCTCGGATCCTCGACTTTAATTACCTCGGCTCCAAAATCAGCAAGTATCTGGGTACAAAATGGTCCCGGAAGATACCGGGATAAATCCAGTATTCTTACACCTTGTAAAGGTAAGCTCAAAAAATCCCCCCCATAATATTCGTTATTTAATGATTATTGGTTTTAGGGAAGGAAAATTCTCTCGTAATGGTTTTATATAATATTTCCAGCGCATAATCGTAGTTTGGTCTTGCCGCTTAGACATCATTTCATCTTTACAACCGGTTTCTCACGCCTGCCAAAAAATAATTAAGCACTTTCATATCTAATGAAAGTGCCTATTTTCCAATGGTACGCCCGAGAGGAATCGAACCTCCGCACCCGGCTCCGGAGGCCGGTGCTCTATCCACTGAGCTACGGGCGCATATCGCACTAGTTATTATAGCAAAATAATTGTCACAGGTCAAAAGAAACTAGGCGAGATCCGGACTTTTTTTTCTTTCCCGGGCAGTTGTGATTGATAAAATTAGCCCTAACAAAGTAATCACCGTGGTTACACGGTATACAGATTGGGCGGCAGTAACATAGGCAGATGTAAAACCTGCTGGTTGATTGATATTAAAAACCAGGGTGAATATGGCCACAGAAGCGGCTACCCCCAGGGAAAAAGAGAAATTACGAACTGTGGCTAGAAAACCGCCGGCATATCCAGCCTTACTACGCGGAATGGAACCTAAAATGGAGCTGCTGTTAGGGGAACCGAAACTCCCTATCCCTAAACCCAGTAGGAATAAAGCACTTCCTACTGCTAGAAATGAGGCGTTTTGGTTTAGTGTAGAAAAACTCAGGTAAGCCAGGGCCTGCAGTCCAAAGCTTACTGTAGTAAGGCGGCTCGGCCCGATTTTATCAGATAGGTTACCGGCTAGGGGAGCGGTGAAGGCCATAGTCAGCGGAGTAATAGTCATCAAAATACCAGATGTGGCTGGAGAAATATTAAGCACCTGTTCTAAAAAAAAAGGAAGGAGAAAGAAAACGGCGGTTTGGGTACAGTAAGTGGCAAACCCCATTATATTACCGTATACAAAGTTCTTAACTCGGAATAGTTCAAAATCCAGCATCGGATAGGATACCCTTTTTTCCGTAAAGTAAAATAGGGTGAATGATAATAGGGATATTAATAATAGGGAGAGACTGATGTTTTGGGAAAGGGCTAGTATTAACGCTATAGCCGCCAGAGCAAACAGGAAGATTCCCACCACATCAAATCGTGTCTGGTCATTGCTTTTATCTGCCTTGGGCAGGTAACGGCAGGCTAGCAAGAAGCCGACTAAACCTAGTGGAATATTAATCAGGAAAATGAGGGGCCATTTAAAATAAGCAACCAAAAATCCCCCTAAAGCTGGCCCGGTCATGTTACCAATTCCTACAATACTGCCGGTTAGCCCTAGGGTTTTGCCTCTTTCTGCCGGTGGAAAAGTATTAGAGACAATACCGATACCAGTTGCCATCATCATACTGGCTCCCAAAGCCTGGAAAACACGAGCTGATATAAGCATAATTAGGTTGATAGATAGACTGCAAAATAATGAACCTATCGCAAAAATGAGAAAACCGGTAGTATAAATCCGGCCGGCACCTATTTGATCTCCTAATTTTCCGAAGAAAAGCAGTGTAGCAGTAATCACCAGCATATAAGCAGTAACTATCCATTGGATAGAGTTCATACTTACTCCCAGAGCAGCGGCAATAGTAGGATTAGCTATATTTAATATACTGCCATCCAGGGTAGACATAAATATACCGATGCAGATAATAATTAAAACCTGCCATTTGGTGTCGATTTTCACCCCTTAATCTCCTCTCCCCGGAATAAATAATTTAATAATTGTCCGAATTCCTTAAGCCGGTGTATTAATTAGTAAATTATATTCATATTATTAATCAGTTTAATACAGATGAACATTAAAGGAAACCAGGTGAAACTATGGGTATTTCAAAATTATTGCTGGTAGCGGTGCTGGCGGAAAGTATTTGGGAAGCCCTAAAAAGGCTCTGGGAGCAGGATAAAATAAACCTGGATCATGGTGGGGCATTAGTTATTTCAATTATTTTAGCAATTGCGATTGGTATTGATTTTTTTGTTATGTTTGACATTCCCATTAAGATTCCATATTTAGGCCAAATTTTTACCGGGATAATAATATCCCGGGGAGCTAATTTTATGCATGATTTAATCAGTATAGTTGAAGGAATTAAAGGGGGGGTTAAGACAAAATAGGGGCTACTCTTTACCTAGTATAGAAATCATTACATCTGCCAGGCAGTGACCAGCTTTTTGGGCAGTATTAAGAGAGAGTTGGTCAGTCCCCATTTCAAAAAGCAGGGACCGTGGGGAGAGGTCCTGGTTATAATCACCTTTACCAATAAATATTCCTCGCATTAAACCGGGATATAAATAGTCTGCTTCTGCTTTAAAGCGCCGGGCAAATTCAAGATTAGCACCAAAATTAGGATTGGAACGGCCTACTACAACCATAACCCGGGCTGTTTCTACCCCATTTATGGTAGTCAGGTAAGATGAAGCAGGAGCTGAGTCACGGTGGATATCAAAAACAGCATCAGGGGTGTCTTTTATTAACTGTACCGCTGTGCGCCGGGAGCGGCTGTAGGCGTTAATATCATGCGGATTGTGGTTATTCCAGCTATGAACAGCAGTAATACCGTTCTTTTCCAAAGTATCTTTAATGGCACTGCCCACCTTAAAGATATCCCCATTACCAGGTTTAACTGCTGTTCCGGAAGTAAGGATATAAGATTCGTCACTATGAGTATGGTAGAGAGCAACTTTCTTAGCAGTAGTATTCAATCTTACATTATTAGGATAAAAAATGGTAGCAGCAGGAAGAACGGCTTTATCTTTGCCTAAGGATTGATCGGAAACCTTTTCACGGGCTACTGCCTTTTTGCCTTCAACTTTAATAATAATATAATGAACATTGTTTTCGTTTATAAATTCATCGTCTATAGTTACAGGCAGTCCAGTCTCTAGTACGATGTTACCCTGATCATCACGAATAGTAACATAAGCAGGCTGTTTTTGTGAAGTACCACCAGGAAGGGGTTTGGCTGGTTGAGGCACTAAAATGGAATTAGCCAGGTAAGCCATAATCATGACCCCGGTAAGTAACGCAAAAAATATCCAGATATAACGTTTGGTTAATGATTCCATAGAATAAACCCGCCTTTTTTAATGTCGCTAGTATTATTTGAAACAGGCAGTCGGTTTATTCTTAAAAGAAGATTGTAAAAAATAAGCGAGAAAAAGAAGTAGAAGCAGGGCGCGGGAGAAGATAAACCAGGAAACAGAGAACCGCCGGCCAGATTGCGGGATGGAATCTATACCAGCGGCTAGGGAAAAAGGTAAAACAGGGAACGGCAGGTTGCATAAAAAAACTCAAAACCTGTATTAAATCCATCGTTACAAATATGCGCGCCGGAAAACAGGAATAGAAAGGTAATCTATCATATTTATAACAGTATTTTTCACACAGCCTGACAGTTTCCTGGTTCACCTAGGACTTCTCTGGTTACAGCCACCTGGCTAAAGGTTGGTATCCCAGTTGGCCAGGTAATGTTCCTGTTCTTCAGTTAAGGAATCTATTTTTACTCCCAGGGCCTGTAATTTCAGCATAGCCACTCGGTAGTCGATTTCTTGAGGTACGTTATAAACTTGTGGGGAAAGTTGAGAGCGATTTTGAATAACATAAAGCAGGGAAAGGGCCTGCAGGGAAAAGCTCAGATCCATAACTTCGGCCGGGTGACCATCTCCAGCCGCCAGGTTTACCAGGCGACCTTCGGCCAACAAGTATAACTTGCGCCCATCAGCCATCACAAACTCTTCAATATTATTCTTCAGTACCCGGGTACTTACGGCCAGGTTGTGTAAATCTCCTTTACTTACTTCCACATCAAAGTGGCCGGCATTAGCCATGATAGCATTGTTTTTCATGACCTGCATGTGCTCTTTACGAATAACATTAATATTACCAGTTACTGTTATAAATATATCGCCCAGCCGGGCAGCTTCGGCCATAGGCATTACCGTGAATCCATCCATAATGGCTTCATTAGCCTTAATAGGGTCTATCTCAGTAATGATGACCTTGGCTCCCATACCCAGGGCCCGCATAGAGACCCCTTTACCGCACCAGCCGTAACCTACTACTACCACATTTTTGCCGGCTACTACCAGATTAGTAGTGCGGTTAATACCATCCCATACTGATTGACCGGTTCCATAACGATTATCAAAAAGGTATTTCATATAAGCATCATTAACCGCCATCATAGGGAAAAGCAGTGATCCATCTTTATCCATGGACTTAAGGCGTACAATTCCGGTAGTAGTTTCTTCACAGCCCCCTATAATATGGTGGGCCTGTTCCAGATGCTTTTTGTGCAGCATAGTGACCATATCGGCTCCGTCATCAATGATAGCATCAGGCTTGGCCTCCAAGGTCATTTCCATAAAGCGCTGGTATTCTTCGGCATTTTCACCATGGATGGCATAAACAGTGATGCCGGAATCGGCCAATGCGGCTACCACATCATCCTGGGTGGAAAGGGGATTGCTGGCACAGGCTACCACATTAGCTCCGGCCGTTTGCAATGTCTGCAGCAAGAAACCGGTTTTAGCTTCTAGGTGCAAGCAGCAGGCAATAGTTTTACCCTTAAGGGGAAGATCGGCGGCAAACTCTTTTCTAAGAATATTAAAAACCGGCATGTTTTGACTGACCCATTCCAGTTTTCGGTATCCCAGGGGTGCCAGGGATAAATCCTTTATTATAGATTTATGGGCCGTCTGTTTCTGGGGAATAGCGTTCATATTATAACCCTCCTGAAAAGTAGTAATAATGGATAAACGTTTGTTAAATTCTTTTAAAGATTAGCCTGTAGACTAGATATTTATATCTCAAACCGGGCAGCACATAATTACTATTTATCGTGGCAAAAGCAGCAGTTAAAAATTCATAGCAGTTTTAGTTTAATAGGGTAAATAGCCACTGTTTTTATTGTATATAAATAATTTAAGTTTAGCAAAAAAGAGAGGAAGCACCAGGTATAAAAAGGGTAAAGCCCCCAGTTATCCGTATGGATTAACCAGGGGCTTCCAGTTTCTAATTATAAAAACTATAACTTAAACATACCTACTAATTGGCGTAATTCGTCGGCATTGGCGGCCATCTGTGTAGAAACACGGTTTACTTCTGCTGCCATAGTAGCCGAAGATTCGCTGCCCCGGGCTATTTCCTGGGAGACCGAGGCGGATTGTTCTATAGTTGCTGAAGTACCGTCAATCGCCCGGGCAATTTCTTCAACTGCCTTAAGGGCCACATTAACACTATTACTGACCTTTTCATTTATATTACCGAGCTTATTGATATTGGTTTTATTCTGATTGCCAATTTCCAGCATATCCTGGTAATCCTGCATAACATCCTGGTTTACAAAGCGCAGCAGTTCATTAGTATTGGTAGTCAGATTAACCATAGCAGTGTGGACTTCTTCGGTTAGTTTTTTAATCTCGCCTACAGCTGCTCCAGATCCTTCCGCCAGTTTGCGGACTTCTTCAGCTACCACCGCAAAACCCTTTCCATGCTCACCAGCCCGAGCTGCTTCTATAGCTGCATTGAGGGCTAGCAGGTTAGTCTGATCAGCAATTCCGGCGATATCTTCTGCCAGGCCGGAAATCTGCTCTACTACCCGGGCCTGTTCAATAGCTTTAAGGGTTTCTGATTCCATCTGTTTATAGATATTCAGAGCATTTGCCTGGGAGCGTTCGATTTTAGCCTGTTCTTCTTCCGCCAGATCCTTGAAATGGGAAGCATCCTGGAAGGCTGAGTGTGCCTCTTCATTTACCTGGGCCAGAGTCTCAGCAATCTGCTGGCTGGAAGCATTGATCTCTTCTAGGGTAGCAGAGGCTTCCTCCATTCCGGCAGCAATCTCCTGAATAGCAGCGGATGCCTCAGCAGTAGTTTCCGTGATAGCCCCGCTGGATGATAGTAGGCTGGCACTGATGGTCTCAGTTTGTTCGGAAGTTTCGGCTAATTTACGGATAACATCTCCGATTCTGCCTGATACCTCATTTAACTTGCGGCCGATAGCGCCTATTTCGTCCTGGGAGCTAATCTGGGCTTTAAAGCTTAAGTCTCCTTCTGCCAGGTGATCCATACTCTCCATTAGTACCGGAATTTCTTTCAGGTTGTGCTTAATCATGGCATATACCAATCCCGTTACCAGGGCCAGAGCCAGGATATACATAATCAGCATCATATTACGATAGCTGATCAAGTCTTTGTCTACTTCTTTTTTAGGCATAGTTACACCAACCGACCAATGGTTTGAGGGTAGGGGAGCATAGGCAAAATAATTTTCAGCCCCATCTAAGGTATAAGAACCCTTGCCGGTTTTTCCTGCGATCATTTCCTGGCCAAATTTGCCTAGATTACCTTCGTATTTAGTGATGTTTTCCTTTAATATTTTGCTTTTATCAGGATGGTAAATAACATTACCGGTATTATCCACCAGGTAAGCATTGCCATTATGTCCGATCTGGTACTTTTCAATAATACTGCCTAATTGATCTAGTTTAATGTCAATAGCAGCAGTACCAACCACCTGGTTGTTTTCACCAAATAAAGGGCCGGCAATGCTAATAACCATTATACCGGTACCAGGATCAATATAAGGTTCAGTAAAGATAATGGATTTTTGTTCTTTTACTGCCTGGTACCAGGGCCGGGTAGTTACATCATAATCTTCCACCATGGTACGCTCGTCCTGGGCAATAAACTCTTTAGATTTACCGACTGCGATATAGGCAACTTCTATGTTTTCGTCACCGGACTGAATGTTTTGCAAGGTTTTGATAATATCCCGGTATTCCGGTGCGGTTCTCAATTGTTCAGCCGACTCGATAGAGCGGGTATAATTTACTATTTCCTGGTTATTCATCATTTGTTTAACCGTTTCTATTTTGACAGCAAAAAAATCATCCAGGGACTGAGAAATGCGATCAGATTCCGCCGTTAAACTATAATCCACACTCTTAAGAATGGTGTTCCGATTATAGTAGTAAGATAAGAGAGCCGTAGAGATAAAGGCGATTAAGACTAGTACAAGTACACTGGAAACAACTTTTTTCATTAGGCCTCCATGGACCCTTTCTTGTTTTCCATGGGCCTGGTTACCATTAAGTTCTTCCGACAAATTATTTTCAACTCCTCTTTCCAATGAGATAAGTTTTGTATTATTTATATCTATGTGATGAGCTCCCTCCCTTCTTTTTACAAAATTCCCCGTCTTTCGCGATTCTCTATACTTATTATAATTCGAGATAGAACTAATCTATATATGACTAAAGTCCCAAAATGCAACATTTTCCAGCTTTCCAAGTGTTTTATGGTGATCTTTGGATGGATATTCAAGTGAGAACAGTTATTTTCATGCTTCGGTTAGTACGGGTAGTGCATTCAATTAGATTGGTCACGGGTCAAGTAGGGACGGTTTTGATTTTATCTTTTAATTACAGGTGATAAAAACTTGCTTAATAATCATTAACTTATTTGTCACAGTACAGTTACTGGAATGTAAAAGGCTTGTTGCACAATTTAACAATGATGGAGCAATAAGGGTAGTCTCCTTTTTACCGGTTTAGGAAAGCCTTTCTCAGACTTTATGGTAACGGTAAGGGTATGGAAATTGTTGGCACGATAATTGCTTATATACTTATTTACATATTAAAAATTCTGCAAAGGGGGTATCAGATAGTAAGACGGTTATAGTGGAAAGGTTTTGAACAATAAGATCAATGATAGGAGGTATGCATAGTGAAGGCTGCTGTCTGGTATGCAAAAGGCGATGTACGGGTTGTTGATGTTCCTGAACCTCCGGCACCAGGTCCTGGTGAAGTCAAAATTGAAGTAGAATGGTGTGGTATATGCGGCTCGGACCTGCATGAATATCTGGGAGGGCCCATATTTATTCCTGTAGATGAACCTCATCCACTTACGGGGGCTAAGGCACCCATTGTATTAGGTCATGAGTTTTCTGGTACAGTGGTAGCAGTGGGTGAAGGGGTAACAAAAGTGAAACCAGGGGACCGGGTAGCCCCTGATGCCTGCCAGGTATGCTGGGAATGCTATTGGTGCCGGCGTATGGAGTACAATATTTGCGAAAAACTGGCCTTTACCGGATTACATACCACTGGTGCATTTGCTCCCTATGTAAATGTACCGGAATACTGCTGCTTCAAAATTCCTGACAATATGACTTTTGAGCAGGCAGCACTAGTTGAACCATTATCGGTAGGTATGCATGCCCTCCGCCAGGCTCCGGTCATCGAGGGTGATAATGTAGTAGTGATAGGGGCAGGAACCATCGGTCTTTCTGCCCTACAGTGTGCCCGGGCTGCAGGTGCTTCCCAGGTTATAGTTTTAGAAATGGCTAAAGCACGTAAAGAATTTGCAGAAAAACTAGGGGCTACTGTGGTTATTGACCCTAGTCAGGTTGATGCAGTCAGTGAAGTATTTAGATTAACGGACGGTATCGGTGCCGATGTTACCCTTGAATGTGTAGGTTCGCCGGCTACTGGGCCATTGGCAGTGGCCACAACCCGCAGGGGTGGTAAAGCGGTATCAGCCGGCGTATTTGAAAAGCCTAGTGAATTGCAGTTTAATGATATCGTTTTTACTGAAAAACATCTTATCGGATCTCTGGGGTACAATGGTGAGTTTGCTTATACTATAAATTTATTAGCTGATGGCAGGCTGGATGCTGATACCATGATTACTGGAAAAATTAAGCTGGATGATATTGTGGAAAAGGGCTTCCAGGAACTGATTAATAATAAAGATGCCAACATTAAAATTTTAGTTTCTCCTAAATTGTAATACCTACTTACAACTCTCTATTGGGCGTGAGTCAGGCCTGATGGCTTGGCTCACGTTTTATTTATAAGCACTTCTATTTCTTCCGGTTAAGATTATGAAAAACATGTTATTATCAATAAATATTTTTTGGCATTTAGATTATGATGGCTGGGGGATTTTTGAGCCGATAACCGGGGCTAATGGGAAAACCGGACTGTTGTTACGGTTGATGCTGATTAACTGCTAGTAGAGCCGGTTATCGAAGTACTTGTTACAGGTGGATGGTATAATTACTATGTAAGTTATGAGTAAGGGGAGGTATAGCTTTTGAAAGACCAAAGATTCCGGCAGCAGTTCAATTTTATTATAGAAATTGATAAGTTAAAAAGCATAGCAAGGCAGACCTTGATCGTGGATGGTTCCCGGCGGGAAAATAGTGCGGAACATTCCTGGCACCTGGCTCTGATGGCTATTTTAATGTTGGAGCATGTTGATGGGGGAGAATTGGATATATTAAAGGTCGTAAAAATGCTTCTGGTTCACGATATAGTAGAAATTGATGCCGGCGATGTTTTTGCTTATGAAGAAAATGACCAGGAAAGAGAGACCCGGGAGGATAAAGCGGCTAAACGACTATTTTACCTGCTTCCTTCTGACCAGGCGGAAGAATTACATCAACTATGGGTAGAGTTTGAAGCCCGGCAAACACCGGAAGCTAAATGGGCTGCTTCCCTGGATCGTCTATTACCCCTGGCACAAAACTATGCAACCGGAGGCTATACCTGGAAAAAGTACCATATTTCACGGGATAAAGTGATACAAAGGAACCAGGTTATCCAGGAAAGCTCTACCCGTTTATGGAAGTATGCTCAATCGATTATTGATGAGGCCTCTACCCGGGGATATTTTAGTCGATAATTTTTGCCTCAACCCGGTTAGGGGCATCCTTTAAGTTATGCAGCCGGCATATGGCCGGCCCTTCTACTATATCACCTTCATAAGTAAATCTGGAGCCGTGGCAGGGGCAGTCCCAGGATTTTTCAGCATTGTTCCATTTCAGTTCACACCCTAAATGGGTACAGGTAGTATCGACTATATGAAGGTTTTTTTCCTCATCCCGGTATGCTCCTACCTTTTCACCTTCAATATCTATAACCCGGGCTTCCCCTGGTGGTATCTCAATATCGGCCGATACCTTTTCTAATTTACCGGCGATCAAGCTTTTGGCCACGTCCAGGTTTAGGCTTAGGAAGGATTTTATCGAGGAAGGGGTAAACCGGGAGGGGTTATACACCTGGGCCCAGGGATTATCACCTTTAGTAATTAAATCGGTTAAAATCATGGCAGCGGCAGTGCCGTTGGCAATGCCCCACTTGCCGAAGCCGGTAGCGACGTACAGTTTAGGGCTGCGGGAGGTAAGGTTGCCTACATAGGGAACCCCGTCGATAGTCATACAATCCTGAGTAGACCACCTATATATGGCTTTTTTAACTTGAAAGGTATCATGAGCGAAAGCTAGCAGGTTTTGATAATGGAGACTGGTGTTATCATCATGTCCAGACTTGTGGTGTTCACCAGCTACTAAAACCAATTCACCGTCTTCGTAGTCCTGGGAGCGCAAGGAACGGCCTGGATCTTCAGCAGTAATAAACATCCCGGCAGGAAATTTTTCTTTGATTTTTACAGCGATTACGTAAGATTTATCCAGGTACATCCTAGTAAAGTACATTCCACCGCCATCGAAGAAAGGAAAATGAGAGGCGATTATGGCCTGGGAGGCCCGGACTTTGTTGCCATTTTGGGTGACTACTATTACCGATTCATTTTCTTCAATATCCACTGCTTTGGTTTGTTCAAATATATAGCTACCCTGATTAGGGATTTGTTCTGCCAGGGCTTTTAAATATTTCAGGGGATGAAACTGGGCCTGGTTGTCAAAGCGCAGGGCTGCCTTAACTTCAAACGGCAGGGGTACTTCCTCCAGGTAGGAGGCTTTAATACCCAGCTCAGAAGCAACCTGGGCTTCATCTTCAATGGGTTTTATATATTGTTCAGACTGGGTGTATACATAGGCTGGACGACGGGAAAAATCACAGGCGATGTTGTTTTCTTGGCTGATACTCTCAATCAGGTTAATAGCATTTTCATTAGCATCGGCGTACTGCTGGGCCAGCTCAGAGCTCATTTCTTTTTTTATTTTTGCGTAGATCAGGTTATGCTGGGAAGTTATTTTAGCTGTACTATGCCCGGTAGTTCCCTGCAGTATTCTGTCAGCTTCGATAACAGCTACCCTTAGGCCCTGTTTTATCAACAAGTAGGCAGCCGTAATTCCTACTATACCCCCGCCTATAATGGCTATATCTACCCGCACATCATCTTCAAGTGCCGGGTAATTCGTCTGCGGGGTTGATGCAATCCAATAGGGACTAGGAACATCCTTGAATTTCACTTCACTATGCACAGGATCACCCTAACTATATTTTTATATGATGATATGATGTGTTTTTTGCTTAGAAATATTCAGTTATAAGTGGAATCGAATAATTAGTTCAAGCGGGGAACGGTTCTTGATTTGACTAGAATAGGTTCTAATCAAGTCAAGAACCGTCGAATTAATCTTTTCCTTTTATTACTGCCAGGGGGCGTAAACGGGCTACCTGCCTGGTTAATTTGATAGTGGACAGGGTATCCACTACTTCATCAATGTCTTTATAAGCCCGGGGAGCTTCATCTAGTACATGGCGATAGTTACGGGTATTATATAATACACTGCCCATGTCATTTTCAAATTCCGTCCGGCTGATGTTTTTCAAAGCAGCTGAGCGTGACATAGTACGTCCTGCACCATGGTTTACAGAACAAAAGGATTCTACATTTTGCTCAGTTCCCACCAGTACATAGGAAGCAGTTCCCATACTACCCGGTACTAGTACCGGGTGGCCGGTAGCCTGATAGACAGCTGGGTTAGCCGGGTGACCAGGGGGAAGAGCGCGGGTGGCACCCTTGCGGTGTACCAGCAGCCTACGTCCGTGGTGCTGTTCCCATTTAGCAATATTATGGGCCACGTCATATACTAAATCCATACCTAATTTGCTGGTGGGCATATTTAATACCTCAGCAAAAGCCTGGCGAATATCCGTACTTATAATCTGCCGGTTGGCAAAGGCAAAATTAACGGCACAGGCCATAGCCGATAAATAGTCCTGACCTTCCCTGGCATCCAAAGGGGCACAAGCTAGACCTTTATCAGGAAGTTCTATTCCATATTTGGTTGCTGCGTGAATATGAGTGCGAGAATAATCAGTGCAAATCTGGTGCCCAAAGCCCCGGCTGCCGGTGTGAATCATTACGGTAAGCTGATCGGCATATAATCCAAAATGGGCAGCAATAACCGGATCATAAATCTTTTCTACCTGCTGGATTTCAATAAAATGATTTCCTCCACCCAAAGTTCCTAATTGTTCGGAACCACGCTTTATAGCCCGGGGACTTACTTTATCCAGGTTGGCTCCTGGCAGGTACCCGTATTCCTCAATACGTTCCCGGTCTTTAGTTTGACCAAAACCAATCTGGATCACTGTTTCGGCTCCTTGGTATACTACTTTTTCAAAAAGGTCACTGGTAACCCCGGGATGGTGTCTCTTTTTTCCTATACCGGTAGGAACCCGGTCTTCAATAGCGTTCATTAAAGCACGCAGGGTAGAACGGTCTATATCCCAGGCCCTGATATTACTACGCAGCATTCTAACTCCGCAATTTATATCCATGCCCACTGCTCCCGCCGATACTACTCCGTTTTTTTCACAGGCCATCACCCCACCAATAGGAAGGCCAAAGCCTTCGTGCATATCAGGCATACCCACTACCGGTTCTACCACCCCAGGCAGGCAAGCGGCTGCCGCCAACTGCTCCAGGGAACGATCGCCAGTAATCAGGGGAAGCAAAGCTGGGCTGGCATAAACCAGGGCTTCCACTAACATCTTATTCCGGCGCAGTAAACGATAGCGATTACGGCCGGCAGGTGTTAGCTCCAAAGCTTATCTCTCCTTTTATGTTAACCGGATTTTCTCAAGATTACCTGCAACTAAGTGACTTCCCCCGAAAAGTATTACCATGGTCAATAGGAACCGGAAAATGTTTAAAGCATATTTAGCTGCTTTAACAGTGTTTGTACTGCCTTGGCCTGGTAGCCGATTCTGGTTGCTAGAGGCGCTTTTTGCGAGGTTTCAAAAATAAAACTATGTACATCTAAAAATTGTCCGGTACTTCTAGCCAGACTGCCTTTAACCGGATGGCGTATCAGGGTAAATTTCCGGTAAGAGCCACTTATGTTACGATTTAATTCTTTTACAATGTCATCAACTGTATAACGGGTAGAATTGGCCGGATAATAGATCAGGGTTTGGCCTACAGAACTGCTCCGTTTATTCTTATAATAGTTTACCCCTTCGTGCAAGTCCATCAACCAGTCGACATCGTAGTCTTTTACCACCTGATAAATAGACCGGGATAAAACAGTAGCACTTGATCTAGAGGCACTTTTAGGAAAATGCCGATTCAAATTGCCTTCACCAGGTACGTAACGTTTGTTTATCGCTACGGCCCGTTTGTTAGCTTCTGGTATAACTAATAATTTGCCTTTTTTAATAGAGTAATTCTTTACTTTATGAGCAGTTTTGTATCCAGCCGTTTCATCCCCGTGAACTCCTCCGACAATCATCACAACCGGTCCTGGTTTTCCGCTATCGATTATGTATAATTCAGTAGCATATTGGCTACCTGCCGCCACAACTTTTTGTTGACCATGGCTATTTCCGCTGGCTGCAGCGGTGCTTATGGGATTGCTGAGGATAGCGGTCCACAACAACAGCATAGTGATACCGAAGACCAAGGTACTTCTTCGTGTTTTTTCAATTTTTGTCATTTACTTGTAATTCCTCCCTTGCAATTTCATTAATAAGTAAAAAAGTAAACAGCCCCATAATTCAACATAAAATTCCTTTTTCCTGTCAATTTCTTATGGTAAATAAAACCGGCTTAAAGGCATTTAATTAAAGTTAAGGTGGTTTCGGGTTTCCAGGTGAAACTAGAAATAGATGACGCTTAATGTATAATCAGGTAAAAGGGAGTTAGTTTGGAAAGGACCCCATGTTTTGAATGATAGGAAACTATGACGTTGCTTTTTGTGCTGTAATAATGGATAAAAAAAGTGTCTGGAACAAAGATAACGTCATATAAAATGGTAGGGGAGTACAGTTAAGGAGAGTTAATGTATGAAGTTGATTCACACCTCAGATTGGCATATCGGACGTTCATTATATGGACGTAAAAGGTATGAAGAATATAGGTCTTTTTTAGCCTGGCTGGCTGATTTAATTGCTGGTGAGCAGGTAGATATCCTTTTAGTAGCTGGTGATGTGTTTGATAATAGTACTCCCGGTAACCGGGCCCAGGAATTATATTACCAGTTTTTAGTGGAGATTGCCAAAACCAGCTGCCGACATGTGATTATTACGGCCGGAAATCACGATTCGCCTTCCTTCCTAAATGCTCCCCGGGAGGTACTGCGCTTTCTTAATGTCCATGTAATAGGATGTATAACCGATTCTTACCATGATGAGATACTGGTCTTAAAGGATACCCAAGGTGAACCGGAATTGATAGTCTGTGCCGTTCCCTATTTAAGGGATCGTGACATTCGCAAGGCAGAGATTGGTGAAAGCCCAGCCGATAAAGAACGTAAACTGGTAGAGGGGATTAAGGAACATTACCAGCAGGTTTGTGCCCAGGCAGAGCAAATTCGGGTTCAGCTGGGGAAAATGGTACCCATAGTTGCTATGGGACATCTATTTACCACCGGCGGGCAGACGGTGGAAGGAGATGGGGTGCGCAACCTGTATGTAGGTTCGCTGGGGCAGGTGGGCAACGATGCTTTTCCTGCCTGTATTGATTACCTGGCACTAGGCCATTTGCATATGGCCCAAAAGGTAGAAGGAGCAGAGAATAGGCGTTATAGTGGTTCACCTCTAGCTATGGGGTTTAATGAAGCTGCTCGTAATAAGTATGTATGCCAGGTGGTTTTTCATGGCAGGCAGCCAGAAGTTTCTCTATTACCTGTACCAATCTTTCAGAACTTGGAGGGCATTAGCGGGGACTGGAAAACTATTCAGCATCGTTTAGAAGAGCTTAAAACTTGCGGCGGTAATGTATGGTTGGAAATAATCTATAATGGTGCAGAAATCATCGGTAACTTACGGGAACGCCTTGATGAAATTATCGAGGGAACCAGTTTGGAAATCCTGCGGGTGAAAAACGACCGTGTTTTACAACAGGCTTTAAGTAGTATAAACAGTGAGGAAACATTAGACGATCTGGATACTATTGATGTTTTTATGCGCTGTCTGGATGCCCATCAAATACCGGCAGAACAGCGGGAAGAGCTTTTAGGAGTCTATAATGAAGCAGTTGCAGCCCTTTATGAAGATGGATCGGATGAGTAAAGGAGCAGGTTATGCGGATAATCAATGTGCGCTTTAAAAATTTAAATTCGCTGGTGGGGGAGTGGACTATTGATTTTACCCATCCTGAATATACCTCTGATGGTATATTTGCCATCACCGGACCAACCGGTGCCGGAAAAACTACTATTCTGGATGCCATTTGCCTGGCTTTATATGGACGTACTCCCCGCTTAAATAAGGTTACCAAAAGCAGTAATGAAATCATGTCCCGGCAGACGGGGGAGTGTTTTGCCGAGGTTACTTTCGAAACCCAGGCTGGCAGGTATCGCAGTCACTGGAGCCAACACCGGGCTCATAATAAGCCTGATGGTGAATTACAAATGCCCCGCCAGGAGATTGTTGAGGCTGATACGGGGCAGGTGTTAGAGTCTAAACTCAGGAATGTGGCGGAATATATAGAACGTTTAACTGGTATGGATTTTAGTCGCTTTACTCGTTCGATGCTGCTGGCCCAAGGCGGCTTTGCTGCATTTCTTCAAGCTCCCCCTGACGAACGTGCTCCTATTTTAGAGCAAATCACCGGTACAGAAATATACAGCCAGATTTCGCAACAGGTTCACATACGCCGGGGCTTAGAAAGAGAAATCCTGGAAAACTTACAGGCGGAGCAAGCGGGAATACAGTTGCTCAGTGAAGAGGCAGAACAGGAATTATGCTCTAAGTTGGCAGAACAGCAGGATCAGGAAGAAAAATTAACTCAGAAGATTGAGTCCCTACGCCAGGCCCTGGTCTGGATTGAGGGTATAGCTATACTGAAAAAGGAACTGGCCGAACTTGATAAACTATGGCAGGAGTTTAAAGAAAGAGATGAGGCCTTTAAAAACGATGTCCAAAAGCTGGAAAGGGCTAATCGAGCTTTAACCTTCCAGGGCGATTACGTAAAGGTTACCGGCCTGCGTCAACTGCAGCAGCAAGAGTTTAACGAGCTAACCAAAGCCAAACAGAGCCTTCCCGGCAAAATAGCTGCTCTTAATGAAGCCCGGCTGGTAGAAGAAGGGGCCCACAAACAATTGGAGGAAGCTCGCAGTAACCAGAGGCAGGCAGTCCCCTTAATAAAGAAAATTCGGGAAATGGATCTGCGCATAATGGACAGGCAGATACAGCTTAAGGAATTAGAAGCATTTATTACGAAAATGGAAGAAGAACAAGGGGAATGTTGCCAGTTAATAAAAGATAATGAGGAAGTACTAAAACAATCGGGCCTAGCTTTAGAAAATATTGAAAAGCATCTCCTAAAGCATAGTGTAGATGCCGGACTAGTGGAAAACCTATCTGCTATAATTCAAATGTTCACCATCCTAGAAGAAAAAAACATCCGATATGAAAGGCAATGTGAGGAACTGGCCGCAGCTGATGATATCAAAAAAAATTCCCGGGAAGCTTATCTACAACTAGAATTAGAGCTGAAGGAATACCAGTCCAGGTTCACAAAGAATGAACAGGAACATAGGCAGTTAATACTGGAAATTGATGATCTTCTTACCGGTAGAGAGCTGAATAGCTGGCGTGATGAGTTAGAAGAACTTAAAGAGGACAAAAATCGGTTGGAAAACTTCCGGCAAGTACTGCTTAAAATACCTCAACTCGAACAAAAATGTAAATCATTAAAAAACCACTGGGAACAATTAGGTATGGTTCAGGAACAGTTGATCCGGGATATAGAAGAGTGCTGTCAAAAAAAAGATGGATATAATCGGGAGATAAGCCACCTTGAGGTGGAGGTGGCTCTTTTAAATCGTATTCGTGACCTGGAGGAAGAGCGGGCCCGTTTGGAAGATGACCAGCCTTGCCCATTATGTGGATCTACCGACCATCCCTATGCCAGGGGTAATATACCCGTAGCTGGGGAAGTGGAATTAAATCTTGTTCAGATGAAAAATCAATTAGAAAAGACTGAACAGAGAATGTCCGTTTTGCTGGTAAAGCAGGCCAAAATTGAAAAAGATCTTGAGCAGACTCAAAGTGAGATTAAGTCACAAAAAACAATCCTGGATGAAGAACAGGATCAATGCCATAAATTACTTTCCCAATTAGCTATTAAGGCTGAGCCTGAACAGTGTTTGCCAATAGTAGAAAAAAGGCTGGCTGATACCCAGATGCAGATAAAGCAGTATTCCCAGATCATAGCTGAAGCAGAGCAAAAGGAGATAAGGGAGAAAAAACTTCGCCAAGCTGTGGATGCGTCCCGTAAGGCTTTGGCGAACTTTGAAAAGGCGGCGGAAAAGGCTGGTTATGAACATAGTGTAGCCCAGGGCCAATACCAGCGTTTGATGGCAGAATGTACTACCGAAGGGCAGCAATTAAATCGTGACTATCAATTAGCTCTGGAAAGGGTAGCGGTATATGGAATAAAGGAACTACCTCTTAAAGATTTTGCGGGCATATTGGAAGGGTTAAAAAAACGCCGCCAGGATTGGCAGGATAAACAGGCAGAAAAGGCAGTTTATGAAAAGAATATCGCTAACTTAAAGGCTGAAATTGATAAACACAAGGTACTATTTGATAAACTTGACAAAGATTCACAACATCATAGAAAAGAGTATAATACCTTAACCGATCAACTGGCTCATATAACCCGGGAACGCCACCTGATGTATGGAGATAAAAATCCCGATAAGGAAGAGAAGGTACTAGCTGAGGCAGTTGACCAGGCCCAGGGATTATTGGAAAAAATCCAAGGCAATCGTATAAAAATCGAACAGGACATAGCCTGGTTACAGGAGCGTATTATTTCCTGGCAGGATTCCACCCAAAAACGTGGCGAAGAATTAACCCAGATGGAAAGGGAGCTGAAACTAAGGTTAACCGAGGCTGGTTTTGCCGATGAGGATGATTACCAGTCCGCTTGTTTAACGGTTGAAGAAAGAGACAGCTTAACTGCGAAAGCGGAAAGGTTACGCCGGGAACAGACTGAATTGGAAATCCGTATTAAAGATAAAAACAGCCAACTAAAAAATGAGAGGCAAAAGGTGATTACTCATCAGCAACCGGAACTGATAAAACAGGACTTAACTACCGATTTGGCCTGCCTGAAAGATCTGCAGCAGGATATAGCTGCCGCTAGAATTCGCTTGGCTGAAAATAAAAAGCTGCATCTTAAACAACAAAAACACCTGGATAAAATCGAAGCCCAGAAAAAAGAATGTAACCGTTGGGATATTCTTCATGAACTGATTGGGTCTGCTGATGGGAAGAAATACCGGAATTTTGCCCAGGGGATCACCTTTCAGATCATGGTTAATCATGCTAATCGTCACCTTCAAAAGATGACAGAACGCTATCTATTAGTTTGTGATAGTAGTTATCCGTTAGAATTAAACGTGATAGATAATTACCAGGCCGGGGAAATCCGCTCCACCAAAAATCTTTCCGGTGGCGAAAGCTTTATAGTTAGCCTGGCTTTAGCTCTGGGGTTGTCACAGATGTCCAGTCGTAATGTCAGGGTAGACTCACTTTTTCTCGACGAAGGCTTTGGAACCCTAGATGAAGATGCTTTGGAGACGGCTCTGGATACTTTGGCCGGGCTTCAGCAGGAAGGAAAAATTATCGGGATTATTTCCCATGTCCCGGCAATTAAAGAGCGGATATGTACCCAGATACAGGTTATTCCGCAGAATAGCGGTCACAGTGTTATCACCGGTCCCGGTTGCCAGTCGGCCTGATACATAACCGTTATAATAGCTATAATACTATGCTTGGTAGGAGTTTTTATATTGGTAATATCTTATAATAGGAATCGATAAAACAACTCACGAAATATGGCTAAATTACGGCTAATTATTGATAGGTAATGTTTATACAGGAGGGTTTATTGTTGAAAAAAAAGCAGTTTGTCGTGATAGGCCTGGGCCGCTTTGGTTATAGTTTACTGGAGGAACTGATACGCCTGGGACATCAGGTGTTAGCTATAGATAATAACGAAGACCGGATAGATTATGTTGCTGCCATTGCTACCCATGCTGTGCAAGCAGATGCTATGGATGAAAAAGTACTTAAAGCCCTGGATGTAGCCAGCTTTGATGCAGTCATTGTTGGTATAGGAGGAGATATCGAAGCCAGCATTTTAACTAGTATTACCCTTAAAGAACTGGGGGTACGAAAGATAATCGCTAAAGCACAAAACCACATGCATGGTAAGGTATTAGAAAAGCTGGGTATTGACATGGTTATTTATCCAGAAAGAGACATGGCTCTCCGGTTAGCCTGTAACCTGGTTTCCAACAGTATTATTGAACAAATCCAGCTATCTTCGGATTACGGGATACTGGAATTAATAACCCCGGTTTCTTTTGTAGGACGATCATTAGAGGAAATAGCTATTCGTCAGCGTATGGATATAACTATTATTGCTATTCGCAGTGGTCAGGAAATTATCATATCACCTCATGCCCAGCAGCGGATTAAAAAAGATGATATTTTGGTGGCTTTAGGACCCACCCGGCGCTTGGAAAAACTTGGTGAGATGGATTAAAACATGAAGGGAAACAAAGTCAGTCCTCCTAACGTACTGGTGAGCACCTTCCTCATCATAGCGTTAGTGGGCAGCCTACTGCTTACCATGCCCTGGGCAGTCAAATCAGGGAATCCGAATTTTTTAACAGCCTTATTTACCTCGGTATCAGCTCTTTGTGTTACAGGTCTGGTGGTGGTAGATACCGTTACCCATTGGTCATTTGCCGGGCAATTAGTTATTCTTTTATTGATTCAGGTAGGTGGTCTGGGTGTGATGACCTTTGCCACCTTTTTTGTAATATTACTTAAGCGCAGAATTGATTTAAAACAGAAAATTGTTCTCCAGTTTGCCCTTAACCGCCACTCTATGGAAGGTATGATGGGGGTTTTTCGCTATCTCCTGGTTTTCTCCCTGGTTATAGAGCTTATCGGTGCCATAATTTTGTTCCTGCACTGGTTACCGGTAATGGGAGTGAAAAAATCCCTGTGGTATGGGCTATTTCATTCTGTTTCTGCTTTTAATAATGCTGGATTTGATCTATTTGGTAATTTCCAGAGCCTGCACGCTTTTGCCGGTGACATAGTGGTTGTTTTGACTATTTCCACCTTGTTTATCACTGGTAGTTTGGGATTTTTAGTAATTTATGAGGTATTTAATTATCGCCGCAGTGGGCATTTATCATTACATGCCCGTCTAGTATTAAGTGGGACTGGATTTATCATTATTGCAGGCATGTTACTTATTTTAGGATTGGAGTACACTAATTCCCTGGCTAATTTTACCGGATCAGAAAAACTCTTGGTATCTTTTTTTATGTCTTCTACACGTACCTGTGGTTTTGCCACTATTGATGTAGGGGCTATGATGCTGCCGACCCAGATAGTGCTTATGGGTCTAATGTTTATCGGCGGATCCCCAGGTTCAACCGCGGGCGGCATCAAGGTTACTACTTTTATATTACTTTGTATGACGGTATGGAGTATTTTTCGGGGAAAACGGGATGTGGAAATTGCCAAGCGCAGAATTCCTTCCCAGGACGTGGCTCGGGCTATGACCATTGCTATTTTATCTATTGTGGTCATATTTGTTAGTACCCTGCTGCTCTCGCTTCAGCATCATGATTTTGCCAGGGTATTGTTCGAAGTAGTATCCGCCACTGGTACGGTTGGATTGAGCATGGGGCTAACCCCTTATTTAACCTCATTAGGTCAGATTATCATTACCATTACCATGCTTTTTGGACGGCTGGGTCCCATAACCGTCGGACTAGCCCTGGCTCACCAGCCCATGCAGCCTAATCTGCGCTATCCAGAAGATCGTATTATGATTGGCTAATTTTCGTGTCCGGCCCTATTGGGAGCATTATTATACCCTTAGAGTGGTACCCTTACGGCCGGACCTTTTTCTGCAAGTCTAAGACAGCTTAAGATAAACTCATCTACTTATGAAAAATCCCCTCTTTAGCCTACCAGAGAATTATTGAGCAATTTAAGCTACCGATGTTAATTATAGCTATCTAAAGCTTAAGAGAACTCTATGTCTAGCCGGCCGTTAAACTGATAAAAAAACCTCTTGGGACTAAAAGACTATTGCTAAATTCTCAATTATTATCTATCTTAAAATAAATGGTGAGTGAGTGATCACTCACCTATTCAGATAGGAGGGTAAGTGATAAATTAATGGGAACAAAAAGTGGGAAATTATTACTGTTGACAGCAATTATACTTATAGTCATTTTTACTGCAGGTAAAATAGCCCATCTGCGGGGAGAACCGGCTGTTACAACTGGACAGGGTATTCCGGTAAAAACGGCAATGGTGCAAAAAGGAGCCATATCCAGCAGTATTACCTATGCAGGTATTATAGAACCTGAGTACATAACATCCCTATCTTCGGAAGTGGCCGCCCCCATAAAAACAATGCTGGTGGAGGAAGGGCAATTAGTGTCTAAAGGCGAGCTTATAGCAGCTTTAGAAGGAGAACAGTATACCAATAAACTGGAAATAGCCGTAAAAAAACTGGAATCAGCTCGTTTGACGGAAGAATATTTAAAAAAAGAGTTGCAGCGTTCCGAAACTCTCTATGAAAAAGGTGCTTTGGCTGCTAAATCATTTGAAGAAGCAGTATATAAATACGATTTAGCCTGTGCCTCTATAGAAGAAGCTGAAGCTATGTTAAAGGATGCCCAAACTAATGTGGAAAGTACCAATATATATGCGCCGGTAAACGGGTATGTAAAACAGATTTTCAAATACCCAGGGGATGTCATTGTTCCGGGACAGCCTTTACTAGCGTTAGAATCAATTGATAATATGGTGATTTCGGCTAATGTTTTACAAGGTGATTTGGCTGCCATAAAACCAGGTAATCAGGTTAAAGTAACTGCCCATAATTCAGTATTTCAGACTTCAGTTTTAAAGGTTAATAAATCAATTGATCAGCAAACCAGGACGGCACCGGTAAAACTTAACCTGAGTGAGGATCATATTTCAGAGTATGGGTTTTATCCTGGTATGAATGTTAAGGTGGACTTTATAACCGATGAAAAAAGCCAAGCTATTCTAGTCCCACGGGAAGCTTTACTTACTGAAGGGGATAAAAATTATGTTTTTTTAATAAAGGATAATCAAGCCATTAAGCAGGCAGTTGAAACCGGTCTTAAAAACCATAAGTTTATCGAAATTAAATCCGGTCTTAACAGTGGTCAAAAAGTTTGCACCTCCAGTTTAAATAAACTTTACGATAAATGTACTATTTACCAATACCAGGATAAGGAGGACCTTAAATAGTGAAATGGGTGGAATTTTGCCTAAAACATAAATATTTAATCTTTTCACTAGTTATTGCTACGGTATTACTAGGAGTTTATGCAAAACAGAATATCCCGGTTGATCTATTCCCTGATACGGCTCCGCCAATAGTAAATGTAGTTACCCCCTGTCCGGGTATGTCGGCTGAAGATATAAAGGACCAGGTATCGGAGCCTATGGAGGAGGAATTTGCTGCTTTAGATGGGGTTAAAAATACCCGTTCCATATCCCAGGCGGGCTTATCGGTAGTAGAAGTTGAGTTCGCTTACGGTGTTAATATAGATAGTGCAGCTGTAGATACCCAAAATGCCATCAGCCATATTAAAGGTAGTATGCCGGCTAACATTGGGGAACCGCGTGTACAAAAATTCAGCACCGCCAACCGTCCCATAATGACTATTGGTGTATCATCCTCCCAGCTTAGTCCTGAAGCAGTGTATGAACTAGTTGATGGGGATATAGTAAATGAACTGCAACGGGTAGACGGAGTTGCAGCAGTGGATATATTTGGTGGTATTCCGGCACAGGTTAATATTGATATAGATAGGGACAAGTTAGAAGATTTGGGGATTTCCCTGCAAATGGTTCAGGCTATTATTGCCCAGAACAACCTGACTTTACCAGGCGGAAATTATGCTAATAACGACGATCGTTACTCGCTCAGGATTATCAAGCAGGCTGACAGCATTGAAGAAATAAAAAATCTGGTTATTGAGGATAATCCGCATCGATTTATAACCCTGGAGGATGTTGCCGAAATTAAGGACTCAACGGCTACCCCAACTAGCATTTTCCGTGTCAATGGCGAAGAATCTCTCGCCCTGCAAATATTAAAAAAAGATGGTGCGAATATTATCGATGTAGTTAAAAATATAGAGGATTGCCTGACCGAACTATCTCAGCATTACCCGGCACTGGAATTTAAAATAGCCAGCAGTGATGCTACTTTCACCCAGCAAGTGGTTGGCAATATGACCGAAAGTGTAGTCGAAGCTATGCTGCTGGCTGCCATTGTGATATTACTTTTTTTAGGCAGCTTTATCCAATCGTTTATAGTGGCTGTTGCCATGCCTTTAACTTACCTGGGGACATTTGCCACTATGCAGGTCATGGGAATTGGCTTAAATTTAATTACGCTTTCCGCTCTGATTTTAAGTGTCGGCTTTGTAATAGACCAGACCATAGTTGTAGTGGAAAATATAGTGCGTCATCGTCAAGCACTACAGGAGCCCCCCTTTCTGGCCGCACTGGAGGGTACCAAAGAAGTCATTCTACCCCTGGCAGCCGGGGCTTTAACTACCATTATTGTACTTATACCATTACTTTTCATAAAAGGATTTGTAGGTAAAATATTTGGCCCTTTAGCATCTACCTTAATTATTACATTAAGTGTTTCTTTTTTAGTTTCTACCATAATCATCCCTCTGTTTACAGTATTAGTGGGTTACACTTCCTGGAGTAAGGGGGATAAAGTACTGAAGCTTATCGCTCATCCTTTTTTAATGACTATCGATAAACTGAGGGGATTTTATATTAAAGCAGTAAACTGGGGGCTCAGGCATCGTAAAAAAACCGTAGGCATTGCTGTAAGTATTATGTTGGTAGGGGTAATAATGATGAGAATGTTAGGTGTCGAAGCTCTACCCCGATTTGATTCCGGGTCATTTATAATAAATATTCAGGCTGATCCTGGTTCTTCACTTGCTAAAACCAGTACAGTGGTCAGCCGTATTGAGCAGTTATTAGCAGATGAAAAAAACGTGGTTAATTATAATACCCAAATCGGCTATGAAATCGATAGCCACTTTATTGGGGGCTCTGGTGTTCTAGGGGTAAATCAAGCCACCATTGAGATAGAATTAACTTCGCGTAAAGAAAGAAATGAGACTATATGGGAAATTCAAGATAGAATTAGAAAGAAAATTTCCCGTATACCTGAAATAGATACGTTTGTAATTAAAGAGGAAGGGGCTACCGCCGTGCCAACGACCACAGCTCCGATAGACATTCAAATTGTAGGTAGTGATACCGAGGTGCTCAATTACCTGGCCGGTGAAGTAGAGAAGGAAATCGTAGCTGTACCAGGAGTAGTTAATCTTTACCGGAATTGGTATCTTAATAACCCGGAGATTAGGATCTATCCAAAATCATACGCAGAATATGGACTATCTACCCGTTCTATAGCTAACCAGGTGTTCCAATCAACTGAAGATATCCCGGTATCAAATCTCAAATCGGACAGGGATCTTCCGGTGGTTGTAGACTACTCCATTCATAATAACTACAACTGGTCTGATATAGAGAATATATTATTGACGACTCCTAGCGGTCAGATGATTCCTTTACGGGCAGTTGCTAACATTGAAAAAGAATGGGGACCATCCCTTATTTCCCAGGAAAATAACCGGGAAACTATTGATATACTAGGCTTTCCCCATAATAGAACTTTTAGCTTTATCATTGCGGATATAGAAAAAGCCCTGGACAAGATTAAGGTACCAAACGGCTATGAAATCAAAATAGCCGGAGAACAAACTGATTTACAGGAATCATCACAAGACCTGAAAAAGGCATTGATAATGGCTATAATAGGAGTTTATTTAGTTTTACTAGCCCAATTTCGCTCATTTATATATCCATTAGTTATTATGCTGGCCATTCCCCTGGTAGTTATCGGGGTAGCATTAGCACTTTTGTATAGTTCTAAACCGGTTTCCATGCCAGTAATGCTGGGCTTTATCCTGCTAGCTGGCACGGTAGTAAACAACTCCATACTTCTGGTAGACTATACTAATCGTATGCGGGAAATGGGGCACAGTCTTAAAGAGTCCTTGCTCAAGGCTATTAATATACGGTTTCGTCCCATAATGATGACTGCTATTGCTGCTATAGCCGGTATGCTTCCATTAGCGTTGGAATGGTCTTTAGGGGCGGAACGGTTTTCTCCATTAGCAATATCTGAGATAGGTGGTTTAGCAACGGCTACTTTGTTGACTATGATTGTCATTCCCGTTATGTATTCTATTATGGATAGAAGACAATCAATAAAGGAGGTAAAAGGAAATGACAGCACGGGCAACCTCACAACCGGCCAGTGTCAGGAGAGCGCAAATTCTTAATGCTACCTTGGAAATGATAGGCGAGTCAGGAATAGAGGCACTTACTACGGCTGCGATAGCCAAGAGGGTAGGGATTGCCGAAGCCACTATTTTTAAACACTTTGATAGTAAGATAGATATACTGCGAACCTTGATCAAGACTTTCACCGACCGGCTCATAGAAACCAGTAATAATATACAGGGCAGTGAGGCTGATCCTTATAATAAATTAATACTCATTTTTGAAGCACACCTGGATATGCTAAAGGATAATCAGGGTATACCCCGGCTTATCTTCGGTGAATCGCTTAGCATTAGGGATCAGAAATGCCAGGATTTAGTACGCAATATTATAGGGCATTATACCGATCTAATCCAAATTATTATAAAACAGGGCCTAGAAGAGGGTTTATTTAAGACAGACCTAAATCCTCTTCTTGCCTCAAAATGCTTTATAGGGGTTCTACAACATACCGTAATAAACCATTTTATGACCGAACTCCCTACAGAAAAAAACGATACTGACCGGGGATTAATTGACTTCCTACTTAATCTCTTTAAACCATAGAAAGCAAAGGGACGGTCCCTTTGCTTCCTCCCGCTGGCCCCCATTGTTTACCTCAATATTCTACCTTGCCTATAACAATACTAGGGATTATAATAATAGCAATCATTAAGGGGAGAACCTATTGGAATTGGCGGTAACCAGTATTAAGGTCTTCTGCATCTTACTATATTATGGGGAAAGGTGGTCAAAATGAATCTGCAAGAACGTGAATTAATGGATGAAATTCTATATCTTAAAAATAAAAATTCCATCTTTATATTAGCTCACTTCTACCAACGTCCTGAAATTCAAGAAATAGCTGACTATGTAGGTGATTCATATTCAATGGCTGTGGCTGCACGGAATAGTTCTATGCCGGTTATCCTGGTAGCAGGAGTCGATTTTATGGCGGAGACGGCGGCAATTTTGTGCCCTGATAAGACTATTCTTAGTCCAGAACCGAAGGCAACCTGTCCTATGGCTAACCAGGTTAAATTAAATGATATTATCGAATATAAGAAGAAAAATCCAGATGCTGCGGTGGTAAGTTATGTAAATACACCTGCAGCGGTGAAAGCATTAAGTGATGTTTGCTGTACTTCTTCCAATGCTTCCCGTATTATCTCAAAATTAAAACCAGATCAAAAGGTGCTGTTTTTGCCGGATCGAAATCTGGGGCAGTATGTAGTAAACCAGTTGCATAGGGACCTGGATACTTATCCTTCCTGTTGCCCCATTCATGATTGTGTAAAAGCAGATAATATAAAAACACTAAAAAGTCAGTATCCGGAGGCAGCAGTACTAGTACATCCAGAGTGCCGGCCAGAAGTGCAGGAGTTAGCAGATTATGTAGGCAGCACTGCCGGAATAGTTAGCTATGCCCGAGAGACTAACCATCAGGTCTTAATTATCGCTACAGAATGTGGTATTTTCCATACTATGAGCACCAGTTGTCCTGATAAACAACTAGTGCTGGCCTCGGAAGAACTTATTTGTCCAAATATGAAGAGTATTACGCTGGAAAAAATTCATTATTCCATCTTAAACAGGGAAACAGTAGTTACAGTTAGTGAAGATGTTAGGGGGCAAGCCTTAGAAGCACTGGAAAAAATGATTGAGTGGTCGGAAAGTTGACAGAGGCAGTTAAATAGTTTTAATTAAAGTAAAAGTATAATGTACTAAAAGAATTGAGGTATAGAGTATGAAATCTCTGGTTTTAGCGGAAAAGCCTAGTGTGGCTCGGGAAATTGCCCGGGTTTTAGGGTGTAACCATAAAGCCAAGGGTTATATGGAAGGCCGGCGGTATGTAGTTACATGGGCTTTGGGACATTTAGTCACTCTGGCCGAGCCTGATGATTACGATACTAGATTAAAGGAATGGCGTATGGAGGATCTGCCTATGCTGCCGGAAAGGATGAAGCTTAAAATCATACGTCAGACTGCCCATCAGTTTCGGATAATAAAAGACCTTATGAAAAGAAAAGATATCAAGGATATGGTGATTGCTACTGATGCCGGGCGTGAAGGGGAATTGGTGGCCCGGTGGATTATGGAAAAGGCTAACTGGAAAAAGCCTTTTTGGCGCCTATGGATCTCATCACAGACAGATAAAGCTATCCAAGAAGGTTTTACCCGTTTAAAACCGGGTTCAACCTACAATAATTTGTATGCTGCAGCCGTTTGCCGGGCAGAAGCTGACTGGCTTATAGGACTTAATGTTACCCGGACCTTAACCTGTAAGCACAATGCCCAGCTTAATGCCGGACGGGTTCAGACTCCTACTCTGGCCATGATTGTAAACCGGGAAAATGAGATTAAGCAATTTGTGCCGGTTGACTACTGGACTGTAAGGGCTGATTTTGGCAGTTACTTTGGTGACTGGCGTGGTCCAAATGGTAATCGTTTTTATGACCAGGCCCAAGCGCGGCAAATCGAGGCGCAAATCAAAGGTCAACCAGGACGGGTCAAGGAGGTAAAGACGGAAGCCAAAAGCGATCCTTCGCCACGGGCTTATGATCTGACAGAATTACAGCGGGATGCCAATAAGCGCTTTAGCTGGTCAGCCCAGAAAACCTTAGCCGTGTTGCAGAAATTATATGAGCAGCATAAACTAGTGACTTACCCCAGGACCGATTCCCGCTACATTACCAGTGACATCGTGCCCACGCTGGCGGCCCGTTTGCGAGGCATGGGGGTGGGACCTTATGCAGCAATGACCCGGCCACTTCTGGGGAAACCACTCCAACCTGGTAAACGTTTTGTCGATAACACAAAGGTGACTGATCATCATGCCATTATTCCCACGGAACAGCCTTTAAACCTGACGGCTTTAAGTATAGAAGAAAAAAGGCTATACGACTTGATTGCCCGCCGCTTTCTGGCGGTATTGTACCCACCTTACCGTTTCAATCAGACTACTATTATCACAGAAGTTAATGGAGAGAGATTCTATTCCCGGGGCAAGGTTGAAACTGATCGGGGCTGGCGGGCGGTCCAGATGGGGGCTGAAGAACAGAGGAAAGCTGTTGAAGATAAGGTACCTGAACAGACTTTAACGGCTCATCATAAAGGGGAAAAAGTTCAGGTTAAAAACTGTAAAGTGAGTAAACATAAAACCCAGCCTCCGGCGCGCTTTACTGAGGGCACTTTGCTAACCGCTATGGAAAATTGCGGTAAGCTAGTAAGGGATGAAGATTTACGCGAGTCGATTAAAAGTAGTGGGTTAGGGACCCCGGCAACCCGTGCTGAAATAATAGAGAAACTTATTCATACCAGCTATATTGAACGACATGGTAAGGAATTAGTGCCAACTTCTAAGGGGGTCCAGCTCATTAATCTGGTGCCTCCAGCTCTGCGAACCCCTGAACTTACTGCCCGGTGGGAACAAAGGCTTACTGATATAGCCGGAGGGCAGGCTAATAAAACAAGCTTCATGTTGGATATTCGTAAGGATGCAGCTCAACTAGTGCAAAGCATCCGTGCTTCTACCACGGTTTATAAAGCAGACAACATCTCCAAAACTAAATGCCCCTTGTGTGGTCGGTATATGCTAATAGTTAATGGAAAGAGGGGTAAAATGTTAGCCTGTCCTGATCGCTCTTGCGGTTACCGTCAGCCGGAAAAGGGTGATCCATTTGGACGGGGAAGAAGTTCCAGTCGTGCCACGCAAAAGTTAATAAAGCAGTACAGTGACCAAGAAGATCTGGGCACTAATCTGGGGGAACTTCTTAAGGCAGCTCTGGCTGAAAAACAAAACTACTCCAGGGATGAGTAAGCCGGAGGATAATACTGCGCAAAAGAAGGGAAAATGCTTTTTTATGTAAAATTTACAGCCCTGGGCGGATCAAGGGCTGTACTTGATAAGAAGTTTTAAAGATGCTCTACACCGGTACTACAGTGGTTGATACAATCATTTAAGGCATCGTAAGCTAAGCCAAATTCCTGTTTAGTTTTGGAACTGGTTGATTTCGAGTTAAGTGTCTCAATATCTGCTTTGGCATTATTTATATGAGAGATACATGATTCTAATATTCTCCTTTGATCCATTGACTCACCTCCTTTCATAAATAGTGTTATCTACTAATGCAGGTATTATTCTGGCTGAATACAAGTTAGCGGAAGTTCATAAACATTCGGTTATATCCTGAAAAAAGGAACCTTCCTGTGAAATACAGGAAGGTTCCTTTAAAAATTTTAAATTAAAATTTTCTGACTCGATTTTTATGTAATTTTATGCGTCGGTTTCTAATATAACTGACCGCAATTATGAAGGCGATAAAAACTTTAAACCCCCAGGGAATCTGACCTACGCGACCGGCCAGGTTAAGACGGGGGACATCATTAGCCGCTAATAAATCCACCTTTTTAAGCAGCTTTCCATCTTCAAAAATCAAGGTTTCTCCAACTTTCTGACCGCGTTTGACTGGTGCTTTAAGGCGAGAATCTAGTTCCTGATGGCGGCTGAAGGAACCACCCCGGATTTTGGGATAAATGGCATTTATCTCTTCTGCGACCACTGCTTCCACCTGTTTAACTACTCCGCCGCGGACTTTAACTGTACCGCAAACGGTTCCTTTATCTATTATGTGCATGGCAGAATAATGGTCGAAGCCATAGTCCAATAAGGTCATAGCATCCTGGGTGTGTCCACCCCGCATGGGGCAACCCATAACCACCACAATAAGCCGCAGATTATCACGTTTTGCGGTAGCAACCAGGCAGTTTTTAGCCTCGGAAGTGTATCCAGTTTTCAAACCATCTGCACCTGCATAGCGCCAGAGCAATCTATTACTGTTAGAGATTACATATTCACCCTGACGAAGATTATGCTGCTTTAAAGAAGTATAATCGGTGATAGAAGTGTTAGCCAGAGTGTATTTGGCCAAGAGGGCCATATCATAGGCCGAACTATAATGACCATCTGCTGGTAAGCCGTTGACATTTTTAAAGAACGTGTCCTTCATACCTATTTCCCTGGCTTTTTGATTCATTTCTTCTACAAATGCGGTTTCACTGTCGGCGAGATATTCCGCTACAGCTACACTGGCATCATTAGCTGATGCCAGTGTCATACCTTTTATCATATCGTCTAGGGTCATTATTTCCCCTGGCTCAAGGTAGATGCTTGTTCCCTCCATGGAGCAGGCGTATTTACTGCTAACTACCTGATCATTTTTATCGGCCTCACCCTCATCAAGTGCTTCCAGGGTAAGAAGTAGGGTCATTAACTTGGTCATACTAGCAGGAGGTAAACGCCGATGTGGGTTTTTGGAGGCTAGTAATTTCCCTGAATCAGCATCCATTAACACATAGGCCTGAGCGCTTATAGTATCAGCAGGTAAGGTATCAGCCCTGGCGGTGCTAGGCGCTGTAAAAAATAAACACGCTACGGTCAGCAGCAGTAGATAAACAAGATAAGATTTTTGTGACATAATTTTGTACTCTCCAGTAAAAAAATTAACATTTCTATTATAAGCTATTTAATTTTTAACCGGAACCATGCTGTTTCTGCTGGTGGAGATTATGTCACTTGCCTATACACTTGCCTATAATAGTCACCCAGGCGGGGGAAGTGGATTGTTACCCTGGTGTATTTTTTAAACTCGGATTCTATTGTCATCTCATGGCCCAGTTTACGGGCCAGGCTTCTGGCCAGATATAGGCCCATACCCGTAGATTTGCTGAAAATCCTGCCATTATAACCGGTAAATCCCCGGTCAAAGACCCGACCAATATCTTCGGCTTTTATACCTATTCCGTTATCAACGATTACCAGTCTTTTCTCTTCAGTATTCTCCTCAGCGTAAATGCTAATTGACCCTCCTTCATGGGTATATTTAAGGGAGTTACTTAAGACTTGACTAAGAATAAACATCAGCCATTTTCGATCAGTTAGCACCATAATATCGATACGATCTATAGTGATGCGGATCTTTTTACTGATAAAAGTTCGGGCATGATTTTTTACCAGTTCATTTATGAGAGGTTTCAATTCGTGTTCCTGGATAAAATAATCCTTGGCAAAATCGTCCCTGCGGGCGTAGTAAAGAACTTGTTCTACCAATCCGTCCATACGAACCAGTTCTTCCTCCAGGCTATCCAAAATGCCATCTGGGCATTTGCCCCGGCTATTTTCAATCAGCAGGTGGCTGGTAGCCAAAGGGGTCTTGATTTCATGAACCCAGCTGTTTGTAAACTCCAGGTCCTCTTTGCGCTGTGTATAGAGTTTTTCTAAATAGTTTTTTTGTTCTAGATAGATTTTCTCCAGTAGTTTTCGATACAGCCTTTGTTCATATGTACCAGGGGTAGGCATGGTATGGATAATTCCACCAGGGTTTTCTTCCAGGCTTTTTTGAAATTGCCGGTAAAACTGCTGTTTGAATACAAAGCTCCCCAGAAGATAAATAATAAAAAGGAATAGTGCCACACCATTAATATATATGACATTATTCATGTTTACCCGTCCGCCCGGGTCGAGTGAAATTACCGCCGTGACAAAGAACATCAGTAATAGATAAAAGAGAATTAGATATTTTCGGTCCAGTAGATACTCATATAGTCTCATGGAATAATATACCCCTGCCCCTTTCTGGTATGAATGAAATCTTTAAGACCAATTTCCAATAGTTTGCGGCGCAGACGGTTGATGTTGACAGTAAGTGTATTATCGTCAACAAAATTCTCATCCTCCCATAAACCTCGCATTAATTGATCACGACTTACTACTCGCCCCTGATTCTTCATTAGCATATAGACTATTTTAAACTCATTGCGGGTCAGCTCAACAACTTCTTCCTGGTATTGCAGATGATTATTCTTCATGTTTAGTACTACTCCATTATGTTCAACTGCCAGGGTTTCAGAATCAACATATGAATAGGTTCTACGTAAGAGAGCCTTAATTTTGGCTATTAATACCTCCAGGGAAAATGGTTTAATGATAAAATCGTCACCGCCCATATTAATCGCCATGATAATATCCATATTACTGTCCCGAGAAGAAATAAATAACACGGGTACTTTGGATAATTCCCGTATCTTACTGCACCAATAAAAACCATCAAAGGCAGGCAGATTAATATCCATTAAAACCAGGTGAGGCTCAAAGCGTAAAAATTCCTGAATAAGCTCATTAAAATCTTCTACGGCTCCTCCCGCAAAGCCCCATTTGTTAAGATTTTCAAGAATGATATCCCTCAGCTTAGGATCATCTTCCACTAACATGATTTTAAACATTAGCATCCCTCAGTCAGCTTAGCTGTTTTTAATCATTGCACAGGTTTTTGGATATGTAGTATCCCGTTACAATTCCAGACTATATATTATTTCTAGCCTTCTTATCTCTTTTTAAGATAGCACATTCCAGGAATATTGCATCTTACAAAAATGTAAGGAATTTAAGAGCTTTTGTTCGCTTTATACATGGATGTAAATTCATATTAAGGATAAGATTCTTTATGAAGGCCTTCATAAATTCGCATTCATTAAAGGAGATCAAGGCAATGAATAATGTACTGGAAGTCAGAAACTTGCAAAAGGTATATGGGACAAGGGGTAATCTTTACCCAGCCCTGGAGGGGATAGATCTGCAGATACAAGAGGGGGAATTTGTTGGAATTATGGGACCTTCCGGTGCCGGTAAAACTACCCTTCTAAATTTGATAGCCAGCATAGATAATCCTACTAGGGGCAGCATCATTATAGACGGAGATAACCTGGTAACCATGGATGAAGCACAACTGGCCAGGTTTCGCAGAGACAAGCTGGGTTTTTTATTTCAGGATTTTAATCTTTTAGATACCCTCACTGTAAAAGAAAATGTGGTTTTACCATTGGCTCTGGCCCGGATACCGATTGATGAAATCGAAACCAGGGTAGGTCGAGTGGCTAGACCCTTAGGTATTCAGGACATATTGGCTAAGTACCCCTACGAAATATCCGGTGGCCAAAAGCAAAGAACTGCTGCTGCCCGGGCTATTATTCATAATCCCCGATTAGTATTAGCTGACGAACCTACCGGGGCACTAGATTCCCGAGCCTCAACTGAACTTCTGCAATGCCTGGCTGATTTGAATAAAAGCTATGCTACTACTATTATGATGGTAACCCATGATGCTTTTGCTGCCAGCTATTGCCAGCGTATCCTGTTTATAAAGGATGGAGTTTTATTTAGTGAATTGGTACGTGGTGCAACCCGTAAGGATTTCTTCCATAAAATTCTGGATGTACTGGCGGTACTGGGAGGGGATAACCGTGACTTTATTTGATTTAACCTTAAGAAATATAAAAAATAACTTTCAAACTTATTTTCTCTATTTTTTATCTATGGTATTTAGTATTTTGGTTTTTTATATATTTAATTCCGTTAATTATAATGGACAGGTAACCCAGGCCGTCGGTAGTAAGATGAAATTCCTCTTGTCTTTTGGCTCATTTATGACTGCGGTATTTTCAGCCATATTTATGGGCTATTCTAATGCTTTTTTCACTCGCAGGAGAAAAAAAGAAATTGGTCTTTATACCCTTCTGGGTTTACAGAGGAAACAGGTTGCCAAAATGCTCTTTTATGAAAATCTGATAATGGGTATAGTAGCTTTGGTGATGGGCATCTTTCTGGGCGGATTGTTTTCCAAACTTTTTGCTATGTTGTTACTAAGTTTAATGGGGAAATATATACAGGTGGATTTTTTTATTTCTTCCCAAGCGGTGCTTAATACAGTGCTAGTATTCATGTTTCTATTCCTGCTCATTTCCTGGCATGCTCACCGGATCATTTATCGCTTCCAGCTGGTGGAGCTGTTTCATGCCGAACGGCAGGGCGAAAATAAACCCCATACCTCAGTTTGGCTGGCCCTTTTATCTATATTGTTAATAGCTGGAGGATATATAGTAGCATTCCATCCGCAGTTGGTATTTTTATTTCCAGTATACGCTATGGTCGTACTAGGGCTGGTTGTTAGCGGGACATTTGCTTTGTTTAAGTCGCTTTCCGTGTTTGTCTTGCAATTGGTACGCCGCAACAAGCAGTATTATTACCGGGGTATGAATATGATCGGTATATCTAATTTATTGTACCGGATTAAAAGTAATGCCACCATGCTTGCTACCATAGCTATCCTTAGTGCCACTACTCTTACTGCAGTGGGGATGAGCTACAGCTTTTACTTCGATATGGAGGAGGACCAGGAAAATTATCTACCTTTTAGCTATGTCTATATGGAAAGTGAAATAAATAAAGATAGCCAGGTAGATGCTATTATTGATCGTTATCCCCAGCATAGGATGCTGGCTGATGTAAAAGTGCCCTACCTAGAACTTAGTGGCAAGATATCTGGCAAGACCGGTTTTCACCGTACTGCTCAAATTATATCGGAAAGTTCCTACCGGGAACTGATAAAAGCTCGTGGTCTAAAACCAGATATTAAGTTAGAAAAACCGGGTGAGGCTATCCTTTTTACTCAAGGCAATGTCTCCGCCCTGCGGGGTTATGATTTTATCGTTGGAGCTAATAGTCCAGTTAAGCAGAAATTTTATATCACTGAAGCTAAGCCTTATTTTCTTATGAACACCATGTTTTTTACCCTGGTGGTAAGTGATGAAAGTTTTAATCAGATGAGCCAGGAGCAACAACCAGTCGTAAATAGAGGTATTATAGTGAAACAAGCAAAAGAGAGCGCAGAACTTACCCGGGAACTTGATCGGAATTTCGATCTGCTATCCTCATCTTACGATGCCTATAGAGAACAGCAGGAGTTTAATGGTATGATGATATTTGTCGGAGCATTTGTGGGGTTAGTATTTTTGCTGGCTACGGGAAGTATTATCTATTTCCGACAATTAAATGAAGCCAGTAAGGATCACATAAACTATAAAATTCTGCGCAAAATCGGGGTGAGTCACCAGGAGATTCGTTCCTCCATCGCCCGTCAGGTTATGGCAATTTTCCTTTTCCCTTTATTGGTAGGAATTGCTCATGCGGTTGTGGCTTTATCGGTTCTGGGGAACCTGCTTTACAAAAATCTTACTATCCCCATAGCAATTACGGTGGTTGCTTATACCTTAATTTATTTACTTTATTATCTGCTTACAGTTAAATCCTACAATCAATTGGTAAATGCTACTGGCCAGTAATAAGGAACCGGAAGGTTCGGGGGCTACTTTGGTACGGGAACTAACCCCAGGAGATGAAAGAATAAGTTACTGGGTGGTTCCGGCAGGGCAGCAGAGGTAAAACGATAACTAATGCCTTGCTGGTAAACAAATTAGGCTTACTTTGATATTATATTGAGATATAATATACAGTATCTCGTATTTAGGAGGTTTGATTATTCTCGCTATAAGCAAGCATAATCTTATTGGCAAGATATAGTTTGGCAATTATACTAAGAGCATATCACCCATATACAAGGATCTATATAACCTTCCTCAATTATCTTACGTAGTTTAGATAATTGCTGCTTCAGTATTAGGGTATATTAAGAGGGGACCTGCCTGCAATCGTAAAACTACATATTTTTATAAAATCGAACAAAGTATTCTTTAAATAGGAGGCTGTTTTATGAATAAAGTTGAAAAGGCGCTCATGCATGCATTGTTTGTTCACCTGCATCATAATACTGACAAGGCGATCGATTTTGGTCTATTTAAACAGCTCAATCAAAAAATTGACCAAATGTGGCCTGGGGCTTTACTGATAGGGCCTGATGCTAATGATGATGCTGCCGTAGTTAAAATTCCTGATACCGACTGTTTTATTACTGCTAAAATGGAAAGCCACTGTTCACCTTGTGTACCCCGTCCTTATGATGCAGCAGCAACCGGAGCCGGAGGGGCGATGAGAGATGTTGTAGCCATGGGGGCTAGGCCTATGTTCTTGTTAGATTTTATTGGCACCCGTCCGCTAGAAGAAGAAGTCATTGTAGGGCCATGTGGCTTCGAAGGAAAGTGTACTTGTGGTAAATGTGAAATAATGACTAGTAAAGATAGAGTTAACCTGATGCTTAAAGGGATAGCTGATATGTGTGAAAGTATGGGAGTTTTTGTAGTAGGAGGAGGATTTTCTACTTCCTTTAGTGATATTGTTCCGGCAACGGTAGTTTCGGTTATCGGTAAACAAGTCACGGAAAAACCCCTTACTAAGCCGGCTAAATCCTCAGGAGACAAAATTATTATAGTCGGGGAAACGGGTACAGATGGTAATGATACCCTGTATAGAGCAGGTTTAGTATCCTCTATGGAGCCGGCTATTGCTTGTTTTAAAGAGGAGAAACTTACTATGGAGGCTACTTTAGCTGCTTTCACTACCGGAAAAATAAAAGCTTGTTCTGACCTGGGAGCAGCCGGCATAGGAGCCGCTGTATGTGAATCGGCTCGCTTTGGAGGACTGGGAGCCAAAATACAACTTGATAAAGTTCCGGTGAAAACAGGTAATATAACCCCGGAAGAAATTTTTATTTGTGAGACTCAAGCCCGTATGCTGCTGCAAGTGGAGCCCCAGGATGTTGATGAAGTATTAGAGGCTATTCGCAGCAAAAATGGTATTACAGCCGTAATTGGTGAAATTACTGACCAGGATCATAGTATCTTTGAATACCAGGGACAGGTTATAGCTACTATACCAAATAAACCGTCTGCAGAAGTTCTTCAGGAGCTGATGGCTTAGGAATAATAAGAGGGGCAAGAAGATAAATCTCCTTGCCCCTCTTGTAGTTACTACGGTCATTAATTACAGGGGAATAATTTTCATGATGCGGTTAGCGATAACCGTTAATTAAAATCAAAAAGGGTGGCGGCGATACTAACTCTCATCTATAAACCTAGATACGCCTTCTTAACATAAGGGTGGTTAGAAATTTCATCGGCCGGGCCTTGAAGACTGATGCGTCCATTTTCTAAAACATAGGCCCGTTTGCTTAGCCGCAAAGCTTGTTTAACATTTTGCTCCACCAGTAGGATGGTTGTTCCCTGGCTACTAATTTTCTCAATAATTTCAAATACAGTGCGTACCAGTAAAGGGGACAAACCTAAAGACGGTTCATCCAACATTAATATGCGAGGCATAGCCATAAGGGCACGTCCTATAGCCAGCATCTGCTGTTCACCACCACTTAATGTCCTTCCGATTTGGCTTTTTCGTTCCGCTAGTTTAGGAAGAAGTTCAAATACATATTCCAGATTCTTTTTGCGTTTTCTAATTGCTCTGGGCATAGATGAACCAACCAATAGATTTTCATAAACAGTTAGGAAGGGGAATATGCGTCTGCCTTCAGGTACCTGAACAATACCTAATTCAGTAATTTTATAGGGGGGGAGGGAATCAATCCGCACTTCATCAAACCAAATTTCGCCGCGCTGAACAGGAATAATTCCTGATATGGTATTTAACAAAGTAGTTTTTCCTGCTCCATTTGCACCTACAATACTAACTACTTCTCCTTCCTCAACCGAGAAAGATACGTCATTTAATACCATAACGTCTCCGTATCCTGAATTTAATTCCTTAATTTCGAATAACTTCATACTCATCACCTAAATAAGCTTTTATTACATCAGGGTTACTAGTCACTTCTGCCGGAGTTCCCTGGGCAATCTTTTTCCCATAATCGAGTACTACGATGCGGTTACATATAGCCATAGTTGCCTGTAATACATGTTCAATCATCAGAATGGTAATACCTTGTGCATTAATAGATTTGACTAGTTTTACCGCATCTTCTATTTCGGTGGCATTTAAACCTGCTAGCACTTCGTCTAGAAGCAGTAATTTAGGCTCAGTTGCCAGGGCTTTTGCCACCTCTAATCGTTTGCGGTCAGCCAGGGTTAAACTTTTGGCCAAATGATTCTTTTTCTTTTCCAGGCCAACTTTATAAAGAACCTCCCTGGCGACTTGTTCACACTTATTTCTATTCCGGGAGTGTACAAAAGCGCCTACCATAATATTTTGTAATACCGTCATAGCTGGAAAGGGTTTAACTACCTGAAAAGTTCGGCCAATGCCTTTCTGGCATACCTCGTAAGGGGGGAGGCCGGTAATATCATGCCCGTTAAAAAGGACCTTTCCTTTAGTAGATTTATATACTCCTGAAATAAGATTAAAAACAGTAGTCTTCCCGGCGCCATTAGGGCCTATTAAACCAACCGCTTCCCCTGAATGGACTTCCATGTCGAATTGATTTACGGCAATAAGCCCCCCAAATGTTATGGTAAGTTTATCAAGTTTGAGAAGGGTTTTATCCATTGGTTTCATCACCCCTTTGTTTAGGCACCTGTATAAAACGGTAATAGAAATTCTCTAGAATTTCAATGATACCCCGCGGTTTGTAGATAATGACCAGCATTACGATTATCCCATATATAAAGAGGTGTAGCCCCATAACCATTCCGCCAAAATAATAGCGAATTATTTCGCTAATAAGTGACAGGGTAATACCGCCTACTACCGGGCCCAGTACTGTGCTGCTTCCCCCTACGATAGTTAAAAATACCATTTGAGTTGACATTGATGCACCAGCTATAGCGGTAGGTTCTAAGTAACGGATTAGCATAGCATAGAATACACCGCCTAATGCGGTGAAAAAAGCACTTATGCAAGCTGCTGTCAATTTGGCCTTGCGTACATTAATGCCCAGAGCTTTAGCTGCATCCTCGTCTTCTCTAAGTGCCATTAAATAATAGCCCAAACGGGAATCTTTAATCCATTTGGAAATAGCCACAATTATTAATAACATAAACAGGGCGATATAGTAGTAGGGAACTTTGGAGATAAATTGAAAATACAGGGGAGCGTTACCTACCAGTTTAACGATTAGACCTTCGGCTCCCCCTACTCGTAATGAACCGATTTCCATGGTGTTTTCGATTAGAACTACCACCCCTTCAGAAATGGCCACTGTAGCCAGAGCATAATAAGCACCCCGTAAAGAAAAAGTTGGAAAGCCTATGATAAAGCTCATTGCTACTGCAGCAAAACCGCCTATAAACATACCTACCCATGGAGTTAGTCCAAATTCATTAAATAGTATTACGGTTACATAAGCTCCCACCGCTGTAAATACTCCATGACCTAATGAAAGCTGTCCAGCATAGCCGCCAATAATATTCCAGGATGATGCCAGGTAGGCCCATAATAAACAAACAGTCAGAACATGTAAGTAATATGGTTTTGTAACCAAGACTGGAATAATAAATGCAATGCCCAGTACTACAATTAATAAAATTGAACCTTTACTTTTTTTCCTCATGAATTTCACCTACCTACCACTCAAATGGGGATCCAAAAATACCCGAAGGTTTGATAAAAAGAACCGAAAGAAAAGTCGCATATACCAGCACAAGTGTAAGGGTTGCTGTCATATACTGAGCACCGATGGACTCAATTAATCCAATAATTAAGCCGCCTACTAATGCTCCGGGAACACTACCCAGGCCGCCTAATACCACGACGATAAAAGCCTTAGTCATAAAAACCTGTCCTACAGTAGGGTGCACGTAGTAAAAAGGAATTAATACTAAGGCTGCTACTGATAATAAAGCAGTCCCCAGGCCAAAGGCAATCGCATAGGTGTTGGTTATGTCGATCCCCATTAATGCAGATGTATTTCGGTCTTGCCCGGTTGCTCTTAGTTTGCGGCCCATTTCGGAGTATTTCAGGAATGCCCAGAAGAGAACAGTTACAACTAATGCGATTATGGCTGCGTAAAGACGAGCTGCGCTTAAAGTCACTGAGCCCAGGGCAATGGTGGAATCAGTAAAACTAGTTCGAACCATTACATAATCAGCTCCAAATATCATCAGCGCTAAATTTTCTAATACAACCGCTAAACTAGCGGTGAGCAAAAGAACACTTAAGGGTTCTCTAACGTCTTTTTGGGCATCGAGAACAGGTTTAATTAGGGCACGCTGACAAGCATAACCAAAAAAAAACATTACTGGGCCAATGATAACAATGAGAATATATGGGTTTGCTCCTGTAATGCTCCAAACCCAGTAGGAGAGCATCATTGAAAGCATAAGAAAGGCTCCATGGGCAAAGTTGATAATACGCATTATGCCAAATATAAGGGTAAGTCCCAAGGCGATGAGCCCATAAACTGCTCCCATACTAATACCATTTACTACTGCGGATAAAAAGCCCATTTTGCTAACGCCCCCTCTGACTAGGTTAGGGATGGAGTCTATCACATCCCTAACCATTAATTACTTAGATATTTATATCACTACTTCCAGCCGGGAAAAGGCCATACAATATCTACACCAGGTCTAGCTTCTTCTTCCGGCCATACAGTTACCCGCTGCATTTTTCCATCTATGTTCTGGAATTGACATATAACCAAAGGGGCATTGATCATTTGTCCAGTTTCATCGAAAACGATTTCTGAGGCATACATTTGGGTAATACCATCAGTAATTTTTGTTTCGGCGAGTGCTTTACGAATAGCTTCTGGTTCTGTTGATCCTGCTCTTTCTAGAGCATCTTTGATAACATACATAGCTGTATAGGCTTTAACAGCTTCGGCATTCATTCCATAGCCATACTTTTCCTGAAAACGTTGGTTGGTTTCTTTGGAAAAGGGACGGTTAACATCAGGTTCCCAGGTAGAAATATCAAAAAAATACTCACAGTTGGTACCAGCCAGGTCAAAATAGGTAGGGTCGGCAAAACCGCCACTGGTACCGATAAAAGCTAGAGGTTTGACCTTATGTTCCGCAAAAGTTTTCGTTAATAGGGCCGCATCGGATACATAGGAAACCATCATAATAATATCCGGGTTAAGTTTTTTTGCTTTTAGAACGACTGGGGTAAGGTCAGAAGAGTTGGTAGGATAAGGTTCCTTTAGTACGATTTCCAGGCCAGCTTCAGGTAAATATTTTTCCCATGCGCGTATGGCACCTTGACCCCAGGCCGTATTTTCATAAATCAGGGCTACGGTCTTGACGGGTGTACCAAATTTTTCTGACATTTCTTTTATAAATTTGGTCTGATCACGATTACGCCAACTGGTTTTTTCCGCCTGGCGAAAAACATATTTAAAATCTCTCTCGGTTATCATGTCTTCAGAAGGAACCGGCACGTAATAAGGAACCTGGTATCTTTCTGCTACTTCGGTAGAAGGCATAGCCACACCGCTTTGATAACAGCCGGTGATCAGACAAACATTTTCTTGGGTGATTAACCGCTCGGCTTCTGAAACCCCAGTGGCAGGGTCGCCCTTACTATCAGCATAAACCATTTTAATTTTTGCGCCGTCCAGAGACTTAATACCTCCTGAATTATTAATCTCTTCAACCGCCATATCACGGGCCTCCTGGCCAATTTTACCTAGGGGAGCGGCTGAACCGGATAAAGGCAGGATGTTTCCGATCTTTACTTCCTTGTCAGAATCTCCACTTCCTCCGCAACCAATCGTCAATGTTAACAATAAGCTCAAAATAACCATTAAGCTCAAAATGCGCGCGTATCTTCTTTTTAGCATATTTTTCGCCTACCTTTATTACATATTTTCTAGTCAACGTATGATTATCCGGTATATGGTTACAATTGGTTACCATAATCGTTTTACAAGTACACATCACCTCTCTAATCACTACGGATACATTTAATAAATAGGCGCTGCTTTTCAATTTAAAAAATGTTTCTAAGTCGTATTGACGGATTCATCATTATAAATAAGCAAAATAGATGCCAAAACCATAAAGTTATATAAAAACGGTTGGGAATTAGGAGGGGAGGACTCGCTTAAACCTCAGAACCATGAGCGTTACGGCCATTGTTAAATAAAATAATGAAGCAATAATAAAAAGTAACCAAAACGACCAATATCTATTAACATTGAACCCATAATGGGTCAAGTGAGGTAAATGAGGTTCGCAGTTGGGTTTTGGCATGTCTTATGATCTATTATGATATATAATAAATTTAATAGAAAATGGCGTTTTTTGTCGTGGCATTATTTTAACAAAGTTCTTCAGGAGGGGAAAATGGATTAATGCGTTATACTGATCTCGAGTTATTACCGGCAGTCATTGTCCATATAACTGATCCCTTACAGGCTTGTATACAGACCATGCAAGAAAGGAAAAGCTCTTTTTTGGTTGTTTATGCTGGTACCCATCCTATCGGCTTCATTACTCTTAACAAAGCTCTTTTATGCTTGCAAAATAGTCAATATATTATTCCGGTTTCAGAAGTATGTGACCGGAATTTACTTTGTGTTCAGCTTAATGATGAGCTTGATTATTTCATTAATAGTAGTGCTGGTTTGGCTGTTGTTTACGAAAAAGAGCACATGATAGGCATAATTAGTAAAGACAACGCCGCCAAACATATTTACAGCTATCTCAAAAAACTTGACGTGATAATAGAAGCTTCATTTGATAGTTTGTTTGTAACTGATGGTCAAGGACAGGTTTTGCGGGTTAATGAAGCTTATGCCAGAACTACAGGGATTCCCTTAGAAGAGATTGTAGGGCGGAATATGAGGGATCTTGTACAAGAAGGATATTATGACCGTTCCGCCACCCTCGATGTATTAGCTACTGGAAAGCCGGTTACCTTTACCCAAACTTTGAAAAGCGGCAAAACGCTACTAGTTACGGGAAATCCAATTTTTAATAATGCTGGTCAAATTGTACAAGTGCTTACCAATGGTAGGGATATCACTGAGCTGAACCGTCTTAGACAGGAAGTTGAGCATGTCATGGAGTTGAATTTGCATTATCAACGGGAACTACAACGAGTGCAATATGAAAACTCAACTGATTATGTTTTTGAATCGGAAAAAATAAAGTCTCTCTTAGATGTTGTAGGACGTTTAAGCCAGGTGGAATCTTCTGTTCTGATTCTAGGGGAATCCGGCGTAGGCAAGGAAGTCATTGCTCATGCTTTACACCGTTTAGGACCGCGCTCTGACAAGCCTTTTATAAAAATAAACTGTGCTGCTATACCGGATAATTTAATGGAAAGTGAACTTTTTGGATATGAAGGTGGTGCCTTTACTGGTGCCAAAAAAGAAGGAAAAAGAGGCTTCTTCGAGCTAGCTAATCACGGAACTCTTTTTTTGGACGAAATTGGTGAATTACCTTATATATTGCAAGCTAAGCTTCTTCAGGTTTTGCAAGATGGCGAAATTATTCGAGTAGGCGGGATCCAAACCATACCCATCGATGTTAGGCTAATAACCGCTACGAACCGAAATATCTGGGATATGATAGAACAAAAACGTTTTCGGGGGGATTTGTATTACCGTCTGAGTGTTGTTCCCATCTATGTTCCGCCTTTACGGGAACGCCGTGAAGATATTCCTCCACTTGTACAACATTTTGTGCAGATGTTTAATAAGAAATATGGTTTTAATAAAGAGATCCACCCGCAATTAATCGGGCGATTGATACATTACCATTGGCCAGGTAATATTCGTGAACTTAAAAATGTAATAGAGCGTTTAATTGTTACAAGTCCGGAAGAAGTAATAGAAACTTTTCCTGATTTTCTATTTTTACCCCAACAACATTCTCAGAATACAACCGATCTTTCTATTTATATAAATAGCGATCTTAAAACTATGGTGCAGGATTTTGAAAAAAGGATTTTAAAACAGTATATCGAGGTTCATTGTACATCTCGTAAAGTCGCACGGGCGCTTGGTATCAGCCAGACGAGTGCCGTTAGAAAAGCCCATAAATATGGATTATGCTTTAAATAAAAGGAAGCAGTTTATCAATAAAAAAGACCTGACCCAGTTTAGGTTCAGGTCTTTTTTATAGTATTTTTTTAAAAAACTTTAGCCATTGTATTTTATTATAAATAAGAAAAATAAATATAGAAAATAGCCTTCAAAAGCCTAACGGTAGGACTTTAACCGTTTTTACACTATTTATGTGCCCAACCCTCTGCTATAGGCATATTTCTAGGCATGAAAATTGCATGTCTATATTCAGGAATGCGAATGATGCAGGCAGGTTTAAGTCTATGATATAGACTTGGCATGTGGAGATCATCATGGTATGGGAGGTTTTCTGATAATGAAGTATGAAGGAAAGATAAAGAAGTGGAATGAACTGCAGGTAGGGGATTCAGCTAGTTTTACTAAAACGATGACTGAAACGGATGTGATTATGTGGGTGGGACTAACAGGAGATCTTAACCCCATTCATATTGATAAAGAATACAGTAAAACTACTCGATTTGGCGATGTCCTGGTTCCGGGAGTCTTAGTTATGGGGTTGATTTCTAATACCGTTACTCAGGTGACCTTCGGAAATGTCTATGCGAATCAGAGTGTTAAGTTCTTAAAGCCGGTATATATTGGAGATACAGTAACAGCAGTAGCTACTATTGTTGAAAAGTTGGAGAAACGTCACATGGTTTGTTTAAAAACCGAATGCTTCAATCAAAAAGGAGATTTGGTTATGGTAGGGGAAGGGATGGAGTATATCCTTTAAGCAACCGGTAACTTTAAATTCACCTTCGGAGAAGCTTTTGATAGCCGGGAACTTGTAGCCCGGCTATGTTGTTTTTGGATTAGTTACCAACATCCGGGCAAAATGTACTTTATAAAGAAGATTATGTTTATAACGTAATCAAGTGTACAGCCAATTTGCGAAATGCGGAATTCTTCCGGTTTATTAAATGTAATCGATTGAGCAGGGGGGGACTAAATCTCACCTGCTCAATTTGTTTGGGCGGTTATTTTCCTGTTCGAATGTTAGTGAATTATTAAATTGGGGGGAATAACATACTAGCAAAGTCATGGAAACCTAACCCAGACAATCATTAATAGCGCAGCAATGACAGTTGATGCTAAGGGAGAATCTATATAATTAAATATTGGACGAGTAAGAGGGAACTAGGGGATGGAAATTGGCTAAGCATAAGTATATCATTGTAGAAAATCAGGAATTTAGTCAAGCTTAGTTTAGAGAAGAGGTGTGCTGTGGTTGTGTCAGCGATTATACTAATAATTTTATTCGTAGTGGGACTACTAGTGGCAGTGGTAGTTATCGGAAGTAAAGCTAGGACACCGGAAGGGGAAAAAACTATGATAAAAAATGTTTATATTTATCTGGTACTATTCGCAACACTGATGATGACAATTGGTGGAAGTGTAGGGGCTTTTATGGCAGTTGCCGATATTGTTGCTCCTATTCCATATCACCAGTCATTTGAAGAGTTCAAACAATATGGACTGGATAAGCCTGAATTCGATAAAAAAGAGACTATTGAGAAGGCAAAGCTTTCTGATACGGAATTAAGAGCCAAATATAATGCGATAGTAGCGGCAGAAAAAAATAGACAAATTGATAGGGCTAAAAATAGCTTAATAAAAAGTTTAGGATGGATTGTTATTCCATTACCAGTTTTTGTATTCTTTCAACGACGTCTATCATCCTCAAATAACTGAGGAAGCAAAGGGAAGTTCTCTTTGCTCCCTCACTAACCTTTTGCCGCTTGGAATTATTTGATAAAATCAGGTTCGAATTCATTTATACTATCGATTAGTAGGGATACGGAATAAGCCATAGAAGGTCCACCACCAAATGCTACCGCTACCATGGCTGCTTCCACCATTTCCTCGCGGTTAGCACCTGCCTCTAGTGCTTTATGAACGTGGAAGGCAATACAATATTCACAGCGACTATAAACGGCGATGGCCACACTGATGAGTTCTTTAGTCTTCACATCTACTGCTCCTGGTTTGTAACATACATTGAGCAGGTTCATAAAACCTCTGATCTGATCGCCATTAGTTTTGGCAAGATTTTTTAGACCTCCTGTAAAAGCATTAAACATTTCTCTAGGGGTAGTATTTGACATGAAGCTTTCCTCCTTAAGCCAAATATAGTAATTACAACAACCTTATGTGCTATTTTTGGTTTTGTTGCTCTATTAGTGTTTGCTTTTTACATAATTAATATACATAAAATAAAAGGAAGCAAAGGGGCCTGTCCCTTTGCTTCCTTTGAGCTGGTGGTGTTCTGAATTATTTATTATAGTAGCCGATCCATCCCGGACCTCGAGCTGCTTCAGGATTTACTGACGAACCTTCCGGGAGAGAATATTTCAGTGCCCCTGATGGACAGCCATTTACAGTTTTAATAATAGCTAGCGGATCACTACCATCAATGTTAACCCAGGGTCGTGCTTCAGGGTTAAAAACAGCAGAAAGGGTAGAAAAACAATTGGTATCATGAGTACATTGTCCTGGATTCCAATGTACATTTATATCTTTATTGCTGTAAACTTTTTTGTAATTTTCAGCTTTAAATTCGTGGGGGTTATTGGGATTTACTGCAATTTGGAAAGAAAGATCGTATTCCAGTAAATTTTTCTCCCCGCCTAAAGCGCGACCAAATCGAACTCCAAAATCATGAGCCCGCTCCAGATCGGCAGGGGTTGGCTTCATACGGATACGCAAACCTGGTAATACTTTCATTCTGAGCATACGCATCCTGGATTCAATAATCGGTACTGCTTCACCACTCCAGCCATAGGCACCGAAGGCACCCGCTATCTTATTTCCGTGAATCAGGGGGGAAAGTCGTGTAAGCAGGCTCCATACCTGTGGAGGGGCATCTTTATTTATGGTAGGGGAACCTATGAGAAAACCGTCGGCAACCTCAATTTCGCCAGCAATTTCGTCAGGGTCTGAGTTCACGAGATCATATTTTATAAGATTATAATCTCCCTGGCTGGCTAAACCACTTATTACACTATCCACAAGAGTTTCCGTAAAACCATGGGCACTAAGCCATGCCAAGACTATTTTAGGCCTGGTGTCGGTTCCCTTTACGGTGTTTTCACTCCATTGCCGGTAAAGATTTAGGAACTGGTCAATATTTTTTCTTAACAATGGCCCATGTCCCGGGCATATCATATCAATGGGGTATTTATTCAGGCGACGAAGTGCTTTTCGCATCGGAGATTTAAAAGGTCCTAATATAACTTCGAAATACTGTTTAAGATCATCAGTCAGATCTCTTTCAATCAGGTCATTAAAAAGCCTTTTATCGGGGTAATGACTTCCAAAGGAGTCGCAGGAAAACAGTATTTTATCTTCTTTAATATAAGTGTACATAGTATCAGGCCAGTGTAGCAGTAGAGCATTGATAAATTGTAACGTTTTGCCACCTAGTTCAATTTCACTGCCATCAGCTACATATTTAAATGAAAAATCCCGGTTACAGACCTCACGTAGGAATTCAATGGCATTAGGGTGTCCCAGGATGGTTAAAGCAGGATTAAGATCAAGTAGTTTCTCAATTGAGCCGGCATGGTCAGGTTCGGTATGGTTAACGACCAGATAATCGATTTCTTCTACATCAATAATTTCCTTTAGGTTATCTAAAAACTCGTTTAAAAACCCAGAGTGTACTGTATCGATAAGGGCGCTTTTTTCTTTACCTTTGACTAAATAGGAGTTGTAACTGGTTCCATGAGGGGTTTTCATAAGCAGATCAAAAACCTCTAAATCTTTATCTAGTACCCCCACCCAATAAACATTGTCTGTTATTTGCATAAATACACCTTCTTTCTTTATACTTTGCTGTGATTATACCTATTTGAACGACGGGCAAAACAAACGCAAATATCCCCCTTGCGTTATAGAAAAATTTATCAGAATACTTATTTGCTAGGAGTCTATCATACTATCATATATGATACATTATTACTTGATTGAAAAGGTATAAATCATGTATATGGATATGATAAATATTAAAAAACATCTATCAGGTTAAGCCGCAAGTAGAGAAGTAGGCAAGTAGGAAGGAAGTAAAAAGGAAGCCAAGGGAAAGTTCCTTGGCTTCCTTTTTTTTGCGATAATGCTATTCGAAAAGCGACAGGTATTTCCCGTAGTCTTCTTTTTCTAAGTCTTCATAAGGAATAAAGCGCAAGGCTGCCGAATTAATGCAATACCTCATACCGGTTGGAGCTGGCCCATCCGGGAAAAGGTGGCCCAGGTGTGAATCAGCTATCTTGCTACGAACTTCGGTTCTCCTCATGTTATGGCTAAAATCTGCTTGTTCCTTAAGGTTGTCTGGATTAAGTGGTCTGGTAAAACTAGGCCATCCACATCCAGAATCAAATTTATCCCGTGAACTAAATAGTGGCTCTCCAGACACAATATCCACATATATACCCTGACGTTTATTATCCCAAAACTCGTTATCAAAAGAGGGCTCGGTTCCATTTTCCTGGGTAACATGATATTGAAGTAGTGTAAGCTGAGTTTTAAGGTCCTCCCGGGAGATTTTCTTTTCGGTCCAATATCGATTAATAAATTCCTCTCTTCCCGAAGCTTTACGATAGATATCATAGTGCTGCGGGTTTTTATGGTGGTATTTCTGGTGATATTCTTCTGCTGGGAAAAACACTCCGGCAGGTAAGATCTTAGTAGCAACCGGTTTATCAAAGCGACCGCTCTTGTTAAGATTGGCAATAAATACTTGCGCTTTTTCCTTTTGCACTTCATTATGATAAAAGATAGCCGTTTGATAAGATGGACCACGATCATGGAATTGACCTTCAGGATCAGTTGGATCTATCTGTCTAAAATAGGCTTCCAAAAGTTTTTCATAGGAAACTAAATATGGATCAAATGTGACCTGAACTGCTTCAAAATGGCCAGTATCACCTTTACAAACTTCTTCATAAGATGGGTTGGGAGTTGATCCTCCAGTATATCCAGAGACCACCTTATTAACCCCATTTATCTCTTGAAATGGTGTTACCATACACCAGAAGCATCCACCGGCAAAGGTAGCTAGTTCACAATTAGCCACTTATTATCACTCCATTATATTAGAGTTGTTAATCAGTTTACCCTGTACATAAAACCCTTATTACAGGCTCTGTAAAAACTGCGGAAAGATTGCCTAAATATATTATTACCATCCTATTACTGCTTTTAGGCGTATATTATGTATGGTGATGTAGTGATGAATTTTAATAAAAATTTTAGGGGTTACCACACCGCTGATTATTAATTTTTACTCAAAAGGCTCATTATATTTATCCATTTGCAGGCAGGCTTCCAGGCGCTGTTCAAAGCGACGGTCATCTTGTAATTTCCTCTTGGCCGGGCCTTTGGTTCTCCCACCGGCACGGCGGAATTTAGCCTTTATTTCTCTCTCCTCTAGTAAAAAATCCACCTGATCAGGACGATATACCCTGCCCATTGGATTTAGGCATTTAGCACCTTTACCTATAACCATGGCTGCCAATCCCCAATCCTGGGTAATGACTATATCGCCTTGATCGGCTAGATTCATAACTTTAATATCGGCCTCCTGTGATGCATTGCCTACAGTTATATGGTGATCAGAACTGATGTTATGATTAAAACTAGCCACTGTCCATACAGGAGTAGCGTATTTACGGCCAACTCTTAAACATATCTGCAATACCGAACGGGGACAGGCATCGGCATCAATAATAATTTTCACTGCTATTGCCTCACTTTATTTGTTTATCATACCCTTATTCTGTCATAATAAATTCATAAGGCAAGGTGGAATAGCTAGGAGGAAGGAAAGGGACGGTCCTGTTGCTTACTTTTAAAGATAATAATAATTGAGTTAAAAGGGCCAAATAAAATTAGACAGGTAGTGATTATACTGGATTTACTTAGTGTTACTCTGCCAGGTTGTAGCTCCAGTCTTGTAATTAATCCGCAGTTCTGTCTGGGCTCTTACCGGCAGACAAACATAAAAAGAAAGGAGATAGTAATAGGCTGTCCACTAGACGGTTTAGATGAATTATTATGGTACAACAGGTATTAAATTTGGTAATGACTATTATCCACAACATTTTAAGTGCGGACACTCTCAGGTACATAACCGTATCATTGCTTATTTTTTTACTCTTTCTATTATTAAGGGGATTGTTTACTAAATACTTATTCCAATGGCTGCTTCGCTTAACCAACCGGACTAGCAATCACCTGGACCAACAAGTACTGCTCGCTTTTGAAAAACCGCTCCGGGTTCTGTTTGTTTTGGCTGGATTTTATTTCGCCTTACATTACTTACCACTTACTTCTAACCAGGACCAGTTAATCTTGAAAATAACCCGTTCAGCAGTAGTCATATTAATAGGGTGGGGATTTTATGATCTGGCGGGTACAGAATCGGTTATATCAAACGAGCTAAAAAATAAATTAAAACTGGACAGTATCCTTATACCGTTTTTTTCCAAGGTGATTCGTTTTATTGTTGTTGCTTTGATTATCCTGGTGGTAGCCGAGGAATGGAATTATGATGTAGATGGATTTATTGCCGGTCTTGGCCTGGGGGGACTAGCTTTTGCCCTGGCAGCTAAAGACCTTCTTGCCAATATTTTTGGAGGAATAGTAATAATTATAGAAAAACCATTTTCTATTGGTGAATGGATAAAAACTCCTAGCACGGAAGGTACTGTAGAAGATATTACTTTTCGCAGTACTAAAGTTAGGGCATTTGATCAAGCGGTTATAACGGTACCTAACTCCACCTTGGCTAATGAACCAATTACCAACTACACCCGTATGGGTAAAAGACGTATTAGTTTTCATCTGGGAATAGCCTATAATACCCCGGTGGAGAAGCTACAAACCTGTATTAAAAATATAAAACAAATGCTTACTGACCATCCCGACATTCATCCGGAAACGGTTATGGTTAATTTCGAAAATTTTAATGAAAGCAGTCTGGATGTTTTAATTTACTGTTTTACAAATACTACTAACTGGGATGAACATTTAGCAGTGCGCCAAAACATTAATTTTCGTATTATTAATATTTTAGAGGAGCAGGGTGTATCAAGAGCTTTCCCCAGTCGGAGTATTTATTTAGAAAAATCTATTTCTGTAAAGGAAGGTCAATAAAATCAGATAATTAATATTGTATAAATGCTGGCGGCCCTAGGCCGCCTTTTTTCTTCCTTTAGCAAACCGTATTAATGAATCGGTTTCGGGAAAAGCTATATTTACGGGCATGGTAAATTTCTGCCAGTAAGTGTTAATTGAGTTAAGAGGTGATACATGTTGATCGGGAGGAAATCAATCGTTTTTATAGTCATCTTTATGATGATCTTTGCACCGTGTCTAGGTGGCTGCTCAAAAAACAAATCGCCCTCTCAAAAACCAGCCCCTGGTGAACAAAGACCAGAGCCTCCCCAGGAATTTAAAAAAATATTAACTGCTATAGATTCAATAATAGTCGAGGTAGGTAAAAAAATAGAAATGCAGGAAGCTGCTACTATCGGGCAAATCGATAAGATAGTATCCTCAAAGGACCAGCAGGATAAAGAAACCGGGCAGGAAGGCTCAAAAAATTCACAACAAAATCAAGGACAGAGTGGGGGAAGTAAACAACAAACAAGTTCATCAATGATGATAAACTGGGACAAAGAGGATCAAAGCTTAAAAGATATTCATCGTAATTGGAACGATCTGCAACCTGAGGCTATTAAAGCCGGTTTAACTACCAATGCACGGGATGACTTTGATGCTGCTTTAGATAGATTAACCGCCGAAATAGGGATGCGAAATTTAGAGGGAGCCTTGTTTGCAGCTATTGGTATGTACAAGAATTACGCTGATCTGGATCAGGTGTTTAAGAGCCCGGTACCGCCGATGTTTTATCGCACCCAATATGAAGCGATGACTGCTATTGCTGAAGGGAGAAAGGAAAACTGGGAGCAAGCAGCCGAGCACATACCAGCGATGAAAGATCAGTGGGATCAGCTTAAAATGCAAGCTCAGGATATAGAACCTAAAACTATAACCTGTACAGAAATTGCTATTAATGATGTGATCAGGGCTATCGATAATCGCTCCCGGGAATTAGTATTAATCAAAGGGGAAATAGCTATAAGTGATTTGAGCAAACTAAAAGATGAGTTTTCCCGTAAGAAGATGGGGGGAGGGCAGTAATAGTTTTTTGCTGGTTACGAACATATGTTTATAAAAGCAAAAACCGCACATCTAGTGCGGTTTAATATTTTCTTTAATGGCAGGGGAGACAGGAATCGAACCCGCAGCCCTCGGTTTTGGAGACCGATGCTCTGCCAATTGAGCTACTCCCCTGCAATGCTTATTAGCAGAATTAATTTTAACATAGATTAATTTATCCTTCAAGGTGTAAAAGTGATCTAATTATTTATAATTTTCGTAGACTATCGACATATACAATACAGAAAGCCGATCCCTGTGGGTTACATGTGGTTTAGCTTCCAACCAGTACTAGTCATCTAGCTCTAATTAGCACCATCGGTATTACTTTACTAATTACAAAATCAGCAGTAATCCAATACTAAAAAAATACCCTAAAGCGACAATAGTTACAGCCACTACAAAAGATTCCTTAACTTCTTTTTTCGAAAAGCCGCTAAACATTGTTTATCACCTCAAAAGGTTATACAGAACAAGTGTTCCCATTGCATTAATTATAACTACGAACACATGTTCTGCAAAGGCCTTCCTGGTACTTGATTCAAAGCCAACCGAATTTCCTTAAGTTTATGGTGGTAAATAGCTTACCAAAAATACACTATTAATTAGGATTTATAAACAATCTCAGTTTTGACGTGATTATTTACTGATCATATATTTTTATTGTTGCTTGAACCAGTATTAGGTTAAGGATAAGATAAAAGCTAGCAGTTCCAGCAGCTTCATGAATTTAGTAGGGTTCATAATTAGTGAACGATATGAGTATGATATAGGAAATTTATTAACTAAACCTGGTTGGAGGTTTAATCATAAGACTTTTAAAGATATATTGGTTGGATGGAGGTTTTAGTATGAAAGTACTAGTTTTAATGGGTGGCACTTCGGCGGAACGGGAGGTTTCTTTGCGCAGCGGCAGGGCCGTATACCATGCCCTTAAACAGGCTGGGTATGAGGCCATTGAGCTTGATTTTACCGGCAACAATCTGGGAGAAATAAGTAAGATTAACCCTGATGTGGTTTTTATAGCTTTACATGGTAAGCAGGGTGAAGATGGTACTGTGCAAGGCCATCTGGAACTTCTGGGTATACCTTACACTGGATCAGGTGTAGCTACTAGTGCTGTATGTATGGATAAAATTCTGACTAAAAAACTACTGGATTATGATGGAATACCTACGGCTGATTTTATGATTGTTTCCCGTTCACAATACGAATTAGATCCGACTAATATAGAGTGTGAAATAGCCCAACAATTGGGGATTCCGGTGGTAATTAAACCGGCTACCCAGGGTTCCAGTATTGGTACGGTAATTGTACGTAATACTGCTGATATAAGGGAAGCTTTTCAGCAGGCATTTGTATATGATCATGATGTTCTGGTAGAAGAATTTATTGATGGGACAGAAATAACCGTGGCTATTATTGGTAATGAAAATGCCCAGGTGCTTCCCATTATTGAAATTACCTCAGAAAATGAATTCTACGATTATGAATCCAAATACACCCAGGGTATGTGTCATCATATTATTCCAGCTCGTATTGCGGAAGAAATTGCTGCCCAGGCCAATCTTATAGCCCAAAAAGCCTACCAGGCCATGGGTTGCCGTGGTTTTGCCCGGGTAGACATCATGATTGACCAGCAGGGTAATCCTTATGTCCTGGAGATAAATACTATACCAGGTATGACTGAGATGAGTCTGGTACCAGATGCTGCCAGGGCGGCGGGTATTGAATTTGTCCAACTGGTAGATAAAATCATTAAACTCGCTTTAGAAGTCCAGTCTTAAAAAACGTAATAGAAAAAGCTAATGAAAGAAGGGATTTGATCGGGCTAACCAGAAATAGTAAAGAAGTTTGTGGTGTGAGGTTTTGGCTATGACGAATTTTCTGCCGGCGGGAATAATCAAAGACACCATAACAGATATACTGGCTAAAAGTACCGAATTACAAAAGGATCTGACGGAACAGAGATTGTTTCAGGTTAAGCAGGGGCTAAAAGATATTGAAGACATGGCTGCTGAACTGGCTGTCTTTCTCGAAAGACTGTCCTGTGAACCACTTATTTACACGGGAACGGGAACTACCGAGGAGGTTATCAAACGTCTGGAGTGGGCTTTAGTTTTTACTGAAGAGGTCGACCCGATTGAGTATATAAATTACCGTGAAGGCAAAAAAATCTCTAAATCCGGTAGATGATCTAGTCACTTAAACTGGAATCAAGCCTTAGGATACTAAATCTTAAGGCTTTTTACGTTTTAATGATGGGGAGGTTGAAGCTAGGCCGTGGTAAATACCATGTGTAATTTGAAAGTAATGTGATGCTGGTACGGTACTTTTTCACATCTCTTTTAGAAGGTTTAATCTGTTATAATATTCGATAAGTAAATAGGGGAGTAGATGCAGTATGGAAAAAAGAATGAATGAAATCGCTGAAAAAATAGATCAGGGACAGCGATTAAATCGCGCAGATGGAATTTACCTGTATGAATCAGGTGATCTTTTGGCCATAGGGGAGCTGGCTCGCCAAAGGAAACTGCAGGTATCGGGAAGACATGTTTTTTTTAATGCTAACTGTCACATAAATTTAACTAATATTTGTGTTTCCCGTTGTAAATTTTGTGCCTTCGGGGTAGATGAGGACGGCAACGGTGGTCCCTATCTGATGAGTGCTGATGAGGCCTTTGAATATGGAAGACAAGCAGTAGATAACGGAAATATTACCGAGTTTCATATTGTAAGTGCTATGCACCCTAAAATGCCTTTCGATTATTACCTGGATATAATAAAAAGGTTCCACCAGGCTTACCCGGATATTCATATACAAGCTTTTACTGCTGTAGAAATATTTTATTTTAGTCAAATTAGTGGACTATCTATAAAGGAAGTATTAACTACGCTTAAAGGAGCAGGTCTGGGCTCCATGCCCGGTGGGGGAGCTGAAATCTTAAATGACGAGCTCAGACAGGAATTGTGCCCCCGTAAAGCAATGAGTGAAGATTGGCTAGAGGTGCATCGTACCGCTCATCAGTTAGGTATCAAGACTAACTGTACTATGTTATTCGGCCATGTGGAGTCTTTCGCCCACCGGATAGATCACATGATAAAACTTAGAGAACTGCAAGATGAAGCCCCCGGCTTCCAGTCTTTTATTCCTTTACCATTTTTGCCGGAAAACACCCGCATGGCAGATATTCCCCGGACTAGTGCGGTAGATGATCTGAAAACCATTGCTATTGCCCGATTAATGTTAGATAACATTGATCATATTAAATCCTTTTGGATCATGCTAGGTCTACCGGTTTCCCAGATTTCACTAGATTTTGGAGCCGATGATTTAGATGGAACTATAGTGGAGGAGCGGATTATGCATGCGGCTGGAGCCAGTACCAAAAGGGGAATCACCCGGGAGGAGATCATCCGTCTTATTAATGAGTCAGGCTATATTCCCACGGAAAGAGACACCCTCTACAACATTATAAAAACCTATTAGGATAGGAGAATGATTATGCGACCAAGAGTAGGACATATTCAATTTATTAATTGTTTCCCATTATTTTATGGACTTATCGAAAAGAAGTTTTTGCTGGAGATTGACTTGATAAAGGGCAATCCTACTGATTTAAACCGTATGTTAGAAGCTAACCTGCTGGATTTAGCGCCTATTCCTTCTATTGCTTATGCTCGTAACTACCGAGATTATGTAATTATGCCTGATATATCAGTTAGTGCTGATGGGGAAGTAAAAAGCATATACCTGTTTTCTAAGGTACCTATTGACCAGCTTAATGGTAAAAAAATAGCTCTAACTAATATATCAGCTACTTCTCAGGCCTTGTTACGTATAATTATGGCCCGCTATTATCACAGTGTCCCGGAATATTTCCCATCTGCACCGGAACTGGGGGCTATGCTTTTAGAAGCAGATGCCGCTCTTTTAATTGGAGATGATGCCCTACGAGCCCGTTATAAAAATGAAGATCGGTTATATGTATATGATCTAGGGCAAGAGTGGAAGGATTTTACCGGTCTACCTATGGTATTTGCAGTTTGGGCTATAAGAAAAGAATTCGCCGCCCGGTGTATGGACCAGGTTAAGCTAATTAAAAATACCTTTTGTGAGTCAATGATATACAGTCTGGACAATATTCAGGATGTGGCTGCTAAGGCGTCTCAATGGGAAGATTTTGGGCCTGATTACCTGGTCGACTATTTTACCAGCCTGCGTTTTGATTTTGATAAGAATAAGCAGGAAGGGTTGATGGAGTATTATCGCCAGGCAGCTAATTTAGGTCTTATTGATGAAGTACCCCCTTTACAAGTTTTGCATATTTAAACGAGGAGACTATTGATGAAGACTAGGAACCTACTTAATGAAATAGTTACTGGTAGGCGTATGACCGGAGAGGAATTTATTTTTCTATTTGATAATGCGGATTTATTTGATCTGGCCCGAGCTGCTAATCAGGTAAGAGATTTGCGTTTTCCGGAAAAAAGAGGTACCTTTATTATCGATCGTAATATCAATTACACTAATATCTGCTCTTGTAAGTGCAAATTTTGCGCCTTTTACCGGAAAAAAGAAGATAATGATGCCTATGTTATTGATAGGAATACCCTGTTCGCTAAGATAGACGAGGCAATAGAAATGGGAGCGACTCAGTTGATGATACAAGGGGGGCTTAATCCCGATCTGAATATTGAGTTTTTCGAAGATATGTTTCAGAGTATCAAAGCCAGATATGACATTACTATTCATTCCTTGACTGCTCCTGAGATTGCTTTTATAGCCCAAAACGCCGGTCTAACCCTTGCACAGACCTTGCTTAGATTACAAAAGGCCGGGCTTGATTCACTACCGGGCGGAGGGGCGGAAGTTTTAGATGATGAGGTTAGAGGCCATATTAGTCCCAATAAAATAAGTACGGCCGGCTGGCTGGACGTAATGCGTAATGCCCATAAAATAGGCATGAAAACCACGGCTACCATGGTAATAGGCGGAGTAGAGACTATGAAACACCGCTTACACCATTTAGAGCAAATTCGCAGCTTGCAGGACGAGAGCGGGGATGGATTCCGGGCGTTTATTGTCTGGACTTACCAGCCTGGCAATAACGAACTTATGGGGGAAAAAATATCCTCCCTGGAGTATTTGCGGTTTTTAGCTTTATGCCGGCTCTATTTTGATAATATCGATCATATTCAGGGATCCTGGGTTACTCAGGGTAAAAGAATCGGGCAACTATCCTTTTATTTTGGGGCTGATGATTTAGGCAGTATTATGCTGGAAGAAAACGTAGTCCGGGCGGCAGGACTAACTTACAAGATGCAACTTGATGAAATGGTAAATATTATAAGGGGTACAGGCTTGACACCGGCTTTACGCAATACAGCATATGAAATATTAAAAACATTCTAAAATAAAGTATTGGGAACTTAGCACAATAACTTTTAACACAAGCCTTGATAAATTATTCAGAGGAGTTAGGAAGATGAATATACCAGCTAGTGAATTGGCTTTAATCGGGGGTTCAAGTACCCTTAGTATAGAAATGCCTGAAGACCTTAACTTAGACTATGTAAATATTATAGAAAAAGATTTGACCTTTACCACCCCATTTGGCACCAGTCCTGCTTTTAAGCTGCTAGAGCTTACCGGAGCAGAGGGAACCAGAAGGGTACTAACCTGTCGGATGCATGGTTGGAGATCTGGAGTAACCAGAGCCGATGCTTCCCGGCAGATCTTCTGGGTTTTCAAACAGGCCGGGGTGAAAAGAATTCTGGTTGAAGGTGGGGTAGGAGCAATAAACCATCTTTTACGTACCCGTGATCTGGTAATTGCTCATGATTATATGGATTTTTCAGTACGCAAAGATGTAGGTTTGGAAGCTAAACACCTGTTGGTGATGAGAGAGGCCCTGTGTCCAGAAATGAGACGCTCTCTGGTAAAACATCTTGAAAACCACTGGAAAGGACGGGTTTTTGATCGGGGTATTTATGTAAACACCGATGGTCGCCATTTTGAAAGTCCGGCTGAAGTCAACCTGTTCAAGATCGCCGGCGGGGACATTGTAGGGCAGAGTATATGTCCAGAGGTATACCTGGCCAGGGAAATAGGGGCCTGCTATGCGGGTATTTACCTGGTAGTCAATTATGCCGAAGGTATTGTTGCTCCCTGGAGACATGAAGAATTGGCAGATATTTTTTACAATGAGAGTTGCATGCTAGGAGGACTTATGCTGGAATTTTTACGTGATCTTCCCACCAGGCAGGACTGTACCTGTCCAAGTTTGCGTAAAGAAACCTTGTTAAAGGAAGTGTATCATAAGGAGGGTTAAGATGGATCAAAATCGGTTAGGATCGATGAGCAGCACTGTAAAGCTGGTTATACTACTGGTGGTGTTAGGCGCCATTTCTTTAGTATCCCGCCTGTATGTTGACTGGTTATGGTTTGCCTCAGTCCATTTCCAAAAGGTTTTTACTACTATTCTTCTAAATAGGGTCGGACTATATATAGCTATTTTTCTGTTTACATTTGCACTATTTTTTATAAACCTGCAGATCAGTCGTAAGGAACTAGGTCGTCATGATGATCGCCCCTTTCAAAATGATGAGGGACGGGATATTATTTATCTTAACCCTGACAATACTCCCTGGAAACAGTTTTTAAAAGGGGCCACATCTAAATGGGTATTTTTAGGCATAAGCTTTTTAGGTGCTTTTATGGTAAGTTCGGTTAACTCTGATAGTTGGATAATCGTACAACAATTTATCCACCGGGTTTCAGTGGGAACCACCGACCCATTATTTAATAAGGACCTGGGGTTTTATTTCTTTAACCTTAACTTTTATCAATTTATATATAATACCCTTATGTCAGCTCTGGTTATACTCACCGTTGTTATGGCTGTAATCTATGTGCTAAATGCCAGTTCAGCCGCTTTGCTGGGCAAGTGGCGGGAGTTTTCCTTTGCCAAGGGACATCTGGCAATACTGGTAGCGGCTATTTTTACCCTTAAGGCATGGGGATACAAACTAGCCTCCTATGATCTTCTGTTTTCGCCGAGTGGAATTGTTTACGGGGCCACTTACTCTGATATTCATGCCCGTTTGCTCGCCTATAAAGTATTACTAGTAGTATCACTGGTAGTAGCTGCAGTAATCCTGGCTAATATTTTCGTGCGCAAGATAAACTGGATTGTTATAAGTATTGCGGCCTGGATTGTACTGGCTGTAGTTTTAAATGGTGTATATCCTACCCTTATTCAGAAGCTTATTGTTCAACCTAACGAATTCAATAAAGAACGTCCTTATATTGAAAATGCCATTGCCTTTACCCGGCAAGCTTATGCCCTGGACAGAGCAGAAAACCGGGTCTTTAATATTGATTATGATTTAGATATAAACGATCCTGAGTTGAAGAGTACCATCGATAACATTCGTCTATGGGACTGGGATCCCTTAAAAACCACTTATAAAAACCTGCAGCAATTACGTCCCTACTATGTTTTTGAGGATGTAGATATTGATCGCTATGTGGTCGATGGCCAATATCGGCAAGTTATGCTGGCTGCCCGGGAAATCGATCAGGAAGAACTGCCGCCTCAGGCCCAAACCTGGATTAACCAGAGGTTAATGTATACCCATGGTTATGGAGTGGTGATGAGTCCAGTTAATGAAGTAGCTGAAGAGGGCTTCCCCGAATTTTTTATGAAGGATATCCCTCCTAAATTCACTACGGATGTCAAAGTTAAAAGACCCGAAATATATTTCGGAGAACGAACTAATTCATATGTTATCGTTAATACTAAGCAACAAGAGTTCGATTATCCTATGGGCGATCAGAATATTTATACAACTTATCAGAGCAAAAATGGGATTAAGATTAACTCTTTTAGCCGCCGTTTAATATTTAGCTGGGTATTAAAGGATTATAAAATGATCTTATCCTCTGATATTAATAATTCCAGCCAGGTTTTAATGAATAGGAATATTACCCAGAGGATAGCCAAAATTGCCCCGTATCTATCCTTTGACCGTGATCCTTATATAGTTGTCAGTAATGATGGTAATTTGTACTGGATGTTGGATGCCTATACAGCTTCCAATAAATATCCGTATTCCCAGCCTTTTGACCGTCAGGGCATAAATTATATTCGTAATTCAGTAAAGGTAATATGTAATGCTTATACCGGCGAAATGACTTTTTATATTGCGGATGATAAAGATCCTATTATAAAAACTTATAGCCGAATCTTTCCGGGGCTTTATCAACCCCTTAGTGAAATGCCTGAGGGTCTAAAAGCCCATGTGCGTTATCCCTCTTATCTTTTTGGAGTACAGGCAGAAATGTACCAGACTTTCCACATGACTGATCCCTGGGTATTCTATAACAAAGAAGACCCCTGGATTATTCCGACCGAGATAGTGGAAGATAAACCCCGAAAAATGGAGCCTTATTATATAATTATGCGTTTGCCGGGCGAGGAAGAGGCTGAGTATATCCTAATGATGCCGTTTACTCCTAAGAGTAGACCTAACATGGTAGCCTGGATGGCCGCTCGTATGGATGGGGACCATTACGGCAAAATGCTGGTTTATAATTTCCCTAAACAGGATTCGATATATGGACCTGAACAGATTGAGGCCAGGGTAAACCAGAATACTGAGATATCCCAACAATTAACTTTGTGGGGGCAAAGGGGTTCTACCACCTATCGTGGTAACTTACTGGTAATCCCCATGAATAATTCCATACTTTATGTGGAACCACTTTACTTGCAGGCCGACAATGGCAGGTTGCCTGAACTGAAACGAGTAATTGCTGGTTTTGGTAATAAAATTGTTATGGAACCTTCTTTGGATCAGGCTTTGATTCGATTATTTGGAGAAGGCAGCCCGGCCGTGTCTACAGAAGATACACCTGGTGATAAAGACACTACTCCGAGCACAGTAAAAGAACTGGCTGAGCAGGCCCGTCAGTATTACGACCGGGCCAATACAAGGCTAAAAGAAGGCGATTGGGCTGGATATGGTGAAAATATCGATAAGTTAAATAAAGTTATCCGTGAATTAGAGGAATTAACTAACCAAACGGTTTAAAATGGATGGCACCGGTCATAGGGGGAATAAGATGAATAGGGATAAAAAGATTGTGTGCCTGGGAGACAGTATAACCTGGGGTTTTCCTTACGGACATCAAGATTCCTGGGTGGAAATGCTTGGCCAGGCATTAAACCAGCCGGTCATTAACCAGGGAGTCAACGGTAATACTACTGGTGATATGCTTTTCCGTTTTGATAGGGTAGTACAAAAGCATCACCCTACCCATATGATTATTATGGGGGGAATCAATGACGTTTTAGGCCAGGAATCTTTTGATCGTATTGTATTAAATCTTAAGATCATAGTAGAAAATGCTCTTAACCAAGGTATTACTGTTATTATGGGTACTCCTACTGCAGTAGATGAACCTTGTTACGAGAGAAATATAATGCGGATTCGGGAATGGATACACCGCTTTGCTGATCAAAAAGGCTTACAAGTGATTGATTTTCACCAGGCTTTTTATAATGAGCGGGGGGAAGTAAAAACTGAATTATTGCTTCCGGATGGTGGACATCCTACCCGGGAAGGATACCAGGCCATATTCAGACAGATAGACTTAAACCTATTTAAATAGACTTAATTTAAAAAGCCCTCTCTCTATTTTAGAAGGAGGGCTTTTTTTTATACCATGGCAGGTATCTGGTCTGGTTTTAGAGGGGGTATTTCGAGTATTTTGATAAGGTTATCATCATAGGTCAGGATTTTAACCCGGGCTACCGGTTCCTTCCGGGCATCACTATAGCGAGCCACAATTGAAGCGGCATATTCCAGATGGCTACTATCAAAAACAGCATTAATGGCTCGTAATAAACCTAGCGGTCCAGGGCGATCAGCTACTTTTAATAAATGATCACCGGGAAGGGTGACTTTTTGTAAACATTCATTCTCCGAAAAGTTACGTCCTACTGCTAGTAGGTGATGTTCATCCAGGTAAAAGTGGCGACCTAACTTTAGAATATCCATGTCTTCAGGTAGGGGTACGTCCTTTAAAGCCAACATTTTTTCGAGACGCCGGGCGAAATTTTCTTCGGTAAGCAGACAACCTCCTGCCGGCGAAGGATATTCTTTTATGCCAAATTTTTCAGCTAGTTCAATTTGCCGACCCCGGCCACGCCCATTTATATCCAGCAGCTGGTTGCGATCCAACCAGCCTTCCGTTTCCGGTATGGTAGGGTCCAGTAGGCGGGCTGACAGGGGGCGAAGAATATAGCCGCCATAACCGGATAGCTTTTCTACTGATTTAAGAGCCGATCGGTTCTGACTCATAGGTCTTTGTCCTAAAACTTCACCAGTAATTAAAAACGAAGCCTCCTGCTCCTGCATCATATCACCAGCTTTTCGCAGCATATAGGCATGACAGTCTATGCAAGGGTTCATATGCTTACCATAACCATAGACCGGGTTTCGCAACACATTATTCATATATTCATGATCAATTTTTTTCGTAAGCAGTTCTATTCCCAGCTGCTCTGCAGCACAAAAAGTACGTTCATCAGCTCCAAAAAAGGGGCTAATAAAGTTTAACCCCACTACAGTAATACCCTGGTTTTGAATTACTTTTACTGCTAGTTGGGAATCAAGACCACCTGAGAACAGGCTAATGGCTTTCACCGGTGCCAACCTCCTTGAGATATTCTTCATCACTTACTACTTTATAACCGTTTTTCTTTAAAAAAGCAGTTGCCACTCCGTCCCCAGGGCGTAAATTCCCGGAAAAACTCCCGTCATAAACTTTCCCTACTCCGCAGGATGGGCTGCGGCTTTTAAAGATTACTAAGTCTACCGGGTACGGTTTAATCAATTTCAGGGTTCTTTTAGCCCCGGCTATAAAAAAAGTAGTTACGTCCTGTCCATCTTTAGTCATGACTTTTTTGCGTCCTAATAATACTTCTTCCCCGCTACCATTTTGAATTTCGCTAGCCGGACGGGGGGTAGGAAGTTCCCCTAATTGCTCAGGACAGACTGGGAGTACTTCGCCTTTTTTATATAGTTGAACAAATAGTGGATGACGATTATTCTCTCCATTGTATTTACAATCAATGCCGCATAAACAAGCACTTATTATTTTCACGCTATCACTCCTTAACAATGCCACTCTCTATAAGCAAATCTTTATGCAATCCCAATCTTAAGGATGGGCAAGATAGCCTTTACCTTATTAAATTAGTTTAATTATAAACATATAGCAATATCCTTAGTTTATTAATATCGGGGAAGCTTACTATTAAGTATAGCCCTGCTTAAATTTATCACAACCGTAAGGATCTATGCCACATTGCCGAGGGCAGGTTGTAGTACCCCATTATATGATCAAAGCATACACCTAATATGGTTTTATATTAGCAAATAGTGGTCTGTTTTCATATCATAAGATACAACTTATTAGGGTGGAGTTGACTATGAAAAAATTTCAGCTTATCCGTATTGTATCTTCGTCCCGGTTGGATACAAGTACCATAATGGTAAGCCAAAGTCTAGCCAAACAGTACAATCTGATTCCTGGAGAAAAGGTAAGACTATCCGTCGGACAGGTGAGTAAAGAACTAAGAATGTTAATTCGTAAGCTCTCGGAAGGTGCAGATATCGTTTTAAACCCGGCCACCATACGCCAATTATATATTAAATCAAAAACACAGCTGTATGGTTTTACTGCCCAACCCGGGAAAATACGTATCGGACCAGTAGTGGGAATCATGTCTGATGTGTATCAGACACCTGGGAAGCCCTTTGGGGGGCAGAGCTTTTTTATACGTCAGTTATTAACGGCGGGTAAACAGATGGGCGAAATATGTTTTGCTTTTAGCCCTCAAGGAGTTAACTGGAAAAGGAATAATATTACCGGGTATACCTATGGAAAAAATGGCTGGAAAAAATCTAGCTTTCCCATGCCAGATGTTATTTACCCTCGAGCCAGGGCATATACTTCGTCAAAACAGCAAATCCGCCGGCGTTTAGAAAAAATGGGGATAAAATTTTTAAACTCCTGCCTGATTGGAAAATGGGAGACTCACAAAATTATTAGGGAAAATCCCGATCTAGTCCCCTATATTCCTGATACCCGATTAGTGAAAAGTTTCCAGCAAGTTGACCGTATGATCAACAAATACCAGGCGGTTTACCTAAAACCGGTTACCGGTTCCCAGGGGAAAAATATTATAAAAGTTACCCGGTCAAAAAATGGTAAAAGCTACACTTATCAATATCAACTAAACAATCAGCCTATAAAAGGAAGTGCGACTAGTCTTAGCCAGCTAAAAAATTCATTACGCCGGGTTATGGGCAACCGGACTTATATCATTCAAAAGCAGATTAATCTAATTCGGGCGGAAGGCAATATTATTGATGTAAGGATTATAGTGCAAAAAGATCATACCGGGGAATGGAGTGTTACTGGCATGGCCTGCCGAATAGGTAGAAAGGGTTCCATTACTAGTAATATTTCGGCGGGTGGTAGCGGGAGCAAAGTAGAAACTGTACTTAGAAAACACTTTTCTAATGAAGAGCAGAGGATAGATATACTAAAACAGCTCCATTTTGTGTCGGTAGAAGCAGCTAAAACTATTGAAAAATCAATTGGGCAGTGTGGAGAAATGGGTGTTGATATTGGGATAGATAAAAATGGTAAAGCCTGGTTTATCGAAGCCAATTTACGACCAGCCCGACAGGTTTTCAATTTGATTGGAGAAAAAGATACCCGCCTGCGCTCCGTAACCAAACCAATGTTATACTGCCGTTATTTAGCCCATTTCGAGTAGAAAGGGGTTTCAAAATTAATGAAAACAATAGGGAAGATATATATTTCTAAAATTTTGGCAACTAAATTGGGATTACCTGAAAAACCGGTCATTACTATTCGTGCCGGACATATTATATTAAACACTGAATTAATAATTAAAAACAATGATCGTTCGACCTATATGCTTTCCCCAACCCTGGCAGGTGCTCTTTATATTAAAAAAAGGAAAAAAATGCAGTTAAGATATGATGCTCATGCTGAAATGCTCCATTTAGGACCTACTATCGGAATTCTGTCCACCTTTTTGCCTAATAAAGGCGAATTTGACCCCACCAGTGTACAGGCTGAATTAATTTTTCTAAGTAATGTAGGTAAAATTTTGCCCGGACAGGTCTATATTTTTACTCCTAATTCGATAAACTGGACTAATAAAACTACCAGGGGTTATGTTTACCGGCAGGTCTCACCAGAAAGGGGAGTGTGGGTATCAGCCATCTACCCACTACCAGATGTAGTTTATGACCGTATAGCTAGTAGGAAAGGGGAAGCTCGCCAACTTATCAAGGAAACTAAAAAAAAGCTAATGGAATTACCTTACCTGAAATATTTTAATCCATTTTTTTTAAATAAGTGGCAGGTCCATCAAATGTTAGAAAACAATTTCCGGTTAAAACCACATCTTCCAGAAACTAAGCCGTTAACTACCGAAAACTTAGAGGAAATGTTAAGTAAATATAAAACCTTATACCTTAAACCTAGTAATGGGAGTTTGGGACTGGGAATTATTAAAGTTACCAGAGATGAGCGGGGGGTATTGCGTTATGTGGTACATCGCCGTAAACGAATGCGTAGTCAGGCGGATAGTGCAACTCAACTCATGAAAAAGACCCGTTCCTTTCGTAGTGGTAAGCCTTATATTGTGCAACAGGGCATTCCCCTGGCTACTTACCGGGGATCTCCTTTTGATTTACGCATTATCTATCAGAAAAACAGGCATGGACAGTGGCAGATCGGTAAAAAGTTTGTACGAGTAGCCGCCCGGGGAAGTGTTGTTTCCAACCTAAGCAGCGGGGGACGGGCGGTATCTAGTAAAAAAGTAATGCGCTATTTGTTTAGAAAACCTAATATTATTGATCAAAAGAACCGGGAAATAAAGGAAATATGTCAGACTATAGCGGAGACGGTAGAAATAGTGACGCGCCGAACTTTTGGAGAATTAGGATTGGATATAGGTATTGATAATGATGGTCATCCCTGGCTTATTGAAGTAAACTCCAAACCAAGGAAAACCACTGAAACAGAAATGTCCCGGGTAATTATGCGTAATGCTTTTAAACGTCCGCTTGAATATAGTATCTATTTAGCGGGATTCTAATAGCAAAGCACAACTATCGTTAAGGTTATTTTCTTGAAGGAAAGTGTATTAAAGTATATTAATAAACCAGATCCAGTAGAAAAACCTGGTTAATCTACAGGAATTTGAATCCGGGCACCGAAATATTCAGTATAATAAAAGGTGGGTTAATACCCACCTAATATTTACTATAACATTTGACAAATCCCAGGAGGTTATAATATGCGATCTATTAAAAGAATTGGAGTTTTAACCGGGGGAGGAGACTGCCCGGGATTAAATGCTGTAATAAGGGCAGTAACTAAAAATGCCATTATTCAACATGATATTGAAGTAGTTGGTTTTATTGATGGTTTTAAAGGATTAGTGGAAAATAATTACCGTGAACTTACCTTAGCATCAGTTTCAGGCATAGGACATACGGGCGGCACTATACTGGGTACTACCAACCGTGATAATCCTTTTCATTATCTGGATCCATCCGGTAATGGTGAATATAGGGATTGTTCCGACCAGTCCATAGAAAATATTTCTAAACTAGGGCTGGATGGGCTAGTAGTTATTGGTGGAGACGGAAGTTTGAGTATTGCCTATGAGTTTCACCAAAAGGGATTACCTATTATTGGTGTTCCCAAAACTATCGACAATGATTTATCAGCTACTGATGTAACTTTTGGTTTTCATACTGCTGTAAATACAGCTTCTGATGCACTGGACAAGCTGCATACCACGGCTGAATCTCATCATCGGGTGATGATTCTTGAAGTTATGGGCCGATATGCGGGGTGGATTGCACTCCATGCCGGTATATCCGGAGGTGCTGATGTTATTTTAATTCCCGAAATACCATATAACATCGATGCAATAATCGCTAAAATCAGGCACCGTTATGAACAGGGAAAAAAATTCAGCATTATTGTAGTGGCTGAAGGAGCACGTCCAGAAGGTGGGGAAATGGTAATACAAAAATTAGTTCCCACCAGTCACGATCCTATTAGATTAGGAGGAATAGGTCAGGAAGTAAGTAAGGATCTTGAAGAAAAGACCGGAGTTGAAACCAGGGTGACGGTTCTAGGTCATCTGCAACGGGGTGGTTCCCCCATTCCTTATGACCGAATTCTAGGTACCCGCTACGGAGTAGCGGCAGTGGACAATTTTATCCGTCGTAAATTTGGTACTATGGTAAGTCTAAGAGGCAGTGATATTACTGAGGTACCATTGCATGATGCTATTAAAGATATTCGCAAAGTACCACCCGAAGGGGACATGGTACACGCTGCCAAAGCATTGGGAATTAATTTTGGCGATTAATTAAAACTCAATTAGTTTTTAGGGAAAAAATGGGAGGGTCTGTAAAGAAATGAAAACAGTTGCGGTACTGGGGGCTGGCATAATGGGGGCAGGTATAGCCCAGGTAGCTGCCCAGGGGGGATATAAGGTTATTTTACGGGATCTGCAGATGGGAATTGTCAAAGACGGATTAAATACGATTAAAAAAAGCCTGGAGAAAATGGTGGAGCAAGGAGTAATCTCTACCACGCAAAAGAAACAAACACTAGAACGCATTCAAGGATGTACTGACCTTTCCATAGTTAGGGACGCTGATCTGGTTATAGAAGCAGTGGTAGAAAATATAGCCGTAAAAAAGCAGATATTTGCTGAATTGGACCACCTCTGTCCAGCACATACTATTCTGGCCACCAATACTTCCTCGCTATCTATAACCGAAATAGCCGCTTCCACCCGGCGAAAGGACCAGGTGCTGGGGATGCACTTTTTTAAACCGGTAACATCTATGCGCCTGGTAGAATTAATTAAGGGAATGGATACTTCCAACGATACTATTAACAAGGCGCGGGAATTCGTACGCAATCTTGGCAAAGAAGAGATACTGGTTCAGCGTGAAAGCCCTGGGTTTGTGGTTAATCGTATCCTGGTACCTTATCTTAATGAAGCTATTTTTGCATTAGGCGAAGGGGTGGCCGGTAAGGAAGATATTGATATGGCCATGAGGTTAGGTGCCGGCATGCCGATGGGGCCATTGGAAATGGCAGATATAATCGGACTTGATACCCTCTACTCAGTTACGCTTACCTTTTATAATGAGTTTCGCGATCCTAAATACCGTCCCCACAACTTGTTTTCTACTATGATACGAGCCGGATATTTAGGCCGTAAAAGTGGTAAGGGTTTTTATAACTACAAAGAACCGAAGAATCAATCTTAAAGGAGGGTTTCTATGGATTATCCGGTAGAAAAATCTTATGGAGCCTGGATCGGGATTTTGCTAGGGATTTTTATTTTTGGGTTTACTTTTTGGGGGATAGACTATTCGCTGGGGCCTAGTCAGCAAACTTTACGAACTGCACTACTCATTCCGGCCTATGTGTTTTTAGCAGTTTACATAATCCTTATCGTAGGAGCGTTAAGTATGGGATACCGGACGGAGTCCAACCACCTGGCAATTAAATGGGGATTACGAACTATTAGAGTACCCTGGAGTGACATTAACGAAATTATTAAAGTAACAGGTAAAAGCAACCTTTTTTCCATTCTGGGGGCAAGCTGGCCCGGATATATGATCGGGTTATACTCAATAAAAGGCCTGGGTCCGGCTCGCATGTATGCTACTCATCCGCAAAAAGGGTTTATTTATCTAAAAACAGAACGTGGATTTTTTGGTATTACCCCGCAGGATCAAACCCTAATAGGTGAAATAGCACAGCGATCTGGAAAAGAAATAACCATAGTTAATATGGACCAGGTTCCGGTAGAAGTTAAGGGTAAAAGTATGCAGGAAGACAACTTCTACCGGTTATTATTTTGGCTAAACCTGATTTTTATTGCGGTATTTACTGTTTATCTAGGTCTGTTCTATCCTGGGTCAGGTGCTCCCCGCTTAGTGATACTATTACTGGTATTGGCCATAGCCTTGTTTTTCTTTAATATTGGTAATGCCGGACGGTTGTATCAGTTTAGCAGTCAAGGGGGCTATATTTTATTACTTGTTGGTATTGCAGTTACCGGTATTTTTTTGATCCTATCCCTGTCAGAAATAAGTCTATAAATAAGTGAACCTGGCTAAAGGGGATTAGCTAAGTTTTTATGCTAACAATCTTGATCTTAACAAATGTTTATACTAGGACAAACTCAATCCAAGCCAGGTGTTTTGGCGTAAACAACAGGCCGGATTGAAGCTACTAATTAATAATTAAACAAATGTTTAGCCACTAAAATTTAGCCACTAAAAAAATTATGCTATTTATTGGCCCTACATCAAAGGACCGCCCCTGGATAATAGCTATCTATGTAATTCAATTCACCATCTAATGGTAGTAAGCTAAGGAGGTCTAACCTTTGCTAAGCAACTGTTTACTGTATGGTAGTAATTTCTTAAGGAGCCTATTATATTGGTGTTTCCAGAGCATAAGCAAATGTTTACATGAGAGTTAGACCTTGTTTATATGGTGGTAAAATAACAATATTAATCAAGATTAATTTGTGTCAGAACAGTTTCAATGGGAAGTAAAGTGATATACTGGTTTTTTCAATACTAGCAATATATAATATGATTTGAGTTATTTACAGGAAAGGATTTGAAATGCGTGCAACTCGGTATTATAGGCATGCCCATGGTAGGTAAAAGTACAATTTTTGATTTAATGACTGAAAATAGAGGTAATAGAAATCAGGGTGGTGCTAAAACTAATACAGCTATTGCCCGGATTCCAGATAATCGGATTGATTATTTATCTGAACTTTTTAAGCCGAAAAAAACCACCTATGCCCAGCTAGAGGTGGTTGATATTCCGGGACTGGTACCAGGTGGCGAAAAATCCGCCAGCTTATTTTTAGATTCTGTCCGCCGGGCCGACGCACTCTTAATGGTGGTCAGGGTTTTTGATGATGCCAATGTTCCATTAATGAGCGATAAAATTGATCCGGTAACTGATATAGAAACTATTTTATACGAATTATTATTAGCAGATTTAGACCTTATCGAAAAGCGTATAGATAGAATTGAAGCTAATAAAAAGAAAAATCAAATGTTAAACGAATTAAACCTGCTCAAGCGTATGCAAAATGCAGTTGAAAACGAGCAGCAGATTTCATCGGTGGAGCTTAATGAAGAAGAAAGCGAAATAGTGAAAAACTATCAGTTACTAACTGTAAAACCTTTACTAGTGTGTCTTAATGTATCGGAAGATCAATTAGTAAATGGCTATGCGGGAAAAGAAGAGGTTCTTAACTATTCCCAGGAACACAATATTCCAGTCCTGGAAATATCCGCAGAAATAGAAAAGGAGATACAGGAGTTAGAGCCTGATGAGCGGGAAATATTTATGAACGAGATAGGTATCGAACAGCCTGGTATTGTAAAAATATCTCGTAGTATGTACCAGCGTCTAGGTTTAATATCGTTCTTTACGGTAGGGGAAGATGAAGTTAAAGCATGGACTATTGAAAAGGGAACAAATGCTAAAAAAGCGGCTGGCAAAATACACTCCGATATCGAACGAGGATTTATTCGCGCAGAAGTGGTTGACTATCAGGATCTTAATGAAATGGGTAGTATGAATGGTGTAAAAGAAAAGGGACTATTCCGTCTGGAGGGCAAAGAATATATAGTCAAGGATGGAGATATAGTTCATTTCAGATTTAATGTTTAGGGGTAAGATGACAGATGAAATGTATCATTATCGGTGCTGGAAAGGTAGGCTTTAGCATAGCCCAGTTATTGTCTAGCGAAGAGCACGATGTTGTGGTTATCGAGCAGGAAGAGGAACGCAGCCAGTTAATTGACCAGGAACTAGATGTTCAGGTTATTAATGGTAGTGGTGCTTCCTGGCCGGTTTTAGAAGATGCAGGTGTCAAACAGGCTGATATGGTAGTAGCAGTTACTGAAGCGGATGAGTTAAATATGATAGCCTGTTTACTGGCCAAGCAATATGGGGTTAAAACTACAGTGGCCCGGGTTAGAAACCCGGAGTATGTAGAAACACCACACTTTTCTCCCAAATCCTTACTGGGCATTGACCTGATTATAAACCCAGAAAGGGTAACTGCTTTGGAGATTTCTAAAATTATTAAAAACCCTGCCGCTTTAAGTGTAGACTATTATGCTGATGGTCGGGTACAACTGGTGGAATTACTGGTGGAAGCCCATATGCCTATTGCCGGACAAAAAATTAAGGACCTTGATACGGCTAAATTTGTTATTGTCTCTATTATCCGTAAACAACATACCATTGTGCCGGATGGGAATGAGGTAATCCGTGTTGGTGACCACATATATATCATGGCTAATACTGATGAAATACCCGAGGTACAGCGTTCTTTTGGAATACCAAAAAAGCGTATAGAGAACCTGACCATTCTGGGAGCTGGCAGAACTGGCTTTTATTTAGCCCATATTCTGGAACAGGGAAAATTTCCGCTAAATATTAAAATAATTGAAAAGGATTTAAAAAGGGCTCGGGAAGTTTCCGCCCGGCTAAAAAATGCTTTGGTTATTAACGGTGATGGCAGCGATCTGGATCTGTTAGAGTCAGAAAACGTAGGGCAATCTGACCTCTTTATAGCTGTAACTAATGACGATAAACTAAATGTACTATCATCAATTATAGCCAAAAACCTTGGTTCAGCTAAAACAATAGCCAAGGTTAAACGATCCGATATTATGCCCTTAATGCAGCAGATTGGTATAGATGTGGTTATGAGTCCGCGGATACTTACTGCCGGGTACATATTAAAATATATCCGCCGTGGTGATATAGTTTCGGTTACTGTTTTGGGGGAAGATCATGCAGAGATGATCGAGCTAGTGGCACAGCCTGGATCACTAGCCACAGGTAAAGAATTATATCGTCTGAAGTTTCCCAGTGGAGCCGTAGTTGGTGCTATTGTTCGTGAAGGTCAGGTAATTATACCTGGTGGCAACAGCCTAATCATGGCAGGCGATCACCTCATGGTATTTACCCTGCCTAAAAGTATCCACAAAGTGGAACGACTTTTTGTAAACGGGGGTAATCATAGGTGATCAGGCCGACCGTAATCCTTAACTACGTAGGAAAAATTGTAGTGATTATTGGAGTAGCTATGTTGACCTGTGTTATCTGGTCAATATACTACGAAGAAGAAATAATATGGAGGTTGCTATTAGCAGCCTCCATTACCATTATAATCGGATACTTATTAGGCAAGATTTTTCGCCATGACCAAAACCTTAATTACCGGGAAGGTTTCGCAGTAGTGACCCTGGGCTGGGTGGCAGCCTCGTTTTTTGGTACCCTGCCATTTTTATTCAGTGGTTATGTTCCATCGTTTGCCGATGCACTATTTGAAACCGTATCCGGATTCACCACTACTGGAGCCAGTATTTTAACCGATGTTGAGGCACTACCTCATAGCCTATTATTTTGGCGATGTCTTACCCAATGGTTGGGAGGAATGGGTATAATGGCTCTTTTTGTGGCCATTATTGTCGGTATGGGCGTAAGGGCTAATCAAATATTTCGTGCCGAAGTCCCCGGACCCGTTTCTAGTAAACTAAGTCCCCGGGTGCGTGAGACTGCCCGGGTACTATGGAAAACCTATGTATTTATTAGTGTGGTTTTGCTTTTACTATTATGGGGTTTTGGTATGGACTTGTTTGATGCTTTTTGTCATACCTTTGCCACCATATCAACGGGGGGATTTTCCACTAAAAATCAAAGTGTAGGCTATTTTCAGAGTCCGCTAATTCAATGGACTATCATATTATTTATGTTCATCGGAGGAGTCAATTTTTCTTTACATTATTTGGTCGGTAAACAGCGGTCATTTAAACAATACATTCAAAACCGGGAGTTTGTGCTTTATACCCTAGTAGTGGTACTGGCAGTTGCCATATCGGCTTTCGGGGTAACCCATATAGCCGGATTAGAGCCTAAAGTGCGGGCGGCCGCCTTTCAGGTAGTATCGATTATAACTACTACCGGATTTGCCAGCGCTGATTTTGATCAGTGGGCCCCGGTGGGTAAAGGGATTTTATTCCTGATGATGTTTTTAGGGGGCTGTGCCGGTTCAACTTCCGGGGGCATAAAGATCGGGCGCTACCTGATAATGTTGCAAAGGGCCAAAATAGAGTTAAAGCAAATGATTCATCCCAAAGCCATGGTTTCTTTGCGATTTGGAGATCGTATACTGGATGACAGTCTGGTAATAAATGTATTACAGTTTTTCTTTCTCTATTTAATGTTGGTTTTACTGGGAACACTGGCTATGAATATGATGGGGCTTGATATCGTTAGTGGAACTACAGCTGTACTAGCTTGTTTGGGTAATATTGGACCTGGTTTTGGACTGGTGGGGCCTACCCAAAATTTTAGCTTTATACCTGATGTAGGTAAATATCTCCTATCATTACTTATGCTGCTAGGAAGACTAGAGATTTACCCCATTCTAGTCATGCTGGTTCCCGAGTACTGGAAAGAGTAAAATATACTAAACACAAAAGATACCAGCTTAAAGCTATACAAGCTTTAAGCTGGTATTTCTTTTTGTACCACTTTGTAGTCTGCACGTAGTCATTTATCTGCACATATTATGACAATAAAGAATGTGCAAAGGAGACTCGTAATGCAGACAAATCATAGCAAAAAACCGATAGTGGTAATGGATTCCAGCCAAATATCCCGGTTAATCGATGACCAGGTGCGTATTCATGCCGGGAAAAATGTAGTTAGCGCACGGGTTATCAGTGATCCCCTGGATGAGTCACCTTATCACGACCGTGTCAAGCTAAAGGAATCTGTAGCCCGGGCTCTTCATTTACCAGAAGGCAGTTATCATATTTATTTAATCCACAAAAATGACATATTTATTGGCCCAGTAGTTGGTATATGTACCCATGGTAAGCCAAGCAACCCTCTTCCCACCGGGAAAAAAGCACGGATCTTTAAAGAAATAATAAAGCAGGCCAGCTATCAGGGTGTATTCGTTTATTTTTTCTACGCAAAAAATTTTTCACCGGTCCGGAAGCACATAAAAGGCTATAGTCTTGACCACAAAGGAAGATGGATTAGTGGTTATTATCCGATTCCTGATGTCATTTATAATCGTATACTTTATCGTTCTATAGAAAAATCGCCTGCTATAAAACAGTTATTAAAACGTATTCATTCCGACCATGAAATACATTTATTCAACAGCCGATTTCTAAACAAATGGGAAGTTCATGATGTTCTGGCTAGTAATCCCTTAACCGATAAATTTATTCCAGCCACCACCGTTTATAACCGTACCAGCCTGCAAAATTTTTTACGCGTCTATCCCGAGGTGTTTTTGAAACCCAGACACAGCAGTAGAGGACAGGGAATCATTAAAGTAGTGCATACGGCTGGGGGAGGATTTGCCACAGCTAGGGCGGAATGGAAGCCATCCCGCTGGATTAAACTAAACTCATTTTCAGAACTTTATAAACAAATATCCAATATGCGAGTTTCAGCAAAAACTTATATAATCCAACAAGGCATCGATCTGGCCCGGTATCAGGAAAGGGTTTTTGATCTAAGAACCCAAGTACAAAAAGACGGTTTTGGTCACTGGATAATTACCGGAACCGGGGTAAGAATTGCCGGAAAAAACAAGTTTGTAACCCATATCCCTAATGGAGGTAGGGCGGCTACTTTTGATGATGTTATTACCCGGGTTTTTTCTCCTGGTCTGCAAAAGCAGATCCGCGAACAGCTAACTGTCATCTGTAATATGGTGCCACAAGTTCTGGAACAGGGACTTAACCTAAATCTGGCGATTTTATCTATGGATATAGGTATAGATAGGAATGGTAGGCTTTGGGTTCTAGAAGTTAACTCTAAACCGGCCAGTTTTGATGAAAACGATATTCGCCAGAGACACACCCGCTATTTAGTCAATTATTTTATATTCGCAGCCCGGGAAAATAAGAGGAAGGTAATGGTATGAACTTGACGATATTCTACCCGGTAAATGATACAGGTGCTAAAATACTAAATGCCATAGAGGAAGAATGGGATGAAGTAACCTATCGGCAAACAAGCATGCAAGGAATTGATTACTATCAAATTGATGTTGGTGATAATTTTAGCCCGCTCAGCCGTATTATTAATACCCCTCGCAGCATTCGTAATGCCTTTACCGAGGATAATGCCCGGGGAATTTTATCCGAAAATAAAATTAACTTTGGGGTAGGGGAAGAGGAAACAATTAATCGTACTTATAGCGTGCTGGTTTGCGATATGACATTAGTTTCCATGAAAGTTAAAGTTCATGGAAAATCTAAACCGCAAACTCGATTTATTAAAGAAAGAGAAAATAGTAAAGTAGCTGATCTGGCTAAACGAGTCGTCTATTTATTAGGTTTGGATATCGGTATGGTTACTATAGTTCTTAATGGTAAACGAAGGTATAAAGTAGATAAAATAAATCCCGGACCTGAAATTAGAGATAAAGATACGGCTTCGCTTTTAAAATACATTCGGAAATGGTATGCCCTCGACCATGAATTAAAAAAGGCAGAGGTTAAATTAGGGGCAGATCCTGAATTCATGATGCTAAACTCTAAAAACAATAAAATAGTATCAGCATCACAATTTTTTCCCCGGGACGGAGTAGTGGGATGTGATAATATCCGCATGCCGAACCGGTCACAAAGACCGGTAGCTGAAATCCGTCCCCGGCCCGAATTATCACCGGTAGAATTAAGTGCTAATATAAGGCAGGCACTGAATAGCGCTTCCCGTATGGCTCCTTACCGGAACGTAAAATGGATTGCGGGGAGTCAACCGATCAATGGATATTCTATAGGTGGGCACATTCACTTTAGCAACATCAAATTAAGCGGGGGATTATTACGTGCCTTAGATAATTATATAGGTATTCCGGTATTTTTAATCGAAAATCCTACTACTGCTTTGAAACGCCGCAGAAAGTATGGTTTTTTAGGTGATTATCGTTTTAAAGACTATGGAGGGTTTGAATACCGTACACCAGGCAGTTGGCTGGTTTCAGAAAAAATTACCACGGCTGTGCTCTGCCTTGCTAAAATCGTAGGCAGCCATTATCTAGAACTTCTTCATAACTACCTGAATACAGTAGATGCCCAGAGGGCTTTTTATAGTGGTGATCAGGAATACTTTCGGACCATTTTTTTTTCACTCTGGTCTAACCTTAAAACCACTGCCATGTTTAACGATTACGTTGAAGACTTAGAGGTTATTTACGACATGATACTAAATAATGAAACCTGGGATGAACGTATTGACTTTCGTAAAACCTGGAACATTAAAGCTGTCCCTAAGAAAAATTACTCCGGTAAAATGAGAACAACTTCTTCCGGTCCCCGGGCTGTACAAAGCATTTCTTCATCTGATAGCGCGGTTCAGACCAGATCCCGTCGTTCGTCGTCTAGTAGTAGTGGTTCAAGGATGCGGACTGGTACCAGAGGTACCCGGGTAAGGGCATCAGGTACAGTTCCGCCCCAGGCAATTATCCCAGCCACTACTTCAATAAATATGAGAAACCGGAGGTCACGACCTAATACCCCTGCAGTATCAGGTAGGATAATAACCTCCGGTCAAGTCCGTAGATCTCATATTGTCCGGTAAATAAAAATAGATTTATAGCCTATTCAACTATTAATAGTGACTCAACATTAAAGCATATTTAACTCGTTAAGCAGGTATCTGGCAGCCTTTAATTGATAATCAACCCGGGTTGACAGGGACGGCTTCATACTAGTTTCAAATATAAAGCTACGTACCCCTAAAAACTGACCAACACTTCTAGCCAGGCTGCCCTTTACTGGATAGCGTAAAAGAGAAAACTTTTTATAGGAACTACTAATATTCTTGTTTAACCCTTTAACAATCGTATCTACCGCAGAACGGGCAGAATTAGCCGGATAGTAAATAAGAGTTTGTCCAACTGAACTGGTTGATTGATTTTTATAATAATCATAGCCTTCGTGCATATCCATTAACCAGTCAACCTTATAATCTTTTACTACCTGGTAAATAGCCCGGGCCAGCGTATTTTTAGGTGATTCTTTAGCAGTTTTCGGGAAACTCCGATTCAAGTCACCTTCACCTTGTACTAAACGCCTATTAATCGATATAGCTCTTTTATTAGCTTCGGGCAAGACTAATAGGGTTCCCCGGCTAATTTTATAATCAACCAGCTTACGCGCCGCATTATAGCCAGCTTTTTCGCTACCATGAACTCCGCCTACTATCATGACCACCGGGCCGGGTTTACCGCTTTTTATAATATGTAAATCAGTAGCATACTTGGTTCCTTTGGCCAAAGTAACTGTTTCCTTGCTAGCCTTGCTCCCCGATTCTTTTTGTACGGATTTATCTTTGATCGGGGTTGGGGCAGTTGCAGAACTTTTCTCCTTCTCTACCGGAAGGGGTTTACGGGGAAGGTTACTACCTGCCAAAGCATATGTATTAAGTGTAAAAGGTTCGCCATTCACCGTAACCATTATGGCTGGCGATGTTGGTGGTTTACCATAATCATGGCCTGGTTGCAGGGAATCAATTACATGAATTCCAACTGGTTGAGAATAAGAACCACTAAAAGCCTGGGCATTCTGCGGTAAGAATAAGGATGCCGATAAAATTAGTGTTCCCATCAATAAAATGGCAATATACCGGACTACAGAGGTACTTACTTTTTGCAAAAATATCACTCCTTTCCATTACGAATTCTTTTTAACAAAAAAGTAAGTACCAACATATTTCAACATTTTTTAACATATTCCTGCAGAAATTACCTAGTAAATAATGGTAATTAATAGGTTAGCAGGAAATATAATCGTAATCGAGTCCCGTCACCTCTATTTCATCCTCATGGTTGTACAGAGTATCTTTTATAGCTAGAACCATCCGGTCCACCTCGGAAGAACTTTTACCAACTGCAGAGAAGCCAAGTCTTGAACGCTGCCAGAGATCATGATGGTCAACCTCACTAATGGAAATATTGTACCTTTTTCTTATCCGACTGATGATGCTTTGTAACACCTGCCTTTTATCCTTTAAAGACGAGGAGTAAGGTAAATAAATTTCCACTGAACCATAAACAATAAACATGATTAACACCACCTGGTAAAATATTTGCTAATAATGTACAGATAATAGTTGAGTAAAATATATTTAAAAAAAGAAAGAAATTAGATATATTTTGGCGAAAAAAACTTTTATAGGACTTCAAAGTTTGTTATTATTATAGGTAGTCATAAATAATTTTAATGATCCGTTTAGATAAATAAAAATAAACAGGCTAGGGGGTATGTAGTAATGAATATTGAACAGTTTGATGTGTTGAGAACTATCGCCCAAGCTAAGAGTTTCACTAAGGCAGCCAAAATATTGAATTTTACGCAGCCTGCTATTAGCTCCCAAATTAAACAACTCGAACAGAAATATAACGTTGCCCTTTTTATTCGTGGCAACACTGGCGTCAAACTCACGGAAGCCGGGAAAAAATTCTATGAGTACGGCGATAAGATACTGGCTTTATATGCAGAAATGGAGCGCGAAATAGGAAATATTTCCGGTTCAAACAAAGAATTTATTAATGTGGGTGCAAGTTACACAGCCGGAAATTATTTCTTACCATCTACTATTATTACCTTTAAGGAAATGCATAGCAATGTCTACATTAGATTAGACATCGGCCACAGTCAGGATATCATCTCCGACATAAAGGATAGGGTAATTGATATAGGTGTGGTTGATGGTGATTTCTCCAATGATAAGGACATTAATGCTAAGAATCTTACGACTAACGAGGTAGTGGTAATAGTGCCACCACGGGGTAAATGGTTAGATATTGATAGCATTACCCTGCAGGAATTAATGGAAGAACCTTTTATCTCCCGGGAAGAAGATTCCGGTATTAGACAATTCTTCGATTCGCACTTGAAAGGCACCCGGGGAATGTCCTTTTCGGAATTTAATATTGTTACCGAAATGAGCAATTTTGGAGCTATCAAGGAAGCAGTCATGAGAAATAAAGGAGTAGCTATGGTACCGCTGCCAGTAGTACAAAGGGAATTAGCGGAAGGGCATTTATTAAGAGTGGATATTAAAAACTTTAAGTTATGCTGGGATATGCAGGTAGTCACCAGAGCCCATGAATCGCTTACCGGTTTAAAAGAAAAATTTTTCAACTCTTTGCTTGACCCTGATGTACTTTGGAAAGCCGAGTCTGAATATGTTATGAACCAAAAAATGCGTTTTATTTAAAACTTCTTAACTTTATTCAAAAAAAATAGTCTATTGGCAAGTTTGTGAATGTGATTTTAAGCACATAAATATTTGTTATATTAGTGAATAATATACTCAATTTTATTGCCAGCGCCTAATGCTTTATAATTAATAGTAACAATCCAATTCTAATCTTTTTCTACCCGCTGGTTATAGCGGGTTTTTTTTTACTTATTATTAATAACATGAATTATGGGACGGGCTACCTTGATAGCTTGATAGCTCGATAGATAGAAGGTGTACTAATATATTAATATACATACCAACTAGACTCCTACCAAACTTTAATTTTAAATAGCCCAGATTTTAAGCCAGGTCTGGCGCGTACAATAATCGTATATAATAATTATGTAAATACACTCGTAAACCCTAATAAATAAGCAGTAAGAAAAAAACCCGTACTTTCCGGGTTTTTAAATCCTTCTCCAACTTCCTATAATGAACATTATGTAAACTAGAATGAATTTACTCCAGGCTAAACTAAGGATCAACAAAATGAGCTCTTAATATTTTTACTTAATTCCCTATTAGTAATTAGTAATGAAAAAAACGAAAAGTTCAAAGATGGTTCAGAAATCGGATCTGGTTGCTGAGAACTCGTCGGTGATGAAAAATGAAAAATCAATTATGAATTATTTCATTTCGTGTTCGTGCGGTGATCTATACCAAAATGACAATTCAAAGTCTAATGTGTCGAGTATACCTGTAAATGCGGTAGGATTTAGGAACAGCTTAATATGATTCGCTTATGAAAAATTTATCAACGCTTGCTGGAGCGTCTAATGGCCTTTGCCAGGGTTTCGGTTATTTTAGCTTAATCTGTTCCTACACTTTGTGAAACATTTCTTAATCCCTGACCTGGTTCCCCTGACCAGCTTTAAAATATATAATTTCTCAAGCTTACATTAGGTGGATATGGAAAGTTGGTAGATGTCAGTCCCCCGGTCCTCAATTTAGATTTTACATCAGGTAGTATTCATTGTTGCACCTTCTTATTGAACTGTGCAGCAAGGCCAAAGTAAATTCGCCCAATTTTTGTGTGCTAAATAAGAAGAATGTGCAATATTTATCTTGAGTTCGTATTCTTATTAATATAAATATTCAAGGCTTGTATTGCCTTAAATGATACAAAAATAACCGAAATATACAGAATAACTTCTAATATAGCTTTAATATAACCTAAAACGATACTTAGATAACCAAGACCGATCATAATAATACCCCCTATTAAATATTAATATTATTTGTTACACCTTTCTCTACTAATGTTTAGTATAACTTACTCCTTTAATTGCTGCGCATTTTTAACACTTTGCGCAGTACAGTATGGATAAGCATGATGCAAATGCCATTTTGGAAATATAATCAGATCTATCCCCCTTTCTTCACCTTAGACCATTTCCCGAAATGATGATAAAATTACATTGTTGGCAGATTGGTTCAGTGTTTTATGCCGGTTATTTCTAATATTGATCCTTAATGAAACTAATGAAATGGATGGAAAGAGGTAAAACAGACGTGGAAACATGTGCTAATAATCTCTATAGTAATGATCCTAATGCAATGATGATGACCATTCCGGAAGCACACCGTTTTTTAGATGGGGCTGTTTATTATGGGCCGTTTGAAGGAGCAGATACCAAATTATACGAGAAGCAGAACAAATGGTATCGGGTAACCATTCCCTGTTTATCCTGCCTGGGTTTAACGGAATATGATGATACCTCTCCAGTAGTTGAGATACTGGAAATAAACCCGGAGGAATTGTTATAAGGAGTCAATAGAATTTAACCTAGCAGCTTAGTCGTTGCTTGATTATGATGCACTTAAAAGCCGGATTAAGATTGCTTTTTCTTTACTCCCAATTTGACAGAATATCTATAGCGATTTCTATATTGGGTATTCCCTATATAGGCTCATTTGCATTGTATGTATTTGTCATACCCGGCACAGAGAATTACTAATATATTACTAAAAAAAAGTGCATTTCGGGCATTACCCCTCTGAATTGTTATGTGCATATAGATTTACTGATATAGTGCTAAAAAAGGTTCCATTATTAATAGCAGGAAGGTGGGTGGCTTTGATTAACGAAGTACGCAATGGGTTGGCAAGGTTATGTATATATCGAAATATCTTACAGGATGAAGTTATAGACAGCCTGGTAAGGACTTTGGATTGCTTTTCCGGGCAAGGTCCATCTCTGGACGTTATAAATAATTATCATGATTTTGTATTTAAGCTTTATCATACCGACAGATCATTTCAAGAGCACCTGCTCTATCTAATTCTCCATGATGAGAATCCTTTTAGCCGGGCAACGGAGATAAAAGATTTTGAAGATATTAATCCTGCCCTGATTAAGGCGGTAAAACATGACCTGGCTATGCTTTTTAAAGTGTATAAACTTGAATTTAATTACCTGGCAAAGGCTATGGAAATTTCATCACCTCTGCTTAATATGGCCGGCCCGGTATTTAAAACCGGTAATGATAACGGCAATGCTATTATAAAAGTACTGGCTAGTTCACGGGATTGGCCGGCTCTAGCTGAACAATTGGCTGATTATTACGCAGTTAACTCCTGTGGGATATTTTCCCTTTACCGGGCTTTTCGCTGGGATAAGGAAAAAGGGCTGGTAGGAATTGACCAGCCAGATATGCCGGCAATGGATGACTTACTTGGTTATGATACACAAAAACAGCAGGTATGTAAAAATACTGAGCAATTTTTGGCTGGACATACTGCCAACAATATTTTACTTTACGGAAGCCGAGGAACCGGTAAGTCGACCATGGTTAAAGCACTTTTACCAAAATACTATGACCATAAGCTCAGGATTGTAGAAGTAGGACGAGATAGTTTAGACCAATTATCTAATATTGTGGGACAGTTAAGGCACTCTTCCCTAAAATTTATATTATTTATTGATGACTTATCATTTGAAGATTATGAAACTGAATACAAAGATTTAAAGGCAGTACTGGAAGGCAGCCTGGAAGCACGGCCGGCCAATGTGTTAATTTATGCAACTTCTAACCGACGTCACCTGGTAAAGGAATACTTTTCTGATCGCGGACAAGCTGCAGATGAAATCCATACTGGTGATTCTATGCAGGAAAAACTGTCCCTGGCCGACCGGTTTGGCCTTACTATTACTTTTCCATCCCCTGGTCAGCAGACTTATCTGCAGATTGTGGAACACCTGGTTAGTAAGAAAAAGCTGGATATCGATCCGGAATTATTGCGGCGTAGAGCCTTAGAATGGGAACGTTCCCATCATGGACCTTCCGGGCGTACGGCCCGCCAGTTTGTAGACTCACTAGGAGGATGTTTCATTTAGTCATCCTCCTACCCTTCTTCTTTCTCTAGCTCTTCAAATTCTTTATCTTTAGCCCTTTTAAAGTTATTAATGGCTTTACCCATAGATTCGGCTACTTTGGGTAATTTACCTGGCCCGAAAACTATTAAAACAATGATCAGAATAAATGCCATTTCCCAAGGTCCCACATTACCGATTATTCCCAACATGTTTCTGCCTCCTTTGGTTAATTTATTTCCACCTATGGTACAGTCCTACCCTTTTAAAGCAAAAGGGCATAACTATGCAAACCTGATAATAGATAATTAACTCCAAAAAAGGTGAATAAGACTAAGATAAATCCGGCTACTACCATAGTATTAGCATTTTCCCCTCGCCAACCTTCCTGTCGAAGGTGTAAATAGACAGCGTAAATAATCCAGGTTACTAGAGCCCAGGTTTCTTTAGGATCCCAGGTCCAGTAACTCCCCCAGGCCTGTTCTGCCCATATAGCACCTAAGACTATGGATAATGATAGGGCGGCAAAGCCTGAGGCAACTAATTTATAGATAACTACTTCAAATTTAGGGGTATAATTTCTTATCTGTAACAAGGCTAATCCGGCTGCTAATGCAAAACTGCTGTAAGCTATTATTGCAGTAATTACATGAACAGTAAGCCAAGGACTTTTCAATGCAGGCATGAGCGGACTTACAGTATTAATCTGGCCCGGCATTAATAACACTATAGACAGGAATAGTAGCGTATTGATAAGCATTACTATCCCACCGGCCCTTTTTATTTTAGCCTTGTATTCACCTATTAGATACATTAATACGGTAATCAAGGAGAAAGAAAGGACGAATTCATAGCCATTAGTAAGGGGAAGGCGACCGCTCATTACTGTACGGCTAATCCAAAGAATAAAATTAGATAAAAAACCAATAAAGGTTAACGGACTGACCCCCTAATATTGTACAAAAACTCTTAATGTCTGGCTGATACTTAGAATTTGAAAATTTATATAAACTGGCTTTGCCAGGATCATTATTATACCCTTACAGACTGGATTTTTAAGGATTTCTGCTGTAACAGGTGGTACGCTTCATTTGGAGTATGATATTTCAAACTGGAATGAATCCGCACTGCGTTGTAGTCTTTTATGAATTGGCTTACCGTATCGTAAGCTTCGGCATAACTTTGGAATTCATGCTTGCTCAGACATTCTCCTTCTAGGATGGCATTGAAAGATTCAATGTGAGCATTTTTATTGGGTGTACGACAAGGAATACGCTCATGTTCAACGCCGAATTTAATACAGCTTTCATCAAAATGATGACTGATAAACTGTGGCCCATTGTCACTTCGGATGACTAAATCATCGGTTCCATATACCTGACGTTTAAACATGGCTGCCTGTACAGTACGTGCAGCATCCTGAGCATTACAGTTTAGGCCGATGTGGTAATCCACAATAACCCGATCAAACACGTCTATGATAGGCAGAATATAAAAGAAACGGTTTTCTCCAGTAATATAGCCGTATTTGAGATCGATTTCCCACAGACGATTTGAAGAAGTAATTTCATGGTTCCGTGCCAGTCGTCTGGGATGCTTTGCTTTAAGTTTACGCTGCGGTTTCAATATATCCAGTTCTTTACACAAACGATATACTTTCTTTTTATTGATGATAAGCTGGTATTTCCGTCTGAGCGCCCAGGTTAATTTGTGGTAACCATAGTATTCTCCTTCAGCGAAGATGAGTTCACAAAGCCATTCTTTAACCTGTTCATTGCTTACAAATCTGCCATCGTTAGTGCAGGTACTTGCAGTTGTCGGGTGGCCGCCTCTGTGATTAAGTGCAGAAACTGGATGCTTCAAATGGTAATAGTATGTTGAGCGGCTAAGCCCGACCAATCGCAATACAAGGGTTTTATGATATCCTCTTGATATCCATTTGCTGGATATATCTACTTTATCTTGAATTGTGGGTTCGTTTTTTTTACAAGATCCTTAAGAATGGCTATTTCAAGGTCTTTTTCGCCCAGCAACTTTTTAAGTTTCTCGTTTTCAGATTCCAATGCTTTAGCGCTTTGATTATATGGTCCGATTCTAACAGGGATTGGTCCTATTCCAATACTATTGTGATTCTTATGTTCTCTAACCCAACGACTGACCATGTTGGCAGATAAATCATTCTTCCGGGCCACAATAGCGGCATTGCCAACTTCCAGAGATTCTTTAACAATCTGATCTTTAAATTCTTGTGAGTACCTTTTACGTTGCATATTGCCCCCTCCTGTTTTAAAAGGTACCAGATTAAGATACTTTGTCCAAGTCGGTTAGGGGGCTAAAGAGCTACACTAGCGTAAATAAGTGTATTTTAAGTACGTTATGTGAACCATACATCACGGCTTCCTGGTGCTAATCTAGTAGAAAGGGGAAGGATTTATGAGTTATGAAGAAAAATTGACTAATGGAATTTCACGAAGAAGCTTTATTAAGGGAGCTGCTATAGGTACTGTGGCTGCAAGTTCTATTGGAATATTAGCCGGTTGCGGTTCAACTGGTGAAAGTCCTCAGTCCGAGTCAGAAAATGGGGCTGCACCAGAAGCCGGCAAACCAAGCTTTTTTGACCCACCTAAACCTATTGCGGATAGTGAAATCAAACAAACAGTTAAGGCTGATGTGGTAGTAATCGGGGCTGGTATGGCAGGTTTATGTGCCGCTATCTCCGCAGCTGAAGAAGGAGCCAAGGTAGTATTACTGGAAAAAACTGATGATGTCAAGTTCCGCGGCTATGACTGGGGTGCCATTGACTCCAAAATGCAAAAATCGATTGGAAATAAGGTTGATAAACTGCGGGCTATACAAGAAATCATGCGCTATGGTGGTTATAAAGCTGATCAAAAGATAGTATCTTTATGGGCTAACCATAGCGGAGAAGTTGCTGACTGGATAATGGAAAAAGCCGAAGCCTTAGGAATTGAACCTTTACCAATACCTATTGATGAGACCACTATTACCGGATCTACTATTGAAACACTGGGAACTCTCAGCTTCCGCCTTAAGGCTAATGAGAAAGCCATGGCATCAGTTCCTAAAGGAACAAGTCCTTATACAGCAGCTTTGGCTTATTCTTTGAAAACTACTGCTGAAAAGTTGGTAGATATCCGCTTTAAAACCCCTGCAGCCCAGCTAATACGGGAAGATAAGGGACGTGTAACCGGGGTAATAGCAGGAGAAGAAGGTAACTACACTAAGTTTATGGCCGGTAAAGGAATTATCCTTTGTACTGGTGATTATGGCAGTGATGAGGAAATGCGTAAATATTATATTCCTTCCACCGAACATATGCATATGAATATGTATGAAATGGTTCACGGACCGATTAATACTGGTGACGGACATAAAATGGGATTATGGATCGGGGCTGCCATGGATGAAGCACCTCATGCTCCTATGTACTTTGACTTTGCGGTGGTAGGTGCACCTATACTTGCGGATGCTCTAATGCGTCAATCCTGGTTAAATGTTAATGTGCGGGGGGAAAGATATTGTAACGAAGACTTACCATATGCTTTCCTTTGTAATGCTCAGCGTCAACAACCGGAACATTACAGATGGGCGATTTGGGATGCTAAATGGCCTGAGGAGGCACCAAAGTTTAATCTAGTAGCATGTAAAGACATGAGAACCGAGTTCCATAATCCAGATAATATAAAGAAATATATTGAAAAAGGTTACATCAGAGCAGCTGATACTATTGAAGAATTGGCTAAAAAGATTAAAGTGCCAGCCAATACATTAAAGAAAACAGTAGAGCGTTATAACGAGCTGGCTAGACTAGGTCAGGACTTAGACTTTGGTAAACGTTCGGAGTGCTTAACAACTGTTGAAAAAGCTCCCTTTTACTCAGCTCCTTTGGGAACGTCTTTATTAGTAACCTTAGGTGGATTACAGATAAATGATAAACTACAAGTGCTTGATAATGAGAAGAATGTAATTCCAGGATTATATGCGGCTGGCAACGCATCTGGTAATTATTATGCTAATGATTATTGCGTAAGCTTACCAGGTAATAGTCATGGCCGGGCTTTCACCTTTGGCTATCTGGCCGGCAAAAACATTCTAAACTTAGGTTAGTTTAACTAAATAGAAGTAAGCGTCAAATACATTCTGACGTGAATTACAATAAGTCGGGCTCATCCACGCCAAGTATATCACAAAGAGCATTATTAACTGCTATCCTGAAATCATCATCCGATATGTCGTTGGCTTGAGCATATTCGACGGTATCATCAATAGTGCTGGCGAATTTCCGCGCTAAAAGTACATTCTCCCTTTCCATCATTGGAAAATGCTCAATAACATAACCTGAATAATCTAGTTCAAAATGATCCCTCGATATCTTTCCGTCAGCGAAATCAGAGACAAAGTCTATCATAAACGCTGTATGTTTCCCAACCTTCATTAATCTTCCTCCCAGGCATATTTTTCAGGTTTTGTTTCCTTGGGCTCCGGTATAATTACCTTCTGGGGTAATGCTGCACTACCGGGAAGCAAATCTTCAATTGTGGAGGCATAGCCAGGTTTTCCAAGGTTAGGGGCATTAGTGAAAATCCACGCCAAATATTCAAATGGATTCAGGCCGTTTTCCCTGGCGGTCACAACAAGACTATAATATACTGCGCTAGCTCTCGCACCGTTCGGCGTGTTGCTGAAAAGCCAGTTCCTACGCCCAATAACAAAAGGCCTGATGCTACGTTCGGCCCGGTTATTCGATATTTCCAGACGCCCATCCAGTAAATATCGTTCAAGATATTTGCGCTGGGATTGCGCATAATACGCTGCTTTGCCAAGAAGGGTTTGGGGCAGGGCATTCAAGTGTTCAATCCAATTGTAAAATTCATCTATCAGCGGCTTGGACAGCCTTTCACGCTCTTTAAGCCGATTTTCAGGGGTCAACAAAGCGAACTGTTTCTCGAAATAGAACAGTCTGTCGCAATAGCTGACTCCTCTTGCTGCATTGGAATCCGCTTGCTTGTCCTTTGGCAGGGTTTTCAGCGCATCAAAAAATTTTCGTCGCAGGTGGCTCCAGCAACCAACAACTATAATTTTTTCGGGCAGTTTGTGATACCCGCTATATCCGTCCGCGTGAAGATATCCTTTGAAATCTTTCAAAAACGTTTGCGGATGTATAGGCTTTCTATCGGGTTGATAGTCATAAAGTACGATCTGCTGTTTGGCCTCTCCACTGGTGCGGTACAGCCACATGTAACTCTTTGACTGTGCCGCTTTCCCAGGTTCTTTCAATACCTGAATAGTCGTCTCATCTGCATGAAGTACTTCGTGCTTACATAATCTACGCTTCAGCTCTTCATATATCGGTTCTAGCCAGGCCTCACTGGCTTTGATCAGCCAATTTGACATAGTCTGCCGGGAAAGCAGAATGCCATTTTGTTTCCATTCCTGCTCCTGTCGGTACAGTGGCGATGCCATCATAAATTTCTGCACTGCTATATGGGCAATTGTTTCAGGTGCGGCGAATCCACCTTTTATGACGGGTTCTGGCATATCTGCCTTAACGATAGGAACATGATCGGAAGTCTCTTCACAATTCCGGCAGGCATAAACATGCTGCACATGACGAGTAATTATTGCTTTGGCAGGAATTATCTTTAGTTCTTCGCGGGTTTCTTTTCCCATTGAATGCATATCGCTGCCGCATTCCGGGCATATACAATCTTCAGCCGACAACTGGTGTTCAATTATCTCAATAGGTAATTCCTTCGGCAATTTGTCAGTTGTTAGACGTGTCCGTTTGCGGTAATGGGCTTTTACTTCGGCAATTTTGGGTTCCGGTATGGTCATATCCGCATGTGATTCGGCTTCGTTGAATAAAGACAATTGCAAGCTATCAGTTTTTTCGCTTGATGTCCCAAATTGCTTATGCTTTGCTAGACGAATTTGTGACATTAACCACTCTAACTGTTTCTCTAATTCAGCGATCTTACGATCCTTTTCTTCAATTATACCAAGCAGTTTTTCTGCTGAAATTTCCTGTGTTTCCATAAGAAAATTATACCAGAAAAACTGCTAAAAAGCTAGATCTTATGGGCTTTTAAGCCCTTTTTATGATATCTATTTTAAGAAATTTGCCGCTCTAATACTTCGTTCCTCTTAAGCTTTTTCTCTAGTTTCGCACCTTCTATTAGGTATGATAGTTCTTTGGCATCAAGCACCATAGTAGCGGCATCTCCTTTTGCTGGCCAGCGAAAACGTCCGCGTTCCAGGCGCTTGAAATACAGCCAGAATCCATCGCCGTCCCATTCCAGGATTTTTATCCTATCCCGATTCCGGTTGCAAAAGACAAACAGCGCCTCCGAAAACGGATCAAGGGAAAAGCTTTCTTTAACCAGGGTCATTAGGCCGTTAATCGATTTCCTCATATCTGTATATCCACAACATAGGTATACAGGTTTTTCGCTCCATCTCATTACAGCACCCTTAATACGCGGCAGACTTTTTTTAATAATTCTGGATCAGTACTTTCATCTACAGTGACACGACACCCGCCGACTTCAATATCCAGTGTTGATTTTATTTTTTGACTTTGGGCAATTTGTATCCATCCTTCTGGAACATAGTTAACGGGCTTTTCTAACTTTGAAAGCTCTGCACATGCAGCTTGTCGTAACTTCCGTTGCCAGTAATAGTATGCGTGTCTACTTATTCCAGTTGACTCACAGAATTCCTTAATGTTTTGCCCGCTGTTTTGCCGTTCTTGTATCACTTTCATCCAGTGTAATAATCGGTATTCCGCAGTAACCTTTTGTGTGTCCATACAATCACTCCGTTTTCGTGTTGAATTAGTTGGCCTACTTTTTAAACTTTTTAAACTTTTTCAACCTTGTCATCATGATTGTACAACTTTTTGTACTGCTAAAGCCACGTCACGATTTATTTGACGCTTACAAATAGAAAAAAGATAGAGCTTGATTTTTTCAGGCCCTATCTTTTTTTCTATTCATAGGAATCGATTATATTTCATAAAGCTTAATTTTACGATATAAGGTGGAACGGCTCATTTTTAATAGTTTGGCAGCCTCTGATACATTATTTTCCGTCTGTTTTAAAGCATTTATTATCATAACCTTTTCTACGTCTTGCATAGAAAGTTTATTGTCGGCATTATTAGTACTATTAGCAGGTTCAGCAATATTAAGTTTTTCTAATATTTCCGCAGGTAAGTCTTCAGGTTTTATAATGTTTCCTTTACATACCGTAACAGCGTAGAACATGGCATTTTCTAACTGTCTAACATTACCTGGCCAATCATACTTTAAAAGATAAATGATAGCCAAATCGCTTAAAACTGGGGCGGAATTGTTTTTTTGCCGGGCGATTTTCTCTACAAAATGTTGTGCTAATAGTAATATATCCTGTCCCCTAGCCCGTAAAGGAGGAATATTAACCTCCAATACTTTTAACCTATAGTATAAATCCTGCCTAAAATCACCGTTTTCTACTAACTCTAGTAAATTCTTATTAGTTGCAGTAATTAATCTAAAATCAACTGGTATGTAGCGATTGCTGCCAACCCGCATCACCTGTTTTTCCTCTAATACCCGTAAGAGAACTGGTTGCAGCTCTAAAGGCATATCTCCTATTTCATCAAGAAACAGGGTGCCATTATTAGCTAATTCTATTTTCCCAGGCCTTCCTTGTCTCTCCGCACCTGTAAATGCTCCTCCTTCATAGCCAAATAACTCACTTTCAATTAAAGTTCGCAGTATAGCGGCACAATTTACCGCCACAAAGGGGCCATCGGGTCTACTTTCATTATGAACGGCCTGAGCATATACATCTTTACCTGTTCCACTCTCCCCTTGGATAAGAATGTTAAAGTCCAAACTGGCAAATTTACGGGTTTTTTCAATAGATTCTCTTTAGCCCCCTAACCGACTTGGACAAAGTATCTTAATCTGGTACCTTTTAAAACAGGAGGGGGCAATATGCAACGTAAAAGGTACTCACAAGAATTTAAAGATCAGATTGTTAAAGAATCTCTGGAAGTTGGCAATGCCGCTATTGTGGCCCGGAAGAATGATTTATCTGCCAACATGGTCAGTCGTTGGGTTAGAGAACATAAGAATCACAATAGTATTGGAATAGGACCAATCCCTGTTAGAATCGGACCATATAATCAAAGCGCTAAAGCATTGGAATCTGAAAACGAGAAACTTAAAAAGTTGCTGGGCGAAAAAGACCTTGAAATAGCCATTCTTAAGGATCTTGTAAAAAAAACGAACCCACAATTCAAGATAAAGTAGATATATCCAGCAAATGGATATCAAGAGGATATCATAAAACCCTTGTATTGCGATTGGTCGGGCTTAGCCGCTCAACATACTATTACCATTTGAAGCATCCAGTTTCTGCACTTAATCACAGAGGCGGCCACCCGACAACTGCAAGTACCTGCACTAACGATGGCAGATTTGTAAGCAATGAACAGGTTAAAGAATGGCTTTGTGAACTCATCTTCGCTGAAGGAGAATACTATGGTTACCACAAATTAACCTGGGCGCTCAGACGGAAATACCAGCTTATCATCAATAAAAAGAAAGTATATCGTTTGTGTAAAGAACTGGATATATTGAAACCGCAGCGTAAACTTAAAGCAAAGCATCCCAGACGACTGGCACGGAACCATGAAATTACTTCTTCAAATCGTCTGTGGGAAATCGATCTCAAATACGGCTATATTACTGGAGAAAACCGTTTCTTTTATATTCTGCCTATCATAGACGTGTTTGATCGGGTTATTGTGGATTACCACATCGGCCTAAACTGTAATGCTCAGGATGCTGCACGTACTGTACAGGCAGCCATGTTTAAACGTCAGGTATATGGAACCGATGATTTAGTCATCCGAAGTGACAATGGGCCACAGTTTATCAGTCATCATTTTGATGAAAGCTGTATTAAATTCGGCGTTGAACATGAGCGTATTCCTTGTCGTACACCCAATAAAAATGCTCACATTGAATCTTTCAATGCCATCCTAGAAGGAGAATGTCTGAGCAAGCATGAATTCCAAAGTTATGCCGAAGCTTACGATACGGTAAGCCAATTCATAAAAGACTACAACGCAGTGCGGATTCATTCCAGTTTGAAATATCATACTCCAAATGAAGCGTACCACCTGTTACAGCAGAAATCCTTAAAAATCCAGTCTGTAAGGGTATAATAATGATCCTGGCAAAGCCAGTTTATATAAATTTTCAAATTCTAAGTATCAGCCAGACATTAAGAGTTTTTGTACAATATTAGGGGGTCAGTCCGGTTTCTTGCAATTACTTAGGCTAATATGATTAAGCAAAAGAGGTGGCATAATGTCTAATAAACCCCAAAACCTATATATTTTAATAGAAGGAGTATTAGACCAAGGTTTAGCTTTTGTTGCATCATATCTTGAATCAACTCTGGAAACGTCTATAATAATTGCTGATTATAATGGGCGTATTTATTATCCGGAGATAAGTGATTGTCATATTAGTGTTGATGATTTCTTTATCAATATTCCCGGTCAAGCTAAGCGTAGAGAGTATTATTTTAATAAAAAAAGCAAAACACTTTATTATCGTATTAACTATAATAACTCTAGTGCATATGTTGTAGTTAAAGGCCGCGAACCCCAGATTTTTTCTTACCTCTCGGTTCTTAGAGTAACGAGATTAGCTATAAAGTGTTACTTCTGTAAATTGAACAAAAACAAAAAATCCTTCGAGAAAGCTCTTCAACAATACTTTTTAGGCCAAAGTACCTCTAGCATGGAAGATATTCTCCAATTAAGTGAACGAAATTTAAATATCTATGAATCCTATTTTGCTTTATTAGTCCGTAAAGAATCTGCGTATGATGAAATTGATTGGCATCTGCTTAAGTCATATTCTAATGAGTTTTTTAAAAAAGAAGGCTATGACATAATCCCGGTTATAGGTAATGAATGTCTAATTATGCTAATTCCTGTTTATGAGGGAGATAAAGAATGGCACAACCTTAAGGCTGTTTTGCCGCAAAATATTACTAATTATAAAGTAATGGTTGAGGAACGCTTTAGAATTAGGATTTGTATTGGCATAGGACAAATCTACCCGCTTAGTAATATATTAAAAAGCTACCATGAGGCTCGCATAACTGTTGCTCTTATTCATTTAACCGGTAAAAATAGTCTAATTCAAAAGTTTTCAGATTTAGGAGTGTATTATGGTGTTTTCTCCCAGGATGTTCATGCCATCAAAGATTATTGTTTACAAAGGATAGGTTTATTAGTTGAACATGATTGTAAAAATGAAGGTGAGTTACTGCCTACATTACGGCAATTACTTGATTCATGCGTAAATATCAAATCAACCGCTGACAGCCTCTTTATTCATGTTAATACTCTTTACTACCGGATGAACAAAATTGAACAGATTTTAAATGTCGATCTTTCGCAAATGGAGACTCGAGTAGAATTGTATACTGCTATAAAGGTGTGGGATACCCTTAAGGCTACAGGTTACCTAGATACTATGAAGGCAGAAGAAATATCAACTGGGTTTAAGCCGGTCAATATTGGCGGTTAAAATAAGTATTTAGCTGGATATTTAGTTATTCTTAAAAATAGCCCTACCAATACCCTTTTATAAAGCTGGCCACCCTGGCATTAAACCTACCGCATCTTAAAAATGCATTTTGGGCATTTTAACGCTAGCTTTTTGCTATGTTCGCCCTTTTTGTTATCTAAAGACAACTGTCATGAGCCGGTGACTTGTGGCTGAAAACGCTATTAATGCTATGTCCCAGGATTTGAAGATAGGCTCTCTGGCATAGCATTGGTAATAAAATCAGGAGGCAATTTTGCTTCAAAACTGCCCCCTGATTTTTTCCCTTTTAGTTACCGCTCATAAGTTTTAGTTTGTAAACCATTGGGTAACATACAAATACTGTCCTTCCTGGTAAAAACCCAACCCTAATTTACCGAATCCCGGGTTAAGAATATTGGCTTTATGACCTGCTGAATTCATAAATGCATTATGGGCACCTTTTACACTAGTGTTTTTAGCTATATTCTCCCCTGCTGTCCTATAGGTAATACCCTGACTTTTCATCATTTCAAAGGGACTACCATAGGTCGGTGAAGTGTGACTGAAATATCCGTTAACTGCCATATCGCGTGACTTGAGATAGGCTCCCTGGCATAGCTTTTGGTCCAGGGTTAACGAAGGCAAATTGGCAGATGCCCTTTCCGCATTTATGTAACCCAGCATCTCTTTTTGCATAGCAGAGAAATTTGCCGGTTCCTGTGCTGGTGCCGGAGTTGGCTCGGGTGCAGGTGTTGGAGCCAAGGGTTGTGTCGATACAGGTGCCGGTTTTGCAGGAACCGGACTCGGTTGAAAAGTCGGTTGCTTTGGCACCGGTACTGTTTGTGAAGGAACCCGGGTCAATGTTTTCCCTCTGCTGTTGTAGATTACTCTTACACTCTTTTGATCAGCATTATCCCATCTTGGGATCCGTATAGTCGGGAATTGGTGCTTGACACTGGTACTTCTTGAACGACATAAATCGCTCCTTAATACCAGCCGTGTACCCTGGGATGAACATACCTGATTTGTCTCAGCCTTGAGACTATGTATGGGTACCAGGATAAGAAAAAGGGCTATAACAGGTACTAGAATTTTTTTCATAGCCATACCTCCTTTTCCTTAAATTAACTGAATATATTACCGTATGGCTAGTTGAAAATTCTACCAGTATTAATCCAAGATAGGTTAATTAAGGGAGTATTGGGCAATGAACACACTTGCCGGAAAAACTTGCCAGTGGATTTAGTAGGTGGTTTATGGCACCATCACGTTTAATCTGGTTTTTATTTAAATTTATTAACAATATTTATAATAGCATCTCCGTATTTACTGCATTTCTTTTCTCCAAAACCTTTAATCTGCATTAATTCCTGACATGTTTCCGGCATTAGTGCAATAATTTCTTCGAGCTGAGCATTGGTATATATATAATACGGCAACCTGTTTTGGCAACTTAACCGACTTTCACTGCAGTACCGCTGGCGGATACCATCAGCATCCCGTCTCGGATTACTTCGTAATCAAGGTCAATACCTACCACAGCATTGGCCCCTAGCCGACGGGCCTTATCGGTCATTTCATCAATAGCAATCCGGCGGGCTTCGCTTAGTTTGGTTTCGTAAGCACCGGAGCGTCCCCCTACAATGTCGGTGATACTAGCAAATATATCCCTAACTACATTGGCGCCCATAATGGCTTCACCAGCCACCAGGCCCATATATTCACGGATGGTTTGGCCTTCTATACCAGGTGTAGTTGTCAGAATCATAGATGAAAATCCTCCTTTTCAATTTTAAAATATATTATCATAATCTTATCATAAGCCGAAGATCATTATACAAAATTTTCTAAGTCCACCTAGCCTGAAACAGTCAGCCGCTCACTAGGTTAAAAAATTGTCGCGGGTAAAAGTATTAGTAAGGTGCTTTAGTGACATTACTTATTGAAAATGCCGATCTTTAGACGTGGGAAATCTATAAATAAAGACAGATATAGTTGATTGTTAACCGACCCGCTTAATGTGGATTCAATTAAAAAATAGTACCCTATTGAAAATAACAAAAATTTGGTTTATTATAACAAAAGAACATAGGGGAGTAGTTCAGCGGATAATATCAACAATCTCGTCAATTTTTTGTCTGGTATTATCGGGCAAAGTATTTATTTTGCTAAACGAGACCTATGGCACATTCTTATGTAGTGCCATAGGTTTTTTTATTTTGCACAGAAATGGAGGGCCGTTTTTTGTTCCTACTAAACAATTTAGCTAGTTGTAAGGAGGCTATATAATGGAATCGGCTTTATTATTTCAATATGGTTGGTCATTGTTAATAATCATTGCCTTAGAAGGTTTATTAGCTGCTGATAATGCTTTAGTAATGGCGGTTATGGTTAAGCATTTACCTGATGAACAAACTAAAAAAGCATTGTTCTATGGACTGGCTGGAGCATTTGTATTTCGCTTTACCTCTCTTTTTGTTATCTCCTACCTAGTTGATCTATGGGAAATCCAAGCTATAGGAGCAGCATACTTATTGTTTATCGCTGTTAGTCATATTTATAAAAGTCATATTAAAGATAATAAACCCGGTGATGCTAAGGATGAAACTAAATGTAGATCTAAAAAAGCCCCTGGCTTATGGGGAACGGTATTAAGGGTTGAACTGGCTGATATAGCCTTTGCTGTAGATTCTATTCTAGCTGCTATAGCATTAGTGGTTAGCCTTCCGGTTACAAATCTGCCTAACATTGGCGGTATGGATGGTGCTCAATTCTTAGTCGCCTTTATAGGTGGTTTTATAGGTCTCATTTGTGTAAGATTTGCTGCTACATATATAATAAGCCTGCTAAAACAAAAACCAGGATTAGAAACTACTGCATATCTAATTGTAGGATGGGTGGGGGTTAAACTGGCAATTCATTCGCTGGCCCACCCAGGATTACATGTCCTATCCCCTACTATACCCCATTCACCAGTTTGGAAAATAACTTTCTGGTTAGTTTTAATAACTATCGCTGTAGCAGGATGGTTCCTATCCAAAGATGAATCAAAAACGGTACAAAATGCAGCTGCGATTAAAAAGGCAGTATAAATATTTATAAATACTAAGGAAAGGAAGCAAAGGGACCGCCCCTTTGCTTCCTTTTTTTAGAAATTCTTGTAGGTTGTTTCTCCGAGCTTTAGTCCTATACTGGTCTGGGGGGGACCTGCTTTGTAGTTATCTGCCCAGATATGGCAAATAGGTTTATTGAGTTGTTCGGCTCTATCGACAATTGGGGCGATAACTGAATTCTGGTGCTTTTGCCCGTCCCATACTGCAATTAGAATATCACTTTGTTCAGCAATAAAGTGCCCGGCCTTAAGGTATGCAGCCCAGCGGGTAGGTGAAGGAGACATTTCAATAACTTCAATGGCTCGCTGTGATAACCAGTACTTAAATTCCTGCCGTAGTGCTGCTCCCTCACTATCGACACGATAATCGTCAGATGGGCCAAAATCATCTATATACTTATCCTTAGAAATCGGCAATATCGCTATTAACTGGGATGCTTTCCGGTTTAATAACTGACGGGTTACCATACGGTCAGCTCCCTTTGCTAATGAAGAGTAAACTGTCATATAGTGCTTGGGTACACGATTTTCGATAAAACCAATCACTTTATCTACGGCTTGCTCTAATTTAGCTATCTGGCTTTGATCCAGCTTGGTATGTCCTACAACACCGATTCTGAGCATTTCTCGGTGTCCTAAATAGGTTAAATCATTAAATTCTTTAACATTTACATGCATTCCTAAAATATGATCAGGTGGTAAACATGATAATTCAAATTTACGTTTATCAGCTATACTGCTCATTTTAATCAGATTTTCCATTGACCGGGCACCATGAGAATACTTAGTTACCCTTAAGAAAGCATCCAGAACGCCGGCTTCGATTTCAAACTCATCATCGGTTTTAATCTGAGGGGCATAAGTATCCAGGTATTGTCTTAAAATAAAGGCCCTGCGGATCGTGTAAAGCCTATCTTCCACTGTGTTCGGATCTCCGTTGATTCCTTTGATGTTTATATAGGCACGTAATCGACTGATAAAGTCTGGCTTTTTAGCATTACGATCCTCCAGGTTGTCTCCCATTTGAAAATCTTGAAAAGAATATCTAGTGGCACCTGCAAAAACATGAATACCGCCACCCAAAGGATGAGAAACTCCCTGATCAGTAAATACTCCATCCTGCATGGGAGCCAGGAAATAGCGTAACCATCCTAAGGGCTGTCCGGCACAAGGTGTATCAAACTCATCCCAGAATACCAAAGGCAGTTTGCCTTTTAAATTAAGATCTCGTACCTGATGAAAGGCGGTCTGCAGCTCTTCGTAAGACTCAAATTGAGAAAGGTTAAATGTTAACTGAGCATCTTCCGCTATACCCAGCCCTTTGGCTATTTCTTTCACCACAAAAGATTTACCTGATCCGGGAGGCCCAAATACCGCAACACAAAGGGGTAACTCCGGATTCTTTATTCCCAGATAATCCTTCATGGCATTATTTACGCTGCGTACCCCTTCTATTTCCTGCCGGTCTGCACTGGACCAGGCACCGATTGTTTCGATGGGAACATCAGCTAGGGCTTCCAGGGCTCCTTTAATAACAATGTCTCTGGCACATTCATTGACAGCGCTCTGCGGATCGTGTGAGAATCCTTCAGCTTGCTGTTGTTTTAGTAAAGTTTCTTCCAGAATAGTCCAATTGTCCCGATTCAATTTACTGGTTAGGATATGGTTTTCCAGAGTAAAGGTTCCCAAATCACCAATCTGCTTATAGAGCACACTTTCTTTTTTCTTTTCAGTAGATCTTAACTCCCAGTAGGTTTTAGCAATGGCTTTACCCGGGAATTGCAGATGTTTATTTCCATCGCACTCGATAACTTCATAACCAAGAACATGAAGTTTACGAGCTAATTTAACTCCAGTACAGGTCGCCTGGGTCCAATTTATTGTTTCCGGGTTTTGAGCCCAGTCAGCCGCCAGTGCCCCTACTAAACATGTGTTGTAACCCATAATTTGTCCGGGAAACAGGCTGGCAAAATCACCTTCCTGGCCACTGCGATCAAAAATTAAGGTGCTTTTATCCTTGCCGACAATTACAGCCCCACTAGCACCAATACTAACAATAACCTGTTTATATTTTAAATGTTTACCTTCCTGGTCAACAAAAGGACACTGCGTACTGAATACAGCCGTAACTACCTCGTCTAGCATCCTTTCCCATGACAATGATATTCCTATCTTGACAGCACAGGAACGCAGGTCGCTTAAAGTAGTTAATATGGTGGTTTTATCTGCTAACCCTAATTCAGCAATCCTAGCAAGCAAAGGATTGCTAGGATCATCATTATATTGACCTAGTTTATATATAATATCACCAGGTAGTTTTTCTCCGGAATCGTCAGATAAAACCTCCGGCCATCCCTCTTTATTATTACGAAAGCCCAGATCACTATCATGAATTATTAATAAATCTGGATAGCCATTTAGCTTTGCCGAAGCATAATCCCAGTTACCTGGTTCAAATTCAAGCCATTTTTCTAAACGAAAAGAGCTATGGACAAAACCTGGGTTAACAAAATCCTTCCACACTGTCCAGGAGGTCGTTATATTATTATCCTTAGGTCTATTCAGTAACTCCTCATCTATGGTTACTCCTTCAACTCTAGCCAATTTTTCAGAAATCATTTCATTTAGCAATCGGAGGATCATGGCGGTTCCCCCTGGATTTGAACTTAATCGTACCCTGGAAACCTCATTTTGTTTTTTCCAGTAATATACTCCGCCTCGTACAATGATATCTTCGTTATGGATTCTAAACCAATCTACTGTAGGGTCACCACATACCTGTATGAGTTGGTCCATTATTTTCGCCTCCCCTTTTATAAGTCATGATTCCCCTCATTTTAAACCTGGTACCACTCCCCTCCCCGGTTGGGGATTTTCTATACATACTATTAGTTTATAATGAAATCCAGTTTAATTGGAATATTTCATTAACAAAGGGCTGCTAAAAAAGGAAATCCCTTTCTTAAGCAGCCCTTAAATTACCTTTGGTGGGAAGGTTTTGCCTAACCCCTTACTTTGCCTTTCTCCCCTTCTAATAGGGCTATATATTTTATATCTATGCATCCAGATGAAAAGATGCATTAATTGTTCAAAAGAACATAGGTTAATATATAGGAGTTGATAGCAAGAAGCTGCGGGCAAACGTTTGCAAAACTGCTTTTTATTTAAGATACGGCAGGAACCAAAAAGATTAGCTATCATAAATATTGCCAAAAAGTGTTGATTAATAGTACCATTTATGCTAAACTTATCCAAACTAAATATAAACTCCGAGCCCTTTAAACCTGTGGCGATAAGTTATGGTTTTTGGGCCGATGGGTACACCTGGAAACGGTTGTGCCTCCCGTGTTTTGGAAAGGAGTAAAAGAGGAAATAAAAGGACAGCTTTCGTATGCTCTTTTTGCAAAACGTGCTGTCCTTATTTTAATTTATAATTTAATAATTCTCCGAGCCTCTGAGCCTGTGGCTATAGGCTATGGTTTTTGGGCCGATGGGTGCACCTGGAAACGGTTGTGCCTCCCGTGTTTTGGAAAGGAGATATGACCAACCTGCTTAAAACAGGTAATAAATAGTCGTGTCTTTTTTACCAGATGCGACTATTTTTTATTCAATCCCAATCTTTTTCTTCCCGCTTGCATCCCCGCAAGCGGGTACCTTTTAAAAATCACCGGGATTAATTTTACTTATAAATAATCCCGGAACATATAATAAGATCCTCCACTAGCGGGGGAAGTTATTTTCCCCCGAAGTCTAGGATAAAATCATTAACAAGGAGGTGACATAGTTTATCAAAAATAGCCTGATAGACTACACAATGGGGAGGGATTGATTTGAACACAGTAGTCAGTGAGGGCATTATCAAGGTTACAAGCCAATGTAAAGCTTGTGACCATTGTTCCTTCATTTGCCCTACTGGTGCTATCAGTGGTACCTTAGGCCAGAAGCACCAGATTAATGTGGGTAAATGTATTAATTGCGGACAATGTCTGATAAGCTGTCCATTCGGGGCCATAGAAGATATCAGTATGGTAGAACAGGTCAAACAGGCTCTTAAAGATCCGCGCAAAACTGTAGTGGTACAGGAAGCCCCTGCAGTTAGGGTGGCTTTGGGGGAAGAATTCGGACAACCTCCCGGCACTAATGTAAAGGAAAAAATGTATGCTGCCCTAAGAAAACTAGGATTTGACCAGGTTTTTGATACCGAATTTACTGCCGACCTTACTATCATGGAAGAAGGCACCGAACTCATTTACCGGGTTTTTAACGCCCTGGGGGTTGAAGGATATGAAGACATAGGGCCTCTACCCCAGTTCACATCTTGTTGTCCAGCCTGGATCAAATATGCCGAAGATAAATTTCCCCGTATATTGCCCTACATATCTTCGGCCAAATCTCCACAGCAAATGTTTGGCCCTATTGCTAAAACTTATTTACCAGAAAAGCTGGGGGTTAACCCGACCGATATATTCGTAGTGTCGGTAATGCCCTGTACCGCTAAAAAATACGAATGCAGCCGGCCGGAAATGATAGCCAGCGGTTTTCAGGATGTTGATGCAGTGATTACCACCCGCGAACTAGCCCAAATGATAAAAGAAGCTGGAATTGATTTCCTTTCTTTACCAAATGAAAAAGCTGATCGTTTTATTGGATTATCAACTGGTGCAGCTACTATTTTCGGAGCGACTGGTGGGGTTATGGAAGCGGCTTTACGTACCGCTTACGAACTTTTAAGCGGTGAAATCCTCGATAAAGTTGAATTTAAAGCTGTTAGAGGCATGCAGCCCGTACGGGAAGCCACGGTAGAAATCCCGGTTAAACAACTTGGTAAAGTAATTCCAGTTAATGTCTGCATTGTAACCGGTATCAAACATGTAGACAACATTATAGAAGATGTTCTTAATGGACGTAGTAACTATCATTTCATTGAAGTCATGAATTGTCCCGGTGGTTGCATTAACGGCGGTGGACAACCGATAAGAAGAGACACCTACTGAGGGGGGGATTAGAATGAGCATATTTTCCGAAAAAGCTGGTATTACCAGAAGGCAGTTTGTTAAAGGTACTGGTATGCTGGCCGTAACAGCAATATTTGCAGGTGTCATGGCCAAAATTGGGGTAGACGTTTTTGCCGCCAGTTCCGACTACATTTCTGAAAGGGCGGCGGGACTTTACAGTCTGGATGAAAAAATGGCTATAAGAAAATCTCATGAAAATCCAGAAATTATCCAGCTGTATAAAGATTTCCTATCCCCCGGAGAAGTGAAGCCAGTAAGTGAAAAAGCCCATCACCTGCTCCATACCAGGTATGGTAAAGATATCCCGGGGTTGATTGAAGAACTGCAGCAGCATACGCTTAAAAATGCTGTATAGGGGGGGAAGAAAATGAGTGACATTCAAGGCAAAGTTTTAAAACATGGTGAGCAAACTCGCACTATGCACTGGATTCATCTAATCTGCTTCCTGCTTTTGGGACTAACCGGTATTGGATTTTACTTTGATCTGAATGGAATAAGCAATATATTTGGCGGGGCAGCCAATGCCTCACTGGTGCACAGGTGGGCTGGAGTAGTTTTTGCGGCCGGCCCCGCCATTTATATTCTACTTAACTTTGAAAGATTTGCCAAATTTATCGATACTATTTCGACATTTACCAAAAACGATATCCAGTGGCTTAAAACTATGGGTGGTTACCTACCTTTTCTCCATGGTTATGTACCACCTCAGGATAAATATAATGCCGGTCAAAAACTGCTGGGATGGTTGGTTATCATGGGTTGTATCCTGCTGGTGATAACCGGTTTTCCCATGTGGTTGTGGCGTGGTATCTTACCTGCCGTGCTACTCAAACTCTGTTATACTATTCACTTTTGGGATGCTGTTGTTATGATACTAGCTATTGGTGGACACTTCTTCCTGGCGGCCATCCACCCAAAGTCCAGGGTGGAATTTGGATCTATGATGCTGGACGGTTACGTTGATGCCGCCTTTTCTTCCGAACATAACGGCAACTGGTTTGCTACTCTGGAAAAAAGGGCTTAACTATTAAATAAGATAACTATATTTATATTTAGTCGAGCTAAATATCCCGTATCACTTTTTAGGGTGGTACGGGATACTTTTTATATTATTTGTATCAGTAATATTTAAATACATCTTATGTTACGGTTCCACCACAGTAAAAATGGTATTCTCAAATTATATCGTAAGGCTCTATCCCTCCTTTAACCATCATTTCTTATGATTTTTACCAACTGGTAATCCATAATAGAAAAAATCATAATGTTTTTATTATAGGGCCCGCCATTCACGACTCTTATTACACTTTAATTATACTGATACTTGGGAATTAATAAAATAGCGACTCACTATCTTTATGATTAGTTCCCAAAGTTTCCTCATCAAAATAATAATCACTTACAAATTTAACAATAGAAATAAAATCTTCATCTGGGTTGATTATTTTGTATAATTCCATTTTTAGCTTCATTAAATTAGAAGGGGTAATAGGTCCCCGAAATACAGATTTTTGATGATGGTAAAGATACTTTTTACAAATTTTAAAAATTTTTTGAACCCTCATAAAAAAGAAAAACATAATTATAGTTATGTTTATTTGCTGCCATTACATCGACTCCCTTATACTAAATGGCCTGAAATTTTTCCCCTCTAATACACATTTTATTAACTTGTACGCATCTAAGCGAATAGCCGTTTCCATACTAACTTTACGCTTTAACTGTGGGTGATTTACTACAGAATCAAATCTTTGCTCAAGGGATTGGATAAATATCTTACGTCCAGATTCATTCAGCATTGCGTAGTTTAATTTTTTATCAAAATGTTTTTCAACACTTAGTTTCCGGTTATTGACATTATCGAAAATGGTTCTATATACAATGATTGGTTTAAATACTTCGCTTAAATCTAAAGATAATGAAAAACGTCGTTCTGCTGGTTCATGCAAAAAGCTTATAGTCTGATTTAAATGGGTTCTATAAATTTGCGATACAGTCTTACTATATAAAACTGAATTGCCAAAAGAAATAAGGGCGTTCATCGGATTATCTGGAGGACGTTTTACCCTTTTGTTCACTAAAAATGTTTCGGGGAGAAAAAACTTGAACGATTCATAAAATCTTCGCCACATTTCACCCTCAATAAACAAGACCTGTTTTATATTTAAGTTTTTTTGTAAAAATTTTGGTACGTCTTTTTTCAATGAGTCTAGAAATGGCTTTACCTCTTCTTTTCCATGCTTATAATAATGGTAGATTATATAATGCATATTATCAGCAATTCCATTTACTATTGACTTCGCAATTTCCATTCTTCGTTCCTCATAAGCTTTAGCCTGCATAATAGTCAACCTACCGCTAACTAATTGCTCACGTGGATAAAATGTACCTGTGTAATAACCATAAAAATTAAAAAAATGGACGATTACGCCGGCTTTAGACAGCAAATCTAAAACTTTTGTATTCATGTTAATCTCATTTAGACAGTAAATTTCTCGAATGTTTTCAATGGGTATGTAGATATTGCCAATATCGTTTTTGAATACTAGACTATTATCCTTGCGCTTTAGCTCTCCCATACTAAGCAAGTATTTTGTTGCTTTAGGCACATGCTCTCCTCCTCCCTAAATAAAGCAATATTCATAATATGAACATCGCTTACATTTCGCACTAGAAATTGGAGAATCCGGTAAGGGGCCTTGAATGTATTCATCAACTTCTTTTATAATTCGATCAAGTCGACTTTCGATTTCTTCAGTCAATTCAACATACACGATTTTATGAGTCTGTTTCTTCTTTTCATGAAATATGATTTTTCCGTTGCGTTTAATCCCTTTTCCTTTTAATACCTTGAGATAATATAGGGTTTGCCATTTTACTGCTTCTACATCCGCATCCGATTTTTTTAGTTCCTCAAGATATTCGTTGGTTAGTTTATCAACTCTTATATTTCCGATAAGGACTTCACTCTGCTTGTTATCTTGTAGTTTTAATTCGTGAAGAACCTTGCCGATACGTACGTCCTCGCTATTGTCCTCCATGTTAATGCGATTGGCAAAAAGCCAACATTGCCTTCGGCAATGAAAATAATAATTAATCACAGTACCAGAAATATTCATAAGCACAGCCCCTCACTTGCCTCTTGATACCTTTCTAGAGAAAATTTTTTCATGTTTGTTAATGGATCACTTTCCATCATTAACTCACCATTAAATACGTAATAGGTTTCTCCAATACAATCATCATACAATTTAGGGCTGCCTTTGTATGAAAATGTAAAAAAACTCATCTTTTCTTGTATGGCTGATATTTTCACCCGGCGTTCCGCATACTCCATTTCCTGGTCATAAATTAGTTCCTTGAATTGCTCCCATATTTCCTGTCCATTTAATACACTGCCATCATCGAGCTGGAGCTTATAATTTATAAACAATGTGCAGGAGGTATCTTCGATTAGCTCCATATCTTCAGCTAACTCCTGGAAATCGAGCTGCCTTACTTTATTTAAGAAAACATCTATGTGGTTATTGTTTCGTTCATTTTTACATTCTTTTAATCGCTGTAAAACCAATGAATAAAATTCTCCAAAATCCTTGTTCCTGAGTAGTCGACGAAGATTCTTGTCATTTAGATCTTTTTCCAAACGAAAGTCATGTTTATAAATTGGTTTTGCATTATCCATATCAAAAAAATAAACCCAACAGTCTTCACGCAAGCAAGAACGATTAATTCTTCCCATCAGTTGTTCTTCTGCATCGAGCAAAGAAATATCTTTGAACCCGAGGTCCATATCAATATCGATCCCGGCCTCAATAACCTGGGTAGCGACCACTATTACATCATTAAGAACAAAATTTTTATCGGCATCCTTCTCATTTAACATGTTAATAATCTTTTGACGATAATAGCGATGGTCATCACCAGTCAATTCTATGACAGGAACGATGCCTTGATAATTCTCATATAACTGATGATAGAATGAACGAGCTGATTTTTTATTTATAAACTCTATAAGTATCCGGCTTGGTCCATGATTCTGGTGCAGCGACACGATATAATCCTGCAATTCTTCAATAGAAATCTTACCTTTATCAAGTAAGTCATAATTCACCTGTACCCGGTCTTTAAATAGAGGATTCTCATAGTACCTACGACAGTTAGGGAGAAGTTCTGCGGTAACCTCATTTTCACCTAAGAGTCGGTCAAGTTTTGGTAATGTAGCTGACATAATAATAATTTTAATATTCATGAATTGACTAAAAGCATTAAGAAAATGAATAATTTCTACCCAAATATCATTACGGTAACTTTGGATTTCATCTAAGATAACTACACTATTGCACAGATGCGTAAAGGCTAAATTTGATTCCGCGACCGGTACCGAAAAGATAATTAAAAAAATTTACGTGCGAGGTGACCGTAATCGGGTATTGAAGCATTTGGCGGCGTAATACTTCTTCTTGATAATCAATAAAATCCTCTTCTTCTTTTTTTTCCAAGTCATTTACAATAGGTGTTATCGAATTAATTAACTGAATACGATAATCATTTTGAATTTCTTGAGGAAAAACTTTATCCAGGCTATATTTAGTTTGCTCCACCAAAGTATTAAAAGGAAATACGTATATTATCTTGTTAACCCCAGGATCGTTTTCTAGTAATCGCAGGGCCAGATTAATAGAAACGTTTGTTTTACCGCTTCCGGTAGGGGCCTCAAGATAAAATATGTTTTTATCTAGGTTTCTTAATAGTTCATTTTCAGCATCCATAAATATATCCGATCTTAACGCATTGATGGGATTTGCGATAAAATGCTCACTATCTTTCTTATACGCTCTAATCCCTTGGTAAAGCTCTGTTCCCTTATACGAACTATCAAGTTTAGAAATATCCTGTTGGCTGAAATAATGAAATTCAGGCTTTTGTCCGTTTTTTGTATAAGTGTAGGTCCCGTAGAAATCACAGGCTACCAGGGTGGAATAAAGCAGTTTAGCCAGTATATACAAGGAGAATAGTTCATGTTCGTCATCATAACGTTGGTATTTTTTAAAGAGACTTAGTTCAAAGTTAGCACAGAGATTTTCCCGGTACCTATAATATCTTATATAATTCCGCTGTTTTGTAACCCGTCTTAGTAATCCTTTTAGGTTCACATAAAACTTGTCATCTTTATCGGATACGTGTTGCAAAAATGTATGATGTCTGGATATCATGTAGGCAAAAACAAATAGTACATGTCGCATGAAGCCTCGAAGCTCATCGTTACTAACCTTATTTGTTTCAGGTAAGAATAGATGCAAATATAGCAGGGCCGAAAGTAATGAATGTTTGTGATCAGTTTCTCTATCAATAAAATGGATAGTATTATTACTTAATTTAATGCGTTGATAAGCCGGATTTATTTTTCCTAGATCGTGTAAATATATTGCTTGTTCAAACCATCTGCGAATCATTGTCCTTTCCGGTAAAGGAAGGGATTGGTTCTGGAAACGTAGTGTCGCGATGATTTTTTCCAATTGCAGGTGCAAGCCATTTTCTTGCCCTAACTTATGATAGAAATACATTACCACATTGGCATGCTCGACCAATGTTTCCCCTTCATGGGCATAAATAATTTCCCCGCATGGTAAATCCAGATAGTCATCAATATGGACCATATACATCCTCCCTAACAATAAAAAAAGAGGGGGGAAGCCTCTTTTAAAAGAAAAACAGGTTTTTATTCTCACCTATATAAAGACTTTCCCCTTCGTTATATGTTTGTATTTTTCTGTTGGTAAAGGCCATGTTTTCAAAAATATAGCCATTTGTTACCTCATCTAACGCAATCGGTAAAAACTCCTTGTAAAAAAACGGTTGCCCAGTAAAACGTTTTTGAAATTCGGTTTTTCCCAAAGCAAATAAGGAGTCTATTTGGGTAAACTTTTTTGCCGGTTGTAATTCTATGGATCGTACATTGGTCAGATTGGCGAAATGATCATTCTTCCCCAAGTAGGGAATATATTTGCATTGACCTGTTAGTAGAGCCTTTTGTAACCTAATATACATTTCACTATTATCATCAAATATATATACGGTCCAGCAAGGGTTTTCTAACCACTGTTCATTTACTACAAGATTTTTTCCTGCTTCCTGTGATGCATAACCCACTGAGTTATTAAAGGTTTGGATTTTTTTAGAGAAGTAGCCCCGATCACCATGGGGAACTATGCAAAGTTTTAAGTGCTTTAACTTAATGTAGAAATCCGGATATATGTTCTCTGATTTAATATCTTGCTCATTTATGGCCCTATTTTGGGCATTATACCCGCCCAGCCCAAGTACAGCTCCAAACAAGCCCAGCAAAGCTACCTTGTGTATATGGTTGTACGTAAAATATACGTTAACATTAACATCAGGTTTGCGAAAACAGGCTGTTTTACCGCTTATCTCTAATGCAATAGCTTTCATTAGCTCACACCCCGTCAATTAAAGCGCTTCCCGCGTATATATATGACTTTTGGCAAACCAGTTACTGTCAAGTTTAACATCAACTTTATAGGGGTTATAATAAAGTTCAACCCTTTCTATATGTTCCTTTAATTCTGCCAGGAAAGTCTCTAGAATAGTAAAGTCGTATATTATCTTGTCTTCCTTGTTTTCCTTAAAAACGCTTACATAGCCATCTAAATGGGGTAAATAGAGGTTGTCACCTTCTTTACAAGTAACAAACAAAGCCATTTCGTTTTCACAGCCTGCCTTACTATTGGTATTTAATGCGGTGGCCCCCAGCAGGGCACCTTCTTTAAACCTTTCATAGGCTTCTTCGGTATATCCTTCAAAGCCATCGAGCATTGGAATGTATTCATCGTAATTATTTGGATTTATGCTAAATGGATAAACATAATGTGCTTCATCGCACACGATTTTTTTGCCTAGTGAAGATGCATCAGCATCTTCTTTTTTGGGATTACGAAAAGGGGAAAGAATGTCCTGTACCTCAATATTGCTGTCCTCAAACTTATTCATACCCTGCCCTACTTGAACTGCCCCTGTTAGGCTTATATTCTGTTTTCCAACTGCAAATGTGGCACCAAAATTCAGTACATCTAACGCCGAAAAAAGATTCCCCAATACTTCTGATGATTTAGTACTTGCTAGTAGTTCTGTTTCAAAAATCTCCTCATAACGTTGACTGAGTTCTTTCGGCTGCAGCTTTTCCTTTTCTTCGCTCTTTCCTTTTTTATCAGTTATGATATAGGATTTAAAATATAGTATTTTCTCGCCCTGGTTTACCCAGTAGCGCTTAATGCTGTATTTAAAGGCCTTATCACTACCAAAAATACTTCCATCACTTGTTGTTTTAGGACGACCGGTAAAGTCGGCATTCCAGTTTGCCATATAACAACCAATCCCTGCTAATCCGTATACACGTTTTATCATTTTAGCCATTTATAGTTCCTCCCCAGATTTTTCATAGAATAAATTTTTCGCCATTAAACCTGCCAAAAGCATATCCCTGTTAGTACCTTCTAGTTTCATATTGGTTTCATAACCCATAACCATAGAAAAGCCATTCCTGAAACGAACATTACCTAGTGCTATTTCATGTCCATATGTGTCTAACAGATCTTCAAGACGTCGTTTTAGTATGGCTACGTTCTTAGCTCGTAAGATTGGTTCCATCATACCTAGGTTTTTACGATCAGCCTTCGATTGTGCCAGTAAGTAAAAGGCTAATTGACCAGCTAGAAAAGCAAATTCTTCGTTGTTAGCACAGGTCACCAGTTTGTCTTTGCTATTTAATTTTTTAGTTAAACTGCCATAGGCTTGATTTATCAAAGTAGCCACCTCTTCCCCTTCTTTTAATCCCAGGTGTTTCATTAATGCCAAACGCAAGTTAAAGGCATCTGCCTGCTGGTAAAGCGCTAAACCCTCAACCGTTTTACAAAGCTGCTCCTCTATAAGCTGGCGTGAATATTTTAAAATAAAAGGGCGAATACTTATGGTTGTCCCCTTATAGAGAAAGTCATATAAAGACTGTCTGGTTATTACGAAAATCGATTGCATGTGAGATGTAAAGACACTTCCTTTTACTTTAGGAATATCACTATTTAAAAATGAAGTTGCTAGTCTACCAGCAAAAAAACATTTACTGATTTGCTTGTGTAAAGCGCCCGTGGACTGGATAGTATCATATGTTTTCGTATACCAGACTCCTGTTTTCTTTTCTTTTTCTTGACGGAGTAAAATATTATCGACTTCTATATCCCAATTAGCAGGAGATTTAAAAGGGACATTTTCAAAATAGTCTATCTGACCACTACTATCGAGTCGAATATGAAAGGCTCCATCGTTATCATCCCCTACGGGAGAAAAAGGGCTGTGCATCGAAAGAACCTTTTCGCTCATTTTCCCTTTTGATTCCAACCATTTATAAAAATTCTTTATAAGAACTGCTTCCTCAAGGGATACTCTGGTCGGTACTTTTGTTCGCATGGTTTTCAATTCTAAAAATGGCTTTTTCGAATTCATACTTACATCGTAGGCAGGTAATCCGTAAATACGATCGCCTTTTATCACATTAAAATCATTAATATTAAAAATCCTGGGTATCATATATAATTGGTATTCCTTTTGATAAAAATCTTCAGTAGCAACAAAGAAAACTTTTATATAGTTAGAAAATGGATTAGTTTGCTTAAAATTATTAAGGAAGATAGCAAAATCAACAAAATGCTTCTGCCAGAACTTTCTAGCCCTATCAAAGATATCCTGTCTGTATTTTGATTTAAGATGTTTTAACAAATCAGCGTACTGGTTGGCGAAAAAATTCTCCCGTTGTTGTGTGTTTCTCGCTTTTTCTGCCTTTGTTGACCCTGTAATAGGGTATACCTTTAATAAGGTCTCCCTTGTTGAACTAAGTCCTTTATTAAAAAAGTTATCAATATGAACTTGTAGTTCTGCTGGTTTAAAGGTCGGATTCTTACCGAATAATAAATCAGATTTCCAAAAAAGAGTTAAACAATTAGTATTGTGTACCTTGCGGGCAGGCAGATCCAAACATTTGTTCATATCATCATTAAGAACACTACTGTAGTAATCACGTCTTTTAATCCAATTAGCCAATTCTTTTTTACTTGGATCTAGTTCCTCTTTTTTGGCAACAATCATGTAATCTAGATCCCTGGTGTTCTCTTCCAGAGATTTTTCCAAATCAAAACGTATATACAGTCCCTCTTTTAAGATATAGTTGTCAAATAGAGTTTCAGGATGTATTTCCATTTCATCAGCAAAAACTGGAGCAAAATCTTTTAGCACAAATACACCTCCTTATTTAAACAAATTTTCCATGGCAAAAGCCCGCTCCCAGCGCAGAGTTCTTCTCGGCAAGACCTGCACCAAGTACGGTGAAAGCTAGTTTTTGCGATTGCTCATCTTCATTGATTACAATTCTAGCCTTATGCCCAAGCACAGAAATATTTTTATAATGCATTACAAGTGGTTTGTTATTTAATAGATAAATACCCTGGATAAATGAATCTCTAAACACCTCCTCACCAAATAACTTTTTATATTTCTTTTCAGCGTTCCCATGTAGCCTGTTCAATAACAAATCAAAGTCATGCTGTTCAGGCATCCATGGCTTCCCATCTATCGTTACGACAAAAGGGGTTAATGTATACAGTTCCTGTATAAACCGGCGACAGAATCGTTTTTTTTCAATCGCCAACACTTGAAATATTTTGTTATCATTTTTTCGTATACATGGAATGATTTGATCAATAAAATCTTCCCTTAATGAACGAATTGTAAAAATATAGACATTTCCAGCCTGATAAGTTTTGTTTTTTTCGAGGGGCCAGAGACCCGAAAATACATAAAACTTATAACCATCAGTTCCATGTAAGTTGGTTAAGTTATGGTTTTCCATCATAGAACGATTGATATACTTTCCAATCTCCTCCTGCACATCTTGAAAAAAGAGGGGTTTTTTTAAAAAAACTGTTATAATTGCTTCATTAAGGTACAACCTCTTTTCACCTCCTATGGTAAAACTATACAACACAATTATATCATACCTTATTTAAAAATACATATGAGATTACTATTTTTAATAGTGTAATCTAAAAAGATATGTTATGCTATATTCGCCTAATAACCTTAGTATTAGATATATTTAAATTATGTTTTTTTCAATAGCATGCTTCAGTATGCTTCCTTAACTTTTTAACCGTAACACATAGTGTATTTTAGGTAGAAGAAAAAATGGGCTTTCCGGCCTAAAACCAACTGGCAATATATTGTTTACATTGGAACCACTTATACTGGTGCTCCTACTATTACTATGTTTATTGCTAAAATATTCCGGTGGTAAATCAGCTGGCTTATCCTTGTTACCATGTTCCTTTGATCCCCTAGCTAAGATTTAAAGCACCAGAACTTTAGAGAGTAAGTAACGACTCCTTAAGCTGGCTAGCCGCAACCAGGATCTACGTTGATTTCTTTATATTAAATGGGTGCAATTCATTATTGATTTCAACATAATTTAATCCCATAATGATTTTCCAATCCTTTTATCAAATTATAGCAAATATTTGCCAAACCCGTTTCGACTTTTAAAATTTCTATTACAAATAAATTCTTCCCCCAGCTTTTAAAATTTACATTTTCCATCTTCTTTCTGGTGAATCTGATCAGCTTTTATTACAATAGTGAAGATGGTCTTACCAAAGTTTTAAAATATTCATAATATTTTTTTGTAGAACTGGAGGAATTATGGAAGATCGTAACAATTATTCCTACCTGGAGGATATTACCCGCAAACAGTTCTTAAGGTTTGCTATACCATCGACTGCCGGATTATTATTATTCTTGATTCCTTTTACCATCGACGGTCAAGTTACCCTGCTTTTAAACTTATTGATTAATTGGACTAGTAATCTATTAGGAACTAGCTTAATTCCCTGTATAATAGTCATTCTGTCCATATCGGCAATAGTATCAGTACTGGGACTTATTAAGCCCTCGTTTTTTAAAGGTTACTGGCAAGATTTATTTGTTACCTCTCCTTTTATGGTTGCGGTACGTATAAGTGCGGTAATTTTGGGGATTTTGATTTTTTTAAATCTCGGACCTGAGGTGATATGGGAAGAAAATACCGGAGGATCAGTGCTAAATAACCTGCTGGCTAATCTCACTCCCTTTTTCCTGTGGGCGGGATTGTTATTCCCACTGCTTACTGAATTTGGCTTGATGGAATTCATCGGTACCCTGATGAGCCCTATCTTACGCCCGGTATTTAAAATACCCGGTCATGCCGCCGTAAACTGTGCACTTGCCTGGATGGGTAGTGCTACTTTTGGGGTGGCATTTACCAGTCAGCAGTATGAGAAAGGTTATTATACCGGTCGTGAAGCTATTTCTATTGCTACTGGTTTTACAGTTACTTCGATTCCAATGGTAGTAGTATTTAGTAAAATACTAGGCATTCCTCAAATGTTTACTACCGTCTATGCTTCTTTTATAGTAGTAGGGTTTCTGACCAACTTTATCATGGTTAGAATCCCACCTTTAAGCCGTAAACCGGAACACTATCTTGTCCCCCATTCCGGCAGCTATGAAAATGAAAATTCCCAGGCAGGAATTCTTACCAGAGCTGTTCTGGCAGCAGTAAGCCGTAACGAAACTCCACCAGGAAAATGGAAATGGTTTTCCGGTTTAAAACTAACCGGCAATATATGGTTTACACTGGAACCACTTATACTGGTGCTGGGAACTATTGCTATGATTATTGCTGAGCATACTCCGGCGGTAGATTGGCTGGCTTACCCTTTTATTTTCATATTAAGTAGTCTAGGTATACCAGAAGCAGTTGCCGCTGCCCCGGCTATGGTGATCGGATTTTTTGATGCCTTTCTGCCTATAATTGTAGGGGCCGGAATTGGTTCAGAGTTCACGAAATTTGTAATATTAATTGTTTCTTTGGTACAAATCATCTTCATGACTGGGACAGGACCATTAATATTAAAATCAAAAATGCCGGTAAACTTTCTCGATCTGGTCATGATATTTCTATTAAGAACTTTAATCGCCATACCGGTTACGGTAGGGTTGGGGTATCTGATTTTTTAAAAAATTACGATATGTTTTGGCATACCAATCTATAAAACCTAGGAATACAAATCATAGCACCATGTAATTCCTGATTGAAATAGCTTGTAAACCGACTATTAAGGATGTTACAATACCCCTGCAGGGTATTAAGACAAAATGATAATAATTATTTGTTCTAAAACACCCTTAGTCTAGGAAAAAGGAGAGATATAGCATGGCGATGATTCATACAACCCCCTCCACCATAGAAGATATTAAGCAGATTCTGAAGGATCAAAAAATTGATCTAACCAGCCTGCGCATTTATGAGATGGCTGGTTGAGGCGGCAGCAGTTTTAGTCTGGCTCTGGATGAGCCAGGTCAGGGCGACAAAACCGAAGAAATTAACGGGCTGCGCTTTGTAGTTGCGGAAAACCTGTTAGAACTTTACAAAGGTTTTTCCATTAGCTCAGTTGAGTACGGAAACCAGACTTTTTTCCGGGTAATTCCTAATATAGAGCCTACCTCTGAAGGAGGATGTGCTTCCTGCACTTCCTGCGGGCAATAATGAAATTGCGTAATCTTTTGGAGGTGTTTCCCGCAGGCCTATTGCGGTTTGTTCCTGTGTAAAATGCAAAATCCCGTATCACTTATCTTTTACAGTGATACGGGATATTTTTTTAGAATTTAACTAGATTAAGATTATCTTAAGCCCCTAGAGCAGGCCCTACTGCCATGTTTCCTATAGCCCCTGATTAGATGGAAACTTTTATGTGCCTCTTCCCCGCCTTGTAAACCGGCAGGTGGAGCAGATAATAAATTCATCTAGTCCGCCAGCATTAATCTTTCCAACTGCAGAGGTTCAATATACTGGCCGTTTTTGTAGGCCCTCATATTTCCCCCTGAAATCTCATCAATTAAGCCAATCTCCTGATCTTCTCCCAGTCTGCCAAATTCAAATTTGATATCGTATAGTTCAATGCCCTTTTTAGCCAGTTCCTCTTTAACTATAGCGGCAATTTTCTGGGTAAGCCCTTTAATTACCTGGTATTCTGCGGATGAAAGAATACCTAACATATCTAGAGCATCTTCTGTTATGGGAGGATCCTGACGGTCATCATCTTTAAGAGTAACTTCCACAAAGGCATCTAGTGGCTGACCTTCTTCTACGTAAGCCCCATAACGACGCAAGAAACTACCTACGGCCCTGTAACGGCAGATTACTTCTAATCCATTACCAAAAACGGCGGCCGGCTTTACGGTCATGGTTGCCGCTTCAATATTGGCATCAATATAATGAGTAGGAATTCCCCGCTCTTTTAATAATTCGAAAAAAAACGTGCTTAATCTAAGTCCGGCCTTTCCAGCTCCTTCGATAGTTAAGCCAACTGTATTAGCTCCCGGATCAAAGACTCCATTCTCCCCAGTAACGTCATCTTTAAATTGGAGAAGATAATTTCCATCTTCTAAAGCATATACATCTTTAGTTTTACCTGCGTAAACTAGCTTCATTAGTATTTATCCCTTCCTAACAATTTGGAATATAAATAGTTTACCTAAATACTGCCCTAAAAATCAATTCTAAAGGTGACATTTTTTGCCCAAAATATTACTACTGGTAATCTGTTATGTAGACAGCAAATGCTCATATCGGTACTTTCACAATAATAAAAAAAGCCGGGCAATAAGTTGCTGGCTTTTTTATTTATCCATATATAAATTAATATCTTTTAATTTTAAATCGGCTGGTATTCCTAATTCCTCTTTTTGTTCTTCAAAGGCTTCATCATCAAGGGGCCCATAGACCTTAGAGCTTTCAGTATCAAAAATCCAATAATCAAATACTTTTTCACTTGTTACCTGATTACTATCTGAATTATCAGATCTTCTTTTCAGTCCTTCTCTTTTGGAGACGATATAGCAATCAGTCCAGGCAATCTCTATTATTTTGGATTTAATGATGAGATTATCTTCTTTGGAACTATTAGGATTAAAGATTTTTACATCATCTGCTGCCGAACGAACCAATTGGTAATCATCATTGACATTATAAGGATAATCTGTTCTGTCTGGGTCTGGAAAGAATCCTATCAATAAATTTTTCATTGTTATCCTCCCATTATTTCTCTCGTTACCGTATGCTTATATTTATATTATAAAACATTACTGATGCAGTGGCGCAACATTTCCATAAATAGAGGGTTGTTTTAGTCTAAGCCTTCCACTTTTGGACAAAAAACAATCCTTTTAATTCCTATCAGATAGTAATAGTGGTCCATTTAAAAAAAGGATCAGGCTTTCAGATTTTTAACGGCCTGATCCTTTTAGTACCTAGTTTATCCTGTAATTTTAAAATATACATTTCTATTTAAGTTGGCTAGGCAATGAGGATTTTATTGCCCTTTTCTCTGGCTTTCATAACTTGCTTTACCAGGTTTTCCAGCTTAATGGCGTAGGATCTTACATATTTACCATTGGCACCCCGAAAGCCACCTTTGTATATAAATTTAGAGCGTTCTACCATTCGTCTGCCCCCTTCGGAAACAGTAAATGCTCCTACCGCTCTAATATTTTCCCTACGATTTTGTCCTAAAATAAACTGCCGGGCAAAGTCACGAATCAATGTCCGGGTATAGGTTTTATGGTGTTTGTCATTTAGGTCAACAATAACCGAATAGATGTAAAGATAAATTTCCGGTGTTTTAAAAGATACTGCGTGACACACAGCTTCATCTTCTTTAATCTGCCCTTTAAGAACTTTTTGCCAGATTTCATAGGGTAACGGAATAGCTCCATAATACCCCTTTAGTTTGTTTCCCACTTTACATAGTCGAAACATCTTAGGGTCTTTTTCAATTAGTTTTTTCATTACGTTGGGTATAGATTGCCAGCAGGTATCAAAATACTTCTTTTCAAACCCCAGCATAGCCGGAACATCTTGAATCCCGGCGCACCCAACCGTGCATGCTGGTTCTTCCATGGTTTCACCTTCCTAATATGCGTAATAAGCCCCGGGATTAAATCCCGAGGCTTCTAAAATAATTTTATCACTTTTATTCCCATTTTTCATGGTGTGAAGCTAGCACCAGAAGACCCAAAAGCATAGTATCATTAAGCTTATCTGATTAGGTTTAGCTTCTATGCATTCTAACTCGTCCCATGGCTGCTAATCCTCCTGCTAAGACCTTATCCACCTAGGCATGGTTAATATGAATGGCAGCCTGTTTACTTTCTTCCCAAATAAGTTCAACAATTTCTTTCTTAAGATCAAGAAATTCCTGGGTAAGTAGAATACTGTGATCCCGTGGACGTGCCAGTGGTACCTGAATGGTTTTCTTAATAGTTCCCGGTTGACGAGTCATAACATATATCGTATCAGCTAAAAAAACAGCTTCATCTATATCATGGGTAATAAATAGAACCGTTTTTTGATCCCTTTCCCAAACCTGCAATAACAGTTCCTGCATTACTACACGGGTTTGGGCGTCAAGTGCTCCAAAGGGTTCGTCCATGAATAGAACTTCAGGATCGTTGGCCAAAGCCCGAGCAATTGCTACACGCTGCTTCATTCCTCCTGAAAGGGCCTTTGGATAAAGCTTTCTAAACTTAGCCAGTCCAGTTACATTTAGATAGTGATCCACTTTTTCTTTAATAATCTTTTCAGATAACCCTCTTTGACGTGGACCAAAGGCCACATTATTCTCAACCGTGAGCCAGGGAAAAAGAGTATAAGCCTGGAAAACCATCCCCCGTTCCGGCCCCGGCCCGGTGATTATTTCTCCCCGTAAGGAAACACTACCTCGACTGGCTTTTTCTAATCCGGCCGCAATTTGCAGCAAGGTGGTTTTTCCACAGCCACTAGGTCCAACAATTACTGCAAATTCATTAGGTTGAATTTCCATATTAATATTCTCAAGGGCATTTACCCTGCCCTCTCCACTTCCATATGTTTTGTATATTCCTTTGATATTCAGCATTATTTACCCAGCCTTTCATGCCATGGAAAGAGTATTATTGACAGGTATTTAAAAAGGTAGTCAGTAAGAATTCCTAGACCGCCTATAACAATCAGCCCGGCAAAAATCTGGTCGGTATGCAAAAACCTCTGTGACCTTAAAATCATGAACCCTAGTCCCGAGTTAGCTGCCACTAATTCTGCTATTACCAGATAGGTCCAGGCCCAACCCATACAAATCCTTAAATTATCCATTATTCCGGGCATGGCCGCAGGAAGAAGTACCCGACGATAAGCAGTTCCCCCGCTGGCTCCTAAAGTGTAAGCTGCTTTAAGCAGTTCTCCAGGCACGGAAGCAACCGTATCTTGAACCATTAAGACTAATTGGAAAAAGGTACCTACGAAAATAACAATAATCTTTTCAAACTCACCGATACCGAAATACAGTATCATCAAGGGAATCAAAGCGGAAACAGGTAGATAGCGTACAAACCCGATGAAAGGAGAAAAAAAGCCTTCTACCTTTTTATTGGTAGCCATTCCAATTCCTAAGGGTATAGCTAAGGCTGCCGCAAATAGGAATCCCACTACGACCCGGCCCAGGCTTATCAGGGTATAAGGAATTAGCACCCCAAATTCACAATGAAGGGTAACAAATGCCTTACCTACATCGACCGGTGAAGGTAAAAAATATGGTTTTACTTTGAGTCCGAAGGTTAGCAAACACCAGACCAAACCAATTATAAACACGGATAATAACATGTAACGGCGAGATATTGCCTTGCTCTGGTCAACCGTTTCATCTGATGCTTCTCCTTTATTTGAAGTCTTAAAACTGATCATAAGTCCTCCCAATACAATTACCATAATAGTTGACTAAAAACTTGGTTAAGTGGTAGCTTAATCCTGTAGTGTTTCCACTGTACGGGTTGAAAGTATTCGTTGAAGGTATTATGGACAGCAAATTAGCGGAGAAGCTCCCTTAGAATGGGTTCTCCGCTAAATACCTGCTACTAAACTAAAACCATCTATTATTTAGAAGTCGCCTTAACAAACTCAGGTCTTATGATATCATCAGATTTTACGGATTTTTCCAGTACGTTTTTGTCAGTCCAAAACTTAATAGCTAGGTCAGTTAACTTATAGATATTTGCCCCACTATAATCCCGGTTAAAGAAATTAATATTTTCTTCCTTACCCATAAATTGGACCCCACTAGCCATCTCGGCTACCTCATCTACACTCAGGTAAAGTGCCTCGGCAATTATTTTATTTCCTTCTTCAGGATTTTCCTTATAGAAGGCTACCGCTTCATTCCAGGCTTCCACTAACCCTTGCACCGCTTCCGGATGCTTATCAATGAAATCCTGACGCATCGATATCACATCCACAATAATTCCAGGGAAATCACGGCTGGAAACAAGTACATGTCCTCCGTCCCTCTGGTTCGCCTTTGACAACCATGGTTCCCAAGCTATAGCCGCATCCAGTTTACCTGCTACAAAGGCTGCCCCAGCATCTCCGGCCGTCATTTCCTGAATATTAATTTTGCTTTCGTCAACCCCGTATTTATCCAGCACTGCCAGGAAAAAGAAATAACTGGTTGATGCCTTGTCCAGGCCGATGGTTTTCCCTTCCAGGTCTTTAACCGATTTAATTTCCCCAGAAGCAATAATACCATCTCCTCCATATGACTGATCCATGGCACATACAAAATTAATCGGTGCTCCTTGGGCATTATGTATAACTTCCCGGTCTACCACATTTCCCAGGGCCTGAATCTCATTAGCCGCAATAGTCGCCGCATACTGTGATTCATCCTCAATAATGACCATTTCAGGTTCTATGTTGTGATTTTTAAAGAACCCCTTCTCCTGAGCAATATATAAAGGTCCATAGCCCACCCAAGTACAATGCCCGATTTTAAACTTAACCGGTTCATTGGTTTGGCCGGCATTAGGACTGGATTGCCCACCACAACCTATAACCAGTGTGGCCCCTAGGACCACTACTAGTAAAGCAACTAATAGATAACGAAACGATAGTGACTTTTTCATTTTTTGCCTACCCCTTTTAATAGTTTTTTTGCTATTTTCGACAAACAATCTAAATATCCTTTTTCATGCTAATATTTTGCCATATCATCTCTTTAGTAAGATAAATCACTTATTAAAGATTAGCATAAATTAAAGGGTTTTTGTCCTTAAAGATGAATAATATCTATTTGGAATATTAACGGAAAGCAGGTATATTGAATGGTCTACTATTACTTACCAATTGTTCTTACTATCGTTGCCAATGTTTTTTACCACATATTTCAAAAATCTATACCTGAAGCTGCGAATCCAATGTTATCACTGATTATCACCTATTTGACTGCAACACTATTGTCGGTGCTTATACTGCTGTTTGGTTTTAAAGATACTTCTATAATTGCAGAAATCAGAAAGGTAAATTGGGCTAGCTATGCTTTGGGAGTGGCTATTATAGGGTTGGAATTAGGTTTTTTATTAGCTTACCGGGCGGGATGGAATGTTAGTTTAGGAGCATTGATATCTAATATAGCTGTTTCAGTATTGCTAATTCCCATCGGAATAGCTCTATTTAAAGAAACCCTTACCATGCAAAGTTTTTTGGGTATCGTCTTGTGTGTCAGTGGTCTGATATTAATTAATAAGTAATCCCTGCTGCCTTGCCGTATAGCTTTGGCGGGTAACCATAAGTGGGTTTTCTGCCTTTATTGGTTTTCCTTAATAGCCTATGCGGCTAATTATTTGCTAAAAGGGGATAGCCTATCCCCTTTTAGTCTTTCAGTATATCACTAAGTTGGTCGGATAGGGTGTGCATGGGAATAGCCAGGGTTCGTCCGGCGTCTTTATCTTTCTCATTCTCCTGGGTAATAGCAAAAACAATTCCTACTACTTTACCTTTACTATCTAATACCGGACTACCACTGCTTCCACCCCTGGTAGGGATTTTAATATCAAAAATTACGGAATCATTATGCAGGTAATACTGCCCTACCTCCCCCTGAGAGGCAACCCGTTCAATACCCATAGGGTTACCGATAAAAGTTACCATTTCAGCCGGTGCTACCTTACGATCTAATTCTAGTTCCAGATAGGGCAGTTTAAGATCGCTTTTTTGGCCAGGGATAAATAGGACTGCTGCATCGGCTTCCCCTAATTGTTCAACCTGGGAGGTAATATAACTCCTGCCATCTTCCAGAGTGATTTTAATCGGGCGACTCCCCTCCACCACATGCTGGTTAGTCAGGATAATACCAGAAGGATGAACTATAAAACCAGTCCCGATCCGTACTTCCGTTCCCTTGGCAAAATCCTCCCGGCATTCAAGTGCTACTACGGCGGGACGACTTTCCTTAACTACGTCCAGGCATTGCAACCTCTGGTTTTGCTGTAAAAATTCAAAACGATCTGTCCATAAGTCAGGAATATTAGGCAGGCTAATCCCTAGAAATGCCAGCAGGACTAACAGGGCTGCTAGGCGTAGGAAGGCTGGTAATTTCCGTGGGATATGTTCTTCCTCCTCGTCCTCAAATTCCTCCTGCCACCATTCACTATATTCCATTTCATTTCCTTCATGCTCATCCCATTTCTCATCCATAAAGATCCATCTTTCACTAATTCATATATATATTAGCCTTATTCCGTAACAGTAAAAGTCTTTAGAATTTCTTCCCCATCTGTTACCATGTCCTGATATTCCCGGGCCAGTTTTTCGTTATCAACCGGAACCTGCACATCGGTGGCATAAGCCGAACCGAATAAATAGCGGTCATTTTCACCTATTTTTTTCAGCCCGTAAGGATCGCCTGCTTGCAGCACACTATCCTCATCCCATTCCGATTTTGGATATATTTCAATTCTAAAAATAACACCGTAGGCAAATTCTTTATTTAGATCGGCAATATTTTTGTTTTGAATATAGACTACATCATTAGATTCAGTTATGGTATATTTATCATGCCATTTTTCGGGAAAAGTAAGCGAAAAACCATAGGCTTCGTTTACATAGCTTAGGTTTTCCTCCGGGCTGTGTTTACAACCGACCAATGAAATGGTTATTACCATTAAAATTAAGCATAAAAAAACTAAGCCCTTTTCGCAAGTGTGAAGCATATCGCTGATTCTCCTTTGCCTATTAATTAGGGTAGCCTACTAATAAGGCCCCTCTATATAAATCAATAGTATTAATGACCAGGAAACTTTCAGCTTTAATAAAATTATTTTATATATGGTCTTTAACGGGGCGGTTTGCCGGTAGTTTCGAGCCGGCCGGCTCCATGCAGATCAGCCCAACTAATAAGCATGACTCCCCCAACTACTAGTGCACAGCCGCTCACAATCTGCCAGGTAACTACTTCATTTAAAAGGATTAGCCCTGCCACTAAGCTGACAATTGGCTCCAGGGTGCTTAGTATAGAAGCATTAGAAGCACCGACAATTTTAACTCCTTCATTAAACAAGATCAGGGCCAGAATAGTGCAAAAGATGCTTATTAAGATAGAGTAATACAACCCCATCAGAGTTAGTTGAGGCCAGGTACCCTGGACAGCGATAAATAGGAAGGAAAAGAACGCAGCTATTAGACAGACATAGTAGGTCATGATGGCCGTATTAATGTTTTCTAAAAGGGGATGCCCCACACAAATTACATATATACCGAAACAAACTGCCGATAGTAAAGCCAGGGTAACCCCGGACAAGGATACATTAGTGTCCCCTATTCCCGTAATTAAAAAAATGCCGCTTAAGGATACTATCAGAGCAATCCATTTTATAAGCGATAATTTTTCTTTAAATAAAACCAAAGCCATGATCATAACCAGCACCGGATAAAGGTAATGTAAAGAGGTAGCAATACCGGCACCAATATAGTTATAGGAAAAATATAACGTAAAAAGGGTACCCGTATAGCCTACCGATCCGGAAAAAAACAGCATCCCTCGCTGCTGTTTTTCAATATGAAAACTTATCCCTTTGCGCCTGATCATAACATAGAGTATGACCGCCGATATAAGTGACCTTAATAACACCACATCAAAGGTATTTAATCCGGTGGTATAGGCCAGTTTAACCCAAATGGGCATAATACCAAATAGTATAGCAGCTACTACTAAAAATAGTATCCCGTGCAACTTTTTCATTTCATGTTCCTCTCATTGCTAAGATTAATGCTAAAATTCTTAAATAGATAATGCTATCCTTAGCATACCATCGGCACCATCAAAAGCCAATCAAGTCCTTGCCGAGGTCCGGTTTGGTTGGGAAATAACTTATTGCTACGGTATAATTAGCTGGAGCCAGATATATAGTAAGAAAGCCAGTTGCTATGGGCGAATCTACCGGGATGTATAATTAACTGAAGTTAGATATATAGTTCCGCTACCCATTCGACCCCGTCACCAGTATGGGTTTATGGCTTCGACATTTGATATAAAGATGGAAAAAATGGGGAATGACTTAATTATGGATTTTTTACCGGTTAGTAAGGCTGATCTAAAAAAACGCAATTGGGATCAATTAGATATTATATTTGTGAGTGGCGATGCCTATGTTGATCATCCCGCTTGGGCGGCAGCCATACTGGGACGATTTTTAGAACGACATGGCTACCGGGTCGGGATTATTGCTCAACCCGACTGGCGAAACCAGGAGGATTTTAAAAAATTAGGAGCTCCCCGGCTTTTTTTCGGGGTATCAGCAGGCAATCTTGATTCAATGGTCAATCACTATACTGCCGATAAGAAAAAGCGTCGTGACGATGCTTTTTCCTCCGGGGGTAAGGCCGGATTTAGACCTGACCGGGCTACTATTGTGTATTCTAATCGGCTGCGGGAGACTTTTCCCGGAGTACCAGTAATCATTGGGGGAATAGAAGCAAGTTTAAGACGTTTGGCCCACTATGATTACTGGTCAGATAAAATACGCAGATCCCTGTTGCTAGACAGCAAGGCGGATCTGCTAGTCTATGGTATGGGTGAATATGTTTTACTGGAAATTGCCAGGTATCTTGAGACAGGCCGGGATATTAAAGATCTAGTTAGCCTTCCCGGTACCTGTTACAGTTCTCCCTTATTACCTGAAAGTGTCTTGGAAATTCCATCATATGAAACAGTAAAGGAGAATGTAAAAGATTTTTCCTTAAGTACTCACCTCATCTATAAAAATACTAATCCCTATTCTGCTTCACCATTAGCGCAAAAACACGGCGATAGATGGGTAATTGTAAATCCACCGCCACAACCACTTAGTACAGAACAAATGGATGCTATTTATGAGATTCCTTTCCTGCGCCAATCTCATCCTATGTATGATAAAGACGGTGGAGTTCCTGCCTTAACACCTGTCCAGTTTTCCATGCTCACCCACCGGGGATGTTTTGGAGGATGTGCCTTTTGTTCCATAGGATTGCATCAGGGTAAATTTATTCAGAACCGAAGTATAGAATCCCTTATAACTGAGGCCCAATCGTTCGTTACCCACCCTGATTTTAGGGGGAGTATTCCTGACCTAGGAGCACCCTCTGCTAATATGTATGGAATGAATGGCAAAGCAAGCTCGCAGTGTGAGAAATGCAGCCGCATAAGCTGCCTGTTTCCTAAGGTATGCAAAAATCTAAATACTGATCACTCGGCATCACTACGTTTATGGCGCCGGATACGAAAAATTAAAGGCATCCGTAATATTCGGGTTGCCTCCGGGGTTCGTTATGATCTAATACTAATAGATAAATCCGGACAGTACCTGCGCGAACTATGTCAACACCATGTTGGAGGACAATTAAAAATCGCCCCGGAACATGTGGCTTCTACAGTTACCGACTTAATGGGGAAACCAGGCCAAACTAATTATAAGGAATTTATCAAATCCTTTACGCAAATGAATAAAAAGCTGGGCAAAAAGCAGTTTTTGATCCCCTATTTTATTTCCGCTCACCCCGGCAGCAGTTTACAAGAAAGCATTGAATTAGCTGAGTTTGTCCGGGATCATATACAGTATTATCCCGAGCAGGTACAAAATTTCACCCCTACTCCTATGACTATTTCAACCAGTATGTATTATACCGGTCTTAATCCGTTTAATGGTCGGGAAGTATATGTCCCCAAAAGTACCTGGGAGCGAAAAGCCCAGCGATCTCTACTGCAGTATCGCAACCCTGCCAACCACAAACTGGCCCGAGAAGCATTAAAAAAGGCCGGGCGAACCGATTTAATAGGTTTCTCCTCCCACGCCCTGGTAACTCCCCACCAGGCTAAGCAAAGTAAGAAAAAACCCCGATAAAAGGGGGGACAGGGGGACAGCAAACCTGTCCCCCTGTCCCGATTATTCGGCTTATCCCGGTTTCATAACGCAATTTCTCGGCTATCTCCTGTATCTGGTCCGGACTGGAGACATTGTGCCCAAACCGGAGGTATTTTGTCCATTCGTCAGTGCCAAAGGTAAACAGCATATCTTCAGAATTAATTTCCACCGAAAAAAGATGGATACCGTCACAGTTGAACTTGTATACCTCCTCTCCAGATAAAACTCCGAAGCAGGATACTATCATCTCAACTGATTTCGTATCCGGGAGCAGTTTCGAGGCCTGATCCCTATTGTAACCTGCCATTATAGAAGAAGCAGTGGTAAAAATGGCGTTTTCTACAATGAGCCGGGCTGTTTTCAACTTTTGCTGCTGTTGGTAAAAACAGATTAGTGTCAGCAAGGTCAAGATTATAGCTAAATAGAGCAAAGCAAAACTTTCCCTGTAAGCCAGCCAACTGCATATTCCCAGCTCTATTACCGAGAATAAGCCCATAATGATTGATTTTCGCCTTAAAAGCTGCACTGCTTCGATCCTCCTTTCGGGTTGCCCTTGTCTGGTAGCTGCGCAGGGCCCCTGCTAAAACACACCCAACAGTTTGGCTGCTATCCCTGGCTAATAATATAGGAAGGATCAGCCGGTAAAGGCATAACTGTTTTGGCAAAGGGTACATCTTCGAAGAGCTCTCCGAAAAGATAGTCACAAAGCTTATCCAGAACGTCAGCTTTTAAGTCAACGGTAACCTGATACGCTTCGGTCTCACCCTCAGCCCCGGTAGTAACGTTTGTCCAGCTAATGACCGGCCAGGCTGAAACATCAAGGGTGCTCTGGATGCCGCTTCGGCTGGTTAATTCATATAATCCCTTGGCAGCAGCCATATCGATTTCTACTACTTTGGCGGCACCCATGCCGAAGATTTCTTCCAAATATTTTTGGATTATATCGGACTTGGCAAAATCGGTCATTTTGTATTTCAGGGCTTCTTTACCTTTTCCCCATTTGACTAGGGTCGTATCAGGAACCAAATCCTGCAGCCATTTGGCCATCGGAATGCCGAGGTTTTCCTGTACTACTTTGTTTTTCAGGGCTTTCTGAAAAAAGCTGCCCGCAATCGATTTCATGCTCATAGCTGTTAAATCACTAGCAGTAGCAGTAATCGCTGCATACAGGTCGATCTTGCCGTTTCTGTCCAGGTTGTCATAAAGGTTTTTAGCGATTTTCCAGACCAAAAAGCCTCCCACTACCACACAGACCTGCTTGAAATCCACTTTTTTGCCCATCTTTTCATCAAAAGCGTTGCCGATTAGGTTGTCAAAGGCGACGTTGATATTTTTACCGGTCTCCAGCTGTTCGAATTCAAACTTTTCTCCCCAAACCAGCTTGTCTATAACTTCACCCAGGAAAGAAGCGAATATATCCTTGGCCGGGGAGAGGATTGCATCGGCTGTGTTACCGTAATAAGTGCTGATCAGATAGGAAAGGGCCTGGTCGCCAAACCATTTGATCCACTCAGCATAGTAGATCATTTTATCCAGCTCATCAGCGATTTCAGCATATTCTGAGGCGTCTTTGGTGTAATAGGTAATGGCATCCTGACAGATGCGCTTATTGATCAGACGCAGTTCAGCCCTGGACATCTTCTGGCCATTTTCCCGCAGCACCCGGGCAATTTCCGGGCTGATCCCGCCTACCCGGCTGACGATGCGTTTCATCTTGGCAAATTCTTCTTCCCAGCCGTCCATAGGTCCAGGGCCGCCGCCGATTAAACGAAAGGGGAGATTCAGCGTATATTTCGTATTCCCATAGGTACAAGAAACAGGCAGGGCAACATAGTAAGGCTGGCCCTCCTCTTCCACCAGGGCTTCCTGAGGCGCAAATTGGTATTCCTTCAGATTGCTGACAATTTCCTCAATGGTATATTTGAATCTTTCCACCAGATGACAGGTACGTTCATCAGTTCCTTGGATGTGGTCAAATAACGGGGTGAATTCATCCGGTTCCATTACCCGCACCCGGCGCTGGTCATTACCATCCACCTCCGGCACGGCAAATTCCACCACGAAACCAGTGGGCAGCACATCACCGTACTCATCGGTAGACTCATTGTCAAAGGTTCCCACCAGGGCATAACCATTTTCATCGAACTCCAGGTCACGAACGGAGAGCCCCTCGGGATAAAGCTCAATTTTGACGCTGTTTTCCGCCAGTTCCTGCTCGTTTTCGGCCCGTATCCCGATAAAGGCTGTCTGCTTGACAGCTTTATGGGCTTCGGGTGCGGCGCTGTTGTTTTTCACCTTGAGGATATACTGGTTATCTTCGATTTCTTCTATCGTACAACTGAAGGGAGCACCTTCATTAGGGTCACATAGGACGGAAAAAGGCTTTTCCATGAAATCATTGACCATTACCAAGGTTTCGTAACTGCCTTCATCACCCAGAAGCATAGGAATGGTCATGATAAGATAGTTGCCCTGCTCGGGGAAGGAAATGTAGGGCTTACCTACCAGCCGGAAGGTAACATTGTTCTGGAAGGAACCTGCTTCACCAGTATACTTGATGCTGACCACACCTTCACCCGGATTGGGACCGCCCGGTACCGTCCGGGCGGAAACCAATGCTCCCATATAATTATCCGCCATCTGGCAGCCTTCTACCGATAAATTCTCCCCGGAGAAAATACTGATAGAAGCGGTCAGATCCGGTCGGTCGATTTCGTCCCCTTCGGGGGTTATCTCCACTATACGGGCATAAACGCTTACCGACTGGCTGTCATAGCGGATGGCATCGCCGAAGTCCTTGCGCAAACACATCTTATAACGGCTTTTTCTGCCATTGTTCTCTCTGCTGCGGCCGCTTCCTGCACCGGTAATAGCTGCACCGATGCCCAGAATGGAAATAGCTAGGGCTTCGGGAAGGGGTATCGAGGTTTCGCCCTGGTCTTTATCAGCCCGGGTATCTACCTGACCCTTTACCGCTCCGGCCGCCCCATCATTTTTGCCCAATTTGACACTTACTACTTGGAACCAGACATTGGCCTGGTTATGTACATCTTGCTTATTGGAAACATCTGCTTCGCCGCGGTTGGGGTACTCCCATTTCTCGTTTTGGTTGCCCAACAGAGTTAGATAAATCCGCAGAATACCGTTATCATCCACGTACCAGTTAATTCGGTCATCCACACTGTCATTCAAAGTAAATTCACCGGTATAAATTATGTCTCCTAAAGAAGAGTCCCCTCCATCAAGATGATTCTTTGAACCCCGGGATGAGGATGTGCCCGCTGTATCATAGGCTAGCTTAAAACGTGGCCCTGTCCAGTCGCTGCTTTCGATATAGTAGGCCACATTATTAAAGCCTAGATCCATGGAAGCGTTCCATTCCCAGGCATATTCACCTAGTACTCCCGGGTTTTCATGGCCGCTGCTGCTGCCGCTGTGGGTGATGCTATAGCTGCTTTTCTCACCGGCTTTTAAGATCCACTTTTCCCCGTCAAAAGGATAGGTATCCTGACCGGAAGACGGGTTAGAATTGCCAGTAGCCATTCTAATGGCGGCATAATCCAGGGCCAAAGGTTCAAGCACTAATTCCACTGGTAAGAATTCCTTTTCCAGAATCGCCTTGCTAATATCGCTTTTAGCAGTCAGCTGCATCCCCGCAAACTCCTGTAGATCGTAATAGTCTACCGGGTCCACGTAATCTCCCGCTTTAGGATCGGCAGCTAAAGCTGCCATTGGCAAAACTGAGACCAGAATAAGTGCGAATATAAGAGATAGGGATAAGATCCGTTTTCTCATGGAGTCGGCACCTCCTCCCTTGGGTTGCCGATCAGTTTAGCAATAGCAGCAGCAATGAGTAAAATTGCGCCCAGGATATAGCCGTTAAAGGCGCCCGGTACAACCGACAGTACAAAAGCAAGGGCAAACCCAGCTCCCCAGCCCACCATAAAACGATGCATTCCGAATATGTTTTCCGCTTTTGACCCGCCGACACCGGCCAGGCTCCGCAGAGAAAGTCCCAGGCAGGCTATAGAGACCATGCTGTTTTGCAACGAGGTGCTGCCCACCATAATATTGTACAGAATTAGGGCCAGTGCCATCCCCAACAGCCAATTGGATCTGGTGGCCTTGTCTCCTTTCAGGCCGCCGATTACAACAGATAATCCGGCTTTCATCTGGCCCCAGGTGCTTTTATCTATGATCAAAGAGGTGCAAAAGGCTGCTAGTAAGCCTTTGCCCACAATGCCGCCGATTTTATTCAGGAGTCCGCCCTGTAAACCGCCCCGGGCAAAGGTCAACCAGGACAGGAGTTTTGCCGGGACAGCATCTGTGGCTGCTGGCGGCAGGAAGATAAATACTATCCACAATACCGCTAAAACCAGTGCCGCTATTAGTCGCTTTTTATCTAGGAAGGCAGTCTTAAAGCCTGGTAATATCTGCCCCACTCCACTGGCAAAAAAGCCTAATACATTGGTAAACTCCGGCACAGCCAGAGGAAACATTTCCTGGGGCAGGGTCATTTCTCCGGTTGTAACAGGTGCCCGGCTGGTATGCAAGAGCTGCGTTGCTATTGAGGCCAATGCCGGACTGACATTCACGAGAATCCGCGGCTCTGTTTGTTTTGAAACGGTTTCGGGGTTGATCATAGGGGAAATTATCTTCTCCCCTCCGTGGCCTGCATCCTTGTTTCTAATCAGTGCCCCACACCTGGTGCAGAATTTTATATTTTCTTGCAGAGGCGCGCCGCAGGCAGTGCAAAATTTGCTCAAGCCATCATCTCCCTTCTTGAAAATAAAATACTTAATAACCAAAGGAGGCATTCTCTATGGAATTGCCTCCTAGACTGTTAAAAAAGTACTGCCTTTCTAACTTTAGCAGCGGAAGCTTTAGTAACATTAATTGCGACCATAGGAGCATCGGTGGTACTCTGAGTACTCCTGCGGAGGCTAAAGCCTCCGCTACACTACGCTTGCATACTTTATGTTTAATTCATTATTGCTGTAATGCTCCCGCGGAGGCTTTAGCCTCCGCTACGCCGTGTCATTGCACCCTACGGGTACTACTGATTGCAGTCCCTTCGGGAATTATGTCTTAGGTTGCGGGCGCGAAGCGATGCGGCCATCCAGAACTTAAATTACCATACTACTTCGACACTCATTGGCCTGTTTTTCGGCTTCCTGGGCCTTTTTCGAACTTAAATCACCATGCTGCTTCGACACCCTGAACCAATTTTCTATGCAATTGCCTCCTTTATGATTTAGATTCAGCCTGCCTGATTTGTGACCAAGCGCATAAGGATACTGGCTGCCTCTGCCCGGGAAGCATTTCCTGATGGATCGAGTATGCCGTCCCCTTTGCCGCTCAAAATTTGACCGGCCACTGCCCATTTAACAGTATCAAGAGCCCAAGGAGAGACTTTACTGCCGTCATGGAAGCTGTCCAGTTCTGTGGCAGCGGAAGTATCATATCCCTTGAACTGTGCATATTTATAAAAAATAAGTGCCATCTGTTCGCGGGTGATATTGTCCAGAGGACCGAATGTTCCGTCACCATAACCTTGAACGATCTCCTGGCTGTTGGCCCAGGAGACTGCTTTGCTGTAGTATGCACCTGGTAGAACATCCGAAAAAACCTGGTCTACACTCTCGTCATTTAGGCCTTCTAGCCGCCACAGAACCGTAACCAGCATAGCCCGGCTCATGGGTGTAGCCGGTTCAAACTTCTCTTCGCTGGTACCGGCAAACAATTGATTTTGGTATACGTAGTCAACCGAGTGGTAATACCAACCATTTTCCTCAACATCGACAAATGGCAAGGCCTGCGGTTCTTCTGGCAATATGGTTGGAATTTCAGTGAATAGAGCATTAACAGTTACATGACCGGATGGCATGGTGAATGAATAGGTTCCATCATCGTTACTGGTGTAACTTACTTCCTGACCATCTTTATCGAGAATGATCAGACGGTCGATTTGGTATCCCTCATCAGGGGTTACAGCAATGGTTACCTTGCTGCCAGCCGTTGAGCGGGTTTTGTCGAAGTTTATCTCTCCGTTATTGCTTTTCGTATCAACAGAAGCCGAATAGTAGGTGGGGCTGCTCCCGCCGCCGCCTCCGCTCGAAGAAGAGCCGGCACCAGCACGGGTGAGGGTAAGGGTGTAAGTCTCGGTGGTGGATTTATCCTGAGCAGTCACCAGTATGGTTATGGTATTAGCCCCTACATTTAGCCCTACTGTGCTGGGAGTGGCACTGATGGTTGTCACTCCGTTTACTTTAACAACAGCATCAGTTTGGTTTACTGTAGGAGTAACATTTACTGAGGTTATACTATGAGCAACACTGGCTGTATAACTGGTTTTGTCGGAAGCAAAGGCCGGGGACAGTGTGCCAGAATTTATGGTCAGCGCAGACAAGCTAGCATCGGAAGATGCCACCGAGGTGCTGTCTGTGATAGTTATGGTCAGTACAGGATCGATACCGCCGCTATAATCAAAGGTCAGATTGGCAAAGCCGGTGGTCAGGTTGGCCAGGTATTCCTTTTTGATGGTAACAGTATTATCATTGATGGTATAATCCGCATTTTCGGTTAATGGGGCACCACCATTATTTATGCCGATCAAAGTATGATTACCATCAGACTTGGTAACGGATATATCTGCGCCAGTGTATTTATCAAAATCAGCCTCTGAGGGATCAATGGAAGCATCTGCAGATGCGGTCCACTTGGCACTGTCAAAAGTGGGATATCCGTCAGACACTGCCTTCCACTTATATAGAGTATCGTCTTCAAGCTCATCAAGATTGGCATTGAGATTCGCAAGAAGATCATCGAGATCAGTAAAAGCTTCCACATCGGGAACCGCTGATGTGGCATTGCCAATTCCATAATCATTATCTGGCGTGATCGTATCTTCACTGTCCCAGTAACAGTACTCAATTGTATTAGTGCCTTCTGTAAGCCCCACTACTCCGCCTACATATGAAGTTAATTTACCTATTAAATCTCCAATAGATGCTGATACTGGTCCGGAGTGATAGCAGTTGATAAGCTCAGAATTATTAATTACTCCTGCAATACCCCCGGCTAATCTCGGAAAGCCAGTATTCTTTTCGGAAATAACTGCAACACTTCCTGAATGATAACAATTTATAATTTTGCTATTAAGTGCTATTCCCACAATGCCACCACCGCGTGAATCACCTAAATTATCAATCTTCCCTACCTTGACATCCCCAGAAACGCTTAAATTTTTAATCGTTGCACTTTCAATAATGCCAAACAATCCTGCATTGGCTTCTGACGTTATATCCACATTCATTCCGGTAATTTTGTGACCGTTGCCATCAAAATAACCTTGATAACCTTGAAAGGTGACAGTATATAAAGGCGAATATCCAATCGGCTCCCAATCATGTCCACTCAGATCCAAATCTTCGGTCAACCTGTAATAAGCATTTTGATAATCAGCGTCACCTGCATTGACACGCTCTGCCAAATAGGCCAGTTTCCCTGCGGTATCAATGATATAGGGATCAGCCTTTGTACCTTCACCCTCGGTTATGGGGTAGGCATTTCCATCCCAGGTGGTCCCATCTGCTGCAAAAGCCCTTTCTGGTAAAAGTGCAAACAGCGACAGCAGCATGGCTACGGTCAGCAACAGCGAAGTAATTTTTCTTTGCATTTTTCATCCTCCTATGATTAACTATCAAATATCCAAAACTCAAAAGAATTTTTGCTGCGGTGAAATAAATAGTGAACTTTATGTACCTTCTGAATCGAGTTTGCCATGATGATACTCTACTATCCTTAGTTTGGTTTCCAACTCCGTCATCTCACCACCCCCTATATTTCTAAAATTGCTCAAATATATATTTATATAAAATCAATGGGATTGTTGTCACTAAAAGGAATGATTTTCCACAAAAAAACCCCTCACCCGAAAGGGTGAGGGGCAGTAAAAGTGCCTATTTAAAGCATTCATCAGCTGTTCAATTTTTTAGCAAGGTACTTATAATTTCAGCCCGGGAGGAAACACCATATTTGGAGTAAATATTTTTAACATGGGTTTTCACAGTATTTTCACTGACACCAAGCTCTGCAGCAATCGCCTTATTAGTTTTACCTCTAAGAATTAATTGCAAGACATCCTGCTCACGATTAGTAAGAACATCAAGGGTCTTGGCAGTACTTACGATATTTTTTTGCTGTTTTTCTTCCATTGAGGCATAGGCCATCAGATAGGTATGATTCGACAAGAGCATAACCAGATGACGGTTTAAAAGAGGTAAAATAGCCAGAGTGATACAAATCACAGTAAGAGCGATAACTGCTACGTTAGCGCTGGAAATGTTTGATGAAGTGATACTGCTCCCCAGTAAGCCACCCAGCAATACTCCAAAAACGTTAGCCGATAAGCCGACCCCGAATATTTTCACCGGATTGTCGGTATAGTCCAGCATTTCACCGATGATACTCCACCAAAATAAATCGAAAATCCCGCAGGCCCCCAGCATCAGGGTGTCTACTATAAAATAACTGGCGACGGATCGGTCCAGAAACATAAAGGCAATAAAGGATGCCATAATCATGGCCATGCCTATATATAAAAAGTAAGAGCGTTTCACCTTACCCGGCAGATTACGCATGATTATAAGGGCCACAATATAAGGCACGGCCCAATACCAGCTGGTAAGCCATGTCAAATATTTAAAAGCAGGGTTAAATACCTGATACATCAGCCCTGAGTTAATGGTGATAATCACCACAAACAGAATTAAGTACAGCATTGGTGCCTTTAAATTAGGATACACCCCAGTGTCGTTAACCCCAGCTAGCAGCTCTTCGGTTACCGGAAGCAGCGCCGCGAACACTCCTGCCAGTAGTAGCACCAGAATAGATAAGCCAAGTCCCAAAAAGGGTGATAGGTAAATAGCGGTAAGATTGATAAGAATCATTATTATATTGGAATAAATCAGTACATCCGCACAGGTTTTGATACGCTTGTTTTCAGGGGTACAGCTTTTGAGAAAACATCCCCATGCAGCAACCGCACAACCTGAAGCCAAGGCACAAACAATAAGCGACACTGTCCACAAAAAAGACCCGGAAAAGAAAAACGGTATGGAACCTACAAAGCTAAATCCAATACCATAAAGCATTACAATTTTTGCAGCCCTTGACGTTTTTACAAAAAAGCCGCAGCCAAAAAGACCGACAAAATGTGCAATAATGGCGGTAAAGATAAATGTGGTTGAGGATATCTTAAAATAATCCATCAGGCTATAAAAAACCTGACCTTCAAACACAAACGAAAGCAGGTATGCGAATAGTAAGGAAAACGCAAGGACGGAAAGTCTGCGTGGTTCAATTACAATTTTGTCCATTGCTTCGCCCCCGAGCATAATTTAGCATTCCAATTGTATCATTGAATAAATAAAACGACCAGTGGGACATGGGGACAGGTTTGGTGTTCCGGGACACCAGGACAGGAGGATAGATTTACTGCCCAGCCTTCCCTTATCCCTGAAAAAAGTGATAGTTACCGCGTCAAATCAACGTCGAACCCACATATTTTGGCTATTTGGAAAGAAATCCTGTATAAGATAATAGTTCACGAAAATCCCAACCTTGATGCTCTTTTTAAAAAGGTATCGGAAAACGCCCCAGTCTTCTTTTATTAAAGTATTGATTAACTGCTTAATATAGCTTTATAATTTTGAATAGTGTAATTAATTCTTTACGCAGGATGGACAATTCTTTAATAATAATTTGTAGTTTGGTAAGACGGGAGAGGAAAAAAATGCCTATCACAGAATTATTGTCGCGCAATGCCGAATTGTATGGCCAGGAAAAATGCCTGACCGAGATTAATATGGATCTCCAGGAAAAGGATAATGTTACCTGGTTAGAGTACGAGCTGATTGAAAACAATCCAGCCGGAGAATACCGCCGGGATATGACCTGGTGCGTTTTTGACGAGAAAGCCAATCGACTAGCGAATCTATTGCTCAAAAGAGGTATTAAAAAAGGTGATAAGGTAGCTATTCTTTTAATGAATTGCCTGGAATGGCTGCCTATTTATTTCGGAATATTAAAAGCAGGTGCAATTGCCGTACCTTTAAATTTTCGCTACACGGCTGAAGAAATAAAATACTGTCTAGATTTATCCGATAGTGTTGCCTTGATCTTTGGACCTGAATTTATTGACCGCATGGAGTCAATTATCAATCAAATTCCCAAAGTCAGAACAATCTTTTATGCTGGGGAAAACCGCCCGATTTTTGCGGAAAGCTATGACCGCCTTACGGCTAATTGTTCCTCACAGGCTCCATCGATTAAACTTTATGATGATGATGATGCAGTAATCTATTTTTCTTCGGGGACTACGGGATTTCCTAAAGCAATTTTGCATACCCATAGAAGTCTGATGTCATCGGCATATACCGAGCAAGCCCATCATGGACAAACCCGTGAGGATAACTTTTTATGCATTCCTCCACTTTACCATACCGGTGCTAAAATGCACTGGTTTGGCAGTTTGTACTCAGGCAGTAAAGCTGTTTTACTACGTGGAGTTAAGCCGGAATGGATACTCAAAACCGTGTCCGAAGAAAAGATAACCATTGTCTGGCTATTGGTACCTTGGGCTCAGGACATTCTGGATGCTATTGAAAGCGGCCAGGTCAATCTGGAAAATTATGAACTGTCTCAGTGGAGATTGATGCACATCGGTGCTCAACCCGTTCCGCCCAGCCTAATTAACCGCTGGAGAAAACACTTTCCTAACCATCTTTATGATACAAACTATGGCTTGAGTGAATCAATTGGACCAGGATGTGTTCATTTAGGCACGGATAACATTCATAAAGTCGGTGCTATAGGTATTCCCGGTCATAATTGGGAAGTCAAGATTGCTGATAAGGAAGGCTGTACCGTTCCCCAGGGGCAGGTTGGTGAGCTAGTAGTTAAAGGACCAGGGGTAATGAAGTGCTACTACAACGACCCTGAAGCAACTGCTGCGGTACTTAAGGATGGCTGGTTATATACAGGAGATATGGCCCGCATGGATGAAGATGGTTTTATCTATTTGGTTGACCGTAAAAAAGATGTAATCATAAGTGGAGGAGAAAATCTCTATCCAGTACAAATTGAAGACTTCCTGCGGGCCCATGATGCAGTTAAGGATGCAGCCGTTATAGGGCTGCCAGATAAACGTTTGGGAGAAATTGCTGCAGCTATCATAGAACTGAAACCGGGCTGTCAGTGCAGTGAAGAAGAAATAAGAAAGTTTTGTGCTCCTATGCCGCGCTATAAACGTCCGCGAACAATTATTTTCGATAAAGTCCCGCGTAATCCAACCGGCAAGATAGAAAAACCTCGTTTAAGAGAAAAATATGGCGCAAAGTTTTTGGTTGCGGCCCAAACGAAAAGTTAACCATAAATCTAATCGAAGGAAGACAGGGTAAACGTCCCCTGTCTTCTTTTCAATATTCTTCTTATTGTTTTTCCCTACAGAGGATACGGGGGACAAATAATTGAGCACTTTATCAGTGTCGCTGTTACTTCCATAACCAGATATGGTTGAAAATAATATATGCTGGGGGGACAGGGGACCTGTCCCCTTATAAACTATAAATCTTTCACCAAGGCAGAAGCTGTTTTTCCTTCACTACTTTCCGCATAGAATTCTACTGACAAATTACCATCAAATACATATTTCATCCTGTATATATCGCTAAAATATGGGGCTGGTTCAAGCGTTAGTGGTGTACCCAAAACTGACATGATTTGCTCAAAAGTATCGCCGATTGTTACGCCAAGTAGTTTAGTCCCGGCCGGATAAAATATATCAGTTGCTTTATTACCACCAAAAAATGTTATGGTCACACCATTATATATAAGCTCGGTACCGGCAAAGTCCTCAACACCATCAACATCCGCAATCGTTACATTTTGCGCTTTTTGACCGGTAGCTTTTTCAATATATTGCACATCTTTGCCCAACAGACTTAATATCTTATCATTTTTGATATAGTCTGCTACTAAACCTTTTATGGCCGAATCCAAATCCGGATACCCTTTTCCATTTACTATGTAAGTTTCCCATGTAATTACTTCAGGATCATTGATTGACTTCATTGCTAACAGGTACATATCCGTGTTTAGATACTGACCGTCATAATACTGTTCTGATGGGCAGGTTTTAAAATAATCAACTAATAAATCAACCGCGTCATTGTAGACCGTTCCTTGATTATCCACAAAGTACACACTGGCAGCCCCACCATTTAGTCCCACTCTTTCAAAAACATAAACCAATGCATCCCCTATTTTAGCTTCGCGAAGTAAATGTACATCATAATCAGAATTATCAGTTGAAACTTCTAGTTTATCCGTAAGTATTTTCAGTGCCTGACCTTTATCCACCGTTTGCACTTTAGCAACAGTTTCCGACTGCTGTCCATTTTTGTTTTGCCGTTGATTTTCTTTCTCAGTGTTGCTGTTACTTCCACAACCAGATATAGTTAAAAATAGCATACAAATCAGTGTTATTGCTATTCCTCTCAATATTACCACCTCTAATATTATAATAAATAGTAAGATTGTTTTTTCTGATCTCCTCCCTCTAAGTCTATTTACGCCCGTTCTTTAAACTTTTCTACAATATTGTATATAATTCCTGTTGCTTTCCGGAAATAGAAACGAAAACTTATGGCGGAAAACTTTAATTAGAGTTATTTTAAATGCATAACAAAACTGTAATTTAAAAATACACCACTAATTTTGAAAAAACTATCACTAATGAAAATACACTACCCTTTTTGTTGCAAATACAAAGGAAAATAGCAAGAAAGGATGCTGAGGATAATACAAAAATATATATCAAACATCAAAACTTTTATAAAGGGAAGTCTTTAAGAAATATTGCTAAGAGACTGGTCCTGATTTTAGAAATGTCAAGAGATACGCCGAAGAATCCGACTTTAAATGCTACAAATTTCATATAAGAGCATTATTGCATGAATTAAACAGTTTAATCTTATGGCTCAATTTTATTGCTTCTTTTCCAGAAACCGAGCTTTTGGGCTTCTTTAATCAAATCATCGCGAAATTGGGGATGGGCAATTTCTATGAGCTTTTCGGTTCTGTTCCAGATAGATTGACATTTAAGTAAGGCTTTACCGTATTCAGTTACTACATAATGGGTCATTTGCCTGGAAACAGTACAGGCCGCACCTGGAGTTAAAAATGGCTTGATTTTTGATTGCAGCTTGCCACTTTTATCCACATAGGTAGACGAGGTGCAGAGGAAACTCTTGCCACCAGGAGAGTGATAGGCTCCAAGGACAAAATCCCATTGTCCACCAGTTCCTGTGATTTGCCGCGGGCCTTGCATTTCTGAAACTACTTGCCCATAAAAGTCAATCTCCAAGCAGCCATTAATGGAAATCATATTGGATATGCGCGCAATAATAGCAGGATTATTAGTATAGTCTACAGAATAGGTGGCAATCATAGGGTTGTGATCCATAAATTCATAAAGTTCTTGCGAACCTAAGGCAAAAGAACAGACCATTTTTTTACGGTCAAGTTCCTTTTTAGCTCCGGTGATACAACCGTTTTTCCACATCTCATAATAGGCATCAGCCAGCATCTCGGTATGAACCCCCAGGTCTTTTAATCCGGCTTCTGCAATCTTTTGGCCCAAATAGTTAGGCAGTCCCCCAATGCCTAACTGAATACAGCAGCCATCGTGGATGTCTTCCATAACATACTCGGCAATCTTCTTTTCTGCTGCAGTTGGTTCCAGTACCGCAGGATTAGCCATTAGTTCATGTTCTCCTCTAACAACAAAATCAATTTCGGAAATATGAATCTGGTTGCCATTTCCACCATAGACATAAGGCATGTTTTCATTTTCTTCTACAATAGCAATTTTGGCATTTTCCAGAACAGCTTCACAATGCGAAGTATTAATGCCAAAGTTAAAATATCCATATTTATCCATAGGGCAAACTCTCATCATAGCTACATCTACTTCTACCTCACGGTTACGATAGTAACCTGGTACTTCATGGTATAAAAGAGGAGAAAAGCTACAAATACCCTGGTCACCTAGTTTGGCATCAAATGCACTGTAATGCCAGCTATCCCACTGAAAATGCTCCATGCCGGGGTCGCTTTGCGGGACTTCGGGAAAAGGCGGGAGGGATATCCCACTTCTGATGTGAACACCATAAAGCTCATCTTTTCTCTTGGCTAAGGCTTTGTCCAATGCTTTAGGGTAGCCGTTAAAGTACATGTAATCCACCCAATCACCTGATTTTGACTACCTTTACGGCCTCTTCCGGGGTACGAAACTTGGCTTTGTACTCACCTGCAAACATTTATAACTCCTCCTTTGGATTTCTTCCATTATTAAGTAATTAAACAAGGCCAGTCCACACCCCTTCTTCAAGGGACATAGGGGACACAGGGACAGGTTTGCTGTCCCCCTGTCCCATTCTACGTATATTTAGGCGGTTTTCGGAAAATCTAAATTCGGAGGTGAAAAAATGGGCCAAACATCAAGGGCTCTTCTTGTAAAATTAGTAATGACATTTATTGCTGGATTGTTAACCCTTAGTTTAATTGACGGCAATCGCTGGTGGCCAGTTTTAGTTATTGCAATAATTGGTACTGCTGTTAACTATTTTGTCGGCGATTTAGTGGTACTTCCTGCGTTAGGCAATATAACAGCCTCTATAGGTGACGGCATTATGGCAGCTTTGGTCGCCTACGTGGTAGCACTTGCTTGGCCGGAGGTAGTAGTCAGTTTTACGTCCTTACTAGTCTTTGCTATCATCATTATGGTAGGAGAGTACTTTTTTCACCAGTATTTGGAGAAATCAGAGGAGGTTGCCCCTTAGTAATAGTATGCAGGACATGGGACATGGGGACATGGGACATGGGGACAGGTTTGCTGTCCCCATGTCCCCCCTGCTATGTTACAAAACTAAATACCGGGCGAGCAGCTTCTCCAGCGGAATATTTATCTCCGGGGAATACTTTATGCCCTAGTTTGACCCTTTTACCTATAATATCCATGCTGGTGATTCCGGGATCTACATCGATAAGGTTTCCCATAATCCAGGGCCCTTCATCAAGTTCAACTATTATGATAGTAATAGGAATTTCATCCTCACGACCCTCAGAATTAATATAGGAAGTAGTAAAAGTAACAATTTTTCCGGTACCCACTAATTCTGTAATTTCTGTATCGGTACTGGTACAGTTCTGGCAAACCATCATCGGCGGACAAGTAACCGTCCCGCAATCATTACACTTCAATCCAAGTAATATATCCTTCTTTAGGGCTTTGTTGTACTCCTTAAAAGTAAGCTTATACTCCATGTTACCCCCCCCTTTTTACTCTGATGCGAAGATGATGCTAACCAGTACTCCATCTCCACCCAGCGTATCCATAAGCCCGTATTTGGCACCATCGACCTGTCTTCCCTGTTCGACCATTTGGCCTCGTAACTGGCGGGTTAATTCGTAGGCCTGGGATACTCCGGTAGCTCCGACAGGATGGCCTTTTGATTTCAGTCCTCCGGAGATATTAATGGGGATCTTGCCTCCCAGTCTAGCCTCGCCTTTTTCCCATGCTTCTCCGGCTGTACCGAATTCAAAGAAACCTAGTCCTTCAGCCGCAATTATGGCCGCGATGCTAAAACAGTCATGAAGTTCACATACGTCGATATCCTTTGGAGTTAAACCGGACATCTTATAAGCCTGCTGTGCTGCTAATTCTCTGGCCCTCAGCCTGGGCAGATACTTGTACTGGGAACTTAGTTTACCGGAGGAAGCCTGACCTATTCCGGTAATATAGACTGGCTTATTAGTCAGTTTTTTAGCTACTTCTTCAGAAGCAAGGATGATGGCAGCTGCTCCATCCGAGAACGGACAGGCATCTTGTAATTGGATGGGAGTGGCAACCATAAAACTGTTAAGAACATCTTCTTTGGTGATTAGTTTTTGAATCTGGGCTTTCGGATTCTTTAGCCCATATTCATGAGATTGAACTGATACCGATGCCATTTGTTCTTTAAGCCGCTCTAAGGATATTTCATATTTGGAAGCATAAAGATGGGCCAGTAAAGCAAATGCAACCGGAAAGGTAAAGCCAGAGGGAAACTCGTAACGGCTGTCTCCAAACATAGCAAATGTGCGGGTAGCTAGGGGAGTTCCCATGGCCGTAGCTCTTTCCACTCCACCTACCAGTACAATGTCATAATAGCCCGAAGCTACCCAGATGAAAGCATCCCTTAAAGCCAGGCTTCCCGACGCACAAGCACCCTCAAACCTGGTGGCAGGAATATTAAAACAGCCAATGTCGTTGGCAAAAAACGATTGTACCATTCCTTGCCCTTCGGAAAATTCCCCCAAAACATTGCCGACATTTATGGCCTGAATGTCCTGGGGTTTTAAGTTTGATTCCATAATGGCATCTATAGCTACCTCAGATAACATCTCTACTGATGTTTTCGGCGAGTTAAAACAGAATTTACTATGTCCTCCACCTAATATAACAACCCGTCTCATATTTACTCCTCCTTTCCGCTCATGTCCAGACCTATTTAGCGTTCAGACGAATGGCCCCATCCAGGCGTATCGTTTCTCCATTTAGCATGGGATTTTCAACAATCTGTTGTACTAACATGGCAAATTCTTGCGGTTTTCCTAACCTTGGGGGAAAGGGCACCATTTTCCCCAGGGATTCCTGAAATTTTGGGGGAAGCCCGGCCATCATTGGGGTCTTGAAGATTCCTGGAGCAATGGTACAGATCCTTATTCCATCCCCAGAAAGATCCCGGGCTACAGGTAGAGTCATGCCTACCAGAGCAGCTTTACTGGCTGCATAGGCAACTTGACCAGTTTGCCCGTCAAATGCTGCAATAGAAGCAGTATTAATTATTACGCCTCTTCCTTCTTCATCATTTAGTTCGTTCTTTATCATTTTATCTGCAGCTAATCGCATCACATTAAAAGGCCCAATCAAGTTAACCTCTATAGCCTTTATAAACACTTCCAGCTTATGAGGTCCTTTTTTACTGGCTATTTTCATACCCGGGGCTATGCCAGCACAATTTATAACAATATCTATTCGCTTAAATTTTTCCAATGCAAAGTCGATAGCTGCCTGAACTTCCTGGGAAGCGGTAATATCCGTCTTGATAAATACAACTACCTTTCCTAGTTCTTCTGCCAGCGAAGTCCCTCTTTTTTCATTCACATCCAGCAACACAACCTGAGCACCTTTTTCGACCAGCATCCTGGTGGCAGCTTCCCCAAGTCCCGAAGCTCCACCGGTGATAATTGCCGTTTTACCTTCTATCTTCATAGTTTCATTACTCCTTCCCTAAAAAGCAGGGTCCCAACCCTCTGCTGCTAACCAGTTTCGTGGCCTCGGTTACGCTCCGCCCCCTTAAAACCCGATCATATGCTGCAAGAGTTTTAATACCTGTTTATAAATCAATAATTGCAAAATATATTTTAGGCCTGTAAAGCTCCATTTTACAGGTACTAAGGTAAGCTTATTATCCTGTTCGCTGCGCTTAGCATCCGATACCACCGCAATTTTGAACCAGCGGCCTGCAATTATGCAGTTATTTGGCCATAGCTGAGTAATATTTTGAGGTAGAACCAGTAGTGTACTAAATCAGAACCACCTTGTTCATCTTAGAGAACCACTCTGGTCTTTCTCAGAGCCGCCGTCAAAAGACGGCAGCTCCAAGTATTGTTTTATTCTTTTAGACCATGACGTTCCCTCATTGATATTTCACCATCAATAAGAATAGTATAGGAATCATGAACTATACGATCCAAAATGGCATCGGCTAAAGTATCTTCACCTATTTTCTCGTGCCATCCCCTGGGATCAAACTGCGAGCAAAAAATAGTCGATCCAGTTTGATGTCTGGCTTCCACAATTTCCAGAACATCCATGGCTTGTGGTTCTCGTAAAGGCCTTAATAACCATTCATCCAGAATCAGGAGGCTTACTTTTTTGTACTGCTTCATGACTTTTTGATAAACCCCTTCACCTCGTGCAACAGCTAATTCATTGAGCAAATCTGGAAGACGAACATATTTAACAGTATAATAATTTCTACAGGCGGCTATACCGAAAGCACACCCCATATAGGTTTTTCCGTTTCCAGCAGCACCCATAATGATAATGTTATGCTTTTCCTGTATGTAGTTACAGGTAGCCAGGCGTAAGAGCTGGGTTTTGTCCAATTTCCTGTCCGGGTGGTATTCAATATCTTCCATACATGCCTCGGGAAAACGGAATTGCGCTTGTTTGATTAAACGGGCAAGCTTATTTGTTTTTCTTCTTGACCATTCAATGTCTACCATTAGCCCTAAGCGTTCCTCAAAGGATAGTTCCTGATATTTGGAATCAGATAGCTGGTCTCTATAGGAATCTGCCATTGCCGTCAGTCGCATTTCATTGAGTTTTGTTATCGTGCTTTGGTTAATCATGCTTCTTACCTCCAAAATAGTCAGCACCACGGGTAAAGCCGAAGTTTTCTGCTGTATTTTTCTTTGAAGTAGCTATTGGGTTTGTTCCTTCTGTCAGTTTGTCTTATCCGGTTTTCAAGATAGTCTGGATGCTCTTTAAATTCGGACAAGGCGTATAGGATAATGCCTTCCTACAGGCGGATTCTACTCTGTTTACAGAATATTTGTCCGCCAGTTTCATTAGTGACATACAGGAACGATATCCTTGCTGTTCTACTTTATGTGAAGATAAGATAGCTTGCATGGCAGCCTCTGTGTTAGGACCAACAGTTCTAGCCCAGTCCATGAAGCGCTCGCCGTTCCATGATAGATACTGTTTATGGTTGTCTGGCATATGTTCCGGTAATATTACGGGATCGTTTCCTTCCCCATAAATACGGACATGAGATGCTATACGGTGGTTATGATAAAAAACCTCAATGACTTTACTTGTTACACGAATATCCACCTCATGTTTGATGTATTCATATGGAACCGAATACTTGTTTTTATCAACATGTATGAGATAATCATACTGTACAATAGCTTTTTTCCAGGTAGCTAACTCGTATGGGGAAGCGGGTAGGGGTAAAAGCAAAGCCTTCTCTTCTTCAAGGAACGCACTCTTCCTGCTTCCCGGTTTCTTTTGAAATGGTTTTTCATTAAACTCGTCTAGTTTGATAAAGATGGCCTCATTCAATTCCCTTAATGAAAAAAACTGCTGGTTCCTTAGGGAAGCAATGATCCAGGTGGTGATGATCCCAACTGTCCCCTCTACGACACTTTTATCTTTCGGGTGTTTCACCCGGGTTGGGATAACAGCAGTACCATAGTGTTCTGCCATCTCGTTATAGGTTCGGTTAATAGTAGGCGTAGGTCCTGAAACTCGATCAACTCCTGTCTTAAGGTTGTCGGGTACAAGGATTCTAGTAACGCCACCAAAGTACTGATAAGCATGGATATGGGCTGTAATCCAGCTCTCCATATCCATTGATAAAAATGCCTCCACATATGCAAACTGGCTGCACGGAAGTGCTGCAACAAATACATAAGCCGGAATAATTTCGCTGGTAATATTGTTAATGATGGATACAGTTTTTCCTGCCCAATCCACCTCCATAATTTCACCGGGTTTACGTTGGATACGCATGGTAGCTTTTGTTGTACTTGCGTAGCGTCGATAATATCTGCAAAACTGACTGTACATAAGTGGGATCTCACCGCTTAAATGGCACTCCTCACAATATTCATTCCATAGAAGGGTAAGTGTTACGCCACTCTTAGCCATTTCCTTATGAATACGCTCACAATCCGGCATCTTCCGGCTAGAAGAAACACATTTTTCAGGAAATAGAAGCTGATGTAACTCGCCATCTGTTCGGTCTGAAGGTAGCGGCCACGAAATACCACGTTGTTCTGCCCGTTCCAGGACGGCAGTAATGGTATTACGTGAACAATGACAGCTAGTGGCTATGCCTCTTTTGCTCATACCCTGGCTACTAAGCCTAAGGATTTCACGATACTGGGTCATAATATCGACCTCCCGTATAAGATTTACACTGATAAACAGTGCATATCCTTACTATACAGGTGTGGTTTTCGCTATGACCATAATGGTTCTATTTTAAGACCACAGTGGTTCTAACACAGTACACTGATGGGTCTATTGAAAGCTAATTTGCAAGTGCTCAAATTTCATATAATAACCTCTTAATAATAATGTCTCCATAACACTTTACGCCTTTGCTAATCGGGAAATGCTAATATTATCCCAAAAATAAATCCCACCAAATCATCGGTGGGATACCGGGCATTTACAGCTTTATATAAACTCTCTTTTAACCTTTCCTTATTGTGTTTTACTGCACGGTCAAATAATATTTGTTGTGGTCCAACCTAAATTTTTTTACGCCAAAAGCAAACACGTCTTTTGGAACCCTAAAAATGCTAGATCCTTCCGTTGGGATAACATTCCTAATAATACTCAGTTCATACATAATATCCTTAGAGGTTTGCCAAATTTGTCTGCAACAGCTTTTTGAAAACCATTCTCCCTCATAAGTTTGGGGATAAAGGGCTCAATAGCAATATGGTTTGACCATTTTCCCTAAATGTACATTGCTTTTAAAGATTCAGCCGGTAAAGCTCATGCAAATCAGCTATGGAATTAACTCTAATCTGAGTTGGGGAAACCGTATATAGAGCATCCCCAATGTAAAGCACCCGCTTAATGTTATTATCGCTATCATACCAGTAATCTCCCGCCCGCTGGTAATCCGCAGCATCCAGGTGGCTTATCCGCCCTTTATACTCTAGACCTTTTTTTAAATCAATATTATATATATAAGCTCCCTGAAAGGTAAAAGAACCATATGCCGGAATGTTTCCGTAGCTCTCATTACCTGGTATAAGCTCCATTAATGTTACTGGAAAAGCTAATAAATTTTTATCTTTAGAAAAAAGCAAGGCTTTGTGGTTATTAAGGATTTCGGAATCAGTTCCCCGATCACCAATTACTGCCCGTGACATTTCTACCGGGTTGCTAACATCGGTAACATCGAAAATTGCTATCTTCAGACCCTGGTAGTAAGCCTGGGGTTCACCCCCCCATCCTTTGGCTTCCACGGTATCTTTTCCGAAACCAATAATATGATTTTCGTCGTAAGGATGCAGATAATCACTGTATCCGGGTATCTTTAGTTTGCCTAAAATTTTTGGTTTTTGAGGTTCTTTCAGATCAATCACAAAAAAGGGATCTACATTTCTAAAGGTCACCATATAGGCGCGATCACCCATAAACCGAGTAGAATATATTTTTTCACCTGGTGCAATGTTCTCCAGTTTACCAGCCAGCTTTAGATTACCGTCCAGTACATATATATGGTTATGGGAAACATTATCACTGCGACTCCATATCTCACCGCTAGTTGTGGCTATGCGAAAAAAGCCCTGATATTCGTCCATAGAAAATTGATTAAGTATAGTACCTGGAACTTTACCCCGGCCCGTACAAGTTGTGCTGGCTCCCTTTAGGGCAAATCGGTATATTTCCGTTTCGCTCCCGGACGGAGACGTAGGAAAAGCACTGTCTTCCATCAACGGTTGCACCTGAGAATAGGAATTTATTGCTATATAAAGGTTGGAACTAGAAGCGTAAATATTATCCCCATTTCCTAAATAAGTCTTAATGTCCACCTTCTGATTCAGATTATCAGTATCAATAGCCGCTACGATAAGAAAAGACTGGTATATGCAATTAGGAAAGTAATTTATATTATCACAGGAGATGGTTTGAAAGTCATTACCCGCCGATGAATCTCGGTAGGAAGGAAGTATGATGGGATCACCAGGCCGGTAGTAGTTTGTATTGCGGTTAGTCACCAGATAAAGTGATGAGCCAATCTTACGGGTCGAAAGGCAATAGCCTTCCACTTCAATCTCACGGCTTTTAGTGATATTATCTTTGTCTTTTATATCATAAATAATTACCTTACTAGTTTGGATATCATTACCTGGTGGAACCGGGTAAATTGACTTTTTTTGGTTAAGTACCGGGGAGCTTTTTCGGTAAGAATCCCCCGTGACAACCAGGTGTTTAGTATCTACATAAAGGTCACGGGGATGGAAGTCATTAGAATTAAAGTCAACGGTAGATACTAGCCGCATTTTATCAGCTGGCATAGCTTTCACTACACTCAGTTTACTATTGGATAAAACGTAAATATAATCGCCATCGGTCTTTACTATATCAGCTTCATCTACGCCCTCAACCTGAATATTAGTCTGGGAATAGCCGGTTTTTACTTCAGCAGCCGAGGGTGCTGCGGCTTGTTCTGTGCTGGCACCAGACATATCCATCACCACATTACTACGCTGACCATACAGGCCTATCTGTAAACTATATGACTGATTCAGTAGTTCTTGTAGTTTCTCTAATGTACCTACTACCGGTATCTCCGAAGCCTTATTTCCAGGTGTGACAACCTCGGCTTTTACCGGTTGGCTGCCGCTAAACCCATAAACCCCACCACCAATTCCAAATATCAGTACAATCAGCAGCAGGCTCAACCAAATCCAAACCTTTTTCGGCCAATAATTCATTAGATCCTCCCCCTTTTACCTATATCTCACATTACGAAATCATTTGGTAAAACTTTCATGGGGCACTAACTCTGATGTTAGTCCATTATTTTCCCGAATAAAAGGTGCCAAGTAGCAGAGGATAAATAGCGCCACCTATAGGGGCTATTTACAGAATAGGTATAGAAAATCTTGTCAAGTAGAACAAAACAAGGTTTTGTTTATTTATTCTCCATGGGGATGCAGAGGGGTTATTCAAGCAAGTTAATTCTCACTTCATTATGACGCCTACACAGCGGCGAGAAAACAAAGAGGGTTATTCAAGTAACTTAATTATTAGATTCAGAAAAAACACTATCTTCTGTATCACCGTTTTTTTCCGCATACATCATCTTATCAGCTTTAACTATTAATTTATCAATACTATTTCCATTCATGGGGTAAAAACTAATACCTATACTCAAAGATATATCTATTTTTTGTCCTTCATATATAATAAAGTTTTCTGTACAATTATTAATCCTAGAAATTATAACTTTATAATCGTCAGCATTCTTAAGATTAGGCAATAATATTAAAAATTCATCTCCACCAAATCTGGCAACAACATCACTTTTTCTTATAGATTTTAATAGCATTTCGGCAACTTTAATAAGAACTTTATCACCAGCTTCGTGTCCATAATTATCATTTATGCTTTTAAATTTATTAATATCTATAAAAACTAAGCCTAGCAAATTATTATTTCTTTTTGCATTGTATAATATTTTATTGGCAAGTTTATAAAACAATGTTCTGTTTGCGACACCTGTTAATTTATCATAATAGGCTAATTTTCTTATAATTTTTTCTTTTTCCTTTAAATCCATATTTAACAATGATAAGTTATTTACACAGAATTTTAATTGCTTAATACGTTCAACCTGACTTGTAACATCGATAAATTCAAAAAGGAGATACTTTTTCTCATCTTTTTCAAACCTGCTTATCTTTAAATTCACATGTCTTCTATTACTAACTAATCCCTTATGCAGCGCTGATGAAAAAAACATATTTTGACCATTTTCCAGGACACAATCAACTGCTTTTTTGAAGAAATTTTTATTTAATTTAGGTAAAATATCATAAATATTTTGACAGACTGCCTTTTCTTTACCAATATTTGTTAGGTGTTCCATATATTTATTCCAAAAATGAACTTCCATTTTTTCATCGGAGATAACTATCCCTTCATAAAGGCCATTTAATATATCAAATAAAATTTTATCCATTTAGTTCATCCCCTATTGTGTTAACCTTTATCATTAATGTATTTAACGATTTTAAAGTTAAATCAATAATTATTGCTCCTTCAATTTTTATATCATCTATTATAAAGGTTATATAAAGAATTAATGTAGTGTGAGTTTTATTTTCAATATCCTTCCTGAAATCAATCTTATTAAATACTTTTACTTCGGGCACAGAATAATATAAATCTATGTTCAAATAATTTCCCAGTTCTCCAATTATAGAATTTAGTACTATATTTCCTATCTCTTTGATTACATCGAAATCTATATCGTCAAACTCAACATTGGGATCTTTAATTTTTTCATCTCTATTTAGGCAAATGTTTATTAATTTCTTACTTTTGGAAGCAGGAAAAATTAAATTTGCTTTTCCGGTCAGTTTTTCAGCAAATTTAATTGATGATATTAATAATGTTCCTTCCAAAATATCTGGGAAATAATTATTTAAAGAAAAATTGCGATCTTTCAAATAGAGTAGCTCTATTTTAGGCACATCTAATAGTATTTTTTTATCAATTATTTCAGAAAGCATGGCAGCTGCTTTACCGACACCTATATTAAATATTTCCTTAAGGATGTCATATTCGAGAGCGTTTATTTCCATAATTCGTTATTCCTCATAAGATCGCATACACTCTTGGCTTTTTCTTCATTAAATGGTTTGTTTATAAATGATAAAACATTATATTTGTTTATTTCTTCTTTAACTTTTTTTTGGACATCCGCAGTAAGCACAATTATTTTAGCATCAGCCTGATAATCTCGTATTTTCTTTATCAACTCGTTACCATTTAAATTAGGCATCAGCAAATCTACGAATACGTAATCCGGATTAATTTCCTTATAAGTTGCAAAACCTTCGTTTCCATCATTTGAGCAATAAATTTCCACATTATCCAAGTACTGTTTTATTAAGTGGGATGTGATTTTTTGTGAAAAAATAGAGTCATCTACTATTAAAATTCTTATCATAAGCCGCTCCTTAAATGAAAATTCCAGTTAGGTTCGAAATATTTCACTATTAACAGGATGCCGAATAGCAAACTCTTCTTACATTCAGGGTGTGTTTATATCACTACAATGGCTAAAATATTAGAACTTCCTAGGCAAAGTACCAATTAGATAACTGTGATAAGTATTTTAGCGGTTGCAACTATCCTGATATTTGTGTGTTTTATTTGGATAAATATAAAACTCATAGAAAGTAATTCGGATTTTCCAGCATTCCAGCAGAAGCAATAGTTAAAAATATTAATTTTAGTCTTTAGTAGATCCAGAATTAAAGTAATAAATAAAGCCAGCAATTAATACTTAAAAACTAATTGCTGGCCGGTTGCACCACTATTTCAAAATTCCCAAGGTGCCCATAATATACTGGGAATTTATCATCATTTCCAACTCATATATAATACCTATTATATTTTATGAAAATAAATTCTTTATATTATATGCTTAGTTTACTATTAACGTATAGCAAAATCAATACTTTAACGATTTGCTATACTCTGATATGGATGTTAAAAATAACTACGAAATATAAACCACAGATATTCTGTTTTGGATATATTCTTTATCTTAAATTTACCGGCAAAATTGATATATGTCTTGGAATTCCGTACAATTAGGGAAATAAAGTAAAGGTTCGGCAATTAATGCGTAGTTTTTTAACTGATCATCTGTTGTCCGTCTCTTTTCCTTGCAATGAAGGCTAAATAATAGAGCAATTATCGGAATCTTCGCCCTTTGCAACTTTCCAGTTACAAACAAAGTATAATTGGCTTCGCAATATTCATTATTAACCAATGTTAATTGCCATATGGCATTTTAATTTGGCCGCTTAAGTTACTTCGAATACCTAAAGGTAATCTTAATATTGTTATTGGCGTTATTACTATTGTTTTTCTTTTTTGGGAATACTGGTTGTATTTTCTTGGGCTCGACTTCTAGAAACGGAATTTGATCTTCATAATAAATCATTTCCAAAGCAGGTTCTTCTTCCAGCAATCCCACCGCATAGACAGTATACGAATTTCCCTTTCCAAATGTAAAGGTATCCGCGGTCAGGATTCTTTCCTCTTCGCAAGCCGGTCTAATTTGTAAATCATAGACACCGGAGATGATCAGTCGATAGTCGGTCACTTGTGTATAAGCTACATCACTGAACCACTTCGTACCATCGGGGAGGGTAACATCTACTTGTGGAGTGTTTGGTGATAAATGAGCAAACCGGACGATAGAATCATTGGGAGTCAACCCCTCAAAACGTTCTAGTAATGGCAAAAGGCTGATATCCGGAAGAGTACCTATTATAGGTACGGTCAGGCGCACACTGGCAGAGACAACGAGTTCTGTGTCAAGGACTGGACTACTATCTCCTTCCTCTCCTGCAGGAAAAACTTGAATCCGGTAAGTATCTGGTCCTACCACAAGGTAATCGCTCATTTCTTTATAATCTAAATTACTGAATATCAATTCGCCGTTAGAATAAATATCAACTGCAGGAGTTCCCGGAGAAGCATGAAGGAATCGTATAAACGAGTTTATGGTCGGAATAGAAATCACACCCTATAAATATTTTATTACAGGGTATTCAAAACAGATCAAAAAAGTGCATACTGCAAATGATTTTGGGACAGGGGTGGGACAGGGGGACAGGTTTGCTGTCCCCTTGTCCCCTCTGTTAGCGGTAAACTAAAAGGGAGAAAAATTGGCCAATAAAAACGGAGAATATTATCCACAAAAACCCACCACTGGTAAAATGAATTGGTAATTAATTTTACAGGTGAGGTGGGAGAATTGAAGGGATGGCCAATGTATCAAAAAATTCAGCAGCTTAAGGAGTTGGGGCTTAATAAGTCACAGGTGGAGCATCAGTTAGCCATCAACTGGAAAACAGTAGACTTCTACTGGGATATGACACCCGAGGAATTTACCGAAAGGCAGAGGAAAGCCAAAAACCGACGGAAAATCCTAGAGCCATACACCGACCAAATTTTACAATGGCTAATGAAATTCCCGGATATATCAAGTGCTCAGATTCATGACTGGCTTAAGGAATATCATGGGGATAACTATCATGGGAAGGAGCGGACTGTTAGACGATACGTTAGTAATTTGCGAAAAACATCTAATATACCAAAGCCGGATAAATATCGGCAGTACCAGGCCGTAGAAGAACTCCTCCCTGGTCAACAGGCCCAGGTGGATCTGGGTCAGAGGGAAGTTATGACAACTACAGGAAAACGAATAAAGCTTTTTGTATTTGGCTTAGTGTTATCACACAGTCGCTACAAATATGTAGAGTGGCTGGATAAACCGTTTACAGCACAAACATTTACATTGTTTCTGTATCGAGCTTTTGAGTTTATAGGAGGGGTACCTAAGGAAATAGTATTTGATCAAGACCGAGTATTGGCTGTTAGTGAAAACTATGGTGATATCATACATACTGAGGAGTTTGAGCGTTTTCGCAGGAACATGAAGTTCACCGTTTACCTTTGTAGGGGAAATGACCCTGAATCCAAAGGGAAAATTGAATCAGTAGTCAAATATGCTAAACAAAACTACGCTGCTCACCGGGTATTTGATAACCTGGTTTTATGGAATGAGGGATGTATTGATTGGTTAAATCGGACTGGCAATGCCAGTATACATGCAACCACAAAGAAGGTACCGGCAGAAGTATTCAAATCAGAACAAGAATACCTGCAACCGATACCCACAATCATAAATAAACCTGAAGATAGTTTAACAAGAAATGTAAGGAAGGACAACACTGTCCTTTATCTTAGTAATCGTTACCGAGTGCCTAAAGGCACGTATTATCCCGGACGTGAAGTAGAATTGAAAGTCAAAGATGGCTATCTTGAAATTTTGGATATAGAAACTAAAGAACTAATTATTATCCGGAAAATATCAACTAAGAAGGGAGTGATAGTTCCTAATCGGGTTGAGCGTGATTATTCCCACAAGATAGATGAACTAAGGAAACAGGCCCTTGCCATGCTGGGTAAAGGCGATAAAGGTACTTGTTTCTTGGATCGTATTAAACAGGAAAAACCCCGTTACATAAGAGATCAACTTCAGTTGATTATCAAAGAGGCCGAGAAATACTCAGAGCTAATTATAGCTCAAGCCCTGGATTACTGCGTACAAAAAGAACTATGGAGCGCAGTGGAGTTTCGTAATGTATTGGAATATTTAGAGCAGCTCAGCCAGGACATAGATGCGCCTGATATTATTGATGCAGATGCCATTCCTTCCGAATATCGAATTAAAACAGAAGTCAGAGATATTAAAGCCTATACTGCACTTTATGAAGGCAGTTAGCAAGGGAGGATATGCTAAATGAATAAATTAAAGGAAACCAAAACCTTTCTGGGCCAGCTAAAGCTGGCCTGGATGAAAGACAATTTAGAAAAGCTCGTAGAGGAAGCAAACCGACAGGATATATCTTATTGTGATTTTCTCTATTCCTTAACCAATGGCGAAATTGATGCCCGGGAACAAAGAGCTTCGGAGCGCCGTATGACCCAAGCTCAGTTTCCCTTCATTAAAACTGTAGATGATTTTGAATTCGCTTATCAACCCGGTATAACTAAAAGACAGATTAACCAGCTATTAGATATGCAATGGCTTGATAAGGCCTACAATCTAATTTTTCTGGGACCACCTGGTTTAGGTAAAACCCATTTGGCTGTATCGTTAGGAATAGAAGCTGTAACAAAAGGTTACAAGGTAAGCTTTGTAAGTATGGACGAATTAATTCGGCACCTGAAAATTCAGTCCACCATTAGCCGCAGTAGGCAGAAAATCAAACGAATAATCAGCTCAGACCTAGTTATTATCGATGAAATTGGCTTTGTGCCAATAAGTAGAGAAGAAGCTAATTTGTTCTTTCAGCTAATTTCTCAACTGTATGAACAGACCTCGTTAATAATTACGTCCAACACGGGTTTTGATGACTGGGCCGAATTGATGGGAGATCCAGTTATTACAACTGCAATTCTGGATAGGATTGTTCATCATAGTGAGATATTTAACCTGACCGGAGAAAGCTACCGTATTAAACATCGTATTTCCATTTTGCAGTAAAGGTCCTATGTAAAATTAATGGCCAAAATTTCTCCAAAATACTTGACCGTTCACACCCCTCCTTCTGATTACCCTTTAAACCCAAATTTTTGAGCAATTATTTCGTAAGCGGGTAACGGCAGATTATACTGTCTGCTCAAACGAACTACTTCAAATATAAGGCCGTCAATTTCAGAATCCTTACCCTGCCTTAAATCCCTTTGCATGGAGGTTGAAGCTGTAGGTGATAGACTGTCTAGTATCTGTAAATTAGTCTCTACGATATTTACGGTAAAGTTTATGCCCATAGCTTTAGCCAGAGTCTCAATTTCTCGCGTGAGCGTAATAATGTTTTCCTGACTATTCCTTCCTGCTGGGCGGCTTCAGCATCGACATCATAATACGCGCCGCAGGCTGCCATAGGAGATACGTAAGCGAATTTTTCCAGGGCATCTCTCTCTATATTATTAGAAACAATAGCTCTGATGCCGCTATCCTCCAGATCAGCGGCCACCTGGGCAAGTACAGGATTATATTCCTGATTTTTTCTTACGCCATATACTATGCGAAAAATATTACCCTTCTGGAGAATGGTACCGGGCTCTTTAATCTCCGCCGCTATGTAAATGCATCCATCGGTTATAAAAAGTTCCGGCAGAAGTTCTTGCATCTTACTGCCGGTACCGTAGATATTCAGTACTGGAATAAACAACCCTGTTTTTATGAGCCACTCTTTTACTAAAAGGAATAGTTCCTTCCAGTGAATATCCTTTTACACACTGAAAAATTACATCTGGCTGCTGATGATAGTGCTCCATATCACAGGCCTTAATAGGATGGACGGTATAATTCTCTTTAAGGGTGGTTTCCATTTTAAGACCACTCTTTTGCATCGCCTCAAGGTGTTTCCCCCTGGCGATTAGGGTAACATTTTTACCTGCCTCGGTCATAAATGCACCGATACTTCCGCCGGTACCCCCAGCTCCGATTATTAGGTACTTCACTTTTTTTCTCTCCTCATATGAATTGATTGTTTTTTACCTTGAGGTTAATCTTGGTGACCTCAGTTGCTGGTCGCGCACTTTTAAACTTACCTACTCCATAAGGAAGTCATTTTGTCTCCTTTTAACAGGTTTTTACAATCTTATTATATCCACCTAAAGATTACCGGGCAAAGAGTTTTAATTTTTGTTCGCGTTTGGTGACCGGTAAAACCAGTGGAATTAATTTTTATTTAATTTGGAACAAACCATGATCCCGGCCTTAAACCTCCCCTTCCCCCTTGGTTTTTGTTATCATCAACATTGGAATCTTTAATTACTCTATTGATTAATCTATAATTATAATAATGAAGTATTTTATAATTGCAGTTTTTGGTATCAGGTACGAAAAACTCCAATTATGCAGTAAAACTTTGAATAGGGGTAATAGAAATGATGTTTAAGGACGAAATAGCCAATAATTATGATTCCTGGTACCAAACTCCGCTAGGTGCCTTTGTTGATTTGCTTGAGACAAGTGCAGCTTTTAAACTCTTTTCTCCTGCTCGTGACTTGCATATTTTGGATGCAGGCTGCGGTACGGGTAATTTCAGTATTAAGCTGTGTAAAATGGGGTGTAAGGTCACAGGTATCGACATTTCAGAAGATATGCTGGCCATCGCGCGCAGGAAAGTAAGCCAGTATGGGTTAAATGCTACCTTTCATAAAATGGACATTTACCATCTGGATTTCCCTGACAATTATTTTGATGGTATCTATTCCATGGCTGCTTTTGAATTCGTTCATCAGCCCCAGGAGGCTTACAAAGAATTGTATCGGGTTTTGAAGCCCGGCGGAAAGCTTTTAATTGGCGCCATTCACAAGAACAGCGCCTGGGGTCGGATGTACGAACAAATGGGGCAACAGGATCCCGCATCTGTCTTTCATAATGCTGCCCTTAAAAATACTGACGAAATGCTAGGTTTAGACCCTGATCATCTCCTTGCCTGTCATGGATGCGTTTACATCCCCCCAGATGCAACCGAACAAAGCTTGACCCTGGAAGAAGAAGCTAGACTTTCCCAAACCTCGGAACCAGCTTTCATTTTGGCCTTGTGGTACAAACCAGAATAAAAATAACGGGACCAAATATAAACTTTATTATTTTGATTTAGAATTTAATCAAGACTATTCTTCTCAACAGTATTTCGCTAGCAAAAGACTTTACCATCCCTATTAAATCCATCAAATCGGTTTATTTAAATTAGGATGGGTCAAACACAGGAGCGTTTAGTGACAATAACGAACTAGGTATAAACCAAAAATAAATACAAAAAATACTAACTTAACCTGACTTCCACCAGTGATCCAGGAATGATCGTATCCTCTGTAACCGAACAACCGATAGCCAAAATCTTTCCTCCTTTAGAAGAAAGTGCCCTGAGCGCAGCCCCAATGACAGGATGCATCCTGTCATTGGGCATCATGTACCGCACATCTTTCATTTGAATAATAAAAACAACCATGGCCTCGTAGCCTTCTTCTATACATGCTGCTAGTTCTTTGAGATGCTTAACGCCCCGCTCAGTAGGTGCATCCGGGAAAAGCGCGATACCATTATATTCAAGAGTGACCCCTTTGACCTCAGCAAAAATTTTTCTCTTTGAGGTCTCAAGATAATAATCAAAACGTGATTTCCCATATTTTTGTTCAGGTTTGACCATCTTGAGATCCTGAAAATAAGCTCCGGAGTTCAGCCACTCCCGAAAGGTAGTGTTGGGGGCTTGGCTGTCCATGTTGATAAGCCGCGGTCCTTTCCAAACAGAAATCAAATCATATTTGGTTTTTCTGCCGGGATGACCACATTCCTGAACCAGTACCTCTGCCCGTTCAGTTAGTAACTCCTTGCATCGACCCGTGTTTTTAACATGACATACCTCAATTGTCCCTTCAATTTCTACAAGAGCTATAAAGCGGTTAGGCCGTTCAATAAAAATACCTTTTTTGATTTTATCGTATCGCATCCCTTTATCTCCTTCTGGGGTGGGGGACAGGGGACAGGGGGACAGGTTTGCTGTCCCAACTCTTAAAAATACTACCGTAACCTTACTAAATTTGTCCTATCATACCTCTTGGAGATCCCTGTTATTGTTGCCAACTGCCTTATGCTAACCCTGGCATTTTCTTTAGTTACGGATAAGTTCATCCCGTTTTGCCCCCAATAGGAATCAGGGACAATGGGACAGTGAACCTGTCCCCTTGTCCCTACTTGTCCCTACTCAACAAATCTACCATACACATTTAGCAAGGGTTTATCTAGGATAGCCAATGCTTTCTCCTTTATTTCTTCCGGAATATTGTAAGCTGCCTCAGCTATGCTACCGGTTATTGCAGCAAGGGTGTCACTGTCCCCGCCAAGGGAAATCGCATTTCTTATTGCATCCTCGAAATCCACGCTTTCAAGAAAAGCAGTAATCGCTTCGGGTACAGTTTCCTGGCAGCTCTCGTTGAAACCATAACCGGGACGTATTTCATCAAGAGTACGGCTCAGATTATAACCGTATTTACTCTCAATATAATCTTTTATCTCAGCCTTGGATTTTCCTTTTCGGGCAAGGAAAATAGCTGCGGCAGTTGCTTGTGCGCCTTTAATGCCTTCAGGATGATTGTGCGTTACAGCAGCACTAATTTCAGCATATTTCTCTACCTCCGAGAGAGTATCAAACATCCAAGCTATCGGTGAAACTCGCATAGCCGACCCGTTCCCCCAGCTGTTGTACGGATGAATGTCTTCAGAAAACAGCCAACTGCCAAAACGTCCTCCATAACCTGCGTCTGGATACATACGCCCATATTTTTTCATGGCTTGGATGAAGGCAGCAGCAGTACCACCATCCATCAGTCCTTCTGCTATTGCCAGAGTCATAACCGTATCGTCAGTAAAACAGCATTCCGGGCTAAAAAGTGGAAAGTCCTTTGTCTTTATGTTGTTCCATTCGTAAACTGAACCAATTATATCTCCAATGATGGCACCAATCATGTTTATCCCCTGCCCCCACGCTTTTTGAAGTCCTCATCAATACGATCTTTCCAGTTTTCTGATATAGTACGGCTGGCACGTAGACAACTAACCGTTTCGCTGATTACCTCATAATTTAGCCGAGTACCCTCACTATCTGCATTAAAATTTGTTGCTCTGTCTTTGCTGATACCAAAACGCTCTGCTGTAGAAATGGCATCAATGTTTGCACCAAGAAAAATAAACTCTCATCCGTATTTGCTCTTTTGATGTTCAATCATCTGACGGACTTTTTCATAGCTGAACTCCCTGCTGGCATTTTCCATACCATCAGTTGTTATTACAAACATGACCTGTTCAGGTCGCTCATCTTCAGCTGTATGTTTCTGCACATTTCCTATTTTGTTTATGGTTTTTCCCACTGCATCCAATAGTGCAGTACTGCCTCTGACAAAATACTCTCTGTCTGTTATAGACTCTATACCTCGAAGGTTAATACGGTCATGCAGTAATTCATACTTATCATCAAACAGTACAGTAGTTATTACAGCCGCGCCCGGCTCTTTTTTCTGCTTTCCTAACATAGCGTTATATCCGCCTATAGTATCACTTTCAAGACCGCTCATTGAGCCACTTCTGTCAAGAATAAATACCAGTTCTGTTAAACCTTTTTTCATCATGTTATCCTCCAATCATTTATTGTATATTGAAGGATAACATTTTGTATGTGCAAATCGGTCGCATGGAAAGCGACAAATGGCTTAAGCTGCAATTGAACTATACCCCCAACAGGTTCTGATCGAAAGCAAACAAAGCTTCATTAATTTCAAAAATATTATAGTTTCCCTCTTCAATAAAATACTCAATGATAATGTCAAATTTACTGCTATGAGAAAGTGCAAATCCCGCCTTAAGCAGTAAATCTTTTGTTTCATCAAGATTTAATCTCAATGCTATAGCAAAAGCAATAGCAGTTGGCTTGCTTGGCTTATAATTTATATCATTCCTAATTTTAGAGAACAGTTTACGGTCTATATTTGCCTTTTTATAGGTTTCTGCATCCGTCATACCTTTTTCGTCGATTAAACGTACTAACATTTGGGAGAATGTTTCGTCCATATTATTTACTACATCATCAAGGCTTCGTTTACGTTTTTTTACCGGGGCAGGTGCTCCCGTTGAGAAAGGAGCTTCTGGATAGATTTCGCTCAGCTCGTGTATTTCCTCAAATCTGTCTCTACGATTAAAAAAATGTGCTTCTATGTACTTATCATCAATATATTGTGCAATTGATGAAAACAGCTTCTCAGACAACACAAATGCCGTTTTATCGTACACAACCAGAAAAACCGTCATTTCATAGCTTAACAGAAAGTCTCCTATGACCAAAATGGCCGTTTGTAATGCTTTATCTTTTGGATACCCAAAGGCACCCGATGCTATTAGCGGGAAAGCAATACTCTCAAGATTATGTTCTTTAGCCAATGCGAGTGAATTCTTGTAACAATCTGCCAGCAGCTTCTCCTCATTGTTACTACCACCATGCCAAACAGGTCCAACAGTATGAATTATATATTTTGCCGGCAGCTTGTACCATTTTGTTATTTTCGCTTCTCCTGTTTCACAACCGCCAAGGGCACGGCATTCTTCAAGTAGCTCTGGCCCAGCAGCACGGTGGATTGCTCCATCAACCCCTCCACCCCCAAGAAGAGACGAGTTTGCTGCATTAACAATCGCATCAGCGTATACCTTCGTTATATCATTACGGATTATTTCAAGTGGCATTGTCCACACCTCCTTTTCGGGGACGGGGACAGGGGGACAGGTTTACTGTCCCCTCCCTTAAAATACTACCGCAGCCACTAAATTTATCCTATCATACCTCTTCTTAGAAATCCCCGTTATTCTTGCCAACTGCCTTATGCTGGCCCGGCCTTTTCTTAAGTTGCGGGTAAATTCATCTCGTTTTGGCCATCGTTAATACTTTAATAGTTAAACAAGATTTAGGGACAAGGGGACAGCAAACCTCTTGTCCATTGCATTTTGTCACCTCCTGAAAATGGGCACGAAAAAAGCACCCCGCAAGAGGTGCTTTTTTCATTATTTTATTCAAGCATTACGGTCTTCTGCAATGCTTATTATCCAACAACAAAAAACTCTTGGGGAAACTCAACAACGCCGTTTACTTCTGATAACGCATTTTCAGTAAGCTGGCATGCCATAAACGCCTCATCCGGAACCTCAATTGGTAAAGTTATGCTGAAACTACTTGCCCGGAATATAACCAAAGCGAGGATAATACCCAGGGTATCCGACCAAAATCACTGATGTAAAACCTAATGCTTGTGCAACTTTATGCCCTTCTAAAATTAATTTCCCACCAATACCTTTAGCTTGCATTTTGGGCAAAACTGCAACGGGAGCAAGCACAAGGGAAGTATGCGTCTTTTTTTCAGCTTTGATTACTATTTTTGTAAACATTATATGTCCCACAATTTCATCATCAACAATTGCTACAAGAGATAATTCTGGAACAAAAGCTGTACTATTCCTAAGTCTTACCACTAAATTCTGTTCATCATGGGTTGTATGTGCTGCATTTAGAAAAGCCGTATTCACTACTTTATATACACTATCAAAATCTGCATCGATTTCTTGTCTGATTATAGTCTCTATACTAAAAACCTCGCCTTCTTTTGTTTTTTTCTTTGATAAACTCTCGTGCATTTTTCATTCCGCCCATTTCCGCGAACATAGCATTAAGCTTTTCAGTCTCAATCTGCTTTGAATTTAAACCCTCATACTTAGCTTCCTTTTTCAGTTTTAAATAATTGGCAAGCCGATCTGCAGACAGCAGGCCGTCATTTATGGCCTTTTGTACTGCACAGTTAGGCTCACTAGTATGAGTACAATCACGAAATTTGCACTTTGTGGCTAGTTCATCAATATCGGCAAAGGCTTTTGTAAGGTTAGCGCTTTCAATCCCAAGTTCCCTCATTCCCGGAGTATCAATAACAACGCCGCCACTCGGAATAACAATTAGCTCTCGCCTGGTCGTAGTATGCCTTCCTTTATCATCGTTCCTTATTTCTTGGGTTTGAAGAGCATTTTGGCCGATGAGTTTATTTATTAAGGTCGACTTACCAACACCAGATGAGCCGATAAACGCGATAGTTTTGCCACTACCAAAGTAGCTTTGGACAGATATGCACCCATCCGCAGTTAAACTCGAAGTAACAAGCACATCAACCCCACAGGCAACAGAATCAAGTTCTAACAGTTTTTGAGGAATATTATCGCATAAGTCAGCTTTGGTAAGAACGATAACTGGAACTGCCCCGCTATCCCAGGCAATTGCAAGATAACGTTCAACTCTGCGAAGATTATAATCGTTGTTAAGCGACATACAGATAAACACCGTGTCGATGTTTGAAGCTACAACCTGTTCATCATTCGATGTTCCCGCTGCCTTTCTAATAAAGACACTTTTCCTTGTCAGAACATGATGAATGATTGCATTCCCTCCGGTATCCTCATTTCGATCAAGCATCACGAAGTCGCCTACTGCCGGATACCCAGATAATGTTTTTATATCAAAACGGAACTTCCCGGAAATTTCTGCTGTTGACTCGCCATTCTCTGTTACTACCTTATATAGGTCTTTGTACTGGGAAATGACACGACCGATACAATGACTCGGATATAACGCAGATTCAGTAATAAACCTTTGGCTGAGCCCTATATTTTCCATATCTATTTTGCTCAATTTTATAACCTCCAAAAGTTTTTAGTTTTTAATTTTTACTTTTAGGAGGTATATACATTAATTTATTTTGTATGCACCTCCTGCATTATTACAATCTCCACTGTACAAATATTAAACATAAACAATGACTCCTTTCACAATCAGATTATATATTAGTTTGGTGATATCAAAAGAGCATTGAATCTTAAAGCACCCGTATCCCTTCCGAATCATAAACACCGGACGGTACAAGGGGACAGCAAACCTGTCCCCTTGTACCCCTGTCCCCTTGTACCCCTGTCCCCTTGTACCCTCATGTAAATCTTGAATCTTCGGCGTTCTCGCTGACCAGTATGAGATGATCCTGATCATATACTATTTCCTTGGTCATCCCTCCATAATATTCAAATGCATTTTCATGGACCTTAATTAAATCGCGGGTCGTAAACGGACGATTCAGCCACTCTATATATTTGTAACGGGAGTGGGCTAATACGAAGGTTGCAAAATAGAGAGTTATACTCCTGCCAGTACTGCTGCGTAAAGTGATTTGTCCAAAATCCATTCTGCATTTGCTGCCCGGCAGGTAATTCATCAACAGCTTCATATTGACGATTGTACTTAATTTTAGGAATTCCACACTCCTTTCTTAACTGATTGACATAATTTCTGACTGTTCCTTCGCTAACACCTCCATCTATTTTTCTTTCCTGTAGCCAGTCCAGTACCTGTGCACTAGTCATATCCGGATATTGTGTTAACCATGATCTGATTAAATTCCGATGTTTATCAAGTTTCTTAGTCCGTTTCTTTTGACTTTCTAAAACCAGTTCCATTTCATCGGGACTTAGATTTAGATATTTATACACCGTTGTCCGGGATAGATCAAGACGCTTGGAGATCTGGCTTACATTGAAATGCATGTCCTTTAAGCTTTGGATCTCCAAATACATATTCCACCCTTCTACTACGTTCATCTCTTCCTCCTTAGCTATGATCAAAGCTGTTTTATTTCCAGCTCAATCATAGCCTTTTTGGAGGATTGTGGTAAATGCTGTTCATTCTTATTTGTTGTTTTCTGTTCAATTTAGTTTAACAGTTACATAGCAAGCGTTACTTTACTCTGCGTTTCAATTAATATCATAAGCGACTGAATATATGATGCTTCCCAGTCACTTAGCATCTTTCGTGCTTTTGGCATACACATCTTCTTATCAGTGGTGCTATAAATTGCTGTTCCGGCGGAAAAACTTAATAATGCATTAGTCCATTTTACAAATATACATCGCAGAACGCTTGCCGGTATTGATGACTTTAAGATTGCCGAACTGTTGCATTAATTCATCCCTGATGCTTCCTATAAAGTTAAAATAGTCTCCGCCTTCTAGCCATTCTGCAATATCGGTAATCAATGCACGGTGTTCGTTATAGTCTAACAAAACAGCTGTATGCCTTGCTACTCTTTTCATCTCATTGTAAAGGATCAGCCTCTCCTTTGGTATAAGCCCGTGGGCCACATAGGATGTTATGGCCAAGTCAAAACTTTTTTCTCGGAATGGGACCCCATTACGCGCATCGCCACGAATAAACCGAACAGACGGTTCGGTTGGTTCTGTTTTCCCAACCTTTTTCGTGGCAATCGCCAGCATAGCTTCGGCAGAATCTAGCCCGGTCACCTCCAAACCATATTCTTGAAGCACCTTGCATAGTGCTCCTGTGCCACATCCTATGTCGATGACGCTTTGATAGGTGGAAAGATCCAACTCATCTTTGACATTATTCAAAATGTAGCGGTATTTCCCCACTTGCCAATTAAAAAAAAGGCCGTAAACAGTGGCAATTTTATTATCCGAAGCAGAGTGGATTATTGGGTAATCTGGACACAAGGGGACGGTTCTCCCGTGTCAATGTCAAAGCCTTTCGAACAATGTGAAATGGCTAGCCAGTTATCCTGCATATTTGCCGCAGGGTTAATCCGTCATTTTTTTAACTACTCAATGTTTTATTTCTTGTATTCTGGTCCATTGTCTGCAAATCCGTTATCGATCTGCCTTTTATTTTTTTCTTAATTATTTCATATGCTTCGCTTTCACCGATTCTTTTGGCTTCATCGCAATCCAGGCAGCGGTCCTATACGCTTTATTGATGTCGTATCTAATTCAATCATGTATTACCCTTGGACGTCTTTTCCAATCACTAAGCTCAGTTGTCCAATACTTTGCCCATTCCTTCATTTCCCCATATTCCGCATGACTAGGATTCAACATAATTTCACGGAAATTCACAAATCCTCCTACGCCGCCCACATCCTCAGGTGGTGTTTGACCACTTGCTTCCAGTAAGTAGGGTGATTCCTTGTCGTGGTCCTCGATCACACGTACAAGCTGGATTTCATGTTCCCATTTATCCCCCATGTCATATGTATAGAGCATACACTTGTGCTCTGGCAAAAACTCTGATAAGGTATACCCTTTTATTAAAATAGCATCTTCATCGTACTTCAGGTCATCCTCAAATGGAACAATTCTAGCGACCAGTATACGCTTATTGCCATCAAAGATGGTAAAGTCATAAAGATGGTAGTTCTGCCAGTCAAACACCGACTGCAGCACTTTATGAAAACGTACAAATTCTAGATTCGCAGGTACAATCATCCTCCGCACCGCCTTGTATACTTCCAAATCAAGTGTGACCAGCAATTCAAAGGCACGATATTTGTACGCTTGCTTTCCGGTAAGCTCAGATAGTGCGTTAATCATTGCATGGTAAGGGACATACCCCTCATTAACGTTACCGGAACTATTGACATGACGGTAATTTGCGGAAGCTCCAACCGTATCGCTGAACATTTTTGCAATACCGTTATATTCATTTCCAACATAGAAAGCGCAGTCCAGTCCCGCTTTCGTTACCCACGCAGCTGTCTGTCTGCTACGATTTTGCGTAAACTCTACTTCACCTGCCAAACGCATGTATTCCTCTACAAGCCCGGGATTTAAATTCATGGACAATAGTGTGTTTGAAATGGCCGCTCTCATCATTTCCGCTACATTTTTCAGATCTTTCCGCTTGACCTGGTAAATTGCAACGGTAAAACGTGTGGCATTGTTCACCAACACGATCATATCCTCTGATCTATGATTATCCCATACCTTTGTCCAGTTTGCGGTCCAAGAAAACAGTGGATTTTTATCCTCTTGTGCAGACCGAGAATTTGCTCCCATAGCATCCGCTAATTTTTTGGTCAGTGCAATTTGCATTTTCTCATTTCCTTTTGTTAATCACAAAATTGCCAATATATCGCTACGTTATGTGAAAGAAATTCTTAATCCTGCTTCTCACGCTTTGCGCTGTAATGTGTTCCTTTTCTTTTTGCCTTGCCGTAAACAATTTCAATATTGCTTCTACGTTTTATTTTATCTTGAGCCTGTTCAAATTTTTCAAGTTCAATAATCGGTTCATGAGCATCTTTCATCAGAAATTATTCCTGCCACCACGACACAATAACTGATGACCACGCCACTTGAGTTTTAGAGCAATCTTTAAACGAGAAGGATATTGCGGCGCAAATGCGACAGCTAACAGATGGAATGTCCCAACTTTCAAATAACTACGGTCAATTCCATGCAGGGCTTGATAGATACATGAGCGGCGTTAAACGCCTTGCTGATGGATACGGCGAGGTAGATACGGGTATTAAGTCGCTTACGGGCGGTATCGGGGGATTAAATACCGGTGCTAAGGATTTATATGAAGGCACAAGCAAACTAAATATCCGATGGTCGATCTGCCCGATACCATAAAGGCCGAAATAAATAAGATGGCAAAGCAATATGATAAGTCCGATTTTGTCCCCGTATCGTTTGTTTCGGACAAAAACACGGGAGCGACCACCGTGCAATTTGTAATAAAGACCGCTTCCATAGAATTTCCCGAAGTGCTGCAACATGATGTCACAATACCTGTAAAAATGACCTTTTGGCAGAAACTTCTCAAATTGTTTGGATTCTATCGATAAAAGTTTGGTGAGTTGAAAATCAAAAGTTTATCGAGACATAAGGGGACGGTTCTTCCGTGTCATTATTTAAGCATTTGAACAATGTGATATGGCAAGCCAGTTATCCTGCATATTTGCCGCAGGCTTAATACGTCATTTCTTAAACTACTCAGGGGAGGATAATTCCTATTATTATTTGTTTATTATTTATTAACAATGCGGTTTAGGTTCTGTTTTCCCGACCTTTTTTTGAGCAATCGCCAACACAGCTTCGGCAGGGTCTAGCCCGGTCACATCTAAACCATATTCTTTAAGCACATTGCATAGTGCTCCTGTTCCGCATCCTATATCGATGATGCTTTGATAGGTTGAAAAATCCAAATCTTCTTTCAAACAAGGCACCCTACGTCTTAATGGCGTAGAGTGCCTTACTATATTTACCATTGAGCTGCTTTAGTACGGGTTATTGTAAAAATATACCCATACAGCAATAGTCACTATCAGCGCTACTACAGAAAGTATGGCCAATGGTTTGTTCTTATTAATGATTCCATAGATTATGCCAATAATTGAAGCTATTGTAATAAAAATACCAATCGCCATGATCTTTACCTCCATATTATTTCCATATACTTCACCAAAATAATGGCTATTAGTGAGGAAATGCTATTTCAGCCGCTACCCAAAAAATAACTAGCAGTCCAACAGGTAAAGACAATAATACAAATAGTGATCTATCTTTATTTTTGGAGAATGAAATAATTCCCAAAACACAACTAATCACTCCCAAGCCGGCAATAAATGGTGACGGGAACGGGAGTCGGATTGTAATCGCTAAAGCCGATAACTTTATAGCCATCAGCACGATAAAAAGCAATGTAAGTATAGATGCCCATTTCCCGCTCTTAGTCTTTGACCAAATCTGAATCTTAATTCCTTTCCCCCTTCTTATTTTTAATTTCAATACTTTCACGGTAATACAAAACTGGCTCGATAAATAGCTACCATAGCTTACATCCAACCTGCTCGCTCACCAATAAAAACATCCATTCTGCTCTGTCGCACTCAAAATCACTTGCTTTTACTTGTTTCCACGAACAGATAATATTACAAGTTTTTTAAACTACAGTTTCACACTCAAAACCTGCAAACCCCTTATTTACTAGGTTTCAGGCACACTCACTCATTTACCCTTGACATCAATACGACCGTCTCAACGTGCAACGAGCGGGGTGGATTGATGTCTTTTACATTGTCGGTAGTCGGAAACACGTCATCGCCACTTTTTGCACTATCGGTAGGCGGGAACATATCGACATATATAATAACTACCCTTTCAAAACTCTAAACATTTCTTCTTTATGCTTTCTTGCTTTTTCTTCCGTCCATTTTTCATCATCGAAGTTCACCAACTCTTTCATAATCTTGAGTTTCAAACTTTGTTCTATAATACTTGGATATGAGGTGATTTTTCCCTCTGGTGGTAAATTAGAAAACTTCGAGTTTCCTGACACTGTAATTAATGCGAGGTTGCCAAAGCCATCAAGGTCATCTGCTTCCCAGCTTTCACCTTCAACGGGATTTTGGGGTTGAAAGTGTTCAATGGAACTTCTAAATTGGAACTGCCACTCATCATATAATGGAGGAATAATTTCCTTGCCCAAGTAAGAATAACCATTCTTATATAAAAGATAATCAAGGTAAGTAAATACGATTCTTTCAAAACCAAATCCACTAGAATTCTCAAACTTTGATTCGAAAACTTTTGTTTTGCAGTAATCTTCAAGTATTTCAATAATGTCACATGATTCATTTTCTAATAAGCTTGTTAATATTAATGAAATCCAATGCATAGTTTTAGGTGATGTGTAGGTTATACGCAAGCAGGATTGCAGAGTTCTTAGTTGTTTATTATTCTGACTATTGTCCTCACCAAATGTTCCTACATATTTGGGTTTATCACCTTTCCCATCATTATACCTTTCTAAACGTTGTAACGACCATTTCCCAGTTTCTTTATAATCTCTAGCATATTCACGTTTCAATATATATTTATCAAACAGTACACGGCATTTTAACATATGAAATAAAAAGTTCTTTGCTTTATCAGCGTCCCCCCAGGCCCATGATAAATTATTTAAGAAATGTTTATCATCAAGGGTTGAATCTTCCTCTTCTAAATTATTAAGTACAGCATTTATCTGAAGTAAAAAATTTGGGAACGAAATAATCGATTCAAAACGTTCATTCTCAACTTCATCCTTACTTATTTCATTATTAAAGAGTTTCTTGTTTTTTAGAATCTCAATCAAAGGAACTAAATTATTGTCTTCATCTTCACTATGAATAAATTCCTTAATTGTATCAAAATCGTTAATATTATCCCTGATACTAGACCAATCATTTGTAAAAAGATACTTTCTAACACTGGGATCAAAATTCATTTGTATATACGAGTCCATGTTAGAGCATTTTTCCCAAATCAATGCTGCCGTTTTTTTATCTTGTTCTGTATCCAATACTTCTAAAAATTTTGCTTTTGCTATTTCATGAAGTTCAAGTTGCTCGCCACGAGTATTCATGATTTCAAAATAATGATTTAAATCTATACCTTGTGGAACTTGTACACGAACAATAAAAACACTTTCCAGTTTTTTAGTTAAATCATTTTTATCTATATTATTAGATTTAAAATAGCTATCAATTATTTGATATCCCTTTAAGATTTCAACAGATGCTAATTCCTCTATTAGCTCATTCTTGTTTCCTTTGCTTAGCATGTTAAGGGTACGGTTTGATTTTTCCCGTGCTTCAAATCTCAACCCATCTTTAGCAAAATTCATACCAAGATAACTTTCTAATAGAAATAGTGTTGTCAACCTCTGTTGCCCGTCTATTACTTCATAAACATTATTATCCCTTTGATTAACAATTAGGTTTCCAAGAAAGTAATTTTTATTAGAGTCGCCAATAGAGCTATCAATATCTTCTATCAATTGTTCTATCTCCGATACTCCCCAAGCATAGTTGCGTTGATATATAGGAACTATATAATGAACATTAGTAAAAATTTTTGATACCGGTATGATTCTTATATTTTTATCCATCATCTACCACCTATTCCATTCACAAAGTAAATCATACACATCCCTGTACTTCTCTTTGTTTTTATTCTCAATTTTAGGTTGCTCTAAAGAAATGAGTTTTAATTCTTCTCCGTTTTTCATTTCACTGATTTCTGAAAACATACCTAATCCATAGTTTACGCGTTCATGTTCTCCTCGCACATATTTATTAATTGTCTGTAGATAGACAGCTTCCATAACCAGCCGCAAAGAATAACTCCAAGTATATAATTGCTGCATCACAGCTTTAGATAGGTTTTCAATTCCAAAGCGATCAGCAAAAAATAATAGCGCACATTCATATAATTGTTTAATGTAAAGATCTCCAGTGCGTCTACTCGGAACTTGTTCCTCTGTATGAACTTTACTCACTAATCTTTGTACTTGCTCAAGTAGATTTCTATAATGTAGAGTGTAATAAAAAAATCGCTTTCCTGCCATAAGAGGCTGTGTTAATTGAAATTGATTTAATGCTCTAGATGCAAGTAATTCATTGCTTCCATTTGCATTAAACTGTTCTACAAAAAGATTACTTGCTTTATGATAAATCGCATAATTAAATACATTTGTGGTTTTAATCCCTTTGAACACATCTATTTTACTAGATGAATAGCCCAAACCACTCTTTCCTTTATACCATTGGGTCAATGGGTAAAGATAGATTTTAAATAGGTCATTCAAATCATCTTGGTTTACATTTTCCCATTGGTTGATAATCCTTATTTTTTGGTTTTCCTCTTCATCATTCATCTCGCGTAAATGATATGACTTTAATAAATCATGTGGGGCTAACTCCTTACCGCGCGAATTTTGTGAATCGAAGAATTGAAAAGCCTCTTGCTCACTGTCTGTAACAATTTGAACTACACTACAACGTTCGAATAAATAATTTTTGTACTTGTTTTGCTCATCTTTCGGTAGCTCACTTATTCTCTTAGATAAAATTTCATAATTAGTTACAATCACATCGTTAGACAGTTGATTGTATTTTTCTTGTAATAACCCCAGATCCTTCTCACCTAAACAGTATAGAAGAATCGAAATAGTTGTCAGTCGTTGTTGGCCATCGACAATGTTATACTTTCCGTTTTCTTTATGTAAAATTACTGAACCAACTCTATATTCTTGTAAACCTTCATGGTATGCATTATAAGTATCTTGAAAAAGCGTATTTGCAGACTTCACACTCCAACTATACGGGCGCTGATATGGTGGTAAAGCCAATTTCATATGAAGTAATTCATGAATCTTTCTTATTTTTAATTCATCTTGAAGCAAAGCCACCTGCAAGTCCCCCCCTGACTACTCAAATCTCGATTATGTAATATTTACGACCGTCACTTAAATCCTGCCAGATAAAATCATATCTGCTTGTCAATGCAATGCTATCTTTATTTTTTCCTACACCTGTTGGCTTAAAAATACAACCGTAAACAGAATATTCTTCTCTAAAAAACCTATATATACCTTCATTGTTGCGCCCTTCATAAAAAGGTCTATCTGAAACAAGAGCAACAGCAGCTGTTTTAGTAAATCCTCGGTTCTTAAGCTCCTCCATAAATTTAATATCCTTCACGAACGAATACATCTGTTCTGGATACTGACCATTTAATGGGCACTTAAGTTCAATTGCATACTTCTCTGATTTATCTTCATTAAAAATAATAATATCTATTTCTTTTTTTATAGTTTTATTGTCTGGTGTGAAGTATGATACATTTCTTTCAAATTGAATACGATAGTCCGGAAGCTTTTCACGTAGGAATATCCCCAGCTCATGCTGCAGGCTAAACTCATTATAAATTTCAATACTCTTAGACTGAACAAACAAGAAAAAGTCATCTACTAATTGCCTTAAATTAAGCAAAGCATCCACCCCATACACCCTAATATAATTTATAGTTTTTTATTGCCCTTCATAATAGTTTTGCTATATCCTCAAACCTTCTGATACCTCTGCTGGTTAGATGAAGTTTTTTCAATTGCCTTTATATTACCTTCCATTTTATTTACGTAGTTTAAAAATAAAGTCCCAAGCAGAAGTCGATCCTTTCTGGGTATTCTATTCCATACATAACCCTTGAACAGGTCCTTAACAAGAAAGGCTTCACCTACATTCAAGTTTTCAGTTTCCTTAATAGCTTCTTCTAGTAGCTCATTAACATCACCCATGTTGTCATCTCCTTATCAATAACAATATCAACAACATTGTTAATAAGATTATATACCTTTTACCAATTCCAGTCAATAAGAAGAAAACCACCAAGCAAGAGAATATATCCCCTGAATGGTGTTAGCGGTAAACTAAAAGGGAGAAAAATTGGCCAATAAAAACGGAGAATATTATCCACAAAAACCCACCACTGGTAAAATGAATTGGTAATTAATTTTACAGGTGAGGTGGGAGAATTGAAGGGATGGCCAATGTATCAAAAAATTCAGCAGCTTAAGGAGTTGGGGCTTAATAAGTCACAGGTGGAGCATCAGTTAGCCATCAACTGGAAAACAGTAGACTTCTACTGGGATATGACACCCGAGGAATTTACCGAAAGGCAGAGGAAAGCCAAAAACCGACGGAAAATCCTAGAGCCATACACCGACCAAATTTTACAATGGCTAATGAAATTCCCGGATATATCAAGTGCTCAGATTCATGACTGGCTTAAGGAATATCATGGGGATAACTATCATGGGAAGGAGCGGACTGTTAGACGATACGTTAGTAATTTGCGAAAAACATCTAATATACCAAAGCCGGATAAATATCGGCAGTACCAGGCCGTAGAAGAACTCCTCCCTGGTCAACAGGCCCAGGTGGATCTGGGTCAGAGGGAAGTTATGACAACTACAGGAAAACGAATAAAGCTTTTTGTATTTGGCTTAGTGTTATCACACAGTCGCTACAAATATGTAGAGTGGCTGGATAAACCGTTTACAGCACAAACATTTACATTGTTTCTGTATCGAGCTTTTGAGTTTATAGGAGGGGTACCTAAGGAAATAGTATTTGATCAAGACCGAGTATTGGCTGTTAGTGAAAACTATGGTGATATCATACATACTGAGGAGTTTGAGCGTTTTCGCAGGAACATGAAGTTCACCGTTTACCTTTGTAGGGGAAATGACCCTGAATCCAAAGGGAAAATTGAATCAGTAGTCAAATATGCTAAACAAAACTACGCTGCTCACCGGGTATTTGATAACCTGGTTTTATGGAATGAGGGATGTATTGATTGGTTAAATCGGACTGGCAATGCCAGTATACATGCAACCACAAAGAAGGTACCGGCAGAAGTATTCAAATCAGAACAAGAATACCTGCAACCGATACCCACAATCATAAATAAACCTGAAGATAGTTTAACAAGAAATGTAAGGAAGGACAACACTGTCCTTTATCTTAGTAATCGTTACCGAGTGCCTAAAGGCACGTATTATCCCGGACGTGAAGTAGAATTGAAAGTCAAAGATGGCTATCTTGAAATTTTGGATATAGAAACTAAAGAACTAATTATTATCCGGAAAATATCAACTAAGAAGGGAGTGATAGTTCCTAATCGGGTTGAGCGTGATTATTCCCACAAGATAGATGAACTAAGGAAACAGGCCCTTGCCATGCTGGGTAAAGGCGATAAAGGTACTTGTTTCTTGGATCGTATTAAACAGGAAAAACCCCGTTACATAAGAGATCAACTTCAGTTGATTATCAAAGAGGCCGAGAAATACTCAGAGCTAATTATAGCTCAAGCCCTGGATTACTGCGTACAAAAAGAACTATGGAGCGCAGTGGAGTTTCGTAATGTATTGGAATATTTAGAGCAGCTCAGCCAGGACATAGATGCGCCTGATATTATTGATGCAGATGCCATTCCTTCCGAATATCGAATTAAAACAGAAGTCAGAGATATTAAAGCCTATACTGCACTTTATGAAGGCAGTTAGCAAGGGAGGATATGCTAAATGAATAAATTAAAGGAAACCAAAACCTTTCTGGGCCAGCTAAAGCTGGCCTGGATGAAAGACAATTTAGAAAAGCTCGTAGAGGAAGCAAACCGACAGGATATATCTTATTGTGATTTTCTCTATTCCTTAACCAATGGCGAAATTGATGCCCGGGAACAAAGAGCTTCGGAGCGCCGTATGACCCAAGCTCAGTTTCCCTTCATTAAAACTGTAGATGATTTTGAATTCGCTTATCAACCCGGTATAACTAAAAGACAGATTAACCAGCTATTAGATATGCAATGGCTTGATAAGGCCTACAATCTAATTTTTCTGGGACCACCTGGTTTAGGTAAAACCCATTTGGCTGTATCGTTAGGAATAGAAGCTGTAACAAAAGGTTACAAGGTAAGCTTTGTAAGTATGGACGAATTAATTCGGCACCTGAAAATTCAGTCCACCATTAGCCGCAGTAGGCAGAAAATCAAACGAATAATCAGCTCAGACCTAGTTATTATCGATGAAATTGGCTTTGTGCCAATAAGTAGAGAAGAAGCTAATTTGTTCTTTCAGCTAATTTCTCAACTGTATGAACAGACCTCGTTAATAATTACGTCCAACACGGGTTTTGATGACTGGGCCGAATTGATGGGAGATCCAGTTATTACAACTGCAATTCTGGATAGGATTGTTCATCATAGTGAGATATTTAACCTGACCGGAGAAAGCTACCGTATTAAACATCGTATTTCCATTTTGCAGTAAAGGTCCTATGTAAAATTAATGGCCAAAATTTCTCCAAAATACTTGACCGTTCACAAATGGTGGTCATTTATGAAGGCTATGTTTATACATCTACTTCTACACCAGATTTAAATTCAATAGTTAGTTTACCATCATAGACCGTTATTTTCTCTATAAGTCTCCTTACTAGTTGCTCGTCATACTTCTCAAGGAGTGTGGATTGTTCATTTAGGAATTTTTCCATATCTTCTAGCCTTTGCTTGGAGCCTTTTTTGCCAGCTTCTTCTGCTAAAGCCTTATGCCTTTCCTCTCTGAGCCTGTAAATCTCATCAGCAATGTCGTTATAATCCTCTTTGGAATTGGCCAGTCTCAAAAGGTCTTTTTGTAATTCCTCTAGCTTTTTATCTATCTCGGCAACAATATTATTGTCCGTTTCACTTATCACTGTTTCTATATTTTCCTTTAAGATAGTTAAAAAGCCATCCTTTTGCCCTATTAGTTTATTAATTGCCTCCACCGTAGCAAGGCCTATCATATCCTCCAGCACGGTTCGGGAATGACAAGTTAACCCTGTATTCTCAAGTCTACTGACGCATCTCCAAACAATCGATTTTTTACCTCGGTTATTCCAATGAACTCTACGGTATATTTCGCCACACTCTCCACAGAAGATAATTTGTGAAAATACATGATTTGAACTAAAATTTCTTTTCTTTCCACTAGTACTTATATGTCCTCTACTTCTACGAACTAACTCTTCTTGTACCTGCATGAAAATTTCACGCGGGATAATGGCTTCATGGTTATTTTCTACATAATACTGAGGTACGATTCCGTTATTCACAACCCTCTTTTTTGTAAGAAAATCTACCGTATAAGTTTTTTGGAGCAGTGCATCACCAATGTATTTTTCATTGCTTAATATTTTCCTTATAGTACTGGTATGCCACCTTTTTTTCCCCGCACCTGTAAGTATGCCATCAGCTTCAAGTCCTTTTTTGATTTTATCCATACTTGAGCCTTCAAGATACTCTCGGTAAATCCTTTTGACTATTTCAGCTTCCTCCGGCACAATTACTAATCGCTTATTTTCATCTTTGGTATATCCTAAAAACCTAGAACAATTAACCATTACCTCTCCCTGTTGGTATCGGTATTGATAGCCAAGCTTTACATTCTGGCTTAATGACTGGCTCTCTTGTTGCGCTAAGGATGCCATAATGGTAAGCATAATTTCACCTTTGGCATCCAATGTATTGATATTTTCTTTCTCAAAATATACCGCAACATTTTTATCTTTAAGTTTTCTGATGTATTGTAGACAGTCCAAGGTATTTCTAGCAAATCGGCTTATTGATTTGGTAATAATCATATCAATTTTCCCAGCCATGCACTCATCAATCATTCGATTAAATTCATCGCGATTTTTTGTATTTGTACCGCTGATGCCATCATCAGCAAAGATCCCTGCAAATTCCCACTCTGAATTCTTCTTAATAAACTCAGTATAGTGTTCAATCTGCACTTCGTAACTACTAGCCTGCTCATCACTATCTGTAGAAACTCGGCAATAAGCAGCGACCCGAAGTTTTGGTGTTTCATCTTCTTTTCGATTGTTGCCTACACGTTTTATTGCAGGTATAATCATTACATTTTTATTAATTGCCATCTTGCTGCACCTCACTTTCTATTAAGCTATATACAAATTCCGCTTGTGTAAAAGGATTTGTATACTTCTGAACTACTTGTCCTATGGAAAACTTCTTATAAATAGTAGGTTTATCTTCTATCTTGGGTTCAAAGATTCTGCCTAGCTTTTTTGCTCTCTTTACCCTCTCTGCTTCTGCTCTTTCGTAGGTCTCTTTATCAATGATGGCAGGGTAATAATCATCACCAAGATAACGTTCATTTCTTAGCATCCTTCCAGCAGTTCCATGATAAGCATCTATTCCAGCAGACTTTGCCGCGACCGATAAGGAAAGACCTGATAAGTAACCCTTATACAAATTCCTAACCTTTTCAGCTTTTTCTTCATCGATAACTGCTATTCCATTCTCTATCCTATATCCATAAGGCGTATGTGCCACTTTTCTCACATCCTTTCCCTTAGTGTGATTCCACATTTCAGAACAAAACCTATCTCTACCCTTGAGTAAACGATAATTTTTTCAACATAATCATTGAAAATTTGCTCGCTAAAGGTATCTATCATTTCAGCCTTATTTGTAAACTTTATTAAGTTACTGACTTCCTGCACCTTTGATAATTCTCCATTTAAAGCATGAATTAAAGCTTCTTTTTGCCCCATATAATTATCTGCTTCCATTTGCAGTTCATTGTTTTCTCTGTTAAAAAGGGCAGGTTCTAGATACCCCTTTGCCATAAGCTTTACAAGCAGTTCTCTCTGTTCTGCATTTTTTTCAATTTGCTTCTCTAATTCCTGAATTCTTGAAAGGTTATCTGAGTTGCTCATTCCACGCAAAGCATCTAATAGTGGTTGTAGAATAAGTTTTCTACCGAAAATCAGCTTGTTAATCATAGTAACAAAGGCCGTCTTTATATCCTCATCTCGAATAAACTGCATTGAACATTCGGTTATCTGCTTTAAGTGTTTACTACAACACCAGGCTACATATTTTCTTGTGCCGGATGAATGAATTCGTCTTTTAAAGGTGCTACCACATTCCGAGCAAATAATTTTTCCGGAGAAAGAATACCGGTTTTGGTACTTATCATTACGCTTTTCTATTCCCTTTTCTTTTGCCCTTTGATTTAAGGCAGCCTCTACTGCTTCAAACACTTCATGGCTGATAATTGCCTCATGGTGATTTTCTATTAAATATCTGTTTTTCTCACCATAATTGGTGCGCTTATTAAAACGGGAATCTGTATAGGTTTTTTGCAGTATAACATCCCCGGTATATTTCTCATTTTTTAGAATTCCTCGAATTGTTGTAGCAGTCCAACGACCACCTCTTTTGGAGGGGATACCCTTTTGATTAAGATCATCTGCTATTTTCTGTGTACCCTTGCCTGATAATATTTCTGCGAAAATATACTTCACAATTTCTGCTTGCTCAGGGTTTACCACCATTTGACCATCAATGTTGTCATAGCCATATGGTGGGTAAGAAATCTTAAAAGTTCCGTTCTGAAATCTCCTTTGAATTGCCCACTTGTTATTTTCCGAAATGGAGATTGACTCACTTTCTGCAAGCCCGCTTAATATAGAAAGCATCAACTCACTTTCCATTGACTGGGTATTGATATTCTCTTTCTCGAAATAGATGTAAATACCCAGGTCCAACAGCTTACGAACCATCTCTAAACAATCCGTAGTGTTTCTTGCAAACCTACTAATGGACTTTGTAATAATTAAGTCGATCTTCTTGTTTTCACAATCTGACAGCATCCTGAGAAGTTCCGTTCGGTTTTCTTTTTTGGTCCCACTGATCCCCTCATCATAATACAAGCCAACATATTCCCATTCTGGGTTTGCCTTTATGTAAGTCTCATAATGGGATTTTTGTGCTTCTAGGCTCACTAACTGTTCATCACTGTCCGTAGAAACACGACAGTAAGCAGCTACTCGTAATTTGGGCTTGATAATTGATGTACCCTTATTCCCATCTATTTTTGTTATCTTTTTCATCGACTCACCTCCTTTTTGGTAGGTCACATATTACCTCTGAACGCCCAGTATATCAAGGAATATCGGGCATTATCTCTGCTAAAAAAGGAGAGAAAGATTGGCGATTAAGTGCCTCTATCTTGTTGAATTCTGCTTCCGTTATTAAACCTTTTTGGAGCATCTTTCTAAGTAATTTCTCTGCTTGAATATAATCAAACTCACGCTTTAGCTGCTCCTGTGACATTTTCTTTAACTCGATGCTTTCGTCTATAACCCCATCTGAAATCTTCATAACCTTTTTATCCTCATGCTGATTCACGTAGAATCACCTCCTACCTAATAGCCGCGGGAACAGGTCGAAGTTGAGGATTTGTAGAAATAAAATCAGAGCATAAAAAAAGAGCCTGCAAGGGAATAACCCCTACAGGCTATATACATCTAATAGTTAATATTTTTAGGGAAACTCTGTAAAGCTAAAGCATAATTGCTTATTAACTCGCTCCCCTTGATTAATCATACTTAATAAATGCATCCGTAAATCCCGCCTTTTTAGCTTTGGCAAGCTGTGCCTCAGCATTTGCTTTGACAGTGTATGCACCTATTTGTACACGATAGTATTTCTTTTTCGCTGGTTCTGCTGATTTTTCTTCTTCGCTTAGAAGTTTCTTAACATCTGCTCTAAAGGTATCCATGGTCTTGCCATGCTTAGGAAACCAGTGCATAACATCGCTGTGATTGCTGGCAATTCCAATTTTATATCCCTCACTGTGGTCAACGATATTCTCAGGTTCTAACCCGAACTCATTGCAGAGATAGATACAAAGCTCCACTGCTTCCTTGTAGACCGCGTTGAAGTACACACTATCGGTCAAATCATCCTCGCAGATCTCAAAGCTGATATGAGTGTTATTAGCTGTTCCCCCCGCATGCCAAGCGCGATAATTCCAGGGTAAGGTCTGATAGGTGGCAATGCTGCCATCAGCGAGCCTACCGATGAAAGCGTGAACACACACCTGTCTGCCATCTGGTCGAGCTTGATTCCAATGATTTCTATAAACATTCTCACCCAACTTTCCATCATCAGGCCCTACATACCGTTTCAAATGTGGATTGTTGGCTCCGGTGCTATGAACCATAATTCCTTTTGGGGTTATGATTTGCCCCGTACGATAGCACTCGTTTTTTGTGAGATGCAGCCTATTTAGGTTCATCTGTCTTAGACCCCTCCGAACGTAGCTGCTCTAGTACCGTTCTCAACTTGTCGGGAATGGGTAGTCCCATGGCAACGGAATTCTCCAGAATAGAGATTCCCTCGTTACTTAGATAAAAGAAAATGACGGCAGTACGAATTGCATTACCGCCGCCAAGTACCTGACTGTCTATGGTGTGTCCTATGCCCACGAGAGTGAATATGAGCACCTTTTTGACAATACCCCTCGCCCCGATTTCGCTCGAAAGTTGCTTCTCAACAAAAGCGCGCATGACACCAGTAATGTAATCGATGGTCACCAATGCAACTAAAGCGTAAATAAAGCCATCAAAGCCGCCCAAGAACCACCCCAACCAGGCACCAAGACCTGCAAACATAGATTGCAGATGCTTGCATATTTCCCGCAAACCTAAACCACCTCTTTCGTGGGCAAAATAGAAGAACGCCTGTCCGAAAACAGACGTTCCTCAAAATACTTTTTTCCATTGAAAACCAAAGTTAGGACCTCGCTCCCTACTCACAGATATGCCCGCCAGCAATCGCCCATCTAGCAAATTCCCTGATTCATACTGGATACCCAATCCACCATCGCTAGTGGTTCTAATTGCAATCGGACCAAGAGAAAGCGAAGGCCCTGCTACTTTCCCCCAATAACACCACGAAATTCTTTATGAATATGGACATGGGACTCAATTAAGCTGGTCAGATACCCTTCTACATCAGCGGTTATTCCTCTTAACTCATTAATCGTTTCCTCAGTCAATCGAGCTTTTACGGCAGCCAGCACACTACTTTTAATCTGCTCTTTTTCCTCATCGGTAAGTTTGCCGCCATTTAACTCTTTTAGATTATCAACCACAGTCTGTTGCGCTTCAAGCACCGCCGCCTGTACTATATTTTCGACAGAGTTGATTGCCCGATATGCTACCTCACTCTTTGACTTCTGTCTGAAAAACTCTGCACCGTAGGCCACAGCAAAACTCAACATAACTCCCACAAAGGGAAGCACAAGCTTGGTTAGCTCCACCAATAGATCCATTCTTCACCACCTCTTCTTAAACGGTCACAACCGGTATGTTTTCGATTGTCTACTGGGCATCGGTCAACATAGCCTTGATTTCCATATACCTGTTTTGGTATTTAATGTTATCAACGAACTTGATATCATAATCGTGTCCCCGGAATCGTATCCGCATCGATTCATCCAAACCTTCTCTGTATCTAGTGGTAAAAACAAGCATCTTTTCTAATTGGACTGCAGCTGCTGCAAAGTACTCCCGGCCATGAATGTTAGAAACCCTAGCCCAAAGATGATCAGTCTCAATCCAGTCTGAAATCTGATTCCCCCATTCATCCATGTAGGTTGTGAACTCCAGGATAGCTATCCTGTGTCTAAGATCGCCGATGTTAATACAATCACCAACCTTCTTTCCGAAATGGAGACAGCAATCGTTTTACAACATCCTCCACTACCTTCATGTCAAGTTCTTCTCGATGCTCGTACAAGTTTGCGGTGATGTACAGTATCGCTTGGTTTACCGATTTGGGGATTTCTTCAAAATCCTCAAGGCTCATTCTGAGCACCCCTTCACACAGCTCACTTGCCGTTTCAATAAGGGCGGCGATGAGCGCATCCTCCTCACCGCCATCAACCCTCAAATAAAGTTTTGCTTCCTCCAAAGAAACCGCCAAAACCCTCACCTGCCTAACTCTAACTTAGGAAGCTTTCATCTGCAGATATTTAATCGATTCTGGAAGAATTAGCTTTCCATCAACCCTCTGGGTCGCAATAAAGCCGACTTGTCCAGTAACAGCATACAGCTCATTGAGACGTTTGAAGTTGCGCCCTTGGCGGTCCGCTATCCAGTAATAGCCAAAATCCCCAAATGCAATAGCCTTTTCACCAGCTTTTGCCTCGGGGACATAAGGAGATGTGACAAGTGGTCTCGAAAGAATAGTGTCTGGCTGGCCAACTGCAACTGAAGGCTGCCAGATGTATTGCCCATTATTATCCTTTAATTTTCTGAGCAATTTGACCGTTGAGTCATTCATTATAAAGTGAGCCCGTTTACGGTACGGAGCCCGTAACGAGTAAAACAGATCGAAGATCTCATCAAAGGTTACTGCTGTGGCACTGGCTGCAGTAGTTCCCAACTCTCCGCCTCCATCGTCATCAAAGATGCCAGTGGGTTTACCCTCTCCATCTCCTACAAAGAAGGCTTCTTCTTCCTTGTTGCCTATCCTACGACCAAACTCAGTAGCAATGTAGCCTGGAAGATCAAAAGCACTGTCGTTGAGAAGTTCCTCGGAGACCTTAATCATGGTAGCGACTTTGTGTGCACTTAAAAAAGCCTGCCCAAAAGCGTCGTCTGATTCTTGAATCGGTCCCTCTTCATCTACCCAAGTGGCTTCACCCTTAGAGATAACGATGGGAATTTTCCGATCGCCAGAAGATGTGGTGATAACCTTTGCTAGACTACGAAAAACATTTTCTTCTTCCAGAGCTTGCACAAGAGTTCTCTCAAACTCATCGGGAACAAGGTAACCACCTTCACTTTCTTCACCAATCCGGAGAGCGTTCATCACTTCGTAGCCATGTTTGCTGCGGATGGCCTTCCAGAAAGCATCGTTATATTCCTTAGTGGCTCTAGGGTTGGCTTTGCCGTTTTCAATAGAAGGAGCATTCTTAATCGGCATCGTAGTAGCCTGGGCCAGTTCTCGATCAATCACTGCCTGTCTTTCTAAGCGCTCAATCTCCTTTCCGAGATTGATTACCTCCGCTTCCATCTTGTCGTAGACCGCCTCATCCTCCGGGGAGATCAAATCATCCTGTCCTCTTCTAGAATCTAAAAAAGCCTTGGCATCTTCCCAGGCTTTTGCACGCTTGTCTCTAAGTTTTAGAATCTGTTCCATTTCACATTCCTCCTTGGTGTTTTAAGAGATTAAGCCTCTTCTCAAAAATGCTAAGATCAGTTCCCTGCGGTTTTTCATCCCGCGGCAATTTCCCTAAGAGCGAATTTACAGCAACCATTTTGCGAAATAGTACAGCCTCCGTTTTGGGTCGTCCCTCCTTTTCCCCTGCGAAGAGTATGTGGTCAGCAAAGCCCAGTTCTATCGCTTTTTTTGCATTGAACCAGCTCTCTTCGTTCATGAGTTGGGCTAGCTTCGCTCTTGACAAGCCTGTCTTTAGTTCATAAGCATTGATAATGCTCTCCTTCACCTCATCGAGCATGGCGATGGCTTTCCCCATTTCCTCGACATCTCCAAAAGCAACCGTCATCGGATTATGAATCATCATCATAGAGACAGGTGACATAAGGACTTCGCTACCTGCCATGGCGATTACTGATGCTGCACTGGCCGCAATCCCGTCAATCTTGACTGTCACCTTGCCCTTATAGTCCATCAGCATATTATAGATTTGACTTGCTGCAAAAACGTCACCGCCTGGAGAGTTAATCCAGACGGCAATATCACCGGTCCCACTCAACAGTTCTTCTTTGAATTGTTTGGGCGTAACTTCATCGCCAAACCATGTCTCTTCAGCAATAACACCGTCAAGGTAAAGAGTGCGCCCGTCCTTATCCTCTACCCAATTCCAGAACTTCTTGTTCAAAGACTTACACCTCCGAATCGCTCTGACCGAATATGCCAGCATCCTCTAACTTTGTCATGTTGCCGTTTATCAGATACAAATCACCTCCCTGGTCCTCTGGAATACGGTTCATATCTTCAAGTTCCCGAATGTCGTTCGCAGATAACCAGCCATTTTGCCTACCAATGGCGTAGCCGTTCATGCGGCTTTCATAATCTCCACGTAGCAAACCATCCACGTTGAACTTGACGAAATACTGCCTTTTCTCGTCTGGTTTTAGTAGCGATTTATGAATAGCCTGTTCCCAACGGGATACCCAAGGGTCAAGAGTATATTTAACGAACTCCCGACTCTGCTGCTCAATATTTGAGAAACTAGACTTGTCCAAATCACCTATCATGTGCGGCGGGATCCTAAAGATTCGTGCAATTTCATTAAGCTGAAACTTCCGTGTGGCGATAAATTGGGCTTGCTCAGGGGGAATACCAATACTGTGAAACTTCATTCCTTCCTCTAGGACAGCAATGCGGTGAGCGTTTCCACTTCCCTGATAGACCGCATTCCAACTATCACGCACACGTTTAGGATCCTTGAGAACCCCCGGGTGCTCCAGTACACCGCCTGGATTAGCGCCATTGGCAAAAAACTTCGCCCCATACTCCTCAGTGGCAATAGCCATTCCAATAGCGTTCTTAGCCATGGCGATTGGCGAATAGCCCACCAAACCATCAAACCCTAAGCCTGGAATGTGGAAAACTTCATAGTTACGTAGAATTACTGGACCTGTGTCTGTCTGATACTCGTAGTAAAGCTCTCCCGCTGAGGTTCTGTCGACCTTCATTTTGTCGGGGAGCAGAGGATATAAAGCCACTACCTTGCCACTACCATCCCTGATTATCTGAGCATAGGCGTTTCCCCAAAGTAAAAGATGACCCATCAGTGTCTCTCGAAACACGAATGAAGTCATCTCTGGATTGGGCTCATCATGGAGCAAGTAGTATAAGTTGTGATCGATAGCCTTTTCCTTTCCCCTTTCGGTGTGGCGATACGTGTGCAGTGGCAGACTTGCAAGAGTTTCCGATAAAATTCTCACACAAGCATATACTGCAGTCGTCTGCATGGCGGTGCGCTCATTTACAACCTTTCCGCTTGTGGTGCTGCCGAAGAAAAAAGCATAGGCATTGGAAAACAGACTGTTTTTGGCGTCTTTTGGCGATTTAATAAATCTGCCAATGAATGGTATCTTCACATACTCACCTCCTACCGTTCGATAGCACAAAAATAGCGCCAATTTATTTGGCGCGCGGTACTGACTGGCAAATATTCAAACTAGGAGTGCTTCGGCCACCTATTATAGCCAATCTCCGGGTCATTTGAACGGTAGAATTTGATAAACTCAATCTCCATCTGACTGACTTCCGCATCACTAGCGATTTCAGACTCCCACAGGATTTCCTTTCTAACAGTGAAGTCTCGCCTCTCTTCCCTGGTAAAATCCTTTGCGATCAGTTCGCTACTTGCACTTCCGAAGTAATTTATGCTATCGGTTAGATCCTTCCCGACATAAATCTTTCCATTTGGATAAGTAATCTTATAGATAACTTTCATGATTTTCCTCCCATCTGGCATGCACGTTCCTTGTGTCACCCTTCTATCCACAAGCGAAACTTCCTTCGCGCAATCTACAGAACAATTATCCCCCTCTCATCATAAATAGAACTGCCCACCTGCCCTGCATTTCGCAAAGCCCGATCAAGGGCCATAATCGTCGCCACAGCACCGTCAATTCGCTCGGTGCTCTTTTCTTTATCTGGCTTAATATTGCCAGCTGGATCAGTTCTGACGAAGATATTGTCCATCATCCAGCGGAGAACTGGATGCCCTCCATGGGCAATCTTCTCCTCCAAAGTTAGCTTCATAAGTTCCTTGGTTGGCGGGGACATATCCTTGTAACCCTGCCCGAAAGGGACTACTGTAAAGCCCATGCCCTCAAGATTTTGCACCATTTGCACAGCACCCCACCGGTCAAAGGCGATTTCTTGTATGTTAAACCTAGTCCCCAAATCTTCTATAAACTTTTCGATGAAGCCATAATGCACCACATTGCCCTCAGTAGTGAACAGATATCCTTGCTTCTTCCAGAGATCATACTGGACGTGATCTCTCCTGACACGCAGATCAATGTTGGCCTCGGGCATCCAAAAATATGGCAATACGCTATACTTATCATCCTCATCTTCTGGGGGGAACACCAGAACAAATGCGGTAAGATCCGTAGTCGAGGAAAGATCGAGTCCTCCATAACAGATTCTCCCCTCTAGACGTTTAGGATCAACCAAAAAAGCACAGGCATCCCATTTTGCCATAGGCATCCAACGTACAGATTGCTTCACCCATTGGTTAAGTCTAAGTTGCCGAAAGCTGTTCTCCTCAGCCGGGTTTTGTTTAGCACTTTCACATGCTGCTCTCACCTTATCGATGCTGACGGTTATACCGAGGCTTGGATTAGCCTTTTTCCAAACTTCAGGATCAGTCCAATCTTCATCTTCTTTGGCCCCATAAATAACGGGATAGAATGTAGGGTCGTGCTTGCGGCCTTCCATGATGTCTACAGCTTTCTGGTGCGTCTCATAGCAAATGCTCTGAGTGTCTGTGCCGGCTGTAGTAATCAGAAAGAACAATGGTTGAGCTCTAGCATCACCAGAACCTTTGGTCATAACATCAAACAACTTACGATTGGGCTGGGTATGAAGTTCATCGAAAACCACGCCATGAACGTTAAAGCCATGTTTTGAGTAGGCTTCGGCTGATAGTACTTGATAAAAACTGTTGGTAGGCAAGTAGATTAAACGCTTACTGGAAGCGAGTAGCTTTACCCGTTTAGCAAGTGCAGGGCACATTCTGACCATGTCGGCTGCTACTTCAAAGACAATGCTGGCTTGCTGGCGATCTGCAGCGCAACCATATACTTCTGCCCGTTCCTCGCCGTCTCCGCAGGTTAGTAGCAAAGCAATCGCAGCAGCTAATTCGCTCTTACCCATCTTTTTAGGAATTTCAACATAGGCGGTATTAAACTGGCGATAGCCATTTGGCTTTAGGATACCAAATAGATCTCGAACAATCTGTTCCTGCCAATCTATAAGCTCAAACGGTTTTCCGGCCCACACGCCCTTTGTGTGAGAAAGGGCTTCAATAAAGGCCACAGCATAGTCAGCAGCAACCTTGTTATAGACTGAATCCTCTGCCATGAATCTGGTTGGCTTGTAGTTCTTCAGTTTTCGCAAAGTGCCACCTCCTGAAAATGCGTATAAGAAAAGAGCCTCCGTAGAAGCTCTTCTGTTTTGTTTTTGCGGCTATTTCATCTCGCCGGTTAATATGAAGTCCCAATATTCCTTTTTGCACTGCTCAAGGTATCGGACCAACTCCCAAAACCCTCGGTTTTCCGCCTCCAAAACAACCCTTGCAATGTCGAACATGTTTGTAACCCCGCTATCTCTTATGGCTAAAATCTGCTCTTTGACAGTGTTTTTATCCATCAGATCACCTCAAACTCTCCCTCCACTAGTAGCTCCTCAACCTCTGCAGGTGTGTAGATAAGACATTGTTCTTCTTCGCCTGTGGGCGCAAAAACGTAATCGTCTCTCCAAAAACCCGCTACCTCATAAATCCTCCCGTTAAAAGCAGCTCTTATTCTGCTTCCTTTATTCAAAGTCATTATTCTTGCCCCTCTCTGGTGTTTTTGTCATATACATATATCACTCAGATCGGGCCAAATAGCAAGTAGTTACTGTGATTAATGTGATTCTTTCTCTAGCGAAGCCAGGGCGTCTCTATCTCGCCAAAAATGACCGTCTATACCTTTCACCTTGATGCCGTATAAGTCCTCAACGATGGCAACTACCTGACCAGTCAAGACCCTATCTTCCGAAACAAACTGAACAGTGGAGCCAACTTTTAATTTCTTAATTTTGTCCCGCACCGCTGGCCCTCCTACAACTTTCGTACTCTATCTTCACCGTAAACCACCCCAAGGCTTGACCCTGAGTCCCAAGTACAGAATATTGTTCCCGTATCGTCCACAAAGTCCACCGTTCCTAGATCCCCCGGTCTCAATCTAGTGTAGGGATCATCCATTTTGATAAGCTCCACTCTAGTTCCTTTGGGGAATCTGGCTCGCAGACGTTCTACAGTCGTTTTCGACGGTAATCTATCCATTAGTCTCGACCTCTTTGGGTGCTCCATCTCTAAAAGCACTGTTTCCCGGCAGGTTCTTTAATAGAATCTTACGAGCAGCTTTATACTCATCTCCCACAAAGCCAAGCTGGATAAGGAACACCCTAAAGGTGAATTTCTCATTTTCGACCGGTCTTTCTTTAGCGGTGATGCGCTTCCTTTGCTTGGCTGTCTTACAGAGTGCCTCCACGAAAAGAGTGAATGCTTCTGTTTCATCCCTACTAGTTAACCGGAACCAAGGAAACTTGAGGGTGGTATCAGTTCTGATGATGGAGAGTTCTTTTGCCCCCGTAGCCTTTTTTATAAGGCTGACTTTGCTGGCGATCAGTTTGTTAAGATTATCTAGAGCTTTATCAGTAAACCCGTCTATGGGTATTTCAATAACTAACCTGTCGGAATCCTCTTCCTCGAAACCCCGCTCAGCCAGTTCCGCTTTGAGGTTATCCATTAACTCAAGATCCAAACTACTGCCTGCAAAAAGAGTTCCTTCCCGATCAACTGTAAACTCACCGATTTCATAGGCAAAGGTTGGCGTGCCAAGGTAATTGGCAGGCAAATCCACTATTTCACTAATTGCACTAACCAGCCTTTTCCTTTCTTCGCCAGTGACATCAAACCTCAGTTCCATTTCTGTTACCTACCTTTCTTGTGTGGTAGTAACATATATCACTCAGAAGCTGTGAAATAGCAAGTAGTTATTTCATTGACTGGCGCAGTATTTTTGCACATCTTCATATGGGATTTTCGCCCCTCCACGAACGAGATAGACGTTGCTGTCATCTCCGACCTGTTCAATGTATCTCTTCACGATCACATCACAGAACTTCTCGTCCAGCTCGACTGTATAACAAACCCGGTCTGTTTGCTCACAAGCAATTAAAGTACTGCCAGAGCCGCCAAAGGGATCAAGTACAATGCAGCCAGTTAGGCTTGAGTTTAGGATTGGATACGCAACGAGCGGCACCGGTTTCATTGTCGGATGGGCGCTGTTTTTCTTAGGTTTATCAAACTCCCAAATCGTGGACTGCTTTCGATCTGAATACCAGGCATGTTTGCCCTTCTTTTTCCAACCAAAAAGGATAGGTTCATGCTGCCACTGATAGGGAGAGCGCCCTAGGACAAGCGATTGCTTTTTCCAGATGCAAGTACCAGAGAGGTAAAATCCCGCGTCAGAGAATGCCTTGCGGAAGTTCAATCCCTCAGTATCAGCATGGAAAACGTAGATGCTTGCATCTTTGGCCATGACCCTCTCAGTAAGGGTAAAGGCATCAAGAAGGAACTGGTAGAACTTGTCCGCATCCATATTGTCATTTTTGATTTTCCCCGCAGCCCCCTCATAGTTAACATTGTAGGGAGGGTCAGTAACCACCAAGTTCGCCATATTGCCATCCATGAGAAGATCATAGGTGTCGGAAATTGTGGAATCACCGCACACAAGACGATGTTTGCCGAGGAGCCACAAATCACCTAATTTTGTGATAGCTGGTTTCTGCAACTCATTATCCACATCAAAGTCATCATCCTTAACACCGTCTTGGAGTATATCTTTGAACAACTCATCTATTTCGGCAAGGTCAAAACCAGTAATAGTTACATCAAAATCTTCTGCTTGTAGATCGGAAATGAGCGCGGTCAGTTTGTCCCTATCCCATTCACCCGAAACTTTATTAAGGGCAATGTTTAGCGCCTTTTCCTTTTCAGAGTCAAACTCGACAACGACGCAGTCTATTTCCTTCACACCATCAGCCAACAGTACCTTTAGCCTCTGGTGACCTCCGACGACATTACCAGTTGTTTTATTCCAGATGATAGGCTCGACATAACCGAACTCTTTAATGGAGCGTTTTAGCTTCTCATATTCAGCATCACCAGGCTTCAAATCCTTACGTGGATTGTAATCAGCGGGAATCAGCTTCTCAATTGGAATCTTCTCTATTACCATACCTATCCGCCTCCCTCCTTAGCTCATCGTACATATCAACATATTCCCAGAGAAAAAGGCATGAATTAAAATGTCCGTAAACAGATGTATCTGCATAAATAGGCTTATAAAGCATCAACTTCTCGATAATGGCAGCAGGTCGGAGATCGAAAAGCTTTAGTACAATTTCACCAAGTTCTTCATCGGTAAGACCTGATGTGCCGAAAGAGCGCACAGTGACCGCCACTGGATTTGCCTTACCAATTGCATAAGAAAGAGCGACCTCGCAACTTTCTGCAAGACCGCTCGCAACAATGTTTTTTGCTATATATCTAGCCATGTAAGCACCACTTCGGTCTACTTTGGTTGGATCTTTGCCAGACAAGGCTCCACCCCCATGCAGAGCAAGTCCTCCATAAGTATCAACCATTATTTTCCTACCGGTCAATCCTGTATCTGCATCTGGACCACCTTGCACAAATCTGCCAGAGGGGTTAACAAAAATCTCGGTATTATCATCTATGGGGAAATCTTCAAAGCATGGCCAAATGACTTTAGTGATAATCTCATCCCGCAGCTGGCTTTGCGTCTTATCCGGCGTATGGTGAACAGAAACCGCAATTGTCTTAACCCTAAGTGGCTTATTGCCATTATACTCAACCGTAACCTGGGCCTTGCCATCAGGGAGAATACCTTTGATAAGTCTGCCCTTTCGACATTGGTCGATACGCCTTACAAGACGATGCGAGAGAACAAGCGGCAAGGGAAGCTTTTCTAAAGTTTCACTGGTGGCATAGCCATACATAGTACCCTGGTCACCTGCGCCCATGGAAGAATACGGATCACTGATACCACTTCTTCGTTCAAGTGCATAATCGACCCCGTCGGAAATATCCTTGCTTTGTTGCTGGGTAAAAATGGACACCTTATAGCACATAGGATCATAGCCAACGCTACGCAGCACTTGCCTTACCACAGACTTAATGTCGATTTTATCGCTACAGGTGATCTCGCCCGCCACGATTATTCTTCCCTTAGTTGCCAGTACTTCACACGCAACACGAGATGCCATATCTTTTCTTAGACAGGCATCCAGGACACTATCGGCTATTAGATCACAGAGTTTGTCGGGATGACCCATACAAACACTTTCCGCAGTTAAGATCCTTTTACCCATGTAATTACCTTCCCTTTCTACCTGATAACAAGGCTTCCATAATGTCGTCTTGCGGATTGCCAATGTATGCTGTGGTGCAGTTTTGCTTTACTATGTCAAAAATTTCATACCAGATGAGATTGGCCTGTTTTTGAAATGACTGGCTCATTTGCACAAACGGACTGGCAATTGCCCCACCAGTTGTGGGGTGCTTACCGAGAAAACCGTATGTGCTGATTGCTTCCTCGCACTGAATGTAGCGGGCGAAAGACTGAGCATACGCCTCTACTAACCTAGGATTCACAAACTGCTCGCAACCCCTTGCCTTAAGCCAGCGCCAAGTTTCCCGAAAAAGCTCATCAGCTCCAAGAGGTGAACCATCTCTTTGGCGGGCGCTTAGATAGGCACTTGGCTCGGGGATATCCTCACCCGTCAACTCTGCGGCACCTTCCAGATCATCCGCTTGCAGATCTGTTTCTGGTAAGAAATCTGGAACCTCAAGGACTTGGGCCGGTTTACCTTTAGCTATTTTTTCAGCGAGAGGTGCTGGCCTCTCCCCCGCTCTTGGTCTCCTCCCCCCTCTGTAAGTCCCGTCTCTAGCCATGGCATTTCACCCCCTGATATAAGATTTTTCTCATACACCTTCTAGCTGGGGTTTAATCCCCTGTTTGAACTGAAGTTTTTGTGCGCGTGACCCCCCGCCCGGTCCCCTGGCCAAAGGCAACAGAGATCGATGCCCCCCTACCCCCTACGCCAGCGGCCACCTTCAAGTGCAGTGATCCGTGAGTGACAAGGCTTGCACAAGGCCATCAGATTATCCTCAGCATGAGTACCTCCTTGTGAGAGTGGTTTGATGTGGTGTACCTCTTGGGCAGGTGTTATTCTGTCGAGCTTCTCACACTGTTCACATAAAGGATGAGCAGCAATGTACCGATCGCGGATTCGCTTCCATCTTCTCCCGTAGCGCTTCCTCTTAGCAGGATCACGATCATATTTTTCATAGCGCCGAGTTTCCTGCTTGGCATGAGTTTCACAAAACCTACCGTCAACCAATTCAGGACAACCAGGGTAAGAGCATGGTCGCTTAGGTTTCCTTGGCATACTACACCTCCTTTTGCCCATAGAAAAAGCCCTCGCAGGAGAAATGCTCCCGTGAAGGCTTCTGTTTGCTAATATTCCATACTACCATTATATAGCTTTCCCTACGGACAAACAGTGTCATCGTATGCCAACCTGTGCTAAAGTGTGCCAACTTTTATTTAGGCACCTTTAAATGCTGCAAGGCTGATGAGTGAAGTCTATGCACTGTTCTCATAGAAACATTAAGGTTGACACAGATTTCTTCCCAGTTAAGAAAGTTAATGTAGCGGTAGCGAAGAAGCAGCTTCTCATCCACGTTTTCCATCTGGTTAATCGCTTCACGAATATCTGACTTCAGCTTTATTAAACGTTCCACCTCTTGTTGTATCTGCTTCTCCAAATCTACTATTCTAATCACGTATTTTTCAAAAGGTGGATCAGTACTTTTTGTTTTACTGACTTTTTCCTCAAGAACAGGAGATGAAACACTCCTTGAGAGTTCCCTTAGATTTTGCAACTCCTCAAGATCGGAATTAATCAGCTCATTTAAGCGATAAGCTTGTTTCAAGAATTCCTTTGCCGTCATCGCACCACCTCCTCATGTAGCTTTTGAATTAGCATCTCAGGATCGAGAGATGTCAGGGTAGTGAAATACCCTGAATGAAAGAAACGCTCAATCTCACGTTTCGTATATCTAGCAGAATCATTGCGAGGGTATTTTGCTAGTCTTTTCAGAGCAAAACGATAATCCTTGACCGCCTGTAGAATAATGGCATTTGCCAGTTTTTCAAATGCATCCATCATACAACACCCCTCGCTTTCCCCAGATTTGCTTTGACAGCATTTATAAGATCGGACTGTGTCTTTTCCTTTTGTTTCAAGGCTCTCATCACATCTTCATCAATCGTGCCTTTAGTAATAATGTGATGGATAACCACCGTTTCATTTTGTCCTTGTCTCCAAAGTCTTGCATTTGTTTGCTGATAGAGCTCTAGACTCCAGGTAAGACCAAACCAGATAAGTGTTGAACCACCACTTTGTAAATTGAGACCGTGTCCTGCTGATGCGGGATGGATAACCGCCACAGAAATATCACCGTTGTTCCAGTCCTTGATATCCTTGGATGTTTTAATTTCTCTAACATTAAATCTTGCTTTAATACGCTCTAAATCGTGATTATACCAATAGGCAATAAGCACAGGTTTTCCATTAGCACCTTCAATTAAATCCTCAAGAGCATCCAGCTTGCGGTCATGGATAATATGAGTATTTTTATCATCATCATAGACAGCACCGTTAGCCATTTGCAGAAGTTTGCCAGAAAGGACTGCTGCATTCATGGCATCAATCTCCTCATTGGCAAGCTCAAGAACCATTTCTTCACGAAAGTGATCGTATACTGATTGTTCTTTATCATTTAGATACACCGACACTTCATTTATCACGCATTCTGGCATTTTTAGAAAATCAACCGACTTCATTGAAATGGTAATATCTGAAATTAGCCGATATATGGCATCTTCTGCCCCAGGTAACGGTTTATATGAAAATACAATCTGCTGATTACGTTTATCTGGAGTAAAGAAGGAATTGCGGTAGTGAGTTATGTATCTGCCGAGTCTTTTACCCATGTCGAGAATACGAAACTCTGCCCACAAATCCATTAACCCATTACTGGTAGGTGTACCCGTAAGACCCACAATCCGTTTTGCCCTTGGTCTAACTTTTAGTAAACTTTTAAATCTTTTTGCACCATAGGACTTAAAAGATGACAGCTCATCGATTACCACCATGTCATAATCAAAAGGGATGCCACTTTTGTTTACCAACCAGTCAACATTTTCTCTGTTTATAAGATAGACACTTGCTGGTTTCCTAAGAGCTGCTAACCGCTCCTGTTCTGTTCCAATAGCCACTGAATACTCCAGTCCTTTTAAATGCTCCCATTTGTTTATCTCAGCTGGCCAAGTATCCCTTGCTACCCTTAGAGGGGCAATGACCAGAACCTTTCCAATTTCAAAACTATCAAGACATAAATCAAATATAGCAGTTAAAGTGATTACGCTTTTGCCAAGACCCATCTCTAAAAACACCGCTGCTATGGGATGCTCAAGTATGAAATTCGTAGCATATGTTTGATATTTATGAGGATTGTATTTCATCGAGTATCCCTCCAATCTGCTCAACATCATCAATGACATAGCAGGTAAAGCCTAACTTCTGTAATTGCTTTATTCTTCTAATCTGTAGTGGACGAGGTTTCTTTCCAGGAGCCTTTAATTCCACAAATGCCATCTTTCCAAGTGGTAAAAGCACTAGGCGGTCTGGCATCCCATCCAAACCTGGGCTAATAAACTTTGCTGCAATACCTCCCATCTTTTTTACCTCAGCCACCAGTTTCTTTTCGATATATTTTTCAAGCATAAATACCTCCCATATAAAAAGGCTCGGAACAAGAAAACAACTTTGACCCATTTTTCCTATACGCGCGCGTATGCGTGTATGCACAGGCTACACTTTCTTCTTTTTTACTATTTATAAATAAATAGGATACTTCTTGTTCCACTTGTTCCGAACCTTAGATTTTCCTTTTGATTACTAGCTTTGGGGAAAGAACCAGTATGAGAACAAGGTAAGGTACAACTAGCTTTGTTCCTCGACTCGGGAATAAGCTCGTTGCTTTCCATAGATAGGAAAATTGATTGTTCCGTTCTTGTTCCCGGTGTACTTGTTCCACCCACTGATCTTTCTCATAATGGCACCGATGGCATAAGAATCAGATGTTCTCAATGAGGATGCATCTTTTCCAAAACATTCACACCAAATCTCCATATTGCAGACAAGGGTTCTTTTTACTGTTCCAACACGGGTGCCACCGCCAAATTCGCTACCGCCGAGGAAATTTCTACGCTCGTATAAAGACATAGTGTCCCAATCATTCGGCAAAAGAGTATCCAGATAGGTACGAACCAATCCTTCTCGTTCATCTGTTTCCATGGCATCTGCCTGCTCACTAGTTGCCATGGATGCATCATCACCTTCAAGGTAGAGTTTTTCGCCTTTCTCATATAGCACTAGTGTCTCTGCCCAAATCTGCTGTACTTCCTCTTTAGTCATCTGCCAAGCTTTCTTTTTGCCATTACCGCTAATACGGACTGGCCAGAATCTTCGATTGCCGGTTATATCTCGAAGAAACCCGCTTTCTGCATTTGTTGAACCTACAATCACACATTGACGGGGATGGCTTTCCACATTGACTCCATAACTTGCCCGGTACTTATCATCTGCCCTCGAAATAAAAGACTTCACAATTTCCACATCCGTCTTACGCATACCAGCAAGCTCACCCAGTTCCAATAACCAATATCCCTGAAGTTTCTCAGCTCCAGATTTATCTTTCATGTCCGTAATGGTCAAACTATCTGAAAACCAATCTCCAGCAAGTTTTGCAAAGAAGGTTGACTTACCGATACCTTGAGGACCGTTTAAGATAAGGACACTATCAAACTTTGTGCCTGGTCTATAAATGCGGGCTACCGCTGCAACCATCGTTTTGCGGATAACTGCTTTTGTATAGGAATTATCTGTTGCACCGAAATAATCAATTAATAGATTATCTACTCGACTAATTCCATCCCATTTTGGCAGGGAGTTCAGATACTCCTTAACAGGATGGTAGGCTCGTTCAGCCGCTACCGCTAACACAGCATCCTTGGTCTTGGTAGGTGAATAGACTCCGTATTTGCTGCTTAAATACACTTTAAGAAGTGCATTATCTGAATCATTCCAACCCGCCTTGATCTGTTCCCAAGGCAGGCCTCCTTTGGCATCAATACCATCACGGTGGCAATTAAAAGCTATATGCTGTAATTCCTTGTCATGACGAATAATCAAAACGATGTTGTCTAGCGTGTCTTTTATTCGGCCTTGCTTATCCAATTCCAAAGCTGTCTGCCAATCCTCATCACTAAACTCCTCTTCAGCCTGCGCCTGTCTTTCCTTAGAAAAC